>NZ_CP073587.1:35000-2847500 GCF_018223345.1 Shewanella yunxiaonensis | reverse complement strand
GCGAGGTTAAGCGAATAGCGGAGCCGTAGGGAAACCGAGTGTTAACTGCGCGAATAGTTGCTAGGTGTAGACCCGAACCCCGGTGATCTAGCCATGGGCAGGTTGAAGATTGAGTAACATCAATTGGAGGACCGAACACACGTCTGTTGAAAAAGACGGTGATGACCTGTGGCTGGGGGTGAAAGGCCAATCAAACCGGGAGATATCTGGTTCTCCTCGAAAGCTATTTAGGTAGCGCCTCGAGCGAATACCATTGGGGGTAGAGCACTGTTAAGACTAGGGGGTCATCCCGACTTACCAACTCTTTGCAAACTCCGAATACCAATGAGTACTACTCGGGAGACAGACGGCGGGTGCTAACGTCCGTCGTCAAAAGGGAAACAACCCAGACCGTCAGCTAAGGTCCCAAAGTTATTGCTAAGTGGGAAACGATGTGGGAAGGCTTAGACAGCTAGGATGTTGGCTTAGAAGCAGCCATCATTTAAAGAAAGCGTAATAGCTCACTAGTCGAGTCGGCCTGCGCGGAAGATGTAACGGGGCTAAGCAATACACCGAAGCTACGGGTTCATACTATGTATGAGCGGTAGAGGAGCGTTCTGTAAGCGGATGAAGGTGAAGGGGTAACCCACACTGGACGTATCAGAAGTGCGAATGCTGACATGAGTAACGATAATGGGGGTGAAAAACCTCCACGCCGAAAGACCAAGGGTTCCTGTCCAACGTTAATCGGGGCAGGGTGAGTCGACCCCTAAGGCGAGGCCGAAAGGCGTAGTCGATGGGAAACGGGTTAATATTCCCGTACTTCTGCTAACTGCGATGGAGAGACGGAGAAGGCTAGGCCAGCGCGGCGACGGTCGTCCGCGTTTAAGGTTGTAGGTAGTGTGCTTAGGCAAATCCGGGCACATAATACTGAGGGCTGATGACGAGTCACTAAGGTGATGAAGTGGTTAATGCCAAGCTTCCAGGAAAATCTTCTAAGCTTCAGGTTAGCAGGAATCGTACCCCAAACCGACACAGGTGGTCGGGTAGAGAATACCAAGGCGCTTGAGAGAACTCGGCTGAAGGAACTAGGCAAAATGGTACCGTAACTTCGGGAGAAGGTACGCTCTTGTTGGTGATGAGACTTGCTCTCTAAGCTGACGGGAGTCGCAGATACCAGCTGGCTGCAACTGTTTATCAAAAACACAGCACTGTGCGAACTCGCAAGAGGAAGTATACGGTGTGACGCCTGCCCGGTGCCGGAAGGTTAATTGATTGGGTCATCTTCGGAGAAGCTCATGATCGAAGCCCCGGTAAACGGCGGCCGTAACTATAACGGTCCTAAGGTAGCGAAATTCCTTGTCGGGTAAGTTCCGACCTGCACGAATGGCGTAATGATGGCCAGGCTGTCTCCAGCCGAGACTCAGTGAAGTTGAAATTGCGGTGAAGATGCCGTATACCCGCGGCTAGACGGAAAGACCCCGTGAACCTTTACTATAGCTTGGCACTGAACATTGACCCTGCATGTGTAGGATAGGTGGGAGACTAAGAAGTTGGGACGCTAGTCCTGATGGAGTCGACCTTGAAATACCACCCTTGCAGTGTTGATGTTCTAACCTTGGTCCCTTATCGGGATTAGGGACAGTGCCTGGTGGGTAGTTTGACTGGGGCGGTCTCCTCCTAAAGAGTAACGGAGGAGCACGAAGGTTGGCTAAGTACGGTCGGACATCGTACGGTTAGTGTAATGGCACAAGCCAGCTTAACTGCGAGACAGACACGTCGAGCAGGTGCGAAAGCAGGTCATAGTGATCCGGTGGTTCTGAATGGAAGGGCCATCGCTCAACGGATAAAAGGTACTCCGGGGATAACAGGCTGATACCGCCCAAGAGTTCATATCGACGGCGGTGTTTGGCACCTCGATGTCGGCTCATCACATCCTGGGGCTGAAGTCGGTCCCAAGGGTATGGCTGTTCGCCATTTAAAGTGGTACGCGAGCTGGGTTCAGAACGTCGTGAGACAGTTCGGTCCCTATCTGCCGTGGGCGTTGGAAGATTGAGGGGGGTTGCTCCTAGTACGAGAGGACCGGAGTGAACGAACCGCTGGTGTTCGGGTTGTCATGCCAATGGCATTGCCCGGTAGCTATGTTCGGAATTGATAAACGCTGAAAGCATCTAAGCGTGAAGCGAGCCCCAAGATGAGTCTTCCCTTGGACCTTGAGTCCACTGAAGAGCCGTTCGAGACCAGGACGTAGATAGGCAGGGTGTGTAAGCGTTGTGAGGCGTTTAGCTAACCTGTACTAATGACTCGAGAGGCTTAACCATACAACCCAGATGGGTTTTACTGAAAACATTCCAGATGTTTTCTAGCACTTCCTCCATCCCTGGAGGTCGTTAACCTTGAATGAATATACATGCTTGGTTGAAGTAGAGAACGAACTACTAACAGATAAGGTCGCTTAGCTCAGCTGGGAGAGCACCTGCCTTACAAGCAGGGGGTCACTGGTTCGAACCCAGTAGCGACCACCATTATTTGACAGCTTTCCGGATTGGTTGTTTTTGCAGATATGCGGAAATAACAACAGAATTTGTCTGGTGACAATAGCATTGTGGTCCCACCTGAACCCATTCCGAACTCAGAAGTGAAACACAATCGCGCCGATGGTAGTGTGGGGTCTCCCCATGTGAGAGTAGGTCATTGCCAGACGCCTAATACAACAGAAAGGCCACCCTTAGCGGTGGCCTTTTTGCTTTTCAGTTATAATTCTAGATTTTTCAAGACAACCTCATGATTTAAATGATCATTGCGGCTTATCGTCATGGTTCAGTGCTAATAAAAAGCGTGCAGTTTTTTACCTATTCATAGATAAATAGACGTTTCGCTGAAGATCATTAGTTAGAAGGGTAAAATAGATAATCTCTGTTTGAAAAAACTGCAATCGGCGCTTGTTGTGACAAAAAGTCCTTTACCTTTAACCGGGGTTTTAGCATAATGCCCGTCGTTCCGTAGGGGTGTAGTTCCAATTGGTAGAACAGCGGTCTCCAAAACCGACGGTTGCGAGTTCGAGTCTTGCCACCCCTGCCAAATATTTCAACGGCTTG
Source organism: Shewanella yunxiaonensis (assembly GCF_018223345.1). Taxonomy (NCBI): domain Bacteria; kingdom Pseudomonadati; phylum Pseudomonadota; class Gammaproteobacteria; order Alteromonadales; family Shewanellaceae; genus Shewanella; species Shewanella yunxiaonensis. Next base: position 2,844,423 of record NZ_CP073587.1, on the reverse strand, counting down.
CATGTAATGTGCGAGCCGTTTTTCTTTGTGTTAGAAAAGTTGTTAGAAATGTCTAAGCGGTTTTTTGAATAATGACTCACTTCTTAACACTGCCGATTGTCGGTACCACTTCTGTTCTTCGGTCGTATACGTTCACCTGTCCAACGGTTTTATGGCCGCTAAATTGCTGCTTGTCGTGAATGGTGCCATCGAAGTCTGATATACCTTTGGCTTTAATGTCGTGAAACGTGAACGTGCGCTCAATGTCTGGATGCTCTACCGCGAGTTTATCCATCGCACGGCGCCAGCTGCTGCGCAATCCATCTGCGGTTAACTTGCCGCCACCCGTTTTGTTGATCACAAAAATGCTGGCCACACCTTCGCGCAATGCCTTTGCTTCATTCATGAGTTCATGCAGGCGAGGTGACCATGCTTTGATCTGCTTCTTGCCTGTTTTACCCTGCTGAATAAAAATCCCTTCATCCAACACTTGTGACCATTTAAGTGTTAGCACATCAGCTTGGCGTGCAGCACACAGATAACTGATCTCACATGCCAACCTTAACCGCAGTTCGCAGCATTCAAGCAGTGCGCTGAACTCACGATCAGTGATGTAACGATCACGTGATTTGCTTTTAAACTTCTTCACGCCTTTTGCTGGGTTATCTTTGCAATGCCCACGCTCATAGCCCCACCCAAACACAACACTGCAGGCCGATAGCTCATGGTTGGCTTGGGTGCGGCTAGTGTTGCCACGAATGTCCATGTAACGGCGAATATGATGCGGCTTGATGGTGTCGGGTTCCATCTCCCCAAACACTTTACTGAACATCGTTAACTCGCGTTCGCGGTCGCGCTGAGTGCGGGGCGCTAACTCTTTGAACGTTGCCGATGCCTGATACTCATCAGCCATTCGCTTGAACGTATACTTAGCAAGTGATTGTTCAACAGCGGCTTCGTATGCTGTCCAAACTTCGGCGCGGGTAGATGAAGCCGCGCACAGGGTTACTGTGCGCTTGCCATTCTTCATGATGTAACTTGTATCCTTGCCACGCACCTTGTGCAGGTATACGCCTTTTGGCATCCATGCATCTTCTGGTTTGCGTTTAGCCATTGCTTATTGCTCCAAAATTAGGAACATTGTCATTTGCTACCGCTCGATGTGTAAATGGGTAGTTTACCGCCGTCCATGTCACTACAGGCTTACCGTCACTACGTAAGTGATAATGTATTCCTTGTAACTTTAGTTGCTTGATTTGGGCGCTTGCTTTCGTATAGCCGGTTAGCTCTATTAATTGTTGCTCTGTTAGCATTTCGTTTAAAATGGTCGCCATATTAGTTATCCATAATGCTTGAGCAAAGAATTATTAATCCTTTGGCTCCGATATATTTGCGACTATTTTCTCATTCATTTTTTCAAGTTATGAACTCTCAAACTGCCCAATACGGACACATAAAGCCTTTTTTATGGTGATTAGAATTGGAGTTAATGCTTATCCCGCTTGTTGGCTTTGTTTCCTAAAAGGATAAACAGCTATGCAGTGCTTATCACAACAGGAGAAACGAGCCTATAGCCCTTGTCCCGTCGTTGATTGTTTTCCACGAGGCAGAATATTATCCTGATTTAGAGCCCATAACTGTGTGTTTTCGCTATTAGGAAACAAAGCCCCGCTTGTTGTAAAGATACAAGCTTCCGACAGTCACCACTGTGAAGAAAACGAACAATCCCAGTAATCCCCATATTAACGGCGTCATCGCTCATCCCTCTCGTTATTCAATACCTATAGTTTATAATAGTTCGAACTTAGAAGGAGGGCATCATGGCAAGATCGTTAGATGAAATCATCGAGCATGAGAAACTGGAGGTTGTTCAGCAAGCTCATGAAAAAGCAAAGGAAATTATAAAAGATATTGATGAGAAGGCTGAGGCGTCAGCCGCTGGCGATAAATCAGGCGGCTGACTATGGAGTAGGCACAAAAAACTTTCACATGTGAAAGTTTTTCTGCCTTAGCATGATTCAATCGAAGGCAAATCCACCTTCATCTCTCATGCAGGGGATATCCTGGGAAAAAAACTCACCACGGGCGACTTGTTTATGTCCCTCACTAATTTTTTTATTGTCTAGGTAAGAGAGATATGAGTTAACATAAAATTCCTCTTTAAGTTTTCTTATCAACAACTTAACATCTTCCTTGTAGATGAACGTTGGTTTTTGAGTCATCCAGTCGTTCCACTCAATCTCAACCTTATCAAGAATCTCATCTACCAAAGATTTAAGTTCATCGACGGCATTCCACGCACTTTTTTCATCGGCGTGTTGATACGCACCTATTGGCAGAAGAAGGCCCTGAATCGTTTCTTTGGTTGACCACGCGCCATCTGATAAAAAATACTCTTTGTTTTCAAAATCAAGATGTAAATGATATGCCATGACCAATCTCCAAGTTGCTTAACACAGAGCTATTTTTACTCAAAACCTAGTCATAGTTGGCACGCCAAAGTGCCCATTTTGGACAAATCGGTCACTTTTGGTACTAGAAAACTTTCACATGTGAAAGTTTTTAGCCGGTTTAACTCAGGTTCTTTCACAACCTTGACCTTGCGCCCAGATGGAGCATAAAACAGATACCATCCCCCAAATTCCGTGGTTTGTTCTGCCAGAACATTCCCCGTTTCTGTGTCAACAAGAGCAACTCTAATTCCATCTCGCTCAAGCTGGCCTTCAACTTCTCTAATTTCAGTTAACGGTAAACGCAACCTATTTACTCCGCCTCTAATCAATCTTGTTGATTCAACAGCTTTGTAACGAGGGGACAAGTTGAAGCTGCTACCTACCTGAATGGTGTAACTTTGATAGGGTGTGAGTGAACCAATGATGGCTGGTGTTACTACTTCCCGCCCAGCGACTGTTGCTTTAATGCCTTCTACTTCTGGCTCAGATGGTTCACAGATGCCGTTAAGGTTTAAATCTTCACAGGTTGATAGCTCCAACTGAGCCTGATTTCGTTGAGGAGTTCTTGAGAATCCCGTGCGGCCAAAGCTACCACTGACTGATAAGGTAATGTTGTTACCCCCACCAGACGAATGATTGAACGAAGCTGACACGGTTGCAAATTTCCAGTTCCAAAGATCTGCACGCAAGCTTTGTTGCTGACCTTCCCACCCATGACCAAAATTGCTTGCCGTGTAGCGGTAGGTGATCCGCCCCAAGCTGAATCGTTTTGATACCTCTCCACTGAAGCGTTCTATATCTCCAATACCATCAAGATCTTTATTTTCATGCTCATAAGACGCCAAAACCTGCCAACCTTCTGCCATGCTAGCAAGCATCCGCCCTCCAAAGATATTGGAGCTGACACCATTGATTAAACGATTCGAATAGTATGGAGATAAAGAAATTGATGTATTCAGTGCCTCAATGCGCGTGCTGTGATACGTGCGTAGCGTCGTTTCCTGAGTTTCATAGCCGCCGTGCGTGCGGGAAGAGTATTGAATAGTTGGTTGGAACAGAGAGCGAGATGAAATGCTAAAAGAGCGTAGTTGATAGTTATCCAAATCGCTAAATTGTCCAAAAATAGAGAACTTATCATTCTGCCAAGAGCTGTTCAGAGCGTATCCACTACTGCCATACCAAGCAGGCTCAAATGAAAAGTTATCACTTGAATATAAAGCGGAAAAATACTGTCTTTCCTGCTCATCCTGACCAGCGAAAAGTGACAATTCACTGGTCATCCCGTAGCTCAAGCGTCCAATTAACTTGCTTTCATCCGTGGTTGGAGACTTGCTTAGAGCCACTTGATAGTTGAGCCCTCCTACGGGTGCAAGTCGTCCCGAAATGGCTCTTTCTACTGTTTTGGTGTCCGTTGTGCCATCGGGCAATACAGCGTCAAATTTATATTGATTATTGCTGTAATCCAGTTCGATTTTGTAAGAGAACGGCTCTCTATCCAGAACCAAGGATTGTAAATAGGTCCCGTCACGGTATACATCTACCCGTGTTCCAACAGGCCAATAAAGCTCAATTTGGTCATTAGAAAATGATCCAGTGGCAAGGCTACTTTCATTCGTGAGTGAGAAACCATCCAGCCCGTAACGCTGAACACGACCGACTTCAATGTCTTTGACATTGCTATTCTCCTCGTCGTGCCACTGGCTGGAGAAATATGATTCTTGCCCTCCTAACCCTGCTCTAACATCAACATCGAGATCTGCGACGCGGCCTGTTCCCGTGATGCTACCCGAAATATCACCTTTGCTTTGATAGGTGAGAAAGTAGTCAAAGGATTTTACATCCAGATTGGATACATTTGGCTCAATTGTAACCTCTGGTTTGACCTTTCTGGCTTTGGCTGCGTTTTTGCGTGGGTAAAAGTAGATGGTTTGTTCTGACCAAACAATTTTGGCATGACCAAGATTGTTTAACCTTTCCAAGGGAAGTGATGCTGTTGTGTTTACACCAGCAGCATGCCATAGCCCTGGTTCAGCAATGGCGCTATCTACTTCACGAGAAACAAGGTATTCCCCCTTGTTTTGTCCGTTCACGACAAACTTCATCAGGTAGTTATCCGCACGTGTTGGTGAAGCTGTGAGTGTGAAAGCTGCGGCCAAGACAGTGGGGACAAAAACTTTCACATGTGAAAGTTTTTTCTTCATCGGGACACCTCCCTAACTGGGAGTCTGAGCGTGATTCTCGAGTGAACGCCTTGTTTTTCTTCGCTTTGTACGGCATAGGAAAATGCCATCTTTGCGTTTTGAGATAAGACTTTCCCATCTCTCTCTCGAGCTTTTACTACTTGCCGCTCTCCAGGCAGCAGTTGGAAGCGTCGGGGAAATACTTGTACCCCATCTGGTGGGGTGATTTTCACTATTATTGGCGAATTTAGGGTATTTGATACTGGGATTTCAGTCGTTGACTTACGACTGATCTCTACGTCATGGGCTTTAAGTTGAAATGCAGTCGCGGGTGCTGATAGAAGAACTGCTAGCGTCGCCATCATGATTGAATTAATAAGGGGCTTCATAGGGACCTCCAAAGGACTAGGGACTGACTTGGTCAGTCCCTAAAGAGTGATTACTGGTAGTCGATTTGAAGATCGACGGTTCCTGTGAAGACCCCTTCTTCCCACGCACTGAGTTGCATGAATCCTGACGAGGCGGTGGCGGGTTGGCGATACGACCAGGCGATATAAAGCTCGCCAGAAGATGAAGTAGTTGCTGCAACTGGTGCCGCGTTTATACCGATGCCTGTACTCGTTTTGGAGATCGCATCTGTGCAGTCAACAGTTGAAGTAGTTAGGTTAATTTTTGGTGTTCCAGAGAAGCTTAAAGCTGCTCCACCCGGCGCAGTCGGGTTTGACAGGTTGGTGATGGTAATTCCGACCGATTTATTCATGTCTCCAGCGACTTTTAAGCAACCGGGCTGTACAGTGTCTTCCGGATTTTGTGCCAAATAAGTCGCCCAACTTTTTAAAGAGAACCCGCCAGTTGGGGCGGCTCCCGGCAGGCGTTCCAAGGTCATCGTGTACGGCTGAACTTCGACTACAGACAAAGCTGGCGGGGTTGCTGAAATTTGAGAAGTTCCCGTCCCTGTACCTGCATAAGCGGCAGCGGACGACAGGAAAATAACGGTAGTGAGGGTGGCGTATTTAAATGTTTGCATTGCTTGTATCTCCACTTGATTGAATAGAAAATGCGTTTTCGCATGGAGAATTTTGCGGGTGGGCGGCAGATATTTAGGCACGCCAAACTGCCCAATTTGGACAAAATGGAAAAAAGATTAGGGTTACGAAAATTACGGTATTATCGTAATTATGATAATTACAGTAATTAAGATTTGTTCTGACGAAACAAATTTAACTAAATGAAATTTTTGAATAATTATGGCCTTGGAGTTGTTGACAACTCCCTATGTGTTGCTATTATTTATATAAAGGTAGCTGGCCTTTAAACAGCATATTATTTTAGCTGAGTTCAACTCAGCCCATTCAAATAGCCTATTCACAATTTGTGATTAGGACACCAAGTAAGGCATGGGGTCTCGCTTGTTCATTGTTTTAAACTTTGAACAGGGGGCTTTATGCGTTCCAATGTATTCAAACCACTACCGTTCCTGCCAGGTAACCATCACCTTAATCGATGGGCGTTTGGCTATTTTCTTGTGAAAAAAGGGTTTTCTACTTCCATTATTATGGAAGAGACCTCATTTACTTATAAGCAAATTAGAAAAATAAGGGAAGATTTAGCCATTAAGGAACATCGCCGAGCGAGTTACGGGCAGGATATTCTGTCAAAGGAGGATTGGGTGAATTATTCATCTGCAATACAAAGTTACTGTGAATTACGTGAGAAATTAACTCATTTAGAATCAGTTCTTGAAGCATATGCATGTCTAAAAAGTAAAAAAGACTTTGATATTTCAGGGTTCTACAAAGCTTGTGAGGAAATCAGTACAGGTGAGGCTTTTTTTTCTGAGTGCGTACATTGTGATAATGAGGTTTTCAGTGGGCCGGGTTTGAGAGATAAAGTTGTCAGTAAATACTGCCCTGCTTGTGGAAAAAATAATTGGGAGCATCCAAAAAGTGAGCATCGCCTGGGGCATATTGTTACCCGCCCTAGATCTGGTGACCAACAACCGTTGTTTTGAGGAGATTTGTTATGTACACACAAATCACAAAAATTGAAATGGTAATCGCTGGCTTACTAATCGCAAGTTTGTTCGGAGTGGACATAATTCGAATCGCCAGCAAAATATTTACCTCCATATTAATAGTAAGTTTTTAAACTGGTGAGGTAGCTGGCCTCCATAAACAAACAGCAGATTAATTGATTTGGTAAGCAAAAACTTTCACATGTGAAAGTTCCAATGCGAGTTTGGGCTAAGTCCTGAGCGGCCTTGCAGGTTGATAGCCTGCCTGAGCTTTTGCGTCTCGCCATCAACCTCCATCAAACTGGCACGGGTGGAGCTGAGCGCTGAAATTTAAGCCGCGAGCGCAGTGCCTCAACTTATTTATCTGTTGAGGTTTATTATGAACGTACAAATTCACCCTTCTTATTTCCGCAAGATTGTTTCGTCGGAACCATTTTCATTGATGCTCGATGTGGCGGCTACAAGTGGCTCAATAACTCACAAGGCCTACATATGCTTGGCTATTGCTCACTTTGCCAAATTGCTTCCAGCCGCTGTAAGTCCAGCATTAGAAGCTGAAATTAATCGTCGTTTTGTTATGAGTCCCGTCTGCGTTGCTGGAGGGGATAAATGAACAGTTCTTTAAACTCAACGGACCTCGCCAGAGCAATTGATGGCCCACGGATCGCAATACCTCGTGCATCAATTCAAGCTCTTGGACTGGAAGCCGCTGCATTTTTACAACAAGCGTCGTTTCTAAGCAGCCTCAAGGCAGAAGCGAATGGATGGTTTGACCTACCTGCCGAGGGAGAACCAGACCCAGAGCCTAAAAATATTTTCTCAGAGCTCGGGAGCTGGCAAGCCTGCCTCGGGATTCAGAGAGATGCACTACGGAAAATTCGCCGTAAGCTGTGTGATATGCAAATTCTAGAAGAAAAACGTTCAGGGGTGCCAGCAAGACTTCATTACCGTGTAAATCATGATGCGTATATACAGTTTCTTGCTGACTGCGGTCAGAAAATCCAGACTGCGAAAAGTCGTAAACTGGACGCCGAATATCCGCAAACTAGTTTGCACGGTTGCCGCACACAAGAATGCGAGGTTTCAGCAAACTATTCCAGAGAGTATCCAGAGAACATCAAAGATATTAATAATACCCGCGCTAAAGCGCGTTTTGATTTTGTTGATGCCCTTGTATCGCGGGGAGTAGATCCAATCCATGCCCGCGAGTGGCAAGCTATCCGCAAGAAAAAACGCGCGACTCTCACAAAGGACGCGGTGCTACTCACAGAACGGGAGGCAGAGAAAGCAGGAATCAACCTGGGAGATGCGATCGAGACCTGCGCATTGAGGGGGTGGGCCGGATTTAAGGCTGATTGGCTGACACCCAACAACGAGCGAAGCTCACAAACTCGCTCGCTTGTTGAAGACCTAACTGACACAAGCTGGGCACAGGGAGGATGGTGATGGCACTAAAATCCATTGCAGAAGTTATTGAGCTTGATCAACAGAAGCGTGTCGTTTGCTCGGCAAAAAACGCAGGGCCTACACAGTCTTATTTTCATGAAGTGGAAAGCAAACCAGATTCTGATCAACTTCAAGCTACGGCAAGGATCATCAATATCTTATTTGCCGAGCTCCAGTCATGCTTCCCCGCTTGGAAGACGACATTCCCGAGCAAATCTGACGTTGACGCGGCGAAGAGGACATGGACCAAGGGCTTGCTGGAAGCTGGTATCAGTTCTGAACAACAGCTCCAGTGGGGACTAAGGAAGGCTCGACGATCAGAATCCCCGTTTTGGCCGAGTGTTGGTCAGTTCATCAAGTGGTGCCAGCCAGATCCGGCGGAATTCGGTTTGCCTACACCTGAAGCAGCCTTCCGGGAAGCGTCGCGAAATTCGCATCCGGCATCGGTTGACTGCAAATGGACGCATCCGGCTGTATACGTCGCCGCGAGGGAGGCAGGAAAGTTCGAGCTTGCCAATCTTCCTTGCGATAAAACCTGGCCGCTTTTCCAGCGAGCGTACTCTATCACTGTTCGCCGAGTCTTGGAGGGGGAGGACCTCAGCGGCGAAATTCCGAAAGCCCTACCCCAAAAACGGGAACCGCGTTCGGTCGATCCAAAGGTAGCGCAGCAGCACATCGAGCGGTTGAAAAAGATGTTGAAGGGCGGCCAGTAAGCCGTCCTTAAATGAAAATGGGACAAAATAGAGTTAGGGTTATAACACTAACACGCTTGCTTCGGGTTAGAAAAAGTATCTTAAAACAATATTCGTTAATTATATTTCAATAAAGCGCCCATTTGCGTTGATTGTATTGATATAACTTCCTATAGATCGAATAGACTAACAAAGCCTCATCACTCAATATCCCTTCTATTTCGGCATGGAGATCCGAAATTTTGTCATGCCGTACGGGCGATTTTTTATCTATACCTTCAACTAAAGGTTTGAGTGTTGGATAAAGCCACCCGATTATATAGTCCATAGACCTTAACCACTTAGATTCTAAATTTTCATCCCATATTAAAGTCTGTAAGTCACATAAATTTAAGAATCTTAAGTTAGCTTTGAGTATATTAAAATCGAAGCGATTACGTTGTACTTTCTGGGATATGTCATCTACTGAGACTCGAAAATAATCGATCGTTTCATTTAGCAGATCCTTACTAAAAAAGTAACTACAAAGTAAACCTTCGAATTTTTCTCTTCTTATAAAGTCCTTAGATATCAAGAATGATGTCAAAGAAAGAGAAAACATTGCTAGCTGGCTTTCTTCTATAAAATCCCATTCTGATATTGCTTTTTGCGTTACTGCGTTACCACTATGAACATACCCAGACCTAAAGTCATATAGTACGTCAATAACATTTTTTAGACGTTTAGATACATCGTTACTGTCTAGAAACTTAAATGATATTTCACCAATTATTTTTTCAAGCCGTATTTTGATTGTTTCCCTTTTTTGCTTTTCTTCAGCGACATCCAAAATCACTTCGATTGCACAACAAGAAAATAATATCCTCTCATCATCGTTTAAAGAGTTGTCAATTGACTTATTATAAAAATGAACACTTCTCTGTAGTTTTAAATCGTCTTTACAAGCTTTAAAGAACATGTCGAAGGCAGAAAAATGTTCTGTTTGAAGCCTAAAATCATAACCATATTCAGTCATCCCCAAAGTTACATTTTCATAACCTGAAGGTAGAAATAACTTATCGCTGATTTTATTGTGGATATTAAATTTAAACTTTTGTCTCTCTATCAATTGACCTGGATTATACTCAGGGACTCCATATGTTACATACTTAAAATCTTCGATAGAAAATCGATTTGGAGAGCATAATAATTTTTCATGTCCCCCTTTATGCATATGAAAAAAAAGGCTATCAATAAACAGCTTTGAGTTTCCAGAGGGAGCAATTAGAACAACAAGGTTTCCTTTTTCGACGCCATGAAGTTCTTTTAATAGCAAATTATTCTTTTTTTCTAACTCGCACAACTCTTCAAAAGTAGAATCTTTCAAACTGTCTTTTAATAGCTTCAAAGGAGCTAACTGATATTCACAAAGCTTAAACTTGAAATCCATATCCAAAAAAGGAAGGAGCGTAACTTCCATCTGATTTACTCCTCTTGAAATATAACGCCCTGCTAGGGGGTAACGTAATACCGATGCTGCCGCATGCCACCTTACTCACTAAAATTAACGCATGACAAAATTCCACGCGCTGCGAATCCCTCTTAAGCAGTTTGTTTTATAAATTTGAGAGGATATTTTGAGAATAATCTTCAAAGTGTCCAAGCTCTTCTACCCGTAAAGTAGGATTAAACTGAGACTTATAATCGTACTCGACAACTAACACTTTCATGTAGCAAGAGTCGATATTGATAATATCACCTACACGAGGAAGGTAATTGAAGTTAATTTCAGTTTTAAAGATATCTGCCCAAACTCCGGCTCTATTAGCTTCAAAAGTAATCTTAAAAACAGTTTCTTCATTGTAACTAATCATATTAGTTTCCTTTTACAGTGAGATAAAACTAACAATGGCTATCTAAAATCAAATGCCAAACTAGGTTCATAATCAACCATTAGTAAAAGTAGGTCAATAACGGCGTTGTTTCCCAAATCCACTGAACCAATCCGCCAGACTGTGATCCTCGACATATCGAAGGGGAGCACCCATGGGCAAGGCCAAACATCCAATCCGTAACTGGGCTGAGTACAACCGCGCGTTGATCAATCGAGCGTTGCTAGGCTTTTGGATGGATAAGGCGGCCATCGCCAGTTGGTATTGCACCGCACACCACGGCAAGCGGGGGCGGGGCTTTGAATACAGTGACACCGCTATCGAGACGGCCTTGATGCTCAAGGCACTGTTCAAACTGCCCTTGCGGGCCTTGGAAGGCTTTATCAATTCCTTGTGTCAGTTGATGAAACTGCTACTGACGTCCCCCAGCTACAGCTGCATCAGCAAGCGTGCCAAGACGGTCAACATCCAGTACCGCCTACCCAGTAAAGGGGCAGTGGCCCATCTGGTTATCGACGCCACCGGCCTAAAAGTCTTTGGCGAAGGCGAGTGGAAACAACGTAAGTACGGCCAGGAACAGCGCCGGGTGTGGCGCAAGCTGCACCTGACGGTAGACGCCAAACCCATGAGGCCATTGCTGCCGAAGTGAGCCTGGAAAACGTCGGTGACAGCGAGGTATTGCCTAGCCTGTTAAACCCGCTGCGCCGCCGACTCCACCAAGTCAGTGCTGATGGGGCTTACGACAGCAAAGCCTGCAACCGACTCCTGAAAATGAAGGGCGCTAAGGCAACCATACCGCCGCACAAAACGGCAGGGTATTGGGAACGCGGGCATCCACTAAACGCTGCCGTGGCGGCAATGAAAGCCGGGCAACTGGCCGAGTGGAAAAGGGAAAGCGGCTATCACCAACGGTCAAAAGCGGAAACAGCGATGTCGCGTTACAAGCAGCTCATCAGCCCGAAGCTCAGCCTGAGGAGTTACAACGGCCAGGTTGCCGAGGCCCTGGCAGGGGTGAAGGTCGTGAACAAAATTCTGACCTTAGGCATGCCAGTTCGCCAGGCGGTCAGCTAAGGGTAGTCAGCCCTTTAGAGGTCTGCGTTTCCTTGTCGGATTTAGGAAACAACGCCGTCAATAACTGCCAAAAGAAGCTTGTCTCACTGTCAGATCTGAATGATTTTGGGGCAAAAGCCTTTTTTCGACCAGATGTTTACCATCATTTCTCCCAAATTAACTTGCAGAGGAAAAGTGACGAGCTAAATGATGTACAGCCTTCCATTAAATCCCGATATCTGTGACCTGAAGATTAAATCTATTTACCCTTAGGCTTGTGTGCATTCCTTAAGCCCAACCTATTGTTTTTTGAATCCTAAAAAAAAACTGCATTCGTTGTTTATCTCAATAGCCACCGAAACACCACCAATAGGTGGCTTTTCGATGACTCTGAGGGGGGAGGCTGTCTGAACTCTAGTTAATGCAACCGAAACACCATCAATAGGTCGCATTTTGGTGACCACCAAGTAGAGTTGTGGCAGTGCTACATCAGAAAGCCATCAACAGGTGGTTTTTGAGTGATGTCAGGCATTTTTCCAAGTGACCGATTTGTCCAAATTGGGCAGTTTGGCGTGCCAACAATGACTCCCCTCTAAGTAAAAATAATCCTGATTTTAATCAATCAGGAGATAAACCAATGAAATTGATCACTTTAACTACTGCGCTCGTCGCTGTCGGTATGCTGGCTGGTTGTACAACCAAAAGCATTGATTCAATCACGATGCACCACTACTTCCTTAATGCCCGCGACCTGTTCGTTATTGACGAAAAAAACGGAAATGAGTCATGCATCGTGTCTCACGATACTGGCAACTCGGATCAATTTAAGAAAGATCTTGGTGAGATTCGGGATACCATTTACAAGTATCAGTGTGACTCCATAGTGATTCATGGCCGGTATCTTAATCCTGAAGTTAAATTTCAATGGGATAATCGAGGTAAGAGACCTGTTTGCTCAGTAACATTAAAAGCTAAAAATGAAGGTAAACATGGTTTATGGCCAGATGAACCAGCAGCCATCAGTCGGTCTTATGAATCAATGGCGGAGCTCAATTTACCAAACTGTGATTCCATTGATATCCGATGGCAGGAGGCTAAGTGATGCGTAATCAATTTAGTCTTAACAACCCTTATACCTGCCTGCATTGCTGCGGTAGTAGCTATCTAAAAATATTAGAGATCGCTGCTGAATCTAGTACCGCCGTTGATGCAATCAATACCATAGCTTCTCAGTTGGCACTTTTGGCAGCAGAGCAACGCGAATATTCTACCAGAAAACTAGCGGAACTATTTTCTTCAATCACCCCGAGCTTAGCGCTCGGGGACCCCATCTCACAGCAAGAAAAAGCCGTGCTCCGCCCGGATTTTTCTCCACACCCCACTCACCGCGAGTGGTCTGTCTCATCCGGCGCAGTAGCGCCTTCTGAGGGGACTCCCTGCGCCTCTGCACATGCAGAGTTGCAAAGGAGTCGCACGCAAGAGAATAAGGGATAAGGGGGACTACAATGGGAGTTTCTAAGGCGTACCGCGTACAAATATATCCACCTAGACAAGTACATATTTTGTTGAAGGAACTAGCTAAAGAATCAGGGCAAACAGTTAGTAAAACGGCGGTGTCTTTGATTGAGCAGGCATTAAATAATGACTCAACACTGCACGAAATCAGAAATGTACAAGTGGATCAGAAGGAGATTTATCAGCAGCTAATTAACCTGCTGTCGATCAACGTAGCAACCACCGATTTTCTGCTCAAAAAGACCTGCTCTGAGGATGAAATGGCTGAGGCTAAACAGGTCATTTCAGCCCGCACAAATGCTTTGCGAGAGTATTTCATTGGAGGTGCTGAAAATGGCAACGATTAGAAAAGGTCGAGTCGGTGACTTTGTTCGTGGTGCTGACACATGGCTTCATAGCCAGCAGATGTTGTTATTCAGCGGGATTTGGATATTTCTGCCTGGTGTTTTGTTGGCGATTGTCGTGGGCCTGTTATACCTATGGGTAGACGCCGATAAATGTGTCTTGCAAAACACTAGTACATATCTTTGGGCACAATTGAAGGGACTAGTACAACCATTTTCAAGCGTAACTGTAGGAACCTGTGTTGCCCTAGATGGGCGAGAATCTCTGCCATCCTCTGTGGTGATAAATGAACCACTATTCCAGGGCGCTGCTGTTAAGCTTCTCAAATCCTTTGGATGGGCTTTCAGTTCGCTCTTTGTATTGTACTTGCCTATTGGTGTTTATCTTGTTGTTAAGGCCGTTAAAAGAGGTAAGGAAATCAAAGAAGACAAATATATTCGAGGGGCAAAACTCGTTTCAGCCGAAAAGTTGAAAGGAGAAATCGTAGAAAAGCATGGTATTTCTAATTTAACCCTCGGCGATTTCCCTTTACCCACAGGATTTTCAAAAAAGCATACCTTGATTAGTGGCACCACCGGAGCCGGTAAATCTACAGCACTAACTCATTTGCTTAAAGCCATTCGCGCTCGTGGAGACCGAGCCGTGGTATATGACAAAAAAGGCGAGTTCGTAGAGATGTTCTATCGGGACGGAATTGATCACATACTCAATCCGGCAGATAGCCGCTCACACCAATGGACTCCATGGGAAGAAATGGCCTCACCATTTGATGCAGACTGGATAGCGGAGACACTCATTCCGGAGGACAAATCTAAAGGAGGTGATCCATTTTTTAGGGACTCGCCGCGCCATGTGTTTTCCGCTGTGTTACAAAAACTCTATATGGATGGCTTCCGATCTTTAACCACCCTTTTGCGGGCTACTGCTTGGAGTGATTTAGAGCTATTAACAGAATTAGTAGCAGGGACACCGGCTGAAACTCATTTTTCTGAAGGCAATGAGAAGACGTTAGCAAGTATTCGGTCAACCTTAGTTAATGGAGTCTTACCACTGCGGTTACTGAAAGAAGAAAATACAAAGGGGTTTTTCTCAATAAGAGATTGGATAGCAGAAGGCGATGAACCTAATGCCGATGATAGTTGGTTATTCTTACCAGTACGAGAATCTGAAATAGAAATACAGAAACCGCTTATCTCGACATGGATACAAGCTGCGGCCAAAGGGTTGATGGCACGCGGGGTTAATAACGAGCGGACTCTTTGGATTGTTGTCGATGAGCTACCAAGCCTCAAAAAAATTCCTGCTCTTTCAATGTTGATGGCTGAAGGGCGGGGCTTCGGTGCCGCTGTTATTTTGGGTATTCAGGAAATAAACCAATTAGAGGAAGAGTTCGGGAAAAACACCTCTAAAACCATACTAGGCTTATGCTCCACGCAGCTTCATTTCCGTTTGAATAATGCCGACACTGCGGAATGGGTCTCCAAGGTGCTTGGTGAAGCTGAGCGTGAGGAAGTTGATGAAGACTTAAACTACTCCGCCGATGACATTCGAGACGGCGTTCGGGTCAGTTCTAAACGTCAAAACCGAAAAATTGTGCTTCCCAGTGAAATCATGGACCTGCCTGATTTGTCTTGTTTTGCCAAAATTTGGGGCGTGGAGAGTAAAGCCCGTATTGATATTCCTTTCTTGAGGCTTCCGAAGATCGCTGACGGTTTTATTCAAGGTGATGAGAATGAGACGGTTGGTATGCGCCTGCTCAATGCCGCACGAGCCTTAAAAATGGAAGCTGATGTTGGCTATGTTCCGAAAGAGCTTTCCGATGAGCGGGACGTTGATGAGTCTAAAAGGCCAATACCAAGTGACTTAGAGCAGGAACTAAATTCAGTATTGGGAACGGTTGGAGTGGATGATGATTTGGTATTTGGCCTGCTTGGGAAAGGAGGCAAAAAATCATGATGTCTGCGTCTTCTATTAAAAGTGCCGGAGCTGCCGGTCATTACTTTGAGCATGATGACTACTATGTAGACGGGCTATCTCCTTCCGCATGGGTAGGCTCTGGAGCTGAGGCTCTCAGTCTTGTTGGTGAGGTGGAGCGGGAAACTTTTAAATCACTTCTGGATGGGCGGCTCCCTGACGGTCAACAGGTTGGCACTTTCCGTGACGGCGAATGGAAACATCAACCAGGAACCGACCTTACGTTTTCGGCCCCTAAGAGTGTTTCTATTCTGGCAGAGGTTGCAGGTGACAAACGGCTTCTCGAAGCCCATGATCGGGCTGTCCAAGCGGTACTTCAACATATAGAGAGCGAATATATTGTCACAAGGAATCGCAACCGTACTCAGGATACCGTTGAATACGAGAAAACAGGTTCGCTGGTCGCAGCCACTTTCAAACACACAACCAGTCGTGCCCTTGATCCTCAGCTTCACACACACTGCGTGGTAATGAACTTAACACCGCGAAATGACGGCCAGTGGCGCTCAACGGAGAATAAACCAATCTTCATTGACCAAAAGCACCTTGGTCTGGTCTACCGTCAATTTCTCGCTCAAGAGGTTGGTTCACTGGGCTTTCGACTAGAGCACCAGGGTAAAGATGGGATCTGGGAGATTGCAGGGGTAAGTAAAGATACAGTGCGTGAACTGTCTAAACGATCAGAGGCAATCGGAGATGCGTTGGAGGCTAGGGGAAAGACTCGCGAGACGGCCACGGCTGGGGAAAAGGAGACTGCAACGCTCGACACGCGGGATCGAAAAGTCGCCGCTGAGCGTGGTGAGCTTCTGAATCGCTGGCATACCGAATTGGGCGAAGAGAAGCTGGCAGAATTGGAAGGGGTCATTGCTCAGTCTCGGGAAAATATCCCATCCCTGGAGCAGCAATCCGAGACGATTTTGGCGCGGGTTCAATTAGCCAACGAAGCCGTCATGTGGGCGACTGAGCACCTTGGAGAGCGTGATACATCTTGGACGCACCACGATCTAGTCAAAGAGGCTAGCCGTTATGCCGGATCGCGAGTACTACTTTCTGATGTTAACAATGCGATTGATGCTGCAATTGGCAGTGGTCAGCTCATAGAGAAGTCGGTTAGAACCTTTGATAAGGTCAGCAAGCAAGAGATTGATGTGCGTGGATATACGTCGAAAGCGGCCGTCGCCATAGAGGATGAGGTGATCAAGGAGGAATACCTTGGCCGCGACCGAGTTCAGGCATTGTGCAGCCGGGAACAGGCGGCTGTGGCCATTTCCAATGCCGAGGAGAAAGCCAACGAATTGGGATATGAGTGGAACGCTGACCAACGGAGAGCTACCGAGGGCATTCTGCTCACAGAGAATCGGATCGTTGGAGTGCAAGGGTTCGCAGGTACGGCTAAAACTACCTCCGTCCTACGAACTGTAGCTGAGACCGCGAGGGATATGGGGTATGAGGTTAGGGGGCTTACCCCTACGAATTCTGCTGGTCAGAGTTTGATTGATGGTGCTGAAATTCAGTCTGGAACAATTCAGTCTTTTCTGGCACAAAACCGCAACGAGTGGGTTCAAGAACGGAAAACTCATACCCAGATCGATAAAATTGATAAGCGGTTAGAGCAAATCGAAAAAGCCCTCTCCAATCCATATGTTGATGAAAAGACTGGGGTTCGGATTCCCGAGAATTCGCCGCTCTATCAGAAACGACTCGACGAACTCCAATATGAAAGATCAGAGTTACAGGGAGAACGTGACGGTCTTGGAAAAATGTTGGAAAAAACTCCTCAACTTTGGATTGTGGATGAGTCCAGCATGGTAGGAACCAAGCTAATGCGAGACCTCTTGCAACGTGCGGGGCAATCGGGGGCTCGTGTCGTATTGACCGGTGATGTTCGTCAGCTAGCCTCAGTCGAAGCTGGGGCTGCTTTCAGGCAGCTTCAAAATCACGGGATGGAAACCTACCATCTGGAAGAAATCGTTCGGCAGACGAACCGAGGAACAAGGGATGCGGTATACCTCTCCCTAATGAAAAGGGCCTCTAATGCTCTAAGTCGGTTACAGGATAGTGGCAGCACGATAAAAGAATTGGTCGCGCATAAGAAAAGTGGAAAAATTGACCATGAGAAAAGCGGTGAAGTCCGCAGACAAGAGCTTGTGAAGAACTACATGGCTCTTGCGCCGGATGAACGAGCCAAAAGTATTATCCTCGAACCAAGCCGTGAGGGCCGCCGTCGCACGAATGAATTAGTTCGTGACGCCCTAAAAAAAGAAGATGCTCTGGGCGAAGAGCTGCGTACTAACCAGCTATCACCGGTCGATGCAACAGAAGCTGAAAGGCGTATGGTGACGTCATATCAAAATGGGTGCATCGTTCGGTTTGCGCGTAGCTTCAAGCGTGAGGGCATCAAGCAGGGCCTCTATTATCAGGTCGTTGGTCGAGAGAATCACGATCTCTTATTGAAGAAGTTGGGGGGTAATGAGCAGGCTGAGCTGATTCGCTTCTCTCCTGAAAACTATGCGGCCAAGAACATCCAGTTGTTCGAACTAACTGAAAGTGGTTTGGCCGTTGGTGAGAAGATCGTGTGGCGTGATAATGATAAGCCGACTGGACGATTGAACAATGACACGGCCACTGTTGAGAAGATAGAAGGCACGAACGTAACCTTCAGACTTTCAAATGGTAAAACTGGTGAGTTTGATATGTCCAAGCTGGCTAATTCCCATTGGGATCACGGTTACGCCATGACTGTTCACGCTGCCCAAGGTAAGACAGCCCAGAACGTGTTTGTGCACGCTGAAACCAACCGAGAAGCTTTATTGAACACGGAACAGTTCTATGTGCAGATATCAAGAGCAAAGGACCGCGTGTATCTCTATACCGATTCAAAAGAAGGGCTGGTTCGAGCTGTAGAGCAACGATCAGGTCAAAAACAGACGGCTAAGGAAAGCCGTTACCAGTCTCTGGAACCGCTGGATCACTTGATTGATAAGCTATGGCAACAACCAGAGTCAGGACGCTCGTCAACGCAGATAACAGGTAAATCTCAGGCTAAAGGTATATCAAGAGGCGACAGTGAACGCAGTCTAACTAGATAATTGCGGTCTATTGTCCAAAAAGGGCAGTTTGGCGTACTGGCTAGACTGCCCTTTTATTTGAAAATGGAATGGATACAGAACCAAAAGGGAGATCTAAAAGTGAAAGTTCTTTTTACGTCAATAGTTGTAATGACTGCACTGGCAGGTTGCTCCGCGACCATGCCTAACATCGCCGGCAAGACTAAGACAGATACGTCGGTCCAGAATATTGAAAAAACAGATCCGGATACACAAGCGGCACTAGCCGATATGAAACTCGTTGGATTCAGACAGGAAGACTTCGGCAGTGAGGAGGCATTCAACTCGGCAGCTAAGATGGTGGCAAATTTAGGTGCCGAGTGGCAAACCTTTAACTCTTGGACCGAGGCGTTGCTAGAGCCGGGTTATCAATCAGCAGCCCTAGAACGCATTCGTACAGCCAACGATGAGCGACGCCAAAAAGAAAGGAAGGTGAATTTTTCAAAAATAGATCGCTATTCCGACGAAGCAGATAAGGCTATGAAGTATGGATTCCATGATTGCTTCAATGATTCTGGTCAACTGTTCTCAGTAGACGATTTTATCGACCATTATGCGCTTACCAACGTTGCCTCTTTCAAAAGCACGGTTGAGCTTTATGAGCGTTGTCTAATCAACGGAGGTAGTGAGTGTACGGAGAACGGTCAGGAACTGAGCTTGGATAAATTCTTGGTGAAGCACAATACAGCCGCTCCACAAGCGCGTAAGGATTTAGCCTTTAATGAATATTACGAATACTGTGCAGTGCGGACTCCAGTTTCATCTGTTCAATACACTATCTCGGCTCATGATAATGATGTGATGGGCAGCCTTATTGCGGCAGCGGCGTCGCGAGTTGGTTGGGATAGTGCGCTTAAAATGTCTCGTGATGTGTTAAACATGCAATCCAGATCTGGAGCAATGAATATGATTGCTGCCAACTTCTATAATTATCAACGAACTGGATACTTTGATGCGTTTGATATCAAACCGTACGCCATAGGCCGCTCCAGTGTCATATCCGTAATGCACGTGGGTGGTATGTGTGCAGCGTTTGGTACAGATAATAGCAGCCAGGATAGTGACATCGAAATTGATGAGCTCGCTATCGCGCTGGGAGCTAAACCTCGTCAAGCGGATGGAGGTTACCATTGTTTGAAATGGACAGACGGTAACTGGAAACGTATTGCTGATTACATTGCTGGCGAAAGCGAGGGTCTTCGTGGGTTTATGTCGGTGTACTCTCCTGCATTCAACAACTATCAGGTGCCGTATTGGAGCTATCCCGGTCCGTACCAGCACGACTCAACTATTCAGACTCAACTCCAGAAAAAAGGAAGTGGTATTGCAAGTTACACAGAGAAAGTCACGGAGCGAGAAACCTGCTCTACATATGCGGCAGGCCATTCAGGACTCGCAACATGGTCTTATCCTGCCTGTGATTACCTAGAAAAGGCAAGCGAGTCAATGAAGGCCAAAGAAAAAATGATGCAAACCGCAGGTCGGTTTGATGCCTACATATGCAGCAGATCAGAGGCTTTAAATGGTTATGGAAAACCGGATCTGTCACGTTGTCCCACAGTCTTTTCTCGCGAACAGATAGAAGCTGGTGAACACAAACGCTAGATCATCGAATTCAACTTCTCCACTCATTCGTTTAGGGGCTATGGCCCCTTTCTTTTTGTCCAAATTGGGCACTTTGGCGTGCCATCTAACGCTTGCTCACCTGAGAAAATATTAGCTCAAAGAGAGTAGAGATAAATGAGGACACTATGGCGGCAGAGATTCAACTTAACGGATTAGTACTTCCAATAAATGATGCTCACATTCATCAAAGACGAGGCGTAACCGCTGCAAGAGCAGCGTCTGGTGAACCTCTTCATTTCACTGTATTGAAGTGTCTCGATGGTCGATACACGAAAACATATTGTGGACTTGCCAGAGTCGATAACACCGATGACTTTTTGAAGATCATGGAGTGGGGAGATCACTTCGAACCTATTGCTTCTTGGTATCAAGGCGGCACTCAATGATTACCAGTATTTTCAGAAAAATCTTCAGAAGAGAGCCCAAGCCTGATCTGTACTCTCAACTATCCAACCTTGTGGCTGAAATTCGGAATTATCAGGCTGAGATCGAGCGCTTTCATGCAGATATAGAGGCGTCAGCTAGCCACTTTGAACACATTACCGAGCCCAATAATTTCATTAGCGCAGAGTGGGTTAATGGAAATCTACATGTAAAACATCGTCATTAAGAGGTAACTGGAATGGAATTGAACGAAAAAGCGAAAGTTGCGGCGCTCTATCAAGAACTTAGCAAAGCTGATGTCTCTGACCCTAACAAGTTGGTTGGGCAGCTTGAATCGGCGGCTAAGTCAATTGTGCAAAGTATGAATAGTCATCCTATTAAAGATGAGCAGATTAAAACTAGCGTTTTTGATCATGCTCACATGAATGAGCAGTATCGACAGCTATCTGAGCAGCAGATGAAAATTGTTGATTCTGTCCAGTTGCTAATGAAGCAGGTTGAAAGCATGGGGCTCGATAAACCAACTCAAGATAACTGGCTATCTAAAACGCTTTCTAACTATCAAAGAGGTTATCTGGAGAACGATATTTTCACTGAAGCAGCAGGAGCCATGGTGTGGATGGCTGCAAAGGCTATCCAGAAAATCTTTTTTGAGTCAGATAACGCTAAGCAGCAACAAGCTGCCCAGGAGCTAAAAAAAGATATTGGGAAAATGACAAAGGCGCTAGGTGTTGAGTTATCCCGCCTTCGACTAGAGGTTAAAACAGAACAGCGGCATGAACTGATGTCAGATGCGATAAGCAATGCCAAACGGTTGGAACAAAGCGGCCAACAGAAGGAGGCTGATAAGCTGATAGTTAGTACCTATAACAAGCTATCTCATTCTGCCAAGAAAGAGTACAGCCAATATCAACCTCGCCCAGAACATCAAAAATCCATATCCCAGGCTCAATCGAGAGAAAAAGAACGCCAAGCTGCATCGTCAATTCAGCACCAGCAACACAGTGAAAAAAGAATCGACCGCGACAAAAACCAGTCAATTGGTCGTTGAGAATTACATTCAAATAAATGAGGAAACTGAAATGAAAAAAGCAATCTTAGCAGTGGCAACCGCATCTATGCTCTCTTTGGCTGGGTGTGCGACAAAGCCTGGAATTAACGACGCTTCACTTATGGTTTCTAAGTTCCCAGCAAGTGGTGACACTATTAATGTTACTTACAAGATTGAGCATGGAAAAGACTGTCTCATTACCATGGCGCTCGGCCCTCAAAGTAATGAAGAGAAATATATGGCTGCTCTTGATATGGAATCTCGACATTGCCTGGAGGATGTAACAGGAGAGAGCCAAGTGGGATTACATCTGGACTTCTCTGATGTTCGTTACAATAATCCGGCGGTGATTAATTATAGACTGACAGGGCCAAGCCCATTAGAGGAACTTGTAGCGCTAAAACCGGATAAGACAAAATAAGCTTTGATGGCTTTACCTTAGGCATTAGTGGCGGTATGGGTCTCCACAATACCTCTACAGTCGTTGAAAGGGTTATGTCTGAAACCTTACCTGTTGCTGCCAGCATTCACGAAGTCGTTGGTACAACAGTTCTAGTAATCAGGGCTGTTTACTGGGCACCTGATTACAATAAAAACGCCCAAGCGGCCAGATATCTGACGGCTTGGGCGTCATCCCACCCCGTACCCGTTTATCATGACGGCGTTTCAGTTAATAGGTTTCCCATTCACTTAGCTTGATTTCAAGCGGCGGCCATGAATACCGAAAAGAATGCTAGCGCCGCCACTGCAAAAGGCAGTTAGCGGGGCTTTCCCTGTAGGAGTACATTCAAACAGGCTACTAGCCTGATATTTTGAGCTTTAGGCGCTCGTTCCATTTGGGTTGGATTTACACACTACCAAACGGCAGGATATTCAACAATACCCGATACTGGGAATCCATGGTTTAAAAGAGATTGTCTGATTAAAAACGGCAATGTATTAGCATCACTTGGGTATCTGCTTAACTGTTCATTGGAATAATGATCAATGAAATCGATAAGCTGCGTCGTCGTTACAGGTTCGAGCACCCGTGAATTCCAAACAGCATCCTCTACGCTATGATCAAGTTCTTCATTCGTATGCCTGAAAGTCAATCGACTTTGACTGATGACGCGAAACTGATCGGCACCTTGATGGTGTATCACAAGCTTTAGTTCGGGAACTTTTTTGACCAGTTTGCCTCGTTGGTCTCTTCGCGGATCATAAAATGCTTGGCTAAGAATTACCTTTCCTTCAACACGGTAAAAGGTTTTCTCCATAGTGTCAGTGTTTAATGACCAATAAACTTTAAAACTGTTACGACGAATTTTGTTGCCATAGATATTGAGCAATGGCAGCAGTTGTTGTTCAGTGCCTTGTTTTGAACCTTTGTTCCATGCACTTACGATGGATTGCTGTGTTCTGCATTTTTCAGCAATCTCTTGTTGCGTCCATCCATCGTTCAGGGCAAGCCGAACAAGTTCCCTTGTCCATTTGAACGGTTTTTTCTTACTGTTTTTGCTCTTGTCCATGTAGCCCCTTAAAGAAAAGGGAGCATTAAGCCCCCTTCACAACTTATTTTTTCTTCCCGCCATTCTGCGGATTTTGAGGGTTCATTTGCCACCCTCGATTTCCTTGGTTTTGTGAGTAAGTCTTGTTCGTACCAGACGTACTCTTATTGGCGTTAGTCATATCTGAATTGTGATTGTTTTGCTTAGACATTTGTCGTCTCCTTGTTTGTATAAAAGTACAAGGCACATGCTATCAATGGCAAAAAATCACGCGACTGATGATTTAATGATAATTGGTGATATTCACTGATATTTTATGGTTTTTCAATTTTTCTAGGTCACTGACATTGGAGGATGCCTAGCAAGGCAACCAATTCTTCAATCTAACCGAGTCCATATAGGACAATTAAGTGCGTAACCTAACTGGAGAAAAGATGCTTCATGGCGTAATCCCCCTGTTCCGCAGCAGATAAATAACTTATATAACAGTAATGAAGTGGTCAAATTCACTATGGTATTACAACTACTTTTCCTGCGCGGATTCCTTTAACGCTTTTCTCATCTCTGCTAAGTCTCCTTTGAGGTCATCCATTGACTCACCGTTATCCGCTTCCAACTGAGAGCGAAGTTTTTTGAGCTGTTTTATTCGCTCGTTCCGTTCAGCGTTTTCCGACGAGAGAAGGGCCTTATCATGCTGGTTGGGTAGATCAAACTCAGCCCAGGCCTTGGAGAAGTCACGATGAAACTCTTCCGAGCGAATTTGTTGTTGAACTTCATGTGTTTTTTGTTGGATAAGAACTTCCTGCCTACCAGTTAAGGCAAAGTAGATCACGATGGCTGTTATTGGGCAGGCAATGATGATGCCATACAGTACAGATTTCATTTTTAATTACCCCCTTTTATGCCTGGCTGAGACACTGTGAAGCTTGCCTCCGTGGAATTGCTGAGATTGGATGCTTCCTCGGTTTGTAATCGTTCAGACGTTCTCATTGAAAGATTACGGGACTTGGATGAGCGGTTGTCGGTACTTGCATAATGAGCATTAGACGTTGATGCTTCTTTTGAGTTAGTTCTGGTAGTCGATAATGAAAAAAGAGTGTCGTGATTTAATGATGTCTCCAGCTCCCATGACTCTCCAAAGAGTGAGTTTCCTCGGCCAAAGACAGTGAACTCGCCGATTGAAGCTGACAGATTTTTTGGATCAGCAGAAAAAGAGCCACAAGACCATTCGTATTTTCCTTCATACTGATACCCTCGTGTAGATGGCACTACGCAGTTCCTTCCAAATTGTCTATCTACTATCTTCAAGGCCTTTTCTGGTAAGTCATTACGTATGAGCTGTTTACTCATTGCCTTGGCAAGCGCCATTTTTATCGCTGACTTGCCACTTCCGTTGACCGAAATCCCGCTTGATATTTCATCCAGCGTTGCTTCTGCTACAAGTCCGTAGACTGCCCAGCAAACCCCTTCTTTTTTCAGTCGTTCAGATGGAACTCTTATGGATGAAGGCATGCCAGTGGTCGCCCAGTTGAAAGCTGCCTGCTGCAACTCAACTTGGCATTGTCCCAGTGTTTTTTCTTTGTTCCAGGCCATGCAGGCCTGCACGCTTGTAACTAGGGGTTTGGGTTCTAGCTCTGGAAATTGTGGCGCTTGTGGGTTTGTAATGAGCGAACAATTTCTGATGAGGTTTGCTGTTTTCCCTCTTATAGATTTGCCTTTTTCGACATAGGCAAATAGCTCTATGAGAATAGAAAGTGGTGCTGTTTTTACTGAAAGACGGCGAGCATTTTGATATTGCTGCCTAGATGATGCTTCGCTTGCATGTCGAGCTGACGTGGAAGTCGTGTCTCTTTTTTCCTCACCTTTTCTTGCTTCCTCTCCCTTTTGGCGTTGTAACTCCATGCTTGTCTCATCGTTCAACGTGGTTTCTTTTTGGGTGCGCTTTTCCTGTGAGGATTTTTGGCCCACAGTGGCGTTTTCTTGAGCAAGTGTAATGTTTGAGTATGCAATTAATGTAAAGGCCAGCAAACTCAATGACTTTTTAATCATGTTGAAAAGCCTCCTTGAGCAAGGTGATTTGTGAGATGCTATTGATGCTCGGCTCTACCAGCCAAGCGTATCTGTACCTTTGAATGCTTTTACAGAGCGCAACTATGTACTGATCTGCGTCCTGAGGTTCTGAATGGATTTCCCCATCTTCTTCTGCGGCCATAAAATCAGAAAAATCATCAAAGGCTGCTTTGCTTAGGTACTCAGCCAAATGAGTTGCATCGTCAGAACTCTTGCACAGCAAAACCTCCGGCCAGAGCAGTTCTCCATCTGGTCCTCGATTGCCGGGCTGATCGGGTGGGTCTAACCTGACGACCCAAACTTCTCTTAGCTCATGTGCTACAGCTAGGTTGAGCAGTTCAATGCCATTTAACTTCATAAAAATAACTCCCGTGCTTAGTGGACGGAGCCATTATCCCGCTGATAACCGCCGAGATTGGCACGCCAAACTGCCCGATTTGGACAAATGTCTTGTCTGTAGAGTCAGAAGGGAATTTCCAGATTTTGAGCTAGGTTGGTGTTGCCGGTTGATTGTATATATATGAATTTAAAAAGATATTTATGTATCGTTACATGTCACGAATGTAAAATGTGACATGTAACGCCACTGCAAGGGCATATGTGGGAACGTTGCACGTTTAAGCCTTGGATATATTGGTTGGCTGCACGATTAACCCCTTAAACCCATGGGATGGTTGCACGATAGGGGCTGCACAAAGCCCAATTGGGGGCGTTTACTGAACAAAATGAAGGCCAAATCACTTGTATGCGGACTTTTTCGTTGGTCTGAGAGCGTATGTGGGGCCGTTGCACGGTTAACTAGGAGGTCTATGGGAACGTTGCACTGTTGCTAAACTCAGGTTTTTAAAGCTTATGAACAGGGCTAAGTTGAGGCGAAGAAAGTTATGCCCCATTCTGTGTTTGGAGCGATAGTTATCTCGCTTTACTTGTCCTTAGTTTGACCCAATATAATTAACCCATATAGACTGAAAAAACATCTGTTAAGTTAGTGGTTGAAATGAATAAATACACACATCATCACATTGAACGTTTCTATGAAAAATTCATCAATAGATCTTTTGATCAAGATGATATTGCTATGTTTATTGTATTAGCTAGAGATTACACACCTAAAGGAAGCATCTTTCGAGAGCTAGGTGATTTTTTAGCTCATCCAGATGAAAAAGACCGAGGTCTAGTGATCACAGCATTCCAAGATGTCATTGATTTTTTTGATGATAATACTCTAGAAACTTTTGATGGAGCAGATCTACCGAAACAAAGAAATAGCGGGATTGGCGTTCTTGATGAAGTTAAGGCTAGTTTATGTTCTATCTTTGCTCTCGTTGGAATTAACCATGCGATAGAGTCTAGAAACGAACTACGCTTCCGTGATTTTGTTTTCTGTTTGATATTTTTACTTGGGAACTTTCGTTTGAAGATGAATGGTCAATTAGTACAAATTCAGGTCAAGTACGGTAACGGTCTTTCTCTTTCTATTTCATATGAAAGTGCAAATTATGACAGGCACTACTTATCGTTTAACTTAATACTGTTATGTGGTGTATGGCCTCAGTGTATACCTACCGATTACAAGAAAGATCTGAGTGGTTATATTGTTAGACGGTTTTCCAATGGATATTTAGGTGCGATTCCATACGAGCTGGATGTGCCGAGTTTAAATACGGACATGCAATCATTTGAAAGAGGAGTGGTTTGGCCGTTAAATGATTACAGATTTTAGATTAATTATATTAAGAGCTTAGTTGATTTATGGTTTGCTAATCTACAATGCCTAGAAGCGGAATTTTGTTCAAAAGTATGCCTGCACAGGAATCGCTAACGCATCTTTGCCCCATTCCGTTTTTCGCACCTTCAAGACGGAACTAAGCATGGGGCGAAACTAGCCCTAATTTTTGTAATGGCGGTTTAGTTGACAAGTGTTCATCTTTCCCACGTTTTAGCGTCAGTTCTTAAGATATCAATCAACTCTTTCCAGCTAGGCGGTATTTGTCTACAGCCCGGATAATAGAGATAAAACGGCTCTTCTACTGGTGTCCAATCGGGCAATACAACTTGTAGAGTGCTACTCTCCAAAAAAGGTCCAATGCGTTCTTCCAAAAGTACCTAATACCTCTGCCAGCAAGCGCCATATCATACCTATAGCCGTTTCATTTACGCATAACTGACCTGGTACATCGATGGCGCATCTTATTGCCATTTTTCAAAGTTCCACTGGTATATAACACCAAAGCCGGTACGTAGCTGGATGCAGTTATGCTGCTTCAGATCCTTGACTCATCGATTTCTGGAGCGTGGCTGAGGTATTTGGGTGCGGCAACCGCTACCCATCTGAGTCTATCACTGACGCGCAGGGTAATGAGAGATTGGCCCGCTTTACGACTATTATTTGGTGTTGTACATCCGTTGGTCTTTTTTATCTGAATCAGACCAGAAGTTGATATTAAACTGAGCGTTATCGCTTAGTTCAATACAATGCCAGTATTGTGGCGGACTAGTAGCGAAACTACCTGCAGGAATAACGATCTTAATTTCAGGCTCAGTTGCGTTTTCATCAGCAAACCCGTAGTAGGTTACAACACCTTCCATCACGCAGAGTTGGCCAAAAACACCTGCTGCTGTGTTATGGTGAGAAAGCAGTGCTGTGGGTACATTATCATTAGTAAAAAATGGTGTTGAGCGTTGAATGGTCCAGTTCTTTGGAATTCGTTGGTGACTCATAATCTTTCTTCTCTATAAATATCCGCTTCGCGGTTGAATAAACACTTAATCGCTGTCTAACAAGCAGGCATAGCAAAAGTAGGAATCGGCTACTAATTTAACGTGAAGGTTAAAATATAGTGTTCTGGACATCCCGCCACATCAAAATCCACCACTTCAAATCCAGCTCTTTGAACTTCATCAATCGCTAGTTGTGGTGATACGCGTGCGTTACTGCCTCTAAAATCGACGATGACAAACTTGGTCTTCCGACTCGTCTGTTCTCGCATCTTATTCAGAAACGCATCGCGGTTCTGGATAAAACGGTAGGTATTAGCGATAAACACGGTATCGACCCTAGGGGGAATGGATGGGTCGTCCGGTTGCGACAAGATGACCTTTATATTGTTGAACGCTTCACTAGAAAATCTATTTCGCATATAGGCCACCATATTGGGCTCACAATCTATTGAATAGATTTTCCCTTCCTTGATTGTATGCGAGAAAATTTCGGAAAAATAACCGGTGCCGGCGCCTATGTCGGCAATAATTTCATTTTCTTTCAGCGCAAGGCTGCGAATGATATGGCTGGTTTTTTGCCACTCTTCTCGGTTCTCGCTATCAAAAATTGCTTTTAGCCTTTCGGGCTCTGAGAAGCTGATATTCATCATGCTTATCTACTCACTATGTATGGATTGATTTAACCGGACGACAATAATCAATTCGCTTAGTTAGCAGCCTGAAGCTCTCGTAGCAGCGGGAAAGCTTGGCTTATATTGTCTTTAGTAACGACGAAACCGGTCAGGTGCTGGCTATGATTGTAGGCTCTGGCCAGAATGCCGTGCTCGTTGATATTCACCTGCCAACTCGCTGCGGAGTCACAGTTACCACCAGACTGGATCGGATAGCGAGGAGTTTTCACTTTAGTCATCATGGCTGGAAGGCTTAGCTCTCCTGTACTGGAAAGTAACTGACTGGCCAGCACATTTGCACTGAGTACAATAGGTTGCATACATGCCATCACCTTGCCGTTAATTTCGGCGCAATCCCCAAGGGCGTAGATATTGTCAACCGAAGTTCGCAGTGTCTTATCAACAACAATGCCTCGTTGCACCGTTAACCCGGCTTTTTTTGCAAGTTCTGTGTTGGGTACCAGTCCTGCGGCAGAGATTATGCAGTCAGTTTTGTAGCGTAAGCCGTTTCTGGTCGTGGCAACTAGACAGCTTTGGTCATATTCAACACTGATGACATGGTCCAGACAGTCAATCTGGACCCCATCGTTCCGTAACTGCTGTTCAAGGGCTGTAGCGACAAAGTCAGGTATCATGCTGGCCATAAGATGGGGGCTCGGATCCAGTATCTGTACTTTCTTACCTGCGGAACAAAGATCCATCGCCAGTTCAGTACCAATAAGACCGCCGCCCATGATTAAGATTCGTTGTGCCTGTGTAACACGTTGTTCAGAAACACGATATTCTTCTAGGCTATTGAGCGTAATAACTTCTGCAGTCGCATCACCAGTCAATATAGGAATAAAGGTTTTGGCGCCGGTTGCTAAAACAAGCCTGGAGTAGTGATAACAGATGCCATTAGCGGTAATGGTGTGATTGTCGGTATCAATCTTATCTACTCTGGTATTGGCAAAGATCTCAATTTTTTGCTGGGTAGCAAATGCTTTTCCCGTCATAGTGATAAGGTCACTAGCTCTTTGCTGGCGGGTAAACACGTGGCTCAGATCCGGTTTGTTGTACTCGTCCCCGTTATCAGCGGTAAATAACTGGATAGGCATATCGCTATTTTTACGACGAAGTGTTTTTATCAGTTGGTAAGCGGCAAAGCCGCTCCCAATAATAATCAGAGGAGGATACATCAGGCTGCCTCCTGGTCATTGTTCGCATGTTTCGCAAAGACTTCCTTACCCAGATTGCACTCTGGACAAAGGAAATAGTCTGGTACGTTGTCCCACTGTGTACCAGGTTCAACGCCCTGATTGGGTTCGCCAATTGCAGGGTCGTAAATCCAATTACACACAGTACAAATCATGCACTGGCAATTTGTCGGGTGTACCTTACTGTCAGAAGGTTCTGCCAATTCACTTGGTGCAGGTTTTGTCTCTATCAGTGTTTCGTTATTCAGTGCCCACTGCTTCGCAAGCTGACGGCCGTGTTCACGACATTCACGCATAGCTTTTCCATCTGGGCGCCATTTGGTTTTCAGGCTTAAGGCTGTTTCAAATCCTGCATCGGTCAAGCGGGCATGAATGCGGTCAACGGCACCTCCGTTCCAGCCATAACTGCCGAATGCAGCTGCTTTCTTGTTTTTGAAGCGCAGGCCTGTGATCTCTTCCAGCATACCGGCAATTTTGGGCATCATTACATTGTTCATGGTGGATGAGCCAACGAATATTCCTTTGGAGCGGAACACATTTGCCAGAATTTCGTTTTTATCGTGTTTAGATACGTTAAATACTTTTACCGCCACTTGCGGGTCAATATCATGAATTCCCTGAGCAATTGCATCGGCCATCATGCGGGTGTTGTTAGACATTGAGTCGTAGAAAATGGTGATCCGCTCTTCCTGATAGTTGTCTGCCCATTCAAGGTACTGATGAACAATTTGAGTCGGGTTATCACGCCACACGATACCGTGGGAGGTGGCGATCATATCCACAGGTACATTAAGGCTTAGAACTTCTTTGATTTTCGCTGTCACTAGGTTGCTGAATGGCGTCAGGATATTGGAGTAGTAACGAAGGCACTGATCCATCAATTCGTTTTGATCTACCTCATCGTTAAACAGGTGCTCATCGCAGTAATGCTGGCCGAAAGCATCATTACTGAATAGGACCGCATCGTCTGTCATATAGGTCATCATACTGTCAGGCCAGTGCAACATTGGGGCTTCAATGAAGATAAGTTGTTTTCCGTTACCGATATCAACACTGTCGCCAGTTTTGACGGTTTTGAAATTCCACTCTGGATGGTGGTGATGTCCGACAATAGAGTCGATTGCTGCTTCAGTACAATAGATGGGAGTTCCCGGTATTTTTTCCATCAGTGCAGATAGAGCACCTGAGTGATCTTCCTCTGCATGGTTTACCACGATAAAGTCGATATCATTCAGATCTATCTCCATCTCTAGGTTCTGTAGGAACTGGTAGCTAAAACGGTGATCAACCGTATCGATCAGTACGGTTTTCTCTTCACGGATCAGGTAACTGTTGTAGCTGGTTCCTTTTGTCATTTTATATTCTGTACCATGGAAATTCTGAACTTCCCAGTCACGTTGTCCAACCCAGTGAATATTGTTTTTTACATGAATCGTCATCTTTTTACCCTAAATCAGTTGTGAAGGTTTGTCTTATAAGGGCATGAAGCGTGCCAAAAAATTATCCCTTTCATATCATCAAGATAACTTTATCAGCTTATTCTTTTTGTCATTTTGATATTTTATTGCAGTTATCAATATGATAATAATATTGTCGTTTAGATAATTTTTAAGGGTGAGGATATAGTCATGGAACAGCTTGGTAACGCATGGGTACAGGTTGCGCTGGACATAACTTCCGGTATTTCTGATCAGGATAGGTTTGACCGACTACTTTCTACTATCCGCCATACTCTGAAATGTGATGCTTCAGCCTTGTTACTATTCCGCAATCAGCAGTTTGTACCTTTGGCGATTAATGGACTAAGTGAGGATGTACTTGGGCGCAGGTTTGATATTGAGAAGCATCCCCGCCTTGAGGCCATAGCTAGGGCTGGAGATATTGTGCGTTTTCCCCCCGATAGTGATCTGCCCGATCCCTATGACGGCCTGATACCCAATCATGAGGAGGAGCTCAAGGTTCACTCCTGTATCGGTCTGCCGCTAATGCTGGACGATCGTTTAATTGGTGCTGTTACCATCGACGCTTTTGATCCGGCTCAATTTGATTATTTTAACAATGATGATCTTCGGATTGTGAGTGCCTTGGCTGCCAGCAGCCTGAATACGGCCTTATTGATGGAGCAATTGGAACGGACTGCTGGGGTTGGAGCTGCATCCCCAAAGCGGTCAAGAAAACTAAATTACCCTGAAGAGATTATTGGCCAGTCTTCACCAATGCTGGAGCTTAAATCTCAAATTGATGCAGTGGCAGATACTGATCTCTCGGTACTGATCATGGGGGAAACGGGCGTAGGTAAGGAACTGGTAGCAAATGCGCTTCATAGCCAATCCCGTCGCTCGGACAATGCCTTGGTATACCTGAACTGCGCGGCGCTCCCGGAATCTGTGGCCGAAAGTGAGTTGTTTGGGCATGTAAAGGGGGCTTTTACTGGAGCCATTAGTAACCGTAAGGGTAAATTTGAACTGGCAGATAATGGCACCCTTTTTCTGGACGAAGTTGGTGAACTATCTCTTTCACTGCAGGCCAAACTACTCCGCGCTCTTCAGTATGGTGATATACAGCGAGTCGGCGATGACCGGAATATCAAGGTAAATGTCCGAATTATTGCTGCCACTAACCGGGTAATGCATGAAGAAGTGAAGCAAGGTAATTTCAGAGCAGATCTGTACCATCGACTGGGTGTCTTTCCTGTTTTTGTGCCTCCCTTACGAGAACGTGATAAAGACGTTGTATTGCTTGCTGGCTTCTTCGCGGAGCGATGCGCACATAAGTTAGGTGTCGCCAATATCAGCCTAGATGCGGCAACCCTGACCGTTATTCAGAATTACAGCTGGCCCGGTAATGTCCGTGAACTGGAACATGCGATAAACAGAGCGTCAGTGATTGCAAAGTCTAATACCCAATCTGAGCAGATAATTCTGCTTCCGCACCATTTTAACTTTTCTATTGAGATGACAAACCAGCACGTTATTGACTCCCTGCCGGTTGACGGTGGGTGGGTAACTAATACAACTGAGTATCTGCACCTAGGATTAAAAGAGGCCATTGATCTATTTCAGACACAGCTTGTGCAGAGTGCTTATCTGGAGAATGATAAGAAGCTAAGTGCTACTGCAGAGCAGTTGAAAGTCAATCCGGGTAATTTGCACCGGTTAATGAAACGTCTCAACTTAAAATAACGATTTTGTAACCATTTGACACTAATTGAATTGGTCTACAATTTCGTATCATTCAAGTTCCTCGTGACGTAATTGGAATTTTCCACAGCTAAGTTTAATACATTAAACCAGTGTTCTTTCTGCTCTCCTTGATCTAGCTGGCTGTTGGCCCTTAGACGACTCGCTAGTTCTTGGAACGTCGGAATATCAAAGGACGATGCTCATGGACAGAGTATTTGGAACGAAAACCTTCGTAATGGAAATCTATTGGCAGCACCAAGCCTATGCTATCTACCAACGCCGTAATAGCGATGGCATTTATGTCCCTAACTCCGTTTGGTAAGGCCTGAGATTACTCAAATATTCATGCAATCAAGAGATGTCTTAATAACATGCAGATTTTGTTGTGCTACAAAAAATGCCGCAACGCATCATTACTTCAGTGAATCCCACCGTCACCTGATGAGAAGCCGTGGCAAGCCTGTTCGACTCGAATACAACAAGACGCCCAACTAATTTAGTTAAGCGTCTTGTTATGTTTGAGCTGCTTTATAATGTTAAAAAGGGACTGCTCATGCTCCCTTTAGCTAAATGGTTTATACGCCGCCAGAACCAAAAGCTTCCGCGAAAATTTGCGTTTCTGGTACACCGTGGGCTTTTAACTCTGAAAGATAATGACGCATAAACGCAGCAGGACCGCACAGGTAATACTCTGCATCATGTGGTGCTTCAGGTAGGACATCGGTTAACGCAAATGGTGCGGGGCTGACATGTTGATCCTGTGCGTCAGTTTGATCATAGAAGTAATGTACTTTTGCCCCTTTTTCGGCCAATGAATCGCTGACGTCTCTAAACGCATGTACGTGACGGTTACGCGCTGAATGTACGAAATGGATATCACGTTTACCTTGTTGTGCCAACGTACGAGCAATAGCAATCATTGGTGTAATACCGACACCTCCGCTAAGCAATACTACTGGACGTTCGGAAGATTGTTGTAGGACGAATTCGCCAGCTGGCGCAGATAACTCAACAATCTGACCCACATCATATTGGCTGTGAAGCAGGTTGGAAACTTTGCCTTCGGGTGAAGTTTCTCCGGCACCTTGGCGTTTAACTGAAATACGCAATGCACTACCACCGGCAATATCTGACAAGCTGTATTGGCGAGGTTGGAAAATCCCTAACTCTTCAACATATACTCGGACGCTAATATACTGGCCGGGTTGATAGTTCGGCAGACGGCCTCCATCAATAGGTTGCAGATAGAAAGATGTTATTTCGTCACTTTCAGGCTGTTTGCGCACGATACGGAAGGGTTTCCAGCCACTCCAACCTCCAGTGTTATCAACACTTTGCTGATAAAGCGTATTTTCCAACCCAATAAACAATTGTGCTAATTCGCCATAGGCTGCCGCCCAAGCATCAATCAATTCGGCGGAGGCCGCGTCGCCGAGGACTTCTTGAATACTGGTCAATAAATGTTTGCCAACAATCGCATAGTGCTCGGCGCGAATACCTAAGCTCACATGTTTATGGGCAATACGTTCGACCACAGGGAGTAATACTGAGGGATCATCGATATGTTGAGCGTAGGCTAGCACGGCACCTGCCAGTGCTTGTTGTTGACGACCTGCGCCCTGATGCCCCTGATTGAAGATGTGTTTTAGTTCGGGATTATGGCTTAGCATCCGCTGATAGAAATGGCTAGTTAAGGCGACACCGCTGCTTTGTAATACTGGTATAGTCGCGCGAACCAAAGCTTTTTGCTGTTCATTCATAAACTTCAACTCCTGAAAATGAAAATGCAATCACCGAGATGTGATGCCAAAGCAGTGACGTCATTACGGGTTAATTCATACTGAGGCGTTCACTGTTCTGCTTGGTCTATATCAAACGACGTGCCAAGTGTTAATTAGTTGAAATATATAGAAATGAATATTTTTATATGGTGAATTTCACCCTATAATTATAGGTATAATTTACCATTAGGGTAAAATGAACCATGTTATTCCCATTAGATTTTCGTGACTTAAAGCTCGAGTTGTCACCGCCGGTTCGTTTACAGCGTTTCGTTGATCAGGTTCAACAGTTGTTAGACTGTAACGCAGTCGGACTGCTACAACTTGATGGCGACATTCTGAAACCTGTGGCTCTCGCAGGTTTAGTGACTACAACCAGTGGACGCCGTTTTGCAGTGGCTCATCATCCACGGTTGTCGGCTATTTTATCGCAACGCAAACTAGTACATTTTGCTCCCGACAGTGCTCTACCAGATCCCTATGATGGATTGTTAGCTACACAGCAAGGAGTGCCGCTGCCGGTACATGACTGTATGGGCATTAGTTTATGGCCCGATGGTAAATGTTGGGGGGTGTTAACGCTTGACTCCCTGTATAAAGGCCATTTTAGCGCCGAGCAGATAGCGTTCATACCGCAACTTGCGGTGTATTGTGAAACCATCCTAAGAGTTAATCGACTTGAAAGTGAAATGCGGGCATTACGACAGTTTGATGAGCAACTGAAACAGGACAATGGTAGCATTTCCGCTAGTCAAGAGCTGATTGGGCAGCATCCACAGGTACAAAACTTATTGAAAGAGCTAGATGTTGTGGCGACTTCAGATCTACCTGTATTACTCCAAGGGGAAACGGGCGTTGGTAAAGAGCTATTTGCCTGGCGCTTACATCAGCGTTCCCAGCGTAAAGTTGCTCCAATGATCCACGTCAATTGTGCTGCTCTGCCGGAAACATTGGTTGAAAGTGAGTTGTTCGGCCATGTCAAAGGTGCATTTTCTGGGGCCGCATCAGAACGTGCTGGTCGCGTGGAATCTGCCGATGGTGGCACGTTGTTTCTTGATGAAATAGGTGAGCTGCCGTTGACCGTTCAAGCCAAGCTATTGAGAACACTACAAAACGGTGAAATCCAGCGCTTAGGCGCAGATAAACCAATAAAAGTAGATGTGCGTATTGTTGCCGCCACGAACCGGGACTTGGCAGAGATGGTCAAACGAGGAGATTTTCGTGCCGATTTATACCATCGCCTGTCCGTGTATCCGGTGGTCATTCCGCCACTAAGAGAACGCGGAGATGATATCCTGTTATTAGCGGGTTATTTTGTGGAATTGAATCGTAGTCGCTTCAGTTTTCGCAGTTTACGTTTGGCACCTGCGACGGAGCAGTTGTTGCAGCGCTATCCATGGCCTGGGAATGTACGTGAGCTAGAACATGTTATCAGCCGAGCAGCTTTGCGTACAGTAAGTCAAGGTGCCAATAAGACCGAAATTGTGACCATTGAACCGCGTCATTTGGATCAAGAATTGCTTACGTATCCTCGTGATTTTAGTCAAGCTCTCGATAGCACGTCGCCTGAACCGTCAGTGCTCTCTGGACGTTCATTAAAGGACAGTATCGAAGATTTCCAACGTCAGTTTATCCAACAGACTTTGGCAGCAACACAAGATAATTGGGCGGAAGCAGCCCGTTT
Source organism: Shewanella yunxiaonensis (assembly GCF_018223345.1). Lineage (NCBI taxonomy): Bacteria > Pseudomonadati > Pseudomonadota > Gammaproteobacteria > Alteromonadales > Shewanellaceae > Shewanella > Shewanella yunxiaonensis. The sequence goes on along the minus strand of NZ_CP073587.1, from coordinate 2,807,941 downwards.
ATTAAAGCTTGACCCTAGCAATTTACATAAGCTCGCGAGGCGGCTTGGGCTGAAATGACATTTTTAAACATAATCAGTGTTAAAAAGTTGCAGAGGCATGAAGAAAATCCAGCTTATTCCCCATCCCTAAATATCAGGATGGGGAATATCATGCAGTTAGTTAGTAACCGCGCTGGGCAACCGGATCCCAGTGCTTATTGATTTCTTCCTCAATGAACGCCTTTTTCTCAAGGACTAATTCTGCTTCATCTATCCCCACGGCTTGTTGGGCTTTGGCTTTGCTACTGATGTCGGGATAATAGACATGCTCGACTTTGAGTTGCTTCAATATTTTTGACAAAGAGCTACGTGCGCTCTTTGCCTGTTCGATAGCTTTATTGAGCAGCTGTCTACCTTCCTCTGGGTTATGAGCGTAAATTCCGTGTGATGACATGGCAAAATCCCAGCGCCATTGGCTGTGACGAATGTCCATTATGGCGTCATTCATCTGTTCCCAATTCGCGCCGGCGACCCATGCGGCTTTGGCCTCATAGTGCGCCTTAACCAGTAGTTCTTCTACGTCTTTTGCCTTAGCATTTATCTCGTGCTTCAAGTTCGTAAGGCGTTGCTTCATTTTTTCTTGGCTGCTATGACAGCCTTTGCAACTGCTCTTAAAGTAGGGCATGGCCTTATCAACTTTATGGTTAGTAAATGCTTTACCATTTTCATCGATTGCTTCAGGCATGTGACAGGTGACGCAGGTTACACCAAGTTCCGCATGTTTACTGCGATTCCAGTGTTCATACTCTGGATGACGAGCTTTAAGCATTGGCGTTTTTGAAATCGGATGGATCCACTCATAGAATCGACGAGTGTCGTAATATTTTTCTATGTCATCAGCGGAATTACCAAAGATCCAAGGGATGTTAACAACATTGCTCTTTTCTGGGCGAAAATAATAAGTAACGTGGCATTGCCCGCAGACTTGAGCACCTTGAACTGTGGCACTTTGCTGTTCAAAGGGTTGATGGATTTTGGCCATCGCGTCACGGGCGTGAGGGCGCGGCAACGTTAGCTTTTCTGAGCCCGATTCATGACAGTCACTGCAATACACCACATTTTTTATTTCAGAGCCTAAATCGGTAAAGTTTTTCGCTGCATAACCTTCAAAGCCAAGTTCGCCTATCAGGCGTGGCGCATCCGGAGTTTTACATGTCCAGCAACTCGCAGATAGCCCTTTCTCTCCTGCCTTTGGCGCAACGCCGGTTCGGAGTGTATGACTCACGTCGGCTACAGCAAATTGATGGCCACGAGGTGTGTGGTATTCCTTGGCGTACGAAGACCCTGCCCAAAGAATGACATTTCGCGGGTTGTTTGCTAGTACATCTTCTCGCTCTGATTGCTCCTGCGTTGCTTCCCACGTTTTGTACTGCTTTGGGTAGGATTTAGCTATATCAGTTGTTCCATCGGTTGCAACAGCATTGCCGGAGGCACCAAGCAAAATGAATAACCACAGTTTTAGGTTCAGAGGCGACATTATTTTCATAGATGGTCTCACGTTCAATTTATCCAAAGTGTTTTGCATCATCCTGGACGTCCATCAACTCTTGGACGCGTTAAAATCTTGGTGTAGTGGTACACAAAAATGGCAAATGAACCAAACCAGAACACTGCTGCAAACCATAGCCAAAGGTGGGTTTGGCTGGGAAAGTAAATCGGCATGATGGCTCTAAAAATTGCAGCCAAAGGCAGACAGATAAATGCGATTCGCATGTTGGGTCCTTGGTAGATATTCCGCCCAGTGTGGCCGAGTGAAACTCGCGAAATCATTGATAGGCAAAGCATTGCCATGCCGCCAATTGCGAATAAGTGTAGCAGACAGCGATAAGCAAATTCGTCGTTAAAATACCAGCTCATCATCAGTAAGCTTATTGGCAACGTAAAATAAGCAATGTGTAAGGACCAAAGCAGTGGTTCCCTGAAAGATTTTAGCGGCATCCAGCGAGAAGCTCTGATCAGGTGGAGTACACCCGCAATGAATAGCAGCACTTGGATAAATGCACTTGGTAATAGCTCGAATAATGCTTGTAAAACCAGCGTGAGCATGATCAGTAATAACGGATATTCTACCCAAGGTAATGCGGGTTGCTTGATTGCATTCAATCTCATTGCAGTAAAGAAGCCAATCACTCGACCGCCAACAATCGTGATCAGTAACGAAAGCCACCAAAGCATAGACTGCCAAATTTGGTGTGCCAGAATAAAATCACGGACATACAATGAATAGTAACTGAGAATATTGATACATAATGCGACAATAATCATCAGTGGAAATCCAATATTGCGCCACTGTTTTACCTTATAAATACTCCTCCATAAGGTGGAGCCAACTATTCCTAAAAATAGTATGTCGAATACGGCGGGCAGAATAATGGGGAGCGGTGTAGGGATGAGCAAGCTCAAGCGTGCCAACGCCCAACAAGAAAATGTTAGCGCTAATGGCCAATTTTTAAGAGATGGCTGATTTGTCCAGTTTTGTACTGCTGTCAGCAAAAATCCTGACACAATTGCCATGGCAAATCCGAATAGTAATTCGTGGGGGTGCCACCACAACGGTAGGATTGGCGACCAGAATGTATCTTCAAATAAGGAGTATGATGGTAAGAGCCAAGTTATCACCCACAAAGGAATGTAGAGAGCAGCAATAATCGCCCCACCAAGAAAAAAGGGCCGAAAACCTAAGCGCCAAATGGCCGGTGTTTTAGCAACTTTGCTTGGATCATCAATATTCAACATGTTCAGTTACTGCCAAAACCAAAGGTGTATATATTATGCAGCTTATTGTTTTGGCATCACCATACCAAATCTAGGTTCCAATTTTGGTATCAACATCTCACTTTGATACGACCATTGAGATTTGGGATATTTCTATCGATCCGGTGAATACTCCAGATGACCTTTGGCTCTCAGGGAATAACTTGTACTACTCAAAATACTCTCGTCAATTAATTATGTTTGTGTTTAGCCAAGGAAAATGTTCGCGAAATATCATTAGCTCGCTTTGGATAATTTCTTTTTCAACTTTGATTTCAAGTTGTCCGAGTTCATAAACGTAGCTGTTGGAGTGCCATGTGCGGACGTAGTCGAAAAGTGTATCCATACAAACTGGTGCTTCCTGCGGAATAGTTAACGCTAATGTCTTCATAACGTTTTCTCCGTCACGGAAATATCACAAATTTTTAAGGTTTTGTATCGTAAATGTAAAGATTGTGTGTTTTTGATACAAGATTTTTTTGGCTTTAATAAGTAAATTTATCTCTTTGTGGGTACAGCGTAAGGACTACAAAGTGGTGCGTTTTAAACAGCATAATTTCAAGAGCTACAAGTCGCCACTTGATATGAGACGGCGGTTACTCATTCTGACCAAGTTGTACTAATGCTACAAAGTGACCAAATGTAGGGTGTGGAAATGCAGAGTGCCCGTTTAACGGGGTTTCATCGCTGTACAGAAGTTAGTGGCCTTGAACAGTTTTGGGTACATCCGTTGCCCTTAGATTGTCTGCATTGACATTCACGACAGGGAGCGTCAGTAATAGGCTAAAATGCCAAATCGGATAATCAACAATGTGGTCGATATTTAAAAGCTTTTTCTTTCTTGGCTGGATTAGCTTTGGTGGACCGGCAGCTCATATTGGCTACTTCAGACAGTATTTTGTGGAAAAACACAAATGGTTGGAAGATAGTGAGTATGCTCAAATCGTTGCGCTCAGTCAGTTCTTACCGGGACCAGGCTCTAGTCAGGTCGGCTTTGCACTTGGCTATAAAAAAGGTGGTTTATCCGGAGCAATAGCTGCATTTTTAGGCTTTACCTTACCGTCTGTCACTATCATGTTGCTATTGGCAATGCTCAGTCGTCATTTTCTTGATTCAGAAGTATATGAGAGTGTCGTTCATAGCCTCAAATTGTTAGCGGTTGTAGTGGTTGCTGATGCCGTTTGGGGGATGTATAGCAATTTCTGCAAAAGCCGACTTACTGTTGGCATTTGCATTGTTACTGCTAGCGTCCTGCTACTTGTACCGCAAATCAGCACTCAAATGATATTGCTGATGATTGCTGGATTGATTGGCAGTCGCTATCTGGTTGCTTCTGCTACTGCGGTAAGTGGATCATTTAAACCGTCAGTAATGCCACTGCTTCTATTTTTGCTCCTGCTTTTTTGCTTGCCGCTAACAACGCGATTTCACTCGCTTTTAGCGATATTTAGCAACTTCTTTTGGGCTGGTAGCCTCGTTTTTGGCGGTGGTCATGTCGTTCTTCCACTTCTCCAGGGATTGGTTGGTGAGCAGGTTTCTCAGGATGCCTTTATGACGGGCTATGCCGCAGCACAAGTTGTACCAGGGCCGATGTTCACAATGGCAACTTATATCGGTTATGTGATGTCTTCAGGCTCTATTATCGGAGCTCTGGTAGCAACTATTGGTATATTTATGCCGGGATTTCTGCTGCTGTTAGGCGTGTTGAGGAATTGGCAACTACTTGCAAGTAAACCAAGAATCGCGGGAGCAATTAAAGGGGTAAACGCCGCTGTAGTTGGACTTTTGCTTGCTGCACTATATCAACCAGTTTTTAGCAGTGCCGTTGGCACATTGACCGATGTTGCGTTGATCCTTGCTGGATTTTACATATACAAGAAGTTCAACTTATCACTACTTTGGACAATACTGTTTTTTGTTATGGCAGGTTCTCTGGTTTCATGATGAATAAAACACTAACGAAAGATGGTTGCACCGTCGGCATGGCTTCGTGTTCTTTGCGGATTAACCACTTCTGCCCCCAAACGTTTCTCAGCCCGTTATGTCCATATCTGTATGGCTCGATCTAGTTGACCAAATTTAAGTAATGCTACAGAGTGACTAGAGGAATGGTTGCAATTCAAAGGGAATGAGCATGATTACTTTATCGAAACGTCTTTTCAGCTTTACCATGTTAATTATTTGTATGGTCCTAATGGTACGGGTACAAGCTGCAACTGTAGAAGGAGCAACCTACACAATAATTTCCGACAACGGCTTTCGTGACGTAAAACGGAGTGTTGATGTGAGGCTGGATAAGAAAGTATCGGCAGAGGTGCTAAAAACGATTGCTCTAAAATTAAAGAATTCGGAGCTAAAGAAATATGAGAGGACTTTTATTGCTTACTATCTTCCTGATATGAAGGTTGGTGCTGGTGCTTGGGCAACAACTCATTTCGATCCTGAATTAGAAGTGAAAATCCTTGGCCTTACCGCTGATGAAGAAGATAAGATGGCGCGTGCCGCAAAAAGCTCATCCACCGATTCAGTAGGCATATGGATGGATGATAGGCCATACGCAGGCGCTACAATAACGATATATCGCAAAAACAAAAAACTATATTTGGAATCGAAATATAAGGACGGCAGCAGCTCCATAGAAGAGATGGCCGAATCCCGGACAGCAGTTGGCACAAAGCTTGTCGAAAAGGGGGGCAACCCTCATGGAGAGTATTTTTTGCTTGATAAGAACGGTAATTTACAAGCCGGCGGCAAAAATGGAATATTCCTGAAATACAAGAAAATAAAATGAATTAATCCATTGAAATCTTAATCCGAAACTAACTGCTCAGAACTAACAACTACCAACTTTGGACGTTCTCCAGCAAGTGGTGGGATATAAACTAGGACGGAGATTCCCCATCGTGATTCAGCATGTGATATTAGGCTGAATCTGACATACAAAGATTGACCAAATTTTAGTAATGCGACAAAGTTACTACATAAGCAGTTGAAGCAAGCTTGTACGCAGCCACCGCCAGCCAGCTTCAAGTGAGGAACAAACATTCTCAATGTTGGCGGAATAGGAGAGTTCAGATACAAGGACGTCAAATAGCCCATCACCATGCGCACCTCCTACATAATCTGCCTCTCACAAAACAAGCCACGGCAACGGACACGGAAAACCGCACCGTTGCGTTATGATCGTTAGATTTCAAAGGAAGCATAATGAGCCAATATTTCGATCAGTTAAAATCAAACCTTGAAGAACTAAAGCTGTTATCGGCAAAGGATGGCGCTATCGGCTTTTTTTCACAGGAGGCTCTTCGATTTCATTCTGTAGCCGGAACGATTCTGAGCAGCTTCAAAGCCGACACGAGTGCTAGTGTAGATGAGCGATATATCACGCATATTCTTTCTCGCTCACTAATGGAGAATTACTTTTGGCTGCTATACATATTTGATGATGCCGCAAAAAGGGACAGCAGATACCAAGAGCTCATAAATTCGTTTAAGCGAGATTACAACAAGCTGCTAAATGAGCCATTGCTGCCCCATAAAGATAAGCTTGAGCCTTCACAAACAGCATGGGCTAGTGCGCCAAAAGCAATGGATGTCAACAGCATGCTTGCGCAATTGACCAATAACTATGGTGATCGCCTTAGTTATTTATATTTCATCTACAGAGTCACGAGCTTTGATACGCATGGAAAAAATCTGAACAACATACTTCAAACAGCATTTGGAAAAACTGCTAACTTTCCGATTCTAGATATTGGTAAAGCTTTTGAGCTTGTAGCAAATCAATATCTCGTCACCTTAGCGGCTCTAAAGGCTGCAAATGAAATCTAACAAGGCGCTCGTGTAGGGCCTCAGCTTCGCTACGGCCCTACAGCTTGAGCGTTAGATTGCTCATAGGGTGATTGGATGTTCGAAGAAATTCTAAAACATGTTAAAGAGCAGTTGGATGAAAACTCTGAGTCTTATGAGCTTTCAGAGCTATTAGAAAGAAGTTCTTTATACCTTTATGAGCTAATGAGTGCTTCTGAAGACGAAAATGTAAAAGAGCTTAAATTAATCTCTGAAGAATTCAAGAAAAGGAACTATCTGAGGTGGAAGGATGGTTTTCAAAAACTAGAGATGCTTCGTCAAATTTCAATTGAAGCTGGCATGGAGTTTCAAAAGCATTTTTTGTCTATTCCCGAATATGAAACCGACCCATTGCTTGGCGTTTTAATGCGCCAGCATGCCAATGCTTGCCGTATTGTAGGGGAAATAATTCTGCTCCTAAAAGGGGGGTATCCTGATGGTGCTCTTGCAAGATGGCGCTCATTATTCGAGATTTCGGTTACTTGTTTGGTTATTAACAAGTATGGACGTGATGCCGCTAAAGATTACATTCGTCACGGACGAGTTAAGGCTGTTGAGGGGATGGAAGAGTACCAAAAGACAGCAAAAGAGATGAACCTTCAACCATATGATGAAAATGAAATATCGGCTGCTATAGCTTTGAAGGAAGAAATATCAGAAGGAGAAACACATTTTCATTGGGCTAGAAAATACGCAGGAGTTTCAAAGCTTGAAAAATTACGCGAAGATGTTGGGTTAGGGAAATGGTCTCACAACTATAAATTGGCAAGTAGGAATGTGCATGCTGACTACAGCGAAATGTTGTCATTGTTTGCAATGTCTGAAGCAAAACAAGATATGTTGTTAGTTGGTCAATCGAATTCTGGAATGGTTGAACCAGCACACATGACAGCTATAACCTTAGCGCAAATCACGTCGGCATTTTTAACAGCACATATCCATGAAGATAATGAGCTTGATTACACTAATTCAACATTGTTTCTGATGCTGATTCAGCGTTACGTTGATGCTGTCGGGGAGTCATTTCTAAAATGCTCAAATAAATCACAAACACAATCTAACAAGCCACTAAACACAGACACCGCAAGCGACGCAGGTTAGTGGAGCGTTAATCCATAGAAATTGTTATCCGAAATTCATCAATTAGAGCTAGAAATCTAACTCGAAAATGTCCATAAATGAGGTTACACGCTCAGGTGTAAGAGAGAAATAAAGTTTGATACCAAACAGTCAAGCAACCCTGCTCGAACAGTTTAAGATTAAACATGATCAAAAATAAAGATTCATACTGATTGCATCCATCAAGTCCGAATCAAGCTACAGCTGAGTATTAAAGTATCATACTCGTTGTAACTCATTTCTGGACAGAACCTTGTCTATGGATTTGCTAAATTAGAAACCAATACATAACTTTTTGTAATGCAAAGTCTGCTCGATTTGTTTGTAACCACTAATTTGATAAAGTTACGAGTTGAGCTTTTTATGCTTTCGTACTTGCATATACATAAAGAACTGTGTACAAGCATGAAATCAAAACGGTTCTGCTTTGACTGCTACTTTGGTCATTCATATCACCATCTTTATAGGAATGATGTGCGAAGTAGTTCCTAGATGCGATGAACTTTAGTGTTTGAGTGAGAAAGTAACGTTGTTCCTTAGACCATCTTTGGCCTACTGAGACTGAATCTATTTTATGGAAAATATCTTCAGGTGTATGTCTCAAGCTAGTAAGATCCCAACAATCTTTCCCAGTAACAGCTTCATATACTACCTTCGATTTTGTATCTGCTACATGCGCGGCTAGTAACTTAATGGCTTTCTTTAAATCATCTTCAGATTCTGCGTACTTGTTAAGCAATATGCTTTTTATTAAGATCTCTGTTCTTATTGTCAAGACTAGCAAGTTGTCTAGAATTCGTGGCTGAACGAGGTGTACATTGCTTTTCGAGTTAAGTGTATGATGCAGATCATGAAAACTTCGAATCCACGGATAGAAACCAGGGAGTAACTCTAATTCGTTATACCAAGAGCCTAAATCTTGCTTATCCAGCAATTTATCTATTGATGATAAGTAAACTGGGGTATATCTAGAAAAAGTCTCTTTAAACTTCAACTCTTCAAAATCTAATACATCTGCTAATTGAGAATGGCGTTCTCTCATACGACCACGATATGACCATTTTTCTATAAGCTCACGTTCGTTTTCACCCAAATAAGTTAGCCATTCAAATAAGAAATATATGTCTTTTCGCAGTAATTCTAATGCTAACTCATAGCAATTCATTCCTTGAACTTTACTTTTATCTTCCCATAAAGAAAAAAGCTCTAGCAATAAAGTCATGTCAGATATAAGTTGATCTTTAGATGAATGTGTTAGATCCAAGACAAACAGGGACATTTCAGAGAATGTATTTCCAATTTTACCATCATCAAAAACAAACCTTGTGTAATAGCCCCCAATTAAAACGGACACTCATTAGTTAAGCGATAGGCTTAGACCTATCTTTAAGGAGTGTCTATGGAACGTATTGAAATTATTACTGGCGAACAACGTCGCCGTCGTTATACTCCGCAAGAAAAAGCAAAGTTCGTTGCCATGACTATGCAGCCGGGCTATTCGGTTTCGCTGGTTGCCAGGCAAAACGGCATAACCCCGAGTCTATTGTTTAAGTGGAAAAAGCTCATGCAAGATGGTGGTATGTCTGCTATCCAGTCTGGTGACGAAGTCGTCAGTGCTGCAGACCATAAGGCGCTTCAAAAGAAAGTGAAACAGCTTGAGCAGTTGCTCGGCCGTAAAACGATGGAAACCGAAATTCTAAAAGAGGCGCTGGAGATAGCCCAGTCAAAAAAGTTGATATCGCGCATGCCATTGCTACCACCGGACGATTCCCTGTCCTCCGAGTAGCTGCGGCTCTTGGCGTGTCGCGTTCGAACTTATACCAACGTTTGTCCGTGCGCCGAGAAGGCCGCTCAGTACGCTACAACAAGGCTGATGATGCGCTGTTATTGCCGTTAATAATCGACATCTGCGAGGAGCGTGAAAGCAACGGCTATCGCCGGATTACTGCGCATTTAAATCGCCAGTTGAAAGCAGAGCAGCATGTAATTACGCGAGTGAATCCAAAACGCGTCTATCGCCTGATGCAACAAAACAACTTGCTGTTACGCAAACATACCGGTCGTGTAAGTGAGCACCGCGCTCATGACGGTCAGGTTATTACGTTGCACCCAAACACTCGCTGGTGCTCAGATGGCTTTGAAATAACGTGCTGGAACAAAGAAAAAGTGCGCGTGGCATTTAGCTTAGATTGCTGTGATCGTGAAATTATGAGTTATGTAGCCACAACGACGGGTATCCGCGCTGACATGGTTCAAGACATTTTGGTTGAAAGCATGGAACAGCGCTTCGGAGATGTCCGAGAGTTGCCACATACCGTCGAATGGTTAACCGATAATGGCAGTTGTTATATCGCCGAAGAAACACGGCAGTTCGCCAAGTCACTCGGTTTTAAGGTGTGCACGACGCCAGTTAGAAGCCCGCAAAGCAATGGCATGGCAGAAGCTTTCGTGAAGACGTTTAAACGAGATTATGTATACCTGAACGACCGTCCAGACGCAGCCACGGTGCTTGCAAAGCTCGCTGAATGGTTTGACGATTACAACAATTACCACCCACACAGTGGATTGAAAATGATGTCACCTAGAGAGTATCGAGCTCTTAAAGTGGCGAGTTAAGCTGTCCGTTTTGGTGGGGGCAACTACACCTTGTATTAATAGTTCTATAGTTAGCAATACGCTTGAACGTTTGAGCGTATTTTGAAACCCAATGAGCGTTGACTTTATTGTATTCTTTTTTAAAGTATTCAGTACCTGAGCGCTTATCGAGGTATTTCTCTATAAACATACAGTTAGCAATAGTTTCAAATATGATGTAAGAGCGCCAATACGCAAGGTAGTATTCGCATGAACGATAAGAGCGACCGTTAGGATGGTCTTTTAACTCAGGCTTTAAAGTGGTATCAGTTTTAAACACATTCACGAATATCTCTTTCAAAGAAGTATCGTAAGGGTGTATAAAATCAGTTAGTGATTCATCTTGAAAATTTCTTATAAATACATCGTAATATGCAGCATTCTTTACTTGAGGATCTACACATTGTTTCCCTCCTATCGTTGGATAGTTCTCCCAGTCTAAAAAATACTTATCAGGCAAATTGACACAAAGTTCATAAGCACTAACATCGTTCGAAATTAAGTCTATCAACTTCAAGTTATAGGGAAGTCGCTTGATACCAAAATTATTTTTGATGTACGAGAAAAACTTGCTACCGCTACATAGTTGACGATTGTCATTGGTGTTATGGGCAGAAATGTTAAGGTAGTTTAAATAATAGTCACTATCACTATGCCTAATGCTTCGATGCATCTCCCTCTCCTTCATACTCCCGTTCACTACAAAATAGTAGCTTAAAATCAGATGGATAGCATTTCATCTTTACACTAATTGATATACAGGGCTAGAGTTGTACGCGCACTAGTCACTTGGTCAACTATACCTCGTGATACAGGCTAGATAACAAACAAAAGCTAGGGATAACTTTTCGTAGGGCAAACTCGCATTAACAAGATGTGAATGAGTAAAAGTACTAACGAGAAAAGGGGCATTTTCGATTTAGCAATGGCAACGTACCGACTGCAATCGCTGCCATTTTAGTATGGTACTCTAATACTCAGTATGAATCTTTATTACTTGGTATGAGACTTCATTACTCTCACACATCAGGGGCATGCTTGTGGCTATTCAATGATTTGAGAGAGCTAACAATCAATCAGAAATGCTTTCAATTCACATGTAGTACGTTATTTTTCTAAAAAGCAGGTCGTCATCAGAGATAGTGGGTGTAGTGGCGTAGTGACTAGTTTTTAGTAATCATAAAAAGGACAAAGAGTGCTGAACGATGGATATGGTTATTTTTCGGGGACTACCATAAAAGTGTAGTAGTTAAGTATGCGCGAATAGGTATCTTTTTTTGTGATTAAAATAGTTAGAAATTAGCAATGTAAAACATTAAAAATCATGTGTTTATTCGATGTTTTTTCTAGTTTAATTTTCTAATGAAAATCTTATCTGATTGATTTTTATGACTTAAATAACTCACTCCAAAACCGACGGTTACGGGTTCGAGTCCTGTCACCCCTGCCACTAATTTCAACGGCTTGCATGTAATGTGCGAGCCGTTTTTCGTTCATCTCAAGTAGCCCATTCAACAGTACGAAGACCGATTATCGGTGGTCTTTTATATCGGAAACCTTAACTGGCTAACATACTGCGTAGCATCCAAGCGGTTTTTTCGTGCAACTGAATACGTTGCGTCAGCAGGTCAGCGGTCGCTTCGTCATTTGCTTGATTCACCAGCGGATATAGAGCTCTGGCGCTGCGAATAATGGTTTCCTGCCCATCCAGTAACTCCAATAACATCTGCATGGCATCGTTTACCCCATTGTCTTCTTTGATGCTTGTGACGTTCGCGTAGCCACTATAAGAACCCAACGCGCGTTCGCCTAAAGTCCGAACCCTTTCGGCAATAATGTCTACAGCGGTGGCGAGTTCTGTATACTGCGTTTCGAACATCAGGTGTAGCGTGTTGAACATGGGGCCGGTAACATTCCAATGAAAGCTGTGAGTCTTGAGGTAGAGGCTGTATGTGTCGGCCAGCAGCTTGTTTAGCCCTTGGGTAATTTCCAGGCGGTCAGCCTGATTAATACCAATATTGACGGATGTATTCATGATAAACCTCCTATTCTCGATACCTCCATATCATAGCCGTCAGATGGCCTGTTTAAAGTTGATAAAATAGATACCGGCAATCGATAGACTTGAAAAACTGATGGTTTGTTAAGGCGGACAGGACTTATAAAGTGATAATTTGATATCCTTATTCACCAATTCAGTGTGGTGTTTGTTGATGAATAAATTTCTTTATGCCATGGGTGTGACCGAGTGGCACTTACGAGCGAGCAGCGATGTCACCGATGAAGTTTTTTTGCTGGCAGATGCTGGTCAATCGCTGCTGCAACATCCCATCGTTGCAACGGTGTTAGCGTTGCTGGGGATTGCACCAGAAAAATGCCGTGTGGTAGCCGAAGTCGCTACGGGCACAAATGTATTGTGGTCCTTTGGTGAATCAACGGCTCATAATGCGACTCTCTCTACTCCTGCATTAGCGTCGCTACAAAGTGATAGCGAAGCCAAACGTGTTTTGTGGCAACAGCTGTGGCGTCATCTGGATAATATTCAATAATGGCTCAAGTATTACCGCTTTCGATAGCGCAATTATCGCAAATGCTGTTAGTCGAGCAGCAGGCACATCCTTATCCTTGGGACGAGGCAACCCTTGCCAGTTGCTTTGGCCGTTTTTACCAGCAACTGGGATTGTTTGACGATAATGCACAGCTAATAGGCTTCAGTATTATGCAGTGCCTGTTTGAAGAAGCGACATTGATGAATATTTGTGTGAAGCCCAGTGAGCAAGGAAAGGGATTTGGCAAACTGCTGCTGGAACAAACAATCGCGTCGTTAAAAGCCCAACATATTGAGGTGTTACTGCTGGAAGTCAGGGTCAGTAATGCTTCAGCCATAGGCCTCTACCGTCATCTTGGTTTTATTGAAACTGGCAGTCGTAGAAATTATTACCACACAGCTGCAGGCCGAGAAGACGCAATGTTGATGGAGTTAAAGCTGCATTGTGATATTCAGGCATGATTTGTCGAAAGAGAAAAGCCGCCAGATGGCGGCTTTTCTCTTATTTAAGAGGCGTTACTTAACTTCTTTGCCCTGCGCTTGCAAATCAGCATGATAGCTGGAGCGAACCAGTGGCCCACAGGCGGCGTGGGTAAAGCCTAATTCCACCGCGATGTCATGCAGTTCATCAAACTCCTGCGGCGTGACATAGCGCTCTACCGGCAGATGGAAACGGGATGGTTGCAGATATTGCCCCAAAGTCAGCATGTTCACCCCATGGGAACGGAGATCTTTTAATACCTGAACGATCTCTTCATTGGTTTCCCCAAGTCCCATCATCAGACCGGATTTGGTCGGGATTTCTGTGTGGCGCTGTTTGAACTGCTGCAGCAGATTTAACGACCACTGATAGTTTGCGCCGGGGCGCGCTTTACGATAATGCGCCGGGGCGGTTTCCAGATTGTGGTTGAACACATCTGGTGGCTCAGTTGCCAGAATATCCAATGCCTGTTCAATACGCCCGCGGAAGTCAGGTACCAGAATTTCTATTTTGATATGTGGATTGAGTTTACGGATCTCACGGATACAGTCAGCAAAGTGCTGTGCGCCGCCATCACGCAAGTCGTCGCGGTCCACTGAAGTGATCACCACGTACTTGAGCTTCATATCACGAATGGTGCGCGCCAATTGTAATGGCTCTTCCGGATCGGGTTTGAGCGGACGACCATGGGCGACATCGCAAAAAGGACAGCGACGAGTGCAGATGGCACCCAAGATCATAAAGGTCGCTGTACCATGATTAAAGCATTCTGCCAAGTTGGGGCAGGAGGCTTCTTCACAGACGGAATGCAGGCCATGGCTGCGCAGTGCCTGTTTGATATCCAGGATACGTTGATTGGACGACGGCAGCTTTACACGCAACCAGTCGGGTTTGCGCAGCATAGTGTCGCGTTCAGACGGGACCACCTTTACGGGAATGCGGGCAACTTTATCGGCGTCACGCAATTTTACGCCGGGTTGTAATCTTTCTGGCCTGTTCATGACTCTGGTAATCCTTGGTAATGCTGTAATTGCTGATAGCCAAGTCGCTGGCTGAAAATTTCACTGAAGAGCTTAGCAGCTTCCTCGACGGTGGCGGGACCACCCAGATCTTTACACTGAGTCATCTCCAGCCCGGCGTAACCACAAGGGTTGATGCGGTGGAATGGCTCCAAGTCCATATCGACGTTGAACGCGACGCCGTGGAAGGAACAGCCTCGGCGGATGCGCAATCCCAAAGATGCGATCTTTTTACCATCGACATAAACCCCGGGGGCATCTGCTTTCGGATAAGCTTCTATCTGAAAACGTGCCAGTACGCCTACAACCGATTGCTCAATGTCGGTGACCAACTGCCGTACACCAATCTTCAGTTGGCGCACGTTTAACAGCGGATACGCAACCATCTGTCCAGGGCCGTGATAAGTCACCTGACCACCGCGGTCAACTTGTACTACCGGTATATCACCCGGCGCCAAAATATGCTCGGCCTTGCCAGCCTGACCTTGGGTAAATACAGGTGGGTGTTCCACCAACCATAGCTCATCGGGGCTATTATCGTCGCGGATATCGGTATAGTGCTGCATTGCGTGCCATACCGTTTCATAATCCATCTTACCCAGATGGAACACGTGTAAGGTTTTTTCGGACAAGGGCAACATCTCTCCCTGTGGATCTGCCGGCCATTATACCCAGAGTCGGCAAAAATGTAATCTAGATCACATTTTGTGATGGGTTATAACACCCGACGAACCCCTTCAATGGCGGCAAGTTCAGTGTACAAGGTTTCTATATGTTCTTTGCTGGTGACTTGTACTCTGATGGTCACGGAAAGGTAACTACCTTTACTGGAAGTTTTGGATGAGGTGGTGTAATCGCCGGGGGCATGTTTCTGCACGACCATGACCACTTGCTCGGCCAGCGCTTCACTGTAATCTCCTACCACTTTAAACGGAAATGACGTAGGAAATTCCAGATATTTATCAAATTCAGTATTCAGCATCTGCATGACTCTCTCAACAACGCTACTGCAGTTTATATGGCGGCAAGTATAACCGAATTCAAGGGATGACATAAGCTACGGAGGAACATCTGTTCCTCCGCCAATAGTTGCTACAGGGCTGATGTTGCCTGCTGTAGCCACGTCAGCTCCGCACCAGACAGCATTGGTGACAACGTGGTGTAAACGCGTTGGTGATAACGGTTAACCCAGCCGATTTCGGCATCTGTCAGCAGCTTTTTATCAAACAAACGCTTATCCATCGGAATTAATGTCAGCGCTTCAAAGCAATAGATTTCCCGTTCAGCCCCAGCGAGTTCTGCACAAGGTTTTACTGTCAGCAAATTTTCCAAGCGAATGCCGAAGGCCCCTTCACGATAATAACCGGGTTCATTGGACAGGATCATTCCGGGTTCCAAGGGAACGGCGTTGTGATTTTTGCCGATACGTTGCGGGCCTTCATGCACACTCAGATAATGGCCGACACCGTGACCTGTGCCGTGGTCATAATCAAACCCCTGCTGCCACAGATATTGGCGCGCCAGAATATCCAGTTGCTGACCGGTGGTGCCTTTCGGGAAGCGAGCCTGATCCAGTGCGATATGGCCTTTAAGTACCAGTGTCACCAGTTTTTTCTGCTCGTCGGTTACTGCGCCGATGGCAATGGTGCGGGTAACATCGGTAGTGCCATCAAGATATTGCGCACCGGAGTCCACCAGATAGATGCTGTTCATTTCCAGCATCTTAGGCGTACCGTTCAGATGGTTGTAATGGCACATCGCCGCGTTGGAACCCGCAGCAGAAATGGTGTCGAAACTAGGTTCACGGTAGAGCGAATGTTGTTTGCGGAAACCTTTCAGCTTTTCTGCCAGTGTGGCTTCATCGTAAAGACGGTCATTGGCCACTTCATTATCCAGCCACGCCAGAAAACGGCTAACGGCCACCCCATCACGGACATGGCTGTCGATCATTCCCTGCATTTCTGCTGAGTTTTTACGGGCTTTGGGCATGGCAACAGGATCACTGCCGGCGATCAGCTTGGCACCTGCGGCTTTGGCTTGTAGCTGACTGGCCGCATTGGCGCTGTTGGGGTCAGCCAATAGCTTTTTACCATTGAGTGCCATCAGTGCATCACTGAGTTCTGTTTCTGCTTTAAAACTCACGCCAGTCCCGACATGGGCAGCGATTCCTTGTGGCAATTTATCCAGGTCAGTAAAGAGAATCATCGTGCCATCGGCATGCAACAGCGCGGTCCCGAGGATGACTGGAATGCGCGGGATATCCTGCCCGCGGATATTGAGCAGCCAGCAAAAAGAATCAAGCGCAGTGATTAGTGCGACATCGGCTCCGGCCTTTTTCACCAGTTCGCCAATTTCCTTGCGTTTTTGCAGGCTGGTTTTACCGGCAGTCGCATCGCTGAACAAAATAGCCAAATCTTTGGTGGGTGCCGGGCGTGGGTGCCAGCAAATATCCACTGGATTGTTTTCCAAGGCGATAAGCTCGATACCGGCTTTCTCCAAGGTGGCCATTGCCTCATTGAACCAGGCCAGCGTATGGCAACGCGGATCGACCCCAACTCGGCTGCCGCTGGGCAGGTGAGCGGCTAACCATTGATATTGAGGCATATCAGTCAGACTTTCATAGTGATAGAGCTTGGCGTCCACCTGTTGACGAACTTGCACGACGTAACGTCCGTCAACAAACACTGCCGCGCTGTCTTTCATCACGATGGCCATGCCCGCCGAGCCAGTAAATCCCGTTAACCACAACAACCGTTCATTATGAGCGGGAACGTATTCACCGAGATACTCGTCGGCACGTGGTTGAATAAAGGCATCGAGCTTTAGCTTGGCCATCTCACCACGCACAGCGGTAAGACGGGCGGCAATGTTATCAGACATGGTTACTCCGTTAGCAGCTTGCAATTCAGGCGCGTTGCAAGCCAGTCAATATGAATGCATCTGTGGCTGATTATCGCAAGCCACTAATCCTTTCCGCAAGGGGCAGTCGTTTGCAGCTAAAGGACTGCCAGAATGTAAAACGGATATTTTAACTGCGATATTTGTGCGTCATGGGTGAATTGATGATGATTGAGTGCAATAATTCAACTGGAACTACAGTAAAAGCAATATGTTAAGTTATTGGCAGTGCCGCATGATGGATGCCTGTGCTACTATATCGCACTGCGGTATAGCTTCTGGGGGATTGCATGGCGGAGTTAACAATTGATGTCGGTTCGGAAACCGCGCTGTTTCTGTTCAGTGAGGCGGGCAGTACCGAGCAATATAAAATCCCTACAGGAGAAGGCTTCTCGCTGGATGACTTAAATCAGCAAATCGCCGATTTAGAGAGTGACTACCAACTGCAGGATTATCGACTAGCGCTGGCATTCCCCGGCATGGTCAGAGATCACTCGTTAGTCTCTTGCAAACATTTGCCGGGATTGGCCGGGCAAAATCTGCAAAAGTTACATACCAAAGGTACACTAGAAGTCGTCTGCAATGATGTACAGGCCGCTATGCACGCTGTGACCAGCAACAAATACGCCTGTGAGCTATTGGTGATGTGTTCCGAAGGTATGGGACTGGCACTGTCTATTCACGGTAAGGTTTTTACCGGGGCGAATGGTTTGGCTGGTGATCTTGGCAATTGTTGGGTGATGACCGAATCGGGTGAATTTACGCTAGAGCAGATGGCCAGCGGTGAGTCTATCCGTCAGCGACGTTTGCGTAACCCGGTAGAACTGTATCGTTCAGGGGCGTATTTGGGAATGGGCATTGCTTGGGCCATCAACTTGTTTAATCCGCAGCATCTGTGGTTGGCAGGCAGTACCATTGCCAATGCAGATTATTATAAAGGGTGTGTGGCCAACATTCGCGAAATGGTATCACCAGCGATGTCAGGCATGTGTCAAATCAGTCGGGTAGATGACTCTGAAACGCTGGTGTGTCGGGGATTGATGGCCATGCTCTCTGAGCTGAATAACACTTGATTACGGATTGATTTTCAGCAATTCAATATCAAATATCAGTGCTGCTCCCGGGGGAATGGGTCCGGCAGAGCGATTACCATAGGCAAGATTGTTGGGGATGAAAAAACGCACCTTGTCCCCTTCGACCATCAGTTGTACCCCCTCTGTCCAACCTTTAATCACGCGATTCAATGGAAACTTGAGTGGCTCGCCGCGCTTAACTGAACTATCAAACACCGTGCCATCTAATAGGCGCCCCTCATAATGAACCTTAACGGTATCTTCGGCGGTGGGATGAACTGTGCCTGTGCCATGGTTCAAATATTCATATTCCAAACCTGAGGCGGTAGTAATAATCCCAGGTTTACTTTTGTTGGCCGTAAGAAATGCATTTCCCTCTGCAACGGTTTGTTCAATGCCTCGGTTAGTGAGTGAGTTCAGGTAAAAGTACATGGCTACTGCGACGGCGGATGCCAGTACAACCCCAATGATAGTTTTCATTTCGCTTTCCGAATTATCTGCACATTGTTATAAATCAGCCAATATATTAGCAGTTTGCGCAATGACTTGACAGCGATTGCTAATGGATAGCAATGACTGTGTGCTGATACTGGTGAATTCCCATCAGTGCCACTAAGTTGATGATTACACAGCACCAGAACAGCAGACGGAAGCGACGTTTAATCGTTTTGTGCCGGAATTGATGTTGTGCCAATAACGCGCCCGGCCAGCCACCTATCAGCCCTAAAATTTGTAACTGAAATTCTGGGGTGCGTTGCAAGTGATTAATGGCGGCCTGTTTGTCATTGGCGTACAGCCAGTAGGTGGTCAGACTGAGTAGCAAATACCAAACCATAAACCACCAGGGTAACGCTTTGGTGGTTACTGATAACACCAAATACAGGGAAAATATCAAGGTTACTTTATAGGCCCAGGGCATACGCCAAAAGCCTCCCGGTCGATAAGCACGGTTGCGTGATGAGTATGAACTTTTGGGTTTCATGAGTTACCTTCCCTGTAAGCCGTTGTAGGCAAGTTTGCGCCATAACCATTCCAATGGTCCTTGCTTAAAGTATCGCAGATAAGCACTGGCTAACAGTAACTGGATCAGGCTCCAAATGCTTGCTAACAGCAGATAATCGAGAAAGTTGAGTGTCAGCAATAGTTGCGGTGCGACATGGCGAAACAGCATAACACCAACCACTGACTGCAAAATGTACAGTGATAGCGGTATCTTACCGACAGCCTGAAGTGCTGTAAGCCGCTGTGGCTGGTTGTCACAATATCCCACCACCCATTGCAGCATCCATAATGCCATAGGTATGGCCGCTAATAGTACGATAACCAGCGCCATGTTCTGTATTATGTAGCTGTCAGCCGTACTGCACTGGTAAGCGATAAACCCTAAAATCAATGACCATCCCAACAGGCGATGAACATTAGACAATCTGTGGCTAAACCAACCTTGTTGCAGCAAATAAATCCCCAGTAACATCATTCCACTAATGAGCCAGAGATAGGTCATCGGAAACACCAGCAGACTGACGCCGACAACGAGAAGCTGTTGTACTAACTGACTACCGTAACTTCCTGTCCAAAGCTGGTACTCGTGCATATACGCGGGACTGCCTCGCACCATTGGCACAGCCTCTATTGGGATTAATGCCATTAGCAGCATGACCAATAACCCAATCGCGATAAAGAGTTGGGCCTTTTGCAGTAGTTCGGCTGTGCTGAGTCCGCGATATCGCCAAACTAATAGGCCGCAAACACCATAACTCAGCAAAATGTCGCCGGGCCATAGCAATACACCGTGAACCATACCAAATGCCATTAACCAGTAAAGTCTCGACTTCACACGTGATCCCGCATTCAGTCCGGCTGCACTAAAATTGTGCCACTGAATATAAAGTCCGACTCCAAATAACAAAGAAAACAGCGAAATAAATCTATCTCGCAGCAACATGTAATACAGTATTTCACCGAGCGTATCGCCAGTCGCAGCGGGCTCTGAAGCCACATACTCGTAGCTGCTTATACCCATGGTAAAAATATTCAGATAGAAAATTCCCAACACTGCCAGGCCCCTTACAGCGTCAATGTTGGGCTGTCTGGAAAATTGCTGGCAATGAGGTGAGGGCGGCGAGGAATGCGTCGCGACAACAAGTTGCGCTTGGTGACGATCCTGTTGCATCTACAGTACGTTCCCTGTGGTAAAAGGCTTCACCCTGATAGTAACAGAAATTTTTATGGCTCCTGTGTTTAGATGTTTGGGGCTCCACTTTGGCATCACTGAAATTTCTGGTCTAGCTTTTATGCTACGGTGCTCAGCAGTGATTTCACCTTCAGAACTGGTTTTCAGGTGATCTCTGACCCGGTACGCATACCCGAGGTACCGGTGTGCAGGTTATGGACATCTGCGTGGATATGGAGGCGAACATTTGAAAGCACTAATTAGAGTGCCGATACTGGCACTTGTCGGGCTGATGGGGGGGAACCTAGCGGTTGGCGCTGAAGTAGATACCGCTTCGGCGGAACACGGAAAATATCTGGTGATGATCGCTGGTTGCAATGATTGTCATACTCCGGCCTATTCAATTAATGGCGGACAGACCCCAGAAGCCCAATGGCTTACCGGTGAGGCCTTTGGTTGGCATGGTCCCTGGGGGACGACCTATGCGACAAACTTGCGTTTACAGGTAAGGCACTTTACGGAAGAACAATGGGTGGTTTATGCCAAAACGCTGAAAGCGCGGCCACCCATGCCGTGGTTTGGTTTGAATAATATGCATGAGGCTGATTTAAGAAGTATCTATCGTTATCTGGTGCAACTGGGGCCCGCAGGCAAAGAAGCCCCTGCGTACTTACCTCCGGAACAAAAGCCTCCAGCGCCTTACGCGGTATTTCCATAAGTAAAGGGTTATCGCCAAGTTATTTACTGCGGCAAATAGGATTTTTGTTATCATTTGCCGCACTTCTATCGATGAAACCAGTCGAAGTAAATTTATTTATGTTGTTCACTAGCGTTTTTAACCAATGCGAAAGTGTTTATGGAACAATGGTTGTAGTGGTTGTTATTTCATATTGAGGGTGAGAATGGCAAAAGTAGAAAAAGGGTTGAGAGCTGTGGCAGTGCTTGAAGCCTCAAAAGGTGTGTTGTCATTGATTGTGGGATTTGGCATTCACACGTTGGCAGGTAAAAACCTTAAGCAATCATGCGAATTGTTGTTAACGCACCTGCATCTGAATCCGGCCAGTCATCTGCCGGGGATATTTCTGCATGCTGCAGAATCGCTCGGTAATATCAATCTGACACTGATTGCCATGGGTGCCTTACTCTATTCCTGTATCCGTTTTGTTGAAGCCTATGGACTATGGCATAGCCTGGTTTGGACGGAGTGGTTTGCTCTGGTCAGTGGCGGCATTTACTTGCCCTTTGAAGCTTATGAAGTTGTCGTTCACCGAAATCTGCTGAGTGTGGCGACTTTAGTCGTTAACCTGGCGATAGTCGGTTATATGATTTGGCTCGTGCGTTATAAACCAGCTGAAGAACACGCGGTAAATAGTGAGCGATAAATAAAAACGCCCTGCTAATTCAGGGCGTTTTTACTCATAACAGCTTATTTGTGAAGCGTATTTTTATAAAAATCTTCTAAATCTTTATGCAGCGATTTCAGCGCTTCTGGATTCAGATAGATCATATGGCCGGATGGGTAGTAGCCAAAATGCACATTGCCCACCAGCGAAGGATCCAGCTCCATATGAGCTAAATCGTATTCAGTGGAATGGAATGGTGTTGCCATATCAAAATAACCGTTAGCTGAGAATACCTGCAAGCTTGGGTTGGTGCGGATCGCATTTCCCAGGTCATCAACCACATAAGGTGAACGACTCTTATGCCCACGGCCTAAATCGTGTTGCCAGTCCCAGCTGTGGAACGCATCAAAACTGAATACCTTGTAGGTATCATCTGGATGATAGTTGAGCTGATTTGACAGATAATCATTGAAAGTAGCAATAAACGCTGCAGATGGTGCGGTATCTGAGGGATCGGTATCTGGTGTTTCACCGATGGCATCTTTATCCATACCAGTAAAGCGACCATCGTAGCGGCCCATCGTGCGTTCTTCATCACGCAGCAGTTCTTTACGGAACTGAGCCTGGCCAACTCGCATATTCGCGTGTTTCAGATATTCGGTGCTCAATCCGGTGTACTGATGCAGTTGTTCAACTACTTTATTGAGTTCTGCCGCAGGAAGATTGTGACCAGCTGCGAGAGCCTGCGCAAATTCCCCTTCTGCAAATGCTCTTACCTGTTGCAGGAATGGCTCCAGCGCTGCCGGTTTATTTGGCAGCTTGTCGTGGTAATAAGCCACCGCTGCAAAGGTTGGCAGCAGACCCACATAATCACGGTCCAAACCAGGCGCTTTAGCCCCATAGTTAAGGATGCTGGAGACCAAGATCACGCCGTTGAAGGCCATACCCGATTGTTGCAGATGGTTCGCCAGGACTGGTGCACGCACAGTACCGTATGACTCTCCCAGCAGATATTTAGGTGAGTTCCAGCGATTGTTAACGGTCACATAGCGTGTGATAAAGCGGGCAAAACCGTCTGCATCTTCGTCAACACCCCAGAATTTCTTCGCTGGATTTTCTTCCTTACCACCTTTTTCTTTATCATCAGGTGTTGCGATGCCGCGAGTCAGACCGGTATCAAATGCATCAATAAACACTAAGTCGGTGCTGTCCAGCAAAGTGTACTGGTTATCCAGAAGCTTATAAGGCGCCGGTGGCGTTGGTGCGGCATTGGTCGTTTGTACTCTGACCGGGCCGAAGGAGCCCATGTGCAGCCACAGTGAAGAGGAGCCAGGGCCACCATTAAAGACAAAGGTCACCGGACGCGGTTCGTCCTTTTTAGACTCCATGGTGTAGGCAACGTAAAAGACACTGGCAGAAGGGCGATTCTTATCATCCTTAATGATCATATTACCGGTCGTTGCCGTGTACTTAAGGGTATCGCCGTTCACTTTGATACGGTGTTCCGTCGTCACCGCTTGATCTTGAGGTTGTTCGGCTTTGGGGGCGGTTTGGCTTGGTTCTGAGTGTTCAGTTGCCAGCGCTTCATAAGAATATAAAGGCGCCGCCATCAGTAAACTGGCACATAACAGGGATGCCAGAGGTAATTGACGCATGGGTTGCTCCGCTAGAGATGATGGGTATTTTTTAAAGGGGTCTTCGTTTTAGCAGAGAACCTCAGCCGGTTAAACCCTCATTGGGTTGGCTCGATAACTGGCTGAACTGTCAAATATTCGAGAACTATTAAGGATAATTTAAGATAAATTACCAATATTCAGTGAGTTAATTTACCTTTATGGCATTTTAAGCAGCTTGGTGGGGTTGGCTGATGACATGACTTGTTGCAATTTGATAATGAACAGAAATAGTTAAAGGCGACAAAACGTTGCTTAGCTTTACCCCTAGAGTTACGTATAATCCGCTGCAGAATTTAGCGTTCAGGAACTTAGTGTGAACTATCTGTTAACCTATTTGAAAGGGCTGGCAATGGGCGCAGCCGATGTGGTGCCGGGTGTTTCGGGAGGCACTATCGCTTTTATTACCGGTATTTATGATCATCTGCTGGAGAGTATTCGCCGTATTAATCCCTCACTGTGGTCAATCTATCGGCAACAAGGCTTAAAAGGTGTCACTGAGCATATCAATGGTGGCTTTCTGTTAAGTCTGTTAGCTGGAATTCTTACCAGCATTTTTACCTTGGCCAAACTCATTTCGTGGTTGTTAGCGAATCATCCGATTCCGGTGTGGTCGTTTTTCTTCGGCCTGATCCTGGTGTCTGTTTACCATATGCTGCGACAGGTTCAGGGGGGATTTTCGCTGTCACGTCTGGGGTTGTTTGCGCTGGGTGCCTTAATCGCCTGGGGGATTACGGTCGCAAATCCCGGCCAAGTTGATGCTTCCTATCTGAACATCTTTTTTGGGGGGGCGATTGCTATCTGTGCCATGATCCTGCCAGGTATATCGGGCAGTTTTATTCTGTTGATGTTAGGTTTATATCCTGCAGTGTTGGGCGCCGCCAAAAACCTGCAGCTAGACATTCTCGCGTGTTTTGCTGTTGGTGCGATCATTGGCATTCTCTGCTTTAGTCATCTGTTATCGATGCTGCTCAAGCGTTTTCGTGACGCCACATTGGTGTTCCTTACCGGTTTGATGATGGGAACATTAGGTAAGATCTGGCCATGGAAGCAAACATTGAGCTGGCGCACCAATTCTCATGGTGAAAAAGTACCCTGGCAACAGCAGGATCTATCGCCATTCTCCTACGAGCAGTTGACCGGGCATTCGCACCAGCTGATGTTTGCGGTGGTCTGTGCCATTGCTGCCATTGTGCTGGTACTCGCTTTGGATTACATGGGTAATCGCATGCGTAAGGTATAACTGACGCTGTTCATAAAAAAGCTCCTGATGGAGCTTTTTTTTGTGCCGCTCAATAACCTGTACAAAAATTTGATTATTGTACAAGTTTGTGTCTTACTTATGGTCATAGTTATACAAAAGAGATTTCTATGTATAAGTTTGAACCACAACGTATCCGTCTTGGGATCAGTGCCTGTTTGCTCGGTGAGAAGGTGCGGTTCGATGGCGGCCATAAACGATCCGTATACTGCAACAATGAGTTGGCGCCTTACTTTGAGTTCGTTCCCGTATGCCCGGAAGTCGGCATTGGACTCGGCGCGCCCCGCCCGAGTATTCGCCAAGTTCTGGATGGTGACATCCTCCGGGTGCAGAACGCCAAGGGTGACATTGATGTGACCGAGAAGCTGCAGCAATACTGTGAGCAGAAAGTTGCAACACTGGATTTCCTCAGTGGTTATATCCTCTGTGCTAAGTCACCAACTTGTGGCATGGAGCGAGTAACGGTATACAAGGCCGGCACCAATAATGGCAGTAAAACTGGTATAGGCGTGTTAGCCGCGACATTGCATCAACAATGGCCACAACTGCCTATCGAAGAGGAAGGGCGACTCCACGATCTGGTGTTGCGGGAGAATTTTTTCACCCGAGTGTATGCCCATCATGATTGGCACACATTAAAGCTGTCAGGGTTAAGTCGGCACAAACTGACGGAGTTTCACGCCCGCTATAAATATCTGCTATTGGCCCACTGCCCCAAGTTATATCGAGAGTTAGGCCCTATGCTGGCGGATTCATCCAAGCCTTTGGCTGAGGTAGCTGAGCACTATTTCATAAAATTTATGGAAGCACTTGGCCACAAAGCTAGCCGTAATAACCATACCAGCGCATTGCAGCATATTCAGGGCTACTTCAAAAAGTCGCTGAATAAAAAACAAAAGGCCGAGTTGAGCCAGGCGATCATGGATTACCGTAACGGCCTTAAACCGCTGCTGGTGCCATTAACCTTGATCAATCACTATCTGCAGGAATTTCCCAGCCCTTATATTGCTCAGCAGGTTTATCTGAATCCGCACCCCCAGGAGTTAAAGCTACGTTATGCCTACTGATGCAGCTTATTTATCTATTGGCGAGGTCGCCAAACTGACAGGGGTTAATCCCATCACCTTGCGAGCATGGCAGCGACGCTTTGGGCTGGTTATTCCCGCGCGTACCCCCAAAGGTCACAGGTTATACAGCGATGCGCAGGTGCTACAGATAAAGGAGATCCTTAGTTGGCTTGAACGCGGCGTAGCTATTAGCAAAGTTAAGCCGTTGTTGGACGGTGGAATGAGCGATGAACATCATTCTGACGATGACTGGCAAACATTAGCCACGGCCCTGACAAACGCCGTCATGGAACTAAATGCAGCCTATTTGCAGCAGCGTTTGGATGAGAGTTGCAGCTTGTATCCGCAACCAATCCTCAATCGCTATCTGCGAGAATGGTTAGTACAACTGCAAACGCAGTTGGCGTTGCGTGTAGATGGCGCGTTATTGAGTAACTGGTGCCAGAGTGAACTGACCCAGTGGCTATCGCTGCGCGCCAGCAAGTTACTCAGTCAAAAACCTCCCTACGTTTTGTTATGTCGTCTGGGGGCGCAATCTCCGTGGAGTGAGTGGTTGCTGACGCTGGAACTGGTGTTAAGTGGCAGATATCCCCAACAATTTGGGGAAATTGCTAACCTCGATTTGCTGTTATTACTGCAGCCGAGATTGCAGGTCGATGCAGTTCTCATTCAACCGGCGGCAGACAGTAGCCACAAGTTGGTCACGCAAGCTGCTGCGTTGAAGCAACAACTCGG
The DNA here is from genome assembly GCF_018223345.1 of Shewanella yunxiaonensis. Taxonomy (NCBI): domain Bacteria; kingdom Pseudomonadati; phylum Pseudomonadota; class Gammaproteobacteria; order Alteromonadales; family Shewanellaceae; genus Shewanella; species Shewanella yunxiaonensis. Next base: position 2,781,275 of record NZ_CP073587.1, on the reverse strand, counting down.
CCGCCCGGTGTTGCTGGTGGGTGAGTTCGCGCCGATGTTGGCAGCTGCAGATAATCAAGTTATTGATATACAACAAGCACAGGATGACGCGGTGGCGTTGCTAAATAGCCAGTTGCCAGCGAGGACTTATTGATGACTAGTCCAGATACTAAGCCAACCGTATTTATCTGGTTTCGCAATGATCTCCGGGTGACGGATAATCAAGCATTATCCGCCGCCTGCGAACATGCCAAAACTGTAAACGCCAATATTCAAGCCGTGTACATAGTAACGCCTGCACAATGGCAAGCCCATGATGTTGGTAGCCGGCAACTGGATTTTATTCGGCGTCATCTGCAGTTGGTGGCCCGCGCATTGGCCAGTCTCGGGATTGAACTAACTGTGTGGCAATGTCAGCACTTTGCCGATATTCCAGCATTGTGGCAACGGCAACTTAGTTCGCGAAATATTGTCGCCATATACGCCGGCCGCGAGCCGGAGCTTAATGAGATTCGCCGCGATCAAGCGATGCTCAACCATGGACTGCCATTACAGCTGACCAATGAGCATTGTTTGCTTGCCCCGGGTTCGGTGCTGACAAAAAGTGGCGAAATGTATCGGGTATTCACCCCGTTTTTTCGGCGTTGGCGTGAGATCGCTCAGCAGTATCCGGTGGTCCCTTTAGGCCCTCCCGCACCTGTTGGCCCAGCCATTGCGGATGTAAATATTGAGTCCTTGCTCGATACAATTAACCGCTATTTCCTGCCGTTAATTAAATCTGATAATCACTACCAGTGGCCCGCCGGGGAAGGGGAAGCACAGCGGCGACTGCAGCACTTTGTGTTCACCGCAGTAAGCGATTACCAACAACAACGGGATTTTCCTGCCCTGGATGGCACTAGCAGTTTATCGCCCTATTTAACCTTGGGAGTGTTAAGTCCACGGCAGTGTTTTGCCGCCTTGTTGGCTCGTTTCCCGGCAGCCCTGGCAGATGATACGAGTCCAGTGCGCTGCTGGTTATCTGAACTGGTCTGGCGCGAATTTTACCGACATTTGCTGGTGGCATTCTCGGCGTTGAGTATGGGCGGCAACTTTAACCCATTAGCAGATGGTATTGTCTGGCGTAACCATCCTCAGGAATTTAGCGCTTGGTGTGAAGGCCGGACCGGCTACCCCATTGTCGATGCAGCGATGCGACAGCTGAATAATACCGGCTGGATGCATAATCGCTTGCGTATGGTAGTCGCCAGTTTCCTGAGCAAACATCTTTTGATTGATTGGCGATGGGGCGAGCGATATTTCCGGCAACAGTTGCTAGATGGCGATCTTGCGGCCAATAACGGCGGTTGGCAGTGGTCGGCTGGCACAGGTTGTGATGCTCAGCCCTGGTTTCGTATTTTTAATCCGATTAGCCAGAGCGAGAAATTTGATGCGGATGGCAGTTTTATCCGCCACTGGCTGCCGGAACTACGACATTGGCCTTTGGCACAACTGCATCAACCAGTCCCAGAGAAAAGCCTATTCACTGGTGATTATCCTGCACCGATTGTTGAACACTCTTCTGCCCGGCAACGCGCGCTGTCAGCGTTAGCCGTTTTGAAAAAGGCCTAAAACGCCACATTGCCACTTTCGCTGTGGCAGTGTGGCGCGTGGGTCAGGCGTTTTGGCTGTAGTATTTCTGAGGAAATAACGCGTGTAGTTGTTGAATGTAGTGGTCGCCGGCATTCGCTGAAACATGCAGTTGTACCTGATTGCCTTGTTCGGCACGGACAATACAGGTGAGTTTGCCGGTTTTCGCTAGGTTCCGACAATCGCGCTCAAATTTTTCCGGAATTTTCCCGTAGTGAGATACCAGACGCCCATCTTTGAATTTCATTTCAAACAAGGTGCGCGAACCTTTACGGGCGGCGAATACCAGCTTGTAAATGATGACCAGCGCAATGGCAATAAACAGTATCTTCAGAGCATAGGCCATGAAAGGACTCCTTGAACACAGATAATTGACATAATACTTACTGAATATAGCTACAGAACTGCTGCTTTACTGCTGTTCATATCACATCCATATCACGTTAGCTGCTATGGCGTTATTGTGTGTGGTCGGCGTCATTTATGTTAACGTGAGCCATCTCAATCGAAGCGGTAGTCTGCCACTACATTCATTTTGTCGCCCGCGTCAGGCAGACTGCCGTTAGCGAAAGCCGCCTGTCGGCAAGGAGGAAAAGTGAAACTGCAATATCCACAACTGCTTAAGCAGCAGGCATTCATTGATGGATGCTGGTGCGATGCAGACGACAAGCAAACACAATCGGTGATTAATCCTGCAACCGGTGAAGCGTTGGCTCAAGTGCCCTATATGGGGGCGGCTGAAACGCAACGCGCCATTGATGCCGCGCAGGCAGCATTGCCGCAGTGGCGTGCACTGACGGCAAAAGCAAGAAGCAATATCTTACGCCGTTGGTTTGAACTTATTGTGCAACATACCGATGATTTGGCATTGTTGATGACCAGTGAACAGGGCAAACCATTGGCTGAAGCCCGCGGTGAAGTGGCTTATGCCGCGTCATTTATTGAGTGGTTTGCCGAAGAAGCCAAGCGGATTTATGGCGATACCATTCCTGGTCATCAGGCGGATAAACGTTTAATCGTGCTGAAACAGCCTGTTGGTGTCACCGCTGCAATTACGCCTTGGAACTTTCCGGCGGCGATGATTACCCGTAAGGCCGCACCTGCATTGGCCGCAGGTTGTACTATGGTGTTAAAGCCCGCACCGCAGACACCTTTAACGGCATTGGCACTGGCTCAGTTAGCACAAGAAGCGGGGATCCCGGCTGGAGTATTCAGTGTGGTGCCCGGTGATGCAATGGCTATCGGTCGGGTTCTGTGTGACAGCCCTGTAGTGCGTAAACTGTCGTTCACCGGCTCAACCGCGGTTGGCAGGAAGTTAATGGCACAGTGTGCACCAACACTGAAAAAGCTCTCGTTAGAGCTGGGTGGCAATGCGCCTTTTATCGTGTTCGACGATGCGGATATTGATGCTGCAGTCGAAGGTGCGGTAATCGCTAAATACCGCAATGCGGGGCAGACCTGCGTATGCGCCAATCGTATCTATGTGCAGGATAACATTTACGAACGTTTTGCTGAAAAGCTCGCGGCGAAAGTGGCGACACTGAAAGTCGGTAAGGGCACAGATGCTGACGTCACTATTGGGCCATTAATTGATGCTAAAGCGGTCGAAAAAGTACAGTCACATCTTCATGATGCCATAGACAAAGGCGCCAATCTGTTGTGTGGCGGCCAATTACTTGCGGGTAATTTTATGACACCAGCGGTACTGACCGATGTAGACAGCTCAATGAAGGTGGCGCGGGAAGAGACCTTCGGACCCATAGCGCCCTTATTCCGTTTTCATGATGAATCAGAGGTTATCGCGATGGCAAACGATACCGAATTCGGACTGGCCGCTTATTTTTATGCCAATAACCTGTCGCGGGTGTGGCGGGTTGCCGAAGCACTGGAGTATGGCATGGTTGGGATTAATACCGGTCTTATTTCTAACGAAGTGGCACCTTTTGGCGGCATTAAAGCGTCTGGTCTTGGCCGCGAAGGCTCCAAGTATGGCATTGAAGAGTATCTGGAACTGAAATACCTCTGCTTGTCAGTGTAATTTCAGCCGTCTGCTGAAAGTAAAAATCCACCTGAATAGCAGGTGGATTTTTACTTTCCAACTGTAGTTGTGCTGTGTTGTCTTGTGACTTTTTTAACAGAGTAAAGGACATAGGCAATGTTCCGGATAATGGATGATAGGGGTAAACCTTTCTTTTATTACCGTTGCTGGAGATATCACCCTGACGGACAGTTATTGTGAGTGTCTGCAACGGTAAACAGCAACTGGCTGTCACAGGCTTCCGTGCAGCAAATTCTTCGTGGTGTTTGAATCACACAAATTTCCGACTGTGATCATTGTAGCAGGTATGGAAAAAGCAATAAAAAGGCCACCGTTCGGTGGCCATTATTTAATCTTTGCTTGGGATACGTTGCAGTACGGCGAGTAATAGCTGCCAGTATTGACCGACAGTGGTGATATTAACCATTTCATCTGGGCTATGGGGGAAGCGAATGGTGGGGCCAATCGATACCATGTCCATCTCAGGATAAGGCTTTTTAAACAGCCCGCATTCAAGCCCGGCATGGATGACCATGATCACTGGTTCTTTGTGATAGATATCCTGGTAGGTGTCACGCACAATCGCCATCACTGGAGAGGTGTTGTCAGGCTTCCAACCTGGATAGGCACCGCTGAATTTGATTTCTGCGCCAGCAAGTTTGGCTAAGGCGGACAATTGACCACAGACATAATCACGGCCTGAGTCAATCAGTGAGCGAACCAGACACAATATAGTAGCCTGATTATCTTTCATGGATACCACGCCGACATTCAAAGACGTTTCGGTAACGCCTTCAACTTCATCACTCATGCGGATAACACCGTTAGGGCAGGCATTTAGCAGTGCCAGCAATTGCTGTTGTGCATCTTGAGTCATCACCTCAGTTGCCGCAGGTGCTTCAGTCAGGGTCAGTTTGACGCCTGCATCGGCCACGGCAAATTCGTTACGGAGCAAGGCTGCATACTCATTTATAGCTTGTTGCAATAATGAGACCTGGGTGTTGGCAATCGTTAGTTTGGCTTCAGCTTCGCGGGGAATGGCGTTACGCAGAGTGCCGCCCTGAAAATCCACTAATTGAATGCCTAATTTTTCTGACTGCTCAAACAGGAAACGCGCGAGTAATTTATTTGCATTGCCACGACCAAGATGAATATTGACGCCAGAGTGGCCGCCTTTGAGTCCGGAAAGCATCAACTGGAAGGTCTGACGATCAGCGTCGGCGGCGGTGGTTGCTAGATGCAGCGTCATTGCGGCATCGACGCCACCAGCGCAACCCATATAGATTTCACCTTCCTGTTCGGAATCGGTGTTGATGAGAATTTCTCCGTGCAACACTCCCGGTTGCAGACCAAATGCACCGGTCATTCCGGATTCTTCGTCAACGGTCAGCAATACTTCCAGTGGACCGTGTGCAATATCGGTACTTTCAAGTAGCGCCAGCGCTGAACACATGCCAATACCGTTATCTGCACCGAGTGTGGTGCCACGGGCTTTTACCCAGTCACCATCTACCCAAGCTTCAATGGGGTCTTTAGTAAAGTCATGCACTTTATCGGCATTCTTTTGCGGCACCATATCCATGTGCGCCTGAATCACCACCGGTTTGCGATTTTCCATTCCAGGTGTTGCCGGTTTGCGGATGATCAGGTTACCGACGTTTTCTTCAATAACCTCTAATTGTTTATCCTTAGCCCACTGCTGAATGAACTGGCTAAGCGCCGCTTCGTGTCCTGACGGACGGGGAAAACTACAAATTTTTTCAAACCATTGCCACAAAGGCTGAGGGGCTAACTGGCTGAGATTGGACACTTGAGACTCCTGACCTTAAGTTGCTGAACGCTGGCGCGGATAACGCCGGTTTCGATTGCCACCAAGTTTACCATAATCTCCCGTCGGTGCGTGCATGCCACATAGCGTTTGGGGGCCGTGATTTGTCGTGGCAATTACTTGTCGCCGGGACAATAATGCTGCTGATAACCACGTTGAGGAGTTGTGATGTTGAGCTTTGTTGATGTAGCAGATCCGCAGGCGATTTACAGTGACGAGTGGGATGCGGTGATCGTGATATCCGCCGATGTTTGTCGTTGTCCTATAACGGAAGTTGCACTGTTGGCGAGTCACGCGCAAGAAATTGATAAACGCGTGGGGCGTGTGCCGGTACTGCTAATGGCTCCGGGACTTGCGGGTGGCAGATTGATTGTCGCCCCAGCACAGTGTGATGCGGATTATGGCGATGTCAGTGTTTTTGCCGCGGCCGCCATACAAGCGGTAACGTTAGCACAGGATGCTGGCGCTACACGGCCGTTACTGTGGGTTGATAATGTGCCGGCTGTGCAGTGTCGTCAGGCTTCCGCCGTTGCGGCATTGGCTTGCGGTCAGGCGTTGTGGCAACCGTTGGAAGCGCGACAAGCAGGCGTTCCTACTTCTATTCAGCAAATGGGTTTAATGAATGCGGTGTTGCCTGCTGCGACCTTAACGGCACTGGAAGCAGGGCGCAGTTTTGCCAGAGATTTATGTGGCACCGAGCCGGAACGCATGTCAGCAATTGCATTTGCAAACACTTGTACCGAAGCTTTTGCAGGATCAGCTGTGACGGTGGAGGTAATCGCTGAACCCGAGATGTTGCAGCGTGAATATCCGTTATTAAGTGCCGTGGCGCGGGCATCCTGTGCTGTACCTAGGCACCAACCGCGGGTGGTTAAGTTGGAATACTGTCCGTCCGGGCCTATCGAGCACACGCTGTTGTTGGCGGGGAAAGGCGTGATCTACGATACTGGCGGTGCCAGCCTTAAGGTAGGCGGCACCATGTCAGGTATGAGTCGCGATAAAGGCGGCGCTGCGGCAATTGCCGGGCTGATGCTCGCATTATCTAAGTTGCAACCTACCGGTGTCAGAGTGGTGGCAGAATTGGGATTGGTGCGCAACAGTATCGGCAGTGATGCGATGGTTCCGGATGAGATCATTACCACCCATGCCGGGATCCGCGTCCGTATCGGCAATTCCGACGCCGAAGGTCGGCTGGTGTTAACCGAATTACTGTCGCATCTGCGGTTGCAGGCATGTGATGCAGCGTCTCCAGAACTGATATCCGTTGCTACGCTGACCAGCCATGCGGCGAGGGCATTTGGTAGCTACCCGGCGATGGTGTTTAACAGTGTCGCCAGAGAATCGGCGCTGCCAGAACAGTTGCAACATTGTGCCACGCTTATGGGCGAACCTATGGCGCTTTCACCTTTGCATAAAGAAGATTTTATGAATGTGGCCGACAAAACCGGAGCGGCTGACGTCATCTCTGCCAAACCTGTCGGCTCATCACAGGTTGAACGTGGGCATCAGTTAGCGGCTGCCTTTATGTTGCAGGCATCGGGGCTAGCTGCCCATGGCATCGCAGCCACAAAGCCTTTGCCCTTTATCCATCTGGATATTGCCGGTGCCGCTGTCAGTGGTGACCCTCGTTATGGTAAACCTACCAGTACCCCGTTGTTAGCCTTATGGAGCTACTTGCGTCGGCGTTAACTCGTTAAAAGGAACCTCCGCCAGTTGCTATTCGCTGGCGGTTTATACGGGCAATGTTGACGAGCGATAACGCCTGTTATTGAAGGTTGGAGATTGTATTGTAGTTAACTTCCAATTCCATAATTCTCCATAAAAAAATAATAAATAATTTAAAAAAAACAACAATATATATTTATTTATTACTCATGATTGAATGTTTTTTAGGCAAATAAATATTAGTATGTGTAAATAAAAAACAAAAAACTTACAAAAGTCATTTTTATCGCCGGAAAACTTGTAGTTTAATTTCATAAGCGTATTATTTTAATCGTTAGCGAAGATATCGCTGTGGTTAATTTGTCATGGTTGAGTTGCCTTTTCTCTCTGGCATTCAGAAAGCGTCCCCAATCTATTTCTGAATGTTTGGTTAAGGTCAATGAACTTCAACGGGAATGTTGAATACGTGTGGTTAACCAGACAGCAATACTTCGAGAGGCTCCATCTTTCGGAGTTTATTATCGTCGCTGCTTTGCCACCTTTTATGTGGTTGCTTGTTGATACAGATTTCTTGAAAGGACGCGGTTCTTTCATCATCTAGTCTGTTTGTGCGAATGGTCCCCATGTCTATGGGCGTTTAAAGCATCTCTTTACCTGCTCATTTGAGCAGGTTTTTTTTTGCCTAAATCATGACTAAAGGTTTTGTGATCGGCCAGGCAAATGCATAAATCCTGCTTTTATCCTGCATATTTTGTCTGGTGTGACTCTGGCAAACTTTTTATAATCTGCCGCTGCTAACTCGTTATGTTAAATAACTGTTAGAAAACCAAGCCCTACACCTCATATTATTCAAGGAACCTAGTTCCATGCTGGAAAAACTATTCAAACTTAAAGAGCATCAAACTACGCTGAAGCAGGAAGTGCTGGCTGGCATTACTACTTTCCTGACGATGGCGTACATCATTTTTGTGAACCCAAGCATGCTGGCACAAGCTGGGATGGATCAGGGCGCTGTCTTTGTCGCTACCTGTCTTGCTTCCGCAGTAGGCTGTTTGGTGATGGGCTTTTTAGCCAACTATCCTATTGCACTGGCACCTGGAATGGGGCTCAATGCTTTCTTCACCTATACCGTGGTCGGACATATGGGCTATAGCTGGGAAACCGCGCTTGGTGCCGTGTTTCTCTCCGGTTGCTGCTTCCTGATTTTATCGTTAGTGCGCATTCGTGAATGGGTGGTAAATTCCATTCCAATGTCACTGCGAATGGGGATCGCGGCGGGGATTGGCCTGTTTTTAGCGCTGATCGGCTTAAGAAATGCGGGTATTGTTGTGGGGAATCCGGCCACATTAGTGGGGTTGGGGGATCTGACGTCATTCAATTCCGTCATGGCCATTTTAGGTTTCTTTTTAATCGTCGCTTTTGTACATCGTGGTTACAAAGCTGCGGTGATCATGAGCATTCTGGCGGTCACCGTATTGGGACTGGTGTTTGGTGACGTAAAATATACCGGTGTGCTGTCTATGCCGCCGTCAATTGCGCCTACTTTCATGAAGATGGATATTGCGGGTGTGCTGGATATCAGCATGATCTCAATCGTCTTCGCTTTCTTATTTGTCGATCTGTTTGATACTTCTGGTACTTTGGTCGCTGTGGCTCATCGCGGTGGTTTGCTGGATAAAGATGGCCGTTTACCCCGTTTAAACCGGGCATTAACTGCTGACAGTCTGGCCACTATTGCGGGCGCGGCTTTGGGGACTTCTACCACCACCAGTTATATCGAGAGTACTGCAGGCGTGAGTGCTGGTGGCCGTACAGGTCTGACCGCCGTGGTTGTTGGTCTGTTGTTTGTGGCGGCACTTTTCATCTCACCATTGGCGGGAATGGTGCCTGCCTATGCCACTGCCGGGACTCTATTTTATGTGGCGATCCTGATGACCTCCAGCTTGTTGCATGTGGAGTGGGAAGATCTCACTGAAGCTGCGCCAGTGGTTGTCGCTGCGCTGATAATGCCGTTCACATATTCCATTGCTAACGGTATCGCCTGTGGCTTCATCACTTACGCGGCGGTTAAGATCCTTTGTGGTCGTTTCAAAGATTTGAATCTCGGCGTCGTGGTGCTGGCACTATTGTTTATTGCCAAATTTATCTGGGCCTGAATTGCATAATCCTGAAAGCCGCCGTAAGGGCGGCTTTTTTTATGGTTTTTTCAGCGGTTTCCTGCTTGGTGTAACTAGGAATCTCGGCGGGGATTGGGTATAAGATTAGTTCCTAACTCATTATTGCATGATAAACGATGGACCTGACAAACTCCCGTTATAAACGGGTGGTGATAAAACTTGGCACCAGCGTGCTGACATCTGGCAGTAAAAAGCTCGATAAAGCCCATATGGTGGAATTAGCCAGACAGATGGCGACCTTAATGCGCAGCGGCGTTGAAGTTGTCCTCTGTACTTCCGGCGCCATTGCGGCCGGCCGTGAACATCTATTGTTTCCAGAACTGCCGGACACGATCGCCAATAAGCAGCTGCTGGCGGCAGTGGGCCAGAGTCAATTGATCCTCGCCTGGGCGCAGCTCTTCAGTATTTATGGGTTGCATGTGGGACAACTGCTGCTGACGCGTGCCGATCTGCATGACCGCGAACGCTACCTGAATGCCCGCGATGCATTAAATGCGTTGTTGGCACAGAATATCATTCCCATCATCAATGAAAATGATGCAGTGGCGACCAATGAGATTAAGGTTGGCGATAATGACAATCTCTCAGCACGCGTTGCCTTGTTATGTGATGCGGATTTATTACTGCTGCTGACCGATCAGAAAGGTCTGTTTGACGCCGATCCAAGGACGCATCCTGACGCGCACTTGATCAGTGAAGTTGCCAATATCGACGATAGTTTGCGTGAAATGGCGGGCGGTTCCGTTTCCGGACTGGGCACTGGCGGCATGACCACTAAACTGCAAGCGGCGGATATTGCGCGGCGGGCAGGGATCGAGGTTGTGATCGCATCCGGTCACCATACCGATGTGATTATCAAGGTCAGTAGCCATCAGTCTGTCGGCACGCATTTTAGCCCTACCGAAAATCCACTCGAAAGCCGTAAGCAGTGGATATTGGCTGGCCCTAAGGCCAAAGGCCGGTTAATCCTCGATGAAGGTGCGGTAAAAGCGGTAGTGCAGAAGGGCCGTAGTTTATTATCCAAGGGAATTACCGCGGTAGAAGGTAATTTTGAACGTGGCGCTACCGTCGAATTGCTGGATAAGGAGGGTAACAAGGTTGCCCGCGGCATTAGCCGTTATAGTGCTGTTGCCATCCGCATCATTGCCGGCAAGCATTCCGACGATATTGAGCCATTACTGGGCTATGATCATGGTGACGCAATCGTGCACCGCAACGATATGGTGGTTCTATGACGGATACCTACTTACAACAGCTCGGCCAACAGGCCAAAGCCGCCAGTTTTGCCCTGGCGAATTTATCCGCTGCCGATAAACGTGATTTGTTGATGACAATTGCGAGCTCATTGCAAGCCGCTGCAGACGACATTGTTGCGGCGAATGCGCAAGATGTGGCGGCAGCCAACGCGGCGGGTCTGGAAGCGGCAATGATCGATCGCTTGTTGCTGGATGAGAAACGGCTGGCTGCTGTGATTGCGGATATCAGTAATGTTGTGGCATTGCCAGATCCTATCGGTCGCGAGTTTGATTCTCGTCTGCTCGATAATGGCATACGTTTGTGCCGGCGCACGGTTCCGCTCGGGGTCATTGGCGTTATTTATGAGGCGCGTCCGAATGTGACTGTGGATATTGCAGTACTGGCATTGAAAACCGGTAATGCTGTGATCCTGCGCGGCGGAAAGGAAACGCTCAATTCTAACTTGGCACTGGCAAAAGCGATCCGAACCGGTATTGCCGAATTTGGTTTGCCTGAAGACGCGGTGCAGCTGATTGATAATCCTGACCGGGCTCTGGTCTCCGGACTGTTAAAGCTGGATCAATATGTGGACATGATCGTGCCTCGTGGCGGGAGCAAATTGCAGCGGTTATGTGCGGAGCAAGCGACGATTCCGGTTATTTTGGGTGGCATTGGTATTTGCCATTTGTATCTGGATAAAGCGGCGGATTTATCACGTTCAACGTCAGTGATTATCAATGCCAAGGTGCAACGTCCCACCGTCTGTAATGCGCTGGATACCCTATTGGTACATCAGGAGGTTGCAGAGCAATATCTGCCGCAGCTAGCTGCCGCGTTGTCAGCAGAAGGGGTCACTATTGTTGGGTGCGAGGAAACGCAGCGTCTGCTACCAGCGTATGAGGTACGTCCTGCAGATGAAGAAACTTTCGCAACGGAATGGTTATCGCTGACTTTGGGCATCAAAGTCGTCGCTGATGTTACAGAAGCTATTGCCCATATCCGGCAATATTCCAGTGGCCATTCAGAAGCTATTTTGACCGACGATATTCCCACCGCCACTTATTTTATGAATGAAGTGAACTCGGCTGCAGTTTATCTCAATGCCAGCACCCGGTTTACCGATGGTGGCCAGTTTGGCCTGGGTGCCGAAGTTGCAGTGAGCACACAGAAGTTACATGCTCGCGGCCCGATGGGGTTGGAAGCCTTGACTACCTACAAATGGCTGGCGGTAGGAGATTACACTTCGCGCAGCTAGTCGCGAAAGTTAGCACAATCTAGAATAGATAAGGGCCCTGCAGCGGGCCCTTATTGTGTCTCGAGATTCTCGTTTATTCGCTTTTTATGTCGGCAAAACTACCACGACACAGCTCTGCCAATGTCTCTGCTGCCAGGCAGATTTCCAGACCGCGACGGCCGGCACTGACATAGATTTCTTCAAAATTTTTGGCACTGTCATCAATAATCGTTGGTAATTGTTTTTTTTGTGCCAGAGGACTGATCCCTCCCACCAGATAGCCAGAAGATTTCTGGGCTAATTGTGGATCTGCCATTACCAGTTTCTTTAACTTCAGTGCCTTAGCAACTGCTTTCAGGCTCAAATGATGATTTACCGGAACCAATGCGACGGCAACGGGGGCACTTTTTTCATCGCCACTGACCAGCAGGGTTTTGAATACCTGATCAGGATTTAGTCCTAAAGCACTGGCAGCTTCTTCGCCGTATGACGCGACATTTTTGTCGTGGTGATATTCGTATACGCTGAAGCTAATCTTGGCCTTGTTGGCAAGATCGATTGCGGGTGTCACGCTGACCTCCTCACTAAATTCAAAGTCGATGTATCTGTCACAAGCTGCGGCGAATTTTGGGGCGGCGGTGATTACCCAGGAGTGGCAACAGGCGCTGAAGCAATAGCGCCAGGATAATCAGTCCCAGTCCTGCCAGCGTTGATGGCAGAATCTTCTCACCAAGGATGAGTGCAATAAAGCACATCGAAAGCACCGGTGACAAAAATACCAAGTTGCTGATGCTGGCGGTGCGAGTCGCTGTTTTCAGTGCCATCAGCCACAACACAAAGGTGATGCCCATTTCAAACAGTCCGACATAGCTTCCCGCCAAGATCGCTTTCAGACTGAGTTGTGGTAATGATTGAGTGCAAACCAGCATCAAGGTTATGCAGGGCAATGCTATCAGAAAACTCAGTAATAAGCTCACCACCGGGTCGCCTTTATCCTTGGTATTAACGATCCAATACAAACACCAGAGAATAGTGCTAGTGAAACATAACCCGATGCCCAGCGGACTTTCAAAATGCATTTCAGAAATACTGCCTTCTGTCGCAATGACCAGTACGCCAAAGTAAGCAATAAGTGCCGCAACCAAATCAGACGCCCGCAATTTTTGGCTCAGCATCGGAACTGACAATAACGGCAACAAAATGCCCCAAGTGTAATTCAAGGACAGCGCTTGTTGTGCCGGCAGCAAATCATAAGCCTTAAACAACACCAGATAATAAAGGAAGGGACTTAATAATCCGGTTTGCAAATACAGCAATGGTCGGGCGCGAAACTGTTGCCACAACAGTGGTAACTTGCGCTGAACCCCGAGGATCACTAACAGACACAAAGAAGATACTATGGTGGCAACAAACACCAATTGCAGCGGGGTAAAAAAAGTGAGGGCAATCTTAAAGGCTGTCGCAACGGTTGACCACAGCAGCACCGCACCCAGACCATAGGCAAATGCCTGCGAGGATGTTTTCAATTATGTCTACTCAACTCAAGGAATCAGGGAAACCGTTGCCACGATTGCAGTGTGGCGATAAGTAGCTCGTATTTTAGCGGTACTTTGTAAAAAAGGTTACGTTTAAGATCAATTTTTTTATTTGAGCCCTTGTAAAGCAAAATTGCGCCCCTATATAGGGGTTAAGGCGCGATTTGGGTAATTTGGCAAAGGTCTTGAAATCAACAACTTTGCCCCCAGATCCATAGCAAATGATTAATTTAGTTCGAAAGAAAAGATTCTTCGGAGGACCTCATGGGTAAAATTATTGGTATCGACTTGGGCACAACCAACTCTTGTGTTGCCGTACTTGAAGGCGGCAAGCCTCGTGTGTTGGAAAATGCTGAAGGCGATCGCACCACTCCTTCAATCATTGCTTATACCGAAGATGAGACCCTGGTAGGTCAGCCCGCAAAACGTCAGGCCGTGACCAACCCAACTAACACTTTCTTCGCGATTAAGCGTTTGATTGGCCGTCGTTTCACTGACGACGAAGTACAGCGTGATGTCAGCATCATGCCATTCAAAATTATCAAAGCCGATAACGGTGATGCCTGGGTCGAAAGTCGTGGCAAGAAAATGGCCCCACCACAGGTATCAGCCGAAGTGCTGAAGAAAATGAAGAAAACTGCTGAAGATTATCTGGGCGAGCCAGTGACTGAAGCCGTCATTACCGTACCGGCCTACTTCAACGATTCTCAGCGTCAGGCAACTAAAGATGCTGGCCGTATCGCCGGTCTGGAAGTTAAACGTATCATCAACGAACCAACTGCCGCTGCGCTGGCGTATGGTATCGACAAAAAGCAAGGTGACAATGTCATCGCGGTATACGACCTCGGTGGTGGTACTTTCGATATCTCTATTATTGAAATTGACAGCAACGATGGCGACCAGACTTTCGAAGTATTGGCAACCAATGGTGATACTCACCTAGGTGGTGAAGACTTTGATAACCGTTTGATCAACTACTTGGCTGATGAGTTCAAGAAAGAGCAGGGGCTTGATTTACGTAACGATCCTTTGGCAATGCAGCGTCTGAAAGAAGCTGCTGAAAAAGCCAAGATCGAACTGTCCAGCACTAACCAGACTGAAGTGAATCTGCCCTATATCACTGCAGATGCTACCGGTCCTAAGCACTTGGTGGTGAAAATCACCCGTGCCAAACTGGAATCGCTGGTTGAAGACATGATCACTCGCTCACTGGAACCCGTGAAAGTTGCCTTGTCCGACGCGGGTCTGTCAGCTTCTGACATCAACGAAGTGATTTTGGTGGGTGGTCAAACCCGTATGCCTAAGGTACAGCAAGCCGTTGCTGACTTCTTTGGTAAGGAACCACGTAAAGACGTCAACCCTGACGAAGCTGTGGCCGTAGGTGCGGCAATTCAGGGCGGTGTATTGGCTGGCGACGTGAAAGACGTATTGCTGCTGGACGTAACACCTTTGTCCCTGGGTATTGAAACCATGGGCCAGGTAATGACCAAGCTGATTGAGAAGAACACGACTATTCCTACTAAGGCACAGCAGGTGTTCTCTACTGCCGATGATAACCAAAGCGCCGTGACTATTCACGTGTTGCAGGGTGAACGTAAGCAGGCCAGTGCCAACAAATCACTGGGCCAGTTCAACCTGGAAGGTATTGAGCCAGCACCACGCGGCATGCCACAGATTGAAGTGACTTTTGATATCGACGCCGATGGTATTTTGAATGTTTCTGCTACCGACAAGAAAACCGGTAAGAAACAGGCCATCACCATTAAAGCTTCTTCTGGTCTGTCTGACGATGAAGTAGAAAAAATGGTGCGTGATGCCGAAGCTCATGCAGAAGATGACAAGAAGTTCGAAGAGTTGGTTAGCGCCCGCAACCAGGCTGACGGCTTAGTCCATGCCACTAAAAAGCAAGTGACTGAAGCTGGTGAGGCTCTGAATGCCGACGATAAGGCCAAAATTGATGAAGCGATCAGCAAGGTAGAAACTGCGGTGAAAGGCAGCGATAAAGAAGCGATCGAAAAGGCCACTCAGGCATTGATTGAAGCTTCTGCCAAACTGGTTGAGCTGGCTCAGGCCCAGGCGCAACATGCTCAGGGTGGTGCTGAATCTGCCGCTCATCAGGGTAATAGCAACGCCTCTGCCGATGATGTCGTTGATGCTGAATTTGAAGAGGTCAAAGACGACAAGAAATAATCAGGCGCATATACCTGATTAATTCCAGGCGGGCGTTATGGGGTAACCCTAACGCCCGCTTGTTCTGCTCCAAGCCAAGAACGCGTGAGAGATTATGTCAAAGCGAGATTATTACGAAGTATTGGACGTCGCCCGAGACGCCAGCGAACGGGATATCAAAAAGGCGTATAAACGTCTGGCGATGAAATACCACCCGGACCGCAATCCCGGCGATAAAGAAGCCGAAGCCAAATTCAAAGAAGTCAAAGAAGCCTATGAAATCCTGACGGATGCAGATAAGCGTGCTGCTTATGATCAGTTCGGCCATGCCGGCGTGGATCCCAGTCGGGGGGCCGGTGGATTTGGTGGCGGCGGTGGTGCCGACTTCAGTGATATTTTCGGCGATGTTTTCGGTGATATCTTCGGCGGTGGTCGTCGTGGCGGACACAGACAACCGGCTCGTGGTGCCGACTTGCGCTATAACCTCGAATTATCACTGGAAGAAGCGGTGCGCGGTGTTAATCGCGAACTGCGTATCCCAACACTGGCGACCTGTGACCTCTGTGGCGGCTCAGGTGCAAAAAAAGGGACCTCTGCTACTACCTGTGGCACTTGTCATGGCAGTGGCCAAGTGCAGATGCGTCAGGGATTTTTTGCGGTACAACAAACCTGTCCGACTTGTCAGGGCCGCGGTAAGATCATCAAAGAGCCTTGCAGCAAATGTCATGGCGATGGTCGCATGGAGAAAAGCAAAACCCTGTCGGTTAAAATTCCTGCTGGGGTGGATACCGGCGACCGTATCAGACTGGCGGGCGAGGGCGAGGCCGGAGAATTCGGCGCGCCAGCGGGGGATTTGTATGTACAGGTGACTGTCCGTGAACACCCCATTTTTGTTCGAGACGCCAATAATCTTTATTGTGAGGTGCCCATCTCCTTTGCGAAAGCCGCATTAGGTGGTGAAGTGGAAGTTCCGACGCTTGAAGGCAAAGTCAGCCTGAAAATCCCACCAGAAACGCAGACTGGCAGAATGTTTAGACTGCGCGGTAAAGGGGTGAAATCGGTACGTAGCCATGCAGTGGGTGATCTGTTATGCAAGGTTGTGATGGAAACCCCAGTCAACCTATCAGAGCGGCAAAAAGAGCTGTTGCGAGAGTTTGAAGATACCCTCGGTGGCGGTGGTAAACACAGCCCAAAAGCTGAAGGCTGGTTTGATGGCGTGAAGAAGTTTTTCCAGGATCTTAACAGTTAGTTTTCATTGAGTGTAAAAGCACAAAAAGCCAGCAATTAATGCTGGCTTTTTTGATGCTCACCATTAAGCACCTCTTTGGTGAGCTTTTGAACTACAGTAATTTAGCTTTAATCTCATATCATTGTTTTCTTTCAATCATTAAGTTTTCGTCAATGATTATCTTTAAAACGTAAACATTGTTTAATCAAAAACGGATTTTGTAATGTTTCATTATGGTGCGTTACGCATGTTTTTAGTGCGTTACGTCACTGTTGCGCTAATGTTTACATCTGATGGCTAAGTTGTTTTTTGTAAAAAATCGAGTTAGATAATTCTCTTTTATTCGTCACATTTTTACCCTCTCTAATCGCTATAACCCGCGTATTTGTTGACCTGCGTCAAATAATTCATCTGGATGTGTAATGCATTTGGTAACAAAAATGTTGTGAAAATGTTCTGTTGCCAACATTTAGGCACGCTATTTGAAATAGGTTGGTCACTAATGTGTGAAATGGAATTTAAAAGATTAACCAATTGTTCTTTTTAGGTGGAGGTTGGAACACATCAGTCAAACCTGGGCAGTGAAAAACACAAGCTTCGCAGGGGATAGATTCAATAAATAACGTGGTTGTTTTTAGGTTGTAAGAACCACAACAAAAACAATATCAAGAGGGTTGGTATGATAACGGAAAAATTGCTTAGTCGTTCTATTCGTAGTGCCTTGCCGTACGCGTTAATGCTTTCGTGCGCCTCAGTAGCGTTTACTGCGCAAGTGCGAGCTGACGACGAAGACGATACTACAGAAACTGCAGCAGCAGCTGCTGGCACTGCTAACATCGAGAAGATGGTCGTAACAGGATCTCGTGGCGCGGCGCGCTCAGTAAAAGATTCCCCTGTACCCGTCGATGTTATTGCTGATGATGAACTGAAATCTGTAAGTTTCTCAGACACCAACGATGTACTGAAAACTTTGGTGCCATCATACTCAGTAGACCGCCAACCTATATCCGATGGTGGTACTTTCGTTCGCCCAGCAACTCTTCGTGGTATGGATACTGACAAGACGTTGGTACTGGTTAACGGCCATCGCCGTCACCGTTCTGCTTTGGTGCAGATTGGCGGTTCAGGTACCCAAGGTCCTGATATTTCAACTATTCCTACTTCTGCACTGAAAACTGTAGAAGTATTGCGTGATGGTGCTGCGGCTCAGTATGGTTCTGACGCAATTGCCGGGGTAATCAACTTCCAGCTGAAAGATAATAGTGAAGGTGGTTCTTTCTCTGCTGACTGGGGCCAGTATTATAAAGGTGATGGTGATACCCTCACTCTTACTGCCAACAAAGGTTTTGCGTTAGGCGATAAAGGTTTCCTCAGCATTTCTGCCGACTATGTCGATTCCGATCCAACTACCCGGGCACAGCAATATTGTGAATCCTATTTCTGTGTAACTGACCCAAGCACTTTCCCAGCAGGATATGGTGACTATGCAACTTATGTTGCGGGTCTTGGCTCTGCCTCTCTGAACTCTGACGGTAATAGCGTAGTTCAGTCTTGGGGTAATCCTAAAACCAAGTCCAAGACAGTATTCTTTAACTCTGGCTACACTGTCAGCGAAGCACTGGATCTGTATGCGTTTGGTAACTATACCGACAAATCTGGTAGTGGTAACTTCTTCTATCGTTACCCACGCAATGGCACCATCATGAATATTCGTCTGGAAGACGGTTCAACCTGGAATGCCCTGTCAATGTATCCAGGTGGTTTCACTCCATTGTTCTCAGGTGATATCACTGATAAATCATTGGTTGCCGGTGCTAAAGGCATGCTGTCCAGCGGTTTGGGTTATGACTTGAGTGGCCGTTACGGTTCAAATGAAATTGATTACACGCTGTCAAACACCATCAACCCTTCTATGGGTGATCAGAGCCCAACAACGTTCCATCCAGGCAACCTGATCAACACCGAAGCGCAGTTGCAGGGTGATTTTACTCAGGACTTCGATGTTAGTTCTTTCTCCAGTCCGCTGTTGTTCGCTTTCGGTTTCAGCTATATGAAAGAATCCTATGAGCTGCAAGGGGGTGATGAAGCATCTTATGAAGCAGGTACATACTCTGTTGCCGACCCATGGGGCTTCTGTAACGACGATGGTACTGCGACTGATGCCGGTTTAGCTGTCATTGCCAATGGTTCATCTTTGAACTGTGCTAACTCTTCTGACCCTGTTTACCAGATTATGGGTGTTGGTTCGAACGGCTTCCCGGGCTATTCTCCAGCATACAGCGGTAAGTACAACCGCCATTCTTATGCAGGTTATATTGACCTCAGTGCTGATGTGACCGATAAACTGTTCCTGCAGACCGCCTTCCGTTATGAAGACTACTCTGACTTCGGTTCAAAATTAGTCGGTAAAATTGCGGGTAACTATCGCATCACTGACAAGTTCGGCGTTCGCGCGTCATACGGTACAGGCTTCCGTGCACCTACTCCAGGTCAGCAGGGTACTACCAACGTATCTACTCGTATTACCGCTGGTATGCCTGTAGCAACTGGTTTGTTCCCAGCGGGTGGCGCAGTAGCTCAAGCGTTGGGTGCGAGCAAGCTGAAGCCTGAGACTTCGACCAACTATACCTTAGGTTTGACTGCTGATTTTGATAGTGGCGTAGGTATGACTCTGGACTTCTATCGTATTGATCTGAAAGACCGGATGTACTCAATTTCTACTATGAACGTTAGCAGTGACCCAACATCAGCTGCCTATGATAACTATCTGGCGTTAGTAGATGCCGGTGTATCTGGTGCTGAATCTATCGGTGGCGTGTTCTACTTCCAGAACATGTTCGATACTCGTACTACTGGTATGGACTTCGTCACTAACTATGGATTCGATAACGCCCTTGGTTACACTAGCTTGACGCTGTCTGCTAACTACAACAAGCAGGAGATCACCCAGGACAAGACTGGTGCCTTCAACGCTGAAGATACCTTCGACTTCGAAAACGGTGCTCCAAAATGGCGTGGTGTGTTTACAGTGAATCATACCATTGACGATTTCACGTTCACCGCCCGAGCTAACTACTATGGTTCTTACAAGAACTCTGATGGTGAAGATACTATCACTGACACTCAGAAGTTCGGTCAGGAAATGTTGGTTGATCTGGAAGTGTCTTATCAGCTGACTGAAACCATGAAGATCACTGTGGGTGGACGTAACATCCTAGATAACTATCCTGATAAAGGTCAGTTTGAAGTTGGTCAGGGTCGTATCTACCGTGATGACTCTGTAGTTGACTGGAACGGTGGTTACTACTTCACTCGTTTCTCAATGGATTTCTAATCTAAAGTTACCCCTTACTTTTAAGGCTACCCTTCGGGGTAGCCTCTTTTTTTGGAGAATGGTGTGACAATTGGACGTCTGATAATTACTTTATATTTGGATTGTTCGCGGAGCTTTAGTCGAATCAAACAATTGCCTTGCTGGATATTTCCATCTTGATTGCTGACAGGGTTGTTACTAAGTTATTCCTAAAATGCAAAAGCTACATATCAACAGGCTTAACTGAATCATGGCGGACTGGAGTGCGTTAATTCGCGCTAACACGCTTTTGACCGGGATACGGTAGCATGAAAACCCTGTAACAGCGCAGTCTTCGTATCTTAGTATTTATAAGTTCATGGATTATTCTCAAATTCCGCTTAGGGCCTACGTCAACAAGCACTTGCTATCAATACCAATGTTGCCGGAATGCTTTGTGGTCATAAAATTGCTAGGCCCCAGCAATAACGGTGACATATTTTATAAGTTAAACACGACAAATAACCTTAACGGCACAATCAGAAAACCCTCATACCTATTGCCAGTGGTATGCAAAATTCATCAAGCTTAGGCAGGACTCTGGTAATAAAAAAGACCACATAGTGTGGTCTTTTGGCGGGGGTAGGGAAGAAGGTTAAGGGCTAGATTTAGATCAAACCTTTTTTACCTAAATCCAGCATAACTTGTGCGACATAGGCCATCTGTTCTGGTGTACCCAAAGAGCAGCGGCAGTATTCGTCTGCTGGTGGGAAGGCGCGGCCTACCCAAATACCAGCATCTTTCATACGCTTCTGGTAGTCTGCCAAAGGTACATTCAACTTGTGGAACACAAAGTTGGTGTTAGATGGAACGTAGTCAAGTTTCAGTGCATCCAGAGTCTGCAGCAGGATCTTACGGGCTGCTTCATTACTGGCGCGGCTCAATTCCATGAACTTGTCATCTTTCATTGACGCGATAGCCGCGCTAACAGAGGCGCCGGTAAGGTTGTTGTTAGCAATCTTTTCGCCCATTTTTTTGATGATAGCTGGAGTTGAAACGCTCCAACCTACGCGCATACCGGCCATGGCGAATAATTTGGAGAAGGTTTTCAGCAGTACAATGTTGTCAGCGCCATCTTTGATCAGAGGTGACACTGAGCGGAAAGTCGGGTCAGACGCAAATTCTGCGTAAGCTTCGTCCATCAGGAACATGGTTTTAGCTGGCTTACTCTTAATCCAAGCTTCTACAGCGTCAGCCTTGCAAATAGCACCAGTAGGGTTGTTAGGGTTTACAAAGTAAACAATAGAAGGACCATCGTAATCGGCAACAGCTTTTTTCATTGCTTCTAGATCGATCTGCCAATCTTTGGTCATCTTAACTTTGGTGATTTTTTTCATGCTGTTATCAATAGCAGCTTCTTCACCAGCGCTGAAGGTCAATTCAGGGATAACTAACTGAGTATCAGGAGTAGCCAATGCACCAAATGCAGCTACGATACCCTGGGTGGCACCAGCACTCAGCAGTACGCACTCTGGGGCTACGCCATGCTTGTCAGCCAACATTTTCTGCAGTGTTTTCATTTCCATGAAAGGATAGAGGTTGCCCTGACCAATCATTTCACGGGCAGCAGCCTGACCTTTTGGTGACATACCCAGTGGGTTTTCATTCCAACAAATACGAATTGGGTGGTCAGCTGTCGGCTTCTTGAAAGTAGGTGATACTTCGGTTTTTGCCAGTGTTGGTTGGCTTACGCCAGCCAATGCGGCACCGCCCATTACGGCCCCAGAAAATTTCAGAAATTGTCGGCGTTGAACGTTAGTTGTATCGCTGTCAGCCATTTGAGCTTGCTCCTTGTGGTAGTAATTATCAATGTGTATCAGCATGAATTGTGCCAGTCATTAAGTTATTGAATGTTAAGTGGATGTACTTTTATGTTGCTGACTGGTGCTTCAAAGTGAGCCAAATATTGCACCAGAATGCAATATTTTTGGGTTTTTGGCACTGAAAAGGTGCAACGATTTGGCAAAAAAAATGAAAAAAGCGAAGCTACAAGGCTTCGCTTTTTGAAGATTATATATTGAATTAATCAATTAGCCTTAGAAATTGTAACTGACCCCAAGCATAACATTGCGTCCCATTAGGGGAGCGTAATCTTTCAGCAAAGAGGTGTGTGGACGCGCTTCCTGATTGGTCAGGTTTGTCCCTTTCAGGTAGAGCAACATGTCGCCACTATCACCGAACAGCCGATAGGTTACTGCGGCGTTAACCAATGTATAACCGGCGGTTTCTGTCTCATTTTCTGCTACATCAGTTTGACGTGCATAGGCAATCATACCCACATCAGCGTGCCACTGATCCACATCAAAATTCAAAGTGGAACCAAAGCGTAATGGTGAGATCCTCGGCAAGTTACCACCGTCTACCAGTTTACCGCGGGTGTAGTCGCTAAACAGATCCATTGACCAGCTATCGTTGAATGGGATTTTTGCCTGAGCTTCTATGGAATAGAGTTCGGCATCATCTTGTGCATATTGATAAACTGGCAGATCGCCTTCGCCGTCACTATTGACGATATCTGAAGCGACCAAGCCGGTATTCGCTTCATAAAAGAAGTTATTGACCCGGTTATAGGCCATGCTTAATGAGCCAGTCCAGCTACCATCCAGTTTACGCAAGGTCAGATCGATGTTATTCGCTATTTCTTTGTTGGCATCGCCGGCATTGACAACTATCTGACCATTCTCAATGCGAAATTCTGAGCCAAGTTCAAAGCTCTGGGTTGCATCATGCGGCCCATAGCTGTACAGCTCTTCGGCAGTGGCCGCACGTTCGGCACGAGTAAGTGCCAGACTCAGGTTATACGACGGATCGAAATCCCATACCAAGCCTGCTGATAATGTCGTGTTGAGATCACTCAGTTTTTCTGGCTGGTACTCTTCTTCCCCGATCAAAGTTTCTAACGTCATCGCTTCGGGATTAAGCCGATAGTCTTCGACGCGACCGCCCAGTTCAAACCGAAAATCGCCGACTTTACGTTCCTGCATAATAAAGGCGGCGAGAGTATCGGTGTTGCTGTTAGGCGTTAACTGCTCTGCTCCTTGCACCGAAAAATCCCGGTGCATGATGTGCAGTCCCATTGCTCCTTGCCATTCTCCCCAGGGGTTATTATTCAACGTCAGACGTGCTTCTGATTGTTTGTTGTAAAAGAAGGTATCGGCATCGCCATCTTCTTCTTCCGCATGCTGATAATCGGTGTAACCCGCATCTAAACGAACTTTAGAGAAACCTGCAAATGGATCGAGTAAGCCAGCATGTAGTTGCCAGGCGGTTTTTTTCATGTCGATGGTAATGTCTGGTGCGTCAACTTCACCACGACCGGGAATACCGTAATTGGATTCTGTGCGTGCGCCAGAAACACTGATAAAACCGTTATCGCCGGTATAACCCACGCCACCAGCATATTCATTTAGTTTCAACTGGCTGTTATCGACGCTGCCGTGCGTGGTGGCATCACCTTCAATTGCTTCTCCCGGGATATCGTAATCATCGGTATTGCGATGGGTGCCATCTAGATGCCAGTTAAATTTACCATTGCCACCATTGAGATCGGCATTCACCGTTTCACCATTGTTGGCAGAATCATAGCGAGCGCCCACGGAACCGTTAAACGTATCAACGGGTTGTTCGTGCATACGTTTATCGACAACGTTAACCACGCCGCCGATAGCACCATTACCATAAAGAAGCGTGCCTGGACCACGAAGAATTTCAATCTGCTCCGCAGAGGCGGCTTCCGCTGTCACCGCATGGTCGGCTGAAACGGTAGATGCATCGCCTACCGACAGACCGTTTTCCAGCACCTTAACTCGAGGGCCGTCCATACCGCGGATGATCGGACGACTAGCACCTGCTCCAAAGTGGGTAGCTTGCACGCCGGGGAGTTTATCGAGTGTATCTCCCAGTGTTGGCTCAGTATTGAGTTTCAGTTGGTCATCACTGAGCACGGTAACTGGGGTGGTACTTTCCAGGGCTGAACGTCCTAAGGGGGATGCCGTCACTACAATATTTTCGATTTGAACGGCAGTCAGGGTGAAATTTTGGGTGATCGTGCCGCTGCTAACCGTTAAATCCTGTTCACCGTGTTTGTAATTATCACTGCTGATGTGCAGATGCAGATGGCTGTTATCGGCAACTTGTAAACGATATTGGCCTTGTGCATCAGTGGTTGTTTGGGTGCCGCCATCGACACTGACCATCGCATCCTTTACCGGATTTCCTTTAGTGTCGGTGACTTTGCCCTGTAATTGGGCGGCAAAAGCAGTTGAAGTCACACCGGCAGATGCCAATGCTACGAATAAAACAGCGAGTTTCATTATGCCTGTCCTTTGATAAGCAATAAAAATTAAGATTTTTTATAGAGTTATTAGAAGAACAGAGCTGGTGGTGCGCGAGCTGACAGGGTGCGCAACCAAGGGAGCGCGGGCTGTGTGTAAGGTTGTTCGGAAACATTGGTAACCAACGATTGTGTGGCGGCAATTGGCAGTATTGCCATTGGGCCGGTGGTTGGATGGTTACCGAAATTACACAGCAGACAGTGGGCGTGTTCATGGACTAAACCATGTTGCGCGGAGTGCACTACCGCGACCGACTGCAAAACAGTCAGCCAAACGCCAAGTAGCAGCCAAAGCCACTTTTTGTTGTGCGGTATTAGTCTATGCAACATTTGATTCAGGACATTCTGTTATAACGGCTGAACGTTACTGTTTTCCTTAAAGATAGTCTAGTGAAGATTTCGTAACAAAGTATGAGATTGGGCGGTTTGATTTTTAACGGAAGACATATAACATATTGTTTTAAAATAAAATGTAATTTATTTAACACGGTCAGAAATTGCGGCGAGTTTAATTCGCTGGTGATGAGTGCATAGTCAACATGCAACTCATCAAAACATCATGGGAGCGAAACCTTGAGGAATGGATACCTTTTGTTGTGGCTCTGTCTACTAGTGGGATGCGCTGAACAGCATGTTTTCCTGTCACGATCTCATGTGGCGTCATCCGTGGTCGATGCGCTCAAAGCTCAGTTAAAACAGCAGGGATATGATGTCTCCGTTATTGATGTGGCGCCCCCGTACCGACTTACACAGCCGCTGCTGATCAAGAGCCCTGCGTTATTTGATGATGCTTACATTGGTGGCATCGTAACCTCGTTGCAGCAACATGGTTACGCGTCAGTCGATGTGGTTTCCATGCAAACCGAACAGTATTTTTACAATGGGCGTAATGTTGGTGTGTATTTGCCTTCACAAGTTAACGTCATTATGCCGATGGTGATGCAAAGCGAAGATTGTGGGCAGCAATATATTGTGTTGGAAACCGATGCGGATGCTTTTTCGCTTGATAGAGGTGAGACATTTCCTGTTATTAAGGGCCATTACACTGTGGATGAACAAGGTGTTGGTGCATTCTCAACCGCACATTCGCGTCTGACATTTAAGCTGAAGCGAGTACAAGTGGCCACCTGGAACGGGGAGCGACCAGCAGACAGGTTGGATATTGTGGAGCAGATAAATCCATTACTGCCTGAACGATGCAGCTTTATCACCATTTACGATAGTTCCGCGCCGTAATTGAATGAGCGCAAACATAAAAAAAGCGAAGCTTGAGGCTTCGCTTTTGGATGAACATCCCAGGCTTACTCGCCCTGTTCTACGCCAGAGCGGTTCAGGATAAACTGGGTTAACATTGGCACTGGACGCCCGGTTGAACCCTTGTTGGCACCACTGGTCCAGGCGGTACCGGCAATATCCAGATGCGCCCAATTATATTTTTTAGCAAAACGCGACAGGAAACAGGCGGCGGTAATGGAGCCCGCTGGTCGACCACCAATATTGGCCATATCCGCAAATGGACTGTCGAGTTGTTCCTGATATTCTTCCCATAGTGGCAAACGCCAGGCGCGGTCACCTGCTTGTTCTCCAGCGTTGAGTAACTCATGAGCCAATGGGTTGTGGCTGGAAAACAGGCCAGAGGCGTGCTTCCCTAGCGCAATGACACAAGCACCGGTGAGCGTAGCGGTATCAACCACCAACTCCGGTTCGAAACGTTCAACATAGGTGAGAACATCACATAACACCAAGCGGCCTTCGGCATCCGTATTGAGCACTTCAACGGTTTGACCGCTCATCGTGGTCAGTATGTCACCAGGACGATAGGAATTGCCGGAGGGCATATTCTCGCAGCCCGCCAGTACGCCAATGACATTGATCGGGAGTTTCAATTCGCAAATAGCTTTCATGGTACCAAGAACACCCGCGGCACCACCCATGTCATATTTCATTTCATCCATGGCTTCGCCAGGTTTTAATGAAATACCACCTGAGTCAAACGTCAGGCCTTTGCCCACTAGTACAATCGGTTTAGCGGTGTTGTCTACTGCACCTTGATATTCCATCACAGTCATAATGGATTCATTAGCACTGCCGCGTCCAACGGCCAGATACGCATTCATGCCCAATTGTTCCATCTGTTCTTCGCCAACAGTAGAAACTTTGAGATCTTCATAAACTTCAGCCAACTGTTTCGCTTGCGAGGCAAGATAGGCTGCGTTGCAGATATTGGGTGGCATGTTGGCAACATTACGGCACAAATCGATACCCGCAGAGACTCCCAAACCGTGTGCAATGGCTCGTTCACCTAATGACAGCTCACGGCGAGTCGGTACGTTAAACACCAGTTTACGAAGCGGACGACGAGCTTCTCCTTTACGACTCTTCATAGCGTCGAAGCTATACAGCGCAGCGTTAGTGGTCTCAACTGCCTGACGAACTTTCCAATAGGTGTCGCGACCTTTTACATGTAACTCGGTGAGGAAGCATACAGCCTCCATTGAACCGGTTTCATTTAACGTGTTGATAGTCTTGGCAATGATTTGTTTGTACTGGCGCTCATCGAGTTCTCGTTCTTTGCCACAGCCCACCAGTAATATCCGCTCACTTAGGACATTATCAACATGGTGCAACAGTAGCATCTGGCCAGTTTTACCTTCCAGATCGCCGCGTCGCAGCAGGTTGCTGATATAACCACCGCTAATCTTGTCCAGCTGTTCAGCAATACCGGATAGGCGGCGCGGTTCATAAACGCCGACCACAATACAAGCGGAACGCTGCTTCTCCGGACTGCCGCTCTTTACGCTAAACTCCATGAGCTCTCCTAGATTCTTTTAAAGACAAACTTTTTGATTTATTGGATAATGTCCGCTTATGTCCATCTACATTGGGGCGGATTTTATATCCGGCGTGAGACGGTACTAGACATCTATCCGCAGCGATGGAGGTAACTAAGTTACTATCAGCACCGCCAGTTTGGACAGAAAACTGTCAAAAGTGGACAGTTTACATAAAAGATACTCTGATATCAGCAAAAAGATAAGTTTAGATACAGGACCTGCCTGTGATTGTATTCAGATACTTAATTCGTGAAGTGCTCAAAACTCAGGTCGCAGTGCTGTCTGTGCTCTTGGCTATTTTCGTCAGTCAGCAATTTGTGCGAATTCTCGCCGGTGCCTCGGACGGAGAATTTCCCTCTTCTTTAGTTATGACCCTGATTGGACTCAACTTGCCGGGGTTGTTGGTGTTGATATTGCCGTTGAGTCTGTTCCTTGGGGTCTTGTTGGCTCACGGACGTATGTATGCTGAAAATGAAATGGTGGTGCTCCATGGCGTTGGCATCAGTGAGTGGTATGTCGCCCGCGTGACGCTGTTGGTGGCGTTGGTTAATTGTTTATTTACCTTCTGGTTGTCTATGTATGGCAAGCCATGGGCAGAAGAACGGCAACACATAGTGCTTGAAAAAGCTAAGTCAGACGCCGGGCTGGCTGCATTGGTACCGGGTCGGTTTCAGACCAGTCCTAATGGCCGTGCCGTCATTTATGTTGAAAAAATCAGCAAAGAAAACGAGTTGCAAAAGGTTTTTGTGGTGCAGTTACCCGAGTCTGGCAAAGAGTCTGGTCAGACTAACCTCGTGGTAGCGAAAAGTGGTCGCGTGACTGAAGATAACAGCGGTGCCGAAAGCCTTAAACTGGATAATGGTGTGCGTTACCAAGGTGCGGCTAACCGCAAGGATGTTCAAGTTATTGAATTTGGAAGTTATCAGACCAAGATTAAAGAACAGGAAGTAGATGAAACTGATCGCCGGATGGCGGCGCTTTCTACCCAGGAGTTGTTGAGTCAGCATACCAGTATCGCGGTGGCAGAGTTGCAATGGCGGCTGGCAATTCCGTTAGCAATTCCGCTAATGACCTTGATTGCCGTGCCGATGGCAAGAGTCAATGTGCGGCAGGGTAAATTTGGCAAATTGTTTCCGGCAATATTGTTGTATCTGGGATATTTCGGTTTGCTGGTTGCTGGTCGTAAGGCGCTACAAGACAACGTTATCCCGTTGTGGCTTGGTATGTGGTGGATCCATGGCTCGGCCTTATTGTTGGGGATATTGTTACTGAGTAAAGAGCGTCCATTGGGTACTCGGATTGCGGCGATGTTCCGCAGAAGGAGTATCGCATGATGAAGATTTTGGACTGGTATATTGCCCGGGTATTATTAAGCTCATCCGCGCTCTGTTTGTTAGTTCTGACTGGACTGTCAGCTATCATCAAGTGGGTTGACCAATTACGATTGGTCGGTCGAGGCACTTACAGCATGATGGATGCAGCCATGTATGTGCTGTATCTGGTGCCCAGTGATATTGAAACGTTTTTTGCGATGGCAGTGCTGCTTGGTGCCTTGATTGGTTTGGGCGTATTGGCTTCCAATTCGGAATTAGTGGTGATGCAGGCTTCCGGGTTGTCGCGATTGCAGATCACTCTGTCGGTCATGAAAACTGCAATTCCTATGATGTTGCTGGTGATGGCTTTAGGCGAATGGGGCGCTCCAGTGGCAGAGATGAAAGCCAGTGAGCTTAAAGCCACTAAAATTTCTGGCGGTAATCTGATTAAATCGCATCGTGGTGTCTGGGCTCGGGATGGCAATATGTTTGTTAACATCGGCCAGATTAACACCACAGATCACCTCAGCGATGTCACGCTGTATGAGTTTGATGAGAATCAACGTTTATTGAGCGTGGTTCACGCAGATAAGGCGATATACATCAACGAATACTGGCAGTTGCACAATGTCAGCCGTACCAGCATTAAGGACGAACAGATTGTGGTCAATACACAGGCACAAGACCGATGGCCATCCAGTCTGACGCCGGATAAGCTGAGTGTGGTGTCAGTAGACCCGGACTCTTTGCCTATCAAGGGCTTGGCTGGTTATATGGATTACCTCAAAGGGAACAATCAGGACGCTAGCCGTTATGAGTTGGCGTTATGGCATAAATTGATGCAGCCTGTGACGGTTGCGGTAATGATGCTGGTGGCCCTGTCTTTCATCTTTGGGCCTATGCGTAATGTCACTATGGGGGCCAGAGTATTGCTGGGCGTGGTGGCGGGTTTTGTATTCCATATCAGTAATGAAATCTTCGGACCATTAAGCATCGTGTACAATATGCCAGCATTTTTCGGCGCCATTATGCCAAGTTTGTTGTTTACTGGTGCGGCAATTTACTACATCCGCAAGTAAGCTAAAAATGTCTAATGCCCTGCATTAAAGCCGGGCATATTTATGGCTTCGGTAATTGGACTATTTCTGAATCGGTTAGCTTATCCTGCAATGCTAACCGCTGTTGACTAAAGACCAACCAAATATTTCCTAAGCCTAACAGTGACCAGAAAGCTCTTGCCAGCGCTGTCACCGGACTAATATTCTGGCCATTGGTATGTTGTACTCGCAGACGCCAGACCTGCATGCCCAAGGTTTGTCCTGCATGACTCCAGAAAAAACAGTAGAACCCGAGCACCCATAACATTAACCAGCATTGGTACACCCCATGATATAGGCGGTTCTGCCTCAATACATCTGCTAATGCTTGGTCGCTAGCAACTGACGTTATACCGAGCCGACTTGTCAGCGCAAAAAAGGCAAACCCTAAAATTCCGGCAAACACATATACCGCCGCTGCCAGTAACAAATCGTAGCAGGCGGCGCCCAAGCGTCTGCCTAATCCAGCTCTCGGGAGATTGGCGTAGTAGCAATCAGGACCTTGTTTCATATCAACTCAGTCTTCAGTTTTTAATAAACGCACTTCGGTGAACCCCATTCGGGCAAATTCAGATTGCCGAAAGTTTTTAAGTGCACCACCGCCTTTCGCCGTTAAGGCAACTTGCTGTTCCATCCTGAGAAAAGCACCGATGTCCACTCCCTCAGCTGCCGCTGCTGCCTCGAAACCGTCATGGTATTTATCATACGCAAAATTGATGGTTTTCTGCTGTCCGCGAAATGTATAGGTCACCAATCTGGCCATTTAGGCTCCTCTGATCATTGAGTTATTTATGAATCGCATTGTGGGCTTAATGATGATGTTCAAAAGCAGGGATGTTTACCATTTTAAAGCCACGGGTTGCCGAAATATTCATCTTATCGCTGAACGTGTCTCGTCGCAGCAATGTGAACACCAAACTCAAAATGTATGTTGTGTAAAAGTCCCATGTTATCGAGGGCGCAATATAACATGGAGTGATGGTCAACTGTTCGGACATTTTATGGTGTAAATCGAAGCGAAAGACAGTGGTTTGATTTGCATTAAAAAAGCCTTCTTCAGAAGAAGGCCAATTTCAGTGTGTTGATTAAGGTTAGAAGTTGTTTGTGCAACTGGAAAATATCGAAATTTAAGAATTGATGGGCGATTGTTGACGTGAAAACCTTATCAAAAAACGAGAGGTAATTTGTGAACTCTGCCTGAGCGTAACTACTGAGCACATCAGCTTGTCTATAACGAATTATCTCATCATCAGAATTTACTGCGAAAGATGAAATACACCGCACCCAGCAAACATAGACCAGCCCACAGGTAATCCAATTTCAGTGGTTCTTTTAAAAAAAACACTGAGAATGGTACGAAAATGCTCAAGGTAATGACTTCCTGAAGAATTTTTAGCTGGCCGACACTCATAACGGTATAGCCGATACGGTTAGCCGGGACTTGTAACAGATATTCAAACAGGGCAATGCCCCAACTGACTAATGCAGCGATTATCCAGGGTTTGGTCCCCAGCATTCGCAGGTGTCCATACCAGGCAAATGTCATGAAAATATTGCTGAGGCACAGCAAGCCAATGGTAATAAATGTGGGTTGCATTCAGATGGTCCGAGACAGGCTATAACGCATATAACAGGCATTTTCAGGGTAGTTGCTAAGGGACTTTTTAGCTGTAGCTTGACTAAATCCCAGCATTTGCCAGTAGTCCTCAGCGCCTTGTACCGCAACCAAGGACACGGAACCTAGTTGTTGTTGCAATGCAAATTGTACCAGTCGACGGAAAGCCTGAGTGGCAAAACCATTGCCTCTGGCCTCTGAGCTGACGGCGATATCATGCAGATACAAGGTGTCCGGCGCATCGCAAGGGCCGAGGATCTGGTCGAGTTCTGGTGGCATGCCATCCAGCCACGGATGGGCGAGGCAGTAACCTTGTACTCGTTCTCTTATCACCATCACGAAACAGCTTTCAGGTGACAACTGCCACTTGTTTTGCAATACCGCTAAAGATTCTGGTTCAAGATCCTGATAACACTGCTGTTGTACGGCAGCAATTAGCGGCCAGTCGCCGGGTTTGATGGCACGAATAAGCATGATGTAAAGCCTGAGCAAAACGTGCCATCAGTATATCAGGTTATAGGCTTAATTAACGCAGATAACGTTGTTGTAAATGACGTCTTAAGTATTGAGGATTCAAGGGTTCTCCGGTGGCTTGCCTCACCAGCGTATCTGTGTCGAGCAGTGAACCTTGAGACCAGATATGCTGCTGTAGCCAGTCAAATACCTTCGCCAATTTATCGTTTTGGATCAATGTATCCAGCGGCCCCAACTGCTTTTCTATGGCAAAGCGAAACTGCGCGGCATACATCGCACCTAAGGTGTAACTGGGGAAGTAACCGAATTCGCCTACAGCCCAATGAATATCCTGCATACAGCCATCACGATAATTATCCTTGGTACTGAGCCCCAGATAGTGCTGCATCCGCTGATCCCAGAATTCTGGCAGATCAGACACGGCTAAAGAGCCGTCAATCAATGACTGCTCAGCTTCGAAACGCAGCAAGATGTGGCAAGGATAGGTGACTTCATCGGCGTCAACCCTAATGAGTCCCGGTTGTACCTGAGTCATTTGTTGATGTAACTCTGCTGCACTTTGATGACAGGATAAGTGGCGTTTTAACAATGGATAGATTTTATCAACAAAGGCTTGGCTGCCGGCTAGTTGCATTTCAAAAAACAAACTCTGGCTTTCATGGATACCCATGGAGCGTGCCAAACCCGCCGGTTGTCCTTGCCAGGCGAACGGGAGTCCTAATTCATAACGTGCATGGCCGGTTTCATGAATAATGCCAAGTAAAGCACCAAGGAAGCTCTGTTCGTCGTAACGTGTTGTCAGTCTGACATCTCCCGGCACGCCACCGCAGAAGGGATGTGCACTGATATCCAATCGTCCCTGCTGAAAATCGAAGCCAAGGAAATGCATCACTTCTTTACCCAAATCCTGTTGGCGAGCAATGGGGTAACGCTGGGCGTCATTAGAAGCAACTGCCGGTAATTGCCGCTCGTGTATTTGCTGAATAAAGGTGGGAATCCAATCTCTGAGGCTTCCCAGTGTTTGTTCTAATCTTGCCGCTGTCATCCCCGGTTCAAATTGCGCTAGCAAAGCATCATAGGGTGCCACACCCTCTGCGTCAGCGCGCGCCTGTGCTTCTTCTTTGACTAATTGCAACAAAGGTTGCAGATTGGCTTTAAAACCTTGCCAGTCATTAGCGGGGCGCTGCTGTCGCCATTGATGTTCGCATTGGTAGGCCGCAGCAGTTTTTGCCTGAATGAGCGATGACGGAACACAACTGGCATGGCGCCACTGCTGCTTCATTTCACGCAGGTTAGCTTGTTGTGGCAGCGTTAATGCGGAAAGTTGCTGCTCAGCTTCAGACAGCCAGTCGGTCAGATTAGGTGCGGTTTTTAATTGATGAATATGACCCGCGAGCTCGGCCATGGCGGCAGCACGGCTATCGCTGCCGCCAGCGGGCATCATTGTCGCCTGATCCCAGTCACCTAACGCCGCAAAATGTTCAAAATGTGAAATTTTCTGAAAATGTTGGCGCAACTGTTCATAAGCCGCTGGCTGTTGGGTATTCATGGCATCCACTCAATACATCGCTCAATACCATTATGCTAGCTGTGTCCTCACGGCTACTCAACTGTCATTTTTTGTGCTTTTTCTGTGCAAAGTCACGCAAAGGTGGTGGCATATCATCCGCCAGATTACTAGACTCTGTAACGGGAATTTAAAGGATTAACAGCGAGACAACTGCAGGATGCAGTGTGCCTCAAGGAGGAGTAACGTGCTGGAGTTTATTCTGGCGAATGATAATCTGCCTTATATGGTTTGTGCGACTGTCGTGGTGATGCTTGGCGTCATTGAAGCGATGGCCCGGTTAGCCGGAGGCAGTCTGGGCATGTTAATGGATGAGCCATTGGCATTGCAGAGTTCAGGCGTTGATATCGGCGAAGAGCCATCCCTCGCATCTTGGTTGGGCCTCGATCGTCTCCCCGTTTTTTTGTGGTTCATTTTAGCGCTGATATCTTTTGCTATTGGTGGCTTTCTGCTGAACCTGCTCACTTGGCTGTCGTTCAATATCTTATTACCCCAAGAAATTTCTGTATGGCCAGCGTTTGCTCTGACATCTGTCAGTTGTCATCTGTTGGGGAAACAACTGGCGTGGAAACGTGGGGAAGATGAGGACGCCGATAATCTTTGTGGCAATATCGGCATTTTAACCTTAGGGAAAGCGATTAAAGGTAATCCGGCAGAGGCATTGGTCCATGATGATCAACAGCGTATTCACTACGTTATGGTTGAACCTCAGGAAGAGGATGTTGCGTTTGAGGCCGGTACCCGAGTGTTACTGTTGCAGAAAGACGGGGTGATTTGGCGTGCGATCCCGTTTGAATCCTAGCACGCCACGGCTCATTTTAATTTTTTCTGTTGCTGGCTACCGCCCACACGGACTTTAACCCGACGACCCGACAGCGATTTTTCTGCAGCAACTTGTTCTGATGCGCTGCTTTCCTCAGGTTTGCGTTTGCCAAAACGGCGCCGTTGCAGCTGCTTTAATAGCACGTCGCGATTACTGACTTCATAGCCGGGCATCATGATGCGTTTAAGGCGCTGACCAATGAGTTTCTCAATATCGGCGAGGATGCGTTCCTCTTCGCGGCTAACGAACGAAATCGCTACCCCTGATTTTCCCGCGCGGCCAGTACGGCCAATGCGGTGAACATAGTCTTCAGCCAGGAATGGCATGTCATAGTTCACCACGTAGTCCAGATCGGGAATATCCAGTCCGCGAGCGGCCACTTCTGTGGACACCAACACGCGGATTTTGCCTTCAGTAAATTCCTTTAACGAACGTCGCCGTTTACCATGCGCTTTTTCACTGTGAACCGCAGCGGTGGGGATCCCGTCTCGGTTTAGCTCATCGGCGAGTTGGTCTGCATCTTCGCGTGTTGCGGAAAACACCAACACCTGATGCCAGTTTTTACGGCCAATCAGTTCTGCCAGTAGTTCGCGCTTACGACGTTGCTCAACCGGATAAACCACTTGGCTGACAGTGTTGGCGGTAGTGTTTTGGCGATCGGCTGCCAACACCTTGGGACGGCGCAGAGTTTGCTCTGCTAACTGTCTTACGCCACCAGAAAAGGTGGCAGAAAACATCAGTGTCTGTCGTTCCTTATTGGTCGCTTGCAGGATTTTCTGAATATCTTTGATAAAGCCCATATCCAGCATGCGGTCAGCTTCGTCTAACACCAACACTTCGACCTGCGAAAGATTAATATTGCCTGCTTGCAGATGTTCCAACAGGCGGCCAGGCGTTGCGACCACGAGCTCGGCGCCTTGGCGTAATTTGTTGGCTTGGCCAGTGGTTTTTACCCCGCCAAACAATGCAACGGTTTGGGTCTCTAAGTAACGGCTATAGGCTTTGGCATTCTCGGCGACCTGCGCAACCAGTTCGCGGGTCGGTGCCAGGATCAACGCGCGGGCAATGCCGGGCTGCGCGACTGCAGGTTTGTCATAGAAACGTTGTAACAGCGGCAATACAAAAGCAGCGGTTTTACCTGTTCCAGTTTGCGCACTGGCGAGCACATCCTGACCACGGCGGATGGGCGGAATTGCCAGTTTCTGAATCGGGGTCATGCTCTCATAACCACATTCGCTGACCGCACGAATGATTTCTGGGGCAAAACTATAGGATTCAAATTTCATGTTACGCTTCCTGTATTCAAGCAAAAATGCCTGCTTGACCAGTGATCATATTGATATTGTGGCAGGCGGCCGCGGAGTATAGCAAAAAACCACCAGTGGTAAAATCTAATCCCGAGATTGTTACTCGAAAACAAACAACGGGATATCTATGAAAAAAGCCGCCATCAGGCGGCTTTTTAACATTTCATCAGTTAAACCATCCGGCAAACATCTGTTTGAAGTAATCAATCAGTTTGCTAAACCAGCTGCCTTCTTTCACCTCTTCCAGTGATACCAGCGGAAACTGCGCAATATCTTTACCGTTTAATTGGAAGTAGAGACGACCGACAGTTTCGCCTTTAGCTATAGGGGCAACTAATTCTTTAGTCAGTTCGAAATTGGCCTTGAGATTTTTGGCCTGGCCGCGCGCAATAGTGATTGGCGTGTCGGTAACGACGCCCAAATTGACGGTACTCTTGTCGCCATACCAAATTTTCTGGGTGACGAAACTGTCACCTGCTTTGTAAGGGGTGACGGTTTCAAAGAAGCGGAAACCAAACTCCAGCAGCTTTTTACTTTCGGCCTTACGCGCAGCTTCACTCTTAGTGCCCAACACGACCGAAATCAGACGCATACCATCTTTGGTTCCTGAAGCGACCAGGTTATAGCCCGCTTCTGATGTATGGCCGGTTTTGATGCCGTCTACATGCAAACTGTTATCCCACAATAAACCATTGCGGTTGTACTGTTTGATGCCGTTATAGGTAAACGATTTTTCGTCATAGATTTTATATTCATTGGGTACATCCCGGATCAGGGCGGCACCTAACAGTGCTAGATCATACGCAGTGCTTTTATGATTTTCTCCATGCAGGCCGTGGGCATTCTCAAAGTGAGAGTCTTTCATACCCAACTGCTTAGCCCAGGAGTTCATCAGATCAACGAATGCACCTTCAGTCCCGGCGATGTGTTCAGCCATTGCCACACAGGCATCGTTACCAGACTGAATGATGATGCCCCGGTTAAGATCAGAAACTTTGACCTTTTTACCTACCTCAATAAACATCTTGGAGGAATCCGGGAAGTTTTTAGACCAGGCATTTGGCGATACGGTAACTTCGTCATCAGGTGACACGTTACCGCGTTTGATTTCCTGACCAATCACATAGCTGGTCATCATCTTGGTCAAACTGGCTGGGTCCAATTGTTCATGGGCATTATTTTCTGCAATGACCTGCCCGGAGTTGTAATCCATCAACACGTATGCTTTGGCTGCCACGTCCGGCGCATCTGGGATCACCATCGGCCGAGGGGCTGTTAACGCGGGAGTAGGATTGTTGGGGATCGGCGTTGGAGATACCGGGTCAGCCAGCGCGCCTGCGGAGACAACGCCAGTGAACATGAACAGTGCTGTTGCGGTTTGTTTTGCGAAATTCATCATTGACTGGATACGTTTTTATGGTTGGTGTGGGACTGCCTAATTGCAGTGAGTATATCATTTGTCGACCAGTGAAATCAGTTAAGGTTCCTTAATTTAACAAGAGTCGGCCAAATATTAACCACCTTGTGAGGCGGGATCCCTTACCAGGTAACTTTGTGGATAACCACCATTACGGATAGTGTCCAACATACGGTTAGCCAGATCCTCATTGGCCATGGGGCCTAACTGCAAACGGTACAGGTTATCTGCGGCAGTAACACGGCTTTGTATATTAAATTTCTGTTCCAATTCCGAAGCTAATGATTGCAGCTTTTCCTTAGAACTGGCGGCAACAATCTGTACATAGTAAACCGCTTTGCCACTGGTAATGGCTGCGACAGCTTGGTGTTCTGGGCTGTCATTATAGATAACTTCCAAGCGCACTCGCGCGGTGCCGGTTTGCAGCATTCCGAGTTTATAGGCAGCGGCATAGGACACGTCGATTACCCGATTGGAGTGGAATGGCCCACGGTCATTGACGCGCACAATCACGCTTTTGTTATTGTCCAGATTCGTGACTCTGACGTAACTGGGCAAGGGCAGTGTCTTATGTGCAGCCGACATGGTGTACATGTCATAAAGTTCACCGTTTGACGTGTAATGTCCGTGAAATTTGGACGCATACCAGGAGGCCAAACCCTCCTGCACAAATCCTTTGCCGGAAGGCATCACTGAATAAGACTGTCCCAACACTTCATAGTCTTTGTTGCCCTGTTTACTATAGGGTTCGTAACGTGGCTGGGCATCCTTTACTTGCGACAAATCCGGCGGATTTTCGGGTGGCCGGTCATCCTTCATGCTGTAGCGACCGTCATTGCGATTGACGGGCTCGCTGGCACAGCCACCTAACAATAATAAAAGGCCTAGTACTAACCACCCATTACTTCGCCGCATAGTGTTGCCTCAGTTGTTCGCTGAATTGATATACCGCCATGGCGTACAGCGGACTACGATTGTAACGTGTGATGACGTAAAAATTTTTCAGGCCTAGCCAGTACTCTTTTTGTTGTGGCTGCTGCAGCTCAATTAACATAGCGGGCTGAGCGATATCCAAATCTCTGGACTCGGCTAATGCCACATTCGGCGCCAAGATATCGGCAGCCGTCTGTGTGAGTTTATCCTGCGGTTGCCACACGTGGGCCTCGGGGGTTGCGTCAACCTTCAGCGGCAATGCTACCGGTTTTCCCAATTGCCAGCCATGCTGATGAAAGTAATTCGCGACACTGCCGATCGCATCAATCGGGCTATCGACCAAGTCGCGTTTGCCATCACCATCGAAATCCACGGCGTAGGCGAGATAGCTGGAAGGAATAAACTGACCATAACCCATCGCGCCAGCATAAGAGCCGTTCAAGGTGTGACTGTCCAGCTGCTCATTGCGTAACAACACCATCAGCTTTCCCAGTTCGCTGCGAAAAAAGTCGGCACGTGGTGGGTAGTAAAAACCAAGCGTATAGAGTGCATCGACGACTGGATAATTGCCGAGAAATTGACCGTAAAAGGTCTCAATGCCAATGATTGAAACAATGATTTCCGGAGCAACCTGGTACTTTTTAGCGGCGCGTGACACGGCCTCTTGGTGTTGCTGCCAGAAGTCCAGTCCTGCCTGTAATCTTTTGTCAGTCAGAAATAGCGGATAATACTGATACCAAGGTTTGGCTTCCCAGGGCTTAGCTATTGCATCCAGTACCTGCTGATTTTTATGTGCGGAAGCCAGAAATTGCTCGGTTTCTTTGGCACTAAAACCTTGCGTTTGTTGTTGCTGGATAAATTGTTGCTGCAGTTGTTCAAACGTCGGCGTGGAGGCTGCCGTGGCAACCTGAGAGATGGCCATCATTAACAGCGCGAACAACTGTTTTGGTATCGGCATGAAAACGGCATTCCTATCTGTCGATAAAGCGTCGATGAGTGTGAATACTCATTAGGATGCCAAAACCCGCCAGCAAAGTCAGCATCGACGTACCACCATAACTGATCAGCGGTAAAGGCACACCGACTACCGGCAGGATACCGGATACCATCCCAATATTAACAAACACATAAACGAAAAATGTGAGGGTGATGGAGCCTGCCAATAATCGCGCAAAACTGGTTTGAGCGCGCGAGGCAATCACCAATCCCCGCCCGATAACGTAAAGGTATAGTGTCAGCAAAAAGACACTGCCAATTAAACCAAATTCTTCACCAATGACCGCAAAGATAAAGTCAGTATGGCGCTCGGGTAAAAATTCCAACTGCGATTGGGTGCCATCCAGCCAGCCTTTGCCCCAGATACCGCCGGAACCAATGGCAATCTTCGACTGGATGATATGATAGCCGGTGCCCAGTGGATCGGCTTCAGGGTTAAGTAATGTCAGCACGCGGTTGCGTTGATAATCGTGCATCAGGAAGAACCATAACACCGGCAAAAATGCCAGAATGCCCGCGATAACGCCGCCGACAATCGTCCAGCTCATCCCGGAAAGAAACAGCACGAAAATGCCGGACGCTGCTACCAGAATAGATGTCCCGAGGTCTGGCTGTTTAGCGATCAGTAGCGTAGGAACGGCCAATAGTACTGCGGCACCTGCCAGGTAGCGCTTTTTGGGCGGCAGTGGAAATTTACTGATATACCAGGCCATGGTGATGGGAAAGGCGAGTTTCATCAGTTCGGATGGCTGAAACTCCATAAAACCAAGGTTAAGCCAGCGTTGCGCGCCTTTATTGATCTCGCCAAAAAAGTGCACCGCCAGCAGAAATACTACGCCCGTGAGGTAAATCGGTAGTGCCCAACGCCGATAGACTTCCGGATTAATCTGCGCCAGAACGAACATTAACCCTAAGGAGATCACCATGCGAACCATTTGTCGTTCGAGCATGCCCGGGTCTTCGCCGCTGGCAGAATAAATCACGAACAGCCCGAAGCACATCAGTGCCAGCAGTCCAAGCAACAGCGGTAAATCAAGATGCAGGCGTTGCCAGAGGTTTGGTCTATGGCTGTGCATGTGGTAGCTCCCATTTATCCCGCAACAGATATTCATCCATCATGGCACGCGCCACTGGCCCGGCATTTTGGCCACCCCAACCGGCGTTTTCCAGAATCACTGCCAGTACGATTTTGGGATGTTCAAACGGTGCGTAGGCAATCGTCAAGGCGTTATCGCGCAGATGTGCATCAATGGTTTTGGCATTATAACGTTCGTCCTCCGCGATACTGAACACCTGCCCAGTACCGGTTTTCATTGCGGCCGTGTAACTAGCATCACTAAAACGACCCTTTAGGGCGGTTTGCCGCATCGCCTCTGCAATCACATCCCAATGCCGTGGATTTTTCAGCGTGACTGGTGGTTTCTCCTGCACTGGCGAGTCAATCATTGAGGTGCTGTCTTTGATGGATTTCAGCAGGTGCGGTGGAATACGCCGCCCCTTTTCTGCCAGGATGGTAACCGCGGCGGCCAACTGTAATGGGGTTGTAGTCCAGTACCCCTGGCCAATACCGACAGAAATCGTATCGCCGATATACCACGGTTGGTTATAACGTAGACGTTTCCAGTCTCTTGAAGGCATGTTACCGGGCGATTCTTCATAGATATCCACGCCCGTGTTTTCCCCAAAGCCGAACTGTTCCATAAAGTTGGAAATCCGATCTACGCCGCTTTTGTAGGCTAAATCATAAAAGTAGGTGTCACAGGAATTAACGATGGCCCCATACACATCAACCCAGCCGTGGCCCCAGCGTTTCCAGTCACGATACTTACGTTCTACCCCAGGGATCTGCCAGTATCCCGGGTCCCAGACGCGAGTTTTTTCATTGATAATGCCATCTTCGAGGCCCATCAAGGCCAGGAATGGTTTGACTGTTGATGCCGGCGCATATTGCCCTTGGGTGG
The DNA here is from genome assembly GCF_018223345.1 of Shewanella yunxiaonensis. Classification (NCBI taxonomy): domain Bacteria; kingdom Pseudomonadati; phylum Pseudomonadota; class Gammaproteobacteria; order Alteromonadales; family Shewanellaceae; genus Shewanella; species Shewanella yunxiaonensis. Next base: position 2,740,535 of record NZ_CP073587.1, on the reverse strand, counting down.
CGCGGTTGATCAGTGGCCGTGATTCTGAATTCAACAGCTCGCTATAAGCCTTGGCACTAATGCCATGGACAAACTGATTTGGGTCATAACTGGGGCTGGAAACCATCGCCAGAATACCGCCATCACGCGGATCGATAGCAACGATAGAACCACGACGTCCATCCAACAGTTCCATTGCTTTCTGTTGTAATGCCAGATCAATCGTCAGGTAAATATCTTGCCCGGGTTCCGGTGGTTCAACCTTTAAGGTGCGAATATGGCGTCCCAGGTTATTCACCTCTTCTTCGAGATGACCAGGCTTGCCGTGCAGCAGGCTTTCATAGAACTTTTCGACGCCTTGCTTACCGATATCATTGGTTGCCGCGTAGTCTGGCCAATCGCCAGATAATTCCAGCGCTTTTTGATCGCGGTTATTAATGCGACCGACATAACCCAAGACATGCGTTAACAATTCGCCATAAGGATAGTAACGGTTAAGCCCGGCTTCAACCGACACGCCTTCAAAGCGATATTGGTTAACGCTGAAGGCGGCTAGCTCGGTTTCAGACAGGTGATTTTTAAGGGTTAATGGCTTAAAACGCCGATGGAATTTCAGCGCTTCAGTGAAACTTTGACGTTCATCATCGGAAATAGGGACGACAGTTGCCAACTGATCGAGCATGGCGTTCATGTCTTTTACTTTTTCTGGAATCACTTCCAGTGAGTAAAACGGTTGATTTTCCGCCAGTAGTTTGCCGTTGCGATCGTAAATCAGGCCACGACTAGGGGGCAGTGGCACCACACGGATGCGGTTATCATTAGAGCGGGTCGCGTAATCTTTGTATGAGGTGACCTGCAAATGATAAAGATTTCCCACCAGTACCAGCAGCAGTATGGCGACACAGATGAAAGTGAACGTTGCACGGCGCCGGAATAGCGCAGCCTCTGCGGCATGGTCGTGCATGGTAATTCGCTTTCGTTGCTGCACTCAGTGATCTCCGTCCGCGGTTATTCCCGATGATAGGGATGATTATTATTAATGCTCCAGGCGCGGTATAGGCTCTCGGCAACCACGACCCGGACTAATGGATGGGGCAGGGTAAGTGCGGATAGACACCAACTCTGTGCCGCTGCTTGTTTGCAGGCGGGTGCCAGGCCTTCCGGTCCACCGACTAATAAACTTACATCTCGGCCATCTAGCTGCCATTTCGCTAAATTTTCAGCCAGTTCTGGAGTCGTCCAGTTTTTGCCAGGCAGATCCAGGGTAACGATATGGTTACCCTTGGCAACCGCCGCCAGCATGGCTTCGCCTTCTCTGTGCAAAATGCGCGCAATATCGGCATTCTTACCGCGTTTACCGGCAGGAATTTCAAGCAACTCCAACGCCATGTCTCGAGGAAACCGACGTTGATATTCCATGAAACCTTTACTGACCCAATCCGGCATTTTGGTGCCGACAGCGATGAGTTGTAGCTTCATCGGCGTTAAACTTCAGCCCAGAGTTTTTCCAACTGATAATGATCTCGTGCTTGTTCCAGCATGACATGCAAAATCACATCACCGAGATCGACCAGCACCCATTCACTGCCGTCGCGTCCCTCAACGCCTAAAGGGGGAATACCCGCTTGTTTGGCTTCACTCACCACATGCTGCGCAATGGCGCTGATGTGGGTATTGGAGGTTCCGGTACAAATCACCATGTAATCGGTGATATTGGATTTCTGTTGCACATCAAGCACCACGATATCTTTAGCTTTGATGTCTTCGACCTTATCAACAACGAATTGTTTCAACTCCGCACTCTGCAAGCTGATGTTCCTCTTTCGGGGTTATAGAGATTCAAGCGCCGTAGTATATACCTAAACGACGCACAGAATCAGCCTTACTCGCGGTAAAGCTGTTGTGACACGATGTAATCCAGTACTTCCGTTGGCAGTGCCTCACGGCAAGACTGCAACTGATCGATGGCAATTGCCTTACGTAAAGCGCTGGAGGAGAAGGGCTGTGGGGTAACATCAACCATAATGATGTTACCGACAGCAGCATTTTCGCCATGTTTCCATGCCGCAAGATGCTGTGCCGGTGTCTGACGGCGCTGATGCCATTCCTGATACACCGGATTATCTGGCTGTAATTGCCATCCTGCCCGATAGCAGACAACCAGATGGCACAGCGTGAACAGTTCCTGCCAGTTCTGCCAAGTCGTAAGGGTGACCAGTGAGTCTGTCCCCATAATAAAGTAGAAGCTATCGAGTGGATGTTTTTGCCTGAGGTGTTGCAATGTGGTGACGCTGTAAGACAGGGTCGCACGTTCCAATTCGACGGCGTTGATGGCAAATTGGGGAAAGTGAGCTGCGGCCAGCTGTAACATTTTCAGCCGCTGGTCTGCACTAGCGCTGGCTTGTTGTTTATGTGGGGGAATATTGTTGGGCATCAACCACAGTTGGTCGAGCTGCAACTGCTGCAAGACTTCAGCTGCTGGACGCAGATGTCCGTAGTGCACAGGATCGAATGTACCGCCTAAAATCCCTATTCGCATCAGCTTAACTCGAATTGCTGTAACTGTTTATGAGCCTCGGCATCAAACATCAGACACAGATGGCTCACGCCCACCCAATCTTCTCGCCCCAGTTGCTTCAGTGCCAGTTCCAGTTTGGAGCTGATACCCAGCATGGTTTCAATGGCATCTAGGGGTAATCTTTTTAATGCCTGTTGGTATAACGGTTTTCGCTTGTCCCAAATCCGATATTGGCTAAACAACTGGTTGAGATCATGACCGACACTCAGGGCGGATTGCAGCTGCCATAACTGTGTCAGTTCCTTTTGCAATGCCCAATGCACGATGGGTAGCGCAGTATCTTCGGCTTTTAGCTGCACCAGCATGTGCTGGGCTTTGTCTTGCTGATTTGCCAGCAGCGCATCTGTCAGCTGAAACACATTGAAGCGCGACTGATCTTCAAAATAATGCGCTAATTCATTGGCATCTACCGCACGACCACCGGCAAGTAGTTGTAATAGCTGCAGCGCTTGGTCTGCGGCCAGCAGATTACCTTCATACAGACTGGCCAGCATGGTGCGTGCGTCAACCTGCAGGTGCAATTGGTAATACTGGATCCTGTCATCCAACCAACGCTGAAATTGAGCACCTTCAGGTGTCGTGCAGGGAACAAAGATTCCCTTGCTGTCCAACTGCTTAAACCATTTACTATTTTGCTGCTCTTTCGCCAGTTTAGGTCCGGTAAGCAGTAACACCGTATCTGGATTAGGCTGTTGCAGCAACGCTAACAACATGGCACTGCCATCACTACCGGGCTTAGCTTGGGGTAATTGCAGTTCAATAATGCGTCGGCTGGCGAACAAGCTCATGGCATGCCATTCGTTGTAAAGATCCTGCCAATTGAAACTCGTGTCCTGTTCCAGTTGTACCCGTTCTTCAAACCCTTGTTGGCGCGCCGCTGCCAGCAGTTGTGATCTGGTGGTATCCAGCAGCCAGGGATCATCACCGAACAACAGATAACACGGTCTTAATGTCGTGAGCTGTCGTGCCAGCTGATCTGGATACACCCGCATCACTTCACCTCAGTGGCGGCCAGTGTCTGAATAATGTAATCCGCCGCTTGGCTGCGCATCTCTTTCACCAGCAGATCCATTTCCCGGCTTTTTGCCAGCGCGGTACGGGGATCATCCTGATAGTCGCGGCGGACTTCTGCCGTAAAGCTCTGCGCTTCTTTGCCGGGCATGGCGACACTAAAGTACACCCGATAGATCAACTCATATTCCGCCACATTACCTGTAGGGTAGATAGACAGGGTAGAGCGCTCCAGTGAATCTTTCATCAGGGTCAAGCGTGGCAGCGTATCGCTGGCGGGCTTAACGCTAATATTGTGCAGACGCAGTCGATCCTGTACCAAACGGCTCAGCTCACTGTACTGATCGGGTGTGGTCAGACTGAGTGTTTTCAGCTGTGGTGGGATCGAATAACTGCCTTGCAGATGAAAACCGCATCCGGCACAGGTCATCATGACCAGTGCCAGCGCAGTGAACATCAAATGCCGGAAACGCTTTATAGGTGTCAGCATGAGTGTCCTGTCAGTTAGTTAGCCACAATGTTCAGCAGTTTCCCTGGCACATAAATCACCTTACGCACTGTCTTGCCTTCGGTGTGTTTCTGCACCTGTTCATCTGCTAATGCTAGGTCTTGCACCTGTTGTTGTTCGGCATCGGCTGCAACGGTTATTTTGGCTCGCAATTTACCGTTAACTTGCACTACCACTAATTTGCTGTCTTCTACCAGCGCCGCTTCGTCTACTTGTGGCCAGCGGCTGGTTTCAATGTCACTGGTATTGCCCAACGCCTGCCATAGACTAAAGCTCAGGTGTGGCGTGATGGGATATAACAGACGAACCAACGCAGACAGTGCTTCAGCCAGCAACGCCCGGTCCTGGGCTGTTTCCTGCGGTGCTTTTTGTAAATTGTTCATCAGTTCCATCACGGCTGCAACGGCGGTGTTGAACATTTGCCGACGACCAATATCGTCTGTCACTTTAGCAATGGTCTTATGCAGCTCGCGCCGCAGTGCTTTCTGATCGGCATTCAGGCTGCTGACATCGAGCGCTTCAGTTGGACCAGCATTGACATGATCAGAGGCCAATTTCCACAGACGTTTGATGAAGCGATGTGCGCCTTCTACACCAGACTCCTGCCATTCCAGTGTTAATTCTGGGGGGGCGGCAAACATCATAAACAAACGCACGGTGTCAGCACCGTATTTTTCCACCATCAACTGCGGGTCGATACCGTTGTTCTTTGACTTAGACATTTTGCTCATGCCGGTATACACCAGTTCATGACCCTCTTTGTCTACGGCTTTGCTGATGCGACCTTTATCATCACGTTCCAGCACTTCTGCATCCAGCGGAGAAACCCAGATACGTGCGCCTTTTTCATCGGTGTAGTAGAAGGCATCTGCCAGTACCATGCCTTGTGTCAGCAGACGTTTGGCGGGTTCATTGCTGTTGACCAAGCCGGCATCGCGCAGCAATTTGTGGAAGAAACGGAAATACAACAGATGCATACAGGCGTGTTCAATACCCCCGATGTACTGATCTACCGGTAACCAATAGTTGGCTTTATCAGTGTCCAGCATCTGATTGGCTTTCGGTGAGCAATAACGAGCGTAATACCAGCTGGACTCCATAAAGGTGTCAAAGGTATCGGTTTCCCGCAGCGCAGCCTGGCCGTTTACAGTGGTCTTGGCCCATTCTTTGTCGGCTTTAATCGGACTCTGCACCCCGTCCATGACCACGTCTTCTGGCAAAATGACCGGCAACTGATCTTCTGGTGTCGGGATCACGCTGCCATCTGGCATGGTGACCATCGGGATTGGTGCGCCCCAGTAGCGTTGACGACTGACGCCCCAGTCGCGCAGACGGAAGTTCACCTGACGTTTACCTTTACCTTGGCTGATCAGCTTCTCGGCAATGGCATTAAAGGCTGCGTCAAATGCTAAGCCGTCAAATTCACCAGAATTGAACAGGATACCTTTATCGGTAAACGCTTCTTGGCTCAGATCAGGTTCGCCTTCCGCAGATTTGATCACCCCTTTGATCGGCAGACCGTATTTAGTGGCGAACTCATAATCACGTTGGTCATGGCCGGGGACGGACATCACCGCGCCAGTGCCGTAATTCATCAGGACGAAGTTAGCTGCCCATACCGGCACCTTATCGCCGGTCAGCGGATGAATAGCGTACAGCCCGGTGGCTACGCCTTTCTTTTCCATGGTTGCTAAATCGGCTTCTGACGCTTTGCTTTGCTTACAGTCGTCAATAAATGCAGCCAGCGCAGGATTGTTCGCGGCGGCTTTTATCGCTAATGGGTGTGCAGCGGCAATCGCCACATAGGTCACGCCCATGACGGTATCGGGACGAGTGGTGTAGATGTCAAAAGTGTCGTCACTGTCAGCCACCTGGAAGGTCATCTCAACGCCTTCGGAGCGACCTATCCAGTTACGCTGCATCGCTTTAACCTGCTCTGGCCAGCCTTCCAGGTTATCGATTTCATTCAACAGTTCTTCCGCATAAGCGGTGATTTTGATGAACCATTGTGGGATTTCTTTCTGCTCTACACGGGTATCACAGCGCCAGCAGCAACCATCAACCACCTGTTCGTTCGCCAGCACGGTCTGGTCGTTTGGACACCAGTTCACTGAGGAGGTTTTTTTGTAAACCAGACCTTTGTCATACAGTTTGGTGAAGAACCATTGTTCCCAGCGGTAATATTCTGGGGTACAAGTAGCGATTTCACGACTCCAGTCGTAACCGAACCCCAGCATTTTCAGCTGGTTTTTCATGTAATCAATATTGGCGTAAGTCCAAGGTGCTGGTGCAGACTTGTTCTTGATGGCGGCGTTTTCTGCCGGCAGTCCGAAAGCGTCCCAACCAATAGGCTGCAACACGTTTTTACCCTGCAGTCGCTGGAAACGAGAGACAACATCACCTATGGTGTAGTTGCGAACGTGGCCCATGTGGAGGCGACCAGAAGGATAGGGGAACATGGAGAGACAGTAAAACTTCTCTTTATTGTTATCTTCGGTGACTTCAAAAGTTTTGTTGTCAGCCCAGTGCTGTTGAACCCGGGCCTCAATTTCTGAGGGATTGTATTGCTCTTGCATCAGGTTTTTCGGCATTGCCGCCCATAAATTTGAGATATACGCGCTTTGCGACGCATTTTAAATCTGCATAGAATAAACCAGAAGTGAGTCATTCACCAAGACTCGTCTTAAAGGAGTAGCGCCATGAGTGATAAAAGTAAGGAATTGCTAGATCTGTATCAGGCTTTGCTTCAAAAGGTGAAAGAAATTTATCAGCAGGATACCTCTCTCACCGTGAAGAGCCTCCTAAGTACTATCAAAAAAGGTAAGGAATACCTTGCATTAAAACGTCATGCTGATGAAGCCCAATTACAGCTGGTGGAAGAGTTTTTGCAACGGGATGTTGCCAGCTTTATCGCCACTCAGGCAGAAGATGATCTGAGTTACAGCCCTACAGCCATTACGTTGGAAAACACCCTTTGGCATTGGCTCGGTGAGATCAGCGACCGCAGTCAGGTCGAGTGGCATGAGTTGGCCCGCCAGTTCAGTCAGAAAGGCGTATACCACAGTGGTGATATTGTCACTCAGGGAACACTGACCTGCACTAATTGCGGTCACAAGATGAATATCGAATTCACCGATGCTATTCCGGATTGCCCCGAATGCGATCATTCAGAGTTTACCCGCGAGCCGCTGATGCCGTAATCTCTGAGAATTTGATCACTATACAAAACGCAGCCATTGGACTGCGTTTTTTGTGATTAACTCTGCTGCTTTTTTAACTTTGCCAGCGCTGCTTCAATTTCCTGTTTTCGGCCACTGTCAGCCAGTTCTCGCCCGGGGCGTGGCGCTGCTTGCAGTGCTTGTTGCAGATATTTTTGCGCCTCATCGTAGCGGTCATCGTCTAGCAGAAATTCACCGTAAAAATAGTTAGCATCAATACCCTCTGGGTTGATGCTAAGGGCTTTTTTCAGCAATTTTTCGGCTTTGTCGTTATCACCAAATCCAATGGGCCATCCCGGAACCTTAAAATACAACACGCCGAGACTGGTATAGGCCGAGCCTTGCAGAGCCTCAGGCTGATTGGCAATGGTGTGTTCAAAGTCGGCTTTGGCAATTTTGGCGTACTTCAACGCGCTGAGTCCGCCGCTGACACCCGCATAGGTAGAGTTGATGATGCCATGCCAGATAATCAGGCGATTATCACCGGGATAGGTCTTTACCGCCGTATCTGCCTGTTGCAGCAGTTCATAAAATGCTTTTTCCTTGGCATCGCCTTTCAGGGTGTAATTATCAACCGCCCACTGTTGCTGGAGCTTTATTAACGCACTATCACTGGCGTCATCAGCATTGGCCGCAGCAGTCACCAAGCTGATAACTATGAGCAGTAAGTTAAGATACTTCATGGTGTTCTCCTACAGCGTGTTGCGGATGATTAGAGCCGCGACAGAAACGTTTGATAACCGGCAGTTGTTTTAAGATGCTGTTATCCACCAGTCTGGGCAACAAGGCATTAATCCGCACGAACAGTGATTCTGGCCAGCCCAGAAAAATATCGCCTTGTTTTTGCTGTCGCAGTGCCAGACACAGTTGTTCTGCGACCCAATTAGGGCTATCCGTTTTATTGCCTAGCTGCTGGTTCATTTCGCGCATTGCGGGGCTGTTGAGTTCCGTCCCTGTCGCTCTAGGCGCAAAATACAGCACAGCAATCTCAGTATCGGTGAGTTCTCGCCTTAGTGATTCGGTAAAGCGCTGTAACCCGGCTTTACTGGCACAGTAGAGGGTAGAGCCTGGATAGCCTATATTGCCGAGGATGGAGCCGATATTGACGATAGTCGCTTGCTTATGCTGAAACAGCGGGAGCAAGGCCCGACAAACATTGATGGGGGCTAGCAAATTAGTGGCGAGGATGCGTTCACCGTCAGCAATACTGCTATCAGCCAGGAGTGTCAGCTGATTAACCCCCATACCGTTAATCAGGGTGTCAGCTTCGAAGGCATTCGCGGCTGACTGCAGCGAGGTAATACCGGCAGTCGTCGTCAGGTCCGCCACCAATAACTGATGACCACTACCCTCCAATTCATCCAATAAGATGGCCAGTTTGCCATTATTGCGGCCGCAGAGCAGCAGCTCATGCCCTTGCGCGGCCAACGCTTTCGCGATTGAACGGCCAATGCCACCACTCGCCCCTGTTAGGATCACTCGTCTACGTTGCATTGTCATATCGTTGTCCCGTTTAAGCCGCGGCATCTTTCTCGATATAGCTGGCTTGTGCGGCATCCAACTCTCGAAATACATTGCCATATAGCCGATAAAAGTTGTTGGCAGCATGCACGATCAACTGCTGTTCCTGCGGTTCGTCTATGCGGTTCATTAACCCTTTAAAGAAATGCATATGCTTTTTGTCTAACTCGCCGTGCGATTTGAGGTAACTGAAGGCACTATCGGGCAGCGCTAGCGTCGCTTGAATTTTGTCGGCTGCCAGCAGTGCCATGTTGATACTGGTGCCTTCCAAAACGTTGACCATGCCGAAAAAGCCCAACGGATTAACTCGGCTGACCATGTCCCAAGCGTAAGTGACCATCATCTCTGTGCTGAAGTTAGGTGAGCTCTTTCGCGCTTTTTCTTTGTCGTAACCACAGGCAGCAATATCGTTGAGGATCCATTCCTGATGTCCTTTTTCTTCATCGATATACTCAGCGACGGCTTCGCGCAGCCATTCCTTACTTTCAGGCAGACGTGAGCCGACTGCCATTAACAATGGTGATGTGTGTTTTACGTGGTGATAAGCCTGTTGCAGGAAGGCCACATATTCAGCCTTAGTCACGTTTCCGGCGAGGCAATGGTTGATAATGGGGGTGTCCAAAAGAAACTGCCTGCTGGCAATCGTCTGTTGCTGTAACTCATCATAAAAAGCCATCATCGACCTCTTACTTCTGCTGTTGATACAAGGAAGAAATTTGCAGGTTAAATGCTTTGAGCAGTTGCTGGCGCTGCAAGCGACCATTGGCCGTCATAAATGGCAGAAGCTGTTTATCTTCCAGCCTCAGCCATTGCCGCACTTTTGCGTAATCAGGTAACTGTTCATTGGCCTTGTCTATCCATTGGGTTATCTGCGAGTCACTGACAGCTGTCGACGCGGTTAATAAGGCGCACAAAAACGGTTGATCGTCACCGACGACCACGCATTGATTTAACAATGGTTCAGCGAGCAAGGCAGACTCAACCCATTCTGGGCTGATATTGCGGCCAAATGAGGAGATCAGCAGATTCTTGCGTCGTCCATCAATATAGAGCCAGCCATCCTCCAGATGTCCTAAATCACCGCTGTGGATGTCATTGGGGTACCAACTGTCGGGCATCCCGGCATAACCCAGATGACAAGCTCCTGAAACAATGACTTCTTGATCATCAATGCGCACCTGACAGTGGGGCAGAACTTTACCGGCAGCACCACTACGTGACTGGCTGGGCGTGTTAAGTGCCACGACTGAACCACATTCAGATAAACCGTAGCCTTCATATACTGGCAGCCCCAGTTGCTGTGCCGTGAGCAGTAATTGGGGATCTACCCGGCCACCACCAACGGCTATAAAGCGCAGGCGCGGCGGCGCTTTCCAACCCTGCTGGCAAGCGGCTACTAACAGACGCAACAGTTGCGGGAGCAGGATCATCGAATGCGGTTGTGTTTTACTGATACATTGCAGCAACTGATGGCTGTCTATGTTGGAACTGCCGAGCATGCCGCGCTCGGCATCATTGGGGAGCACCACGGTGCCGCCACATAACAGCGGGCTGTATATCCCTGCGATATTTTCCAGCAAAGTACTCAATGGCAGTAAACACAGATGCCGGGGTTGGTTGATCGCGATTTCCTGTGCCAGAGATTTGGCCACCCGCCATTGATGATCTTTACTGAGACAGACGCCTTTAGGGGTGCCAGTCGAGCCGGAGGTAAAGGTAATTTTGTGGGTGCCCTCAGGCAGATGATGAGTGCTGTCATAAGGGAGTTGCCAGCAATGATACCTTTCCGGCAACGCCCAGGCAGCGATACCGGGCAATGCTTGTTTAAGGTCAAGTTTGCATTGACCGGGAAGCAGAATTTCTTCGCTCAACAGTAATTCCGCACCTGCCTGCTCGAGACAATTGCGGATCTGCTGCGGCGTAAAAAACAGTGGTAATGGCAGACAGATAACATTGGCAGCGTGACATGCTAGGTCTACCACAACCCAGTCGACACTGTTGCCGCCATGAAGTGCAATACAGGGAACCTGCTGTTGTAATAACCACTTTGCCAGCGCATCAACGCGTTGCGCTAATGTCTGGTAGCTCAGTTGTTGGTGGCTGTCTTCAAGGGCAATAAGTGCCGGAGAAGCCTGGGCCGTTTGATTCAGAAACTCCACGATATTATTCATGATACCTCTCACTTACGACGGATTGCTGCAGCAATTGCGGATGTTTGTCGTTCATAGGTTGCAGCAATTTTCGAAAGTCTGCGGTCGTGATACATGACGTCGCAGGCTCGATGTAAATTACCGATCATTACTCGGGGATTATTGCGGTAATAGCTCCCCCAAATGGCGCTGTCGCCAGCTAATCGCTGCGGATCGGCAGGGCAAAGACAATAAGGTTCAAATCCTAATCGTTGCATCAGGCGTTGTACCTGTTCGGTGGCAGTGAACACCATCCATTCATAGCCCGCAGCGGACAGCACGCTTGCCAGCGTCACCATTAACATCGGACCAAACGCATGTTCTGCTAACGCCAGATTGCCAATTTCGATCAGACTGTCGCGCACTACTGGTCGTCTGGCGTTTTCCGCCACTAACTGTTCGATGGCAGAAGGTAGATATTGTTCAAGAAATAATGGTTGATGTTGTCCAGGACGCAAGCCGTAGGCCCCGACAATGTTGCCATGGTGAATGATCGCAATGAGCCACGGCAGGAAACTGTTGAGCTGGGCGTGGTGTACCTGCTGAAATTTAGCGGCAATAAACTGCTCTACTGATTGCCGTTGTGTATTGGCAATCGTGATCAGCTTCAAGGTCGGTACTATTGTCGCCAGAGAGTGGTCGGCAGACGAGTTGTCTGCCAACGGTGCCTGAGGCAAATGCTGGGACATAGAGATACTCCACTAGTGATGTCTCATTGTCACCCTAGCGAAGCCATCTTAAGAATATCTTACGAAATTCAGATTTAGTTAATTATTCAATAATACTTAATAAATTGATTTTTAAATTACTTTTTGGCTTTTGGTAGCAAGGTACATAGCAGCAATAACAAAAGGCTGAGTATCAATACTGGCCACTGACCGAATTTATAGAAGGGGGTTACGCCTTTGACCAAAGGCACATCAGCAGTCAGCACCCCTTCCTGGAATTGTGGCAAGCGTGCGGTGATGGCGCCATGTTCATCAACGACAGCGGTGACACCGTTATTGGTATCTCGCAATAACGGTCTTCCTAGTTCCGCGGCGCGCATCTGGGCAATTTCCATATGTTGCAATGGACCGTTGGATTCACCAAACCAAGCGTCATTTGAGACCGTTAGCAGTAACTGAGTTTCTGCATTGACGTTGTCACGCAGCTGTTCCGGAAAGGCGATTTCGTAGCAGATTGCGGGTGCCAGTCGATATCCCAGCGCCTGCAAATTTGGCTGCACATATGCCCCTCGTGTGAAGGAGGACATTGGCAAGTTAAACAGCGGTGCCAACGGCCTTAACAACGATTCCAACGGAACAAATTCCCCGATAGGTAACAGATGGTGTTTCCGATACTGGTTACTGCCATTGACTTGATAATCACCCCCTGATTGCTGAGGTTGATGGGCATTGCCCAGTACAATCAATGAGTTGTAAAAATCTGTTTGCGCCATACTGACAATACCCGCGACAATCGCAGTATTGTTGAGGTTTGCCACTTTGTTGGCATTATCCAGAAATGGTTCTACCATGGCCTCAGGTGCCGGAATTGCGGCTTCCGGCCAGATAATAATCTGTTTATCGAAGTGTGGTCGCGACAAGTCCATATACTTCAACAATGTTGGCCACAGTGCATTAGGATCCCATTTCATACTTTGGGGAATATTTCCCTGCACCAAGGCAACACTGACGGTTTTACCGGTACGCTCAATTCCTGAGTGTTTGGGGGCCTGCCAGACCATTACGACCAGCAAGGCCAGCAGTAACGGCAAACTCATCCAGCGCTTGCGCACGAGTAACACCAGACTACCGGCGAGCATAGCTAGCAGAAAACTGATCCCTAACGTGCCGATATAGGCTGCCAGCGGCTTTAACGGACCCATCGCCTGACTGTAACCTGCCCATAGCCAGGGAAAGCCCGTCAGCACCCAACCACGAAGCCACTCGGTCAATACCCACAGCGCGGGAAACAGTGCCAAGTTATTCCATACTGGCCAGCGCGAACGTAAGCGTGCGGTGAGCCAGCCTGCCAGCGCCGGATACAGTGCCAGATATAACGCCAGCATGCCCATTAACAACATGGAAACGGGCAGTGGTAGACCGCCATAACGGTAAATACTGACATGCACCCAACTGATGCCAAACGCAAAACTGCCAAAACCAAAACTGAGCCAAAGATAAAAGGCTTGTTTCGTCGACGCGCTGTGGGTCAGCCATAAGGCCAATGCCAATGCCAGTGGCAAGATGGGCCAGATATTATAGGGCGCAAAGGATAAGGATGTGGCTGCACCGGCAATCAATGCCAGTACAGCGTTATACCACGGGTGTTGCCGGAGACGGCTAGGCGCTAGGGTCACTATGAATTGCTTTCTTCTGTTTCGCTGTCATCAGGCAGTTTGACTCGCAACTGCAACAACCGGCGCGTGTCGGCACTAATCACTTTGAATTCGATGTTTTCAATCGTGATCTTTTCGTTACGTTCTGGCAGATGACCAAAGGCATGACTCACAAGTCCACCTACCGTATCGAACTCTTCATCACTAAACTGAGTACCAAAGGAATCATTAAAGTCTTCGATATGTGTTAGTGCTTTAACCAGATAAACTTTGCTACCCACCTTACGGATTTCGGGCTCTTCAGTCGCATCATGGTCGAATTCATCTTCAATATCGCCAACGATCTCTTCCAGAATATCTTCGATGGTGACCAGTCCGGACACACCACCGTATTCATCGACAACGATAGCCATATGGTAACGTTGGCTGCGAAATTCTTTAAGCAGTACATCAACGCGTTTACTTTCCGGCACAACCACCGCTGGACGGATCACTTTTTCCAGTGAAAACGGGTCTTCACTGTGGTTAAAACCATATTTGATCAGATCTTTTGCCAGCAGAATACCTTCGATGTGGTCTTTGTCTTCATTGACCACCGGGAAGCGGGAGTGTGCTGAAGAGATGACGGTGTTAAGGACTTCCTCCACCGAATCTGTATATTGAATCGCCACAATTTGCGCGCGTGGGATCATAATGTCGCGGACTCGCAGATCAGATACTTCTAGAACGCCCTTGATCATCTCGCGGGTGTCCTCGGTGATAAGATCGCGTTGTTCAGCGTCCTGAATCACCTCTACTAATTCGTCGCGATTCTGGGGTTCGCCCATGAACAACTGGCTGACGCGATCAAACCAGCCCTTCTTATGGGCGCCGGTACTCGGGGGGATATCATCACTCATAGTGGTGTCACAGTTCGTGGAAGACGAACGTTTATTGCTCCTTGTAAGGGTCAGAAAAACCTAAGCTTTCAATGAGTTCTGTCTCAATGGCTTCCATTTCTTCAGCTTCGGCGTCGTCAATATGATCATAACCTAGCAGATGCAGGCATCCATGCACAACCATATGAGCCCAGTGAGCTTCCAATGGTTTATGTTGTTCCTGCGCTTCATTTTCAACGACCGGGGCACAAATAACAAGATCCCCGATCAGTGGCAATTCAATGCCGGGTGGTGCTTCAAAGGGAAAAGACAACACGTTGGTTGGTTTGTCCTTGCCACGATAATCCAGATTCAGTTGGTGGCTTTCGGCTTCATCCACCAGGCGAATGGTCATTTCGGCCTCATCCAGGCGGCCATCAAGGGCAGTCGTTGCCCAGCGTAAAAAATCGGCTTCAGCCGGTAATTGGTTGGATTCAGAGGCAACCTGTAAATCCAGTGTCAGCTCAAGACTCATGTTCGGAAGGTTCCGTAATATCAGAAGGTTCAGCCAGTTTGTACTGGCTATCACGACGAGCACTGGCCGCTTGTTGGCGTTGTTCGTAAGACTCATAGGCCTCAACGATCCTTGCCACCACAGGGTGACGCACTACGTCTTTTGATAGGAAAAAGTTAAAACTAATCTCATCGACATCGCCAAGCACTTCGATGGCATGGCGTAAGCCTGATTTCACATGCCGCGGCAAGTCAATCTGGGTGATATCGCCGGTGATGACCGCTTTAGAATTAAAGCCAATACGGGTCAGGAACATCTTCATCTGTTCAACCGTCGTGTTCTGGCTTTCATCGAGAATAATAAAGGCATCGTTTAACGTACGGCCACGCATATAGGCCAGTGGTGCAATTTCGATGACGCTGCGTTCAATTAGGCGTTCTACCTTTTCAAAGCCCAACATCTCAAATAATGCGTCATATAACGGCCGCAGATATGGGTCGACTTTCTGGCTCAAATCGCCGGGCAAAAAGCCCAATTTTTCGCCCGCTTCCACTGCTGGGCGTGTCAACAGAATCCGCCTAACTTCCTGGCGCTCCAGCGCATCTACCGCTGCCGCAACGGCCAGATAAGTTTTACCGGTTCCCGCCGGGCCAATACCAAAAGTGATATCGTGACGCACGATGTTAACCACGTACTGGGTTTGGTTGGGATTGCGTGGTTTTATCACGCCCTTGCGGGTCTTGATAAAGTGCTCCTGTGGCTGATCGCTACCATCATCTGCTTCAATGGCGATCGCTTCCTGAATGGCAATATGCACTTTCTCAGGTTCGAGATCCGGCGTACTGCCTTTGACCGGGGCGGTTTCCACATACAAGTTACGCAATAAATTACTGGCAGTCAGACAGCCGTGAGGCTGACCCACAATCTTGAAATGGTTGTTGCGGTAACTGATCTCGACACCGATACGACGTTCGAGCTGTTTGATGTTGTCATCAAATGGGCCACACAGCGACGCCAGTCGACGACTGTCTGCGGGTTCCAGATACAGGTCCATGGCGGTTAATTTATGGGACAAATATAACTCCGATAATATGTTTCGCTATATGTTTCAGTTTACGAGCCTCACTGGTGAAATGCCATGAGAAAAATGTCATGTGCCAGCAAGCTAAAAGGCGACCGTGGCCGCCTTTTTGTTAATGTTATGGTTGGTAGCGTTTTACCCCAAGTTCGTCTTCACTCTGGTGTTTGGCCAGAATATCTACTGGGCGCAGATTACGGCGTAAATCCATCTGATCTTCACCACGAATTAACTTACCGCGCAGCGAATTAGGGTACACGTCAGTGATCTCCACATCGACAAAGGTGCCAATATGTTGTGGCTGCCCCTCAAAATTTACTACGCGGTTGTTTTCTGTACGGCCACGCAGTTCCATCGGATTCTTAACTGATGGACCTTCGACTAATATACGCTGCACTGTGCCTAACATCTGACGGCTGTAACGCATGGCCTGATGGGTGATAGTGTCCTGCAGTCTCGCCAGGCGTTGTTTCTTCTCTTCCAGATCGACGTCGTCTGGCAAGTCTGCGGCTGGTGTACCGGGACGGGCACTGTAAATAAAGCTGAAACTATGGTCGAAATTCACTTCTTCAATCAGCTTCATGGTGTCTTCAAAATCTTCCGCGGTTTCACCCGGGAAGCCCACAATGAAGTCGGAGCTGATTTGGATCTCTGGCCGAGCTTTACGCAGACGGCGGATAATGGATTTGTATTCAATCGCCATATGCCCGCGCTTCATTAACGTCAGAATGCGGTCTGAGCCTGACTGAACTGGCAGATGCAGAAAGCTCACCAGTTCCGGCGTGTCTTCATAGACATCAATGATGTCCTGCGTAAATTCAATCGGGTGACTAGTCGTGAAGCGGATGCGATCAATGCCATCAATGGCGGCAACATAGCGCAGCAGTTCGGCAAAAGAGCAGATGTCACCATCAAATTTAGCACCGCGATAGGCGTTAACGTTTTGTCCCAATAAATTGACTTCGCGTACTCCTTGCTGTGCCAACTGGGCAACTTCCAGGATAACATCGTCCATTGGTCGACTGACTTCTTCGCCACGGGTATAAGGCACTACACAGAAAGAGCAGTACTTGCTGCAACCTTCCATAATGGAGACAAATGCGGTGGGACCTTCGGCACGCGGTTCCGGCAGACGGTCAAATTTTTCGATTTCCGGGAAGCTGACATCAATCACGGCATGGCTACCACCGCGAACTTCATTGATCATTTCCGGCAGGCGATGCAGGGTTTGTGGGCCAAACACAATATCAACGCATGGCGCTCGGTCTTTGATGGCTTTGCCTTCTTGCGACGCGACACAGCCACCTACACCGATGATTAAGCTCGGATTTTTATCCTTAAGGCCTTTCCAGCGCCCCAGCTGATGGAATACCTTCTCCTGCGCCTTTTCACGAATCGAACAAGTATTTAGCAGCAACACATCGGCGTCTTCTGCTTCTTCTGTCAGGGTATAGCCCTGAAATTCGTTTAACAGGTCGGCCATCTTAGCTGAGTCATACTCATTCATCTGACAGCCCCAGGTTTTGATATGGAGTTTCTTACTCATCAGTTTTGCGCCGCTCACACGTACCTCTAAGGAAAATAGCGCGCTATTTTACCTGCAGTTGTTGCCGCTTGCCAACGTTTGCCGGCGCAAAACCGAATTACTTCGAACCCCACACGTGGGTATTGTTATAAGCTGTTGTTTCCACAGGCTGTTGATTATCAGCAACTAATGGCTGATGGGTATCAAAGAACTCTGAGGCCATCTGCCTTGAGCTGCTTTTGGCGGTGTCATGAATATCTGCCAGCAATTCGAAATGGAATTCACCCATGGTTTCCGCGAATTGTTGATATAAGGCATAATTCACTGAACCGACATAAGTTACAGTGATAACTTCCATTTTTTCAGGTAGATTTTCTGCCTGGCTATGCAGGGGCAGCAGTGTCCCGGCGGCTATCAGCGTTATAGCGGCAAAGCGACTTAAGGATGTGATTGCCATATCGTTCTCCTGGGTTTGTACATGGGATGAACCTGTACGACACTGCTCAGGTGCTATAAGTAAGACACTCATTAAGTGAGCGAGGGTTGAAATCAAATTGCGAATTATTTCGTTTTCCAAAAGCTATTGATATTGGATTTGACGACAACAGCAACAAAGAATTAGTACAGCAGGAATGCAACAGTGACAAAACAACATCAGCAACAAGATATTGTCATTATTGGTGGCGGTATGGTGGGGGCCGCAGCCGCAGTGGGTTTGGCTCAGCTTGGATTAAACGTCGCACTGGTAGAAGCCACCGAGCCAGAGGCCTATTCGCCAGCGCAACCGTTGGACGTCAGAGTGTCGGCCATTTCGCTGGCTTCGGAAAATTTATTAGCGCGGCTGGGGGCGCTTGAAGCATTGCTGCAGATGCGGCAAGTAGCTTATCGCGGCCTGGAAACCTGGGAGATGGAAGGGTGTATTACCCGCTTTCATGCCGAGCAGCTCAAGCTGTCACACCTGGGGCATATTGTTGAAAATCGGTTGGTGCAGTTGGCTCTGTGGCAGCAATTCACTCAGTACGACAATCTCACGCTTTGCTGCCCCGCGCGAGTGGCGCGCATGGTGCGGTCCTGTAGCGGTATTGAAGTGAGTCTGGATGATGGTCGGGTGCTTGATAGTCATCTGCTGGTCGGGGCGGATGGGGCCAATTCATTAGTCCGCCAATGGGCGGGTATTGGTGTCGCTGGCTGGGACTATAGCCAAGCCTGTATGTTGATCAATATTGCGACAGCCGAAGAAGAACAAGACATTACCTGGCAGCAATTTACGCCGCAAGGGCCGCGGTCATTACTGCCGCTGCCGGGAAAACACGCTTCATTAGTCTGGTATGACGATGCACAGACGATAAAGGGGCTGTCTCAGTTATCTGCCAAACAATTGAAGCAGGCGATCGACAGTCACTTCCCCACCCGGCTTAATCGTGATTTTGAAGTGCTCGACCGTGGCAGCTTTCCGCTGACCCGAAGGCATGCCAAGCAGTATTATCGGGATAATTTGGTACTGCTGGGTGATGCGGCACATACGATTAATCCGTTAGCCGGGCAGGGGGTTAATCTCGGATTTAAAGACGTTGATGTATTGATCGAAGAGATTGCTGCCGCTCTCAGCGCTAAAGCGGGGGCGTGGTGGCAGAGTTCAGTGCTGGCCGGTTATCAGCGTCGTCGCTGGTATGACAATCAGCTGATGATGACCGGGATGGATCTGTTTTATGCCGGGTTCAGTAACGACATTCTGCCATTAAAGCTGGTACGTAATCTCGGTCTGAAGTTGGCGGATATTAATACCCCGGTGAAGCATCAAGTATTGAAATACGCACTCGGTTTGTCCTGAAACGGTTCAGACGATTTGTTGCGGGCGCAATAGCAGTGTTAAAATGCCGCGTTTTCTATCGCGGCATTATTGTTTTCGCGATGGATAAGTCATAAAAACAGGAAAAAATGACCACGATTAAACTGATTGTCGGGCTTGGTAATCCAGGGGCCGAATATGCCCAGACTCGACATAATGCCGGTGCTTGGTTTGTGGAACAACTGGCGCGAAATTATGGTGCCAGTCTAACGCCGGACAGTAAATATTTTGGACTGACAGCACGGATCACCGTAAAAGGCCGAGATGTTCGTTTGTTAGTGCCGACTACCTATATGAACTTGAGTGGTAAAGCGGTTGGCGCACTGGCAGGCTTTTTTCGTATCGCCCCAGATGAAATAATGGTGGCACACGATGAACTGGACATGCCACCAGGTGTGGCGAAGTTCAAACTTGGTGGTGGTCATGGCGGGCATAACGGATTGAAAGATATCATTGCCTGTCTTGGTAACGACAAAAATTTCTATCGTCTGCGCATTGGTATCGGTCATCCGGGAGATAAAAATAAGGTAAGTGGTTACGTACTTGGCAAACCACCGCTGGTGGAGCAACAACGTATTGATGCTGCCATTGACGAAGCGCTGCGAGCTACCGATATTCTATATACAGACGATATGACTAAAGCCATGAACTGCTTGCACGCGTTCAAGGCTGAATAACGAATCAATGACATCAGGTTGCTGGCATACCAGCAGCTGTCCGGCGGTTATCCCCCGGGAATTACAGTGAGATAAGGTAACTATCATGGGTTTTAAATGCGGCATCGTTGGTTTGCCCAATGTCGGTAAATCGACTCTGTTCAATGCGTTAACCAAGGCCGGTATTGAAGCGGCTAACTTTCCTTTCTGTACCATCGAGCCGAATACCGGCGTGGTACCTGTACCAGACCCACGTCTACAGGTTCTTGCTGACATTGTGCATCCAGAACGTGTGTTGCCTACCACCATGGAGTTTGTGGATATTGCCGGTTTGGTTGCCGGGGCATCAAAAGGTGAAGGTCTGGGCAATAAATTCCTGGCCAACATTCGTGAAACTGATGCTATCGGTCACGTGGTGCGTTGCTTTGAGAATGACAACATTGTGCATGTTGCCAACAAGGTCAATCCGGCATCCGATATTGAAGTTATCAATACCGAGCTGGCACTGGCGGATCTGGACAGCTGTGAGCGCGCCATTCTGCGCCAGCAAAAGCGTGCCAAGGGCGGTGATAAAGAGGCTAAGTTTGAAGTAGAAGTCCTGGAAAAGCTCAAGCCGGTACTGGACGAAGGCCATATGCTGCGCACCCTCGACCTCTCGAAAGAAGAGATTGAGGCCGTGGCTTATCTGAATTTTCTGACGTTAAAACCGACCATGTATATCGCAAACGTCGCCGAAGATGGCTTTGAAAATAATCCGCATCTGGACGTTGTGCGTGCCATTGCGGAGAAAGAACGTGCAGTGGTCGTGCCGGTATGTGCCGCGATTGAGTCTGAGTTGGCTGAAATGGACGACGAAGACCGTCAGGAATTTATGGCCGATATGGGACTGGATGAACCGGGTCTGGATCGTGTGATCCGTGCCGGTTATGAATTGCTGGATCTGCAGACATATTTCACTGCGGGCGTAAAAGAAGTGCGCGCTTGGACCATTCCGGTGGGCGCCAGTGCACCTCAAGCTGCGGGTAAAATCCACACCGATTTCGAACGCGGCTTTATTCGTGCTCAGGTCGTTTCCTATGAAGATTTTGTGCAATTCAAGGGGGAGAACGGCGCCAAAGAAGCCGGTAAACTTCGTGTTGAAGGTAAGACTTACATCGTTCAAGATGGCGATGTGATGCATTTCCTGTTCAACGTTTGATGCGCATAAAAATGCAGCAGATTGCCGCTATTTGCGTATCTGCTGCACAGTTTGGCGAGATTCTAAGCGAACGGCGGTAGTGCCGGGCTTCAGTCCGAAAAAGCTGTTGACCTGTATAGTATGAATAAGCATAATACGCCCCGTCCTCTCGGCAGAGGGGCATAAAGTTATCGTGGCTATGTAGCTCAGCTGGTTAGAGCACAGCACTCATAATGCTGGGGTCGCAGGTTCAAGTCCCGCCATAGCCACCATCCTTCTCGGATGCTAAACGAGACAATGCGGGAGTGGTGAAATTGGTAGACACGCCAGATTTAGGTTCTGGTGCCGCAAGGTGTGAGAGTTCAAGTCTCTCCTCCCGTACCATTCTCTCCTTTCTCAATATGAGAAAAGAGAACTTGAGATAACTTGCAGTTGGGGTATCGCCAAGCGGTAAGGCACCGGGTTTTGATCCCGGCATTCCCAGGTTCGAATCCTGGTACCCCAGCCATACTTTTGCAATATAGATTGGGGTATCGCCAAGCGGTAAGGCACCGGATTCTGATTCCGGCATACCTAGGTTCGAATCCTAGTACCCCAGCCAATGTGGCTATGTAGCTCAGCTGGTTAGAGCACAGCACTCATAATGCTGGGGTCGCAGGTTCAAGTCCCGCCATAGCCACCATAATGTTGAACTGTTGCTACCCGCTTGTTAGGGTAGGCAGTGACATAGACCGATTTTTTGGGGTATCGCCAAGCGGTAAGGCACCGGGTTTTGATCCCGGCATACCCAGGTTCGAATCCTGGTACCCCAGCCATATATGACCTTTTTGGGGTATCGCCAAGTGGTAAGGCACCGGATTCTGATTCCGGCATCCCCAGGTTCGAATCCTGGTACCCCAGCCAATAAGAAAGCTCGTCTTAATCGACGGGCTTTTTTGCTTTTTGCTGCCCAATAATACGGATGCAGTGACACTGCTTACCGATAGCCAATAAAAAACGCACCCGGAGGTGCGTCTTTTGTTGTCTGCAGTGCTTACTGATGGAACATCGCAGAAATGGATTCTTCATTGCTGACGCGGCGGATCGCTTCAGCAAGAATACCAGACATTGTCAGCTGTTTGACTTTACCGCTGGCAGCGATTTCCGGACGCAGAGGAATAGTGTCAGTCACAATCACTTCATCAATCACGGAATTCTTGATGTTTTCCAGCGCAGCACCTGAGAACACTGGGTGCGTCGCATAGGCAAACACGCGATTAGCACCATGCTGTTTCAGTGCTTCAGCGGCTTTACACAGCGTACCACCAGTATCAATCATGTCGTCAACGATAATACAATCACGGTCCTGAACGTCACCAATGATGTGCATTACCTGCGCCACATTGGCCTGCGGACGGCGCTTGTCGATGATAGCCAGATCAGTATCATCCAACAATTTGGCAATGGCACGGGCACGCACTACACCGCCGATATCGGGTGAAACAACAACCGGTGTTTCCAGGTTCTTGTCGAGCATGTCTTCCAACAATACTGGGCTACCGAAAACGTTATCCACGGGAACGTCAAAGAAGCCCTGGATCTGTTCGGCGTGTAAATCGCATGTCAGCACACGGTCCACACCAACGCTAGACAGAAAATCAGCAACCACTTTGGCAGTGATAGGCACACGGGCGCTACGAACACGACGATCCTGACGGGCGTATCCGAAATAAGGAACCACGGCTGTGATACGACCGGCAGAAGCTCGGCGCAACGCATCTACCATCACGACCAGTTCCATCAGGTTGTCGTTGGTTGGTGCACAGGTGGATTGAATGATAAAGACATCAGCACCACGAACGTTTTCGTTGATCTGGACGCTGATTTCTCCATCGCTGAAACGGCCTACCGTGGCGTCTCCAAGTTTACAAAACAGACGGTCTGCTATCTTTTTAGCAAGACTGGGGGTAGCGTTCCCAGCAAAGAGCTTTATGTCGGGCACTTTAATGAACCTCGGGCGTTTGCATTATTGTGATCTGGAGGGACAGAGTGACAAGCTTTGCCCCTGAAGAAACTGTTCAGCACCGACTTAAGCGGTGCTGTAACGGCGATATATTCGTTCCTTTTGCCACAAATCCGCGGAATGTTTTAGGCATTTTCGCCAGACACTCCAGCGCTTGTTGCTGTGTTTCGAATTCCCCGAACACACAGGCGCCTGTTCCGGTCATTCTCGACGGGGCATATTCTAACAGCCACGCCAAGGCCTTGGCAACTTGCGGAAAGTTGTTACTGACGAGTGTTTGGCAGTCATTTTTCCAGTTTGCGGACAATAATTCATTCCAGGACAGTTTGGCGGTATCTCTTGGTAGATCCGGGTGTTGAAAGATTGCCGCAGTGGAAACATGGGCCTCCGGCGCTATCACCAGATACCAGTGTTCCGGAATATCAACGGCCACAAGTTTTTCACCCACGCCTTCAGCGAAAGCTGCATGTCCGTGAATAAAAATAGGCACATCCGCACCAAGGTTCAGACCTAATGCCGCGAGTTGTGGCTGGTCCAACCCTATTTGCCACAGCGCATTAAGTGCCACCAGGGTTGTGGCTGCGTCTGATGAGCCGCCACCCACACCGCCGCCCATCGGTAACTTTTTATCGAGCCAGATTTCGGCTCCCAGTTTGCTGGCTGACTGTTGTTGCAACAGTTTGGCGGCTTTGACAATCAGATTATCGTCATCAGCAATATTGGTGTTGAGATTGGAATGCAGGGTGATTTTGCCATCATTAGTGATTTTAAAATCGAGCAGATCGCCATAATCCAGAAACTGGAATAGGGTTTGTAATTCGTGATAGCCGTCTGCCCGGCGACCATTAATATGCAGGAATAAATTGAGTTTGGCTGGGGCCGGCCAGCCTAACGAAAGTGATTGCGTCATGAGCGTTTGTTGTCCATTGGCACCTGCACACTGGTGAGTGCCTGCCATTGATTCAATTGAATTTTCAGTTTCAGTCCGCCCCGTTCTAAGCGCAGTAGACGTGGCACCATGGTGCCACTTTGAGCTTGCCAGCCCTGATATTGAATGCGCCATGGCGGGAATACACTGCTGTCGGTTAGTTGTAGTGGTCGATGATTAATATCGCGGCTGACCTGATAATCATCGGCCACGATCCCAAGGATCCACTCGGGCAATTTAGTTAAGGGAAATTGCCAATTGCTGAGGCGATTCAATAGTGCTTGTGGATCGTCGCCTTCATAGGTTTGGCCGTCTACTTCCAGCTTGGCATATCCCGCGCGGCTGCTAAGACTCATGACGCTGGTGCCTAACATGGTGGTGAGCTTGAGTTGATCACTCTCAGGGGTATGTAACCAGTAGAG
Organism: Shewanella yunxiaonensis; assembly: GCF_018223345.1. Taxonomy (NCBI): domain Bacteria; kingdom Pseudomonadati; phylum Pseudomonadota; class Gammaproteobacteria; order Alteromonadales; family Shewanellaceae; genus Shewanella; species Shewanella yunxiaonensis. The sequence continues at coordinate 2,716,200 of NZ_CP073587.1, read as the reverse complement.
ATTGGTACTGAATTTCTCTTCGGGTGATATTACCGCGAGTTTGCCCTGTAATTCCCAGGCATTGGCGTCCTGAGGATTGGCAACTGTGGTTGCCACCCAGTTTTTATCAGTCAGACTGCTACAGCCACTCACAAAAATGGCCCATATAAGCCACAACCACAGTGATGTGGTCGAACGATGGATTATGCGATTTGTGATGTTGGTCAAAATATTCGTCAATCATCAGCCATAAATGTTGGCCTATGATACGAGGGCTTTACCGTCAGACACAACTGGTGTGTGATTGCGGTTTTATCAGCAATCGCTGTTATAGCGCGGGTTGCCGCTGTTGAGCCTTTAATTGTCTGAAAAAATTAACCCTTTAGTCACTAATAAACCTTTATTCGGTTTTGTTAAGCGTATTCTGTTTTTAGTTGGGGCAATTCAGTAGAATGGCCGCATCTTAAGAAACGCCATGAGTCCAGAACGAGTCAGATGAGCCTTGTAGCAATTGGTATTAACCACAAAACTGCCACTGTTGACCTGCGTGAAAAAGTAGCCTTTGCCCCGGATAAGATCCATGAAGCCATGAGGAGCCTTGCTCAGCAAACCGCTTCTGGTGAGGCAGTGATCGTGTCAACGTGTAACCGCACTGAGTTGTATTGCAATACTCAGGATGTGTCTCGGGTAGTTTCCTGGCTGGAGCAGTACCATTCTTTAAATCATGAAGAAGTCGCTCCATGCCTATATGAATTTGAGGGCCAAAAGGCGGTACAGCATTTAATGCGCGTCGCATCTGGTCTGGATTCCCTAGTTCTTGGTGAACCGCAGATCCTGGGGCAAGTTAAGCAGGCGTTCGTTAAAGCGAAAGAATCCGGGACTGTGGCCATGACCATGGACCGTCTGTTCCAGAACACCTTCTCTGTCGCCAAGAAAGTCCGTACGGAAACCGAAATCGGTACCGCTGCAGTATCTGTAGCATTTGCTGCGGTGAGCATGGCCAAACATATTTTCTCGTCCTTGGCGACCACTAAAGCCTTGTTGATTGGGGCCGGTGAAACCATTGAACTGGTTGCGCGTCACCTCAAGGAAAATGGCGTTGCCAGTATGGTAGTGGCAAACCGTACCTTGTCGCGCGCTGAAGCCATGTGTGAAGAGTTTGGTGCACAAGCCATCACCTTGGAACAGATACCAGATTTTCTCCCTAAAGCCGATATCGTGATATCCTCTACTGCCAGTCCGTTACCTATACTGGGTAAAGGCATGGTGGAAAAAGCGCTGAAGCAGCGCCGCCATCAACCTATGTTATTGGTTGATATTGCGGTTCCCCGTGATATTGAAGCAGAAGTTGCCGATCTGGATGCAGCTTATCTGTACACGGTTGATGATCTGCAAAGCATAGTGGAACAGAATATGGCCTCTCGACGTGAGGCCGCCGAGCAAGCGGAACTTATCGCCGAGGAGCAGTCACTGCAGTTTATGGAGTGGGTGCGCTCGCTGGGGTCCGTTGACAGCATTCGTGAATACCGTACCCACTGCATGGATATCAAAGACGAGTTGTTGGAAAGAGCGATGAATAAGTTGGGGCAGGGTGCCGACGCCGAAGAGGTGATTCGGGAACTGGCTAACCGCCTGACTAACCGTTTGATCCATGCACCGACACAGGCACTGACAGTGGCCAGTCGTCACGGAGATCTCAATGCACTTGGTCAGTTAAGAACCGCGCTCGGCTTAGACAAAGACTAAGGTTAATAGCTGAATGAAGGAATCCGTTATCCGCAAGCTGGAAGGTTTGCAGGAGCGTTATGAAGAAGTGCAAGCGCTGCTGAGTGAAGCAGACGTTATTAGCGATCAGGACCGGTTTCGTACCCTTTCCAAAGAATATTCGCAGTTGGAAGATGTGGTAAAAGGGTTCCGCAATTTTCAGCAGGCACAGGCTGATCTGCAAACCGCTGAAGAGATGTTGCTGGAAGATGACCCTGAGATGCGGGAAATGGCGCAGGAAGAGCTGAAAGCGGCCAAACTCAGATTGGAGCAGCTGGAAGGCGAATTGCAAATACTGCTGCTGCCTAAAGATCCCAATGACGATACCAACGCTTTCCTCGAAGTGCGTGCGGGCACCGGCGGTGATGAAGCCGCATTGTTTGCTGGCGACTTATTCCGCATGTATAGCCGGTACGCTGAAGCTCAGCGCTGGCAAGTTGAAGTGGTCAGCGCTAACGAAGGCGAACACGGTGGTTTTAAAGAAGTGATCGCCCGCGTTATTGGGGATGGCGTCTATGGTCGACTGAAGTTTGAGTCTGGTGGCCACCGGGTACAGCGTGTCCCTGAGACCGAATCGCAGGGGCGGGTGCATACGTCGGCTTGTACCGTCGCCGTCATGCACGAAGTGCCTGAGGCTCAGGCGGTAGAGATCAATCCTGCCGATATACGTATCGATACTTTCCGTTCATCTGGTGCGGGTGGTCAGCACGTAAACAAAACCGATTCCGCGATTCGTATCACCCATTTACCAACAGGCTTGGTCGTAGAGTGTCAGGACGAACGTTCGCAGCATAAGAATAAAGCGCGTGCGATGAGCGTTTTGGCGGCGCGACTGCAAGCGCGGGAAGATGAAAAGCGTGCGAGTGAAGAGGCATCTACTCGTCGTTCATTAGTCGGCAGCGGTGATCGTTCAGAACGTATTCGGACTTATAATTTCCCTCAGGGACGCGTCAGTGAACATCGAATTAACTTGACGTTGTACCGTCTTAATGAAGTGATGGAGGGCGATCTGGATCCGTTAATTGATCCATTGATCCAGGAGTATCAGGCAGATCAGTTGGCCGCGCTCTCCGAAGAATAAGGATTGAAGCTGTGACCCGAACCACGATTGCGGAAGCCCTGCAATGGGCTTCCTCTATGCTGTCAGCCACATCAGACTCTGCCCATGTGGACGCTGAGGCATTATTGCTACGCTGTCTAGGTAAAAATCGCAGTTTTATCTACGCCTGGCCTGAGCGCCAGCTTACCGAAGAGCAGTATAAACAGCTGCAGCAGATGGTGGCTCGTCGAGCACAAGGCGTACCTGTGGCGCACATTGTTGGCGAGCGGGAATTCTGGTCATTACCTTTCATTGTTAACGAGTCGACACTGATCCCGCGTCCGGATACTGAAATTCTGGTGGAAACGGCGCTGAACCTGCCGATGACAGACGATGCCGCTGTGCTGGATTTGGGGACGGGGACTGGTGCCATCGCATTAGCGTTGGCCCATGAACGCGGACAGTGGCGGATCACCGCAGTAGATAACGTTGGTGCTGCGGTCGAACTGGCAAAAGCCAATCGCGAAAACCTCAATTTACCACAGGTCGAAATCCTCAAAAGTGATTGGTTTGCCGAACTCGCCGGTCGTAAATTTCAGCTGATTGTGTCAAACCCACCTTATATTGAAGAAAATGATGAGCATCTGGCGTTAGGCGATGTGCGCTTTGAACCGCGCAGTGCGTTGACCGCTGGGCAGCAGGGATTTGCCGCATTATTCCACATTGCAGAATATGCCCGAGACTATCTCGTGCCTGGTGGCTACCTGTTGTTGGAGCATGGTTTTACTCAGGGCAAACGCATGCGCGAGAAGCTTAACGAGCTAGGGTATCATCAAGTAGCCACGGTGCGGGATTTTGGTTCAAACGAGCGCTGCACTTTAGGTTTCTGGCCGGGTTAACGGCACTTCCTCTTGAAAAGTGGCGACATAGCCACCATCTGATCCCATGTGGACTCCGCAATCAGACAATCGGTTTGGAGGCGGGCGAACCATAGGGTAAACTGACGCCTTCTTTGGGCATCGGCAGTTTACAAATGGATAATTTTTACAGTTTTTACTCGGGAATTAAGTACTTTCACTTGCTGATGATTGGCCTGAGCGTGATGTTTTTAAGCGTCCGTTTTGTGCTGAACCTGGGGCAGTCTGCATGGATGGATAAACGGCTGTTAAAGGTGGCACCACATGTGATTGATACCTTGTTACTGCTTTCCGGTGTAGTGCTGTGTTTTATGATTAAGCAGTATCCGTTTGTTGATGCTTGGATGACTGAAAAATTGGGCGCAGTAGTGGCGTACATCATACTGGCTATGGCGGCGATGAAAAGCTCACGCGGTAAAATGTTCCGCATCTTTGCTTTTCTTGGCGCGTTGGGATGGCTGGTTTTCGCTGCTAAAGTGGCTTATATCAAACAGGCGGTATTTTTAGGTTAATGCAAAGATTTCCATCGGATGACAAAGCGCTTTCCTTACCGGAAACCGCATTTGAATTGTGTCAGTATCTGGGTTTCAGTGAAATCAAGCAGGTGCAATGGGCTTGGTATGAACTCTCGGGTGCCGTATTGAGTCGCTATCTTTTTGATGAAGAGCTGCGCTATGCGGCGCTTTTGAAGTGGTTTTATCAGGATTTAGGCTTTTGTGAAAAAGCAGAATATTTTTCACGGGAGGCCGCGGATCTTGGCCGTTGCCTGCAAAGTCGACAAGGCAACAGCACGACCCTTGCTACCGCATTGATGTTATTGGGGCAGGAGCTGGATCTGAAAACTGAGCTGATTTTGTTACCGGGTACCACAGTCATGTCCTGTCAGCTCGCAGGCGAAATCCACTATGTCGATCCCCTGACTGGCCAGTCATTGAATCGAGAGCAACTGCATGCGCTGGTGCGTGGTGAGCTAGGTAACTGGGCGCCGATGAAAGACAACTATCTGAAGCCTGCTTCTGCTAAACAGGTATTAACGCGGATGTTGCATGAGCTTAAAGCTGGCTGCATCATCGAACGCAAATTTGAATCCGCGATGGAATGCTGCAGTTTACTGCTTGATTGGTATCCAGATGACTTGAATCTGCATCGCGAGCGTGCATTTATTGCTCAGCAACTTGGGGCGATTCAGGTTGCTACTGCTGATCTTCAATACTTTATCGACAACAACCCGCATGATCCCATCGTGGAACTAGTGAAGATGCAATTGCAGGAACTGGGCGAAGAAACTCAGGTATTTCACTGATATCCAAAGGCAACAGAGCCGTTTACAATATGATATCGACACGGAATATGTTCATTACTTAGGGAGAGGCTCTGCCTTATGACGACCGCTCTGGTTACCAACGACGCAACGGCGCTGGGAATTTTGGCCGCCATACTGGGATTTGTGTTTTACACTAACAGCAGTAATCATCCATTCTGGCAAAAGTTTTACCGTTTTGTCCCTGCGTTACTGCTCTGCTATTTTTTGCCGTCTTTGCTGAATACTTTCGGCATTGTCGACGGTCATAGTTCCCAACTCTATTTTGTCGCTTCGCGCTATCTGCTCCCTGCATGTTTGGTGCTGCTGATCCTGAGTGTGGATCTGAAAGCTATTCTCAGCCTCGGTCCAAAAGCGTTGGTTATGTTCCTCACTGGTACACTTGGGATTGTGATTGGTGGCCCGGTAGCGCTGCTGCTGATGTCACTAGTGGATCCATCATTAACCGGCGGTCACGGCCCGGATGCGGTTTGGCGAGGTATGACGACCTTAGCTGGAAGCTGGATCGGTGGTGGTGCTAACCAGGCCGCTATGAAGGAAGTCTATGAGGTCGGCGGCAATATCTTTTCTGTGATGGTGACCGTGGACGTGATCGTCGCCAATATCTGGATGGCGGTGTTACTGTTTTTGGCATCCAACGCGAATACGATTGATGCCAAAACCGGTGCCGATACTCGAGCGATTGATGCCTTACGGCAGAAAGTGGAAAAGTATCATGCCGAAAATGCGCGAATCCCTAGTTTGCGCGATTTGATGCTGATTGTCGCCATCGGCTTTGGGGTAACCGGAATTGCCCATATGTGTGCTGACTGGCTGGCGCCTTTCTTCAGTGAACACTACCCTTGGACTGAAAAATACAGCCTGACCTCTTCGTTTTTCTGGCTGGTGGTCATTGTGACCACCATAGGCTTAGTCTTGTCATTTACACCAGTGCGGCATTTTGAAGCGGCAGGGGCTTCAAAAGTGGGTTCGGCATTTTTGTATGTGTTGGTGGCGACCATTGGCCTGCACATGGATGTGACTAAAATAATGGATACCCCGGAATATTTTTTATTAGGCATTATCTGGATGCTGGTCCATGCCGGGTTGATGCTGTTTGTGGCGAAACTTATTCGCGCTCCACTGTTTTATATGGCGGTAGGCAGTCAGGCCAATGTGGGGGGGGCGGCATCCGCACCAGTAGTAGCCGCTGCGTTCCATCCGGCACTGGCACCGGTAGGTGTGCTTTTGGCGGTATTCGGCTATGCGTTAGGTACTTACATGGCTTGGCTTTGTGGTCAGTTGCTGCAGTTCGTAGCAAACTGAGAACAGAATTTATGAACATTCAAGCGCTGCAACGGCAGCCATTGAGAGAGATGCGGTGATGACCATTAAAAACATCAAACTCGGCAATATTGAGATTGCTAACGACAAGCCTTTTGTATTGTTCGGCGGCATGAACGTGCTGGAATCAAGAGACCTGGCGTTGCAGATTGCAGAAACCTATGCAGAAATTACTCAGAAATTGGGGATTCCCTACGTATTTAAGGCGTCTTTTGACAAGGCAAACCGCTCCTCGATTAACTCCTATCGTGGTCCCGGTATGGAAGAGGGGTTGAAGATCTTTCAGGAGATTAAAGATACCTTTAACTTGCCGTTGATCACCGATGTGCATGAGCCTTATCAGTGTGCACCGGTGGCGGAAGTGGTCGACATTATTCAATTGCCAGCATTTCTGGCACGGCAGACTGACCTGGTGGTTGCCATGGCCAAGACCGGCGCCATTATCAATGTGAAAAAGCCACAATTCCTGGCCCCTCATGAAATGCGCCACATCATTAAGAAATTCAACGAAGCGGGTAATGACGAAATCATGTTGTGTGAGCGTGGTAGCTGCTTTGGTTACAACAATCTGGTGGTGGACATGTTGGGCATGGATGAGATGAAGCAGACTGGCTACCCCGTTATCTTCGATGCTACACATGCCTTACAGCGGCCTGGTGGCCGTGCTGATTCTGCCGGAGGCCGTCGTGCACAAGCGACAGAACTGGCGCGCAGTGGCATGGCCTTAGGGCTTGCTGGGTTGTTTATTGAAGCACATCCTGATCCAGACAATGCCAAATGTGATGGTCCGTGTGCATTGCCACTGCATTTGCTGGAGGCCTATCTTCGCCAGATGAAGGCGGTTGATGATTTAGTGAAATCTTTCCCGGTGTTAGATACCAGTAAATAACTACCAGCTGCATTAACCTGTGATATGCTCAAATGCCCGGCAGTTGCCGGGTATTTTTGTGCCTTTTTCAAATTCTTGTCCGGATCAAATCATGTGGATTCTGTTTACCCTGATGGCTGCTTTTATGCAGGCATGGCGCAATGCTTTTCAAAGCCGGCTGAGTCGTGATGTCAAAGTTGCCGGAGTGACATTGGCGCGGTTCCTATACGCCAGCCCACTGGCAGCACTTTATTTGGGGTTACTGTATCTGTGGCAACCGGCTCCGTGGCCGCAGTTATGGGGTTTGGGTGGTTTGTATATCTTAGGCGCAGCCTTGATGCAGATCCTCGCAACGGCACTAATGGTGAAGCTGTTTAAGCTGAAAAACTTTGCTGTCGGGGCGGGCTTGGCTAAAAGCGAAGCGCTGGTGGCGGCAATTTTAGGGACGCTGCTTTTTGGCACCCACTTAAGTTTGCTTGGTTGGATTGGCGTGCTCATTGGTGCTGCTGCGGTGTTCTTGATGAGCGCAGGCAACGGTTTGCGGAGTCTTTCGTGGTCTACTGTGTTGCTCGGGATTGCTTGTGGCAGCAGTTTTGCACTGACGTCGCTGTGGGTGCGTGAAGCCAGCCTGCATTTAAATTTGCCTTTTCCGCATAGAGCGGCTTGGGTGTTATTGCTGGTGATCCTGACCCAAACCTTGTTGTTGCTACTTTGGTTATGGCTGGCGGATCGCGCAACCTTGCGTGCACTATGGCAGCGGCCAAAGCTGACCATTGCCACTAGCGTCAGCAGTTTTATGGGATCGCTGGGCTGGTTCAGTGCGATGTCACTGACGGCGGTACCTTATGTAAAAACGCTTGGTCAGGTGGAAGTGTTTTTTATGATGTTTATCTCTTACTTCTGGCTTAAGGAAAAAGTCAAAGTGAAGGATATTGGCGGCCTGTTACTGATAGCTTTGGCCGCCATTTTGGTGCTGTGGAGCTAATCTATTTGATGGCGACCGGGTCAAGTCCAGCATGACGAATGCTGTTGATAACATAAGGTGTGTCAGAAGAAAGGTAGCTGATTAACGCCGCAGCTTCTCGCGGGTGCCCGCTGATTTTGGTTACACCAGAAGAAAATGTAGTGACCTTTTGGAATTTATCGGGGATCGGACCAACGAGTTCGACACCTTGGATTGGTAAGATCTCACTAATTTGCTGAAACCCTATTTCCAGTTGTCCATCGGCAACCAAACTGGCGACTCGTTTACTTAATACGCGGGTACTTTTAGGCTCGATCATTTGCCACAAGCCCATTTTAGGCCAGAGTTTGGTAGACAAGTATGTGCCACTCGCACTGGCGGAATAACCAATAGTCTTGGCATCATGCAGTACTTTAATAAAGTTTTCTGGAGTGCTGATATCGGGTATAGCGGTTCCTGCCTTAACACACATGCCAATACGTGAACGAACTAAATCTTTACGGCTATCAGGAGTAACAAAGCCCTTATTTGTAAGTTTATCCAGCGAGCTACGGGACAGGATTAACACATCAAATTGTTCGCCACGTTTGAGTCGTTCAGGAATTGAGTCCACGGCACCACCGGAAGATGAACCGTAAGATATCTCAATGTCCAGCCCTGTATCTTTTTCTAGTTGCGGCTCCATAGCCGTTAACGTTCCGGCAAATCCTCCGGAGGTGATCACTTTGAGCTTTACAGCAGCTTCAGCAGCATAACTACCAAGACTGAGTATCGCTGCCAACAACACCGGTCCTAAACGATAAAAAATACCTTTCATAGTGTCATCCTTTGTGATTTAAGATGCGGTCCGCCGAAGCGGACCGCGGAGCAGGCACCGTAGTGCCTATTGGGACGTTATTTCTTCAAAGCGTTTGCAGCAGCGTTTTCACCGGCAATTTTGCCAAATACCACAGTGTCGGCGATAGCGTTACCACCTAAGCGGTTGTAGCCATGTACACCACCGGTAACTTCACCAGCAGCATATAGCCCTTTGATTGGCCAGCTTTGCAGATCAAGTACTTCTGCTTTTGTATCAATGGCAACTCCCCCCATGGTGTGATGGATACCTGGGGCTACTTTTACTGCATAATAAGGAGGTTGAGTGACATTCAATGGCATATCTTGACGATGGAAGGCCTTATCATCGCCAGTTTTTTGATATTGGTTGTAGTCGCCAATAGTGCTAGCCAACAACTTGCTGTCCATACCGGTTAGCTTTGCCAAACCATCAATAGTATCAGCAGTTTTCAGCATGCCGAGATGGTCATAACCGCGTACCATTTTAGCTTTTTTATACAGTTGATTATCAAATACCAGCCAAGCAAATTTACCTGGTTGTTTAAGAATGGCATCGGAAGCACGGTCGCGAGTAGCTAATTCACTGATGAAGCGCTGTCCTTTAGCATTGACCATGATAGCACCTACTCCACGAACTGTTTCCGAGATCAGTATACGGCTATCTACCCCAATTGTTGGGTGCGCTTGGATCCAGTCAATATCGGTCATACTGGCACCGATTTCTTTGGCCATATTGATGCCATCACCGGTAGCGGTAATGTTGTTGGAACTGGTCATTCCCTTAAAGGTTGGTCGGTAGTAGGCGATCATCTCTTTGTTGTAGCCGTAGCCGCCAGTAGTTAATACCACTGATTTGGCACTTAGCATGTAATAACCGCTATGTTTTCCATGCACAACTACACCAACAATCTGGTGATCGTCGTTGACTACCAGTTTTTCTGCACGAGAGTTCAGACGAGTTTCTACGCCATATTTGTCTGCGGCTTTACGCAATGCTTGTATAATGGTTGGGCCTGCACTGCGGCCATCTGCTGGACGGTGTGTACGGTCAACACGGGCACCACCAGAGCGTTTAAGGTCATCCATGTTGACGCCCAAAGACTCCAGCCATTTCACCCCCGCTGCAGATTGTTCTGCAAGAATTTCTACCAATTTAGGATCATTGGCATAGCGGCCTCCTTTCATGGTGTCTTCAACAAACCATTCCACTTTATCTTCTACATGGTGGGCTTTCTGTTGCGGAGTCCCAACGGCATTCATACCACCAGCAGCCAACATCGAGTTGCCACCACTAAAAGGTGCTTTTTCCACGAGGATGACCTTGGCGCCCGCTTGTTTAGCGGCAATGGCAGCGTTATAGCCAGCACTCCCCGCACCGATAATGACTACGTCAGTACTTTCTACTGGTCCTTTGGCTATTGCTTGCTGAATTTTTTGTTGATCCCATTTTGCATCCCAGGCTTCTTTTTTCTTGGCATCGTTAAATGGAATCTTTAGGTCAAAAGAGTGGCATTCATTACAATAAACTTTGGACTGCTCATGGCCCTTATGGCAACTTGTACAATTGATATCACCAAGATGTGAATCGTGTGGATCAATCTTCAATTTGGGATTTTTCAGAGCTGCATAATCACCATGACAGCTCTTACATTGTGTATTGATATAGTTTTCACTGTCATCAGCAACTTTTCCAGGAGTTTGATGACAGGTTTTACACCCATCACCTTTGTCTTTGTGAAAGGATGCTAAATCATTTGCATTGGCTTCGGCATTATTGACACCGACCAAGCATGCTAGGATCAACCCACTTAATACTGCAAATTTCATGATGTTCCTTTTTATTGTGTAGATAATCACTGCTATATAGCGTGCAGGTTGTTTGTAGATAAAAATTTGAATTAGATCTTGTTCGTATTTTATTTATTTTTAATTTAAATCCATTTAAGAAATTTTTAACTCATATTTAAATTTTATTTAATAATGTTTTTGAAATTATTAATGCTTATATTTGTCTGCTTAATTGTGATCTGGTTGCAATTCCTTCTATGCATAATTTTTTTATTCTTTGCTACGATTTTTATAACTTATTATGGGAATGGTTCATAATGAAAAAAACAATGTTAGCTCTTAGCCTTATTGCCGCTGCTGTACCAGTTAGCAGTGCTTTTGCCAGTGATGCTCAATTTTATGGCCGTGCTTGGCTGGGTTTAACTAATTCAGATAATGGAGTGTTGGCCAATCGCAAAGAAAATGGTACACAGCTTGAAAATTTCGCATCATTTTTAGGACTTAAGGGAGATGAAAAATTAAGCGATAACTTAAAGGTTATTTATGTCGCAGAATTTGGTACTGAAGGTTATTACGACACTTCTGAATTATTTACACCAAGAAATACATATATCGGTGTGGCGGGGAATTTAGGTTCTATTGTATTTGGGCGCAATGATACAGTATTTAAAAAGACTGAAGGTAAAGTTGATTTATTTAATATTACTTCAGCAGATATGGCAAAATTGATTTCAGGTAATGATCGTCTAGGTGATTCTGTTACTTATTATTCGCCAAAATTATCTGGTATTCAATTTGGGTCAAGCTATCAGTTTGCCGATAACACAAGTAGTAGCTCAGGTAATTATGCGGTCAGTGCGACTATCGGTGATAGTCGTTTGAAAAAAGACAACTACTATGTGGCAGTTGCCTATGCCGATGGTTTAAATCAGTTAGATGCTTATCGTGTCGTTGGTGGGACCAAGCTGGCAGGTATCCATTGGGGAGCGCTGGTTCAGCATGCTAAATCAGATAAATATGAAAATCTTAGTGGTAACAGCTACCTGTTAAGTGCGGCCTTACCTTTCGATCAATATCAGCTGAAATTACAGTATCTCTATGACAAAGCGGGACTAGGTAAAATTACCGGTAACCTAGCAGATAAGAGTAGCGTTACAGATACCAACAGTTATTTGGTTTCATGCGGGCTGGATTATTCTGCCTCTAAAGCAACCACAATTGGGGTTATTGCCAGTTATCTCAATGGAAATGTTACTGACAAGAATGGTTATCAAGACTATGACGATACTCAGTTTACTGTCTATTTGAAACAGCTTTTTTAAGTTATAAAAGTGTTGTTTTTTAGGGGGTAGATGCATTCGTCGCATTGATCAAGGTTTGTCGGCAGATTTACAGGTAGGATCTGTCGACAAACAAATGTGGAAATGACTCATGAAAGTCACGTTAAAGCAGTTGCTAGTTTTTAAAACTATTTATCAAGAGGGGCAGATATCAAAAGCCGCCAAGCAACTGCATATGTCGGTTCCAGCAGTAAGCATGGCATTAAAAGAGTTGGAAAGCGTACTAGAGAGTCGCTTATTTCAGCGCACAGGAAGTGGTTTACAGCTTAATGGCCAAGGTGAACTGTTGTTGCCATATGCAAATGAAATGCTGACAACGGGAGAGAAAATGGAGCAAGTTTTCTCTGCTTCTGCATCTGGTGTCAGCGGAACATTGACCATTGGCGCCTGTAAGACGGCGGGTAACTACGCGCTTTCAAGGTTGTTGCCGGTATTTCATAAGCGGTTTCCATCTACACAACTGCGTTTAGTGATTAAAGATTCTAATAGTGTTGAACGAATGCTAGTAGAGCGCGAAGTTGATCTTGCGTTTGTTGATGCCAAGCCAAGTTTACCATCAATTGCGAGTGCGTTTTGGCTGAAAGATCGTATCTGTATTGTCTGCGGTGCAGCTAATCCATTGGCTCATAAGGTAATGACTACTGAGTTATTATCCCAGCAGGTTTGGTACCTTGATGAATCTGCCACTGTATCCCGTGTACGAGCAATTCAGCTGTTACACAGTTGCGGTATCGTGCCTTCGCAAAATATTACCATGACAACACTTGGCGCGATAAAAAGAGCGACTGCAACTGGTTATGGTGTCAGCGTATTGCCTTATATGGCTATTGACGCAGAACTTGCGCGAGGTGATTTAGTTGAGTTGTCACTCGACGGATGGGACTTTGAACGAAATTATTGGATGATTTGTCGGGCAGATGGACAGGTATCTCCGGTAAGCTGCAATTTTAAGGCGTTTGCTGTCGATAATTCAGATAATCTTCGCCAGTTATGTTAAAAATCACAACTGATTATCAGCTATTCGGCATTCTTAGCGTGATCCTTGGTGTTATCTTTTACACTTCAGGGATCAAGCGTCGATTTTTCATTACGTTATACAAAGTTATGCCAGTGATGGTGGCGTGCTATTTTCTGCCGTCACTCCTTAACACCTTCCATTTGATCCAGATAGAGAATTCTCAATTGATCTATCTGGTGCGCGATTATTTAATGCCCTCCTGCCTTTGTCTCTTACTCTTAGGATTGGATATTCGCGCCGTTATTAGTAGCGGTGGTAAGTTATTTCTTTTGTTTCTGATTGGCAGTCTCGGGGTGTTTATTGGTGGGCCACTGGCATTGCTATTTGTCACTCATTTTTCCCCGTCAATGTTACTGGATCATGGCAGCAATAGTCTTTGGCGAGGCATGGCAACGTTGGCTGGAAACTGGGTGGGCGGTACCGCTAATCAAATGGCTATCAAACAGTTATTTAACGTAGGCGACAATATTTTTGGCGTTTTTGTTACCGTAAACGTCTTGTTGTCCGGGATTTGGATGTCGTTGCTATTGTTTCTGGCACCTCACGAACCTCAAATTAATCGTTGGTTGGGCAGTCGTTCCCCAGCAATATTAACAAATACTGTCGCTCCGGCAGAACGTTTGCCCGACTTACGTCACCTGATGCTATTGATATGTCTGCCTTTGGTTCTAAGTGGTTTGGCTCACGCATGCTCTGGCTGGCTGGCAACATGGTGTTCCACTCTTTGGCCTGGGGCTTCTCAATATCAGCTACATTTGCCGTTTTTATGGAGAATTGTGTTAATCACCACTGGCAGCGTGATGTTGTCACTTAGCCCTGCGAGAAAACTTGCGATGTATGGCGCTGATAAAATAGGTACCGTATGTTTGTATTTTATGTTGGCAATTATGGGGTTAAAGATGAATATTGCCATGTTGCTATCATTGCCGTGGTATTTTGTGATAGGCGCTGTTTGGTTATTTATTCACATAATACTGATGTTGTTCGCAACTTGGCGTTTGCGCCTACCTTTCAGTTACATGGCTATCGCTAGCCAGTGTAATCTCGGTGGTGCAGCATCTGCACCTGTGGTGGCAAGTGCCTACAATAAAGCTTTGGTACCCTTGGCGGTTTTGATTGCAGTGTTTGGTTATGCTTGGGCTAATTTTGTTGCTTGGGCATGTGGACAATGGTTACAACGCATCAGCTAAGTGAGATAGCTGTTTAATCTTTTGGGTCAGCAACTGGTTCATTGGCGCCTCAATTCCATGCTGTTGGGCCAATTGCACGAGGTAGCCATTAATGGCATCAATCTCTGTCGGGCGACCATGTTGCAGATCTTGCTGCATGGAGGAATAGTTCTTGGCGGTGAGTTCGATAACCTTGTTCACTCGCAGCAGCAACTTGTCACAATGAAGTGATATCCCTTCCAAGTGAGCAATACTAACCAGCTCATTAATAACCATTTTGATGGTTTGTTGGTAGCGCTCCGCTGCTAGTGTGCCGTTTGGCACGTTATCAATCGCCGTTAGTGGGTTAATGGCAGCATTAACGGCCAGTTTTTCCCACAGCGCCTGCAAAATATCATCACACCACTCACTGTCAGGAATGGCTTTCAACAATAAGAGTTTTAATGGGGCTGACATCATGGGCCCGGCAATTGGGCCGAATTGTGTTAATCCTTTACCGGTATGACGTATTTGTTGCGGGGTTTGCCTGAGTGCGCCTTGGCTGGTGGTACCGAGCGAAAGACCTCTACCATTGAGCAGCGGAATGATTTTACTGTGGGAGCCCAGCCCGTTGTGCAACAGCAGCACATGACAACTTAATGGCAGCTTAGGAAGTAATTCCGGCAATACCGTTGGAACTTGATAAGCTTTGAGCGTCACTATCAGTAGCTCAATTTCGCTGAATGCCTGGTTATCAGCGGTGGTGGACAGCCACTGAAAGGTATGCGCGCGGCGTTGCTGATCTGACTCAATATGATACGTGTCCTGTCCACGGCACGGTGTATGCTCCGGCCGCACTAGCAATAACGGAAACTCTCCGCAATCTGCCAATTGATGCGCGAGTAACTGACCGATTGCGCCAGCGCCTAAAATCGCTATTCTCATGCCTTGTTGCTCGATTGTCGCCTCTTACGCAAACCGCGCCAGCTTCCAAGTAGCAGATAGAATAGAGCGACCCCTGCCATATCGGCCATAAAATCTTTTACGTCGCAACTGCGGTAAGGCAGAAAGTATTGCACTGCTTCAATAATGAATCCGTAACACGCGAGTTCCAGTACAATCCAGTACCAGCGCGGACGGTAGGCCAGATAAGCTAGCCACGCCAGCAGGAAGAAGCTACCAACATGACCAACTTTGTCGATATTCGGGATATTCTGCGGATAACTGGGCTTGGAAAAAACCAGATAACTGATCAACAGTACTGCGGCCAGTAATGCTACCCGGAAAACTAGCTGTTTCTTAATCACATTCACTTCGGCGTCAGGGAAAATCTGCTCTCCATAATATGCAAAAGTACCTTAGGCTGTCATCCGTAAACACACTTCAGTTCAGCTGATCTTCAACATGCAGTAAACTCACATACAGAATTAAGCCATGGTAAAGAAAAATTATGCCTTCATTTGATATTGTTTCTGAAGTAAATGCCGTTGAACTGCGTAATGCAACCGATAATAGCCGCCGTGAGCTGGATTCACGCTTTGATTTCCGTGGCGTGGAATACGATGTGGATCTGAAGGATTTTGTCATAACGCTCTCATCAGAATCTGATTTTCAGTGTAAGCAAATGGTCGATATCCTGCGGACTCAGCTAAGTAAACGCAATGTGGATCCGAAGGCGATGGAGGTCGATGAAAAAATTATCCACACCGGAAAAACCTTTGCGTTGAAAGTACGCTTTAAGCAGGGCGTTGAGACTGAAACGGCCAAAAAGCTGGTGAAGCTCATCAAGGACAGCAAGCTAAAGGTCCAAGCCCAAATTCAGGGCGATTCCGTGCGGGTAACGGGCAAGAAGCGTGATGATTTACAAGCGGTAATGGCGCTAGCCCGAAATGCGGAGCTAGGACAGCCGTTCCAGTTCAACAACTTTCGTGATTAATCTTTATGGCTGTTCAGAGGCTTTGTCGTCTGCTGTAACTGTCTCCGCTAGCGCTGGTGGTTTGCGATCCACAAGTTTGATGAGCAGCAATACTGGTAAGCCAATAATGCTGGCACTGACAAAGAAATTTACATAGCCAAAGGCGTTAACCCATTCACCGGAGAATCCGGCGATGAATTTGGGAAATAACAGCATGATCGACGAAAGCAGCGCATATTGTGTCGCGCTGTAACCGGCCCCCGTTAGCCCTGATAAATAAGCGATAAATGCCGCTGTCGCAATACCACCACTGAAGTTGTCGGCAGAGATGGCCACCGTCAACAGCGGCACGTTATAGCCAACATAGGCTTGGAGGGCGAACAGCAGGTTAGTCGTAGCGACCAGAAACGCGCCAATGTAGAGGATTTTCATGGTGCCATAGCGGGCGACCAATAAGCCGCCAACACCGGAGCCTATCAGCGTCATAATCAGCCCGTAGACCTTGCTGAGGGTGGCAATCTCCTCTTTGGAAAATCCCATATCGACATAGAACACGTTAGCCATAATGCCCATCACTATGTCTGAGATGCGATAACAGGAAATCAGTAGCAATATGACAATGGCATGCGTGCCATAGCGACGGAAAAAATCAATGAATGGCAAGGCCACTGCGGCATAGAGCCAGGCAAGTAGCCCGGCAACCGGGCGTGAATGTTGTTGACGTAGGTGTTGCTTCATCCGAATTTCTTCACCACAGGCATCGCGTACATCTACGCAAGGTTCACTGGCAAAGAAGCTGGTGATGAGCCCGATTAACATCAACCCTGCCATCGCTAAGTAGGCCGTTTGCCAGCTATTAAGATCATAACCTTCAGGATTAGGTGAGATCCAGGCGGCAATGGTCAGTGCGCCAGCGGTCGCAATAATCATGGCACTGCGATAACCGACCTGATATGCCGCGGCTAGCGCGGCTTGCATACCTTCCGGGGCCGATTCAATGCGAAAGGCATCGATGACAATATCCTGAGTGGCGGAGGAAAATGCCACCAGTGCTGCAAATAGTGCTAAGTGCGTAAGGTCGCTACGAGGATCGCTGGCGGCCATGCCAAGAATGGCCATTATCAAGAGTGACTGCGAAAAGATCATCCAACCACGGCGGCGCCCGAAATAGTGACTGAGAAAGGGGAGCGGCATGCGATCAACTAACGGCGACCAAGCCCATTTAAACGCATACATCAGAGCAATCCAGCTGAAATAGCCAATTTCTGCGCGATCAACTCCTGCTTCTCGTAACCAGAATGACAGCGTGGAAAACACTAACATTAGTGGCAGTCCGGATGAAAAGCCAAGTAATAGCAATACCAATACCCGCCGATGCAGATAGATGCCAAAGGTATTTTTTAACGTAGATAGATGGCTTTTAGACATGACACGACAGCTGGAGAGGAAAGTCCCTAGCTTAAAAGTCTGGCGAAGTGACTGCAAGCAACAAGCGGCTTAATTACGCCGCTTGTATAGAAAAATGCGAAGCACTTGTTGGCTCAGGCCGCAGGACGAACACCTTGGCATCCTTGTGGATATAGGCCTTCGCCATCAAGAAAATCACAACATTGCTGCAGTTGTTTACGCAAATACTGATTGCCTCGTAACGCCCATTCAGGCCATTTATCGAAACTATAGAGCAGAAACCAAAAGACTTTTTCAATATCAGATTGCGCTTCGCCTTGTAGACGAAGCGTAAACCATTCTTCGAGGGTATCCCACAGATATAGTCGGAGTTCTGATAGTGGAAGTTGTTGTTGATAAAAGGCTTTTCCATAATTGGCCAATTGTGGTGCCTTTAACCGGATGAAGTCATCCGTTGTCATCAATCCTTCTCCTGAAGATTATTTTTGTTCTTAGTATAGTCACTGCTCCGAGCAGTGTAGCCCCAGATCAATTTGCTGGGAGCAATGTCGCCTTTTTCAGAATAATGGGCGTTAACGGCACATCTTCCCATTGCAATGCAGTATTGGGTCCGGTAGGCACCTGTGCCATTTTTTGCAGCACCTCAAGCCCTTCACTGACTTCACCAAAAACTGCATATCCCCAGTGTTTCGAGGAAGGGTCGAGCTTAGTATTGTCCGCCACATTGAAGTAAAACTGCCGGGTAGCCGTATGTGGATCTTTCTCCCGAGCCATGCCGATAGTACCTAACGTGTTGGATAGGCCATTACCCGACTCATTAACAATTGGCTTATCTTCCCGCAATGTCTTGAGCTGTGGATCATAACCTCCACCTTGAACAACAAAGTCTTTGATAATTCGGTGGAATACAGTGTTGTTATAATCGCCTCTTACCACATAAGTCAGAAAATTATCCACCGTGATAGGGGCCCGGCTACGGTCAAGATCTACCACAATTTTGCCCATTGTGGTGTCCAACTCCACTCGAGGAAACAGATTGTCCTTTTGAATGTCGAGCGCCAGTGCTAACTGACTGCACAGCAACAACGGCAAAACAATAATCCAACGGGTCATGGTGGTTTCCTTTTTAATGTTACTTCGCTTGTTTCAGAAACTGATTCAGCTCGGGATCGTTAATAATTTCCCCGGATAATTGGGTCAAAAGCTTATTAATATCCAGTTCCAACGTTGCAAAATCCGCACTGAAGGGGCCTTTTAATCGGCTGGTAGCGGAATAGCGTTTACTAAACGTGTGGCTGCTATTGCTGGCCTGCACACTAATAGCCAAATTGGTGATGGCCTCAAACCCCAACATGGAGTTCTCAACATCTGTCTGCAACTGCTCTAGACGCATATCTAATGTAGTGCCGCTGGCGGGGTCTATCTGATAACCGGCACTGGCAAAGCCTTTGCGGAAGAGTTGTTCAGTTACGCTACGCATATCTTGAAAAGTCCCCACCAACCGTTGCGGCTTGGTATCGACATAACGCACGACGTAATTTACGGTTCGCAGATCACTCGCTGTCAGCGCTAGTGGTGTTAGCTGGCTGGTTTGTACCTGCACTTGCGGCTGTTCCGGTCCCAGTGCAATTTTGTCAGGAGAGTGACTGGCACAACCCATCAGCAACGTGCTGACAGCCAGAAAAGTGACAATAATTTTCATTTTAACGGGTCATCCATTAAGACACAGGCGAACAGCATAACAGATTTCAGACATTGCTGAAGCACGGATGAACTGCTGGATTGATTGTGCTCTTTTCATGCTGGCGGTCCCGCGTTAGAGTGGCAGGGGCGTATAGTCAGTAACAGAGGTGGTACTGATGTGGACTGAAGAATCTTCCCCGGTTAAAAACCCTGCGAGCGGGGTTTTTACTCGTGAATCACCGCCGACGCTCGTCGTGGGTGGTATGCCGGTATATGGGCATTTCGACGGTATGGTGCACTCGTTGGGGTTAAGAAATTTTCGCCTGACGGACGAAATGGATCGTCCCTTGTCTGGCTTGCAACAACGTATGCAATTCCGGCAACAGGAGTTTGTGTCGATTCATAGTCGTCGCTACATGTTGGGACTAGGCTTGATGGCTTCGGGCTTTGCTAACAGCGGCTTTTGTTATTTATACGATTTAGTGTTCGGCAAGCTGTACCACAAGCAATGGCAATGGCCTTTATCATTATCTGAAAAGTTGGCCCACTCTCCCTGGCAGGGAACTAGCAGTGCCAAGGGCATCAAGATTAAACGAGAAAATGGCCTCTGGCATTTGACGTTGGCGTTGTCAGTGCAGGGAGTAGAGATTTCTGCACAACTGTCTCTGGAACCTAGAGCGCTGAGTCTGCCAATGACTTTGTGTTGCCCCAATGGGTATAACGGCTGGGGTTATGCGCAGCAACACAGCGGTTTGAAACTCAAAGGCGCACTGTCTATTAATCACGAACCTCAGCCGTTGTCACGGGCTATGGGGGGCTACGGTTTTTGGGCGGGCTATGCGTCTGGACAAAACCGCTGGCGTTGGGCGTGCATTAATGGTGAACCTAATGGGGTTCCGATAGCATTAAATCTTGCCTGTGGCATTAATGACACCGGGTCCTGTCAGAATGTGTTGTGGCAGGACGGCGCACGTCATCTACTGACCCCCGTTCACTTTAATGTGGATCATCGCCCGGCTAGAGAAGGTCGCTGGCGGATCTGGTCTGAACGGGAAGAACTGGACCTATGGTTTACGCCTACTAACCATGTTCAGCATCGCCAAAAAGGGTTACGTACTCGCGTATTACGTCGTCATTATATGGGGGTGTTTGATGGCTGGGTTCGTGATGGTTCTGGGCAACAACAGCCAATCAAACAACAACTAGGTATCGCGGAAGACTTTTTTGCGCGCTGGTAATAATGCCGACCTCGTGAGCTTGACCACACACTTAGTTAAGCTGATTTTTTTGTGCCAAATTGGACATTATGGAGTATCCAATGAAGCTATTTATTTTTGACCACTGTCCGTATTGTGTCAGAGCCATGATGGTGACTGGACTTAAGCAGCTGGATGTTGAATGGGTTTATTTGCAAAACCAGGATGTGCAGGCACGGTTGGGTAAAGTGGGAGCCAATCTGGTGCCAATTCTGCAAAAGCCTGATGGTAGTTATATGGCTGAGAGTCTTGATATTGTAGCTTTCCTCGATAAGCTTGAGGGTGCCCCTGTTTTACTGCCAGCAACACAACAGGAAGTGATTCAAAATTATCTTAAGGAATCATCCTATAGCACCAGCCGATTGCTGTTCCCACGAAATGTGCGGTTAGGATTACCGGAGTTTTCTAGTGCAGAAGCTATCGACTGGTTTACTCAAAATAAAACCGCGTTAATTGGTATGAGTTTCGAAGACGCGTTTGCTAATACTCAGACCTACTTACAAGGCTTGTATCAGTGCTGGTCGATGCTTGACGATGTTATCTTGCCGTCGGCCAGAGACAATCAGCTGAGTTATGACGACATTATTCTGTTTCCCGGACTACGCAATTTAACCATGGTGAAAGGGATAACCTTTAGCCCGCGTATGGTTAAGTATCTTGAGGAAGTGACCTCACTGACTAAGGTGCAGTGCTATACCAACATTGCCGTCTGACCGCCGCATTAACAAAAGAGGCAGTATTCACTGCCTCTGTGTTATTAACGTTCCTTTTGGTGAACACCGTTATTGCTGTGTGTTCTCGATGAATTCTGAAAAGATCGAGACGGCTGTGCCTGGTGTTCTAGCCGATTAACCGGTTGACTTCGCTGCTGGGTCTGCGATTTGATTTCAGCCCTTGGTTGTTGCGCCCTTGTTGGCGTTACCGATTTGGTCGGCGCTATTTGCCGTTGTGGTTGCGCCTGATTGTGCTGGCGGTTGGCATTGTTACCGACAAAGTTAACGGTAGATGGCTGTTGTGGCTTAGCAATGCGATTGTTATTGCGCTGCTCCACTGCCAAGTTATTGCGATCGCGGTTTTGTTGCGTCCGAATCGCCGGTCTTTCTTTGTTAGTATTTAATGGCTTGTGTTCCGCTTTAGGACTTTCAGCTTTATGCGGTGCACCTGTCTGCCCGGTAACTTTATTGCCATTGTGCTGGTAGTCTTGCGTGCGTTTCACTCCTTTATCCGTTGAGTGCTGCGGGCGATTTTGCAAAGAGTGCTGAACCTGCTCAAAACGGTTATTGTCGCGATCACGCCGATAGGCTGGCTCATATCGCTGCTGCAGGGGTTCATGCTGGTAACGCACACCTCGACGGTGTTCTGGACGATGAACCCAACGCTGGCCGCCACTGCTAATGGAAGTACGGTGCGGCACATACCGGTAGTGATTATGACCATAATCTACCCATACACTGCGCTCATGCCAGCGGAAGGTGCTGAAGAAAAAGTTGAACGAGATCCGAATACCCCCGTTATACCAGTAGAACAGGGTATGTGGAGCGATGACATAACCCGGAAATGGATCCCAGTAAAAGGGAGGGTAAGCGCTCCAGCGCCAAGTACCATAGATAATCCGAGGATCGTAATAGGGCACCCAAATGATTTGAGGATCGGCCGGAACGATAATAATGCGGTCGTTTTCCCGTGATGCCTGGATTTGCGCTACGTTTTTCAGATTGTCGGCATCATAGGCGGCCTGACGCAAATCCTGGATGCTATCCATCACCCGACCTTCATCGGCGACGAATGCTTCACCTAAATCAGAGGTCCAATTCAGATCCTGACTCATTTTGTTCAGAATATTGGGAAATGCCAACAACGCAACAACGCTGGGATCCCACCCCTGCTTTGCCCCTTCAGTTGTCAGGCGATTATTACTCCAGTCGCTATGTTGTGTGCGCCAGCGTTGGGCTTCAACCACTTCAAGTGGATAGCTGCTGGCAATGAGCACATGGGTTAATAGGGTGTCTGGATACAAGGCGATAGGTGCCAACATTTGAGCTAACTGCGCATCACTATAGTATTTGCTGTTAACTTCCTCGGCACTCATCGCGCTATTGCTGTAGCCAACGACGGTGATTGCCAACATGAGTGGCAATGCTAAACGCGTTATGATGCGTTTTGCATATTGGCTGAGAGTGTTCATATCTGCCTCCGCTTTCAAGCCCGGAATGGCGAGTCCGCCATACTTTTCCGTTGTTGTGTTACAGCTTATAAAACACAAGATGAACATAAGCTGAAAGCCAATTTAGGTTATACCTCTGCCTGTCGATAATGTGGGAGGGTGACGCTAAACCGTGCTCCACCAAGGGTGGGTGAGGTGTCTATCTGCCAGCTACCCTGATAACTGTGCAGTAAATCTTTTACTATCGCCAATCCGATACCATGGCCTTGTTTATAAGTATCGGCGCGAACGCCACGTTGAAAGATCCGCTCACGTTGTTGGGCATCGACTCCTGAACCATCATCCTCTACCTGCAGCCTTAAACATTGCTTATCACTAACTATCGATACCGTTAGCTGATTTTTTGCTGCTTTAAAGGCATTATCGAGCAGATTCCCGAGGATCTCACTAAAATCAGCCTCGTCACCAAAAAAGAGTGCCTCGTTGTCTATGTGAAGGTTTACCTGCAAGGACTTCTGCTGATGAATTTTTTTGAGTGTTCGCAATAATTTTTCCGCTAAAGGCACTACATTCACACTCCGATACCAGGCGGAATTGCCCGCCGCCTGTGCGCGTTTGAGCTGGTGGCTGATATTGGTATTGATATTATTGATTGGCTCCTGTGCTTCCGCAGGCAAGGATTTGATACTACTGAGGACTGCCAGCGGTGTCTTCAGACTATGGGCCAAATCAGATAAGGCATTGCGATAACGTTGACGTTGATTTAACTCGTTACTGATCAATGTGTTGAGTTGTTTAGCTACTTGCTCCAACTCAAGTGGGTAATGGCTGCCAAGACGTTGCTGTTTTCCCTGTTGCACCGCCAGCAGTTCGCTGCGAAAGCGCGCAAGTGGTTTTAGGGTCCACCATAACCAGCCGCCTTGGATCAACAGTAATGCCAGCATCAGTAATGCCAGCCAGCGCCAAAGTTGATGCCGGAACTCTTGCTGTGTCGCTTCAAAACTGACGGTGGATTTCAATATGTGCACGCAGAATGGAAGATCGCTCCCACCGGGAGAGGCAGATGCAAAACTCGCACTGAAACTCAAAATAAAATGAGGCTTGCCATTTAACATGATTTCACCAAACTGGCTTTCACCTAATGGCGGGGTAAGAAGATTATCCGGCAAGGAAAAGCCAATAAAAGATTGCGAGTGCCACAGAACATCATCCTGATCATTGTCGGTAATGATGGCGTAGAGTCCGGATTGATCCACATTAAACTGACTGTCTTGCAGCAGCTGTGGCAATTCAAGCTTTCCCTGCTGTACTTCGGTAAGTGCCAGAATGCCGTAGAGTGTCGCACTGAGTTCATCTTTTACAGCATCGGTCATCTGCACACGAAAGGCATCGGCCAGCGTGACGCCAATGAGCGGCAACAACACCAGATTTAACAACACAGCGCTGGCGATTAGTCTTGCTTTAAGGGAGCCTGTCAGCCATTGCCAATGTTGATGTTCGGACTTGGTGTCAGTCATTCCTTGACCTTATCGCCGACGCTATTCATTCGATATCCTTGACCCCGCAACGTTTCTATCAAACCCAGTGCATTATCCGGATCGAGCTTACGACGCAAACGGCGAATGAAAACCTCTATGACGTTTGAATCCAAATCAAAATCCTGGTCATAAAGATGTTCAATCAATACCGTTTTAGACTGCACCGCGCCTTGATGTAACATCAGGTATTCCAATAGCCGATATTCCGAAGCACTCAGGTTAATCAGTTGATTGCTCAAACGTACTTCAGCGGCGCTGGTATTGATTGTGAGCGGGCCATTTTCTAATACAGGACTGGCTTTCCCCGCAGCTCGGCGAATGAGCGCTTTTACTCGTGCTAACAATTCTTGTGGGTGAAAGGGCTTGGTAAGGTAATCATCGGCACCGGCATCGAGTCCTTCGACTTTATCTTGCCAAGTGTCTCTAGCGGTAAGGATGAGAACTGGATAATCCCGTTGCTGTTGTCGCATCGCTTCAATCAGTTGGATACCATTGAGCTTGGGTAAACCAACATCGATGATAGCCGCATCATAGGGATATTCGCTGGCAAGAAATAAACCTTCCTCACCATCGGTGGCGCAATCGACACCAAAATTAGCCTCTTCCAGATGCTGTTTAAGGTTGGCTTGCAGCGACACATCGTCTTCCACTAATAGCAAGCGCATAAACTCCTCCCTGTCATTTATCGATGCGGCCGCTGGCGGCATTGACCGAAACATAAATGATACGGCCGTTTTCGGTCAGTAATTTCACTCGATACCCGGGATCTCCGTTCATCCTGGTTGACTCGACTTTTAATACTTTTCCGCCATAACGACTTTTCACTATTTGTGCCGCCTGATTATTACTACGAACCACAAGCTGATTTTGTGGTTTTCCCTGGCGGTTGTTATTGGGCTGTTTGGCGTGCAGAACTGGACTGGATAACGACAATCCAAGCAGCAATATCAGGCTGCCTAATAGCTTGATCTCTTTTGGATTGTTGCGTTTACTCAAACTCATATTATGGTCCCGTCTGAATCAATATGACCAGTTTAAAAGATCCTGTGCAGTGTGCAAACTTATGCTGTTGCTAAAATTTGTACAGCGAACTTGCGTTTTATTATCCGTGTTGAAGATGAACACTGGCTGACTGTTGTCATTCATGTTGTGTTCATCAAGCAATCGTTTTAATGATACCCAACAATTGTGTCATAAGAGGCCAACCTAATGACTAAAGTGAATGTAATTACCTCCATGGCGTTATTGCTGATATGGGCTGGAAGCAGTTATGCGGCGACCACCAAATCCGTTGATTACAAAGCGGTTGAGTCAGCTGATGAAGCGCAATTACGCGAAGAGGCTGTCAGTCAGTTACAACAGGCAACCGAGACCAACATTTTAGTACAGACCCGCGAGCAGATTATTGCGGCTAAAGTCGCTGATAATAACAGCGGCAGTAAATCAGCCCAAAAAATATCCTCGTTCAGTGCTCATAATTATTACCACGAATTTAGCTTTTATGATGTTGCGACCTATCTTTTAGCTGATGATAACTATGATGGCTTTTACCATAGTTTTTCTTTAGATATTGATGCGGATGTCTATGGTGCGGATGTTACTGAAAGCGTCCCTGTATATGCAGAGTTATATCTCAGTAGAAATGGCGGTGACTGGATGCATTTTTATACCACGGACGTATTTTATCTGCAGGGAGATAGTTCATACGACAGCTATCAAGTCACAACTTCATTGGAAACTGGCTATCCGACAGATCACTATGATGTGCTGATTGACCTCTATGAAGTGGGGTACAGTGATATAGTCGCTACTGTAAGCAGCTATGATCTGAATAGTCTCTATGCGTTGCCGCTGCAAAGTCGTGACCGGGATAATTACAATAATAATGGCGGGGCATTGGTGACCGTTAATGCCGGGAGTATGTCTGCTGCGGGAGTAATTGTATTGGGGTTGCTTGCCTGGAGACGACGTTAATTGCAAACTAAAAGGCCTGACGATGTCAGGCCTTGTTTCATGAATTATCAGAGATATTTACTGAGAAACTCATCCAGCGCTTTAAATGTCGCCGTTCTACCAGTGGGGTCGTCTAAATAATGGGTGGTATCTTTAAGCTCAATATATTTAATATCAATTTTACGACGAGCCTTATCATAAAAATCAGAGGATTGGTGGTAGTTAACCTGAGTATCCTTGGTGCCATGAATTAATAGAATAGGCGCTTTAATTTCATCTATATGATTTATCGCTGATACATCTCCAAGTGCCGCTAAGGCATCTCGGCTTTCCTCTTTGATGATATTACCTACATAAACCTTCATTTTTTTCTCATGGGCGATATCGGCTTCTAAATCACTAATACCTGCGATACTGACGTAGCATTTATAACGATCTGGTTGTTGAAATGCTTCAGTTAAGGCGACATAGCCCCCATAGCTCGCACCTACCATACAGGCTTGGTTTTTCGATACTGGAAAGTTTGATACCACGTAGTCCATGGCATCGTCTACAACCCGCTGCATCCGTTTGCCCCATTCATAATATCCGGCAGTTTGATAAGCATTACCAAACCCTTCTGAACCACGAAAGTTTACTTGCAACACGGCATATCCTTTAGCCGCAAAAAACTGCACAAATGGATCAAAATATTTATAGTCCCGGGAATGTGGTCCTCCATGGGGAAACACAACTAAAGGTGGCTTTTCAATATTAGCAGGTATTGTCAGATAGCCGTTTAGCTCCATGCCATCACTGGCCTTAAATTTGATGTTTTGTGGCACCGCAAGAGCTTCATGGTTTAACAGTGGGTATTTAGATAGCCAGGCCCCGGCCTTTTTAGTACGTAAATCCACATAAAAGTAGGTAGGTAGCTTTGAGGTGGACTCTGCCTCAATAATGAAACGCTGTTTATCGCGAGAGCTAGTGACTATTGAACTTTCCATCCCCGCTAACAGCTTTTTGGCGAGCATTGTTTGTTTAGCATCTGCATCAGAAAAATAATGTTGGCGTAAGTAGTCATCATAATAAAATACACCGGCTAATTCGCCTTCATTGTTAATTAGTGCTCCACGTAAATCATATTGGGGATTGCTATATACTTCCCGTTCAAATTTATTATTGGGAATATCATACAACCACAAAGACTCCCTATTGTTGATGCGATCACTTAATACATAGGCCTTACTACCATCATCATTCAAGCCCATGACATCAAACGTTTCTGATTTTCCAATAATTACCGTATGCAGTGCTTTCATTGGTTCACCATCTGCATTTCGATACCAAGTAGTGAATTTATGTTCGTCAGTGGATTTATCTTTTTCCCATTGCAGCCCAAGCCGCACCACACCGTGATTATCGGCATACCAGCTATCAATTTCATAATTGTTAACAATGATTTTATCAAAATCACTGTCCGCCAGATTAACTTTATAGACACTTATGCCTTTATCCAACTCATCATATGCAGATATCAGAATATGTTCTGGGTCATTCTTTAAAGCTGAGACAAGATTAAAGTTGACGTACTTATAGTAACTTTTTTGGGAGAAACGCTTATCCGTAAGTTCTCTGGTTTCTTTGGTTTCTAAATCAATACGATATAAACGGTTGATACGAAAGTAATCGCCAGTGCTGTATTCTGGATAACTTAGCGCGACTATCAGATAGCGATTACCTGACCAGACAACATATTCGATGCGGTCTCTAGCCTTTTTTAGTTGAACTAGTGGGGTAAATTCCACGGATGGAAAATCCATTAATACCACTTGAGGCCCATTGGGTGTGTTATATATTGCAGCGAGTTTATTGCCATCTGGAGAAAGGCTGAGGTTTTCCATAATAGGCAATGATGCATATTTTTCATACAACTCCTGCCCATGAGTTGCAGAAGATATTATTAATAGCAGAAAGCAAAACGATAAAAGTAAAGAACGCATGTATGAAGCTCCTTTTCAGCGCTCGGGGGAAAACTGACAAAATACCAGAGATGGTTACATATTTGTAACGTTGTAATGTTTTTTTTGTAACAGTTTAAATGCGGATTATTTTACGGCTTGTAAGATCACAAACTTTTGATTGCTGGCAACCGTAGTAGAGTTGCCAAAAAGGCGCTTGAGTTTGACGTGATAGCCTAAATGGCGGTTGCCGACGACTTGTAATAATCCTCCGGCTCGTAAACGTTGTTTAGCATCTACAAACATCTGCCAGGCGATGTGATCGGTAATCGCTTCCCCCTGATGAAACGGGGGATTACAGAGGATTAGGTCTGTCTCAATGTCCGCTGGCAGATTCGTCAGACAGTCATCCCAGTAAAAATGACCTTTTTCGGCGGCTAAATTATTCAATTGCCAGTTCTGCTGCGCTGAAGCAATTGCTTGTGCAGAATCATCGACAAAATGAATGTGCGCCTGTGGAAACAACTGTGCTGCTCGTAACCCCAATATGCCATTGCCACAACCAAGATCGATAACCTGTTGGAAATTTCCCTGTGGCATGTGTTGCAGCATCAGACGAGCCCCTATATCCAATTTGTTGGCCGCAAAAACATTGCTCAAATTAGAAAGTTGCAGTTTATATTCCGGCACCGGCCAGCACTGTGGGGCAATTTCTGGTCGCAATTTACCATCAGCAACTGCCGTAATAACACGCGTTTTCTTCCAGGCCAGACTGGCACTTGCAGGGCCAAAACACTGGGCGATGAGTTGCAGCAGCGGTGGATTGATGGATTTTGCTTTGGCACCGATAAACAGCTCACTTCCCGCAGGTAACACTCTGGACAGTTGTGTGAGTTGCCAGGCGAAATAATTGAGGTTTTTCGGTAATTTCATCAAGGTCAATTGCTTGCTATCGATTTTTTCAGGCGCTTCTACCAGCCACTGAATATCCGCAGTCGGCAGGCAATTTTGACTGAGATTCTGGGCCGCACCGTAGTGAGATGTGGCTGCATCGGAAATCCACAGACAGCGTAAATCTGATTGTCTGGATTTTAATGCGCACAACAGTGCACCAAAATTATCATTTAGCATCATGACTGATGCCGGTAGGGCTCGCTCATCCAGCATATGTAACAGGTGTTCGTCAGCAGCATCCCATGCTTGCAGGTTGGTCTGCTGATTAGTGGGATAGCGTTGTAGTTCCAGTACCTGGTTTGCAAATGAGAACTGAGCCATTATAAACGTTGATTCACCGAAAAATTGTCGCGAATTATCGCAGAAGCCTCTGTGAATAGCGACTTCCTTATATGGAATCGACAGCTATGGCGAAAATACCCCAGCAATCAGAGCTGTTGTTCGATGGTGCTGGTGAGCGGCAGCGGGAGACTTTCAATGCCCCCCCGATGTTGTTGGTGCGGGGCTACCTTAGTCAGGCACAACAGCAAATTTTATGGCAAGAAGCGCTCATGTACCCATTACAAAAGCCCGTGGTAGAGGTTTTCGGGAAACCGCATCCGATCCCTAGAACTCAGGTTTGGTTTGGTGATCTAGGATGTGACTATCTGTATTCCGGTATGATGGTGAGAGCACTTGCTTGGCCAAAGTATTGTCAACGTTTACGGCTGATGTTACAGCGTGATTTCCAGTTTCAGAGCAATGGTGTGCTGGTAAACCGATATGCGGATGGGCGTGACTGTATGGGCTGGCACAGTGATGATGAGCCAGAGCTGCAACCGGGGAGCGATATTGCTTCAGTAACAATTGGTGCCGCCCGAGATTTTGATATTCGTTCCCGGCAAACACATGAGAAAATACGGTTACAGTTGGAAAGTGGCGATTTGCTTTTAATGCGTTGGCCCATGCAGCAGCAATGGCAACATGCCTTACCTAAGCGCTTAAAATTACAAGAGCCGCGCATTAACTTCACCTTTCGTCAGTTAATTCCGTACTTTCACAGTCAGTGAATCAGTCATTATTCTTTGTAGATTGATCTTTGTATCCTGAGCAAGTAACCTGCCGCCATTCAAGGAGTCATTGGGAATTACTTATGTCAGTTGCAGATACTATCCAGCAGAAATTGCAGGCTGAACTCAAGCCTGAACACATTGAAGTACTCAATGAAAGTCATAATCATCATGTGCCTCCTAATTCAGAAACCCATTTTAAGGTCGTGCTGGTGAGCTCCACCTTTGAGGGGCTACGATTATTAGCTAGGCACCGTAAAGTGAATGAAGTTCTGGCGTATGAATTAGCCAATGGGGTGCATGCCCTGTCTATGCATACTTACACCCCTG
Source organism: Shewanella yunxiaonensis (assembly GCF_018223345.1). Lineage (NCBI taxonomy): Bacteria > Pseudomonadati > Pseudomonadota > Gammaproteobacteria > Alteromonadales > Shewanellaceae > Shewanella > Shewanella yunxiaonensis. The sequence goes on along the minus strand of NZ_CP073587.1, from coordinate 2,685,705 downwards.
ACGAGTGGCAAGCATTAGCGGAAGTCCCTTCATCGCCAAAATGTCGTGGCTGAGACTGGACCAATTACCTCAACCATCGCACTAATGCGGTGGTCAAAGAATTAACAAGGGAGGCATTATGCCGTTGTTAGATAGTTTTACCGTAGATCATACCCGGATGCATGCGCCAGCCGTGCGGGTCGCTAAACAAATGACCACACCTAAAGGTGATGAGATAACCGTGTTTGATTTACGCTTCTGTGTTCCGAATAAAACCATTCTCAGTGAACGTGGTATCCATACACTAGAACATCTGTTTGCGGGTTTTATGCGTGATCATTTAAACGGTAATGGCGTAGAAATCATTGATATTTCGCCTATGGGATGCCGAACCGGCTTTTACATGAGCTTAATCGGAACGCCTGACGAGCAACGTGTCGCCGATGCTTGGTTGGCAGCAATGCAGGATGTATTACAGGTTAAAGATCAGCACGCAATCCCAGAATTGAATGAATATCAGTGTGGTACATATACCATGCATTCATTAGAACAAGCACAGCAGATTGCACGAGATGTTATTGCTGCCGGTGTTAGTATCAATCACAACGACGAGCTGAAACTGAGTGATGAAATTTTGCATCAACTGTAACTGCTATTAGTTTCGTCTTACTTTTTAGAAACGACATGAATGCCAATTCATGTCGTTTTTTTATGCAAGAAATGCCATCACTTACTAAAGTTTAATAGCAATGGTAATACCAATTGCACTATGGTGTACGGTATTGTTAAGTCATTGCTGATTTGCTTCTGCTGGTGCAAGTGTGATGACTGAGAATTTTGTTGATCATTAATTGTGATCAAACGCAAAGTTATTTTTTCTCTACACTAGAAGTCACAAAAATAATTCTTTTTAAAAGAAGGATGTAGTTCATTAATGCAGCATTGGCAGGTTGTTGCATTATGTTGTCAATAAAATGATAAAAATTTGTTGGTTAAATTGTTGATCATGGGATGGTTGTGGGCACAAAAATACTACAATTTTCGTGGCTATAGCATTTCAATTGGGTTAGAATGCCTGCCGAACAACGTGATTGCGATCGCATTTCTGAGAAAAATCTGCGCTAACTCAATGCTTGGCATATTGGTTGTGTGATGCCCTGGATTGGCAGGAACGCGGCGCATTGTCTTTCCTTCAACCGTAGTGCATGTGGATATGATTACAATCAAGAAAGGATTGGACTTACCTCTTGCAGGTAAACCAAAGCAAGTTATCCATGATGGCCCAGCCATTAAACACGTTGCTACATTGGGTGAAGAGTATATTGGCTTACGTCCAACGATGAAAATCAAAGTGGGCGATAAAGTAGCGAAGGGCCAGGTTCTTTTTGAAGATAAAAGGAACCCCGGCGTAAAATATACCGCTTTTGCCAGTGGCACTGTTGTAGACATCAACCGCGGCGCCCGACGAGTTTTGCAGTCGGTCGTGATTGAAGTAGAAGGGAGTGAATCCGTCTCTTTTGCCAAATACGAACCCGCAACGCTCAACACTATCGCTGCCTCTGACGTCCGAAAAAACCTGATTGACTCAGGATTATGGACGGCATTTCGTACTCGACCTTTCAGTAAAGTCCCGGCCGTAGAATCTTCTGCTGCTGCCGTATTTGTTACTGCTATCGATACACAGCCACTGGCTGCTGACCCTCAGGTAATTATTGCTGAACATAAAGATGATTTTGTGAATGGCCTGAAAGTAATTTCTCGGCTTTCTGACAAGGTTTTCTTATGTAAAGCGCCTGGAGTAGATATCCCTGCGGCTGACACTCAGGTGGAAGAGTTTGCCGGTCCTCATCCGGCAGGATTACCTGGCACGCACATCCATTTCCTGATGCCAGCATCTTCAAAGCGTACCGTATGGCATATAGGCTATCAGGACGTTATTGCCATCGGTCAGTTGTTTACTACCGGTGAGCTTAACTGTCAGCGCGTAATCGCCATCGGCGGACCAAAAGCAAAATCTCCACGGCTAGTTCGTACTTTATTGGGGGCAAGTACTGACGAGTTGTTGGCGAACGAAAAAGCTGATGGTCAGGTGCGGGTGATTTCCGGGTCTGTGCTGTATGGGGAAACCGCAACCGGGCCACATGCTTATCTCGGTCGGTATTCTTTACAGATCTCTCTAGTTGAAGAAGGTACTGAGAAAGAGTTCTTCGGCTGGGTGATGCCTGGTGCTGACAAGTTCTCTATCACTCGTGCTTTCCTGGGGCATTTAACACCTTCTCGTTTATTCAATATGACCACCAGTACAGGCGGTTCTGAACGTGCGATGGTGCCTATCGGTAACTACGAACGGGTCATGCCACTGGATATTCTGCCAACTATGTTGTTGCGGGATTTGGTGTCTGGCGACACCGACAGTGCTGTGGCATTGGGTGCGCTGGAATTGGATGAAGAAGACCTGGCGCTCTGTACATTCGTTTGTCCCGGTAAGTATGACTATGGCTCCTATCTTCGAGACTGCCTGGAGACCATTGAGAGGGAAGGCCTATGAGCTTGAAAGATTTTCTTGAGCGTATTGAACCGCAGTTTGAAAAGGGCGGGAAATACGAAAAGCTGTATGCGCTTTATGAGGCTGCAGCGACCATTTTATACACTCCGGGTAAAGTAAACACAGGGCGAACCCATGTGCGTGATAACCTGGACCTGAAACGGATGATGATTACTGTCTGGGCCTGTACTTTCCCGGCAATGTTTGTGGGCATGTACAATATTGGTCTGCAAGCGCAGTTGGCGTTGGTTGCAGGTCATGGTACTCCTGATGTTTGGCAAGTGGGTTTGTTTCATCTGTTCGGTGCTGAGTTAACCGCGAATGCCGGTTGGGCCACTTTGATGTGGTACGGTGCGTGTTTCTTTCTGCCTATCTATGCTGTCACCTTTGCTATCGGTGGTATTTGGGAAGTGTTATTTGCCACTGTGCGTGGGCACGAAGTTAATGAAGGTTTCTTTGTAACTTCCATCCTGTTCGCACTGATCCTGCCACCGACAATTCCATTGTGGATGGTTGCCTTAGGGATCACCTTTGGTGTCGTAGTTGCCAAAGAAGTCTTTGGTGGCACCGGGCGTAACTTCCTCAATCCGGCATTGGCAGGACGTGCATTTTTGTTCTTTGCTTATCCGCTCAATATGTCCGGCGACACTACCTGGGTAGTCGCAGATGGGTATTCTGGCGCAACCGCGCTGAGTCAAGCTGCTGCAGGGAAATTGAGTTATGCCTTTGACCAGAGTTGGTGGAATGCTTTCCTTGGTTTTATTCCAGGCTCTACCGGTGAAGTTTCGACGTTAGCAATTCTCATTGGTGGATTGATCATCATCTACACTCGCATCGCATCATGGCGCATTGTTGGTGGTGTGATGGTCGGAATGATCGCTGTATCGCTGCTGCTGAATGCTGTTGGTTCCAACACCAATCCTATGTTTGCCATGCCTTGGTATTGGCATTTAGTGTTGGGTGGCTTTGCCTTCGGGATGATGTTTATGGCAACGGATCCAGTGTCTGCATCCTTTACCAACAAAGCTAAATGGGCTTACGGTATTTTGATTGGTGCAATGGTGGTATTTATCAGGGTAATCAACCCAGCCTTCCCAGAAGGGATGATGCTGGCAATTCTGTTTGCCAACCTGTTCGCACCGTTGTTTGACCATTTTGTGGTACAGGCAAATATTAAGCGGAGGATTGCTCGTGGCTAAGAATAAAGATTCATTTGCCAGTACTCTGTTTATCGTTGTCGGTTTGTGTCTGATCTGCTCCATATTTGTATCGACCGCGGCCGTTTTGCTGAAGCCGACCCAACAGGAAAACAAGTTGCTGGATAAGCAAAAATACATTCTTGAAGCTGCCGGTCTGATAGACCCTCAGGCAAAGCTGAACAAGAAAGATATCCTGAACACATATAAAAAATACGTACAAGCCAAAGTGGTAGATCTGAAAACTGGCGATATGGTGCCAGGCGTTGACGGTGATACCTATGATCAGAAAAAAGCATCTCGCGACCCATCGACCTCGTTTGTGCCGGAACACGATATTGCATCTGTTAAGCGGGTTGCTGACAATGCGGTCGTTTATCTGGTGCATGATGAAGCCGGAAAACTTGTTACGGTAATCATGCCTGTGCATGGCTACGGCTTGTGGTCAACCATGTATGCCTTCCTGGCAGTAAAACCTGATATGAACACGGTGCAGAATCTGGTTTATTACGATCAGGGGGAAACTCCGGGACTTGGCGGTGAAGTGCAGAATCCGAAGTGGAAAGCGAAGTGGGACGGCAAAAAGCTGTTTGACGAAAATGGCAATATCGCAATTAAAGTGACCAAGAATCCTGCAGTGGCAGCATCAGAATATGGTGTCGATGCGCTGTCTGGCGCGACATTGACTAGTAACGGCGTACAACACACTTTGACGTTCTGGTTGGGTAATGAAGGTTTCGCCCACTTCATTGAAAAAGCACGCAATGGAGGACTGAGCTAATGGCTGATACCAAAGAACTGAGACAGGTTCTGACCGGACCTATTCTCAATAATAACCCAATTGCGCTGCAAGTCTTGGGTGTCTGTAGTGCCTTGGCAGTAACCAGTAAACTGGAAACAGCATTGGTGATGGCGCTTGCGCTTACTGCAGTAACCGCGTTTTCTAACTTGTTTATCTCGTTGATTCGTAACCATATACCTAGCAGTGTTCGTATTATTGTGCAGATGACGATTATCGCTTCGCTGGTAATCGTGGTTGACCAGTTACTGCAAGCTTATGCCTACAACGTGTCTAAACAGTTGTCGGTGTTTGTGGGGTTGATCATCACCAACTGTATCGTAATGGGACGCGCTGAAGCATACGCCATGAAGTCACCACCATTGATGAGTTTTATGGATGGTATCGGTAATGGTCTGGGCTATGGCGCAGTGCTGATGACCGTCGGTTTCTTCCGTGAACTGTTTGGCAGCGGCTCCTTGTTCGGGGTGCAGATCCTGCAGAAAATTTCTGATGGTGGCTGGTACCAGCCCAATGGTCTGCTGTTGTTACCCCCCAGTGCCTTCTTCCTGATAGGTATGCTGATTTGGGTAATTCGTACTAAGAAACCCGAACAGGTTGAAGCGAAAGGATAAGCATCATGGAACACTATTTAAGTTTATTGATCCGTTCGATTTTTATCGAAAACATGGCGCTGTCTTTCTTCCTGGGGATGTGTACATTCCTGGCAGTGTCTAAAAAAGTCAAAACCGCCATGGGGTTGGGTATCGCAGTTGTGCTGGTGATGACAATTTCAGTGCCAGCTAACCAGATCATCTATCAAGGTCTGTTAGCTCCGGGGGCATTGGCATGGGCTGGTTTCCCCGACGCTGACCTGAGCTTTCTGAAGTTCATCACCTTTATCGGGGTGATTGCTGCTTTAGTTCAGATACTGGAAATGGCATTGGATAAGTACTTTCCACCACTGTACAACGCATTGGGTATCTTCTTGCCGCTGATTACGGTGAACTGTGCGATTTTCGGCGCGGTGTCCTTCATGGTAGAACGTGATTACACACTGGGTGAAAGTGCGATATTTGGTTTCGGTTCAGGAATGGGCTGGGCATTGGCCATTGTGTTGATGGCTGGTATCCGTGAAAAACTCAAATATGCGGATGTGCCTGCAGGACTGCGTGGTTTGGGAATTACCTTCCTTACCGCTGGCCTGATGGCATTGGGTTTCATGTCGTTCTCTGGTGTGTCGCTTTGATGCGGCCAGTGGCTTCCTGAATTGGACCTTCTAAGGATAAGTTAATGGATATTCTTGGTATTTTTAAGTCCACTCCACTTGAGGTTTACCTCGGTGTGAGTATGTTCACCGCCATTGTACTGGTGTTGGTATTGGTGATTTTATTCGCCAAGTCCAAACTAGTGTCCAGCGGTGATATAACAATTTCAATCAATGGCGATCCTGATAAGGCCATTAAAACCTCGGCTGGTGGTAAGTTGCTGGGCGTGCTGGCGGATAATGGGATCTTTGTGTCATCTGCCTGTGGTGGCGGTGGCTCATGTGGTCAGTGCCGGGTGATTGTCAAATCCGGCGGCGGCGATATTTTGCCTACCGAACTGAGCCATATTAATAAAGGTGAAGCGCGTGAAGGTTGTCGCCTGTCATGTCAGGTGAACGTTAAGAACGATATGGAAATCGAACTGGACGAAGCCATTTTTGGTATCAAAAAATGGGAATGTACAGTCATTTCTAATGACAACAAAGCGACCTTTATTAAAGAATTGAAGCTGGCTATTCCTGACGGCGAATCGGTACCATTCCGTGCTGGTGGTTATATCCAGATTGAGGCTCCAGCTCATCACGTATACTACAAGGATTACGACATTCCTGAGAAGTATCGTAAGGACTGGGATCATTTCGGGTTCTTCAAACTCGAGTCTAAGGTTGATGAGCCAGTAATACGTGCTTACTCAATGGCGAACTATCCAGAAGAGTTCGGCATCATCATGCTTAACGTTCGTATCGCAACACCTCCACCACGTAATTTGAGCTTGCCGTGCGGTAAGATGTCATCTTACATCTGGAGTCTCAAAGCGGGTGACAAAGTCACAATATCGGGTCCTTTTGGTGAGTTTTTCGCGAAAGATACCGATGCTGAGATGGTGTTTATCGGCGGTGGTGCTGGTATGGCACCAATGCGTTCTCATATTTTTGACCAGCTGAAGCGTATAAAAACTAAGCGTAAGATGAGTTTCTGGTATGGCGCCCGTTCTAAGCGTGAAATGTTCTATGTTGAAGATTTCGATATGCTGGCCAAAGAAAACGATAACTTTAATTGGTACGTCGCGCTCTCTGATCCGCAGCCTGAAGATGATTGGAACGGGTACACCGGCTTTATTCATAATGTGCTGTACGAAAATTACCTGAAGAGCCATGAAGCGCCGGAAGACTGTGAGTTCTATATGTGTGGACCTCCAGTAATGAACGCCGCTGTTATTGCGATGCTGAAAGACCTAGGCGTCGAAGATGATAACATCCTTCTGGATGACTTCGGTGGCTAATGTAACTATCTGGCACAGTGTTCGCTGTGCCATTTTTTTACCTTGTTGAGGTTAATTCTGTTGATGAGTTTGTTAGCGGACAGCAGTCTGTGGCTAGCAGGACAATCACTGAAAAGATGAATTGCTTTAAGGTATAATACTGATATCGGTTATTAAGATATCCGAGAGCAAGAGGAATCATGATGAGTACATTCATAGCCGCTTTTCTGTTTTTGCTGGTGTTTTTTCTGCTGATGTCTATCGGTTATCTGATCAAGCGCAAAGCCGTTCAGGGAAGCTGTGGTGGACTTGGTGTTTTAGGCATTGAAAAGGCTTGTGATTGCGATGAGCCATGTGATCGTCGAAAAGCTAAAGATGCCAAAGAGAAAGCCAGGCAGGAGCGACTTGCTCAACACCGTATTATCTAATTGTCATTGATAATCAAAAAACGGCGCTAAGCCGTTTTTTTTATCAGTATTTTCCGTAAGTTCCATCCATCCACTTATAATTTAGATTGATAATAGTAATCATTTATTTTTATTAAATAACTGAAATTAAGAGGTAATTTGATATTTTTAATATCTGAGGTTAGGCTTTAAACATTGATATAGATCAAATTGTCGCTATCAAGGAATTATGCCATGAAAGGTCAACCGAATATTGTTATGCAGCTCAACAAGGTGCTGACATGTGAGCTCACCGCGATCAACCAGTACTTTCTTCACGCCAGGATGTTTAAAAACTGGGGCCTCGAAGGACTGAATCATCGCAGCTACAAGAAATCGATTCAGGATATGAAGCATGCGGATAAGTTGATAGAAAGAGTGCTATTTCTTGAAGGCTTACCGAATCTACAGCAACTAGATAAATTGAGGATTGGTGAACACAGTGAAGAGATGCTGTCTTGTGACAAGTTGATGCTTGAAGAGCAGCTGCAATTACTGCGAGACTCTATTGTCATATGTGAAACTGAACAGGATTACGTTAGCCGTGATTTGCTTGAAGATATTCTTGAGGATGAAGAAGAGCATCTCGATTGGCTAGAGTCCCAATTTGAGCTAATCCGGATCACAGGTATTCAAAATTACCTTCAATCTCAAATGAGCGAAGCATAAGGAGTTGCATATGAAAGGACATCCGCAAATTCTTGCCATGCTGAATAAGCAATTGACTGGCGAACTCTCTTCGATGGATCAGTATTTTGTTCATGCACACATGTACGAAGACTGGGGATTGACTGAGCTCTATGAACGAATAAACCATGAGTCACTGGATGAACGAGGACATGCAGCAAAGCTTATCTCTCGTATTTTGTTTCTTGAAGGTAAGCCTGACATAGAAAGCCGGGAAGCATTAACTATTGGTGGCAACGTAGAAGAGATGCTTTACAACGATTTGCAATATGAATACAAAGTTGCGGACTCCTTGCGTCAGGGCATCGCCTTATGTGAGCAACTCAATGATTATCAGACGAGGGAAATTCTCGAGGTATTACTGGAAGATACCGAAGCTGATCATATGTACTGGTTGGAAAAACAGTTAGGCTTGATTAAGAAAATTGGACTACAAAATTACCTGCAGTCAAAGATGTAATTTATGTAATGATAATATTAGTTATCGTTTACACTATTAGAGGATAATTTACGTAAGCGTTCAGTGCATATTCAGTGTGATCTGATTATTATTTAATCAGTAACAAAAGGAAACGCTTATGAACGAAATATCCAGTAACCTGCATTTGGCAACGCGGACTTCCCCGCGCAAACGCCCAGAGGTCGTGCCAGATAAAGTGGTTGTCAAAAAGACAACCACTTGTGACAATCCGCAACAACCCCTTGTTAGTAAAGAAGAACTCGCCTACATATTTTCGCTGTTTCGCTAATCATCATTGAATTTGCCCATATCGCTGCCTTTTAACATTTTGTTACGTAATTTTTAACTAAAAGAGTACTGGCACATTTGGTACATTGACGGCTCCTTAATAAGAAAAGCAAGAGTGGGAGCCCTGATGTTGCAAATAAGACGTTCATTGAGTCTACAATTGGTAGTGACAATTGCCGGTGCTTTGGCAATTTTGCTCACTATCGTCGCTGCGGTCGTGGTCAAAACTGATAGTAATGAGACAAGAGTCCGTATCGACAGTGATATTTCATCCATGTTAGATCTGAAGGCGCAAGAAATTGGCAGTTACTTCTACGCCAAAGGTCAGATCATCCATTCGATCTTTTCTAATCCTTGGGTTGTCCAATGGTTTGCTGATTACAAACAGCGTGGCTCTGATTTGTCTGATGATCAGCAATACCATCAATTAATTAAATATTTTCATTTTTTCTCCGAGCGAGACAAAGATATTAAGTCGGTATTTTTGGGCTCAGCCAATACTTTCGAATATTTTGATTTGAATGGCCGTTATGATGGCGATCCTAATTACTACACCAATAAGCGTCCATGGTGGCAGGAAGCTATTGATAAAAATGGTCTGTTTGTGGCTGATCCAGCAGTTGATGCCAATGATGGTACGGTATCAGCTACGGTAAAGACGGTCGTTAAGGACAGTTCTGGAAAGCTGATCGGTATCGGGGGGATGGACATTCTCATCGACACCATAGGTAAAAATCTGCTTTCGCCTATCAAATATCAGGGACAAGGTCAGGCATTTTTGATGACAGAACAGGGTAAATTGGTCTATTTCCCTGGCTTTAATAAAGCTTTTACGCCTGGGACAGACATTACTCAAGTTGACACCTTAAGTAATGACAATGCTGGCTTCGCTGCACTGAAGCAAACCATGCGGTCAATGGGTGAAGGTGTGTCTGAAGTCACTTATCAGGGCCAGCGGCAACATGTGAGTTACGTGAGCATTGATAGCGATTACCCAAAAGTGCGTTGGTACTTGGGGTTTATGTTACCTGATGCGGTATTCATGGCACCGGTAGAACATAAGTTTTGGCAGACCAGTGGGATGGCAATCGGGATCATTTTGTTGGTGGTTGGGCTGATTTCGATTGTGCTGCAACCTTTTCGTCACCATTTAAAGGAATTATTACTGGCGATGGAAGACATTGCCGACGGCGATGGCGATCTATCTCGTCGCATTGAGATGTCACGCGATGATGAATTAGGTCGACTCAGCGCTGCGTTCAATAAGTTTGCCGCTAAAGTCGAGGATATGCTTCAGGAAACGCGACAACTCACAGATGAGGTCGACCGCGGTGTGGATGGTTCTGTTGCTGTCTGCGAGCAAGCATTAAGTTCTGTTAGGGCGCAAAAGCAACAAATTGCATCGGTAGCAACTGCGGCAACAGAAATGGCACATACCAGTCAGGAGATGGCTGCCGGGGCCCAACGTACGGCAGACTCTGCAGACGCGGCTCATAGTCAATCGTTAGCTGGTGTTGAAACGGTGCAGAAGGCCGCTAACGGCATGTATGCGTTATCTGAACAGGTTAACTCAGCTGCGAGTGTGATCCGTGAACTGAAGACCAGTTCAGAACAGATCGGTGAGGTCTTAAGTGTTATTCGAGCCATTGCAGAGCAGACCAACCTGTTAGCGCTAAATGCTGCAATTGAAGCTGCCCGTGCCGGTGAACAAGGACGCGGGTTCGCTGTAGTTGCTGACGAAGTTCGAACCCTTGCTTCGCGGACTCAGGACTCAACCAGTAATATTCAAGATATTATTCAAACTTTACAGTCACAGGCGCAGCAGGCCGAACAGGTGATGGAAAGTGGCGTTAAGCAGGCGGATGCTGGGCGGGCGTTGACCGTGCAAGTTGAAGCAGTGTTAGATGAGATCACTACGGCGATTAATGAAATTCAACAGCAGACGGCAGAAATGACCTCTGCCATTGGCCAACAAGCTGTCGTATCGGAAGAAGTGGCGCGCAATATTGAAGATGTGCGAGAACGTTCTGATGAGTCATTGACTGCGAGCGAAGCTCTGGTGGAACAGATGAAAGCGTTTCGTACAGTAAGTAAAGCGCTATCAAATAATATTAATCGATTCCGTATTAGCTAACCCGGTCTCGCTTGAACAGGGAGCTCAGGCTCCCTTTTTTTGTTTGCTTTACATTTATACTGTTTTTATATGGCTCTTCGCCGTTATTGGTGGAATCCCATATCCAGCTTTCCGAAATGAAACAATATCGCACGTCGAAATCGTGCCGAATTCCGATATCCCATCGCTTTTACTCTTAGTTGCCTAACCTGGCTATTTATCGCTTCTGCTAGTCCATTTGATAGACCAAAACGCATAGCGTTAAGGATCCCCCAGAGCTTATTCTCTATTGTGTCTGCCACTGCGATTAACGGTTTTAACTCTGTGGCTTTGGCCAACGCTATCCAGTTGCTCCAGCGTTGTTTAGCTCCTCTCACTCGGTTGCTGTACCAGATATTTCTTGCGAGTTCTTTAAAATACCAAGCCAGTGCAGTATTCATCATGGCGGGAACAAGCTTATTAACCCTTTCTTTGTCTGTATCGCACAGATTTTCTTGCCGCTTTAACCAGCTAAAACGAGTCCTATGAGCTTCTTGTCTCATTGATGGTGCCAATCCGAAGAGGTCTGCTTTACGGATCTTATTGACCGCTTCAGTCAGTAATTTAGCGATATGGAAATGGTCAAAGGCTATTTTCCTTTCGGCATTTGGTATGTGTCGTCTTGCCGCTTTAATGTAGGCAGGGCTCATGTCCATACACACCGACTGAGTATGACTTACTGAATTTGCAGGGAGTTGTGCCAGACAATCAGCAAAACTGGTCGCTGAACGCCCTTCTGATACCGCCAGTACTTGCCCTTCGTGGTTTGAAAGTAAGGTGACATATTCATGTCCCTTTTTAAGAGCCGTCTCATCTACTAATAAATGCTGGGTCTTCACCGCACCGCGTTTTGCCAAACCACGATTAACCGCTCGCTCCATGATCCTATCAATTGCTCCCCAACTGAGTTTGAAAAATCGGCTGACAGCATTAAGGGTACTCATCGACAACAGCGTAAGGACATGCATTTCAAATAATTCGGTATAGCGGCTACTTTCATTTGCCCAGGGAACCTGAAGGGTCTGGTAACCATGTGTCGGACAGTGAATACGCGGAACATTAGCCTGAATAAGTGTTTGATACTGGCAAGTATCTAAGTGCCGCCATGTTCTCTGACGGGAGTCATAGTGACGACTGGGAGCCTCGCATATTGGGCATTGAATGTTTGATGATGCAGCATATTCAACAATGACAATAATACGCTGATGTTGTTCATCAAGATGAACATTAGAGACGTTCCAGGGAGGGGTTAATCCCAAGATTTGTTGATATAAGGCAGCTTCGCTCATCACTGAATTTTGAGAGTATGTTGTGGGTGAACTTTAACTGTTCCACCACATTCAGTGAAGAGCCTTTTATATACAGTATTTGTGCGTGTGAGTGCCAAGGTAAAGCAAAATGAAGAAAATCATTCATGTGGATATGGACTGTTATTATGCAGCTGTAGAAATGCGTGATTTTCCAGAATATCGGGGAAAGCCGCTGGCCGTTGGTGGTAGTCGTGAGCGCAGAGGTGTTATCAGTACCTGTAACTATGAAGCGCGCAAATTTGGTATTCATTCAGCGATGGCTACCGGTTATGCGCTAAAGCTGTGTCCCGCACTCATCTTGCTTCCTGGCCGAATGGAAGTTTATAAAGCCGTGTCTCGGCAGATCCATACTATTTTCGAACGCTACACCGATAAGATTGAGCCATTGTCTCTGGATGAAGCGTATTTGGATGTGTCGGATTGTCAGCTGCATCAAAGTTCTGCCACCTTGATTGCCGAAGCTATTCGTCGCGATATTCTGGCTGAAACCGGACTCACTGCTTCTGCTGGTGTTGCCCCGGTAAAATTTCTGGCTAAAGTGGCGTCGGAAATTAACAAACCTAACGGGCAATATGTGATTACTCCGGAGTCATTGCCTGACTTTATTGCGGCGCTGCCTTTAGAGAAAATTCCCGGGGTTGGTAAAGTTACCGCGAGTCGTTTAGCAGAGATGCAGCTATTTACCTGTGCCGATGTGCAACGTATACCGCAGCATCAGTTGGTCGAGATATTTGGCAAGTTTGGTCAAGTGTTGCACCAACGCGCATTTGGTATTGATGCGCGGGAGCTCAATCCTAATCGCATACGCAAATCGATAGGTGTTGAAACAACATTAGCCCGCGATATTTATAGCGCTGAACAGTGTCGACAAGTAATGCAGCATTTACTGAAAGAGCTGGCTGGCAGATTTCAGCGACATGCGCGTGAGCAGCAGATTGGCAAATTGGTGGTAAAGCTGAAGTTTGCGGATTTTCGCCAGACGACTATCGAAAGCCGTGCGGCAGAATTATCGCCACAACTGTTTGATAACTTGTTAACGCAAGCGTGGCTGCGAGCAAATGGTCGAGGGATCAGGTTAGTCGGCATCGCTGCGGGGTTAAGTGCGGCAGTTACCAAAGAACCCAATGCGAATGAACGTCAGCTGACACTGAATATCTGAAGGCATTTGGTTAAGTTGAGTGGTGAGTTGCATAGGCGTCTTTTGCCGATGTGACGGTAAATATGTCAACTCGCATCATTGCATTCCAATAGGTGCTCGGCCATCCGCCCTTTAATTTGAGTTGATGCAGGAATGCTTCCGGCTCAGGCAATTGTTCCCATACTTGTGGCAGAAACACTGCTCGGCGCACACCATCACTTAAAATCACACCAACGTGATGATTGCCAAGATAGTTCAGTAAGGTCTGTTCATCTTTAATCGCTAGTCTTTGTGGTAATGATAACACTGATACTTCAATGGTTAATTTAGCAAGTTGGGATGCTTCTAATGGTTGAAAACGTGGGTCCTGACAAGCTGCTGCGTGCGCTTTATCATAAACCTCTTCAATGAGCGGGGCGTTAGCTATGATGCTACCAATACATCCTTGTAACTTTTGTGCCACTTCTAAGGTAACGAAACAGGCCCCTATTCGGCATAAATCTGCATCGAAATGGCCCAGTTGAGGCTTCTGATAAATTCCGGAACAATAGTCGTTAATTGCTTGTCTTGCGACCGCAAGTAACTGTTTTATTTGCTTATGGTTATATGTCGGTGACGATGTAACTGGCATAACCCACTACTCTTGATTTATCCCCGGCAGAATCACCGGAATTAATTCGTTGAAGCAGTCGCAGTTGGTAATGGTGCCTTGCCGCGAGTATTAGCAACGCATTGACTCCTGTGGCACCACACGCTTCTTCAGGTGAGATTGAGGCTTGAAAGTGCTCAATTTTATCGCAGGTATGTTGATCGATTTCATTCGCCTCAGCATAGGAATGATAATGGCTGAGGTCGCTACTGATCACTAACAGCGTATCCTCCTGCCAAAGTGGAGCAATAACTGTGGCCAGTGCCTCGGCGGAGATATTACTGGTCACAATCGGGGTTAATTGAAAGCGGTTAAGACAACTTTGTAAAAATGGCAGCTGAACTTCCAGACAATGTTCGTTTTGATGAACCTCATCGGAAAAAATTACTAGTGGTACATGTTGTAGTTGTTGTCGATGTTCCTGGCAAATAACAATCTGACCTAAAGGCGTACCGAATTGTTCGCAAACCGGCAACGCGCAGCCGTCAAAGTAATAATGATGAGAAGGCCCTACCAGAATTACCTTATTGAACCTACTTTTTTGCCGATTTATCAGTGAATAAGCTAATGCCGCTGTCGTACCGGAATAGATATAACCGGCATGTGGGACAAGTATGGCTTTGATGGACTTCGATTCATGTAATTCATTATGCAGCCAGCGCTGAATTTGAGAACGCAGCTGTACGGGATCGCGTTGATAAAAATGTCCGGCAACGGCCGGCAGACGGATGTTCATCATTCAACCAATTTCACTAATTGCACTATTATTGAGTATAGGATCTGCACAACGTTGAGAGATGGCGTGTGGGAACAACAATCGAAAAATTTAAAACACAGTACTGGCACCGTTTAGACGACGGGCGGGTTGTGTGTGATGTTTGCCCGCGACATTGTGCTTTACGTGATGGTAAGAAGGGCGCTTGTTATATCCGGGAAGCCTCTGATGGAGAAATCGTGCTGACCAGCTATGGCTTAGCCAGTGGTTTTGCCATTGATCCGATAGAGAAAAAGCCGCTGAACCACTTTTATCCTGGAAGCCGCGTGTATTCCTTCGGTACGGAAGGGTGCAATTTAGGATGTAAGTATTGTCAGAATTGGAATATCAGTAAAACGCGAGAACGGTCAATTCTTTCTGCTGAAGGTTCTCCAGAGAATATTGCTCGCAGGGCGCTGGCACTTCACTGTAAAAGTGTCGCCTTTACTTACAATGACCCAGTGATCTTTTTTGAGTATGCGCGAGATACTGCCATTGCCTGTCATGAGCTTGGACTGCAGGCTGTTGCTGTCAGTGCCGGATACATGTGCGAAAAACCTCGGCAAGAGTTTTATCACTATATTGATGCAGCCAATATCGATCTTAAAGCGATGTCAGATCAGTTTTATCGCAAGGTATGCAGCGGTAATTTAGCTCCAGTGTTAGACACCTTGCTGTATCTAAAACATGAAACTGATGTTTGGTTGGAAATCACCACACTGCTGATCCCTGGCTATAATGACAGTTCAGAAGAACTGCAAAAGCTATCCTCATGGATTGTGGATAATCTTGGGCCGCAGGTGCCTCTTCACTTCAGTGCGTTTCATCCGGATTTCAAAATGATGGACGTGCCGCCTACACCACTGGAGACCTTACTTCGGGCTCGAAATATTGCGCTAGATGCCGGGATTCAATTTGTCTATACCGGCAATATTCAGCATGATGATAGTGAAAATACCTATTGCCCCCATTGCCAGCATGTCGTCATACGTCGACATCGCTATCAGTTGCTAGAATACTCACTGAATGCTAAAGGTGAGTGCACGAATTGTCTGACCAAGATCCCAGGAAGGTTTGAGGTGTGCTAAATGGTAAAAATATGGTGACTGCCTTTATAACTATAGCCATCCGAAAAGAGTTGATTTCAGAAAGCACAAAGGCTTAGTCAATTTAATGAACTAAGCCTTTGAAAAAGATGGTGGCCCCTCACGGACTTGAACCGTGGACCTAACGATTATGAGTCGTGTGCTCTAACCGACTGAGCTAAGGGGCCGTGCCAACGGTGCTTCCGTCAAGCGGGAGTGAGTATACGAACTTTGCTCCGGCTTGTCACCCGTGTTTTGGTGCTTATTGAACTGCTTCGCTTTCAATTGGTTATCTGTTACGCACTGAGTAGCCAATGGGCAATAAAAAACCCCGCATAAGCGGGGTCTTTGGAAGCATAATGGCTATTCATCCAGGAACGACTTCAGAATTTCTGAGCGGCTTGGGTGACGCAGTTTACGCAGGGCTTTAGCCTCAATTTGACGGATACGTTCACGAGTTACATCGAATTGTTTACCCACTTCTTCCAATGTATGGTCCGTGTTCATGTCGATACCAAAACGCATACGCAACACTTTCGCCTCACGAGCAGTTAAGCCTGCCAGTACTTCGTGAGTGGCCTGTTTCAAGCTTTCACTAGTAGCGCTATCCAGCGGCAGTTCCAGCGTAGTGTCTTCAATGAAGTCACCCAAATGCGAATCTTCATCATCGCCGATAGGTGTTTCCATGGAGATTGGTTCTTTAGCAATCTTCAACACCTTACGAATTTTGTCTTCTGGCATCATCATCCGTTCAGCCAGCTCTTCTGGTGATGGCTCACGCCCCATCTCTTGCAGCATCTGCCGTGAAATACGGTTCAGCTTGTTGATGGTTTCGATCATATGTACCGGAATACGAATTGTCCGAGCCTGGTCAGCAATAGAACGCGTGATGGCCTGGCGGATCCACCATGTCGCATAAGTGGAGAACTTATAACCGCGACGGTATTCGAATTTATCCACTGCTTTCATCAGACCAATGTTGCCTTCCTGGATCAGATCCAGGAATTGCAAACCGCGGTTGGTGTATTTTTTCGCGATGGAAATTACCAGACGCAGGTTAGCTTCTACCATCTCTTTCTTGGCACGGCGCGCCTTCGCTTCACCGATACTCATGCGGCGGCTGATGTCTTTAATCGCAGTGATTGACAAGCCAGTTTCCACTTCAATTGCGGCAAGTTTGGCGTGGCAGCGAACAACATCTTCTTCTACAGCTTTTAACGCTTCAGAATATGCTTTAGATGCGGCCATCTCTTTCTGGAACCAAGTGATATCGGTTTCGTTGCCACCGAACAACTTAATGAAGTTCTTCTTAGGCATTTTGGCCTGTTCAACGCATAATTTCATGATCAGACGTTCTTGGACACGTACTTTGTCCATCATTGAACGCATGCTTTTCACTAAGCGGTCGAACTGTTTAGGTACCAGACGGAATTCTTTGAAGATCTCACCGATTTCGAATAAGGCACCAATTGCATGTGGGTGATTTCTGCCTTTTTCTTCGATGATTTTCAGTGAGTTTTCGTATGCAGCGCGCAGCTGTGCGAAACGTTCACGAGCTTCTTCAGGATCAGGTCCTTTTGAACCGTCATCATCCTCGTTATCGGAGCCTTCGCCTTCTTCGTCATCATCATCAAGATCATCTTCATCGTCTAAATCATCATCAGACAGTTCGGAACCGATATGAGTGGCGGTAGGGGCCATGTCATCTTCATCAGGATTTACAAATCCAGAGATAATGTCAGACAGACGCAACTGATCAGCTTCATATTGATCATATTGTTCCAGGATCATTGAAATAGCTTGTGGATATTCAGCCACAGAACCCTGGACTTCGTTAATCCCTTCTTCGATACGCTTAGCGATCTGGATTTCACCCTCGCGGGTTAACAGTTCTACGGTACCCATTTCACGCATATACATGCGCACAGGGTCAGTAGTGCGTCCCAGTTCGCTTTCAACAGAAGCCAGCGCGGCAGCTGCTTCTTCTGCGGCATCGTCGTCAGTATTGTCTTCAGACATCATAATGTCATCGGCGTCAGGTGCTTCTTCAAACACCTTGATACCCATGTCATTTATCATCTGGATAATATCTTCGATCTGGTCAGAATCGACCATGTCGGCAGGTAAGTGATCGTTCACTTCTGCATAGGTTAGATAACCTTGCTCTTTACCTTTTGCGAGCAACAGTTTAAGTTGCGACTGCGGAGTATGATCCATAGATATCATCCAATTTGGTAACTGTTACAACGATAAGCAACGACAAATCTAATGTGCCGTGCAAACCATCAATTATAACCATTTGCACAATACTGTGCCAGCCCGAGGCGGGATCTGAGAGTGGAAAAATCTTACGTTATAACCGCTTCATCGCGGCGATCAGCTTCTTGAGCTGTAACTTTTCGTCTTTACTCAGATCTTGCTTCAGACTTAATTCCTGGTAACGCTGTTCAATATATTGATTATTCAGCCATACCAGTGCTGTTTTAAACTCTTGCTGAACATTTTCATCCGCCACTTGATGATCCCATTGGGTCAATTTAGTTAAGACCGGGTAATCTTCCGTATCTCGATAATATTCAAGTAGTTGTGCGCTGTTCAACGTTTCAGTTCGAGTTAATTCCAATAAGCGAACCAGCAGTTCTACGCCGGTCATTTTTAAAAACTGTAATGCCGGTTGGGGCATTAACTTAAACCCCAAGCGGGGATCCTGTACGAGCAGAGCTATCGCCAGTCTAAGTGGGGTACCTCTACCTTTTAATGTTTGCTGTTGTTGAAGCTGCGCTGCAGTTTTAGCCTGGAATCCCAGACGTCGTTTCATCTCATCAACACTGCCCATACGCAGCCGGTAGGTGAGGTTTTCCAACAACAAATTTTGTAACACGCTGTCCTGTATACGTTCAATTAGCGCTATCGCTTGCTTCGCAAGAGAGGCTTTATCGCTGCCATTACGTTCTGTCAGCGTTTCAAATAGAAACTCTTCCAATGACTGTGCTTGTTCGATGAGCTGTTCAAATGCTTCTTTACCCGCTTTGCGAACCATTGAATCCGGATCTTCAGTTTGCGGTAAGAACATAAATCGCACCGTATCACCAGGTTTGAGCATTGGCAGCGCCGTTTCCAATGCTCGCCAAGCCGCTTCACGTCCGGCGTTATCACCATCGTAACAACACACTACTTCTTTAGCGCTGCGCAACAGCAATTGAAACTGCTCAGCCGTGGTGGAAGTTCCCAGCGATGCGACGGCATAATCAATTCCAAACTGAGCGAGCGCCACGACATCCATATAACCTTCAACAATTAACACGCGTTCAGGATCACGGTATTGTTGCCGCAGTTCATAAAGACCATAGAGTTCATTGCCTTTATGAAATATGGGCGTCTCGGGCGAATTCAAGTATTTCGGCGTACCATCCCCGAGGACGCGTCCACCAAATGCAATGACACGTCCGCGACGGTCACGGATTGGAAACATTAAGCGGTCGCGAAAGCGGTCATAGCGACGACCTTGCTCATTGTTAATCAGCATTCCCGCTGTCAGCAGTTTTTCCTGTAACTGAGGCTTCTGGGCATAGAGGCTCATCAGGTTATCCCAGCCATCTGGTGCATAACCTATGCCGAACCGTTCCACAATGTCTTCGGATAAGCCGCGCTTTTGCAGGTAGTCAAGCACTCGTTGTTTTTGTGGGTGACTACGGAGCTGCTTTTGGAAATAGCGGCCAGCTTCTTCCATCAATTGATACAGGTCTCGACTGACACTTTCATCTGCACGATTGCCAGATTCTCTAGGAACTTCCAGCCCGAGTTGGCCGGCAAGCTCGCCGATAGCATCCAGAAAGTCTAGTCGCTCATACTCCATGACAAAATCAATCGCATTGCCATGCGCGCCACAACCGAAACAATGGTAAAACTGCTTGTCGCGGCTGACGGTAAAAGACGGGGATTTTTCACTATGAAATGGGCAACAGGCAGCATAATTCTTGCCTGCTTTTTTCAACGGCACTTTGTGGTCGATGAGATCGACAATATCGGTTCGAGCAATCAGCTCGTTGATAAAATCTCTAGGTATTGCCATGTGTTTTCAGTCTTTGCCCTTAGACCGATGTAAACAAACAAGCCGCGCTGAAGCACGGCTTGTTCGTGAAACAACACCAGATTACTGAAGTTTGGCTTTTATCTGAGTGCTTACTGCACCCATGTTAGCCCGACCTAGTACCTGGTTTTTGACTAAACCCATTACCTTGCCCATATCGGCTATGGACGACGCACCCGTGGCTTTAATCGCAGCATCGATGATCTGATGAAGTTCATCATCAGTCAAAGGTTGCGGCAGAAATTCTTTCAGTACCAGAACTTCTGCTTCTTCTGCAGCGGCTAACTCAGGACGTCCAGCGGCTTGATACTGCTCGATTGCATCGCGCCGTTGTTTCACCATCTTGGTCAGCACAGCTATTACCTGCTCATCTGTCAGGGTCTCGCGGGTGTCCACTTCAACCTGCTTGATAGCAGCAAGCGCCATACGAATAGTGCTAAGGCGCGCCTTTTCTTTGGCGACCATCGCTTGTTTCATCTGCGCTTTAAGCTGTTCTGTTAGGCTCATAACAGGAATTAGTACAAACGTACGCGACGAGCGTTTTCGCGAGAAAGCTTCTTAGCCAGACGTTTTACCGCAGCAGCTTTGGCACGTTTACGAGCTGTAGTAGGTTTTTCATAAAACTCACGAGCACGTACGTCCGCCAGAATACCGGCTTTTTCGCAAGAGCGCTTGAAACGACGCAGAGCAACGTCGAATGGTTCATTTTCACGTACTTTAATAATTGGCATACGCCATCACCCCTTAGGTGTTATTTGTATTGCGCCACCGAAGTGACTCAAGTCAGATTAAAAATGGTGCGGAATTCTAAACCGATTACCCCTCGCTTGTAAAGGGGGACACCCTGTTAGTTTATGGCATTCTGGTTGGATATTCCTGGGTAATCACAGTAGAATTAGCGCCCATTGTAGTTGTTGGATTTTGTAGTAAGCATCATGCGGGTATTAGGTATTGAAAGTTCCTGTGATGAGACAGGTATCGCCATTTATGACGACAAGTTGGGATTGCTCTCCCATGCGTTGTACAGCCAAGTAAAGCTACATGCCGATTATGGTGGTGTGGTACCGGAACTGGCGTCCCGTGATCATGTCCGTAAAATAGTGCCGCTGATTCGTGAAGCGCTGACAAAAGCGGACACGCGTATTGAGGATCTGGATGGTATTGCCTACACCAAAGGTCCTGGGCTTATCGGTGCATTGTTGGTTGGTGCCTGTGTCGGCCGTTCGCTGGCATTTGCTTGGAACAAGCCTGCCGTTGGTGTTCATCATATGGAAGGGCATTTGTTGGCCCCAATGTTGGAAGACGATGCGCCTGAATTTCCCTTCGTGGCATTGCTGGTGTCTGGTGGGCACTCAATGCTGGTGGATGTGCAGGGTATCGGCCGCTATGAAGTGTTGGGTGAGTCGATTGATGATGCTGCGGGTGAAGCCTTCGATAAAACTGCCAAGTTGATGGGGTTGGATTATCCCGGTGGGCCACGGTTGTCAAAGTTGGCCGCTAAAGGTGAGGTAGCAGACTATAAATTCCCGCGGCCAATGACAGATCGCCCTGGGTTAGACTTTAGCTTTTCCGGGCTGAAAACTTTTGCGGCCAACACTATTGCGGCTGAACCCGATGATGAACAAACTCGTGCCAATATCGCTCGGGCTTTTGAAGAAGCAGTTGTTGATACCTTAATGATCAAATGTCGGCGTGCGTTAGAGCAGACCGGATATCAAAGGTTAGTGATCGCTGGCGGTGTCAGCGCTAATCAGCGGTTGCGGGGCGCATTGGCAGAGCTGATGCTGCGTCGTCATGGCAAAGTTTATTATCCGCGCGGTGAGTTCTGTACTGATAATGGTGCCATGATCGCTTATGCCGGATTACAACGGCTGAAGGCCGGGGAAACAGAAGCGTTGTCCGTCAAAGCACAACCTCGATGGCCGTTGGATTCATTAGCGGCCATTTAAAAAATATTCAGCGTTTTTTACGATGGAACATCTTTGACTCTTCACCTTTAAACAGGCGTCGAATGTTGTCTTTGTGACGCCAGATAATCAGGGCAGACAACATGGTGACGGGTAAGGTGAAGCGGTCATCAAACCACAGCGTATAAATTGGTGCCATCAGGCATGTGATAATTGCCGCGAGAGAAGAATAGCGGGTCAGGATAACCACTAACAGCCAGGTGCACATCAGGCTGACGGCCATATTACTAATCGGTGCCATGGCTCCCAGTGCGGTCGCGACACCTTTTCCACCCTTGAACTCAAAGAATAACGGAAACATGTGGCCCAAGCAGGCCGATATCGCAATCACCCCCAGCCATATACCGTGAACCCCTAGCAGGTACGCACCATAGGCGGGTAATGCCCCTTTCACCATATCAAAAAAGAACACCAGCGCGGCTGCCCAGACACCGCCCAAACGTAATACGTTGGTGGCTCCCGGGTTTTTTGAACCTTTGCTTCTCGGGTCAGGTAAGCCTTTCAGACGACATACCAAAATGGCGCTGGAGATGGAGCCGAGTAGATAGGCTATGGCTATCATAACAACGATCAGCACTACGCTATTCAAATTGGTTTCCTTACTCGTCTTAAGGTATTATCGCGCACACGAAAAAGGCGACTCTGTGGCGTTGATGGTCTGGGTTTCTGTCAGTGCATCAGGTTATCCATCAATGTCTTATCCTACTGAAACTTGTTTCAGGTAGAAAGAGGCGAACATTAATATCAAGATGTCGGACGCGGATTATAGCGGTATTTTAGCGTACGGCTTATCTGACCTCCGATACATGCAAGGAATATTATGGACAAAGTCCTGATCCAAGGGTTGCAGATTGAGACCATCATCGGCATTTACGAATGGGAAAAGAAGCTGCATCAAACCCTGAGTCTTGATCTGGAAATGGCCTGGGATAATCGTGCTGCAGCGGAGCATGATGATTATAGTAAGGCCCTGTGCTATGAAACTGTCAGTCGGCGTCTGACACAGCTTATCTCAGAAAAACCTATTGAATTAATTGAGACCGTGGCTGAACGTGTCGCTACCTGTCTGTTGGACGAGTTTCAGGTCCCGTGGGTAAGAGTCAGAGTAATGAAACCTGGTGCGGTGCCGGCAGCCAATGCCGTTGGCGTTGAAATCGAACGTAGCAGGTAGCTTTGAAACTATGGCAAAGATATACATAAGCCTGGGTAGCAATATTGAGCCGCAACGCTACCTGCTGGCTGGACTGCAAGAGCTGCTGACGATATTTGGCGATATTTCCTGTTCTCCCGTCTATGAAAGTGAGTCGGTGGGTTTCAAAGGCGACAATTTCCTCAATATGGTGGTGTCGGCACATACTTTGTTGCCGGTGGAAGCGGTGATTGCCAGTTTTAAAGCAATTGAATTACAGCATGGGCGTCTGCCCGGGGCGAAAAAATTTGCCTCACGGACGTTGGACTTGGATTTGCTGTTGTATGACGACTTGATCTGTAATACGCCCGTTATTCTCCCGCGACCAGAAATTCTCACTAATGCCTTTGTTTTATGGCCGCTAGCGGAACTTGCGCCAGCCTTGGTGCATCCAACTGCGGGTAAGTCTTATGCCCAGCTGTGGGCCGAATATGATAAGTCGCGTCAGAAACTCTGGCCGGTAGCTATAGATTTTGGCTTGTTAGCCTGATATTTCAAGGAGTTGTATGGATACGTTACAAGTGGTCATTCTGGCGCTTATTCAGGGCTTGACCGAATTTTTACCAATTTCCAGTTCCGCACATTTAATTTTGCCATCTCAATTATTGGGTTGGCCAGATCAGGGCTTATCGTTTGATGTGGCTGTCAATACTGGCTCTTTACTGGCGGTCATCATCTATTTTCGGGTTGAGCTATACAACATGGCCAAAGCCTGGTCGCTCAGTATCATCAAGCGCGAAAGCGATGACGAAAGTAAACTCGCCTGGTGGATTATCCTGGCGACATTGCCTGCGGTTTTTTTCGGGTTTCTTGCTAAAGATTTTGTGGAAACTTATCTGCGCAGTGCTGAAGTCATTGCCTTTACCACGATTGCCTTTGGTTTGCTGCTTTGGTGGGCCGATAAAACTTCACGTCTGGAGTTAACGGAATATCAATCTGGCTGGCGTAAATCCTTGCTTATCGGCTTTGCACAAGCACTGGCATTGATCCCCGGTACCTCGCGTTCTGGTATTACTATGACTGCAGCGTTGATGCTTGGCTTACAACGTGAGGCGGCAGCTCGCTTTTCTTTTCTGATGTCGGTGCCCGTGAGTTTGGGGGCTGCTATTTTGGTGGGTAAAGATCTTGCTGAAAGTCCCGAACCATTAGATATGCATGCTCTGGTGTTGGGAACCTCTATTTCATTTGTAGCCGCTTATGCCTGTATCCATTATTTTCTGAAAATTATCAGCAAAATGGGGATGACACCGTTTGTGATTTACCGATTGCTGTTGGGCGCGGGATTAGTGGTATTCATTGCATTACATAACTGAGGTGATGATGCGCGTTCTTGAACATGCTGTTTGAGAATTCTGCAGCGCTACTCGCGGATAAAAAAAATCGGCAACACCTTGGTGTTGCCGATTTCTCTGGTGTATATAACCACCATTATTACTTTTTGTAGCGAGTAGCTACGTTGTCCAGACGGTCGTTAGCGCGTTTAGCTTCAGCCTGAGCGTCCATAGCAGCTGCTTTAGCGTCTTTCACGTCAGCAGACAGTTTGCCCTGGTCAGCTTTCAGAGAGCTAACTTCGGCAGACAGTTGGTCAACTTTGTTACCCAGGTTGGCAACACTTTCTTCCAGAGCAGTGGTGTTTGCACAGCCACCCAACAGAGCAGTCATTGCTACGCCAGCAATCATCAGTACTTTTTTGTTCATTGAAGAAATCCCTTTTGAAGGTTTGGTTTTTAGTCGTTCGGCTGATGCTCAACCGATTCGTGCTTATTATCTCATAGCCAAATTAATTTGCTATGGGTATTAACAAAAAGTCCTTTTACCTTATCCGATATGATCAGAAATGCAAGTTTCAGGGGCAAATTCTGGATTTCTATACGAAATTGCTAACAAATGGGGTTACTTTTTGCATGCTTCTCTTTAACAAGCCTGATTTGTTCCAGTCGCTGCAGGTTAAGTTGTTGTCGTATTGCTTGTCCTTGGTACCCAGCGTCGATAATTGGCTGCACATTTACTGCTACTGCAGCATCAAACAACTGTTGCAGCAACTGTGCCTGAGGATATTTTTGTTGCTCTAATCCTAGGCGTCCGGTTGCATCAGCCTGACAAATTAACGCAAGCTGTCTTAATCTGGCGGGTTTGCGCCAGAAGTCGGCTTTATCAAACAGTTTTAGTATGGTTTCGGCTCTCAGCTCCTCCAGAATATGAATGTTCTGGTGTTGGTCGCTTGCCAGCAAGGCAAGGTCCCGGTATTCAGCCGGAATTCTCAAGCGTTCACATAATTGGCGAATCGGAACCAGTCCCCGTTGCCCGTGACCATGATGTTTGGGCAGCAGTTCTTTGGGGGTAAGTGCTTTCCCCAAGTCATGTACCAGCGTGGCAAAGCGCACTTGAGTATCGCTGGTCAGTCTGGCCGCTTGTTTCAGTGCCATCATAGTGTGAATGCCGGTGTCAATTTCAGGATGCCATTTCGCTGGTTGTGGGATACCAAACAGTGCATCCAGTTCTGGCATTAATGGCTGTAGTGACTGGCTGGCACGTAACACCTCAAAAAACACTTGGGGTTCATCGCATTGCAGCACCTTTTCCAGTTCCTGCCATACGCGTTCGGCCGTTAACGCTTGCAGCTCACCACTGGCAGCAATCTGTTGCATCAGTGCTAATGTCTCATCGGCAACTTTGAATCCAAGCGGTGCGTAGCGGGCGGCAAATCTGGCCACTCTCAGCACCCGTAGCGGATCCTCGATAAACGCTGGCGAGACATGGCGCAATAGCTTCTGTTGCAGATCCCGCTCACCGTTGAAGGGATCGTATAAATGACCATCATCGTCAAGTGCCATGGCATTAATGGTCAGGTCGCGTCGTAACAGATCCTGCTCCAGCGTGACATCTGGACTGGCATAGCAACTGAAACCGCCATAGCCACGGCCGGTTTTTCGTTCGGTACGTGCCAACGCATATTCTTCTTGTGTTTTGGGGTGCAGAAACACCGGGAAATCTTTACCCACTTGTCGATAGCCCAACTCCAGCATTTGCTGCTCTGTTGCGCCAACAACGACATGATCCCTGTCTTTGATTTCCAAACCTAATAATTGGTCACGCACCGCACCGCCAACCAGATATATCTGCACTTGCCTTAAATCCTTAATCGAATGGATGTGAACAGAATAACACGGCCGGCGTATGCTGTGGACTTCTCGGATGATCACACAATTCATGTTAGGGGGTTTTGACAATCACTGCCCTTGTCTTAAACTGAACTGTCTCTTTCAACCAAGGATTGCCGAGCTCATGTACAAGGCGTTTTACGGACTGAGTGATAACCCGTTTTCCATTGCTCCTAACCCCACTTACCTGTTTTTAAGTGATCGTCATCGGGAAGCGTTAGCACACCTCAAATATGGTCTGGGCGAAACCGGTGGTTTTGTGCTGCTGACTGGCGAAGTAGGTACAGGCAAAACGACAGTTTCTCGGTGTCTATTGCGGCAGTTGCCTGAGAATACCGACACCGCGTTTATTCTGAATCCATCGCTGACGGAGGCAGAACTGCTAGCAACCTTGTGTGATGAGCTGGGGATTCATTACGGCGAGTCGCCCTCCCTGAAACAGCTGACGGATCTCATCAGTGGTTTTCTGCTTAACAATCATCAAGCGGGCAGAAATACCGTGATGATTATTGATGAAGCGCAGCATTTACGTCCGGAAGTACTGGAACAACTGCGGCTGTTGACCAATCTGGAAACCGACACCAAGAAGTTGTTACAGGTGATCCTTATCGGCCAGCCAGAATTACAGCAGTTGCTGAAACGTCAGGAATTACGCCAGCTTGCACAGCGTATTACCGCACGTTATCACCTATTGCCGCTGACAGAGCAGGAGGTGGGGTTATATGTGCAACACCGATTGCAGGTTGCTGGTCGAATGGAGCCATTGTTCAATAAAGGCGCTATTCGGGCACTGCATCGTTTTAGCGGCGGTATCCCTCGTATTATTAACTTGCTTTGTGAACGAGCGCTGATGGCGGGTTACGGCCAGTCAAAAACGCCGATAGATCGTAGGATGGTGAATGCTGCCGCGGCGGAAGTGCTGGGGGACTTACCTAAGCAGCGTAACTGGTGGTTGCCGGTTTCGGCATTAACGGCGTTGGTTCTTGCATTTGGTGGCGGTTATTATGGGCTGAATTACTACCAAGGATTTAACTTAGCGCAGGCTTCGGAACATACCACCACAGCAAGCAGCCAACCGATTGAGATAACACCAAAGTTACCTGATGCACCGGCTAAAAAGGAAGACCTGACTGCAACAGTGCTGACGACCGCTATTGATCAGAGCCGTAATATCGACACGGCTTTCGCCTCATTATTTGGACTTTGGAATAAAGCACCCTACGCGGGCGTGTCAGCATGCCAGTCGGCCAGCCAATTAGGACTGGCTTGTTATCAACAACAGGGGAATCTGGCTGCATTGCTGGCGTTGAATTATCCGGCCGTGGTTTATTTGACTGATGAAGCCGGAAAATTGTTTTATGGCACCCTGGTATCCAGCAGTTCAGATCAATTATTACTGCAACTCGATGAACAACAGTTCTGGGTGACGAAAGAATGGTTT
Organism: Shewanella yunxiaonensis; assembly: GCF_018223345.1. NCBI lineage: Bacteria > Pseudomonadati > Pseudomonadota > Gammaproteobacteria > Alteromonadales > Shewanellaceae > Shewanella > Shewanella yunxiaonensis. The sequence goes on along the minus strand of NZ_CP073587.1, from coordinate 2,657,861 downwards.
GAACAACACTTCAGTGGCATGTACGAAGTTTTATGGCAGCCAACAGCAGCAGCGCAGCAACCGATCACTGCATCCTCCAGCCTGACCAAAGTCCAATGGCTTGAGGATGCTTTAGCCAAAACAGGAAAGCGCCAGTCTCGGGTAATGAGTTATTTTGACACTGAACTTGAGCAGGAGTTAAAAGCGTTCCAGCAAACTCATGGGTTACCGCAGGAAGGCGTGGCCTCCCTGGCAACGTTGACACAGCTGAGTATTTACCAGCATCTTTCCGGTCCGGTGCTGCAGAGTGAGGAAATTCGCTGATGTCAATTTTATTGGATGCAGTTACCCGGGCGAAACAGCAACAGTTAGACGACGCATTGGATCCGGTATTGGCACCGCGAATGCCTCAGGAAGCGCCGCGTTCATTGCCTTGGAAACCGGCATTAGTGGTAGTTGCTGCCCTCGTTGCTGGCGGTGCGATGGCATACGGTTGGCAGCAATGGCATGTTCCGCCCCAGCCGCTAGCGGCAGTCATCCCAAAATCAGAGCCTGCGGTGAAAGTTGCACAATCTGAACCGGTAAAAACTGAACCAAGCGTCAGAATGGCGGGCAGGGCAGCTTTGCCGATTGCGCAGCCATTGCCAGCACCACAAGTTAGGACAACTGTTGAGTCCTCGCCGCCGGAAGCCTCTGACGTTAATGTCGGGACTCAACCTCAGACTCAGCCCCAAACTCAAAGCCAAACCGAAAGTCCGGCAACGACTGCTCATAATGATGCCGACGAAGGTAATGAACCCATCATCTTGGGGGCTCAACCGAATCAACGCGGTTTGCAGGCGCTGAAGGAATTGAAAGGAGCGGTGCAGACAGCGGCAGATGAAAGTGGTATTGAAGATCAACCGCAACCTGCCACGGATGATCAACAAGCGTTGATCGCCAAATTTCAGGCCGCATTGAGCGAAGTTGAGCGGCGCAATGCTATCGATAAGCCCGCTGCCCTGCCGGATGAGCTCAAGCCAATGGAGCCGCCTGCCCAGTTGCAGTATCCATCCTATGGTAACTTACCGGCGAGTCTGCAATTACAAGTCCCTGAGTTTAATATTACCGCGCATATGTACGCGACAGATCCGGCTAAACGTTGGCTTAACGTGGATGGTAAAGAGTTGCAGCAAGGCGACAAGATTAAAGGCAAACTCACGATCATTGAAATCCGCCCTCAGGATGTGGTGCTAGAAATCCAGGGAACGCGATTTAAGGTTCCGGCGATTTAGCCATTTTGGTAATAACTAAGGCACCCGTGGGTGCCTTAGTTATTACTGTCATTGGTTAAGGGTGTGTCCTAACCACAATGTGAGTCCATAACCGATACAGTAGGACAACATTAGCGGTGGTACATATTTCAGGTAGGAGACGAACGTCAGCTCCTTAACCTTACTCATGGCAACAATACCGGAAGCTGAGCCAATCACGAGGAGTGAACCACCAACACCTACCGAATAGGTGAGTCCTAACCAGCCGGAAAGCTGCAGTTGTGGGTCGGCTTTCAGCAGTGCTGCGGTCAATGGCACGTTATCTAACAATGATGACCCCATTCCGGTGACAAAGTTGGCAATATCGGGATTATGTGCTGCATACACTTGTGCCAGTTGATCCAATACACCAATCTCTTTCAGCATTCCCACTAAAAGTAATATGCCAAGGAAAAACAGCAGCGTGTCATATTCCACCTGTCGAATATACTCCAGAATACGGATCTCTTCGGTATCAGTATGCACTGTCTTTCCTACCAGAAACATCACTGACAGGCCGGTTAAAAAAGTGAGTACCGGAGGAATACTAAACAGAATATTGAGCACCATGGTCAGGATGATGGTACTGATGAATATCAATCCAATGATCAAATCAACGGTTTCATAATCCTGCTTTGCCGGGCGTGCGGTAACTGTACCTTTGGCATTTAGTGAGAACAGCGTTGCTAATATAATGACGGCTGTCGCTGCCGGAAGCACTAACAACAATAAATCGGCCATATGGACATGACCACTGAGGAAGATCATCAGTGTTGTGACATCGCCAGTAATTAATGAAACCCCACCAGAGTTAACCGCAAAAATAATTAATACGGCCATCCGCTGTTTGAGATGACTGTCGAGCTGAAAGGTCGTCAACAGTCCAAGTGATACCAAGGTTGCCGTGACATTATCACAGATGGCGGACAGGCCCAGCGAGAACAGTGCTACCTGGAGCATCAACATCCGCACCGTTATCTGCTTTGGAAACAGCTTTCCTACGATAATCTGGATCATCCCTTTTGCATTGAGGTAAGCAACGAAAGTCATGGTCGACATCAAAAATAGCCAGAGCGTGGCAATGTCTAACAGGTTTTCAGACAGTCGGCCCTGCATCAATTTTTGATGACCGCTGTCGCCAGCAGCAATAAACAAGGCTATCCAGGAGATACAACCCAAAAACAGGGTGGTTTTAGCTTTGTTGATGTGGGTGACTTCTTCAAAAATGATACTGAGCAGTGCCAGCACTGCCAGAATAAGCAAAAAAGTATGCAGCATGAGCTATTCCCGCCAGAAATCATGACGCTTAAGCTCGAAACTGCCTGGGAGCTAACCATCAAGCTTCAATTAAGGTTTATGTGATAAAGCGCACAGATCTGACCACATCATCAATCTTGATGCAATGCGCTAAAGCCCTTGAATTGATGGGACCTTAGTCGGGGTGGTATTGACTATTTCGGCTGTTATATGCTGTAGCGTTGGCGTCGTTGTATGTGTTGGTGCTACGACTCAAACGTTATTGCCGTGTTGATAACCCCCCGAGTTTGAAGGGCAATAAAAAACGGGACACAAGGTCCCGTTTTTGATGTAGATACCGACTTATTTCATGCTGGCAAACACTTTGTCTGCCGCTGCCAAGGTCGCTTCAATCTCTGTTTCGCCGTGAGCCAACGACAAGAAACCTGCCTCGAACGCACTAGGTGCCAGGTACACACCTTCATTCAGCATGCCGTGATAGAACACTTTGAACTGTTCAACATTGCATTTGGTAACTTGAGCGAAGTTAGTCACTTCGGGAGCATCGGTGAAGAAAAGGCCGAACATGCCACCGACGTAGTTAACAGCCATCGCAATACCGTGTTTGGCCGCTGCCGCCTTGATGCCTTCGGCGACACGTTTGGTCTTTGCTGCCAGCGCTTCGTAGATCCCTGGTTCACATAGCGCTTCCAGTTGCGCCAGTCCGGCACTCATTGCTATGGGGTTACCAGAAAGCGTGCCTGCCTGATAAACCGGCCCGGTTGGCGCAATGTATTGCATCACATCTTTACGACCGCCGAACGCACCAACGGGCATACCACCACCAATCACTTTACCCAAAGTGGTGAGATCGGGTGTCACGCCATAATAGCCTTGGGCGCCGCCTTTGGAGACGCGGAAACCTGTCATCACTTCATCGATGATCAACAGTGCTTGGTAGTCATCACAGATAGCACGCAATCCTTGCAGGAAGCCGGGCTGTGGTGGTACGCAGTTCATGTTCCCGGCAACGGGTTCAACGATGATACAGGCGATTTCATCTGGGTACTGTTCAAACAAGGCTTTTACTGAATCGAGATTATTGTACTCGGCAGTCAGCGTATGCTTGGCAAAGTCCTCTGGGATACCAGGGGAACTTGGCTGGCCCATCGTCAGCGCGCCAGATCCGGCTTTTACCAGCAGGCAATCCGCATGGCCATGGTAACATCCTTCAAATTTGAGGATTTTGTCGCGTTTGGTAAAACCACGCGCCAGACGAATAGCGCTCATGGTAGCTTCGGTGCCTGAACTCACCATACGTACTTGTTCAATGGATGGCACCATTTCACGGACTTTCTGCGCCATTTCCACTTCCAGTGCAGTTGGGGCACCGAAAGACAGACCATTTGCCACAGCATTCAATACCGCTTCACGGATCTTGGGATGATTGTGACCCAGAATCATCGGTCCCCATGAGCCCACATAATCCACATAAGCCTTTGCGTCCGCGTCATAGATATATGCACCGTCGGCTTTGTCGATAAACAGTGGGGTGCCGCCAACGCCGTTGAAGGCGCGCACCGGTGAGTTAACACCGCCGGGAATAGTTTGCTTGGCCTGTTCAAACAGGTCTTCAGAACGGGTCATATCATTTCCTTACAGTTGATAGCCGACTTATCTGTCGGCCTTACGTGAATACCAGTTAACCGGACACTCATATTTTTCCAGTTGATCGGCAACTCCGAGTGTCAGGGCGAACAGCGCCATACGGATCAACAAGCCATTGTCTGCCTGACGGAAGATCGCCAGATAGGGATGATTGTTGAGGTCGTTATCCAGTTCATTTGCCTGCGCACGGGAATCGCGAGGCAGCGGATGCATGATAACGGTATTGGACTTACAGTTTTTGGTATAGATGGCACTGTTCAAACGGAATTTACCACGATACTTATCGGCTTCGTCCTGAGACGGGAAGCGCTCTTCCTGGATCCGTGTCAGATACAGAATATCAGCATCATGTAAATTACCTTCCAATTGATCGGTAATTGTGACGCGATGCCCGGCATTTTCAATGTCGGCGATCACAGAGTCTGGCATCGCCAGTTCTTTTGGTGAAATCAGCGTAAAGCTGATGTTTTTGTACATGCACAGCAAACGCGACAGTGAGTGCACTGTGCGGCCAAATTTTAGATCGCCTACCATCGCAATGTGCATGCCATCAATGGTCAGGCCATTACTGTTCAACTCTTTTTTGATGGTGAACAGATCCAGCAGTGCTTGCGTTGGATGTTCGTTGGAGCCATCACCGCCATTAATCACTGGTACGCGCGAACCTTCAGCAAACTCTTTCACTGAAAATGACTGCGGGTGACGCATGGCAATCACATCGGAGTAGCTGGACAGCACCCGGGCTGTATCGTACAGCGATTCGCCTTTAGATAAGGATGAGTTAGCCATACCAACGGTTTCAGCTACACGCCCACCAAGCAGGTCGAAGGCGCAGCCAAAGCTGACACGAGTACGAGTACTGGGTTCAAAAAACAGGTTGCCCAGAATCGCTCCATCCAGCACACGGGTACGCTTTTCCCGCAATGCATATGGCGTCATACGTTTAGCAACTTCAAAAATGGTTTGAATGGCATCCAGATCTAACTGGTTTACAGACAGGATGTGTGATCCCTGGAATTGGTTCATCAGCCTTGTTTCCGTGTAGGGTGTGTCGTTAAAGACACAATGGTTAGAGGGTGTTTGGCTGAGGCGAAACTATAACAGATGCCCCTAATCAATAAAATGATCTGTCTCTGAAAATTACAGAAAGATACCCAGATAATAACGGCGATTTTGCTATTAGGCTCATCGGCAATATTTTCCAGCAAATGGTCTTTGACGCGACATTGCCAAGGGTTTTGCTGATGGCTGTGGACCAAATATAACAGCGGCTGGGCCTGAGTATGTTGCACATACCACAGAATACTAATGTATTCTTAAAAAACATGGAGAAATGCGGCAGTATGTCATAGCATTAGCCCGCTGCTAAATGACAGCGAAAGCCACGTTTCCGGCAATTTCACTAACCGTTAAAGTACCCAATCAGATGCCCAAGTTTCCAGACTTTCATTTTCACCCGGGGACCCAACTAAGACTACGTCTTAGTTCTAACTATTTTACCACTCATCCGGATTATCTGGTGTTACTGGCATTGTCAGCGCTGGTGGGGGCAATTGCAGGTTTAATTGTGTCCATGTTTGAAATTGCCATTCATTTTATGACGGATTACCGCATCCATTATTTTGATTATTTAGGATTGCCAGCCTGGATTACCGCAATTTTAGTCATTCTTGCCGGTGCTGTTATTTCCGCCTTAGGTTTCTGGATGACAGCGCGTATTGCACCAGAAACGTCAGGCAGTGGTATTCCTCATGTTGAGGGCGCCTTAGACGGATTGCATGATATCCGTTGGTGGCGAGTGTTACCGGTTAAATTCATTGCCGGGGTTTGCACTATCAGTTCTGGCATGGTGTTAGGACGCGAAGGCCCTTCCGTGCAGATCGGTGGGGCGGTAGGGCGCATGTGTGCTGAAGCGGCTAAACGTTTTCAGTACGCACCCCATGTGTTGACGGCATCCGGTGCGGCGGCTGGTCTGGCGGCGGCGTTTAATGCGCCGTTGGCAGGCATATTATTTATTGTGGAAGAGATGCGACCACAGTTTCGCTACAACTTCACTTCGTTTAAATGCATCACTCTGGCAACACTTACCGCAACCATTGTATTACGATACTTCCGCGGTCAAGAAGCGGTGATGGATATTCCCACCTTTAAGGTACCGCCTCTGGCCTCCCTATGGTTATTTTTAGCCCTGGGGATCATCTTCGGTATCGTCGGCATCTACTTTAACCGTTGGATTTTAAAGGCCACCGCAGCGTTTAAGCGCTATCACAATAACCGGTTGTTGAAAGTAACGATTACCGGAGCACTATTTGGTGGTGTGTTTGCGTTCTTCCAGTTATATGTGCCTGATATGGCCGGGGGGGGGATTGCGCTGATCACCACTTTTGTGCGGGAACCGATGGCCTGGGTGGTTCTGGTGATTCTATTTGGTCTCCGAGTGCTGGCCACCATTGGCTGTTTTGCGTCGGCTGCACCGGGTGGTGTATTTGCCCCTATGCTGGCATTGGGCACCTTGCTAGGGCTGGCTTATGGCATTATTGCAGCGGGTTTGTTCCCTGATTTAGTTGCTGAACCTGGTGTGTATGCCGTGGCTGGCATGGGCGCGTTGTTTGCCGCGACGGTGCGCGCACCGGTAACGGGAATTGTGTTGGTGGTTGAAATGACGGATAACTACCAGTTGATCCTGCCATTATTGGCAACTTGTCTGGGCGCGACCTTCATCGCGCAAGCACTTGGCGGCAGTCCACTGTATTCTGCGCTGTTACAACAATCGTTGGCGGCTAAGGCTGCAGAAGTTAATGGCGCGGAAGCCAATGCGTCAACTAATGCGGCAGCTGTTGACGCTGCGATTCCTACCGAAGGCGCTAGTGTGTCACCCGCCAGTACTGATACCGAGGCCAGCGCAGAAGCCCAGGATAAACCTACGCCATCAGTTTAACCGTGGTCAGATTTCAGGTTAACGGCTGGCGATGCTGAACGAAACTTGACGATTGTGCGTCATGTGCTCGCCAGCAAGGTGTTAAGTCCGTAGAATCCAACATTTGTGTCCATAGCTGGCTATGGTGCCTTATTTATACATTGCTTCCGGTGGCGTCGCCGGTGCCTGTGTATCTTCCCACTAACAATTGCATAAAGGGGCAGTAAGATAATGGCAAACTATCACCGTTGGTTACTGCGTTTGCAGTTACTGGAACGTAGTATCAGGCCTTCATCTCTGTATCTGCTGGGATTGTTGCTGGTAGCGTTTGCTGTCGGTGCGCTGTCACTGTCATTGTGGCAAGACAACAGTCCCACATCGAATAAATCTAATGTTAAGAAGATCAATCAATTAACGTCAGAATTGAATAGCCAGTCACAAATATTGGCGAGCCGTAATCTTGAATTACAGTTGGCAAAGGAGTCCAATAAAGAGATGCAGGAGATGTTCGCCAAGCAACATCAAAAGCAGCAGGATCTTGAACGGGAATTGGCCTTTTACCGCAGTATTATGGCGCCCGAAAACAACGTTGATGGCGTCGCTATTAATGGTATTGAGTTGCAACCCGGGCACAAAAAACGGAGTTATCGTTTGCGGATAGTGCTCACCCAGTTGCAGAAACGTAAACAATCGCTGACTGGTCGCGCTGAGGTCTCTTTGCAAGGACTGAAGTCGGGCAAAGAAAACGAGATCCAACTTGAGTCTTTGATTGGTAAAGACAAATTGGGTTTCAGTTTCAAATATTTTCAAGTGCTAGAAGTCGAATTTGTCCTGCCGGAAGCGTTTGAACTGCAGCGACTCTCTGCCAAAGTTATTGTTCCGGCAAGTCGATGGAGCAAAGGTGGCGAGACCGAACAAAGTTACAGTGTGCCGGAATTACTGACCGGAGAAAAAGACTCCGGGATAATACTTGAACAAGAAAGTCAGGTATTAGATAATCCGCCACAGCAATCAGATGTAAGAGGTAGTAATGACTGAACAAGCTGAATCAGTGATGCCCATTCGTTTTACCGATGCGGCCGCTGCAAAAGTCAAAGCTTTGCTGGAAGAAGAACAAAACAGTGCACTTAAACTGCGAGTTTATGTGACTGGTGGCGGCTGTTCAGGATTTCAGTATGGCTTCACCTTCGATGAAAAGGTTAACGATGGTGATTTGACAGTAGAGAAACAAGGGGTGCAGCTGGTGGTTGACCCAATGAGCCTGCAATATTTAGTTGGTGGTGAAGTGGATTATACTTCCGGTCTGGAAGGTTCTCGTTTCTTTGTGAAGAATCCCAATGCCAAGACCACCTGTGGCTGCGGTGCCAGTTTTTCCGTGTAACGCTAAAGCTGCATAACAAAAACCGCCGAATTAGGCGGTTTTTTGTTAACTATTCATAGCATTAAGCATCACTGCATAATGTTGAAATTAATATTCCGCTCAAAAACAGCGCCAACTTTAGGTGTGAATACGACCCAAAGTTGCAGCATGGTCAGCAAAATCAACACGGCGATAATCGACCATCCAGGGATGTTGGCCAGGTAAGGCCATATCCGTGATTGCTGAAGTTGTTGCAGCAGTTGCGGATTTAAATCTAGGACATAAGGCAATAAACTGCTGCTAACCAGTCCGAAAATGGCATATCCCCTTAACAGCCATAGCCCAGCCTTGTGGCGTGCCATGATGGCCATCAACATCATTATCGTCAGCATCGCGAACATTACGGCAAAACCACCGATGAAACAGGTTAATGACAGCAGAGCATATACCAGCATCAGCAACAACAAGCGTTTTGGAAAGGGGGATTTTGTTGTTGCAGTCATCGTCAATGCCTCAGTGAGACTTTTTGGGTGACAGACTGTTGTCGAAGTCGTAAGGCGATACCACCACGCCTAAATCATCTACTTGCGGGAATACCGCAACCAACAGCTCATCATCTGCCATGCCGGGTGTCCAGCGATCCTGCCAATCCTGCAAACTAACCGCTAATGGCTGACAATCTGCCCAATCTTCCTGCGCCCATTCTCTGGCTGCATCTTCACTGGGCCATACCGGAATGCAGTCTTCATCGTCGGTGGTGAGCATTACACAGCCAGTATCATCATGCAGTACCCACAGCTCTTTTTGCTCGCGGACCTGCTCAATCATGTAATCAAAGCGTTTTTCGGGTGACATCTTTTGCTGCTTTTTAGTCGGAGATTCAGCGTTCACTGCATCGATTCCTGTCAACGGTTGAAGCGGCGCATGCTACCACCGCACATGTGGATGATAAAGCCTTTCGCGCGATTATTTCGCTGGAAATCTGGCACCCAGCACCGCTTCACGAGTCGCGCCGGTGACTGCTGGCAAGTTAGCTGGCAAGTTTTCCACATGGCGTAAAGCTAACCACGCGAAAGCAATACCTTCAACCCACTTGGGATCAACCCCCAGCGCATCCGTAGTCAATAACTGATGATGTGGCATCAATGCGGCTAAACGCTGCATCAATGTATCGTTAAGCGCACCGCCGCCACAGACATACACCTCACCAGTGCTACAGAGCTTTTGAATATCATTAGCGATACTGTAACAACTGAGGTCCAACAAGGTTGACTGAATATCTTCTTCACTTAACTGGCCAAATTCTGAAAGTTGTTGTTCAAGCCACGCCTGATTAAACAGTTCACGCCCGGTACTCTTCGGATACGCCTGTGAAAAGTAAGGATGTGATAGCAACTGTTGCAGTAGCCCTTGATGCGTCTTACCACTGGCGGCCCACAAACCGTGCTGGTCGAAGGGTTCTTGCTTGACCTGTTGGATCCAGGCGTCAATCAGTGTATTACCGGGGCCGGTATCAAAACCCAGGACTTGGTGACTGTCACCGGGTAGATATGTCACATTACCAATACCTCCGATGTTCAGGATCACCCGCGTCACTCCTGGTTTGGCGAAAATTTGCTGATGAAAAGCGGGAACTAGCGGTGCCCCCTGTCCCCCCAAGGCAATATCTTTACGGCGAAAATCGGCAATGACATCGATGCCAGTTTCAACGGCGATGGTATTAGGGTCACCAATCTGCAGGGTAAAACCGACTTCCAGATTGGGCATGTGCCGTACTGTCTGTCCATGACTGCCGATTGCAATAATATCTTCAGGTGCCACCTGTGCCTTAGACAACAGTTGATTGACTGCCTCGGCAAAAATTTTACCCACGGTGCGGTCAAGCCGGCCAAGCCGATTAATTTCATCGTTGCCCGGCTGACATAGCCGCTGCAGCCCTTTGTACAAATGCTCTGGATAAGCCTCGGTATGATGCGCCACCAGTCGAGGTTTTTGTGCTGAAAAGTCCACAAGTGCGGCATCCACGCCATCCATACTGGTACCGGACATCAGTCCGATATAATAAGCGGTTTTCATATCCATTTTTTCCATTATTGCTTAGCAATTCTGACTTGCTGATTCTGTGCGAGTTTTGCCATCAACTGATGACTGAGCGCGGTAAAGGCGGCTTTCTCTTTCGATGCAATTGGCAGTGCTTTTGGCAGGTCTACCGTTCTGGGATTACGGTGTACTCCATTGACGATAAATTCGTAATGCAGATGTGCGCCGGTGACGCGACCGGTCCGCCCCAGAGTGCCGATAATCTGGCCTTGTTTCACCGTATCACCACGTTTGACCTTACGCTTGTTAAGGTGCAGATATTTCGTAGTGTAGGTTTCGTTGTGTTTAATAAACACATAGTTACCGTTGTATTGGTTGTAACTGGCTTCAATTACTTTACCATCGCCGGCCGCCTTGATAGGTGTGCCGATGGCAGCAACATAGTCAACCCCGCGGTGTGGCCTCACTAGTCCGGTCACAGGGTGGAGACGCTTAGGATTGAAATTAGAGCTGACATATTTAAAGTCTACTGGTGAGCGTAAGAAGGCTTTGTGCATGCTATGGCCATCAGCCGAATAGTAATTGCCGTCGGTATACCGTACCGCCGTATAATGCTGTCCTTGGTTGATAAATTCTGCTGCTAAGATATTACCGTTACGGAGAAATTCGCCGTCGGCATATTCCTGCTCATAAATGAGCGCAAAGCTGTCTCCTTCACGAATATCCAATGCAAAATCGACGTCCCAGCCAAAAATAGTCGCGAGTTGCATAATTTGGGCGGGGGTTAATCCGGCATCTATACCGGCATTCCAAAAATTGCTTTTTATCTCAGCGCGTGCAAACTGCTGTCGATTTTCAACGTCCTTATCGATAACCGTCGCCTGGTAACCATCGCCGTGTTGCTTAATAAGCAGGGTTGAGATGGCATCGATTTGGTAACGCAACTGCTGCAACGAGCCATCGGCATTCTTGCCAATAACAATCTCTTCCCCGGGCATAATTTTTATCAGGTTTTTTTTCGCCAGCGGGAGCTGCGTAATATCGTAAACCTCTCTGGCCGTGAGCTGCGCCCGGCTGAAGACCGCCGCCAGCGTATCGCCTTTTTTAATATCGAAATGTTCCAGCTCCGCCATAGTATCAGGCTGCACATCTGACTGCGGTTCAAGCGATTGCTGGGTTTCTTCGGTAATTTCCGAGGTGATGGCTTCGGCGGCCGCTTCAGATTCTTCCACGGCACCGCTTTCCGAACTTTCCACTGTGTTCGGTGCTTCTGGGGTGCGGAATGCTAACGGTACATCGTAACGAACATTGGTGGTGGCTGGTGGTGTCTGTCGAAAAGCGGAGGCCTCTTCAGTCGGAAAAATCAGAATAATGAAGGCGACAAGAGAGAGAATACCGAGCAAAATCTGGTGCTTTTTCGGTAGTAATCTGAAGAGCGTGATAATTTTTGCCATTGACCCCGGTACCAAATCGTAAAACTTGGGCATTGCCCGTCAGTTTACACACTTTAAATTAGGCTGGCTAACAAGTAACATAAGTCTCTTTGATTTTGTAGAGCCTCGGGAGTTGTTGGCAAAATGGCTGATTTAGCGCAGGTATTGGCGGAGATTAAACGCGGTACAGAGGAAATCCTGCTGGAATCTGATCTGGTGGAGAAACTGAAAGAAGGACGTCCGCTAAGAATTAAACTGGGCGCCGACCCAACTGCACCGGATATTCATCTGGGGCATACAGTGATCCTGAATAAGCTGCGCACTTTCCAGGAGTTCGGTCACGAGGTGATATTTTTAATCGGGGATTTCACCGGTATGGTGGGTGACCCAACCGGTAAAAATAGCACTCGTCCGCCATTAACGCATGCGCAGGTGATGGCGAATGCCGAGAGCTATAAAGAGCAGGTCTACAAGATTCTCGACCCTGAGAAAACGCGCATTGAATTCAACTCCACTTGGCTGGAGAAATTAGGAGCTGCCGGCATGATCCGTCTGGCGGCGCGGCAGACTGTTGCGCGCATGATGGAACGTGATGACTTTAAAAAGCGTTATGCATCCGGCCAGTCAATCGCCATTCATGAATTTATGTACCCGTTATTACAGGGTTATGATTCCGTGGAGCTGAAAGCGGATATTGAACTCGGGGGTACCGATCAGAAGTTTAACCTGCTGATGGGGCGAGAACTGCAGAAAGCCGAAGGGCAAAAGCCACAGGCTGTGATCATGATGCCATTGCTGGAAGGTTTGGATGGCGTTAAGAAAATGTCCAAATCTGCAGGCAATTATATTGGTGTCAGTGAAGCGCCAGACGAGATGTTTGGTAAGCTGATGTCCATTTCCGATGAACTGATGTGGCGCTATTTTGAGTTACTGTCATTCCGTCCATTGGGCGAGATTGAACAGTTTAAAGTCGACGTTGCCAATGGCGCCAACCCGCGTGATATTAAAATTCTGCTGGCAAAAGAGATCATTACGCGTTTTCATGATGAGCAAGCGGCTGAAGCAGCACACCAGGCCTTTATTGATCGGTTCCAGAAAGGGGCTTTGCCCGAGGATATCGACGAAATTACCCTGAGCGCGGGCGCCGAGGGCATTGCCATCGCTAATTTGCTGAAAGATGCCGGATTAGTAGCGTCGACGTCAGAAGCGCTGCGTATGCTCAAACAGGGCGCGGTGAAAATGGATGGCGAGCGAGTGGATGACGGCAAGCTGCATTTTAATGCTGGCGTCACTGCCATATTCCAGGTGGGTAAGCGTAAATTTGCTAAGGTCACCGTGGCCTAAAGGGCGCTGGTGAATTAAAAAAGGGCCTGATGGCCCTTTTTTATTGCAGCTTGTTGTCAGCTGTGTGGGCCGTTATGTTGCAATGATTGGTGCTAAAGAAATTGTCTTCACTGCAACGCCAGCTTAAGCGGGCTTTTTCTAACGCCCAGTGGCCCTTTTTCTTGCCCAACGCCAAAATTAGCAGCATCTGCGGGTGGCCTGATTGGGATGGCCTTACACTATAGGTGATCACTTTACCTTGATATTCCTTTGCGGTGACCAGTTCAAACCCGGTTCCTGAATATTGCTGACTGATCTGCTGTGGGTCATGGCTCCAGCTCGCTTGCTGTTGTTGCGCTATGGCGAGGGACTTATTGAAATGACTAACCGGCTGTGTGGCATAGGACAGCACTAACGGCGGTTCTGGCAGTGCTGGGTTAGCGACAGACTTAATCGTCGCCACCGCCGTATGACAATACAACAGTAACAGCGCTACAGAGCTAATGGCTGAAACACATCTCATGAACACCTCATCCATCCTAATTTAAACCGAGAGCGCTTTCACTTCTCTCTTGTATCGGACAGCATTGGGGGGCGTGAGTTCCAAGGATTGTGGTCAAACGGTTATTGCGCCGACAGCTGGTCTGCCATGGTTTGGTAATCAATAAAGTCTTGGTGTTTGGTTACCCGATGGTTCAGTAGGTCCAGATTCAGCGTGGTAACACCTGGGATAGCGATATCAATAATTTTTCCGGGTTTACCAAATTGCTCTCCAGGGCCTTTGAAGTGGTAGTTACCAATCATTACAACCAATGAACCAGAGTTAAACATGTGTTCAATGTTAAATTCGTACTCCAGCACACCCCGGTGAGCACGTTCCAGAAAGTCAATGATATGACGGCTTCCGGTATATGAACGGCCAGCCGTGACATCCACAAAGACACTATCGCGGTTATAAAAAGTCGCCAGCTTTTGGTAATCATGGTTGGTATAAGCGTCGATATAGCTCATCGCCATCTGTTGTTCTGGCGGCATTTCGCCAGTATCTGCCAACAGCGGGGAACATATCAGAACTAATATCAACAACAGATAACGCAAACTATAAGTCTCTTTCCGGAAAAATATTGACGCAAGAAGCGGCTCACTCAATGTTGCCGCAGATAGTGTCGTCCGGACTGTAGAAAAATACCATTGGCAGAAAATTCCGGAGAGCTCTGGCATAATGCCTCTTGCTCCTGAGTGAATCAACCCTCTGTCGGCAGGGAAATGTAAGCAACCGTCTATACGCGGGAAAATCGTAAAATGATGGGTTAACGATCATCCATTTGTTTCAGATGAATGTTGAGCGCATCCACTGAAATACGGATTTCAATCACTGATAGGATCAGTGAATACAACAATAACAAGAGGCTGGCACCAAAGATCAGCGAGCCAGATTTATTAAAGCCCAAATAAATCATAATCATGCACAGTACACACAGGGCAAAGCTGGATACGCCCGCTTCCTGCATGCGTTTAATGATGACAATCCGACGTCGCAGATTTTTCAGCTGTTCACTGGCGATCGGTTTATCCGCAGCACTCAGACTGCGGATCAGTGCTGCCAGCGAGAAAAAACGATTAGTATAGGCCAGTAATAACAGCGAGATGGCGGGAAATAACAACGCTGGTGTCGTAAGCGAAATAGACATCTGTTCCAACATAACCTCTCCCTGAATTTTTGATGCCAGTCAGCACATTATAAAAAGCTTTTAGTGTGTGTGGAACCAGCGTAAGCCAATCCATATCACCGGTATAGCCGTTAACAGAATTATCCAAAAAGCTATGGCGGCTTTGACCAGCACAGTCGCTCGGCGAATATCTGTTGCGGTCGGTAAATTGCCATAAGTGAGCTTGCTACTGCTCACTTTTACGCCGTTATACTTCTGTGGGCCACCTAATTCGATGTGTAGCATGGCAGCTACCATGGCACACAGTTGCTGATAACTGCGCAAGTCTTGATGATGACTAATCTTATGCGTTGTAAATAACCAGTTTATGCCGCCACTTAGTGACAGTGAAAATCGCCACAGTAATAGCGGAACCCAAAACAGTAGCTGATTGCTCCAGCTCAACGCACGGCTGAAATAATGATATCGCGGGTTTTGTGGCCACCAGATCTGTTGCAACTGCCATAACATTGCAAACAACAAAGTTACTGGTGCGCCAAATAACAGATAGGTCGTGAGGCTAGCGAGTAATCGGTATCCTGGGACGGTGACCAATGCTTCAATCGTCGCTTTGGCGATCCCGGTTTCAGACAGCTCGGCCGTGTCTCTGGCAACCCAATCTGACAATAAACTGCGCGCACTGGATTTGTCGCCGTTTTGTAATGCGGTGGTGATGTCACCTGCTGCTCGCAGAATGTGTAAATCTTGCAAACACAAATAGATGAGCAGCATTTCAAAAAACCAGGGATATTCCGCGAGGTAAAGTAGCAGTGAGCTGATCACCCAGAAGGGTAATACCAGTAACAATAACGACAATACCCCAGCCAGTGCCTGCTGGCTGGAGGCCCGTTCGGTATGCAGAACTTTAGCTGCCAGCGATTTTGCCAGTTCACCCAGCCAGCGCAGTGGCTGTAACGGTGCAGGCAGTGGCAGATATTTCACCGCCACTAACGGCAAAAGCACGGTGGCGAAATACTGCAGCAGCTGCCCGTCCTGACTCACTAACTTATCAACGAAAGATGCCAGCATAAGTTCATAGTTGCTGCAGCATGCCGATAACCATTAGGGCAGAATGCTTGCCGGCTTTTATCAGATATGTATCAAAATCCACCGGAGAATCGTTATTAGCATTGTCAGACAGTGAACGGATCACCACAAAAGGGACGTTAAACTGATGACATACCTGCGCAACAGCGGCTCCTTCCATTTCACAGGCTGCCATTTGCGGAAAATGACGACGCATCACAGCGGTCCGTTCAGGATCGCAGATAAAACTATCACCGGTACAGATTAAGCCTTCCATCGCTTTAACTGTTCCCAGCCCGCTAATCGCAGCTTTGGCGGCAGTGATCAATTTTGCATCGGCGGTAAATGCTGCCGGCTGTTGCGCCATCTGCCCAATTTCATATCCGAATGCGGTAACATCCACATCGTGATAGCGCAGTTCACTCGAAATGACGATATCGCCAATGTCCAGGTTGTCTACGAAACCCCCGGCGGAACCCGTATTGATCACTGCATCAACGGCAAATTTTTCAATCAGTAAACTGGTCGCCATTGCTGCCGCCACTTTGCCAATTCCTGAGCGGGTGATCACAACCTCTTTTCCCGCCAGTTGGCCGCTAACAAACTCTACCGCGCCGATAGTGAGCGAATGTGCATTGCTCAGTTCCGTAATGAGGTGAGCAACTTCCGGCTCCATGGCGCCGATGATCCCGATTTTCATGGATAACCCTTTATCAATTCAGTAAAAAAACGGCTCAATATACCATAGTGAATTTCATCGCCACAAAAAAATGCGCATCGCGGAAAACCGTGATGCGCAACAGGACAGGAAGTATCCTTAGCGCTAATCGAAAAAGTTAAGAATACCGCGGGCAGCGTCACGACCTTCGGCAATCGCAGTGACTACCAGATCTGAGCCGCGCACCATATCGCCACCGGCAAACACTTTTGGATTACTGGTCTGAAATGGTGTGTCGCTTTCTTTGGGTGCCTTTACTCGCTGCCAGTCATCGACCTCTATGCCATAGTCCGCGAACCAACTGGCAGGACTTGGCTGGAAACCAAAGGCGATGATAACGGCATCGGCTTCCAGTAACTGCTCGCTTCCAGGAATCGGTTCTGGACGACGACGGCCACTGGCATCCGCTTCACCCATACGGGTTTCTACACATTCAATGCCGACAACTTTTCCCGCGACAGTCTTGATTGCTGTGGGCTGGCGGTTGAACAGGAACTCAACGCCTTCTTCGCGGGCATTTTTGACTTCACGGCGTGAACCGGGCATGTTGGCTTCGTCACGACGATATGCACAAATCACCGACTCGGCACCTTGACGCACGGCAGTACGTACGCAGTCCATGGCGGTATCACCACCACCTAGCACTACCACCTTTTGACCCTTGAGGCTGACGTATGACTGCTGTGCATCCTTCTCACCTAACAACTCTTTGGTGTTGGCAATAAGATAGGGCAGTGCCTGGATAACCCCTTGCGCATCTTCACCGGGAAGACCAGCCTTCATGGCGGTGTAGGTTCCCATCCCCAAGAATACTGCATCGTACTCATCCAGCAATGCGCTAAATGCCACATCTTTGCCTATTTCAGTACCAAGACGGAATTCAATGCCCATGCCTTCCATCACCTGGCGGCGGGTTGCCATAACAGATTTATCCAGTTTAAAGGCGGGAATGCCATAGGTCAGCAAGCCACCAATCTGCTGGTAACGATCGTAAACGACCGCTTTTACACCGTTGCGTGCCAGAATATCAGCACAGCCAAGTCCGGCCGGGCCAGCACCAATAATCGCGACGCGCTCTTTACGCGGCACGACTTTGCTCATATCGGGTTTCCAGCCCTGGGCCAGCGCGGTATCGGTAATATATTTTTCGACATTACCTATGGTCACCGCGCCATATTCTGCATTCAAGGTACATGAACCTTCACACAGCCGGTCCTGGGGACATACCCGGCCGCAGACTTCCGGCAGGGTATTGGTTTCATGGACCAGATCGGCAGCATCCATAATCCGTCCCTGTTTAGCGAGGCTTAACCAGTTAGGAATATAGTTATGCAGTGGACAGCGCCATTCACAATAAGGGTTGCCGCAGTCCAGACAACGGTCAGCCTGCTGGTTAACCTGTTGCTGAGTGAACGGCTGATAAATCTCAATAAACTGTGTCTTACGCAGCTCCACTGGCTGCTTGTCGGGATCGACACGGTCTACTTCAATAAACTGAAAATTATTACTCATTAACTCATTACCCCGCTTTTACAGCCAGTTCAGGGCTTGGTGTCTGTGTCTTTAGCAGATCCGCCGCTGCAATATTTTTCGGTTTCACCAGCACAAAACAATCGAGCCAGTTTTCAAAGTCATGCAGGATGGCTTTGGCGTGGTCACTGCCTGTTTCGGCAACATGCTCTTCAATCAGGCCTTTGAGATGTTGCTGGTGGATGGGGGAATCGACCTTCAGCAGTTCGACCATCTCTTTGTTTACGCGCCGACTGAAACGGCCAAATTGGTCAAATACATAGGCGAAACCACCGGTCATCCCAGCACCGAAGTTCACGCCGGTAGTCCCCAGCACGACGACAATACCGCCGGTCATATATTCGCAACCGTTGTCACCCACACCTTCAACCACTGCCAGCGCGCCGGAGTTACGCACGGCGAATCGTTCGCCAGCTCGGCCTGCAGCATAGAGCTTGCCACCAGTAGCACCATAGAGACAGGTGTTACCAATAATGGCACTGCGTTCAGATTTGAATGGGCTGCCATGCGGCGGATAGATACTCAGTTTGCCGCCGGACATACCTTTACCAACGTAGTCGTTGGCATCACCGCACAGAGACAGTTCCAGCCCCGGACTGTTCCATACACCAAAACTTTGACCGGCACTGCCGTTAAAACGTACCTTGATTGGCTGCGGACACCCCTTCAGCCCCCATTTACTGGCAATATAGCCTGATAATGCGGCACCCACAGAACGGTCAGTGTTATTGATAGTAAAGCAGGCATCAAAACCTTCGCCTTTATCGACCAATTCACCACATTTAGACAGCAGTTCTTGGTTCAATACCCCTTTATCAGCAGGTTCATTCAGTTCCTGCCAGGTGAGAGAAGTTGAACTTCTGACTTCAGGACGGTACAAAATCGGTGACAGGTCCAGACCTTGCTGTTTGTCGGTTTCACCCGGCAACAGTTTCAGCCATTCAGTATGGCCAACCAGTTCCTCAAAACGAGAAACCCCCAGTTTAGCCATCCATTCACGGACTTCTTCTGCCACAAACTGGAAGTAGGTCATTACCCGCTCAGGCAAACCGTGGAAGTGCTTTTCACGCAGGTTCGGATCCTGAGTTGCCACCCCAGTCGCACAGTTATTCAAATGACAAATACGCAGGTAACGACAACCGAGCGCAATCATCGGCACCGTACCAAAACCGAAGCTTTCGGCACCTAATAGTGCTGCTTTGATAACATCGGCCCCGGTCTTCAAACCGCCATCCACTTGCAAGCGGATTTTATGGCGCAGACCATTTTGCACTAGCGACTGATGTACTTCAGACAATCCCAGTTCCCAGGGACTTCCGGCATATTTCACCGAGGTCAATGGACTGGCGCCGGTGCCGCCGTCATAGCCGGCTACAGTAATCATGTCGGCATAAGCTTTGGCTACCCCGGTAGCAATAGTGCCGATGCCTGGCTCAGAAACCAGCTTTACCGAGATCATCGCTTTGGGATTGATCTGTTTCAGGTCAAAAATCAACTGCGCCAAATCTTCGATAGAGTAGATATCGTGATGTGGTGGTGGCGAAATCAATGTTACACCGGGACGAGAGTATCGCAGCGTGGCGATTTCCACGCTGACTTTATGGCCTGGTAATTGGCCCCCTTCACCGGGTTTAGCACCTTGTGCCACCTTAATCTGCAACACATCAGCATTAATCAGGTAGTGCGCAGTCACCCCAAAACGGCCTGAGGCAATCTGTTTAATCGCGGAGTTACGCTCGGTGTTAAATCGGCGTGGGTCTTCACCACCCTCACCAGAGTTAGAGCGACCGCCCAAGCGGTTCATCGCAATCGCCAGTGCCTCATGAGCTTCTGGACTCAGCGCCCCGATACTCATGGCGGCAGTGTCAAAGCGTGGATAAAGATTTTTATCCGGCTCCACATCGCCGATAGCAATGGCCTGGCGGTCACTACTGATCTGCATCAGATCGCGGAAGGTCGTTACCGGACGTTCATCTACCAACTTAGCGAACTGCTTATATTTTGCATAATCCTGATGATTCAGTGCATTTTGCAAAGTATTGACTACGTCGGGGTTAAAGGCGTGGTATTCGCCTCCTTCGACATATTTCAGCAGACCACCCTGAGCCACAGGCTGGTGCGGCCTGAAGGCGGCTTGTGTGCGTTGTTTGACATCCGCTTCAATACCGACAAAGTCTACGCCCTGAATGCGGCTGACAACGCCCTTAAAGCATTGTTCGATGACTTCATCTGCAAGACCAACCGCCTCAAACAGTTGACTACAACGATAGGAGGCAATGGTGGAAATCCCCATTTTGGAGATGATTTTCCGCAAACCTTTTTCAATGCCATAGCGGTAGCTCAGCATGGCACTGATAACATCTTCTTGTTGATGCTGCTTGGCTAACTGAGCGACTGCTTCATACACCAAATATGGATAGATCGCGGTGGCACCAAAGCCCAATAACACTGCAAAATGATGAGGGTCTCGAGCACTGCCGGTTTCCACAATGATATTGGTATCGCAGCGAAGGCTTTTGGCTACCAGCATCTGTTGTACCGAGCCCACCGCCATTACCATCGGGATTATCAACCTTTCTTTGCTGATATTGCGGTCAGACAACACCACTAATGTGGTGCCGCTGCGTGCCAGCTTTTCAGCTTCGTCAGTAATGCGCTTGATTGCCTGGTGTAAGCCTTCTTCTGGCTCATAAGACAGATCGATAATATTGGCGCGATAGTAAGTGCTGTCGAGCGCAAGTAACTGATGAAAATCGCTATAGAGTAGAACTGGCGAGTTAAACATCACGCGATAGGCATGACCAGTCGTCTCATTAAACAGGTTTTGCTCTTTACCGATACAGGTGGCCAATGACATGACGTGCTTTTCACGCAATGGATCGATTGGTGGATTGGTTACCTGGGCAAATTTCTGACGGAAATAGTCATACATGGTGCGCTGTTTACGTGACAGCACGGCCATTGGGGTGTCGTCACCCATGGAGCCGATAGCTTCTTCACCCTTACTGGCCAATACCCAGATGACCTGTTCCATCTCTTCACGGGTATAGCCAAACATCTTCTGATATTTGAGCAGGGTGGCTTCATCAAGTTCACTGACGCCCATTTGCGCTACCGGTAACTCATCGGCAGGGACCAGCGTGCGGCTGTTCTTCGCCATCCATTCTTTATACGGATGACGTCGCTTAAGGTCATTATCAATTTCAAATGACTGATACAAGCGACCTTGAACGGTATCCAGTACCAGTAACTCGCCTGGGCCCACACGGCCTTTTTCGACCACTTCGTCCGGTGCGTAATCCCAAATGCCGACTTCAGATGCGAGGGTGATAATACGGTCTTTAGTAATGACGTAACGGGAAGGACGCAAACCATTACGGTCTACCGCGCAAGCGGCATGCCGTCCATCGGTCATTACGATACCCGCTGGGCCGTCCCAGGGTTCCATATGCATAGAGTTAAAGTCGTAAAACGCTTTAAGCTCATCATCCATTTCCGGGTTACTTTGCCAGGCTGGTGGGATCAACAAACGCATAGCACGGTATAAATCCATGCCGCCAGCTAATAGCATCTCCAGCATGTTATCCAGAGATGACGAATCAGAACCGGTTTCGTTTACGAATGGTGCAGCTTGTTGTAAATCGGGCAGCAGTGGTGAATTGAATTTGTATGCACGGGCTCTGGCCCATTGGCGGTTTCCGGTAATGGTATTGATTTCACCATTATGTGCCAGGAAACGAAACGGCTGTGCTAGTGGCCATTTGGGGGATGTGTTAGTTGAAAAACGCTGATGAAACAGACAGATGGAGCTCTGCAATCGCATATCAGCCAGATCGGAATAAAATTCCGGCAAATCTGCTGGCATCATCAAGCCTTTGTAGACGATCACTTTACCGGACAGACTGGCGACATAAAAATCTTTGTCATCTATCAACTGTTGCTCAAGACGACGGCGCGCCATATACAGACGGCGCTCGACGTCTTCAATGCGCCAACCTACTGGAGCATTCACCAGTACCTGCCATATTTGCGGCATACTGGCTTTGCCGATTTCACCTAAAATATCGCCATTGACGGGGACTTTACGCCATCCTGCAATACTGAGGGTTTCTTTTTCTAATTCTTTCTCGGTCAGGTATTTGGCAGTTGCAGCCTGCTCTTCATTCTGACTAAGAAATAACATACCAACAGCAAATTTTCGACTCAAGTGCCAGCCTGCTTCTGCGGCAATTGCCTCAAAAAAACTGACTGGCATTTGCATCAGCAAACCACAACCATCGCCGGTGCGCCCATCAGCGGCGATTCCTCCTCGGTGTTTCATGCGGTCAAGACCGTGAATAGCCGTTCGCACGATGCGATGGCTGGCTTCGCCATCCATTTGTGCAATCAAGCCGAACCCACAGTTTTCCCGTTCGAAACTGGGATGATACAAACTCATACAAACCCCCAACTAAACGTCCACATACTGCTCTATAGCCACAAATTTCTATAGATATGCACCCGAACGAACCAAATTATCCTGAGACTCTTCAAAGGTCAAACCAAAAAATTGCATATATTGAATTAAAATAACCGGATCATATAAAGAATTTTTAATCATATTCCGTTAACGTTAACTGTGTTTTTAAAGCTATAACATTATGAATAAATGGAAATTTATAAATTTATTAAAATTTATGACACGTAATTTTAACACGTAATAATAGCGAAATTCTCATACCGAATGCTTATTTTTTATACTAAAAAAAATTAATTAAATAATCATTTGGCGTGACTAACTATGCAAGTGTGCGTGTTGATTACTTAAATGTCGACCGCTATTTCAGTAAAGTTTGATATAGGGCAATCTCACTTGCAGGGTGAGTTGCTAAACTTTCGCCTTTCTCACTGGCACCGCATTCACTCATGGGCTTAGACGATTTTGTTACAACGTTCTCGACGTATTGCAAACAACAGTTTGGTGAACGGGTACAAAAACTGACACTTGATGCCAGTTTTACCTGCCCCAATCGCGATGGCACTTTGGGGACCGGTGGTTGTACTTTTTGTAACGTCACTTCATTTAGTTATGCGCTTGGCAGCGGTCAATCTATCGCCACTCAATTAACTGAAGGTAAACAGCGGTTACGTGCCAAAGCCTCTAAGTTTTTAGCTTATTTCCAAGCATATACCAGTACCTATGAAGAATACGCCATACTGCAGCAACGATATGATGAAGCGTTAAACTCTGCGGATTTGGTTGGTCTGTGTGTCGGGAGCCGGCCGGATTGTCTTCCAGACAATGTGCTTGATTTATTGGCGACATATCAACAGCAAGGGCGAGAAGTGTGGCTGGAATTGGGGTTACAGAGCGCTCACGATACCACCTTGAAACGTATTAACCGGGGGCATGATTTTGCTGCATATGTGGATGCGGTAACGCGAGCGCGCCAGCGTGGCTTGAAAGTGTGTACCCACTTAATTCTTGGTTTACCTGGTGAAAATATCGCAATGCACCTTGAGACGTTGCAGAAAGTATTAGCTGAGGGGGTCGATGGTTTGAAACTGCATCCTTTGCATATTGTTGATGGCAGCATCATGGCGCGGGCCTGGCAAGCGGGGCGATTGTTGCCGCCGACAATTGAACAATATGCGGCAAGTGCTGGTGAACTTATCCGACATACACCTAAAAATGTGGTATTTCACCGTGTCACTGCGTATGCCAAACCGCCTGATTTATTGGCGCCGCAATGGTGCTCGAGTCGGTGGAAAGGATTGATTGCCATTGTGGATAATCTGGCAAACTTCGGTGGACAAGGCGCGGCATTATCTTGATTTTTAAATTCATTAGCAGATTTTGTCAGAATTTTGTTAACGGTACGCCAAAGCATCGCTATTGGCAGTAATTAGGTTGCACCCAGCATTTTACTGGGTATGATGTGGTAAATTTTAGCTCTAAAGGAGTGCCTACATGGTTAACCCAGATTTGGACTCAGTACTGGATCTCAATACACTCGAACAATACTGTAGTGCCATTGGTGCCGGTACACTGCTGAAAAGCGTCGTGCTGTTTGAACAGCTGCTGCCAGAATATCTGAATAATCTGAAACAGGCCTCCGCTGCTGCTGATAAAGAACAGCTTTGTTCTGAAGCCCACAAATTTAAAGGCGCTGCCGGTTCTGTCGGCCTGAAACGCGTGCATCATTATGCACAGTTATTACAACACGGCGAAGATCCCGAATGGGATGGTCAGCATGCCGCTTGGCTTGAAGCTGTTATGACTTATGTTGATGCAGACTTACAGCAGTTGAAGTCGTTTTTAGAAGCGAAAGCATAGACTGCCGCTATTCACCGCTGATTGGTATTTGAGTTTTTCAGTGAGACCAATCAGCTTTTCTCCCCCTCCCGAACCTGTCTTAATCTGATATTCCGTTTCGTTGTGATTATCTTTAGCTAAGCTAAGCGCCTAACCGCTGCCTGGTACTCACTTTATCCCCTTATCTGACATCCGCAGGACTACCTAAGCCATTATCCGTTATTACCATGAATGTTGTTCTATTGTGGTTATATAGTGATATCAATGTTACATTGCCATTGCGATATTTTGCCTAATAAGCTGGCAGTACTGTCGGTTAGCTGAAAATTATTGCGGTCATAAAAACCAAGATTTTTTCGCTGTTGGCGTTTTTCTGAGTCAGGGAGTGACGCTATTTAACATGCACCATTGGATGCACGTGCGTCTCAATGTGCAAATTTATAACTAAAATTCAATTGATTAAAAAATCGATTGCCTTGTCTGTAAGGAAGTATTGTGGTTCAGACAGATGCGACATCTCTTATCCCTATTGTTTTAACGTTAGCGTTATCTTTAATTACCCGAAATGTCGTTATTGGATTGTTCGTCGGCGTATTGAGCGGCGTCTTTATGCTGAGTGGCTGGCAGCCGTTTGAGACCTTCGGGGTTATGGTTAAAGATTATCTGGTGCCCCAGTTAACCGATGGCTATAACGCAGGGGTGTTAGTGTTGCTGGTTTTTATCGGTGGCTTCGTAGCATTGATGGAGCAATCTGGCGGTGGTCATGCATTTGCGCAGAAGGTGACGCACTGGGTTAGTACTCGTTGCCGGGTGCAACTGGCGGCATGGTTTGGTGGTATCTGTATCTTTTTTTCCGACTTGGGTACGCCGTTGATTATCGGTCCGGTGTTTCGTCCCTTATTTGATAAACTGAATGTGTCGCGGCAGAAGTTAGCTTTTATTATTGATTCAACCGCTTCGCCAGTAGCCATTCTGATCCCGTTTATTGGTTGGGGGGTCTACATCATGGGGTTAATTCAAAAAGAATTATCGGCTCTAAACAGTGATGTCAGCGAATGGAGCGCTTTTGTTGGCGCCATTCCGTACCAATTTTACGCAATCCTCGCCATTGTTATCATTCCGCTGGTGGCTTTCAAGAAACTTGATTTTGGCCCGATGGCGCAAGCAGAAGCCGATGCCTTGTTGGGAAAGCACATGGGCAACAGTGACCTGTCATTGCAGGCTTTTTCCCATCCTCAGGCTAGAGCCTCGTTTGTTTGGGCGCCGTTATTGGTCATGGGCTTGGTGATGGTGTCAATGCTGGCGCCATTGGGGTTCCCGTTCCGACAAGTATCAGGCTCCGTATTTCGGGCCGCGTTATCCAGTGCCTATTTTTTTGCGGCGATGACACTGATCACCTTGATGGCTTACCGCAAAGTGCGCCGTTTAAGTGATGGTATCGGCGTTTATCTTAAGGGCATGAACAATATGATGCAGATTGCCATCGTATTGATACTGGCCTGGACACTCAGTACCGTAGGTAAAGAATTAGGCACCGCTGCCTATATTGCGCAACAGGCGCAGGCGGGATTCCCCGCCTGGTTGTTGCCTGCGGCAGCATTTCTGTTTTCCGCGATTATTTCATTTGCCACTGGTTCATCGTGGGGGACGTTCGCCATTATGATGCCGTTGGTGATCCCAACCTCGGCGGCCATTGACGCACCATTATTAGTGTGTATTGGTTCGGTTCTGTCTGGTGGTTTATTTGGTGATCACTGTTCTCCCATATCAGAGACCACGATTTTTTCTTCTACGGGTTCTGGGTGTGATCAATTTGAGCATTTTCGTACACAACTGCCATATGCGCTGCTCAATGGCACTATTGCGCTGGTGAGTTTTATCGTTGCCGGTTTGCATGAGTCGCCGTGGATATTCGTCCTGGCCATTTTGGCGCAATTGGCGGCAGTATGGCTGTTGGCAAGGTTTTATCAGTACCGCTTTTCATTAGGGCTTATGGAAGATTAATGTTTCTAAAACGCAATGCCGAATGTAATTCTGCGGGGTTCTCTGTGTTATTTAATCGTTGAGTTGGTTGCCTTAGTGAGATGTAGCATCAATTCACCTGCTGCGTTGTAGCGGTTTTATGGTAAATTGGTCGGAAACATCCATTGGTGAAATGCGCGGTAATTGACTCGATGAAACCTTTACCAAGTCTTAAGAATCTCTATTATCTGGTGAATTTGCATCAAGAGCAGAATTTTAATCGAGCTGCCGGCATTTGCCATGTCAGCCAGTCAACATTATCCAGTGGTATCCAAAATTTAGAGGAGCAACTGGGGTATCAACTGATCGAGCGGGATCATAAATCCTTTATGTTCACCGCCATCGGTGAAGAAGTGGTACAGCGAGCGCTCAAAATTCTCACCGATGTGGATGATCTGGTAGAGTTGGTGAAGAACCAAGGCGAACCCATGACTGGGGAAATCCGGTTGGGGTGTATTCCAACCATTGCGCCGTTCTTGTTGAGTCGCCTAGTAAAACAATGCCAAGCAAGTTATCCGCAGTTGAGTTTGCTGCTTAAAGAGGATACTACCGAGCGTTTATTGGTATCGCTTGGCAAAGGAGAACTCGATTTACTGCTGTTGGCTTTACCTGCGGATGTTACCGGCTATCACAGCATGAAAGTGGGCATCGATCCCTTTAAGATGGTGATCCATAAAGACCTCGCCAATAATGTGCATGAGCCAGTGGATTATCAGGCATTACCTGATGAGAGCATCTTTTTACTGCAGAGTGAACACTGCATTACCGGTCACGCTATCAGTGCTTGTAAACTCGGCGATAGCCGTAAAGTAAATCCCTTTGCAGCCACCAGCCTACATACACTGGTGCAGATGGTGAACAGTAAACTGGGAACCACTTTCCTGCCACAAATGGCAATTGATGCTGGCATCCTTAAAGATACCGATTTAGTGGTGTTAAATCCGCCTGGCGACTCTCCTTTCAGAGATATCGGCTTAGTCTGGCGCCAGACTACCAGTCGTATCCGCACCTTCAGAACCCTTGGCTTAGAAGTACAAAAGCTGTTACAGCAGAAGATTGATGGATAGCGTGTAATTAACCCTGCTTAGGTTTTACGCCATAGACTTCAATGGAATGTTGTTTGCCTTTGAGTTTCACCGGACCAAAGTTGGTCAGTTGATACTCACTATGATTGTTTTCCAGACGCGCAACTAACGCGCCAGATAGCAACATTCGTTGTCCGAGCGGGTTACATTGGTCCTGCAGTCGTGCAAGTGTATTCAGTACGTCGCTGAAGAAGCTGATTTCCTGCTTTTGTACACCAACGACTGCCGCCACAACCTGCCCACAGTGTGCTGCCGCTTTAAATTTGGGCACAAATCCATACTGTTCTTCAAAATAGTGGCGTTGCCAGTTGAGTTGCTGGCTGAATTCAAAATACACATTCATGCAACGGTCATTGATGATGCCCTGTGGCAGCGGCCAGTGGATCAGCACTGCATCCCCCATATAGCGGTAGATTTCAGCATCGTTATTGGTGATAGTTTCTGACAGCAAGCTAAAGCAATCCTGGATCAAACGACTGAAACGGTAATCGCCCAGTGATTCAGCATGCGTGGTGGACGCCACCATATCTATGTACAAAAACAGGCGCTGTTCATAGCGGGGACGATGATAGTTACCCATCCCAATATTCAGCAGAATGCGCGGACCAACCAGCAATGCCATCTGCTCAATAAATGCCAAACCGACTCGTACAACCACCAGATAGATCATCAATGCCTGGAACGATGGGCTATACAGGATGTGCACTGTCAACATCTGCCGCAAAGTCGCTATGTGGTTTTCAATCGCCCACATGTTCAGATATTGCGTCATATACGCTAATGTCGTGGCACCAAGAAGAAGGAATAACCCTTTGAAAATAACGGAGAATATATAGGGTAGCCGGTTGATAGCACTGAAATCAGCAATCAGGTTAGACATCCAATGCAAACTGCCGAAGATGATGCCCATGTAAACAGCAAGCGTGGCCAGATCCCCTGAGCCAACTGCCCACTGGGGAAGCTCAGTCGATTGGGAATATCGGAAAAAGACGAAGGCCGACATAGCTCCGGTCCAGGCCAGAATGGCGAACAAGAGTTTCTTTGCCTGTACACGTGCTCTCACGGAATGGAACAGTTCCTACAATTTCATTGGCTTACTAAGAGGCGGTAGTTTATCGATATCAGCAGGGTGATGCCAGCGATAAATGTGATCCATATCAAATCAAACTCACATCTTTTGTGTGGTTAGCCAAAATATTGTCGCAGGATTTGACGGGTAAAACTGGTTTTAAGGTAAAACCCTCTGGGATTGGTCATCTGAATACTGCCATCTTCAGCAATGCTAGCAGTTAATGCGCGACTGTTGGCGGCCTTTGGGCGTAACTGCAGCACTTCACCATGGCGAGCCGTAATAGTGCTAACTTTACCGAGACTGATCAGTTCCATTATCTCTTCCCAGTCTTGTTGCAGCTGCCGCAATTGTTCATTGTCTGGCCGCCACAAAATTGGCATGCCGATGCGGCGTGTAGCTGGCGTTAGCGTTCGTTCACCTTGAATGGGTATCCACAGCACCTGCTGCAGTTTGTGGTAAACCAGGCTTTGTTCCCAACGTAATCCGGTAATGTCCATTAGCGGGGCAACACAGACATACGTGGTTTCCATGGGCATACCGTTTTGGTCGACAGGAATGCTTTTGAGTTCGACACCCAGATGCAAAAAATCCTGCTGCGGCTTCGAGCCGGCATTAGCGCCTAATGCGATCTCCAATAACTGTCCCGGCCAACCTTTGTCACGACGAAGATTGGTGGGTGGTTGAATCCCGAATGACTGTGCTAATTGACCCAGCGATAAGCCAGCAAGGGCCTCTGCACGTTGTAGCAAGACGTCAATGGATTCTGGAGGGGATATTAAGGGATTCATAACTGGCAGTTTACCCTAATTCCAATGTTGTACAACGCCGAACAAAATCTGTTCAGTCATCTTCTGTACAAGATACTCAAGTGAGTAAATGTTTCTATTATTTTGAATTTCAATGAGTTTATTAAAGTTTAAAATAGGGTTAGTGCATTTGTACCAAATTACTCGCCGGATGTTCCATAGTTGCCAACAACTTTATCCACAATATTTCGGGATAAATCGTGTGATTGGGTGACATGAACAATTATTAGTCATAAATACGATTTAAATTATCATATTTTAATTATTAAAATCGATTAGATTTGAATGTTGTCGAGCGGTATTGCCAAGCAAAAATGGTAAAAATTGCGGTGGAGATTTTTTAAACATCAACAGCTATTTTTGCAAATACAAAAGTAGGATTGAGATAAAATATATATAAAACAATAGTTAACAGATATTTTGATGATGTTTTATGTAAGGCTTTGGATAGTTTATGGCAACTTTCCAACGTTTTCTCCCGGTTTCCAACAACCTTTTCCACAGATTTTGTGGATAGTGTGAATAACATCGGTTCAGCCAAATAATGGCGGCATATCGTCGCGTTAGATATCAAAAGCTGTACAACTGCTAATTGCTGCCGCGCAAGCTTTGTGAAACAATCGATGCATTGAAATTTATCGAGTTTTCGGAGTCCATGTGATTGACGGCGATGGCTTTCGCGCAAATGTGGGCATAATCATCTGTAATAAAATTGGGCAAGTCATGTGGGCCCGTCGTTTCGGTCAGCATTCGTGGCAGTTTCCACAGGGTGGGGTGGATGACGGCGAGTCGGCAGAAGAAGCCATGTTCCGCGAGTTATTCGAGGAAGTTGGGCTCAAGCCAGAACATGTGCAGATACTGACATCTACTCGTTCATGGCTCCGCTATCGGTTACCTAAGCGCCTAGTGCGTCAGGACAGCCAGCCCGTGTGTATCGGACAAAAGCAGAAATGGTTTTTGTTACAGTTGAAAAGCCAAGATAGCGCGGTAAATCTTAATTTATCCGGTCATCCGGAGTTTGATGACTGGCGCTGGGTGAGTTATTGGTACCCGGTAAGGCAAGTGGTTTCTTTTAAACGCGACGTATACCGCAAAGTAATGAAGGAGTTTGCTTCTACTGCGCTGGCGTTACAGCAGCAACGGGAGCCGTTTCGTCGGAAGGGTAGAAATCGACCGTCTCGCTGACAGGATTAACGTGGGAGGAGAGCGTTGTTAAACACACTCAGGGACATCACTCAGGCAGTCGCCAGCGCCGGCGATTTGGATACGGCGCTGGAGTTATTGGTCAAACAGATCAAGGCTGCGATTGTGACCGAGTGTTGTTCCATTTACATCCTCGACAAGGATGAGTTGATATTATCTGCGACCGATGGTCTGGAGCCTAATGCCGTCGGTAACGTGCGTATGCCGATTACCGAAGGACTTGTAGGCTTGGTTGCCGAACGTGAAGAAGCCATCAATTTGGCAGATGCGCGTCAACATCCTCGCTTTAAGTTGTTTCCTGAAGCCTTAGAAGAAGAATATCGCGCCTTTCTGGCAGTTCCTATTATTTACCAGAAGCAACTCCTTGGTGTGATCGTGGTCCAGCAGGCCAGTGCCCGTCAATTCAGTGAAGGTGAAGAAGCTTTTCTGATGACCTTGGCGGCACAGCTGGCAATGGCCGTTCGTGGTTTGAAACAAAAAGCCAGTGTTAAAGGCCGTGAAAAGCAGATCTTGTTCCAGGGAACTCCCGCATCCAATGGTATCGCTATCGCTCATGCTTTAGTGCTGGGGGGCGAGATTGCGTTGCGACAGCCGAATCGCAAAGCGGCGGATGTTAAAGTGGAGCTGGAGCGATTAAGTACTGCCATCACGCGATGCCGTAATAATCTCGGTAATCTTTCCCAGCGCTTCGACCGTGAGCAGGATCAGGAGGTCGTGGCGATTTTTTCTGCACTAACCTTGTTGTTGGATGAATCCAGTCTCGGTGGCGAATATGTCCGCGAAGTTGAGCAGGGGTGGTGTGCAGAATCGGCTATCAGTCGGGTGTCGCTGCGCTATATCGAGCAATTCCAGTCGATGGAAGATCCCTATATCAAGGAGCGCGCCAGCGACATCCGCGATTTAGGGCAAAAGGTGTTACGTCAGTTGATTGAACCGGATCGCCTGGTATTGGATTCGGATAAGCCAGTGATTCTGGTGACTAAGGAAGCCGATACGACTTTGCTGGCGGAGTTTCCCAGAGCCAAGCTGGCGGGGATCGTCACTGAATTGGGCGGCGTGAATTCTCACGCAGCAATTCTGGCAAGGGCCTTGGGGATCCCGGCACTTACCGGGGTGCAACAGGTTTTGGCATCCAACATCGATAAAAAGATGATGGTGTTAAATGCTACTCGTGGCCAGCTGATGGTGTCGCCTTCCAGTGCTGTTATCAGCGAATACCGCAGTTTGCTGAATGCGGAAAAAGCGCTACAACGACAATATATGCAGGAAGTGCACCTGCCCGCCGAAACCTTAGATGGTGAGCGGATTAATCTGTTCATTAATGCCGGATTACTGAGTGGCTTAGCTTCAGAGTTGGCCGAAGGCGCTGATGGTGTCGGGCTGTATCGTACGGAAATTCCGTTTATGTTACAGCAACGCTTTCCCAGTGAGAGCGAGCAGATAAAAGTCTATTCCCAAGTATTTAATTTGGTGGCTGGGCGCCCGGTAGTGATGCGCACGCTGGACGTCGGTGGCGACAAACCGTTGCCATATTTTCCGATTAAAGAAGACAACCCTTTCTTGGGCTGGCGTGGTATTCGTATGTCGCTGGACCATCCTGAACTGTTTTTAGTGCAGATGCGCGCCATGCTGCAAGCCAATGGCACGAGCGAGCAACTGAAGATTTTGCTGCCAATGGTAAGTAACCTTGAGGAAGTTGACCACGCGCTGGAATACTTTGAGCAAGCTTACAGTGAGCTGAAATCAGATGTGAATCCCTTGCTTTCAAAACCACAGTTAGGCGTGATGCTGGAAGTGCCCGCTTTACTGTATCAGTTGGATGAAGTGGCCAAACGGGTAGATTTTGTGTCAGTGGGGTCAAACGACCTGACTCAATATTTATTAGCCGTTGATCGCAACAACCCTAGAGTGAGTTCGTTATTTGACAGTTATCATCCTGGTGTTTTGCGTTACCTTAAAACGGCATTGCAGCAATGCCGTCACTATGGCTTGGGGATCAGTATCTGCGGTGAGATGGCGGGCGAACCTGCCGGGGCATTATTGTTGTCAGCCATGGGCTATCGTGAATTGAGCATGAACCAGGGCGCATTAGCAAAGATTAACTACCTGATGCGTCGGGTGAGCATGGATGAATTACAGGTGCTGTTGCAACAGGCACTGTCATTACGTTGTGGTTCTGAAGTGCGAGAATTATTACGCGCTTATTTGGGCGAAAAGGGACTAGCGGCAATTCTCAACTAGGACGTTTATCAGCGATAGTTACTGACATTTTGCTAAGGAATCAATGTGGAAAGCCTTCTATTAGTGTGGGGTGCCTGTTTGTTGTTGGGAATTGTGGTGGGATTCTCAGCCGGCTTATTAGGTATCGGCGGCGGACTAATCGCGGTGCCCGCATTAATTTATATGCTGCCATGGGTGCATGTTCCTGCTAATTATCTGCCGCATGTCGCCATCGCCACCTCGTTGGCCGCCATTATTCTCACCTCATTTTCATCAGCCAGAGCACATCACGCTCGCGGCAATATTGATTGGTCGCTGTTCAAGCCAATGCTGCCCGGCACCATTATCGGGGCGTTGTGCTCAGGGTTTATTGCGCAATTAATATCCGGCAATGACCTGAAACGCGGGTTTGCCGTTTTCGTGATTTTAATGTCAGCGAACATGGCATTCCCTTACAAGCCCTCTTCTGAAGGCAAAAAACTGCCGCCAGCAATTGTGTTGTTTCTGGCGTCGGCGTTCATTGCGGTGATTTCCGGATTGATGGGGATCGGCGGTGGTACGTTAACTGTGCCATTCCTATGTTGGTGTGGCCTGCAGATGCGGCAAGCGGTCGGATTTTCTTCAGCTAATGGCTTGGTGATCGCGCTTTGGGGCAGTTTAGGGTATGTTATTGCCGGCTGGGATATCGAGGGCATGCCGCTGGGTTCCTTGGGGTATGTTTATCTCCCAGCGCTGGTGGGCATAGTGATCACTTCCATGTTGCTGGCCCCCGTTGGTGCTAAAGCAGCGAGTACTTGGCCGACGCCAGTACTGAAAAAGATCTTCGCAGCGTTACTGCTTGTGGTGGGTCTCAAATTGATGTTTAGCTAGCAATAATCAAAAACTCCAGGATGTAATCTTCTTTATGGCGTTGCAATTTCCTCACATTGATCCTGTGATCGTGTCTTTTGGGCCTTTTGAAATTTTTGGTCAGAGTTTCCATCCAGCGCTACGCTGGTATGGGTTTATGTATCTTCTGGGATTTATGGCGGCGATGTTTTTGCTTAACCGTAAAGCCGACAAATCCAATGGCCTATGGACAAGGGACCAAGTTTCAGACTTGTTGTTTTATGCGTTTCTGGGGGTGATCCTTGGAGGCCGTATCGGCTACGTGCTGGTTTACCATCTCGACTATTTCCTGGCAGATCCTTTGTACCTGTTCAAAATCAGTGAAGGTGGTATGTCATTCCACGGCGGTCTGGTTGGGGTGATACTGGCAATGTTCTATATTGCTCGCAAACAGCAGCGCACATTCTTTGAGGTGTCAGACATCGTCGCGCCAGTTGTCCCTATTGGTCTCGGGGCGGGACGTATTGGCAACTTCATTAACGGTGAACTTTGGGGGCGAGTGACCGATCTTCCTTGGGGAATGGTGTTTCCGACAGGGGGCCCAGAACCACGTCATCCATCGCAATTGTATCAGTTTGCACTGGAAGGCGTTGCGCTGTTTATTTTGTTGCAATGGTACAGTCGCCAAACGGATAAACGTGGCGCAGTTTCCGGCATGTTCCTGTTGGGATATGGTATCTTCCGCAGTGTGGCAGAATTAGTCCGTCAGCCGGATCCTCAATTGGGATTTTTCCTCGGAGATATTACGATGGGACAAATCCTGTCGGCACCGATGATTATCTTTGGTATTTATCTACTGGTACGTAAAGCGCCGGTAAACAGTCTGGTAAAAGGGAAACAGTAATGCAGCAATATCTTGATTTAATGCGACATGTACTGGAACACGGTACTGAAAAAACTGATCGTACCGGCACCGGTACGCTTTCAGTGTTTGGTTACCAGATGCGTTTTGACCTCAGTAAAGGTTTCCCGCTAGTCACTACCAAAAAATGCCATCTGCGTTCCATTATCCATGAGCTACTGTGGTTTCTTAACGGTGACACCAATATTGCATACCTTAAAGAAAATAACGTCTCTATCTGGGATGAGTGGGCAGATGACAATGGCGATCTCGGCCCAGTGTATGGTGCTCAATGGCGCAGTTGGCCAACGCCTGATGGCCAGCATATTGATCAGATCAGTCAGGTTATTCAGCAAATAAAGCAGCAGCCAGACTCAAGGCGCTTAATCGTTTCTGCATGGAATGTAGCCGAACTGAATAAAATGGCGTTAGCGCCTTGCCATGCATTTTTCCAGTTTTACGTTGCCGACGGCAAATTGTCCTGCCAGTTGTACCAGCGTAGCTGTGACATCTTCCTCGGGCTACCGTTTAATATCGCTAGTTACGCGTTATTAACGATGATGGTTGCACAGCAATGTGAACTCGAATTAGGGGATTTTGTGTGGACCGGTGGAGATACTCATCTGTATTCCAATCATCTTGAGCAGACACGGCTGCAGTTAAGTCGTGAGCCCAGAGCATTGCCAACGATGACTATCCTGCGCAAACCCGCCTCGATTTTTGACTATCAATTCGAAGATTTCGAATTGATTGGTTATGATCCTCATCCTCATATCAAGGCTCCTGTCGCCGTCTGATTTTCCTTCTTAAAGCCATTAAGCTCGGAAATCCCGAGGTTAATGGCAGAATCTTTCGATTTTCCTTGTTAAATTCCGTTAGCTACACTTTGATGAATTATCGATTTTGGAGTTCGTCATGGAAAAAGTTATTCGGGATTTCCTTAGCCAGGAATCGGCAGGTGGCATTTTGTTGCTGGCGGCTGTGGTGCTGGCCATGCTATCTGCCAATTCTCCGCTGGTGGGAGTCTATCAAGGTTTTCTCGACATGCCATTGCAGATACGTGTTGGCGCATTAGATATTCATAAGCCACTGCTGTTGTGGATTAATGATGGCTTGATGGCGTTGTTCTTCTTGCTGATCGGTTTGGAAGTAAAGCGAGAACTTATTGAAGGGGCGCTGTCTAGTGTCGCAAAAGCGTCGTTGCCAACGTTTGCAGCATTAGGTGGCATGATGGTTCCAGCCGCTATCTATCTGTTATTCAACTATCAAGATCCGATAACTTCAGGTGGTTGGGCTATCCCTGCTGCGACAGATATCGCGTTTGCACTGGGCATTATGGCGTTACTTGGAAGTCGCGTGCCTGTAGCACTTAAGGTGTTCTTGTTAGCGTTAGCAATCATTGATGACTTAGGCGTCATCGTTATCATTGCACTGTTTTACAGCAATGATCTTTCCATCATCAGTCTTGTAGTCGCGGCTTTCGCGGTGTTGGGACTTATTTTGCTTAACGTTAAAGGTGTGACTTCGTTAGGGGCGTATGGACTGCTTGGGGCGATCTTATGGGTCGCGGTTTTGAAATCGGGTGTGCATGCCACGTTGGCTGGCGTAATTATCGCATTTGCCATTCCGTTGCGAGGCAAAGACGGCCGTTCGCCGTCGCAACATCTGGAACATGCTCTGCATCCCTGGAGCACATTCCTTATTCTGCCGGTGTTTGCCTTTGCAAATGCCGGGGTGTCGCTGAACGGTATGTCGCTGCAGAGTCTGTTGTCTCCGGTCCCGATGGGGATCGCGCTGGGACTGCTATTAGGAAAACCCATTGGGGTGATGTTATTCAGCTTTCTTGCGGTAAAACTTAAGTTAGCCGAGTTACCCAGCGGGATTGGTTGGCATCACATTGCCCCAGTTGCGGTAATGTGCGGGATTGGTTTCACCATGTCGATGTTTATTGCTTCGCTCGCGTTTGAACACGGTGGGGTGTTGTACGGTGATTTGGCTCGCCTGGGCATTTTGCTCGGTTCCATGACGGCCGCCGCATTGGGATATTTATGGTTATCAAAAACGTTAGCCGGTACAGGAGACAAAGTATGAAAAGCCAATATTTAAGCATCGCGCTGTTAATGCTGCTGACGCCAATTGCACAAGCGTCGCAATTGGAAGCTTGTAAAACGGATAGCAAAGGTAAGATTTGCCAAAGTTATCTGGAAGGAATTGTTGATGGTGCGTTAATGTATAAGCCATTAGCCGTGGGGGCTCGGTTGGAAAGTAATGACTATTTATCGCGGGCGTTGAAATACCGTGGAGGTAAACGCTTCCAGGAAGCTAATCGCCAGTTTTGTCTGGACCGTTTACCTGAAAGAGTTAGCTTGGTCACCGGTCTGACTGAAGCGATAGACAGTGGTGAGGTGACGGTGCAAGCGGATTTGCAAACGGCAGTATTCAGCTTGTTGGATTGTCAGCGACTGCAATAGCGAGATGGATTGCCCATGTCACATCTGAATTACAACCATCTTTACTATTTTTGGATGGTACAAAAAAAAGGCTCGGTGACCAAAGCGGCTGAGACCTTGTGTCTTACACCGCAGACCGTCACCGGACAGATCCGCGCGTTTGAAGAGCGGCTCAACGGCAGTCTGTTTAAACGTAATGGGCGTCGATTGGAACCCACTGAATTAGGGGAGTTGGTGTTTCGTTATGCGGATCGCATGTTCGCGCTCTCATACGAAATGTTGGATGTGCTCAACTACACCAAAGAGAACAGTTTACTGTTTGAGGTCGGTATTGCTGACGCACTGTCGAAAACACTCGCTAGTCGAGTGTTAATGTCTGTGATCCCGCGCGATGCGAGTATGCAGTTAGCGTGCTACGAAGCCACTCATGAACATCTGATGGCGCGGTTACGCGAGCATAAACTCGATATGATCCTCTCCGATTGCGCCGGGGAGTCGTTAAAATATCCTGAAATTCTCTCGAAAAAATTGGGTGAATGTGGTGTGGCCTTTTTTTCGGCGATGCCACTGACTCAACCGTTTCCTGCCTGTTTGGAGGAAGCACCTATTCTGTTACCCAGTAAACGCTCGTCCATTGGCCAACAGTTATATCGCTGGTTTGATGAGAAAAATCTGAATGTCACCATCCTCGGAGAATTTGACGACGCCGCGATGATGAAGGCTTTTGGGTACTTTGGCCGCGGAATTTTTGTGGCACCCTCCATCTATCAACAGGACATTCTCAACCACAATGTGCGGCTCTTGGGGGCAACGCTGGATATTAAGGAAGAATATCACGTGATGTTTGCAGAACGGATGATCCAGCATCCAGCGGTCAAGTGTCTGCTTGAGACTGATTTCGAAGTGCTTTTTGCTGGCTATGATGTTCAACTTCAGAAACTTTAGTGATTCGACAGTCACTGCCGCAGGGGGTAAACTGGCAACAGTATTTTAATAAGGGGAGTTAAACGGTGGCTGATTTGATGAACTATGCCCGAGTGAAGTGGGCTTGCCGGCGTGGGATGCTGGAATTGGATGTGTTATTCCAGCCGTTTGTCGAAAAATATTATCAGGATCTCACTGATACTGACAAAGCCACCTTTGTGCGATTGTTGGAATGTGAAGATCCGCAATTGTTTGCCTGGTTTATGGGGCATGCGAAATGTTCTGATCCGCAGTTAGCGGATATGGTGGCTAAGGTTCGTGGGCGTGCCGCACCATAGATTTGCCGTGAAATCCTCATTTGGCCAGTACCTGGCGTTGATGGTACTGGCTGCCGTTTGTTTGCTCAGTTTCTGTTTCTGGCCCGATTTAGATTATCTGTTTTATCAACCGTTGCGTTGGCTCATGGTTACCACGTTGATCGGATATTTTAGCGTTCGGCTATGGCGATTACGGTATTGGCAGCTTGAGTTTTGGCTGGCGGGTAACGGTGGCGGGCAATTTGAAACGGGTGATAGTTTTGATGTCGCCGAGCCAGTGATGGTGACACCTTGGTTAGTCAGTTTTTCTTGTCAGTTGCCGACGGGCTTTCGACGTCTTTACCTTTTTAGCGATATGTTTGACGACACAGATTACCGTCATCTGTGTCGCCTGTTGCTCAATCGTAATAGCCCTTACTCCGGCTGAAGAATGGTGGGCTTGGGATCGGGTAGTTTTTCAGGATAATCAATGTTGTAATGCAGACCGCGGCTCTCTTTACGGTTCATCGCGCAACGAATAATCAATTCTGCTACTTGTACCAGATTGCGCAGTTCCAACAAGTTGTTACTTACACGGAAATTGCTGTAATACTCTTCGATCTCTTGTTGCAACATAGTGACACGCCGCAGCGCTCGCTCCAGCCGTTTATCTGAACGCACAATCCCCACGTAATCCCACATAAACAGACGCAGTTCATGCCAGTTATGCGCAATTACAACTTCTTCATCTGAATCAGATACCTGACTTTCATCCCAGGAGGGAATTGCACCGGGCATCTGCTGTTTATGCAACTGACTCAGGATGTCGCTGGCCGCGGCGCGGGCATACACCAGACATTCAAGCAATGAATTAGAGGCGAGTCGGTTCGCCCCATGTAATCCGGTATAAGCCACTTCACCAATCGCATACAGGCCGTTCAGGTCCGTCTGACCATGCAAGTCGGTCATGACGCCACCACAGGTGTAGTGGGCCGCAGGCACTACTGGAATGGGTTGCTTGGTGATATCGATGCCCAAATCCATGCAGCGCCGGTAAATGGTCGGAAAATGTTTAATGATAAATTCCGAATCTTTGTGTGAGATATCTAAAAACACACAATCGGCACCCAGGCGTTTCATTTCATGGTCGATGGCCCGAGCCACGATGTCCCGCGGTGCCAGTTCGGCACGTTCATCATATTCCGGCATAAAACGACTACCATCAGGACGTCTTAATAGCGCACCTTCGCCACGGAGTGCCTCTGTCAGCAGGAAGTTACGGGCATCTGCGTGATAGAGACAGGTTGGATGAAACTGATTGAATTCCATATTGGCGACACGGCAACCTGCACGCCATGCCATGGCGATGCCATCACCAGAAGACACATCGGGGTTAGAGGTGTATTGATACACCTTGGAACTACCACCGGTTGCTAACGCCACAAAGCGCGCTTTAATCGTTTCAACCTGTTCCTGTGTGCGGTTCCAGACATAAGCGCCTAAAACCCGATTGCCAGGACGCCCTAATTTACGGGTAGAAATCAAGTCTACCGCGTTATAGCGTTCTAACACTTGGATATTGGGATGATTTAGCACTCGTTGCTGCAATGTCGTCTGTACTTCTTTGCCAGTGGCATCGGCCGCATGTAAGATCCGTCGATGGCTGTGACCACCTTCGCGCGTCAGATGGTAGCTCGATTCATCAATGGTCCCGTCTGGCCGTTCATCTTTATCGAAGGCAACACCACACTCAATCAACCATTTCATGGCTGCCTTGGCATTCTTGGCCGTGAAAGTCACCGCTGTTTCGTCGCATAGTCCCGCACCGGCAACTAACGTGTCGGTCACGTGGGATTCTATGGTATCCTCTTCGTCGAAAACGGAAGCAATACCGCCTTGTGCATAGTAGGTTGAGCCCTCACTGAGTGCGCCTTTAGACAGGACAATAATATTGCAGTGCTGTGCGAGGTGCAGCGCCAGTGTTAAACCTGCGGCGCCACTGCCGATAATCAGTATGTCGGCTTGGTGTTCAACTGCTTGTTTCATAGGGTATCATGAGCCGATTGGTAGAGGGCTTATCCTAAACCAACTGCTCTATATTGGGTATAATTTTTGACCCAAAACACATTTATAGTGAAATTTTAAAATTTCATTAAGAACTTTTCATAAAGGCGCTGGTCTACATACGTGAATATGATTCGAGCGACTGAAAAATCAGCATTATAAGAGTTGGGAGAAGTCGGCTCGGATGAGTGGACAGACTAGTGATCAACAGTTAGTTGAGCGCGTACAACAGGGCGATAAAAACGCATTTAACCTTTTGGTACAAAAGTACCAGGGAAAAGTGATTAACCTGATTTCACGTTATGTGAGAAATCAGGCCGATGTAGCCGACGTAGCGCAAGAAGCTTTTATTAAAGCTTACCGGGCGTTACCAAATTTTCGCGGTGAAAGTGCGTTTTATACTTGGTTGTACCGAATTGCAGTAAATACAGCAAAGAACCATCTGGTGTCTCAGGGGCGTAGAGCTCCTGCCAATGATGTCGATGCTGATGAAGCTGAATATTACGATGGCAGTGATGCACTTAAAGAATTTGCATCGCCTGAGCGATTGATGTTGTCAGATGAGATCAAAAAGGTCGTGTTTGACACATTAGAGTCACTGCCTGAAGAGTTAAAAATGGCGATCTCCTTGCGAGAGCTTGATGGCATGAGTTACGAGGATATCGCCAATATTATGGATTGTCCGGTGGGCACAGTGAGATCACGTATCTTTCGCGCTCGTGAAGCCATCGACAAAAAGCTCCAGCCTTTGCTGGAAAGATAACCCTTAAACTAACAGGTGAGCTGAGTAATGGAAAAATTAGGTCAGGAGTGGGTTTCCGCTGCAGTGGACGGTGAAGCCGGCCCTCAGGCTCTGGCAGATTTGGCCAGTGATAAATCTTCTCATGATAAATGGCGCAATTACCATCTTATTGGTGATGCCATGCGGGGTGAGTTACCGCAGACACTCCAACTGGACTTGTCTGATAGTATTGCCGCCGCTATTGAGCAAGAGCCTGCAATCTTGGTTCCTGTCGCGCGACCACAGCAGCAAGTTAGCAAACCGCAAAATGGCAACACGATAGTTGCACCTTTATTCAAGCAGTTTGGTCAGTATGCTATTGCCGCCGCTGTGGCGCTAGTGGCCGTCGTCGGTGTACAGAATTATTCTGGCTCTGGCAGCGCTGACGATGCAGCATCACCAGTCTTGATGACTCGTCCTTTAGTGGGCGGCGCCTCGCCAGTGAGTTTACAGACTGACGCCGTACAACAGCCTCAGGGGTACACTAACGAACAGTTAATGGAACAACGTCGTCGTATTAATAGTTATATTCAGGACCATATGCTGCAACAGCGATTGAATGCCGGTGTGGTTATGGATAACAATAACGAGGTCGTTACTGTTCCGTTGAATCAATAAGGAAGTCTTTTGCGTCTCATCCTGTTGGCTTTCCTGGCCTTTGCTCTGCCTGCGTTTGCGCAGGAACAACTCACCGCCAAAGCCTGGCTCGATAATATGAGTCAGGCCTTACGTGAAAAGCAGTTCAAAATTTCCCTCATCCAGCTTCAAGCGGATAACATCCGGCCATTGATCTACCTCCACGGTATCGTTGAAGGAAAGGAAGTGGCGTTTCTTGAGCACTTAAACGGACCGGTAAAAAATGCGGTGCGTGTAGGTAATACCGTCACTTTTATCGAGCATGATCAACCGGCTTACAGCATGACCGCCAATCGCATTCAAGGTGTGATCCCCGCAGCTTTTGCTGGGGATGTTGCTGAACTTGAGAAAGGCTATCAGATAGTGCTTGGCGGCCGTGCGCGGATTGCCGGGCGCACTGGACAAATGATCCGTTTGGTGCCTAATGACGAATATCGCTATGCCTTTCAAGTGTGGATCGATGTTGATACCTATCTACCGCTACGATATGACATGCTGTCGCAGGATAAGCAGTTATTAGAGCAGTTGTTAGTCATCGAACTGTTGGAGACGAAAACACCCGCGCCAATCCTTGAAGATGCTTACAAGCAGAAATGGCCACCGGTCATGAATACCGCAGAACGGGAAGATGGTCAAAACTGGCAGTTTGATTGGTTGCCTCCGGGGTTTAAGGTCATTGTTCGCGATCACCACCGTTTAATCGGTTCCCACGAACCGGTGGAATACATTGCATTGACCGACGGATTAAGCAATATTTCAGTCTATGTGGCACGTTCAGGGCAGGCACCAATACCAGAGGAGCTAATGACGCGTAATGGCATATCGATGGCGTCTGAGCGCGTGGGCAATCTGGAAGTGGTTGCGGTTGGCAAAGTGCCGACACAAACATTGGTCCGTATTGCGTCAGGTTTGAGGCTAGACTGAGGGTAAGCTTATGATGGAGCAGGTTGCAACAGTCATTGGTTCAGATGCGGACGGTTGGGTAACTGTTCGCGTTGAAATGAAAAGCGCCTGTAACCATTGTTCCCAGGGGGAGAGTTGCGGCACCTCAGCGGTAGCCAAAGCGTTTACCGGGCGTTATCAAGAGTTTTCATTGCCCGCGGTTGAACATTACTCCACAGGTACTCTGTTACGTTTAGGACTTCCAGAAAGCGTTATTCTCAAAGCGGCAGCGCTGGTGTATTTGCTCCCTCTTATCGGCTTGTTTATTGGCGGTATTCTTGGCGGCAGCATTGCCCAGCTTACTGGAACTAATTCAGATGCCACCAGTATGTTGATGGCTCTAATGGTGGCTGTCGCTGCCTGGTATTTCGGTAAACGTCGTGCCAAAGTGCTTGAAGGTGCTGCGCAGCCGGTAATACTGGCAAATCTCGGCAGACCGATGAGCACCGAATGTGATGATAGTAATCATTGCTGCCACTCCTGAGCCGCTTCTGCTCCAGCAGCGAATCTAATTGGTATTGGCATCGCGATCAGTTACAATTCCGCACCTTTAACTGACACATTTAACCAAGAGCTTAGTTACCGCAGCATGATGAATCACATCAGAAACTTCTCGATCATTGCCCACATTGACCATGGCAAATCCACTCTTTCTGACCGCTTAATCCAGGTTTGCGGCGGTCTGACTGACCGTGAAATGGCAGAACAGGTACTGGACTCAATGGATCTGGAGCGTGAGCGCGGGATCACCATTAAAGCTCAAAGCGTCACGCTCGACTATAAAGCCAAAGACGGTGAAATCTATCAGCTTAACTTTATCGATACGCCCGGACATGTTGACTTTTCTTATGAGGTTTCCCGCTCTCTGGCGGCATGTGAAGGCGCATTATTGGTTGTTGATGCCGGACAAGGTGTAGAAGCACAGACGCTGGCTAACTGTTATACCGCACTCGATATGAATCTGGATGTGGTGCCAGTACTGAATAAAATTGACTTACCACAAGCTGATCCAGAAAGAGTCGCCGCAGAAATTGAAGATATCGTGGGTATCGAAGCCAAGGATGCCGTGCGTTGCTCTGCGAAAACTGGTGTCGGTGTCGACGAAGTCTTGGAAACTATCGTTGCTCAAATTCCTCCACCAAAGGGCGATGCTGACGCGCCTCTGCAAGCATTGATTATTGACTCCTGGTTTGATGCCTATCTGGGCGTGGTGTCATTGGTGCGCATTAAAAACGGTAGTCTCAAAAAAGGTGACAAGTTTAAAGTCATGTCGACCGGGCAGAATTATATTGCCGAGCGGGTCGGGATTTTTACACCGAAGCAAACCGATAAGAGTGAGCTAAAAACCGGTGAGGTAGGGTTTGTTGTTGCCGGGATCAAAGAGATCCATGGTGCACCAGTGGGCGACACGCTGACATTAGCAAAAAATGGTGCCGACAAACCGCTGCCAGGATTTAAGAAGGTAAAACCTCAGGTTTATGCCGGGGTATTTACCGTATCTACTGACGATTATGAAAGTTTCCGTGATGCACTGAACAAGCTCAGTCTGAATGACGCCTCCCTGCAGTTTGAACCGGAGACCTCTTCTGCATTGGGGTTCGGCTTCCGTATTGGCTATCTTGGCCTGCTGCATATGGAGATCATCCAGGAGCGTCTGGAGCGGGAATATAATCTCGATCTGATCACCACCGCGCCAACAGTAGAGTATGAAGTTGTGCTCACTAATGGTGAGACCGTCTATGTAGACAACCCATCCGAATTGCCACCAATCAACAATATTGAAGAAATTCATGAACCGATTGTTGAAGCGAATATCCTGGTGCCTAAAGACTATTTGGGTAATGTGATTACCCTGTGTGTCGATAAGCGAGGCGTGCAGAAAAACATGGTATATCACGGCAATCAAGTCGCCCTGACATACCATATTCCT
Source organism: Shewanella yunxiaonensis (assembly GCF_018223345.1). NCBI lineage: Bacteria > Pseudomonadati > Pseudomonadota > Gammaproteobacteria > Alteromonadales > Shewanellaceae > Shewanella > Shewanella yunxiaonensis. Next base: position 2,613,175 of record NZ_CP073587.1, on the reverse strand, counting down.
GCCGCGGAAGTGGTAATGGATTTTTTCGACAAACTGAAATCTACCAGCCGTGGCTACGCGTCTTTGGAATATAACTTTGTGTATTTCCAGCCAGCAGATATGGTGCGATTGGACGTGTTGATTAATGGTGATAGGGTGGATGCGCTCGCCATGATCCTGCACCGTTCTAACATCCGTCATCGTGGTATCGCGCTGGTGGATAAAATGAAAGAGCTGATCCCGCGGCAGATGTTCGACATTGCGATTCAGGCGGCAGTCGGAAGTCAGGTAGTGGCTCGCTCGACGGTAAAAGCATTACGTAAGGACGTGACCGCCAAGTGTTATGGTGGTGACGTGTCTCGTAAGAAGAAACTGTTGCAGAAACAGAAAGAAGGTAAAAAGCGTATGAAGCAGTTGGGTAACGTTGAAGTACCTCAGGAAGCCTTCCTGGCGGTATTGAAGATCAACGAATAACGTTGTCCAATGCTGTGTTTATGACTTTCTTTGCGCCGCGGTTCGCGGCGCTTTGGTTAGTATGCCTGGTGAATGAGAGCTATTTCTGTATAGGTACACTAACCAAAGTTGGCAAGAAGGTATTTATTGAAATCAAGGCAGGAGTATAACTGACCCATGGCGGCCTACTTTTCGATTTTTTTAGTGTTGGTAACCTTGGTTACCGGTATCGTTTGGGCGTTTGATGCCTGGTTATTGGCGCCGAAACGACGGGCACGGTTAGCGCTGGCAGAAGGGCAGGGAGAACTGCCAGAAGAAGCCAAAGCGCAATTGCTGCAAGAGCCCGCAATCGTTGAAACATCCAAATCCATTTTCCCAGTGATAGCGTTTGTCATGATCCTGCGCTCCTTTATTTATGAGCCGTTCCAAATCCCGTCAGGTTCTATGATGCCAACGCTGTTGGTTGGTGATTTTATTCTGGTAGAAAAATTTGCCTATGGTCTTAAAGACCCCGTGTGGCGCACTAAACTGGTTAGCACCGGTGAACCAAAACGTGGCGATATCATCGTGTTTAAATATCCTAAAGATGAATCTGTGGATTACATCAAGCGCGTGGTTGGTTTGCCTGGTGATCGTATTATCTACCGCAATAAGGAACTGTACATTCAGGAGGCTTGCCATCAGCAGAGCCCGTGTCCAGAACCAAGATTGGTCCTGCGCGCGGAAGTTAACCGTGGTGAATTCAGTCTCGATGGGGTGCCGCAGATCCGTTACCGCGAGCAACTCGGCAATGTGACGCACGATATACTGATCGATCCCGCCAGAGGCGAACCTAAGGCGTTTTATTATCGCCAAGATGATTTACCTGCAGGTGAATTCGTCGTGCCTGAAGGGGAATATTTCGCCATGGGTGATAACCGCGATAACAGCACCGATAGTCGTTTTTGGGGCTTTGTTCCAGAAAAGAATTTAGTAGGACGGGCCGTTTGTATCTGGATAAGTTTTGAATTTGATCGCAAGCCGGATGACTTTTTGCCAACCTGGATCCCAACCGGTGTGCGTTTTAACCGTGTTGGTGGCATACAATGATGGAACCAATTAAAAATCTGCCACGACTTTGTCGTACTTTAGGCTATGAATTTAAAGACTTGGCACTGTTGGAACAGGCACTGACGCACCGTAGTGCCGCAAACAAACACAATGAACGTTTGGAGTTCCTCGGCGATTCCATTCTGTCGGTAGTCATTTCTGATCAGTTATTTCATCAGTTTCCTAAAGTCACGGAAGGTGATCTCAGCCGCATGCGCGCCACACTGGTTCGTGGTGATACACTGGCTAAAATGGCAAAAGAGTTCAAATTGGGCGATTATTTGACATTGGGTCCCGGCGAGCTGAAAAGTGGTGGATTCCGTAGAGAATCGATCCTCGCAGATGCTGTTGAAGCCATCATCGGTGCCATCTATCTGGATGCCGATTTGGAAGTGGTCAGAACGCTGTTATTAGGGTGGTATGAAGCACGCTTGGCTGCGATAAAACCGGGGGAAGGGCAGAAGGATGCCAAAACTCAGTTGCAGGAATTGTTGCAAGGCCATAAAAAGCCATTACCCGAATATGAAGTAATGAAGGTGGAAGGCGAAGCACACGATCAGACATTTACGGTCGAGTGCCGCGTGGCAGAGTTATCTGCGCCAGTGACAGGTACTGGCAGTTCACGACGTAAAGCCGAGCAACAGGCCGCAGCACAAGTGCTGGAGTTGATGAAGCATGAGTAAAACCCCGCAAATGCCGGAACAGGAACCTAGTCTTGATGAGTTGCTGGCCAAGTTAAATCAGCCACAGACGCCGACCTACGATAAGACCTATTGTGGTATGGTGGCTATCGTCGGTCGCCCTAACGTGGGGAAATCGACCCTACTGAACCAGTTGCTGGGACAGAAAGTCAGTATCACTTCCCGCAAGCCACAAACCACTCGCCATCGCATCATGGGCATCCATACCGATGGTGATTCACAAGTGGTATTTATTGATACACCTGGCCTGCATATGGAAGAAAAGCGTGCCATTAACCGTCTGATGAATCGTGCGGCATCCAGCTCCATTGCCGATGTGTGTATGGTGATATTCGTGGTCGATGGCATGCACTGGACGGCTGACGACGAAATGGTACTGAATAAGCTGCGGCGTGGCGCCGATGAGCGCAAAACCGTATTAGCGGTGAATAAAGTCGACCATATAAAAGATAAAGAAGCGCTATTTCCTTATCTGCAAGAATTGGGACAGAAATTTCCCTTTGACGAGATTGTGCCAATTTCCGCTAAGTCCGGTACTAACGTGGGTAAATTGCTGTCGCTGGCACGTCAATGTTTGCCTGAAAGTGTGCATTTTTTCCCGGAAGATTATATTACCGATCGTTCTCAGCGTTTTATGGCATCGGAAATTGTGCGCGAAAAGTTGATGCGTTATCTGGGGGATGAACTTCCCTATGATGCGACCGTCGAAATTGAACAGTTTAAGATGATGGAAAACGGAGTATACCAAATCAATGCGCTGATCCTGGTGGAACGGGAGGGGCAGAAGCGTATGGTGATTGGTAAAAACGGCGAGCGCATTCGTACCATTGCCACCGAGTCTCGTTTGGATATGGAAAAGCTTTTCGACAACAAAGTGTTTCTAGAAGTCTGGGTGAAAGTGAAATCGGGCTGGGCGGATGATGAACGTGCGCTGCGCAGTCTCGGGTATGGCGAAGATTAAGTTGTGATGCACCGGGGATATGTGCTGCATGCCAAGCCTTATCGTGAAAACAGTGCATTGCTTAGACTGCTGGTAGATGGCCTCGGGCGTATAGACGCCATTGCAAGGCTTGGCAGCGGTAAGCGTTCTCTCAAAAGCGTGATACAGCCATTTCAACCGCTGTTATTTGAACTCTCGGGCCGCGGTGAACTGCGTAGTCTGAGTCAGATTGAAAGTGCGTCCCCGGCAGTACCGCTGACCGGGGACGCTTTGTATTCAGCGCTCTATCTGAATGAGTTACTGATACGTGCATTGGGTCAGGTGCAAAGTGGCGAGTCGCTGTTTGTGCCTTATCATCAGACACTGATGGCGCTGGCACGAGAGTTCAGTCAGACACCGCTACGTTTTTTTGAGCTAACACTGCTGGACGAACTCGGTTGTTTGCCATCGTTGACACTGGATGCCAATGGCGTAGCCGTAGATGCTGCTAGCCACTACCGCTGGTTACCTGAATCGGGATTTCTGGCGGGGGACGGCATCATTCCGGGGCGAGTGTTATTGGCGCTGGCTGCCAGAGAGTTACTCGATGCCGATTGGCCGCATGCGAAGCGCCTGACTCGTCTGTTGTTACAACCTGTGGTGGGTGACAAACCGTTAATGAGTCGGCAGCTGTTTAGCAAACGTGAATTACCAACAAATCAACAATAAAGATGATGCCAGCACATCATCAACATGCAGGAGTTGAAAGGTTATGGGAAGAATTCTGTTAGGGGTCAATATTGATCATATCGCCACATTGCGAAATGCACGTGGTACGGATTTTCCAGATCCCGTCCATGCCGCCGCAGTGGCTGAACATGCCGGTGCTGAAGGGATAACGGTGCATTTACGTGAAGACCGCCGACATATCAAAGATCGCGATGTCTACCTGTTAGCGAAAACCTTGCAGACTCGTATGAACCTTGAGATGGCAGTGACAGAAGAGATGCTAGCAATCGCCTGTGATATTAAGCCGCCACACTGCTGTCTGGTTCCAGAAAAGCGCGAAGAACTGACCACTGAAGGTGGTTTGGATGTCGCGGGACAACTGAACAAAATGAGCGAAGCGGTTAAACGCCTGAAAGATGCCGGGGTCAGTGTATCGCTGTTTATCGATGCCGATCAGCGCCAGATTGATGCCGCTGTAGCAGTCGGCGCACCAGTCATTGAGATCCATACCGGTCATTATGCTGACGCTAAAACTGATGCAGAAGCCAAACAAGAGCTGAAGCGTATCAGTGAAATGGCCGCTTATGCACATAGCAAAGGTCTGGTGGTGAATGCGGGTCATGGTCTGCACTATCACAACGTCAAGCCGATTGCCGCCATTCCAGAGTTATACGAGTTAAATATCGGTCATGCCATTATTGCCCGCGCCGCAATTGACGGCCTGGCAAAAGCGGTGGCGGATATGAAACAGCTGATGTTGGAAGGCCGCAGAGGCGAATAATCCATGGCTATTCTCGGGCTTGGGACCGATATCGTTGAAATAAAACGCTTTACCGAGATGCAGCCAACAGCGTTGCTGCGATTGGCTGAACGCGTATTAACCGTCACGGAGTTGCAGCATTTTAATGCACATAAGCAGCCCGCGAGATTTCTCGCGAAACGTTTTGCAGCTAAAGAAGCCGCGGCAAAGGCCTTAGGCACCGGTATTGGTCGAGGCGTTTCATTCCAACATATCCGCGTCTCCAATAATGCGGCCGGTGCGCCTGAGCTCACCTTATCTGAGGGGGCGTTAATGCAATTACAGGCCTTGGGGGCCACCTCAGCATTATTGTCTATTGCTGATGAGCGCCATTATGCGGTGGCAACCGTGATCCTGAGTTAATTATTAACCATGTAAAAAAGGGCCGGCAGGCCCTTTTTTATGCGAGTATATTTTTACTCTGCACCGTTATATAGCAGACCACCGTTAGCCACATACGCCTGCAATATTTCCCGCCCCTGACGTTGCAGGACTTGCCGCTCTACCTTTATCCCGGCATGTATCAGATAATCATATGACGCTTCAAACACCGGGCCTTCATCAAAACCGATTGCTCGCGCATCTTCCCCGGTAGCGGCACAAACCAACCGTTTTACTCCAGACCACAATATCGCCCCCATGCACATGGCACAGGGCTCACAGGAAGTAAACAGTTCATAGTCTTCTGCCAAGCCTAAGCTATATTGTTTCAGACGTTGTTCTCCCAGCATAATTGCCATCACTTCACCGTGGAGTGTGGAATTATTCTGCGGTACGACCTGGTTAACACCAATGCTCAACAATAGTCCTGACTGCCGATGCACAATGATACTGGCGAATGGACCACCGGTTTTTCGGCGGACATTTTCCTGTGCCAGCGATAACGCCAACGACATTTTGGCCTCATCTGTTACCAAGGGTTGCTGCCAGTTAATCAGTGTCTCAACCCAGTCGGGTAAGTGGATACTGACGGCCAATACGGGTGAATTGGGAAAAATGTGGGAATGCAAACCACACATATCACTAACCTCTGTCCTTATTTCAGCCGACCAGTGTAACAGCTGCTAAGTGGCGGTAAAGTCGGAACTACAGTTTCCTATTTATTAGCTAATAATAAAGGCACCCGCAGGTGCCTTTATATCGTATGGCAGTAATTAGGAGGCGCGGTAAAACTGGGGCATTACCCTAACCGTTTTTACCATGTTATCCGCAACCTCGATGATTTCCATGGGATAGCCAGCCAAACGCAGCCCAGTGTTGGCGGCGGGAATATCTTCCAGATACTCTAAAATTAAGCCATTGAGTGTTTTAGGACCATCGGTGGGGAAATTCCAATTTTTCTCTTTGTTGAGATCCCGGATATTAATGGTGGCATCGATCAGGAAAGTACCATCTTGTTGCGGGGTAATTTCCTCACTGGCGGTCGGGATCATCGACGTTGTAAAATCCCCAACAATCTCTTCCAGAATATCTTCCAGTGTAACTAACCCTTGGATATCTCCATATTCATCAACCACCAGTCCGATGCGTTCTTTATTTTTCTGAAAATTTGCCAGCTGTACACTCAGTGGCGTTCCTTCAGGCACATAGTAGATTTCTTTGACCGCACGAAGTAGCGACGATTTGCTGAATTGTCCTTTAGATTGCAGACGCAGTGCATCACGTAAATGGACAAAACCGACGGCATCATCAATATTGTCGCGAAACAGCAGTACTCGGGTATGTGGACTCTGAATAATCTGCTTGTTGATGCTTTTAAAATCATCATTGATATTGATGGCGTACAGTTCGTTGCGTGGCACCATAATGTCTTCAACAGACACATTGCCGAGGTCGAGAACTGATAACAGCATATCGCGATTGCGACGCGGGATCAGTGCGCCAGCTTCATGCACCACCGTTGCCAATTCTTCTTGGCTTAGTGCATCACTGTGTTTGACCGATTTAACCCCCATCATTCGCAGGATGAATGAAGTAATCCAGTTCATCACTTTTACTAGTGGCAGTAACAACCATAACAGCCATTTCAGCAGCAAACTGGAGGGGAACGCTACCGGCTCTGGTCGCAGTGCGGCAAGTGTTTTGGGGGTCACTTCTGCAAAAACCAGCACGACAAAGGTCAAAACGCCAGTCGCAATTGCAATTCCTACATCACCATACAGGCGCATACCTAAAACGGTTGCGACCGCAGAGGCAAGAATATTAACAAGGTTATTACCGATTAAGATAAGCCCGATAAGGCGGTCAGGGCGTTCCAGCAGTTTCAGAGCCCGTTGGGCTCCCTTATGGCCATTGCCGGCGAGGTGGCGCAGTCGGTAACGGTTCAGGGTCATCATAGCGGTTTCTGAACCGGAGAAATAAGCTGAAATTAGGATCAGGACTAGCAGGATCAGTAGAAGCGCGCCGGTCGATATAGCGTCCAAAAATGGGCTCCGTAAGGAATAATAAGCCTAGTAAATACTGGGAATTAGTGTAGGTGTCAAGCTATCAGGCGGCAGATTGGCTGCCGCCAGGCATTTTCTTTTAATTGAGGATAAGCTCTTTTACCGCACGGGCACCAAAATACGCGAGTGACAATAACACGGCACCGGTGATGGTATAGATGACGGCAGTCTTGATACGACAGCCAACAGTGTACTGTTGCCACAACATGGCGATATAAACAAACCATGCCATGATAGACAAAACCGCTTTATGTCCCTGACCCCCGGCAAACATGCTATCCATGAAGATAAATCCTGTTGCCAACGACAAGCTCAGCAGAATCAGACCGATGATCACCAAGTGATAAAGTTGCTTTTCAACTGTCAACAATGGCGGAATAGCATGCGTCATCAGTGGCTGCTTTTTCTTCAGTTTATTCTGAATAAACAGCAGTTGTACCGCATATAACGCCGCAATCAGTAACGCGCTGTATGCCATCAGCGATAATACCACATGCACCAACACTTCTGGATGTTGGTCGAAATGCAAAATGTATTGTGGAGGTACTAGCCATAATAAAGCTACACCGATAATTGAACAGGCGAATACCACAGGCACCAATACGATCACTTTAATGTGTGACATCACAATGGTGAATGTCAGCGCAATGATCCAGCACACCATGGAAATCACAACGGTTAAACTGAAGTTCTGTCCATGAGAAGTGAAAAGGGCTGGATACAGGGCAAAGGCATGCAGCAATACAGCAATGGCTGCAAAAATTGTCACCAGTTTCCTGTTCGGGCCTTCGGGATGAAAAAGGCGACTTGTCACCAAAATCAGTGCCACGGCGTAAAACACCATTGCAACAGCAGGAAGAATGACCATCAGACGTTAACCTATTCCTTTATTGATAAAGATACGGTGGTAAACCGCAAGAAATTGCTGCCGTAAGAATAACATGAGTGATACACGCTTGGGCAGTGACACAGACAACAAAAATTAAATTGTTCACAATCCTTTAGTTGCAAAATCGTGTAATAAGTTCCAGTTGCGGAGTCAGCGGTATTCGCTATGCCTTGCTTGGTGGCATCTTGCCACGACATGGTTATAATACGCTGCAACTGCAGTAATTAAATATACGGAACAGAACACGCCATGTTTGAGAATCTCTCTGACCGCCTTTCCCGAACGCTGAAGAACATCAGTGGTCGCGGTCGTCTCACTGAAGACAACGTCAAAGATACGCTGCGCGAAGTACGCATGGCGCTGTTGGAAGCCGACGTTGCGTTGCCCGTAGTGCGGGAATTTGTTAACAGCGTTAAAGAGCGCGCTGTAGGTCAGGAAGTTACCAAAAGCCTGACGCCTGGGCAGGTATTTATCAAAATCGTCCAGAGTGAACTCGAAAATGCGATGGGCGAGGCTAATGAGGCACTAAATCTGGCAACCCAGCCCCCCGCCGTATTGATGATGGCGGGTTTGCAAGGGGCCGGTAAAACAACCAGCGTAGCCAAATTAGCGAAATTTTTGCGTACACGGCAGAAGAAATCTGTATTGGTCGTGAGTGCCGACGTTTACCGTCCGGCCGCTATCAAACAGTTGGAAACCTTGGCGCAGGAAGTGGAAGTAGAATTTTTCCCTTCCGATGTCAGCCAAAAGCCTGTCGATATCGCGAGTGCTGCGATTGCACATGCCAAACGTAAATTTATCGACGTTGTGATTCTCGATACCGCCGGCCGTCTGCATGTCGATGAAGCGATGATGGATGAGATCAAAGCGCTGCATGCTGCCGTTAATCCGATAGAGACGTTGTTTGTGGTGGATGCCATGACGGGTCAGGATGCGGCTAATACTGCAAAAGCATTTAATGATGCATTGCCACTTACCGGCGTTATTCTCACCAAAGTTGACGGGGATGCACGCGGTGGGGCGGCGTTATCGATTCGCCACATTACGGGCAAACCGATTAAATTCTTAGGTGTTGGTGAAAAGACTGATGCTCTGGAGCCGTTCCACCCAGATCGGGTTGCTTCACGTATTCTGGGGATGGGCGATGTTCTGTCGTTGATTGAGCAGGTAGAACGTGGTGTCGATAAAGAAAAGGCATTGAAACTTGCTCAGAAAGTGAAGTCCGGCGGTGGTTTTGATCTGGAAGATTTCCGCGAACAACTGCAACAGATGAAAAACATGGGCGGCATGATGAGCATGATTGAAAAGATGCCCGGCGTGGGTAAATTGCCCCCAGATGCCATGGCTCAATTGCAAGGCGGTAAGCTGACTGGTCAGATGGAAGCTATGATTAATTCCATGACGCCGGGTGAACGTCGCAACCCTGATATTATCAAGGGCTCGCGTAAGCGTCGTATTGCAGCCGGTTCTGGCACGCAGATTCAAGATGTTAACCGCCTACTGAAACAGTTTGCCCAGATGCAAAAAATGATGAAGAAGATGTCGGGTAAAGGCGGTATTAGCAAACTCATGCGTGGTATGGGCGGAATGATGCCGCCAGGAATGCGTTTCCCGGGACGTTAAACACGTTAGCGGGCTATGATTTTCATGGGGTAATTTTGGCCTGATGCGGTTGCAATTGGCTAAAAGTCAGGTAAAATTCCCCGGCTTTCTATGCTGGGACTCTTGGCGAACACAGGGTTCCAGTTTTTATTTTGCTGGCAAGCAAATCAAACAGAGGAACTAGAACGCATGGTTACCATTCGTTTATCTCGTGGTGGCGCTAAAAAGCGTCCATTCTACAACATCGTAGTGGCAGACAGCCGCAACGCACGCAACGGTCGTTTCATCGAGCGTGTTGGCTTCTTCAACCCACTGGCTCGTGGCCAGGAAGAAGCGCTGCGTCTGGATATGGACCGTGTTCAGCATTGGCTGGCTAACGGTGCTGCTACCAGCGAACGTGTTGCAAAACTGATCAAAGACGCTACTAAAGCTGCTTGATCGTAATAAAGGTATAGATTGATGAGCAGTAACCCCGAACCAGTTGTACTGGGCAAAATAGGCTCCAGTTATGGTGTAAAAGGTTGGCTGAGAATCACCGCCTATACCGAAGCTGTTGAAGGTATTTTTGAGTATTCTCCCTGGTATATTCAACAACAGGGTGAATGGCGTGAAGTGAAAGTTGATCGCTGGCGTTTCCATGGCAATACAGTGATTGCCTTGCTGGAAGGTATGGAAACTCGCGAGCAGGCACAGATGCTCACTAACTGTGACATCGGTATTCTGCCACAACAGATGAAATCATTGCCGGAAGATGAATTCTATTGGCGTGACCTTATCGGTTGTGCAGTGGTTAACACGCAAGGTTACAACATGGGCGTGGTCGATCAGATCGTGGAAACAGGATCTAATGACGTCTTGTTGATTAAAGCCAACGCTAAAGATGCCTTTGGCAAGGTGGAGCGTATGGTTCCCTTTGTCACCGAACAGTTCATCAAACAGGTGGACTTGACGGCAAAGCAGATAATCGTGGATTGGGATCCGGACTTCTAAGTCGAGGAAACAGCTTATGTGGTTAGGGGTCATCACCCTGTTCCCGGAGATGTTTCGAGCAGTAACCGATTTTGGTGTTACGGGTCGGGCCGTTAGAAACGGTCTGTTGGAACTAAAAACGTGGAATCCTCGTGATTTTACGTATGACCGCCACAACACGGTGGACGATCGACCTTACGGCGGTGGTCCAGGAATGTTGATGATGGTACAGCCGCTTCGCGAAGCTATACATGCTGCCAAGGCAGCAGCAGGCGAAGGTGCTAAAGTGATTTATCTGTCACCTCAGGGACGCAAGCTGACACAGCAAGGCGCAGCTGAGCTGGCACAGGCTTCCAAGCTGATTCTAGTGTGTGGTCGTTACGAAGGTATCGACGAGCGCATCATCAATGCGGAAGTTGATGAGGAATGGTCTGTAGGTGATTACGTGCTTTCGGGCGGTGAGTTACCGGCGATGACCTTAATTGATGCCGTTTCGAGGTTAGTTCCCGGGGTTCTGGGAAAACAAGCCTCAGCAGAGCAGGATTCCTTCTCTGACGGATTGCTCGATTGCCCTCATTTCACGAGGCCGGAAGTACTGGATGGCGAAGAAGTTCCAGCAGTGTTGCTCAGTGGTAACCACGAACAAATTAGACGCTGGCGTTTGCAGCAGAGTCTTATGAGAACTCTTAAGCGAAGGCCGGAATTGTTTGAAACTCTAGCTCTGACTGACGAACAAAAGACCCTGTTAGCGCAGTTCGTTGAGCAAATGGACTAAGCGTGGTCAAGCTCAGTTAATTCTAGAACGGAGATACAAATGAACAAAATCATCAAAATGCTCAACGATGAGCAAATGAAACAAGACGTACCAGCCTTTGGCGCCGGTGATACCGTAGTCGTTCAGGTACGTGTTAAAGAAGGTGACAAAGAACGTCTGCAGGCGTTCGAAGGTGTGGTTATTGCTAAGCGTAACCGCGGCCTGCACTCAGCGTTCACCGTACGTAAGATCTCTAACGGTGAAGGCGTTGAACGTGTGTTCCAGACTCACAGCCCTCTGGTTGCCAGCATCGAAGTTAAACGCCGTGGTCGCGTGCGTCGTGCTAAGCTGTACTACCTGCGTGATCTGTCAGGTAAAGCTGCACGTATCCGCGAAAAACTGGCTACTAAATAAGTCAGTTACTTTAGATAACGCAAGTGTTCGCACAGAAGCCCGCCTATATGGCGGGTTTTTGTTTTGTAAATATTAAAAACAATGCTTGATCCTGTTAGAAAATAAAGGCAGACTGATTTGGTGATGTAATGGTGTAACGTTACAATAATACGACGAGTCGTTCAGTCAAATATCAGGTGAAGTAAGTGTCAGAACAATCAATGCAAGCCAATCCGCTGGAAAATGTAAGGATACGTGCGGAAAAGGTACTGTTCACTCCGGAACAGCTAAAAAAGGAATTACCGCTTTCTGAGAAAGCCCATCAATTTATCCTTAACGCCCGTAAAACAGTTTCCGATATTGTGCATAAGCGAGATAACCGCTTACTGGTTATCACTGGCCCATGCTCAATACATGATCTGGCGTCTGCTAAAGAGTATGCCCTGAAACTCAAGCAACTGCGAGATGAACTTCAAGATCAGTTTTATATTCTGATGCGAGTCTATTTTGAAAAGCCGCGCACTACGGTTGGCTGGAAAGGGATGATCAATGACCCTGATATGGACGAATCTTTTGATCTGGAAAAAGGATTACGTCAGGCAAGGGAGCTAATGTTATTCCTCGCCGAGTTGGAAATACCTGTGGCCACCGAAGCGCTGGATCCTATCAGTCCTCAGTATATCTCGGAACTTATCAGCTGGTCAGCCATTGGGGCCAGAACGACTGAATCGCAGACTCATCGTGAACTTGCCTCCGGTTTATCAATGCCGGTTGGCTTTAAAAATGGCACTGATGGTAGTATTGATGTTGCGATCAATGCACTGAAATCGGCCGCCAGCAAACATCGGTTTATGGGCATTAACCAACAAGGGCAGGTAGCATTGTTACAAACCCGTGGTAACCCAGATGGACACGTGATTTTACGTGGTGGCGCCCAACCTAATTATGATGCTGAGAGTGTTGCGCAGAGTGCTGAAGCGTTACATAAAGCCGGATTGACTGCGCGGTTGATTATTGACTGCAGCCACGGTAATTCCAGTAAAGATCATCGGCGCCAACCATTGGTGTGTCGTGATGTTTTCCAGCAGATCGCTCAAGGCAATAAATCTGTTATCGGTGTGATGTTGGAGAGTCATCTGTTTGAAGGCAATCAGAAATGTGATAAACCTCTGGCAGAATTGCAGTATGGGGTCTCGGTGACTGATGCTTGTATTGACTGGACCTCCACTGAATCTTTATTACGGCAAGGAGCGAAGCAACTAGCGCCAATCCTGCCAACCCGTTTTGATATGCTCAGGGCCGCTAATGCCTGAGGGAAAATATAATATGAATGAGAAGACCACCGAAGAGCTGGAAAAGCTACGGGATCTTATTGACGGTGTTGACCAGCAATTATTACATCTGCTGCGTAAGCGCCTGGATCTTGTCGCTCAAGTCGGTGCCGTGAAACATAGTGCTGGTTTGCCGATCTACGCGCCGGAAAGGGAAGCAGCAATGCTTGCCAAGCGCCGCGCAGAGGCGGAAACCATGGGGATCCAACCGCAACTCATTGAAGATGTGTTGCGAAGACTGATGCGGGAATCTTACCTGAATGAAAAGGATGTCGGTTTTAAACAGGTAAAAGAGCAGCTCGGTAAGATCGTCATTATCGGTGGTAAAGGTCAGCTAGGACAGTTGTTTGCTCATATGTTCAGTTTATCTGGCTATGATGTGCATCTGCTAGACAAGAATGACTGGCATATGGCTGAGTCATTATTTGATGGTGCCGGCTTGGTGTTAGTCACCGTGCCAATATCAGTGACCTGTGAGCTGATCCAGGAAAAACTCACTAAGTTATCTGAACATTGTATTCTGGCGGATCTGACATCGGTTAAAGCTGCACCATTAGAAGCCATGCTAGCGGCGCACAAAGGGCCTGTTGTGGGACTTCATCCGATGTTTGGCCCAGATGTCGGCAGCTTCGCGAAGCAAGTTGTTGTTGTGTGCCATGGCAGAAATGCAGAGGCTTATGGCTGGTTACTGGAGCAGATTAAGATTTGGGGTGCCAGACTGGTTGAGGCTGAAGCCGTGAAACACGATAAAGCGATGCAACTGGTGCAGGCAATGCGGCATTTTTCAACCTTCGTATATGGTTTGAATCTATGTCGCGAACATGCAGATATGCAAAGTTTACTGCAGTTTAGTTCACCTATTTATCGTCTTGAATTGGCGATGGTTGGTCGTTTGTTTGCACAGAGTCCTGAGCTATATGCCGATATCATTTTCGCGCAAAAAGGTAGCCTTAAGGCGATATCTGATTATCTGGCCAATTATTCTGAGGCTTTGACAGTACTGGAATCTGGTGATCGCGAAGAGTTCATTCGTCGCTTCCGTGAAGTGGCGCAATGGTTTGGCGAATTGGCACCGCAATTTCAGCATGAAAGCCGGGCCATGTTACAGTCAGTTAATGATTTGAAAAGTCATTAAGCACTTCTAGCGGTTTTCCTCTTAGTTAAAAAAATGTCCTCGATATTCAGTATGTCTAGGGCATTTTTTATTTTATTCAATTAGTTATATTTTTTCTTAACGTCACCAACGAAAAAGTAAGGTGATCTGGCTCTCTCTTTTGCTACAACGAGGTTGGCCTTGGTTAAGTTTTCAGTAGACTAACTTAAAACATGTAAAAAATATGCATGATTAAGGAGACCTACTGTGTTTTGTATTCAATGTGAGCAAACCATCCGAACCCCAGCCGCTAATGGCTGTAGTTATTCCCAAGGCATGTGTGGCAAATTGGCTTCAACATCAGATCTCCAGGATCTGCTGATTTATATGCTACAAGGTGTATCTCTTTACGCCGCACGGCTGAGAACATTTGGGGTAATTGATGCAGAAGTCGATACCTTTGTTCCCAAAGCGTTTTTCTCTACCCTAACGAATGTGAATTTTGATGACGAGCGTATCGTCGATTATGCCCGTATCGCTGCCGCGTTACGTGACCGCTTGCAGGCACAATATCAATTGATCTGTACTGAAAATGGTCTGGTGCCAGAGGAGTTTCCAGTTGCTGCCAAGTTGTTGTTGGCTACCACCAAACCTGAATTATTAGTTCAGGCAAAACAAGCGGCACCGAATCGGGGCGAAGTTAACGAAGATATCTTAGGCTTACGTCTGTTGTGCCTCTACGGCCTTAAAGGCGCTGCAGCGTATATGGAACATGCACGGGTGTTGGGGCAAACCAGCAGCGAAGTTGCGGGAAAATTTCACGAGATCATGGGATTTTTAGCTACTGATAGTGAAGATGCAGACAAGCTGTTCACTACCGCGATGGATATAGGCCAACTGAACTATCAAATAATGGAGATGCTGGATAGTGGTGAAACCGCCACATTCGGTCATCCTGAGCCAACACAAGTGAATACTAAGCCAGTAAAAGGTAAAGCGATTCTGGTGTCTGGCCATGACATGAAAGATCTGGAGCTTATCCTGCAGCAAACGGAAGGCAAGGGCATTAATGTCTATACCCATGGCGAGATGCTACCAGCACTGGCTTATCCACAACTGAAGAAATACCCACATCTGGTCGGAAATTACGGTGGTGCCTGGCAAAACCAGCAAAAAGAATTTGCCAATTTCCCGGGTGCCGTAGTGATGACCTCCAACTGCATTATTGATCCGAATGTCGGTAAATATGCTGACCGCATCTTCACCCGCAGTATCGTCGGTTGGCCTGGTGTTACGCATCTGACCGGCGACGATTTTACAGCGGTGATTGAGAAGGCTCTCGCACTGGAAGGATTTAAGTATGATGAAATCCCACACCTGATCACCATAGGTTTTGCACGTAACACGCTGATGAACGCCGCTCCTGCCGTAGTTGAAAATGTGAAGAACGGTAATATCCGCCATTTCTTCTTGGTGGGTGGTTGTGATGGTGATAAGGCTGAACGCAGTTACTTTACCGATTTTGCGAAAGCAACGCCGAAAGATAGTCTGATCCTGACGCTTGGCTGCGGTAAATATAAATTCAACAAACTGGATTTTGGCGAGATCAACGGGATCCCTCGCTTGCTGGACATTGGTCAGTGTAATGATGCCTATTCCGCTATCCAACTGGCACTGGCCCTGTCAGAAGTTTTTGACTGCAGTGTGAATGAGCTACCGCTGAGCCTGGTGTTGTCCTGGTTTGAGCAGAAGGCAATTGTCATCCTGCTGACGCTGCTTTCCCTAGGCGTAAAGAACATCCGTACCGGGCCGACTCCTCCCGCGTTCCTCACACCTAATTTGTTGAAGATATTGGAAGATAAATTTGGTCTGCGAAATGTCAGTACAGTAGAAGAAGATCTTAACAGCATCTTAGGTGCTGCCTGATGTTGTTGATAAGCGCGGCACCTGTCGCGCTTATCGTTTTGAGGGAGAATAACCGATGATTAATGCCACTGAATTGTATGGCGCAGCGGCGCAGCATTTTATCGCAAATGACTGGCAAACGGGTGAGCTGAGGCTGATCTGCACGGCGCGCTGGCAGGAAACAACTGATGTGGTAAGTTTTCGTTTTAGAGCTGCCGAACCGATCAAATTTCGCTTTAAGCCCGGCCAGTTTATAACCTTTCACTTGGAGATTGGCGATTCATTATTTCATCGTTCTTACACCATCTCGTCATCACCGTCGCGGCCGCATTCGCTAACGGTGACGATTAAACGGGTGGAGGGCGGCAAAGTCTCTAATTACCTGCTGGATAATCTGCAGCCCGGACACAGTTTATTGGCATCAGGTCCCTATGGTGATTTTAACCTGATTGATATCCCAGCGGAGCGATACCTGTTTCTCAGCGCCGGTTGTGGGATCACCCCAGTATATTCTATGACGCGTTACCTGACAGACACCTTAGGGCCTGATGCGGATATCTGCTTTATTCATAGCGCCAGGACTGCAGCCGACACTATCTATCGTGACAGCTTACACGCAATCGCTGAACACTACGCTGGCTTTTCTCTGGGAGTGTTAGTGCAGCACGAACTGGTGTTACCTCAGTCTGAGCGTGGACAGTGGCTTAGCGGATATCTTGATGCCGAACGTTTGTTGCAATTGGCCCCAGATTTTCTTGACCGCACTGTTTTTGTGTGCGGCCCCGAACGATTTATGAACGCGTGTAAAAGTCTGTTTGAAGCGCTTGGATTTGATATGTCCAGGTATCACCAAGAAAGCTTTGGGATGGAAGTTTCCCCAAGCTTAAAGGCGGCTGTCGGTTCATATTCGCTGCAAGTGGATGGTAATGAAACATCTCTTGATGGCACGCAGACCCTGCTGGAAGGGATTGAAGCACTGCAACTGCCAATTATTGCGGCCTGTCGTAGCGGCGTTTGTGGTGCTTGTAAATGCCGAGTCGTAGAAGGTGACGTGGCGTCTGATAGTCAACAAACACTTACAGCTGACGAGATCGCGTCAGGGATGGTATTAGCCTGCTCGAGTCGACCATTGTCTGATATTAAATTAGCACTGGGAAATTAATTGGTTAAACAAGAATTAATGATAGGGCATTGCACAATTAGAGTTCACAAAGTATGGTTAAAGTGACGGGCTGCTGGTAGCCCTATCTTCACTGACGTTGGCTGGAGAAAAACGATGACCGGTGCCCACTCGCAATTGATACTCGCAGAAGATCGTAGTTTAGGACATTTCCTATACGGGCTTATGTGTGCGTTTCCGCTGTTTTTAGTGCCAGTGGTACTGAGTCTGTTGATTAATTTTAGTCAGCGACAGGTTGCGCCAGCGTCATTAATGGGTAGCCATTTGCGGTGGCAACGACATAGCATTTTCGGCTTGTTGATGTTGATGCTATTGGGGTATTGGGTGAGTGCGTTGTGGCTCAGTTTGAGTTTCTTCGCATTGGGAATGATTTGGTTTAGTTACCGTATCTTTAAAGGTTGGTTGAATCTGACCGATGGCGTCGCAATGTGATTTACGTGTAGCATTAGAAACATAAGGCCCTGATATTTCAGGGCCTTATGTTTGGTCGCATTATGGCTGGCTATGCTGCCGGTAAATTTCAGCCAGCAGTTGTCGCTGTTCTTTCAGATTTCCCGCTGGTAACACAATACCATCTGCATGCAGGTGTTCTGCCGCTTGCGCCAGTTGCGGCTGTAAATCGGCATTGATGTAACTGAGATTGATGATCATCGGTAAATGGCTAATCGATTTAATATTCACCAGTGCCGCCAAATCCAGCGTTAACTGCTCTGGATGACTAAAGCTACGGATCCCCGCTTCACACAAGATCAGTTGCTGATTGCCGCAAGAAAGCAGTGAATCTGCCGCAGATAACCAGTCTTGCTCACTCGCCATATTATTGCGTTCCAGTATCACTGGCATATTCATGGCCCCGAGCTGGCTCAGCAGTTCTTTATTGAACATTTGCTCGCCGGGAATTAACAGCAAATCGGCATGTGATTTCGCAAATAACAGATCGGCTTGTTGTTGCACACTGATAATGCATTGCAGTCCCAAGTTATTGAGTTGATTTCTGAAATGCGACAGCACATCGTTATTGACCTGGCTGATACCGTCCACAATAACTGCTTGAAATCCCGCTTCGCGTAACGCTTGAGCTTGCTGACTATAACTGTTACCAAGCGTGGTCACATTAAGCGACGTAATTGCTGCAAGAGCGCCATTGCCGATATGCAGTTCACCACTGACGACCTCGGTATTATGTTCCTTAAAACTTCTTGAGTAACGGGCGCTGTCGGCTTCCTGTGGCAGTGCGTTCTTAGAACTATCTGGCTCGATGAGTAGCTGACTATTTTCTAATTGTGTCGGTTTCACGTTTTCAGAGGAGTAACATCCCAGCACTTTGATGAAGCGAGTAATACGCTCCATTTCGTGTAAAGCCTGGCGCACATGTCGGTGGGCGGTATTGCCATCAATATCCAGGTAAAACATCTCTTCCCATGGGGTGCCGTATATTGGTCGAGATTCCAGTTTGGTGATATTGAGGTTATGCAGCTTCAATACCAGCAACGCATCGGCTAATGAGCCGGGCGTTTGCCCAGTTGTCATGATTAACGTGGTCTTGGCAGGTATCTGGGTCGGGACACTGACGGCTTTGCGGGCAACCACAATAAAGCGGCTTTGATTAATTTTCTGATTGGCCAGATTTTGATCGAGTACTTCGAGATTATAATAAGCACCTCCTTCCGCACTGCCAATGGCTGCTACGGTGTTATCACCCTTACTCACCAGTTCCATAGCTTCGGCACTGCTGGCGCAATAATGCAATTTGATATTCGGATGTTCGTTAAGATAACGACTACATTGACTGATCGGTTGTGGATGCGCGTAAACCGTCTTGATGTGTTCAAGACTGCTGTTTGGCTTTGCTAACAAGCAGTGCCCAACTTCAATAGTCGTCTCAGCAACAATACTCAGGTTGGTATGCTGTAATAAGTCATAGACTTCATTGATGGAACCTGAAGAGGTGTTTTCTATCGGTAGAAAGCCATAGTCGGCATGTCCGGATTCAACTGCGCGAATTATCTCACCGAAGCTATGGCAGCCCATATCCTGCATTTCCATGTCTCGCCGTTCACAATAGCGATGGGCGGCAATATAGGAGTAGGAGCCTCGCGCACCTAGATAAGCGATGTTATAGAGTAATTTCCTGCCAGCAAAATCCGCTTGTGATTGTAAATAAGCTTGTTGATTTAAAACGGAATCTTCAATAATTGATTGGTATAGACTAAGCACATAGTGTGCGTCCAAACCATGCTCTCTGCCTTGTTTGACCAAGTCTGCCAGCAGCTCTTTTTCGCGTTTGGTGTCACGGATAGGACGGATATCAATCTCTTTACTGCGAGCTACTTCCAGACTTAGTTGCCGCCGCTTTGCCAGCAATTCCAGTAGTGATTTATCGACACTAGTTATTTGTTCTCGGACTAAGTTTAGTTGCGGCGCCTTTTTCATTCTAACCCCGATACGTCATTGCGGTTATAGACAAAAAGGCCTCCCGTTGGGGAGGCCTGATGATTTCGTTATCTTCGCTGAAATAATAGTAGCTCCCCAAATCGAGGACATAAACGATAACGAAAAATAAAGCTAATACGGTGTTCACGGATTTAAACTAAAGCGAAGAGTTAACAGTGTCAACGAAAAATTCACAAGGTAGTTTCAAATATAAAAAAGCGCCCCCAGGTGGGGGCGCTTGAAACGCTGACTCTCATCAGGCCGCATCTTCGGTGGCATAATCTTCTGCCAGATCCCCATTAAACAGGGTGCGTTTGGCGGGTTTGTGAGTCAGTCGATTCAGTTGCTTCTCCAGTCTCTGTCCCATGGCATTGATGGCCGCATAGAGATTTTGGTGCTTGGCCTGGGCAAATAACTGGCCGTTCCCTAATTTGATGGAGGTTTCTATTTTAAACCAAGGTCCTTCAGTAAGGATGATGACGTGGGGGTTAATTAACTGCACATCGTAGCGATCGAGCTTTTCGAGCCGACTTTCGATACGGTTGCGGATAGCTTCGGTGACATTGAATTCTTTGCTGGTGATTTTAAGCATATTGTCTAACCCTCTTTCATTTCCGTGAATCCAGATTACCAATTGCGGTGGTCTGAAATGTGATCTCTATCAACAATTGTTTTTAATAAAATGTCGTTGACGTAGAAGTTTGATCCTCCATACAAGTTCTCTAACTCAAGCGTTGAAATGCTTGAATAGTGGCACGTAACGGGTCATAGTTGACGGAATGGCTCGCAAGCTATCCTCCTGAAATTTTCGTTTGTCACCTGCGGTGTATTGTCCTTCACTGGTCAAATTGGCGTCATTCCGTTACCTTCCTTGTTAGTTAAGCTTAGGTGAATATTTTCTACTGCGCATTTTGGGTGCGAAAATTTATATCGGATATGGCAAATATAAACATGACTCAGAAAATGATGGTGTGGGATGTTCCGGTTAGATTTTTCCACTGGCTGACATTGTTGCTGGTAGCATTGTTATGGTGGAGTGCAGAACAAGGTGAAATGCAATGGCATCAGCTGTTTGCATATCTGTTAATGATCAATCTACTACTCAGAATTGTTTGGGGGTTTATCGGTAGCCAATATGCGAGATTCAGCGATTTTCTGCGGTCGCCGTTCCAGGTCATCAGCTACGTGCGCAAACAACCTGATGAACCCTCTCTAGGGCATAATCCGCTGGGTGGTTATATGGTGCTGGCGCTGATTTTAGTGTTGTTGTTACAAGTGAGTAGTGGAATGTTTGCCACAGATGACATTGTCACCGAAGGACCCTTTTACTCGTGGGTCAGTGATGATCTGTCGCGCTGGCTTACCTGGTTGCATAAAAGCAACTTTAACTTACTACTGGTTTTGGTGGTGATACACGTCAGTGCCGTGGTGTTTTATGAAATCCGTGGCCAGCGGCTAATTGCGGCAATGGTAACTGGCAACAAGCAGACAACTCTGGTATCGGTTAGCCAGCAGGGTAATGTCACGCTAAAGCGTTGGTTGTGGGTGATGCTACTAATTTCAGCCCCAATTGGTTATTGGTTGATTTGGCCGTTGCTGGCGACTCTGTAGAGTGAATTGATGCAGTAGCATCAGTCAGACTGACACTACTGCACATTGGCTTAATCCTTTTTATACAAATCGTGGCAGGCTTTGCAGCTTTTCCCGGTCACGGCAAATGCCTGTTTCACGGCATCTTCGTCACCCGATTGCGCTGCCTGCAGCAATTGGGCGGCATTTTGCTGCATTGCTGTAAGTTTGGCTTCAAAATCAGCTTTGTTTTCCCAGATCACCGGTAAGGCGTCTGTATGGCCGCTACTGGTACCCTCGATAAAACCTTCTAACGGTAACTTAGACAGTGTCGCCACATTTTGGGCGCGCATTAATACCGTAGCTTTGTCGAAGGGCTTTTTCGCTTTAACCATGGCACCGATATCGGCGAAGTTATGCGCCATCACTTCAAACACCGCCTGGCGATAGTGTATGGCATCTGCTGGCTTTTTGAATTCTCCAGCGTGTGCGGAAACCAAGAAGACTGCTCCTAATGAAGTTAGCAACGTCAATTTAATGCGCATGTTTGTCCATTCCTTGAGTTGTGTGATTTCGATCACCATTCTTAGCTGATAAGACATTGGTGCGTCAACATTAATGATGGATAGCTAATATCGAGATCCTCATACACTTTTTTTCATGCAAGCGAGTCGGTATACTGTCATCATGTATCATTACATGATGACAGTTACTTTATGAGACCTCAGTGGAAAGCTGTTCAGCAGTTAATCCTTGAACATCCTCAGAACGAGCAGCTCGATTGCTTATTTGAGTTATTGTTAACAGAAGAGGAGCGACAAGCATTCGCCGGTCGTTTAAAAGTTTTTCAGTTATTGCTTGAGGGACAGCTAAGTCAACGGCAGATCGCCGCCGAGTACGGAATTAGTATTGCCACGATCACCCGCTGCTCCAATTACTTAAAGAATATGTCGGCACCAACATTGGCAAATGTGCAGGCGTTGATTTTGTGAGCCTGGTAATAAAAAAGAGCCACTGGTGGGCTCTTTTTTAAAGAAAACGTGATGTGGCTAGCCGTGACAACCACAACCGCCTTTGCCACTGCCACCGCAGCAGCCTTCCTCTTCATGATGACCGCCGCCGCAGCAACCGTCTTCATGGTGGTGCTCACCTCCACAACATCCGCCTTCGTGGTCGTGACCACCACAGCAGCCACCTTCATGGTCATGACCGCCACCATGAATATGACCATGAGCTAACTCTTCCGCAGTTGCTTCACGCACTTCCAGTACCTCAACAGCAAATGTCAGGGACTGGCCTGCCAATGGATGATTACCATCGACAACCACTGAGCTTTCCAGGACATCAGTTACTTGTACTGGACGCTGCCCCATTTCTGTTTCAGCAATAAAGCGCATTCCGGGAACGATATCCTGAATATCACCAAACGCTTCCAAAGGTACTTCCTGACGCAGACCATCATGGTATGGACCGTAAGCATCTTCGCAATCAATTGTGACTTCAAGCTGTTCGCCCTGAGTCTTGCCTTCAAGTGCTTTTTCAAGACCTGGGATCAGGTTGCCCATTCCATGAAGATAAACTAGTGGATCGGCGTCAAAGGAGCTTTCGATCAGTTGGCCTTTGGCGTCAGTCAAACGGTAATGAATCGTTACCGCGCTGTTTTGGGTGATTTGCATATCGCCTCCCGTTAATCGTGTCGGCGCATAATAGCGTGGAAATGCAAGACTGGCGACCATTGTTGTTGGCGAATGCTATCTGCTGCACATAGTTTAAGCTTTGCTGGGGTCATGACCGGCTTAACTAATGTCAAAGTAATATGAAAATCGATTTCCCAGGTCACAATACTGGCTGTAAACGACGGCATTTGGTTGGTATATATTTAGCAAAGGGCATTATTTGTTGAGATATATGCAGCCAATAAGCAGAATTGTTGGTATAGCTTCCAAAAAAGCGCTTGACAATACACTAAGAAAAAAGCAATTCTGTGCGACATACTTGTTTACACATTCAACAACTTTACACTACACCTAAAGGCTTAATTAAGATGATGTTCGCCAGCGTTGTGATTACCACCATTATTACAACCACCACCATTACCGGTGTGGAGGCGGGCTGACGCATCCTTTAGGAAGTGTAAAAACAAGCCCGCTCCCACCCAGGAGTGGGCTTTTTCGTTTCTGGGCAGTGGGTTACAGGAGAGACTCAATGAAGGTGATGAAGTTTGGCGGTACATCTTTAGCAAATTGGCAGCGATTTGATATGGCTGCATGCATTATTGCCGACGCTGCGAAAGAGGAAAGCGTGGCTACGGTGTTATCCGCTCCAGCAACTGTAACAAACGGCTTATTAGCGATGGTGGATACTGCCTTGGAAAAGGGAGATGTCGCCGCGGCACTGGGTAAGGTTGAAGCCGTATTTCGCACGTTATATGGCGCTGCATTTGATGTGTTAGCCAACCCTGAAACGCAACAAGCTTTGGAACAGCTGTTGGAC
Organism: Shewanella yunxiaonensis; assembly: GCF_018223345.1. Taxonomy (NCBI): domain Bacteria; kingdom Pseudomonadati; phylum Pseudomonadota; class Gammaproteobacteria; order Alteromonadales; family Shewanellaceae; genus Shewanella; species Shewanella yunxiaonensis. The sequence goes on along the minus strand of NZ_CP073587.1, from coordinate 2,589,451 downwards.
GCTCAGCTACAACAATGGTCAAAAAAACTGCAAGGGATCATGTTGTTAGGCGAGTGTCCTGATAGCGTCAGAGCGGAGATTGTCGTCGCTGGTGAGAAAATGTCGGCAGCGCTGATGGTCAGAGTTATGGAAGCTAAAGGGTTAAGCGCGGGTTTACTTGATCCTCAGGCGCTCTTTCTGGCACATGGCACCCCAATGGAATCCACGGTCGATATTGGGGTAAGCAAACCACGTTTTCGTTTGTTGGGGTTGGACGAAAAGCGCGTCTGGGTGATGCCGGGGTTTACTGCCGCTGACGAGCAAGGGCGAGTGGTGACGTTGGGACGTAACGGCTCTGATTATTCAGCTGCGGTACTGGCAGCGTGTTTGGATGCCTCCAGTTGTGAGATCTGGACGGATGTAGACGGTATCTACAATACAGATCCACGAGTCGTACCTGATGCGAAGTTACTGTCTCAGCTCAGTTACCAAGAGGCCATGGAACTTTCCTATTTTGGCGCAAAAGTGCTGCATCCTCGCACGATCTCTCCTATCGCACAGTTCCAAATTCCTTGTTATATCAAAAACAGTTTCAATCCTTCTGCTCCAGGGACTTTAGTCTCCAGTCATCCTGATCAGACTGGCTTACAAGTGAAAGCGATTTCCAACCTTGATAATCAGACCATGGTGGATGTATCTGGTCCTGGGATGAAAGGCATGGTGGGCATGGCCTCCCGCATTCTGGCTTCTATCGCACGTAGTGGTGTGTCAGTCACACTAATTACTCAGAGTTCCAGTGAATACAGCATCAGTTTCTGTGTCCCGACCGTGGAAGCCAAACGTGTCAAAAAAGCACTGGAACAAGAATTTGAATTAGAGCTTAAAAGTGAGTTGCTTGAGCCGCTGGTGATGCGGCATCAGTTAGCCATTGTTTCTCTTATCGGTGATGGCATGCGCACCCATAAAGGGGTCGCAGCTAAATTCTTCCAGGCGTTAGCTCAGGCAAGTGTCAATATCATCGCTATCGCACAGGGCTCATCAGAACGGTCGATCTCGGCTGTTATCGAGCAGCGGAAAACGCCACATGCCATAAAGGCCTGTCATCAGGGATTTTTCGATGTACAGCAATATCTGGATGTGTTTTTAGTCGGTTCAGGCAATATCGGTGCAGGCTTGTTAGCGCAGATAGCCCATCAGGAACAGATGTTACGCAGTCAGAATATCAGCATCAGGGTCTGCGGCATTGCTAACTCCAACCAAATGCTGCTAAAAGCGGGCGGCATTGAATTAGCACAGTGGCAATCACAATTAAACGAACAGGGTGAGCCATTCGATTTGCCTAAAATGTTGTCATGGGCGAAAGAGCAGCAACTATTAACTCCGGTGTTGGTTGATTGCACCTCTTCCGATGAAATTGCTTCCCAATATCCCGAAGTGATGTCTTCCGGTTTCCATGTGGTAACTCCTAATAAAAAGGCAAATACCCGTGATATGGCGTTTTATAAGAAACTACGGCAGACCGCACTGGCTCAGCGTCGTCAGTTTTTATATGAAACCAACGTCGGTGCGGGATTGCCGGTCATCGATAATCTCAAAAAGTTGATGTTTGCCGGTGATAAGTTACTGCATTTCAAGGGGATTCTATCTGGTTCACTGTCTTATATTTTCGGTAAGCTCGAAGAAGGCATGACCTTGTCAGAAGCGACCACCCATGCCCGTGAAAAATGCTTTACTGAGCCAGATCCCCGTGATGATTTAAACGGCATGGATGTGGCGCGCAAGGTGTTAATTCTGGCGCGTGAAGCCGGAATGCCACTGGAAATGAAAGATATTGTGGTAGAGCCAGTGTTGCCACCGGAGTTCGACAGCAGTGGTAATGTACAGGATTTTATGCAACGACTTTCCAGTGCTGATGCATGGATGGCGGCTAAAGTTGCCAGCGCCAAAGCTGAATCGAAAGTGCTGCGTTATGTCGGCGAAATTACTGCAGAAGGTTGCCGGGTAGGCATCCAGGCGGTTGGCGAGCACGATCCATTATTTAGAGTAAAAGAGGGGGAAAACGCCTTGGCGTTTTACAGTCGTTATTATCAACCGATCCCGTTTGTGTTAAGAGGATACGGTGCAGGCACAGAAGTTACTGCTGCCGGGGTGTTTGCCGATTTGCTGCGCACCTTAAACTGGACTCGTGAGGTGGATTTATGAGTCAGTCTTTAACAGTTTACGCTCCAGCTTCAATGGGTAACGTGGGCGTTGGCTTTGATTTACTGGGGGCGGCATTAGCGCCGGTGGATGGCAGCCTGCTCGGAGATACCGTTACTATTGCTGCTGCTGATAGTGGTATTTCCTTAACGCAAATTGGCGAATGGGCTCATAAACTTCCTGACACGCCACAACAGAATATTGTGTATCAATGTGCCGAATTTTTTCTGCAAAAATTTGCTATTCAAGGGGGTGTTTCATTAACCCTAAGCAAAAATTTGCCGGTGGGAAGTGGCTTAGGTTCGAGCGCAAGTTCAGTTGTGGCCGCACTATTTGCGCTTAACGAATTTTTTGGTAAACCCTGCAATCAGCAGCAATTGCTGGCGCTGATGGGGGAATTTGAAGGCCGCATTAGCGGTGCCGTCCATTACGATAACGTAGCGCCATGTTATCTGGGCGGGATGCAACTGATGTTGGATCTGCCCCAGCGTATCTGTGAATCTATTCCCGCTTTTGAAGATTGGTTCTGGGTTGTGGCGTATCCAGGGATCTCTTTGTCGACCGCAAAGATGAGAGCCTTGATGCCAAATGAGTACGCGCGTAGTGTTGTCATTGATTTTGGTCGTAATCTGAGTGCCTTTGTGCATGCCAGTTATCGGCAAGATGAGGCGCTAGCAATTGCAGTGCTCAAAGATGTTTTGGCTGAACCTTATCGTGCTCCGGCAATCCCCGGCTATTTGCAGGCGCGTGAGGCATTGGCCGAAGTTGGTATGTTGACTACCGGAATATCAGGTAGTGGTCCGACATTATTTTCCGTATGTCGGGACCTGGAGACTGCACAAAAGGCAAAAGCGTGGTTGGAACAGCACTACTTAACAGAAACCGGCGGCTTTAGTCATATCTGCCGATTGGATAATGTAGGTGCAAGGGTATTACCACAAGGTTAATACTGAGAATAAAGAGCAAGGGCAAAAGAGTAATATGGAACTGTATAACCTTAAACATCCTGAACAACGGGTGACGTTTACCGAGGCATTAAAACTAGGGTTGGGCATTGATAGGGGGCTTTTTTTCCCCACCCGTATCCCACAGCTGCAGAATGTCGATGCCTTGCTAGCACTGCCGTTTATTGAGCGCAGTAAGCTAGTGTTGGGGGCCTGGTTGGCGGATGAGTTGGGCCAATCTGTTGTAGATGAATTAGTCGACAAAGCCTTTAATTTCCAACTGCCGTTGGTTCAGGTCGATGAGCGCCGCAGTAGCCTTGAATTATTTCATGGACCAACCTTGGCGTTTAAAGATTTTGGTGCCCGGTTTATGGCACAGTGTTTGGGCGCGTTGGGGGGACAAGCTCCTCTTACAATTCTGACCGCTACTTCCGGTGATACTGGTGCCGCCGTGGCGGATGCGTTCTATGGTCTTGATAACGTCAGAGTGATGGTGTTGTATCCAAAAGGAAAAATTAGTGAACTACAGGAAAAAATGTTCACTACTCTTGGCGGAAATATTCATACCGTCGCGGTTGAATCGGATTTTGATGATTGCCAAACGTTGGTAAAACAAGCATTTGAAGATGCAGATATCCGCGATGGTTTGCGCCTGAACTCCGCAAACTCGATTAATATCAGCCGCTTGTTAGCTCAAATTTGTTACTACTTTGAAGCGGTCACTCGCTACCGTCAGCAGTATCATGATGCACCGGTCATTGCTGTTCCAAGTGGTAACTTTGGTAATCTCACCGCGGGTTTATTGGCGAAAGCGATGGGACTACCGGTTAAGCGCTTTATTGCAGCAACAAACAGCAACGACACCGTCCCACGTTATCTGACTTTTGGTGATTGGGCTCCTCGGCAAACGATGGCAACCATGTCTAACGCCATGGATGTGTCTGAACCGAGTAACTGGCCTCGCGTGGAAGCTATTTTCAGTGAAATGAAATGGCCTTTGAGTGAACTCACCGGGGTAGCAATATCTGAGCAGCAAACACATGACTCAATGGTGGCACTTAAAGATTTGGGGTATCAGGCAGAGCCCCATGCTGCAGTGGCTGCAGAAGCACTCAATTTGTGCATGAAAGAAGATGAGCGCGGTATTTTCCTGGCTACCGCTCATCCGGCGAAATTCAAAGATGTAGTCGACAGAGAACTTGGTACAGATTTAGCCTTGCCGCCAGAGCTGCAAAGGGTAAAAGAAAAACCAGTTTTGTCGGCAACTTTACCGGCAGATTTTGCTGCGTTAAAGACGCACATGTTATCGGTGCTCGGATAACATTGGTGGCTGGTTTTAAACCCCGCGTAAGCGGGGTTTTTTCTTAGAAACGGTTTAACGGCTTTGAGTCTGAAGCCAGCTTATCTCTTCTGGCCAGATTTCAGGGCGAATGGTCTCTAGGATCAGCGGTATTTTCGTCGTGGCAGGATGCGCCATGATGGCACTAAAAGCCGCCTTGCCTATAGTGCCATAACCGAGTGAGTCGTGCCGATCGACTCTGCTGCCAAAGCTACTTTTACAATCATTAAGGTGCATACCTTTTAAGTACTTTAGGCCAACAACATCATCAAATTCTGCAAACATTTTGCTGACGGCATCCGTGGTGCGTAACTCATAACCCGCAGCGAAGAGATGACAGGTATCTAGGCAGACCCCTACTCGTGATTTATCTTCTATTTGCTCAATGATCTCTGCCAGCTGCTCGAATCGATGACCAAGGTTAGAGCCTTGCCCGGCAGTATTCTCTAATACTGCAGTAACACCTGTCGTTTGTTCCAACACCAGGTTAATGGAATCAGCAATATTGCGAAGACATAATGATTCGCTTATCTCGCGCAAATGACTCCCTGGATGAAAGTTGAGAAGTGTTAACCCTAACTGTTCACAACGCTGCATTTCGTCTAAAAATGCATCTCGGGATTTTTGCAGCATATTCGGGTCTGGATGACCTAGATTAATCAGGTAGCTGTCGTGAGGTAGTATCTGTGATGCGCTAAAATGATGTTCTGCGCAATGCTGTTTAAATTTTGCAATTTCTGGCTCATCTAAGGCCGCCGCAGTCCAGCGTCGTTGATTCTTTGTAAAAAGAGCAAACGCAGTGGCGCCTATGGCTGCGGCGTTCAGGGGGGCATTTGCTACCCCGCCTTGAGCACTGACATGCGCACCAACCCATCTCTGCTGTATCATCTTTTCCTCAAGTCTTTTGCTTGTGTGTCTTTTTAGTCTACATCGTAGCGATGTTTTGATGTAATCCGTTACTTCTAGCCCTGTAGCAATCCGTATGAACGGGGCAGATACCTGTCAAATCTGTGAATTCGAACAGCTCTTTAAGCAATTTGTGACGGGTTTTCCTTGATCTTTGTCATGTATTAAATAAAGAACACTGGTTAACATTAAAATTCGCCAGGTTGTTTGCTGCTATTATTGAGTAAACGGCCCCTAAATGAAGGAGAGCCTCTATGCTGCAAAGATTAATGAATGATCACAAGCATATAGCTGTATTGCTCAATTTGCTTAAAGGAAAATACCAGAAGCTCGCTGAAGGTGAACAGGTGAATTTTTGCCTGGTACGTGATGTTGTTGAGTATATGCAGGAGTATGCCGACCACAGCCATCATCCAGTAGAAGACATAGTGTATGAGTACTACGTGGGAAAATTTGCCAAAGAGGAATCTACTAAGCGTTTGACGGAAGAACATGGCAAAGTGGTCGCTGCTTCTGCCGCACTGGCGTCAACGCTAAACCTCATCCTCAACGATATCGTCGTTGCCAAAGAAAAGCTGGTTCAGGAATTACGAGATTATGTCACGTTGCAGGAGCAACACATGATCTATGAAGAAGAATATATTTTTCCAAAATTGCAACGAAAACTGACTGAAAGTGATTGGGAACAGATCGAACGAAACTGTGCCTTGAAACTTATCGATGATCCCCTGTTCAGTAGTGATGATCAGATGTTTGATGAACTGCGACAGTATATTCAGACAGTTGAACCTACATCCGGCATGTCGCTCGGCCATTAAATTTTCCTTCTGGTTTTTGGGTGCCGGGCTTGTACCGGCATGCCCATTAGTTTTCATTATAATGAAATTTAATTATTTAAATCATGTTGTTATATAAAATTCTAGATTGATACTGTTGAAGTAAACCGCGTTGACTATTTTTCATATTTCTAATTTTTCTAAACTGTCCCTCTAACCCCTTATCTTTATTACTAGCCAATCACAAATTCATTAACTATCATTAACTGGTATTTTTGCGCCATGACGATAACTGACAGAAAAATAAAGAATATTTAACAATTTTCTCGTCATTGGATTGGCAGTAGCCGGAGATTTGACGTTAATGAAAAGTAAGAGGGCGGGATTCTCTCTCATCGAAGTCATGGTGGCGTTGGTCATTTTGGTGATCGGCTTGATAGGGATTTTTAATCTTCATATCGTGGCAAAGCGCGCGAGCTTTGAATCTTTTGAGCAGACTCAAGCGGCTTATCTGGCTAATGATATCTTAAATAGAATGAAATTGAATAAAACTGTGTTGGCGAATTATGCAGGAACTTACGGTGTGCTTGGTAGTGAAACTGCTCCCACATCGTGTGATAAAGCTGGAGTCACATGTTCCCCTGCCAATATGGAACTTTGGGATATATATCAATGGCGTTGGTTATTCTCTGGTGGCGCGGAGATTAATGCTTCTGGTGCCAAAGTTGGTGGATTGGATTCAACAACTGCTTGTATCACCGTTGGTACCGATAACTCGGTGACAATAGCCATTGCCTGGAAAGGCATTCAGGGAACAGCCGGAACGACAAACACCACATCCACTTGTGGGAGTACCTTAGGTACTAAGCGTCGTCTGTATGTGTTAGATACAGTTGTGGATCAGGGATAGTTGCGAGATGAGAAAACAAAAATACATCTCCGGTTTTTCATTGGTTGAATTGATGGTCGCGATGGTCATCAGTTTATTTCTTACCTTGGGCGTATTTGCCATGTTTAGCATGTCTGCGACCAATGTGACAACGACAGGGCAATACAATCAGTTGCAGGAAAATGGCCGTATAGCATTGGCCATAATGGCGCCGGATATCGAGCAAACAGCATTTTTTGGAGATTTTACCGGATCAGATTTTGTGCAATCCAATACTACAATCACCGGGGCTATCTCCGGTGACTGTATCGGCCCGGGCACAAATGACGCCACTTTACCAGATATTACTTCCACATCGCATTTTAGACTTATCTGGGGATATGAAGTACTGAGTGGGGGGCAATCAGTCGACTGCGTTACTAATGCTATGGAAGGTACTGACGTTATCCAGCTAAAGCGATTAATGGGACCTGCTGGTGCCACAAATGGTTTTAGAGTTGCCACAACTTCCAGCCAGGTCATATTTTTTGGTACTGCCGCAGATCCTGCAATAGAAAATGAGCGGGTATGGGAATATCTGCATCATGTCTATTTTATCCGATGTCTGGGAGATACTCAGAATGCCTCATGCACTGCAAAAGGAAACGTGCCTGTTTTAAGTCGTAAAGCTTTATCTTCGAGTGGTGTTAACAACGAAGAGCAGTTAGTTGAAGGCATTGAAAATATGCGAATTCTATACGGCTATGATGATGATGGGGATGACACTCCTGATAGTTTTCTTCCCGTTGAAGATGTGACAGATTTGATGTGGGATAACCAGTCCTTCCAACGCATTGTAGCGGTCAAAATCTTCTTGTTGGTCCGAACTATCGACCAAGATAACAGCTATACCAACGACATCACCTATGAACTCGGTGATAAGAAACTTGGTCCATTTAACGATCATTACCGCCGTAAAGTGTTGTCTACCACTGTGGTATTGGAAAATCCGGTGTTGATTAGGAATTGAGATGAAAGGCTTAAAGAGACAATCGGGTGTTGTACTTTTTTTTGCTTTAATACTGTTAATTGTTATGACAGTTATTGGCGTAGCGTTGGCGGTAAACTCCGGACAGTCTCTGCGAATGGCGGGGGCTGGTTCTGAGCGAATTGAAGCTAAAGCCATTGCAGATGGTGGTTTAGCTGCTGTGATTAATGCCAATGCTGGGAGTAGTTTCGCGACCATGAATTCCCAAACTACGGTAACAGCATTTAATGGTAATCAGACCATTACTCCTTTGCCTAAAGACGATCCTAAAGACGTAGGTTGCCAACGTACTGTCAATGCTACCTCGGCAAATTTAATTAGTTGTCGGCGTATTGAAGTTACTAATACCGTTGCATATGGACGAGATGATATGGGCTCATTAACTGTAACAACAGGTGTTGAACAACAGGTATTAACAGGTAACTAACTTATGAAAAAATTAAAATTTCTTATTGGTGTAGTGGTTGCCTCCATGTGTTTTTTGTCTGCATTTAGTTATGCGGATGACACAGAGCTTTATCAGATCGACGCAAGTGTCAGTGGTCATCGACCACAGGTACTGATCATTTTTGATAATTCCGGCAGTATGAGCACCGAAGAGGAAAATGCGGTTAACAAATTTTGTGGCGATAGTGTTACTGATGGCTCTACCCTGGCAACAAGTTGCGCTGCTTTTGATAAATATCTGGAAACTTATAAAGATACTTACACCACAGCGGATGCTATTTACTGGAATGCGGGTGGGATTGATAACTCAGTGTCATCAACTACGCCTAACGATCCCAATGATGCCCGGCGATTTGAACAAAGTATTAATAACTGCGGTACTGCACGTAAGGCCTTACTTGAAAAGGGACGTTGGACCGGCTATTTAATTCAAAATAGCACAAAAAAATCAGACCTTAATTGGTCAGCGGTTAATAATGACAATGGTTTAAACACCAGTAACGTAATCGTTGATTGTGTGGAAGACATTGAAAATGACGATACAACAGATTACGTCAGTACGGGTTCAAGTACTCCTTATTCGGGTTATCCTGCTAATGTCACCGGTCATTACTCAAAAACTAATAAGCCTGATGCGACAACACTTATTGCTGACACTGGTGCAACATTGGTTACCTTATACTCGTATCGCTATTTAGCTTGGTATACATGGGTGACAACTACTGATGAAGGGCAAAATAGCGGCACCACTGAGACTAGATTAGATGTGGCTAAAGAAGCAATCACAAGTGCGTTGGGGGAATTAGGTGATAAGGTCGATGCTGGGCTGGCGGTATTCAACCTTGACTACCCTAATGAGGGCGATAGGGATGGTGGACGTATTGTTTATCCAATAACTCACATGACGTCAGCAAATCAGTCGTCTTTGATAAGCTTGATCGATGGTATGCCTGCTCAGACCAATACCCCTTTATGTGAAACGTTGTACGAGGCCTACCAATACTTTTCTGGTGGCCCCGTAGTCTTTGGTAATAAAGATACCAAATTCACGGGTACCGAAAATAATGATAACTTGATACAAGATTATACCCCCAACGATCCACCGAATGTTTTTGGTGACGGCCCCTACACATCACCATTTAAAAAATGCCAAGAAACCGCATACATTATCTACATTACTGATGGTGCACCTACACTGGATAAATCAGCAGACGGGTTAATCAAAACTCTCACTTCAGGTGCAGATGGCGCGGGGCTATATACGGAGTATACGTACACTAATACCGAGACTAATAAAGAGGAACAAAGTTATCTGCCAGCTTTAGCTTCCTATATGTATAACAATGATCTGGTGTCAGATGTGGTTGATCAAAATGGGACTGACCATAAGCAAAATGTGCAAACTTTTACCATAGGATTCTCGGCAGGTGCCGATGCAGCTGCGGCATTATTGAATGAAACTGCGATTCGTGGTGGAAATTTAGCGCAAGAAGATGATTCAGGAAATCTCGTTTCCAAAGGATACTATAAGGCTACTACCGATCTCGATCTTTCTGCGGCAATCGTCAACGCGTTGAAATCGATCCTGACTAAAAGTTCCACATATACATCCCCCAGTATTGCCACCAACAACTTTGATAAAACACAAACACTTAATTCCGCTTATTACGCGATGTTTTTGCCAGATGATAGTGGTGGACCTCGATGGAGTGGTAACTTGAAGAAGTTGAAAGTCTCTTCTTCTGGTGTGCTGTATGCGCAGGATTCGTCAGTTAGTGCAATTAATGATGATGGTAATATACGAGATGATGTTTGTACTTTTTGGTCTGATTGTTCCGCTGGCAAGGATGGCAATAGTGTCAAGATGGGAGGGGCAATACAGAGTTTAATGGCTAATTATCAGTCTCGAAACATTATTACCAATACGGCCGCAAATAATGCCATGCAAAAACTGAATGCAATCGATACTTCGTTGATTGATAGCAGTGGTAACTATACAGATACCTATTTAGCTAACACGATTAAGTGGCTTTATGGTTATGACGTTGACGATGACGATGGCGATGGTGACACATCGGAACCCCGCAAAGATATTATGGGGGATCCGTTGCATTCTAAGCCGTTGGCAATTGATTTTGGCACTGATGGCGCTCCCAATGTGAAAATAATCCTGGGTACCAATCAGGGCTTGGTACACATGTTTACCGATAACGATAGTGCCAATACTATCAGCGAAGACTGGGCATTCATTCCCAAGGAGTTGCTACCTAATCTCATCATTCTAAGAAAAAATTATTCAGATGGTGGCGCACATGGTGTTTATGGCATGGATTTGTCGCCGGTCAGTTATGTCGAATCGTATAATACGAATGGCTCAATTAATAATGCGATTGTTTATATGGGGATGCGTCGAGGTGGCACGTCTTACTATGCATTGAACGTAACAGCTTCTGGAGATCCCTCTTTAAGGTGGAAAATTGATTCTAATAGCACCGGATTTGAAGATATGGGCGATAGTTGGTCCGAACCTACGGTCACGGAAATACCTGGTTATGTTGACAGTAAAGGAATCAATAAGCCTGTGTTGATTTTCGGTGGAGGCATGGACTCCAGTGATGGAACTGGGCAGGAAATTTATATTGCAGATGCTTTGACCGGCGAACATATATACACTTTTTCTACGTCGGATGGTACGGCATCTGTGAACAGTGTGGTGACTAAAGTTGCCGCATTAGATAGCAATAACGATGGTATTACAGATAGACTTTATGCCTCTGATATTGCTGGAAACGTTTGGCGCATGGATATGCCATCGACAGACACGTCAACTTGGGGGATCTATAAATTCGCCTCACTAGATGGCGGTAGTGGCAGAATGTTTTTTGCAGAGCCGACTGTAGCTCAAACACAATTTAGCAATATCATAACTACAACTACTAGCACTGGGACAGTTACAACTGCTCAAACTATTCCTTATGATGCGGTGACATTAGGCTCTGGCAATCGGACTCATCCGTTAGATACAGACACGCAAGATATGTATTTCATGTTGCAGGATCGCAACGTGGTAACCCAAAATTTTACCTCGACACCTTCGACGATTACGATATCTGATTTAGTAGATGTTTCATCAAGTGCCATCTCAGCATCTACGGATATGTCTAGTTCCAAAGGTTGGTATTATGACTACACCGATACCGGAGAAAAGACTCTGTCTGCTTCATTGATATATAACGGTAAGGTTTATTTTACATCTTACATTCCACCAGTGTCTGGCATATTAAATTATGATACCGGTGTCTGTGATAGTGGCACCGGTCAGGCGAGACTATATGTATTTGATTTGCACCGTGGCACACGAAGTTATAGTAGTACCTACTACGATATTGGTACCACTATCCCTGATACCCCACAAATTGTGGTCCCCGACCCGGGGAAGGGGAATGTTTCCCAAGCATATATTATTGGTGTGGGTAAGGGAGAATGTACAAATGGTACCTGTACCGGCACGATCAATCTGGGGAGCGGACTAACTACCAACCGTATTTACTATCATATAAATGAAAATCAATAAATGCAGATGAAAAAATTAACGGGATTTACGCTTATTGAAGTGATGATTGTGGTGGTTATTGTGGGTATCCTAGCCTCGATAGCCTACCCTTCATATATTCAATACATTACACGCAGTAATCGCTCAGAAGGCCAGGCCGCTTTGTTGCGGGTTGCAAATTTGCAGGAACAGTATTACCTGGATAATCGGACGTATACTACCGATATGACCGCGCTCGGCCTGAGTGCCAGTCCTTATGTAACTGAAAATGGACTCTATAGTGTCAGTTCTACTGGAACTAGCAGCTATACATTAACAGCCGCCCCGAAAGGTTCACAGGCAACTCGTGATACTCAATGTGGCAGTCTTACCTTGACAGATACTGGCGAAAAAGGGCCCTCGGCGGAGTGTTGGAAATGAATAAATATCTGGTATGTGGTTTGTTTCTGACCTTTATGACTGCACCATCGATGGCAGCAAAAGTGAGTTATAAATGCTATTTGCTTACGACCAAAGGTCAGGAGATTGCTTTCTACCGGTGGAACGAAGATGACTTTGCAGCTAAACAGGCGACTATAGTGGCATCAAAACGTACCGATGCCAAAGGGAAGACTTATTACGTCAAAGCCGTTGAAGAATGCGTGAAAATGTCCGATGAATTCAGTTCTGAAGTAGCGAAGAAACTGGATAAACAAACTCTGCGATGAAGTATTAAAGCGCTGTTGTAGTAGAAAGGCATGGCAGTTACTTACCATGCCTTTTGGCTATTCGGCATTACACTTACTACGAACCAATGTAACGTAAGCGTTTTTTCTCTTTTAATTTTTCTATATCGACCAGCACCAGCCCATCGATACAGTCTGCAAAATCAGCATCAATACCAAAAGCCAGAAATTTTACTCCTTGTGGCTGACACAGTTCACCATATTGCTTATAGAGTGTGGGCACGGCCGCTCCCATACTGGCAAGCGTCTGTTTGAGATGTTTAAACGCCTGTTCGTACCCCAGCCCTTGGTAACAAGCATCCAGTTCCTGTTGTCGTATGCTGGATATTGAGTAAGGATGGAGTGATTCTGCTAGTAGTGTTGATGGGAACTGGGACAGGTAAAAGTGGACCAGCATTTCTTTAGCCGGTGCCGGTAACTGATTACTGATAGTGACTGGGCCAAACAGATAACGATATTGCGGGTTCTTGGCCAGAAACGCGCCAATACCGTACCAGAGATAATCCAGGCTGCGTTTGCCCCAGTATTTCGGCTGGACAAAACTACGCCCTAATTCCAGACCGTGCTGGAAATACTGAGTGAACGCTGGTTGATAATGAAATAACGACTCACTATATAGTGTTTGACCTGCCTCATGTAATGTCTGTGCGCTGGCAAAACGATAAGCACCAACCAACTCCATCTCCGCTTGGTCCCATAACACCAAATGTAAGTAATGTAGGTCATATTGATCAGTGTCACGACGCTCGCCAGTGCCTTCTCCTACAGCTCTGAAAGCCATTTCTCTGAGCCGACCAATTTCTCGCATGATGGGATTACTGCTTCGGTGCCGGTAAAGATAGATCTGCTTATTATCTTGCGTTTCCCCTAGAAGTTCGCATTCCGCTAGCGCTTTATAAAGCGCTAAACGGTTTTCTGGGTGAGCAATGGCTCTCTGGGTTCTGAATAAACCAACACGATTTTTACCAATGCGGTATAAATGATTTTTCAGCAGGCTAACTTTAGTTTTAATCGGGAAATCATTCCCGTTTACCACGTCAGCCGGGATGAGCTCGCCGATCCGTACCGGCAGATTGTTGTTGGCCTGTTTAAACATCTCTTTGACTAACAGTAAGGTAGCCAAAGGTTTGTACAACATCGACGCCCCATAAAAAGTTGGAGAGTTGCGCGCATCAACAAACATGGGTAACAACGGCGCATCACAACTAATAGCCATCCGTAAAAAGCCACTATGCCAGCGTGTATCTCTTACACCATTAGGCCGTAAACGAGAGACCTCACCTGAAGGAAAGATTAAAACTGCGGCATCATTGCGTAAATGCTCTTGGATCTTTTCCAGATATTGGCGCGGCGTGCCACCAGTCATATTTTTTACTGGTAACAACAGATTGTGTAAGGGTTCCAAGGTCATCAGCATTTCATTGGCAACCACTTTCAAATCGCTTCTGATTTCATTTAACAGTTTTATTAAAACCAGCGCATCCAACGAGCCAATAGGATGATTAGCAAAGATAACTACACGCCCTTGTGGTGGCACATTTTCGAGCTGATTATCTGGTACTGTGTAGCTGATATTAAAGGTTTGAAGGACCCGCTCAACAAAGTCTATCCCTTTTAAGTGACTAAACTGAGACGCTATTTCATTGCACTGTTGTTCATTTAAGAGGTAGCGCAGCATTGCTTTGGTGGGTTTGACGAGCCATGGCTTATTGTTGAGTTGTGGCAGGTTATCTTCGATGACTTTGTCGACGGTAAAAATCATGATGGAGTCCTGAACTGTTAATTATGTCTCGCCAAAGCGATACAGATGTAGGGCAGATCCAGGCAGAAGATAAGTTAGAAAATTGACCGGTAGATGAAGGCTGGATGGCAGTCTTATGACAGTGACGAAGGGGGATGATAAAACATCACCCTTCGCGCACTAAAAATTAGAAGAACAAGTGAGACATTCCAGCAATAACCGGAAGGGTAACGAGTGTACGTAGTAAAAAGATAACGAATAACTCCCAGGCGTTAACAGGTATCTTGCTGCCGATAAGCAGTGCCCCGACTTCGCTCATATAGATAAGCTGAGTGACTGATAGTGCTGCAATGATAAAGCGGGTAATTTCCGCGTGAATTCCATTACTGGCAAGAATTGAAGGAATAAACATGTCGGCAAAACCCACAACAATGGTTTTAGACGCTTCAGCGGCTTCTGGAATGTGCAACAATTCGAGTAATGGAATAAATGGCATCCCAAGATAATCAAAAACGGGGGTGTATTCGGCAATCATCAGCGCAATCGTGCCAATGGCCATCACCACGGGGATAATGCCAAAAATCATGTCGATAACGTTTTTGCTGCCTTCTTCTAGGATCTTGCTTACTCCACCGGTGTGTGCCGCTTTATTTAACGCTAAATGAATCCCCCAAGACAATGCATGATGACCTTCTGGTACGGCTTCATCGTCTTTTTTGCGCGGAGTGCCATTGAGATAGTTATCTTTTTTCCAACATAGTGGTGGTAATCGAGGAACCACAATTGCTGCTACCACCCCAGCGAGGCATACCGTTAGATAAAAGGGAATAAACTTTGCTTCCAAGCCAACCTGAGTAATTACCACCAAGCTGAAGGTGATGGAGACCGCTGAGAAGGTTGTCCCAATAATGGCGGCTTCCCGTTGGGTATAAAAATTGTCTTCATACTGTTTACTTGTCAGCAGAATGCCGACGCTGCCATCTCCCAACCATGATGCCATACAGTCGATGGCACTTCTTCCTGGCAGATTAAATACTGGCCGCATGACAGTGGTCAACAAGGTGCCAAACAACTCCAATAAGCCAAAGTTCAGTAGCAGCGGTAATAACAAACCTGCAAAGAAAAACACGCAGAACAATACGGGAAGTAAATCGTTCATGACTAAACCGCCCGTATCCGCAGAACGGATTGCCTCCGGACCGATCCCCAAATAAGTCAGGGTGACGAATGTTGCACCAGTTACCCTTACTAGAAGCCAGAATGGACTGATATTGAACAATGCATTGAGAAAGTGATGTGTCCTAACAGCCTTGGGGCGAAAAATTTTGACCAGCAATGTTGCCGATGCCATAAACAGGGCAACAACTAAAATGATGGTGGTGAGATAATCATTCAGTAAATGTTGTAAGCCTTTGGCGAGAATGGCAACGGGAATGGTGATGGCATCGTTAAAACTGACGGGTGTCATAAACAATAAAACACCGATCAGGGAAGGAATAATAAAAGTGAGGATGGTTTTTATATTATGGTTACGAGGTTCGGTCACGTTTAGGCCCATTGTTATTATTTGAGTGTTGGCCTATCGGCCGCGCATTACTATGCAAAAATCCTTGCATGAAAGTCACAAGATTACCGCCTCGGGCCAACCTTGTAAATTTGTCTGTACCGGGGCGAGTACTTATGTGGTCAACCGTGAGAATATATTCAAGTGGCTAAGCGTTTTTGCAAGAATTCCCAAATGACACCATGATGCTTGGACATTAACAGTTACATTATTCCAGCGCGGAAGTAGCTATATGTAATTAAAAAAGTTTTCAACCATTTCTGTCGTAAATGCGGGGCATCCATCATCTGCGCAACTATCGAGGCGAATTGTTACTTTGCCAAGTGGCGCATCAACTTGTAACAATGTACCTTTGTTAGATGCTATCCGGTAAAATTATGCGTGATTGGTGGTAAGTCACTGTAACATTTGTGGCGCACACCAGAGCGTCTTGGGGATGACAGTAATGATCGGAAAAAAGCAGCGATTGAATAGATTGGCGCTGGGGTTCGGGATTCTCGGACTCCTCGGATTATTGCTGGGCGTGATCCTGTCGGTTGCCGGGTACAGTGCACTGGCAGATGACAGTTTTAGACTTACCAACCACACCATGAGTGAATTGGGTAATTATGGCCATTCTCCGTTTGCTGTGGCGTTAAATGGTGGCCTGTTTTTTGGCAGCTTAAGCTTAGTGCTGTTTAGCCTCTATTCTTTGCAGTTATCACAAACCATCACTGGTGTATTGAGTTATTTGGGGTTAGCCGTTACCTGTATGGCCTTAGCGGGCATTGGGTTGTTTCCGGTCAATGTCTATCACCTTCATGTGTTCATGTTGAAGTGGTTTTTTATTTTTGGGTGTGCTACCACATTGATGTTTATGGTGAATCAGGCGGTTTCATTGGCTGGAAATCATCTGCGTTGGGGATGGGTAACGGCATTACTTAGCTGTATCAATTTCGCCGTATTCCTATTTTTACCATTATTTGAATTGGATTTTACCGATGGCAATCGACCCTTCTATCAAGAAATGGTGTTAGAAATCACTCGCCCACATTTGTGGTGGCCAGCTGTTTTGCAATGGTTGAGTTTGGGTTGGTTTATATTATGGCTTGCTACGTTACTGCTTGAATGCTTCCACAATTTAAAGCAACCCTCTGATTAAATAACCCTTTCCATTCCCGCGTTGTTGTGCCAATACCCATTGCAAGCATTTGCAGCAATAGTATCTGGGAACTCGCCGCGGGTTAATTCTGTCGCCATGGTAATAGATTGCTGATTTACCGGTGACACTCGGAACCACGAAACGCCTATAGCCTCCATCACCGGTATTTGCTGACGTAAGTCACAACAGGCGGCAGACTGCGTCTGTATCCCGTTTAGTCGCAGTAACGGCTGATGTTCTTGGGTTTGCGCCAGCACACCTTGTGGGTATTGTTCACAGGCAATACCACATCCATCCTTTGCCAGTCCTTTCAGCCGCGCGGTGAAACAACGTGCAGAGTGCGCCAAAGGCAAATGACCATAGCCAATCACTTCCGCTTCAAAATTTGCTAAAGGTGTTAACACCGCCTTTAACCAGTCACAGGAAAGATCGACTGGCATGACAAATCGTTGCATACCCCATTCAGCCATTTTATCTAGTGTTGCTCGGTTGTAGTTGTTGATGGTGGGTCCGCAGATAAAAGGTATTCCTAATTCATTGGCTATCGCAACCGCCGCCATATCGTTTGCTTCTATGGCGAAATCACCGTTTTCTAGTTGCTTCCTGAGTTCCGTTTGTTCAGATGCGGTTTCGATAAGTGCCAGTGTGGATAGCACAACTTGCTTACCGGTGGACTGGAGCATTTTTGCCAGTGCAACATAGTCAGCCCATTTGACCTGGCGCCGCCGACTGCACACTGTTTCACCAAGATAGACCAGTGGGATAGGGCTATTGGCCACATCATCGTAAAAAGTAAAAACATCAGATTTGGACCAGCAGTACATCAATGGTCCCAAAGATATATTCATCTGTTGATTCCTATTGCCAGCTTCGTTCGTATGCACCGAGCGTAGTGGTTTGTCCTTCAGACACCTTGGCCAGTGCGGACAACCATTCTTTTTTGCTTTGGAATTGTGCAGGTGCTGCCAAATAGCTATCGATAGCATCTCGCCATACCCGCGTCACTTGTTCGACATAGGCCGGACTGCGTTGCCGTCCTTCTATTTTTAACGACACTATTCCGGCAGCAGCTAATTCAGGGATCAATTCCAAAGTACTTAAGCTGGTGGGGGATTCCAGTAAAAATTGTGCGGTTCCAGCATCTTCTGCTAAATACCGACCTTTGCAGACCACCGGATAGCCCATCTGTTCATCAATGCCTGAACGATCGATTAACACCTCATTAAGACGGGTCAAGCGATTATCACCTTGTTCCTGCCATCGGACATAGCGAGCTGGCGAACACGAACCGCCGCTATTGGGTGATTCGCCTGTCACATATGACGACAGTTGGCAGCGACCTTCGGCCATGATACAGAGACTGCCGAAAGCAAACACTTCGAGATCAACCGGACTGACTTTGGCGAGGTCTTTGACTTGTTTAATAGATAACACCCTGGGTAACACGGCACGTTGGATATTGAATTGCTTTTGATAGAAATCCAACCCTGCCAGATTGGTAACACTGGCCTGCACAGACAGGTGCAAGGGTATTTCTGGGTAGTGGCTGTGGGCATAGTCTAATAACGAAATATCGGCCATGATCAGGCCATCAGCACTGCTATTCACAGCCAAGTCTACGGCTTGATGCCAACGTTGTTCTTGCCCCGGTTGCGGGAATGTATTTATGGTCAGATAAAACTTACGTTTGCTGCGTTTAACTAATGTTGCTGCTTCCTGCAGTCTTTGCGGCGTAAAGTTTAATCCAGCAAAGGAACGGGCGTTGGTGTCATCTTTCAATCCCAAGTACACCGCATCAGCGCCAGCATTCAGTGCCGCCTTCAGTGAGGCCAGGTTCCCAGCGGGACACAGAAGTTCCATGTCGAAAAGTGCTCCCTATGGATACAAAGGGGCAAGTTTATCGAGGTTTGATCTGTTAAGAATTGATGTAAAACAGGTTTGAGATCATAAATAGTGGCTAAAATGCCAAGCCGGTAGCCTTTAATGGAGAATAAAACAATGCCTAACGAGTTGATGTCTCGCATGGCCAAGGAGTTGTTGGTTGTAGTGCCTAAAATCGCCGCAAAACCACTGGTGATGATCCCTTTTGCTGCGAAAGCGAAAGTGATAGAACAATTGCTGCAACACCTGTTATCTGAGCAGATTGCCGCCGATGAACTGGAATTTTTACAGGGTCATTGGGTAGCCGTATCTGTTGCTGATCTTCAGTTATCTTTTGAAGTTAGCTTTGAGCACAGATTTACAGTAAGACCAGTTAGCTCGCCTGCTGTGACGTTTAGTGCGAACAGTGGCGATTTATTGCTTGTCGCTGCTGGTAAGGAAGATCCCGATACTCTATTTTTTCAACGAAGACTGTGTATTGAAGGTGATACAGAGTTAGGGCTCGAGGTCAAAAATATGTTGCTGGCGATTGACTTACAACAATTTCCGTCATCAGTGCGAACTCTTCTGGATAAGCTGGCAAAATCATTGCTGTGGCTACAGCAAACCTCTATCACACAGGTGCAACCGGCCTAAAAAAAAAGAGCGACCCATGGGGGTCGCTTAGTATTTTCAGACACACATTCTGAAAAATCGCGCTATTTCAAAAGGGAGGATATGATGAAAATCAAAACCTATCGTCCTTTCAGACTACTGTTGTTCAAAACAGTTCCTTAAAATCTAATAAATTTTATCAAATAACATTTATTAGGATTTTCATCTGTAACATAAATGAACAGCTATTGTTAATTAGTCAACTTTATGTGCGTTCTGACAAAAAAAATGGCAACCAAAGGTTGCCAGAGAATTATTTGAAAGCACACAGTGCGCTAGAACGATGTGCTCTCCAAGGGAGTTAATGATGAACACGAAAATCCGTTTCATAAGATATGACTGGGCGTCTTCGAAATAGTTCAAAAATGGTTTAATTTTTAGTTGAGAATTTTAAATCTGTTTAACGCCATTAAGAAATCATAAAGTTGTGTCGAAGTGATTTAATCGAAACGGCCGTTATTGAGCGCGTTAGCGTGACAAAAAAATGGCAACCCCAAGGTTGCCGGAATGAATCATGTAAAGTGACAAAATCACAGTGCGCTAGAGCCGTGTCTGTCAAAAAGGGAGATGATGAAACACAAGACCAAGTCTTACTTAATCAGACTAAGCTTGCAGTCTTTAGTTCCCATGAAGGACGAAATTTTTTAGGATTTATAAAAAAAGCGGCAACCCAAAGGTTGCCGGAATATTAATACTTTATAGCAGGACAAACATGCTGTGGACTAGCACAGTATTTGTCAAAAGGGAGATGATGAAACACAAGACCATGTCTTGCTTAATCAGACTAGACCTACATTCATTAGTTCCCAGGGAACGCAAAATATTTTTAAAAGCCCTAAATAAAAAAACGGCAACTATCCAGTTGCCGAAAAGAAGGAATTTACAAGGAGTAGAAACCGATAACGGGACGCTCAGTTAAAAGGGAAAACCGAGCTCATCGGCTCTAATACGTAAGACATATAATAAATCTGTCAGTTCCCTGATGATGAAAATAATCTCGACATGCCATAAAAAAAGGCAGTCACATGATGACTGCCTTCTGATCCATCTGGATCAATGGGGCTGCGCTAGAAGCCCCGCTAGGGAGAATGATGAACAAAAAATCTCTGCTCATTTCATTGGAGTATTCAGGGAATAAAAGGTTCCAACATTCCATAAAAATTTCAACAGAAAATTATAACTTCAATAATTCAGATAGTTGCTTTTTCAATGCATCTGGCTTGGTTGTCGGTGCAAACCGGTCAACTACATTTCCTTCGCGATTTACTAAAAATTTAGTGAAGTTCCATTTGATTGCTGAAGAACCGAAAACGCCAGGCGCCTGTTTTTTCAAAAATTGATACAAGGGATGAGCATTAGCACCATTGACGTCGATTTTTGCGAACAGCGGAAAACTGACGCCATAGTTGAGCTCACAGAATCTAGCAATCTCTTGTTCATTGCCCGGCTCCTGTGCGCCAAACTGATTACAAGGAAATCCTAAAACCACCAACCCGTTATCTTTAAACTCTTGGTATAGCTCCTCTAGGCCCTGATATTGAGGCGTAAAACCACATTTGCTAGCAGTGTTTACAATTAACATGACTTTATTTTTATATAAGGCGAGATTGCTTTTATTTCCTTGAATATCAATAATATCAATATCATATATCGAGCTGCTCATATGCTTCTCCAATGGTTTTTCTGATGGCAGTATAGGTTGAAATAAAAATTGTACACAACTTAATTTTCTGTCATTTATTCTGTAAGGTCAGCTTGAATGATGTCACTTTAGACCGGAAAACGATAAAGCGGAAATGGGGAAGCCTGGGGGGCGCGGGTACTCAGTTGCTGAATTTGCGTTAGGCAGATATCAAAAGCAGGACAAAGCGCTTAACCGCTTTGTCCCGGTAGTATTATTGTGCGGTTGTTGGTGCGACTACTGCATTGAAATCCTGCTGTACATCCTGACCGGCGACCACTGATATTTCATGCAATTGCTCAGTTGGATTAGGAATGACAATACCATCATATTGGGACGGCTCGTCATTTTCAGCGCTGCAGGTAAAGGCAACAGTATAGTCACCGGTAGGCAGATATCCAAACGAGTAACTTCCGTAGTTTCCAGAATCCCAGGTCACACCAGTGGAGGCATATGGTTCAATAATCCCCTCTGGCAGCGTAGCGGTATTGGTATCCGGGTCGTAATTGTCAGCAAGTTTACTGCTGTCCAAGCTATGACCAGGGTAAACATAGACAAAGTTGCCGGTATCGGCGTTACATCCGTTAGCACCGAAGAGGTTGATGTCAACATTGCCATATACGGCAGCAACAGCGGCGTTGTTAAGGATTTTTACGCCGTGAGGCTTGAGGTTATATCGAGCCCCATTACTGTTTTCTACCAAGGATTGGCGTAAATCAAACTCAATGGTAAAGCTCTGGACACTGTCCTGGCCGACTGTGAACCCGCCAAGTTGTAATTTTTGGCTGGGTTGTTTAAGCGGGATCTGTCCGTTGTCATCTACAACATAGCTCAGATCTGAACCGGTAGATTCATCTAGGATATGCAGGATCAGGTTGTCGTATGTCCCAGTTGGAATCGGCTGGTCCGTGATGATCATGGCACTGTCAGTGCCTTGATATTGCATTAAGTCGAGTTGCCGGTAGCTTTCGCCGTTCGGGCCAGAAACGTCTAATACAATGTTGTCCTGACCGCTTTTCACCAATTCAATTTGATCAAAGGCAATGACGACCTTTTGGGCGCTATCCACTGGTGCATCAGAAACGGAAAAGGACACTTTCGCCATATTTTTAGTAGGGTCAGTGGTATCGCTGCCGCCACAAGCTACCAGCATCATAGAGGCAACTACTGGTGTGAGATAAAATAATTTGCTGTGTTTCATCGATTACTCCCTTTCAATCTTGTGAGTTCCAAACATTGGGTTACAAAAACTTTAATTTTGTTTACACAATATGCGGTGTTGGCTTAACAATCCCTGAATGACGATGAGACTGGAAAAAGCGCGTGCACCCGTTGGAGCAGATATCGGTGGATTAATAGATGAGTATAGTCAATCGCGAAACTGTCGTGCCTGCTTTCAACAATCAGCGTGGCAAAAGCGATCTGTTGCGATGTGATACACTATCCCAAAAGGTCGCTTGCCGACTGCCGTTTCACCTTCAAAAATGGTGTTACTTTCAAGGCGAAATTTTTATAAGACACCAGACTATGATTATCCGTCTCTATTGTCATCGTTATAAAAGTTCATACATACAGGCACCGTCTGAAGCGGCATCTCCAACGTCGCGTCGACGGCTAAATCAGCAACTGTTGCGCTATTGTCTGTCGCTTCATCAAAACTTTTCTCCGGATGATTGGCGATTCCAGACGGGAGCCCACGGAAAGCCCACACTGATTGATATTCAACAAGCGCATAGTCAATTGCAGTTTAATTTGAGTCATAGCCGCGATTGGTTGGTGATTGCGGTGTTGGAACAGGCGACAACATCTAGCTGCGTCGGTGTTGATGTTGAACAAATTAAGCGCAGTCGCAATATTCGTTCGATCGCTGAGCATTATTTTTCAGCGGCAGAACAAGCACAGTTAATGGCGCTATCAAAAGAGGATTATACCGCTGCGTTTTATCGTCTTTGGGTAATGAAGGAAGCTTATGTCAAAGCCACTGGCCAAGGGCTATCTCAAGGGTTAAATACCTTTAGTTTTGATCTGAATTCATCGCAGCCACTCGCTAATTTTTCTTTAAACTCAGTGTCTGGTGACGGATTTGCACAACACTTCAGCTGGTGTATTTTACATGGCGCAGTGGGTGACACATCTTTGGCGTTAGCCGTCGGTAGCGAATCGCCATTTTCTTCGGCTAATGGCGACTCGCTCAACCTCTATCGGGTGTGTCAGGATTCACCCGATACTTGGTATCTACAAGCTGGGAACTTGTCCGATGTTATTGCCGTGCCAGGCGATTGCTTTCTGGCAGATGTTCAAAGTCGCTGCGAAAAGGGTTGATATCCAATCCACCTCGACGGGTATAACGTGCATATACCGTCAATTTACTGCACTGACAATAACGCTTGAGATCTGTAAATATGCGCTCGACACATTGTTCATGAAACTCATTATGTTGACGGAATGAGATCAAGTAATGCAGTAACTTTTCCCGATCGATCTTGGGCCCCTGATACCGGATCATCACGCTACCCCAGTCAGGTTGAGAGGTGATAAGACAGTTAGATTTTAACAAGTTAGAATTCAGGGTTTCAGCAACGATCTGTTTGCTGTCAGTGCTATTGCGCAACCAGTCAGGATTGAAACTGTACTCCACAACATCGATATCAATATCATCAATACAGATCCCTGGAAGTTCTGTAATACGTTGTCCCGAAAATTGTTTTGGCTCAATCACCTTTACCGCTACGTTTCCATCTGCACAGCGAGACAAGTCTTGTGTCAGCATCTGTTGCAGTTGTTCTACAGATTCAACTTTGGTCTGGTTAAAACTGTTGAGATAAAGTTTGAATGACTTTGACTCCACCAGATTCTTACTTTCAGCATCCAGATGGACTTCGGCCATGGCCACCATTGGCTTTCCTTTAGTGTTCAGCCAGGACAGCTCGTATGCGGTCCAGATATCGGCGCCGTGAAAGGGCATTGGGGCAGACAATGCAATGGCATCACGATTTAATTGCCTTGGCACTGCCTGTAACAATTCTGGTGCATAGGTATCGCGGTAACGAGTGGTTTTGCCTAGAGTCAACTTAGCCAGGGCTTCCGCGTTTTCGTATGGGGTTTGATTCTGTGTCATCAATGGTGAATTCGTGCCAAAATATGAAGTCATTATACTCGATTTGTGAGCGTTCATAAGTGTCTTGTGCCGAGGCCCTAGAGCAATTTTTTGCCCAATACCAACAATGTTACCAATCTGCATTAGGCGAATTCCCACGTTTTTATGCAGGCGGTGAACCATCAGAATGTGTGTTAGACGGGGAACATGACGATCCGGTTCAGTGGCAAGCCATACACCGACAATCAACCGCTTCATTTGCCAATGTGGGGGAGGCGCTGTCGATTAACTTGCATCCTGATATCGAACAGTTTTATGGCCATTTTTTTGCGGGGCCACTGAAATTTGATTCACCTTTTGGCAGCGGTGAGTTACTGCAAGTATGGAATGATAAGGACTTCGGCTACTTGCAGGAGAATCTGATTGGGCACCTGATGATGAAAAAAAGGCTGCGTCAGTCGCCAACGTGGTTCATTGGAATACTTGAGCAACATGAAGAGATGCTGACAGTGGACAATAACGATGGTTCAGTTTGGGCTGAGCGACCAGGTGAGGCACCATACGAGCGACTGGCTGACAATCTTGCTGATTTTTTACGAATGTTATCACCACGAGTGACAGACGCCGTGCGTTATCAGGAACTTGATGACTCTACTAGCGCGTCAGTCCATCCAGGTATATTCGCCAGTCTTAAACGCATGTGGCTTAACTTGTTTCCCAAGCGCTAAATACCGGGTTATTGAAAGTCCCAAGAAAGATTGGAAACGATTCTGCAGTGGTCACATTTGAAGTGAAACAAGTCAAGAATGGGCTCTGCTTGACGCCAATCTTTGCTGCCGCATCGTGGGCAGCCGCGTTGCGTTTCTGCCTTTCGGCTCTCTCCACCAACACGATAGAGATAGTAATAAGTAGGAATTTTTGTCAGGTACTCTATTCTGCCGCGCAAATCCCAACCTCGGCGAAAGAGGTCACTTGAGGTGTCACTGAGTTCATGTAATGCGGCAAATTCTGCCGCTGTGGCAGACGCCATCTGTAATTCATCACATGCTTGCCACTCCGTTTGCCAGCGGATCAGCTGTTTATGATCGCCATTAAAGGTTGCCGGAATGCGATACAGCGGAATTGGCAGAAGTGAGTCTCCACTTCGCAGTGGCGAGCACATATGAACATAACTGGTATATAAAAGTTGCCAGGAGGGGCTTTCCTCACAACTTATTTCAGAATTGATATCCTGTCCCAATAATTTTTCGCGCGGAGCCAATAATTTTGCATCAGCGAGCGCATGTAACGCTTGCTTGGCCCAAGGACTATTAAAGCGGTTAGCAAGACTTTGTGTTTCGGGCAACAAGAGCCGAACCCTAAAGGAACCCTCATGTAATGCGACCGCAAATTCTCTCCCCATGACTTGGCCATTTGCCCGCCAGGCTTCTAACAGATTGTTAATCGCTTTTTCTGCCAAAGATACTGTTGTGTCAGCGTAGCAGTCAAACCGAAGCTCTGTGACAAACATTAATCTTGCTCCAACTGATTATTTTCTAGTTGTTTTATACGTTGTTCTAAGCGGTGACAGTAATCGGTAAGCTGAGCTATTTGTAATTGTATGTCATTTAGTTGTGTTTCTGCGGGGGCGGTTTCCGTTCCCTCTGCCGTGACCGATGTTGGTGTAATGCTAGTTGCCACTCGGTCAATTTCCTCGTCTGTCATCGCTTTAAATCGCTGCAATCCCGCGACCAATAAAGGCATCGGGACCTTCCCACCAACTTTAGCTTTTAACCGCGCGAGTGTCGGGGTTTGACCTTTGCGGCTGAGGGTTACTGCGGCGGCAATTATCTGTGATAACTCAAGTGACATAGTGGCGAAAACCTCATTGATTGGCTGTACCTCAAGAACAGTGCTGATTAGCTTTAACGCATCTGAAAATCAATATGTTGAAGTATGTGAAATTTGCTCATGTTCCCGACTTTTATGGTGCAATATTTTCCTGAGTTCAGAAAGTTAATGGATTACCCATCGTTACCCGTCATGGGGACTGCAAGCTTAGGGCTTAGGAATCGCGTGGTCAATGTCAGTAATGATGAAGACTGGAATAGTCACCGTTTGAAGAAAATCTTACTGTTAAATCCATTATGATTCATGCGCTTCAAACCGAGGATCTCTAGCAGTAAATGCAACCTGGCATGGGAAGTTGTTGTTAGTGAGATTTATCAGTCGGATTGACGACCTGTTGAGCCTCCGTCAATCAATAGCAATTACGATACATGGGCGCCTGTGGTGGTTAATCAACAGGCGTCATTACGCTGATGAGAGTGGTGCTGACCAACAGTTGTTATTAGCGTCGAAGAGATGTATCCAGATGATCAATCACTTCTACCCATTGGGCATCGGCATCAAGCGATTCTTTCAAAAAGGCCTTTTGCGCTGGCGTCCAGAAAGGCGCATCCACGAGGTTCACTTCCTTGGGAAGATAGTGGCGCTGAAAGAAATCTTGGATGGCGTTGTTACTGCTTTCAAGACCTAGCTGTTGAAATAGCGCGGCCATATTATTGTGGCTAGTGTCCATAACTGTTCTCCGCTATTGCTGATATTCAAAGTATATCAGCAATAGCACGATGCCACTTTTTGCCAGAAAGAATCTGCTATTTCAGCTGATATGGCGGGTGCTTGATACCATCGATATGGTGCTTATTATATATAGCTTTCCACTTCTGCTCATAAGCTTGTGAGATATGTCTTACAAACATGTGAGACATTTAAGAAATTTTCTCGCTGAAATATCCACTCATTTAAAATAATATTAATTAAATTCAGTATATTAGTGTTTTTTTGCGGACTAGATAATTATGGGGGGGACGAATAAAAAAATATGCCTACGCCGTTTTTATACCTCTTTAGAGTAATATTTATCTCGTCCACGGAACGGTACTTAATGGATACTATCAGGATGATAGTAAGCTGGAGGGAAGCGGTTCAGGGATGATACAAGGAAAGTATGCTGACATGAAGTCGGATCAACATGGATGTAGAAAGTGATTTCGGGATGAAATCATCATCAGGACAAAGTACAGGACGTTACTGCTGGATGCTCAAGGATGATGTTGGACACGCTTAAGGACTGGGCATAGACCGATAAACGGAACTATCGGTGTTAAGGGACTGGTACGAGGATACAGGGACTCACCAGGAAGGTTACGGAGCAAAGGACGCATCTCATTCGCAGGGATGGAGCAGGGAAGCAATTGCATAGCGGGACGGCTTAGCAATGTAACAGAAAGGCGCGGCTCAATGAGTCGCGCCTTTTCTTTTTTAATCGCACTAATCGATAGCGTTGCTGCTTGGTCAGATCGATTGATTAATTAATTAATGGCATCCGCCGGAGCGACATCCACCACCACAGCCACCACTGACTTTGCCCCGACTGGTAGGTGCTTGTTCCCATTCTGGTTCTGGAAAAATCGGCCATTCAATTTTCTGGATACGCTTGCCGATCATCAGAATGTGACCTTTATATTGGTTAATCCCATCGGTGCTGAATTCAAATTGGAAATTAGCTTTCCAGCCCAATCCCGCGCCTAGGCAGGGACGTGCAGAGTTCATGGCTACTGAGAGTAGTTGTACTCGTTGACGCTTAACCTCGCGTTCCGCAAATTGGCGGCAAATTTCTGCCATTTGCCGCAGTTGCCAAAAGAAAGCGGCGATCACTACCAGGCCTGCCATCATTAAAAAATCAGTCATCATCTTTGCGTGTTCCTGAAGAGTCCGCCAATTGCGGTACTGAGTTGCACACTACGCTCCGGATTTCGCAATTCACCTAATAACACCGTGCGTATCGCGGGAATCGCCACAATATCAGCAAAGATTGTAATAAAGAAGTCCAGAGGTTGCCTTGCCAATGACTCCAGAAAGATTTTGCGGCATTGCTCTTGTTTTAAGACCATCCAGCAACGGGCAGCAATGGCTAACAACATATCCCGGCTCAACCATGCTTCCTCCTTGACTGATGTTTCAATCGCAGTCGCACAACTATCAGGCTGAGATGCCAAAGCCCTCAAATAATAGGACTGCACTGTCGCTTCTTGGTTGGGAAGATAAGCACTAATTTTTGCGGCCAATTCTTTAGATATTGTAACGTGTTCCAACATTTGGCAGAGTGCAATACGGACTTCAACTGCCGCTGATCCTAGGGCTTCTGCCAATAATTTCGGATGTTCGAGTTGCTCTGCGCGAGCGCAGACATCAGCGAGTCCCTGTAAGCCAACGGCTTGCCAATGTTGCGCTGCATCATTGCCAGAAAGATACTGACAGGCATATTCATATTGTGCGGATGCTGGTTGACCAAGTTGACGCCGCACCAGTGCATTGAATAACGCTAATTTTTCCTGCGATGGCCGAAAGCTGAAAGGGTGACTTGCAAGTTGTTGTTGCTGCGCTTCTGTCAGTTCCTTTTTAAGGTCTGTTCCCATAGCTTCAAGCAACATTTCAATAAACTGACTGCGTCCAGCGGGATTTAACAGTCCCTGCTCATCCAATGGCAACTTCAAAAACCAAATAAAGGGGGCGGTCGGTCGTTCCCAAAACACTAATGCAAAACACGCATGCCCCTGAATAGGGTAGGGATATGGTGCAGTTAATGCCTCAATCTGTCGAAAAGCCATAACATCTATAGACTGCACCCTGCGGCCCATGTCATAAATCAGATACTGGCTGTTGGCGGCATTTAGTAATTCACCAAAGGTAGAGATTGTGTGCATAGCGGTTTCAGTCTGCGGTTAAGATTGCCGCGCATTATAGGGATAACTACTGCAGGATGGTATGATAAGCACCAATTAATTGCAGACTATCTAATGAGCGCAATATGCTTTATCAGCAGACACTATTACATTTGCACGCTATCGAAAATGAGCTTAAGCGACTGGCAATGTGGAGTGCGACCAAACCTGCTGCTATTGCGCTCGCTAGCACGGCCCCTTTTGCTTGTGACACCTTGCCGCTGGAACATTGGCTACAATTTATTTTTTTGCCCAAAATGCATCAATTAATCAGTAGTCAGCAGCCGTTACCTTCCAAAATCGCTATTGCCCCAATGGCGCAATATGTCTGGGCACAAAAACAGGAAACCCGTGATTTAATCGTTGTACTGGAGAGGCTGGATGAGTTGCTCGGTGGAAAATGAAGAAACAGCGTTGAGTGAAGCGCCGCAAATTAACATCCTTTACGAGGATGAGTATTTAGTCGCCATCCACAAACCTGCCGGATTGCTGGTACATAAAACCTATCTGGCTCGGCGCGAGCGTTATTTTGCAATGCAGATGACGCGTGATTTAGTGGGATGTCATGTTTTCCCGGTGCATCGGCTGGACCGCCCCACCTCCGGCGTATTATTGTTCGCTAAAAGTAGCCAGATTGCGCATCAGATTTGTATGCAATTCGAGGCGCGCCAAGTCAGCAAATACTATCTGGCGTTAGTGCGCGGGAATGTGTTCGACGGTGGCTTATTGGACTATCCGCTCAAAGAGGAACTAGATGAGGTCGCTGATAAAATGGCGAATCAGGAACGGGAAGCCCAATCTGCTATTACTCGCTTCGATCCATTGTTGAATGCGGAAATTCCGGTGCCTTCAGGACGTTATCAAACCTCGCGGTTTGCGTTATTACGGCTACAGCCTCTGACTGGACGCAAACACCAGTTGCGGCGCCACATGGATCATCTGCGTCATCCGATTATCGGTGACACCGCTCATGGCGATGGTAAACAAAATCGCCTTTTTCGCGAATATACCGGCATCAATCGTTTATGGTTGCTGGCGCAAAAGCTCTCAGTGACACATCCAGTATCTGGTGAGCCACTCACCATTGTGACTGAACCGGAGCCAGAATGGGAACAGGTTTTCACTGCTCTAGGATGGGGGGCGAGTGAGTTGTCGACCTCAGACGCCGTATTAGTTACAGGTGCTTAATAACGCTGAAAAACTATTTGTTACGTTGCTGCATCATGTCCAATAAGGGCATATAAGCATCCAATGTGAAGTGGTGGTGGTGCTGATCTTGTTGGCGAATCGCCTGGAAATAACAAATTTTGCGTGTGTGGGTAATACGCTGATGTTGTTTAATCAGTTTCTGGCGGCTGCTCTGTCGCATTACTGCGTTCCTTTCTGACCTAGATATGTGAAGTCGGCTGCTTTGGTCTAGTTGCAGGCGGGGCAGTCGATAAAGTATTTTGGGATAAGAAATATTCCCGGTCGCGAAGTATAGCATGAAAAAAATCAACATAGTGTTCGGATCAGTTTATGGAAGTGCACAATATGTTGCGGAAACATTGGACACTGCGCTTAATGATGCGGGTTGCCAAGTGCAATTATGGCAGCCTGAGCATTTGTCGGATTTTGTGCCGCCCGAAGATGAGCTGCTATTAGTGGTGACGTCAACAACCGGTGATGGTGATCTCCCGGACAATATCGCACCCTGGTTCATTATGATGAAGGATCGTGCACCCTATCTACCGGAGTTGCATTACGCTGTCATTGGGCTGGGTGATTCCAGTTACGACACCTTTTGTGGTGGTGGCAAACAGATAGATGCGTTGTTAAGTGAACTTGGGGCTAAACGTGTTGGTGAGCGCTTAGATATTGATGCGTGTGAAACGATGGAACCAGAAACTGAGGCACTTCAATGGCTGAAAAAGTGGCTACCACTGGCAGACTCAGTCAGTCAGCAAATTGGCTGAATAAACATTGGTTTAAGTTCGCCCAGAATCTCAGTCAGGCATTGCTGACACCTATTGCTATTCTCCCCGCCGCAGGATTGATGATTGGATTGGCGGGAACATTGTCCACAGCAATGCCGCCGTTACTCTTCGAGCTATTATCAAACGTCGGTAATTTCATCTTTGCAATGATGCCGCTGCTGTTCGCCGTGGCGATTGCGGTGGGTTTTTGTCGGGAACAAGGTGCCGCCGCTATTAGCGCTGTATTTGGTTACGGAGTATTTACTGCGGGACTTGGCGTGCTTGTTTCAGATAAACATCTCCCGGGAAACATGATCTTAGGTATTAATACGCTGGATACTGGTATTGCTGGTGGCATGGTACTGGGCGGATTAACTTGCTTGGCGGTATACCTTAGCCGCTTTGTTAAACTGCCGTCAGTTCTCTCTTTTTTTGAAGGTCGCCGCAGTGGCCCGCTATTAATGTTACCGCTGGCGTTACTCATGGCTTGGGTATTTTCGTATCTGTGGCCGCCATTAGCGCATTATATTCAGCTTTTTTCTGACTGGGCGGTGTATCAGAAACCACAATGGGCATTTGCACTCTATGGCACGGTAGAACGCCTGTTGTTGCCGCTGGGATTGCATCATATTTGGAACGCGCCGTTTTTTCTGGAATTTGGACAATATTCTGCCAATGGGGAAATCGTCCGCGGGGAGATTGCGCGTTACCTGGCAGGAGATCCGCAGGCCGGTAATCTCGCCGGGGGATATCTGATCAAAATGTGGGGATTGCCCGCTGCTGCTTTTGCCATGTGGCGCTGTGCTGACAAAACCGAACGTAACCGGGTCGCAGGGATTATGCTTTCAGCGGCGGCAACAAGCTGGTTTACCGGAGTAACCGAACCGATAGAGTTTGCTTTTTTGTTTGTCGCACCGGTGTTATATCTGCTGCACGCTTTGCTCTGTGGCTTGGCTTATCTGATATGTGTGTTATTGAACATTCACTATGGCGTCAGCTTTTCTCAGGGGGCTCTGGATTTAGTGCTGATGTGGCATAATGCCTCCAATGCGGGATGGTTTCTTATTCTCGGCCCGCTAACCGCAGTGCTTTATTACACGATCTTCAGTACCGCGATTGTGATTTTTAATCTGAAAACGCCGGGTAGAATGGAGCCTGATGAGCTGCATAAAAGCATGTTCACTCTCGGTATTGGTGAGTCAGCTGATACCTCTCGCTTGATAATCCATGCCCTTGGTGGCGCTGCCAATATCCATACTCTTGGGGCTTGTATGACGCGGTTACGCCTTAATGTCGTTGACCCTTTGCGAGTGGATAAATCGCAACTGTTGGCGCTGGGGGCCAAGGGTGTGATTGTGATGGGGCAGGGCGTACAAGTCGTGTTTGGTACAAAAGCCGAAGCCATGCGCCGAATAATGCAACAACACCTTGATAGTGGTATTAGTTAAATTTTTTATAGTTATATCTAAATTTTATTAGGATTTATTGGGTATTTTTACG
Source organism: Shewanella yunxiaonensis (assembly GCF_018223345.1). NCBI lineage: Bacteria > Pseudomonadati > Pseudomonadota > Gammaproteobacteria > Alteromonadales > Shewanellaceae > Shewanella > Shewanella yunxiaonensis. The sequence goes on along the minus strand of NZ_CP073587.1, from coordinate 2,556,687 downwards.
TTTGCTATGGCATATTCTGCAGTCCAGATGTTATTTGGGGAAGGAAATGCAGCGTAAAATTCTAATGACGGACTGCGCCGATGAGCGTGGCCTCATTGCCAAGATCACCAGTGTATGTTTTAAGCATCAATTAAATATCATAAAAAACAGTGAGTTTGTTGATAATCTGCAACAACGTTTTTTTATGCGCACCGAGTTAGAAGGTGAATTCCATGAGGAGCAGTTGTTAGCCGATCTTCAGGAAGTTTTACCGCAGAAAAATCAGATGCGGTTAATTGATGCCGGTCGTAAACGTGTAGTTGTGTTAGTGACTAAAGAGGCGCACTGCCTGGGTGACTTACTCATGAAGGCTTATTACGGTGCGCTCGATGTCGAGATAGCCGCGGTGATTGGCAATTATGAAACGCTGGCATCGTTAGCAGGTAAGTTTGATGTACCTTTTCATTTTGTATCTCACGAGGGCTTAACCCGTGAAGAACACGAACAGGCGTTATTGCATCAGATCTCGCCATATCAGCCCGATTACGTAGTATTGGCGAAATTTATGCGCGTCCTGACCCCGGGATTTGTCAAACAATACCCGAATCGGATCATTAATATCCATCATTCATTCCTGCCTGCATTCATTGGGGCTAACCCCTATCGTCAGGCATGGGAACGCGGAGTAAAAATCATCGGTGCCACGGCGCATTTTGTGAATGACAGTCTTGATGAGGGGCCGATTATTAAACAGGACGTGATTCCGGTTGATCACAACTATAGTGCAGAAGATATGGCAAAGGCCGGACGCGATGTGGAAAAGAGTGTGCTGAGCCGTGCGTTAGCGTTGGTGGTGAATAATCAGGTTGTCGTTAATGGCAACAAAACGCTAGTGTTTAAATAATGCTGAGTTGTTGGTTCGCCAGATAATACAAACCCGCCTGATGGCGGGTTTGTTAATTAAGGGCTGAGGCTTAGTCCACAATGCGTAAAAGTTCGTTGATGCCCACTTTGCCGCGGGTTTTAGCATCGACCTTTTTCACAATAATGGCCGCATACAAACTGTACTTGCCACATTTTGAAGGCAGACTCCCAGAAACAACCACAGAACCGGCAGGCACTCGACCATAATGGATTTCACCGGTTTCACGGTCATAAATCTTGGTGCTTTGGCCAATAAAGACGCCCATGGAAATGACCGAGCCTTCTTCAACCACGACGCCTTCCACAATTTCAGAGCGGGCGCCGATAAAGCAGTTGTCTTCAATGATGGTTGGGCCAGCTTGCAGTGGTTCTAATACCCCACCGATGCCGACGCCACCGGAAAGATGCACATTTTTACCAATCTGTGCACAAGAACCAACTGTCGCCCAAGTATCAACCATAGTGCCTTCGTCAACATAGGCTCCAAGGTTAACGTAGGATGGCATCAACACGGTATTTTTTGCAATGAATGAGCCTTTACGGGCGGCGGCTGGTGGCACTACGCGAATGCCTTCAGCGCGGAAACGGGCATCATCGTAGCCAGCAAACTTCATTGGCACCTTATCAAAATATTTGGTTTCATTTCCGTCGATTACGCCATTGTCAAAAATGCGGAATGACAGTAATACAGCCTTTTTAAGCCATTGATGCACATGCCATTCACCATCGATTTTCTCGGCAACTCGGACTTCACCGCGATCCAGCATATCGATCACTTTTTCGACATCGGCACGCAGACTCGCGTCTACGGTTGCCGGGCTGATCTGTGCGCGGGCTTCAAAAGCCACCTCAATACGTTGGCGTAACGCCTCCATAATTTACTCCGTCTTTTACTGTGTCTGTTGATTGGAAAGGGTACTGATTAATACATCCCTGAGCTGCATCTGGCGGGTATTATCCAGCGCCTCACCATCCGTAGTTTGCAGAATAAAAAAATCTTCAGCGCGTTCACCGATAGTGGTGATTTTGGCTGACTGCAACGTAATGCCGCAGCGGTAAAATATATCGCCAATTTTCGCGAGGAGTCCCGGCGCGTCCAGTGCAATCAACTCCATCATGCTGGTGCTGTGGCGCTGACTCGGTAGAAATGTCACTTGGGTTGGCACGCTAAATGGCTTCATGATCCGCGCCATTTTGCGGAATTTCGGCATCTTAGTTGTATCACCGGATAAGGCTTTTTCTAACGCCTTACGGATACTCTGGATCCGCGATAGCGCTTGTACCGGCGTACCGTCTTGTTCCAGGATCACAAAGCTATCAACGGCGAAATTGTCTTTGGTGGTCATGATGCCTGCATCATGTACGTTGATATTTTTATTGTCGAGCACCGCCATCACCGTGGCAAACAATCTGGGGCGGTCTTTACAATAGATAAACAGTTCGGTACCGCCACGGGTCATGTGTTTTGAGACCAGCACCAGCGGTTCATCTTGTCGATGTTTCAGAATCGCTTCAGCATGCCAGGCAATCTGGTTCGGCTGATAACGCAGGAAATAATCAGCCTTAAAGCGTTGCCAAAGGGTTTCTAATGCTTTCTCTTTTATGCCCCGGCGCAGCAGTTCCTTCCTGGCTTTGGCCTGATGTTCACGAACCCGTGCGCGGATGTCTACGGGTTTTTCTTTGCCGCGTGCCAAGACTCGTTGTGAGGAGAAATAGAGGTCTCGCAGCAGCGAACCTTTCCAGCTATTCCAGGTGTGTTCGTTGGTGGCGCAGATATCCGCCACAGTCAGACAGTAGAGATAACTTAGATGAGAGGCATCACGCACTTTATCTGCAAACTCCGCAACCACTTCTGGGTCGGAAATATCGCGGCGCTGCGCCGTAATGGACATTACCAGATGATTTTCCACCAACCAGCTAACCATTCTGCCATCATGACTGTTAAGCCCGTGTAGCTTGCAAAACTCCAGCGCATCTACCGCGCCCAATTTACTATGATCGCCACCCCGTCCTTTCGCAATATCGTGGAAAATTGCGGCGAGTACTAACAAGCCTTTTTTGGGCAACTGGTTGATGAGAATTGAGCCTAACGGAAATTCGTCACGTTGCTCCTGCTGTGAAAAATGTTCGATATTCAGCAACAAGCGATGGGTGTGTTCGTCAACGGTGTAGGCATGAAACAGGTCAAACTGCATCTGTCCTTCAATATTGCGCCAGGCGGGTAGATAGGCCGATAAGATACCGTGCTTATGCATTAACGATAATGCTTTGATGCCACGAGGATGCTTGAGGATTTCCATAAAAGCTTCGCGGCATTCTTCATGTTCCATCAAGGGTTGCACTAAATCACGCCTTGCGTTACGCAGTGCCCGTAATGTCGGGGCATAGATCCCGAGAATATTGGAATTGCGGGCAACATACAGAAACAGCTTAACAATCTCTTCTGGATGTTGGAATGGTACATTGTCGAGCGCTTCAATGAATGGGCCGCAGCGCTGATAATGTTCATCAATCGGCTGAATTTCCAGTGCCCGACCATCCCCCAAAGTGGCGCGTTTGAAAAGTTGTAGCAGCATTTCGTTTAGCTCCATTACCCGACGTACTGTCCGGTAATAGCGCTTCATCATCTGCTCCACTGCCAGTTGTGTGGCATCTTCATACCCCATCAGTCCGGCAACTTGTCTTTGCACGTCAAACAACAAGCGGTTTTCATCACGTCCCATGGCGATATGCAGTGCAAATCTGAGTTCCCACAGGAAGTTTTGACACTCAAGCAGCTCTTCCAGCTCATTGGGCTCTAAAAACTGGTGGTCGACCAGTTCTCGTAAATTCGCCGCATTAAAATGCCTAATGGCGACCCAGGCGATAGTTTGAATATCCCTGAGGCCACCTGGACAGGTTTTGATATTGGGCTCAAGGTCGAAGGCGTTAGCCTTGGCATGACGCAAACGCTGCTCGTCTCTTTTGGCGCGAAAAAATTCGCTGGAAGGCCAGAAATCTTGCTCCCGAATTTTGTCATACAAGAGATCGAAGCTGGCTTCTGGTCCTGCTAGTAGACGTGCTTCCAGCAGATTGGTGGCAATCGTGATATCGCCACGACCTTGTTCAAGTGTCTGCTGCAGTGAGCGGACACTGTGGCCGATTTCCAGGCCGGTGTCCCATAGAAATGCAATAAACTCGCTGAGACGGGCCTCGGCTTCAGCACCTGCGTGGTCAGGCATTAGAAAAAGCAGGTCGACGTCAGAATGGGGAAGCAGTTCCGCTCGTCCATAGCCACCTACGGCAATGAGCGCGATGCCAGAGTCATTGAGCCCCACCTGCTGCCATTGTTCAATTAATAGTTGGTCAACAAAGCGACTGCGTTCAGCCACCAGTTCAGTAATTTTATCGCGGTTGGCAAACCTATGTTGCAGATGCTGTAAATGCTCGCCAATAGCGGCTTTGACGGCTTGCGCAGTGGCCATTGTTGTCCTTAATTAATACGATCACACATGATTAATAATACGCGGGAAATCTTCATTACTGCGCAGTGTCAGTACTTCCACACCAGTTTCAGTGATCAGTAAGGTGTGTTCCCATTGGGCTGATTTTTTACCATCCACGGTAGTAACAGTCCAGCCGTCTTCTTCGTTTAGGACGGTTTGGTAACGACCAGCATTGATCATCGGTTCGATGGTAAAGCACATGCCAGGCTTAAGAATAGTGCGATCGTTATTGCGATAATGAACAACTTGAGGCTCTTCATGGAAGCCTTTACCAATTCCATGGCCGCAATAATCGCGTACGATGGAGAATTTATCGACACCGCTCTTAGTGGATTTGATCAACTTTTCAATAATGGTACCGATCTCTCCCAACTGCATCCCCGGGCGAACCTTACGGATTGCGGCGTAGAGACATTCTTGGGCAATTCGGCATAAGCGGCGATCCTTGGGATTGACTTCTCCTACCAAAAACATCTGCGAGGTATCACCATGATAGCCATCTTTAATCACAGTAATATCAAGGTTGATGATGTCGCCGTCTTTCAATGGTTCATCATCGGGGATCCCATGACAAATCACTTCATTAATAGAAGTACAAATCGATTTGGGAAAGCCGTGATAGTCCAACGGTGCAGAAATGGCACCATTATCTTCGGTGAATTTTGCGCATAACCGATCAAGTTCATTGGTAGTGACGCCGGGTTTTACATGAGGTGCAATCATTTCCAGCACTTCGGCGGCTAGCTTGCCAGCGGCACGCATTTTTTCAATTTCTTCAGCAGTTTTGATCGTGATACTCATTGTGATATCTCGGCGCTATTACCCGTAACTCAGGTAATAGCATAAATCAGGTTAAAACTTAGGGAGTTGAACGATGATACGCTCGTTTGACCCACCAAAAAAGACCGCCTTTGTAGGGTCTTTCGCATTTGTGTTTTTCGGGCATTTATGGTATAAAGCGCGCCGTTATGTTTTGTCTCTTGAGCCAGGTTTTTATCGCATTACGATGTCATAAGACTGCAGTGTTCAAGATCCGAGCTGACGGCCATTATACATGGCATTTATGTTAAATACTAAATCACACACGAATCGACACATTTTCCGGGGTGCCCTCAGGGTCGGAAATATGGGATTCGTGGAGGTATAACCCCCTATTTAAGGTAGATAAAATGACTACAGTTTCTATGCGCGATATGCTCCAGGCCGGTGTACATTTCGGTCACCAGACTCGTTACTGGAACCCAAAAATGAAGCCATTCATTTTTGGTGCACGTAATGGTGTACACATCATCAACCTTGAGCACACTGTGCCAATGTTTAACGAAGCGCTGGCTTTCGTAAGCAACGTTGCTTCTAAAAAAGGTAAAATCCTGTTCGTGGGCACTAAGCGTGCTGCTAGCGATTCCATCAAAGAAGCTGCAATTTCTTGTGATCAGTTTTATGTCGACAAGCGTTGGTTGGGCGGTATGCTGACTAACTGGAAAACTGTTCGTCAGTCAATCAAGCGTCTGAAAGATCTGGAAACTCAGTCTGTAGACGGTACTTTTGACAAGCTGACCAAGAAAGAAGCGCTGATGCGCAGCCGTGAACTGGAAAAGCTTGAAAAATCTCTGGGCGGTATTAAGAACATGGGCGGCCTGCCAGACGCAATTTTCGTCATCGGTGCTGATCATGAACACATCGCTATCAAAGAAGCTAACAATCTGGGTATCCCAGTTGTAGCTGTAGTAGATACCAACTCTACTCCTGATGGCGTGAACTATGTTATCCCAGGTAACGATGACGCGATGCGTGCTATTCGCCTGTACGCTGATTCTGTTGCTGCTGCGGTAAAGAGTGGCCGTGGTCAGGATCTGGCTGTTCAAGCTGAAGAAGAAGGTTTCATCGAAGCTGAGTAATTAATAAGGTGCGATGACAACATCTCCCTTATTAACCGAGGTATCTGATGGTTAACAGGGGCCACATGGCCCCTGTTTTATAAGATAACCTGGTAACTTTTGTCGAATTATCAATTGAGGATTTAACAATGGCTGTTACTGCTGCCCAAGTTAAAGAACTGCGTGAGCGCACTGGCGCCGGCATGATGGATTGCAAAAAAGCGCTGACCGAAACTGACGGTGATATCGAGCTGGCAATCGAAAATATGCGTAAAAACGGTGCGGTTAAAGCAGCTAAAAAAGCTGGCCGTATCGCTGCTGAAGGCGTGATCCTGACCAAGAGCGAAGGTAACGTCGCTGTTCTGCTCGAAGTTAACTGCGAAACTGACTTCGTTGCTCGTGATACCAGCTTCCTGGCTTTCGGTAATAAAGTAATTGCGTTGGCGCTGGCTAACAACATCACTGATATTGAAACTCTGATGGCTGCTGATTTAGACGGTGAAACCGTTGAAAACACTCGCGCTGCTCTGGTTGCTAAAATCGGCGAAAACATCAACGTACGTCGCATTTTCCGCTTCGAAGGTGAGAACCTCGGCGTGTACATCCACAGCGGTCGTATCGGTGTTGTAACTGAGCTGACTGGTTCTGACAATGAGCTGGCCAAAGATCTGGCTATGCATGTTGCGGCTTCTAACCCTCAGTACGTTAAACCACAAGACGTACCTGCTGAGGTTGTTGAGAAAGAAAAAGAAATCCAGATCGAGATCGCGATGCAGAGCGGCAAGCCAAAAGAGATTGCCGAGAAGATGGTTGCAGGCCGTATGGCCAAGTTTACCGGTGAAGTTAGCTTGACTGGTCAACCATTTGTGAAAGACCCATCTGTTCATGTCGCTGATCTGCTGAAGCAGAAAGGCGCAGATGTTATCAACTTCACCCGCATCGAAGTTGGTGAAGGCATTGAAAAGAAAGAAGAAGATTTCGCTGCTGAAGTAGCTGCTCAGATTGCAGCTTCTAAAAAGGCTTAATCAGCCGTCACAGTGACCTTGAAGACCGCAGCAATCGCTGCGGTCTTATTATGACCAGGATATATGAACATGAGCACCAATCCCAAACCTGCATTTCGACGAATTTTACTGAAACTCAGTGGTGAAGCCCTGATGGGTGATGAAGGTTTCGGTATCGACCCTAAAGTCCTGGACCGTATGGCTCAGGAAATTAAAGAACTGGTGGAACTCGGTATTCAGGTTGGCGTGGTCATTGGCGGGGGTAACCTGTTTCGTGGCGAAGGTCTGGCAAAGGCTGGCATGAATCGGGTTGTGGGTGATCACATGGGAATGCTGGCGACCGTGATGAACGGTTTGGCTATGCGCGATGCATTACATCGTGCTTATGTGAATGCCCGTCTGATGTCTGCTATTCCATTGAATGGCGTATGCGATGGCTATAACTGGGCTGAGGCGATCAGCCTGCTCAAATCTGGCCGGGTAGTGATTCTGTCTGCCGGTACTGGTAACCCGTTTTTTACAACTGACACGGCAGCCTGTTTGCGCGGCATTGAAATTGAAGCAGAAGTCGTGCTAAAAGGCACTAAAGTCGACGGGATCTTTACTGACGATCCAATGACGAACCCTGATGCCACCAAATACGATACACTGAGCTATACTGAAGTACTTGATAAAGAACTGAAAGTTATGGACTTGGCAGCATTTACCATGGCACGTGATTACAACATGCCAATTATGGTGTTCAATATGAACAAACCGGGTGCTTTGCGGCGGGTCGTGATGGGAGATCCGACTGAAGGTACCTTGGTAAAGGCTTGATCTGAATTTGAATTAAAAGGAACTCTAACGTGATTGATACTATTCAAAAAGATGCACAGACCCGCATGGAAAAATGTGTGGAAGCGACCAAGGCACAGATGACTAAGGTTCGTACCGGTCGTGCGCATCCAGCGTTGCTGGATTCAATCCAGGTTTCATATTACGGTACTATGACTCCTTTAAAGCAGGTCGGTAACATCTCTATAGAAGACAGCCGGACGCTGGCTGTCAGTGTTTTCGATCGTAGCATGATCCAAGCGGTTGAAAAGGCAATCATGTCGTCTGACCTCGGCCTGAACCCTATGTCTGCTGGTGCGGTTATCCGCATTCCATTGCCCGCACTGACAGAAGAACGTCGACGCGATTTAGTGAAAGTGGTACGTGCTGAAGCTGAAAATGGCCGTGTAGCTGTGCGTAACGTGCGCCGCGACGCCAACTCTGAAGTGAAAAAGCTAGAAAAAGACAAGGCTTGTACTGAGGATGATGTCCGTCGTAGTGAAGACGAAGTTCAGAAGATGACCGATCAGTACATCAAAAAAATTGACGAACTTTTGACTGCCAAAGAAGCGGAATTGATGGAAGTCTGATATTGGCTTGTTAAACTAGAGTTGAAGCGCCGTGTAGCGTTATACTACACGGCGTTTTTCTATATTAAGGGTTGTAATTAGATGTCATCCAACATGGACGCCGCTTCTACTCCTGACTTAACAAAGGAATGTCAGACATCAGAGCGCTTGCCGGAGCAGTTGTCCGATTTGGTGAAGCAGGCAATTCCCAACCACGTTGCCATCATTATGGACGGCAATGGCCGTTGGGCCCAGGCTAAGGGAAAACCACGGGTTGTCGGGCATCGTGCAGGTGTTAAGGCGGTTCGCCGCGCTGTCAGTACAGCGAGGAAACTCGGGGTGCGCTCGTTAACACTATTTGCCTTTTCCAGTGAAAATTGGCGTCGCCCTGATCAGGAAGTCAGCTTGCTGATGGAGCTTTTTTTCACGGTACTTAAACGTGAAATCAAAATACTGCATGCTAATGGTGTGCGGCTGAATATCATTGGCGATACCCACCGGTTTTCGGAACGTTTACAGAAGCAAATCCGCGCTGCGGAAGCATTCACCGCTGATAATAACGAGTTAATTCTCAATGTCGCAGCCAACTATGGTGGCCGCTGGGATATTGTCCAGGCAGCCAGGACCCTGGCGGAAAAAGTCGCAACTGGTGAAATGAACAGCAGTCAGGTGACGGAAACTGCGCTTGCAGAGCATTTAAGCATGCAAAATCAGGGTGAAGTTGATTTAATGATCCGCACCGGCGGTGACTATCGCATTAGTAATTTTATATTGTGGCAAGCGGCTTATGCCGAATTAGTATTTATGGATACTTTATGGCCCGACTTTGATGAACAGACATTTTGTCAGGCTGTCGAAACTTTTAGTAGCCGACAGCGGCGCTTCGGATTGACCGGTAACCAGATAGACAAGATACGCAATATTTAGCGTCTCTGGACGAGGAAAGTTTTTTGCTAATACAACGAATAATAACTGCAATTTGGCTAATTCCACTGGTGCTTGGGGCGATATTTTTGTTGCCATCCAACTATTTTTCTTGGGTATTGGTACCTGTATTTTTGATCGCCGCTAAGGAGTGGGGACGGATAATTGATAAAGACTGCCATGTCACCCAATGGAGTTTTACGATAACGCTGGGGATCGTGCTGATAGCGCTAAATCTGTTGGTGCCTGCGGATGCGGTATGGCTGCGAGGCCATCTGCACCCGATTATACTGGCAGTCATCTTAGTGGGGGCATTGTGGTGGCTTTTCTCTCTGTTATTAGTTGTGCTTTTTCCTCGAAGCGCTGGCTGGTGGAAAAATAGCCCAATGTTGAAATCGATGTTTGGGCAACTCACATTATTGCCAGGATTCGTTTCTTTTATTGCCTTGAAATCACTTAGCACCCCAACGGATCCGTACTGGGGGGGTATTTTGGTATTGCTGGTAATGCTGGTGGTGTGGGCGGCAGACTCCGGAGCCTATTTCGCTGGTAAGGCCATTGGCAAAATAAAATTGGCACCACATGTCAGCCCCGGCAAAACCTTGGAAGGTTTTATCGGCGGCTTACTTACCACCTTAATCGTTGTTGCTATTGTGATGTATTTTTCACCGGAGCAGGAATTAGGCCTAGTCGTCGGCGTGGTACTGTTCACGGCGTTGGCGTCGGCATTAGGCGATCTGTCGGAAAGTATGTTTAAACGTGTAGCCCAGATTAAGGATTCCGGCACTATTCTTCCTGGTCATGGCGGTGTGCTTGACCGCATTGACAGTCTTACCGCAGCATTGCCGATATTCACCCTCCTTTACATAGTTTTCTGGATGTAACTGAAATGCAGAATATGGTTATTTTAGGCGCGACCGGCTCAATCGGAACCAGCACGCTAAGTGTGATATCAGAAAATTCTGATGCTTTTCGCGTGTTCGCCCTGGTAGCCAACACTAACGTAAAACGGATGGCAGAGTTGTGTCGGCTGCATCGACCCACCGTAGCTCATATGGTTGATGCAACCGCAGCGCAGCAGCTAAAAGTGGCAATCGCTGAATTGGATGTAGAAGTCACCAGCGGCGAGTCAGAGTTATTGGATTTAGTGTCACGTCCAGAAGTGGATAGCGTCATGGCGGCGATTGTCGGGGCCGCTGGGATGGCACCCACACTTGCGGCGGTAAAGGCCGGGAAACGTGTGCTGTTGGCCAATAAAGAAGCCTTGGTGATGTCTGGTAGATTATTCATCGAAGCTGTTGCTGAATATGGTGCCACACTGTTGCCTGTCGACAGTGAGCACAACGCCATTTTTCAATGTTTACCAAGAGAAACTCAGCAACAGTTGGGACGTTGCGATCTTAAAGCTGCAGGGATATCCAAAATATTGCTTACAGGCTCCGGCGGACCATTCCTTCGCGCAGAGCTTGCGACTTTGCCAACCGTTACGCCTGCGCAGGCCATTAAACATCCTAATTGGTCTATGGGACCGAAAATTTCTGTCGATTCAGCCACTATGATGAATAAAGGGCTGGAATATGTTGAGGCGCGTTGGTTGTTTAATGCGGGAGTGGAACAATTACAGGTGGTGATTCACCCGCAAAGCGTGATCCATTCTATGGTGCAATATCAAGATGGTAGCGTGATGGCACAATTGGGAAATCCCGATATGCGCACACCAATTGCTCATTGTATGGCCTATCCCGCGAGAATTGTCTCTGGTGTGGAACCTTTAGACTTTTTTAAAGTCGGACAATTAAGCTTTTGTGAACCTGACTTTTCAAGGTTCCCTTGCCTGAAATTGGCGATGGACGCCTGCCGAGCCGGTCAGGAAGCAACAACGGTATTAAACGCCGCCAACGAAGTGGCGGTAGCGCATTTTCTGAAAGGGGAGATCCGCTTTACCGATATTGCAAAAATTAATGAATTTTGTCTGGAGCAGGTTGTGCAATCGCCTCTTGACTCGATTGCTGATATTCTTGCGCTAGACGGTGAAGCCCGCGTCTGTGCCCGTAAAGGACTGGCGCTTTGTCATTGAGGATTATTAACGGCTGATGCTAGCTTTTTTGTGGAATCTCGGCGCGTTCATTGTAGCGTTAGGGATTTTAATCACTGCCCACGAATTCGGACATTTTTACATCGCTCGCCGTTGTGGTGTGCGGGTGCTGCGTTTTTCCATTGGTTTTGGTAAGGCGATTTGGCGCCATGTCGACAAGGATGGCACCGAATATGTTGTAGCGATGATCCCGCTCGGTGGCTACGTTAAGATGCTGGATGAGCGTGTGGAAGACGTTCCACCGGAGCTGCAGGGCGAGTCCTTTAATCGAAAAAGCGTCTGGGCGCGTATGGCGATCGTGGCGGCTGGACCAATTGCCAACTTCATCTTTGCCATTATTGCGTTGTACTTAATGTACCTGATTGGCGTCCCAGCGGTTAAGCCGGTCATTGACAGCACCACGGCCAATAGCCCGGCCGCGGTGATAAGCCTGCAACAGCCTCAGCAGATTGTAGCGGTTTCCGGTCAGCAAGTGAGAACCTGGGAAGACGTAAATTTAGCGTTGGTAAGCCATATTGGTGAGCAGCAGTTATCACTGACATTATCTCCTGTCAGTGACCTTCAGGAACCGTCAGATACCAACGGAAAAACATATGCGTTGGATATTCGTCAATGGCATTTCGATCCCGATAAGGAATCGCCGATTTCTGCACTGGGTTTACATATTTATCGACCTGAAATCATTCCGACCTTGGCCGAAGTGGTTAGCGGTGGTGCTGCCGATAAAGCTGGCCTGAAAGTGGGCGATACCTTGGTCGCGATAGATGGTGGGCTGATTAGCAGTTGGGACGCGTTTGTTCAACAGGTAAAGGCGTCGGCCGGTAAGACACTTAACTTGACCATAAAACGTAACGGTGAACAACAGATCCTGCCAGTGACACCAGATAGCCATCTGGACACTGATGGACACACTGTCGGCTATGTGGGCATTTCTCCTGTAGTCCCCCAGTGGCCAGAAAATATGCAAATAGAGTTGCATTATGGTCCGCTAGAGTCACTGTCCATGGCGGCTCAAAAGACCTGGCAGCTAACCGCTATCAGCGCCAAAATGCTGGGTAAATTATTTACTGGGGATGTGTCTCTTAAAAGTTTGAGTGGCCCGATTTCTATTGCTCAAGGGGCTGGGAATACAGCGTCATTTGGATTGGTATATTTTCTAGGGTTCCTCGCCCTGATTAGCGTCAACTTGGGGATCATTAACTTGATGCCTTTGCCGGTGCTGGATGGGGGACACTTGATGTATTGCGTAATTGAAGCAATTACGCGTAAGCCTGTTTCCGATAGGATTCAGGAAATTGGATTCAGATTTGGGGCGGCCTTGCTGCTGGTATTGATGAGCATTGCCCTTTTCAATGATTTTGCCCGACTCTGAGCAAGGACTGACAAATAATTAGAAGTGCTCTATGCGAATAAATAAACTTTTTGCCTCTATGTTACTGGTCGGCGCCGCTTTTTCAGGGAATAGTTGGGCCGAGACGTTCAAACCCTTCAAGGTTACTGACATTCAAGTCGAAGGTTTACAACGGGTAGCCCTCGGGGCCGCACTGTTAAATTTGCCGGTCAAAGTCGGGGATACCTTGGACGAACTGAAGCTGCAACAGGCGATTAAAAGCCTTTATGCTTCCGGCAACTTCGAAAATATTCAGGTTTCCCGCGACGGCGATGTGCTCGTCGTTCAGGTGCGTGAAAGACCAACCATCAGCTCTATCACTTTTGATGGTAACAAAGACATCAAAGAAGAGCAGCTAAAACAGAGTCTGAATGATAGCGGCGTAAAAGTCGGTGAGGCGCTGGACCGCACTATGCTGTCCGACATCGAAAAGGCGCTGCAAGATTTCTATTACGGTGTCGGTAAATACGGTGCCAAGGTTCACGCCCAGGTGATTAACCTGCCGCGTAACCGCGTCGAACTAAAGTTTAAATTCACTGAAGGATTAGCAGCAGAAATTCGTCAGATTAACTTTGTCGGCAATAAGCATTTTAGTGACGAAGAACTGGCAAATTTGCTGGAACTTAAAGATTTCGTCGCCTGGTGGAATCTGTTTGGCGAGCGCCGTTATCAGAAGCAGAAGCTTGAGGCAGACTTAGAGACGCTTAAGACGTTTTACCACAACCACGGTTATATCCGCTTTGAGGTCACCTCGACCCAAGTGTCAATGACCCCGGACCGTAAAGGGCTGTATATCACCATCAATGTCAATGAAGGTGAGCAGTATAAAGTGAAAGCGGTTAACTTGACCGGTGATCTGATGGGCCGTGAGGCGGTTCTGAAAACAATTCTGCCGTTGAAGGCTGGCGAACAGTACAACGGTGCTGACGTAACCTTTACCGAAGAGATGTATAGCAAGTTCCTTGGCCGTTTTGGTTATGCCTATCCCGAAGTGAAAACGGTACCGGAAATTGATGATGCAAATAAGGAAGTCACCCTTAACATCAACATCAATCCAGGTAAGCGTGTGTATGTGCGCTCGATTAACTTCACCGGTAATGCTGTTACCGCAGATGAAGTAATGCGCCGTGAATTACGTCAGATGGAAGGTGCTTGGCTTAACTCAGCCTTGGTGGAGCAGTCCAAAACCCGTCTGAACCGTCTGGGTTATTTTGAAACCGTTGACACCGAGACCGAAAAAGTTGCCGGTACTGATGACCTGGTTGACGTGCTGTTCAAAGTAAAAGAGCAGCCATCCGGTTCATTTAACGCCGGGGTGGGGTTTGGTACCTCCTCTGGTTTGAGTCTGCAATTTGGCGTGACTCAGTCAAACTTCCTGGGGTCTGGTAACCAAGCGGGGATTACCTTAAACACCAACAAATACTCTAAGAGTATCAACTTGTCTTATACCGATCCATATTTTACCAAAGATGGTATCAGTCTCGGTGGCAGCGTGTTCTGGAGTGCGTTCGACGCGAACTCCGCCTACCTTGAGCGCTATAAGAATAACTCTTATGGTGTCATGACCAGTTTAGGTTTCCCCATCAACGAAACCAACCGTATCAATGCGGGTATTGGTTATCGTCATAACTCTATTTCTGATGCTTCTGACTATGAACAGGCGTTGCGTTTTTACGATATCTATCGTAACTCCTATACCAATTCAGACCTGAGTTTTGACAACTTTGAGATCAGTTTGGGTTGGTCTCGTAGTACTTTGGACCGTGGTTCATTCCCAACGGATGGTTCTACTCAGCGATTGTCTGGCCGCATGACCGTGCCTGGTTCAGATCTGAAGTTCTTCAAGACTGATTTTGAAACCAGTTTCTATTTCCCACTGACTCGCTCGCATAACTTTGTATTCCTTACCCGAGCCCGTTTGGCTTATGGCAATGGCTACGGTAAGTACAATGGGAATGACCAGATCCTGCCATTCTGGGAAAACTATTACACTGGCGGCAGCACCTATCTGCGTGGTTTTAAATCTAACACCGTTGGTCCTCGTGCCTTCTACATGTATCGCGACAGTGCTAACTGCGCGCCTGATCCGACTGGGGACGGCTGTACGTTATCCGGTGACATCAACTCAGTTTACATTAGTAGTAGCCGCTCCGTCGGCGGTAACGCCTTGGCGACAGCCAGTATGGAGTTAATTGTTCCTACGCCGTTCCTGGATGAGGCTTACACCAACTCGGTACGTACCAGCTTCTTCGTGGATGCCGGTAACGTATGGGATACTGAGTTCAATTACGATTCTTACCGGGGGCTGCCGGCTGATGAATTTGCTAAATTGGCCGATTATTCCGATCCGAACCGGATAAGGGCGTCTTGGGGGGTTAACTTGCAGTGGATTTCACCGATGGGCCCCATGGTATTTGCTCTTGCCTGGCCAATTAAGAAGTACGATGACGACGACACTGAGATATTCTCGTTCAATATTGGCAAAACATTCTAAAACACATAAACTCGGCAAGCATTGCTGAAACTACATAATCGGCAAGCATTGCTTAAACCACACAAGGAGTTGAATTTTGAAAAAGTTAATCAACGGCGCACTGGTGTCGCTAATGTTAGTAGGCGCACCAATGGCAGCTTATGCAGAGAAGTTGGCTGTCGTCGATATGGGTGCCGTGTTCGAGCAGATGCCACAGCGTGAGCAGGTGACCAAACAGCTGAAAAGTGAGTTTGGTGATCGTATGGCTGAAGTACAAAAGCTGCAGGATGAGCTGAAAGGTCTGCTGGAAAAACAACAGCGTGACGCACAACTGATGACCGATGCCCAGAAAACTGATCTGGTACGTAAAATGGAATCTTTAAAAGCGGATTACCAATTGAAAGGTAAGGCTTTAGATGAAGACTTGCGTCGTCGCCAGGGCGAAGAACAGAACAAACTGCTGGTTAAAGTGCAGAAAGTTATCAATGAGATCGCCAAGAAAGAAAATTATGACATGGTGTTACAGCGTGGCGCAGTTATCTATGTAAAACCTGAGCAGGATATCAGCAGCAAAGTTGTCGATGCGCTGAGCAAAGGCCAGTAATTGATGAATGGTGTGTCACTCAAGCAGCTTGCCGAGCATTTAGGTGCTGAACTTCGTGGAAACGCCGATGAGCTTGTGTCATCGGTGGCACCGCTCGACAAAGCTGTTCCAGGACAAGTGTCATTTCTGTCCAATTCAAAATTGCGCCATCAGCTGGATGAAACTCAAGCGACTGCGGTGATCCTGAGTCAGGATATGCAAGAGGGCTTTTCCGGCAATGCGTTAATTGTCAAAGATCCTTATGTCGGTTTTGCCCGAACAGCGCAGCTTCTGGATACCACGCCAAAGGCCGCCGAAGGCATTCACCCTTCTGCGCAGATAGACCCTTCTGCCAAGCTGGGGGCGGACGTTGCCATTGGGGCTAACGTTGTTATCGGTGCCAATGTTGTCATCGGTGAAAACGCTCAAATCGGTGCTGGTAGTGTTATCGGCCCGGATGTGGTTATCGGTTCAGGATGTCGTTTGTGGGCAAACGTGACTGTCTACCATAATGTGCACATGGGGATGAATTGTATTATTCATTCCGGTGCCGTGCTGGGGTCAGACGGTTTTGGCTATGCCAATGAACGTGGCAACTGGATTAAGATCCCCCAGACTGGTGGCGTACGCATTGGCGATAATGTCGAAATTGGTGCGGGCACAACGGTTGATCGTGGGGCGCTGGAACATACCGAAATTCACGATGGTGTGATCATCGATAATCAGGTACAGATTGCCCACAATGATATTATTGGTGCGCATACCGCGATTGCCGGGTGTACCGTACTTGCGGGCAGTGTAACTATCGGCAAATACTGTATTATTGGTGGTAGCTGTGCGATTTCTGGACATCTAAGCATTGTCGATGGTGTTCATCTCTCCGGTGGAACTAACATCACTAACGATGTTAAGGAACCTGGGTTATACTCTTCCGCCACTGTGGCCATGGATAACCGTCTATGGCGAAAAAATACAGTCCGTTTCCGGCAGTTGGATGAGCTGTTCCAACGTGTGCGAAAGCTGGAAAAACGGCTGGATACAGAAGAATAACCGCCGCTGTGCCGGCGCGAGGAAAAGAGCCCGTGTCTAATGAAATGAACACCATGGATATCCAGGAAATTATGGCATTTCTGCCACATCGATATCCATTTTTATTGGTCGACAGAGTGCTGGACTTCACTCCTGGTGAAACTCTGACAGCCATTAAAAACGTCACTATCAACGAACCCTTTTTCCAGGGACATTTCCCAATTCAGCCGGTAATGCCGGGAGTGTTAATTCTGGAAGCTATGGCGCAGGCCACTGGTTTGCTGGCGTTCAAAACCATGAGCGAAAAGCCGTCTCCAAACGTGCTGTATTATTTTGCAGGGATTGATAACGCTCGCTTTAAGCGCGTGGTCGGCCCTGGTGATCAGATACGTTTTGATGTCAAAATGATCAAGGAACGCCGCGGGATTGGCGTATTTTACGGAGAAGCTACCGTGGATGGTGAATTGGCTTGCTCCGCTGATATCATGTGTGCCCGTAGAGAGATTCGTTCGTGATCGATAAATTAGCGTTTGTTCACCCAGAAGCCAAAATTGGTAACAATGTCACCATTGGTCCTTGGACCTATATTGGGCCCAATGTAGAAATCGGTGATGATTGCTGGATCAGTTCACATGTCGTGATCAAGGGCCCGAGCGTGATTGGCAAGGGTAACAAGATCTATCAATTTGCCTCGGTAGGTGAAGATTGCCAGGATAAGAAATATGCGGGTGAACCAACACGCTTGGAGATCGGTGACAATAATGTGATCCGTGAGTCCGTGACTATTCACCGTGGCACGATTCAGGATCAAGGCATTACCCGTATCGGTTCCAACAACCTGCTGATGGCATACGTGCATATTGCGCATGATTGCGTGCTCGGCGATAACATTATTATGGCTAATAATGCTTCGATTG
The DNA here is from genome assembly GCF_018223345.1 of Shewanella yunxiaonensis. Classification (NCBI taxonomy): domain Bacteria; kingdom Pseudomonadati; phylum Pseudomonadota; class Gammaproteobacteria; order Alteromonadales; family Shewanellaceae; genus Shewanella; species Shewanella yunxiaonensis. Next base: position 2,538,622 of record NZ_CP073587.1, on the reverse strand, counting down.
CCGGTCATTGCCATGTTGATGATTGGGCGATATTGGGTGGTATGACTGGTGTGCACCAGTTTGTACATATAGGGGCGCATGCGTTTACTGCAGGTTATTCTCTGGTATTGCAGGATGTGCCGCCTTTTGTCATGGCCTCTGGCCAGGCAGCGATACCGCGTGGGTTAAATGCCGAGGGCTTAAAGCGCCGTGGTTTTACCAAAGATGAACAGCTGGCACTGCGCAGAGCCTATAAAACCCTTTATCGTAGCAGTATGACTATCGCTGAGGCAGTTGACGCGTTAGCAGAAGACGCTGCTGCTCAGCCAAAAGTAAAACAGTTCCTCGATTTTGTGACTGCTTCAGAGCGGGGCATTATCCGCTGAGACATTTGAGCCTATGACGCAACACTCGCAACGGATTTTTGCAATGGTCGCCGGAGAAGTCTCCGGCGATATTTTAGGTGCAGCTTTAGTCGCAGCACTTAAGCAGCGATACCCCGATGCCCGTTTTATTGGTATCGGTGGCCCTCGTATGGAGGCGTTGGGGTTCGAATCCTTATTCGCCATGGAAGAGCTGGCGGTCATGGGGCTGGTCGAAGTGCTTGCCCATCTGCCGCGACTATTGAAATTGCGCAAAGCTTTAGTCCAGCAGCTATGCGCTCTCCAACCCGACTGTTTTATCGGCATTGATGCACCAGATTTTAACTTGGGCGTTGAACTACAGCTTAAACAACATGGGATAACAACTGTTCACTACGTCAGTCCATCAGTGTGGGCCTGGCGTCCTAAACGGATCTTCAAAATTGCCAAAGCGACCAATATGGTGCTGTCGTTATTGCCATTTGAAAAAGCGTTTTATGATCGCTATCAGGTGCCCTGTACCTTTGTCGGGCATACGCTGGCAGACACGATTCCGTTGCATAGTGACAAGCAACAGGCGCGCATTGAATTGGGGTTGGATGCGGAGGCTGAATATCTGGCGATCCTCCCCGGTTCTCGTGGTGGCGAGTTAAAGATGCTGGCGCAACCTTTTATTGAGGCTGCGATGCTGATCAAACAGCGGTTCCCTGATATTCGGTTTGTAACACCGTTAGTCAACGCCCATCGTCGCGAACAGTTTACCGCGGCGTTAAAGCAATATGCGCCAGATCTGGAGATTCATCTGGTTGATGGTCATTCCCGAGAGGTGATGGCGGCGGCGGATTGCATTTTGTTAGCTTCTGGTACTGCTACGTTGGAAGCTATGCTGGTAAAAAGGCCGATGGTCGTTGCATATCGGGTGAGTCCGGTTACTTATCAATTAGCCAAATGGTTGGTAAACATCCGCACCTTCTCATTGCCCAATTTGCTGGCGGGCAAAAATTTGGTTCCCGAACTGATCCAGCAAGACTGCACACCAGAAAAGATTGCCGATGCGATTGCGGTGCAGCTAAATCAGGATCCCCGACCGCTGATGGCAGCGTTTTCTCGCTTACATGAACAACTCCGGCAAAATGCTAGTGAGCGTGCGGCGGATGCCGTGGTGGCACTATTACCGGAGCATAACTGATGACCATCTACCGGAATTTATCTGACGCCGCAGCGATGGCATTAGGGCAGGGCTTAGTTGCGGGTGTTGATGAGGTGGGGCGTGGCCCGCTGATAGGTAATGTGGTAACTGCGGCCGTGATCCTGGATCCATCGCGCCCAATTACCGGCCTTAACGATTCCAAGAAACTCAGCGAAAAAAAACGTGATGCATTGTTTGATGTGATCATGGAAAACGCCCTCTGTGTCGCCTTAGGGGCCGCGACCCCGGTCGAGATCGATGAACTGAATATTCTACACGCTACCATGTTAGCCATGCAGCGTGCGGTGGCTGGTCTTCCTCTGCGGCCAGAAAGAGTGTTAGTAGACGGTAACCGTACGCCTGACTTTGGCATCCCTGCCGATGCGGTCATTAAAGGTGATGGCTTAATCGCGGCCATCAGCGCCGCCTCGATCATTGCCAAAGTGACTCGTGATCGCGAGATGGCACAATTGGACCAACGTTTTCCGCAATATGGTTTTGCCGCTCATAAAGGCTATCCGACAAAGGCGCATTTTGAGGCGATTGCCCGTTATGGTGTACTGCCCGAGCATCGTCGTAGTTTCCGGCCAGTGCGACAAGCGTTGGGTCTCGAATAAAACAAACTTGTTGTCCTTGTCGTGAGGTTTTAGCATAACGACAAGAACTTCATTCTTCACACGATTCTAAACAGATAACTGACTTATGGCCGACCCTCGTTTTGTACATCTGCGTGTTCATACCGATTTTTCCATGAGCGATGGCTTGGCTAAGGTCAAACCCATCGTTGCGAAAACGGTAAGTGAGAACATGGCCTCGGTTGCCATTACTGACCAAGGCAATATGTGTGGTTTGGTGAAGTTCTATAGCGCTGCCAACGACAATGGTATCAAGCCGATAATCGGCGCTGATGTGTGGATGTGTGTCCCGGGATTTGAGGGGGAGTTCTGCCACTTAACTATCCTGGTGATGAACAACGAAGGTTATCAGAACCTCACACAACTGCTGAGTAAATCCTATCTGCGCGGTTATATCCGCGATCGGCCCGCCATCGAACAAGACTGGTTACTGGAACATAACGCCGGTATTTTACTGATATCGGGGGCTCGCGAAGGGGATCTGGGTAAGGCACTGCTGAAAGGTAATCAGCAACAGATTGACGAGCTGACCCGGTTTTATCAGCAGCATTTTGCTGATCGTTACTATGTGGAACTCATCCGCACTGGTCGCACTGATGAAGAGCGTTATCTGCACTTAGCGGTTGCTCACGCGGCAGCCACCGGATTGCCGGTAGTGGCCACTAACCAAGTCGTGTTCATGAATAAGGCGGATTTTGAAGCCCATGAAATTCGCGTCGCTATCCACGATGGTTTTACTTTGGCCGATCCGCGCCGTCCTAAACAATACAGTGAACAGCAGTACTTCAAATCCGAAGATGAGATGTGCGAGCTGTTTGCTGATATTCCCGAGGCATTGATTAATACTGTCGAAATCGCCAAGCGCTGCAATGTAACCGTGCGCTTGCACGAGTATTTTCTGCCTAATTTCCCCACCGGTGATATGTCTACCGCTGACTTTTTGGTGCACAAAGCCAAAACGGGTCTGGAGGAAAGGTTAGCTTTTTTATATCCAGACGAACAGGTTCGCGCTGAAAAGCGTCCACCCTATGACCAACGTCTAGAATATGAACTCGGCATTATCAATCAGATGGGGTTTCCTGGTTACTTTCTTATCGTGATGGAATTTATCCAGTGGGCCAAAGATAACGGTATTCCCATCGGCCCAGGTCGAGGTTCTGGTGCTGGTTCTTTAGTGGCATATTCCATCAGAATTACCGACTTGGATCCGTTAGAGTTTGACCTGCTGTTCGAACGTTTCCTTAACCCGGAACGTGTGTCCATGCCTGATTTTGACGTCGATATTTGTATGGATCGTCGGGATGAAGTGATTGAGCACGTTGCGCAGATGTATGGTCGCGATGCGGTATCGCAGATCATTACCTTTGGGACCATGGCGGCCAAAGCAGTCATCCGCGATGTGGGCCGAGTGTTGGGGCATCCTTACGGTTTTGTCGACCGAATCTCGAAGATGGTGCCCGCAGAACCGGGCATGACGCTGGAGAAAGCCTTTGCTGCAGAACCGGCGTTGCAGGAAGCCTACGATAGTGATGAGGAAGTCAAAGAGCTTATCGACATGTGCCGAAAGCTTGAGGGGGTCACCCGCAACTCGGGTAAACATGCCGGTGGCGTCGTGATATCCCCAACCACCATTACCGATTTTTCGCCATTGCTGTGTGATGCCGAAGGGAAAAACCCGGTTACCCAGTTCGATAAGGGCGATGTGGAATACGCCGGACTGGTAAAATTTGACTTTCTGGGTTTGCGAACACTTACCATCATTCAGTGGGCGCTGGAGATGATCAACCCGCGCATGTTGCGTGAGGGTAAAGCACCGATCGATACTGCCAGCATTCCTCTGGACGACCCAGAATCTTTCCGGGTACTGAAGCGCTACGAAACTACCGCCGTTTTCCAGTTGGAATCCCGCGGTATGAAAGATCTGATCAAACGCCTGCAACCCGACAACATTGAAGACATGATCGCGTTAGTGGCGTTATTCCGCCCGGGGCCGTTGGAATCCGGCATGGTAGATGACTTTATCGCCCGTAAACATGGTCAGGCAAAACTGGCGTATCCACATCCAGACTTCGAACATGAATGTCTGAAGGAGATCCTTGAACCTACCTATGGCGTTATTGTTTACCAAGAACAGGTAATGCAGATTGCGCAGGCGCTGGCGGGCTATACTCTTGGTGGCGCCGACATGTTGCGTCGTGCCATGGGTAAGAAAAAGCCGGAAGAGATGGCCAAACAGCGCGATGTGTTCCGTAAAGGCGCTATTGGCCAGGGGGTTGACCCGGATCTGGCGATGAAGATCTTTGACCTGGTGGAGAAATTCGCCGGTTACGGTTTTAACAAATCCCACTCAGCCGCCTATGCAATTGTGTCGTATCACACGCTATGGCTGAAGGCGCATTTCCCGTCAGAATTTATGGCGGCGGTAATGTCCGCGGATATGGATAACACCGATAAGATTGTCACGCTGGTCGATGAGTGTGAGCGCATTGGCTGTAAGATCCTGCCGCCCGACGTCAATAAAGGTCTGTTTAAATTCACCGTTGATGAGCAGCAGAATATTGTTTACGGCATTGGCGCCATTAAAGGTGTGGGGGAAGGCCCCGTCGAGGCGATTATTGAGGCGCGAAAATCTGGCCCCTTTAAAGACTTATTCGATTTCTGTGCGCGCGTTGATCTGAAGAAGCTTAACCGTCGGGTGATGGAAAAACTCATTACCGCAGGAGCGCTGGACACGCTTGGGCCACATCGAGCCTCAATGATGGCAACCTTGCCTGAAGCCATGCTGGCTGCCGAGCAACATGCTAAAGACGCCGCAATTGGTCAGAACGACATGTTCGGCCTGCTGAATGACGATCCACAGGATTGCCGTCAGCAGTTTGTTGAATGTGCTCCGTGGCCCGATAAAATCTGGCTCGAAGGTGAGCGGGAAACCTTGGGCCTGTATCTCACTGGTCATCCGATCAATCAGTATCTGCCGGAGCTGAAACATTATACCTCCGGGCGGTTGAATGATATCCATCCCACGGAACGCGGCAAAACGGTCAAAGTTGCTGGTCTGGTTGTTGCCTGTCGGGTAATGACCACTAAACGTGGTTCCAAGATGGGGCTGGTGACGCTGGATGATAAAAGTGGTCGCCTTGAAGTGATGCTGTTTACTGAGGCATTTGACAAATACAACCATCTGCTGGAAAAAGACCGTATTCTTATCTGTGAAGGTGAAGTGAGCTTTGATGATTTTTCTGGCGGCAATCGTATGACCGCCCGGCAAATTATCGATATGGGTGAAGCCCGTAATCATTTCGCTTCCGCAATTGAGCTCTCACTGACACAAGAAATGTTGTCCGAAGAACGCCTAACGCAACTTTATGACACGGTATCGCCGTGGCGCAACGGTAGCGTGCCGTTAGTCATCAACTACACTATGAGTGATGCCAAAGGCCGATTGCGACTGGCCGATGACTGGCGGATTAATCCCACCGACGAATTGATGCTGGCATTGGAAACCATGTTTGGTACTGACAAGGTAAGGATCCTGTTTTAGATGAAACTCTCGGAGTCTGCGGTGATTGATGAACTGCAGCGTTTAATGGCAACGCTGCCACAATTGCCAAACGCTATTTGGTTGGGCTACAGCGGCGGCGCAGATTCCGAATATTTAGCGTATATCCTCGGGTTGTTCGCGAAAAAATTTCCCGAATGGCGCTCTCGCATCCATCTGTTACACATTCACCATGGGTTAAGTCAGCATGCTGATAGCTGGGCGCAGCACTGCTGTCGCTCGGCGCAAGCTGCGGCTCTTCCTTGTCAGGTGTTACCGGTACAGCTACAGCTCGGCCCGCGTGTCAGTGTTGAAGCGGAAGCTCGCCGCGCGCGTTATCAGGTGATTGCTGAGCAGATGGCCCCGGGCGATGTGTTGTTAACTGCACATCATCAGGATGATCAACTGGAGACCGTGCTGTTGGCGCTGAAGCGTGGACAGGGACCTAAAGGGTTATCGGCTATGGGCAGCTGTCAGCGTTTTATGGGCAACTGCTGGCAGTTAAGGCCGTTATTAAACTTCAGTCGGGCGCAGATTTTGGCGCGGGTAACGGCACTGTCATTGAATTATGTCCATGACGAAAGTAATGACAATATCCGTTATGACCGTAATTTTTTACGGCGAGATATTGTGCCGAAGTTAAAAATGCGCTGGCCAGAATTACCGGCCACCATTAGTCGCAGCGCTGCATTGTGTGCCGAACAGCAACAGTTGCTGGATGAGATCACGCAGGAAAAATTACAACCGCTGCTAGATTCTTGCCGCTTCACCGGAGCGCCGTTATTAGCATTAGCGGGTTTACGCCAGTTTCCTGACCGTTGGCAACGGCAATTGCTGCGAGCGTTTATTGAGCAGCAGTCATTACCGTTGCCGTCGATGGTGCAGTTGGATGAAGCACTGTTACAGCTATTACAAAGTGATGATGATGCCAAAGTGCATTTAAAATTTGGTGAGCTGGAGTTGCGCCGCGCCTATGGACATATTTATGCGATGACGGCATTGCCCGCATTACGTGCATCACAGCCGCTCACCGCTTCTGAGCAACTGGCATTGCAGCAAGGGACTTTGCAACTGCCACTGTCTGCACCGCTGCGGCAGCTAAATTGCAGCCTCACCGATACCGGACCTAGACTGGCGCTTTACGCATTGGTATTACCCTTATCACTGAGTTATGCGCTGCCAGGCAGCCTGCGTTGTCATCCTCATTACCGGGACAAAGCGCGGGAGCTGAAAAAAATATGGCAGGAAGCGCAGGTGCCATACTGGTTACGCCCACGGATCCCGGCGTTGACTTCCGCTGATGGCACCTTGCTGGCGATGGCCGGATTGTTCGTCGACAAACAGCTACTGGCAGCCGAGCAGCAGCCGGGCATCGCGCTTTCTCTCAGTTAGTCACGGCTCACTTCTAATGGCGTTATGGCATATCCGGTAACTGCGGGAATACCACTACGCATGCCAGTTGCTTTTGGCGGCCATAACGCATGACTTGTAACAGCTCACCGTCACTGATTGGCACATAAGTGGACCCGATGGCATCGCGAGCCTTCTCCACATTGGGGTCGTGGAAAAAGAAAAACTGGCTATTACAGCCACTGAGCACAATCCAATGCGGGCCTTTTTCACCACTGAAACGATAGCTGCTCACCATCAGTAGCACGGCCGCCCCCTGCGCTAAAAATTTGCGTAACTCAGCAGGTGAGGGCGCGCGCGCCTGCGCACTAACGCCTCGAGCTTGCAACTGTTGGCAGAAATCCTCATGGACCAGTTGGATCACCGCTTTTTTATTGCGATCTCTTACCCCATCAATGAACGGCACGGACTCGGAGCGGCTGAAGAGTTTGACGCCAAAGCCACGCCGCAGGGCCGAGAGTGCCAAGCCATGCGCAGAACAGCCACCATGGCCACTGGTCATAAAGATCGTGGTGGCTTCACGCCACAGTCGCAGTTCTTCAATCCGGCTGGGGACTGCATCAGATTTTAATGCAGCAAAGGCCATTAGCAGACTGGCAGGTCCGCAGCTGAAAGCTGTGGTCTGAGCATATAATGGCATCGGTAATATTGTGCTGGGCCCTGGTGGATCTAGCCGTTTATGCATACGCACGCCATCGGCTAGGTCATCATAGTAATGCACCAGTGCTTTCAACACTTTATAGCCTAATTTTTCGTACAGTCGGCGCGCTCCGATATTGTCATTGCGCACCTCCAGGCGTAACGTAATATAGCCTCTGTGAATAGCTTCCTGTTCACACCGGGACATCAATTGTTTTGCGAGTCCCTGTCCACGCCACTTGGCGTCAATAGCTAGAGAATACAACCTTGCCAGGTTGGTTCCTCGGTGAAACAACAACAGGGCATAACCTGCGAGCTGTCCTTCGTCCATGGCTACAAATAGCCGGGCGTGGGTTGATTGAATAAAGCGTTTCATTTGGCGGTGACTAATGCGGTCACCGCTGAAGGCGGAGAGTTCCAGTTGATCGAGCGCTGAAAGTTCGGCCTGTGTAGCGGCACGTATTTCCATGATGTTCAGGTAGAAGACAAACTTCTGATATTTAATCCCCAACTAATTTGGGAGGCAACAATTATTTATGGCACAACTGCTTATCGTAACTGACGACGCCAGTGATTGGCGACCGTATCTGCCCAGTGACAGTATGGTGACAGTAAACGACTATCTTAATATGGGGGCGTTTACTGACAACAACAGTGTGCAGGTACTAAATTTGTGCCGCAGTTACGACTATCTCACTACTGGGTATTACTGTTCTCTGATGGCCGAAGCTCGAGGACATCGGGTGATCCCCTCTGTGATGACGATTAACGATCTGTCACAGGACCGATTTTTCAGTTTGCCTCAATCGGGACTGGACCGACTCTCGCCGGAACAGACTCGTCTGCGATTTAAACTGTATTTTGGACAGAGTGAGCGCGAGGAACTGGAACGGATTGGACACAAAATTTTTGAACGCTTTAACGTACCTGTGCTGGATGTCGAATTAGTTAAAGGGGGCGATAAATGGCAAGTCAGTCATATCGCCCCCTTTCCATTTCAACAACTAACCGATTCAGAACAGGATCTGTTTGCTAATTACCTGGAAGCTTTTTCCCGTAAAGTATGGCGTGCACCTAAACGCAAAAAATCTTATCGGTACGAGATGGCCATGTTGGTGGATGAAAATGAAAAGATGCCACCTTCCAACAACGGTGCCATTAAACGCTTTATCAAAGCGGCAAATCGTATCGGTATGGATATGCAGTTATTGGGACGCCGAGATATGAGTCGTTTGAGCGAGTTTGACGGCTTGTTTATTCGGGCGACCACTAACATCAGCAATTTCACCTACCGTTTTGCCAAAAATGCCGAGCAAATGGGACTGGTGGTCATGGATGACCCGGAATCCATTATGAAGTGTACCAACAAGGTATTTTTGACAGAACTGTTGCTGAACCACAAGATTTCAGTACCTAAGAGCTTGATCCTTAACGAGTCGGATCCAAATTGGGAAGAAACTTTGTTGGAGGAGATAGGGTTGCCAGCGGTACTTAAAGTCCCGGATGGTGCGTTTTCTCTGGGGGTGGTTAAGGTTAAGGATATTGATAGCTTACGCGCAGAAGCCAAGCGTATTTTTGAACACAGTACCTTGATCCTGGCGCAGGAATATTTGCCTACACCTTTCGACTGGCGTATCGGTATTCTCAATCGTCAGCCGATATATGCTTGCCGTTATTACATGAGTCGTGGCCACTGGCAGATTTACGAACACCACAAAAACGGTAAGTTCACCAGTGGTAGTTATGATGCGCAGGATCTTAAAACAGTGCCGTCACAGGTAGTGGATGCGGCACTGAAATCGGCGAATCTCATTGGCTCTGGGTTCTACGGTGTGGATTTGAAAGAAGTTGATGGTCAACCATATGTGATTGAAATAAATGATAATCCAAGTATTGATCATGGGATTGAAGATCTGTTCTATGGCGACCTGTTGTACGATCGCATCATGACTGAATTCTTACGACGAATACAGTTGCGAGGATTGTAACCTGCATAAAAAGGCGCCATTTGGCGCCTTTTTAGCGAAGACAGATATCAATCTGCGATAGCGTAACCATTGCGGCCAGCACTCTTGGCCCGATAGAGCGCCGCGTCAGTTTTATTGAACAACTGGTCCTGATTCAATAACGGTTGCCAGTTGCCGATACCCATGCTGCAACCCACGTTATGTTGGTTGAAAATAGCCTCTGTTTGCATGTGTTGCAGTACTCGGCCGGCAATGCTGACGGCCGCAGAGGCATCACCTTCCACCAGAACCGCAAATTCATCCCCGCCTAGGCGGAAGGGTTGATCACAGCGGCGGATACAACGGTGCACAATTTCCCCAAAGCGCACCAGTGCCTGATCACCATAATGATGACCTTTGTTATCATTGAGCAGTTTAAAGTTATCCAGATCCATTAACAGCAAACTGACCTGATTACGATTACGCTGCGCACGAGCAAGCACTGTGCGGAATGCCTGACCAAAGAAATGGCGATTGCCGAGTCCGGTTAAGGCGTCGAACATCGCCTGCGATGCCATTTTCTGATACCGGGCGGCATTGAATAGCGGTTGGGGTAACAGCGCTTCAACTTGCTGGAGCAACAGCGATTCTCCCAGGCTCAATGGCATGGGCAAGCAGTATTCAAGTTGAGCGATGTCATCACCTAACTGGATCTCATGGGTCAGTTTTATGCCTTTCATCCGGCCCCATCGCAGTTCGATATCTCCACATTTGCAATAGATGCCATACAGCGGCAAATCTCGTTGCAAATGTTTGCCGTAACAGGCGAACACTGTCCGTGGGTCAAGACTACTGTGAAGTTTCTGTAACAGTTGCAGTGGTTCAAATGGTTCAGAAACATGGCGAGACTCATCACGCCACTGTTCCGTAGAACCACTGAATCCACTGATATTACTGATATAGTCCAAATGGAATACTCCACTGCTGCCGGTATCGTTATTCTGGCATAAGCAAAATATGTGCCTTTTTTATACGTCTTGTAACCATCGGATTTCAATAAAAGGGGCTTTTGGCAAGCTGTGCAATGTCGAGAATTTGACACTAAACCTTCAGCTGCCAATCGCGGCGTAAACGCGACTGACAGAAAAACATCATCTAGTGTTTCTCAAAACGAAACGGCAATTAGCGGGCAATATTGAAAAAGGCTTTGATCTCGTCCATCTGGGTCATGGCATCATTGAACCCCAGTTCAATCAGGGTTCCAGTATAGGCTTTTTCGAACAGCAAATATGACACGATACTGGACTCTGACTGACTGTTAATGCCGATAAGTCCCAGGAGTCGCCTGATTGCAAACGGTATCTCCATGTAAAAACGTTTGGCAATTTCACTCAGGTCTTCACTGGGCTTAATGACTAATGTATCAATGTTTCTCAGGCTCAGCAGTTCACGACTGGTGGGGGGGATCAATGATAGCGTACCGTTAACGCGGGTCAGACGTTCCAGGTCGCTATTTAACGTATCAGAAAATATGGTATCCAGCAGATGACCTGCAACCGTAGCGGTTTTTGGATGATATTCCAGATCTTTCGGTTGTTGTTTATGCGGGCTTTCCAGGTTAATTACCATAATCCGACTGGCCCCCAGGTGAATGGGGCAGGAAAGCGGCGCCAACTGATGCACAGAACCATCGCCGTAGTACCATTTTCCTAAACGAATAGAGGGAAATACTAACGGTATTGCGGAACTGGCCATCAGATGTTCAGTGTTAAGCCTTGTGCGTACGCCGCTTCGGCGAGCTCTGCGCCAATCATCTAATTCGCTCTTGGCCTGAAAAAAACTTACGGATTGGGAGTTGTTGTAACACGAGGTGTCAATGCTGATAGCCGTTAAATGACCATTTTCAATATTACGGTCTATCCGCTCAAAATTAATCAGCTCGTTCAGTAAATCTCGTAATGGGGCATTATCCAACAGACTGCCGGCATCGGTGTTGGCCAGATCTGTTTGCATTCCCTTTAAGAACATCGCGCTGAGATGTTGCAACACGCCGGGAATGGAGGATTTATAAATCCGACTGGTATCCAGATGGCGCCAGATCCATTCGAGTTTTTTTACTCCCAGGTGGAAACAAGAGGCATGGGTTGCCATCGCGGTACCATTGATGGCACCGGCGGAGGTGCCACAAATGACATCAAAAGGGATACCGTGATTACGTGGATACAGTTGTGCCAGCGCTTTAAGCACGCCAACTTGATAGGCGGCTCTGGCACCGCCACCCCCTAACATCAATGCACAGCTTTCCTTGACTGCCATTCCCCTTCACCTAAATGACTGCAACGCGTTTTTAAGAGTTATCAGTGTAACTATAGCGCGGAAGCTTTTGAAGATGTGGACGGATCACATAAAAAAGCCAACCTTTTTAGTTGGTTGGCCTTATGTTTTAGGCATTTAATTGCTTCAAAAATGCCGTTATCTGGGCTCGTATCCCGGGAGCGTCCAATTGCAGTTCTTCAACGATCTCCTGCGGACTGCCATGTTTGATAAATTCATCAGGCAAGCCCAACTGTAACACCGGTTTACGCAGCTGCTTTTTCGCGAGGAATTCCAGCACACCGCTACCGGCACCACCGATAATGGCATTTTCTTCGAGAGTAACCAGCACTTCGTGAGTTTCAGCCAACTGTGTAAGCAAGGCTTCATCTAACGGTTTCACGAAGCGCATATCCGCAACCGTAGCATCCATTTCTTCTGCCACTTCCAGCGCAGCAGCCAACGGTGTCCCAAAGCTAATAATAGCTAGCTGCTGCCCCTGACGCTTAAGCACGCCTTTACCAATGGGCAGCGCTGTCATCTGTTCTTCCTGATGGGCACCGGTGGCACTGCCACGAGGATATCGCACCGCTGCCGGTCCATCTTGATAACAGTATCCGGTATACAGCATTTGCCGGCATTCGTTTTCATCGGAAGGTGCCATGATCACCATATTGGGAACACAACGCAGGAAGCTCATGTCAAAAGCACCCTGATGGGTTGGACCATCTGCACCGACAATGCCACCGCGATCAATAGCGAACAACACCGGCAGTTTCTGCAGGGCCACATCGTGAATAACCTGATCGTAGGCGCGCTGTAGGAAAGTGGAGTAAATTGCAACAACAGGTTTGTAGCCTTCAGCGGCAAATCCGGCACCTAAGGTTACGGCATGTTGTTCGGCAATCGCCGCATCAAAATACTGTTCCGGGAATTTCTGAGAAAACTCCACCATCCCAGAACCTTCACGCATGGCTGGAGTAATGCCAACCACTTTGTCGTCTTTTGCGGCAATATCACACAGCCATTTGCCGAACACTTCAGAGAAGGTGGGTAAGCCAGGTTTGGTGGCTGGTTTGCGGAATTGACTCGGATCGAACTTAGGCACGGCATGCCAGCCAATAGGATCTTTTTCCGCTGGCTCATAGCCTTTGCCTTTTTTGGTCATAATGTGCAGCAGTTGCGGCCCGCCCAGATTGCGCATGTTACGCAGGGTTTCCACTAGTGCATTCACATCGTGACCATCAATAGGGCCGATATAATTAAAACCGAGCTCTTCAAACAAGGTGCCCGGAACCATCATACCCTTAAGATGTTCCTCCGTCCGGCGAGCCATCTCCTTGATAACCGGCATTCCCTGCAGCACTTTTTTACTGCCTTCACGAATACTGGAATAGAAGCGGCCTGACATCAGTTGGGCAAAGTGTTTATTCAGTGCACCTACGTTTTCGGAGATAGACATCTCGTTATCGTTAAGTACCACTAACATATCTTTGTGCAGATCGCCGGCGTGATTCATGGCTTCAAACACCATCCCACCAGTCATGGCTCCGTCACCGATAACCGCGACAACGCGGCGGCCTGCCTGTTCTTTATCTGCAGCAATTGCCATTGCCAGCGCCGCCGAGATTGAGGTACTGGAGTGACCGACACTGAAGGTGTCATAGTCACTTTCGCCGCGCCATGGGAATGGATGCAGTCCACCTTTTTGGCGAATGGTGTGCATCTGATCGCGACGTCCAGTGAGGATTTTATGCGGATATGCCTGATGGCCGACGTCCCACACCAATCGGTCAAACGGCGTGTTATACACATAATGAAGTGCTACGGTAAGTTCCACTGTGCCTAATCCAGAAGCAAAATGGCCGCTGGATTGCCCTACGGATTGCAGCAAAAAAGCCCTGAGTTCGTCGGCAAGTTGCGGCAATAATGCCTGTGGCAACTGGCGCAACTCTTCGGGTGTATTGGCTTGGGCCAATACCGGAAATTGAGTGATATCCAGACTCATAAGGAGCTACTTTTGTCTCTTTTATACTCGCCGCTCAATAATATAGCGAGCGAATTCAGCAATTAGTCGGCTATTGTAGGGCAAATTCCCCAAGGCTGATAGTGCCTCTTTTAGTAGCGCTTCAGCCGTTGCTTTTGCCCCAGCTAATCCCAATAATTTAGGGTATGTACTCTTGTTGGAACGGGTATCGGAACCTTGTGGTTTGCCCAGTTCTTCGGTACTGGATGTGATATCCAGAATGTCATCTTGGACTTGAAATGCCAGTCCGATGGCATCAGCATAGGCCAATAGTTGCTGACGCTGTTGTGCATCTACGTTGGCAGCAATAACAGCTAATTGCACTGCACAGCGAATTAAGGCACCTGTTTTTAGACGGTGTAAGCGGGTCAGCTCACTCAGCGGGATTTCTTTATCTGTCGCCGCCAAATCCAGTGCTTGCCCGCCACACATGCCGAGATAGCCTGAGGCGTTGGCCAATGCCTTAATCATGAGGAGTTGCTGCTGGGCGCTGAAATCGCCAGTTTCTTGGCTGATCAGTTCGAACGCCAATGTCTGCAACGCATCCCCGGCGAGAATGGCTGTTGCCTCGTCAAATGCGACATGAACTGTTGGCTGGCCGCGCCGCAATTCATCATTGTCCATGGCGGGCAAATCATCGTGAATCAACGAATAGGCGTGGATACATTCAATGGCTGCGGCGCAATTATCTAAGCGCTCGGCAGCAACACCTAACATCTCTCCCACGGAATAGACCAAAAACGGGCGAACTCGTTTACCACCCAACAAGACACCGTAACGCATCGCTTCTTGTAATCGTGGTTCACTGACCGGCAGCGCGTCAAAAATTGCAGTAAGATGCTGATTAATACGTTGTTGGCAGCGATTGATGGCATCAGTTAACAATTACTCTTCCTCGACATCAAATGGACTCAGTGGCGCTTGTGCATCATCGGATAATAAGATGGCAACCTTTTGCTGCGCTTGCTCTAACTTATTTTGGCTACTGCGGACCAGATTAATTCCACGTTCAAATTGCTTGAGCGCATCATCCAGCGACACTTCACCCTGTTCGAGCTCAGTCACTATCTGTTCAAGTTGATTCAGGGATTCTTCAAAACTGAGATTCTCAGGTTTTTTAGCCACGTTGTTTTCCTTGGATTAACACTGCGGACAGAGTATACCAGCGATCCTCTTGCGGAATCGAGGCAGGGTCTGCAAAGGGGTCAGGTTAGGACTGGCGGCAGTTTTATCGGTTGACACGTTATAGCAGCGCTGGCGTAGGGTCAAATGCCAGCGCTGGTAATTTGCTCAAAAGCACGCTTTGCGACAAAAATATTTTCGCCCCGGAATAAAATCCCTCTAAACTTGCCTAAGTTTGGTCCGATAAACAGAAATAGAAGCCGTTGAAAAGCGTGACATTCCCTTTCCGTGGCTGTGTTTGGACAAGCGACAGCCAGTTTTCCGGATTTTGCATCATGATATCCTGCTGGTCGATGGGTGAGCGGATGGGACGACAGTACAGACTCGAGGAGCAACAGTGGATTTAGCAACCCTGATAGGCATTATTGGCGCATTTGGTGTGATGTTCTGGGCCATGGTCAGCGCTGGCGGTATTTCCGTTTACATTGACGTTCCTTCGGTATTAATTGTGTTCGTTGGCTCTCTCTTTGTGGTGATGATGAAGTTCAATCTCAAGCAATATCTCGGTGCGATGAAGATTGCCGCCAAAGCCTTTATCTTCAAATTGGATAATCCAGAAGATCTAATTGAACAGTCGGTCACTATGGCAGATGCTGCCCGTAAAGGCGGTTTCCTGGCATTAGAAGAAGCCCAGATCTCTAATACCTTTATGCAGAAAGCTGTCGACATGCTGGTGGATGGGCATGATGGCGATGTTGTGCGAGAAGCGCTGGAAAAGGACATTGCACTGACCGAAGAGCGGCATAAATCCGGCATCGCTATCTTTAAGGCGTTTGGGGATGTTGGCCCGGCGATGGGAATGATTGGTACCTTAGTGGGGTTGGTGGCGATGTTGTCTAACATGGATGACCCTAAGTCAATCGGTCCCGCAATGGCTGTAGCCTTGCTGACCACCTTGTATGGTTCGTTGATGGCGAACCTGCTGGCACTGCCGATAGCTGACAAACTGGCGTTGCGTATGAGCGAAGAAATGCTTAATCGCAACCTGATTATGGATGCGGTATTGGCCATTCAGGATGGTCAGAACCCGCGCGTCATCGAGAGCTTCCTGAAAAACTATCTGGCTGAGAAGAAACGTAAGATAGAAACCACGAGCGGGGAATAGCGTCATGGCGAAGCAAAAGTGTCCTGACTGTCCACCCGCAGCACCGCCTTGGCTAGCAACCTTTTCTGATCTGATGTCATTGCTGATGTGCTTCTTTGTGCTGTTGCTGTCTTTTTCCGAGATGGACGTGCTTAAATTTAAGCAAATCGCTGGTTCAATGAAATATGCCTTTGGTGTCCAGAACAAAGTTGAAGTCAAGGATATTCCCAAGGGAACTTCGGTGATTGCGCTGGAGTTCCGCCCCGGGCGTCCGGATCCGTCACCGATTGAAGTGATAAACCAGCAAACCAATGAAATGACGCAGCCGACGTTGACCTTCCAGGCGGGTGACGATGAAAGCGCCGGTGGTATTCAGAAGCAGCGCGGTGACCAGCGTGGTGGTGAGTCAACGGCAACGGCACAGGAACAAGCCGAGGCCAAACGTACTCAAGAGTATGAAGCCACGCAAAAGCAGGTTAACGATCAAGCGAAAAAAATGGCAGAAAAGCTCAACAAGGAAATCGTTGATGGTGCCATCGAAATTGAGTCTTTGGGACAACAGATCATCATTCGCATCCGGGAAAAAGGCTCTTTTGCCTCCGGTTCAGGTTTTTTGCAGCCACAATTTAAATCGGTGATCCGGGCGATTGGTGAGTTACTGAAAGATGTGCCTGGCATAGTGACGGTATCCGGTAATACCGATGATATCCAGATCAGCAACGAGCTCTATCAGTCGAACTGGGATCTGTCAGCGCAAAGAGCCTTAGCGGTCGCGCACGAACTTATTCGGGTGAAAGGGTTTGATCCTGAACGCATGAAAGTGGAGGGCCTCGCTGATACCAATCCACTGGTGCCGAATGACAGTGCTGAACATCGTGCCCGTAATCGTCGGGTAGAGATTGCAATTGAACAAGGCAAAGCCAAGTTATCGGATGAACTTCAGGTCACGCCCAATCAAGCCCAATAGCAGTAACAACCAACCGGCACTTGGGCAGGTTGGTTGTTACTGGAAGACTTTTCCCGCGATGCTGGGACTGTTCCTGTCACTTTGCTATAATCCCGCGATTGCGTTTTTGACCTCGTTTTATGCTGCGGAAAATCCATGAAGTTTATCGTTAAGCTGTACCCCGAAATCATGATGAAGAGCAAGCCAGTACGTTTGCGCTTCACTAAAATGCTGGAATCTAATATCCGGAATGTACTGAAAAAAGTTGATGAAGGTGTCACTGTGGTAAGACAGTGGGACCGCATCATGGTCGGGGTACCACAGGACAAACCAGAACTGCTGGACAGTGTTGGCGAACGCCTGACTTGTATCCCAGGGATCGCGACTGTTGCTCGTGTAAATGAATACACCTTCCAAACTGTACACGATATCTATCTGCATACCTTGAAAGCCTTTGGCGATGAACTGGCAGGTAAGACCTTCTGTGTCCGGGTTAAGCGTAGCGGACATCATGATTTCACCTCTATTGACGTGGAAAAATATGTTGGCGGTGGACTGAATCAGCATACAGAAGCTGCCGGTGTAAAACTCAAGAACCCGGAGATCACTGTTAATCTGGAGATTAACAACGATAAGCTGTATCTGGTGGAGAAAAAAGTATCGGGTCTTGGTGGCTTCCCGATGGCGACTCAGGAAGATGTGTTGTCATTGATCTCTGGTGGTTTCGATTCCGGGGTGTCCAGCTTCCAGTTTATTAAGAAAGGGGCTCGTACCCATTACTGCTTTTTCAATCTCGGTGGTGCGCAGCATGAAATCGGCGTGAAGCAGGTGGCGCATCATTTGTGGCAAACCTATGGTGAATCCCATAGAGTTAAATTTGTCACCATTCCTTTTGAACCGGTAGTGGCAGAAATTTTGGAACGTATTGATAACGGCCTGATGGGGGTTATCTTGAAACGTTGCATGATGCGTGCGGCGAGTCGGGTGGCTGAACGCATGGGAATTCAAGCGTTAGTGACAGGCGAAAGTCTGGGGCAGGTGTCCAGTCAGACCCTGACTAACCTCAATGTGATTGACCGTTGTACTGATACCTTGATCCTGCGGCCACTTATTACCATGGATAAGCAAGATATCATCAATGAGAGCCGCAAAATTGGTACTGAAGATTTTGCTAAATCGATGCCAGAATATTGTGGTGTTATTTCTCAGCGGCCAACGGTAAAAGCAGTATTGGCAAAAGTAGAAGCTGAAGAACTTAAATTTTCTCCGGACATGCTGGATAAAGTCCTGGAAGCTGCAGAAGTGATTGATATCCGGGAGATACCAAAAGCAATGGATACCAAAGTAACCGAAACAGAAACTGTCTCCAGCGTCGGCGCTGAGCAGGTGGTGCTGGATATCCGCGCCCCTGAAGAGGAAGAACGTCATCCATTGGCGGTGGCTGGCGCTGAGGTGCTTCATATTCCATTCTTTAAGTTATCCAGTGCATTTGCGGAGCTCGATAGCAGCAAGACTTACCTGCTTTATTGTGACCGCGGGGTAATGAGTAAACTGCAAGCCTTGTATTTATTGGAACAGGGCTATGACAATGTGAAGGTTTATCGACCTTAATTCGCTGTTTTGCAAACTGGCCGCATCAAGTGATGCGGCTTTTTTGTAGGCAATTCGGGGCCATAAAGTTGCTGAACTGTGCAGTTTCGGTGAATCCAGATAAAAATACTGGCACTCTCACATGATTAAATGTAACAATCTGGATTAGAAAAACTAATTAAAAATTTGGAATGGATGCTCATGTCAAAGCGACTTCCCCCGCTCAATGCCGTTAAAGCGTTTGAAGCTGCTGCTCGTCATCTCAGTTTTACCCGCGCAGCTGAGGAACTGTTTGTGACACAAGCGGCGGTTAGCCATCAGATTAAAGCATTGGAAGATTTTCTGGGGCTGAAATTGTTCCGCCGTAAGAATCGTTCGTTGTTGCTGACGGAAGAGGGACAGAGTTATTTTCTCGAAATCAAAGACATTTTTGGGCAATTAGCTGATGCCACTGACCGATTGTTAGCGCGCAGTGCTATTGGCTCATTAACGGTCAGTATGCCGCCCAGTTTCGCGATTCAGTGGCTGGTACCCCGCTTGGCAAAATTCAGCGAGAAAAATCCGGATATTGATGTACGTATCAAGGCCGTTGACAGCGCCACAGATTCATTAGCCGATGATGTTGATGTCGCTATCTATTACGGTCAAGGTAATTGGCCGGGATTGCGCTCAGATAAATTGCGTAACGAAGTGTTGATCCCTGTGTGTTCGCCATTGTTACTCAAAGGTCCTAAGCCGTTAGAGAAACCCTCAGATCTGAAATTTCATACATTACTGCATGATATGAGTCGCCATGATTGGCAGGCTTGGTTCCGGCAATGTGGCGTCACGGACGTTAATGTAAATCAAGGGCCTATTTTCAGTCATTCTTCTCTGGTGTTGCAGGCCGCAGCTCATGGTCAGGGCGTGGCGCTGGGTTACAGCGTGCTAGCAAGACCGGACATCCTGGCCGGGCGGTTGGTATGTCCTTTCCAAGAAGTGTTGGTCAGCAAAGATGCTTACTATCTGGTGTGTCAGCAAAAACATGCTGAGCTTGGAAAAATAGTGGCGTTCCGGGAGTGGATGCTGGATATGTTTGCCGAGGAGTCCCGCAGTGAGTTGTTACCCGGATAATTGGCGGGTAGATAAGGGCAATGCTGACAGCAACACTGTGGTGCTATTCGCCCATGGTGCTGGGGCAGATATGGACAGCGAATTTATGGTGGCTATTGCTCAAGGTCTTGCCGCAAATGGCCTAGATGTTGTCCGGTTTAATTTCCCCTATATGGCAAAGTGCCGTCTTGATGGCAAACGGCGCCCACCAGATCGCGCACCGGCGTTACTGGAGAATTTCCGACAACAATTGCGATTAGTCACAGAACTATTTGCACCTGACCAGATAATACTGATGGGTAAGTCTATGGGCGGACGTATGGCAATCATGTTGGCCTCAGAAGATTTGCTGGCCGAGGTGCGCGGTGTAATCTGCTTGGGTTATCCATTTTTGCCTAAAGGTAAATTGTTGCCGCGATTGGAGCCACTGCAGCAATGTCGGCTACCATTAATGATTTTTCAGGGAGAACGCGATAGTTTTGGTGGTAAAGTCCAAATACCACAATGGCATTTGCCAACTTCGTTAAATCTCAATTTTGTTGATGATGGCGACCACAGCTTTGTTCCGCGAAAAGCTGCTGCTACCTCATTAGCAATGAATTATGCCAAAGTGATCGATGGATCACTGTCGTTTATCAGGAGTTTGTTATGAAAAAAGGCCTGTTTATGTTGGCCTCCATCAGTGGTTTTTTAGCTGTGGCACTCGGGGCGTTTGCGGCTCATGGTCTGAAAGCGGTGACCACTCCAGAGCTGATTAAAATCTTTGATGTCGGCGTGGAATATCAGTTTTATCATACCTTTGCGCTGATCGCTGTGGCACTTGCCGGTAACTGGGTGAAATCGCCGTTGCTCGACTGGGCAGCGTGGTTATTTATCGCGGGTATCCTGCTGTTTTCGGGGTCGCTGTACCTGTATGCACTTACCGGAGTAAAGGTGCTCGGTATTATCACGCCAATGGGGGGGTTCTGTTTCTTAGTTGGTTGGGCGCTGTTAGCTTCCTCGATGTGGCGGCATCGTACAGACGATCTGTAATTGCCGAGTTCTGGTATACTTGGCGACTTTGCCAAATGGCTGGTTACAGGATTATCAATGAACAATCTGTTTTTGTTCTGTCGTGCAGGTTATGAAAAAGAGTGCGCGGCAGAAATTCAGGATCGCGCTGCCGAGTTGGGTGTCGCCGGATATGTCAAAGCAGCGGCTAACAATGCTTATGTTGTTTTTCAATGCTTTGCAGAAGGTGATGCGGATAAGCTCGGGCGTGAGTTACCGTTGGATACCTTGATTTTTGCCAGACAGATGTTCGTTTGTAGTGAACTACTGCAAGATTTGCCTGCGGACGACCGAGTATCGCCTATTGTGCAGGCGTTGTCTTCCATTGAAAAAGGCGGTGAACTCAGAGTTGAAACCCCTGATACCAACGAAGCCAAAGAACTGCTGACTTTCTGCCGTAAATTTACCGTCCCGCTGCGTGCCGCCTTAAAAAAGCAGGAGATACTCCTGGCCAGTGAAAACCAGCGACGGCCTATAGTGCATGTATGTTTTTTAGGCTCGGATAGCGCCTATGCCGGTTATTCCTATAGCAATAACAGCTCGCCATTTTTTATGGGGATCCCGCGCTTAAAGTTCCCTTCTGCCGCACCCAGTCGGTCTACCCTTAAGTTGGACGAAGCTTTCAATTATTTTATTGCGCCGCATGAGCAGGAAACGCGGTTGCACAGTGGTATGAATGCTGTAGATCTTGGCGCCTGTCCTGGTGGTTGGACTTATCAGCTGGTACGCCGAGGCATGTTCGTTTCTGCAGTGGATAATGGGCCAATGGCTGACAGTCTGATGCAGACCGGGCAGGTGACTCATTACCGGGAAGACGGTTTCCGCTTTGAACCTAAGCGCAAGAATATCTATTGGCTGGTATGCGACATGGTGGAACAGCCGTCGCGGGTTGCTGAGTTAATGGAACACTGGGCAATCAATGGTTGGTTCCACGAGGCCATCTTTAACCTGAAACTGCCGATGAAAAGTCGCTATAAAGAAGTGACTACGATTTTGCAGCGGATGGCGGAAGTACTGCAGGAAAATGGCTTTAATCGATTCCAAATACGCTGCAAACACTTATACCATGACCGCGATGAAGTGACCGTGCATCTGTATTTACGTCCTGGTAGTCACATTTAAGCGGCAAAATTAGCGGGAGCTAGCGGTAATGCCACTCCCGCTCTAGATATTCCATTTGCGATTTAGGCACCAGATTTTCCAATACTGCGGGCGGCAGTGGGTATTGCTGACAAATCCATTCGATATTGCAGTCCACAAAGCCTAAAAATTCACGGGTAACCATCAAACTGTATACTGCTTCGGTCAGTTGTTGATGATGCCATGCTTCTGTATGGCGTCTAAATTGATGGGCTTTATCTGACTGATAGGCCTCTAAAGCAGCCGTGAGGCGACGACCGGCTTTCCCGAGAGCGGTGGATTGCTCCTTGGCGAGTTCCTTTTCGAGAACCGTCTGTTTGCTGCCGCGGAGCTGAGCAAGACTGGCTTTAAACACGTTGACTCCCTAAATTCGCGATTGCTACTTTTATCTTGAGCGCCAGCGTCGGTGAGATCAAGTCTACGTGACAAATCTGTATAACAAAAAGGGGACTTAGAAGCCCCCTTGTTAACCATAATCGCGTGTTACAGACGATCCAGTACCGCTTGTGTAAAATCGGTGGTGCCATGGCTACCACCCAAATCACGGGTAGTGCGATCACCTTCTGCTATGACTGCAGAAACGGCGCTGCGGATCTGCGCTGCCTTATCCGACATTCCCAGATATTCCAGCATCTGTACTGAAGCCAAAATGACTGAGGTGGGGTTAGCAAGGTTTTTCCCGGCGATATCAGGAGCACTGCCATGTACAGCTTCAAAAATAGCGGCATTTTTACCGATATTGGCCCCAGGGGCCATGCCCAGACCACCTACTAAGCCCGCACACAGATCAGAGAGAATGTCACCAAACAGGTTAGTGGTAACAATCACATCGAAGTTCTCAGGGTTCATCACCAGCTTCATACAGGTGGCGTCAACAATCATTTCCTCTGTGATGATATCCGGATAACGCTGACTGATTTCACGGGCAGTTTTCAGGAACAGGCCAGAAGTCGACTTCATGATATTGGCTTTATGCACGATGGTGACTTTTTTCCGGCCTTCTTTGCGTGCCAGTTCATAAGCAAAGGTAGTGATCTGTTCCGCGCCCTGACGGGTAATGATGCTGGTGGCTTCAGCGGTTGAGCCATCTTCAGACACTTTCTGCCCATAACCCGAATACATCCCTTCGGTGTTCTCACGTACAGTGATGATGTCGATGTTTTCATAGCGTGCCTGGGTGCCTTTAAATGAAAGCACGGGACGCACATTGGCATAAAGACTGAATTTTTTACGCAGAGTAACGTTGATGGAGGTAAAGCCTTCGCCGACAGGAGTGGTTAGCGGACCTTTAAGCGTGATACGGTTTTTTTCGATTAAATCCAGCGTGCGCTGTGGCAGCAATTCACCGTACTTTTCCAAGGCTGCGAGGCCAGCATCGGCAAATTCATATTCAAAATCGCATCCTGCTTTATCTAAAATCTGTATAGCTGACTCAATAATACTTGGACCGATCCCGTCGCCGGGGATCACGGTTATGGTTCTTTTTGGCATGGAGAATCCTTCCACGGGTTAGCGTATAGACGAAAGTACAACCGCATGATGAACACGGATTGTGTCAGAAAATTCTGTGATATAGATCTCCTTTATTCTAAACACTTTTAAACACTTTTCACAGGGAATTAGTGAGCAAAACAGCGCCTTTTTATGTAGGCTAAACGTTACAAAATTTTTACTTGGTGGCCAATGTTTGGCGATGTTACGCCGCCTTGATTGCCATCCTTTAGCGTATGGGGACGACATTGAAGTTTTCTACTATTGCTTCATTGCTGTTGACTGCTGGCCTGTCGTTGGCCGCACAGGCAAAGAATAATCTTACGTTGGAAGATGTGATGCACTTCCAGTCGATAACTGAACAAGTATTGGATCCGCAAGGTCGGATCTTAGCGTACAGCACCGCCCCGGACCGCGGTGATAGCCAGGGTTTTGTTAAATGGTTAGCGGATGGACAACAGTATCTGGTTGCGGGTGGTTCAGAGCCATCGGTCAGCAATAATGGTCGATATAGCGTGTTTACCGTTAAACCATCGTTGTTATCTACAGAACAAGCCTCCGCCAAAGCGCGCAAGAAGTTAAAAGCGGGGCTGGCGCTGATAGATAACCAGAGCGGTGAGATTCAGCATTTTGAGCGGGTTAAGTCCCATGCCTTTTCCGAGAATGGCAAGTACCTCGCCTTATGGTTCGATGAAGCTGAGACCAAAGAGGCCAAAACCGACACCGAAGATAAAACCCATAGTGCAACCGTAAGTGCTAAAGAGGCATTGTCGCCAAAGAAAACTGCGAAGGATGATGCCGGAACGCAATTTACCGTGGTTAATCTTGCCAGCGGCAAATCACTGCAATTTGACCATATCACTGACTGGCGTTTTTCCTACGACAGCCGTTATCTGACATTGGCTCAGAACGATAGCGCCACAGCACTACATAAACTGCTGCTGGTGCGACTTGACAGTTTTAACCAGGCGGAACTGGTGAGCAGCAAAACCGAACAGATAGGTGCGGTCGCGCTGAGCCGAGATGCCAAGCATCTGGCGTATACTGCAGGCAACGCATTGGTTGTGGCTGCCGAACGGCCTTATCGTTTAGCACTGTATAGCCTTGATACCGGCAAATTTTCAACAGTTCAGGAAGCGACTAAAGATACTGATGGCTGGCTACTGAACCGCTATAGCCAATTGCAGTTCTCTGCCGATGGTCAGCGGCTGTTTTTCGGACGGGTACCGCAGATCAGTCAGCAATTTCATCTACCTAAAGTTGAAAACGAAGCGGATCTTTACAACGAGCAACTAATCACTGAGCAACGCGGGCTCAATATCTGGCACGGCGATGATCCGCTGATCAAGCCTAACGAAATCAAACAATATCCCAAAGAACTGAAGCGCACTTATCTGGCGGTGTTACATGTACAATCGGGCAGTGTGGTGCAACTGGCCGATACGCAAGTGCCAGATGTGACATTATCTGAGCATAAGCGCTTTTTGCTGGCGAGTTCGGATATTCCCTATCGCAAGATGATTACCTGGGCGGGCTTTTACCGAGATTTTTATCTGGTGGATATGAATACTGGCCACAAAACAATGGTGCTGACGCAGCAACCCAGTGACAGTGAACCAACATATTCGCCAAACGGCCAATATCTTGCCTGGTATCAACAAGGTCAGATCTTCCTATATGACATTGCAGAAGGTCGCAAACTATCGCTAACGGCTAGCATTAAAACCCCATTTGCCAATGAAGATCATGATTATCCTTCAGTCGCTCCAGGTTACGGATTTGGCCCCTGGCTGGCAGATGACTCTGCCATTCTGGTGTACGACAAATATGATATCTGGCAGTTTGATACCACCAGCCATAACGGTTTCATGTTAACGGATGGCGAAGGCCGTAAGCAGCACATCAGTTTTCGTGTTGAAGCGACTCCGCAACCGGATAAGGCCTTCCAACCGACAATTGCTGACGGTGCGGCGATATTGCTGCAGGGTTACAGTGAACGCACCAAAGCTGATGCTTTTTATCGCGCCCAGATTGGTAAGGCTGGCGTTACATCACTGCTGAATGCGCCAGCAAAACTGCAAGTGCTCGCTCGGGCCAATAACGCCCATAAGATGGTGTTTAGTCAACAGCGTTATGATCTGTTCCCGGATCTTTATACCGCAGATGTGCTGGAACCGGCCAAGGCCATAAGGCAAACCGAGCTGGATCAGCAGCGGCAGAACTTGCCTTGGGGTAAAGCGGAATTGGTGCATTGGCGCGATGGTGATGGTCGTCTGCTGGATGGCGTGGTAATCAAGCCACCTCATTATCAGAAGGGAAAGCGTTACCCGGTGATGGTTTACTACTACCGCTTTATGAGCGATCGCTTGTTTGCCTTCCCGGATATGAAAATCAATCACCGCCCCAATTTTGCCTGGTATAGCGCAGATGATTATGTGATTTTCCTGCCCGATATTCGCTTTGAAATTGGCTACCCCGGTAGTAGCTCTGTTAAAGCCTTGACCGCTGGCGTACAAAAGCTGATTGAACTGGGAATTGCTGATCCTGATGCTATCGGTTTACAGGGCCATTCCTGGAGTGGTTATCAGACCGCATTTGATATCACGCAAACGAATATTTTCAAAGCTGCCGTGGCGGGAGCACCGGTAAGCAACATGACCAGTGCCTACAGTGGCATCCGGTTAGGCACCGGGCTTGCCCGTCAGTTCCAATACGAAGCCGGGCAGAGCCGTATTGGCGAAAGTTTGATGCAGGCACCGCAGAAATATATCGAAAACTCGCCGGTATTTTACGTTGACCGAATTCATACCCCATTGTTAATCATGTTCGGTGATCGCGATGACGCGGTACCTTGGGAGCAGGGGATTGAGCTGTATCTGGCGATGCGCCGTGCGGGTAAAGAAGTGATTATGCTGCAGTATAATGATGAACCTCATCATTTGAAGAAGTATCCCAATAAGCTGGATTACACCATCAGAATGAAGCAGTTTTTCGATCATTATCTGAAAGGGCGGCAGGCGCCTGAATGGATGATGCACGGCGAACCCTATCGGGAACCAGCGAAAGAAGAGTGAAAAAAGGGGCGGTTGCCCCTTTTTCTTATCAAATTTAAACCACTTCCTATGGAAGTGGTGAGCGTTTACTTTGACAACTGTTGGCTGCCGTTATTAGTGGCTTCGCTGTGGCCGTTTGTGAGCGCGTTATTGTCTGTATCTGTCGCTGATTTTAGATATTGCTGATAGGTGTCTTCACCCCATGCAATTAAACGATCATTGCGAAACAGCAGCGGTGTACATTCATCCTTGGTGGTTGCACCATCGGGTTTAGTCTGATGTGTTCTATAAAACAGGATGTTGAGTGCTTGACCTTGGCTGAGTTTGGCTTCGCTAAAATCAGGACGTCCCATCATGGTGATAATTTCTTCGCCAGATTGTCCCAATTTTATTTCGGTGAGTTTTTCTTGATTATACGCCTGACGATCTTCCCAACTCATATCGTCTGGATTAGGTTCGTACACCAGCACAATCACCGCAACAAATGCCATATACGCCAAAAACAGGGTACCAATAACCACCGGGATTTTACTTTTCATTCGTTATCCTTAAAGCTATTAGTTAAATATTAACATATTGATATTAATGGTAATAATTTTAGCTATTCTGCGGGGCCCAACGATACTGACTCAGATTGAGATGAAGCTCTAAATCGGTACGCAGCTTTGCCAGGCGATAACTCAGACGCGCCATATCGTAACCTGAGCGTAATTTTTCTGCTTGCTTCTGACCCAGCTTATCCAAGGCATTATAGATATTGGCCAATGAACGAAAACTTTTCAGCAGTTCGGCAGCGGATTTCGGACCAATGCCCGGAATGCCCGGGATACGGTTACCACTATCGCCGCTCAGCGCCATGAAATCCAAAAGTTGATGGCGCCCAATACCGAGTTTTTGTTCCAGTGCCTCGATATCCAGCCAGCTGTTAGCAAAGTGATCCCACTGTTGCACCCCTTTGAACTGTAGCTGACTGAAACCTTTATCCGTAGACACAATAATTGCCTCGCCGTCATGCTGACAGATTTTATAGGCGAGTGTCGCTATCACATCATCGGCTTCAGCTTCAGCGTTTACCGAGTGCATATTCGCTGTCGCCAACAGCTGTTTTAGCTGAGGCAAGTAATCCGCCAGCATTACTGGCATGGGTTTTCGTCCCTTTTTGTAGTCAGGGTAGAGTTGTTTACGCCAGGATTCCTGTTCTCCATCCCAGACAATAGCATGATGGCTTGGTTGGTGATGTCGACATAATTTCTGGCAAGCATTGAGTGCCCGCTGTGCTAAGCCGGCCAGATCCTGTTCATCTGGCTGCGCCGCATAAAGGCGGCGCACCAGATTCATGCCATCAATGATCAGTAGTCGATTCACTGGCAGACCTTGTAACAGGGAACGTAGGTACTTCCGGGCAACTTCATGCGACCCTGCTGCACAAATGCCGCCAGCAATTTATCAATCATCGACATCAAGGTTTTGTCGCCCTTGAGACAAAACGGTCCTTGTTGTTCGATGCTCATAATGGTGTCGCGCTTAACATTGCCGGCAACAATACCAGAAAACGCTTTGCGCAGGTTTGCCGCTAGACGGGCTTTGTCTAGTTGGAAGTGTAAATCCAGCTGTTCCATCGCTGCGTGTGTAGGCACAAAGGGAAGCTGGAAATCCGCATCAATCTTCAGGCCCCACTGATATTGGTAGGCATCACCGGTTGTTTTACGGTGTTCCCTGACCTCGTCCATACCATAACGCATTTTGCGAGCGGCGGCCGCCGGATCATCAATGATGATCTGATAACGGCTCTGTGCTTCCTTACCGAGTGTTGCACCGATAAAGGCGTCAATTTCCGCAAAATATTCGGCGCTGCCAGCTGGGCCGGTCAACACTAAGGGGAACGGAATGTCTTTATTCTGTTCATGCAAGAGAATACCCAGCAGGTACAACAGTTCCTCTGCAGTTCCCGGACCGCCAGGAAATATCAAGATGCCATGCCCCATCCGCACAAAGGCTTCCAGACGTTTTTCAATATCCGGCATGATCACTAATTCATTAACGATTTGGTTTGGTGGCTCGGCAGCGATAATTCCGGGTTCGGTGATACCGATATAACGGGCGTCGTGGATCCGTTGCTTCGCGTGACCGATGGCTGCGCCTTTCATCGGCCCTTTCATGGCACCTGGGCCGCAACCGGTGCAGATATCCAGTTTTCTAAGCCCGAGCTGATAGCCAACTTCTTTGGTGTATTTATATTCATACTCACTGATGCTGTGGCCACCCCAACACACAACGACATTGGGCTCATGCGCAGGGGAGATGACGCGGGCATTACGCAGAATATCGAACACCACATTGGTGATGTGATCCGGATTGCTGAAATCCAGATGAGTGACATGACTGTATTTGTTACTGACGTAAATAATATCGCGTAAAACGGCAAACAGATGTTCCTGGATCCCCACAATAATTTGGTCATCGACGAAGGCACAGGCCGGAGGGTTGTGCAGTTCCAGTTTTACCCCGCGTTCACGCCGGACCACATTGATTTCAAAATCATCGAATTGCTTGAACAATGCCCGGGCATCATCTGTTTCTGAACCGGAGGCCAGCACTGCCAACGAACAGTTGCGATATAACTGATACAGTTCGCTTTGTGAGCTCTGTTTGAGTAGTTCTACTTCCAGTTGCGACAGCTGATCCATGCTGCCTCTGGGGTTTACTTTGACAATCATCATGACTCCTACACCGGGATGTCATCATGAAAATTAATCGATAATGACGCGATCCCGGCTTTCGTGTTTGGCTTTATAGAGCGCTGCATCGGCACGTTCAAAGGTGTCGAGAATGTGCTCGCCGTTGAGCACTTGCGCTGCGCCGATTGATAATGTAACTGTAATGCGCTGATTTTTAAATTTAAACGGAATATTTTTAATTTTCTCACGAACCCGATTCAAAAGTTGTGCGATGTCATTTGCCGATACATCAGGGATCAGCAGGACAAATTCTTCACCGCCATAGCGGGCGACAAATTCAGTATCGCGCAGCGAGTTTTTCAATGCCATCGCAATGACCTGAAGGGTTTTATCACCGGTACTATGGCCAAAACTGTCGTTGATCTGTTTGAAGTGGTCGATGTCAGCTACGGCAACCCACAGAGTACTGTTATTGTGTTGGAAGCGGCGGAACTCCTGGTCCATACGTTCATCCAGCGCCGCGCGGTTAGGTAACTGAGTGAGGCTATCCAGTTGATTAATTTTTTGCTGTTCACACAGCCGTTCTCGATAAGATAAGGTCTCAGCTGAAAGATCTGCCAACTCTTTGCGTAGAGTATTTACCGATTTTTGGAGCAACGCCATTTCACGCTGTTCTAGGGCTTCCTTTCGCGCCAGACGGTTCTGGATTTCAGCGAGATGTTCTGTGACTTTCTGCTTCAGCTGTGAAATCTCATCGATTTCATTGAGGCTGTTCAGGACATTATTGACCTGATTGTTAATTTCACCGTTAAGCTGCTGTTTCAGTTGCTGGCTGTGTTGAGTCTGACTAAACGACTCACTCACGATATCCCGTACGGATGTCAGCGCGTCATTGAGTGTCTGCAGAAACTCCTGTGAGGTGGCTTTTTCTCGGGCAATGTTTTCTAACAACAATCGGAGAATGGTCTGATAAGCTTCAAGCAGCGTTTCAACCTGCAACGAATCTGACGCCAGAATATCCTTCAGCCGTAACACCTGTTCCCGCTGCGCCTTAGGAAACTCAATATCCGATATCAGCTGTGCCAGCTCATAGGATAGCTGTCTGTGTATTGGCAGAATAATTAAGGGTTCATCTTGAACATTCTGCAGCAGTGCTTGTTCGTAATAGCTGATCAGTTGCTCAACTTTGGGAATGTAGTCCCATAACGAGTGGAATGGCTTGCTGAGTTCCTGACGAAAGATACTGATTTCACGCGACAGTTTTTCTGGAATGTGTTTAATACGCAGCAGCTCACGACTGAAATTAGTGAGGCCAGAGCGCCCTTGTTCCAGCTTACCCATCACATGGTGATATTGGCTTTTCAGCAGTCGCTCAATTTCAGGAAGTTCAGGCAACACCTCATCCAGATGCTCGAAGTTGCCCATATTGACGCGTAGCTTAGCGAGCTTGTTATCAAGCTCGAGATTCTGACCCTTGCAGGCCAGACTCATTTGGGTAATAAACTGGGTCAGCGCTATTAGTTTGCTGTTGCGATCATCATTGATTTCTTCCAATGCCACTTTGGTGGCCTGCAATTTTTGTTTCAACAGACCTATTTGTGACATTTCAGAACTATCGTCATTCATTCCTGTTGAGTTCCCTAGGCATCGGAAATTCTGCGTGTTTAGCGAGCGTCAAAATATAGACGCTTCGCTCATCGCTAATGTTATAGCAAATGCTTGTGTCTGCAAATGATCTAATATATTTGCCTCTTTAGTTTTGACAGCTAGATCAAATAACGTCGCGATAGTCTGATGTTGCGCTCATTAACGGTTCGGGCCATTGGATGTCGCTCTTGTTTCCATTGGTTTCCACTCGGATAAAACCACGTTCGATACTTTTCTGTAGTTGCAGGTAAAGTGGATTGGAAAAAATACCGGACGGGGTAAAGTCCAATGCCGATAAACTGACATAGTGATTTTGATGTCGCGGCAAGCTCAGACTGCCTGCGAGCGCTAATTGCAGTGTTTCAAATAAAATAACGGGAGGTAACTGAATATCCGTATCTGCGAGTAACGGCAGCCCAAGAAACCCCAAATTGTAGTTTAGCGGCTGCTCATTCCAGCTGAGTTCTTGCAGTCGCTGCATGATCTCTTTGGCACTGGTGGCTTCAACAAAAGTCAGTGCAAACAGGCCTGGTCGAATACTGTAAACATTCGCTTGAGCCAGATGCCGTAATTTATGAAGCAGACTGTGTTGTTTATTGCAGGTTTGGTGATGACCATACCTCAGATCGTGGTCGAAATCGCTGGCAATACCAAGTAAGGCGATTGCATGGCAATTGCCTTGTTGAAGTTGCTGACAGAAGCCGCGATAGCCGGGTAAGGCGGTCACTGGTTCCAAGACGCTTAACGCCAGTAACTCCTGCAGCTGCCGTTGACTGTGGTATCGGCGTCGTAGCAGATACAAGCAATAGCTACCGCTAATAATCAATAGAATTAGCACCGTGATGATAAAATAGTCACGGGTATTTAGCATCTCACGCTGTTGCCGCATCTGTTGTTGCATTTCTGTCAGTTTCAACAACAATTGCTGTTCGTTAAGTTCGCTGACGTTGTTGTTTTCTTGTCGGCTTTTTTGCTGTTCCAACAGTGTTTGCTTCAAGGAAATAATTTTATCTTGCAAGCCAATGACTGCTTGCTCCTCTCCTTTGGCTTTCAAGGCGTTGACTTGATATTCCAAGGCTTCGGCTAATTCACTATTAAGTTTCAGCTTTTGGGCTAATACTTCGGCATTACGAGCATGTTCCAGAACCAGATCCCAAGTGTTACTGGCGCTGGCAACTTGTGCTATGAGCAGTTCATTATAGATAAGATAGTGATCACTTTTGCGGTCGCGAAATATTTTGTTAGCCTGGTATAAGTAATCCAGCGCGTTTTGGGTATTTCCTAATTTGAAATACGCTTCACCAAGATTATGGAAGTTAAGCCCTTGCGCGGTAAAATTCTGTAGCCGGGCATCAATCTGTTGGGCATTTAAGTAGTAATCAATGGCTTTGTTCCATTTCCCCTGGTTAGCATAGATGGTGGCAATGACCGTCATACTGTTGGATAGATAAATGTCCAATTTCAACGCTTTAAATGAATCAATGGCCTGATAAATATAATTGAGTGCGTCGTCCCATTGCTGAAGATCCCGGTACAGTTTGGCGAGATTAAACTGCAAGATTGCTTTTTGATAAGGCTTATTGATTTTTGCCGCAATGCGGTAGGCTTCGGTGTAGTGCTCTAACGCGCGGTTCAACTGGCCTTGATCGCGAAAATATTTACCCAGTTTGGTTTCCGCTTCAGCAATCAGATAGTCATCACGTAGGCGATAGGCAATATCTTTCAATTGTGTGAGATTGTTTAAGGCCGCCTGTGATTTCTTGGTCATTAAATTAACGATGCCTAGGTCTTCATAAATCACATATTTCAGCAGCATCGCTCGCTGATCATTGTCATCAGCAATTAATGATAACGCATCATTATTCGATTGAATGGTGGCGTTATAGTCCTGATTAACCACGCCTTGAAATCGACCTTCAAGATTCAATAATGCGGCATTTTCATCGTCGCCTTGCACCACCTTTTGCAACATATCGATCAGGTGTTTCGCATCTGATTGTTTACTGCTTTTATGAATTTGAATATTCAGATTCAAGCGTGCTAACAACACCATATTAAAAATCATTTGCTCGGGACTGAGCTGTAATGCTTTTGCCTGAGCGGTTAACTCTTCTCGGCTATTAAGCTGTAAATTGGTTGGAATTTCAGCGGCGATTTTTTCGTAAAGCGCGTGTGGTGATTCTCTAAATGCAACTTCTGCCTCATGGGAGTCGTCAGCAAAAACATTTGATATCCAACAACTTAAAAAAAGCACTAATGCAGTCGTCCAGAAACGCATGTCACTTCGCCTCAAAGTGAAAGGAATATTTTAATTGTTAGTTTTTATGTGGAACTACTGAGTCAGCCTTTATCCGTTGTTATAATCGACGACTTATATACCAACAATAACCTATATACCAACAATAATTAAGGAAGGAATTACGAGTGAAAATCAGCGGTTTGTCAATGCTGTCGTTAACCTCGTTACTGACATTGGGGATCTGGTCTCATGCGATTGCTGAGGTGCGTTATCAGATAGATTTATCCACGCCGCAACATCATATGGCGAAAGTGCGCGCGGTGTTTCCGAAAACCCGTGCCGGTGACTTTACGGTAAATCTGCCGGTTTGGCGCACCGGGCGTTACGAAGTGTTGCCTTTAGCTGATGGTGTGCGCTTGTTTGAAGCGCGGGATGCGACTGGAAAGTTATTACCCTGGCAACGAACGGCAACCGGTGAATGGCAGGTGACATTGGCTCAACCGACGAATGTCACCATTTCCTATCAGTTGTACGCAAATGAGCTCGGCAAGCGAGTGCGCCATATCGATGCAACACATGCATTTTTGGATGCCAGTGGCGTATTTATGTATAGCCCCGAGTTCCGTCAGCAACCGCTGACAGTTGCGTTGAAAGTCCCGGAGAACTGGAACAGCTATTCAGGCTTAACTCGTGTTGCTGAGCAGCAGTTTACCGCAGCGAATTATGATGTATTGGTCGATTCACCGATTGAAACCGGGATTAGTCAACAACGCAGTTTTGCTGCCGATGGTAAAGATTATCAATTGGTGATTTGGGGCGAGGGCAATTATAACCCGGAGCAGATTGTCAGTGATTTGCAAAAGGTAACCGCAGCATCTCAGACTATCTGGGATGGATATCCCTTCGATAATTATCTGTTTATGGTCCATGCGACTAATGGTGCGCGTGGGGCGACAGAGCATATCAATTCTACTGTCATTCAAACGCCGCGTTTTAATTTTCGCGAGCGCAAAGATTACTTGCGGTTCATTAGTACTGCCGCTCACGAATTTATCCATACCTGGAACGTCAAGGCTTATCGTCCGGCGGGTTTGGTGCCTTACCGTTATCAACAGGAAAATATGACGCCGTTGCTATGGATGGCTGAAGGTTCCACCAGTTATTTCCAGAATCAGTTGTTACTGCGAGCTGGCGTTATGACAGCGCAAGAGTTTCTGGAAGATCTGGCAAAGCGCATTGACGCGAATCAGCATAATCCTGGGCGGGGAATTCAATCGGTCGCAGCTTCCAGTCTTAATCAGTGGACCAGCACTGGTGGCGATTATGCGACTAATAACAGTGTGAATATCTATGCTGAAGGCTATATGGCGTCACTGGCATTGGATTTTTCACTGCTGCAAGAGACCCATCTAAACGCCTCTTATCGTGATGTCCATAAGCGCTTGTATCGGGAGTTTCGACTCCCTAAAGATTACAGCGTGAATGATGTGCAATTGATACTGAAGCAGCTCTCCGGCCGAGATTACCATGACTGGTGGCAACAACATGTCGATTCGCCGATGACTCTGGATTTTCCGTCATTGTTGGCGCATGCAGGATTACAACTCAACTACGGAAAAGACAGCAAGGTAGAACCTTATCTTGGTATCACTTTAGGGGATGGATTACAGCTCAGTCGAGTTGCCAAGGACAGTCCTGCATGGCAGGCAGGCGTTGGCGCCGGTGATGAATTGGTTGCTGTTAATGGGCTTAAGGTCACTGCTGATGGGCTCAATAAGCGAATTAATGACTTTAAAGCCGGTGATACGATTACGCTGACCTTGTTCAGTAACGATACTTTAGTGACGCGTCAGGTTGTTCTCGGGGCACAACCCTCAGGAAAACTGCAACTGCAGTCGTTAAAAAAAGTCTCTCATAACCAAAAAGCCTTTTTCAAAGCCTGGCTAGGCATTGACTGGCCGTTTGATGATAAAGGCAATTTCAAATCGCTAAGCTGATATCTCGGCGTGATTCCACCATTAAAAAGGCGCCAATAGCGCCTTTTTAATGGTGGATACTACGTAACCGTTACGTCAGAGCGCCGCGTCGTCCAGACCGCCCAGCGCATTTACCAAGGCTAAAACCAGGGCCAGCACTTCTCCGCTCATTAACGCAAAATCAGCATCTGCTTTAGCGGCAGGATCTTCTCCGGCAACATCATCTGTCTGCGCCCGGAATTCTTCGGCAAATTTCAGCCGCTTGACACTGGCATCTGCCTGCAACACGAATGCAATAGACTGCTCAAAGTGCAAGGCTAACTTGTGTACCTGCTTACCGGTTTCTAGGTGGGCGAGAACTTCCTCTTCAGCTAGATCCTGTTGTTTGAATCTGACAATGCCACCTTCTTCGGTGGCCGCTTTCAGTTCGGCTTCGTCCTGAATATCAAAAGGTGCGGGAGCATGACCCTGCTTCAGCCATTCGGTTAACTGCAATTCAATCGGAGTTTTCACTGTTACCGGTACCACTGGCAGTGAGCCCAGTGCTTTGCGCAATAGTGCCAATAGTTCTTCCGCTTTATTGGCGCTGGAACTATCTACCAGCAGCAGTTGCTGCTCAGGTAACAATAATGCATGGATTTGGCTGCGGCGCGAAAAAGCACGTGGCAATAGCGTACTGGTAATGTCTTCTTTCAGTGCTTCTTTTTCTTTCTTAGTGATTTTACGATTTTCTTCGTTTTCCAGTTTGCTGACCTGTTCATCAAGGGCTTCTCTGATCACCTGAGATGGCAGGATCTTTTCTTCTTTGGTCGCACAAATCAGATGCCGGTTATTGGCACTATGCACTAAGTTCTGTCCAAGTTTCCCCAGGGCATTGCTGAACCCGAACTTGCTGATGTCCTGACTTGAGCAGGGCGTAAATGGGTAACCCGCTAATGCTTGCTCCAGTGATTCTGGAGTAACGGTAAACGGCTTATTGAAACGATAAAGCGTGAGATTTTTAAACCACATGACAACAGCTCTGAGAAAAATAAAGCCGCAGTGTAAGCCAACATTTGCTGGCGGTAAACCTTAGCGGTAGCACAAGTTTTAGTCAATAAAACAGATTTAATCAAAATGTCACAAAGCCGCTGATTTCCTTGGAAGTCGCGGCAATTATGGGTTTGATGGGGATCAGAAATACTGCGAAATTGACTGTCACATAGACGCGAAAAAAATGAAATAAATCTGCAACAAGGCCACTGCACACTTGCGCTCGTTCCAAACCAATAACCCAGACGAGAGAACGTCGAAAGGAAAGAATGATGAACGCATTTTGCAAAACCCTACTCGCTACTGCTATCGCTACCGCTTCCATTGCTTCTGCTCAAGCAGCTGATCCGTTGACAGTTTATGGTAAGTTGAATGTGACTGTTCAAAACAATGACGAAAGCGGTGCTGATTCGGTGACTTCTGTTCAAAGT
The DNA here is from genome assembly GCF_018223345.1 of Shewanella yunxiaonensis. Taxonomy (NCBI): domain Bacteria; kingdom Pseudomonadati; phylum Pseudomonadota; class Gammaproteobacteria; order Alteromonadales; family Shewanellaceae; genus Shewanella; species Shewanella yunxiaonensis. The sequence continues at coordinate 2,501,954 of NZ_CP073587.1, read as the reverse complement.
AACGCCTCTCGTTTTGGCGTTAAAGGTGATTACGACCTGGGTAATTCACTGACAGCTTTCTACACCGTTGAATATGAAGTAGCGACAGACAGTTCTTCTAGCACTAACTTTAAAGCCCGTAACCAATTTGTGGGTGTGAAGGGCGATTTTGGTGCGATCTCTGTTGGCCGTAACGATACTTTAATGAAGGGTTCTCAGGGACATGTTGATCAGTTTAATGATTTAATTGGTGACCTTAAATATCTGTTTAAGGGGGATAACCGTATGGCTCAAACCGTAACTTATCTGAGCCCGGCAATGGGCGAAGTGCGTTTCGGCGCGACTTATGTTGCCGATGCCGATGCTTCTCAAAACGGTGACAACGGTTTTTCATCTGCGCTGATGTATGGTGATGCCAGTCTTAAGAGAACTGCCGTTTACGCAGCAATCGCTTATGACTCAAAAGTCAGTGGCTATGACGTGTTGCGTGCAACTATGCAAGCCAAAATGGGCGACTTCAAACTGGGTGGTATGTACCAGCAGCAGGAAAAATCTGAGGGTGATAGCAACAGCATTAATGGTTATTTAGTAAGTGCTGCATATGATGTTAATGCTGTGACTCTGAAAGCTCAGTATCAGGATATGGACGATACTGGTAGCGGCTGGTCAGTTGGCGCTGATTACAAACTGGCTAAACCTACCAAGTTATTTGCTTTCTACACTAGCCGCTCAATGGATGTGAATACCGATCGTGATAACTACATTGGTATCGGTCTGGAACACAAGTTCTAAGACTTAGGTATAGAATATTTAAATGAAAGCCAGTCATGTGACTGGCTTTTTGCTGGTTGTAAAACCTGTATGACACTTACGCTACTGTAGTTTTGGATCTACGCTGAGATCCCCCAATAAAACTGCCTGGTTGATGGCTTTTATGACACAATAGTGGCAGTTTATGTTGAGTTGTGACTGCGTTTCATAATTTTGTCACAAAACTGACCAATAATAGCTACGTGTTAATTCACTGACAGAAACGCTTATGACTGCAAGGATTTTGATTGTCGAAGATGAGCTGGCCATTCGTGAAATGCTCACCTTTGTGATGGAACAACATGGCTTTGTTGCCAGCAGTGCAGAGGATTTCGATTCTGCCATGGCACAGCTACAGGAACCCTATCCAGATCTGATCCTGCTGGATTGGATGTTTCCGGGAGGCAGTGGCATCCAATTCGCCAAGTCTCTCAAGCAAGATGAATTTACCCGCACTATTCCCATTATTATGCTCACCGCCAGAGGCGAAGAGGAAGATAAAGTCAAAGGACTGGAAGTCGGGGCCGATGACTATATTACCAAGCCGTTTTCACCCAAAGAGCTGGTGGCGCGCATTAAAGCCGTATTACGGCGCGCTGCTCCGACGCGATTAGAAGACATGATTGAGGTGCAGGGGCTGACATTGGATCCCGTCAGTCACCGGGTTTCTGTGGGCGAGTCTGTACTGGATATGGGACCGACAGAGTTTCGATTGCTGCACTTTTTTATGACTCACCCCGAACGTGTTTATAGCCGCGAACAGTTGTTAGACAATGTTTGGGGCACCAACGTTTATGTAGAAGATCGCACCGTCGATGTGCATATTCGCCGTTTGCGTAAAGCCATCGAGCCTTCAGGTCATGATCGGTTGATTCAGACCGTACGTGGCGCAGGTTATCGCTTCTCGACCCGTAGCTGACCATTCTGAGATGGGCACATCGCGTTTTTTGCGCTATCTTGTGCCCCATCTGGCTGAATTCAGGGCCTTCTTTTATGTTTGACGCTTATTCCGGATATCGGCTGTTCTCGCGACTCGTGCTGTATCTGTTGAGTTGTCTGTTGCTTGGGTTGGTCTTTGGCCATGTGCTAGAAGTGCTTTGCCTCGGCGCCTTTCTGATGTTGGCCTGGCACTATCGACAGCTGATGCGTCTTAACTATTGGTTGTGGAAAGATCGCCGCTTAACCCCCCCTCAGGGCAGCGGCAGTTGGGAAGGCGTATTCAACGGTATTTACCGTCTGCAGGGAAAAAATCGTAAACGTATTAGTCAGTTAGCCGGATTGCTGGGGCGCTTTCGACAAGGTGCCGAGGCATTGCCGGATGCGGCGGTAGTGCTGGATTCGAGTCTCAATATTCTCTGGTGTAACAAGCTTGCCCAACTGATGTTAGGGTTGGTGTGGCCGCAGGATAATGGGCAACGGGTTGATAATCTGATCCGCCATCCGGATTTTTCTTCTTACCTCAAGAAAGGCCATTTCCAAGAACCTCTTGAACTTCCTTCTCCTGTTTCTGAAAAACGCTTATTGGAACTTCGGTTGATGGCGTATGGCGATCGACAACTGTTATTAATTGCCAGAGATATCACCCGCGTCAGGCAACTGGAAGGCATGCGTAAGGATTTTGTGGCTAACGTTTCTCATGAATTGAAAACGCCACTCACGGTGTTGCAGGGTTATCTGGAAATGATGGAAAGCATGGCGGATGCGAAAGACCCTAATCTCAAAGCATTGCAGTTGATGCAACAGCAAACTGGCCGTATGCAGTCGATGGTAGAGCAACTGCTAATGTTGTCGCGAATTGAAGACGCCGCTGAAATCAATCTGGAAAATGTGGTTGATATGAATAAGATGTTGGCGGTATTGCGGACTGAGGCTGAAGCTTTGTCCCGTGGTCGCTATCAGCTGACGTTTGAATTTGACGGCCAACTAGATGTGCACGGCAATGAGTTGCAATTGCGCAGTGCTTGTTCAAACCTGATCTCTAATGCCATTCGCTACACAGAGCCTGGCGGCACAATTGTCATCAGTTGGAAGAAGGTGGCTACCGGCGCCATGTTCAGTGTGAAAGATTCTGGGATCGGTATTCCACCGCAGCATATCGCACGTTTGACTGAACGGTTTTACCGCGTTGATAGCGCCCGTTCGCGTCAGACTGGCGGTTCAGGTTTAGGATTAGCCATTGTGAAGCATGCGTTGAGCCATCACCACAGTGAGTTGCTGGTGATGAGTGAACCCGGCAAGGGCAGTACCTTCAGTTTTGTTATTCCGCAGCATTTGCTGGCACTCTCACCAAAATAAACCAAAATTATTAGAGTTAGCAACCTAGTTTAATTTCTTTCTTATTGAATCTATTAAATTATTTATATTTCAGTGATGATGCTGGTTGTCATGTAACTGTCATCAAAAAGTCATAGACTGTTCACCGAGTCAATCAATACTGACACCCAATAATTGTGTTGCTACTGCACTGGAGCGAAACATGAAACTGAAACAGCTTGTAGGCGCGATGACCCTGACCGCCGGTTTGTTCTCTGCGGCCGCCATCGCGGCAGTAGATCCGTCCTTAGCGGATTATGAGAAAACCAGCGGTGTATCCGGAAATTTCTCGTCCGTAGGCTCGGATACCCTGGCGAATATGATGACCTTGTGGGCGGAAGAGTTTAAGCAGATGTATCCTAATGTGAACGTGCAAATTCAAGCCGCCGGCTCGTCCACCGCACCACCAGCGTTAACCGAAGGAACTTCTCAGTTTGGCCCCATGAGCCGTTCAATGAAGCCCAATGAAGAAGAAGCTTTTGAAAAACATTATGGCTATAAACCAACTCGGATCCGTGTAGCGATTGATGCTTTGGCTGTGTTTGTCCATAAGGACAATCCCATCAAGGGCTTAAGTCTGGAACAGGTCGACGGCATCTTTTCGTCAACCCACAAATGTGGCTCCGGCGATTTGACCCGGTGGGGGGATGTTGGCTTACAAGGCAACTGGGCCACTAAAGATATTCAACTTTATGGTCGTAACTCGGTATCAGGGACTTACGGTTTCTTTAAAGAACACGCCTTATGTAAAGGGGATTTCAAACCCAGTGTAAATGAGCAGCCAGGAAGTGCGTCCGTGGTGCAATCGGTATCGCAGTCATTAAATGCGGTTGGTTATTCTGGGATCGGTTATAAGACGGCGGGGGTGAAAGCCGTCGCAATCTCTAAAAAAGGTGATGACTATATTGCTGCTACCGCTGAGAATGCTGCCACAGGCACCTATCCGCTATCACGTTATTTGTATGTTTACGTGAATAAGCATCCAAATCAGGAATTGCCCCCAATGCAGCGTGAATTCATTCGCTACATTTTGTCCAAACAGGGGCAGCAAGTTGTTGAAAAAGATGGTTATGTGGCGCTGCCCAAAAGCGTGATAGAAAAAGATCTCGCCAAGGCCGGCATCAAATTGTGATGTTGTTTTGCAGATAAAACCCGCAATCGCGGGTTTTATCTTTTACGACTCAGCATCATTCATGGCAAACAACTTAGCGGCACGTGCCTGCATAAATTCGATGAAGAGCCTCACTTTCAACGGTTGTTGCCCACGCTGATGGTATAACAGCGAGATCCGCCGCTTCTCACCGCGCCATTCCGGTAACAATACCTGCAAAGTTCCCTGCTGCAACTGCTGCTTCACAAATAACTCGGGGCCATAAAGTATCCCACCACCAAGCTCGGCGGCGCGTATTGCACCATTGAGATCTGTCAGGGTTAAATTGGCTGGTCCATCGTAATAAAATGCATCACCGTCGGCATGTCGTAACGTCCAGTTGAAAAAAGGCCAAGCCTTAATAATCTTATGTCGGTGTAGTTGTTGCGGGTGTTGCAGTGCCGGGGCTTTTCTTAAGTATCCAGGCGATGCCACCATACGATAGTCCAGTACGCCCAATGAGCAGGAGATCCAGGAGGAGTCCGGTTGCGTACCTCCTACAATTGCCACATCTATCGCTTTGTCTACCAGATCAAACTCTTCATTACTTTGCGCAATATGTAACTGTATCTCTGGGTATTGCTCGCAAAACTCAGTGAGCGTGCCAATCAGTAAATTGGCGATGATTGAGATAGGCGCGGCAAGTCTGAGCGTGCCTTCCGGTTTTTCCGGACTGCCGCTATGGCTCAAGGCATCAAATTGTGAGACAACTTCCTGGTATTTTTGAAATAGTGCCAGGCCCTCTTCAGTCAGACGCAATTTACGCGTACTGCGCATCAACAACTGCCGATTAAGCTGTTCTTCCAGACGTGCGAGTTTGCGGCTCACCGTCGCAACCGGCATGTCTAACTGCCGAGCCGCCGCAGAAAAACTGCCAGCATTCACGAGATGCACGAACAGGTAGATCAACTGGAGTTCGGGGGATGGCGCTGGCATTTTATCCTCAATGATTACGTTCACTACCTTTGTATAATAACGGATAGCTATCGCTGTGTGATAGCGACGGCCTGCAATCTGTCATTAACGTTTATTCACAAAAGGTACAACTGGCGACGAGGGAGAATTATTGAACAGCTATTTACTGTATAAAAAATCAGTATATACTGTTCATTAATACAGTGCTTTGGGGATATTTTATGCTTTGCCAACTCAGCATCAACAATTTTGCCATTGTGCGTTTTCTTGAGCTGGATTTCCGTGCCGGAATGACCAGTATTACCGGTGAAACAGGTGCTGGTAAATCGATTGCTATCGATGCCCTTGGTTTGTGTCTGGGGAATCGCGCCGACGCCGGCTGTGTCAGACCTGGCGCCGAGAAGGTCGAAGTCAGTGCCCGCTTTTCGTTATTGGACGTTCCCTTAGCCAAACGATGGTTGGAGGATAACGACCTCGAATTGGATGATGAGTGTATTTTGCGGCGTACCATCGGCAGCGATGGTCGTTCGCGGGCATATATTAACGGTAACCCAGTGCCGTTGGCACAGTTAAAAGCGCTTGGACCGTTGTTGGTGGGCATCCATGGTCAACATGCTCATCACGCATTACTCAAAACCGAGCAGCAACTGATACTGTTAGATAGCTATGCTAACCATCGATTACTGCTTGACGCGGTAAGTGCGGCATATCAGCGGTTTCGTACTAACGAACAGCAGTTGCTGGAATTACAACGTTCTCAACAAGAACGTATTTCTCGTAAGCAGTTACTCAGTTATCAGGTTGAGGAGCTGAACGAATTCGGGTTGGCAGAACAGGAATTTGCCGAACTGGAGCAGGAACATAAAAAGCTGGCTAATGGCTCAGCATTGATGGAAGCCTGTCAGAACGCTATTTATCTGTTAAGTGATGGTGAAGAAAGTAATGTCGACTCATTGCTTAATAAAGCCATCAGTGTGGCTGCTGAAGTCGAAACTGTCGATCCTCAATTAGCTTCTGTTAGCAATATGCTGAATGATGCTTTAATCCAGGTGCAGGAAAGCTGCAGTGAGTTACAACGATATCTGGATAAGCTGGAGTTGGATCCAGAAGTTTTTATACAGATAGAAGAGCGCCTGTCAAAAGCGATGTTGCTTAGCCGCAAACATCATGTGCAACCGTCAACACTGTATCAACATCATCAGCAATTACTGCAAGAATTAGCCTCGCTGGATTCTGATGAGTCTCGGTTGCAAGAGATGGAACAGCAACTTTCCGCCAGTCGCGATAATTATTTGGCTCAGGCACAGAAACTGAGCCAAAGTCGCCAACGTTACGGCAAAGAGTTGGAAAAGCTGGTCACCGAATCTATCCGTGAGCTGAATATGCCCAAAGCCAAGTTTGTCATCGCTGTCGAGTTCAATGAGCAGCTGATGACCTTGCATGGCAGTGACAATGTGGAGTTTCGTGTGAGTACCAACCCTGGGCAGCCGCTGGAGAATATGGCGAAGGTGGCATCTGGCGGTGAATTGTCGCGTATCGGGCTTGGAATTCAAGTGATCACCGCCCGTAAAGTCGCAACGCCTACGCTGATTTTTGATGAAGTGGATGTGGGGATTTCTGGCCCTACTGCCGCAGTGGTTGGCCGAATGTTGCGGTCACTCGGGGAGTCAACTCAGGTGTTATGTGTCACGCATTTACCGCAGGTGGCGGGCAATGGGCATCAGCACATGTATGTGGCGAAACAAAGTAAGGGTGGCATGACAGAAACCTCAATGGTGCCCTTGGATCATGAGCAACGGATCCAGGAACTGGCACGGCTGCTGGGGGGCGACATTATTACAGACAACACGCTTGCCAATGCGCGTGAATTACTGAATGCCTGATGGCGGTAATTAGGGTAAACGCTGAATAAAGGGCCGGATGGTCGCCGGCCTTGTCAAGCAACTTTCCCATGGCTCAGTTAAGCGTGATGCCGATATTTGATACTCCGGCAGCTACAATCTCTTTGCGCAATTCTTTAATAAACTCAGCATTGAGCTGCGGCTGCTCTTCAATAATTGCCAGCAATGATTCTTGCAACTCACGCTCTTCCTGCATGACTTCGTGGGCAAAGACGAAATCTTCCAGTTGCTGTTCTGTAAGCGCCTCTGGCGCAATTGCTTCAATATAATTGGCAACGGTAGACGATGACAGTTTGGAAATATTAATAATGTCATCTTCAATTTTGCTTTCAAGGGCACCTAATAACGACGACAGCGCGACCACTGCATCAAGTGCTGGATACACACCATAGACATCGAAATTTTCTGGTTCCGGAGTGTTTTCTTCCAGTTTTGCTAACTGTAACTCTATGTTTAATTTTAGTTTATTGTCGTATAACGATTGCCATAACAGCTGCAATAGCGTATCAAGCACTGCCGGGTTACCAAATTGGCATACATCGGAAAATAGCTGATAGTTTGGTAACATGCGCTGGCACAGTGCAATGGCAAACAATTTTTTCTGCGGCAGACTTAGTGCTTTAAGCCGTTTGAAAAATCCCGCTTTTACATTCATGGGTTCAATCCGTTACAAGAGATGAGAGTAACTTTTGGGCCGCAGATTCTACCTTAGTCAGCTCATCAAGTAACTCAAGAATTTCCGGCTCCATATCGCTTAGTGCCGCACCATGCTTCAATGCTGACTCTACTGTCTGACACAACTGCTGCAAGGTAGGCACACCAGAATAGCAACATGCCCCATGTAATTTGTGGATAATACTCAGGAGTCGCGGTTGTTGCCGTTGTTCTAACGCCGCTTCAATATCAGCGCGGGTGTCTGGAATAGTATTAACCAACATTTGCAACATTTCTTGCGCTAGTGCCGGTTTATCATTGGCCTGTGAGATACAAAGAGCCCAATTCAAGGTTCGATGATCAATCGGTACGATTTTAGGCTGTGAGTGCCAGCGGTTAAGAATAGCTTTTAAGGCAATTTCATCTATCGGTTTCGGTAGGTAGCCATCCATGCCTCCGCTAAGAATACGTTCTCGCTCTTCATTTATGGCGTGTGCAGTGACCGCGATAATCGGCGTATTTTGATTGAGACTATTTTCGCGGATGGCCGCAGTAGCCGTAAGACCATCGATTCCCGGCATCTGGATATCCATAAAAATCACGTCGAAAGCCGTTTGCCGGGCAGCCTCGACTGCCAGTTGACCATTTTCCGCCGTTTGTACCTCGGTAACCAATTCCTGTAGCAGAGTGTCAATCAGTTTGAGGTTGGCGGGATTATCATCGACCGCCAACACTTTCATCGCTAATTGGGTGGATTCCTGCGCTGTGGTCGGAAGCATGATAGCTTCGGGTGCTATCTGCAATTCCAGCATATTTCTTACCAACGCATGTTCACCCACTGGGTTGCGGAGCACTGTGTCTGCCAATGGTCTGATAATCGTATTCAATAATTGCTGATCATGAGAGTCAGATAAGGCAATCAGCACCTTAGTGCATTTGCGTGAACTTTTTAACATCTGCTTGAGTGTCGTTTTATCGGTAAACTCATCGCAGGCTAACAACATAAAATCAAACGCGGGTTGCTTCGCCAGCAACTGTTTAAGTTGGGCATCGCTATTTACCTGTTCAACTTTCATATGCCAATATTGCAGCCGTCGCTGCAATACCGCGGCAGACAGCGTCCGTGGTTCAAACAGCATGACGCTTTTGCCAGAGAGTTGTTGCAGCGGCAGATGTTCACCCAAGGGATAGGGGCTCTGCGACAGGGGCAGGGTAAACCAGAAGGTGGAGCCTTTGCCCGGGCGGGAAGTAAAACCAATCTGCCCCCCCATCTGATTAATAAGGCGTTTTGTAATAATCAGGCCTAAGCCGGTGCCGCCGTAGCGACGGGAAATCGAAGAGTCTGCCTGACCAAATGCCTGGAATAATAACTCCTGTTGCTCAGCTTCGATGCCAATACCCGTGTCTGAAACTTCGCAGTGCAGCTCGACACGGTCATCTTGCAAGCTGTTGACATCGACCTTCAGCAACACACTGCCTTTCTCGGTAAATTTGATGGCATTGCCCACGAGGTTCGTGATGATTTGGCTGACGCGCATGGCATCGCCACTCACGGTATCAGGAACTTCTGGCATCACATCAACGACCAGTTCCAACTGCTTTTCATGTGCCTGAGTCGACAGCAACATCACGGTTTCTTCCAGATTTTCCCGCAGTGAAAATGGCATATTTTCCAGCACCATTTTACCGGCTTCCAGTTTGGAAAAATCCAGAATGTCATTGATGATGCTTAGCAGGTTACTGGCACTACGCTCAATGGTGCGGATGTAGTCGAGCTGACTTGCGTGCAAGGGGGTTTTCAACAACTGTCTGGCAAAGCCAATAACACCGTTAAGCGGCGTGCGTAATTCATGCGACATGTTGGCCAAGAATTCCGATTTGATGCGACTGGCTTCCAATGCTCTTTTCTTGGCCAAGTCCAACTCTACGTTCTGGATTTCAATCTGCTCCAGTGTTTCCCGCAGATCTGATGTCGCCTGATCGATATTTTGTTGCATCTCATCATGGTACTCAGACAATGAACCGGCCATGGCGTTGATCCCGCGTTTTAGCAGATCCAGCTCACCAATCAAATTACCACCGACCCGGGTATCCAGTTTACCTTCGCGGATTTTCGCCACGACCCGTACCATTTCGGTAATGGGTTGCGTCACGTTTTTTACCAAGCGGAAAGTGAACAATAAATTCAGCTGAACGCCAATCAATACGATGATAAACGCCGCTAATGCCGCACGATGTTGCTCCAGCAGTGCCCGTTCTTTATTTAACAACATCGCGACATAGCCAACCGGCTTGTCGGCCTGAGAGACTCCGGGAACGTCATCCAGTGTCAGTAAATTACCACTGGCATAGATCGGGGTTCTGACCACCAGACTATCACCCATCTGCTCAAATTGGGTTTGGGTCAGTGTGGAAATATCCTGCGGATAACGCATCAACTCAAAGTCTTTGTGATAGTGGGAGGTGACAAACAGTTGGTTGTCAGCATTAAAAATGGCGATGGATTGTACGAGTGTTGATTTGTTAAGTTGTGCCGCGGCGAGGAGTCTTTTGGCCGCTTCGCGGTTATTACTCATCAAACTGGCCTCACCAGCGATGGCCAGTGGCTCAATGATATTACTCCCCTGGTCGCGCAGCGTATCTTCCAATTCATAGAAGCGATTTATGGTAAAATACGCGCCCAGCAGAATACCCACCAAAATTGTCGGTGCCAACGCCAGCACCAGTACCCAGGAGCGCAGGCTGTATTTGGTCATGTAGTTGGGGCTTTTCATCGACAAGGGCGTATTCCGCAATAGAGTTAAAACGTTACTAGACTGCCAGATTAGGCGTTACTTTTACCAGTATTTTTATTGTCCAAGAGAGCTTCATGGCACAATTTTTCAAAGCAAAACCAAAAACATCGGCGTTAATGCCGAAAAAGATCCAGGTAACTGCTAGTACCCTGGATCATCTTGGCGCGGGGGTCGCGCAGCTTGATGGCAAAGTGTTATTCGTGCCTGGGCTGTTGGCCGGGGAAGTGGCCGAAGTCAAAATGACCGAGGATAAAAAGCAATATGCTCGCGCGCAGCTGATAAAAGTACAACAGGCCTCTGAGCAGCGCTGTCAGCCACTCTGTCATTACTACGGTAGTTGTGGTGGGTGTGATTTACAGCATTTGCAGATTGAGGCGCAACGTCGCTACAAACAACAAGTCCTGACTGAATTATTCGAAAAGTTCTCTGGTATCGACGTGTTGCCCGAAATTGAAGTGCTTAGTGGTGAGCCTGTGGCATATCGTCGTAAAGCGCGTTTAGCAACCTGGTTTGACAAGACTAGCAAGCGTTTTTTCATGGGCTTCCGTGCGCGAGAAAGTAGCAAGGTCGTCGCTGTGAATGAATGTCCGGTATTGGCTCCCGCGCTGTCAGCACTGATAAAACCCTTGGCGTCGTCATTGGCACAGTTACAGGGAATTACCAGTCTTGGGCACGTGGAATTGATCGCAGCTGACAGTGGCATTTTGGTCGTTCTGCGGGTGACAAAGCCATTATCAGACAAAGACCGGCAGCGCTTATTGGCATTAGCACAGAAACTCGATTGCCAACTGGTATTGCAAGGTGAGGATGGTGCGTATGACTACCTGCATGGTGCCCAGCCATTTTATCGATTCACTCTGGCCAGCCAGCCGCTGACACTGCATTTTAACCCGGGTAACTTCATTCAGGTAAACGGCGGAGTGAATCAACTGATGATCGCCAAGGCGTTAGAGTGGCTAGCCCCAAAAACGGGTGAACACATTCTCGACTTATTCTGTGGTATGGGAAATTTCAGCCTGCCTATTGCGGCAACTGGTGCCAAGGTCACCGGGGTTGAAGGGGTGCCATCGCTGGTTGAACAGGCTCAAACTAACGCCATCGCTGCCGGACTGAGCAATGCGGAATTTTATTGCGCGGATTTGAATGGCGATTTACGTGGACAACCTTGGCTGACTCAAGTCGATAAGTTATTGCTGGATCCTAGTCGTGCCGGTGCCTGGGAGTTGTTGGCGTGCCTGCCAAAGTTGCAACCGGCATCATTGGTTTATGTATCATGTAATCCCGCCAATCTGGCGCGGGATAGTGTCAGATTAGTAGAACAAGGTTATCAGCTAGATAAACTGGTGCTCTTGGATATGTTTCCACAGACGCATCATATTGAGGCCATGGCACTCTTTTCGCACAAATAAACGCCAGCTTTACGCGAGATTTTCCAAAAAGCGACATAAGGGATTTGACTTCCCGCAAGCAATACCCAAGATAGAGAGTCTTGACGCGTCTGTTTATCAGACCCAAAAAAGGAAGCAAAGATGGTATCTGTTCGCGAAGCGCATTTTCAGGATCCGGACTTTACGTTGGACGAGTGGGTCAAACGCCACGTCGCTCAGCCCGAGGAAGCTCAGAAGCTACTGGTGTTATTCCAGCAGCTTGAAAGCTTGCCGCTCGGTAAGTGCCGTATTCCGCAGGCGGAGCTACAGGCCAAATCCCGCGAATTAATTGAGATCCTGGCGCCGCTGAATATGGATATCGACACCTTGTTGGCGTCAGCACTGTTCGTCTATTTTGAAGCCGGACTGCTAAATGAAGAATATTTGCAGGAAAAGTGTTCGTCAGGATTAGCTGCATTAGTGCGCAGCGTGAAGACCATGGATGCCATTGGTTATTTGCAGCTGAATCAGGATAGCCGTGCGGCCGAGCCGCAAATCGATAACATCCGTAAAATGTTGTTGGCGATGGTGGAAGATGTACGCGCGGTGGTTATCAAATTGGCCGAACGAGTATTTCTGTTGCGACAGGTCAAGGGGTCAGATGAAGAAACCCGGGTGTTGCTTGCCAGAGAGATTGCCGATATTTACGCGCCGCTGGCAAACCGCCTGGGGATTGGTCAACTGAAATGGGAGTTGGAAGATCTTTCCTTTCGTTACCTGCATCCCGATACCTACAAAGAAATTGCCCGGCAGTTAGACGGTAAACGGCTTGACCGCGAAGTCTATATCGAGAATTTCGTCGATCAACTGCAAAAAAAGCTGGATGAAGAGCAAATTCGCGCCAAAGTGTATGGACGCCCCAAGCATATTTACTCAATTTGGCGAAAGATGCGCGGTAAGCACCTAAAATTTGACGAGTTATTTGATGTGCGTGCCGTGCGGGTCGTCACCGAACGATTGCAGGACTGCTATGGCGCGCTGGGGGTGGTGCACACGCTGTGGCATCACATTCCCCGTGAATTTGATGATTACATTGCTAACCCCAAGCCTAATGGCTATCAGTCAATTCATACTGTGGTTGTCGGGCCGGAAGGTAAAACCGTCGAGATCCAGATCCGTACCCAGCAGATGCATGAAGACGCCGAACTGGGGGTCGCTGCTCACTGGAAATACAAAGAAGGTACTGCGGGTAAACAAACCGGTTACGAAGAGAAGATCAATTGGCTGCGTAAGATCCTGCAGTGGCAGGAAGATGTGGCTGAAAGTGGTAACCTGGTGGAAGAGATCCGTTCTCAGGTGTTTGAAGATCGGGTGTATGTGTTTACCCCGACCGGTGAAGTCGTCGACTTGCCTGGGGGGTCTACCGTACTCGACTTTGCCTACTATATTCATTCGCAGATTGGTCACCGCTGTATCGGTGCCAAGGTCGATGGCCGTATCGTCCCCTTTACTTATCAGGTGCAAACAGGGGAGCGGGTCGAGATTATTACCTCTAAAACCCCCAATCCCAAACGCGACTGGCTTAACCCCAACTTGGGTTACATCAAAACTTCGCGTGCGCGAAGCAAGATCCTGCATTGGCTGAAGCAGCAGGACCGTGATAAAAATCTGGCCGCAGGCAGAGAAATGCTGGAGGCGGAATTATCACGCATTGGCCTTAATCTTAAGGATGCCAATATCGCTGTTGAGCGTTTCAATGTGGGCAATATGGACGACCTATTGGCGGCCATAGGTGGCGGTGATGTGCGTTTAAACCAAGTGGTGAACTATGTTCAGGGGCAGTTCCGTCAGGAACAACCTTCTGAAGAAGACGCCATTGAAGAACTGGTGAAAAAGGGCGGTCAAAAAGCCAGCAGTGGTAGCAAAGATCGTATTGAAGTGAATGGCGTCGGTAACCTTATGAGTCATCTGGCCCGGTGCTGTCAGCCTGTTCCCGGTGATGAGATCTTTGGTTTTATCACAAAAGGTCGTGGCATCTCGGTACATAGAGCTGACTGCGAACAAGTGAAAGAGTTGATGCGAGCGCATCCGGAGCGTTTAGTGGATGTGGTCTGGGGCGAAAACTACTCTGGCGGCTATAAAGTCCGATTGCGGGTATTGGCTAATGACCGCACCGGTCTGTTGCGGGATTTAACTTCGGTGTTAGCGGCTGAAAAGTCGAATGTGCTGGCGATGAACACCTCATCTGACGTGAAAACCCAGACCGCTACCATAGAGTTAGAGATGGAACTCTATAATGTGGAAGGTTTGTCGCGCGTGATTTCAAAACTGAATCTGGTCGATGGTGTTCTGGAAGCGCGCCGTTTGTAGTCGGTCGTGATATGAGTGATAGGTATAGACAGCTGTGAGTAATCCCGATATTGAACGCCTGTTGGCAATTATGGAAAAACTCCGCGACCCTCAGCAGGGCTGTCCTTGGGACAAGGAACAGACGTTTACGTCGATCATTCCATTCACTCTGGAAGAAGCCTATGAAGTCGCCGATGCTATTGAGCGTGAAGACTGGGCGGAGTTACCGGCAGAACTGGGCGATTTACTGTTTCAGATAGTGTTTTATTCGCAGCTTGGCAAAGAGCAGCAACAGTTCGATTTTAGCACAGTAGTCTCTCGTATCTGCGACAAACTGGTGCAGCGCCATCCCCATGTATTTGCCGATGCGGATATTAAAGATTTGCATGATAACTGGGAAAAACTTAAAGCGGGTGAGCGGCAGGCAAGACAGCTGAATTCCATACTTGATGACATTCCGAACGCATTACCTGCGCTCACTCGGGCAGCAAAAATCCAGAAGCGGGTAGCGCGAGTCGGTTTTGATTGGGGCGAATTATCGCCGGTAGTCGACAAGGTGCGAGAAGAGTTGGATGAAGTGATTGTCGAAGCACAAACTTCACCGCAAATACCACAGAAAGTGCAGGAAGAAGTTGGTGATCTGCTGTTTGCCGCAGTGAATCTTGCACGGCATCTGGGGGTGAATCCGGAAGAAGCACTGCGGCAGGCTAATCACAAATTTGAACGCCGTTTTCGTGGGGTAGAGCAACGGGTTCATGAGTCTGGAAAAGCGTTCGAAGAACATTCTTTAATGTCATTGGACCAGTACTGGGAGCAGGTGAAACAGCAGGAGCGTAGCTAATCTGCCGCCTTTTATTTAAATATTCAGGTAAATTTCTGCCTCTGTTGGTTTGGTAAATCCAGCCGTCTTTGATATACTGTCGCCCCGTCCAGGCGCTTCATCCAAGCGCTGAATTCTCACTCTTTTTCTCAGGTTCAGCATGACTACAAGGTATATCTTCGTAACCGGTGGTGTGGTTTCATCACTTGGCAAAGGCATTGCAGCAGCATCTTTGGCTGCAATATTAGAGGCGCGGGGCCTCAATGTGACCATCATGAAGTTGGATCCTTACATCAACGTTGATCCGGGAACCATGAGTCCTATCCAGCACGGCGAAGTCTTTGTCACAGAAGACGGTGCGGAAACTGATCTGGATTTGGGCCACTATGAACGTTTTATTCGCACGAAAATGGGCCGCCGGAATAACTTTACTACCGGCCGTATTTACGAAGAAGTGCTGCGTAAGGAACGCCGTGGTGACTATCTGGGCGCGACTATTCAGGTGATCCCCCATATCACCAATGCGATTAAGGAAAAAGTGCTGGAAGGCGGTGAAGGTCACGACGTAGCCATTGTTGAAATTGGTGGTACTGTCGGTGATATCGAGTCTTTGCCATTCCTCGAATCTATTCGTCAGTTGGGGGTTGAGCTGGGCCGCGAGCGCAGCATGTTCATGCACCTGACTTTAGTGCCATTTATTGGCCCTGCTCAGGAAGTGAAAACCAAACCGACACAGCACTCAGTTAAAGAACTGCGTTCTATCGGTATTGCGCCTGATATTCTGGTGTGCCGAGGCGACCGGGCAATTCCGGCGACTGAGCGCGCTAAAATTTCCCTGTTCTGTAACGTCGAAGAAAAAGCGGTTATTTCACTGCGCGACGTTGATTCTATCTATAAAATCCCGGCGCTGTTGCGTTCTCAGGGATTGGATGAACTGGTCGTTAAACGCTTTGGCCTGCAATGTCAGGAAGCCGATCTTTCTGAATGGGAAAACGTGATTTATCAGGAAGCCAACCCGAATGCTGAAGTGACCATCGGCATGGTGGGTAAATACACTGAGTTGCCTGATGCATATAAATCCGTTAACGAAGCCTTGAAACATGCCGGGATTAAGACTCGCGTCTCAGTGCATATTAAATACATTGATTCTCAGACTGTCGAAGCGAAGGGCGTAGAAGTACTGGAAGGGCTTGATGGTATTCTGGTCCCAGGTGGTTTCGGTTCTCGTGGTATTGAGGGCAAGATCATGGCTGCTCAATACGCCCGTGAACATAAGCTGCCTTATTTCGGTATTTGTTTGGGTATGCAGGTGGCACTGATTGAGTTTGCTCGTCACGTTGCTGGCATGGAAGGTGCCCACTCTACTGAATTTGAACCCAAAACACCTTACCCAGTGGTTGGTCTTATTACCGAATGGATTGATGAAGAAGGCCATGTTGAACACCGCAGCGAAAACTCAGATCTGGGCGGTACTATGCGACTGGGGGCTCAGTTGTGTCATTTGATACCAGGCACCAAAGCTGCAGCGGCTTATGGCAGTGAAAATTGCGTTGAACGTCATCGCCATCGCTATGAAGTGAATAACACCTATGTTCCTAGACTTGAACAGGCGGGGTTGGTGTTCAGTGGTTTATCGTCAGATCGTAAATTGGTTGAGATGATTGAATTGCCGGATCACCCTTGGTTTGTCGCCGGGCAGTTCCATCCGGAATTTACTTCAACACCGCGCGATGGTCATCCGCTGTTTGAAGGGTTTGTCGCGGCAGCCAGCGCCTATCAAAAAAGCAAATTAGGCTAAAACATACAAGCCGGTGCGAGTTAATTGCACCGGCTTTTTTATTTAATCCTGCGATGCCTCATCAAGCGTCCGAGAATGTCGTATGATGAGACATTGCGGCAGTATCAAAAGCCCTGTACCCATGTCATGGGGATGCTATATGGGTATGGGTTTTATCTTTTAATCTTTATCTCTGAACTGAGGATATTATGGCTAAGATCGTTAAAGTCATTGGTCGCGAAATCATGGATTCGCGCGGTAACCCCACTGTAGAAGCTGAAGTGCATCTGGAAGGTGGATTTATCGGTATGGCGGCAGCGCCATCAGGCGCCTCTACCGGTAGCCGTGAAGCATTGGAACTGCGTGATGGTGACAAAAGCCGTTATTTAGGCAAAGGCGTTCTGAAAGCCGTGGCTAACATTAACGGCCCGATCTGTGATGCACTGTTGGGCAAAGATGCTACAGCCCAAGCTGAGATTGACAACATCATGATTGCACTGGACGGTACCGAAAACAAAGATAAACTCGGTGCTAACGCAATTCTGGCCGTATCATTGGCTGCCGCCAAAGCTGCCGCAGCCTTCAAGGGGATGCCATTGTATGCCCACATCGCCGAGCTGAATGGTACACCCGGTCAGTACAGCATGCCGGTGCCGATGATGAATATTCTCAACGGTGGTGAACATGCTGATAATAACGTCGATATTCAAGAGTTTATGGTTCAGCCTGTAGGTGCAAAAAATTTCCGTGAAGCATTGCGCATGGGTTCTGAAATTTTCCATAATCTGAAGAAAGTCCTGAAAGCCAAAGGATTGAATACTGCCGTTGGTGATGAAGGTGGTTTTGCGCCGAACCTGTCATCTAACGCTGATGCCTTGGCTGTTATCAAAGAAGCGATTGCGGCAGCCGGTTATAATCTGGGTACTGACGTGACTTTGGCTCTGGACTGTGCGGCGTCAGAGTTTTACAAAGATGGTAAGTACGATCTCGCCGGTGAAGGCAAAGTGTTTACCGACAAAGAATTCTCAGATTTCCTTAAATCACTGACAGAACAATATCCGATCGTGTCTATTGAAGACGGTCTTGATGAGTCTGACTGGGAAGGTTGGGCGTATCTGACCAAGATCCTCGGTGACAAAATTCAGTTGGTGGGTGATGATCTGTTTGTGACCAACACTAAAATCCTGGCTCGCGGTATCGAACAGGGTATCGGTAACTCCATTCTTATCAAGTTCAACCAGATTGGCTCACTGACTGAGACCCTGGCTGCGATTCGCATGGCAAAAGCGGCTGGTTACACGGCTGTGATTTCTCACCGCAGCGGCGAAACTGAAGATGCTACTATTGCGGATCTTGCGGTAGGTACTGCTGCTGGACAGATTAAGACCGGCTCTCTGTGCCGTTCAGATCGTATTGCCAAGTACAACCAACTGTTACGTATCGAAGAACAGTTAGGTGAAAAGGCACCTTTTTGGGGGCGGTCAGCGATTAAAGGTCAGGCATAAGCCTGCTTTTTAGCGACACAGATATAAACTGATGCAAAAAGGCCGCCACTTGGTGGCCTTTTTTGTTGTACTATCTGTCGCAGAACGTTTTATCAGGAATGGTTGCACGCGACTTATGAAACCTTTGCTCTTGTTAGGATGCCTGTTGCTTGGTCTGATGCAGTATCGCTTATGGTGGGGCGAAAATAGCCTCACTGAGTATTATCATTTGGATCATCAGATTGCCGAGCAGCAACAGAATAACGATGAACTGGATGCCAGAAACCAGGCGTTAAAAGAGGAAATTTCTGATTTGCGCAGTGGCAAAGAAGCTATTGAAGAACGTGCGCGCAATGAACTGGGGCTCATTAAAAAGGGTGAAACTTTTTATCGGGTGGTTGGTGGCGATCAACGTTCAATGACCGTGTCTAGTAACTGATATATCGTGCTGTTCATCGTCTATATTTCTTAAATGCAGGGCACCATGAAACAATCTGAAACGCAGTTTGATAATGAAGCATATGCGTCTCAATCCGTAGTGGCTATCGTTCCGGCAGCAGGTATTGGCAGTCGTATGGGCGCCAATCGTCCCAAACAATATTTGCCGTTGTTGGATAGCTGCATTCTTGGCATTACGTTGCAACTATTGTTGGACCACCCTGATATTGCACGGGTAGTTGTGGCATTACATTCACAGGATCAATTCTTTTCAACATTATCACAAGCTCAACACCCAAAACTTCATACCGTTGAGGGGGGACTTGAGCGTGCGAATTCGGTTCTGGCCGCATTACAAAATGTCCATGAGACCAATGCCTGGGCTTTGGTACACGATGCCGCAAGACCATGTTTGACTCATCAGGATATCGATAGGCTGTTGGCGGCACGGCAACAATTTCCTCAAGGTGCCATTTTGGCAGCGCCAGTGCGCGATACCATGAAGCGAGCCTCTGCTGATGGTTGTGTAGCGTCCACGGTATCTCGCGAAGCACTTTGGCATGCGCTCACACCCCAGTTATTTCCTGCGCAAGAACTACAACGGAATCTCGCAGCAGCGATTGCAGCCGGTATTCAGGTGACGGATGAAGCTTCGGCTATGGAGTGGGCGGGGGTTCATCCCGGGCTGGTAACCGGCCGGAGTGACAATATTAAGATAACGCATCCGGATGACCTGCCATTGGCAACGTTATATCTGCGTCATCAGCGAGAGCAGCGTTAAGTCCGGAGCAACTGGAGTAATTGATGAAGATACGTATCGGACATGGTTTTGATGTCCATAAATTCGGCGGTGTTCAACCGTTGATCCTCGGCGGTGTTACTGTGCCTTACGAAACGGGTTTGGTTGCACATTCGGATGGTGATGTGGTGCTGCATGCCGTAGCAGATGCGTTGTTGGGGGCGATGGCTCTCGGGGATATAGGACACCATTTCCCTGATACAGATCCTCAGTTTAAAGGAGCTGACAGTCGGGTGTTGCTGCGTCATTGTTTTGAGCTCGTTAGGCAGCGCGGTTTTGGCCTGGGCAATCTTGATGTCACCATTATTGCGCAAGCGCCTAAAATGGCACCGCACATCGACGCGATGAGAATGGTACTGGCGGTCGATTTACAGGCAGAGCTAGATGCGATTAATGTTAAAGCGACTACTACTGAAAAACTTGGGTTTACTGGTCGCAAAGAAGGTATTGCGGTCGAAGCGGTAGTACTGCTGCAATCAGCTGCAGAGGAGCATGTCGCGTGGTAGAACTCCATTATCTATATGGAAAGCCTCATAGTTGTGGGAATCTGCGAACCTACAACGAAGATTTTTTAGTACAGGAATTGCTGCCATTTGCACCAACTGGTGAAGGCGAACATCACTTACTGCATATTCGAAAGAGCGGGTTAAATACCGCTGCGGTAGCGGAAATGCTGGCTAAATTTGCTGGTGTACATCCTAAAGAAGTGACCTTTGCTGGTCAGAAAGATAAAAATGCAGTCACAGAACAATGGTTTGGTATACGCATTCCGGGAAAAGAAACGCCTGATTGGCAACAATTGAATGCCGACAATTTGCAAGTGTTAGCCAGTCATCGTCATAGCAAAAAGCTGAGAATTGGTGCATTGACCGGTAATCGGTTTACGCTGATTTTAAGAGAACTCAGTGATCCTGATGACGTCCAAAAGCGTTTACAGCAGATCCGTGAACATGGTGTGCCTAACTATTTTGGCGAGCAGCGATTCGGTCATCAAGGGGGCAATATCACTAAAGCTCGCGAAATGTTGGCTGGGAGAAAAGTTAAAGACCGTAATAAACGTTCACTCTATCTGTCAGCATTGCGATCTATGCTGTTTAACGCCGTGACCTCCACCAGATTATCGCAGCATTCTCAAGCATTGTTGGCTGGCGATTGTGTGATGCTGGCTGGAAGCAACAGTTTTTTTGTGGCAGAACAGTGGGATGAAGTCCTTAAACGACGTTTAGCGGAGCAGGATATTCAACTGTCGGCACCATTATGGGGGCGAGGTACACCGTTGTGTACTGGCGATGCCTTAGCATTTGAAAGTCGTGTCCTGGAAGCCTATGCCGATGATCTTAAGGGGCTAGAAGATGTGGGGTTATCTCAGGAGCGGCGACCATTATTTCTGTGTCCGCAAGCGATGAGTTGGTCTTTGATCCCGGAAGGCTTGAAAGTTAGCTTTGTATTACCCGCGGGGGCTTATGCCACCTCGGTATTGCGCGAAGTGCTGGATTATACCGATGTTGCAGAAATGCGCTGGCAACAGGCCGTTGCCGAAAAAGAAGCAAATCAGGGCGGGTAAGCGACGATGAAGATTCTGGTCAGTAATGATGATGGTGTCATGGCTCCAGGGATTAAAGTGCTGACAGAGACACTGTCGCAGGTTGCTTCGGTGCAAACTGTCGCGCCAGATCGTAACTGCTCTGGTGCAAGTAATTCGTTGACCTTGACTAATCCTTTAAGGATTAATAAGTTAGATAACGGTTATATCTCGGTTAACGGTACCCCCACAGATTGCGTGCATTTAGCCATACGTGAACTCTGTAATGGCGAGCCTGATATGGTGGTATCCGGTATTAATGCTGGCGCGAACATGGGTGATGATACCTTATACTCAGGTACGGTGGCGGCTGCTATGGAAGGGCGTTTTCTGGGTTTACCAGCAGTAGCAGTATCTTTAGCGGGGCGGGCATTAACGCATTACGGTACTGCCGCCGCATACACGCTGAAAATTATTGAAGGGCTGAAACGCTTTCCAATCGCCTCCGATCAGATCCTCAATATTAATGTGCCGGACTTACCTATGGATCAGATCCAGGGGATCAGAGTTACCCGACTGGGAACGCGACACAAAGCGGAGGATATGGTGCGAACTACCGATCCTCATGGGCGTGAGATATTCTGGCTTGGCCCTCCTGGAATAGAACTGGATGTGGGCGACGATACCGATTTTTATGCTGTGGCGCAGGGCTTTGTATCTATTACGCCGTTAACAGTAGATTTGACCGCCTATCGTCAGCTATCACAACTGCAACAGTGGATTGAGAAACTATGAGTCGCGCAGCATCTGCATCTGCGGCATTACAGTTAACCCGAAAATTAAGCGAGGCGGGTATCACTCACCCCGCAGTGCTACAGGCGTTGGCAGCAACTCCTCGGGAGATGTTTGTCGATGGTGCACTGGCGCACAAGGCTTATGAGAATACCGCTTTACCAATAGGTTCTGGGCAGACCATTTCTCAGCCCTATATCGTTGGACGTATGACCGAACAGGTGTTAGCGGTCAATCCGACAAAGGTGCTGGAAATTGGCACAGGGTCAGGTTATCAAGCCGCAATTCTGGCGCAACTAGTTCCGCAGTTATACACAGTTGAACGCATTAAAAGTCTTCAAATACAGGCCAGACAGCGACTGAAACGGTTAGATCTGCACAACGTATCGTTTAAATATGGTGACGGGTGGCAAGGTTGGGTCAATCGTGCACCATTTGATGCAATTGTGGTTACTGCCGCTGCTGCTGAGATCCCAGAAGCCTTATTGCAACAGTTAGCGGATGGCGGTGTTCTGATAGTGCCTGTGGGGGAAGATAATCAGCAATTGCTGAGAATTATCCGGCAGGGAGAAAAATATACATCCAGCGTGATTGAATCGGTTCGATTTGTACCATTAGTCAGTGGGGCTTTGGCATAAATTGCGTCAAGCGATTAGAGAGGAATGGAGTGTCCCAGGAAGAACGTCATAGCGCTTTTCAAATATTGTGCCGAAGGCTCTGCTATGGCGTGGTAATCGTTGCCGCGATATTGTCCGTTTCAGCTTGTAGCTTCCAGTCTTATCATCCCGCTCCCGTTTATTCGGTTAACGGATCCCACCCGATTATTGCAAAGGGCTATCTCAACTCAGCTAAAACTTACAAAGTGAATAAAGGTGATACCCTTTATTCAATCGCCTGGGCAGCGGATAAAGATTATCAAGAGTTGGCCAAGATAAATCGTCTAGACAGTGCTTACACCATTTACCCTGGGCAGATACTTCACCTGAACCCCATTTCATCAAATAAAAAAGTACATAATTTGAGCAATTACTCCAAACGTAAGAATGAAAACTATGGAGATAAAATTAATAAAAAACAAAATGATAAATTAAAAAATGCAACAGTTCAGTCAGTGCGACCGGCATCACAAAAAACACTTGATTCCGATCACAAGTCTGCGTACTCTGTAACCACTAGTAAACAAGATGTTAACGGAATTATCCACAGTTCAGGTACCATCTTACCTGACGAAGTTGGTCAATGGTTGTGGCCAGCGAACGGGAATGTGGTAGCAACTTTTTCTAGTACCGAGCAAGGCAATAGAGGGATAAAGATTGCCGGTAACCGTGGCGATATTATAAAAGCCGCTGCAGATGGTCGGGTTGTCTATGCGGGTAATGCTTTACGAGGATATGGGAATCTCGTCATTATCAAGCACAGTGATGATTATCTTAGTGCGTACGCCCATACCGATAAAATCTTAGTTAAGGAACAGCAAAACGTGTCCGCAGGACAGACTATTGCCACGATGGGAAGTACAGGTACCGACCAAGTAATGTTGCATTTTGAAATTCGTTACCATGGTCAATCTGTTAACCCACTAAAATATTTACCCAAACGTTGATGGTTTGGCGCCACTTTGGCATTGGAGGAAAACGCCAGATGTAGATTGTTTATCCAAATTTTGGGAGAGCACATTATGAGCCGAAATAATACCAACGCTTCCGTGCAAGAATTTGAAGATTTTTCAGTTGAGATGGATTTACAGCAGGCTGATGCCTTAGCAGAGCGTGTACAGGATGATCTGCAAAAGAATTTAGATGCCACTCAGCTGTATTTAAGTGAAATCGGTTTTTCCCCCTTATTAACTGCCGAAGAGGAAGTTTATTTTTCGCGCAAAGCTCTCCGCGGTTGTGAAAAATCGCGCAACCGAATGATTGAAAGCAATCTACGATTGGTAGTAAAAATTGCCCGTCGTTATAACAATCGCGGGTTAGCACTGCTTGACCTGATCGAGGAAGGTAATCTCGGCCTCATTCGAGCCGTAGAAAAATTTGACCCAGAACGAGGCTTCCGTTTCTCTACATATGCTACATGGTGGATCCGTCAAACTATTGAACGGGCCATTATGAATCAGACCCGTACTATTCGCTTACCTATTCATGTTGTAAAAGAACTTAACGTTTATCTGCGTACCGCCAGGGAACTAGCACACAAGTTGGACCATGAGCCTACTGCGGAAGAGATCGCGTCAAAGTTAGAACTGCCAAGTGCTGACGTTAGTCGCATGCTTAAGCTTAATGAAAAAATTACGTCGGTGGATACACCCATCGGTGGTGATAATGAAAAAGCTTTATTGGATGTGTTGCCTGACGATGATAGCTATACACCAGATGCGCAGGTACAGGATGAGGATATCTCTAAATCTGTGGTGAAATGGCTGAATGAACTAAGCACCAAACAGCGGGAAGTGTTAGCGCGCCGTTTTGGTCTGCTGGGATATGAGCCAGCAACGCTGGAGGATGTCGGCGCTGAAATTGGTCTGACTCGAGAACGAGTCAGACAGATCCAGGTGGAAGCGTTAAAACGTCTGCGTGATATGATTTCAGGGCAAGGGTTGTCAGTAGAAGCCCTGTTTAAAATGTAATTCAGTCGCTGTTTGGATTAAAAAGCGCACATAAACGTGCGCTTTTTTGTGTCAGTTTGTCCCGTCCTGAAATACGTTGACATAAAGAGGACTTCTTTATGGCGACATCAACTAACTCAAGCCGTAAGCGCACGCAACGTGATTACACCTTAGCCTTTAAATTAGGTGTCGTAGAGCGTGTCGAAAAAGGCGAGATGACGTACAAACAAGCCCAGCAGCGCTTTGGCATTCAGGGTAAGACAACCGTACTCGTTTGGCTCAGAAAGCATGGTAGACTCGATTGGTCGAAACCTTTTCAGCATCCCCTTATGCCACATTCAAAAGAAACCCCAGCACAAACTATCAAACGCCTTGAGCGTGAGTTAGCCGAAGAGAAACTGCGTAACCAAATCCTCAATGGTATGGTCGATATCATGGATAATGAATACGGAGCTGGTTTAAGAAAAAAGTACTTATCCGGTATGTCTGGCAAGCCAAAGCCAAAAGAGAAATAAACCTGGCAGCCGTATGTCGTGCTGTCGGTATTTCAAGGCAAGGTGTTTACCAGGCAGTTGCCCGGATGAATAGTCGGAGAACGGAATTATCGGTCATCAAAGACTCCGTACAATACTGGCGTAAATATATGCCGCGATTGGGCACACGCAAGCTCTACACATTGATAAAACCTATGCTGATTGAACAGGATATCAAACTCGGACGGGATGGATTCTTTACCTATTTGAGAAATGAGGGCTTGCTGGTGAAGCCTAAGCGAAGTTACACCAAAACGACGTTTAGCAAGCACTGGATGAAGAAGCATCCCAACCTGCTGAAAGCAGACGGGCTGCATGATGCAGCGCATGTACTGGTCAGCGATATCACTTATCTTGAGTCAGACCAAGGCGTGCACTATCTGTCACTGGTTACCGATGCCGTATCACGCAAGATAGTCGGTCATCACTTGAGTACAGACATGAAAGCAGACAGCGTGGTGAAAGCGCTGAAAATGGCGGTTAGGGATAAGCGCTATATCGCTAATGCAGTGCATCACTCAGACCGGGGAGCGCAGTATTGCGCAGCCGTTTATCAGGATGAACTGATAGCGAACCATATTCAGCCGTCAATGACAGACGGTTATGATTGCTATCAAAATGCACTAGCGGAAAGAGTCAATGGCATACTGAAGCAAGAGTTTTTCCTGTATCGATGTAAAACGCTGGAAGAGCTGAAGAGACTTGTTCGAGAATCGATAGCGATATATAACGAAATGAGACCACACCTGAGTTTAGATATGGCAACACCCAATCAGGTGCACAATAGAAAAGGCCAGCTACGGGAGCTGGCCTAAAAACTGTCAACCTATCTTAGGACGGGACAGTTACTGTTATTCAGCTAAGGAGATGTTTAGTGCTGTTTCGCTAATGTTTGCAGTTTGTATAACAAATCCAGTGCCGATTTTGGCGTCAGTTCATCAAGGTTGAGTCGCTTAAGCGTTAGTTCCACTTCTGAAATTTCATTTTCAAATGGCAGGCTGGATTGCAGCGGTGTAACGGCACCTTGGTGCTGGTGGCTGTCTCTCGCTTCCAACTCTTTCAATTTCATTTTGGCAGCTTTGATCACCGTCGTCGGTACGCCAGCCAGCGCCGCTACCTGTAACCCATAACTTTTACTGGCCGCGCCTTCCTGTACGGCATGCATAAACACAATGGTGTCGGCATGTTCCATGGCATCCAGGTGCACATTTATGACCTGTGGTAATAACTCAGATAGCTGCGTTAATTCGAAATAGTGGGTGGCAAACAGCGTTAAGGCTCCTAATTGACGAGCCAGGTATTCTGCGGCTGCCCAGGCCAATGACATCCCATCATAGGTTGAAGTACCTCGACCAATTTCATCCATCAGTACCAAACTATTGGCCGTGGCATTGTGCAGAATATTTGCCGTTTCTGTCATCTCAACCATAAAGGTAGAGCGGCCTGAAGCCAGGTCATCAGAGGCCCCAATTCGCGTAAAAATTCTGTCAACCGGGCCAATCGTGGCGTGCGCTGCTGGGACAAAACTGCCGATGTGGGCCATCAGTGTGATCAAGGCTACCTGACGCATATAGGTGGATTTACCGCCCATATTGGGACCGGTCACAATGAGCATTCGTCGGTTTGGATTTAGGACAACCGGATTCGCGATAAAAGGCGATTGACTCACTCTTTCGACCACAGGATGTCGCCCTTCGTCGATATCAATACCGGTGCTGTCAGTCAGGTTAGGCTGGCAGTAACCAAAGGATTCAGCCCGTTCAGCAAAATTACTCAACACATCCAGTTCTGATGCTGCCACCGCGAAGCACTGTAGTGCATAAAGTTTGGGTAGCAGATGGTCGAACAGTTCGTCCCATAACTGTTTTTCCAGTGCTAAGGCTTTGCCCTGACTCGAAAGCACTTTCTCCTCATACTCTTTTAACTCAGGAATAATATAGCGTTCGGTATTTTTCAGCGTCTGACGACGTTGGTAACTCAAAGGAACCTGTGCCGATTGTCCGCGGGATACTTCAATGTAATAACCATGTACCCGATTAAACCCAACTTTTAATGTTGCAATACCGGTTCGTTCTTTTTCTCGTACTTCCAACTGCTGTAAATAATCGGACGCGCCGTCGCTCAAGCTTCGCCACTCATCAAGTTCAGCGTTATAGCCTTCGCGAATGACACCTCCATCACGAATTAGTACGGGCGGATTATCAATGATGGCGCGCTGTAACAGTGACAATTCCTCAGGAAATTCGCTGATCTGCTCGCTGAGGTAACGCAGGTGTGGTTGCTTCATCGTACTGAGTTGTTGTTGGATCTCAGGAAGCAGTTCTAAGGCCTGACGCAAACGCGCTAGATCCCGCGGTCTGGCATTACGGATCGCTAAACGGGCGACAATTCGTTCAACGTCTCCCAGCGATTTCAACACGTCGTGCAGCTGTTCATACTGTCCGCAAGACAGTAATTCTGCCACTGCATTATGCCGTGCTTCAATCAATGTGCGACTGCGTAGTGGTTGATGGATCCAGCGTTGCAGCATACGGCTACCCATTGGCGTTGCGGTGGCATCCAATACCGATGCAAGGGTATTTTCGCGACCGCCAGATAAGTTCTGTGTTAACTCCAGGTTTCGTCTGGTGGCCGCATCCAGCACTATGCTGTCACTTGGGCTGAATTGATGAATCGCATTGATATGGGGCAGGGCGGTGCGCTGAGTATCACGCACATATTGCATTAAGCAGCCAGCCGCTTGCAGCGACAAGCGCGCTTGATGAATGCCAAATCCCTGTAAGTCTTTGGTACCGAACTGATCCAATAAAAAGCGCATGGCGGTATCAAAATCAAATTCCCACTCTGGACGGCGACGTTTACCTTTGATGCTGCTTAGCAGTTGTTGCTGCGAGAAATCTTCGCTATATAGCAGCTCTGCGGGTCTGGTTCGTTGCAACTCAGCTTCTAGACTTTCAAGATCTTCCAGTTCTGTAACGATGAAACGTCCTGACGCAACATCTAGCGTGGCATAGCCGAAGCCGGTTTTCCCCTCATAAACTGCAGCTAGCAGGTTATCCTGCCGCTCTTGTAGCAATGCTTCATCAGTCAGTGTTCCGGGGGTAACGATACGTACAACTTTCCGTTCAACCGGTCCTTTTGCCAACGCAGGGTCACCAATCTGTTCACAGATTGCCACGGATTCGCCCTGTTGCACCAGTTTCGCCAGGTAGGTTTCCACTGCATGATAGGGGATGCCCGCCATGGGAATCGGCTCTCCGCCACTCTTACCTCGAGCAGTCAATGAGATCCCCAGCAGCTCGGAGGCGCGACGTGCGTCATCGTAAAACAGCTCGTAAAAGTCTCCCATGCGATAAAACAGCAACATATCGCTGTGTTGGGCCTTCGTCGACAGGTACTGCCGCATCATGGGGGTGTGCTTTTCGAGATCGTCATCGAGGCTAATAGCTGAATTTTGCATCATAAACTTGTGCGGGTCTTTCCTTCGTTATCCGGACAATGATGTCCGCAATCTGGATGGCAATATTAACAGTTATTTGAAAGTGATGAAGTTTACTCTCACAAATTTTGCCATCTCTTTGATACAAAAAGGACATTGTTGCTAATGCATTATTAATGCAAATAAATTAATCATACACAGGACTTGATACTGTATGATTGTACAGTATACTACTGGATAAACGTGATAACGATTTATACCCGATTGGGTGCAGACAGGCATTTCAGACAACAATTTGGTTGTCGTAAGAGGGAACCAGAATGAAGATTGATCCGAATAAAGAGAAAGCGTTAAACGCCGTGTTGGGCCAGATTGAAAAGCAGTTTGGTAAAGGCTCGATTATGAAATTGGGTGAAGATCGAAGCATGGATGTGGAAACGATTTCCACCGGTTCGCTCTCTCTGGATATCGCATTAGGGGCTGGAGGCTTACCATTAGGCCGTATCGTTGAAATTTACGGACCTGAATCTTCTGGTAAAACTACGCTTACCTTAGAAGTGATCGCTGCCGCGCAACGGGAAGGCAAGGTTTGTGCTTTTATCGATGCCGAACATGCTTTGGATCCTATTTATGCCCGTAAGTTAGGGGTAGATATTGATAATCTGCTGTGTTCTCAGCCAGATACTGGGGAGCAGGCACTGGAAATCTGTGATGCTCTGACTCGCAGTGGTGCTGTGGATGTCATCATCGTCGACTCGGTAGCAGCGTTAACACCCAAAGCAGAAATTGAAGGGGAAATTGGTGACTCTCACATGGGCTTGGCAGCACGAATGATGAGTCAGGCCATGCGTAAGCTCGCTGGTAATCTCAAACAATCCAACACCTTGCTTATATTTATTAACCAAATCCGTATGAAGATTGGGGTGATGTTTGGTAACCCGGAAACCACAACCGGTGGTAACGCGCTGAAATTCTATGCGTCCGTGCGTCTGGATATTCGTCGTACGGGTTCTATCAAAGAAGGTGATGAAGTCGTTGGTAACGAAACGCGCGTTAAGGTGGTGAAAAACAAAGTTGCTGCACCATTCAAACAAGCCGATTTCCAGATCTTATATGGTCAAGGCATCAACCGAGTTGGTGAATTGGTCGATCTTGGTGTGGCTCATAAGTTGATTGAAAAGGCTGGCGCTTGGTATAGCTACAAAGGCGATAAAATTGGCCAGGGCCGAGCCAACGCGGGCAAATTCCTGCAGGATAATCCAGAAGTGGCGCAGGAGATTGATACCCAGTTGCGGGAAATGCTGCTGCATAAAGGTGGTGTTGGTGCAACAGCGGCTACTGAAACCGTTGGTGAAGATAATATCGATATGGAAACCGGAGAAATCTTCTGAGCGATTCACTGATGGATATCGCGGTTGCGCTGCTAGCGCGCCGCGATTACAGTCGGGGAGAATTGTGTTCCCGGCTGGCAGATAAAGGATTTACCAAAACAGATATTGATGTGGCTGCCAGTACATTAGAAGCCAAGGGTTTTATCGATGATTCACGCTATGCCGGTGCTTTAGTTCGCGCTCAGATTGCCAAAGGGCATGGACCGACACGCATTCGCCAAAGTGGATTACAAAAGGGGTTATCTAAAGACTGTATTGATGGGGCGTTAGCTGCTGCTGATTGTGATTGGTTTGCGTTAGCTCGTGAAAGAGCGTTAAAGAAGTATGGCAACAATGCCAGCGCAGTTGATGCTAAAGAACGTGCTAGACGGATTCGGCACTTGATAGGGCAAGGCTTTAGCTATGATCAGATAGCTTATGGACTTGATTATGATCCTTACGAGTAAGCATCACACAGTTAACTTGTTTCATACAAATAGTGGTTACTAATACAGGTTACTGCTCTAAAAGGGGCTTTTCAGCCTTAGATTTTTTACGCGTTTACCACTCTTCTTAATTACCCGGTTTTTCATTGCTCCTTGCTTGGTTAGCTATCGCGCTAAATATCGGGCTGATGTCCTTTTTGTTGTTAATATATCCACTCTGACCTGGGTGATTCTGATTGGTATTCTGTGCCTGCACGCTTATAATGACTGACTATTACGCGTAACAGTGGCCGGCAGCCTAGCTCCAGGCCATTTTTTGTAGTTTACAGCCCAAGTTATTCAGGACGATTTCATGTATCAGACCACCGCCGCACTGCGAAGTGCATTTCTGGAGTTTTTCCGAAAAAATGGTCATCAGGTAGTAGACAGCAGTTCCCTGGTGCCAGGGAATGACCCAACACTGCTGTTCACTAATGCCGGGATGAACCAGTTTAAAGATGTGTTCCTTGGCAATGATAAACGCAGTTACAGCCGCGCGACTACCGCGCAGCGTTGTGTAAGAGCTGGCGGTAAACATAACGATCTGGATAACGTCGGTTACACTGCACGTCACCATACATTCTTCGAAATGTTAGGTAATTTTAGTTTCGGTGACTATTTCAAACACGATGCGATTCGCTTTGCCTGGACCTTTTTGACTGAAGAGTTAAAACTTCCAAAAGAAAAGCTGTGCGTTACCGTCTACCAGAATGACGATGAAGCCTTCAATATCTGGAATAAAGAGATAGGTATTCCGGCAGAAGATATTATTCGCATCGGCGACAATAAAGGCGCGCCATATGCGTCCGACAATTTCTGGCAGATGGGCGATACCGGTCCTTGCGGTCCTTGTACGGAAATCTTTTACGATCACGGCGCACATATCTGGGGTGGCCGTCCAGGTACACCAGAAGAAGACGGTGATCG
This sequence comes from Shewanella yunxiaonensis, assembly GCF_018223345.1. NCBI lineage: Bacteria > Pseudomonadati > Pseudomonadota > Gammaproteobacteria > Alteromonadales > Shewanellaceae > Shewanella > Shewanella yunxiaonensis. The sequence goes on along the minus strand of NZ_CP073587.1, from coordinate 2,470,730 downwards.
TTTTATCGAAATTTGGAATATCGTGTTCATGCAGTTCAACCGTCAAGCAGACGGTAGTATGCTGCCATTGCCGAAGCCGTCAGTAGATACCGGCATGGGACTCGAACGTATCTCTGCGATTATGCAGAAGGTACATTCCAACTATGAAATCGACGTATTCAAAATTCTGATTGCCAAGGCGGCAGAAATCATTGGTGTCAGTGATCTTGAAGAAAAATCCCTGCGGGTAATCGCCGACCATATTCGTTCCTGTGCCTTTCTGGTCGCTGATGGTGTAATGCCGTCCAACGAAGGTCGAGGTTATGTGTTGCGCCGTATTATTCGCCGTGCCGTGCGCCACGGGTACAAGCTCGGTGCCACAGATACGTTCTTCTACAAATTAGTGCCCACTCTGATTGAAGTGATGGGCGATGCGGCTAAAGATCTTAAAGCAACCCAAAGCGTTGTTGAAAATGCCTTGAAAGCCGAAGAAGAACAGTTCGCTCGCACACTGGAACGTGGCTTAGGTATCCTCGATGGCGCATTAGCCGATCTTAAAGGCGATGTACTTGATGGTGAAACAGCCTTCAAACTATACGATACCTATGGCTTCCCATTAGATCTGACTGCAGACGTTTGTCGTGAGCGCAACATTACCGTAGATGAAGCTGGTTTCGATGTCGCCATGGCGGCTCAGCGCAGCCGCGCTCAAGCTGCGGGTCAATTTGCTGCGGACTACAATGCAGGTATCAAAACTGATATCAACAGTCATTTCTGTGGTTATGACGCATTAACCGGTGAAGGCAAGGTTCAGGCAATCTATGTGAACGGTCAACTGGTAGATGCGTTATTGCCTGGACAGGAATCCGTAATTATTCTCGACAATACCCCTTTTTATGGTGAGTCAGGTGGTCAGGTAGGCGATAAAGGCCAACTGTTGGCTGAGGCTGCTGAGTTTGATGTACAAGATACCCAGAAATATGTTCAGGCAATCGGGCATATTGGGGTACTCACTAGCGGTAGTCTCAAGCTAGGTCAGACCGTAAAAGCATTAGTAGACAAAAAGTTGCGTCACCGGACGCAGTTAAACCACTCTGTGACACACCTATTACATGCAGCCCTGCGCAAGGTCTTGGGAACTCATGTGGCGCAAAAAGGCTCGTTGGTTGAACCTGAACGGTTGCGTTTTGACTTCTCTCATTTTGAAGCGATGACTGCAGCGCAACTGCAAGAAGTGGAAGATCTGGTGAACACACAGATCCGCCGCAATCATCAATTGCAGACCGCAGAAATGGATCTGGAACAGGCGAAAGCCAAAGGGGCAATGGCGCTGTTTGGTGAAAAATATGATACCCGTGTTCGCGTCGTGACTATGGGCGATTTTTCTGTGGAATTATGCGGTGGTACCCACGTGGGGCGTACCGGTGATATCGGCGTTTTCAAGATTGTTTCTGAAAGTGGTATTGCTGCTGGCATTCGGCGTATTGAGGCCGTCACTGGCGCAGCTGCCATGGCATATATTGCCCAGCAGCAACAGGAACTGGCTGAAGCTGCGGCATTGCTCAAAGGTGATACTCACTCTGTTGTTGCTAAGCTTAAAGCGCAATTAGATCGCGCTAAGCAACTGGAGAAAGAAATTTCGCAGCTAAAAGATAAATTGGCTGCTGCTGCAAGCGCTGATTTAGTCACTGAAGCGACTAATGTATCAGGCACTAAGGTACTGGTTAAATTGCTGGAAGGGGTTGATGCGGGCGCTTTACGCGGATTGCAGGATGAACTGAAACAAAAATTGCAATCAGGTATCGTGGTTCTTGGCACTGCTCATGATGACAAGGTTAACCTAATCGCGGGTGTGACCAAGGATCTTACTGCTAAAGTCAAAGCGGGTGACTTGGTGGCAATGGTTGCCGCTCAGGTGGGGGGAAAAGGTGGTGGCCGTCCTGATATGGCTCAGGCTGGCGGAAGCGAACCAGAAAAACTCCCCGCTGCTCTGGCATCGGTGTTACCTTGGCTGCAGGAACGTCTGTAAGTCATTAATCTGAGCGACTGGTGAACGCCTTTTATCAGTGTAATTCTCAGTCGTCAGTAAACGGTCGGCGCTAAATCAATGGGTTCTGTGGAGCCCATTGATTTAGCGCCGACCTATTTTTGATATCACATGAGATGAGCGCGAACGTTATTGCCAGCAACTTGCGAACAGGGAATCCAATGGACTTTAGTTTTTGGCCCCCCTAGCTGTTGCTACGGAACCCCGAATCGTGTCGGTGAGTGTTCATAAAAAACAGCTATGTGTGACATAAGTAGGCGGCGCATGCTTAAATTTATCATTGTTAAGCTGCGGAATTTACAGACGACATATTCGTCAGATGAATAACTGACGCATATGCTGATAGGGCTGTTCGCGTGCTGCATCACGGTTTTTGACTAAATAAGGTATCGCAAAACAAGGGTTTTAGTATTGAATACTATTATTTTGTACTAAGCTCACCTTATAATAGACATCAGAACGGATAAGCGCCGTAATAAAGATATGGATAATAGAGGAGCAATCTAATGCTGATTTTGACCCGCCGAGTTGGCGAAACACTGATGATTGGTGACGAAGTCACAGTGACTGTGTTGGGGGTAAAAGGCAACCAGGTGCGTATCGGCGTAAATGCGCCCAAAGAAGTCTCTGTGCATCGTGAAGAGATTTATCAACGCATTCAGTCCGAAAAGAGCGGCTCTTCTTCTGAAGGCGGCGACTATTGATCCTATGCTGTTGGATCTGCCTGATGTAGTCTGAAGAGCCAGCTTTGATAGCTGGCTTTTTATTTACTCAACATCTAAAAAGCCTTGTTTTTGGCGGTGTTGCAGCGTTATTGCGCGATATGATTAAAAACAGGGCAAACGGTTTGCCTTTCCCAAAAAGCGTTTGACTTATTTTCTTCAAACAGTAATATGTGCGCCAAGAAAAAGCGGAGAGGTGGCCGAGTGGCCGAAGGCGCTCCCCTGCTAAGGGAGTATGGGCTTTAACTCCCATCGAGGGTTCGAATCCCTCCTTCTCCGCCATTTTCTTAACGAAAAAACTGCGCATGTAGCTCAGCTGGATAGAGTACCTGGCTACGAACCAGGTGGTCGGAGGTTCGACTCCTTCCATGCGCACCATTTCGTTTTAGCAGTAAAGAATACGTTCTGCGCATGTAGCTCAGCTGGATAGAGTACCTGGCTACGAACCAGGTGGTCGGAGGTTCGACTCCTTCCATGCGCACCATTCTGCTTTATTTCCCATTGATTCCATGCGCATGTAGCTCAGCTGGATAGAGTACCTGGCTACGAACCAGGTGGTCGGAGGTTCGACTCCTTCCATGCGCACCATTGGGATTTATCGCCTGCGCTTAACAGACAATCAACTGCGCATGTAGCTCAGCTGGATAGAGTACCTGGCTACGAACCAGGTGGTCGGAGGTTCGACTCCTTCCATGCGCACCATTGTCTGCCTATTTTTTTTCAAATTATGCGCATGTAGCTCAGCTGGATAGAGTACCTGGCTACGAACCAGGTGGTCGGAGGTTCGACTCCTTCCATGCGCACCAATTTGCGGAGAGGTGGCCGAGTGGCCGAAGGCGCTCCCCTGCTAAGGGAGTATGGGCTTTATCTCCCATCGAGGGTTCGAATCCCTCCTTCTCCGCCATTTTATTCCTTGAGTGGCACTGGACTGTAGTGTCCACTATTTCCCGACTGTTTGTTAAATCGTTTTTCCATAGGGTCAGGTGTGTATGTCTCCGGCGGATTCATAGCCGAGCGAGCTCTTGCGCATCATCCCATCATGCTTCACTGGTTCCGTTGGGTGGATAGCCAGTAACTGAGTTAGCATGGCGATGACATTTCCCTTACTAGTCAAGGTCAAACTCATGTTACTGCATTTCGCTGGAATAGTAATAGCAGCGGTCATGCGGGGTAGCCGGCAGATATGGGTAATGTTTGCAGTGGAAATTTTCATGTCACCGTTCGCGTAAATCGTCTCGGTTATCCTGACCATTTTGGTTCTTTTCCTGTTGCAGATTTCCCTATCTGCTCTGCCATATAGCAGCCCTCGGATACGGCCAGCCATAATATCAGCGGGGAATTCCCTTCTGACTTCTGTCGGATGCCGGCAGCCTCCCGGTCTAGGATGAGCATCCGGCGGTCATTCAGAACGCTTTAGCGTGGATGTCGTTCGCCGTTTAGCCATTTTCAGTCCGCCATTCATACTCCTGCCAGTTAACATTATCTAAGAGTCAAAACGGCGGTATTGTTTACAAGCTAAGCGGTTAGCCAGATGGCTAATGCAAGCATGCAGATGATGATAGCACTAACCCCAATGATCCATACAAAGCCTCGGGCTCCCTGTGATATCGGAATGCCGTTGTAGCGTAAAAATGCCAGCCACAATAAACATAAAATGAGCGGTAAAAAAAGAAAACGCCCCATAGACAAAGGTTCCTTTCAATTGCTTGGCATTATGATAGCAGTGGTTATTTCAGATAAGCAAAAGGCCGCTATAACGCGGCCTTAATAGTATGTTACCTAGCCTTGTTAGGCGGCTTCTGCTTGATTCTCGGCGCGGTAAAACTGCGCTTGGTCAAACTCATTTTCTGACTTGCCGACCACAACAGCCGTCATCATGTCACCAGTGATATTGGTACAAGTGCGGATCATATCTATTACCCTGTCTATTGCAGCGATAAATCCTATCCCTTCCAGTGGTAGACCGATCACACCTAATGTTACGGTTAACATCACCATAGCACTGCCTGGAACGCCGGCAGTACCTACGGACGCGACCGTAGCGGTAATGGCAATCAGCATATAATCCGTCATATCCAATGGAATGCCATAAATCTGAGCGATAAAAATAGAGGCAATGGCCGGGTAGATGCCGCCACAGCCATCCATATTCATGGTGGCACCAAGCGGTAGTACAAAGGCGCTGTAACGTTCCGATACGCCCATCGACTGCGTGCAACGCGTAGTGACAGGCAAAGTGCCATAGCTGGATGCGGTGCTGAATGCAACCAGCTGGGCAGGCATTGCTTTACGGAAGAATTGCAAGGGGCTGAGGCCTGCAGCAAATTTCACTAAGCCGCCATAGACACAAATGATGTGTAGCAGTGCGGCGATATAAATCGCCAGGATAAATTTAGCTAAAGGCGCTAGCGTTGAAAGACCATATTTACCGACTACCCAGGCCATCAACCCAAAGACACCAATTGGAGTTAATTTAAGTACCAGCCGTGTCAGTTGGAACATCACCTCAGCACCGGAGTGGATGGCGTCTTTGAGTGGTTTTGCTTTTTCGCCCACCATATTGATGGAAATTCCGACCAATGCTGCAAACACTATAATCTGTAAGACCTTACCTTGCGCAAGCGACTGGAATGGATTCAGCGGGATCATATCCAGTAACACTTGTGCGAAGCCTGGCACATTGCGTTCGCGCACCTCAGTAGCCGCCAGATTCATGGTGCCCCCCATATCGATAACACTACCTACGGCCAAACCGATAAGGGAGGCAATGGTGCCGGTGAGCATAAACATGCCCAGGGTTTTGGCACTTAGGCGTTTAAGCCCAACTTCGCTGCCTAATGCAGTGATACTGGAAACGATGGCACAAAATACTAGAGGTGCGACCAGCATGGTGATGGCTTTAATGAACAGATCACCTAGTGGTTTTAATATTGTGGCCTTATCGCCAAGGATCACACCTAACAGTGCGCCCAGGACAAAGCCGGTGATAACTTTTTGCCAAAATGGAATACGTTGATAAGTTTGCCAAATCATGTGAAATCCAGGGTTTATTGGTCGTTATCGACCTGTTGTGATTATGGTGTCGGCCATGAGGAAGTAATATTGAGTCATAGTCGCGAATAGGAATTGTAATCCTTTGCTATTAGCCCCAGATAAAACCTTTTCTTATAGCTTATAGTCATAATAAAATTTGTCTTAATTGTTTTAAAGTTTAAATTGATGTTAACCATAACGGTTGCGACTATTTCGTTGGGGTAACTTTTCGCCGCTTTGTTTTAGCGATGAATCAGTTATTTTAGCGCGGTTAAGCCGTTCTGCTCTCAACATCCAGCAGTGCAGTTAATCTGGCGAAACTTCCATTTACAAATTACAGCCTTAAGCTTTATCACCGACACCGGTTAGTCTTAACAAAGGTGTAAATTAACCATTTATAATCCAGACGGGTTCAATGAAATGTTAAGGAGTAACAGATGACACGATGGTTATTGGTAGCAGCAGTATCTGCGGCACTAGCAGGATGCGCCGCAGAGCAGTTGCCGCAACAGGTCGGGGCTACTGCTGCAGCTCAACTGCCCGCTGGCGTGACGTTGGTAGAGACCTACACGCCAAAAGCTGGGGAAATCGGTATTCCCTATCGGAAATATCGCTTAGCGAATGGACTGACGGTATTGTTACATGAGGATCATTCTGATCCACTGGTCAAAGTTGATATAACTTATCATGTCGGTTCAGACCGTGAACTGCCGGGAAGAACCGGATTTGCCCATCTGTTTGAACACATGATGTTTCAAGGTTCTGAGCACGTCGCCGATGAGCAGCATTTTAAAGTGGTCACTGAAGCGGGCGGTGAACTGAATGGTACGACCAATAGTGATCGTACTAACTATTTTGAAACTGTTCCCAGCAATCAATTGGAAAAAATGCTGTGGCTCGAATCCGATCGTATGGGTTATTTGCTTCCTGCATTGACGGAGCAAAAATTTGAGGTTCAGCGCGCTACCGTAAAAAACGAGCGAGCACAGCGAATAGATAATCGCCCTTATGGGCGGATGAATGAACGGTTTGAGCAGGCCTTTTATCCGGTGGGACATCCTTACAGTTGGCCTGTGATTGGCTGGCCCGAAGATTTAGATCGTACCACTGCTCAGGATGTAAAAGACTTTTTCCGTCGTTGGTATGGCCCTAACAACGCGACCTTAACCATTGGCGGCGATATCGACGTTAATCAAACACTTACTTGGGTCAATAAGTACTTCAGTGACATTCCTCGCGGACCAGACGTTACACCGTTAGCAAAACCCTTGGTCACTTTGGACAAGACCCGTTACGTGTCGATGGAAGATAATATCCATTTGCCGCTGATCCAGATCGGTTTCCCAACGGTATACGCCCGCCATAAAGATGAGGCTCCGCTGGATTTACTGGCCAATATTTTAGGCGGTGGCAAGACATCGATCCTCTATAAGAACCTGGTGAAAGATGGTTATGCCGTACAGGCTGGCGCCAGTCATCCTTGTCAGGAATTATCTTGCAAACTGACAGTTTACGCACTGGCAAATCCAGCTAAAGGCAGCGCCCTGGCTCCCATCGAAAAGCTGATCCGTCAATCTATCGATGAATTTGAGACCCGGGGTGTGACAGATGAGGATTTGCAGAAGGTAAAAATTCAGTTTCGGGCGCACTCTATTTTCTCGTTGCAAAGTGTTTCTGGCAAAGTTTCTTCATTAGCTGCAAACCAGACCTTTACCGGTAATCCCAATCAGATTGGCAACGATCTGGCGCGTTATGATGCCGTAACTAAAGATGATGTTATGCGCGTGTTCCGTGAATACGTCAGAGGTAAACCCTCAGTTGTCATCAGTGTGGTCCCTAAGGGCGGCGAAGCCTTAGTCGCAGCAGCAGATAATTTTACCCCGACCAAGCCCGCTATTGCCGATAAGGCTGTGATGGGCTTGTCCGCCGCCGCGCTACCGGAGCACAGCAGCTTTGATCGCAATGTCATGCCGCTAGCGGCCAAAGCCCCAGTGCTGAAGGTTCCTGAACTTTGGGATGCGAAGTTGACGGATCACATTGCAATCATGGGAACGCAGAGCACTGAAACTCCCACCACCGAACTGATCGTGTACCTGAATGGTGGTCATCGTCTGGAGCCTTTGAATAAATCCGGACTGGCCGCACTCACTGCCGATATGCTTAATGAATCCAGTGCAAAACGTAGTAGTGAAGATCTGGCCCAGGCCCTGGAATTACTGGGATCAAGTGTCAGCTTCAGTGCCAGCGACTACCAGAGCGTGATCCGCGTGACATCACTGACAGAAAATCTGGATAAGACGATAGCCATTGTCAAAGAACGTTTGCTAGAACCAGGGTTCAAAGACACGGACTTCAACCGTGTCAAACAGCAAACGTTACAGACACTGCAGCATATGGCGTCAGATCCTAACTATCTGGCCAATGAAGGGTTCTCCAAACTGTTATTTGGTAGTGACAACAGTCTCGGAATCAGTAGCGGCGGCACGTTGCAAACCGTTGCCGGTATCACGTTAGCTGATGTTAAGGCCTTTTATGCCGAGCAATATCGTGCAGGTAATGCCCAGATGGTTACTGTCACCGATTTGCCTGAAGCACAATTGCTGGCAAAACTGCAGCCTTTGACTGCGTGGCAAGGGACGGCCATGCCATTACCTGCAGCAGGCTCATTACCGGAAAGTCATCCAGGTGTGGTTTTCCTGATTGATAAACCCGGGGCCGCACAATCCGTGATCAGCATTGGTAAAAGGGCTTTACCCTATGATGCCACTGGCGATTTCTTTAAAACCTATCTGATGAATTACCCGCTCGGTGGCGCCTTTAACAGCCGTATCAATCTGAATCTTCGTGAGGATAAAGGTTACACCTATGGCGCTCGTAGCTTCTTCGCCGGCGGCAGTGAGCTGGGGTATTTCGAAGCCACCGCCAGCGTGCGAACGGATGTCACCGATAAGGCGCTGGCGGAATTTATGAAAGAAATCAGTCATTACTACGCGAATGGTATGACGCCTGATGAGCAAGCATTTATGCGGGCATCCATCAGCCAAGGGAAAGCTCTGGATTATGAAACGCCCTATCAGAAAGCTGGTTTTATCCGCATGATCCAGAAATACCAGTTGCCGCATGATTTTACCGCAGAGCAGGATAAAATTATTGCACAGATAAGCATAGAACAGCTGAACCAACTGGCTAAACAGTGGCTGGATCCTGCATCAATGCAGATGTTGGTGGTAGGGGATAAGTCTAAAATTGAGGCGGGGTTGCAAGCGTTAGGTTATAAGGTAGTAAACCTGCCCTTGTAATACCGAATTTCAACCCCCATATCCAGATGATCACCCCCAAAAGGTGGTCAGATAATTAACAGAGCGATGATGGTTAGTAACTGTCATCGCTCTGTGTCCGAATAAATTGCACTTGCCTGACAGCCCTCTTAGGCCTTATGTTGGGCAGCATCTTACAAGCAGCACCGGAATGTCCGTCGCGACCAGAGCTCGATTCTCTGGGAATTCGGGTGTCTCGACTGTAATGGTATTTATGCAGTCGCCGGAAAAGAGATAATCAATTTGAAGCCATTTAGCGAAACATTAGCACAGCTCTCCAATGCTGGCGGCCGCGCAGCCCTGTTGGGTATGCAGCGAGGGATCGAACGGGAAACGTTGCGGATTGATGCTGATAATCAGCTTGCGATGGACCCTCATCCAGCCGCGTTGGGCGCCGCCCTGACCAATTCCCGCATTACCACTGATTACAGTGAAGCCTTGCTGGAATTTATTACTCCGGTTTGCGGTGATATTGATGAAATGCTTAAAGGTCTGACGGAAACTCATGCATTTGCGTTACGTCATCTCAATGACCAGAAGTTATGGCCGGTGAGTATGCCTTGTTATGTCGGGGATGAGCGAAAAATACCCATTGCCTATTATGGCACCTCAAATAACGGCAAAATGAAGCGCCTTTACCGTAAGGGATTGACTTATCGTTATGGTGCTCTGATGCAGATTATTGCCGGGGTGCATTTTAACTTTTCAGTGTCTGATGAGCTTTGGCAGTTGTTATATGAACAGAGTGATAAACATTTGACTCTGTGTGATTTTAAATCAGAACGCTATTTTGGATTGATCCGAAATTACCGCCGTTTAGTTTGGGTTTTGCCCTATTTGTTTGGCGCTTCACCGGCGTTGTGTGGCTCGTTTATCAAGGGACAGAAAACCGAATTGGCATTTGAAAAAATGGGGCAGGGAACCCTGTTCTTACCTTATGCCACGTCGTTGCGCATGAGTGATTTGGGTTATACCAATAAAGAACAGGAAAAGCTCTCCATCAGTTATAACTCGTTAACTGAGTATCTGGATGGCATCCGCGCAGCCATTAAAATGCCCTCGCAGAAATTTGCCAACATTGGCGTCAAAGTTGATGGCGAATATCGTCAGCTTAACGCCAATATTTTGCAGATCGAAAACGAATTTTATGCGCCTATCCGTGCGAAACGGGTAGCGCATGACGGAGAAAAGCCTTCTGAAGCATTAGCGCGTGCAGGTGTTGAATATATTGAAGTCAGAGCACTCGATGTCAATCCTTTCAGTCCGGTTGGCGTTGAAGCATCGCAATTGCGGCTGTTGGACCTGTTTTTGTTGTACTGCCTGTTATCACCGTCAGCCGTAACTGATGATGCTGGCGAGAAAGAAGTCGCCGCCAACCTGAAGGCAGTAGTGCTCGAAGGTCGTAAACCCGATTTAATGTTACAACGTGATGGAAAGGCAATTTCCAGACATCAGTGGTTACAGGCGCTGTTTGCCAAGCTGTCAATGTTAGCAGAGCTGCTCGATGGTAATGACACTTACCAATACCGTGAAGCCCTGGCATTCTGGCAGCAAGCGGTGGAAGATCCTAACAAGACCCTTTCTGGGCGGGTGTTGTCGCGGTTGACTGAAAGTGGTCAATCACATGGCGCTTGGGTGAAAGCCTTGGCTGAACAGTATCGTCAGCAATTGCTTGATTATCCCCTATCGACCGCATCTATTGCTTCATTTGAGGCGGAAGCTGCCGCTTCAATCGCTAAGCAGCAACAGCAGGAGCAGGAAGATACATTGAATTTCGATGATTTCCTGGCGCAGTATTTCAATACCACAACAGCGAAGGATGTGCAGTTTACGTGAAATTTTGGCCGTTAATATGGGCGTTATCCATGCCGTTTCTGAGTGGATGCGCCTCGTCACCTGATGATGCCACAGCCTGTGGCATCGTTTCGACTTATGCTGAGCCAGTCCCCGCGCAGGAATTTTACCGGTTGGTAGTGACGCATGTTGATGGCAAGCCGGTGATATCGAAACCGAATTACCAGTTATCACCAGGCATGCATACTTTTCGTGTCTCGGAGCTGATTGATGCCCCTGAGCTGAAAGTGCGCTTGGCGGCCAGAGTCCCCAAAGATATCAACGTTAAGGTGCAAGCCGGGCAGCGTTATCAATTGGCGGCAAAATTTAATACCGATCGCCAGTACAGTGGGGATGATACCGGTTACTGGCAGCCGCAGATCCGTTCACAAGAAAGTGCAGAATGCGAACTGCCAACTGATAATTGATTTTCATGGTTGCAATTCGCTGATAATTCAGGTGAAACTAGCATTGATGTTATCTGGGACGTAGCCTAAGTACTTCCCAAAACAATGGGTAATGCTCGTGGTTTGTGACCGTATCATATGTTTTTCTTGCCTGCGGGCCGCGCCTTTGGCGTTGGCTGTTGTTTTATTGTCTGGATGTGCGGCGTCACCGCCTAAAGATCCAGACAACATCTGCTCCATCTTTAACGAACATCGCTCCTGGTACGATGCTGCAGTGGATGCCCGCGACAAATGGGGCGTACCTGTGCATGTACCGTTGGCAATGATGTATCAGGAAAGCTCATTCAAACACGATGCCGCGCCACCGATGGAGTATTTTCTGGGGTTCATTCCTATTGGCCGTGCCAGTGACGCCTATGGCTATGCTCAAGCCAAAACCATGACTTGGGACGACTATGTCCGCGAAACAGGCAACAGCTGGTCCAGTCGCAGTGACTTTGATGATGCAATGGATTTTATGGGATGGTTTATTTCTAAAACCCATAAAATCAATGGCGTTTCAAAGTGGGATGCCAAGAATCTTTACCTCAATTACCACGAAGGTTGGGGTGGTTTTAAGCGCGGAAGCTATCGCAGCAAACGCTGGTTAATCAAGGTATCCGATAAAGTTGAAGCGCGAGCCAAACGTTACGCCATCCAGTACCGCGGGTGCAAAGATGAGTTGGATTCCTCTTGGCTGTGGCGGTTATTTTTCGGTTAAGAGGTGGGCTTATTGACGGTGTTTGTCTATCACTCTCGCTGCTAAATCAATGCTTTCCGCCACGTTACCGTTGAATGGCACTGTGGCACAACTAAAATTAATTCCCGGTTGCTGCATAGCATAATCGTTGCGGATTTGTTGCAGCCATTCTGATAATTGCGTGTGTTCGCCATAGGAAAGTATCGCGAATTTGTCGCCGTTTAAACGACACATCAGTGCTTTGGCTGGCCACTTCTGCCGCAATATATTCGCCAGTTGCCGCAACACCTCGTCACCATGATCATGACCTTGTTCTTCGTTAATCCGTTTTAACTCATCGATATCCAGTAGGATCAGATAGCTTTGTAACTGCTGGCGCAATGGCCACTGTGACGCTTGCTGATCGAAATAACTGCGATTTGCGAGCCCGGTGAGCTGGTCGTAACAGCTGAGCTGATGAATTTGCTGGGATTTCTGATATAAGGCGACGGCATTGGCCGCCTCTTTGGAGAGAATATCAATGACCGTTGAATCATAGTCATTAAAACAATCTGGCTCTGTACTGTCGAGATTGAGCAACCCGTAAAGTTTTCCTTCAACATATATCGGGCTGGAGAGTGTCGCACGGATCAATTGGCCACCAAACAGCTGCCTGGCAATTTGATCATCTGTATTGTCGGTATCATTAATGATAATGACGCGATCACAGCGACCACCCGTCAGCCGATATTGGAATGTCTGCGGTAATAGCATATTAAGTTGTTGTAACTGTTTAAGTTCTTGGCCGTAAGCTGCAGCAAAATGCAGTTTACGATCGGGCCCTTGGATTACAATCACGGACCCCATCTCTGCACCTTCTACCAGTGCTACCGCCTTACTTAAAAAGGCATTCAGAAAACTCGATTCAGATTCGCACTTTGCCGGTAACGCCAGTAATTCACTGGTAGCGTCGCCCAACTCCTGCAATTGTTGCAACTGCTGCTGCAGACGATTCATTTGTCCCTGGTAGAGAAAATACCCCAAGGTGCTGGCAAGAATGAAAATAGTACAGACCCCGATCAGTAACAACCAAGGTACCTGCTGACCGCCACTGAAAGCCCAGAACAGTAACGAAATCAGCAGCAAAGACACCACCAGCAACCACCAGAGGAAGCCGGTTTTCACCAAGGGTCTGAAACTGGTAAATGGTGTCAATGCTGCAGTCCTGTTGCATAAAACTTGCGATCAGGCGTTAAAAAACTCCGCCATAATCCAATCTAGTGGTGCCTGATATTGCTGTGGCATCCACAATTTCAATTGATTAATGCTGTCTGCCAAATGTACCCGATTATGTACCGACAGATTAAGGTGCCCAACTTTTCGGCCAGGTCTTACTTCTTTGTTGTACCAGAAAAGTTCTGCGTTGGGCAGACTTAACCAGCGGTCATCTTTATCAATACCGATAAGATTTACCATAACACATTGAAAATTGACCTGTGGCCGATGTAACGGCAAATTACACAGCGCACGCAAATGCAGCTGGAATTGATCAATATGGCAGCCAGCCTGAGTCCAGTGTCCGGAGTTGTGTACTCGCGGCGCCAGTTCATTGACCAGCAACTTATCACCGAGTCGGAAACACTCCATCGCCATCACGCCCACGTAGTTCAGACCATGCATGATAGTGCTGAGCATCTCTTCTGCTTGTGTTTGCAGCGGCGCTAATCTTGATAGCGGTGCAATAGATGCCATCAGAATACCATCCTGATGCAGATTCAGCGTTAACGGATAAAAATAGCATTTTCCATCCTGGCCACGCGCCCCGACTAAAGACACTTCTTCATCGAAGTTGATTGCCTGTTCTGCAATTGCGAGATTGCGCCAGTCAGCAGGGATTTTGCTGTCTTCAGCCTGTTTCAGCCAGTGTTGTCCCCGTCCGTCATAACCGCCGGTGCGGCGTTTAAGCAATACGCGGTCACCGTAACGGCTGTGCAGTGTCGTTTCATCACTTTTATCGTCCACTGGCTCCCATGGAGCAGTGGCAACTTTTAATTCATCCAGCAGGCTTTTCTGTGTGAAACGATCCGCCAAACGACCAAATACCGGGCCGTTGATAAAATTAGCATGAGTGGAAAGCTGCAGGCTGAGGGCTGACTCTGGCCATTGTTCGCGTTCCGCTGTAATGATGTCATCCGCCGCCAACGGTAACTTCTCATCGGTCGGCACCATGATATCAATTGGTCTGACATCTAGTGCCAGAGGCTTGCCTGCGTGTGCCAGCATGGCACCGAGCTGACCATTACCCAGTACCCAAACTTTGGTGCTCATTATTCCTCCCGCGGATCTGGGTGTTCCAGAACTGCTTGTGTTTGAGCTTCACGGAAGGCTTCGAGGCGTGTTGCCAGTGCATCATCATGGGTTGCCAGGATCTGACACGCTAACAATCCCGCATTGAAGGCCCCAGCGGTACCGATGGCAAGTGTGCCTACGGCGATACCTTTGGGCATCTGTACGATGGACAACAGACTGTCCATGCCGTTTAACGCTTTACTCTGGACTGGGACCCCAAGTACTGGCAAGCGAGTTTTCGACGCCAACATCCCCGGCAAATGGGCTGCACCACCAGCACCACCAATGATGACTTTAAAACCTTTGTCTGCAGCACTGGCTGCGAATGAAATCAGTTTGTCTGGGGTGCGATGAGCACTAACCACTTCAACATGATATGGCACTTTGAGGGCATCCATGATTTCAGCGGCTGCTTCCATGGTGGGCCAATCGCTTTTTGAACCCATAACGACGGCAACGAGGGCTTGCATCATAACTCCTTAAAACAGCAAATTTTGCTCTAATTTATCGGTCTGCTGACAGATGTAGGGTAAAACAGACCCGGTCGCAGCGAAAGCGCCGGGTAAATGTGGCGGCATAATAGCATGATGGGGTTTAATTCGCTGCTTTGCTCACAGAAAATTCCGTTCTGATAACGCAACCAGTGCCACCAGTTCATCGCGCACAGTTGCTTCACCAGATTGAAAAAAAGACCGCATGAGCGGCCTTTTCCGAGATGTTTCGCAGTTACGGTATCGCGGGCAGTTCACCATCAAGTAACTCGGTCATTGATGGATAGAACTTGAGTGTCCCTGGGATCGGTTGAACTTTAGCTTTTGCCAGGGTACGAATTGGCTGAAATTGCAAATCGCTGATCAATAAGCGCGTGCCTTCGTACTGACATTTGTGCACCAATTTATTCAGTGCCGCCAGGCCGCCGGCATCCAACATGGAAACCCCTTCCAGGTTTAAGGCAATCACCTTTTTATCCCGGGCCATTGTGGCAAGCTCGGCAAAAATTCGCTCTGCGGCGGCAAAAAACAACGGTCCATTGATCTTAAGTACGGCCCAGTCATCCGGTACGGCGCGTTCCAGGTAACGCTTGTTGCCGGCAATGTCGTACAGGCGGGTCATTTCGGCAATCTCCTTCATGAATAACAAGGCGGCTAACATAATGCCGAAGGAGATAGCGACCACCATGTCGAACAATACGGTCAGCAGTAAACAACTGACAAAAACCAGAATATCGCTACGTGGTGCGGTTTTTATCAGATGAACCGCTTTGGGCGCTTCGCTCATATTCCACGCCACGACCATTAACAGCGCAGCCATCGCCGCCATTGGTAGATAAGAGAGAATGCCAGCTAAAACTACCAGTCCCAGCAACACCACGATGGCGTGGATCATTGCCGATACTGGACTATAGGCACCGGCACGAACGTTGGCTGCGCTGCGGGCGATAGCGGCTGTTGCCGTAATACCGCCAAATAGCGGGGCGATGATATTGCCGATGCCTTGGCCTAACAGCTCGCTGTTAGCACTGTGGCGTTTGCCCGTCATGCCGTCTAACACGACAGCGCACAGTAGCGACTCAATGGCACCGAGCATGGCAATCGCAAAGGCGGACGGTGCCAGCGTGCGGATACTTTCCCAGCTCAATCCCAATGGGGTGCCATCGGGTCCGGGACGTTGCCACGGCCATTCAAAACCAGGTAAGAATGGTGGAATACCATTACCTTGACCGCCATCGGCTAACAGGTAATGGAAGCGGCTGCCAATCGTCTCAACTTGCCAACCAAAATGGCTAAACAATAGCGCCAATAGGCTACCGACGATGATAGCGGGCAGATGCGCAGGTATTGGCAGTTTGAGTTTGGGCCAGGCTAACATGACAAACAGAGTTACCAGCGCAATGCTCAGGCTTGGCAGATGGGTCTGCGGTAACGCTAATGCCAGCGCCTGTAATTTGCCACCGATGTGTTCCGGCATCTCTTCAATGTGTAAGCCCAAGAAGTCTTTGATTTGTAGTATGGCAATAACAATCCCGATCCCGCCGGTAAAACCTAAGGTCACTGATTGCGGAATGTATTGAATCAGTCTGCCAAGACGCAACAGTGCCATAACAATTAAAATGATGCCTGACATCGCGGTTGCCATTAACAAACCGGCCAAACCGTATTGCTGTGCAATCGGGTATAGCAGCACTACAAAGGCTGCCGTTGGTCCAGAGATGGAGTAGCGAGAACCACCGCATAAGGCGATGATAAAACCACCAACAATTGAGGTATACAGACCATATTGTGGCGGAACCCCGCTAGCGATTGCCAGTGCCATAGCCAGGGGAATGGCGATGATCCCTACCGTAACGCCAGCCATCAGGTCCTGCAAAAAATGACGACCATTGTAGCCTTCACGGGTGAGTATTTCGCGCATCGCATAGCCCAGATGCAATGAAAATAGTTGGGTTCGAAAGTTGGTCGAATTGGGCACTGTGCAGACTCCTGCTGGCAATATCTCAAAAAATGAGCGGCATATTCTAGGGACCACCTAAGGCACCTGATGTGATAACTATCACATATAAACTTTATGCACAGAGCTATTGCACTATAGTCTTATCGGCGCTTGCCCGCGTTGGTAAATCTGCAGGCGAGCCGACACATTTGCTAATACTTATTCACAGTTAAGCGGCTGAATGTCTCTTCGCCCTTTGTTAAGTTGGTGACTGATTTACATTATTTTGCATCCAAGGATAAGAGGCCTTCATGAAACTTCGTCAATCCGTTGCCTGTTGTTTGCTGGCGCTTGGCGCGATAACTGGCAGCGCAATCGCGGCAGAAACGTCTGAACTGGGTTATTACCGCGCGCCCGATCTTCATGGCAATACATTGGTATTCACCGCCGAAGGGGATATCTGGACTCAACAATTAGGTGCAGCTCAGGCTAATCGCCTTACCAGTCTTCCCGCTGAAGAATTTAACGGCAAAATCTCCCCAGATGGAAAAATGCTGGCATTTACCGCCAATTATGATGGTACGCAGGAAGTTTACGTTATCCCCATGACAGGCGGTATTGCCAAACGGATAACGTTTGAAAACAGCCGAGTACGACTGCAAGGTTGGACGCAAACTGGCGAAGTTCTGTATGCCACTGATAATGCCGAAGGCCCCTCTAATTTCTGGGTGTTGCGAACGGTCGAGCCTGAAACATTGAAGACTCACGATATTCCATTGGCCGATGCGGTGCAGGGGGTGGTGGATCCGCAAGGCAAGTATGTTTATTTTGTGCGTTTTGGCTTGCAGGTCACCGGGGATAACGCCAAGGTCTATCGTGGCGGTGCTGCCGGAACCTTATGGCGTTACTCTCTCGGCCAAAAGCAGGAAGCACAGCGGCTGGCTGCAGAACACCAAGGGTCTATTCGCTCCCCCATGTTCTGGCAGAATCGGGTGTATTTTGTGTCAGATGCCAGTGGCGACGCCAATATCTGGTCGATGGCTAGTGATGGCAGTGATCTGCAACAGCTCACACATTACCAAGACTTTGAAGTGCGATCCCCATCGCTGAATAACGGCAGAATAGTGTTTCAGTTGGGGGCCGATATCCACCTGCTCGACATTGCCACTGCCAGCGATAAAACCTTAACCATTCATCTGGCCTCTGATTTTCCAGAACGCCGCGAACATTGGGTGAATAATCCACTGAAATACGTGGCAGATTTTAATCTAGCCCCCTCGGGGAACAAACTGGTGTTGACTGCCCGTAGTCATGTGGCGATTGCGGGGACTGATGGCTCGCGGCTGGTGCAACTTGCAAATGATGGTAGCTACCGTTTGCGTAATGCGGTGATGAGCAAAGATGGCAAATGGATCTATGCGATTTCCGATGCCAGCGGTGAACAGGAGCTATGGCGTTATCCGGCTGACGGCAGTGAAGGTGCTAAACAGCTGACCAAAGACGGTAACAACATGCGCATGAGTCTGGTACTGTCGCCTGATGGTCGTTACCTTGCCAATGATGATTATCAGGGAAATTTATGGCTGTTGGATCTTAAGAACAGTCAAAACCGGATGATCGTGACCAATAATGAAGGTCTGGGGCCATATCAGGATATTGTCTGGTCACCTGACAGTCGTTATTTAGCCATTACCCGCAGCGAAGTTGGAACGCCAAGACCCCAAGTGATGCTGTATCAGCTGGATAATGAAAAATCTGCGATCCTGACCAGTGACAAATATGAGTCATTTTCTCCTGCGTTTAGCCGTGATGGTCAGTGGCTATATTTCCTCTCCAACCGCGAGTTTACTAGTACTCCCAATTCACCTTGGGGCGACCGTAATATGGGGCCAGTATTTGACAAGCGCGCAGACATCTTTGCTCTGGCTCTCGACAAGAATGCCCAATTCCCATTTCGGCAACCAAATGAATTGACCACGGCCAAGGTGGCTGATGACAAGTCAGATGCAGATGTGAAGGTTAACGTGGATTGGCAGGGGCTAGCTCAGCGGTTGTGGCAGGTACCGGTACCCTCCGGTAACTACACTCAATTGCAGATCAGCAATCGCGGACTGTACCTGAAGCAATCCAGTATTGATGGTAAACAGCAGAATGTGGCATTTATCAAATATGATGCGCTATCACCTAAAGTCGACACTTTCGCCAGTGATGTGCGCGGCTATCAGTTGTCCGAAGATGGTAAAAAACTGTTTCTGTTTAAAGGTACCGCCGACGGTCAGATGTTGATTGTTGATGCGGGGGAAAAACTCAGTCAGGATTTAGATCACGCCAAAGTGCAGGTCGCTGGCTGGCAGTTGGCTATCAACCCTCAGTTAGAATGGCGACAGATGTTTGATGATGCCTGGTTGATGCATCGTGAGTCATTTTTTGACAAAAATATGCGTGGAGTGGATTGGCAGGCAACTAAAGCCAAGTATCAACCACTGCTCGAACGCGTGACCGATCGTTATGAATTAGCCGATATTTTCACCCAGATGATGGGCGAATTGGACGCCCTGCATTCTCAGGTGCGCGGTGGTGATTTTGCCCATGACCCTAATGCTCCCAACCCGGCGGCATTAGGTGCCCGCTTGATGCAAACCGCGAACGGTGTTGAGGTCAGTCATATCTATCGTAATGATCCAGAACTTCCAGCGCAGGCGGCGCCGTTGGCGCAACCGGGTGTCGATGTCGCAGATGGCGACATCATCACCCATTTTAACGGCCGCAAAGTAAACTCTATCGCGGACCTTACCGCACTGCTGCGTAACCAGGCTGACAAGCAGGTCCTGCTTGAAATTCGGCGTGGTCAGAACAGTCACAAAACGGTGGTTAAGCCGGTGAGTTTACCTGCCGATAATCAATTGCGTTATTTAGATTGGGTCTATCACAATGCGGCAAAAGTCACGACTGCCAGCAACGGTAACATTGGCTACCTGCATTTGTACGCAATGGGCGCATCTGATATCAGTAACTTTGCCAGAGAGTTTTATGCGAACTATGACAAAGCTGGGTTGATTATTGATGTGCGGCGCAATCGCGGTGGCAATATCGACAGTTGGATCATCGAGAAGTTGTTGCGTAAAGCCTGGGCGTTTTGGCAACCAACGCATGGCACCGCAAATCCGAATATGCAGCAGAGTTTCCGGGGGCATCTGGTGGTGCTGACCGATCAACTGACATATTCCGATGGTGAGACATTCTCTGCTGGCATTAAAGCCCTGGGAATTGCTCCGTTAATTGGTAAACGCACCGCAGGTGCAGGTGTCTGGTTATCCGGTCGTAATCGACTGACTGATGGTGGCATTTCCCGGGTGGCTGAGTACCCGCAGTATGCGATGGATGGTCGGTGGATTGTTGAGGGCCGAGGTATCAGTCCGGATATTGAGGTAGATAATTTGCCGTGGGCAACCTTTGAGGGCAAAGATGCCCAGTTGCAACGTGCTATTGAATATCTGCAGGATAAACTCAAGACTGCGCCTGTCCCGCCGTTGAAAGGCGTGATGCCTCCTCAAGGAGAAGCATTTCCGGTTCGGCCTGAATAGGGATAAAAAGCCCCGCTAAATAGCGGGGCTAATGGTATATCGATTTCAATGTTTGTTGTTATCTGTGAAATAAACAGTTGTCTTATCGTTTAGCTCAAAATTCAATTTCTACTTTGGTATCGCTGGCCAATGAATTGGCAATAAAGCAGTTGGCGTGAGCTTTTTCGTGGATTTTTTCCAGTGTTTCGCGATCCACATCAGCACCCTCAGCAAAGGTGACTTGCGGGCGCAGAAAAATATGGGTGATGGCAATTTTGCCCGATTCCTTTTTGCCAAGTTCTGCCACAGGCTTATCGCAATAAGTCAGTACCGGTAACCGCTTGAGATGCGCGATTGTCAAAAACGTCAGCATATGACAAGAAGAGATGGCTGCGAGCAGACTTTCTTCTGGATTGACTTTAGTTTCATTGCCTTTGTATTCGGCAGCTGCTGAGGCTTCGATACGTTGACCACTACCGTATTGAATCTGATGATCACGAACGAATTCCCCTTCCGGGGCTGGGCTGGTCTCCCATGACACAGTGACATGAAAGCTCATAGTTGACTCCCAAATGTACTCATAAATGTTGGTGCACTATAGCTCAGAAGCGGCATATTTGTCTTGTTTGATTATTTTCTATTGATTTTAAAGAGTTTTTTAAATTTATTTTAATTGAATTTTCCTCTGTTGGATGGCGATTTACTTTTCTATTGGAACTATGTTAGGCGGCATTGCTTGCGCGTTTCGTGATTGGCGGTTATAACACCAAAAGAACAATATGCACATATAATTAACGGTTAATTAACATCTTCGACAAGTACTGAAGGAGAACGAGATGCGAGCCTTATATCAATTATTGGCTACTGTCATCGCATTACCCCTGTGTTCTGGTGTTTTCGCGGCGGACAATGGACGTTACATCGTAAAATTTAAAGAGGGTAAAGGCCCCGCGGTAGCCGCGATGCTCAAATCTCAGGGCGCTAAGCTGGAACTGGATTTGGCAAAACACAATGCGGCGGCATTTACCTTGCCCGCACAAGCGCTCGCAGGTTTATCTCATAATCCTAACGTTGAATATGTCGAACCAGATGTTAAGCGTTATCCGATGTCTCAAACGGTGCCTTATGGAATACCTATGGTTCAAGCGGATCAAGTCAGTGATAGCCAGGCTGGCAACATGAAGGTATGTATTATCGATTCCGGGTATGACTATTACCATGAGGACCTCAGTGACAATATGGTCGATGGTATTGGTAGCTCTGAAACTGGCGATTGGCGTACTGACGAACTGCATCATGGCACCCATGTCGCGGGCACCATTGCCGCAGTGAACAATGATCGTGGGGTAATAGGCATCAATCCTAATAAAAACCTCAACCTCTACATTGTGAAAGTGTTTAATGGCGATGGCGTATTTTACTCCTCGGGACTGGTAGCTGCCTTGGATGACTGCGAGGCTGTCGGTGCCAAAGTCATCAATATGAGCCTCGGTGGAAGTTTTAAGAGCCGTTTCGAAGATAGTGCTTTTGCGGCCGCCGAAGCCTCTGGGATTTTGAGTGTTGCGGCTGCCGGTAATGATGGTAACAATCGCAACTCTTATCCTGCATCCTACAGTTCAGTGATTTCCGTGGCAGCGGTTGATAAAGACAAGCAGCATGCGGATTTTTCCCAATATAACAGCGCGGTTGAGCTGGCTGCACCCGGTGTCAGTGTATTGTCTACTGTACCAACCGGGACAGCCTTAGTCGCTTCTGCAACAGTCGCGGGTCATGATTATGCTGCCTTGGGTATGGACGGTTCACCAACCGGCAATGCGTCGGGATTGCTCATGGATTGTGGTACTGGTGAAAGTCAGTGTGACGCTGCAGGTAAAATCTGTCTGATCCAACGCGGTAATATCACCTTTGCTGAGAAAGTGTTGGCCTGTGAGGCTGGCGGTGGCGTGGGGGCTATCATATACAACAATACCACAGGGATGTTGAATGGTACGCTCAGCGACACGGTGACCTCAATCCCATCGGTTGGCGTTACCGCCGATGCTGGTGCTGCCATGTTAGCGAATGTTGGCGACAGCGCCAACGTTACCATTAGTTACGGAGATTATGCCTACTATGACGGTACCTCCATGGCCACCCCGCATGTCGCTGGTGTGGCTGCCCTGGTTTGGAGCAACTTCCCACAATGTACCAATAAAGAGCTGCGCACTGTATTACAGGTGACCGCCGAGGATTTAGGTACCGCCGGCCGTGACAATTATACCGGGTTTGGTTTAGTGCAGGCGAAAGCTGCCTATGATTACATCGCGACCTATGGGTGTGCCGGTAGCAGCAACAGTGGGGGTGGCAACTCGGGCGGTGGAAAAACCTGTAAAGGTAAAAACTGTCAGTAGCGGTTGTCGTCAAAAAACGCCACAAGCTTGTGGCGTTTTTTTACCCTAGAATGAACCCCGTCACTTTTTAATCAAGCGCCACCAAAACGAAGCGGGTTATTTCCCAGAGGGTTGCGACACCTTTCCCATAGGCACCACGCCGCTGCCAGTCATGCGTCAAAAAATCTGCAACGTGCTCGGCATTTCTTCACTATGGCAGTTGTTCTAACTCACATAACTGGTAGTGTGAGCACTTCAAAGTTGGCTAATAAAGCTGTTGGCTTTTTGCCATCTTGCCGCGCATGAAAACAGCTTCGGGAGACATCAGCAGATGCGTGTAAATCAACCCGTTACTCAAAAAGAAAAGCAACTTTCCGACACCAGTATTTTGTTATCCACTACTGACCTTAAAGGCACCATTAAGTATGTGAATAAGGACTTCGCGGAGATCAGCGAGTTCTCTGCAGAAGAGTTGCGTGGACAACCTCATAACATCGTTCGTCATCCCGATATGCCGCCAGCCGCTTTTGCAAGTCTATGGACCAGAGTGAAATCTGGTAAGCCATGGATGGGAATCGTTAAAAATCGGACTAAAAGCGGTGGTCACTACTGGGTAAACGCTTATGTTTTACCTGTGTTAGAAAATGGGAAAGTTCATGAATTTCAATCAGTCAGACATAGCGCTAGTCGAGAGCAAATCGCTTCCGCGACAAAAATTTATGAGCAAATTAATGCTGGGAAAAAACCTGCGGAAATGCGACCTGCCAGCTTGGGTTTTGCACGCGGGTTACAGCTTTCGGGATTTATCAGCTTATTAGCCGGTTTTGCCTCCGCGTGGATTTCCCCTTGGGTTGGATTGTTTACTGCGGTTGCTGTTTGGTTGGTGTTGAGCCAGTGGTTATTGACACCATTCTTAAAATTAGTTGATAAATCTAAAGAAATTATCGATGACCCTTTAGCCAGAGCTGTTTATTGTGGCCGTCAGGATGAACTTGGTCAGTTGTCGTTGGCTATGACTTACCTAGTGGCGGAAACCGGTGGCGTCATCGGGCGCATGGCGGATTCAGCTTTAGCAATCAGTGAAGAGAGTATCAATTTGCAACAAACTCTGCGCGCTAATGCAGACCGTGCCGACGGGCAGAGCGAACAGACGCGTCAGGCCGGTACCGCAATGTCTGAGATGACCGCCAGTTTTAATGAAGTGGGCAGTAACGTGCAAAATGCGAACTCGGAGATGAATGCCAGTTTAGTGGCAACCATGACCGGCCACGACAGTTTGCAGAAGGTGGTGGCCGCCATCGGTCTGGTCAATCAACGCGTGCGGGAGTTCGCCTCTTTGGTGGAATCGATTCAAAAAGACAGCGCCGCAATCAGTGAAGTCCTGGACGTTATTCATTCCATTGCTGATCAAACCAATCTGTTGGCGCTCAATGCCGCGATTGAAGCTGCCAGAGCGGGTGAGGCCGGTCGCGGCTTTGCGGTGGTGGCTGATGAAGTGCGCCACCTGGCAAGTCGCACCAGTGAGTCTACCAGTCATATCGAAAACATTATTAAGCAATTTCAGCAAACCACTCAGATTGCCGGTAATCAGATCAAAGCGGGGCAGAGTGAGGCACAACACTCTGTGGATTTAGCGGAAGAAGCCAATCAGGCATTTGAGGCGCTCAAGCATTCTATCAACCGTTTGGGCGAGATGAGCGAAGCCAATGCCGCAGCGGTACAGCAGCAGACCTTGGTTGCGGAAGAGATCAACCGTTCCATCGTGATGATCAGCGATTTCGCCGGAGAGATTGCGTCGCAAACACAAGATGCTGTAGGCCGAAGTGAGCAAGTCAGTCGGCTATCAGTTAAAACTCGTCATCTATCTGAGCAGTTTTGGCGGCAGAGCGTGCAACGTAGCTGATAAATAGCTGATTATTTGTCCGAACGGCACATTTTAAGAGCCCACGAGCAATTTTATTCGCCGTGGGCTCTTGTGTTTTCCTGTAAAAGTCCCAAGCTCTATAAAAGAGTCAATGGAAAGAGGGAAAGCCTATGAAAATCCAGATTTCAGGTCACCATGTAGATGTAACACCGTCGGTACGTGCCCATGTGGAAGAGAAGTTTTCAAAAATTATCAAACATTTCCCCGGACTAATCGGATTTGATGTGATTATTGCGAAGGAACATGGTCAGCATCAGGTAGATATCCGCACTAATTATGAAGGTGTCGCAGTTGCCGCTTCTGGTGATGATGAAGTGATGTATCCGGCTATTGCCGTGGCTGTGAAAAAATTGGAAACTGCGCTTAAACATAGAAAAGGTCAGTTAAAGGCAGACTTACATGAAAAGCCTAGCTGCACTACACCGCCAATTGCGCATGAAATCATCCAGGAAATGGATCTCTCCAAATAAAAACTGATGTAATTTCCTGTAGAAAGGCCGCTTAGCGGCCTTTCTTCGTTTTGCTCGCTACCTAATCCAACAGTTACTTCCGATCAGTTTAATAAATCTTTGACTTGGGTATTGCTGAAAAACCAGTCGTCAACTGCAACGATATTTTTGCCGACCTAGGATCGAGATACTGGGGCCTGTGCTCGACTTATCTGTGACAATGGCCGACATTGGCGCAGTTTCCGTATCGGATTTAGGGCTAATTAATCAGAAAAATTGTTGGGTAAGCATAGACGCTAGCCGTTTTAAATCCTGTGCATCGGGATGCGTATGGGCATAGGTTCGTAAACCATATATCCCCATCATCAGAAACTGTGCTGATGCTTCTGCACCAGGATGTGGAGGCAGTTCACCCTCGTTAATCGCCTGTTCATAGGCGCTTTGCAGCGTTTGTTGCCATTGCTGTAGGTGTTCAGAGGCTTTGGCATTAATGTCGCTATCTTGCTCACCTATCTCTGTGAGTACTTTAACTAAAAGACAAGCCTGTGACGCATCACAACTGAGACACTCTGCGACAATCTCATCCAAATAGCGTTGCAGTTTTTGTTTAAATGGCCATTGGGTGGCAAATAGCTGCTGTAACTGTGCACTGCGATCCTGATGATATTGATCAATAGCCGCTAACAGCAAACCGCGCTTATTTTCAAATGCACAGTAGATAGAACCAGGATGGAGCCCAGTGGCTTTGGTCAGGTCCTGCATACTGGTTTTGCTGTAGCCTTTATCCATAAAGGCATACATGGCGTTACGCAGCACTTGTTCTCGATCGAATTCAGCGTTTCTCATGGCATCTCATCCAACTAGATGTAATAAGTTTACCCATTATTGAATGCGTGTTCAAAAATAACTTGCGCCCACGCGGCAGAAACTTTATCTTGAATGTCTATTCAAGAATATTCTCAGCTGTTGACCGTGCGTCGAGGCTGCTAGTTTTTGCCCTTTGAGGAAGTATTCATGTACGACATTTTGTTCGAACCTTATCGTCTGAATGACAAAATTACGCTGAAAAACCGGATATTGATGGCGCCACTCACTCGTTGTATGGCCGGGCCTGGATTGGTGCCTACTGAGGATATGGCCGCTTATTATGCCCGTCGTGCTGATGCGGGCTTAATCGTTAGTGAAGCCACAATCATTCGTCCCGATGGGCAGGGATACCCAAACACTCCCGGGTTATATACCGCTGAACAGATCCAAGGTTGGCGCAAAGTAACTGATGCTGTACATGCAAAAGGTGGCCTGATCTTCGCTCAGTTGTGGCATACCGGGCGCGTCGCGCACACCTACTTTTTTGGCGGGGAGTACACCGTTGCGCCCTCTGCCGTGGCGCTTGATGGCACAGTTCCCAGAATGCGTGAATTGAAGTATGAAACGCCTAAAGCACTGACAGTGGATGAGATCCAACAGTTAGTGAGTGATTACGCCAAAGCAGCTGAAAATGCCATAGAAGCAGGTTTTGACGGTGTGGAAATTCACGGTGCTAATGCGTATCTGATTGATGAGTTTCTGCATAATGACAGTAACCGCCGAGAAGACGAATATGGCGCTAGCCCTGAGAATATGAGTCGCTTCCCATTGCAGGTTACCGATGCAATTATTGCCGCCATTGGGCGTGAACGTACCGGAATTCGGTTGTCTCCCGGTGCTTATGTCAATATGGGCACTGACAGTCGTGACCGTGAGGTATTCGATTACCTGTTACCTCAACTGGAACAACGGCAGTTAGCCTATGTGCATTTGGGGATTTTTGATGACAGCTTGCGATTTGACTACCTGGATGGTCAGGCATCTGCATATTTGCGTCATCATTATCAGCAGACTCTGGTGGGGGTTGGTGGTTACAGCGCTGACAGTGCAAGTCAGGCCATTGCCGAAGGTAAATTCGATTTAATTGCCATCGGTCGTCCGTTTATCGCTAACCCGGATTATGTTGCCAAAGTAAGGCAGGGCGAGCCGACTACCGCGTATTCAGACGAGATGCTGGCAACACTGTACTAGCGTACATGGGCGAGACTGGTGCTGCGGGATAATTCGCTGCCGGATTGAGCGGACGGATAATCTCTGGCATCTCCTTGGAATGCAACATAGCTCCGTAATGAGTTAACAGCTGCTCATACACGCCATTATCCATAATGACTTTCAGGCCTTGGTTGAACGCTTTGATCAGGGCCTGACTTTTAGGATTGTTGCGGCCGGAAGAGACACAGAGATCTTTTACAGTTAGCGGTGGCCCGGTAAATTGATAGCTGTCCACCAGATGTAACTGGTAAAAACGATAGCTGGCAACAATTTCATCTTCAACCGTTAAATCCAGTCTTTTTACTGCCAGCATACGCAGATTAGCCAGCAGATCCTGATGTGGTTCCCGAATAAACTTATCACTGCGAGCAAACTCATCGGTATAGCTATAGTCATTTACTATGCCAATGCGTTTACCCTGTAATGAGTTTAGCCCGGTGTATTCAAAGGGATCGCCGGCGCGTTTGATAAAGCGCAAGCGATTTTTAAGATAGGGCTCTGAGAACAGCAATGATTTTTGTCGTTCAGGCGATGACCAGGTTGCAAGCAACAAATCATTCTTGCCGTCATTCACATCCTTCATCGCCCGTGCCCAGGGTTTTATTGTGACTTCTATGCGAATCCCCTGAGTGAGCATTGCCGCCGATACAATATCCAGCGCCAGACCGCTTTTACCCTCATTTTCAACAAATGGCGGCCACACATCATTCGCCACAGTAACGACACTTTCAGGTGCTTCCGTCGGCGTGGCTTTACCGCTAAAGGCCAGCAGCGCGGTAAGTAGTAGCGGAATGATGGCTGTGCGGGTGTTCACTGATCAGTGTTCCTTGTCGTTATCCCGCAATGCGGCAAGATTAGCGGTTGCCATCCCCAGAACACTGTGTGGCGGATACTGCTGGGGTTTATCCGTGATCCCGGCATCCATATCACACAAAATCGTCAGTGCTTCAGTGACATGGTTGACGCTCCAAATATGAAATTTCCCTTTGGCGACAGCATCTACAACGGCCTTTTTGAGCATTAGATTGTTGACGTTACTGACGGGGATAATCACGCCTTGTGTTTGTTTGCGACCTTTAAGCATACAAACATCGAAGAAGCCTTCAATTTTTTCATTAACACCGCCGATAGGCTGTGCTTCACCGAATTGATTCATGGAGCCGGTAATGGCAATGTCTTGTCGCAGTGGCACACCACTGATGGCGGACAGAATCGCACAGCATTCCGCCATTGAAGCACTGTCACCATCCACCCCGGAGTAGGACTGTTCAAAGGTGAGGGACGTGGTTAGCGGAATGGCTTTATCTTTGCCCAAAAGACTGTTGATGAAGGCCGACAAAATCCATACGCCTTTAGAATGAATTTTACCGCCAAGACGGGCTTTATGTTCAATATCGAGTACCTCCCCCTTACCGAAGCTGGTACTAGCGGTAATGCGATTGGGCATACCAAATTGATGGTCACTGGTGGATATGACGGATAAGGCATTGATCTGTCCCACCTCTTTGCCTTTGACATCAATCAGGTTGGTGCCCTGAGTAAAGCCCAGCATCAACTGATCGCGCAGTCTTGAGACACGTTGCTCCTGCTGTGCTAGCGCCTGTTCTACATGGATAGCACGAATCGCTCTGGCATTGGCCGAACGCGCACAGTAATGACTTTCGCGCAGCAGATTAGCCACATTCGCAGAATGTAATGATAGTTGGGTTTGGTCTTCCGCTTGGCGGGAGCTGTATTCAATAATGCGAGCAATCGCCGAGAGATCGCAATGTAGCAGCTGATTATCATGCACAATCGAAGAGATAAAACGTGCGTACAGGCTTTCCACCTTGGCACTGCGGGGCATGGTGTCTTCAAAATCGGCGGTGACTCGGAATAGTTCACAAAAATCCGGATCATAGTGTTGCAGCAACTGGTAGGTTTGATAGTCACCAAACAACACAATTTTGACGTCTAATGGGATCGGTTCAGGTTCGAGCGATACCGCGCCAGAGAGCGAGACTTCACGTTCCAGCGAATTGAGATCCAATGTCCTTGAACGTAATGCCCGTTTGAGACCGTCCCAGACATAAGGGCGCTCCAATACTTTGATGGCATCCATCAGCAATACGCCGCCATTGGCGCGATGTAAGCTACCGGGACGGATCAGTGAAAAATCAGTAAACACAGTACCGCGGTAGGTGGCGTTTTCGACATAGCCGAACAGTCCGTGATAGGTAGGATTTTCCTCTACCACCACAGGAAACTTGGGTTGCTCTTGCGTCACCAGCAGATTCACTTGATATCGCCGTGGCATTTTCTTTTCCAACGACGCGTAGGCGAGGCCTAACTGGTCTTCACTCTGCTCCAGAAAAATATCCAGATTGCTGAGCATATCCTTCTGCATCGCCGTTAAATAATTGCGGATTTCCGGTATGGCTCGGTAATCATCTTTTAGCGGCTTAAAAAAATGGCTCAGCACTTCACGTGCCACTTGCTCATCGTGATGTTGCTGTTTAGTGCTGAACTCTTCTTCCCACTCGGTCAGCTGGCGCACGATGCCGCGCAGACGGGATTCCAGATGGCGGATATTCTCTTCAAATTTATTGCGTTCTGCTTCTGGGAGTGCGGCATAACTTTCATCGGTGTGTGGTTCTTCACCATCAAGCGCCATCAACTGATAATCGCCATCGGTGCTGATCGTTAACCGGACGTGCTTCTCTTTGGCTTCCGCCGCAAGTTCCGCCAATGTGGCTTCCTGGCGTTGTGTCAGTTGTGTTTTTAGTTTGTCAGCTCGGCGATAATAGACTTCATTATCAAAGGCTAACGGCAAGGCTTTGACCAAGCGTTGCACTGTTTTTTCGACTTCTTTTTTAAACTGTGCTCCCGTGCCGGCAGGCAGCTGTAAGACCATGGGGGTCCGGGGTTCATCAAAATTGGCGACATAACACCAGTCACTCAGTTCGAGTTCCTGTTGCTTATGACGCTTCAGATAGCGCAGCATCATGGTGCGCTTACCAAGGCCGCTGCGGCCTAAGGCAAAGATGTTATAGCCCTTGTCGCGAATCGACATGGCAAATTCGACAGCACTTTGTGCGCGTTCTTGGCCGATAATATCGTCCAGAGGTTCCAGCGCGCGGGTAGAGCGGGTATCTCCCAGCCGACTTAGGTCAGCGCGACGATACAGCTGTTGCGTATTGAGGGAGGTAATGGCCATGAAAGCGTCCTTGTTAATCATCATTCAGGCATGATGTACAGACAATAAAGGTCGATGTACGGCAAAGCAATTACCTACGGTGGATTAGCGTAAGTTTTGTGCGCTTATCCACTACTCGTCAGCTCATGATTGCCAATGTTGTGGGCCATCATTTTGTTGGTTTTGATATTGTTGTTGTGCTTGCAGGATTTGCAGCAGATTTTCTTCTATCCAGTCAGCTAAACCCACTACCTGTTGTGCTATCTGCACTCCGGAGGCTGTTAATTGGTATTCCACGTGTGGCGGGACTACCGGATAAACCGTACGATCCACAAACCCATCACCTTCCAGTTGTTGCAGCGTCTGCGCCAGCATTTTTTCGCTCACCCCCAGAATCTTGCGTTTGAGGGCGCTGAAACGATGTTGTTTGCCATCTAATAGTGCCAGCAACACCAGTACGCCCCAGCGACTGGTAACATGTTTAAGCACGTCGCGTGACGGGCATTTATCTGAAAACAGGTCGCCTCGCAGCATCTTTTTTGCCAAAAATTTATCCGCCATACAATTTGCCATCTATACTTACCTTTTTGTGCGTACTTACTAAAAGTTTGTTAAGGCGATAGTATAGCTCGCAACGGTGTTACATCACCAGTGACATCTGATTTTAGGTAAAACCTTTGTAAGGAGCGAAATTATGTTGGCAGTAACAGGAGCAACCGGACAACTGGGGCGTCTGGTGATTGATGAGTTGTTAAAAGTCGTGCCAGCTGCGCAGATTGTGGCCGCCGTGCGTAATGTAAATAAGGCGGCTGATCTGGCAGCCAAAGGTGTCCAAGTTCGCCATGCAGACTATGATGCTCCGGAGACCTTGCTCAGCGCGTTCGCTGGCGTTGATAAGTTGTTGCTGATCTCATCCAGCGAAATTGGTAAACGAGCACCGCAGCATAAAGCCGCTATCGATGCGGCAAAAGCCGCGGGGGTGAGTTTATTGGCTTACACTAGTCTGCTACACGCTGACATTTCGCCATTGATGCTTGCTGAGGAACATCTGTTCACCGAGGCATACATTAACCGGAGTGGCATTCCGGCGGTCATTTTACGTAACGGCTGGTACAACGAAAATTATACCGTTAGTGTGGCGTCAGCTATAGAACATGGGGCGGTTTTTGGATGTGCCAATGATGGCAAATTAGCCACTGCCAGTCGCGCAGATTTTGCTGCAGCGGCCGCCAAGGTGCTAACTCAACCAGCGCAAGCCGGTAAAGTATATGAACTCGCAGGTGACGAGGCGTTCACCCTGAGCCAATTTGCCGATTACATCAGTGCTGCCAGTGGTAAAACGGTGGTCTATAACAATCTATCAGAATCCGAGTTCATCGCCTTATTGGAGCAGGTCGGTTTACCCGCACCCGTTGCTGTCATGTTGGCAAACTCAGAATCCGGTGCTGCCATAGGTGGATTATTTGATAACAGCAAGCAATTGTCCGCTTTAATTGGCCGCCCAACGACGACAATTCAACAAAGTATCAATGAAGCGCTATAGCCATTCATCGAGAAGTTAATATTGCAAAAAGGAGCCATTTGATGGCTCCTTTTCCATTTTATCCGCTGCGAATTTCAGCAATCAGAGTCATTATAATTTCATAACAAAAACCGAGAGTTGCTGAAATTCTTAAAATCGGTAATGATTTTACTTATCAGTTTATTGGCGCTGTATTTTCAGGGAGTGTTACCTCAATGTCTAAGCTCGAAACCGTACTTGAGCATCTATTATTTCGGTCACGGTGGTTATTGGCACCGTTCTTTTTTGGGTTGATGCTGGCGGTAGTGGCGCTGTTGGTGAAATTTTTTAAAGAGTTGTACCACTTATTAGTCGGTATTATCAGTGCAACACCGGAAGAGTCAATCGTCAGCATCCTGACACTGGTGGACAGCGCGTTGTTGGCCAGCCTGTTGTTGATTATCGCCTTCAGCGGTTACGAAAATTTTGTATCGAAAATGTCGGTGGATGATCATGAAGACCGGCCGGCATGGATGGGTAAAGTGGGATTTTCCGATCTCAAGTTAAAACTGATCGGGGCAATTGTCGCAATTTCTGCCGTAGAACTGCTCAAGGCTTTTGTCGCCGCCGGAGATCTTAGTAGTAGTGTGTTAGGTTGGAAAGTCGGCATTCACCTGACATTTGTGGTGTCCGGTGTATTATTTGCGGTCACCGATGCGATTGCTGACCGTCAGAAAAAGCACTGACGATCAGCCGGCAATTTCATTACAAGTTTGGTTGTTTACAACTCATCATCAGGCACTACCCGCAGTGGCAATAAGTCACTGTCGGTAGTGATAATCAGCGAATCGTCGACTCTCACGCAACTACCGCCATAACTACCTCCGACCGCAAAGGTACACACCTGTACCCGGTAGCCATCGATTTTTGGCAGGCGCCATAACTCCTGATAAATCTGTTGCTGGTGGGCAAAGCGGCCTTCGGTTTGTCCCAGTTGCTGCTCGTGCTTGTCTACCAGACTGATGTTATCGCCACAGCGACCAGCAATCGGTTTTATCACGTACCCATGCTGTTTAAGCTCATCAGTCAGCTCAAAAGCACTGTCTAGCAGGTAACGATGATGTGGAAACAAGCTCCACAACACTGGCAGGATTGCCTTGTTACTGGGGATCAGCGTCCATAGTGGCTCAAATACTTGTACCGTGGGGCGTAGCAGTACATCGACCAGTCGAACCGGTGTATTGGGTGTCCCGGTACGGATAGGTGGGGCGCGGTCATCGTCTTCACACTCAGCGCGGATTTGCTCCAGGGCGGTTTCCCAAGCCCAGGTTTTCCAGACACAGTTAATGGCTTCACCATCTTTATCGACCACTTCTCCGGCGTCGTTCCAATGCAGTTGCTGCAGGCCGCGTACAATCTTGCTGCTGATCCCCGCTTGGGTCATCGCCCGCTGCATAAACAGCGCATGATAGTTTTCCTCTTTGTCATCATCCTGCAAGATGTGAACTGTGCCACTGGCATCACTGTGACGCCAGGCTTCAACCAAGGCAGACAAGAGATCTTCGGCCGCATCATAGCCGTCAACATCACCGGCTTGTTTTCCCCATAATCCCTGAATGAGTCCCGCTTCAGTGTGACAGGAAGCCGAATCGGCATTGTATTCGTAAACCTTGAGTCCCTTGTGGGTTATACAGAAGTCAAAACGGCCATTAATCATCTGGTGGCGCCGTGTTTGCCAGGAACGTCTCAAGCGCGGCCACAGTACTTTGGGAATGTTGAAGTTGGACAGCAGTTCATCATCTCGTAGCACCCGCTCAGTGGCGTGTAAATACATCAGATGCAGCTCGTTGGTCGCGCGGATAAGCTCCCGTTCTGCAGTTTCCGACATCCTGAAATAACGGCATTGCTCAGCTGTTTTATCAGTGAGAAAGTGTCCGCCCATCGCATGCACAAACGCCAATTGCAGTGGGTCGTGCTCATCTAGCCAAGGGCCCGTGAACTGTCCTTTGTCGGTGACTTTTCGGCTATTGAGATCGAATAATTTTGGGTTGGTCCAGTGTGCCGGTTCTGCATAAGTCGTCTCTTCGGTCTGGATCATCCAACCAAGAATGCGAGTGTCGCAGAAACCTTCAATGATGCGATAGCCGCCATCAGTGGTCGCCAACTGTAATTCGCGGCACCATTGTTGCCCCGCAGGCAATTTACAATGTTCCAGATTCTGTTCGGCAATCCGCACTTTATCGGATAACACCTCAGTTATCACCGCGACATGTCCGGTGACGTCAAATTCACCACCCGCAGCCCAGATCAGTAGCGCGCCAGCTTCTGGCATTCTCTTACTGCCATTGGCAAAAGCCTGCAGCGGCAACAGTGCATCATCCTCTACGCGGCGCAGGTGTCTTAAGGCAAAAATATCATAGGCCATCGGCACATCGGTAAACACCAACCCGCGGTTGAGATACAACCAGCGTCGGGCAAATTCCACACATTGCCATTTATGTCCCATATATTCGTTGCCGATGTAACTGCGATATGCCGCATGATTGCGAAACTGCTCTGGATCGGCGGTGGCATAATCGCTGGAGTAAATGGCCACACCTCCAGGTGCGTGACCTAGCACTGTTCCGAACGGCTCAGGCGGAAACTGTAATTTGTGCAAATTGGTATTCCTTTGCATGATGAATCTCTGATGGCAGCAGCATAGCGCTATTGGAAAAATGGCGGAATAGCGGAAGTAAATGTTTTGCTGGGTCAGCGCTTGGTAGCGGCTTAAAGGCGGATATTGAAAATAGCAAAAGAACACCGCCCACAGGGACGAGGTGGGCGGCGTTCTTAAAACTTGTTAGTGCCGGATTACAGAGTGCTGGCTTCAGTGCTGATGTGAATGGTCACTTCATCGCTGACATATGGTACGTATTGGCCCATACCGAATTCAGAACGTTTGATGACGGTAGTCGCATCAAAACCTACAGTAGGTTTTTTCTTCATTGGATGCTCACCTTCTTTATTCAATTTGGCGTGCAACACCACTTCTTTAGTGATGCCTTTTATTGTCAGCTTACCGGTAACGTCATATTCATTCGCGGCAGTTTTCACAACTTTAGTGCTGTCAAACGTGGCTTCTGGATGTCCTTCTGCATCGAAGTAATCTTTGGCTAAAAATTCTTTAGTCAACGCAGGTACACGAGTGTCCACAGTCTTAACCGGGATTTTTACACTGACTTTAGACTTGGCCGCATCGGCGTCGTCGAAGTTCAGGGTACCAGTGACATCATTGAAACTGGCGGTTGGGTTAGAAAAGCCAAAGTGGTTCCAAGACACAATGACACTTGTGTGGGTTGGATCGAGTTGAAATGTTTCGGCCATTGCACCGGCACTCAAGCCTGTTAAGCTGGCAAAAGCAATTCCCAGTGTAACTTTTTTCAAAAGACGCATATCTTTCCTCTCTGAGACAGTATTCCGGCAGCTTGGTAGCCGGGTTTATCGAGTAGAAATTCAGGAACACCAGTACTGCACAACTGCCTGTAATTCCTTGTTCTGTGATCATGTTACGTTCTAAAATTTTTAAAACAACGGCGAAAATTCGCATAAATCATTCGAATAAATGAAATAAATGTGACGCCGCAAGCGAGGCCCTAAGCAATAAAGGCTGGTGTCGCCAATATCATTTTAGTGCTGCAACCCTCCTAGACGAGATAGCCTTGCGGCTTGAGTTTCGTCAGGCTATCTCATAACGATTGCGACCATTTTCTTTGGCGATATACAACGCGGCATCAGCCCAGGCAAACAAGGTTTCGCATTCAATAATTTCGTCAGCAGGTTTTGCAGCAATACCAATTGAGATCGTGATGACGTTTGTATTGGCTGATGTCTGATGGGGGATGCCTAAAGCTTCTACGGCGTGACAGAGGTGGTTTGCCACTGTCACCGCCTCTTCTTTACTGGTATTTTCCAAGACTAATACGAATTCTTCTCCGCCATAGCGGCAAACCAGATCCGTCGCTCTATGGGTGCTCTCCTGAAAGGTGGTTGCCACTTGTTGTAGTACTTTATCGCCTAAGGCGTGTCCGTAAAAATCGTTGTATCGCTTGAAGTAATCCACATCAACCACCAGCATTGCGAGTGGTTGTTTACGATTGGCTCCAGCGCTGTGCAGTGCTGTCAGATATTCATCCAGATAACGGCGATTTGCCAGTCCGGTTAATGCATCGGTATTACTAAGATTTTGCAGTTGCTGATTTTTTTGCGTCAGTTTGCGTTGTTGCCTTTCAACCAGATCAAACATCCGATCAATTAATCTGCCTAACTTATGAATTTCGTTGTGTCCTGTCAGATTGGTTCTGGCGGTGTAATCGTTACTGAAATTAACGTAGCTAATTGTTTTTAAAAGGTTACGAATGGGATTTACCAGTTTGCGACTGATGAATAAATAAAGCAGAAATAAGGTAAAGATCGAAACAACTATGCCAGCAATAAGTGCTGGATTGAACAGTTCTTCATCATAGAGCCTTGGACTTTGCGGCACTTTGATGGCTAACAGCAACTGATTGTCTATGCCCAGAATTCCGAGATAGAGGCTCTTATCATGTAGTTTCACCTGAACATCATCTGTTTGCAGGTTAGCGCTAATATCGTTCGCAATATTGCCAACTTTTTCCGGTGGAATAATGAATATATTGTCATGGGCCGACGGTAACATTTCGCTGATAAACTGTTGATCAATGTAATGCCAAAGTACGAGCGTTCCAGCATTAGGCCCTATCTCATTAGAAGGTGCCAGACTTTGGCTGATGACGACAGCCGGAGCGTTATTGATGGTAATAAAATTGGTTTTTGTAATGGGCTTTAACTGATTTGCGACTATTTCATTCGGGTGGATGAGCAGGCTCTTAGCCATTAACGACGGTTGGGTTAACATTTTTACATCTAGTAATTGCCCGTCATTATCAATACTCATTCCAGCTAATAGCTGGCCGCTATTGTTGTAAAAATAGAGTCCATTGATAGATAACTTTTGCAGAGACCTTTGGATCATAAAGCTTTGCTGAAACCATTGTCGGTCGCCTGACTGGGCTTTTTGATAGACCTCGTCCCAGACGCCGTTGTCATAAGCAAAATTCTGTAATTTCCGCAGTTGTGCATTGATCGCGGCCTTAAGTCGCAGCAAATCCAGTTTATCGTTATAGCGAGCGAGTTCAGCGAACTGTGGAATTGTCCACAGATAGCGAATCGTCACCTGCGCAGAAAGAATGGCAAAACATGCCAAAGCAGCAGCAAATAATATTTGCGACCTTAAGCTGGATCTTTTCATCATTTATTCAGTCTTTTGGTTTGTAACTTCCCTTTACGCAGCCATTACCCTGTTGGGGCCAATTATAGAAGTATTACAGAAAATGCGTTTCCAATCATCTCAGTATATGACGACAGTGCCCAACCGTTCATGAACATATTTTGTGTGGCCAGCTGACGGATAACTTATTGTTATATGAAAATAATCTTAAAAAGATTATTTGCATAAATTGACAATAAGTAGTCATTGATCACATTCACATAACAATTATCTGTCTAATCTGGCATACGCCATTAAGTAGTTGATTTTATTAATTTTAATTATCTGCAATTTGCATTTGTGCAATTTGCAAAATAACAAATGTGGGGTGAAACGATGAATATAAATCGACGTCAGGCAATGGGACAGATTATTGGCTTGGTCAGTGTCGCTGCGGGTGGGGGGATCATGGCAAATGCTATGGCGGCAGACACTTGTGCGGGTGATAGCGCGATTGGCATAGGTAGTGATGGCAGTAGCGATTTGGCTGCAAATTTACTGACCTACGTTAAGGTTGATCCACTCGCAGTAGCAAAACGTGCGTACGAAGATTATGGCAAAGGCGGCTGCATGTATGGTGTTTTTGACGCCATAGTGAAGGAGCTCGCCGCTCAAGGTCATGAAGATGCCTGCAAATTTGCGGCAATACCTACCAATATTACCGTTTATGGCGGTGGTGGTGTCAGTGGCTGGGGATCACTGTGTGGGTGTGTTAACGCGGCAGCCATGGCGGTAAACATGCTTGCCGGTGTTGACCGGACTAAAGTGATCCGCTCGGTCTACCACTATTATGAAAGCACTTCGATGCCTTGGGGCGACAGTGAATTTCTAACCGCTATCGGCGCGCCCACGCGTACAACTAACGCTGGCGAACCTTTGACTGCCGAGCTTATTGGTCAATCAGTAGCTAAATCCATTTTGTGCCATACATCAGTCACTTTATGGTCAAAGCAAAGCAAATTTGGTACGAGTCATGCGGCTAAACTTGAACGTTGTGCACAGGTAACAGCTGAGGTTGCCTATATCACCGCGGATTACCTCAATAAAGCATTAGATGGCACCTTGGATGTTGCTACCGTTGCCGATAGCAATAGTGATTGTGGCGCATGTCACAGTAGTACCAAGAGAGAGCCAGACACTTATTTCGCCACCGATGTTAACTCTCAAATGGAATGCCAGAGCTGTCATAGCGAACATGATGTCTCCGCCGGGCTGACCAGTGCTCATGCAGATTATACCTGTAGTGATTGTCATTAGGAGGCGGTGATGAAATACCATAACCTGTTATTAATCTCTGCAGCCCTGACATTTGGTGGTTGTGGTGGCTCTGATGACAACACTGCTACCACACCAACAACACCGACAACACCAGAACCCAGTTACGTGTCAGTGAACGATGCGACCAGCCTTAATATCAATGTTGAGAGTATTGATGCAGCTACCAAAGCCGTGACTTTTTCTCTCAGTACTGATTCCGCAGAGCCAGTGACTGATGCGGGTGCTAACTATGTGGTGATGTACCTGAATATTCCGGGAGAGCAGGTGTCTGCGTTTGCGTTTCCTTGGCATAAGGCGGTACGTTTTGAGTGTAACGCTAGTGTAGATGCTTGTTCCGGCACCATTACCGCGCTAGAAACTCCAGGGGAATATATATTTACCCCCGGCAGTCTGGAAAAGCTTGGCGACACCATCGGCCAATTAAAGTTGGCAATCAATATCAGCGGTACGCTTGCCCAAGTACAAACGCAACTCTTAGATATTCCATCCTCTTAAACTTTGTTAGCTAAAGCAGTAATTGCCCGGCCACTCGCCGGGCTTTTTTGTAGTGAGAAAGCAGAACCCGCGCGCTATAGTCAGAGTGGCGCGTTTAAAAGGATGAAAAAAGGACATAGGGCATGGAACGTCGCATATCGCGTTGGTTACTATTTATAGTCGCTTGTATCGCTATTACCGTTTTAGTTTTTCAAATAGATAACCGATGGCTTAACCGTTCGTTGGCCGGTTATATAACAAGACTAGAAGTAGAACTACACTATGTGTGTTTCCGGCAGAAATGGTCGAGTTGTTCATTAATTTTAAAGAAGGCTGAGCCGTATGATTTGGATAGCTCAACCTTGTTGTCATCAGGTCATACTCTGTCAAATCGCCTCATTGAATTTCATAGCGGCATATGTTCCGGCAATGCGAATAAGGTCAAGCGACCAAAGCAGCAAAATATTTATCATTGGACCGATAATGTCGGTACTGAACATTTCTCCGATCGTCGTGATGCAATGTCTGCGGCGCAGACTAATTATCAATCACCGACCTATAACTTTGATCTCAGCATTCATGCATTATCTAGCGGTATAAAGCCTTTTTTCAAAGACCGTTTATCAGCGTATTTACGTCAGGTCGATGGCATTTACCGAACGCTTTTACCTCCAGAAGAACTACTTCCGGTACGAGTGGACGTTACGCTTATACAAAGTAAGGCTGTCTATGATGACATTTTTATGCGTTATTATACGCTTAACGTTAATTCTCAAGGCTTTTACAGCCATCGAGATAACCTCGCAGTCGTTTGGTATCGCACCGATACTCAAGGGTTTGCCACTGCAGTTCATGAATCGGTACATGTCATGAATGCCGCACAATTTGGCATTACGCCTCGTTGGTTTAATGAAGGAATGGCTGAATATTTTGAGAATATGGATTTAGACGGTTTTAACGTAACAATTCAACCAGGAGACTGGTCGTTAGTTCGTCATTCACCAATGCAACTTATTAATTTGTTTAATGCTACAGATGGGGATTGGGCGCAAAATCAGACCTTGTTCTATCAGTACAGTCACGCACTAATGTATTTTTTGATGTCGCAATCAGAAGGCAAAAATGCGCTAAAAGATCTTTTCTCTGCGGTTGTACATTTTCGATGTAAGCCAATTGATATGGTGCAGACCTTGAACGCGAGTTATCCAGGAGGGCTTGCGGCACTTGAACAGCAATGGCGTCGTTGGTTGGCGTCTCGTCCTAAAAACGTTGTAGTAAGTTAGACTGGCATTTATTTGTAACCGTTAAACTGAACGTAATTGTGAGATTAATTGGCGGTCACTAATTCAAAAAATGAGATTGAAATGAGTAATGATATTTATCAGCACAATGCAGACTCATTTTTTAAGCAGTATGAGTCTGTAACTTCTGAGCAAGTTCATGCCTTTTGGCTACCAGAACTTGATAAACGCGCAATTGGTACTGCTTTGGATGTTGGTGCAGGTTCAGGGCGAGATGCAAAATTCTTAGCTGCAAAAGGATGGAGAGTCATTGCTGTTGAACCGGCGAATTCTTTGCGAGAGCTAGCAATAAAATCCGAACATTTGTCTGAGATATATAAAAGCCAGACTTATCTTCCAATAGATTGGATTGCGGATACATTACCAAACTTATCATTAATAAAAGTATTGAACTTAAGGTATGATTTAATTTTACTTTCTGCTGTGTTGATGCATTTGAATCAACATGAACAACAGCAAGCATTAAATAATTTGAGCTACCTGCTGAATATTGGTGGAATACTCGTCATGACATTGCGTGTGGGAGAATTTAGCGACGGTCGTATTGCTTATCCCATTGACGTTGAGAAATTAATTGCACATGCAGAGATGCAGCACTTAAAACTTCTTACTAAATCACAATTAGTTACAGATCAACTTGGTCGTAGTAACGTGACTTGGCAGACTATTGTACTTACCAAGGAATAGGGATAGCGAGACTATGTCGTTTGAATATTATCTTAATAAATTCCAACAGCTAAATACGATGCGTATTAACGGACATAACAAACCGCACAAGGTATGTATGCTTTTGGCAGTAATGTCGTTAATTGAAGAAGAACTCATTACTGAAAACAGAATTGAGCTTAATGAGTTACTTAAAAAGCGCTTCAGTGTTTATTTTGATCGATTGAAGATAACCGGTGATGTTGATAGCCCTGAAAATCCATTCTTTCATTTACGAACTGAGGGCTTTTGGCATCTTCGAACCCATGATGGTTACCAATTAGACGATCTGAGCCGTTACAGTAAAAATAAAATTGCTTATGCAACATTGGACGAAGAGTTGTTCGACTATTTTAGATCTTCAGTAAGTTGCATCGATCTGCGTTTGGCACTTTCGCAAAATCTTACGCAGTTATATGAACTTTATACACGGTGGTTTGAATCCCTTGGTAAAAGTCAGAAAACCATAAAAAATTATTGGGGGGCAGTTAAAAATACACTTTCAAAGATTGCTAATAATGCCGGACTAAGTAGTCAACCGTTAACTGAAATTTCTTCCCTATATCAATACCAACACATTGTGACACCTTTGAGAGAGCTTGCGGAATTTAAACAGTTAGATAAGAAAGGCAATGCTATGTATAGCAATGCGTTAAAATCCTATGCCAGTTTTTTATCCGATTTAAGTCAAGTGGACGTCACCGATGACGTTGAGCAGATTTGGCATGACCCTACATTGAAACCTACAGAAAAAACGACATTAGTTAGCGCCAGAATGGGCCAAGGGAAGTTTAGAGAGCGCTTATTTAATCTTTGGCACGGATGTGCAGTTACCAATTACCGAATGCCTGCACTACTTGTCGCTAGCCATATTAAACCTTGGCGTTCATCCAATAATAATGAACGACTAGATCCTTTTAACGGTTTGCTTCTTGTGGCTAATTTGGATAAAGCTTTTGACAAGGGGCTGATAACCTTTGAAAATAGTGGCGAAATCATCATTTCATCACAGTTAGAAAGACCGGAGATGCTTGGTATCAAGGCAGATATGAAATTGCGGAATAGTGGATTCAATCTTGACTATATGCATTATCATCGAGAACAAGTTTACCAAGGCTAATAGTGATATTAACTAATACAACTAATAATATGTAACACATTTAGGTAGCAAAAAAGTGTCAGCTCCAGATAAAGAAAAAGGACTGAAATCTTAACGAAATCAGTCCTTTAGGTGTGTGGTGGGGCGGCGTCATCTGAATTTGTGTTATATCAATATGATTTATATAAAAAATACTTAATTCATAATTTTAAGATGTACCTATTAATGTACCTAAATGTTTGATTGATTAAAAAATAATCTACACACGGGCAAACATCATATTGAAGTTCTTATGGTGCTGATGGAACCGAATGTGTCCATCACTATTCAACCTAGTCTTGCCTCGAAATGGAGGCGTGATGTATCCCCAATTATCTAATCTTGAGAAGAACAAAACATAATCAATATCAACGCCTTCCCACTGGGATTCAACGACGATATTATCATCGTGGGTATCGAGTGATTTTACTTGAATACGATAGAAGTGAGTCCCGTCAGAAATAACTAAGTCTGTCTTGCTTCCATGATCCGTCATGGGTAAGAACACTTCCCAACCGTCCATTTGGAACCAGGACGCTGCTAACGTTTCGTAAGAGATACTTTTAAAGAATTTAGCTGTTTCAGGTTTAGTCGGAGTTTGTTTGATAGGCATGTTGTTTCAACCCTAAACTTATACCCATACCAGCTCAGTGGCTGCTGATAGAGTAACAAAAGCATCTAAAAGACACTTTCAGTTAGGATTCACAACTACATCTTAGATGGTAGTCCATGGCAAAGCGGCCAAGCTTGGATTTCAGGTGAAACCTATACTCTCCATAAATGCCAATTCTGGTATCACACCGGTGAATCACGTTCAAACATAAGTTAACGATTGTTCTAAAAGCTGTCAATCGCTAACGTTAAAATGAAAGGAACTGAAAGAACTAACAAAAACCGGCATTAGGAGCTATATCTCGTAGAACTCGTAGCACGCCCTGTGATTTGAAATATGTTGCTATCTCAAAGAGTGAAACATCATTTCCGTTCTCAGTATTTTTATACGTTTTACGCAGATCCCCTCCAGCTATGAGCATTGATTCAAAAAGCTCTTTTTCATCGTTTTCTGCGGCAAGCATTAGTGGCGTATAGCCGTTTATTGGGCTTTTGTGCTCAGCATTGACATCTGCACCTGCCTTAATCAATGTTCGAGCTATTTTTCTTAGCTCTATAATATTCATATGTTTTTTATGTTTGAGAAACTGATATCAATCGTTAACTCCCTCACAAAT
This sequence comes from Shewanella yunxiaonensis, assembly GCF_018223345.1. Taxonomy (NCBI): domain Bacteria; kingdom Pseudomonadati; phylum Pseudomonadota; class Gammaproteobacteria; order Alteromonadales; family Shewanellaceae; genus Shewanella; species Shewanella yunxiaonensis. The sequence goes on along the minus strand of NZ_CP073587.1, from coordinate 2,427,381 downwards.
TTAAAACGAGGATCTTTCTTCATTTTTTCATAAGAGCTGTATTGATCTTGAAGTGTGAACCCTGTCATCCCTTGGCTTTGTCTACGTATGGCATCTAATGCTTCAGGAGTGATTGGCATAGAAAGTAGAAGCTCTTTACTTCTAATTGGATTTTTTAATGTTTCGATGAGCTTTAAACAGATATTTAAAGCTGTTTGTTCATCAGTTTTCCCTCTACCGTTAGGGTCTGCCCCCATGCTTAGTATCTCATTAACAATATGTAATTTGCCTGATTCTACAGCTGAAATAATTGGTAAGAGTCTCTTTTTTTGTGTTCTAGTATTGATAGTCTTTATATCATGTGGCTTGCTTTTTATTATGTTATAAGTCGTTTCATCTAAAGAGCGATATAATGGACTTCTTGTGATCAAAGCTTCTGGTTGAAACTCTGTTACATTTAGTGCTTCTAAAGCCATCAATAACGGCGTGTCTCCGACTTCTGAGAATACATTAACATTAGCACCCTCATCTAATAATCTTTGGCAAATTTCATGTTTTTCTAACAGTGCAAACCAAACAAGTTGTGGCATTGTTCGCTGCCATGTTTCTCCCACTTTAATGTTCCTGTTGGGATTTCTATAGTCTGGTACGATTTTTGAGATATCTGTAAATATCAACGGTCCAAATTCACCTTTGATATGCTCATAACTAACGCCTTTAAATAGCCCTTTGGAAGGGAATACTCGATCGAAATGCGTTCTCCAGTTTTTTAATTCCCAATCTTCAATATTGTCAGAGAATTTTTGAGAAGGGGCTGCTGTAGTGACAGATGGTATATCGTAACCGAATAAGATTAGTGCCCATTTTAGCTGTTTTAGAAATACTCGGTCCGGATTACTTTGGCTCGCAGCAACAACTAGCGCCTCCTCAATTATATGTTTTTGCCCATCACCTGCAATAAATAGGGAATTTTCAACAGCGGATTTATAAAAAGAATTTGCATCAACTAACTTACCAGAAAAGATTAGCCAACGAGCTTCATGCCAGTCTATCCAATATAGAGCTGATTTCAGCCGTTCTGAACTAATAATTTGTGCTCTAAGCTTATCAATGGTTTCTTTGAAAAACGTTGGATTTGATTTTTCCTTTGTTCTCATAAGCCCATTTTGAAGTTCAGCGACTAGTTGTCGTTGCTCTTGAGTTGAGTTTTTATGGTATTCCCACTGCGCCAAACGAACTTCATCTGGAATTGACAAATGTTGCTCTGCTCCCCACATGGTGAGGCGGGCTTCCTCAATCAGTGTTTTCCCAAGTTCAAATGCTTTGATGTAGTCAATTGCTCTAGCAAAGAAAATGAGTGGTTTAATTCGTTTCCAATCCAAACTAACAGTAGAACTGCTTTTTTCAATCAGAGTTATGGACGTGGCTGAAGGTAATTCCTTGCCTCTAGACCATGAGCCAAGCATATCTTTCTGATCTTTTTCTAGGCTCGCTATGAACGAGTTCCAATCAGCATCATGTTCTCCAATCCAGTTAAAAATTCCACCCACTGAACTCGCTTCACTGGCAAACCAAAAATCAGCTTGTGGTCCACCAATTTGGCTGTGAAGTATTGTCGCTATGTGTATAACATATTCTTTAACGATGGTTTTTGATAAAAAATTGAGAACAAAGTGTCGGTTTAGTCCATCAACAGCTATGTTTGCTGTGATTTGAGTCGTGTACTGTTTGAGAAATGAACGTAGGACGTCCGTCATCAGTGCCGATGTTTTTTCCCCTATGTATTTGTTAAGGTTCTCTGAAAAGACGTCATCAATAAAAACCTCTACTTCACGTGGGTCATAGATTTTTTGCTTAGCTAAATCATCAAGGCGTTTGTTTGATTGCTTGAGGTCAAAACATCGCAGTACAAAACGAATGATTTCGAATGAGTTTGGATAGATAGCTTGATTGGTCATCTAACATTCCCTGTCGTTAGTTGTCGAACGTTCCGATAAAAATTCCTCCAAGCGCGGTAGTCACTCGGTGTCGAAGGAACCGTTAGTCTGCTTCCTTCTGGTGATATTATCGAAGGATGCTTACTGCCTTTTTTTACAATCCAACCTAGTTTAAGCAGGTCATATACTTTTTGATTGATATTTTTATCTTTGCTGTATCGCTTCATTGTGGCCCTCCAGCCAAAGAACCGGCTTCTGTATGAAGCCGGTTAAAGAGCTAGAGTTACTTGCCTTTCGCTGGTGCGTTACCACGACCGTCACCAGAAACCTTACCTGTTGTACTCGGCCAGTTACCACCGTTGCCAGGGTGGCTTGAAGGACCACGTCCGCCGGATTTGGCACCTGAATTGCTGTTAGAGTTAGCCATGTTCATTTCCTCAGATTTATTCACCCGATATTGGGTGAGTGCAGGATATGAAGATGCCCTCAATTCTTCAGCTAGGCGGTTGGCGGAAAAATTTTAAATTTTACATAAAGATGAAAAGTGTATTATAAAACAAAGTGTTGCTGTGACTTTTGAGAGCTAAAAATCTTCTAACATTAGTACGATTCGTGCTGGTGTCGAAGATGCTTAAGCTACACACGACCGCAAATCGTTGTCGCTTGTCTACGGAGTACGTTTATCATCTCTTTTTCATGATTTTTGATATTGTCATATCCCGCTCCGTCAGGTCCCCAATCTTCATAACTCATCATGATGGCTTGCTTCAAACTCTCGGCGCGCTTGTTCTCTCGATAGAATTTCTTCTTATCCGCTGGAGAGTAGTTACTCAATTTAGAATTGTTGCTCGGTGAAATTAAACAAAGATTGCCAAAACGATCGACATCACTCATAGCTTCATGCCCTGATGGATCTTTCTGTGGGAAATAGTGTTCAACAGACGTTCTGAACGAGAATTGAAAATCATCAAGCTGTTTCCCTAACGCAGCTCGACCAATGCCGTCAAAGGTTTCCCCTTTAACTAAACGCTTCCAAAGTAAATAGTCCAAACGGTTAAAAATAAAGTTTTGAACGCCGGTTCCTGCATCAAGCACCGACTTATTGAATGTTCCGTCAGGACAACAAATTTCTTCAAAGTACCGATCACTTAGTCGCTCTAACGCACTCAGATAATCTTCACCACCCACGTCTAAGGTATCTCTACCTGTCAATCGACCTAAAATAGCCAGTGCGTCATTTAACCAACGCTTATAAATCAATGCTGGATTCGATACATGGAACATAGACAGTATCATCGCCAGTTGTTGGTTGACCTCGTTACTCTCATCCTTACCAAATGAGTTTACATAGCTAAAGCTTTCCGAGTATTTTTCAAGCGTTAACAAACTCCACTTCTCGTCAAAGTCTCGTTTGACGATATATCTGTCGAACAAGATCCTGTATTTCAACAAATTAAACACAAATTCACTCGGTTCGACCTCAAGCTGATGAGCATCGTCATAAAATGCTTCAAGCAGCTTTTTATCGTCTAAAGAAACGTTGTCATCGACGGTAATCTTAAGAACATGCAGTAAGAAATTAGAGAAATCGATAATCGATTCAAAGCGTTCTTCTTTTTCATTTTCAAGATCATCCGTTTTATCAAAACGCTTTTTGTCTCGAATAATATTTAACAGCGTAATATCTTGTTCGGATTGCTTTGCTTCACTGAAGTGCTGTTGAATCTCTGAAAAATCACTCGGAAATGCTTGCCATTTATCACCAAATACCGCAGTTCGGATAGAAGGTTCAAAACCTAATTGAACATATCGCTTCATATTGGCGCAGGCGTCCCATATAGCCGAAAAACAATCTCGCGCGGGCTGATTATCAGCGTAAACCGACATCAAATTCGCTTTAAGCACTTCATGCTTTTCCAGTTGTTCACCGCGATTATTCATGATTTCGAAGTAATGATTTAGGTCAGTATCTTTGGGGACAGATACTCGCAAAATCACCACGTGCTCAAGTAGGTATTGGCAGAATACAGCAATGTCTAACTTTTTCGTTTTAAAGTAGCGGTCAATAATATCGTAGGCAGCATGAATACTCGGCTCTTCCGATTCACCGTTACCGGCGTTCTCATACAGATCATTCAATGCTCGCTCAGATTTCGGACGACTATCGAAGGTTAAATTAAGTTCCAGCCCCTCTAAACCTGATTGAGTTAACCATTGCTGGTTCTTTAGGTAAGCCAACAAAATTGACAACGTGGTATGACGCTGCTGCCCATCAATGGTTTCATAGACTTGAACTTGCAGACTCGGCTGACGTTCACGCTCATAAACCACTAGGCTACCGAGAAAATAATCCTTCGCTTGTTCACCAGTAACATCCTTATCAGCCGCATCATAAATATCTCGAATAAGCTGTTCGATTTCTGGCGCACCCCATGCGTAATTGCGTTGATAAATAGGAATGACATATCGACTCAATGGCTCAAAGAGCTTTTTAATCGGCAATGACTGAAGATCTTTATCGTTATTTTTCATTGGGTTTGCCATAAATCATTGAGTGAATTGAGTCCTCTACATGCTTTGCGTTATTGAATCGGACTTGCTCAACAACGGGTGGCTGGAATGATAGAACCTGCTGAGGATGAATCGCTTTACGGATCACGCGAAATAGACTGGTACCTTCAAAACCTCGCGCATAATTGTCGATAGATTCCATCCCTATGCGCTGCAAGTTAAGGCGCAAATAATACGCCCAGCGATAACCGATTTTCGCTGCGCTATCGAGTTCGATAGCACCAAATTTATCGAAATAGTACATCACTGCACACATAAATAGGTTTCTAACGTATCGGTCGCCTTTTCTCCACGTCATTTCATTAACCGCATAATCTTCGATAAACTTGTGCAGCAGACCATTTTGATCGTTAAACAACCGCTTATGGATAACGATATAGTGTTGAATGTACTCAAAAAAGCGTTGTCCGTTAATCATGGTTTGATCAACTTGAAAAGGATAATTCTTAAGCTGTTTATCCCATCTTCGGACCGGATCTGCATTGTAACTATTTACGGCATAATCAAGGGCTAGCATCGATTCAGCATAGGCGTAATGCGTCGTCTCTAAGTTAATGCCTTTAAACACGTCAATGTTGTGACGACTAAATTGAATACCATAATCACCATCAACCCAACGGCGCATCCGGAATAAGAACTCACCCATAATTGTATGCAAGTTCACTGACTCGTCATCAGGGTTCACGCCTTGTTCCCACAGCTTGACATGATGCAGGCGCTCACTCTGCTGCGAAGAATCCATCATTTCCCGCAGGTGGTAGGCTTTAAGCAAATCATAAGGTGCCAACGCTTTACCACGCGCATTTTGAGAATCAAAAAACTGAAAGGCTTCACTAAGGTTATCCAGTGTCACTTCAATGAGTTCACATTTTTTCAGGACAAACTCAAGCAGTGACGATTTATCGCTTTCCGATAAACCCACAAAACGCTCATGAATGATCTGAGCATTGTGTTTGAGGTTTTGAATACTGATGGAAGAGGTGAATTCACGTTCGAGTAAGGTTGGTGAGATACGCTTTCGATTTGGATCTAACACCGCGCAAATCAGGGTTAAGGTCAGCAAGCGCTGCTGACCATCCACTATATCGAAATGACTGTTGTCACCCTTTTCCTGATGTAACACCACCGTACCAAGGCGGTAACACGACTTGGTACGGTGATTCAGAATATCGTCAATCAGTTGGTTAACGTGTTTGGGTAACCATTTATAGGGGCGTTGGTAGGTCGGAATTTTGAGCTTGCGTCCCAACAGTTCCGAAATGGTTTGGACTTGGTTTGAACGGATAGCCACGGTTATATAACCTGTTCGATGATTGCATCAGTCAGGCTTAATTGAGTTTTTTTAGATTCAATTAATCGTTGTTGTAATTGCTCACAAAAAGCCAATAAATCAGATAGTTTTGCCACTATTAATTTATGCTGGTTGAGCGGTGGTAAAGGCACTTTAGTACTAGACAGTCGATTCAATGCCATTTTCTGAACACCAACCTGCTTAGTTTTATCAATAAACTGCTCTTGTGCAAATTTACTACTCAGAAACTGGTATAAATAACTTTTATCAAGGTTTAGGAATGGCGACAATCTCGCAGCATTTTCGGTCAGATTCATCCCACTTAACTCTACAGGAACTAAGCCACACTTTCCGATGGTTGCCCCCACGATAGTCATATAAATATCATCTGAAGTAATGATGTAGTTTTTAATTTGTTCTTGGGTATCCTTAGATAGGTAATGTAAATCCGCTGTACTAATAGTTCCATCCTTCATATCCGAAACTCGAATATAAACAAACGGCGTAGGTGTAGTGGTTAAAGCTTGCCCTTTTGGTAGTCGCTTTCCTCCCCTTATATTTACCAGTTGACCGAGACTACACCACTCCCACCCATTCGGCAGTTCAAACGGCTTTTCATCATCATTAATCGGCGGCAACGCTTTTTGTTTTTTGATTTTCCCGTCTTTCACCAACTGGGCTTTTTCTTTGGCGATACGCTTAAGCAGCTCTGATGCAGGTTCATCGGCAGGATTTTGCGGTACCAGTTTACCCATTACCGCCAATTGCAGAATAGTTTGTTTAAGCTGGTCGATGCTCTCTTCGGTGGTGAATAGGGTATCGAAATGGGCGCTGATGCGCTGCCAGTTTTCAATTAACTCTTCAGCATCGGCACTGTTGGTTAAGGTTGCCAACAGGGTTTCAAACAACACCTGATGCGCTGTAATACTGGCTTCGGTTTGCTGTTCCAGTTGGTCGCAGAGCTTCATTAGTTCATCGACTTTGGCGACGATGCGGTGTTGTTCTTCAAGAGGAGGTATTGATATCACTAAAGGATTAAGTTTTTCTAGTGAAATATTTGCGATATTTGTCGTTTGACTCGCACTTCCAATTAGTTGTTCCCTAACATGAGGAGTTCGGAAAATTAACATCAAAAATGCTGAATTGAGTTTATATGGTCTTATAACACTCAAAAAACCACCAAATGTTGCGCCATTATCAGCGGGGATTGAATATGTATAAGATACTTTACCAACAAGCTCTCGACTGTTAGCCATAGACATAACTATGTCACCAATCGATAAAAATTGGTCATTTCTTTTTACATATGACGAATCGACATATATTAAATCATCCCAATCAATTTCTTGTTGTACATTTGCTGTGCGCAAGCAAGCAATTAAACCATCGGAAGGCTCTAAGTTTTTAGCGCTCGCAGGAAATGTAATTCCTCTGATGATTGATACACATTCTCCCAAACGAATATATTGCCATCCCAAAGGTAACTGAAAAAGCTGCTCTTCAGTTACAATATCTGGCAATTTTTTTGTTTTTTTTATCTTCTTATCTTTAATCAGTTGCTTTTTTTCTTCCGCAATTCTCTCAAGCAACACCGACGCTGGCTCATCATTTGGATCTTGCGGCACTAACTTACCACGCACTGCCAATTCTAAAATCAGCTCACGCAGTTTTTTAATGCCGTATAAATCAAGTTTGCTGCTGGTACCACGACCTGCGGTTGATTTGGTTTGTACCGCAGAGGTCCAGATATCTATATGTTGGGTGATTAAGCTTTCTACCGACATGCTTACGCCTCACCATTCACAGTTGATTGCAACGCATTACCTAGAATGTCTTTTAGCTGGTTACGCAGCGCGGTGATCTCTTGCTGCTGCTGTTCATAGCTGGCAAGCAGTTCTTCAGGGTCGTAGCTTTCAACTTCTTCTTGATATGGATTTTTGATATCCAAGTTGAAGTTGCGCTCGATAATGTCATCGATTGAGACTTTCCACGCCTGCTTGGTTTCAACACGGCTGGCAAAACCATCTTCTTCTGAACCCCACCAATCAATCTCGGTTTGGAACTCTTCAAACTTCATCGGTTTGGTTTTGTTGTAATTTTTTACGCCGTCAGGGTAGGGATGTTCATAGAACCACACATCTTTGGTTGGTTGGCCTTTATTGAAAAACAGGATGTTGGTTTTGATGCCGGTGTAAGGGTTAAACACGCCATTTGGCAGACGCACGATGGTGTGCAAGTTACATTCTTCGGTCAGTAACTTTTTAATCTTGGTTTTAACGCCTTCACCAAACAGAGTGCCGTCTGGCAGAACCACACCTGCACGGCCACCGGCTTTATTGGCTGTAGGTTCGGCAAGTACTTCAATAATCAATTGCAGGAACAAATCTGCCGTTTCACGGGTTTGCATCTCTGCTGGGAAGTTTTTCTCAATACCGTCTTCTTCGGTGCCACCGAATGGCGGGTTAGTCGCAATCACATCGATATCACTATCCCAACTGGACAGCGGTTTGTTGAGTGTGTTGCCGTGCTTGATTTGCACAGGTACTTCAACGCCGTGCAGCATCATGTTGGTGACACACAACAGGTGAGGGAGTTGCTTTTTCTCAACGCCGTGAATTTGTTGCTGCAAGGTTTGATGGTCGGCACTGGTTTTGACGTAGTTGGTTTTTACATGGTCAAAACTACAGGCTAGAAAGCCCCCCGTACCACAGGCTGGATCCATGATGCTTTCGCCAAGTTTAGGATCTAAACGATTCACAATAAACTGAGTGACGGCGCGCGGCGTGTAGAATTCGCCTGCATTACCGGCACTTTGTAAGTCTTTTAATATTTGCTCGTAGATATCACCAAACAGATGGCGCTCGTTGGAGTTGGTGAAGTCAATCTCATTGAGTTTATTGATGACTTGGCGCAGTAGCGTGCCGTTCTTCATGTAGTTGAAAGCATCGCTAAAGGCTTCACGTACCACGTGGCCGCGTGGGTTTAAGTCTTTTGGTGCCGTCAGGGTTTTTAAATCAAAAAACAGTTCGTCATTGATGAAATCGAGCAGTTCATCGCCGGTGATCCCTTCAGGGTTTTGCGCCCAATTGCGCCACAGGTATTTTTCTGGAATTGGTGTTTTGTAGTCATCCAGTTCTAATTCGAGTTCTTCTTCACGGGCATCAAAAATTTTGAGGAATAGTAACCAAGACATTTGGCCTAGACGCTGCGCATCGCCATCGACACCGGCATCTTTACGCATAATGTCTTGAAGGGATTTAATTACTGAACTGATGGACATTAGTTTCTCGTTGTTTGTTTTGTTTATGCTGTTACTGGTGTATGGCTATTACGCTGTTTGGGAATCAATACTGTAAAGCTGCGCTTCTAGCTCTTGAATCGCCGCTAAGTACTGCGGCTTACCACCAAAACCTTGTTTGATAATTTCTGTCATGCTGCCTAATTCGGTGAACGGGGCAACTTTGAGGACGGTGATGTTTTCGACTTCGCTAACACCTGCATCGGCGTATTTATCGAGCAAACTTTGTAGCACTTGTTGAGCAACATCGCCGTACTTGGTGAAGTAGTTGCGCTTTTTAACCTGGTCAGCACGTTCTTTACGGGTTAATGGCGGCATATCATAGACGACATGGCAGATCATATCGAATGGATCGAGTTCTTTGCCGACTTCTTGTTCAAGCACTTCCCAAATCACGCCCATGTCGGCCAATTCATCGATAATGGCTTGCTTACGGTCTGATGCTTGCCACTTTTTGGCAAATTCATCGAGCGAAGCAAATTCTTTGATGATGGTTTTGCGGGTGTAATCTTTGAAAGACTCAGTAACGAGCTTGCCATCGCTGTCGTAGTATTGAATACGTTCAGCCAGGGCTTTGACTGCTACACCATTTACATAAAATTTACGGACTTTGTCGGATTCTTCAGTCCAGTCGTCGCCGCCTAGGTTGGCATTGTCTGCGGAGTTGGCGTTTGGTTCATAAGGCGCATCAGGCTCTTGAATAGTGTCGTCCATTTCTTCATCGCCGAATGGATTTGCTGTTTCATCCTCTCCCGTTCCATCGATGATATCGGTCAGCTCGTCTTCGTTGTCGAAATCTTCTGGCTTTGTGACTTTGACGCGCTCAGGTATGCCGTCAAAGTGTTCGTCGGCGAATAGCTCGGTAGCTTTTTTGAAGTCGAGAATAGTAAACCAGAGTTTGCCGTATTTATCATCGATACGTGTACCGCGCCCGACAATTTGCTTGAATTTGGTCATCGACTGAATGGATTGATCGAGCACTACCAGTTTGCAAGTTTTGGCATCAACGCCAGTAGTCATTAGCTCTGAAGTGGTGGTAATGACCGGATACTTTTTCTTGGGGTTAATGAAGTTGTCTAACTGGGCTTTGCCGATTTCATCATCGCCGGTAATCTTCATCACGTACTTTTCGTTTTTGGCGACTTGCTCGGGATTGAGATTAACCAGTGCGCGGCGCATACGTTCGGCGTGATCAATATCGTCACAGAAAACTATGGTTTTGGCCATAGGATCGGTTTTCTGCAAATAGCTGGTAATGGTCTTAGCGACGAGCTCGGTACGTTCATCAATTACCAAAGTACGGTCGAAATCTTTTTGGTTGTAGATGCGGTCTTCAATCAACTCACCATGCTTATCGACCTGGTCTTTGGTAGGGCGCCAACCTTGGACATCGACATCAATATCCACGCGAATGACTTTGTAAGGCGCGAGGAAGCCGTCTTCAATCCCTTGTTTGAGTGAATAGGTGTAAATAGGCTCGCCAAAGTACTCGATATTAGATACTTCTTCGGTTTCTTTGGGTGTAGCCGTAAGACCAATTTGGGTGGCGGAACTGAAGTAATCGAGAATTTCGCGCCATGCGCTATCTTCGGCTGCGCTACCGCGGTGGCATTCGTCTACGACGATTAAATCAAAGAAGTTTGGGTCAACCTGCTTGTAAGCTTTTTGCTGTTCTTCGGGACCGGTGAGGGCTTGATAGAGTGCCAGGTGTACTTCAAAGGCAGGGTCAACAGTGCGGCCAGTGACTTTGGTCATCGCTGTACCGAACGGTTGAAAATCGTTGTTTTTGGTCTGGTCTACCAGAATGTTGCGATCGGCTAAAAATAGGATGCGCTTCTTCGCTTTAGCCTTCCATAAGCGCCAAATAATTTGAAAGGCAGTGTAGGTTTTACCGGTGCCGGTCGCCATGACCAGTAATACACGGTCTTGGCCTGCTGCGACTGCTTCTACGGTTTTGTTGATGGCTTGTAGTTGATAGTAGCGGGGTGACTTACCACTGCCATCGTCATAGTAATCCTGGGTGATGATGGGCAGGTTTTCGGTTTTATAGCCTTTCCAGTTACAGAATTTGTCCCAAAGTTGTTGTGGAGTAGGGAAGTCTGCAAGGGCAATTTCAGTTTCTAACGTTGTAGCATTGGTTTTGTCATGAAAGATAAAACCGTCACCATTAGAGGCAAAGATAAACGGTACATCGAGCAGGTTGGCATAATCTAACCCTTGCTGCATGCCTTTACCTATTTCGTGTTTATTGGCTTTGGCTTCTATTACAGCTAAGGGCATGCTGGGTTTGTGGTAAAGCACGATGTCGGCAGATTTAACTGTGCGCCTAGCCGCAGCATTACCGCGCACAATCACTTTGCCATCACGCAGTTTCACCTCTTGGCGAATTTGCGTCATATCATCCCAGCCGACCTTTTTGACTGCCGGAAGGATGAATTTGCTAATGATGTCTGTCTCTGACAGCTTGCTCTTGTCGATTTTTGCTTCCATGCCACTGAGGTAAATTGAAACAGTGTGGATCTAATATACATAAAAACTGATACAAAACTGAGCAATTCATCACTTGATTATGAAAATACGTGTACCCGCTTGTTGTAGAAGTTAGGCAAAATGGTCTAATCAAGTCTACCTGGCGCGGAATCCGCGCTTGTGCGCGCAGAGTTTGAAAGGTGCGAGGGTGTTTGCTTAGAAAGTCAGTGATAACTCAACTGTATAATGTACTTCTGTTGTGAATATATTGGGTGTTTTATAGATAACACCAAGTGACTTGTACTACATCAATAAACTGCACAGAGGGCATATTGATAAGAGACACAGCACCGTGACGGGGTGCTACGCATCACAACGTCATCATAGAGCCGTACCTCGATGCCGTTACCATTATGGCAAGTATAACAAGACCAATTACTGATGGCAGTGTTTATGCGCATTTGTACATTAGGAGTTAGGGCAAATGGTCTATTGAAGTCTATCGGGAGTTTAATCCGCGCAAGTGCGCGCAGTGTTTGAAAAGTGTGAAGGTATTTGTTTTGAAAATCAGTGATCACTCAGGCACTGAACAGTACTTATGTAGTGATGAATCACTGAGTACTTAGTGAACTATCAATGAGAAAACTGTGAGTCGATAGCGCGGATGTAGATGCATCAAAATTAAGCCGAAGAAACAAAGAGGCAGATTTGTTTCTGACTGTAAACCGCCGATAATGTTGTTAATGGTCATTATTTGGTCATGCCATATTAACTATAAAGTGTTATCATACAAGCTACGGCTACGCATGTATAAAACGAGTTAACTTCGAATTACTTAATAATAGAAATGGAACTTCTATAGATGAAAAAATTACTCCTGCTCACTTATCTAAGCTTATCAATCACCACATTCTCAGCGTTCGCAGATCAGCCAATTAAAGATCTTATAGATGTCGCTGTACCTGTAAATGTTGATGGTACTCAATTCACTTTGGAGGAAGTCCAAAGAGCTATTTTAACAGGATGCAAAGCGAGAGGGTGGACACCAGTGCTTAATGGCCAGAATGCGATAAAAGCCTCAATCCTTGTTCGATCCAAACATTTTGCAGAGATAAGTATTCCATTCAGCAGCAACTCATACTCCATAAAATACATCCGCTCTGAAGGATTGGACTATGATCCTGATGAATTAACCATTCACCGAAATTATAACAAATGGGTGGTCATGCTAAGTGGATCAATTCAGAGACAATTTGGTGTTAGAAGCCAAGGCTATTAATAAACATCCATATTAGGTTTGCGTGTAAACCTCCCCTAAAATAGTGACGCTATCTTTCATGGTTAAACATCAAGTGACAGGCTTGAATTCTGATTACACTATTAATGGTATTTCACCTTCTTCATGAGGTATTTTTAAACACCATGGATATCTCAACTTTTGTTGACGTTCGTATTGATAGACTGAAACGCTCGGAAGATTACGTTTGTCATATGCTTGCCCAAATCTGAAGGCAACACTGTTCTGGCATGCAAGGACGAGGTGTATGTGCTCCACCCCTTGACCTAGCAACTTCTTGCAATATTCAAGGAATTCCCCACTCAGCCGATCTTGCTTTTCTTTCGACCAGTGATTGTTTCTGTCAAGCAACGGCAGTGATAAGTAGTGAACTGGCAAACCAGTGAAAACCGAAGCAATTGCGTGCCTATCAACGGGGTAAGAAACCGAGACTGCGAGTACAACGGAATTACCTTTGATCAATGAAGGTTCAATGCTGAACTGTTCCCCGTCGTCAACGCCATCCAGTCCTCGCCAGTCCCCTACATCTCTATCCCAGTCATAAACATAGATTTGGCTCTCATCATCCAGCAGGTAGCCGGTATAAAACGTAAATGGAACTGGCGAAACTCCACCATAGACGATTGAAATATCAGACGCCGCTGACTGAGCGGTTCTCTCATCAAGGCTCATTTTCAAGTTATTAACCCTGGCTAACGCCACATCAGGTCTAGTGATTACGTTGTCAGTAATTTTTTCCCGGATGTCATTAACTATTGATTCTACCTGCCATGAGCACTTGATTTTTATATACTCACTCAATGGTGAATCCGATGTATCGACCAAGCCTCGTTGCTCGATGACTATGGTTTTCTTTTTGTCGTTACGCTTTTTTTCGTCACGGTAACGCTGGTATTCCCAGACAGCCCCAAACACAATCAACCCGATTTCAACTATTAAACAGCTAACTACAATAAACTGCGCAGTACTTGAAGATTGATACCCCAATGAGAAGGTGCTCTCTGCATCTTTGTACATGATCGATACAGCCCAACTCCCAGCCAATGTCAGAGGTAAAAAGTAAACCCCAGCCCTGAAAACCATCAATGCTGGTGAACGTTTTCTAAACAACCAATCTGCCGCTTTTTCAATAAAATAACTGATAGCTTTGTTCATCTTCCGCTCTCTTCAATCACATCATGTTCAACACCACCGCCGTCCCATTCACCACTGGATAACCAAAACTCAAAGTACATTAGCCACATTGCAGCCCACGGCAGAATCGTGTTTGCCAAGAACATGGTTGGTTGCCATTCGCTGACTTTGTTTATTTTTTTGACCGAAGGTAAGTAAAGACAGAGTTGAGTCCCCATTATTCCAGTTTGATTCTGATAGATATGTGGTATTTTTCGGCCCTGGGCCAAGGTTGATAAATCAGGATCTTTAACGACACAGACTGGGGAATGACTTAGGGTATACCTAATAACTACACTGTATTTCCTAGAAAATAGAGTCGGTTGGAGCGTTCCCTCCCACTGGACAGTTTTGTCATTATCAGAAATTACGGTTGTTCCTGGACATAACTGCTTCAAAGCTAGATATTGTTCACCTATGCTAATTTCTGGCAGTTCCAATCGCCTTAAAAAAGAAGGATCAGTCCCCATAGAACTGATTCCTTATAACTGGTACTACCGAGTTAACTGTCCGCGTTGCCGAATGTGCACTTTCGGAAGTGACAGCTGTTATTGCTCCCGTCCCCAGTGCAATGCCAAGAGTTCCATTACTTCTGTGCGTATTAACTGCTTCTATAATTCGGGCTCTAGCGGCATTTACCGGCCGTTCGCCAAATGCAGTAGACAGTGCAGCAAAAACATTATCCATTCCTTGTTTATTTGCATCGGCCAGACATTCGAACGTGTCTACTGCTGCTAAGTGCCAAGCTCTAAATGCATTTCGGTATTTTTGCCCTTCTTGTCTTTCGACACGATTCCACTTCTCAGCGTAGTTTTCCGCTCTCATAGTTGGATTTGTGACAAGAACCTCTTCAACATCTCCTTCAATGTGCAGCGGCATAAGCTCAATAACATCTAGGATCAAATCAAACTCGTTATCGTATTTTTTCCCAGATCTTACAATCTCAACATAAGCTAGACTGGCCAGCATTGTTATTATCACTGAAATTGGTCTGAAATCAGCATGTAAATTACCATCCAGCTGGGACCAAACATCTCTATGACGTTTCAAAATTTGGACGATCCGATTAAGTAGTTTTTTCTTTGACTGATCAGGTAATTCAGTAACAGATTTGTTAGTCAAAGCTTCTAGAGCTACTTGCGTTCTACGAATTATAGGCATCATGGAACAGGCTCTATCAAAACCCTGAGCCATTCCTTCTGGGTTAGATTCCTTAAAGCCTATGCGTTTATCGACAACCCACAAAGGATGGCCTTGCAACTCCTGAAAGTCGTGTGCCTTGGCTGGTGTGATATCTAGGTGATAATCCCCCTTGTAATTAATTCGAAAACCTCTTGGCAGATCTTCTACCAAATCCTTATATACATCGTTGTCCAGTAGATGCCGTTTAACAACGTCGACAATTTCCTCTCGAGTCGCATAGCTTGCATGTGGCAAAAATAGAACAAGATCTACGTCAAACTCTTCCTGAAAAAGTGGCTTATTTGTTGTTCGAAGACGCATAGAACCCTGAGGATATATTTGAGCATCTTCTAGCAAAGGATGCTCACAATTCGCCAGATAGTCACCGACAGCATGATAAGCTGTCTCAATACGCTCTCGCTGCCCTTTAGTCAGATCGAGATTGTCAAATACTGAGTCCAAAATATCCACCAACATGGATTTCTTGTCTTCACTTAGAGCACGTGCATTATTGAATAATGTGGTCATGGTTTACCTCTATCCTCAATCAAAATTTTCCGACCAAGGGAAGACCTTTTGGTGTAGACGCATCACATATCAAGTGACTAAGATAGGCCGCCCCACATATCAAAATTGCCCCCCTAATAAATTTTTCTAACGGTTCTTCAGGCGACCACCGATAAGCTTTTAGCAATCCAGCAGAAAGCAATGTAAGCATCGTTACGCTATGGAAAAACTGTCTATGATTGGGATGAAAAGCAGGTTCAATGATATCTGGCAGTTTACTGACAACGCCCCCTAAAACAGGAGCTATGAATAATGAATGACCAAGGGAGTACTGCTCTTTATCAACTAATGTGATAACAGTACTCATTGCAGAACCTATCATTATGTGAGTTTGTGCGTTAGGCATATTCGACCTCTAAATAAGTGGCGGCGTCCCCCTTACAAACGCAAGGGATACTTAGCGAATCGCGCGCAACACACCATATACAACATAAATCAAATGGTAAAACACAATATCTTGCGTTTGGTTGTTTTGTGACCGCTTGCACGTATAATAATTAGATCTGGTACTTTGATCAAGTGCTTGTGCATGATCTTTTTTTGGTACATGATTGAGATATGAAGTAACTATTCTGTATAGATGCGTGACGGAGACAGATATGGGTAATCAATACAGTTACTTAGAACTATTAGAACAAACTGAGAGTACATCCACAGCGGATCGCTTGGCTTACATAGATTTTTTATTAACCTTTAAGGGAAGTCTGAACCGAAGTGATTTGACAGAATTTTTCGGCATAAAATCAGCTTCAGCCTCTGCGGCGATAGCCGAATATAAGAAATATAGAAAAGACAATGTTTCTTATGTACATAAAGAAGGGAAAAACGTAATAAATCTCAGCACGTTTAGGCCGTTGCTCAAGTTCAGTTCTGAAAGCGCATTGAGCATGTTGGCTAACGGATTTAACAAAGGGAAAGTGGACAACAAAACATTTATACCCTACGAAAGGGTGGCGCTACTGCCGAAGAAACTAGATGTTGATATGGTTTCTAAAGTAACAAGAGCAATCAGTAACAGAACAGCTATTGAGTGCGAGTACTTTTCTAAGTCAAAAGGTGTTCAGATAAAAAGGTGCCTGTTTCCAACAGCTATTTTCTATGATGGTATATCTTGGATGTTTAGAGCATTTAGCTCTGGAAGCAAATTCAATGAGGATGGATTTAAGTCTTTCAATTTCTCTAGATTGAAAACTGCAAATGAAAATGCCGATAAGATAGCATCTCAAACACAGAGAATCGAAAGTGATAGAGAGTGGCACTTGTCGATACCTATTGTGCTGAAAGTGCACCCGTCACTAGAACAAAATCAGAAAGAGACTTTAATTTATGAGTTTGATATGGATACAGATTCGGAACAACTTACAATCAGCGTTAAGGCAGTCTTGTTTTACTATTTAGTAGAGCAATGGAAAATCGATACTCGTCAACTTAAAGATATTAATCACGAAAGACGATCTAACGAAAATTTTAACTTTATACTAATTAATCGTAGCTCTATAGAAGATTATGCTTGCATGGAAAATGTACTCAAATAGTTGAATTGTCACCGTCAGAGTAGCTGCTCTGTAGCATTACAAAAATTTGGTCAAGGATCATTACTCGAAAGCTGTCAGCGAAAGCCTCAGCAACAAGGAATGGGGCATTAATGTGCTACTTTCGGTAATACTTTGTTAGATTCACTTATGAATTTTGCGGTATATCTTGTAAATACCCAACATGATATTGATGAATCACCATTCTTATAAGCATACGTTACTTCTATCCAATTTATTTGTTTAGATAAAATTGTAACTACTTGACCAGGAATTAGGTCTATGACAGCGAAGGAGTATATGTGTCTTATACACCTTGGAAAAGGGGCTCAACTTTAAGGATTTTGTTGAAATGCAAACGGAGTGCAAATGAAAACATCGCCACAAGTCAAAATGACATATGCTAGGCACATCTCTAATAAGATCGTATCGATTAACGATGATTTTGTTGCGAGTGGCAAAGCTTGTGATTGCATATGTTTAGATTGCGGTAGTCAGCTCATTGCTAAAAAGAAGATTAATGGGGTTCGAGCATACCATTTTGCCCATCATCCAAATGACCAAAATGCTCTAAATTGTAGCTGGACCGGTGAAACAGAACTTCATTTTCGAGTTAAAGAATATCTTTTTAAAACAAAAGCCATAAAGCTACCTATTGGGTATCACGAACCTCAAGAAATACAGCTGTATTTTGAAGAAGTTATGTTGGAAGAACCATTAAGGCAAACCAAACGCATACCAGACGTTATTGGAATAACTCAAAGCGGTGAACGAATCATTTTTGAAGTCAGAGTCACACATGAAGTTGATGCTCAAAAAAGATACGACTATCGTCGCATGAACGTTACATCTATAGAAATCAGATTTGATGATGTGCACAGCTATTTAGGCGAAGAAAGCGTCATCTCTGATGAACTGATATCCAATCATTTGATGACAATGCCTTTTGAGTGGTTATCAATTGGCCCTTCAGGTGAAATCGCTGAGAAATATCATGCTCACGAACGCGAGCAATTAAAAAATGTTCTCAGAGAAACCGGCGAAGAATTAAAGCGCAAAAAATCTGTTCTAAAAGAGATAAATGAAACTATTGCTGGCAGGGAAACATTCCTCAGAAATTTTGAACGAGAGTACAGCTATAAAAATCAGGAAATCGAGAGGATTCAGCTGAACATCCTCAACCTGACAAGCCAGATACAAGCTTTAAAAATAGAAAAAGATGAAATTCTTCTAAAGAACCAACATTACGTAAATGAAAGAGTTGCCGAGTGTAGACATGAACTGTTCTTAGGCAACGAAGAATATCGAAAGCAAATATTTCTAGAGGAATTAAGTAAGCATGAAAATGAATTGAGCCTATTAGAAGAAAATCGTGACACATTGAAAGATGTGATAAACGCGTATGAGAAACAGGTTGCTAAGGTCAAATCTGAACTTGGTAACTATGAAGGAAAAATCAGTATTTATAAAGAAGAACAGCAACGATTAGATGAAGAAAAATTAAAATTAAGACAAGAAAAAATGGAGCAAGAAAAATTAATTGAAGTATCTCATCAAAACGCTAGGGTAATAACCGAAGTAAAACGTAATTTAGAACGGATTGAAAAAGAGGTTCGCCCCCTTTGTAAGCAATTCGGGATCCCTTGGCCTTTGTCGCATAATCTACTTGTTGAGTTGGAAAGATGATATCCTTAATGGCAAAGTCTGAGCCCTGTAGACATTCTGTGTCATTGCTAAAATTTGTTCAACGTTGCGATGCTAGAGTTAGCCTAGAGTTAAGCTGTTAACTCATTAAGGGGCAAATTATAGTTAGACAATCATGTATGATTTAGCCTCATCATAGCGGAATTCCAGAAGTTAACGTTCATTGATTTCACTGTATCACTCTGTTGTTAGCATCGGGCTGAAAGCCTTTTGGAAAGCCTTTTGGAAAGCCTTCGAATTTAGTGATTGAATTTTATATATGCATAGTCAGCTATGGCTGACATGTGCTAGCCATCTTGTTTGACTTTGGGTGTTAATCGCGAACAGCCAAATCTTTTAGTTTGAACTGGCAGGGCAAGATCACGAACATAATTTGAGCTATTAGACTGACATTCTCCCAAAGGGCTGGACGGTTCATACTGGCTGTGATCTTATACTCTCTTTTGTGGAGAGCCCTATGAACTCCGGTGCATTTCAACAGTTCTTTAGTACCTTAGAAGACCCTCGTCAGTCAGCCAAAGTCGAGCACCTATTCACTGATATTTTATTCCTCGTGGTTTGTGCCTCAATAGCTGGAGCACAAGGCTGGGAAGATATCGAAGATTTTGGCGATCTGCACTTTAACTGGTTTATCGAAAAAGGCCTGTTTAAGAATGGGTTACCTGTTCATGACACTATTGCTCGAGTCGTATCGAGAATAGATAGCGATCAGTTTCAGCATTGCTTTATCGACTGGATGAAGTCTGTTGTGGAGTTATCTGAAGGTCAGCTTATTGCGATAGATGGTAAACGGCTATGTGGTTCATATAATCGCCAGAATAGACTGTCAGCCATCCACATGGTAAATGCCTTCGCAACAGAAAATAATGTCGTGCTTGGGCAAGTTAAAACCGAAAGTAAGTCCAATGAAATTACCGCCATTCCCGCATTACTGGCGCTGTTGGATATTAAAGGTTGTCTGATATCGATAGATGCTATGGGATGTCAGACAGATATCGCTGAACAAATTATTGAGCGCGGTGGTGATTATTTGCTTGCCGTAAAAGGTAATCAAAAAGCGCTGCACGATGCCGTTCGTAAAGTTCTTTCCAGCGAGATTAACGAAGAAGTGCTTTGCTTAGAGAAGCAGCACGGACGTAACGAAGCCAGAGCCTATTGTGTTATGGACGCAGGCAGCTTAGCCGACGCCTTCCCAGAATGGAAAGGGCTTAAAAGTATCGGTGTTGCGCTGAGCTATCGTCGAACGAAAAGCGGTAATGAATCCCTTGAGTACCGTTATTACATCAGTTCAGCCAAACTGAGCAAGGCCCGTTTTGCCAATGCGGTACGCAGCCACTGGGCGGTTGAAAATAGCCTGCATTGGGTGCTGGACGCGTCGATGAAGGAAGACCAATGCCAAATATATAGAGGCAATGCGGCGGAGGTATTGTCCGGAGCAAGGAAGATAGCATTGAATATGCTCCAAGCGGAAACAACTCGAAAAATCAGTATTCCACGCAAACAGAAGCGTGCACACGGTAGCACTGATTATCTGGAGCAGGTACTAACAGCAGGTTTAAAGACGTTGGGTGATATTTAAGCATTCATGCTCTTACCCTGTTTGAACTGGTCGTTTATCTTTATCCTTTCCCTTGGCCAAATAGCTTACTCGATACAGCAACCGTCCCACTTGATTAGTATTTCCTCTGCTAATGTCGTAATAAAGGTTTTCTGGGTAATAGAGCATACCGCCCATATCGCTCCAGATATCGTTGCAAATTTTTGAAATATTTTCAGGGTAGTTAACTTTTTGGCCATTGAGCAGTAGCAAGATATGGTAGTGGGGGGCATCAACTTTCGCTTGCTCTCTAACCCATAGGTATTTCATGTCAATGCCTTTGTATTTTGAGCTAAGACGCTTATTCAGTCGCCTAAAAAAAACGGTCATTCGTTTATTATCTTCTACGTACTTTGGTTGGTGTAAATCATAGCGAATAGCCAGCATTCGGTAATGATAGCTTTGGTAGGCAAATACCAGATTGAACATCGCATCAAGTATGTCAAGATCACAACCGGATGGTAGGTTATTCACCTTCCATTCTTTTCCTTCGTAGCAGTAGAAATCAGCGTTTGACACAGCCATTCTTGATATTCCATATGCATCTTCCTCCATAAAGAGTTGGTTATTCTTAAGGAGATATTATTAATATCCCCCGCTAAATCTTATTTAGTGTTGTTGCCAGCCATAGGCGTCTTGCCGCTTTCCGACTAATTGCAGTTTCAAAATAGTGGGTAAAAAACCGTTTGAAATCGTTGTTAATGTGCGTAAATGTTCGATAGGATTTGATGGCGTTTATTTCACAGCATCCTGGGGTTTCCCTGTTGCCCCAAGATTGCTGTATGACGAAATACTTTTTTATTGTCTTAACGAAGCCCAAGCCTCCTTACGTTTTTTAATTAGTGTATTTACAACATCAGCTAACGCACTGTCTGACACCTCTGCTGCTAGTGCTGACAGAATGTATTGGATTTCATACTCGTACCAGCCTACAGCTCTGCCTGATAAACGAAATGGCTTTGGCAATAAGCCTTCGTTGATTCGTTCGTGTAGAGTGCTGTGGCTTATACCAAGCAAGTTTTTAACCTCAGGTTTGCGGACGACACGCATACTATTTTCTAACATGATATAATTCTCCACTGAATTTTTTAAAACGAAATAACTCATTAAAAGTCACTTCTGAATTACTTCGGAGTCATCATGCCAAATGCTCAGACTATGTCAGGTATAAAACTACAGTTAAAATTTGCTGTTTTATACTTGCGGCTATTCTGGAATTGTGGGCGGGGAGTCTAAGTACGTTTCTGTGCCATCTTCCTCGATATAGATATTCAAAGGAAAACATAGTCTTTTCCCTGACTTAAAATCTGATTTTCTTAGATTTATACACCATTGTTTCACGGCATCTGGACTTGCTGCTTTAGCGTGCTTGTTGTCAGAACTCATGAATAAGATCGCTAAAAAATTGAGGAATTTATTTCCTGTTATTGCAGTGTCTTCAGGATGTTTTTGGGACCAAATATTACGTAGGCCAGTGATTAAGCGTTCTTTCCCTGTCGTTTCTTTTATTTCCATAGTGATGTTATGAAATGATAACAACGTTGCGCTGTCACAATTTGTTAGATAACTGTCAATGCATTGCTCTAACATGGCAAATTCATCCTCTAGCTGATGTTGAGCGTCTATTGCATTAGGTTGCTGTTCGGCTTCTAGGAAAGGAAAACCTTCAGTAATCGATGGGCGTGGCGATTCGTGGAATTGTTTACATAAATGATTCAATTCCAACGTGAGAGAAGGGGTAGTTGCTGTGATCTCTGCCAATTTTTCCTTTATCTCAGCTATATGTGTTTTAATTTCGTCGATTTTTTGTCTGGCTTCATTAACCTCGTTTATTTCCCATGGATTAGACATTACCCAAGCACGTAGTCTGTCAATTTCGGGATCGCTAAAGCCGTATTTATGCAATGTTTGTCGATCATCAGGGAGAATGTTGGTTTTCCTTAGCAATAGTCTATTCATTACAGTATCTCCAACGATGTTGCCAAGCTGGCGTTAGATACCGAAGCTTGAACAATATGTTTGCTCCACCAATTCATCATTTCTCGTCGGCGTTCGAGATATGTCGCGCGGTTATATGCACTGCGCACCTGATTCCGATCAGTGTGTGCTAACGCGGCTTCGACGACATCAAAATCAAAACCCTGTTCATTTAATGTGGTACTGGCTAATGAACGTAACCCATGGGCTGTCGTTCGATCTTGTAATCCCATTCGTTTAAGAGCTGCATTAGCAGTTTGTTCATTGCAATGCTTCTTAGGATCTCTGTCAGCAGGGAATAGATATTCACGATTACCACTGATTTGCTTTAAGTTATTGAGAATCGATAGACTTTCATTTGAAAGAGGGATGATGTGTTCCTTCTTCATCTTCATACGTTCTGCGGGTATAACCCAAATTCGGTCATCAAAATTAATTTCATCCCAGCGTGCTGCAGCGGCTTCATTTGGCCTGGTCATTGTGTGTAGTTGCCATTCGATTAAAAAACGGGTGGTTCTTCGAATGCTGGCATATGCAAGTGATTGCATTAGCTCTGGTAATTCCGATGGAACCATAGCGGCCATGTGTTGCTTCTTGGGCTTCTTGAAGGCTGCTTTAATGCCAGAAAGTGGGTTCGCGTGGATCAAACCAGTGTTGACTGCATAGACCATAATTTCGTTGATCCGTTGCGATAGCCGTTTAACTGTTTCAAGAGAGCCTTTAGCTTCAATAGGGCGGAAAATACTGATCACCATGGGGGCTGTCACTTGACCAATAGGTGTGCTGCCTAGATAGGGGAGTATGTGTAGTTGGAGAGAACTCCAGGTTTTAGCAGCATGATCAGATGTGATGCTGTCGCGCTTTATTTCAAACCAATCACTGGCCACCTTTTCAAAGGTATTAACTTTGAGAGCCGCTTCAGCGGCGGCGGCTTGTTCTCTGTGAAGCTTAGGGTCTATGTTTTCCGCCAATAAGGCACGGGCATCAAGTACTAAAGCCCTAGCCTTGGCTAAAGAGATTGCGGGATAGCTACCTAGACTGAGGTTAGCGCGCTTTTTATTGGTGGGTCGCGTGTAGTTCAATAACCAGAGCTTTGAGCCGTTTGGCTTTATCCTCAAGCGTAAACCTAGCCCATCAAACAAGTTATATTCCTTGTCTTTAGGTTTTGCTGCTCGGATCTCCGTATCACTGAGTTGTTTAGTACTTCTTGCCATATTTGGTACACCAATCTGAGTGAATTTCGATCAGTGTAACTTGTATTGTATCTATCGCAAGCGGATGTTTTCGGATAACAATGAACGTTAAAAAATGAGTAAAGTCGTATAACTTATTGATTTTAGCTTATTTTAGGCAAGAAAAAAGACGTCCGTGGACGTCTTCGTTCTTTCAAGTGGTGGAGGCGGCGGGACTTGAACCCGCGTCCGGAACACCTACATTCAGGGCCCTACATGCTTAGTCTCTCTTTTATTTAACCGGTTAAACTCCGAAAGACAGGATTTCAAACGGTGAGTTTGGTACTGTTTCGCGGTTCACCCCCAAACAAGGTTCCCTCGCTAGCACGATGTAAGGTGACCATCAAATCCACTGCCCATGTGCGAGACCTGTGGTAGATGGCTAGCGGCATTAAGCGGCTAGAGCGTAGTTATCGTCGTTTGCAACTATAACTTTGCGGCTTTTAACGAGGCCAACCGCCCCTCGGCATGCTCCCGGAGTTTCGCGAATCCCGTCGAATCCAGAATCGCCCCCAAGATATTATCAATTGTAACCTTTATTGGGATTGTTCACCAAGTTTTCAAGGATAAGGCTACAACTGTTTGCTGGTTATTCGAGCAACTTACGGATAAACCATACATTATTTTTTCATCATTCGGGCTTTTTCAATAGCCCAGTCACGCTGTTTAATGTCTTCGCGTTTGTCATGGGCTTTCTTACCTTTACCCAGACCGATTTCCACTTTTACCCAGGCACCTTTGCGCCAATACATGGAGATGGGCACGATAGCGTAACCTTGCCGTTCTACTTGCCCTGCCAGTCTGTCGAGTTCTCGACGATTAAGTAACAGCTTACGTGGGCGTGTTGGGTCACAGATAACGTGAGTAGATGCAGTATTCAGCGGGGTGATCGTACAGTTGTGCAGGAAGGCTTCACCATTTTTCATCTGCACAAAGCTTTCTGACAGATTGATTTTTCCGGCACGGATTGCTTTTACTTCCCACCCCATAAGCGAAAGACCCGCTTCGATCTTTTCGTCGAAACGGAATTCAAAGGTGGCGCGTTTGTTGCGGGCGATGGTCGCCGGCTGTGCGCCTTTGCTTTTTGCGTTCTTCTTAGCCATAGGCCCGCTATTATACGCAGCCACTGCTAATTTGGAATTGGCCAAACGCATTATTTTAAAGCGATTCAAATACTCCGTTAGCTGTATGTGTATTTTTTATGCGGCAAGCTCCACATCATTTTTAGTAAAGGTGCGTTTTATCTCTGGCGTGTTAAAATCCAGGGCTGATTTTCTCGCCTATGCGGAGACTGAAAAAACGGATGTCGCACGTTTCTCGAAATATTCTGGTACGTTACAGCGCCCAGCAGATGTATGATTTGGTGAATGATGTTGAGTCATATAAGGAGTTTTTGCCGGGCTGTGTCGGTGGTAAGGTGCTGGAGTTTGATGGCAAAACTATGGTGGCTTCAGTGGATATCAGCAAGGCTGGGATCAGTAAAACATTTACCACTCGAAACCAGGTGGTTGCCGGTAAAAGCATTGAATTGCGTTTGGAAAATGGCCCTTTTAAGCACCTGTATGGTAGCTGGAAATTTACAGCACTGGCTGAAGATGCTTGTAAAGTGGAGTTCGAGTTGGAGTTCGAGTTTTCCAACAGCATCGTGGGCATGGCATTTGGCCGGGTGTTTAGAGAGTTGGTTGCATCGATGGTGACGGCTTTTACTTCCAGAGCGAAGGAGGTGTATGGTGGCAAATGACGCTGCATTTACCGTTGAGGTAATTTATGCATTGCCTGATCAGCAGAAAGTCATTGCTGTGTCGGTACTTCCAGGTACAACCTTTTTAGATGCGGTTAACAAAAGCCGCATTTGCGAGTTTTTTCCTGAGATAGATTTGGCAAATATTAAACTGGGATGTTTTAGTCATCAGATGAAGCCTGATGATGAGCTGCAGCCAGGGCAGCGAGTGGAAATATATCGGCCACTGATTGCAGATCCAAAAGATGTCCGGCGCAAAAGAGCTGAAAAGGCCAAAGAAGAAGGTCGTATTAACAAGACCACCGGTGCGAAAATCAGCTAAGTGTAAAAAAAGCGCCTAATGGCGCTTTTTTTTACTCAAACATTACTCCCGATTATTCGGCGTACTTTGTTCGGTTTTTGTCTCATTAGTTTTAGCAGGATTATTTTCTTCCACTAATGGCTTCGCTTCTGGTCGCTGAGCCGGGACCTGTGGCAGCATATCTGGGCTGTGGTTTTCGAGCAGCGTTGTTTCATCCAAAGGTGTATTGAAGTCTTTACTTATCTCGTAATCGCCGGTTACTGAGGCCAGCTTGTCACCGTTGAAATGGGCGATGAGTTCTTTATGTACCACGCTGGCGTCGCGACCGCTTTTGTAATGGTAGACATAATACCAAGTGTTATCAGCAAAGCTGTCACGCAATACCGGACGACCAAGAACATACTCAACCTGAGCTTTGGTCATATCGACACGCAATTTTTCAACCTGTTGTGGTTCCATGTAGTTACCCTGTGGAATATCGGGCTTGTACACTAACCAGTCCATTACGCTGCAGGCGTTGAGTGATAATGAGAGCGCAACCGCGCCTAAAAGGGTAAGACTTTGGTTTTTAATCGACATCTGGATTGCTGCTTCCTGAAAAACTGCGGGCCATAATAACCAAGCCCCAATATTAAACACAAGGATTATCGTTGTTCTGTCGCAAGTTGGACAGATGGATTTTGTATTAGTTCTATTGTGATCATTTTTTACAAGTCAGTGACTTGTTGAATGAAGATTCTCTTACAAATCTTTGTAAGTGTTATGGCTATCCCTATCTATTATTGCAAACGCCTGCAATAGTCACCAGAATGGTGAAAATCTTGTAAAAATGCCAGAAAGACAAGGAAATGTTAAAACGTTGATGAAAAAGGGAAGTCTAGTTTGCGTGGGCACTGGTCTGCAATTGGCTGGGCAGGTGACCGTTATTGGGAAAAGCTATATTGAAGGCGCTCAGCAGGTGTTTTCATTAATGCCCGATGCCTATGGGCAACGCTGGTTAGAAAGTCTAAACCCCAATATTACAGATCTACAGCAGTTCTATGCCAAAAAGGGTGAAATTAAAAACCGCCGTATCACCTATGAACAGATGACAGACGCGATAATGTCTTCCGTTCGTGCCGGGGAAAGGGTGGTGGGAGTATTTTATGGGCATCCGGGGGTGTTTGCTTGTGTTCCTCATATGGCCATCAGTCGGGCAAAAAATGAGGGGTATAGTGCCTCAATGGAACCGGGTATATCTGCAGAAGATTGTTTATGGGCAGATTTAGGCATTGACCCAGGAAATTATGGCTGTCAAAGTCTTGAAGCAAGTCAGCTTATGTTTTTTGAACATCATCTGGACAATTCCGGTTATGTTTTACTGTGGCAAATCGCACTAGCGGGTGAACACACACTTACCGGTTTTGCGACAACCCAAGCGCGGCTTAAGGTATTGGTCGATTTGTTAAGGCAATGGTATCCCGATGACCATCAAGTTTGTTTATATGAAGCGACTAACTTGCCGATTGGAAATTGCCGAGCCGAATGGATTGATTTAAAGGATTTGCCCGAAGCATCACTCAATGCCATTACCACACTGGTTATCCCGCCATCGCGGGCATTGCAGTATAATCTCCGGGTTCTTAAGCAGTTGGGGTTAACGCCGAAAGATTTAGGTTAGTCACACATAAGGAGGTGTTATGGAAGCGCTACAGAGTTTTTTAACGAAGATGGGTGAAGACGCGTGTTTTCGTCAAGCGTATTATGCGAACCCCAATGCGGTGTTGGCTCAAAGTGGCCTCCAGGGTATCTATGCGGACGCAGTGATGAATCAAGATAGTTCAGCATTAAAGGCTTTAGTCGGTGATGATACGATCCCGTTTCTGTTAGTGAATCATGGTAATAAACTATAGACCGCGATTAGGTTTAGTTTTCTGTCTTTTACTGCTCATGGGGGGCGGTAGGCTGTCGGCCGCCCCGATCGATAACATCGATATCGAGCTCGGAAAATTAGAGCAGATACAAAAAACTGACGTCACTGCTGCACAAAAGCAAATTGATTTATTGACGCCGCGTATTGGCTCCTTTACCTCAGAACAAGCCACTCGATTATTAATTTCCTCCGCCATCAGCAAGATTTTCAGCGGTAAGTTTGATGATGCACTGGCATATCTTGATAAAGCAGAAGCCAAGATAAGTGCTCCCCGATATTTAAGTCAGATATACAATTATCGTGCTGTTTGTCTCATTGGCTTGCGGCGGTATCGGGATGCGTTGATCGTGATGGGGCGCAATTTAGCATTACTTGAAAAAGTCGACGATCCGGTTGAAAAACGTGATTCCTATTTCCGCATTGCAAATTTGTATGATGAGTTAGGCGCATACGATGAAATGGGGTTGTATGCTTCTCGCATTTTGGACCTCGCTGAAGAGCAAAAAGATACCAAGGCACGTTGTTATGGGATCTTTTTACTGGCGATGTCTCAAAGCGGAAGGGGCTTGTTGAAGCAAGCTAATGAGAGCTTACAGGAGGGACTGGGCTACTGCACCCAACACGGCTACTCATTAATTGTCCCCATGATTAACAAAGGTCTCGCTGATACCGCCAGTATGCTCGGCGACAATCATACTGCCCAAAAATATTTCCGCATTTCATTGGCGCAGTATCAAAAGTTTAATTTCGCGACTGAAATTATCAGTACCAGTGCTTTATTGGCGAAGGTTGATTTAGCGCTCGGAGATAAAAAGGAAGCGGAATTCATGGCGCTCAACGTGCTGGAAGCTAAAGACGACAGCAGTAATATGGAAGCCAGAAGTGAAGCGCTAAAGGTGCTCGCGGACGTGGCGGCTGGCAAGTCGGAGTTTGAAAAGGCATTCGCATATCAGCAACAATATCTGGATATCAGCGGCAAGTTGTTTGACGAAAATCGCGTAAAAGCGTTGGCCTATCAAGCTGCTCACTTCAGTGCTAATGAACGAGAACAAGAACTTAAGTTATTAAATAAAGAACGTGAACTGCTGCTTACTCGTGAAATGCTACGGGAAAAGGAGCACAACAATATGGTCATGTTCGTGAGTTTACTTAGCGTTGTCATGGTCATGTTGGCTGGTTTTGCCTATTGGGGCTGGCAACAGAAACAGCGTTATATGAGGCTGTCACGTCACGACCTTCTGACGGGGATATATAACCGAGCTGCAGCTCAATCCATGGGCGATATCAGTTTTGTTCAGGCAATGAGTCAGAACCGGGATTTCAGTGTTCTGGTGTTAGCACTGGATAATTTCAAAGTGATAAACGACAGTTTTGGCTTTGGTACCGGTGATTGGATGCTCTGTCGGATTGCGGAAACTTTGTCACCATTACTGCCTCGGAAATCTATTTTTGCACGTAACGGTGGGCAGCAGTTTCTTGTGATTTTGCCTGATGCCACTGCAAAAGATGCGCTATCCCTGGCCGACAAACTCCGTCTGGCAATTGCCGACATCTCCAGCAATCGCAGTGGTCATCAATTTACTGCAACTGCGAGTGTCGGCGTCAGTTGCCGAACTGAAGATGACCTCAGTTTGGAGCCGTTGATTAACCGTGCCCACCACGCGATGAACGTTGCCAAAGACACTGGAGGTAACACCGTTGGTGGCGCCCCAGAAACCCAACCTGACTTGCTGAATATGACCGAGGCGTTCAGTAACTGAACCAAATGCATTAAACCTTAATTAAGCATTTATTATCCGCTGGCAATGCGCTTATACTGAAGCTCTCCAAAGGCCTTTACTGAAATTGCAGCTTTGGCCACGTTAATCACATATCTTAGTGCTCGTCACCTGGTGCCAAATATTTCTGTATTTGCGTGCGACCTGTTGTTAGCGATTGCTGTTGATCCGCTGTCTCACCCCATACTTTGCTGTCATAAGGAATCCTGATGGAACAGGACAACATATTAATCTCGACCCTACTTTTTCTGTTAGCGGGTGTTGTATTAGTACCGCTTGGCAAGCGTTTTGGGGTCGGCCCCATTTTGTCTTATCTGGCCGCAGGCGTGATCTTAGGCCCCGCAGGCATTGGCGTGGTGTCTGAGCCACAGTCAGTGTTACATTTCGCTGAATTTGGGGTGGTGTTAATGCTGTTTATGATGGGGTTACAGCTTAGCCCGGGAAAACTGTGGGAACTTCGCAGCGCCATTTTTGGCCTTGGCAGTGGACAGTTATTATTGTCCTGGGCCGCAGTCGCTATTTTTTCCGCATATGTAGGGCTTTCATGGCCTGCAGCGATTATCATCGGCGCGGCATTATCTTTGTCCTCGACAGCATTCGCAGTACAACTGATGACCGATCAGCGCTTACTGACCACGCCTGTTGGTCGTGATGCGTTTGGCGTCCTGTTGATGCAGGATTTGGCTGTTATTCCCATGTTGCTGCTGACAGCATACCTTGCCCCCAATGCTGCTGATGCCGGACATCGTGCCGTACCTTGGTATTGGACCTGTGTTGCACTATTAGGTTTTCTGCTTATGGGCAAGTACTTATTGCCTCGGTTGCTGCAACTGGTTGCTGCGAGCGGTGTTCGCGAAGTGCTGACTGCTTTTTCATTGTTATTGGTGATGGGAAGTGCTGCCTTGATGGCGTGGCTAGGTTTGTCATCGGGCATGGGCGCATTCCTTGCGGGGGTTCTGCTGGCCAACTCCAGTTATCGCCATCAGCTGGAAACCGATATAGATCCATTTAAAGGATTGCTCTTGGGACTGTTCTTTATGGCGGTCGGCATGAGTATGGATCTCAGCCTACTGCTAAAAGAACCGTTGTTGTTGTTAGGTATATTGCTGGCAATGCTGGCGATTAAGACATTAGTGTTGGTTCTACTTGGCAAGCTGCGTCGCCATGCTTGGCGCAGTAGCGTGGCATTAGGTTTGATTCTTGCTGAAGGTGGTGAATTTGCATTTGTGTTGTTATCTCAAGCGCATCTGTCAGGACTATTATCCCAGGAGTTAAGCCAGGCCCTGGTATTGGTGATCGGGCTGTCGATGGCGGTGACTCCCTACTTGCTCCGTGCGTTTCGTGCCACGGGCAAGCCTGCCGAAGATCATAATCGCTTGGCGGATGTTATTGATCCTGGTGAAAGTGAAGTCGTCATCGCCGGATTTGGCCGAATGGGGCAAATTACCGGCCGTATATTGGCATCCACAGGCATCCCGTTTGTGGCATTAGATAAAGATGCACGTCATGTGGATGTGGTAAGGCAATTCGGCAGTGAGGTGTATTTTGGTGACGCTAAAAGATTGGATATGCTGCTTTCTGCCGGACTCACCAAAGCCAGAGTAATACTGATCACTGTTGATTCAGTCGATGATTCGCTAGAGATAGTCAATCAAGTACAGACTCATTTCCCGCATGTCACTATTGTGGCTCGTGCCCGTGACCGTAACCATGCCTATCGATTGATGAATATGGGTGTGACTCGGGTATTTCGTGAAACCTTTGGCTCTGCGCTAAGTGCCAGTGAGAGTGTGCTACAAACTCTGGGTATGTCCCAGGTTCAAGCCTCTGAACGGGTACGTATATTTGCGGAGCATGATAAAGCGCAAGTCGTTGCCGGTGCAGAACATAAGGATGATTTGAAAGCGTTGATCCGCATATCCAATGAAGGTAAAGCGGAATTAGAGTCCCTGATGCGTGCTGACCGTGATAAGGGGATTTAAGGATCTCGGTGCTTTTTAACGATTTTTATAAAAAATTTTTGTACTTACCAAATTCGTCAACTTTGTTGACGATCTAATCACAGTATTCACGGCATAACTCTTTTGCATTAACCTGATCAAGTTGACGTCAACGTCAATTTAAAACGTTTGTTTTAATGCCGTAGTCGCTGAATTTAATATAACATAATGTTTTCAATATGATTTTATGCCTTCCTTAGTGGTCAATTTATGACGGCATCTTTTCATTAAACTCTTCGATATCGGTAATTTAAGCGTAAATTATAAATTACTATTGTAATTTAATTACGTTATATATAACAAATAACTAAAACTGGTAAAGAAGTCTGACAAATTTCACCATCTTTTTTGCATTACATAAATAATTAAAAATAAAACCATATAAAACAATATTATCAATGCCTTTTCTTATTTTGGTCATACCAATTTTTTTGATGGATATCATATTTATCTATGACTTTTTGGCTATTGCATTGTCTATTTTTTATCGCTAGGTTTTGGTCTTAAAAGAACATATGAAAGTTTTATAGCTGAGATTTTTCAAACCTGGAGGCTGCCAATGCAACAGACTGCTGAACGCCCATCCACTGCTGCGAGTAGTAGCTTGGAGATTAAAGCAAACCCTATTACTGGTCAGGAACGGGTATTAACCGAAGGAGCATGTGCATTACTACAGGCACTTTGTCAGGAATTTGCTGCGGAAGTTGATACTTTGCTGGCGCGGCGAAAGCAGCGTCAGCAAAGTATCGACGCTGGTGCGTTGCCGGACTTTTTACCGGATACACAATCGATAAGAGATAGTGACTGGAAAATTAGAGGCATCCCGAAAGATCTGCTCGACCGGCGCGTGGAAATTACCGGTCCGGTCGACCGCAAGATGATCATTAATGCGTTAAATGCCGGCGTAAAAGTCTTCATGGCGGACTTTGAAGATTCGTTGGCCCCAAGTTGGGAAAAACTTATTCAGGGGCAGGTGAATCTTCAGGATGCGGTACGCGGAGAGATCGAATATACCGCACCGGAAACCGGTAAGCATTATCAGTTATGTGATGATCCTGCGGTGCTGGTGGCACGTGTAAGAGGACTTCATCTTCCGGAAGAACATCTGTTGTTTAATGGTAAACCAATCCCCGGTTGTCTGTTTGACTTCAGCATGTACTTCTTCCACAACTACCGTCAGCTGTTGGCAAAGGGCAGTGGTCCATACTTCTATATCCCCAAGCTGGAAAGTCACCTGGAAGCGCGTTGGTGGGCCAAGGTGTTTGCTTTTGTAGAAGAGCGTTTGTGTCTGCAGCCGGGCACGATCAAATGCACCTGTTTGATTGAAACTTTACCAGCAGTGTTTGAGATGGATGAAATTCTCTATGAACTTCGCTCTAACATTGTCGCTCTGAACTGCGGTCGTTGGGACTATATCTTCAGCTATATCAAAACACTTAAAAATCATGCCGATCGCGTGTTGCCAGATCGGCAACAGGTGGGGATGGATAAACCATTTCTCAGCGCCTATTCCCGATTATTGATCAAAACCTGCCATAAGCGTGGGGCACTGGCAATGGGCGGAATGGCTGCCTTTATTCCGGCAAAAGATCCTGAGGTCAACGCTAAAGTATTGGAACGAGTACGTGCCGATAAGGAATTGGAAGCGCGCAACGGCCATGACGGTACCTGGATTGCTCATCCTGGCTTAGCGCAGATTGCACTGGAAATTTTTGATGATTACATCGGCAAGGAAAGACCCAACCAGCTGCATATCACCCGTGATGTTGACGCTCCGATACTCGCGGCAGAATTGTTGGCACCTTGTGATGGGAGTCGCACTGAAGAGGGGATGCGTCTGAACATTCGTATTGCATTGCAGTACATCGAAGCCTGGATCGGTGGCAATGGTTGTGTACCTATCTATGGTCTGATGGAAGATGCCGCTACCGCAGAAATTAGCCGCACGTCCATTTGGCAATGGATCCGTCACGGTAAGTCGTTGAGCAATGGCAAACTGGTGACCAAAGAGTTGTTCTGCAACATGCTCACAGAAGAGCTGGCCGCTGTGAAAAAAGAAGTCGGAGAACAGCGCTTTACCCACGGCCGTTTTATCCAGGCGGCTTCCTTGTTGGAAGAAATCACCACTGCTGATGAGTTGGTGGATTTCTTAACACTACCGGGTTACCGGTTACTAACAGCATAACCTGTATCAATTGACTGGGCTCAGCCCGTAACTTCAAACATCGGTTGGGGCCGATGCAAACTTGTGAGGAGTGTAAAGATGACTGAGGCAAGCCAAATGAATCGTCAAGCGCAAATTGATGCCTTGAAGCAGGATTGGGCCAAGAATCCACGTTGGAAAGGCGTATGCAGACCTTATACCGCAGAGGAAGTGGTGGCATTACGTGGTTCAGTCGTGCCAGAAAATACCATGGCTAAAATGGGGGCCGCGAAGCTCTGGTCGCTGGTGAATGGCAGTGCCCGAAAAGGGTACGTCAACTCCCTTGGGGCTTTGACTGGGGGGCAGGCCGTACAGCAGGCTAAGGCAGGAATTGAAGCCATTTATCTGTCAGGATGGCAGGTAGCGGCAGATGCTAACCTCGCAAGCACTATGTATCCTGACCAGTCTCTGTATCCAGCAAACTCGGTACCTGCGGTTGTCTCCAGGATCAATAATGCGTTTCGCCGGGCAGATCAGATCCAGTGGAGTCAAGGGGGCAATCCTGGTGAACAAGGATTTACCGATTATTTTTTACCGATTATAGCCGATGCTGAAGCCGGTTTCGGTGGCGTGCTCAACGCCTATGAACTGATGAAGTCGATGATTGAAGCAGGGGCTGCCGGGGTCCATTTTGAGGACCAGCTTGCTTCAGTTAAAAAATGCGGTCATATGGGCGGTAAGGTGTTGGTGCCGACGCAGGAAGCGGTACAGAAGCTGGTGGCGGCAAGACTGGCCGCAGATGTGGCGGGAGTGGAAACCTTAGTCATTGCCCGTACAGATGCCAATGCGGCGGATCTGCTGACCTCTGATTGTGATCCATATGATAGTGACTTTATCACTGGTGAGCGTACCTCCGAAGGGTTTTACCGGGTGCGCGCGGGACTTGAGCAGGCGATTGCTCGCGGTTTGGCATATTGCCCTTACGCTGACTTGGTATGGTGTGAAACGGCGAAGCCAGATCTTGAGGAGGCGCGTCGCTTTGCTGAGGCAATTCATGCCAAGTTCCCCGGCAAGCTGTTAGCCTACAACTGCTCACCGTCCTTTAACTGGAAGAAAAACTTGGATGATGCCACCATCGCACGTTTCCAGCAGGCCTTGTCGGATATGGGCTATAAATATCAGTTCATTACGTTGGCGGGGATCCATAATATGTGGTTCAACATGTTCGATCTGGCATACGAATATGCCCGTGGCGAAGGTATGAAACACTACGTGGAAAAAGTTCAACAGCCTGAATTTGCCGCCGCTGAAAAAGGCTACACCTTTGTGGCACATCAACAGGAAGTGGGTACCGGTTACTTTGATAAAGTCACCAATGTTATCCAGGGCGGTAGCTCTTCGGTAACGGCGCTCACGGGATCAACAGAGGAAGCGCAGTTCTGAGTCCTTTATCGTGTATGCCGAGCGGCGCTTTTGCGCCGCTTTTTTGTTCATACCCGCTGAAATTTCAGGAAAATTTCTGTTACTTGAATGTAAATTGCTGCAGCGTGAGTTATGTTTATACAACAATAAACCGGTATTGAATTTGCCGGATAATCTTTCCCTGAAGGTAATGCGTTGAAAACAAATCCACAAGGCGCGGATTTTTGGGTGCGTCGTATCAGTGAGCAGGAGATGCCTGCTCTTGGTTCCATGATCCGCACACTCGAGCAGCTTGCGAAAGATGATGTGTCCTCGATGGGGGTCTTGGGGCGCAGTATTATGCACGATAATGCCCTGACTTCGCGGGTGCTGCGGGTGGCTAATAGTGCTATTTACAACAAAGGCATCAGTCAGGTGACGACGGTAAGTCGTGCTGCTGTTGTGCTCGGCTTTGATGTAATCCGCAATATCTGCATAACGGCGAAATTGCTGACCAGCTTGCTGGAAAGCAAGAATATGTCGGAGTCTGTTTATCATCGATTGCTTAAGTTAATGGCCAATTCCTTTCAGTCAGCCATGTTGACCAAGATGATGTTGGCTGAGCATGATGAGGAACTGCAGGAAGAAGCATTTATCGCAGCCTTGTTATACCAACTCGGTGAAAGTGCATTCTGGAGTGCTGCTGGTCAGCAGGCAGATGAACTGGATAGTTTGTTAAACAAGTGCAGTGACAATATGTGTCGTTTAACGACCACTCGTGAATACTTGGGCATTTCCTTTAATCAGCTGACGCAGGGGCTCGCCAGAAACTGGGGGCTAGGCGAACTGTTGATGAAGTCACTGGTAAATCCTGATGCGCGCACGCCAGAAGTTCGTACTATTTTTCTTGCCAATAAACTCAGCGATGCGATGGCGGGCGGCGAAGACTCCTCTGCCGAGTTGCAACGGCGTCTGCAACAATGTGCCGAACTGATGCAACTAACTCCCGGTGAGTTTAAAAAGCGCTTGCAGTATTGTCTGGAAGATACCCAGCGTTTAACAACTGACTATGGTGCAAAAGTGCTGATGGAATATTTGCCGAAGAATGGCGTATTAAACGAGCTGGCGTCCCCTCCGCAATATCAGATACGAGAGCCCAATATCAGTGGGTTATTGGAGAAACTCAGACAGCTGACATCCTTAGCTCAGGACAAAGCCGATTTTAATCAGGTAATCCAAATCGCGTTGCTAGGGATGCTAGATGGGATTGGATTGGATCGTTGCGCGGTGTTGCTGTTATCACCCAACCGGAAAAGGTTACAGCCAAGAATTGCCCTCGGTGATGATGCAGAGTTGATGAAACAACATTTTGCACTGGAAATTAATGAAGAAACCCAGCTGCTTAAATATTGTCTGGAGCGACAATTACCGTGCTGGTCAGGTAAAAACGCTCCAGAGTTTCCGCCAGCAGGCAGCCTATTGCAACGAACGTTGCCAGAGCTGGGCTTCCTGATGGCGCCTTTGCGGGTCGAAAATAAAATTATTGGCATTTTTTATGGGGATCGCGCCAATAGTAACCGTGACATAACCCAAGCAGAATTCGACAGTTTTACTCATGTTGCCCAATTAGCGAATCTCTGTTTCTCGCTGGCATTCAGGAGCCTTTAGCTGCTGTTTTTTTACGAAAGACCTTAATTTGATCGGTGATCCTCGGGGCTAATTCATTTGGGATCGGGAAACTGAGATGGTATTGCAGAATTTTCCAGCCATCTTCGGTCAGAACCATAGTGCCGGTGCCCCGGCATAAACCGTAATTCGTGTTATCCAGAATTTCGTCAAAGACAACGACATCGCCGTGGCGAACCATTGTTCGGGACTGGGTTTTGTAGCTCCATCCCTTACTGGTTCTGGCATAACGTTCAAAATCTTGCATACTCCAATGCTCAGAGATATCTGTACCAACAAATCCGGCATCGTCAGTAAATAACTCAAAATAGCTGTCCCAATCTGCGGCAGCAGCACTTCGGTGCAGCTGATCAAGCACCGCGTCTGCTTTTATCGTCTGCGGATTGTGGGAAACTTGATTCAAATTGGTGGGTTCATCCGCATATACCAGCGAGAGCGGAGAACAAAAAACTAGCATTAAGGCACCAGGCAAAAGTGCGGATGTTAAATTTCTTATACTCAACATAATGTTTACCTGAGATTTTTTTACATTAGTTTAGGCTGCTTGATAGGCGGATGCCAGCGCTTAATAGGCCGGTGAACGGTAAAATTGATAAAAAAAAGCTGACAGCATAAAGACAAAAATATGCAGCTGTCAGCAACTGGTAGGAGTTTTAGTATGAACTCAGGAAGAACAAGGGAGTTAGTCAACCATAAACTGCTGATACAACAACTTACGCTGTTGTGGGCTCAGATTATCGAAGTAACTGGTTAAAAATCTCAACATCCGAGATTTCGATACATCTGCTTCCACAGACAAATCCGTCAATTGCTCGATGGTTGGGCTACCCAAGGTAAAAGTCGCCCGCTTCAGCGGACAAGAATTCTGGGATGGCAGAAATTCATTGTCCTGACCAGCAAAATGACGGTGCAAAGTGATGATGTTGTCACGTTCGACAACATCATGTCGTTGCTCGTAACGGCGCTCTTTGCCGAGCGCATAAAGGATGGCGTCCTCAATAAATTCGTCTATGGATGGACGCAAATTCTGTACGCTTGCCGCACGATTACATTGCGTAGCGTTTTTCTTCAGATCTGCCAGACCCATACTGCGCCCCCATAGCGTTGACTTTAAGGTTCATGAATTTTTTGCGAAGTTCTGCCGCGCTGTTGACCTGCAGCACTTCACAGGCAATACCACGAATTTCATCCGCAGCTTTACCTTTTGGTTCAATTTCCAACACGGAACGACCTGATTCTTCACTATCATCGTAGATATTGCGGCTGAAGGTGACATTGTCCAGCACGTTGATGTCATAAGTGCGGCAAACCTCTTTCGCTTCATCAATACGTCCAGCCTGACTTGGCAGGTTAGGGCATTGAGTAATTACAAAGGATGCTTGCATCTTGGGGTTAATCATCATACAGGTAGCCACTACATCATCCATATGGCTGACGGTCTTAAGGTCACGACGTTTCGGGCGTAATGGCATCAACACATGCGATGCAACAGACATGGTGGCACGCAGGGCCAGATTATCTTGTCCACCACAATCGACAATTACTACGTCGTAATGTTGCTCGAGGCTAAGGAGATCATTACGAATTTTTCCGTATAACTGCACACAGTTAATACTGGTTAATTCTGGGTGTTGGTTGCGTGCCTGGATCCAGTCAGAGGTGGTTCGTTGGGGATCGCAGTCCACCATAATGACCGCAGCGCCACATTCCTTTGCTAAAAACACCGCAAGGTTCTGTGCGACGCAACTTTTACCACTGCCACCTTTTTCTCCACCAACCAGAATGATCATAATCCGTTCCTCACCTGTAGTTGCGGAACTTACGAGACAACCCTGTAAGTAGCGCGACCGGCATATTAATTGACTTGTTAAATCTAATGTTAAATGTAAAGTTTTTTCAGTCAAGTATATGATTTATAGATAAATTATCATAAAGTTTGTCGTCATTATTTTGGCGTTATACTATGGCGCGCCGTAAATATGACACACGGCTAAAAAGCTGCAACATCAGACTAAAAAAATAATATAATCAATATGTTGAGTAGTTTGACACTGTCATAAACTCGCTATGATTTGTTACGGTGCTGCAATAGTTATATAAAAGCCGTATTTTTTAATTCATTTGGAACTAAAAAATTAGTTTATATATAAAAAAATATTATAAATAGGTTGGGATTTATTGGCTAAGTTATTGATGATTAAGATCACATGCCGTGCGGTATTGAGATCATGATCATTTTTGAAGCATGTTCTCAAGGATAAATAATGGATCAGCAATTACTGTTAGAAGCAATCAATCAGACGATGCCTTTTGGTAAGTATGCCGGTCGCAAACTGCTGGAGTTACCTGAGCCCTATCTGGTGTGGTTTCATTCTCGCGGTTTCCCCCCCGGAAAGCTGGGTCAGCAATTGGCTCTGATATACGAAGTGAAACTCAATGGCTTGGAAGGGATGTTAAGGCCATTGCTAAAATGAGACGATGCGATAAAAGTGTGACACCTATTAGTGATTTATGAAGTAAGCCGTGATTTAATGGCATTCGGTTTTATTGACAACAGGAATTGATTCACATGGTAAAACTGGCAAAAATCCTGGCAGCTGCGGCAATGGTTTTCGGTATTGCAACCTCAGCATGGGCCATGGGCAAAGTGCATGAAGGTACTATTCTGGATACGATGGACAGCGGTGGCTATACCTACGTTCAAGTGAAAGAAGGTGACACCACTTTCTGGGCTGCCGGTCCTCAGGTTAAAGTGGAAAAAGGCGACAAAGTGCAGATGGTCGAACAGATGTGGATGAGCAACTTCACTAGTAAAACGCTGAAACGTACTTTTGACAAACTGATGTTTGTTGGTGAGATCGCCAAGAAATAGTTTTTGTTCACCACAAAAATTCCAACACACCCGGCAATAACGCTTCCACGATTGTCGGGTGTTTTTTATTTAACGATTAAAACAGTAAACTAAGTTCCCTATCACGAATTGGTGGGCGCTGTTTCAACGTTGGGTGCTGTTTTTTTATCCTTCAAAAATGCCATCATCCTTCGACGAATTAACTGCAATTATGCTATATCACTGGTTATTCGTTTTAGGAAATACACTGATAACATATTTTCATGTTGCAATGGATTGAACTATCGGCATGTTGCAACAGATAATACGCGGGCACTGCAGAACATCAATAAATAAGATGATATGAAATTTCAATTTTTGAACTATGTCGCTTTTTTTGATGGTACAGCGGAAGCTTCTTTTCCTATGACTCTGGATTTTTCGAAAAGATAAACTTCTTAATGATTCATCAGTGGTGCATAGCAGCATTGGCCCGGCTTGGTCAGACAAACGTTTTTTCGCTGCTCTGTAATTAGGATGCATGCCGTAACTATCGACTGATCCATATGGATTTCGCCTAACGACTGCCGACAGAGCGTTTGCCTGAAGTGTACAGGCAAATGTGACGTCGTATCAGGGCACACAGGAGTTCCTATGGATCCAAATTTAACAGATGATTCCCGCCGCCGTTTCGTAAAAGGCGCAATGTGGGTGATCTCCGCTTCAGCACTCGGCACAGGTGTAATGCTATCGGCAAATGCCAATGCCGCTCCCGAACTTGCGCAATATAAGCCAGTATTTTTTAGTGACGCCGAATGGCGCTTTGTGCTGGCAGCATGTGATCGACTTATTCCTGCAGATGATAATGGCCCGGGGGCATTACAGGCCAATGTTCCGGTGTTTATTGATCGGCAGATGCAAGGTGATTTCGGGCAAGCGAAAGATTGGTATATGAAGGGGCCATTTTTTGAAGCGCCTGCCGAACTTGGATACCAATCACCGCTGACACCCGCGCAAACTTACCAGAAAGGTATTGCCGCAACAGATAGCTATTGTCAGAAGACACTGGGAAAATCCTTTGCCGAGCTGTCAGCTGAGCAACAGGATAATCTGTTAACACAACTACAGCTGGGGCAGATTGACCTGGCGGATGTTAGTGCTAAACAGTTTTTTGAGTTCCTCCTACAAAACACCAAAGAAGGCTATTTTGCCGACCCTATGCATGGAGGCAATAAAGAGATGGCGGCGTGGAAGATGATTGGCTTCCCAGGTGCCCGAGCTTCCTATCTAGAATGGGTGGATTTGCATAACGTTCCCTATCCAATGGGGCCCGTTAGTCTGAATGGTGATAGGGGGTAATTTATGGCTCAGCAACAGAAAGCTGTCGATGTTGTATTGGTTGGGCTGGGCTGGACCAATGCGATCATGGGCATGGAGCTGGCACAAGAAGGCCTGAATGTGTTGGCATTGGAGCGTGGCGAAGACCGTGATACCGTACCCGATTTCGCGTATCCGAAAATGGCAGATGAACTGACTTACGGAGTACGTTACAAGTTGATGGTGAAGCCAGCTAAAAGTACCATCACCGTGCGCCATAGTCTGACGGAAACCGCAGTTCCCTATCGGCATCTCGGTTCATTTTTGCCGGGTGATGGTGTCGGCGGGGCCGGTACTCACTGGAACGGTCATACCTGGCGTCCAATGCCAGAAGAGCTGCGTCTACGCAGTTATGTGGAAGAAACCTTCGGCAAAAATATTATGCCAATGGACATGACTATCCAGGATTACGGAGTCAGTTATGAAGAGCTGGAACCGCACTTTGATTTCTTCGATAAAGTGTTGGGGGTTTCCGGAAAAGCGGGCAATATCAATGGCAAAATTCAAGCAGGTGGTAACCCATTTGAAGGACCTCGAAGCAATGAATATCCATTACCACCGCTGAAACGAACCCTTAACGATGATCTGTTTACCGAAGCGGCCAAAGCGCAGGGATTACATCCCTTCCCGTTGCCCTCATCTAATGCTTCTGAGGCTTACACCAATCCTTATGGTATGCAGTTAGGTCCTTGTAACTTCTGTGGTTTCTGTGAACGATATGGATGTATCAACTATTCCAAAGCATCACCTCAAACCTCGATTCTTGGCGCGCTAAAGCAGCATAAGAATTTTGCTTATCGCACTGGCTGTGAAGTGATCAAGGTGAATCTTGCCGATGATAAGAAGACTGCCATCGGTGTGACATATATTGATGGCAATGGTGAAGAGGTGTTCCAGCCCGCGAAGATTGTGGTGGTGGGGACATTTGCGTATAACAACGTGAGACTCTTGTTGTTGTCAGGTATTGGTCAGCCTTACGACCCGGTATCTAATACTGGCACAGTGGGTCGTAACTACGCTTACCAGATGATGGGCGGAGCAACATTGTTTTTTAAAGACAAGGTGTTTAACCCCTTCATCGGTGCCGGCAGTAATGCCACCACAGTAGATGATTTTGCTATCAACCAGATCGATTTCGCTAAAGAAGGCTTTATTGGTGGCTCCTATTTGCTGGCGGCGCAAACCAATGGCCAACCAATACGTAATCTGCCATTGCCTCAGGGCTCACCTAGTTGGGGGACTGGCTGGAAAAAAGCCGCCAAGGATTACTATGGTCACTCGATGACCATTAGTTCACATGGTTCCAACATGTCCTACCGGGATTGTTATTTGAGCTTGGATCCCAACTACAAGGACAATCATGGCTTGCCATTGCTGCGTTTGACCTTTGATTGGAAAGAAAACGATCTGCGCATGACCCAGTTTATGAAGAATAAAGTAGGGGCACTGGCCAAAGGACTTAATCCTGACTTTTTAAAAATGTCATTTAAGGACATAGGTACGCATTATGATGTGCGGCCCTATCAATCTACCCATAACGTGGGTGGGGCGATTATGGGAACTGATCCCAAAACGAGTGTGCTTAATCGTTATCAACAAAGCTGGGACGTTCATAACGTCTTTGTTCTGGGGTCAAGTTCATTCCCACAGAACCTGCAGTACAACCCGACAATGTTAGTTGGAGCATTGGCGTACTGGTCAGCCAAAGCAATCCGTGAACAGTACCTGAAACATCCCGGCCCATTGGTTCAAGCATAAGGAGCAGCAGATGAAACGCAATCTGATCATGATGCTGTTGCCGTTGGCCTTGTTAGCGACAACTGAAGCACAAGCTTTTGATAAAGCCACCATCGACAAGGGTGAATATCTTTCCCGCGCAGGGGATTGTATCGCTTGTCACTCTATTCCGGGGGGCAAGCCATTTGCTGGAGGTTTAGCAATTGACAGTCCGTTTGGGAAAATCTATTCCACTAACATTACGCCAAGTAAGACTGCGGGAATTGGCAATTACACGCTAGCTCAATTTGATGCAGCGTTGAGACACGGTAAACGAGCTGATGGCAGTAACTTGTATCCGGCAATGCCCTATCCGGACTATGCCATGTTGACTGCCGATGATGTTAAAGCGTTGTACGCCTATTTTATGGACGGCGTTACTGCGGTTGATCAAAAAGCCCCTGAAACCGCGTTAAGTTTCCCGTTTAACCAGCGCTGGGGCATTAGCTTCTGGAACTGGATGTTTGCAAACGATAAGGCCTATCAGGCTAAAACCAGCAAGTCTGATAGCTTCAATCGTGGTGCCTATCTGGTACAAGGATTAGGTCACTGTGGCAGCTGTCATAGTCCACGAGGCATAGCTTTTCAGGAAAAAGGCTATGATGAATCCGATAATAGCTTCCTCAGTGGCGGCAAAATTGGCATCTGGACAGCCCCAAGTCTGAGAGGTGGCGATAAAGGGGCATTGGCAAATTGGAGTAAAGCCGAAATTGTCGACTATCTCGCCAATGGCCGCAATGATACTACTGCCGTAGCCGGTGAA
Source organism: Shewanella yunxiaonensis (assembly GCF_018223345.1). Classification (NCBI taxonomy): domain Bacteria; kingdom Pseudomonadati; phylum Pseudomonadota; class Gammaproteobacteria; order Alteromonadales; family Shewanellaceae; genus Shewanella; species Shewanella yunxiaonensis. The sequence goes on along the minus strand of NZ_CP073587.1, from coordinate 2,383,867 downwards.
ATGACCTCAGTGATTGAACACAGTCTCAGTTATTTGAGTCAGGATGACCTGGCGGCAATTGCCGACTATCTCAAGTCATTGCCTGGAGATGGTAACTCGCTAGCGATGACTGCCGCTGCTACCAAGAAAACCAGTGACGAACTTGATAGTGCCAAAGTGGGCATTAACTCTGGCGCACGTTTGTATCTCGACAGTTGTGGTGCTTGCCATTTTACGCAGGGACAAGGCGCTGCCAGGGTATTTCCAAAGCTGGATGGCAATGCCTTGGTTAATGCCAAAGATCCAAGTGGGTTAATCCATGTGGTGCTGGCTGGTGCACGTTTACCGTCTACCAAAGGGGCTCCAGAAGCATTGGCTATGCCAGCGTTTGGTTGGCGGCTTAACGATGATGAAGTGGCACAGTTGCTCACCTTTGTGCGTCATGCCTGGAATAACCAGGCTCCGGCAGTCACCGCGGCGGATGTCGCCAAAGTACGACAGACGATTCCGCAAACCGTCATGAATGCTACCCGGCCATAAACGCGTAATCCGTTAAGAAAGCCGCCATAGAGGCGGCTTTCTTTTCGCGGTTTCGCAACGAAAACATTATGACTCAACGACTGAAAACTGCTTGCGTTTGTTGAGGTTACCAGCAAGAATCAAGGCGATTTTAGCCTTTATTGAGGTTTTCGCTGGATGGCAGCGACCCTGGTTCTTTATTCTCATGCACAACACCGGCATTTTGCCGCTGAAGTGTCACTCGTTTATCATCAATCCGTACAATCTCTTGCGGGTGGTTTTTATTCCACGGCGCAGTGTAACGCCTGGTCCCGTGCCCCGCGTTCGGAAAAGTACTGGCAGTTGCGTTTACGCCATAGCACCGCTTGGCTGGCGCTCGATAGCGGCGATCATTGTATTGGTTTTGTGCAGGTGGAACGCCAGTATGGGGAAGCGGGTTACATCAGTTGTTTATATGTTTTACCGAGCTGGCAGCGCCGAGGAATAGCGGCACAGCTGATCACTACGGTAAAGCTGTGGGCGCTTCAGCAAGCATTACCAAGACTCAGTACTCACGCCTCAATGCAATCTAAAACCGTGTTTGAGCGGCAGGGATTTCGCAGCCACCATCGTTGCTATCAAGAAAAATCTGGCCAGCAGCTCACGAGTTTTTTAATGTACTGTCCGCTAGTAGAAAAGTTAGCAGATAATAAGGTAGCCACGTCTACATAAAAAACCGGCCTGCGCCGGTTTTTACGTCGTTATCCCATGACACTGGGAGGACTTAGGGTAGGTCAAATACCAGTGCTTCCACATCATTGTTGGCGTTCACTGTCAGCAGCTGTTCATCAGTGATACTGATGCCATCACTTGTGCTAAGCTTGCTACCATTCAGTTCCAGCTCGCCGCCAATCAGATGCAGGTACAAAGTTCGTGTGCTTGTCAGCGGCAAGGTCAGTTGTTCGCTGGCTGCCAATATCAGACGATACACGGTGACATCTTGTTTTATCTGCAACGTGCCATCGCGACCATCTGGGGTAACAACCGCCGTAAGCGCTTCAGTCTGTGCAAAGGCTTTCTGCTGATATCCAGGGACACCGCCAGTGATTGCTGGCTGGATCCAGATCTGTAGAAAGTGCAGAGGTTCCGTTGCCGAAGGATTGAACTCACTGTGATAGATGCCACTGCCGGCCGACATCAACTGAAACTCTCCTGCGGGCAAGTCTTTCACATGGCCGTAGCTGTCTTTGTGGGCAATCGTACCAGAGATAACGTAGCTGATGATCTCCATGTCGCGGTGCCCGTGAGTGGCGAACCCCTGTCCGGGGGTGACCCTATCATCGTTAATCACCCTAAGGGCGGACACTCCCATATAACGTGGGTCGTAGTAATTACCGAATGAGAAGGTGTGGCGGCTCTTGAGCCAGCCAAAGTCGGCCTGACCCCGTTCAGCGGCTTTTCTTACAGTAATCATCAGTAATTCCTCCCAGTTAAAGTTTACGGGCGATAATATTGTCCAGCGATACCTTACCCGCACCAGACACGACCAGGGATAGGGCAATCGCCGCTAATGTCAACGCGTATTCATAGCCGTTATTCGCCATAAACAAACCGTTGTGAATATGTACGGTAAACAGTGCTACCAGCATGGTGAATGCTACTACAGCCGCGGCTGGACGTAACAGCAGCCCTAATAACAGGAACAGACCGCCGAAGAACTCACCGGAACCGGCCAGCAATGCCATCAGGTAACCGGGCGTCAGACCGATGGATGCCATCCATTGACCCGTACCTTCCAAACCATACCCACCAAACATGCCGAACAGCTTTTGACTACCATGAGCCATCAGTGTCAGACCGACAGGCACACGCATAATCAGTGGTGCATAACCAGCATTGTTGCTAACGAGCGTTGCGATAAGTTTTTTCATGATGTTTTCCTCAGTAAATTTGAATCTTGTTTAAATCTGGCTTAGGGAGATTCCCTGTCGTTGAAAGCAAGTCTAGCCAGGTCATTACGGCTTGAAAATCGGAACATTTTGAAGTTAAATTTTAAAAAAATTGAATATTGGAAATTTCATGAATCCTGTGATCAGTCTGGATGCACTTAAGGTGTTGGATGCCATAGATAAAAAGGGCAGTTTCGCAGCGGCTGCCGAGTCGCTTTTTCGGGTACCATCAGCATTAACTTATACGGTACAAAAGCTAGAGCAGGATCTCGGCAGCAGATTATTTGAACGTAAGGGCACACGTGCCCAGCTTACCGATGTGGGGCTGTTGGTGTTGACGCAGGGGCGAGAAATTCTGGCAGCCGCTGCACGTCTGGAAGATGCGGTGCGACAGTTGGAGACGGGCTGGGAAACTGCCGTATCGCTGGCACTGGACAGTATTTTGCCGGACGAGCCCGTGATGAAATCTATCGCAGAGTTCACTCACCTCGGCAAGCAAGTCACAATCAGTCTGTCTAAAGAGGCGTTGGGCGGTGGCTGGGATGCGTTATATTCCGGACGTGCCGATATTGCGATTGGCGTTTCTGGTGAATTACCTCGGGGGCAATATGAACTGCAGCAGTTGGGGGAAGTGGAGTTTGTGTTTGCCATAGCGCCAACGCATCCCTTGGCGCAACACGATGCAGAAATTCCGTCGGAGGCATTATTGCAGTTTCCCTCTATCGTCGTAGCCGATAGCTCGCAGTCATTGTTACAGCGCTCCAGCGGTATTTTTGCCAGTCGGCAGCAGATCCGCGTGTCATCTATGGCTGATAAAGTCCGCTTGCAGCAGCAGGGAACTGGTGTCGGCTTTTTACCGCTGCATCTGATCCGTCAACAATTAGACGAAGGCACCCTGGTTGTGCGCAAGGTCGCAGTGCCCAGACCGCCACTACCTATGTACATGGCCTGGCGAAAAGGGGAATGTGGCAAGGCACTTAACTGGTTTGTGGAACACTTGTGCCGACAGCAGTGGTTTACTTACTGATGCCTGAGCTATCGGCCAACCCGGTAAGATGGCTGGTGTAATACACCATCGGCTGCATTTGGGTATCAAACGCCGGAGTCTGTTGCAATAATCGAATGAAGGCACTGGGTAAGGTCACTTCTGGCAGTGCCTGTTGCCAACGGGCTTCCAGCAGTGCGTCATACCCCTCTTTACCACTGGCGGTGTAGCTGGTGGACACCCCGATATAAAAGTCGTCCCGTTGCAGCGCTTGCCAACCACCGAGATGATCTTGCAATTCTAAGCGAAACAGGCGCTGACCGAGTGCCAGTCGGCCATCATAGAAATATCGTAGGCCGTAGGTATAAGGAAAACTGCCAGCACCAGTACCCATGACACTGTTATTCGTTGCCGCGTTGATTGCTGACTCCAAGACTCGGAACAACGCATCACCGGCAATCTCATATTTCACCAATGGCAATTCAAACGGCAGTAATCTGCCCATCACATCCGCCAGCGTGACCTGTCCCTGCACCAGTGATTGGCGCACGCCTCCGGCGTTATGTAAGGCGAAGTTTACTCGCGGATCCTGAGCTTTTGCCGCCAGAAACATACTCTGGCTGACCCAGGGGGCGATTTCACTCCCGTGAGGCAGGTTGTGACTTGGCAGCCGGGTGTGTAGCAAGGTTTTAGGAACGAAAGCCAATACCTGCTGTTCCATATTGCTGATCGCCGGGCGAAATTCACTGTCGATGACTTGGCTTATCCGTTCGTCCTGCTCATCCCATAAAATGCCTGAATGGTTTGCCAACAGCTCTTGTGCTTCCCGATAATCACTTTCCAAGGCAGCCGTTTCACCGCTGAGCAGAAAATGCCTATCGAGCATAAAGTGGCTGGAGCCTTGTATTTTTGTAACCCGACCTCGGTCATCAAATTCGATATCGGCAATCCCTAAGGTTTCTGCATGTTTCCCGGCATGGACAATGGGGATGCCGTTGATTGATTCCGCATAGGGCAAACAGGGTAGGCCCAAATCGGTAAATTCCCCCATCAGCGTGTGAGTGTGGCCACCGATAATTAGGCTGATATCGGGAACTTCTGTGGCAAGTTGTCGATCCTGATCTATGCCAAGATGACTTAGCAGCAGGATATGAGCCACACCTTGCTGTTTCAGGTAACTCACCGTAGCCTTGGTGGTCGCAATAGCATCAAGAAACACTGTGTCTGGATCCGGTCTTGCTACTTTATTCATCTGATCCAGCGTAATACCGATAATGGCGAGTTTTTGATCATAAAAATCGCGTAACAGATAGCGACCAATTCCTACGTCGTTGTCCCAGGGATAGAGATTATTTAACCCCTGAAAACTGCCTATTTTCTCAGGTCGCTCGTGGCTGATATCCATATTGGCAGCCATCACAGGAAACGAAACCGTACGGATAAAATCTGCCAGCACCGCATTACCATCATCAATATCATGATTGCCAATCGTCATGGCATTCGGCCGCAGTAATTCCAGCAGTCGGGCGTTCGCCCGGCCTTTGAATTCGCTGTAAAACAACGTGCCGTGGAAACTGTCGCCTGCATGCAGAAACAGCATCTCTCGCTGTTGTGCCTGGGCTTGCTGCCGTAGTTTTGTCACTTGCGCGGCAATGCGACTGTAGCCGCCACTGTGGCTCGCTAGCGTAAACTGTCCGTGCTGCAGTTGTACTTTGAACTGCACCAGACTGGGATCGAAATGGGAGTGGGTATCGTTGATATGGGTGAGCGTTAAACGGTAAGTCATAACATCCTCTGTAATTAAACAGAGATTGTACACCTGAAGTGTTACAGCACAAGGGACGTTTTTGTGACGCCCTGAGAGTGTGCTGTCGATGACCAATCAGTGATGCGGCTCTTCTTGCTCACTATCATCTTCAGACAAGCGAATGCCTTTTTCCAGCATGCGCTTCTCCCATAACTGGCGTGCTAACTGCTGCATATCGATGGCAGGATCGTTAAGGTCAACAATTTCCAACCCAAGTAGTGACTCGATAATATCTTCCAGCGACACCAGACCGCGGGTGCTGCCATATTCATCGACTACCATGGCAATTTGAGTATTGCGTTTAATCATCAGCTCAAACAGCGGCAAAATGCGCGCGGAATCTGGTATTACCAACAGTACCCGCTTTACCGCCGCAATGGGGGCTTCTGGGGTATAGCGCTCTGCCAACAGCACGTCTGTGCGGTTGATATAGCCGATAATATTGTCATGATCATGCTCATAAATAGGAATGCGGCTAAAAGGCTTGTTCAGGTAATCCCGCACGAAGATACGCTGACGAGTCTCTGCGGGAAGCGTAAACATCACGGTTCTTGGCGTCATGATGGCGCTGGCCGGCATTTCTTTGGCTTTCATCATCTGCGTCAGAATTTTACTTTCCTGACGGTCAAGCTCTCCGGATTCGACACCAATCTTTGCCATGGCACTAATTTCCTGACGAATGTACTGGCCGGAATCACCTTTGCCAAAGAGCTTAGTGACTTTATTGGAGGCCCAGATCAAGGGCAGACAGAGTCGTTCCATCCACAATAGAATAATGGATACAGTGGGAGCCAGACTGCGCCAATAGTTAGCCCCTATTGTTTTAGGGATGATCTCCGACAAAAACAAAATAAGAAATGTCAGAACCCCAGAAAACACCCCCACCATGTCATCGCCAAACACATGTGCGGCCTGTGCGCCCGCGACAGCCGCACCGACGGTATGGGCAATAGTGTTCAACGTTAAAATTGCCACCAAAGGGGATTCCACGGCCTTTTTTTGTTGCTCAAGCCGCTTGGCTGCCAGCGGTGCAGAGCTGCGCAGACTGGCAATATAGCTGGGTGTTACCGACAGCAGCACTGCTTCAAAAACACTACAGAGAAAAGAAATTGTGATAGCAATTAATACAGTGATAGTAAGTGCAAACATAGCAAAACTGCCGACTCATCCGGCGTCATTGGTCAAACAATGGAATTTGGCTGGTAAGCTAACCATAGTAGACTTTAACGGAACTTAAATCTTCGCAGTTCACAACTACGAGACACCTGGTTATTTAGCGCCTTCTCTGGCTAAAATTGGCTATGGTCTGTATAATTCGCCGCCCTGTTACAGGTATTGGTGTGAGGTGAGTCAAATGAACGAAAAAAAGATCAATTTGCTGGATCTTGATCGTAAAGGCATGCGAGCGTTATTCGCAGAATTGGGCGAAAAACCTTTCCGTGCTGATCAAGTAATGCAGTGGGTATACCACTACGGCATTGATGATTTTGAGCAGATGACCAATATCAATAAAAACCTGCGCACCAAACTCAGTGAAAAGTGTGAAATCTCGGCACCGCAGATATCCACTTATCAGAAATCTTCCGATGGCACCATCAAGTTTGCGATCAATGTGGGTGAAGGGCAGGAAGTCGAAACCGTCTATATTCCCGAAGATGATCGCGCTACTTTGTGTGTGTCATCTCAAGTAGGTTGTGCATTGGAATGCACCTTCTGCTCCACCGCACAGCAAGGATTTAACCGTAACCTGACCGTCGCGGAAATTGTCGGTCAGATCTGGCGAGTTTCACGCTTTCTGGGGTTGAAATATGAAACTGGTGATCGTCCGATCTCCAACGTTGTCATGATGGGAATGGGTGAGCCTTTGCTCAATATGGCAAATCTGGTCCCCGCGCTGGATATTATGCTCGACGATTTTGGCTTCGGACTCTCTAAACGGCGAGTCACAGTATCAACCTCTGGCGTAGTGCCGGCATTGGATAAGCTGGGCGATGTGCTGGATGTGGCATTGGCCGTAAGTATTCACGCGCCTAATGACGAGTTACGTAACGAATTAGTGCCCATTAACAAAAAGTACCCACTGAAAGAGTTTCTGGCGGGTATCAGTCGTTATATTGGGAAATCCAATGCCAATCGTGGCCGTGTCACTGTGGAATATGTCATGCTCGATCATATTAATGACAGCACTGAACAAGCGCACGAACTGGCCGAATTGATGAAAGATACCCCCTGCAAAGTTAACCTGATCCCATTTAACCCTTATCCTGGATCGCCATATGGTCGTTCTTCCAATTCCAGAATCGATCGATTTGCCAAAGTGTTGATGGAATATGGTCTGACGGTCATCGTCCGAAAAACTCGCGGGGATGACATTGATGCGGCGTGTGGCCAGTTAGCTGGCGACATTCGTGACCGTACAAAACGTTTGGCAAAAAAACGAATGCAACAAAACCAAATATCAGTCACAATGAGTTAACGCATTGTTTGTCAACATTAAAGGGTTTGCCAATGAAGCACGAATTGTGGGGCTTGGCGATGCTGGCAGCCATCTGTTCGACGCTGCCGGGATGTGTGACTGAGAAAACTTATGCCGGAACTGATATTCCGGTAGTTGAACACAAATTTGATAAAAACGCCGCCGCGCTGGAGCGGGTTCAGTTAGGGCTAACCTACTTAAAAAAAGGCAATACTGAACAGGCGAAATTCAATCTTGATAAAGCGATGGGATACGCCCCTGATTTAGAAGAGGTAAACGTCGCTTTGGCCTATTACTATCAAACCGTCGGCGAAAAGCAGAAAGCCGAAGATACCTACGAGCGTGCGATTAATGCCAGCAATGCTACTGGCGATGCCGCAAACAACTTCGGTGTGTTTCTCTGTCAAAATGGCAAATATGCTAAATCAGAGAAAATGTTTCTGCGCGCCGTCCATAACCCCAAATACAATCGCATCGCTTCGAGTTATGAAAACTTAGGGATTTGCCAGCGCAAGGCGGGTGAAATAGAAAAAGCAAGACAGTATTTTGAGATGGCGTTAAAGTATGAGCCAAACAGGCAGGTGTCATTGCTGGAACTGACCGAAATGGAATTGGGGCAGGGTAATTACCAGGCAGCCAAGGTTCAGATGGATCGTTATCATCGGGTAGCGATGGATTCAGCGCTTAGTTTGGCACTCGCGATTAAAATTGCGCGTGGGTTACATGATAGTGAAGCCGCCAAAAGTTATGGCGTGTTGTTGTTGGCGAAATTTCCAACCTCTCCCCAGGCAAAAGAATACCGGGCAAGTATGCACTGATGACTGATATTAAAAATGATGTCGACAAGGAAGATGACAAGACAATTCCGACCGAGCATGAGGAAACGCTTGGCACCATACTGAAACATGCACGTGAGGAAAAACAGTTAAGTCAGCAGGATGCTGCGGCTAAATTGCACCTTCGTGTATCTATTGTGGCCGATATTGAGAACGATGAGTTTGGCAATATCGCTTCCAGCACTTATGTGCGGGGATACGTGCGTAACTATGCCCGTTTCCTGGAGATCGACGCACCGCGTATTGAAGCGTGCTTGACGCGTCAGGTGCCCATGGTCGCGGCGCCAGTGATGCAGAGTTTTTCCCGTAAGACAACCCAGAAAAACTGGGACAAGCGGTTGATGGTCCTCACCTATCTTATCGTGATAGTGTCTCTGGCATTGCTAGTCTTGTGGTGGTTGCAAAAGCCTGCGGCCGTGACTGAAAATTTTTCAAAACCCACCGTAGAAGAACTGCAATCAGAGCCTTCATCCGTTGCGGATAGCAGTATATCTGAAGCTGACAACAACAGCGGACCCAAGGCGGAAGATACGCCAATTGAAGTGCCAGGTGCGGTAGTCTCTGACGCTAGTCAGTCGCAGGAACCAGCGCCGCAGAATGAGGCAATGCCTGATGCAGCAGTGACCGCGGCAACGAGTGATGTTACTGCGCTCGCTACAACTGTGCCACAAGCGGTCGCCAGTGATGAATCCTTGTCAGCGGTTACCAGTGCCCAATTGGCAATCAGCCTTAAAGGGGACTGCTGGATTAAGGCGTTGGATGCTGACGGTAAGACACTGGTTGATGGTTTAAAATCTGCGGGTCACAATATTGCCGTTAGTGGTAAACCGCCTATCAGCTTGGTATTAGGTGCGCCGCAAAGTGTCAGCGTCAGTTATAATGGCACCGCGGTGGATCTGACACCGTTCCCTGAAGGTAGAGTTGCCCGACTCACGCTTCCCAAAGCCTGAAACAGTCAAGAATAGATGCTGGCCGTGTGACGGTCAGATTAAGAGATAGAGCAGAATACGATGTACACCGAATCTCCAATCAAACGCCGTCCTTCAACGCGTATTTATGTGGGTAACGTGCCTATCGGTGATGGTGCCCCCATTGCCGTGCAGTCAATGACGAATACTCGTACCACTGATGTCGAAGCTACACTCAAGCAGATCCATGCACTGGAACGCGTTGGCGCCGATATTGTGCGAGTTTCTGTTCCGACAATGGATGCGGCGGAAGCATTCAAGCTGATCAAACAGCAAGTCAATGTACCGCTCGTTGCTGACATCCATTTTGATTATCGCATTGCGCTGAAAGTGGCCGAATACGGTGCCGATTGTTTACGTATCAATCCTGGAAATATCGGAAATGAAGAACGTATTCACCAGGTTGTCGAAACGGCCCGCGATAAAAATATTCCGATCCGCATCGGAGTTAATGGCGGTAGTCTCGAAAAAGACTTGATGGACAAGTATGGTGAACCGACTCCGGAAGCTCTGGTGGAGTCAGCCATGCGTCATGTCGACATCCTCGACAGACTTAACTTTGACCAGTTCAAGGTATCAGTGAAAGCATCCGATGTATTTTTGGCGGTTGCCTCGTATCGTTTGTTAGCACAGCAGATCAAGCAACCATTGCATTTAGGCATTACCGAAGCGGGCGGCGCCCGTTCAGGTGCGGTAAAATCCGCGGTTGGATTAGGTATGCTGCTGGCGGAAGGTATTGGCGATACCATTCGTGTATCACTGGCGGCCGATCCGGTAGAAGAGATCAAAGTGGGATTTGATATTCTCAAATCTTTGCGGATCCGTTCTCGTGGCATCAATTTTATTGCCTGTCCGTCATGCTCACGCCAAGAATTTGATGTGATTGGTACTGTCAATGCACTGGAGCAACGTCTGGAAGATGTGACCACCGCCATGGATGTATCCATCATTGGCTGTGTGGTAAACGGTCCCGGCGAAGCGCTGGTGTCCAACCTCGGTTTGGCCGGGGGACACAATAAAAGCGGTTTGTATGAAGACGGTGTGCGCCAGAAAGAACGTCTCGACAACGATGACCTGATAGATACGCTGGAAGCACGTATTCGCGCTAAAGCCGCGATGATCGCGCAGCGTATTGATGTGAAATCCGAGGAATAATTTCGCAGTGTGAGCCACGCGTCATCCCGCGGTTTGGCGTTACTTCGCGAACCGCTTATAATGCTGGCATTTTTTAACTTTCCGGCCTGGAACAAACGAGTCTAACAGTGGCAAAACAGATCCAAGCGATTCGTGGCATGAATGATATTCTGCCCGACCAGAGTCCCGTATGGCAAAAAGTTGAGGCGGTATTGCGCGCCTCTGTTGCGTCATTCGGCTACAGTGAAATCCGCACTCCCATCGTAGAAAACACCGATCTTTTCAAACGGTCTATTGGTGAAGTGACCGATATCGTCGAAAAAGAGATGTATACCTTTGCCGATCGCAATGGTGACAGTTTGACCCTGCGCCCCGAAGGTACCGCGTCTACCGTGCGTGCAGGTAATGAACATGGCTTGTTATATAACCAGGAACAACGCCTGTGGTATATCGGCCCAATGTTCCGTCACGAAAGACCGCAAAAGGGACGTTATCGTCAGTTCCACCAATTTGGGGTGGAAGTTTATGGTATCGCCAGTGCTGAAATCGACGCAGAAGTCTTGATGTTGTCGGCTTCGTTGTGGGATAAGCTGGGTATGCGCCAGCATGTTTCGTTAGAGCTCAATACTCTCGGTGATAACGAAGAACGTGTTGCTTATCGCGATGCATTAGTGGCTTTCCTTGAACAACATAAAGCAGTGTTGGACGAAGACAGCCAACGCCGCATGTACAGCAATCCGCTACGGGTACTGGATAGCAAAGATCCCGAAGTTCAGGCATTGTTGGCGGACGCCCCAGTGTTGATGGATTATCTCGGTGAAGAATCCAAAGCACATTTTTCACGATTGTGTGAACTACTCGAAGCGGTTGGCATCCAATACAAAGTTAATCCCCGGCTGGTACGTGGTCTCGATTATTATAACCGTACCGTGTTTGAATGGGTGACAGATAGCCTAGGCGCTCAAGGTACTGTATTAGCAGGCGGGCGCTATGACGGCCTGGTGGGACAGTTGGGTGGTAAAGATACGCCGGCGGTGGGTTTTGCAATGGGCCTGGAGCGCATTGTGTTATTGCTGGAAACCCTCGGCCTGACGGCAGATGTTGCTTCACCTGTGGACGTTTATGTCACAGCGATGGGCGACGAATGTGTCCCTGAAGCGATCAAGATAGCTCAGGAACTGCGTCAAGCGCTGCCAACACTGCGAGTCATGAGCCACTGTGGTGGTGGTAACTTTAAAAAACAGATTAAACGAGCTGATAAGAGTGGCGCGGCTTACGCGTTGATTATTGGTGAAAGTGAATTGGCGGATAACAAGGTAGCCGTTAAACCGTTACGTGAAGATAGCGAACAACAGTTGGTTGAGCGCACTTCATTGGCTGCTTATCTGACGGAACAACTCAAAAAATAATAAGGGGTAGTGCGGGTGGAAATTTACAGCACAGAAGAACAACAGGTCGAAGCGATTAAAAAGTTTTGGAAGGATTACGGCACTTCGATTTTGGCTGGTGCAGTGATAGGACTGGGTGCACTTTATGGCTGGAATTACTATTCCAGTTACCAGATTAAGAAAGCCGAAGCCGCTTCTGAAGCTTTCAACACTGCCTTATCAACTAGCAAAGATGCTGCCAGCACACTGGCTGCGGCCGCTCAATTTGACAAAGCTCATTCACAGCCTGGCTATTCCGCATTGATGCAGCTAATCGTCGCTAAAACTGCGGCTGAATCCGGTGATTTGGACAAGGCTTCTTCCGCGTTACAAGAAGTGTTAGCCGCTAAACCAACACCAGTAGTTGCTGCGATTGCTAGCTTACGTCTGGCTCGTGTTCAGGCTGAACAGGGACAATTAGATGCTGCTTTGACGACCTTAAATAATGTGTCAGATGATGCCTTCGCTGCAGAAAAATCTGAACTTGAAGGTGACTTCTATGTGCGCAAGGGCGATGCCGCCAAGGCGCGCAGTGCATATCAAGCAGCGATTGAAAAAGGTGGCGCTGCCTCCAGTCCTGCGTTGCAAATGAAACTCGATAATCTTAATCAGGCATAAGGAACCACCGGATGATGTCATGGTGTAAAACTCTTATTGCCTGTGGTTTGGTCGTAGGTGCTCTTGCAGGTTGTGCGTCCAGTGACGTAGATGAAGCGCCTGTTAGTCCATTACCGGATATCACGCCAACAGTGCACCCTGATGTGGTATGGGATGACTCTGTCGGTGATGGCGTAGGTGATTACTACTCCAGACTCCACCCCGCAATTCGTTACGGCAAAATTTTTGTTGCTTCCAGAGATGGCAAAGTTGCCGCTTTTGATGAAAAAAGTGGTGATGAGCTATGGAAAGTAGACTTTAATGATCTGTTTGGCGACGGGCCGTTGAAAGAAACCAAAGGTGCTCGTTTGGCTGCAGGCATTACCGTTGCCCAAAATAAAGTATTTGTGGGTGGTGAAAGCGGTTTACTGGTTGCCTTGGATGTTGAAACCGGTAAGCCTATCTGGCATAGCCTTGCGAGTGGTGAGTTACTGTCAGCCCCTACCGTGGCTGAAGATACCGTAGTGGTTAATTGCTCTACCGGTGCTTTAGATGCGTTCAACGTTGATACTGGTGCCAAGCTTTGGACCTACGAGTCTACTTTGCCCAACTTAACATTACGTGGCACTGGTTCAGCTGCATATGCCGAAGGTGGTTTCTTTGTTGGTACTGCCGATGGCAAAGTCGCTGTCGTGGTAAAAACCAGTGGTCAGGCCGCGTGGGAACAGCCCATCTATGTGCCAAAAGGCGGTAATGAATTCAGTCGTATGGCTGATGTTGACATGACCCCTTTGCTGATTGGCAGCAATATCTATGCCGTGAGTTATAACGGTAACTTAGTGAGTATGGAACTGCGCAGTGGCCGTGTGGTTTGGAGCCGTAAGTACTCCAGTTTCCATGAACTCGCCGAGAGTGGTGTCGATCTGTACCTAGTTGATGACCACAGTAACGTCTATGCTGTTGATCGTCGTAATGGTTTGGAGTTGTGGAGCAATAGTGAGTTGGCTAATCGCCAGTTGACGTCTCCAGCAGTTTATCGTGGGTATGTGGTTGTGGGTGATTTTGAAGGTTATCTGCACTTTATCGATCGTGAATCTGGTAAGATTGTAGGCCGTGTTAAAGTGGACGGATCTGGATTGTTCAGCCAACCTCAAGTTGCTGATGATAAAATTTATGTGCAGACCCGAGATGGTAAGGTAGCTGCCATTTCTCTCCCGTAACAGGTACAATATCGTTTTACGAAGCCTCCGGGAGCCAACCCGGGGGCTTTTTGTTGTTTAAGAATTTGTAAGAGGAAAAACATGATTCCTGTCGTGGCCCTAGTGGGGCGACCCAATGTGGGAAAATCGACTCTGTTCAACCGGCTTACCCGTACCCGCGATGCGCTGGTGGCGGATTTCCCGGGGCTGACCAGGGATCGTAAGTATGGTCGGGCGTTTTTGTCCGGACACGAGTTTATTGTCGTCGATACTGGTGGTATTGACGGTAGCGAAGAAGGCATTGAAACCAAAATGGCCGAACAGTCGCTGGCCGCGATCGCCGAGGCTGATGTCGTGTTATTTATGACTGATGCCCGCGCCGGTCTGACTGCTGCCGATGAAGCCATCGCTCGTTATTTGCGTTCTCGTGAAAAGATGACCTTTCTGGTCGCTAACAAGGTTGATGGTATCGATGGCGATTCTGCTGTTGCTGAGTTTTGGGCGTTAGGTCTGGGTGAAATCTATCAGATTGCCGCGTCACAAGGCCGTGGTGTTTCCAGCCTGATTGACAATGCATTGGCCCCATTTGCTAAAGCGATGGCTGATGATGAAGGCGAAGACGAGAGTGACGAACCGCGTAAACCGGTACGGCAATATACCGAAGAAGAGGCGGAAGCGGAGCAGACACGTCTGCAAGAGTTGCCCATCAAATTGGCCATTATCGGTAAGCCTAACGTGGGCAAGTCGACACTGACCAACCGTATTTTGGGCGAAGAGCGGGTCGTCGTCTACGATCAGCCCGGCACCACGCGCGATTCTATCTATATTCCGATGGAACGCGATGGCCGAGAATATGTGCTGATCGATACTGCCGGTGTGCGCCGTCGTGCGAAGGTGCATGACGTTGTTGAAAAATTCTCTGTCATCAAGACCCTGAAAGCGGTAGAAGATGCCAACGTTGTGTTGTTGGTTATTGATGCCCGTGAGGGGATTGCCGAGCAGGATCTGGGGCTGTTAGGCTTCGCCATTAATGCTGGCCGTGCATTAGTCATTGCCGTCAACAAGTGGGACGGCATCGATACCGACATTAAAGAGCGGGTAAAAACCGAATTGGATCGTCGTTTAGGTTTTATTGATTTTGCGCGGATCCACTTTATTTCGGCGTTGCATGGCACTGGCGTCGGCCATTTGTTCGAGTCCATAGAAGAAGCTTATCAAAGTGCGACCCGCCGCGTTGGTACGTCGATGCTGACCAAGATCATGCAGATGGCACAGGATGATCATCAGCCACCATTGGTGAATGGTCGCCGTGTAAAACTGAAGTATGCTCATGCCGGGGGGTATAACCCACCAATCGTTGTGATCCATGGTAACCAGGTTTCGCGTTTACCAGATTCCTATAAGCGTTACATGATGAATTACTATCGGCGCACGCTGAATATTGTTGGTACCCCGATCCAGTTACGCTTTCAGGAAGGGGAAAACCCGTTCGAAGGTAAGACCGAGAAATTGACCTTAAGTCAGCAACGTCGTCGAAAACGGATGATGACGCATCTGAAGAATCGCGAATAATGCATGAAAAAGCCGGAGATATCTCCGGCTTTGTTGTTTTCTTGATGCCATCATAAGTACAGCTGAGCGTTATGCCACCGCGATGCTAGGAATGCACTTTATTGACGGTTGATATCACTTCGCCATGTTGCACCAGGGTGCGCAGAGTGTCTCCGGGCTGCAGTTGCGTTGCATCGGTGACGATTTCACCAGCAGCATTCCGACTGATACTGTAGCCGCGACTAAGCGTCGCCAATGGACTGACGTTTTCTAGCGCATGAGCACCATGGCTGAGCCGCTGTTGTGCCTGCTGTAGTCTAAGTTGGGTTTGCTTGTGCAGTTGCTGCGTCAGATATTCCAAGCGTTTGCTTGCTAACGCCAAGCGGTGTCGAGGATGCTGAGCGTTGAGTCGGCCACTGAGCGTCAGCTGTTGTTGGTGTTTATGCTGCAGTAACTCTCTTAATGCTGAAGTCAGTCGCAGTTGCTGTTCATCAAAGCGCTGTGCCAGCTGCTGCAGCTGGCGTAACGGGTCTTGGCGTTGCAAGCGGTGATCCAGCAGTTGTAGTCGCTGACGTATCAATAATTGCCAGTGTTGCCAACCTTGTAACAACCGTGCTTTAGCGGTACGCAGTTTCTGCTGCTTCTCTGTTGCATCACGGGACAGCATCTCGGCGGCGGCCGACGGTGTCGGTGCTCGCAGATCTGCCACGTAGTCACTGATACTGATATCCACTTCATGCCCGACCGCAGAAATTACTGGCAATTCACTGTTATAGATGGCGTAGGCCAGAGCTTCGTTGTTAAAGCCCCACAGATCTTCCAGACTGCCGCCACCACGAGTGAGCAGCAGCACGTCCACCTCTTGCCGCATATTGGCCAACGCTAAGGCACGGATCAGCTGCAGAGGCGCTTGGTCGCCCTGTACGGCGGCAGGATAGATAACCACCTCAATGGAAGGATCTCGTCGTGACAGCACCTTGAGCACGTCGCGGATGGCTGCGCCGGTAGGGGACGTAATCACACCGATGCGCTGAATACTGCTTGGTAATGGCCGTTTACTCTCCGCAGCAAATAAGCCAGCGGCCGCCAGTTTCATTTTTAGGGCTTCAAATTGCTGCGCCAGCAGTCCATCGCCTGCCGGCAGCATGGTCTCAATGATTAATTGATAATCACCTCGAGGTTCATACACACTGATGTTGGCGCGTACCAGTACCTGTTGGCCGTTAATGGGGCGGAAGGTAACTTGCTGATTGCGTGTGCGAAACATGGCACAGCGGATCTGGGAATGGCTGTCTTTCAGCGTGAGATACCAATGGCCGGAGGACGGATTTGAAAAATTAGAGATTTCGCCACTGAGCCAGATACGGCCAAATTGTCCTTCCAACAGTTGTCTCACTTCGCCATTCAGACGGGAGACGGTGTATACCTGATTAGCCGATTCCGACATCAATCACTTTCCTGACAGAATTTTTAGTTATTTTCCCATTTACCCATGAAAGCTTGCAAGGTATAATGCCGCCGCAATATTTCACCTCTATTTTGATTTGTATCCTACCGCAAGGGGAGATGTTGCAATGTTACGTTTAATCAAAGAAGCGCTTACCTTTGACGATGTGTTATTGGTGCCAGCGCACTCCACCGTTCTCCCTAATACCGCAAGCCTGAAAACCCGGTTGACCCAAAAGATTGAGCTCAATATTCCATTGCTGTCAGCAGCGATGGACACTGTGACAGAAGCCCGTCTGGCCATCGCTATTGCTCAGGAAGGCGGTATTGGGTTTATCCACAAAAATATGAGCATTGAAGCTCAGGCCGAAGAAGTTCGTAAAGTTAAAAGTTATGAAGCGGGTGTTGTGGCTCAGCCGGTCACCGTTACCCCTTCTACCACAATTGCTGAGCTGCATGTGCTGACTGAGCGCAACGGCTTTGCCGGATATCCGGTAGTAACTGATGCCAACGAACTGGTAGGTATTATCACTGGTCGTGACGTTCGGTTTGTGACTGATCACAGTAAGACGGTGCAGGAAGTGATGACACCTAAAGAACGTCTGGTCACTGTTAAAGAAGGCACCAAGCACGATCAAGTGCAGAAATTGATGCACTCTAGCCGTATTGAAAAAGTCTTGGTAGTGGATGATGACTTCAAACTTAAAGGTCTGATCACTGTTAAGGACTTCAAGAAAGCGGAACGTAAACCGAACGCCTGTAAAGATGAGTTTGGTCGTCTGCGTGTAGGTGGCGCTGTTGGCGCTGGTGCCGGAAATGAAGATCGCATTGATGCACTGGTTAAAGCTGGTATCGACGTGCTGCTGATCGACTCGTCACATGGACATTCAGAAGGTGTGTTGCAGCGTATCCGTGATGCTAGAGCTAAATATCCTGAATTACAGATTGTGGGTGGTAACGTTGCAACTGCTGAGGGCGCGTTGGCGTTGGTAGAAGCGGGTGTCGACGCAGTTAAAGTGGGTATTGGCCCTGGTTCCATTTGTACCACTCGTATCGTAACTGGTGTGGGTGTACCACAAATTACTGCGGTATCTGATGCGGTGGAAGCAGTTAAGCACCTAGGCATTCCCGTCATCGCAGACGGCGGTATCCGTTATTCTGGCGACTTGGCAAAAGCGTTGGCTGCCGGTGCTTCCTGCATTATGGCCGGTTCAATGTTTGCCGGTACTGATGAAGCCCCTGGTGAAGTAGAACTATATCAAGGCCGTGCCTATAAATCTTACCGCGGCATGGGTTCCTTGGGCGCGATGTCTAAAGGGTCATCTGACCGTTATTTCCAGAGTGATAACGCCGCAGATAAGCTGGTACCGGAAGGTATCGAAGGCCGTGTACCTTACAAAGGCAAAATTAAAGAACTTATCCATCAGCATATGGGCGGGTTACGTTCCTGCATGGGACTGACCGGTTGTGCCACAATTCAAGAACTGAATGAAAAAGCACAGTTCGTGAAGGTCACTTCTGCCGGTATGGGGGAATCCCATGTGCATGATGTGACGATTACCAAAGAGGCACCGAACTACAACGTTCGTGGCTGATAATAATCTCGGGGCGGCGACAGTCGCCCTTGCTTTTTAGTTGATGCCGCCAGCAATGGTGGCAATTGCACCAGAAATAAAGGTTTTCAATGAGCAATATTCATGAGCACAAAATACTGATCCTGGATTTTGGCTCTCAGTACACCCAGTTGATTGCCCGTCGAATTCGAGAAATCGGCGTGTATTGCGAACTGTGGGCCTGGGATGTCAGCGAGCAACAGATCCGCGATTTTGCCCCGAATGGCATCATCCTGTCTGGCGGTCCAGAAAGTGTTACCGAAGCAGATTCACCACGTGCACCAGAGTATGTGTTTAACGCCGGGGTTCCGGTATTAGGCATCTGCTATGGTATGCAGACCATGAGTGAGCAGTTGGGCGGTAAAGTGATTAAGGGGGTAGGTGAAGGTGAATTCGGCTATGCCCAAGTGGAAATGTTGCAATCTTCTGCGCTGTTCCATGATATTCAGGATGCGGTGAATGCTGAAGGTAAGCCGTTACTGGATGTATGGATGAGCCATGGTGATAAAGTATCGGCCATCCCTGAAGGTTTTGAAGCGGTTGCCAGCACTGACACCTGTCCATTTGCAGCAATGGCTAATGAAGCCAAGCGTTTCTATGGCGTGCAGTTCCACCCGGAAGTCACTCATACTCGTCAAGGCTTGCGTATTCTGGAGCACTTCGTGCTGGAGATCAGCGGCTGTGATAATAAATGGCAGCCTGCCTCCATCATTGAAGACGCTGTCGCACGGATTAAAGCACAAGTCGGTGATGACGAAGTGATCTTGGGCTTGTCTGGCGGCGTTGATTCATCGGTTACCGCGATGTTGCTGCACCGCGCCATTGGTGACAAGCTGACTTGTGTGTTTGTTGATAATGGTTTGTTGCGCCTAAATGAAGCACAACAAGTGCTGGAGATGTTTGGCGATCATTTTGGCCTGAATATTGTGCATGTTGATGGTGAAAACCGTTTCCTGGACGCTCTGAAAGGGGTCAACGATCCAGAAGCCAAGCGTAAAATCATTGGCCGCGTGTTCGTAGAAATCTTTGATGAAGAAGCCTCTAAGCGCGTGAATGCCAAATGGCTAGCGCAAGGCACTATCTACCCTGATGTGATTGAGTCTGCGGGAAGTGCTACTGGAAAAGCCCATGTGATTAAATCGCATCATAACGTGGGTGGTTTGCCTGAAGATATGGCGCTGGGGTTGGTAGAACCGTTGCGTGAACTGTTCAAAGATGAAGTCCGCCGGATCGGTTTGGAGCTGGGCTTACCTTATGACATGCTGTTCCGTCATCCATTCCCTGGACCAGGCCTTGGTGTTCGCGTGTTAGGTGAAGTGAAGAAAGAGTACTGTGACTTGCTACGCCGTGCCGATGCCATCTTCATTGAAGAGCTGCATAAAGCTGACTTGTATCAGAAAGTCAGCCAGGCATTCACCGTGTTCCTGCCGGTGCGGAGTGTCGGGGTGATGGGCGATGGCCGTAAATATGACTGGGTGGTGTCACTGCGTGCAGTAGAAACCATCGACTTTATGACCGCACATTGGGCGCACCTGCCATATGATTTTCTGGGGCGCGTTTCTAACCGCATCATTAATGAGATCGACGGCATTTCCCGTGTGGTTTACGATATCTCCGGTAAGCCGCCAGCCACTATCGAGTGGGAATAATGACCGGTAATAATACTACCGACGAATTTTCAAAGGGCGCTACGGCGCTCTTTGTTTTGTGTAATTCGGGTTGAATGAGTTAGCTATGACAGAACAGCAGGATAATTATTGGATGCAGCAGGCGCTGACGCTGGCAAAGGAGGCTGAAGCCGCTGGAGAAGTGCCGGTAGGTGCGGTGCTGGTAAGGGATAACCAGCTGATTGCCAGTGGCCGCAATCAGCCCATCGGCAGTCATGATCCTTGCGGACACGCCGAAATTATCTGTCTACGTCAGGCTGGACAGGTTTTGCAAAACTATCGCTTACTTAACACCACCTTGTACGTCACTTTGGAGCCTTGCGCCATGTGTGCTGGGGCTATGGTGCATAGTCGGGTAGCGCGTGTAGTCTTCGGTGCCCCCGATCCTAAAACCGGTGCTGCCGGGTCGGTAATTGACCTGTTACAACATCCGATTTTCAACCATCAGGTACAGGTGAGTGGCGGAGTACTCGCGACGGAATGCGGTGAGTTACTCAGCAGTTTTTTTCGCCGCCGTCGCCAGGAAAAGAAACAGCTAAAATTGGGCAACTGTGGTGATGGTGGTGGTGATTAATATAATAAAAGCCAGAAAATAATCTTTCTCTGGCAAAGATACGTTTGCGGTGGATTTTCTTGATAAGGCGCCGTCTATGGGCGGCATTGCGGGTGATGGAACCTGCTTTCATTGGCTGGCTGTCTCGGCAAAAAAATTCGTTACCACGTTATCAGGTTAATGCCTTTGCCGCCAGTAACATTTATGCTTAGAATTCACAATTCGTTAACGTGGTTGAATGACGGCTTCAGCATCTGGGTCCGTCGCAGATATCGCCTGTGACTGTGTGGTATCGCTATTATCATTATCTGCCAATGCCTGTTGACTCTGCTGGTTATCCAACCAAACCAAGGTATCGTAATAACGACGAATATTGTCGACGTATTGCACCGCTTCACTGCCTCTGGCATATCCATATTTAGTTTGCTGGTAGTATTTGCGTTTTTGCAGCAGCGGCAGTACCTGCTTTACGTCTTTCCAGGCACTGGGATTTTTTCCCATCTTTTCGGTGAGCACTCTGGCATCTTCTACGTGACCAAAGCCAACGTTATAGGACGCCAGTGCAAACCACATCCGTTCTTCGTCTGGAATAGAGGCAGGCAGGGTATCCAGTATCGACGCCAGATATTCTGCTCCACCACGAATACTCTGCTGAGGATCCAGACGATCTTCAATTCCTAACTGTTCCGCCGTAGGAATGGTCAGCATCATCATGCCGCGTACACCAGTTGGAGAGCGTGCCTGCGGATTCCAGTGAGACTCCTGATAACTTGTTGCCGCGAGTTTGCGCCAGTCTAATTCACCCGCGTAACTTTTAAACCATTGTTCAAATTGTGGTAGTCGACCTTTTACCGCTCGGATAAAAGCTCTGGTGTCCACATAATCGAACCGCTTTACGTGGCCGAAATATTTTTCCACCAGATGATCCAGCGTGCCATCGCGTTTCTCTTGATGCCAGAAACGCAAAAGTTCACTCATCAAGGTATCGCTATGGTTATGTGCCAGAAGCCAGACGATTGGCTGCTGCTCTTTGAGTGTCATACCGGCGCGCAGTTCCGGCATAAAGCGACGATTGATTTCCAGACTGCTGGAGTTTGCTACCGTGTATTGCAGATCGCCACTGGCGATCATCGACAACAACTCTTCGCTATCTTTGTCATTCGCTTCATGCCATTGCAGTGAGGGATATTCCGGTTTGAGATCTTCTAGCGTTTCGACAAACGAAGAATCTGCCGCAATTTCTAGGGGGCTGTTGAGGTCCGCTAAATCTGTAGGTACCGGTGTACCTTCTCGATATACCAATATTTGATTTACATGATATAACGGTGGACTTAAGCGAAATAGCGACCGGCGGCTTTCTGTATCGGCAAGTCCGGCTGCAATCAGGTCAATCTTTCCAGTATCCAGCGCCTGATAGAGTTCCTGAATATTGCCGTAGGGCACCATCTCCAATGGCTTATTCAGAAAATCAGCGAAACGCGTTGCTAATTCATAGTCGAAACCACTGTCGCCGCGGGTTGACTCAACGTAGATTTGTGGACCGTATAGCGTACCTACCCGCAGAGTCTCAAACTGACCCGGTGGCGTGGGTGGTGGCGTTTCAGTTAATGGCAGCTTCTGACAACCTGCCAGCAACAGAATCACGGTGAAAACAGCAGTTAATTTTTTCATGAGTATCGGCTAATTGAGTTTCCGATGAGTGTTATCCCATCAAGTTGCCGCAAATTTATCCGCTTGATAATTTACGTCTACAATTCAGCCTGTTGCCTCAACTGTTGTACCAGTTATCTGTGTCCTTAAGGGCGTTGTTTGGTGTGCTGAACGCTATGTTCCTCTTATTGAATAAGTTTATACCATATATGGCGGTGAATTGCGCAAACTGCAAGGTGATTTACCCTCGGTATTTCCCTATAATATCGCCACTTCTGACCCAGTAATCCTATCTATATAAGGTGATAAGACGTGATGGAAATCATCCGCGGAGCCCCGGCACTCTCAGCTTTCCGAGTGCAAAAATTGTTGCAAGCCTGCAGTGCCAATGGGTTGCCTGTTAAGGATATCTACGCTGAATTTGTGCATTTGGCTGATGTGACAGCGCCTTTAACTGATGAAGCCAAAAGCCAGCTGGAAAAAATTCTCACCTATGGTCCAGCGATTGAATCTCATGAACCACAGGGGCAATTGCTGTTTGTTACTCCGCGTCCTGGCACTATCTCTCCCTGGTCTTCAAAGGCCACTGATATTGCACAAAACTGTGGTTTGAAAGCGATTAAACGCCTAGAGCGCGGTATTGCGTACTATGTTCAGGCAGAAGAGCTTGATGCTCCTCAGCTCAAACAACTGAAGTCACTGTTGCATGATCGCATGATGGAAGTGGTTCTGAATAACTTTGAAGCGGCCGCTTGCCTGTTCCAGAAAGCCGAACCTAAGCCAGTTGTCAGCGTGAATATTCTCGCCGAAGGGCGTCGAGCACTGGAAATTGCTAACCGTCAGTTAGGCTTAGCGCTCGCCAACGATGAAATTGATTATCTGGTTGAGAACTTCGTCAAACTGGGGCGTAACCCCAACGATATCGAATTGATGATGTTCGCGCAGGCAAACTCAGAACACTGCCGCCACAAAATCTTTAATGCAGACTGGACCATTGACGGTGAAGTACAGCCCAAGTCGTTATTCAAGATGATTAAGAACACCTATGAAACGACGGGCGACTATGTGTTATCTGCTTATAAAGATAATGCTGCAGTGATGACCGGTTGTGATGCCGGACGGTTCTTCCCTGATAGCGATGGTGTTTATCGTTATCACGCCGAACCTGTCCATATTTTGATGAAGGTAGAAACCCATAACCATCCGACCGCCATTAGTCCTTATCCTGGCGCTGCCACCGGTTCTGGCGGTGAAATACGCGATGAAGGCGCTACTGGTCGCGGTTCAAAACCTAAGGCAGGTTTGACCGGCTTCAGTGTTTCTAACCTGAAAATCCCTGGGTTTGTACAACCGTGGGAAGGGGATTATGGCAAGCCGGAACGTATTGTTAGCGCATTCGATATTATGATGGATGGCCCATTAGGCGGTGCCGCATTTAATAACGAGTTCGGTCGCCCGGCACTCTTGGGGTATTTCCGTACCTATGAACAGCAGGTGAGCAGCCACAACGGTGTCGAAGTCCGTGGCTATCACAAGCCCATTATGTTGGCCGGTGGACTGGGTAATATCCGTGAAGAACACGTACAGAAGGGCGAAATATCGCTCGGAGCCAAGCTGATTGTTTTGGGCGGCCCGGCGATGAATATCGGTCTGGGTGGTGGCGCGGCTTCTTCCATGGCATCAGGACAATCCAGCGAAGACCTGGATTTTGCCTCTGTGCAGCGTGACAACCCGGAAATGGAACGTCGTTGTCAGGAAGTGATCGATCGCTGTTGGCAACTAGGTGACGATAACCCAATCCAGTTTATTCATGACGTGGGTGCCGGTGGTTTGTCTAACGCTTTCCCTGAACTGGTGAGCGATGCCGGTCGTGGTGGCAAATTTGAACTGCGCAATGTGCCATCTGATGAACCGGGTATGAGTCCATTAGAGATTTGGTGTAACGAATCACAGGAACGTTATGTGCTGTCGGTTGCGGCTGAAAAGCTTGAAACCTTTACAGCTATCTGCGAACGTGAACGTGCCCCATTTGCCGTTGTTGGTGAAGCAACAGCAGAAGAACATCTGAGCCTACACGACACCCATTTCGACAATAAGCCGATTGATCTGCCATTGGAAGTATTGCTGGGCAAGCCGCCAAAAATGAGCCGTGACGTCAGCAGTTTGCAGGCAACTGGTAAGCCGCTGGATAAGAGTCAAATTCAGTTGGCAGACGCGGTTAAACGTATACTGAGTTTACCGACCGTCGCCGACAAAACTTTCCTGATCACCATCGGCGATCGCACCGTTACCGGCTTGGTCAATCGGGACCAGATGGTTGGCCCTTGGCAGGTGCCAGTGGCCGATTGCGCGGTCACTGCGGCAACGTACGACACTTACGCTGGTGAAGCAATGTCGATGGGTGAACGTACACCGCTGGCGTTATTGGACTTTGCCGCCTCTGCGCGTATGGCGGTGGCGGAATCGCTGCTCAATATTGCAGGTGCCGATATTGGTGATTTGAAACGCATTAAGCTCTCCGCTAACTGGATGGCGGCCGCTGGCCACCCCGGCGAAGATGCCGGTTTGTATGCCGCAGTAAAAGCAGTGGGGGAAGAACTGTGTCCAGAGTTGGAACTGACGATTCCTGTCGGTAAAGACTCCATGTCGATGAAAACTGCGTGGCAAGACAGTGAAGGCAACAAAGCCGTTATCGCCCCATTGTCATTGATCATCACGGCTTTTGCCGCCGTGCGTGATATTCGCAATACGGTTACACCTGAGTTACGTAGTGATAAAGGGGAAACTGCTTTATTGCTGGTGGACGTTGCCAACGGTCAGCAGCGTCTTGGGGGGTCCTGTTTAGCACAGGTATATGGCGAATTAGGTGATAAGGCGCCCGACGTAGACAGTGCCGCCGTGCTGAAAGGGTTCTTCAACGTGACGCAGACACTGGTCGCTGAACATAAACTCATGGCCTACCACGATCGGAGTGACGGCGGATTGTTTGTTACCCTGACTGAGATGGCCTTTGCCGGGCATACCGGTCTGAATGTGGATGTAAGTGCATTGCCCGGCAGTGATATTGCCCGCTTGTTCAACGAAGAACTTGGTGCTGTGATTCAGGTCGCCGCCGCAGAGGTTGCCGAAATTACTGCTGCCTATCAGGCCGCGGGTGTGAATTGTTTGCCCATCGCTTCGATGAATCAAGACGATGTCGTGCGTATTAGTGATGGTTCGCGTGAACTGTTCAGTGCCAGTCGTACCGAGCTCCGTAAACTCTGGTCTGAAACCACATATCGCATGCAGGCACTGCGTGATAACCCAGAATGTGCCAGTGAAGAATTTGCGCTAAAACAAGATGCTACCGATCCAGGTCTTACCGTGAAGTTGGGCTTCGATCCGCAGGAAGATGTGGCTGCGCCGTATATTCTCAAAGGGGTGGCACCCAAAATGGCTATTCTGCGCGAGCAGGGCGTTAATTCGCAGACTGAAATGGCCGCAGCATTTGACCGTGCCGGTTTTGAAAGTATCGACGTGCACATGTCGGATGTTCTTTCAGGACGCATCCAATTGGGGCAATTCCAAGGGCTGGTAGCCTGTGGTGGCTTCTCTTATGGTGACGTATTAGGTGCCGGAGAAGGTTGGGCTAAGTCAATTCTGTTTAATGCCCGTGCCCGAGAGGAATTCAGCCAGTTCTTTGCTCGTAACGACAGTTTTGCGTTGGGTGTGTGTAATGGCTGTCAGATGCTCTCTAACCTTAAGGAAATTATTCCAGGTGCCGAGCATTGGCCGCGTTTTGTTCGTAATCGTTCTGAACGGTTTGAGGCGCGTTTCAGTCTGGTGGAAATTCAACAGAGTCCATCGTTGTTTTTCAATGGTATGGTCGGTTCCAGAATGCCCATTGCAGTCTCTCATGGTGAAGGTCGAGCGGAGTTTGTCTCTAATACAGCGCAACAGCAAGCGGAACAAAGTGGTACTGTGGCGTTGCGTTATGTGACTGGAAAAGGTGAGATAGCGACACTATATCCGCAAAACCCAAACGGCTCTCCAGAAGGGTTGGCAGGCATTTCATCCAAAGATGGTCGGGTAACTATCATGATGCCGCATCCAGAACGTGTATTCCGTACGGTTGCAAACTCATGGCACCCAGATAACTGGGGCGAAGATAGTCCTTGGATGAGGATGTTCCGCAATGCCAGAGTGAATGTTGGTTAAAGCGAGTTATATAAATTTTTTCTGATGGAAAAAGGCGGGTAAATTTAACACCCGCCTTTTTTATCTATGTTGTTATATGGTTAAATTCAATAATTTTCATATGGTTATGTTGTCATTTTTACTTTCGAACCCACTGAAGTGAGTAAAATCAGTGGCTTGACCAGATGTTTACGATTCTTTCCGAACCTGCCTTTTTTGGGCTCTTCCTAATTTATTCGCGCGCTTCTTTAAATAGCCGGTGAGGTTATGTACTGCTCTTTAAGTGCTAATATCTGCATTAAATTTAATGATATCGCGTTCTATTATTATTACTGTAATTAAATAAATTTAAATCGATTAAAAACAATAAGATAGTTTATATTTAAAAAATTTTAGCAACATGCATTTTGCGAAAACTTACCGCTAATTGTCTCCATCAATGTAACTGAGACTGCCAACCTCTACGCAGCGCGCAGCAGAATTCGGCGTAATGGGATGCACTCCTGAAGAAAATTACCGAATGATTTGGTGTGATAAAAATAAAAAATACTATTAGATTAAGTAATCAATAAAAATCTAATAATAATTAAATATAATTTTTTATTTATTAAAAATGTATATAAAACAATAATATAAGTTATATTTATGTTCTGACGTTATTTTTTAAACTTAGAAAAATATTAAGATATAAAAGTTAAAATGTATTTAAATTGGGTTTTTTGTATAACTTACTAACTTAGCGGTGAAAAATAATAAAAAATGAAGTTTGTCAGTTGCTCCTAGCATGTAAAAGACAATGTGTCAATGATACGTTATGGCTAGTGTGTGGCTTGCCTCAAAACCCGCTTAAATCCGAGGGTTTGATTGATTTGAGTCAAAATCAAGTGGTATAAAATGATGGCGAATTTTGGCGAGCGCATTTATCCAAATCACTGATATTTAATGTTTTGTTTGTATCAAGCATGATGTGGATTTTGAAGTTATACACAAAATTCTAATGAAATGTGATTCGCGTCACGTTAAGGCAGTGAAAACCTGATTTACAAGGTTAGTGTTGCTGAATAGCCGTTCGGGAATCATTTGGATGGTTTATCTGATGGAGCAGCATCAGATAGAAATTTACAAAATTACTAACGCTATCCTACTCACCGTCGGGTCGTTTTAATGGGGATTGAAACGGGTTGATGGATTACCATGTAAGGAGTCACAAATGATAGTTGGAGAGGTTGTTGAGCTATCGCGCTTCCAGTTTGCGCTGACAGCCATGTATCACTTCTTGTTTGTTCCCCTCACTCTGGGTATGACCTTCATGCTAGCTATTATGGAATCACTTTATGTGATGACAAATAAGCAAGTGTACAAGGACATGACCAAGTTTTGGGGTAAGTTGTTCGGTATCAACTTCGCATTGGGGGTCGCTACCGGTTTGACTATGGAGTTCCAGTTCGGGACTAACTGGTCTTATTATTCTCATTACGTTGGGGATATTTTCGGTGCACCACTGGCCATCGAAGGCCTGATGGCATTCTTCCTTGAATCTACTTTCGTCGGTATGTTCTTCTTCGGTTGGGATCGCATGTCGAAGCGACAGCATCTGGCAGCTACCTGGTTGACTGCATTAGGTACCAACCTGTCTGCTTTGTGGATTCTTGTGGCAAATGGTTGGATGCAGAACCCAGTCGGTTCAGTGTTTAACTACGAAACCATGCGAATGGAAATGACCAGTTTCACTGAACTGCTGTTTAACCCAGTAGCCCAGGTGAAATTCGTACATACAGTCGCTTCAGGCTATGTTGCAGGTTCTATGTTTGTATTGGCCATCAGCGCCTACTACATCCTGAAAAAACGTGACCTGCCATTTGCGCGTCGTTCATTCGCAGTAGCCGCTAGTTTCGGTATGGCTTCTATCCTGTCAGTAATTGTGTTGGGCGATGAGTCCGGCTACCGCATGGGTGAAGTTCAGCGAGTAAAATTAGCTGCTGTTGAAGCTGAATGGCATACCGAACCCGCACCTGCTTCTTTCACTGCTTTCGGTTACCCGAATCAGAAAGAGATGGAAACCGACTTCGCTATCAAGATCCCTTATGCAATGGGCATTATCGCAACCCGCTCTCTTGATGAACAGGTTACCGGTATTCACGATCTGGTTAAAGAACACGAAGCCCGTATCCGTAATGGTATGACTGCATATGCATTACTGGAAAAATTACGTAAAGCTAAGAAAGATCCAAGCATAGTGGTTGATCCTGCTGATAAAGCCGCATTCGAAGAGAAAAAAGTCGATTTAGGTTATGGCCTGCTATTGAAGCCTTACACAGATAAAATCGTCGATGCTACTGATGAACAGATCAAAGCTGCTGCTAAGGATTCTATCCCTAATGTAGCCCCCTTGTTCTATAGCTTCCGTGTGATGGTTGCGTTGGGCTTCGTGATGTTGCTGGTGTATGCCGCTTCATTCTGGCAAAGCACTCGTCATAAGATCGAAGAAAAGCCTTGGGTACTTAAAGCGGCTTTCTATAGTTTGCCGTTGCCTTGGATTGCGATTGAATGTGGGTGGTTTGTGGCTGAGTATGGTCGCCAACCTTGGACAATCTCCGAAGTGCTGCCAACTTACATGTCTGCGTCCTCTCTGAGCGCGGGTGATCTGTGGTTCAGTATCATTACCGCTACGCTGATTTACACAGTGTTGTTGGTGGTTGAACTGTATCTGATGATCAAATTTGCTCGCCGTGGCCCCAGCAGTCTGAAGACAGGCCGTTATCACTTTGAAAAATTGGAAGCCTGAGCAGAGGGATTAGACCATGTTTGATTATGAAATATTAAGATTTATCTGGTGGGCCCTGGTCGGTGTACTGCTGATAGGCTTCGCCGTAACAGACGGGTTTGATATGGGTGTTGGTGCACTGTTGCCTTTCGTGGGCAAGGACGACACTGAACGCCGCGTAATGATCAATACTGTAGCGCCGCATTGGGATGGCAACCAGGTTTGGTTGATCACTGCCGGTGGAGCACTGTTTGCCTCATGGCCAATGGTTTACGCAGTATCATTCTCAGGTTTTTATGTTGCGATGATCCTGGTATTGGCTGCCTTGTGGTTACGCCCAGTTGGCTTTGACTATCGTTCAAAAATTCAGGATCCAAAATGGCGTAAAACTTGGGACTGGTGTCTGTTCATCGGTGGTTTCATCCCCCCATTGGTGATCGGTGTCGCCTTCGGTAACCTGCTGCAGGGCGTGCCATTCCATTTTGATGAATATCTGCGTGCCTACTATGGCACTAGTGACAGCAACTGGATTCTTAACCTGCTGTATCTGCTGAATCCGTACGGCCTGTTGGCCGGATTGATCAGTGCCGCAATGTTCATGAATCAGGGCGCTTGCTGGCTGCAAATGAAGACTGAAGGTGAATTGCGTGCCCGTGTTGCGGGTGTGGCTCAGATCCTGTCTCTGGTAGTCCTGGTGCTGTTTGCGGTAGCTGGTGTGTGGTTAGCTTACGGTATTGACGGTTATGTCCTGAAATCAGCCTTAGATACTCATGCTGCCTCAGATCCAACGACTAAACAGGTTGCTGTGGAAGCTGGCGCTTGGTTGACTAACTACAGCAAGTACCCATTGACTGTTATCTTCCCCATCATTGGTCTGGTATCACCACTGTTAGTGGTTGTCACTAGCCGTATGGGACGTTCAGGATTTGCCTTCTTGTTTAGTTCATTGACCATTGCTGGGGTGATCTTGACCTGTGGCGTGTCTATGTTCCCATTCGTGATGCCATCATCACTGGATCCTAACGTCAGTCTGACCATGTGGGATGCTACTGCAAGCCATCTGACTCTGACAGTCATGACCTGGGTGGCCATTATTTTTGTTCCAACTGTGCTCGCATACACTTTGTACACTTATTACAAAATGTATGGTCGTATCGGCCGTCAGCACATTGAAACAAACAGTTCTTCACTTTACTAAGGAGCGACAGTTATGTGGTATTTCACTTGGGTACTCGGTCTGTTGCTGGCTTGTTCCTTTGGTATTATCAATGCGCTCTGGTTGGAAACTACAGAGAACATGGATAGAGAAGAAGCAGACAAGTAATCGGCTCGTTCTCCGTTAATTAAAAAGCCTCTGAAGCGATTCAGGGGCTTTTTGTTATCTGGTCACTGGGGGGTCTGTAGCAGCCTCTTTATTTACTCATTATTTGCTGGTGTGGAACGTGAGCAAATAAGATGCCTTTTGGTAAATTTATAAAACACTAATAAAACTATAAAAATCAGCATATATATCTGATTGGACCAGTTGTTATCACTAATCTAACTATCAGATTTTAATTTTTTAGCTAAATTTAATTTTGCACAAAATCTGTACTGTTGAATTGTGTGAAATGTTAACGAGTGCACACTTTAAAGGTGTATAAAATATGCAATAAAACAATAATGTGAGCTATTAATCAATGATATAGATCTGTTTGATGTCATGGAATTAGAATTGATTTAGATCAATGTTGTTAAGTGTTGATGGTGGCAGGGTAGACGTTGCAGTTACAAGAAATATGAAAATTGATGCGGTATCAAGTCGCTATGGAGTGAATGAATGAAAAAGAATATCCTGTCAGGATTGATAGTTGCTGCACTGTTTTCTGCTGCTGCACCGGCAATGGCTCATGAGGCTGGGGACATTATTGTTCGAGCTGGTGCCGCGGTGGTAGCTCCAAACGAATCTAGTGATGATGTATTGACCTTTGGGGAGTTTAAGGTAGACAACGACACTCAGTTAGGACTGAATTTCAGTTATATGCTGACTGATAATTGGGGCGTTGAATTACTGGCTGCTACTCCCTTTAGCCATGACGTAAAATTGAAAGGCCTTGGTAAGATTGCCGACACCAAGCAGTTACCACCCACATTAGTGGCTCAGTACTATTTTGGTAATGCGCAGTCTAAGTTGCGTCCCTATGTTGGGGCGGGCGTAAACTACACCATGTTCTTTGATAACGACTTTACTGCTGGGGCTAAAGAGTTGGGTCTGGATAATCTAAGTCTGAGCAATTCTTGGGGATTGGCGGCTCAGGTAGGTTTGGATTACCAGATAAATAAAGATTGGTTAGTTAACGCGTCGATTTGGTACGCCAAAATTAATACTGATGTGAAATTCACATTAGCGGATACCAACTACAAAGTTAGTACTGATATTGATCCTTGGGTTTACATGATCAGTGTTGGTTATTCGTTCTAGATTGCGTTGTTGGGGGGGAGTAAAAAAGGCGCCAATTGGCGCCTTTTTTATTATCAATGTAAAACCACCTCCTAACGAGGTGGTGGTCATTAATGTTGTTCTGTTGAAGAGACTTCTTTTGATTTTTTCTTTTTCCAGTGGCGCGTGTTGTAGATATATTCTGGTAGCAGCTTGGTAAGCCATGCCACCAGACGCCAACGCTTGGTGACATAAACACGGCGCTTACCCTTAAGCAGTGCATCCACCACTTGGCGTGCAACTTCATCGACGGGTGATAGCCATAGTCGGCTGCGTTGTAATGCAGCCTTGTCTAATAGTCCCAGTTGAATATCTGTGATGGTAATAGGGAGTTTTAACCGTTGGGCATGCATAGATAGCCCTTCCAGGTAATTTTGAGCGAAGGCTTTTGCAGCATGAAACGCTACACTGGGACCACCTCGCAGACCCGCAATGGAATTGATCGCCGCAATCTGTCCAACACCTTGCTTTTGGAATAACCGAAACGCGGTATTGCAGACGGCTGCAAACCCTCGAACATCGACCTCAATGATTTCCTGCTCTAACGCCCAAGGTAATTCAGGGTGATAGGAATTGAGTCCAGTGTTAACCAGAATTAGCCGCACGTCCGTCATCTCCCGCCATACGGCTTCAAGCTGCGGGATCAATATCTGTGGGTCTTCAATGGTGAAATCATACACTTTGGCCGGTGCCGGTAATTCCTCAGCGAATTCCCTTATAGATTCAGCGTCATGAGCCAATAACGCCAGTGCAACTCCTTCGGCGGATAATTGCCTGGCAATCTCTTTACTTAACATGGAACTGGCACCAACAATAATGGCTGAAGTAGCGGACATAATGTGACTCTGCGGCAGAAAATGGGCTTTATGATAGGATGATAGTGACGCCTTCTCAAGATTTAATCATGGAAGTGTAGACATCCAGATGTCTTTATGTATGATCCTAATCATCAGTCCGTATTGCAGTTTCTCCATTCAGCGTTAGCTTTGCAGAAGAAAGTCAGCCAGTACGAATAATCAAGCGTAAACCAGAGAACCGAGAGTCTCTATCAAACAGTAAGAGGCGGATGATGCCCGTAAGAATTCCTGATAATTTACCTGCTGCCGATGTGCTTGAGTCTGAGAATATCTTTGTGATGTCTGAGAGCCGGGCGGCCATGCAGGACATCCGGCCAATGAAGGTGTTGATCCTCAACCTGATGCCCAACAAAATCGAAACTGAGACGCAACTGTTGCGTTTGCTCAGTAATACACCGCTGCAAGTTGATATCGATTTATTGCGTATCCATGATAAAGAGTCCAAACACACGCCAATGGATCACCTTAACACTTTCTATCGCGATTTTGAGGAAGTGAAAGAGCGTAACTTTGACGGTTTGATCATCACCGGTGCGCCACTGGGGAAATTGGACTTTGAAGAGGTCACTTACTGGGATCATATCAAAGAGGTGATCGATTGGTCACAGACGCATGTGACCTCCGTGTTATTTCTATGCTGGGCAGCTCATGCCGGGTTATTTCATCTGTACGGGCTGAAACGTAAAATTCTCGATGTTAAGTGTTCCGGCGTGTTTGAACATTCTCGGGTAAAAGCCCATATACCGTTACTGCGTGGGTTTGATGATGTGTTTTATGCGCCACATTCCCGCTATGCACAGATGGACGTGGCAGAATTAAAGGCCCATCCGCAATTGTCAGTCTTGGCTGAGTCTGAACAGGCCGGTGCTTATCTAGTGATCAGCAATGACCACCGTAATCTGTTTGTGACAGGGCATCCGGAATACCGTAAAGGCACTTTGCGCGACGAGTATTTCCGAGATTTAGCCGCAGGCATCAATCCGCAGATCCCGCAAAACTACTTCCGCAACGATGATCCCAATGCCGAACCCGTTGCTCGCTGGTTTGGTCACGGTAACCTGCTCATCAGTAATTGGCTCAACTATTACGTCTATCAGCTGACACCGTATGACTTGAGCGATCTCAGTGCGAAAACTCCCTGGGAACAGCGCAAAGCCTAAATGAAGCATGAGGCCACCGTTAACGGTGGCCTTTTGTTTATGTTGTCCACTCTCATCAATTGGTTCGCCATTGTCGGCTTTCCTGCGGCGATCCTCTCGCAAATTTTTCAGCGTGACCTAATATTAGACCAACGGCTAGTTGCTTTACGTTCGCGTAAACGTAATCTTGTAGCGTCGCTTAACGAAGAAGGCTTCTTTTGGGGAGAAGCCCATAATTATCAAGGGGGCGAAGATGGGCGTAGCAATCACTGATGAAGTAGTGATCGTCGCCGCACGGCGGACACCGATGGGCGGATTCTTGGGGAGCCTGGCATCGGTGCCCGCCCCACAGCTGGCTGCCACAGTGATAAGGGAATTATTACACAACACTCAGGTGCCACCTGAGCGAGTGGATGAAGTGTTGCTGGGGTGTGTGTTGCCGGCTGGCATCGGTCAGGCACCCGCTCGTCAGGCCGCTTTGGGGGCTGGGTTGCCGATGTCGGTCGGGGCAACCACTTTGAACAAAGTGTGTGGCTCGGGTATGAAGTCGGTGATGCTGGCGCACGATATGATCCGTGCAGGTAGCGCCAATATTATTATCGCTGGTGGCATGGAGAGCATGAGCCGGGCGCCTTATATGCTGGATAAAGCCCGTACCGGTCAACGAATGGGGCATGGTCGATTGGTTGATCACATGTTTATCGACGGCCTGGAAGATGCCTACACCGGAGGTTCAATGGGCAGTTTTGCGCAAAAAACAGCCGATGAATTTGGTTTGAGTCGCCGTGATATGGATAGTTGGGCGTTAACCTCGCTGGAACGCGCCAATTCCGCCATCGCCAGTGGGGCATTTGATGACGAAATGGTGCCAGTGACCATCAATGATCGTCGTGGAGATTATCAGGTTAATCTTGATGAGCAGCCGGGAAATGCTAAACCAGAAAAAATTCCCGCACTAAAACCGGCATTTGCACTGGATGGTACCATCACCGCCGCAAATTCCAGTTCTATCTCTGATGGTGCCGCTGCACTGATGTTGACAAGTCGCGCTCAGGCTCTGGCACTGGACTTACCGATTCTGGCAACCATTAAAGGACACTGTAGCCACGCCCAAGCGCCTGCACAGTTTACAACGGCACCGATCGGTGCGGTTAACAAGTTACTGCAAAAGCTGGATTGGTCATCTGCTGATGTTGACCTTTATGAAATCAATGAAGCCTTCGCCATGGTCACCATGTTGGCAATCAGTCAGTTAGGGTTGGACCCTGCAACAGTCAATGTCAATGGTGGTGCTTGTGCACTCGGTCACCCGATTGGCTGTTCCGGTGCCCGTATTCTGGTCACGCTGATTCACGCCCTGAAACACCGAGGTCTCAAGCGCGGCGTCGCCACTTTGTGTATCGGTGGTGGTGAGGCAACTGCTATTGCTGTCGAAGTTTAATGGCAGCTACCACAGGACTTATTTCTTATGACAACGCACGTAAAACATTTAATTGCCGGCGAGTTTACGGCTGGTAACGGTTCTCGTTGTATCAGTATTACTAATCCCGCCAATAATCAGGAGCTTGCTCAGCTAAACTGTGCGACCTACGCCGAGATTGAACAGGCGATTACCAGTGCTGCGGAGGCGTTTACCGCGTGGCGAAAAGTGGCAGTACCAGAGCGGGCTCGCTTGATGCTGCGTTATCAGCATCTGCTTAAGCAACACCATGATGAGCTGGCAACCATCCTGGCAAAGGAAACCGGTAAAACTTTTGCTGATGCGCGTGGTGATGTCTGGCGTGGCATTGAGGTTGTGGAACATGCCTGCAATATCCCATCGTTGCTGATGGGGGAGACGGTAGAGAATGTGGCTGGTGGTATCGACACCTATAGCATGATCCAGCCGTTGGGCGTTTGTGTAGGGATCACTCCATTTAACTTTCCGGCAATGATCCCATTGTGGATGTTCCCGCTTGCGATTGCTTGCGGTAATACCTTCATACTAAAACCTTCTGAACAGGACCCGATGACGGCTCAGCGCCTGGCGGAGTTGTTTGAGCAGGCCGGGGCTCCCAAAGGCGTGCTGCAATTGCTGCATGGCGATCGTGAGGTGGTGGATGCTTTGCTTTGTCATCCACATATTAAAGCAATTTCTTTTGTGGGCTCTGTGGCTGTTGGTCGTCATGTTTATCAGACCGGTACTCAACATCTGAAACGTGTTCAGGCGTTTGCGGGGGCCAAAAATCACTGCGTCATCATGCCTGATGCCAACAAGCAGCAGGTGATCAATCAGCTGGTAGGTGCGTCAGTCGGTGCTGCGGGTCAGCGCTGTATGGCAATTTCCGTGGCAGTATTTGTCGGCGCCGCCAAAGCCTGGTTACCAGAGCTTCGAGACGCTATGGCGAAAGTGCGGCCAGGACTGTGGGACGATACTGACGCCGGATTTGGACCACTGATCAGTCCGCAGGCCAAACAGCGAGTGCTGGGATTGATTGCGCAGGGCAAGGCCGAGGGGGCTGCGTGTCTGTTGGATGGCGCTGATGCCAGTGTCGCTGGTTATGAACAAGGTAACTGGGTTGGCCCGACTCTCTTCAGCGGTGTCACCGAAGAGATGACGCTCTATCGGGAAGAAATCTTTGGACCAGTACTCAGCTGTATGGTGGCTGATTCTCTTGAACAGGCAATAGCCCTGGTAAATCGAAATCCCTATGGCAATGGCACCTCATTGTTTACTGCCAGCGGTGCGGCGGCGCGTAAATTTCAGCATGAAATTGAAGTGGGGCAAGTCGGCATCAATATTCCGATCCCCGTACCATTACCCTTTTTCTCATTCACTGGTTGGAAAGGTAGCTTTTTGGGCGACCAGCATGCATATGGCAAACAGGCCGTGCGCTTTTATACCGAAACCAAGACCATCACCAGTCGCTGGTTTGAAGATGACATTTCACACGCACCGAACATGACCATCAATCTTGGTTGATAGGTTTCGCGTAGCGATTATTCCTTGATACAGGGCGGTATTAAGTTGCCGCCGGGAGTTACCAATGGATTTTAATCTGAACGAAGATCAGCGCCAGTTTGTGGAATTGGCTCGGCAATTTGCCGCAGAGGAGCTGACACCACACGCGGCACAATGGGATGCAGAACATTCTTTCCCCAAAGCCGTGATCCAGCGTGCCGGTGCGCTGGGTTTTTGTGGCTTATATGCTGCAGAAGAGTGTGGTGGCCTTGGTTTATCACGTCTGGATGCTGCATTGATCTTTGAACAACTGGCGCAGGGTTGTACCACCACTACCGCCATGATCACCATCCACAATATGGCGACCTGGATGCTCTGTTACTGGGGTAGCGTTGAACTGAAAAATAGTTGGGCGGAAAGTCTTACCTCGGGACAGAAGTTGGCCTCATATTGCCTTACAGAACCCGGCGCTGGCAGTGATGCCGCGTCTCTTACCACCAGCGCCAAACGCGAAGGGAATGAGTATGTGTTGGATGGCACTAAATGCTTTATCTCGGGTGCCGGAGCGACAGAGTTACTGATCGTGATGGCTCGCACCGGTGATGCAGGCCCTAAAGGTATATCAGCTTTTGCCGTGCCTGCTGATGCTCAAGGCATCAGTTATGGTAAAGCTGAAGATAAACTGGGATGGAATGCGCAGCCAACGCGACAGATCAGTTTCGACCACGTTCGGATCCCGGCCAGTTATCTTTTAGGTGCGGAAGGTCAAGGCTTCACAATGGCGATGAAAGGCCTTGATGGCGGGCGGATCAATATTGCTGCTTGCTCGGTTGGCACTGCTGAAGCCGCACTGCAACAGGCGCTCAACTATATGCAGGAACGTCAGCAGTTTGGTAAACCGCTGGCAGCATTTCAGGCACTGCAA
Organism: Shewanella yunxiaonensis; assembly: GCF_018223345.1. Classification (NCBI taxonomy): domain Bacteria; kingdom Pseudomonadati; phylum Pseudomonadota; class Gammaproteobacteria; order Alteromonadales; family Shewanellaceae; genus Shewanella; species Shewanella yunxiaonensis. Next base: position 2,346,251 of record NZ_CP073587.1, on the reverse strand, counting down.
TTCAAACTCGCCGATATGGCCACGGAACTGGTTGCCGCGCGGCAGATGATGTATCTCGCCGCGGTCAAATTGGATGAACAGGCAGTGGAAGCGACAACTTATTGCGCCATGGCAAAACGCTTTGCAACAGACGCCGGATTTGCCATTTGTGATAGTGCGCTGCAGATCCACGGTGGCTATGGTTATATCCGCGAATATCCGTTAGAGCGATATTTTCGTGATGTTCGTGTGCACCAGATCTTGGAAGGCACCAACGAAATTATGCGACTGATTATTGCACGGCGTTTGCTGGAACAAAACAGTGTATTGGCTTTGTAACCGGGGAGCTTATGTTACCGTCAATTGTAGAAATTGAAGGCCATTGCGCCATTTTGACTATCAATAATCCGCCCGCAAACACCTGGACCTTAACCAGCTTGCGGCAACTGCGGGATACTATCGAACAGTTAAACCTCAAGCCGGAGATCCGTGCGCTGATTATTACCGGCGCTGGCACCAAATTTTTCTCCGCCGGCGCGGATCTGAAACAGTTTGCTGAGGGTGACAAAGCGCTGGCAGCAACAGTCGCTGCGGCGTTCGGGGCCGCCTTTGAAACCCTCAGCCAATTTCGCGGGGTGTCGATTGCTGCTATCAATGGTTATGCCATGGGCGGCGGTCTCGAAGTCGCTCTCGCCTGTGACATTCGCATTGCTGAAGAACAGGCACAACTGGCGTTACCTGAAGCCAGTGTGGGCTTGTTACCCTGTGCTGGCGGCACACAAAATCTGACCGCTTTGGTAGGCGAAGGCTGGGCCAAACGGATGATCCTTTGTGGTGAACGGCTCACTGCGGCGAAAGCGTTAGCAATCGGTTTGATTGAAGAAGTTGTTGCCAGCGGCAGTGCATTACAGCAGGCGCTCAAACTGGCCAGCCTGGTGGAGCATCAAAGTCCTGCCAGTGTTACTGCTTGCAAAAGGTTAATCCAATCAGGTCGTCATATGCCCAGAAGTCAGGCATTACCGTTGGAACGAGAACTGTTTGTGGCGCTGTTTGATACTGAAGATCAACAGGAGGGTGTCAACGCCTTCATAGAGAAGCGTCCGGCTCATTGGCACAATCAATAGGGAGAGTATTTGTGGAACAGGTGCTGTTTACCACCCTGAAAACTGTCAGTGGCAAGCTGCTTGGTATTGCCACATTAAATGCAGAGAAGTCACTTAATGCATTGACGTTCGACATGGTGCGGCTACTCGCCCAGCAATTGCGCCAATGGCAACAGGACTCGCAGATCGCTGCCGTCATTCTTGAGGCAAAAGGCGAAAAAGCCTTTTGCGCCGGGGGTGATGTGCGGGCGATCTATTATGCCCAACAATGCCATCCCGGTAGTTTTACCTGCGAAGCTGAACGTTTTTTTGAAGAAGAATATCGACTGGACTATTTGATCCACACCTACGGCAAACCGGTGCTGCTGTGGGGCGATGGTATTGTGATGGGCGGTGGATTAGGACTGATGATGGGGGCAAGTCACCGCATTGTTACTGAGCGCTCGCGCATCGCCATGCCTGAAGTCACTATCGGTCTTTACCCGGATGTGGGCGCTAGTTATTTTCTGAGGCGGTTACCGGGTAAAACCGGACTGTTCCTTGGCCTCACAGCTTACAATCTTAATGCGGCCGATGCGCGATATTGCGGATTTGCTAATCATTTCCTGGCCTCCTCGGATAAACAGCGCTTGTTTGATGCCATGACGACTCTGAATTGGGGCGGCAATCACACACTCAATCATCAGAAACTTCACGATTTACTCACGATGTTAGCGGCAAATTGCAGTGAGCACTCCGGGAACAGTCGCCTGAAGGCTCATCAGTCGCTGCTTGATGAGCTGATGTCCGGAGAACTGCCGCAGATAGTGGAAAAAATGCAGCGGTTGGTGTCCGAGCTCACATGGCTAGATAAGGCTCGCAACACTATGCTCAGTGGCAGCCCTCTGAGCTGGGCATTGGCCTGGGAGCAAGCTCATCTCGGCAAATCGTTGACGTTGGCGGATTGTTTCCGGATGGAATTAGGTTGGAGCCTGAACTGCTGTGCTATCGGTGATTTTTGCGAAGGTGTAAGAGCACTGTTAGTCGACAAAGATCGCTCGCCACAATGGCGTTATGGCAAAGGTCAATTAGCACCGCCGGATGTGCTAGCCGCGCTGTTAGCCGATCCTTTTTCACACGATCATCCTCTTGCTGATCTTTAACTAATCTCTTTGAACAGGAGCACGCAATATGAGCACTGTAGCATTTGTCGGACTTGGCAACATGGGCCTGCCGATGGCTATCAATCTACTGCACAAGGGCTTTAAGGTCAGGGCGTTTGATTTGATTACCGAAGCGACGGAGGCTTTGGCAGAAAAAGGCGCAACGGCTTGCCACAGTGCCGTTGCGGCGGCGACTGGTGCCGATGTCGTGGTGTCAATGTTACCTGCGGGAAAGCATACGCGTGCATTGTATCTGGGGGATGGTGATAGCAAAGGGCTATTACAGACAGTCTCAGAAGACACCTTGCTGATTGACTGCTCAACCATTGATGCCGCGACGGCCAAGGAAGTTTCGCTGCAGGCAGAAGAACAGGGTTTTGATTTCGTGGATGCGCCGGTGTCCGGTGGAACGGCAGGTGCCGCCGCCGGGACCCTGACGTTTATCTGTGGGGGGAATGTTGGCGCTGTTGACCGCGCCAGACCAATTCTGGAAGCCATGGGTCGCAATATTTTTCATGCGGGTGGGCCAGGTAGTGGGCAGTTAGCGAAGATCTGTAACAATATGTTGCTGTCAGTGCTCATGGTCGGTACCAGTGAGGCCTTGAGTATGGGCATCGACAATGGTTTGGATCCCAAAGTGCTGTCGGATATTATGAAGGCGAGTAGTGGTGGTAACTGGACGCTGGAAAAGTACAATCCTTGCCCCGGTGTTATGCCTGATGTTCCGGCATCTAAAGACTATCAAGGCGGCTTTATGGTCGATCTGATGGTTAAAGATCTGGGGTTAAGTCAGGAAACTGCGTTAAAAAGTTTATCGAGCACACCCATGGGGGCACTGGCACGTGCTCTGTTTGTTGCCCATGCTCGCAAGGGGAATGGTCGTCGCGATTTTTCCAGTATTTTTGAACAGTTCAACGATAAAAAAGCATAATCACAAGGAATTTTTGATGGAGATAAAAGGTAAGGTGGTGGCGATTACCGGAGGTGCGGGTGGCCTCGGATTTGCGATGGCACAACTACTGGCCGCCGCCGGTGCCAAGTTAGCCCTGATTGATGTGGACCAACAGAAACTGGAACAAGCATGCGCCATGTTGGGCGATACTGAAGTTCAGGGGTACGCGGTGGATATCACTGACGAAGAGGATGTGATTGCGACTTTTCGATTTATTCTGGAAGACTTTGGTCAGCTCAACGTATTGGTCAACAACGCTGGCATACTGCTGGACGGCATGCTACTCAAAGCAAAAGAAGGGCAGGTGACTGAGCGTATGTCTCTGGCGCAGTTTCAGGCGGTAATTAATGTTAACCTCAGCGGCAGTTTTTTATGTGGCCGGGAAGCCGCAGCTGCCATGATTGAATCCGCACAACCAGGACTCATTATCAATATCTCCAGCTTGGCTCGGCACGGTAATATCGGCCAGAGCAACTACGCTGCATCCAAAGCCGGTGTCGCATCCTTGGCGGTGGGGTGGGCGAAAGAGCTAGCACGTTATCAGATCAGAGCCGTAGCGATTGCCCCAGGTGTGATTGCGACTGAGATGACGGCAGCGATGAAACCAGACGCGCTGGCGCGATTGGAAAAAGCCGTGCCGGTAGGTCGCTTAGGTCTGGCCGATGAAGTCGCAGCCACCGTAAAATTTGTGATTGAAAATGACTATGTTAATGGCCGGGTCATTGAAATTGATGGCGGTCTGACGTTGTAAGTTTTAGTGCGCTGACGCCAGTCAAAATCCTGACTATTCCCATTCGTTACAGAATGTTCTAACGTGGGGAGTAATCAGGATTTTTTGTTGTTGTAAACTGTTTATTCCCAGCGAAGTAGCCGTCGCCGAAGTTGACATAAAGCCTGTCACACTGAACAATCTGCGCTTGTTCTAAGAACGGTTACTTTAGAGGTTAGGCTGGTCAATGCACAGGCTGGAAACTGGAATAAAGCGCTTCATGCTGGTGTTGGGCGGCTTAGGTGTGGTGGTGATTTATGGGGGCTTTTTTTACTTGCTTTTCAGCGGGCGTTCAACCGCTCCCATCAACTGGTACTACTTGTTATCGCCTTGGTTATGTGTGTTCTTTGGCTTATCGAAAGAACAGCAACATCGGGTGCTACAGTGGTTTTTAAATAAATTTAAAGGCAAAAAATAATTCTATCTATGCTGCTTTGCGGCAACATAAGGAAAGGGCAATGATGACCTTTGGCTCTGCGGTGAGAATTCTGAGTATGGCGGCATTATTGGCGTTACAGATATCTTGTAGCCCTCAGCCAGCGGTAGAAGTAAACACCAGTGCCCCTGAAGAACAACATACGATGAAAACTGCGGCCTATGGTACTTGGGAATCCCCGTTAACTGCTGATGATGTGTTTGGACAATCGGTGGTGCTTGGGCAAATGCAAAGTGTCGATGGTGCAATTTATTTCAGTGAGTCTGATCCTGCGCAAGCTGGGCAGATAGGCATTAAACGTCTTGACGATAATGATAAAGTTGTTGATGTCGTTCCGGCAGCATTTGGTGTCGGTTCACGGGTTCATGAATATGGCGGTGCGCCGTATTTGGCGATTGGTAATAGTGTGTTTGCCAGCAAAATGTCCGATCAGCTGTTTTATCGTATCGCGCCCGATCAACCTCCGTTAGCGTTGACACCTGCGGGTACTCGGCATGCAGACTGTATCTCCTATCCCAAAGGTTCCCGTATTATCTGTGTCCGTGAAGATCACCGTGGTGAAGGTGAAGCTAAGGCCAGTCTGGTCACTATCAATCTGAATTTCGCCGGTGAAGGCGATACCTTCGTGGAAGGTCACGATTTTTTCAGCTCTCCGGCAATTAATGCGGATAACACACAGTTAGCGTGGGTAGCCTGGGACCATCCTAATATGCCATGGGATAACACACAGTTATGGGTAGGCGATCTCAACCGGAAAGGCCAGATTAGCAATATTCGACAAATTGCACCGCGACACCACGGGTCGCTGATGCAGCCAATGTATGCACCGGACGGCCAACTGTATTTTATTGCTGATTATGATAATTGGTGGAACCTCTATCGGGTAACTGCGGCGGGTGGCATTGAGCAAGTGACCCAACTCAAAGGTGAAATAGGGGGGCCAGCATGGCGCTTCGGTCAGCACGCTTATGCGTTTGAAAATGCCCATAGTGTCATTTTTAGTTATCACCAGGATGGCAAGGTCCATCTGATGCGTCAGGACCTGACCAGCGGTGTCAGCGAAGAGCTGGCGACTGATTTCGCCAGTGTTGGACAAGTCATCAGTGCTGACAAAGGTGTGTATTTTATGGGGGCAAAGTCGACACCGGAACATGGTATCTACAAGGTGTCTGGCCGTGGTACCGAATTAGTTTATGCCCCAGCTATCAAGGGATTAGAACCCGATTATATCTCGCGGCCGGTAGCGGTAAGTTTTGATACCAACGAGCGACAGCAAGCTTACGGTTATTTCTATGCGCCGACTAATCCACAGTATGTCGCGCCCAAAGATACCAAACCGCCGTTGCTGATGATGTTACACGGCGGACCCACGGCAGCCGCCAGCAGTGCCTATAGCAGCGCTATTCAGTATTGGACAACGCGCGGATTTGCGGTGTTTGACCTCAACTATCGGGGCAGCACTGGGTATGGTCGGCAATACCGTAAAAGCCTTTACGGCAAATGGGGTGTGGCGGATGTCGATGATGCGGTCAATGCCGTGAAGTACCTGGTGGATGAAGGATGGGTTGACCCCGACAAGGTTGCGATTCGCGGTGGCAGTGCTGGAGGTTTCAGTGTGTTAGCAGCTCTGGCATTCCATGATACGTTTAAAGCTGGCACCAGTTACTTTGGTATCAGTGATATCGCGGTGCTGGCGCAGGAAACACATAAATTTGAATCCCATTATATTGATCAGTTAATCGGCCCGTATCCTGCTGCAAAGCAGATTTTTCATGATCGGTCACCGCTGTATCATCTCGAAGGGCTGAATGAGCCGCTGCTTTTATTGCAGGGACTGGATGACAAAGTCGTGCCTCCCAATCAATCTGAGCTGATATATCAGGCAGTGAAAGCCAAAGGGGTACCCACCGCGTTTATCGGGTTTGAGGGGGAAGGGCACGGCTTCCGTAAACCGGCAAATAACATTCGTTCATTGCAATCCGAATTATCTTTTTATGGGCAGGTGTTTGGTTTCACTCCGGCAGGCGAGTTACCCGTATTGCCTATAGATAATGCGGCTGCATTACCCAAAGCAGCACAGCATTAATGTCAGTGGTGGCAACAAGATTTTCCAGAAAGTCCTTCAATGATGGGGCACTCCGGAGAATCGCCACCATGACATTGGTTCACCAACTCACTTAATTCTGCGTGCAGTGCTTGCAGGCTGGCCATTCGTTGCTCGAGTACTTTCAGATGTTCACTGGCGAGTCGTTTTACATCACTGGCACAGCGTTGTGGATCATGTTTCAGTAGTAGCAGATCTTTGCATTCTTCAATGCTAAAACCCAACTCGCGACAATGCTGCACAAACTGCAGCGATTCGAGTTGCGCGTCACTGTATTCCCGGTAGCCATTGTCACCGCGTTCGGCCTGTACCAATCCGATATCGTGGTAATAACGGATGCTCTTGATACTTAATCCCGTCGCTTTGGCGACTTCACCGATTTTCATGGTATGACTCCTGTGATCCACTACTGAACTTTCGCAACATCTTTTGCTCGTCTGCTTGACTCTCCAGCTACTGGAGACTTTACCCTTTACAGTATCAGATTACCATGAGCAGTTTGCTGATGAGCTGCTTAGGAGAGGGACATGAAAGCTTATCAATTTCATATCGACAATATGCACTGTGGCGGTTGTGCCCGTAAAATCATGGCGTTATTCGCCGATGACATCGGCGTAAATGCGCAAACCGATGTGACGGAAAAATCACTGACATTAACGTTGGATGATAACGCTACGCTAACGGAGACCGAGGCAAAGCAACGTTTGCAGCAGGCAGAGTACCCGGCAGACACCGCCAGCAGCTGGCATGAATTTAAAGTTGCAGATATGACGTGTGGTCACTGTGAAGCCTCTATTCGGAAGGCATTAGCCGATGCTGATGAGGTAAAAGTTGATTTGCAAACCAAGCAGGTGTCGGTGCTAAGTCAACAGGATACACAGTTACTGATGGCAACCATATCCAATGCCGGTTTTACGCCCGAACCTTGGCAAAAATCAGAAAGCCATTGGCACGAGTTTAAGGTGGCGGATATGACCTGTGGCCATTGTGAAGCCACAATTCGCAAGGCGTTGGCCGATGCGGACGAGGTGAAGGTCGATTTACCTGCTAAGAAAGTGTCAGTGTTGAGTTCCCTGAACGAGCAAGCGCTAATGACACTCATCAGCGACGCAGGTTACACGCCTGATGTGTGGTCGGAACCGTGTACCAGCAGCTGGCATCAGTTTAAGGTGCCGGATATGACCTGCGGTCACTGTGAAGCCTCTATTCGCAAAGCGCTCGCAGATGCTGATGAGGTGAAAGTTGATCTGCAAACTAAGCAGGTGTCGGTACTGAGTCAACTTGATGATAGTAAGCTGTTAGCGGTCATTGAGGGGGCAGGTTACAACCCAGAACCATGGTCAATTGCGGAGGACCATGAGTCCCCAAAATCTGAAGGAGCCTCAGTCGTGGCTGCGGCTCCGCAGTCGAACCACAAAACTCAGGAAGAACCCTCTCACCAGTCAGCTGCCATTGCGCCGTCAGCCACTGAAGGTGTGTTGATGTTTGTGCCGGATATGAGCTGCGCCAGCTGTGTGGTAAAAATAGAAAAGGCATTTGCCAATGCGGGAGTTGACGCGCGTGTTAACCTGGCCGATAAACAGGTTAGCGCCGCAAAAGGTGTATCGGTTGCAGATGCCCAACAAATCCTGGCCAGTGCTGGCTACCGTGGTGAAGTGGTTGAAGACGCAGCCAACGCAATGGCGGATAAAGCCGCGCATGATGCCAAGGAATACCGTACGCGGATCATTCAGTCTGTCGTGACGCTTGGCGTCGGCATCCCGCTGATGATCTGGGGCATGAGCGGCGGCGACATGACAGTGCACAGCGATAGCTCGCGTTGGAACTGGGGCGCAGTATCGCTGTTGTGTTTACTGTTACTCATCAGTTGCGGTGGCCATTTTTACCAAGGCATGTGGCGTGCATTAAAAGCCAAAAGTGCCAATATGGATACCTTGATCGCGTTGGGAACCGGTTGCGCCTGGTTGTATTCTTCAGCGGTGGTGCTGTTCCCAAACTGGTTTCCTGAAGGGACTCGCCATGTTTATTTTGAAGCCAGCGTGATGATCATTGGTCTGATAAACCTGGGTCATTCACTGGAATTGCGTGCCCGCGGAAAAACCAGTGAGGCGGTACAAAAATTGATTGGTCTGCAAGCCAATACCGCATTACTGATCACCGATGCGGGAGACCAGCAGACGCCGATAGCTGACCTAAAGCCCGGCGATGTATTGCGCTTGCGCCCCGGTGATCGGGTGGCATTAGATGGTGAAGTCGTTAGTGGTGAGTCACTGCTGGACGAATCAATGCTGACTGGCGAGCCCATGCCGGTAAGAAAAACGCGTGAGGATACTGTTAGTGCCGGTACTATTAATGGTGATGGCACATTAACTTACCGTGTGACGGTTGGACCGAAAGATACCCGTCTAGCGAAAATTATCGCCTTAGTACAGGAAGCACAAACCTCGAAGATGCCCATCGGCCGTCTGACAGACAAAATCGCCGGGGTGTTTGTGCCGGTGGTCGTTGTTATCGCCCTATTGGCCGCGGTGCTTTGGTACTTTTTCGGACCAGCGCCTCAGCTGTCACATGCCTTAGTGGTCCTTACTAGTGTCCTCATCATTGCCTGTCCCTGCGCATTAGGTTTGGCAACGCCAATGTCAATTATGGTGGCAGTTGGCCGTGCGGCGCAGATGGGCGTATTGATCAAAAATGGCGAAGCATTGCAAACCGCCAGTAATGTCAGCTGTGTAGTGCTGGATAAAACGGGCACCATCACCGAAGGTAAACCGCAACTAGTTGCTATTCATGCCATAGATACTGATGAACTTGATGAAGCCCGTTTGCTTCAAGCAGTAGCAAGTTTAGAGCTGCAATCCGGTCATCCCCTGGCTCAGGCATTTCTCAACGCCGCGAAAGCCCGTGGGGTAGATGTGATAGCGCCAGCAGCATTTGAATATCGTCAGGGACAGGGCATAGTCGGCACTATTGGTGATGATCATTGGCTGTTGGGTAACCGTAAACTGCTAACCGCCATGGATGTCACTGTCGATCAGACTGCGCAGCAGCAACTGGATAATGCTGCTACGTTAGGACAAACACCGGTGCTGGCGGCCAAAAATGGCAAGCTGGAGGCCATTTTGGCCATCAGTGACCCAATTCGGGGGGATGCCAAGGCGGCGTTAGCGGCTTTGCAACAGCAAGGTAAAAAACTGGTGTTGTTGTCGGGGGATAATCAACATACGGCCAACGCGGTAGCCAAACAGTTAGGTATTGAGCAGGTTATCGCGGGTGTTATGCCGGATGAAAAGCAGGCGTGGGTAAAAAAGCTGCAACAGCAAGGTGAAGTGGTTGCCATGGTGGGCGATGGCATCAATGATGCGCCGGCGTTGGCGGCAGCCGATGTCGGTGTGGCGCTGGGAACCGGTACCGAAGTCGCGATTGAAAGTGCCGATCTGACATTGTTGACCCCACGACTGGAAAATTTAGCGCAGGCGTTTGCTTTATCCAAAGCGACCCTTAGCAACATCAAACAGAATCTGTTTGGTGCGTTTATTTACAACAGCTGTGGCATCCCTATTGCCGCAGGCGTGCTATATCCATTTTTTGGCGTGTTACTCAGTCCGGTAATCGCTGGTGCTGCCATGGCATTGTCGTCATTGACCGTCGTTACCAACGCTAATCGCTTACGCCATCAACGCCTGCAATAGCATAAAGCCCGCTGTCTAATTGGCGCAGCGGGCTTGCATTTCAAGCTAAACGTCATTGCACTGCGGTTGATAAATCTGCGAATGCTGTTTATAGTGACGCGCTTTATCCGGCTGTCCTCGAACAGTCTGGAATTTTTGTCCACTCAGCTACAGATTTGGAATTTCTGACGTGATCACAACCGCGAATATCACCATGCAGTTTGGCGTTAAGCCTCTGTTTGAAAACATCTCCGTCAAATTCGGTGAAGGCAACCGCTATGGCCTGATTGGCGCCAATGGGTGCGGTAAGTCCACCTTCATGAAAATCCTTTCCGGTGAGCTGGAGCCAACATCTGGCAACGTATCGCTGGACGCCAATGAACGTCTGGGCAAACTGAATCAGGATCAATTTGCTTACGAAGAATTCAGCGTCATTGATACAGTGATCATGGGCCATAAAGAATTATGGCAGGTGAAACAGGAGCGTGACCGCATCTATTCTTTGCCGGAAATGAGCGAAGAAGATGGCATTAAGGTCGCTGAACTGGAAATGGAGTTTGCTGAGATGGATGGTTACACCGCCGAGTCTCGTGCCGGCGAGTTGTTGCTAGGGGTTGGCATTCCGCTGGAACAGCATTTCGGCTTGATGAGTGCTGTAGCGCCCGGCTGGAAATTGCGTGTGTTGTTGGCGCAGGCACTGTTTGCTGACCCAGATATTCTGTTGCTCGACGAACCGACCAACAACTTGGATATCGATACTATCCGCTGGTTGCAGGAAACGCTGAGTCAGCGTAACAGCACCATGATCATCATTTCTCACGACCGTTACTTCCTGAACTCTGTGTGTACTCACATGGCGGATTTGGACTACGGTGAGCTGCGGCTTTATCCGGGCAACTATGATGAGTATATGACAGCTGCATCCCAAGCCCGTGAGCGTTTGTTGGCAGAAAATGCCAAGAAAAAGACGCAGATTGCTGAGTTGCAGACCTTCGTGGCCCGCTTCTCTGCTAACGCATCTAAGGCTAAACAGGCTACCTCTCGCGCCCGCCAGATCGATAAAATTAAGCTGGATGAAGTCAAGGCGTCTAGCCGTGTTAACCCCTATATCCGTTTTGAACAGGATAAGAAACTGTTCCGCAATGCCTTGATCGTCGAAAACCTCAGTAATGGTTACGATCATCCATTGTTTAAAGATGTTAATCTGATTGCTGAAGTGGGTGAGCGCATCGCCATCCTAGGTGAAAATGGCGCGGGTAAAACTACCCTGGTGCGCACCCTGATCCATGAATTGCCACAAAAAGAGGGCACTATTCAGTGGTCTGAAAACAGCAGTATTGGCTATTACGCGCAGGATCATGCGGATGATTTCGAAAACGAGATGAATCTGTTTGACTGGATGAGTCAGTGGCGCCGTGAAGGTGATGATGACCAGGCGGTACGTGCCGTATTAGGGCGGATGTTATTCAGTGCTGATGACATTAAAAAGTCAGTGAAAGTGTTATCCGGTGGGGAGCAGGGCCGTATGTTGTTCGGCAAGCTGATGTTGCAGAAGCCGAATATCCTGGTAATGGACGAACCGACCAACCACCTGGATATGGAATCCATTGAGTCACTTAACAACGCCTTGGAAATGTACGAAGGTACGCTGTTCTTCGTCTCCCATGACCGTGCATTTGTATCATCATTGGCAAACCGTATCATTGAAATTTCTGGCCGTGGTGTGACTGACTTTAAAGGTACTTACGATGAGTTCCTGGCGAGCAAAGGCATCGAAAACTGATAGATAATGTCATTAAAAAGCCCGCAGCAGCGGGCTTTTTCATGCGTGAATCTCCCTTTACAAGCCGGATAGTTCCAGCCATTTGGCCATCTGTTCCAGACCTTTCAGACCTTCGATGTCAGTCGGTTGCAGTTGCAGCTTATATAGCGGCAGCTGACTGAAGCGTTGATCAATTTCCTGCAGATGTTTACGTTCCTGTGCCCGTCGCTGTGCTAGGAAACTGCCATCAGCACTATCAGGCAAGATACGGTTAACCACCAACCCCGCCAATGGCAGCTTTTCAGCGAGTAAACTCTCTACTGCACGACTGGTTTCTAGAATTGGCAGCTTTTCTGGTGTCAGCACAAACAGCAGCGCAGTACGCTTTTTATCCTGCAAAATCTCCCGGGTACGTTGCAATAATCGTTGCCGGGTTAACAGCGTTTCCGCAATCTCTTTGTTACGCGGGTCCATGCCAGCTGTGGCATATTCAGCCGGATCTTCAAAAGGATTATCGATATCGCGGCCAGCTTTTGGCGTAAGGTGTTCCAGCACGGCGCCGAGCTTTTCCGAGCGTTCATTGGCTTTCAGCAGTCCTTGTGTCCAGGCGGCCATGGCTTCCGGAAGACTCAGCAACCGTAGCGTATGCCCGGTTGGCGCCGTATCAAATATCACTAAGTCGTACTGCTGTTGCCCCAGTTCAATGGTGTTGGCTATTCGTTCCAACAGTGCTGCTTCCTGAGCCCCTGGCGACTGCCGAGTAAGCCGCATCTGTCGTTCAATTTCGCCGTACATCTCGGGGCGGGTAAAACGTTTGAGTTGGCTGGTGACCTGGTCCAGATGACGCTGCACTTCCTGATCAGGGTCAATTTCCAAGGCATCCAGATTGGGGGCCATGCGGGTAATGCTATCGCCAATGTGTCTGGCAAAGGCATCAGACAGACTATGTGCCGGATCGGTGGAGACCAGTAGCACTTTTTTGTTGCGACTGGCGGCCAGCAAAGCCAAGGCAGAAGACACGGTAGTTTTACCCACGCCACCTTTGCCACCGACCCAGATAACTTGTTTATCAGTAAGAACGTCCATATTAGGTACCGCCGTTCTGCTTAACAGCATTTAAACTGGTCAAGCGGCGAATGGGGCATGCCCATTCGCAGATGCCAGTCGTGAAATTTCTCCAGCATGATGGGCTGCAGTTCCAACGTGTAATAACTGGCTGGATTGGGCACGCCCATCATTTCGGAGAAAATCAGCAGCATGAAAAGATCGTCCTGGTCCCGCCTGGCTCGTGCAATTGCCGAACGAAATGGCGCGTTATAGGCTTCTTCAGCCATCAGGCTGAAGTCTCGAAACAGACGACGGATCTTTTCCAGTTTCATCAGTTAGTCTCCTTGGGCCTGTGCTTTACGCTCTTTAATGGTTGTGGTTAATGTCGCAACACATTCCAGCGTAATGATGATTGCCGCAATCAACACAATCAGGTCCAACGTGAACAGGAACCAGTCAGCTTTGACATAGAAGCCCTTGAGCTGGATCACCAGACCAGAGATAGTCATGACTAACAGGAACACCAGTGGTGCCAGGGTGTAAATCATCGGCCGCCCCAGTTTCACCAGCATCACGGTGATCACCAGCAGTGTCAGACCGCCAAGCAACTGGTTAGTGGTACCGAATAACGGCCAAATCAACAGGCCGCCTGCACCATCACCGCCTGCACCAAATGCCAGTAACAGACAGGAACCTACCGCCAGGAACGTGGCGATGGAGCCTTTACTCATCCAGCCAATTTTGTAAATGACACCCCATTCCTGGAAGATGTAACGCTGTAAACGCAAGCCAGTATCCATGGTGGTTCCTGCAAACAGAACCACCATTACGGTGAGCAGCGTTTGTGCCATGGTTTCGTCTAGGCCCAGACCTGATTCCAGAATATTTGCACCACCACGGATAAATGCACCAACCCCGCCTTGACCAAATGAATGGTAGACATTCTGCCAGTCAGCCAAGGTGGCAAAGCCGGCGGTAGAGGCAATAATTGCGGCCAATGCCAGTGAGCCTTCACCGATAGCACCAAAGTACCCCACGAAACGCAGATCAGGTTCTTTATCCAACTGTTTTGACGTCGTGCCGCTGGCTACCAGACCATGGAAGCCGGAAATGGCGCCACAAGCGATGGTCACGAACAGCAGCGGTACAATCGATGGTGTTCCTTCCGGTACATTTGTGTTAAACGCAGGCGCTACCACATCGGGACCAGAAATAATGACGGCACCGTACAGCAGACCCAGACCGATAAACAACTGGATGCCATTAATGTAGTCACGAGGTTGCAGCAACATCCATACGGGCAGTAGAGAAGCGACTGCCGCGTAGATGAATAATAAGATAATCCAGCTTTCGTTATCAGTCAGTGGCCCCACCATTTCAGGCAATGAAATCGGGATCATCGGGCCGACATAGATCATCGCATACAGCGCGATAACCCCAACAACCGACACAACCAGCAGATTGATGTGTTGACGGTAGATAAGCTGACCCACAATCAACGCTACCGCGATTGCCCCCCATACCGGGACTGTCGCACTGGGGAAGTTAATCAGCTGCTTGGCAATTACCACCGCAAATACGGCGTTTACCATCAGCAGCACCAGGAAAATAACCACCATGAAGATAGAGCGCGCGCGGGAACCGATGACATCTCCGGTAACGGCACCAATAGACTTGGCTTTATTGCGGTTACTGGCCCAGATAGCACCGGCATCATGAACGCCAGCAAAGAAAATTGTCCCCAGCGTCACCCATAAAAACGCCGGTACCCAACCCCAAATTACCGCAATAGCGGGACCAATAATCGGCGCCGCACCGGCGACAGAGGTAAAGTGGTGCCCCCATAACACATATTTGTTGGTCGGTACGTAATCCACCCCATCCTGCATGGCATGGGAAGGTGTGACGAAATTAGGATCAACCTTAAAGATTTTTTCACAGATGAATTTAGAGTAGACGAAATAGCCAATCGCCATCGCCCCTAAACCCATTAACATCAAAAAGATAGCATTCATGCATCACCTCTGGGTGTGTAGTTATATATGTAACTTATTGATGTTAATGGATACAACTTTTGGCTAATATCCGACCAAGGTCTAAATTGAAACTGTTTAGCAACAATTTGAAAACATTTGCAGAATGCGGTAGACGGGATTTTTGGCGGTAACTGGGCGGTCACTACAATTTAGTGAGCCCAGTTACCGTGACTATTAATGGCTTACAAACTTACGTCGACTTCATAGGCAGTAAATTTACGGATATTGATAACACCATTATCAAATATCAGATATTGGCCTTTGATCCCCATCAGGGTGCCACTGACGCACGGATCTTTATCAAAATTGAGCGATTTAATTTTGCTGGGGTATGCCGTGACCGGATAACGGATGTCAGTAATGGCACTGTTGAGCGGTTCAATAATAAATTGCTTTGAACCATCCAGTTCAGTCAGCTTGGCACTGATCTGCGGCAGCAATATCTCAGCTTCTGCTTTTAAATCCAGTGGGTCATTATCGCTTTTAAGCATCGCCTGCCAATTGGTTTTATCAGCGATGAGTTGCGCCAGTGCGACTTCAATCAGACCTGACAAATAACGCGAGTTAACCCGAAACAATGGCATTCCCTGCGTCGCACCCTGATCCAGCCATCGGGTTGGCAGTTGAGTATGACGGGTGATGCCGACTTTAATTCCAGAAGTATTCGCCAGATAAACATAATGCGGTACAAAGCAATGCTCCAGTCCCCACTGTGGCTCACGACAGGTGCCTTGGGCGTAATGGCAGGTTTCGGGTTTCATCACACACATATCGCAACTGGCCAATTTCTGCATACAGACAAAGCAGTGACCTTGAGCGTAACTTTTCTTGGTGCGGTTACCACAATTGCAACAGAGGATGCGGCCAGTAAAGTTTAACGAGAGTTTTTTTCCGATAAGCGTATTCAGGGGTAGTTGCTGCGCACCCACGCGCAGCGAATATTGTGCAAGGCCATTGTCATCCAGGGTGACGGCCATTTTATCCAGCGTACCTAACATAATGCGGTGTTTTATTAAGAAGTTTCCGGCAGTGTATCAGTTGGAATGCCATGATACCGACCGGAAAATTCGATTGACCTATGTTAACGGCTTCGTACTTTGTCTATTACGACATCATCACCAATTTCATATAGCGCTTCCGTGAGTAAATCTTCCTGATGCGGATCGCTAAGACCCAGACTGATCGTGGCGCGAAACAGGGCGATACCGGTATGGCTGGCACTTTCATATTTACTGCTAAATCGTTCGATATTTATCCCTAAGCTGCTAAGCTTGTTGGATATTTCCTTAACCAGACCCGGACGGTCATAAGCTACCAGATTATAGGTCAGGCGTAGACGCGGTGGGTTAAAGTGAGCCGCTGGCGCGGCAGTCATCATCAGTCCGTCGATAGATTCCAGAGCTTCCTGCAGTTCATCCCAATGTTGCTCGTCGATTTCCAGCAACAAGATGGCGGCAAAAATACCGTCAATATGACGCAGCTCAGAATCGAGCCAGTTTCCCCCGTGGTGGCTGACAGCGTTGGCGATCTGCTCGACCAACCCTTTGCGATCAGGCAGCTGTAATGTAATCAGATATCGGCGCATATTGGGACGGCTCCTGTATGCTGTTAAAAACAGACGGTGTAACATTACTGTCATTTTTGCGTCATATAATTCAGAACATGCCACCTGAGTGGAAATGAACCGGTTTGGCAGGTTGTAATTTATGATAATTACCGCCTACAAGACAATAATTGTGACACGCCTTATAGTTTAAATAATAGAGGTTTTCGATGGAAAGTCAGGTCTCTAAGCCTGCTCCTGAATCCCATGATTTTTTGATGGAAAAACGTGGCAATCGGCGTGCATTGAAAGATCAGCTGGCCAGAGCCGGTGTCACCATTGGTGGCATCATGGTTTTTGTGGCGTTATTGCTGATATTTTTCTATCTGTTATATGTCATTAAGCCGGTGTTTGACGCTGCTAAGGTGATTCCGCTCAGCAGTGTGCCCGTCGCTACCGATGGTAAGACCTTGATGGTCGGTGCCGATGAACAGAATGAGCTGATTTATCGGGTAAATGAACAAGGCCAGGTAGATTTCTTCAGAGTCGCAGATAGCTCAAAAAAAGTCCTGTCATTACCTGTGCCTGAAGGTACGAAAGTCGTGAGCAGTGCGGCTTCAGTACCCAATCAGCAGCTATTTGCCCTGGGTTTGGACAACGGCCAGGCATTATTGGCAGGCATCGATTTCAGCGTCAGTTATCCCAATAATCAACGTTTGATTACCCCGGGAATTCGATACCCCATGGGTGAGCCATTAGTGACGGTAGATGACCATGGCTCGCCATTGCAGCAACTGGTGTTTGCCTACAATAGTGACAAAATCAGTTTCGCTTACTGCGGCAAAGATCAGCACTGGTTCCTGACTCGACTGGGTGGCGAGCAAAACATGCTCACCGAGGAAGTTGAATGGCAACGACACACTGTCGTGTTGCCAAATACTCCGCCAGTTGTAGAGCATCAGCTACTGACACCTGATCAGCGCCAGTTGATGTTACAGTCCGGTAATAAAGTATTCATATACAACATTAATGATGTCGATGATATCAGCTTGCTACAGGTATTGGATCTTGAGCGTGCCAAAGCAAAGGTCAGCAATATCAGTTTGTTGGCGGGGGCAAGCTCATTATTAGTGAGTTATAACTCTGGCGTGGTCGCGCAATATTTTCAGGTGGCTGGTGAGCATGGTCGGCTGTATCAGTACATACGAGAGTTCAAGGGCTTAGGTAATATTGGTGCATTGGCCAGCGAATATTATCGTAAGAGTTTTGCTACTGTCAGTGAAGATGGCCGTTTAGAACTGTTGTATACCACCAGTGAACGCGAGTTATTCTCGAAGAAATTCGATTTGGCTAACCCTGTTGCAATGGGTTTTAGTCCTCGCTCCAATGCGCTGGTTGTGCAAGCTGGCGACAAGTTGCAGTTATTTAGTGTGAGCAATGAACACCCGGAAGTTTCCTGGAGCGCTCTCTGGAACAAGGTGTGGTATGAAGGTTATCCGGAACCGCAATATGTATGGCAATCCACCTCTGGCTCGGATGATTTTGAAGCTAAACTGAGCCTGATGCCGTTGGCATTTGGCACGTTAAAAGCAGCATTTTATGCAATGATTTTTGCAGTTCCGCTGGCAATTGCTGGTGCTATCTACACCGCATATTTCATGTCTGCAAAAGTGCGGTCACTGGTCAAGCCGACCATCGAGATTATGGAAGCGCTGCCCACCGTGATCCTGGGATTTTTAGCAGGTTTGTGGTTAGCGCCGTTGATTGAAGATCATTTGCCTGGCTTGCTTCTGCTGTTACTCCTGTTGCCAGTGACCATACTACTCACGGCTTTTGCCTGGTCTAAGCTTCCTGTTCGCATCAAAGCGTTGTTGCCAGAAACTTATCAGGAGCTATTGCTGATCCCGGTCATCTGCTTCTTTGGGTGGTTTTCATTTGCGATTAGTCCCACCATTGAGCTGTGGCTGTTTCATGGTGATACCCGTCAGTTCATTACTAATACCTTGGGCATGAGCTTTGATCAGCGCAATGCGCTGGTAGTGGGTATTGCCATGGGCTTTGCGGTGATCCCGACAATATTTTCCATTGCTGAAGATGCCATTTTCTCAGTGCCGCGGCATCTATCCAATGGCAGCCTGGCACTAGGCGCAACGCGTTGGCAAACACTCACTCGGGTAGTGTTGTTGACCGCCAGTCCCGGGATCTTCTCTGCGGTCATGATGGGGCTTGGCCGTGCTGTAGGCGAAACCATGATCGTGCTGATGGCGACCGGTAATACCGCCATCATGGATTGGAGTATTTTTCAGGGCATGCGCACACTCGCGGCGAACATTGCCGTGGAAATGCCGGAGTCCGCCATTGGCAGTTCCCATTATCGGGTGCTGTTCTTAGCCGCATTTGTGCTGTTTATTTTCACGTTTTTCTTTAACACGATTGCCGAAGTGGTGCGCCAGCGGCTGCGTGAACGTTACAGCTCGCTGTAAAGGTATTGGCAGATGAAGCGTTTATATGAGCAAGGGGCAGTTTGATGGGCAAATGGTTTAAATCCGGAGCACCTTGGATTTGGATGACAGGCGGCGCTGTCAGTCTGAGCCTGATTGCGGTGTTGGGCTTGTTGCTGCTGATCGCCTGGCGTGGACTCAGTTATTTTTGGCCGGCGACCATTTATCAGTGGCAGATGCAGGATGAAAACGGCAAACCCTACACCTTGATTGGAGAGATCCACGACCGCGAACAGGTGCCGACCGAGCGCTTGCGTGCTGCTGGTCATCAGTTTGCCAATGATCCTGGTGAATTTGTGAATCGGTATCTGGTGAAAACAGGTAACCGCGAATTTGTGAGTCTGGATTTTCGTTGGATACTGCAAACGGATATTAAAAGTCGCACTACGCCAGAGGGGCTGGCAATGCTGGAGCGCAGTAAAAACGGTAATTTCTATGGTTATCCGGTTGCCATCCTTGAGTCCGGGAAGCGTTTGCCCTCGCAGGGTGATATTGCCGATACACTGCATCAGTATATTCAGCGAGCCGTTACGCTCAACGAGCAGGCCGATGCTTTGCAGAAACAGGATATTGGTTCAGTCAATTATGATTTGGAACGGTTACGTCTCAAAGGGCGTAAGTATGAGTTGGACAATGAGCTGACGGCTGAACGTCAGGCAGATCTGGCGCAGCAGCGTCAGCAGTTGCAGGCCAAATATCAGGTACTGGAAAAGCAGTTGTTCTCATTGCGTGAACAAGCAGGGCGTGATGCGGTAGTCGTTAAAGATATGCGTGGTCAGGAAGTGACACTGCCATTAGATACGGTATTGGATGTCAGTTATGTCAATCGCATGGGCTTCTGGCAGAAGTTGGGCACCTGGTGTGTCCGTGTCGGCCGGTTTGTCAGTGAAGATCCTCGTGAAGCCAATACCGAAGGTGGGGTGTTCCCGGCGATATTCGGTACCGTATTTATGGTGTTGTTGATGGCAATCATTGTCACGCCATTTGGCGTGATTGCGGCTATCTATCTGCACGAATATGCTCGAAAAGGCGCGTTGACCAAGATTATTCGGATTGCAGTGATTAACCTTGCCGGGGTTCCCTCAATTGTGTACGGGGTTTTTGGCCTAGGCTTTTTCGTCTATATGGTGGGTGGTTCCATCGATAAGTTGTTTTATCCAGAAGCGCTGCCATCGCCCACTTTCGGGTCGCCTGGTGTGATTTGGTCGGCCTTGACCTTGGCCATTCTGACCTTACCCGTGGTGATTGTTTCCACTGAGGAAGGGTTGTCGCGTATCCCGAGTGCGGTCCGGCAAGGCAGTTTGGCGTTAGGTGCCACCAAGGCAGAAACCCTGTGGCGGATTGTGATCCCGATGGCCAGCCCGGCCATTATGACGGGGTTGATTTTGGCGGTGGCACGCGCTGCTGGCGAAGTTGCGCCACTGATGCTGGTTGGCGTGGTGAAATTAGCACCTAACCTGCCAGTGGATATGAATTTCCCCTTTGTGCATCTGGAACGTAAGTTTATGCACCTCGGGTTCCATATTTATGATGTGGGCTTCCAAAGCCCCAATGTAGAGGCCGCTCGGCCCTTGGTATACGCCACGTCGTTCCTCCTGGTAACTGTGATTGTGGCGCTTAACCTGACGGCTATCAGCGTGCGTAACCATCTGCGTGAAAAGTATCGTTCGCTGGAAAACTGATAACAGCCAGTGCAAGAGACAGGACAGAAACAACCTATGATTTCGATAGATGCCTCACTAATGACCGCTTCTGCCAAAGTAGATTTGAAGAATCTGCCACCGGAACAGACGGCGCTGGAGATCCGCGACCTTAATCTGCACTACGGTGATAAGCAGGCACTGTTTAACGTGTCGATGAAAATCCCCAAGAAAAAGGTCACTGCCTTCATTGGCCCCAGTGGTTGTGGTAAATCCACGCTGCTTCGTTGTATCAACCGTATGAATGATCTGGTAGACAACTGTCATATCGATGGTGAAATTCTGCTTAATGGTCACAACATCTACGATAAAAAAGTGGATGTTGCCAAATTGCGCCGCAACGTCGGCATGGTATTTCAGCGTCCCAATCCATTTCCGAAATCTATTTATGAAAACGTAGTTTATGGCTTGCGATTACAGGGGATTAATAATCGGCGCGAGTTGGATGAAGCCTGTGAGCGTTCACTTCGCGGTGCCGCTATTTGGGATGAAGTCAAAGACCGTTTACACGATAACGCCTTTGGCTTGTCTGGTGGTCAGCAGCAGCGTCTGGTGATTGCTCGCGCCATTGCCATCGAGCCCGAAGTGTTATTGCTGGACGAACCGACCTCTGCGCTGGACCCAATCTCAACCCTGACGATTGAAGAGCTGATCACTGAGCTGAAAACCCGGTTTACCGTGGTGATTGTGACGCACAACATGCAGCAAGCCGCACGGGTCTCTGATCAGACGGCATTCATGTATATGGGCGAGTTGGTGGAATATGGCGATACCAATACCATTTTTACTACGCCACGGCAGAGTAAAACCGAAGATTATATTACCGGGCGTTACGGTTAACGCCTCCCACTGAACAAAGGCAGATTTTATGGAAAACAAAAATCTTAATAAGCATATTTCCGGTCAGTTCAGTGCCGAACTGGAAGATATTCGCAATAAAGTGTTGGCGATGGGCGGATTGGTTGAACGCCAGTTGGAGCAGGCGTTGGATGCTTTAGGTGCTTTAGATATAGAACTGGCACAGCAGGTGATTGACGGCGATCACCGTGTTAATGGCATGGAAGTGGACATTGACGAAGAATGCACCCGTATTATTGCCAAGCGTCAGCCTGCTGCCAGCGATCTGCGTTTGGTCATTGCGATTTCTAAGACCATTGCGGACCTGGAACGTATCGGTGACGCTTGTGTGCGTATTGCCAAGGCAGCATTGGAAAAACGTAACAATAACCAGCAACCGTTGTTGGTGAGTATTGAGAGCATGGGACGCCATGCCACCCGTTTATTGCACGCAACTTTGGACTCGTTGGCGCGGATGGATGCGGAATCGGCGATAGAACTGCATAAGGAAGACGCCAAGCTCGATAAAGAATATGAAGGCATCATTCGCCAATTGATGACTTACATGATGGAAGACCCACGCTCTATCCCCGGCATTCTTGATGTGCTGTGGGCTGCGCGCGCGGTCGAGCGGGTAGGGGATCGCTGTAAAAACATCTGTGAGTATGTGATTTATTACGTGAAAGGCCGCGATGTCCGCCACGTTTCTTATGAAGAGATGGAAAAAGACTGATTGCACTTATGTGTACTGAACGCCAGCGATTGCTGGCGTTTTTTATGGATACCATGTTATTTCAGGTGTTATGTCAGTAGGTGTTCCACTTATGCTGCTGAAATAAGCGGCAGATAATCTTCGCCCGTAGAGGTGCGGAGTGTCGTAGTGCTAAGATAACCATCGCACCGTCATGTCGTCGGTGTTGCTGTGAGGACATCATGAAACAAACCCTGATCCGAGGTCTGCTCAATTTATTGCCGATGGCGCTCAGCCTGTGGTTGTTCTGGTCGCTATTTGCATCATTGGATGAACTTGGAAAATTGTTGCTAACGATAGTGCACGCTCCATCCCCATTCCCTGGCGCGGGTTTTCTGCTGGTGGTGGCGCTGGTGTTTATTGCAGGGTTACTGTTTTCAGTCAGTCCGGTGGTGTGGCTGTGGAGCTGGGTTGAACGACAGTTGATGCGGTTCCCTCTGTTTAAGTCTGTGTATGGCAGTATTCGCGATATTGCCTCGTTGATGAATCGCGACCCTTCTAAACCGAAGTCACAACAGACAGTGTTAGTGCGCCAGGCTAATGGTGGCTACGTTGTGGGGTTCATCATGACTGACCGCCCGCCACAACCGTTGGTGGATGCGTTACCTGAAGGCGACTGGGTTCCGGTGCTGTTTCAGTTGTCTTATCAGATGGCCGGGATCACCAGTCTGGTGAAACGGGAAGACTTAATCAAAGTCGACTGGTCATTTGAAGAAGCCATGCGTTTTAACCTGACCGCAGGGATTTCGCAGTCAGCGGTGACAGATCACGATCATCACCACAAACCGGGTGATTAACCGTACAAACGTCCTTTATGCTCCCCAATCTGGCTGATTTTGTGTATAATCGGCGCGAATTGTTGCCAAAACAGTAGTAATCTCAGCGGGTTTGCCGGTTTCATTTTGCTCCGGTTCCCGTAATTCCCGCCCCATGAGCCGGCGGGAATGTTGCTCCATTATCAAAGGTTTCCTAGCCTTGCCGCGGAGCAACAATGTCGCTGAATTACCCTTGCTGTCGCCCATTGGCAATGTGTTGGCTGCTGCAGTCTGCAAGTACACAACGACTGAGAAACGGTTTACCAAGCAGTAGCCTGTCATCTGATGGGAGCGTTTATGTCGATAAAATCGAGTATCAATCCACCAGTGTTTTTTTCATCAGTAATTTGTCTGGTGGCGCTGGTATTGATTGCGGCAGTATGGCCGCAACAGTCACAGGCGCTATTCAATAGCGTACAAACCTGGTTACAGTTAAAAGCAGGTTGGCTTTATGTGCTGGCGGTGGCGATTTTCCTGGTGTTCGTCGTGTTTATTATGCTGAGCCGTTACGGCGATATTAAGTTAGGTCCTGACCATTCCGAACCTGATTTCAGTTATAAAACTTGGATCGCCATGTTGTTTTCTGCCGGGATGGGGATTGGTTTGATGTTTTTTGGTATCGGTGAACCGGTCATGCATTTTTTAGCACCGCCTGATGCCGATCCACAGACGATGGAAGCTGCTAAAGAAGCGCTGAAAATTACCTTTTTCCACTGGGGATTACATGCCTGGGCCATTTACGCTATTGTAGCCCTGAGTCTCGCTTATTTTAGTTATCGCCATAATTTACCTTTATTACCCCGTAGTGCTTTATATCCGCTGATTGGTAATCGCATTTATGGCCCGATTGGTCACTGTGTCGATACCTTAGCCGTTCTTGGCACAGTGTTAGGCGTAGCAACTTCTTTGGGTTTTGGTGTGGCGCAGGTTAATTCAGGCCTACATTTTTTGATGGGAGATGCTTTTCCCATTTCCCCAGCCGTACAAGTAGGTCTTATCTGTGTGATCACGCTGATGGCAACTGCTTCGGTGGTCTCCGGTGTCAACAAAGGCATTAAGAGCCTCAGCGAACTCAATATGGGCTTGGCGTTTCTGCTGATGATGTTTGTGTTGCTCGTTGGTCCAACGGTGGATCTGTTACAACATTTTGTGCAGAACACTGGGGCTTATTTCAGTGACATCGTTAATAAGACTTTTAATCTCTACGCTTACCAGCAGAAAAATGATTGGTTGGGCGGTTGGACGCTCTTTTATTGGGGCTGGTGGATCTCTTGGTCACCTTTTGTCGGTACCTTTATTGCCAGAGTTTCCCGTGGTCGCACAATTCGTGAGTTTTTGGTGGGGGTGTTGTTTGTGCCAACCGGTTTTACATTTTTATGGATGACTGTTTTTGGCAATTCGGCAATTGACGCCATCATGAATCACGGCGCTCAGTATCTGGCTGATGCAGTGTCTTCAGATGTCTCAGTGGCGCTGTTTACTTTCTTTAAACACCTGCCATGGTCAGGATTTTTGGACATTCTAGGTGTGTGTCTGGTGGTAACGTTTTTCGTGACCTCATCAGATTCAGGCTCACTGGTGGTGGATAATCTGACGTCTGGTGGTGATGAAAATGCGCCGGTGTGGCAGCGAATTTTCTGGGCTTTGCTTGAAGGCGTTGTCGCCTCGGTATTATTACTGGCCGGTGGACTGAAAGCCTTGCAGACGGCATCAATCGCCAGCGCCATGCCGTTTCTGGTGGTGATGTTGCTGATGTGTATCGGTTTATTCAAAGCGTTAAAGGATGATCGTTTGAAGCTAATGAGTGTGCGCTTACATAACACTAGTGTGCAGTATTCGCAGACCAGTGTTCCTTGGCAAAAACACCTCGAAGTGTTGGTTTCGCATCCGAGTTATAAGGACGCCCGGCAGTATTTAGATGACATTGCCGAACCGGCTTTGTCGATGGTAGCGCGTGAATTTGTCGAACGAGGCATTGATACCAAACTGCAATATGAGCAAGACCGGGTGCGTTTGCTGATTGAGGAACTCCAGGTGCAAACCTTTGTATACGCCTTGCGGATCCGCAGTTTTACCTTACCAACATTGCTTGAGACCGGTGATAGACACTATTATCGCGTCGAAGTA
The DNA here is from genome assembly GCF_018223345.1 of Shewanella yunxiaonensis. Taxonomy (NCBI): domain Bacteria; kingdom Pseudomonadati; phylum Pseudomonadota; class Gammaproteobacteria; order Alteromonadales; family Shewanellaceae; genus Shewanella; species Shewanella yunxiaonensis. The sequence goes on along the minus strand of NZ_CP073587.1, from coordinate 2,320,979 downwards.
TTTCTCGAACATGGCGGGCAGTATTATGATGTTATGGGGTATACGCCAGAGCAGCTACAGGCGGATGTAGTAACTCAGTACGAGAAATATCTGCATTATCTGCATCTTTCTAATGCAGAATATGTGAGTAATTAAGGTCGTAGCGTCGTTAGACGTAGGAATCAGGTATGACAACACCAAGCAAATTGGACCGGGTACTGGCGGAGGCCAGGGAATATCGGGCCAACCGTGAGAAAGGGTATCGGGAACAGGCGTTAAAACTGTATCCCTGGGTTTGTGGTCGCTGTGCCAGAGAATTTACTCATAAAAATCTGAGTGAACTCACGGTGCATCATCGCGATCACAATCATGATAACAACCCATCGGACGGCTCTAATTGGGAGCTGTTATGCCTGTATTGTCATGACAATGAACATGCTCGCTTTGAAGAATTAGTGTCCTATGGTGATACTTCGGAAACTAAGCAAGCACCTGCGACCTTTAATCCATTTGCTGATCTCAAGGCAATGATGGCTAAAAAAGGTCAGAAATGACAAAAAGCACCTATTTTTGAGGTGCTTTTTTAAGTGGTGAACATATCTGACTGGTGAAGGAAGTGGCAGCGGATGTGATACACCCTTTTTGGCAGCAACAATATCGAGGCTTTTGTAACAAAGTCTATTTTGCCGGGGTTCAACATTGGTTTACCCCGGCACTCGACTTATACTCTTGGCCTTAAACATTACTACAACAATGATGGAAGCAAGCAATATGACTCTTGGCTCAGCTAAGGTAAGCAAAACTCAGTCATTTATGACGGTCTCCCTAATCGAATTGTGGGAACGCTTTGGTTATTACGGCATGCAGGCGCTGATCATTTATTTTATGGTGCAGCGTTTAGGTTTTGCTGATGACAGAGCAAACTTGGTATGGAGTGCTTGTGCAGCACTGATTTATGTATCTCCAGCAATTGGTGGTTGGGTTGGGGATAAAATACTCGGGACTAAACGTACCATGTTGCTGGGTGCCGGGGTGCTGTCTGTAGGTTACGCATTGATGACCGTCCCGACAGAAAATACCTGGTTCCTGTTCGCCGCGCTGGGCGTTATCGTCGTCGGTAACGGCCTGTTTAAGCCAAATGCTGGCAACTTAGTGCGTAAAATCTATGATGGTGATGACGCTAAAATTGATAGTGCCTTCACCATTTATTACATGGCGGTCAACGTTGGTTCAACCATTTCAATGATCTTGACTCCATGGATTAAAGATTATGTGAATGCCACTTATGGTAATGATTTTGGTTGGCATGCAGCGTTTGCGGTTTGCTGTGTGGGCTTGTTAGTCGGTTTAGGTAATTATTCTGTCATGCGTCACGCTGTTGCCGAATATGGTTCTGAGCCCGATCGTCATCCAGTCAACAAATCTAAACTGGCTATGGTATTGATTGCTGCAGCTGCTTCAGTGGTGTTATCCGCCATTATTCTCGAATATCAAACTGTGGCTCGTATCTTCGTGTACGCTGCTGGTGTTGCTGTTCTCGGTATCTTTGCCCACTTGATCCGCAACAGTGAAGTCAGTGAACGTGCCGGTTTGATTGCGGCGTTAGTATTAACCGTTCAGACCGTATTTTTCTTCGTGTTCTATCAACAGATGTCTACGTCCCTGAACTTGTTCGCATTGCGTAATGTTGACTGGGATTTCAAGGTATTTGGTGTGCATCTGTGGACTTGGGCGCCTGCACAGTTCCAGGCACTCAATCCTATCTGGATCATGTTGCTGAGCCCGGTATTGGCCTGGACTTACTCTTGGGCTGGTCGTAACAATAAAGACTTTTCTATCGCAGGAAAATTTGCGTTGGGATTTGCTGTTGTTGCGATTGGGTTCTTCATCTACGGTGTCGCTGGTCAGTTTGCGGTGGATGGTAAAACTTCATCCTGGATCATGATCTGGGGCTATGGTTCCTATTCACTGGGTGAATTGCTGGTGAGTGGTTTAGGCTTGGCGATGATTGCCCGTTATGTGCCTGCTCGTATGGGCGGCTTTATGATGGGAGCTTATTTCGTCGCGTCCGGTATTTCTCAGTATTTAGGTGGCGTGGTGGCAAACTTCGCAAGTGTGCCTAGAGATATTACCGATCCACTACAGACATTGCCTATTTATACCAGCCTGTTCAATAAGCTGGGGATCGCAGCGGTGGTTTGTACTTTGATTGCGTTGGCAGTTTTACCACTGATGCGCCGCCTGACCGAGACTCATCATTCTCACAACGGCAACAGTGATGGTGACAGTGCGGCTGCTTCACTTTCCGATGTGAAAACAGAGCAGTAATCTAATTGTTATGCATTGAAGGCCACCGATAGGTGGCCTTTTTTTATGAGAGCGCATTTGTGGTTTGGAATTTGGTGTCATTGCCATCATTTATGGTGGCAGGCATACGTTAGCAAAATGGTTATCCACTTAACCGCCTTTACCATGAACGCATTATCTGAATAAAAAGGAACGGCATTAGTATGTGAAAATTGGTTCTTTTTAATCCTCGAACAGAATATCGTGACGACCCAAACCAATACTATTACTAGTCCATCACCGTCACTGTTTTGATGCGACCAGCGGTTGACGAGAGAATGCCGACAAGAGAAAATTTTCACAATTAAATTTAGTTAGTATCAGACATGTATTCCCAATTGCTTGCACCTATTAAGGACTTCTTAGGCTGTGAAACGCCTGATGGCTGGATTACCGAGGCACGTAAACCAGAAAATCTGGCTGCGCTATTGATTGATCATTGTAACTGCGAATGGAAAGCGGCCGCGACCGCCGGTAAATTGCTGCGAAAATACGCAGTGTCATCACAAGACGCTGTAGTGAATATGTTGAAACCTTACGAGTTCTTTCTGTTTCGCTTTGATAAGTGGTCAGTAGATGAATTCCAGCGCTGGTTTTTTCCTGCTGGAGCGGCAACAGCTAGCAATAGCGATGTGAAAGCCGCAAAACAGGCGCTTTATCTGTTGGACAAACATGTTGCTGACCTGCCTTCCGCGCGGTCAGTATCGCAATGGGCGGACAGCCAAAGCCATTTACTGGCTCAGGTAGTATCCGACACCGAGGAAACTGATGTCTGCTACAAACCATTGTTACCTCGGGCCGATTTTGCACAAAGTGATGATCTGATTGCCAAAATGGTGCGATTAATCAAAGAGGAGTTACATCATTTCGATCAAGTGCTGGAAATTATGCAGGCACGCAATATTCCCTACAGCAATGTTCCAGCAGGGCGCTATGCCAAAGGGTTGTTAACGCAGGTGACAACGCATGAGCCACAGACCTTGATTGATAAATTGATTGTGGGCGCCCTGATTGAAGCTCGCTCATGTGAGCGTTTTGCTAAACTCGCCCCATATCTGGACGAGGAACTCGGGCGTTTTTATGTCTCGTTGCTGCGTTCAGAAGCGCGCCATTATCAGGATTATCTGTCACTGGCTCGAGCCGTTGCTGGTGGTGATATCAGTGACAGAATAGGGCAATTAGTGGCGGCAGAAGCACATCTGATAATGACAAGCGATGCGGAGTTCCGTTTCCACAGTGGCATTCCTGCCTAGTTAGCCGATTAAGCGAACGGCAGCGTTTGCAGTTCGATGGTATCCTGACTGACTTTCAGAATACTGCCTTGCTGATACCAGTCGCCCACCACCGCTCGTTGCTGCCCATGACCCAGTTCATGGATCGCTGGTCGATGAGTATGTCCGTGGATCATCAATGAAGCACCGGATTGAGCCAATAGCTTGGACACTTCATCAACGGTGACATCCATGATCTGCTCGGGTTTGATCTGATTTTGCTGCTGACTGTTGCGACGCAGTTTGGCGGCGATATTCACGCGCAGTTGTTGTGGCAGATGGCGATAACACCATTGCACGAATGGGCGATTACGAAAGCGGCGAAAGCGTTGATAATCATGATCCAGTGTACACAGGCTATCCCCATGCAGCACCACCGATTCCCGACCATATAACGATAGTACCTGAACTTCAGGTAGCAGCTTCATACCGGCTTGCCTGGCGTAATCTTGGCTTAACAAAAAATCGCGATTGCCATGGATGAAATAGATGGGTAGCTGAAGACTAACCGTTTTAAGATGTGTCGCGATGTCTATAGCAAAGGGTTCTGCCAGATCATCACCCACCCACACTTCAAACAGGTCACCTAAAATATAGAGCGCTTCAGTCCCCGCTAGCTGCGTATCAAGAAAGCGGATGAAAGCTTGTGTGATATCTGGGCGATCTGCACTCAAATGCAGATCGCCGATAAAAAGTGTGTGCATACGCGCTTATTCGCTGATGGTCACTTTTTCGATCACAACGGCTTCCAGTGGTACATCCTGATGCATGCCTCTATTGCCGGTGCTGACTTCCTTGATCTTGTTGACCACGTCCATACCTTCAACTACTTCACCAAATACGCAATAACCCCAACCCTGCATTGATTCACTTTTGAAATCCAGGAAAGTGTTGTCGTTAACGTTGATGAAGAACTGCGCGGTCGCAGAATGGGGATCTGAGGTGCGCGCCATCGCGATGGTGCCAGTCTTGTTGGACAGGCCATTGTTGGCTTCATTTTTGACCGGGGCATTTGTTGGCTTTTGCTGCATGTCGGCAGTGAAACCGCCACCCTGGATCATAAATCCATCGATAACACGGTGAAAAATGGTGCCATCAAAAAAACCTTCGCTGGCGTATTGCGCAAAGTTGGCTGCTGTCTGTGGGGCTTTCTCTTCATTCAGGGCTAATTTGATATCGCCATGATTTGTGTGCAGTGTGATCATAATTTTTCCTTTGGACAAATTTCGTGGGCGGATTCTAACTTATCCGGGAATGGCGTTAAAGGGCGGTATTCAACTGCCTGTGCCAATGCTAAACTCTTGGTCCAGTTTACCCTTTTCGTTATTTTTGTTTAAGAGAACGTCAATGTTGAAGATCTACAACAGTCTGAGTCGCCAAAAAGAGGAATTCAAACCCATTGCTCCCGGTAAGGTGGGTATGTATGTGTGTGGCGTTACCATCTACGATCTGTGTCATATCGGTCATGGTAGGACTTTTGTCTCTTTTGACATGATAGTGCGTTATCTGCGTTATGCAGGCTATGAAGTGAATTTTTTGCGTAATATTACTGATGTTGATGACAAGATCATTAAGCGCGCTAATGAAAATGGCGAAAGCTGTGAGTCACTTACCGAGCGGTTGATTGCCGATATGCATGCAGATTTTGATGCATTGAACATGTTACGCCCGGATATGGAACCGCGCGCCACGTTGCATATCGCTGACATCATCGAAATGGTGCAGCAGTTGATTGACCGCGGTCATGCCTATGTGGCGGCAGATGGCGATGTGCTGTTTAGTGTGGGGTCCTTCCCAGCGTATGGTCGTCTGTCTGGGCAGGATTTGGATCAGCTGCAGGCCGGGGCTCGTGTCGAAGTCGACGAAAACAAACGTAATCCGATGGATTTTGTGCTGTGGAAAATGTCCAAACCGGGCGAGCCAACCTGGGATTCACCTTGGGGCGCGGGTCGTCCTGGCTGGCATATTGAATGCTCGGCTATGAACAGCAAACATCTGGGGGATCATTTTGATATTCATGGTGGTGGTTCTGACTTGATGTTCCCCCATCATGAAAATGAAATTGCCCAGTCCTGCTGTGCCCATGACACTAAGTATGTCAATTACTGGATGCACACCGGTATGGTGATGGTGGACAAAGAGAAGATGTCCAAATCACTGGGCAACTTTTTTACCATTCGCGATGTGCTGGCGCACTATGATGCCGAAACTGTGCGCTATTTTTTGTTGTCCGGCCATTACCGCAGCCAGCTCAACTACTCTGAGGATAACCTCAAGCAGGCGCGTGCCTCGCTTGAGCGTCTGTACACCGCGTTAAAAGATTTAGACCTCAGCGTTGCACCAGCTGCGGCCACTGAGTACGTCGAACGTTTCAAAGCCGCAATGGACGATGATTTCAATACGCCAGAAGCATACTCGGTACTGTTTGATATGGTGCGTGAGATCAACCGCCTGAAAGCCACTGATCTGGCGGCCGCTGCTGCGTTGGCTGTGGCAATGAAGCAGCTTGCTGATGTATTGGGTATTCTCAGTTCGTCTCCAGAAGCTTTTCTGCAAGGGCAGGGGAGTGATGAAGAAGTCGCCGAAATTGAAGCGCTGATCACCGAGCGTAATCGTGCCCGTAAAGAGAAAGATTGGGCGGCCGCCGATAAAGCACGGGATCGTCTCAATGAGCTGGGGGTTATTCTCGAAGATGGTGCAAGTGGCACCACTTGGCGCAAGAAATAATTGCTTTCCTAAATAAATAATAAAGCCAGCAATTTGCTGGCTTTATGTTTACATCAATGCAGCGACAGTTGATCAGTCGTGATAGCGTTCTGCCGCATATAAGGTGTTTTCTAGCAGACTGGCAATGGTCATGGGCCCTACGCCCCCTGGAACTGGCGTGATAAATGAGGCACGCTCTGCTGCAACATCAAACTGCACATCACCCACCAGATGGCCATCTTCCAAACGGTTAATGCCGACATCAATCACAATGGCACCAGGCTTTATCCACTCACCAGGAATGAAACCGGGTTTACCAACAGCGACCACCAATAAATCCGCGCGGCTGACTTTATCCTGTAAATCGTGAGTAAAACGGTGACAAGTGGTAGTGGTACAGCCAGCCAATAGCAGTTCAAGTGTCATGGGACGACCCACGATATTCGATGCTCCAACAACGACTGCATCCATCCCGTGCAGGTCCACCCCGGTGGATTTAATCAAGGTCATGATGCCCATCGGTGTACAAGAACGTAATTGCGGAATTCGTTGCGCCAAGCGGCCAACGTTGTAGGGATGAAAACCATCCACGTCCTTATCCGGACGGATACGTTCAATGACTTTAGCGTCTTCAATCTGCACCGGAAGCGGCAACTGTACTAGAATGCCATCGATACTTTTGTCATTGTTTAGCGTGTCAATCAACTCCAGCAATTCTGCCTCGGAGGTTGACTCTGGCATATCATAGGAGCGAGACACATAGCCCACTTCTTCACAGGCTTTACGTTTACTCCCCACATATACCTGTGAAGCGGGATCTTCGCCGACCAACACAACGGCCAGTCCCGGAAGACGTTTACCTGCGGCACGGCGATCAGCGACTTTCTGCTTTAGTTCTTTTCTTATGGATTGGGCTATCGCTTTGCCATCAATTAATTGAGCGGTCATGGGTGTAGGGTATCCTTTATATATGGCGCGATGAGTAATTTGAGCGGCGATATTTTAGCAGCGGGGGAGGTTAGTGTCATGGTTAAACGCGACCGTGAACACAGAATTTCCATTGTGTCGCATTAAAAAACAGCAGCCAGTGTGGTAGACCAAAAAAATGATTGACGCTACCTGGGTGAATCGCTAAGATGCGCTCCGTTCTTGAGATACGCCGCCCAGTGGCGATTATCTTGGAAGTCGCTGACAAAAATATCGGCGATAACCTGACAGATTTCGGTGATTAGCGCAGTCCGGTAGCGCATCTGGTTTGGGACCAGAGGGTCAGAGGTTCGAATCCTCTATCACCGACCAAATTTTAGATAATGCAAACGCGTTGTCTGGCCTGGTTAGGATGCAGGCAATGGCCTGCAGACCCTGCGCCCGTAGCTCAGTTGGATAGAGCATCCGCCTTCTAAGCGGATGGTCGCAGGTTCGAATCCTGCCGGGCGTACCACTTTCAGTGGTGACTGTAGCTCAGTTGGTAGAGTCCCGGATTGTGATTCCGGTTGTCGTGGGTTCGAGCCCCATCAGTCACCCCATTATTTCATTAAAAAAAGCGACCTCAGGTCGCTTTTTTTATGTCTTTTCCGGACCATTGTGGCTCGACTCATTAGATAAGCGTCGATATAATGCTGCGTCTTGATAACTATGAACATTGTGCGACCGGAGCCGAAATTCAGTTCTGATGGGCATTCCAGTCAAATACAAAATCAAGAGCCGAATACCTGAATAGCTGAATGAGTTCGGCTATTAAAAGGACGTTAGACACATTTCGAGGTAAAACAATGCAAGTTTCTGTTGAAACAACCCAAGGCCTGGAGCGTCGCCTGACCATTTCTGTTCCTGCCGAGCAGATCGAGAAACTGGTTAAAGACAGTCTGCAACGTGAAGCCAAGCGCGCCCGTATCCCCGGTTTTCGCCCAGGTAAAGTCCCTGCAAGTGTGATTGAAAAACGTTATGGCAAAGCGATTCGCCAGGACATCACTGGTGAAGTGATGCAGCGTAACTTTGTTGAAGCTATTATTGCAGAGAAACTGAATCCTGCTGGCGCACCTACATTGGTACCTGGTGCTACTTCAGCGGAGAGTTTCGAATTTACTGCCACTTTTGAAGTGTATCCTGAAGTTCAACTGCAGGCGCTGGACGCTATTGAAGTTGAACAGCCGGTAGCAGAAGTGCTGGATGCTGATGTAGACAACATGATCGAAACTCTGCGTAAGCAGCATGCGACTTATGACGCCGTTGAACGTGCTGCTGAAGATGGTGACAAAGTTGTCATTAACTTTACTGGTAGCATCGACGGTGAAGAATTTGAGGGTGGCAAAGCAGAAGACTTTGAACTGCAGATCGGTAGTGGCCGTATGATCCCTGGTTTTGAAGAGGGCGTAACAGGTCATAAAGCCGGTGAAGAGTTTGATATCGATGTGACTTTCCCTGAAGAGTATCACGCTGAAAATCTTAAAGGAAAAGCCGCCAAATTCGCTATCGTTGTGAAATCTGTAAAAGGTGCACAGCTGCCAGAAGTGAACGATGAGTTTGCCAGCCTGTTCGGTATCAAGGACGGTGGTGTTGACGCACTGAAAGCTGAAATCCGTAAGAATATGGAACGTGAGCTGCAGCAGGCACTGAAGAGCAACGTTAAAGAACAAGTTCTGAACGGTTTGCTGGCTGGTCACGAAGTCGAGTTGCCAAAAGCCCTGGTTGACGGTGAAGTTGATGTACTGCGTCGTCAGGCGCTGCAGCGCTTTGGTGGTCAGAACGCTAAGATGCCAGAACTGCCAGCAGAGCTGTTTGCAGAACAGGCTGAGCGTCGCGTGAAGATTGGTTTGTTGCTGGGTGAAGTGATCAAAACTAACGAGCTGCAACCAGAAGATGAGCGTGTTCAGGCGCAGATCGCTTCTATGGCATCAGCATACGAAGATCCAAAAGAAGTGATCGAATACTACAACAGCAATAAAGAGCTGATGCAGAGTATGCGTAACCTGGCGCTGGAAGAACAAGCTGTTGAAGTTATTTTAAAATCTGCCAAAGTGACCGAAAAGACTGTCGCTTTTGAAGATTTTATGAACAAGGCTGCCGGTAGAGCCTAACCTACGCTTGACTTGTTAAGCCATTAGCCATTTATAATGGCCCGTATGAGGTCCCTCATGCGGGCCATTTTTTTACAGGGAATATCAGGAATGCAGACAGCACCGGAATCCATTATGAACGCGTTAATTCCTATGGTTGTGGAACAAACCTCCAAAGGTGAACGCTCTTATGACATTTACTCTCGTTTGTTGAAAGAGAGGGTGATTTTTCTGGTTGGTCAGGTTGAAGAACATATGGCTAATCTGATCGTCGCGCAGTTGCTGTTTCTGGAGTCTGAAAATCCGGACAAAGATATCTCTCTTTATATCAATTCTCCTGGCGGTTCAGTGACTGCTGGCATGGCAATTTATGACACCATGCAGTTCATTAAACCCGACGTCAGTACGGTTTGTATCGGTCAAGCGGCCAGTATGGGGGCATTTTTACTGGCAGGCGGGGCAAAAGATAAACGCCATTGTTTGCCTAATTCGCGGGTGATGATCCATCAACCGCTGGGTGGTTTCCAGGGGCAGGCATCCGATATTGCTATCCATGCGCAGGAAATTTTGGGTATCAAGAACAAACTGAACCAGATCCTGTCAGAGCACACTGGCCAACCATTAGAAGTGATTGAGCGTGACACTGACCGCGATAATTTTATGAGTGCGACTCAAGCGATGGAATATGGCTTGGTTGACTCCGTGATAAGTAAGCGAGACTGATAGCTTTAGGCTGAATTTTGCTGCACGCTGGGCTATGCTCAAAGAGTAGCTAAAAGCAGTGTGACAGGTGGACACTGCATATGAGGAAAAGTGATGGGTGACAATAAAGGCAACGGTGATAACGGTAAACTGCTGTACTGCTCTTTTTGCGGTAAGAGTCAGCATGAAGTACGTAAGCTTATTGCCGGTCCTTCCGTATATGTGTGTGATGAATGTGTTGAGTTATGCAACGACATCATCCGTGAAGAGATAAAGGATATCTCGCCGAAGAGAGATCATGACAAGTTACCGACGCCGCATGAGTTGCGGGCACACTTGGATGATTATGTTATTGGCCAGGAACAGGCTAAAAAGGTGCTCTCGGTAGCGGTATACAACCACTATAAGCGTCTAAAGCATTCAGTACCTAAAGATGGCGTCGAATTGGGTAAGAGTAATATTCTACTTATCGGGCCTACCGGTAGTGGTAAAACCTTACTGGCAGAAACGTTAGCCCGTTTCCTAGATGTGCCATTTACCATGGCTGACGCCACGACATTGACTGAAGCAGGCTATGTCGGTGAAGACGTTGAAAATATCATCCAGAAACTGCTGCAGAAGTGCGATTATGATGTGGAAAAGGCACAGCGCGGTATTGTTTATATTGATGAAATCGACAAGATTAGCCGCAAGTCTGATAACCCCTCTATTACCCGTGACGTGTCTGGTGAGGGCGTGCAGCAGGCGTTGCTGAAACTCATCGAGGGAACCGTCGCTGCGGTACCGCCACAAGGCGGACGCAAGCATCCTCAGCAGGAGTTTTTGCAGGTCGATACCTCGCGGATCCTGTTTATCTGTGGTGGTGCGTTTGCTGGGTTGGAAAAAGTGATTGAGCAGCGTTCTCATATCGGTAGTGGTATTGGTTTCGGCGCTCAGGTAAAAGGCCAGGCAGATAAGAAAAATATCAGTGATACCTTGTTAGATGTCGAGCCAGGAGACTTAGTTAAATACGGTCTTATTCCTGAGTTTATTGGCCGTTTGCCAGTTGTGGCTACTTTATCCGAGTTGGATGAGGCGGCACTGGTACAAATTCTGTCTGAACCGAAAAATGCTATCACCAAGCAGTTTTCAGCCTTGTTTGAGATGGAAAATGTGGAGCTAGAATTCCGTGAAGATGCACTGAAAGCCATCGCTCAGAAAGCGATGACCAGAAAAACCGGTGCCCGCGGCTTGCGCTCTATTGTTGAAGCAATACTGCTTAACACCATGTACGATCTGCCATCGCTGAAAAATGTGGTGAAAGTGGTAGTGGACGAATCTGTGGTCAAAGGCGAATCTGCGCCAATTTTGATTTATGAGAACAGTGAATCTCAAGCCGCCTCTGGTGAACACTAAATAAGCACGTGTTTATCTTCATAAAAATAAAGGAGTCCGAGTGACTCCTTTTTTTATATTTGCCATTGAAAGCAATAAAGCAGCCCCAATATACTCACAGTAATACATTTAACTGAAACGGAATCGAACTATGACCATAGAGCGTGAAGCGCGAATCGAATTACCCGTGCTGCCACTAAGAGATGTGGTGGTATATCCCCATATGGTAATTCCGTTATTCGTGGGACGAGAGAAGTCCATCCGTTGTCTGGAGTCGGCAATGGCACAGGATAAACAGATTATCCTGGTTGCCCAGCGTGACGCCGATCTCGATGAACCTACTGCTGACGATATTTTCGATGTGGGTACGGTTGCCTCCATTCTGCAGTTGCTCAAACTGCCAGATGGTACTGTCAAGGTATTGGTAGAAGGTGGTCGTCGCGCCAAGATTGAGCAGTATGTGCAAGAAGAAGAATTCTTTATTGCCACCGCGCATTATCTGGAGTCTCAGCCGCTAGAGGACCGTGAAGAAGAAGTCCTGGTGCGCAGTGCTATTGGTCAGTTTGAAGGCTATATCAAGCTGAATAAAAAGATCCCGCCAGAAGTTCTGACTTCGCTCAGTGGTATCGAAGAAGCCGACCGGCTGGCCGATACTATGGCAGCGCATATGCCTTTGAAATTACAGGATAAACAAGCTGTCCTGGAAATGGTAAATGTTGGCGAGCGGCTGGAATATCTGATGGCTACCATGGAGTCGGAAATCGACCTGCTTCAGGTGGAAAAGCGGATCCGTTCGCGTGTTAAAAAGCAGATGGAAAAAAGCCAGCGTGAGTACTATCTGAATGAGCAGATGAAAGCTATTCAGAAAGAACTCGGCGATCTGGACGAAGGTCATGACGAATTTGAGACCCTCAGTCGTAAGATTGAAGAAGCAGGCATGCCTGAAGAAGCCAAAGAGAAGGCTACTGCTGAATTGAATAAGCTGCGGATGATGTCGCCGATGTCAGCTGAAGCTACGGTAGTGCGCAGTTACGTGGACTGGATGACCTCGGTGCCCTGGAAACAGCGGTCCAAGATCAAACGTGACCTCTCCAAAGCCGAAGTGGTTTTGGATACCGACCATTATGGGTTGGAAAAGGTCAAAGAACGTATTCTAGAGTATCTGGCGGTACAGAGCCGTGTGAAACAGCTTAAAGGGCCTATCCTGTGTTTGGTTGGACCGCCAGGGGTAGGGAAGACTTCGCTGGGACAATCGATTGCCAAAGCAACGGGCCGTAAATATGTGCGCGTGGCATTAGGTGGGGTGCGGGACGAAGCAGAAATCCGTGGGCATCGTCGTACCTACATTGGTTCTATGCCAGGCAAAATCATTCAGAAGATGTCTAAAGTTGGTGTAAAGAACCCTCTGTTCCTGCTCGATGAAATCGACAAGATGAGTTCCGATATGCGCGGTGATCCGGCCTCAGCCTTGCTGGAAGTACTGGACCCAGAACAGAACTCCACTTTCAATGACCATTACCTGGAAGTGGATTATGACTTGTCCGATGTCATGTTCGTGGCAACGTCTAATTCTATGAATATTCCAGGGCCATTGCTTGACCGTATGGAAGTTATTCGTCTGTCTGGATACACCGAAGATGAGAAACTTAACATCGCCAAACAGCATCTGTTGCCGAAACAGATTGAACGTAATGGTCTGAAGCCGAATGAGATTAACGTTGACGACAGTGCCATTGTCGGCATTATCCGTTATTACACTCGTGAAGCGGGGGTGCGTGCGCTAGAACGTGAGCTTTCTAAGATCTGCCGTAAAGTCGTGAAACAGATTTTGCTCGACAAGAACATCCAACATGTGACTGTAGATCAGGATAACCTCAAGTCCTTCTTAGGGGTACAACGGTTCGATTACGGCAAGGCGGAATCTCATAATCAGGTGGGACAGGTCACGGGCTTGGCATGGACTGAAGTCGGCGGTGACTTGCTGACCATTGAAGCCACCTCAGTTCCAGGCAAAGGCAAACTGACCTATACCGGCTCGTTGGGTGATGTAATGCAAGAGTCCATTCAGGCGGCGTTAACGGTAGTCAGAGCACGTTCTGAGCAGTTAGGTATTAATCCGGATTTCTATGAAAAGCGCGATATTCACGTGCATGTGCCTGAAGGTGCGACACCTAAAGATGGTCCGTCAGCCGGTGCCGCGATGTGTACTGCCTTGGTATCCAGCCTGACAGGTAATCCTGTGCGTGCCGATGTCGCGATGACCGGTGAAATCACCTTACGTGGCGAAGTATTACCGATTGGTGGTCTTAAAGAAAAATTATTGGCTGCGCATCGTGGTGGTATCAAGTTAGTGTTGATCCCGAAAGAAAACGAACGCGATTTGGAAGAAATTCCGGCCAATGTAGTCGCTGATTTGGAAATCAAACCAGTGCGTTGGATTGATGAAGTATTGAAATTAGCACTTGAAAGACCCGTTGCAGGGTTTGAAGTTGTAAAAAATTTGGACTGACGCAAAAAATTGCCCAGCCATTTGAAAAAAAATGAAAAAAGGTGGTTAACAAAGCCTAGAGCTGTGGTAGCCTAGGTTCGTGGAGAGCCAGTTGCTCCAAGCCCTTGGAGTGACTGGCTTTGAGCTGTATCCGATTTCATAATTTTGGTTTTCCTACGGGGCTTGAACTTTCAAATCAAGCTTGTTATAAAAGCCTCCGCAGACCGCTCTAGAGAAGGACTTGGTTGCGGTGCATACAATTACATTCAAGGGGATGACATGAACAAATCTGAACTAATCGAGAAAATCGCTTCTGGTGCTGACATTTCCAAAGCCGCTGCCGGCCGCGCACTGGATTCTTTTATCGCTGCTGTGACCGATGGTCTGAAAGATGGCGACAAGATTTCTCTAGTTGGTTTCGGTACTTTTGAAGTACGTGAGCGTGCTGAGCGTACTGGTCGCAACCCACAGACTGGGAAAGAGATCAAAATTGCAGCCGCTAAAATTCCTGCATTCAAAGCAGGTAAAGCACTGAAAGACGCAGTTAATTAATTTCCATAGCGGCCTTGTAAGGCTTCTGTAATAGCACTGCGGCATGCGGTGCTTTTTACGGACTGAAAGGATGGCGATAATGTCGCGTCCGGAGTGTGGTGAAGGTGATACAGCGTCTTTTGAAACACTCCAATAATCATTACAGATAGGCGCATCCCTTCAGTGATGCGTCTTTTTTTTAGAATTTATCGCATAAGCGAGACCACTGATGTTAGATAAAATCCGCGACGGAGCACAAAGTGTCATTGCCAAAGTCATTTTGGTGTTGGTGATCCTGTCCTTTGCATTTGCCGGCGTCAGCAGCTACTTGGGGCGTACTTCACAATCAGCTGTGGCAACGGTAAACGGTGAAGATATTTCTCAAACCGAACTGGAACAGGCATTTCAGAATGAAAAAAACCGTCTGAAACAGCAGTTAGGTGATATGTTCGATACGTTGTCCGGCAATGATGCTTATCTGGCTAATGTTAAGCAGAATGTGTTGCAGCGTTTGATTGCGCAGCGTTTACTGGATCAAGCCGCCAAGAACTTGGGGCTTCGGGTTTCCGACGAACAGATTATTGCCTCAATTCGCAATGAACCGGCTTTCCAGGTAGATGGTCAATTTAACAATGATCGTTACTTAGCCTTGTTGCAGCAATTGGGCTTTAAACCTACCAGTTTCCGCGAAACCATGCGGGCGGATATGACCCGTAGTCAACTTATTAATGCGCTGATTGGTAGTGAATTCGTGTTGAAGGGTGAAGCCAGCGAGTTGGCAAAACTGCAGGCGCAAACCCGAGACATTCAGCTGCTGAAAGTCGATTCAGATCCTTTCCTGAGCCAAGTGAAAGTAACCGATGATGAACTGAAAAAGTTCTATGATGCCAATCCTGATCAGTTCCAGCGTCCAGAAATGGTGAGTCTGGAATATGTGGAGTTGAGTGCTAAATCCTTAGCTGACAAACAACAAGTCAGTGATGCCGACGCACAAGCTTACTACGACCAGCATAAAGACGAATATAAGACCGTTGAGAAACGTTTGGCGGCACATATTCTGATCACCGGTAACGACGCTGCTGCTAAGACCAAAGCTGAGGACATTCATAAGCAATTAGTGAATGGTGCCGATTTTGCTAAATTGGCCAAGCAGGATTCTCAGGATACCTTGAGCGCCGAAAAAGGTGGCGAATTAGGCTGGTTTGAAGCTGGGGTGATGGCTCCTGAATTTGATAAGACCCTGTTCTCGCTCAACAAGGGGGCATATTCAGATGTTGTTCATACTGCTTACGGTTACCACATCATCAAAGTGTTGGATATTCAGCCGAGCGCAGTGGCGAGTTTTGCTGAAGTAAAATCCAAAATTGTTGACAAGTTGAAGATGGATAAAGCTGTTAACGAGTTCTATGGCTTGCAGCAAAAGTTGTCTGATACCAGTTATGAAGTCCCCGATACGCTGGCAGATGCGGCCAAAGTTGTTGGTGCTACTGTACAATCAACTGAACTGTTTAGCCGTGAATCTGCGCCAGAACCATTTCAGCAGCCTGCAATTCTCAAGGCCGCGTTCTCCAGTGACGTGCTTTCTGGAATGAACAGTAACATGCTGGAAGTCGGTGACAATGATGTGATGGTGGTGCGGCTTAAGAAGCATGAAGCAGCAGGTTTGATGGCTTATGACGAAGTGAAAGCGGATATTGAAGGCCGTTTGAAACAACAGAAAGCTAATGATCTGGCTAAAGCAAAAGCTGAAGAGTTGGTCGCCAAACTGAAACAGGGTGATTCCAGTATTGCTCTTGAGGCTCATAGTGCAGTAACTCGCACTGCTCAGGGGATTGATCCAGCGATTGTCGCAAAAGCATTTGAGATGGCTAAAGCCAAAGATGGTTTGAGTATCGACAGTGTCGCTTTAGCGAAAGGTTATGCAGTAGTCGTGTTGGACAAGATCAACAATATTGACACAGCGTCTGCGGATCAGCTCGCAGCGGTCAAACAGCGTTTGAACAGTCAATACAGCGAGGCAGATTACAGTGCTGTGATTGATATGTTGAAGGCTAAGGCTGAAATTACCTATCACACTAACTAAAATCGTGAAACCATAAAAAGCCGGCATTCGCCGGCTTTTTATGGTCAAAATAGTGCTTAAAGTTGCCAGCTGATGGGGACTTTTCCCTGAGACTGCAAATACTGGTTTGCCAGATTAAAATGGTTACAGCCGAAAAAGCCTCTGCTAGCAGATAAAGGCGATGGGTGTGCTGCTTTAAGAACCAAATGCTTACGAGGGTTAACGCGTTGTGCCTTGTCACCGGCATGGCGTCCCCATAACAAAAATGCGACACCGTGCTGGTAGCGGTCGACTGCTTCAACAATCCTATCGGTAAACTGTTCCCATCCCAAATGCGCATGTGAGTGTGCTTTTCCCTCTTCGACACTCAGCACCGTATTGAGCAGTAAAACGCCTTGTCGGGCCCACGGCGTAAGATCACCGCTCTGAGGATAACTGAAGCCAGGTACGGTGTGGCAAAGCTCCTGAAACATGTTTTGCAGCGAAGGTGGCGGTGTGATACCTGCTTTCACTGAAAAACACAGACCATGAGCTTGTCCAGGTCCATGGTAAGGATCTTGTCCCAGAATAACCACTTTGACATCCGCCAATGGCGTGTAGCGTAATGCATTGAATGTATCTTCTTGGGGAGGATAAATGCATTTGTGGTGAGCGCGTTCAGCATCAATAAATTTAAGCGTACTGACAAAGTAATCTTTCGTTTTTTCTGGGCCCAGAACGTCGGCCCAAGTCGGGGTTTGTGTCATCAGAAAATCTGGTGGCGCCACGCGCCACCGCCTTGTTTAATCGTCTACACCTACCATCACACTTGTCGCCTTAATCAGGGCATATGCACTACCGCCCACCTTTAAGCCCAGCCGCTCGGCAGATGCTTTGGTCACGACTGAAGTGATTTCAACGCCAGGTGCCAGTTCTATAACCACTTCGTTATTGACGGCACCCACTTCAATGGATTTAACGATACCACTTAAACAGTTACGTGCGCTAACTTTCATCTAGACTTCCTTTTAGTGACATACGAACTATTTCAGTATAGGAGAGAGAACTCAAATGAGAATAAAAAACGCCACCTGGCGGTGGCGTTAGTGACCTAGAGTTCGATGACATCAAATTCTACTAACGGATTGACATCCTGCTCGTAATCAATGCCATCAATACCAAAGCCGAACAATTTGATAAATTCAGCTTTATATTCCTGATAATCAGTGAGTTCGCTGATATTCTCGGTGGTGATTTTCGGCCATAAGTCGCGGCAGTGTTGCTGAATATCTTCCCGCAACTCCCAGTCATCAAGACGTAAACGGTTGTCGTCATCAGTAGCAGGCTTCTGACCATCGGTACGGTACAGACGTTCACTGAACAGGCGGTATATTTGTTCCATACAGCCTTCGTGCAGACCTTCTTCTCGCATTTTTTTGAATACCATTGCGATATACAATGGCATGACTGGAATTGCAGAACTCGCTTGTGTTACCACACTTTTCAGCACGGCGACATTGGCACTGCCATTTTTGGCGGCCAGTTCGCTGTTTAATGCGTGCGCGGCTCGGTCCAAATCCATTTTGGCTTTACCCAGCGCACCATGCCAGTAGATAGGCCAAGTGAGCTCGGTACCAATGTAGCTGTATGCAACGGTTTTGCAGCCATCAGCTAAAACACCGGCTTGTTCAAGAGCATGTAGCCACAGTTCCCAATCCTGACCGCCCATCACAGTCACAGTATCCTGGATTTCCTGCTCAGTGGCAGGCTCGACGGTTGCTTCGATAATGGTGTCTTTATTGGTATCGACAGCAGTAGAGGTATAGGGAGTGCCGATAGGTTTGAGTGAAGAACGTACCAAGTCACCGCTGTCAGGCAGCTTTCTTACCGGCGAGGCCAGAGAGTACACTACCAGGTCAATCTGACCCAGATCTTGTTTGATCAGCTCAATGACTTTTGCTTTAGCTTCATGGCTGAACGCATCGCCGTTGATACTTTTGGCGTAAAGTCCTTCAGCTTTGGCAAATTTGTCAAAGGCCGCAGAGTTGTACCAGCCCGCAGTGCCAGGTTTGCTTTCAGTGCCTGGCTTTTCGAAGAACACGCCAATAGTAGCCGCACCGGAACCAAATGCCGCAGCAATTCTGGATGAAAGGCCGTAGCCACTGGAAGCGCCTACTACCAGAACTCGTTTCGGGCCATTAGTGATCTGTCCCTTGGCTTTGGTGTAGTTAATCTGTTCCAGAACGTTGGCTTCACAGCCAAGTGGATGAGTGGTGGTACAAATGAAACCACGAATTTTGGGTTTAATAATCATCTTGTTAACTTCTTCCAGCAAAATTGACACTAGGATAAGTATTTCCGCTGCAATTGGTACTAATTTTTACCTAAATGACGCCCAGCGGACAGTGGTTGGAGCAGTTAAATCAGCCTCTACGACGGTTTAATTGTGCCTGCTCCTGCAATAATCGTTGGGTATATTCATGTTGCGGATTACTGAACACGTCTTCCGTCGCGCCAGATTCCACAATCATACCTTTATGTAACACGAGAACTTTATCGCTGATATGTCGCACCACGTTCAGATTGTGGCTAACGAAAATATAGGACAACCCCATTTCCCGCTGTAATTTTAACAGCAGGTTGAGGATTTGCGCACGTACTGACAGATCCAGGGCACTGAGCGCTTCATCAGCGATGATGATCTTAGGACTCAGCATTAACGCTCGCGCAACTGCAACGCGCTGTTTCTGCCCTTCAGAAATCATATTCGGATAAAACTCGCCATGTTCGGGTAAAAGGCCGACTTTACGCAGCGTCTCAACCACTAATTCGTGGCGTTCCTGTTTCGATAAATCCGTATTAAACCGCAGCGGCTCCGTCAGTAATTCATTAATGGTGAGTCTGGGGTTCATCGAGGTATTGGGATCCTGAAATATCATGCGGATTAGACGGCATCGTTGCTTGATATTCTTTTTATCCCATTCCTGTCCCTGATAGAAAATTTCACCGCCACTGCGGTATTCTGCCCCCACCAAAATTCGCGCAAGTGTACTCTTGCCTGAGCCAGCCTCGCCGACAATGGCCAGTGTTTCACCTTCTTCAAGTTCAAACGACACCGGCTTGAGAATTTCTGCATATTGTCGTTTAAACCCACGATAACCCAAAAAGTAGGTTTTGCTGAGGTCTTTGACTTTAAGCAAGGGGGTCATCTTCTATAGGCTCACTCTGGTATGGGAAATGGCAGGCAAAGTAGCGATCTTTGTAATGCGACAGCAGTGGCTGGGTAACACATTTGCGTCTTGCTTCCGGGCAACGAGGACCCAGACGACATCCGATAGGCAGATGCTGCAACGCCGGAACTGAGCCTGGCAGTGTTGGCATCATGATCTTATGGATTTTCGGATTCGTGTAATCCGGCATGTTATCCAGCAGTGCTTTGGTATAGGGATGATTGGGCTGTTCCAGCAAGTCTGCAGTTGGGCCAGATTCCATTACCTGACCGCAATATAACACTGTCATGCGATTACACCAGTTGGACAGGGTATCCAGTTCATGACTAATGAGCAGAATAGTAACGTTCTGCAGCTGATTCAACTGAGTCAACAACCGATAAATTTGTGCCTGTGTACTTGGTTCCATGGAGGCCGTCGGTTCATCAGCTATCAACAACCGTGGTTGCTTGGCCAAAGCCATCGCGATCATCACTTTCTGGCATTCGCCTTCTGACAGCTCCCAGGAATAGCTGGATAACACCTTACGAGGATGTTTGATTCCCACCTTGTGGAGCCATTTCTGCGCTAAGTATTGTCGCTCTTTGGGCCGCTTCCAAAACAACAGGTTTTTGTTGAGCGGAATAGCTTCCAACAGTTGCTTACCAACACTGAATGCTGGGTCAAAACTGCCGGAGGGGTCCTGAAAGATCATCGAAATATCTTCACCCATCAAGTTACGACGTTGCTGACGAGTCATATCCATCAGGTTTTGACCGTCCCACATCATACGATCTGCAGTAATCGTCCAGTTGGGCTCATTAAGGCCCAAAATGGCGCGGGCTAACATACTGCGACCAGAGCCCGATTCGCCGATGAGACCATGCACTTCACCAGCATTGATGGTCAAGCTGACTTTTTCTAGCGCCTTGACCGGACCGCTAGGCGTGTCGATCTGAATTGTGAGATTGCGGATATCGAGTAACGGCATAATCAGTTTCTCATCGGCGTCATTGCAGAGCGTAGGCCATCACCCACGAGATTGACAGACAACACGCTCAGCAAAATAGCAAATCCAGGAATTGTCACTGTCCAGGGCGCGGTCAGGAAGCTGTCCAATCCCTGCATCACCATCGCGCCCCATTCAGGTTGTGGTGCCTGAGCCCCGAGATTCAGAAATCCCAGTGCGGCGATATCCAGTATCGCCGCAGAAATCGCCAATGTGGTTTGAATAATGATGGTTTCCCACACATTGGGCATGATGACATACCAGAAAATTTGCAGTGAATTGGCACCATCTAGCCTTGCTGCCGTCACATATTCTTTTTGTAATTCTTCATGCACAGTCTGGTGGATCGCACGTACAAACTGTGGTGTCAGCGATATGCCAACTGCCCAGAACACATTTCCAAGCCCAGGGCCAGTAACCGCGACGACCAGAATCGCCATTAACAGGGAAGGGATCGATAACAGTGCATCCAGTAAATGCCCGAGAATACTGGATTTTAGACCGCTCATCATCCCGGAAATAGAGCCGATGATGATGCCTGCCAACAACGCGGAACTGACAATGGCTAATGCCATGCCAAACGTCAGGCGTACGCCGTACAGCAAGCGGCTGAATATATCCCGACCTAGATCATCGGTTCCCAAGAAATGTTCGACAGTACCATTACTATTCCATGATGGCGGCAGCAACAAAGCATCGGGGTCCTGAAATTCAGCCGCAAAAGGTGCGAGGTAGTGGCCAAATAGCGCAAGCAATAATAATGCGCCCACTCCCCAAAGCCCGGTTATGGCTTGAGGCTTTGCAGCAAAGATACGCCAAACCTTTAACGCTGGAGAGGGGATGGCGTCATCTAAATAGGTTTTAGTTTGAGCCATAAAATTCCTTGCGACTTAACGGATTCGCTATGGTGTACAGCACCTCAATCAAAATGCTCAAAAACACAATGATCAAGGCCACGGCCATAATACCGCTCTGGATCACGGTATAATCACGTTGATATATGCCAGAGACCAGCCATGAGCCCACCCCCGGCCATGAAAAGATCACTTCAACAACTATCGCATAACTGGCAAAGGGGCCCAGCATCAGGCCAATGTGTTTCAACAGCGGGATTAAGGCATTCGGAAGCGCATGATGTAACACAATTTTTACCGATGATAGTCCACGGGCTTCTGCAGCACGAATATAGGTTTGATTCATCACATTGGTCATGGCGGCGCGGGTGATACGTACCACGACCGTGAAGGGGAGAACCGCCAGGGTCACTGCCGGTAAAATGATATGCAGTAATGCATCGCGAAAAGCCGCTATACGATATGGTGAATCTGATAACAGTGTGTCGAATAACATAAACCCGGTAACGGGGCGAATTTCGTACAACAAGTTAATTTGGCCTGAAATAGGCAGCCAACCTAACTTAACGCCAAACCAAAATGACAAGGTCAGCCCTAACCAGAACACCGGAATGGAATAACCGGTCAGTGTGCCGGCCATAATAAATTTCTTCAGAAATGGATGGTGGCTTAACGCGGCAATTACCCCGAGCGGCACCCCAAATACTAACGCAATAATGCCGGCGACCACGGCAAGTTCAAACGATGCGGGTAGCACTTCCAATAACTCTTCTGAAACGGGGCGTTTTGAGGTGGCCGACACGCCAAAATTCCCACTTAAGCGTTCTCCTGCATACGCGATAAATTGACGGACGCTGCCTTTATCAAGGTCGTAATCCCGCTTGATCTGCACCTCTTGCACATCTGTTGGATACTGAATGCCACTTAAGGCATAGCCAATATCGACCGGAAAAAGATGCGTGGCATAAAACAATATGCCTATCAGCAATAAAGAGGTTGCAATAAACAGATTGAGGCGTCTTATCAGATAGTTGGCCATTACTGTTTCCCTCGCTCACTGACGTTATTGAAATTAATACCTCCGAAAGGCATGAGCATAATTGGTGGTGCATCATTTTCTTTCAATAACATTCGTTTGGCGTACGCAAGCGGCACTATCGGTACTTCAGCATCAATTAACTCTTCAGCTTGGCGATACAATTCAGTTCGCTCACCTTTGTCAGTGATAGTTTTGGCGCGTGAAATTAGCTGGTCATATTGGCTGTTACACCATTTGGATCGATTACTTTTAGATTGTACCGAGCTGCAACTCAGCAGTGGAGTATAAAAGTTATCAGGATCGCTGTTATCCGCACTCCAGCCAATCAGTACCGAATCATAGTTACTGTTAGATAATCGACGGGTGAATACACTCCAGTCATAGCTAACAATATTAGCGCGCACACCAATCGCAGCAAGATCCGCCTGGATCAACTCCGCGGTTTTTTGTGAGTTGGGATTGTAAATGCGCGCCACCGGCATGGCCCAGATATCAATGCTGAGATTATGCACCCCAGCCTCTTTCAGTAATTGTCGCGCCTTTTGGGGATTGTAATGATACTCTGCTGAAGTGCCGGTATACGCCCATGATGAGGGTGGAAGGATGCCAGAGGCTTCAATTGCGGTATCTTGGTATACCGCACGTAATAAGTTTTGCTTATCAATGGCATAAGCGAGGGCTTGTCGTACTTTAATATTATCTAACGGTTTTTTGCGAGTGTTAAAAGCCCAGTAGGCTACGTTCATTCCTGGCTGGCTTTCAACGGTTAAATTATCGTGGGTGGCGACTGCGGGTAACTCCCCAGCCTTAGGTAACGCCGAAATATTACAATCCCCGATAATGAGTTTTGCCAGTCGGATGGTGCTCCTGGGCGTTATATCAAAAACCAGTTGGTCTGATGCTGGGATGGTTCCCCAATAACCTGGATTACGACGATAACGGATATAATCATTCTTCACATAATCAACCAGCATAAAAGGACCGGTACCCACCGCCTTACTATCAATATCTGGCATCTTTCCTGATTTTTGCAGCTGATCAGCATATTCCTTTGACAGAATCACCGCAAAATCTGTCGCCATATTGGCCATAAAGGAGGCGTCGGGATAATTGAGTTCAAATCGTACTTTGTCATCACTCAATTTGACGATTCGCTTGATCAGTTTTTCGAAGCCAACACTTTCAAAAAATGGGTAGCCAGTTCGTGATATTGCATGGAATGGATTATTACTATCGATGATGCGTTCAAAAGAAAAAATTACATCATCGGCATCGAATTTTCGGGTCGGATGAAAATAAGGACGATCCTGGAAATTAACGCCGTGGCGCAGTTCAAAGTCGTACGTCAGGCCATCTTTACTGATGTTCCAGGCAGTGGCTAAGGCCGGAATAAACTCGCCAGTATAAGGATTATCATCAATTAAGCGGTCATAAATTTGATGAGAGGTCGCATCAATAGTGGTGCCTGAAGTTACGGTTTGCGGATTAAAAGATTCAGGGTTACCTTCGGAGCAATACACTAAGCCAGAGGGGACCGGCTGTGGGCCACAACCAAACAAGGTGAGTCCTAACATTGCGCACAGTAGCTGTCGTAGTGCTGCTTTATCGAGCATGAACATCCTCAGAGTTAGCTTCTTAACCAGTGAATCTCTGCAATCAGAGTTATTCGTCGGTCTGGTGTTGAGCATCAGCAGTTTCATTGCACGTTGTTAGTTATCTGGATCTAGACCGGCCATTCTAACAGTGTCAGGTTGTCTTGAGCAATTCTCTCAATTTTTGTCCAGCAAATTGTATTTTTTAAGAATACCGCGCAACTGGTGATAACTGAGTTGCAGCAGTTCAGCCGTTTTCTTCTGATTAAACTGACTGGCGACTAACGCTTTCTGAATTAACTCGACTTCAAAGGCTTCGCAGCTCTGTTTAAAGTCCACCGGAAATTCAAACTGATGGACTGCTAGCTCCGTAGGTATCTCAGCGCTTTGATGTTGCGGTGGCTCTGGCACTGTATGCACTGCAACATCTGATGGTGTGACGTTTTGTCTGGAGAGTGTTTTTATTCGCTGTTTAGGTCTGAATGGCGACTCAAAGGGATCTAACACAATTTCCCGAATCGGCTTATCTTCATTGCCGTGACGGTAAACACTACGCTCAATAGTATTTTTTAGTTCACGGATGTTGCCTGGCCAATCGTAATTCATCAAAGTGTGTATGGCACTATTGGTGAAGCCAGGAAACAGTTTCAGTTTTAACTGCTTGGCCATCCCCAACGCAAAATGTTCGGCTAGCGGTAATATATCGTCCTGACGGTAACGTAGCGGTGGCAGGGTGATCACATCAAACGCCAGTCTGTCCAAAAGATCGGCGCGAAATTCCCCCGCCTCCGCCAGAGAGGGCAAATCTTCATTGGCCGCGCAAATCAGCCGAACATCGGCAGTCAGTGTCTTACTGCCACCCACGCGTTCATATTCACCATATTCGATCACGCGTAATAGTTTTTCTTGGATTAAGCCGGAGGTGTTGGCAAGTTCATCGAGAAACAAGGTACCACTATCGGCTCGTTCAAAACGGCCTTCATGGCGAGCACGGGCACCGGTAAATGCGCCCGCTTCATGACCAAATAGTTCACTTTCAAGTAGATTTTCGCTAAGCGAAGAGCAGTTAAGTTTGATAAAGTTCTGATCCCAGCGTTGAGACAGATAATGCAAACGCTCGGCGACCAACTCTTTGCCGGTACCGCGTTCACCAATAATCAGCACGGGTTTAGATAACGGCGCCAGTTGCGACACATGTTCCAGCACTTCCAGAAAAGCGTTGGACTGGCCGATGAGATTATCTTGCTGATAGGATCTATTCACGATATTCGTTGGTCTTTAACACTAATAAGTGGTGAAATTCATGATATGTGGGTAGTAAAAATAAATAAAGAAAAACTTTATATCCATGTAACATATTGAAATATAACTATTTATAAAAATTGGCACGGTATCTGTATTAGAACGTCCGCAACCCACAATAATTTTTGAGGATAGGATTATGGGAATTTTTACGCGTTTCGCCGATATCATAAACTCCAATATCAGCGCACTGTTGGATAAGGCGGAAGATCCAGAAAAAATGGTACGCCTGATTATTCAGGAGATGGAAGACACGCTCGTGGAAGTACGTTCCACTTCAGCTAAAGTATTGGCTGAGAAAAAAGAGCTGTTACGTCGCATTGCTAAAATGCAAACACAGGTTAATGACTGGCAGGAAAAAGCTGAACTGGCATTAACCAAAGAGCGTGAAGATCTGGCTAAAGCTGCTCTGGTTGAAAAGCAGAAGGTTGCTACTGCTGTGCAGCATCTTGAAGCCGAGCGGGATGTCATTGAAGAGCATATTGCGCGCTTGAAAGAAGAAGTGTCGCAATTGCAGGAGAAACTGGCTGATGCTAAGGCTCGCCAGAAAACCATTATCATCCGCAAGCAGTCTGCCTCTTCTCGTCTTGAAGTTAAAAAGCAGCTGGATTCCAGCAAAATCGACAATGCTATGCTGAAATTTGAACAGTATGAGCGTCGCATTGAAGGCTTGGAAGCGGAAGTCGAAGCTTATGAGCTGGGCGGTAAGAAGAAAAACAGTTTGGATGAAGAGTTTGCTGCACTGAAAGCGGATGATGAAGTCAGCGAAGAGCTGGCAGCACTGAAAGCCAAAATTAAAGGCAAAGCTGCCAAGTCTGAAGAATAACGATTAAAGCTGAGGTGAATTATGGATATGGATCTGTTGATGGCACCACTGATTTTGTTCATGATCTTTGTGGCGCCCATCTGGTTGATTCTTCATTATCGCAGCAAGCGGCAGGTGGGTAAGGGACTGACTGATGAAGAATTTAAACAACTCAATGAGTTGATCGACAAGGCTGACAAGATGAGCCAACGTATTACCACGTTAGAGTCTATTTTGGATGCCGAGTCACCAGAATGGAGACAACGCCATGACAGATAAAAACAACGGCAAGAAGACGCTTTATCGCAACAAGCGTGATGGCAAGATTGCGGGAGTATGCGCAGGAATTGCAGATTACTTCAATCTTGAAACCTGGTTGGTCAGAGTGGCGGTGGTGTCTATCTTCTTGTTGGGTGGTTCAGCGGTCATGGTCGTTGCCTATGTTGCACTGTGGATGATCCTGGATGAGAAGCCGCAAGAATTTGAATCGGACTACCGCGAGCACGGTATCAAGAAGAAAGTCTGGCAAGCTGGCGAACCCGCAACTCAGGCACTTAGAGATCTGAATCAACGTTTTGCTGGGCTAGAAACCAAATTGCGGGATCTGGAAACTTACGTCACCTCAGAACAGTTTGAACTGAAACGTCAAATTAACAACCTGTAATCCTCGTAGAGGGCGGCCTGGCCGCCCTTTTTGTTTTTGGGAGCCTTATGAATCGCCACTGGCAGCAACTGAAAAATAAAGCATTAGAGCTGAGTTATCGCACTGCAAACCAGCATCTGCGACTGGCAGTCACAGGACTCGCCGGCGCAGGAAAAACGGCGTTTATTACGGCAATCATCAATAAGCTATTACTTGTGTCTCCCAATAACAGTAAACAACTGCCGCTTTTTTCCGTGTGTCGAGATCAACGATTGCTGGCGACGAAACGCGTACTACAACCGGATTTACAATTAGCCAGTTTTGGCTATGAAACAGCGCTCAATCAATTACTGGCGGAAACACCGCAGTGGCCGCCGTCCACCACCAATATCAGCGAACTACGGTTAGCAATCAAGTTTCGGCCGGCGCAAGGACTGTTAGCTAAGTTTCTCGATGATACTAGTGCCACCCTGTTATTGGATATTGTCGATTATCCGGGTGAATGGTTATTGGATTTACCTATGTTGGGTCTGAGTTATCAGCAATGGTGTGATAGCGTGTGGGCATCCATTGATAATTTCAGGTTATCTCCCTATTTCGAGGCTTTTGAGGCAAAGGTGAGTGCCCTATTGCCTGACGCTGAAGCCAGCGATGAACAGCTTGCCATGGTAGCGGCGAGTTACCAACAACTGTTGTTGGACATGGTACAGCAGCAAGGATTTTATCTGGCACAACCGGGCAGATTGCTGTTACCCGGCGATTTGGCCGGCGCCCCAATCCTGAGCTTTTTCCCATTATTACCCCAACAACTCATGGCAGAAAAATGGGTATCTGGCTCAATTTATCGGGTACTAGAACACCGCTACCGCGAGTACGTCGCTAAAGTCGTCAAACCCTTTTATTACGACTATTTCGCTGGCTTTGACCGACAGTTGGTACTGGTGGATTGTTTTACAGCGCTTAATCGCGGTAAAGCACAATTTGAAGATATGACCCGGGCACTTAACGCCATTACCCAGAGTTTTCGGTTTGGCAACAGCAGTTTGTTACGACGTCTGTTTGCGCCCAAGATAGACAAACTGCTATTCGCCGCGAGTAAAGTGGATCAGATCACTCGTGATCAACAAGGTAATGTGTTAGCACTGTTAAATGCCATGCTGGCTCCAGGGCGAAACTTTGCCGACAGTGCTGGCTGTAGTGTTGAAACCATGGCGGTGAGTGCTATTCGCGCCACTCGTCCAGGAATGGTGAGTGATAACGAATATGGTGAGCAGGAGGTGGTTACCGGTACCCGACTCAGCGATCGCCAATATGTAACGCTCTATCCTGGTCAGGTCCCAAGGCATTTGCCGGATGAAACATTCTGGCAGCAACAAGGGTTTCACTTCTGTGATTTTGCGCCACCTAAAGTGGATAGTGCCGAGGACTTTGAACACGTGCGTCTCGACCATCTGCTTGAGTTTTTGTTAGGGGACAAACTGCAATGACGTCAAAACAGAAAATGCAGTCAAACGAAAACACTGCACAGCCTTTAACACAGCAAACAACCGAGCAGGATAATCTTCGTCCATTTCGTGAGTATCAGCAGACTACCCAAGTGACGTTTGAACCTACTGCGACAGTTCTGCTACCGGTAAAGGATACCGCCGATGCGGATGAGATACTTGCGCATCATGCCAAAAAGCAGGCTTCTATTGGAACCTTGCTCAGACCCAAAAAATTATCACGGCTGGCAAAACTCGCGCTATCGGGACTGCTAGCAGCCGTCGTTGTGCAAACCGGATTGGGGCTAGCTGACGCCTGGACCCAAAGCCCTTGGCTATTTGGCTTCTACAGTACGGTTATCGGGGTGGTGTTGTTATGGACCGGTGGGATTACCCTGGCTGAATGGCGACAGCTGAAAAAATTGAAACAGATGGAGGATGACAGGGTTATCGGGGCACGTTTACTCGGCAGTATGCAGATGGGCGAGGCCCTGCCGTTTATTCGGGGAATTACCGCCTCAATGCCTTCTTCTGCAGTCGCAGAGATCCGCGCGTTGGAAGCGGCATTATCACCGGAACAGAATGATGCGGAACAGGTGCGTTTATTTGACACTATTGTGCTGCGCCAACGAGATCAAGCGGCGAAAAAAATTGTGCGTCATTTTGCTGCTGAGTCGGCGTTACTGCTGGCGATTAGCCCGTTTGCCGTGTTAGACATGGCCTTAGTGTTGTGGCGCAACCAGAAGATGATCAGTCAGATAGCCGAGAGTTATGGTATCAAACTGGGTTACTGGAGCCGTATCAGGCTCTTTCGCGGGATTGTGCTCAATATCCTTTATGCCGGTACAACGGAACTTGCGATGGATATCGGCAATCAATTGTTATCTGTTGAATTGACTGGCAAGTTATCCGCCAGATTAGGGCAGGGGCTCGGCGCGGGGTTACTGACTGCCAGACTCGGATATCAGGCGAT
This sequence comes from Shewanella yunxiaonensis, assembly GCF_018223345.1. Classification (NCBI taxonomy): domain Bacteria; kingdom Pseudomonadati; phylum Pseudomonadota; class Gammaproteobacteria; order Alteromonadales; family Shewanellaceae; genus Shewanella; species Shewanella yunxiaonensis. The sequence goes on along the minus strand of NZ_CP073587.1, from coordinate 2,291,575 downwards.
GGCACTATGTCGACCGCTAGCATTTGATGATAAACAACGACCGCGTTTGTCGGGTATTCATAAAGAATTACTGCAAGAGCTGCAACAACTTCGCCAAAAAGCCAAGCAGGCGACTGAAGATAACGAAGTATCCTAAGTCGTAAATTTAGATTTGGCTAATTTTTGAACGTTTACTACACTTCTCCATGGGCTAGGGATATATGGAATTCGGCCTGATTTTTACGGATATCTAAATGGAGAATCAATATGAAACGCTATCTGAAAACGGTGGCAATGGCGGTTGCCATGCTTGCACCAATGTATATTTTTACATCCTATGCAGAAACTGTTGCTCCGGAAGTTGTTAAGCAAGCAGAGCAGCTACAAAAAGTAAATGTTAATACTGCCAGTGCTGCTGAGTTGCAGCTCCTTAAGGGGATTGGTGAAGCAAAAGCCAAGGCAATCGTGGAATATCGGGAAACCAACGGCAAATTCGCGTCCTTAGAGGATTTGACCAAAGTAAAAGGGATTGGCCCGAAATTCATTGAAAAGAACGGCCACTTGTTGTCATTGTGATACGACCAGGCTTAGTAAAAATAAAAAAGTCCGTGATTGCGGACTTTTTGTTTATCTAATCGTCAGTTACTTCAGTTGCCGGTATTTATCCTTGATCCCTAGGGTTCCTTCGGAGATAATCCACGCCGTTGCAGTAACGCTGCAAATCAGTGGCGACCCCAGGGTCCCCCCGCAATGATAACTCGTGAACTCGGCCAGGCCCGGAAGGGAGCAACCGTAGCGAGCGATTCATGTGCCGGGGTGTTGGCTCTGGGGGAGCCTCCAATCTTTCTTATAATCAAAGAGCTATCTCAGAAAAACATCGAGTCGTACACTTGGTGGTACATTTCATGAGAAATTGTTCAGTTAAATCTAACTAAAAGCCGTCTAGCTCATCGATGATGATTCAGTTGTCTTGCCGTCTTTGGCTAATTTAGATTTCAAAAAGGCTCTGGATTTTTCCAGTGCTGAGTAGATTTCTCGGCGCATCTGTTCTTGTTCACCAATATCATCGTAAAAATAAGTATCTACCAGATGGTGGATATAGCGCACGGGCAATTGGTTTAACGTAATACACGCAAGATCCGCCAGATAGTTTTCAGGAAGCTCCTCTAGCAGCCCTTCATCAGACAGAATTTCCATCAGTAGTACTTCGTAGTAATTGCGGATATCCAGTTGCATTCACTGTTCTCCTTCAGTTTGCAAAGCATTCAGCGGCGGCAAGATATAACTGACTGTGTCTAGAGATTAATTGTAGAGTGTCGTGGCAATATCCGCCTCCACTGACGCACACAATTGGGATCTCCTTGGCAGCAGCAAGCCCTAATATCCATTTATCGCGCAGATAGATGTCTTGCGTTGTTAGGTTTAACAGACCCAATTCATCGTCTCGATGAACGTCGACACCAGCATCATAAAAAATAATCTGTGGCTGATGACGATGCAATATCCAAGGTATCGATTGCTGAAGTAACTCAAAATACTCTGAGCCATTACTGTCAGGTGGTAGTTCAAGGTCGTAGTGTGATTGTTGCTTACGTGCAGGAAAATTTTTTGTGCAGTGAATAGAGCAACTGATGATGTCATCCCGCCCAACCGTCATATTGGCAGTTCCATCGCCTTGATGGACATCGCAATCAATGATCAGCGCGCGGTCGACTGTTCCTTGACTGATTACGCTAGCAGCGGCAAATACCAGATCATTAAAAATGCAATAGCCACTGCCAAAGTCGCGATAGGCATGATGATAACCGCCGCTAATTTGCATGGCTATTCGCTGTTCTAGTGCTTGCTGCGTAGCAAGTAGTGTCCCTCCCAACGAATGTAAAGTACGCCTTACCAAAGCTTCACTCCACGGGAATCCAATACGTCGCATTTTTTCTTTGGGAAGTGTGCCATTGATAAACTGCTGGATATACTCAGGATCATGAACCAGACATAGCTGAACCGGCGCAATAGCTGAGGGCGACATTATTTGAAAGTGATGGCAAATATCACTTTGTTGTAACCAGTGGAACAGCGCCTGATATTTGCCAATCGGAAAGCGGTGGTGGGGGGGTAACGCCAGCGTTGAGTAGCTGGCGTGATAGCTGACCGGGATCAAAATAGCAAATCATTACAATTGCTTGATAGCCCAGCTCATAAACTCTTTTCGGGTTGCCGCATCAGCATGCAACCACCAGTATTGCAGCATTTGGCCGGCATGTGCTGAGTCTGTCTGACTCGCTGGAGTCTGTGCCGCGGGTGCGGTTACTGGGGTTGTCATGGCCTCAACTTCTGTTGGTTGTTTGATAGGCGCAGTGGGTAACTCCTTTCCTGCGGTGACGGCTACAGAAGCAGAGTCAACATCAACACCAGTATCCGTGCCTAAAAGTTTACTCATAAAGGAATCTTCTTTCAGTTGGGTCTGTACGATACTGTAATCGACTGCGCCACCATCTTTACGTTTGATAATCACTTCAGGCGCCTTGGCATATTTTTGTGGTGCTACAATTTTGCTTTTCGGCAGCAGAATATATTGATGATCGCCGCTGGTATTCAGTGTCACAATGAAGGGTGATGACTTTACAAAATTAGGGCTTTCGCTAATCCCATCATCGTATACATCACTGTAGCGGATCGCGATTTTGTGTTCGCCGTCAGACAGGGTAAGGTCTGCTTTATGTGTAAAATGGTTAGTCTCGACTTCTTGTCCATCCAGAGCCAAATATTCAAAAGACATGGGAATATTGAGGTTGGCCGCCAATACGGAAGATGAGCTAAGAAGCGCAAACAGCGCTGAAGCGGTAACAGTTAATTTCATTGTTGCTCCTTAACGATGGTTATTTTGCTGCGGGCGTTCGAACGTTTGGATGCGATCTTCAATATAGCTGATGGCCTGGCGGCACTTACCCAAACGGCGGTGCATCAAAAGCAGGTCATTCTGGACCGCAATTTTTGCAGTACTATGACAGGTGTCTAGCTGCGATTGCAATTGTTCAATTTTGAATAAAATTTTCTTCTCCCAATTCAGGTGTTTATTTAGTTCGTCGTACAGCTTATGGCTGCTTGACATCACCTGACTGGCAATCCAGCTGAAGCCGCTCTGCTCGTGGTGCAAGGACTGCTTTTGCTGGAAATATCGTTGTTTACTCAGTTTTTGTTGCTGCTGTTCTTTGACATCTATCGCCGTGGTTGCCATAGCCCGCTTTAGTGCTGAAAAGCGATCCTGAATTTTTTCACAGGTCCTGCTGACCGTCGCTGCTGACATCTGTAATTGCAGCTGTTTTTCTAATTGGTTGATATTGTCTCGGAGTTGTTGCACACAAGGTGCGAGCTTGGCGCCATTCTGATGAAATAGTTCATCATTGAAGCGTTCAAGATGGGCCAGTAATTTGTGGTCCTTGGCGGGGAGTGATGCATCGTGTTGCAATACTTGTTGTTCCAGCTGCACCAACTGTTCACGCAATTTGCTTACCAGTTGTTGTTGGTTCATAACCAAGCACTCCAGGTGAGATGTAACGCCATTGCCATGACCATGGTGATAAACAGTGGTCGAATAAACGGCAGGCCAAAGCGAATCGCTGAATGGGCACCCACAAAGGAGCCAAGCATCATGCTAAGTCCAAGCAATAATCCAATAGCAAGGTCAACTTTGCCGAGCAATAAGAACACGGTTAGCGCAGTAGTATTACTGGCAAAGGTCATTGCTCGTGATAAAGCGCAGCTTTTAAGAAATGACAACTTATGGAGTGTTTTTGAGCTGACTATCCAGATCGCGCCAATGCCAGGGCCAGCGAAACCATCATAACCGCCGAGGATTAAACCCTGAAGGATCTTATGGCTGCGTTTAGGATGTTCTTCATCTAAAGCTGGTTTGTCTTTCAGTGCCTTTTTACTCAACAGACTGTACAGCGCGATGATGATGATCAGCAATGGTAGTAGCTTTTCAAGCCAAGACGTATCTACCAGATAGACTAAAATGCTGCCACATAGTGCACCAATGGCGGTCGCCACAAAACAGGAACGCCAGAGTTTGGGTTGCAACAGATGCTGTCGGTAGTAGGTGTAAGCCGCCATTGAAGAGCCAAAACTTGCCGCCAGTTTATTGGTACCCAGTGCAAGATGCGGTGGCATCCCGAGTGTCAGTAGTGCGGGGATAGACAACAGCCCACCACCACCAACTACCGCATCAATAAAGCCAGCAATTAACCCAACAATGGCTAACAGCAACCAGCTTCCTGAATGTGCAACTATTTCCACAAAATTCCCGGCTTATTCAATAACGCGGCGGTAGGGCGGTAAGGCGTCGAGCAGTGCTTTACCGTAACGTTTGCTGACCAGCCTGCGATCAAGGATGGTAATTCGGCCATAGTCTTCCTCTTTTCGCAGCAAACGTCCACAACTCTGGACTAGCTTGCGGCTGGCATCGGGAATCGTCAATTGTAGAAAAGGATTACCTCCTTTCAGTTTGATATATTCCGAATGTGCCTGTTCCACGGGGGAAGTGGGCACAGCAAAAGGGAGTTTAGTGACAATGAGATTGGTCAGATAATCACCGGGCAAATCCAGACCTTCGGAGAAGCTGCCCGTGCCGAATAAAATGCTGGGTTGGCCGCTATCACAACGCTGTTTATGCGTTTCTAGCAACAGTTGTCGCGGCGCACTGCCCTGAATAAGCGGCGCAACCGGTAATTTGTCTTTGAGTAACTCGGTGACTTTTTCCATTTGCCAGTAAGAAGCAAACAGCACTAAGGTTGCCTGCTCTTCTTCGACCAAGGCTTTAATCTGTTGCGCCAGTTCGTCCGTATAGGCATCATCTGCGGGCTCAGTCTGCATTTGCGGTAAAAACAGTGTCGCGTTATTGGCAAAATCAAACGGTGATTGTAGCGCCAGATAGCGACTGCCATCATTGAGCGATAATCCCACTTGATAAGTGAAATGTTCAAAGCTGTTGAGCGCACGCAGCGTGGCGCTGCAAAGTACCACGCCGGCAGCTTTTTCCCACAGCATGTTTTCCAGCATAAAGCCCACTTCGATGGGGGATGCGCTGCAAAGATAGTCAGGCTGTTTACCGCTAATCACTTCAATCCAGCGGGCAAGGGGGGCTCCTTTCGGATTGTCTTCCCGCGCCATCATTTTCCAAAGCTTCTGCAGGTTTTCCAGCCGTTGCAGCATAAAACCACATTCAGTAAGTAAGGCTTCGGCCTGATGTTTGGGGATCTCACCGTCTTTAAAACTTTCATTCAGTAGCAATTGCATCTTATTGAACTGTTTGAGTGCATCGCTACTGGCGGTAGCCAGGTTTTCCGCCAGGATCAATAAGGCTCCTGGCAATTTGCCATGCTCAAAGCGCCAGCGTTGATCTTCATTGGCAAACAGCTTGGGTTGTGTTTCGCAAAAATGTGCCACTTTATTGAGTAATGACGTGAGTTCCTCAACGTGGTCCATCATCGCCTGTGCTGGCGCGATGATATTGTTACTCTTTATCTGTGTTTGCAGCTTCCCGGCGAGTTTGCCTATTTTCTCCAGCCAGTCAGCAGCACCTCGCACAGGCACTTGGGCGCTGGAAAAGTCCCGCGCCACAATTGGCAGGTGATGGGCCTCATCAACAACATAAAAAAGATTTTCTGGTTCTGGTAGAATCACCCCGCCACCGAGTTCTAGATCGGCCAGCAGCAGACTGTGGTTGGCAATTAACACATCCCATTCCTCAATATCTTCTCTGGCTTTGTGAAACGGGCATTTTGCGTGGTTGGCCAGTTGCTTATGACAACTGTGTTTATCTGAGGCTATCTGTTGCCAAAGGTGATCCGGTAATGGGGTTTCTAGGGTATCCCACTCGCCATTCCAGCGTCCGGCGCGATAATCCTGCAGTAACTGTTGCAGTGACTGTATTTGTGATTGATCCGGCTTGGTTTGCCACATTGCCATCTGACCCGTGCTGCTTTCGCCAATCAGCATCTCCAGCTTTGCCAGACAAACATAACGCTGCCGCCCTTTTACCAGGCCGAATTTAAAATCGATGCCCGAGTGCTGTAAAAAGAAGGGGAGGTCTTTGTGCAGCAACTGCTCTTGCAGTGCCACGGTTGCGGTGGAGATACAGACTTTTTTCTTGGATGCCAATGCCAGCGGAATGGTGCCCAGAATATAGGCCAGCGATTTACCAATACCTGTACCCGCTTCAATCACTATGATGCGGCGCTGCTTATCGTATTCCCCTGCCAACGTTTTGGAGATTTCTGCCACCATATAATTTTGTTCCCGGCGGGAGCGGAAATTGGGTAGCGCGCTGGATATCGCCTTATAAATCTCGCGGATCTGGTTTTTTACATTGGCAGCAAGCATCGAATGGATCCTGGAAAATAATCCTGTATATATTAACAGTAATTTCTTATGCTAATAAACCTTTAATGTCAGCGGACGTGTTTTATGCCCACCAGCGGTTTCACTACAGTCAAAGGCAGAATTCTTACTCGGCAGACATTGCCAGCCACAGATGGGATGTGCCTGCGTTACTGTTTGAAGACCGATTCAGGACCGCTGACGGTGGACGTCCCTGGCGAAGCTCAGGTGGCTTTTGTTCCGCAATTTGCGGTCGCCGCCATTGCCCGCAGATTCCCGTCTGTCACCTGTCGTCATTTGCCGATGAAGGACTTTCAGCAGCAACCCGTAGCTGCTGTATATTGCCACAACCGCAAACAATTTCGTGAGCTACAACGTTGGAGCCGGGAACAGCAAATTGCGCTACATGAAGCAGAAATTCGTCCACACCAGCGCTATTTGATAGAGCGTTTTATCGCTCTGGATGCCGAATTTTTTGGCTGTTTTAACGAGAATAATGCAGCTCATTTTGTTGCCAGTAAAGCTCGACCTGCGACATTGGCCGATGATGTAGCACTTAATGTTGTGTCATTAGATGTGGAGTGCAGTTTCAATGGCGAACTGTATTCCGTTGGCTTATATGGTGAGAATGACCAAGGCGTACTGTTGCGCAAAGTGATAATGGTGGGTCAAGCTCATGGTAGTGAGGACTGGATAGATTGGGTTGCAGATGAAAAGCACTTGTTAGAAGCTTTGGTTGCCTGGTTCGCTGCATGGCAGCCAGATGTCATGCTTGGATGGTCGGTAGTGACCTTTGATTTAGCGCTGTTATGGCGCCGTTTTGCTTTTTATAACATTCCTGCCGCGCTTGGCCGTGATGGCGCCTTGCTGGAGTGGTTGGTTGAAGGCAAATTCCGACCGGAAACATTGCTGTTGCCTGGCATTGTTGTACTTGATGGCATCGATTGGCTCAAAGCGGCATTTTATAAATTTGAACGCTATTCACTGGAACATGTGTCGCAACAGTTGTTGGGTGAGGGCAAGGATATACAGGATGTCGATAATCGTGGGCAGGAAATCACCAGACTTTTTCAGGAAGATAAGCTGGCACTGGCTCGTTATAACCTTAGTGACTGCCGACTGGTGTGGCAGATCTTTGCTAAAACCCATCTGCTGTCATTCGCTATCGCCAGAGCGCAACTCACTGGGCTGGAGTTCGGCCGGGTAGGGGCGTCAGTCGCCGCTTTTAATAACCTGTATTTGCCGCATCTGCATCGCGCTGGATATATCGCACCAGCTGAACCAGTGAGTGATGGCTTGGAAAGTCCGGGTGGCTATGTGATGGACTCTATCCCTGGTCTTTATTGCGATATTCTGGTGTTGGATTTTAAAAGTCTGTATCCCTCTATTATCCGCACGTTTTTGATTGATCCGCTTGGGATGATCCTCGGCTTAGCGCAGGAACCCAGCGAAACCGTAGATGGTTATCGCGGTGCCCGGTTTTCCAGACAGCACTTTATTCTACCTAAATTAGTGGCGAAACTGGCTCAAGCTAGGGAACAAGCAAAGCAACAGAAAGATGCGCCGTTATCACAAGCGATCAAGATCATCATGAACTCACTTTATGGCGTGCTGGGGTCCCGAGGCTGCGTGTTTCACGACGCCAGACTTGCCAGCTCTATTACCATGCGTGGTCACTGGATCATGCAAACCACTAAGACTTGGATTGAAGAACTAGGCTATAAAGTCATCTATGGCGATACTGATTCCACCTTTATCTGGCTTGGCGACAAACATGGTATCAAAGAGCCCGAAGACTTTGGCATCAAGCTTGCCGCTGACATCACCGAAAGATGGCGAGACTATATTAAACAAGCCTTTGGACTGGAATGTGCGCTGGAATTGGAGTTTGACAGCCATTATCAACGCTTTTTGATGCCAACGCTGCGAGGTTCTGTTGAAGGTTCTAAGAAACGCTATGTAGGGGCCGTACGTGGTGTAGATGGTGAACTGGAGCTGATCTTCAAAGGTATGGAGCAAGTTCGCAGTGATTGGAGCCCCATCGCTAAACGCATTCAATACGAACTTTATCAACGCCTATTTAACGATCTTGATGTTGCCGAATATTTGTCCGAACAAGTAGAACTTTTACAGCAGGGTAAGCTGGATGATGAATTGGTTTTCAGTAAACAGCTGCGTCGCTCAGTAGATGCCTACCAGTCAAACGTGCCACATGTAAAAGTTGCACAGTTGCTAGTCAGTGCATTTGACGATTCGTCCTATGGCAAAAAGGGACAACGGGTTGAGTATATTATTACCGTTAACGGTCCTGAACCAGTTGAGTTAACACGTTCCGCAGTGGATTACCTCTACTATCTCGAAAAACAGATCAAGCCTATCGCAGAGCCTGTTTTGTCAATGTTAAATCTGTCTTTTAACCAATTGGTGTTGAGACAGATGACCTTAATCTAAATGACCTTTGTTTTTTAACAATTTCTCGATGCTTGCGAAAATTTACATTCGAATTTAAATGAATGTAAATATTCGTGATTTGGAACATATTTCTTAGTTTATACACTTCTACGCCACTGATACTTTACATGCTTAGTTATTAGTTCTTAATTCTATTTTTTTGTGTGTAAATAGTTAAATATGCTAATTATTGTCAATTCTACATTCTAATATTTCTTTCTGTTCTCCATTGAAATCACATCTACTTGAGTCTCAAAGGGGTTATAACTGTTTTGTCAATGTTGATAAAATGTTTGCATTGTGATTTTATTCATTTGAAAATTTACATGCGATGTATATCACATGAACATAATTTACATATTCATGTAATTAGCTTCGTTTGTTTACAAAAAGTGCTAGTCAAAGAGCTCGCATAAAAACTGACATGATGTCAAGGGAGAACAAATAATATGAACAATCGAAATATTCTGGCCAAGGCTGTGCATTTAGCACTGGCAGGCGGGGTGGTGGCTGCTGCATTTTCGGCCCCTATCGTTGCTGCCGCTGATGAACAGAGTGCCGAAAAGGTCGAACGAATTGAGGTAACTGGGTCTCGAATTAAGCGTTCTGATATGGAAGGCGCCTCTCCCGTTACCACAATCACCGCAGATGATATGCAAGTTGAAGGTAACTTCTCTGTTGCGGATGCGCTGCGTAACAGCAACCTTAACTCTTTTGGTTCCTTTTCTGAAAGGTCAGGTAGCTCTGCTCAGTCACAGGCAACTATCAACCTGCGTGGTGCTGGTTCTGAACGTACATTAGTGTTAATTGACGGTAAGCGTTTCCCCGGTTCTCCAACACTTGGTGGGTCTTCCGCGAACCTTAACGCTATCCCTATGGCAGCGGTTGAACGTATTGAAATTTTGACTGATGGTGCATCATCTATTTACGGTTCCGATGCTATTGCTGGTGTAGTTAACATCATTATGAAGAAAAACTACCAGGGCCTTGAGTTTTCTGCGGGTGCCGGTAGCCGTGAAGAAGATGGTGGCTTAACTAGCAAGCAGTTCTCACTGACATCTGGTTATCAGATGGATAAAGGCAATATTACATTTGCGTTTGATCATCAAGACCGTGCGGGCATTTCCGATGGTGATCGGCCATATACTGCAGCCAGTATGACCGACCTTAATGGTGATGGTGTTATTCAAGCATATACGGAGACCATTGGTTGGAGTATCTATGGTGCCACTGTGGCATCTCCAGATTATTCTGAAGCACAAGCTTCTCCATTGTGTAATGATTTAATTGCACAATATGGCAGTAACACTTTTGCGAATGTCGCTGCTGATGATGACTGGGGCGCTGGCTCAACATACTGTATGTATGCTTATGCCAACGTATCTTATAACAAAGCATCGTTATCACGTAACACTGTTTACATTGATGCGAATTATCAGTTAGCGGATGATGTTGAATGGTTTGGCCGTACCATGGTAACGGTAAATAACTCGTTCGGACGTTATGCGCCTCCGGCAGCAGCATGGACAAACATGGCAGCTGACAACCCAAATAACCCTTATGGCGAGCCTACTACAGGTTATTGGCGTTGGGTTGGTATTGGTACTCGTGATGGCAACGTAGACGACTTAAACCAAGATTATTTGACCGGTTTACGTGGTACCATTCCTGCGTGGAATGATGCTACATGGGAAGTTTACTACCACTACAATAAAGCCGATAACAAATCTGTTGGTGAATACTATCTGAGCTATGCTGGGCTCGCATACAACGAGTTAAACGGCATTGATATTGGTTCCGAAGCTGGTGTCGCTAACATGAAGTCAACTACGTTGACTCAGGACAGTTCGACCTTCCAGCAGATTAACGGCGGTATTGGTTTTGACCTGTTCGAATTGCCTGGCGGTGCAGTAGCTCACTATGCTGGTATGGAGTATTTTGAGCAGCAGTATGCTTCTGTGTATGATGCCCAGTCTGAAGTTGGTTTGATTGGCGGTAGCGCTGGTAACTCTGCTGGTGGTTCTCGCTACGTTTGGGCGGCATTCTACGAAGCACAATTACCGGTTGTTGATGACGTTGAATTAGATCTTGCTATACGTTACGACAAATATAGTGACTTTGGTAATAATACCGCGCCAAAGGTAGCTGTGCGTTGGCAGGCACTGGATAATTTAGTCGTCCGTGCTTCATACTCCGAAGCATTCCGCGCTCCGTCGCTGGATCAGCTGCATGCAGCGACTACATTCTCAGCTGAATTCGGTACTGACTATCCATATTGTGAAGCAAATGGCATTTCAGCAAGCGATTGTTCATATAGCCAGACAGATACTTGGATTAGTGCCAACCCTAGTTTGGGAGCTGAAACTTCTAAATATTACAATTTAGGTTTTGCCTACGATCCATTTAGCAACCTTGGAATTAAAGTCGATTACTTCGATCTGAAGATTGATAATGTAATCTCTATGCGTTCTATTACCAACGTAATGCGTGGTATTGCGAATGGTACGTTGACAGCAGATGATACTTTCTATGTGGTTCGTGCTGCTTCTTCGACTGGGCTTGGTAAGGCGCTGGAGGTTGGTACCGGTTACAGTAACGGCGACAAATTGCAGATTAAAGGTATCGACGTTACATTGAACGGCAACTTGGAAACTGGTATTGGCGAGTTCGGTCTGAACTGGACTAATAGCTTTGTACTAGATTATGTAGAAGAAGTAGAAGGTGGTGCTGGTGCTGTAGACACTGCTGGATGGAACGGTCAGCCAGACTATAAGTCAGTGTTGACTGCAACATATACTATTGGTAATAGCCAGTTTGCCTGGAACATGAACTATATCAATTCTACATATGAAGATGACAATACTGGTCATTTACCTTCATGGCTGATCCACAATATATCTTATACATACGATATAGGAGATTGGGGTAAAGTGATGGTCGGCGTAAATAACCTGACAAATGAAGATCCAGTATTAAGCTCTGCTGGTTCATACGATAATGCGGATCTGTATAACAATTACGGTCGCGAATATCGTGCTAACTACACGCTGAAGTTCTAAGCAACTTTTCTCTAAAGAGCCCCCGAAAGGGGGCTTTGTTTTTGGAGTCCTGCATGACAAAAAATTGGGATGATTATTGGCAAGAAGGGCATCTTACATCCTTATCTGCTGATTATAAGGGCAATTATGGAGGGGAATTTTTACAGCTGTGGCAGCACTATATCGGACAATTGAAACAGAGTTTTACAATGTTGGATTTGGCCACGGGTAATGGCGCCATTCCATTTTTAGTCAGAGAATACCTACCTACAGACGTTACCGGCAAAATTGTTGGGGTTGATAAAGCACTTGTACGTGAATGCCACGAATGTGGGCAAGTAGAAGTGAGAATTCAGGGTAATACCGAAATTACCGCACTGCCATTTTCCGACAGCAGCTTTGACTATATCACTTCACAATTTGGCTTTGAATATGCTGCAGTTCAACCTGCACTTATTGAATCTTTCAGGGTTTTGAAGACTGGCGGGCGAATGTTCTTAGTTATACATCATCAGGATTCAGTCATTGTAAAAAGGAATCTTTCAACAAAAAAATTTATTGAAAGCCCCTTACTTAACGCTGTTGAAGATGCATTGATCCAATTGATTCAGAGTATAGGAATACTGAGAACACCAGAAGATGTCCATAAGATTCGTAAAGATTTGAAATGTGAGAACTTGAGAAAAAGGTTTTTTAGTATTCTCAAGCAATTGTGGGAACAAGATGAACAAAATTATTTGGAAACTGGCATATCGCCAGCAGTCGATTTTCTATTTAAACAAGGTCTGTTTTGGACTGTGGATAAAAAAGAAGCATTTGTGTCGAAATTGTTTTCTGGATTAAGGCTTCACGCTGAGCGTCTGGGGGAGCTAATCGAAGCGGCCATGGATCTGAAACAGGTTAATGATTTGACTCTGTGCGTGCAAAACGCCAATCACAAGGTAGTACAAGTAAAAACAGTGGAAACGACTCAAGAATCGAAGTTACTTGCATGGTTTGTAATTTTTGAAAAATAACTAATATAACAATATGTTATATGCATTCAAAAAAGAGCTGAAAAAAGCTTTTTAACATAACTAAAAATGTTGTTTCATTAGGTTTGTTTGCAGTAGTAAGTCAATGTAAATTTTCACTACTTTTTAGCTCTCCGATTAGTTGACACCGGTCAACATTTTATGAAATGATTCCTGCGGGTCTATGCCTTTATAAGGTATAGAAAGGGAAGAAAAATCTAACAATCACAAGAGAAAGATGTACTTATAGGCAATAAAAACTGAGTAAAAAACAGTAATTGTCGATAAGTTACCCTGTTTATTCACTTCAAATTGGTTGGGAACTATGTCCAAGGTAAGCAATAGAACCAAAATCGCTTCTGCGCTTGTTGGCGCGCTGGCGTTAGCCAGCAGCAACTTAGTTGTTGCCGATCCTCTTGCCGATGCCCAAAAAGCAGCCACTCAGATTCATTCTGAGGCTGCGGCGTCTCAAAAGAAGGTCGATAAATATTTCGATCAGGCTCAGGATATGCTGTTTGAATACTCAAACGTGGCAGACCAGCGTGAATCTCTGAAAGCCTACAACGACTATCTGGCAACTCTGGTTGCAGATCAGGACAATACTATGAAAGGCATTCAGGACGACATTAATGGCGTAGATAAACTGCGTCAGGGTGTTGTTCCTCTTATGTTCAAGATGGTAGATGGACTGGAAAAATTCGTAGCGCTTGATCTTCCTTTCAGAAGTGAAGACCGCCACGCTCGCGTAGAAAACCTTAAGAATCTGCTGAATAGCGCCGATGTTACATTGGCCGAAAAATTCCGTATGATTCTTGATGCCTACAGCATCGAACGTGACTACGGCAACTTCGTAGACGTTGAAACCGGTAAACTGAACCTTGATGGTAAAGAAGTACTGGTAGACTTCTTCCGTTTGGGCCGCGTAGCTCTGTATGCACAGAGTCTGGACCAGAGAACTGCTTGGATGTACAACACCGAAACTAAGGGTTGGGATAAGCTGGATGACAGCTATCTGCGTGACATCACTAAAGGCATTCGTATTGCTCGTAAACAAGGAGCAATGGACCTGTTCGCGTTACCAATTCCAGCTGCGGAGGCTGCTAAATAATGAAGAAGTTAATCGCTACAGCGCTGGTTGCTGCAAGTTTCTCTCTGGCCTCTGGTATGGTTAGCGCTGCTGACGCGCCAAAGACTATTGATCAGTTGCTGCAACAAATCAAAACTGAACGTGCCGATCAGGGTAAGATTAACGCCAAGCGTGAAGCTGAATTCCAAGCTGAACGTGGTGATAAAGCTGCTCTGTTACAGCGCGAAAAAAATGCTCTAGCTGCTGAGAAAAAACGCGGCGAAGATTTGAATAAACAGTTCACTGACAACGAGCATAAGATTGCTCAGTTGCAAGATGATCTGAAAACTGCTCAGGGTGACTTGGGTGAAATGTTTGGTGTTGTAAAAGGTGAAGCTGGTGATTTCGCTGGTAAACTGATCAACTCCAACGTAAGTGCTCAATATCCTGGCCGCGATAAATTCATCGCTGATCTGGGTGCTCGTAAACAGCTGCCAAAAATTGAAGAACTGGAAAAGTTCTGGGAACAAGAGCTGTTTGAAATGAGCCAAGGCGGCAAAGTCGTCAAGTTCAATGGTTCAGTTACTGATATTGATGGTAACGTACAACAGACTAGTATCACTCGTATCGGCGCATTCAACCTGATTGCTAATGGCAAATATGTTGTATGGAACCCTAACCTGAACCTGATCCAGGAACTGTCACAACAGCCAGAAGGCTACATGGTTAGTGCAGCAGCTGATTTTGAAAAAGCTACTTCAGGAACTGCTAAGGTTTACATCGATCCGGGTCGTGGCGCACTGCTGAACATCTTCACCCAGAAAGCAAGCTTGGAAGATCGTATCGAATCTGCAGGTATTATCGGTTACATCATCATTGGTGTGCTGGTGCTGGGTCTGTTGATCTCTATCGAGCGTATCATCACTCTGACTATCATTGCTGCCAAAGTTAAAGCTCAGGCCAAAAATATTGATAAACCAGGTAACAACGCACTGGGTCGTATCCTGAAAGTTTACTTCGACAACAAAGATGTCGATGTCGAAACTCTAGAACTGAAACTGGACGAAGCCATTCTGAAGGAAACTCCTGCTCTGGAAGCTCGTATCTCCATTCTGAAAGTAATGGCAGCTATCGCTCCTATGCTTGGTTTGTTGGGTACTGTAACTGGTATGATTGCAACCTTCCAATCTATCCAGTTGTTCGGTACTGGCGATCCAAAACTGATGGCTGGTGGTATTTCTATGGCTCTGGTAACAACTGTTCAGGGTCTGGTTGCAGCATTACCATTGATGCTGGCTCATGCTTTGTGTGTAACTCGTAGTAAATCTGTTGTTCAGATTATTGAAGAACAGAGTGCTGGTCTGATAGCACTGCATGCTGAGAAGAGGGCTGACTAATGATGCTATACCTGATGGACGTTTGGGCAACCGTCAGGGGCTTCATGGCCGCCGGGGGTAATATCCTCTGGTTGGTAGCGTTTGTGCTGTTCCTTATGTGGGCATTGATGCTTGAGCGTTATTGGTACGTCAATTGGATCGCGCCAAAAATCCACAAGCAAATTATTGCCACATGGAACGCCAGAGAGGACAGACATTCTTGGTATGCACATCGCATCCGTGAGGCCTGGGTATCCCAGGCAACTCAAGAGATCAGAGCTCGTATGCTGATTATTAACACCCTAGTTGCTATCTGTCCGATGATCGGACTGTTAGGGACTGTGACAGGGATGGTTTCAGTATTCGACGTGATGGCAGTTCAAGGGACGAGTAACGCTCGTCTTATGGCTGCGGGTATTTCATTAGCCACTATGCCAACTATGGCTGGGATGGTTGCAGCGTTGTCAGGAGTGTTTTTCAGCACTCGTCTCGATGCCAAGATGAAAGTCCGCATGGAAAAGTTGAAAGACAGACTGCCTCAGCACTAGAGAGAGATTTAACATGGCACGTAAGAAGCATTCCAGTATAGACGAGGAAGCGCAGATCGATATGACCCCGATGCTCGACATCGTGTTCATTATGTTGATCTTCTTCATCGTAACTACGTCGTTTGTGAAGCCATCTGGTTTGGATTACAACAAACCTCAGGCTGCACATGCGACCTCTAAGCCGTCGGCCAACATCTTTATCGGCGTCAGTAAGACTGGCGTGATCATGATGGAAAACCGTCAGGTAGATATTGAACGGGTGTCAGCAAACGTTGAACGAATGCTGGCTGAGGCTCCTGAAGCCGCAGTATTGATTCAAGCCGACAAAGAAGCCAAACATGGCTTAGTGGTTCGTGTTATGGATCAGGTTAAGGCTGCTGGCGTAGATAAGATCTCGGTATCTGCGGGGAAAGACTGATATGTTTAGAGCACTAGTATCTATCATTATTGGTGCTGCTGTTACATTTGGTCTGTTTTGGTTTATGGCAACTCTGGTTGGTGGCGGCGCTAAACGTGCCGACACCTCCTCTGACTCGCCGGTCATTGAGATCACAATGGATAAGCAGGACTCTCAGGCGCAGAAAAAGGTCAGAGAAACACCTAAACCACCACCACCACCAGAGCAACCGCCTCAGATGGATGACACTCCACCTGACGACTCTTCCAATATTGATACTTCTATGAATTTCAGTTTTGGAGCAGTTGCATCAGGCCCAGCAAGCACAGGCTTTAAGCTGGGTAACATGATGACTCGTGATGGTGATGCCACTCCTATCGTGCGTATCGAACCACAGTATCCTATTGCTGCGGCTCGTGATGGTAAGGAAGGTTGGGTACAACTGAGTTTCACTATTACTGAAACCGGTGCTGTTGATGATGTTCAAGTCATCAACGCTGAACCTAAACGTATCTTCGATCGTGAAGCGATTCGTGCGCTGAGAAAGTGGAAGTACAAACCAAAGATTGTTGACGGCAAGCCCCAGAGACAACCTGGTCAGAAAGTTCAGTTGGACTTTAAACTGAATAAAGGAGGCAACTAAGATGCATAAAGTGACAACGCTTGCTGCAGCTTTACTGCTAACTTTTTCTGGCAGTGTGATCGTTAACAGTGCAATGGCAGCTGAAAAGTGTCCGATTGATTCTCGCCAGTCCAAGGCTGTCGGTGAGTCTGCTGCGCGTAAAGTTCAGAAGGCTTTTGAAGCTTATCAAGCCGGCAAGCTGGACGACGCTATTGCAACGCTGTTGGAAGCTGATCCACGTGGTGATTTTGATAAGGCATATATTGCTCGTATGTTAGGTAACTTCTATGCAGAAAAAGGACAGATGGATAAAGCCATCAAATACCTTAAGTCTGCGGTTGATGCCGACGTTTTGGGTGGTGTAGACCATGCTGCGACCTTGAAGCTGTATTCTGACTTGCTATTGCAAGAGAAGAAGTACAAGGAAGCAATCAGCTATTACCGCAAGTGGATGGATTTCACATGTAAGAAAGATGCTGTCGTTTACCGACGTATGGCTATTGCTTACACTGAAATGCAGCAGTGGGATAATGCACTGAAGACAGTCGATGAGGGGATATCCGTCATGGATAAACCCGATAAGGGACTGTATCAGCTTAAGTTTCAATCACTGTTCAACCTGAAAAAGTACAAGCAGGCTGTGGGTGTTCTTGAAACCATGGTGCCATTGTTCCCTGATGATCAGCGTTTGTGGGTACAATTAGCGCAGCTCTATCTGTTGACAGAAGACTATGATCGTTCTCTGGCTACTTATGAAATCGCCTATGCTGGCGGATTCCTCGAAAAGCCTGACAACATCATTCGTCTTTGCCAGTTGTTAGCGCAGAAGGGTTCTCCTTATCGTGGTGCTCTGATTCTTGAAAAGCATATCAAGAGTGGATTAGTGCCTAAGGATGAAAAGAACTTGTCAATGATGGCAGGGTTCTTCCACCAAGCTAAAGCGCTAAAACAAGCTGCGACTTATTACGACCAGGCTGCGTCAATATCGAAAGATGGCAAACTGTATCTGAAAGAGGGACGTATTTTGTCTCTGGATCAGCAATACAAAGCGTCTATTCCGGTACTTGAAAAAGCTTTGAATGCTGGTCTGGATAGCCCAGGTGAAGCACAGTATGAGTTGATGTTGTCTTATCTAAACTTGAAGCAGTATAAAGAAGCATATCGTTATGCTGAATTAGCAGCTAAAGATAAGAAAACCGCTAAAAGCGCAACTAACTATATTGCGTACATCAAAGAAAAAGCTCGCATCCATAAGATTTCTCTGTAAATCCGAATGGTTAGCAAAAAGCCCCTGTTAAGGGGCTTTTTTTATGCGCGTAACGATTAAAAAAATAGGCATTACTGGACTCTGATCATAATTGGTAATTTTTCGTTTCCGGCTTTAATACAGCGGCCTTCTGCCTCAATAAATAGTGCCTCAGGTTTTACCTCAGTAGAAGGTTGGCATAAACACGCAGCGATGCGGTAATCAAATCCAACACCATGATGCTGCCGATATTCTCCTGAAAATTCTTCTAGTTGTTCCGTAATCCTTTCTATTACGGTTTGAGTGCCAATTTCATCGGTGTTAAATAATCCCACGGCAAATAACGTTTGATTCAATCTTGCGAGTAGGTCAGTGGTTCTTAATAACGATGCTTGAATGCGCCCGGTAAAAAAATCCAGCAGATGTGGTTGATTGATCATTCCAGGTAACAGTGGCGACAGATACAATAAAGCCAGCGTCTGTTGATCGCGTAAATGCCGGTACCATTCGCGGTTAAACACTTCCATAAAATATGTCTGGTTGTAGACACCGGTTTCTGGGTCTCTAAAGCCGGAATTGCTGAACGAATAAATCATGAAGCTGTACCCATCAGTTTTCGTTTTCAAAGTATAGTGGAGCTTCTGCGTCATAGATCTACCATTGGAGAATTATCATAAATGAATAAGGGACTTGTCCTTTCTACTGTTATCGCTGTGGCATTGGGTTTAACGGCATGCAATCAGAAAGCCGAAACTGCCAATACTGCAAAGACAGACGTTGCAGCTGAGCCGAATGTGCATGTTGTGGAGCAGCAGTATTTAAAAGTCGTCGATGATTATTTTAAAGACTATCTGAAGTTAGAGCCGCTATATGCCACTTTCTTCGGCGTAAACGATTATAACGCCGACTTTGGTGGCGATTTGACAGATACCTATCTGCAAGCCAGTCACCAGCTCAATAGTGATTATCTGGCTAAAGTTCAGCTCATTGACCGTAAGCAGCTATCGCCTCAATTACAACTCAGTTATGACATGTTCGTCTATGACAGAAAAATCGCATTGCAGGGGGAAGCTTTTCCGGGGAGGTTAATGCCCATTAGTCAGTTTTACAGCACTGTTATCACGATGGTGCAGCTCGGCAGCGGGGAGAGCGCACAGCCGTTTAAGACAGTGACCGATTATGAAAACTGGCATTCGCGAGTCAAAGGATTTGTGACATGGATGGCCTTAGCGCAGCAACGGATGAATGAAGGCATGTTCGCGAAGGTGGTACTGCCAAAAGTCTTGGTTGAACGGATTATCCCGCAACTCGATGCCCAACTCGTCAATGCCCCTGAAGACAGTATCTTTTTCGCACCAATAAAACAGTTCCCCGATACTTTTTCAGACGCAGACCGAACAAAAATTACTGCAGAGTACCGCAGTATGATCGCTGATGAACTGTTACCTGCTTTTAAATCTTTGCGTGATTACTTTAATAATACTTACCTGCCAGCAGCTCGTAACTCTTCCGGCTTTTGGAATTTACCAAATGGGAAGGCTTGGTACCAGTATTTAGCTAATTACCATACCACCACAACTATGCCGGTCGAGCAAATTCATCAGATTGGTTTACAGGAAGTGGCACGTATCCGTCAGGAAATGGATAAAGTGCGCCAACAAGTGGGCTTCCAAGGTGATCTCAAAGCATTTTTCGCTTCACTCTCATCAGAACCTCAATACTTTTTTAATACGCCAGATGAATTGATTAACGGCTATGCTGCCGTTAAACAGCGTATCAATGCGGTATTACCTAAGTACTTTCATGTAATGCCTAAAGCTGACTATGTGATAAAGCCTGTAGAAGCTTTCCGGCAGCAATCTGCCGCCGGTGCATCCTATGAAGCCCCAGCGGTGGATGGTAGTCGACCTGGGATTTTTTACATCAATACCTATAACCTCAAGGCTCAGCCTAAGTGGGGAATGACGACCTTGTCGTTACATGAAGCATCGCCGGGTCATCACTTTCAGATATCGATCAAACAAGAACTGACGGGTGTGCCAGAGTTTCAGCGTTTTGGCAGTTATACAGCGTTTGAAGAGGGCTGGGCACTATACTCGGAGTATCTGGGAATCGAGATGGGTGTGTTTAGTGATCCTTATCAGTATTTCGGTAAGTTATCCGATGAAATGCTGCGTGCAATGCGTTTAGTTGTTGATACCGGCATGCATGCCAAAGGTTGGACCCGTGAGCAAGCCATTCAGTATATGAAAGATAATTCACCCATGGCGGAAAGTGACATCATTGCTGAGGTTGAACGCTACATGGCAATTCCTGGACAGGCGTTATCTTATAAAGTCGGGCAATTGAAAATACTCGAATTGAGACACAAGGCTGAAGTCGCGCTTGGCGATAAATTTGATCTGAAAGCATTTCATGATCAGATGCTGACATCAGGCTCATTACCGCTGGCAGTGATGGAGGATAAAATCAATCATTGGATAGCAACGCAACAGAAGGCTTAATCTTGTTAGCGCCGCCATCTAGTGGCGCTTTTGATGTAAGCTGTGATAGCGGCAAATAACCCAAAGGATTAAGCAGGAGATTCCAGTGTCCTCAGATCCCATTGTGACAAACGAACGTATTCGTTTGCGTTTGATGCAGCGCAAGATTGGCCAGTCTTTTTAAAGATCAATCAGGATCCACACCTGAATCGATACATCCGTGAAGTTGATACAGCAGAGGTCCTTCTGGATAAATTTCAGCAGCGCAGCAAAGGCATGCAAGCGCGGTGTGGCGAATGGATGTCATTGGTAGTGGAGTCTGTCGCGGGTGATTTTATCGGGTTCATGGGAATTTGTTTGACTGATGAAGCCCTTGGTCAATGGGAAGAGGGCTACCTGATGGCAAGCGGTCAGCAGGGCAACGGTTATACAACAGCAGTGCTCAAATTATTAGCGCTGGGCCAGGCACGAACGAGATATCCATAAGGTTGAGGCGCGTTGTGTGTCAGAAAATCTCGCATCCACCAGCGTTCTGGAAAAGTGCGGCTTTACACAAGAAGGACTACTACGCCACAACCATAAAATTTTGGGTGAATGGCTAGATGAGCGTTATTACGGACTATTGGCAGAAGAATATAGCAGTTTCATGCAATCGTAATGACGCGTTATAGCTTGCCTTGATATAATTGCCGACAGTTTTTCTGATAAGGCCAAACAGAGTGTCACAAATCCCAGAATTTTCCCTAAGAGCTGACGAAGAGTTTATCGAACTTTTTAAGCTTCTCAAAGTGGAAGGCTTATGTGCCGATGGCGCAGAAGCAAAACATGTCATTGCTGAAGGTATGGTCACAGTCAATGGCGAAGTAGAAACCCGAAAACGCAAAAAACTGCTGGCGGGCGATCTAGTGTCGTACAAAGGTAAGCAAGTTCAAGTTGTAGCTGCTGCCTGAGAGAGGATAAACATGCAATTCCCTGATGATGATAATGGCCAGATGTTGCAGGCAATGAGTGATTCCGGCATGGATCTGTCGCAGTCTATGGCGATTGATTTTTTTCTGGTGTTTGAAGAACAACGTGATGCCGAGTCAGCGCTTGAAGATTTGATTGCGGCCGGTCACAGTGATGATGTCGAACTCAGCTTCAATGATGAGATCGAAAAGTGGGAAGTTATTGTGTCTGTTGAAATGGTGCCGGATTATGATGCCATTGTCGCTAAAGAAACAGAACTTAATGACTTTGCGGCAGAATTTGATGGTATGACTGATGGTTGGGGCGTGATGCAACATCAGGACGGCGACGAATTCGCCGATGACGATGATGATCACGAGTGTGACGAACACTGTCATCACTAAATTGCCCAAAGCATCAGTACGGAAAGCCGCCTAAGGGTGGCTTTTTTGTTATGTCGTTCCCTTTGCCTTTTATTTAGAAACACCGTCTAATAACCTTCTTGCCCGAATATTCTGATAACAACCTAAGATGGAAATTGAATTAACCCTGCAACTCGCTTTAATTTTGTTTTCGGTGGCGCTGGTCGCTGGTTTTATTGACTCGATTGCCGGCGGCGGTGGCCTATTAACCATTCCGGCGCTTATGTGGGTAGGCTTACCGCCCGCTGCGGCCTTGGCCACCAATAAACTTCAGGCCTGTGGGGGTAGCTTTTTTGCCAGTGTCTATTTTGTGCGAAAAGGCATGGTTAATGTAAATGAAATGAAGTTAGCGATTGCCTGTGCGTTAGTGGGGGCGGCATCAGGAACTACGCTGGTGCAGATGGTGGATGCCAGTGTCTTGAAGATGATTTTGCCTTTTCTTATTCTTGCTATTGGCTGTTATTTTTTATTTTCAAAAAAAATTACGGACGGTGATCGCGCCCGAGTTTTAAACCCCACCGCATTTGCATTTACTGTGGCCTTAGGCATTGGTGTTTATGATGGTTTCTTCGGGCCCGGTACCGGCAGTTTTTTTGCCCTCGGATTTGTTACCTTGGCTGGATTTGGGCTCGCTAAAGCGACGGCTCACGCTAAGGTGTTGAATTTCGCCACCAATATATCGTCGCTGCTGTTTTTTGCTTTGGGTGGAAAGGTGGTGTGGCTGCTCGGTCTGGTGATGCTGGCAGGGCAGGCGTTAGGCGCGACTTTGGGCTCACGTTTGGTGGTGACCAAGGGCACTAAAATCATTCGCCCATTAGTGGTGACGATGTCGCTGGCGATGAGTATCAAGTTGCTGACGGAACAATATCATCTCGGGTTATTTTGAGTCGTACGGGATTACAGCTAACAAGGACTGTCGATGAAATTCATCCATACTTCCGACTGGCATTTAGGGCGGCAACTACACAATGAGCCGCTGCTTGATGAACAGGCACATATGCTTGAGCAGATTATGGAACTTGCCATCTCTCAAGCGGTTGATGCGCTTATCATCGCTGGTGATATCTATGATCGCGCCATTCCTCCGGCCAGTGCGGTTGAGCTGCTCAGCCATTTTTTAGATCGAATGATTACCGATCATGGTATTCCGGTTGTGTTGATTGCCGGAAATCATGACAGTCATGAACGCTTAGGATTTGGTTCGCAGCAGATGGCCCGTAGCGGGCTGCATATCTATGGCCCTCTTTGCGCGGCGGTGCAGCCGTTACAGTTGGGTGACTGTTTTTTTTATCCGATTCCATATGCAGAACCGGCAGTCGTTAGACATTTGCTGCAGGATGATGACATCACAACGCATCAACAGGCAATGGCAGTGATTTTGCAACAGGTCATGACCCATGACAGTCAAGGGCTTCCGAAAGTTGTAGTTGCGCACTGTTTTCTGGATGGTGGCAGTGAATCAGAGTCTGAACGGCCGCTAAGCATTGGTGGCGCTGACAGAATTGATCCCACGCTATTTCAACCGTTTGATTATGTCGCCTTAGGGCATCTGCATGGCCCTCAGTATCGCGGCGAAGCGCATATCCGCTATTCTGGTTCGCCCCTGAAATATTCATTTAGCGAAGCCAAACAGAAAAAATCAGTGACTCTCGTAGAGTTGGAAGCGGGGCGCCCACCTATTATCCAGCAGCTGCCAATCACACCGCGAAAAGACGTCAGGGTCATCGAGGGCTTTCTGGAAGACCTGCTGCTGGCAGCAAAATCCGATCCCACCCCTGAAGATTATCTGATGGTACGTTTAAGTGACACTCAGGCTCTGCTTGATCCGATGGGACGACTGCGTAGCCGCTATCCGAATGTGCTACATCTTGAGCGCACGGGGTTGATGTCCCGGCAACAAGGTGAAGAAAGCGGGCGAGAGCGAATTAAAAAAGGCGAATTGGAGATGTTCAGCGATTTCTTCGGCCAGGTTGCTGGTGCGCCAATGACTGAAGCACAACAGCAGATGATGACTTCCCTGATTGATGAACTACATAAAGGGGAGTTGCAATGAAGCCGCTGACGCTGGAGATGAGTGCTTTTGGGCCATTTGCCGATACTCAGCACATTGATTTTTCAGGTTTGGGTGATAACCCACTGTTTCTGATCAATGGGCCAACGGGCGCAGGCAAGACCAGCATTCTTGATGCCATCTGCTTTGCGCTCTATGGCAAAACAACTGGCAATGAGCGCGAAGGCAGCCAGATGCGGTGCGATTATGCTGATGATGAATTGCTCACCCAGGTCATTTTTAGTTTTGAGCTGGGACACCGGCGTTACCGCATTCGGCGAGTACCGGAACAACAACGCGCTAAAAGTCGCGGTGATGGGTTCACCCTGCAAAAAAGTGAAGCTGAACTTTTACGGATCCATGAGGATGGCAAAGAGGAATTACTCGTCGCCAATAAGGTAACCGATGCCACCGCCATGGTGGAGGATCTCACTGGACTCGATGTCGATCAGTTTCGCCAGGTGATGGTATTGCCGCAAGGGAAATTCCGGGAACTACTGCTGGCTGATTCTAAAGAGCGGGAAAAAATATTCAGTCAGCTATTTCAGACACACATCTATAGTCGTATTGAAGAGCGGTTGAAGCAACAAGCGTTGGACATCAAAGCCAAGGCGCGTGATATGCAGCAGCGGCGACAAGGCATTTTGGACACCGCAGGTGTCGAGTCTATTGAAGCATTACAGCAAACCCTCTGTGAACTGGCGGCACCGCTGGCGCTGGCGGAACAGGCCAAGCTACAAGCTGTCGCAGCGAAGGAACAAGCACTAAAGGCATTGGAAGCCGCGAAAACATTGGCAAAAGAATTCGATGCACGGCAAAAGCTGCAACTGCAAGCTGATGCCTTTACCGCGCAAGAGCCGCAGCAACTGCGTCTGCAGCAACAATTGCAGTTGGCCCGACGCGCTGAAAAACTGCAGCCAGCCAAACATCAACTGCAACAATGGCAACTGGAGCTGACTCAGGCACAGCAGGCATTAGTCAACGCTGAGCAACAACAATTACAAGCAAAAGCCGTGTTGCAGCAGGCGGTAACCGCTCAGGCTAAGCTGCCGCTTCTGGAGACTCAGAAACAGCAACTACAACTGCAATTGCAACAATATCAACAGTTACAGCCATTATTAAATAACCTTGGCGCACAGCATCAGCAGTTAAAACAGTTGGAACGCCAGATCCAGGCGGCTGTAGCTTCTGAGCAACAGCAGCGACAACTGCTGCAACAACAACAGCAACAGAAAACCGCTTTTAATGCCGAGATCGTTAAGCTGTCGGCGGTTGCTTCTAAAATGGCGGCATTGCAACAACAACAGTATGCGCTGAGTCGGCAACTGGAACAGCGCCAGCAACTGGATCAGCTGAACCAACAACAGCAACAGTTGCAACATGCGTTAAATGTCGCCGAGGCGCAAGGGAAGCTGGCTCGGGACAAGAAGCAACAGGCGGAAACCGAATATAAGCAGTTGCAATTAGCCTGGCATCAAGGTCAGGCCGCTATTCTAGCCAAAGAATTGACCGCTGATCAGCCTTGCCCGGTCTGTGGCAGTCGGCAGCATCCACAACCGGCGCACAGTCAGCAGTCGTTGCCCACAAGCGAACAGTTGGACCAGGCGCAGATGCAATGGGAGTTGGCTCGTACGGAATATGACAATATCCGCAGTGAGTACAAAAGTCTGCGGGATCGCCTGCAGCCGTTGACTGAACAGATAACCCTGCAGCAGCAACAGCTCGAAGGTAAGGCCGACCAGAATGTTGCGGTGACCAAGACCATGCTGGATAACATCGGTATCGCACTGCAACAAGCGCAGCAGGCGACCGAACAACTGGAAGTTCGGCGAGGTGAACTGGAAACGTTGGAGCTCAACATGCAGCAGTCGCAGCAGCAACTGGAACTGTGGCAGCTGCAATCGGCAGAACTTCAACGTAACGCCAGTAATATTCACGGTATTCTCAGCGAACAGCAACGCCAGTTACCCCAGGAGTTCCAACAACTGGATGCTGTGACGGCGGAAGCGAAACTGACCCAAGTTCTCAGCGATATTGCCGGGCAGTTAACCGTAGCGGCGCAACAAATAGATTTGATCCAACAGCACTTTCAACAAGCCAGCATTGCGGCAACACAGGCCGATAGTGAGGCCAACAGCAGAATGGAGCGGCTTAATGCAGCGAAAGTCCATCAGCAACAGGCTGAAACGGAATTCCTGCAGCAGTTACAGGCCGCAGGCTTTAACGATAATACGGCGTTGGAACATGCCACATTAGCCAGTGCTGCGATGGCGCAGTTGGAACAACAATTGCGCGACTGGGAAAAACAGCGAGATCAACTCATCGGTAAATTAGAGGCGTTACAGCAGAAGCTTCAGGAGAGCGCCGTACCGGATCTGCCGACATTGGAGCAACGGTTAACTAATGCTCAGCGTCATTGGCAACAAGCAGAGTCCGCTTGGCAACAGTTACACACGCAGATGGCCAATCTCCAGCGCGCCGCAGACAAGTTACAACAGGAAGCGCAAGCATCACGACTCCTGGAACAGCAATATGCTGTGGTTGGTACCTTAGCCGATGTGGCTAACGGCAATAATCAGGGCAAACTCAGCCTGCAACGGTTTGTGCTGAGTGTCTTGCTCGACGATGTGCTGCTAGAAGCGAGCGAACGACTGGCGTTGATGAGCAAAGGCCGTTATCGCTTGCTACGTAAAGAAGATCGGGCAAAAGGCAACAAGGCGTCAGGGCTGGAACTGGAAGTGGAAGATGCGTACAGTTCTCGAGTGCGACCTGTGGCAACCCTTAGCGGCGGCGAGAGTTTTATGGCGGCACTGGCATTAGCGCTCGGACTGTCGGATGTCGTACAGGCTTATGCGGGCGGGATTCGTCTTGATACCTTATTTATCGACGAAGGGTTTGGAAGTTTGGATCAGGATTCATTGGAACTGGCAATTCGCACACTAATCGATCTGCAATCCACCGGTCGTATGATCGGTGTTATTTCACATGTATCTGAAATGAAAGAGCAGATAACGACGCGTATCGATATCGCCAAACAGGTGAGAGGCAGTCATATCAGGGTTGTGACACCTTGAGAATGCCTGAAAACTGGTGAAAATTGTATCTAATGTGACAGACATATCATCTAACCCTTGTATCCTGCCCTTTTTTTGATATAACTTTGGCGTTCCCCTTCAATTTAAGGGGCTTTTATTGGCAGTGGCATGGGAGAGAAGTGTTGCAGACTGAGAAAATATCATGGTTGAATTTTAACCCGATGATGCGTTTGCAGGCGCTTCCTTCTTTACATAAAAAGCTGTTGTTAACTGGCGGTCTGGCTATCGGTATCGCGATGTTATGGCCAGCCAGTCAGGAATTTAGTCCACAACGTGTCGCGGTTCCGCTGGATGTTGAGTCCATTTTGACTAACCCGGCTCCCATCACTGCCCCCCATATTGCTAAACCTTCCTATGTTCACACCATTACCTCTGGCGATACGCTCAGTGCGCTGTTTTCTGAGGCAGGCGTCGATCAGCAGACCATGTACAAAGTACTGGAGGCCGATCTTGACGTGTTGGCGTTAGATACGCTGATGCCGGGTAACCGCATCAGTTTCTGGCAGGATGAGCAGGGAAATCTCACAAAGTTAGAGTTGTACTTCAACGCGGCTCGCCAGGTGGTGTTTACGCGCTACCCGGAAGGTGGCTATGAAGTAAACGAGATCAATATTCCCGGAGATTGGCAGGATCGTATTGTCAGCGGTGATATTCAGGGATCTTTTTACCGTTCTGCTGAAAAAGTGGGTTTGAGTGCTGCTGAAATTCAACGCATTGAAATGTTGTTGAAAGATAAACTTAATTTCGCCCGCGATTTGCGGGCCGGTGATAACTTCTCTGTGCTGCTAAATGATCAATATGTGGCCGGCGAATCGACCGGTGTCAGTCATCTTCTGGGGATTAGCATCAATTTGGGCCGCAGCCGAGTGACGGCGTTTCAGGACAGTGATGGTAACTTTTACGATGAAAATGGCCAGAGTCTGGTACGTGCCTTTCAGCGTTTACCATTGCTGAAGCAATATCGCATCAGCTCCGCGTTTAACCCGCACCGACTTCATCCGGTCACCGGACGTATCGCGCCGCATAACGGCGTCGATTTCTCTACACCTGTAGGCACTAAAGTGGTTGCCACCGGTGATGGTGTCGTCACGCTGGTGACCAACCATCCCTATGCCGGTAAGTACATTGTGATTGAACACGATAGCAAATACACCACACGTTATCTGCATCTCTCCAAAGCCCTTGTGCATAAAGGTCAGCGTGTAAGCCGTGGTCAGGTGATTGCCTTATCTGGGGCAACCGGCCGTATTACCGGGCCGCATCTGCATTATGAATTTCACATTAACGGTCGTCCGGTGAATCCGATGACGGCGCAGATCCCCATGGCAGGTCATTTGGCGGGTAAGGACAAGCAAGCGTTTGAACAGTTGGTGGCATCCCGAAAACATATGATGAATCTGGGTTAACTGGTTAACGATTTAAAGCGAAGGCTACCAAACGGTGGCCTTTATTGTTTTTGTCGTTGATGCAATAACGGTACAAGCGGCTAATTTGTCAGCCAATGACGCGAGGTGCGAGCCTCCACAAGTGAAATGATTGCCTCGCATTTACAACAGCGGATGGTGTTAACTCGATAATTCGCCCTGATAAGGGTCGATACCTTCGTCGGCCAGCATCAGATACACACGCAGCTCAAACTCCAACTGGTGATACTCTGGCTCCATATGACAACACAATTGATAGAAGGATTTGTTGTGATCTTTTTCTTTTAGATGTGCCAGTTCATGCACCACTAGCATCCGTAAAAACGCTTCTGGTGCCCGTTTGAGGCGAGAGGAAATACGAATTTCATTCTTAGTTTTGACCTTGTTACCCTGACGCCGTGCGGCATATGTGTGTAACCCCAAGGCCTGATGACTCAACGTTATTTTGTCGTCAAAACACACTTTTGCCAGTGGTGCTGATTTTTTCAGATAACTATTTTTCAGCGCCACGGTGAAGTCATAAAGGGCGCGGTCAGAGCGGATTTGATGGACTTCCGGGTGGCGTTTTAACAGAAACTGCGGTAACAGCCCTTGTTGGTGCAGCGCCGTCACCTTGGCGCGCACCTCCTCGCTGTAATGTGCCAGGTAGTCTGTTGCCATCAGTCTTTGGCGAAACGTTTCTGGGTCAGGTAGGCATAAGCTGCTTCAAATGCGGATTGCTGGAATTTACGCAGCTCCAAAGCGGCAAATTCTACCAATGGTGGATTCCGCTTGTTTTGCTCGCGTATCGCTTGTGGTGTCAGCATCGCAACGGGTTTGTCGCTGAGTTGAATGGCGCTTTCCAGCTTAAAGCTGCTGGCACTCCCGGCAAATTTACCTTTGTATTCCCGGGCAATGAGCACTACTTCATCCACCTGATAGTCTTCCAACAATTTATGGAAGGCAAAATGGAATTCACGAATAGCTTCCTGACTCGCGGCATCCTCTAATGTAAAAGAGTGCCGACGACATTCCGGGACGTTATAGCTATCCCCTTTGTAGCTCACCAAACAGATAACAGCTTCGCTGCCTTTTAGTTCAACACCACAGACTCGCATAAATATCCTTGCATTCAAGAACGGCGACAGCCGTATTACTCTTCAGATTCGTTGTTGTTCGGCGTTTTTGCCGGTGCAGGTTTACGACGCATTGGTGTATCCCCTGCATCTACCGCCGTCAGGAAGCGTTTATCCCGAGACTGCGGTTTACGTGATTTGTTGGCGGCCGCCTTTTTCCATACTTCAGGCTCGGTCGCTACTCGACGTTTAGTTTGAGGCTTTTTCGGTGCCAGCCCTTTAAATACCGGTTCAAGCCCTTCAACTGTCGCCGTCGCTAGTGGTTGCGACAGAAACGCTTCCACACGCATGTACGCTTCCCAATCCTTTGGTCCCACTAAGGAGATGGCATCGCCTTTTGCTCCCGCGCGGCCGGTGCGGCCAATTCGATGGACATATTCTTCCGCGAACTTCGGCATATCGAAGTTGATCACTAACGATACGTTAAGTAAGTCTAGTCCGCGAGAGGCCACATCGGTCGTTACCAGAATTTGCTGCTGACCGCGGCTGAACTGATCCATGATCTGATTACGCGTACTTTGTTTCAATTCACCGCTGAGCGCAGTGGCTGAATAACCTTGGTGTACCAGTTTGGTTGCCAAGCGCTCGGTGTCTTCACGCGTTGCAGTAAAAATCATTATTTGCTTGTGTGACCCGGCTTTAAGCAGTGCCAGCAGCAGCGCTTCTTTATGATCAAGATGGTCACACAAATAGATACGTTGCTGAATGTCCTGATGCGTTTCATGGCTGGAGCCAATTGCGACATGTTCAGGATTATTGAGCAGTTCTAGCGCCAGTTCGTGAATATCGTGATGATCCAAGGTGGCAGAAAACATCAGTGTCTGACGTCGCCGGTGATCCGCTGCCTGATGAATGGCCCTGAGTTGCGGGGCAAACCCCAAATCCAGCATCCGGTCTGCTTCATCAAGGATCAGGAGTTCCAATCCGTTAAGATACAGATGACGTTGCTGCAGGTGATCAGCAATACGCCCCGGCGTTGCCACGATAATATGGGGATTACGTGCCAGCGCTTTAGCTTGATCATTGAAGTTCTCGCCCCCGAGAATACTCACTGCTTTGTACTGAGTATTGGCCACCAGCAGCCGCAACTGACTATACACCTGGTTGGCTAATTCTCGGGTGGGTAACAGGATCAACACGCGTGGATCCTGTTTACTGAGCGCTCTAGTAGACATCAGTCTTTGCAATGCCGGCAGTAAAAACGCCAACGTTTTACCTGAGCCGGTTTTGGATGACGCCATCAGATCTCGTCCGGCCAACGCAACAGGAATTGCATCAGCCTGGATTTCAGTCGGCTGTTCAATCCCCAAATGCTTCAGAGATTGCAGCAGGCGCTTATCCAATGAAAAATCGGTAAATTGCAAAGGTTGTCTCCATAAAATTCTGCGGGGGCATATTATAGCGGGTTTTACCGTGTTAGGCAGTTTTGATCTTAGCTTAGCTAGATTTTTCTCATTAGTTGTGGCGGAGATTCTTGAATCTGAATTTATCGCCCCGATAGAATGCATGAATAGTTCGTTAACTGCATCACCATACGGGAGTTATTGGCACATGGTAGACGCTTCACCGGTAATAGGGATTGCATTAGGCAGCGGAGCAGCAAAGGGCTGGGCGCATATCGGCGTACTTAAAGGGCTGGCAGCGATGGGGATCCATCCACAAAAAATTGCCGGCTGTTCTGTGGGGGCTTTAGTCGGCGCAGCTTATGCTAACGATCGTTTGGAGGAGCTGGAAGAATGGGTTTGCAGTTTTTCCAGTTGGGATGTGCTTGGGTTGATGGATATCAGCTGGCGTCGCGGCGGGCTGATCAGCGGCGATAAAGTCTTTGATGCGATCCAAAACCGCATTGGTGATTTACTGATAGAAGATTTGAAAAAGCCTTTTATCGCAGTGGCCACTGATCTGTATTCCGGCCAGGAAGTATGGTTTCGCAGTGGTGATTTACGCCAAGCGGTTCGAGCATCTTGCTCGATGCCGGGCATTATGTCACCCGTGCGGCAGGGAAAACGCTGGCTGGTGGATGGTGCGGTGGTAAACCCCATTCCGGTGTCTGTCTCGCGCGCGATGGGGTGTCAGGTGGTGATTGGTGTTGATTTACACGGATATCATCGCGAAAAACTGCAGGTATTGCCGGTCAATGTCCAAAGCATGAAAGCACAGCAGCAGATTGTAACGGAAACGGCCAACTCAGAAGCTCATGGTGATTCTGGTTTTATGGATCTGTGGGCCAAGGGTAAGGACTACGTCGCTGGGCTTTCCCATAAATTTTCTCGTGGCAACAAAACCGAACCCGGTATGCTGGCGGTAATGTCGCAGTCTATGGATATATTGGAACAGCGCCATAAGCGGGCGCGCTTAGTGGGTGATCCCCCAGATATTTTTGTTGTCCCTAATGTTGCCGATATCGGGACGATGGAATTTCACCATGCCAAAGAAGCCATTGCTGCTGGAGAAGCCGCTGTCAGACAGTCAGCGCATCTCATTGATGCGGTACTCGGCGAGTGTTGAGGTTTTAGCCAATGACGTCCGCAGCCGGTCACCGTGACCGGTTGCTGTGTTTTTTATCACATATTTTTCGCTTTTTTTGCGTCACTATCGTTGACTGACTCTCCGGTCAAGTAGTAATTAGTCACAATCAGCGGACGCCAACAACAAATTTTGCCAAGTGGTAAAAGCTGTCCTTTTACATGATCCAGATCAATATCCCTTTAGTGTTTTTGTAGCCTAATCTTACCACATATAGTGGTTAGCTAAAAAATGAGCACTATATATGGTTATTACAATCATAAGGGAGTGAAGATTATGCCAGTAGTGATTAAGAGGGACGGGTGTCGTACTCAATTCGATGAAAATAGAATCCGGGATGCGGTGCTTGCAGCCTCGACGCACTGTGGTATTAACGATGATGACTATGCAGCCACGCTGGCTGCGGTAGTGTCAGCTGCTGTTAAAGATAAAGCTGAGGTTGAAATCCAGGAATTACAGGATCGGGTGGAGAACTTGTTGATGGATGGTCCATACAAGTCTGTCGCCAGAGCCTACATTGAATATCGCCACGACCGCGATATCTGCCGTGAAACCGGCAGTAAACTGAGCCTAGAAATTCGTGGCTTGGTTGAGCAGACCAATACCTCACTGCTCAACGAAAACGCTAACAAAGATGCCAAAGTGATCCCGACCCAACGTGACCTGTTGGCGGGGATTGTGGCTAAACATTATGCCAAGCATCATATTCTGCCAAAAGACGTCGTTGACGCGCATGAACGCGGTGAAATCCATTACCACGATTTGGACTATGCGCCATTCTTCCCGATGTTTAACTGCATGCTAATTGACTTAGGTGGCATGCTGAATCATGGCTTCAAAATGGGTAATGCCGAAATTGAAACACCAAAATCAATTTCGACTGCGACCGCAGTTACTGCACAGATTATTGCTCAGGTTGCCAGCCATATTTACGGTGGTACTACTATCAACCGTATTGATGAAGTACTGGCGCCATTCGTGACAAAAAGCTACGAAAAGCATATGGAAGTAGCGCAGAAGTGGGGCATTAATAATGCTGCCGCGTATGCGGAAGAACGCACTGAAAAAGAGTGTCATGACGCATTCCAGTCATTGGAATATGAAGTTAATACCCTGCATACGGCTAATGGGCAAACTCCATTTGTGACGCTTGGCTTCGGCTTGGGCAAATCCTGGCAGTCACGCCTGATCCAAGAGTCCATTCTGAAAATCCGTATGGAAGGTCTGGGTAAAAACCATAAGACTGCGGTGTTCCCGAAACTGGTTTTTGCGATTCGTGATGGCGTTAACCACAGGCCGGGTGATTGCAATTACGACATCAAGCAATTGGCGCTGAAATGTTCCACTATGCGCATGTACCCCGATATCCTCAATTATGATGAAGTTGTGCGGGTGACCGGTTCCTTCAAAACCCCTATGGGTTGCCGTAGTTTCCTCGGGGCTTATGAACAAGATGGCGAGTTGCAGCACGAAGGTCGGAATAATCTGGGGGTTGTTAGTCTTAACCTGCCGCGGATTGCATTGGAAGCTAAAGGTGATGAAAGCGCATTTTATCGGATACTTGATGAACGGCTGGCCATTGCCCGTAAGGGACTGGATACCCGTATTGAACGTCTGAAAAATGTGAAAGCGCGGGTAGCGCCTATTCTGTATATGGAAGGTGCTTGCGGGGTTCGCCTGAAAGCGGATGACTGTATCGCCGATATTTTCAAGAACGGTCGCGCCTCTATTTCACTGGGCTATATTGGTGTTCATGAAGCGATCAACGCATTGTATGGCACCGGAACCCACGTGTATGACAGTGAAGTTCTGCGTCAGAAAGCCGTTGAAATTGTCGCCTATCTGAAGGCTGCCACTGTGCGCTGGAAAGAAGAAACTGGCTACGGTTTTAGTCTGTATGCTACCCCGAGTGAGAACCTGTGTAACCGCTTTGCCAAACTGGATGTCAAAGAGTTTGGCATGGTGCCTGGTGTTACCGATAAAGGGTATTACACCAACAGCTTCCACTTGGATGTTGAAAAGTCAGTTAATCCGTATGACAAGATCGACTTTGAACAGCCATATCCTGAAGTGTCAAATGGCGGTTTCATCTGTTACGGCGAATATCCCAATATGCAACGTAACGTAGAAGCGCTTGAAAACGTTTGGGATTATAGCTATACCCGCGTGCCATATTACGGTACTAACACGCCTATTGATGAATGTTACGACTGCGGCTATACCGGAGAATTCAGTTGTACCAGTAAAGGGTTTGTGTGCCCGAAATGTGGCAACCATGATCCGGCTCGGGTGTCTGTTATCCGTCGTGTCTGTGGATACCTTGGGAGTCCTGATGCCAGACCCTTTAACCAAGGCAAGCAGGAAGAAGTAAAACGTCGTGTAAAACATCTTTGAGTACAACCAGGTGCGCCCGAGCGGGCGCACCAGAGGACAATATCATGAATTATCATCGTTATTATCAGGTCGATGTAGTCAATGGTCCCGGTACTCGCTGCACCCTGTTTGTTTCCGGCTGTGAGCACCAGTGCCGAGGCTGTTATAACCAGTCCACCTGGGATCCTCGTTCTGGTCATCTGTTTGATAAAAAGATGGAAGACCAGATTATTAAGGATTTAAACGATAGCCGCATACACCGTCGCGGTCTGTCACTCTCTGGTGGTGACCCACTGTTTCCAGCTAATGTCCCGGCAGTATTGCAACTCCTCAAGCGCGTAAGACAGGAATGTGATGGCAAGGATGTCTGGCTGTGGACCGGTTATAAATTAAGTGAGCTGAACGCAGCGCAACGTTCTGTTTTGCCCTATATCGATGTGTTGATTGATGGCAAATTTGAGCAAACGCTGGCCGATCCATCATTGATTTATCGTGGTTCCAGTAACCAGATTGTGCATCATCTGCACGAGCATCAATGACACTCTGCAATTTGATGGGTTATATCGAAAAATAGCCGTCATTTTTTGCATTCACAAACCACTGCCGTCATAGCCGGAAATTGTTATACTTCACAGTCAACGGTTTTCAGGTTACTAACTGTGCGGCAGTGCTTTTCTAAAGTAGAACAAGCCTTTGCTACAGGTATTCCGATTTAACGTGAAACAGCCTAAAATGGCCCGCCTGAATCAATGTATATGTAAGTCTCTATGCTGAGAGACATTAACCGTCTCATGGAATGAGAGCAGTAGTTAAGGTTAATCGATGTCAATTAAATATATTGCCACTGCCAAGCTACCAACGCCTTGGGGTATTTTTGCAATGCACGGTTTCGAAGACACTGAAACTGGCAAGGAACATGTGGCATTGACCTATGGTGAGTTGAATGCGCAAGAGCCAATGCTAGGACGTATTCATTCTGAATGTCTCACCGGTGATGCACTTTTCAGTTTGCGTTGTGATTGTGGTTTTCAATTGCAAACTGCGATGCAGAACATTGCCGCAGAAGGTCGCGGTTTTATTCTCTATTTGCGTCAGGAAGGGCGGGGAATTGGGTTGCTCAATAAAATCCGTGCTTATGCATTACAGGATCAAGGAGCCAATACCGTTGAAGCAAATGAGCAGTTAGGCTTCCCGGCCGATATGCGCAAATACGATATGATTGCCCCCATGCTGGAAAAGATCGGCGTCCACAAAGTACGGCTGATGACCAACAATCCGCGCAAGATGAAAGCCATGAAGGATATTGGCGTCGAAGTCGTGGAACGGGTGCCGCTGCAAGTAGGTAAAAACCGCTACAACGAGTTTTACCTGAAAACCAAATCTCACGAATTAGGGCATTTAATTCCGGATTCCTATTTTGAGGAACATCAGGATTAACTTTCCGAGGGTTGTGAATAAAGGCCGGATTATCCGGCCTTTATCGTTAATAGCGAATTAAATCCCGTCTTGCCATTGCGCCCAGTGCGCAATGATATCTTGGGTTACCGCATCGGCAACGCGGTAAGCATTTACAACCGCAGGCTTATACCCACTACCGTTAGCCGCCAGCGCTTGCACCGGAGTTTGTCCAGGTGCTTCCTGGTCGTAATCGGAAGCTGTACGGAGTACCAGTACTCGGTTGAAGTCGAGCTTCCCTGCATCTGCACCACGTTTCAAAGCTGTCAAACTGGCATTGTCTTCCATTTGTGAGGTACACACATCAGCGGCGCCATCTGTCAGCAGCTTTGCGTATTGGTCCATGGCGTTGGCAATGGCGGAACCCACC
The DNA here is from genome assembly GCF_018223345.1 of Shewanella yunxiaonensis. NCBI lineage: Bacteria > Pseudomonadati > Pseudomonadota > Gammaproteobacteria > Alteromonadales > Shewanellaceae > Shewanella > Shewanella yunxiaonensis. The sequence goes on along the minus strand of NZ_CP073587.1, from coordinate 2,255,200 downwards.
CAAAAGGTATCGGTGGAAACCGTGTCGCACACCGACACAAACGGAGCTTTGGTAGCAACAGAACCCACAGGAAACATTTTTCGATCGGCCTGAGCTTCCGGGGTATCCAGCAGTTCAACATTTTTACTCAGCATATAGGCTTTATTGACTAAAGCGCCATTAAGTTCGAACACTTCACTGCCTGCATGCCACTTCGGCTTTTCTCCGGGGTGAATGGTGCCTAAGGCAAACATTCCCGTGGTCCATTCTTTGGGCATCTGCCGCGCATCAATTCGATGTACCAGTCCGCCGTCAATCACATATTGAGCCCAGTGCGCCGAGCCCAACGTGCCTTTTCGCGGATCGACACCACCAATACCGGCGATGATGATATAGGTTTGGCGTAGGTCGAGTTGGCTGCTAAAAGCCACCGATGTCAGCGTTGTGGCGGCATTGGCATACCCCATCGCGGTTGTCAGCATACATACAGCTTGATCATTACATTTTAAATCGGGGTAATCGGCACTGAGGCCCGGTAATGGGTAGGTATGGGTAAACTTAGCGTGCTGTTCCCAAGGTTTTGCTTCACTGCCAAACATGGTCACAATGAGCACTTTTGGGGTTACGGTTGTTGCCGGTAATGCTGCCAAAACGGGTTGCGCGAAACCGGTTGTGCTGATTGCAACCGTCGCTGAAAGATACTTAAAAAACGTGCCTATCATAACGCCTCTATGTCGTGTAGTGCCAGAGATGAATGTATATAACTTATTGTTTTATTTAGGTGGAAACGAAAACTAAACCAATGTTGAGTCCTGTTGGAAATGCGTAACCAGACAGCATCAAAAGGACTTAATAATCGAATCAACAGCTTAACATGTAATTTCGGCAGCATATTGAGTTTATTGCGATGATTTTTTTCAAACCTTTATCTTTAGGATTGGGGGAGTAATCCAAAGCATCTCATTAGGACCTGTTTTCATGCTTTTTATTGAAATGCTCAGAAGATCTTAAGGTTTGCTCGGTACTTTGCATTAGCAGTTGGCTGATAACGGCATGTTTTATTGAAATCAATACTGTCATAAACACGCGTTATTCTGCTTAGCAGGTTTAGATGTGGAGCACATATGCTTAATTCCGGTAAAACCGCCAAGTTAAATGCGCGCAAGATGTCGCTAGTCCGTATGCTGATACTAAGATCGACATTTTGGTTAATTATCGCACTGGCTTCATTAGGACTTTATGCCGGTTTTTTGCGAATAACCGGAAATTTTCATACGGTCATCTCTGGGGAACTCTATCGTTCCGCTCAACCAACGCTAAAAGATATCGCGAACTATCAAAAGATTTATGGCATTAAAACCATTATCAACCTTCGTGGTGAGCACAAGGGGAAATTATGGTATGACAATGAAATTGCCGAGTCCCAAAAATTAAACATTAAACATATCAATTTCGGCATGTCAGATGGCCGCGATTTATCGGATACGGATGCGCAAGCGATTATTTATCTGCTCAGACATGCAGAAAAGCCAATATTAATTCATTGTCGGGCGGGCGCGGATAGAAGTGGGCTTGTCGCCGCTTTATATGAGGCTGCGATTGCGAAAAATAGTGAAGAAATCGCTGAGGCTCAGCTGTCGTTCCGTTATGGCCATGTTTCAGTACCTTATATCTCTCGCGCCTATGCGATGGATGAAAGTTTTGAACACCTCGAACCGATGTTAGGCATTTATGACTGAGTCTTAGCGTATAGCAATAGCGACTAAACTTTCATGCAAGGCGGGCGAGTTTCTAGGCCGTTTATCTGCTTATTACCGCTTGCTTGAGTCTATTGATCTGTCGAGCAGTAATCTGAATTTGATGTAGCAAGCCTTTTCAAGAATGCACACTCCCAGTTGGTAAGTGATATTAGGATTCAAACATAACCGGCCTCAACTGAAAATATTAAGAGCGTCCAGTGGCGTAGGGGACGAGCTGCTTATCGGTCAGAATTATGTGGTTAATCCGAATCCGATAGGTTTAAGCCATTGTGGGGATATCTGCAGCAACAAATATAGTTGCCGCAGATGATGCTTGTCAGGACGCACTGGTACTATCCTGGTTTTGGAGTGTAGATTTCTGATTGTTCAGCGAGGCAATTTGGCCGCTGACGGTAGCTATTTGTCCTTGTAACTGCTGACGTTTCGCATCTGCTTCATCAGAATTATCACCCTTCAGTGCCTGAAGTTGCTGCTGTAGTTCTTCGAGTTGCTGTTGCAGCTTTTCAATCTGCTGGTCAATTTTGGCCACAGGGTCAGTGCTATCTTGGCTACTATCACTGCTGCTGGCTTTTGCGGTGCCTTTAGCTTCTGACGCCTGCGAGGCATTGCTGTGCAGCGTTGCACCACTGTCAGCAGATAGTGCTTTCAGCGCATCTGCTGAAATGGTGACAGTGTCCTGCGTATCACTGCTATCGCTGCTTTCAGTGGCAAGTGTGGTCGTTGTCGAATCATCTTCGGTGGTGATAGTGACACTAAAAGACGTGGTGCTACTGCTTTGGCTGCTGAGTTGATTAAGTCCGCTAATATTCATCTAATTGTCCCCTTAGGGTCATCAATACAATAGGTGCTGGTTACCTGGACAACGGCCACTTAATCACAAACTTGATAGGGACTCTGCAAAGCTGACTTTTCTTTACCATGGAGTGTCAGATAGATCACGATTTTGGCTGCCTTAAAAGATTCAGTGAGACTATTTGCCCCAAATATCGCGATTGACCTGTTTTGTTGTGGGGGTTTTGTCAGCGCTGGCCTCGGGGTGCTTCAGATGCTCGGGGATCGGTAACCCTTGCATGGTCAGATAAAGCCGTTCTACTTTAGCGCGCGCCCACGGGGTTTTACGCAAAAATTTCAAACTGGACTTAATACTGGGGTCATGACTGAAACAGCGAATGTTGATCTGCGCGGCGAGCCCATCAAAGCCATACTGCGACACCAACGCTTTGAGTAAGTTTTCCAGCGTGATGCCATGCAATGGATCTTTATGGCTAGAAGCGTTGTTATCTGCGGAAGTGCTCAAAAGAAAACCTCATACTGATGAAAGAAGACGTTGCTAGTTTAGCACGAGTTCCTCTGCAGTATGAGGTTTAACGCTGTTAGCTAATGCGACCAGCCAACCTAATTTTTTTGTTTAAATGCCTGTAATTTTTGCAAACCACCAGCGTTGTAGATCTGGGTATACCCTGATTTTTCCAACGCCGTTTTGGCAATACCTGCTCGATGACCACTACGACAATACACAACGACCGGCTGGTCTTTGCCAATATTAAGCTTTTCTACCCCAGCAATAATCTGCTCATAGGGAATGTTGTGTGCCTCTGGCAGATGTCCGGCAGCAAACTCTTCCGCTGTGCGTACATCAATGACCGTGGCGCCCTGAGCAATTTTTGCGAACGCTGTCGCTGGATCTTGCTCACTACTGCGGCCAAAAGCCCGCATACTGACAAACAACACCACAGCAATGACGACCAATAAACTAATTTTCAACATAACAACTGGTTCCGATTATTTGCCCTGAGCAATTTCTGCCTCAGTTTTCAATCCCAGCTTATGAAACAGCATACTAGCTGGGCAAAAGCGAGTGAAAGCGCTCTGGAACAGGTTGGCACCGACGAACAGGGTCAACCAGAAAAAATTATGGTGTACGGTGGCAGTCAACAATAGTGACAACATCACCATAAACCCAGCAAACGCCATCGTGGCACGTTCTACAGACATATTAAGCTCCTTTGGCTTCTTCGGCCATTTGGATTAAATGACCAATACGATTACGCATGGCAGCGTAGTACAGTACTGGGATGACCACCAGCGTTAGCAGGGTGGAGATAAAAATACCGAAAATCAGACTGATGGCCAGGCCGTTAAATATCGGGTCATCCAGAATAAAGGTGGCACCGATCATCGCGGCGAGTGCCGTCAGAATAATGGGTTTTGCCCTCACCGCACCAGAATGGATCACCGCTTCTTCAAACGGTCTGCCTGCGGCCGTCTCTAGATTAATAAAGTCCACTAACAATATCGAGTTACGCACAATAATTCCGGCGAGGGCGATCATACCGATCATCGAAGTGGCGGTGAACTGAGCCCCTAGAAGCGCATGTCCTGGCATTACCCCGATAATGGTTAATGGGATAGGAGCCATAATGATCAGCGGTACCAGATAGGAACGGAAGTGGGCCACTACCAACAAGTAGATGGCGATCATTCCGACAGCATAGGCAATGCCCATGTCACGGAAGGTTTCGTAGGTGATCTTCCATTCTCCATCCCACTTCACGCTCACGGCATTCAAACCATCGGGTTGGTGGATGTAATACTGGTCAAAACCCAAACCGTTGGGACTGTCAATCTTCGATGCCATTTCAAACATACCGTACAGCGGGCTATCCAATGGCCCCGCCATATCTGCCACTACCATGATCATTGGGATCATGTTTTTGTGGATGATTGGCATGTCAATGCTGCCTTTATGAACGGTTACCAGTTCTGACAATGGCACGGTACCCCCGAATTGGCTATCAAGTTTCATTGATAACAGCTGGGTCAGATCCGGTTTGTCGGCTTCGTTCAGCTCCAAACGGATGGGTACTGGAGATTTCTGCATGTTCTTGTGCAGGATATTGACGTCAGTGCCACCGACAGAGGTTGCCACTAAGTCAACGATATTGGCATAAGGCACCCCCAACAGACTGGCTTTGCTACGGTCGATACTGACCTGCCATTTCTGCTGCATTGCCGGTAGGTAAATATCAATGTCCACCACGTCTTTCGTTTTGTGGAACAGATCCATTAACTCATGGGCAGCCTGCTCCCGAATGGATTCGCTCGGTCCATAAACTTCGGCCACAATCGGTGACCATACGGGTGGACCTGGAGGCACTTCCACGACTTTGACATTCGCTTGATATTTATCGCCAATTTTCTGCAGCGGTCCTCGCACCGCCAAGGCGATGTTATGACTATCACGATGGCGATGATGCTTATCAGTCAGGTTTACCTGAATATCTCCCGCTTCCTGGGTACTGCGTTGGAAATAATGACGTACTAATCCGTTAAAGTTGATAGGCGCATGAGTCCCCGCATACAGTTGCATATTGCGCACTTCTGGCACCGTTGCCAGATAACCCGATAATGCTTTTAGCACTTTTTCGGTCTGTTCCACAGGTGTGCCTTCCGGCATATCCACAATCACCTGAAACTCAGACTTGTTATCAAATGGCAGCATCTTGAGCACCACTAATTGCGCTACTGGCAATGCAACTGCCATCAAAATCAGTGCTGCTACGCCCCCCGCCAAACCTAAACGCGCCTTACGGCTGTCAAGGAAGGGTTTAATCAAACGGGTGAAGATGCTGAGCATTTTCGGATTCACTGAATCCGGATTATGGGATGCGTCATCTGCCTTATGCGCCTTTAACAGGTGACGGCTAAGCCAAGGGGTGACAACAAAGGCGACACACAAGGAGATCAACATCCCCATGCTGGCATTAATCGGGATTGGACTCATATATGGGCCCATTAATCCAGACACAAATGCCATAGGCAGTAGTGCGGCAATAACGGTGAATGTCGCCAGAATGGTCGGTCCACCGACTTCATCCACGGCTAACGGAATGAGTTCTGCAAAGGAACGTTTACCCATCGACATATGGCGGTGGATATTTTCCACCACCACAATGGCGTCATCCACTAAGATGCCGATGGAGAAAATTAACGCGAACAGCGACACCCTATTGAGCGTGAAGCCGTATGCCCAAGAGGCAAACAGGGTAATGGCCAAGGTAATACCAATCGCCACACCCACCACTAGGGCTTCGCGCATGCCCATGGTGAACAATACCAAGATAACTACAGCGGTAGTTGCAAAAATCAGTTTGAAAATGAGGGTGTTGGATTTTTCCGCTGCCGTCACACCATAGTTGCGCGAAACCGTGATATTCACTTTTTCGGGGATGAGCACATTGCGTGTTTGCGCAACTTTAGCCAGCACTTCATTGGCTACATCCACTGCGTTTTCGCCAGGTTTTTTCCCAATGGAAATCGTCACCGCTGGGAATATTCCTGCTTGCAACTTGTTGCCATCACGTTGGGTGTTGTAGTGCCAGGCACTGGCGGTGGGGATGTCTGCTTTAAGACTGATATCAGCCAAGTCTGACAAAAAGACCGGTGCAGCATGGCCGTTGGCGTCAGTATTGACGGCGACGACTAACTGCTTAACATCATCGACCGATTGCAGGAACTGACCCGCTTGCACCTTGATTTCCTGATTGCCCTGTACCAGCGATACTGGCATGGAAACTGAGTTATTGGCCGACAGCGCGGTACGGATCTTATCGTAGCTGACCCCATAGTAATTCATCCGCTGTGGGTCGATACGCACATTCAGCACCAAATCATGCGGCGCCACTGTGGTTACTTCACGAGTACCGGGAATACGTTTCAGCTCGGTTTCCATCCCGTGTGCCACATGGGTCAGTTGCTCTGCAGAAATCTTTGGATCTTCCGACCACAGCGTCAGGCTTACGATGGGGACATCATCAATGCCCATGGGCTTAATTTGTGGCTGACCCACACCGGCTGCAGTTGGCAACTTGTCCAGATTCGAATAGATCTGGTTATACAGCTTAACGATGGCGTCATTGCGTGGCACGCCAACTTTGAAAATGACGATGATCAGTGCGCCATCAGGGCGGGAAAATGAATACAGAGTGTCAATGCCCTTGATCTGTGAAATCACTTCTTCGGCAGGCAGGGTTACCAGTTGTTCAACTTCAGAAGGCTTGGCACCGGGGAAGGGGATATAAACATCCGCAAACGTCACATCAATCTGCGGCTCTTCCTCTTTCGGTGTCACTATGATGGCAAACACCCCCATCAGTAGGCCAAGCAGCGCCAGCAAAGGCGTAATTGCACTGTTCTGGAACTTGGCCGCAACCCGGCCAGAAATGCCTGTTCCTGTAGTTTTACTCATAGCCTTAACTCCCGCTTACTGCTGTACAGGATGGGTGAGCAACACCTGATAGGCATTGGTAGCAATCACGTCGCCAGCCTGCAATCCTGCCAGCACTTCCACATCATTACCGCGAGTTTCGCCTAAGCGTACTTGCTGCAGTACAAACTTGTCGCCTTGCTTGAGATAGACGCCAGACAGCTCGTTAACGCTGTAAAGGGCAGTTTGTGGAATGAGGGTAATTTCTCGCTCATCGACTTGGAACCGGGCTTTAATCCAGCTTCCAGGCAATAGGGCTGGGGTATCATCAGGTAAAGGTAAGCGAACTTTATAGGCATGCGATTGGGTGTCGGTAAAACCGAAAATCACCGGGTTGGTAACATCGAATTCTCGACCATCTGCTAAGGTCACTTTCACCGCTCCGGCTTTAATCAAGGCTCCACGATAACGTTGAGGCACTTGAATTACGGCGCGCATCTTGTCAGTCGCATATCCGGAAAGGAGTGCCTGACCGGGGCTGACAGTTTCACCGACTTCAACATGGCGTTGAGTCACCACGCCAGCATAAGGTGCAGATACCACAGTATATTTCAATGACTCACGGGCTTTGGTCACCTGCGCACTGGCCGCACTGGCGGCTTGCTTGGTGGACTTGGCATTGGCGATAGCCTGATCCATGGTTCCTTTAGAAATTGCTCCTTGTGGGAACAATTTTTCATAACGCGCCAAAGTCTTTTGCGCTTCAACGTTGAGTGCTTGTGCTTTGGCGTAGTCAGCCTCGGCTGCAGCCAGCTCCGCCCCTTGTTCCTTACTGGTGATCTCTAATAACGGCGCACCAGCCGGGACGAGATCATTCACGTCGAAATTAAGCTTTACAATCCGGCCGCTGGTCTGGGCGGAAACGGTAGCGGACTTTACAGCTTCCAGTGTACCGTCCAACACCAGCATATGTGGGGCTTTCTGAGAGACGACAGTCAGCGTTGCCACATCACTGTTTGCGGCGTTCACCGCAGGGCTGACAGCTAATCCGAACCCCACCATCATGGTGGTCAACAACAGTCCTCGCATAGGTATTTATCTCACGGCATCACATTTATGAGAAAATTCTAATGGATGGTAACTCAATACGCAACAGCGTACGCGAAAAAATAAAAAATTAAGTAAACCCTGAATTAGAAACGAAAAAACGCAATCATGATTGCGCTACCCTCACTTAGTCTTTCAGATAGTAGGTGAGGGTAGACACCACTCTAACCTTCTTAATGTATGGCGTATTGCTATCCCGATCACTGATTGAAAAGGTCCCCTGGCTGGCATTCTTAATTTTCCCGAGTGATGATTGAGAGTCACGGGCGAATTTCTCTGCCACCTCTCGTGCGTTTTCGGTTGCCTGCTGCACCATTTGTGGCTTGATGCTGTTGAGTTCGGTATAGATGAATTCAGTGCCGTTACCATAATTTTGTGCCACCGCGATATCATCCTTCGCCAGTTCCAGCAGTTTTTTCCTGCTGTCTAAGACTTTCTCTATCTGCTGGGTATAAATCGATACGGTTACTTTGGCGTTATAGCGAAATTTTACATTGGGATCGGCGTAGCCCTGCGCTTGTCGATCTTCAATAGACGGCTGAGAAACGCTGATTTCATTGCCACTGAATCCCTGAGCTAACAAAAATTGCCTGACTCGCTCCGTTTTCTTCTGAACTGAGTCATAGAGATTATTCAGATTGTTATCGACGTCATTAAAAGTGATTGGCCAGATCGCAATATTGGCCTTTACTTCCTGTTCGGCTAATCCTTTCACGGTAACGACGCGATCCATGGCTTTCATGGCTAACAGGCTGTTACCGATACTGGTGCCGAGCAAATATAATCCGCTGCAGATGAATGCGCCTAAAAGCACGGTGGCGAGGGCGGTGTGTTTATTCATTCCGGGACTCCTTGTGTACGGAAAGAAATGTATGCTTAACGAGCGTTAATCACGCTGAAGTGCTTAATTAAGATAGCAAAAAGCGGGGAAAATGTTCACCCGCTTTACGATGCAAATTGGAAAACTAGATAGTTTAAGTGCTGGATGTGATGGCAATGCTTCAGCCCGCTATCAAATCAGCTTACCTCAGGTCAGCCTTTGGGCTCGTGCTCACAATGACTGTTTAACAGTTCGGTACTGCTGTACGGTATCGGCTGGTGGAGGAAACAGCAAACTCACAACAATCCCCGCCAGTGTGGCAAACACAAAGCCTGGCAACAATTCATACAAGGAAAAGATCCCGCCTTGGGCCAGTTTCCACAGCACCACGGTGACCGCACCCACCACAATGCTGGCAATGGCACCTTGACGACTATAGCCATGCCAGAACAGCGACAGCAAAACGACGGGACCAAATGCCGCACCAAAGCCGGCCCAGGCATAACTCACTAAACCCAGTACGCTACTTTTGGGATTCAGCGCAATGACCCCGGCTAATACTGCGATACTTAGCACGGCTAAGCGGCCCACCAGCATCAACTCACCGTTAGAGGCATTAGGTCGCAGCCAGCGACGGTAGAAATCTTCAGTCACCACGCTGGAGCACACCAGCAGCTGAGAATCGATGGTCGACATGATGGCTGATAAAATTGCCGCAATAAGAATGCCGCCAATCCAGGGATTGAACGCAATTTGTGTCAGGTGAATAAAGACTGTCTCGGGGTTATCCAGCGGTTTGTCGGCAAAATACAACATCCCGGCGATGCCTGTTGCCAAGGCTCCCAGCAGCGATAGTAACATCCAACTCATGGCAATGCGGCGAGAGACTGGTAAATCTTGTGTACTGCGAATCGCCATAAACCGACACAATATATGCGGTTGACCGAAATAACCTAAGCCCCAGGCTAACGCTGACAGTAAGCTGATCAGCGTCAGTTTGTCATTAAACAGCGATAATAGGGCGGGATCCAATGACCCCAAACTTTTATGGCTTTCGGGATGAGTGAACATACTGACCGGAACGATTAACAGTGCCAGCAACATCAGGCAACCCTGAAAAAAATCGGTCCAGCTCACCGCAAAAAAGCCACCAACAAAGGTATATGCCACAATCACTACTGAGCCGACAACCAATGCCACCGTGTAATCCATTCCAAACACTTTTTCGAACAAAATGGCGCCGCCTACCATGCCAGAGGAGGCGTAAAAAGTGAAAAACACCAAAATGGTAAGTGCGGAGACGAGTTTCAAGATGCCAGATTTGTCAGCAAAGCGTTTTTCAAAAAAGTCTGGCAAAGTGAGTGCGTTGTCAGCCATCTGGGTGTAGACCCGCAGGCGTTTGGCCACAAATAACCAGTTTAACCAAGCGCCAAACAACAACCCAATACCAATCCAGGCTTCGCCCATGCCGCCGAGGTAAACCGCCCCGGGGAGGCCGAGTAACAGCCAGCCGGACATATCAGAGGCACCAACACTAAGTGCCGTGACTGCCGGCCCCATTTTGCGGCCACCAAGGATGTAATCATCAAGAGAATCTGTGGCGCGGTAGGCCCAGTATCCAATTGCCAACATTGCGACGAGATAAGCGACAAACGTGACTGCGATAGGTGTTTCAATTTGCATTAGATTTAACTGCTTGTTATTCGGATGTTATTGTTCGACGGCCAATCGTAGCAGATATTTGAAATTGCTCACAATATTGTTGTTTCAGTTAATTTTCACAAAACGACAACCCAATGATTTAGATTTGTTTTTTTTAAAAAAAAGGAGCCGTGAGGCTCCCGATGGTTGGGACATCCATTAAGGATTAAGTGATGACAGTGGCGATTTTTGCTGTTTTTTCTGCAATTCGTCACTGCGAAATTGCGCGAGCGCCCCTTGTAATTCCTGATACAGCGGAGCGGTTTCCTTAGGCGTGCGACTATAATGTGCGGCCTGGATTTTGCTGGCAATTGCCGCGAGTGGTGCAGAGAGCTGTGTCAGCTGTCCCAGGCTAATATTTTGCCCTTTAATGCTTGAGACTTCATGCAACAACGCATTGAGGACCTCTGCTGCATCATCTTTGTCGATGGCACTTTGCAAATTTGCCGGCGCAGTGGGTGTCGTGGCAGTCGCCATTATCCGGTCTACAACCTTAATCGGCGCTTTACGACGGGCGCTTAACCACAATCCCAGTGTCATCAACCACAGCACGGCCAATATGGCGGTGGCGGCAGGCCAGTATCCTGCACTTGTCGTGGTAGTCGGTGTCGGCATTGTGAGATCGGGGGTCGGGGTATTGCTGGCAGGCTTTACCTTAATCTGTCGTGCGGGCAGCGTGGCGTACTCTTCTTTATTAAGATGCGGATTCCACCAGGCCACTTTCACTTCCGGTAGGGTAAAGTCACCGGCTTTGCTCGGGACGATCGCCACGGTTTGCGTCAGCTTTGCCACTGTTTGACCATCGCGGGCGATAGTCTTTTTAACGGCTTTATCGGGATAGCTGCGCATGCCCGGTGGTAACGGAATATTCAAATCCGGCAGGCTGGTTTCATCGGCATTGGAAGCATATAAACTGATGTTGCGCGTAATTGGCTGTCCGGCTTCATAAGTTTGCCCGTCTTTCCAGTCTTCCTGCAGGGCGACAACATCAGCAACCAACCAGTCACCGACATAACTTTGCGGCACCGGTTTGATGGTGACAACCGTGCTGTCTCCCTGTGCCTGCACCGGCCGACTTTCCTGAAATGAAAACATACCGCCACCAGCACCATTCACCAGAACATCGCCTGAGAAATTCACGCCGCTAATCATTAATTTGCCAGGATTATCGGCAACGATACTGTAGGTGCGTTCGATGACTCGATAACGTCTGCCATTAACAATATCGGTACTGTCTTTGTCATCGCCGACTTGCTTCACTTGAGCACCGTCGAGATTGGGGGCGGATAACACTCCACGTTGCAGATCCACTGCCAGATACAACTTCACTTTGTAAGTGATTAATTGTCCCACATAGGCTTCGTCACTAGAGACACTGGTGCGCAGAAACAGGTTTTGCATCTGTTGTGGCTGACTGGCCGAATCAACTACCTGCAATGCAATAGGGTTGGATTTAACGCCGTTGATTTCAAACGCTGGGATGGTCACTTGTCCTAGCTGCTTGGGCGAAATCAGGATTTGCCAGCGTGTTTCCTTGCGGGTATCAAAATTGATGATTTGCGTGCTGCGACCCACGCTGGTGCGCCCGACGATAAAGTTCTTGAGCAACGCGGACGTATCTAACGCCTGACTTTCCAGATCATCATCAGCGGTGACCGTTAATGCGATATATTCCCCTTGGGTCACCGGGTTTTTGTCGACTGACGCCTGCAGTTCTGTCAGTGCCATAGCTTTCAGCGGCAATAGCACCGCCAGCAGCAGCCAAAAAGAAATGCGTAGTTTTACCACTGTTGTTGTTCCTTGGGTGTCTCACCGCGTTGGCGGCGTTTTTGATATTCGAGTTGCATCTTATTACGCAGCAGTGCTGCTGGATCATCGACAACTGCTTTTAATGCCCGCTGCATATCAGCTGGCAGTTTATCTTTATCGTCCAGGGATGATGCTGCCACCGTGCCATTTTGGGACTGCTTCGGCGAGTTGTTTTCGGCTGGCTTGGCAGTGCTTGCCTGAGCTTGCTGTTTATCGTCCTGGTCGGCGTTATTTCCCTGGCTGGCATCGGCTTGCATCTGTGGCGACGGTTGCTGCTTATCCTCTCCCGATGAAGATTGTCCTTGCTGAGCTTGCGGCGGCGACTGTTTTTCGCCAGCCTGCTTTTGTTGCTCATTTTTATCAGCAGTGGGCTGTGACTTAGCCGATTGCTCACGAGAATTGCCTTGCTGATCCGCCGGATCCTGAGCTTGTGACGACTTATTCTGTCCTTGCTGTTGTTCACTAGCGCTTTGCTGTTTATCGCCTGACTGCGGTTTATCGCTGCCTTGGTTATCGTCACCACTATTTTTTTGCTTGTCTTGTGGTTTTTGGTCCTCAGGGGGATTTGACTGTTGGTTTTGCTGCTGACCAGACTTATTCTGATCCTGCTTGTCCTGCTTGTCCTGCTTGTCCTGCTTGTCCTGCTTGTCCTGCTTGTCCTGCTTGTCCTGCTTGTCCTGCTTGTCCTGCTTGTCCTGCTTGTCCTGCTTGTCCTGCTTGTCCTGCTTGTCCTGCTTGTCCTGCTTGTCCTGCTTGTCCTGCTTGTCCTGCTTGTCCTGCTTGTCCTGCTTGTCCTGCTTGTCCTGCTTTTCTTTTTCTTCAGCCAATTTTTTATTGGCCTTTGCATTTTCTAAATTGGGATTTTTTTTCAGTGCGTTATCGTAACGCTTGATGGCTTCTTCATAATTACCCATCTGCATCAAAGCATTACCCTGGTTGTAATAACCATCTGCGCTTTTATCCTTCTCAAATGCCTTGAGTGCGCCTTGATAATCGCCAGCACGATAAAGAGCACTGCCTTGCCAAGCCGGATTGGCAAATTTGCCTGCCGCGGTTTTGAAATCCTGTTGTTTAAATGCCTGCATTCCTTGTTGGTCAGCTGTTTGCCAAAGATTGTCCCAACTGCTGGCATGGGCCTGCGGTGGTAATAGCAGCCCAGTGAGCGGCAGTGCCACCAGCCACATGGGCAAACCATAGCGGAATGCGGCTAGTAAAGGGATGAGTAGCAACAGCGATAAATATGGCCCCAAATCAATCCACACATCTCCGGCAACGTTGGTCGCTTTGGCATCATCGTTTTCGTCTTTCGACAGCCATTGGCGTAACTTAGTAAGATCGCTGCCGTCGTTTGCAAATGGGATCAGCATGCCGTGGCTACTTTGGGCAAGTTCGTTTAGCTGGGCATAATTGGTTGTTGGCACGACTACTTGATTGCTGCTATCCCGCATTAACTGACCATCACTTAAACGGACTGGTGCACCTTGGGCTGATCCCAGCGCCAGTATCACCAAGCGATATTGGCTATCTTGCAGTGCCGCTTTGGCTTCGTTGAGTTGGTCAGTTGCTACACCATCGGTGACTAAAATAATGTCGCCTTTAATATGGCCACCTTGTTTGAGTAACTCTTTGGCTTTTGTCAGTGCAGCTGGCAGGTTTGAGCCTCTCACTGGCATGATATCGGGGCTGAGTGTCGGTAACAGATTCAGTAAGGTGTTGCTGTCGCGGGTGAGGGGGCTGATCACAAACGCATCACCGGCATAGGCCACCAAACCCGTTTCGCCCTCTTTGAGTCCTTTAAGCAGGTCCGTGACTCGAAAACGTGCCTGCGTCAGTCGGTTTGGTGACAGATCGGTGGCATACATCGATAGTGACATATCCATCAGCACTACCCGGCCTTGGGTCGAGGCAAATACCGGTAATGATTTTTTATACAGTGCGGGTCCGCTGAGCGCCAGTATGGCGATACACCAGCTTAAGACCAGCAGTGGCAGCCATTGCCGACGTTGCTGCTGGGCGTGGCTGACTAAAACGCCAGCGAGATGAGGCGCAATATATTTGTTCCATTGAGAGTGACTGCCGCTGTATTTCAGTTTTAGCCATAAACCCAAGGCTAGTGGCAGCAGGGTGATAAACCATTCCGGCCGGATGAAATGCAGACTCATGATGACCTCCCGGATACGACTGAACGTGAGGACAGAACGCTACTAATGCTGAATAACAGACTGAACAGTACTGCCAGTCCTAATGGCCAATAAAATAGTTCCGATTGGGGACGGTAGGTCTGCGGGTTCCGACTGACAGGCTGCAACTGATCAATATCGTGGTAGATTTGCTCCAGCTCTTTGGGATTGCGCGCGCGGAAATACTTACCATGAGTCACGTCGGCAATCCGTTTCAGTTGATCTTCATCAAGGTCGGCAGACGGATTAACGCGTTGCACGCCAAACAACGTGCGTTGTTCCATAACATCAGCTCCGACCCCGATGGTATAGATGGTGACGCCACTCTTGGCCGCGATTGCGGCGGCTTCATCTGGATCAATGCTGCCAGCATTGTTGGAGCCATCCGTTAGCAATACCAATACTCGGTTACTCTTATCCAGTTGGCTAAACCGCTTCACCGCCAGGGCGATAGCATCACCGATGGCAGTCTGTTTTCCTACCAGGCCGATTTGTGCTTCTTTCAAATATTGGGCTACAGAGCGTCGGTCCAATGTCAGCGGCGCTTGCAAATACGCCGCATCCGCAAACAGAATGAGACCGATACGATCGCCAGCACGGCGGTCGATAAAGTCACTGACCACTTTTTGGATAACACTGAAGCGGTCGACGGTTTTACCATTGAGCACCATATCTTCAATCTGCATACTGCCAGAAAGGTCCACGGCTACCATCAAATCGCGCCCTTGTGTCGGGAGCTCTATAGGATCTCCTAACCATTGAGGTCTGGCTAAGGCCAAGATTAGCAGCAACCATAACAACCATAGTACCCAGTGGCGTTTGGTTTTATTACTGGCTTCGGTGACATCATATTGCTGGATACCCGGCATCTGTAATTGACCACCAGCAGTAGTCAAAGGTTGAAACCGGATAATAAGTGGCAGTGGCAACAGTATCAGCAGCCAGGGCCAGGCAAGAGTTAACATGATTTTGCCCCCTTGCTAGCTTTGCGATAATAACTCGGCGCGCATTGTAACCATTGCTGACAAAGCGTCAGCAGCTCGCGGGTAGTGTCAGTGTCGCTATGAGGTTGATAACGACTTTTCAAAAGGCGGCTGAATTTTCCGTGCATTTTAATTGGCAGCGCTTGGTCTAGGTATTGATACCAGTCTTCACCTGTTAGGCTGGCCACCTGTTCTCTGCCGCCATAACTGATCGCACAGCGCTTAAGTAAGCTGCTCAGTTGCAGCATCAGTTGGGGATCATTGGCATCTAACTGCGAAAGCAGTTGTAACGCAGCTTTGGCCGGCGCCTGTTGGCGCAGGTGGCGTTTGTGGCGCAGGTAAAGCCATACGATCAGCGCGATGATTAACATCAGTGACAGTATCAGCAGTGCCCAAATTCCCGGTGCGGGTGGCCAAAAGCCAACCTCAGCTGGCAGCCGGATATCTTTCAGGGCATTGAGTGCCGGATTGGCAGTAGTGGACGTTGGCGTCATCTTAACAAATTCATTTGTTGATTGAGATTTTGCCCGGCATCTATCAATCGCACCGGGATACTCAGAGATTGCATCATCTGTTCAAAGTGCCACAGGCTGTGTCGTTGCCGTTCTAACCAGGCATCATAACTGTGGCGGTCCAGTACCAGCGACTTTCCCTGATCCCGTACCGGCAGTGAAAACCGTTTCGGTAATTGCAGTGTGCCGTTACGCAAAGGATCCGTCACCACAAATGCGGCGACTTCGTTATGACGGGTCAGCGCTGACAGTGATTGACGACAGTCATCATCAAAACCATTGCCATCGGTGATCAACCATACCTGTGAACCGGGTTTGGTCAGCCGCACCAACTGTCGACAGCTCTGCGCCATCAATCCCTGACTCGCCGACACGGGTGTTTCAAGGTGTTCCAGTTGGTGTTTATGTACTTCTGTCATCGCAGAAATTAACGCCAGAATTCCATGTTCACGGGTACGGGGTTTTAACTCCCGACGCTTATTATCGCCGACAATCAGCGCCCCGAGGCGGTCGCCCTGCTGAATGGCATTCCATCCCAGCGTTGCGGCTAAATGAGCCACCTGTACTGACTGTAACAGCAAAGTCGAACCAAAATAGAGACTGTGTTTCAGGTCAACCAACAGCAGTACCGGCCGTTCACGCTCCTCAACAAATAGTTTAGTGTGCGCTTTGCCGGTTCTTGCCGTCACTCGCCAGTCGATAGTGCGGACATCATCACCGTGCTGGTAGTGACGAACTTCCGCAAACTCCATCCCCCGGCCCTTTATCAGACTGCTGCGATTGCCTGCCATAGCGGCTCGTGCGCGAACTCTGCGATCCGGTATTGCTCTGGCGAGATTGCGGCAGGCTAACAGTTCCGCCTCGCTCAGATGCACGCCATCAGCGAAGAGCGGCAAAGTGTTCGGTGGCGTTTGCATCATTAGGGCACAGCTACCTGACTGAGAATATGGTTGATCACTTCATCCCGGCTGATGCCTTCTGCTTGCGCCTGATAACTCAGCAGTAACCGATGACGCAGCACATTTGGCAGCACGGCCTGAATGTCTTCTGGCGAGACAAAGTCTCGTTCGTGTAACCAGGCGCGGGCGCGGGCGCAGCGCTCAATGGATTGAGTGGCACGGGGACTGACACCATATTCTAACCATTTGGCTAACTCTGCGCTGTATCGTGCTGGCTGCCGGGTCGCCATTACCAGATCAACGATATAACGCTCCAGTGGCTCGGCCAGATAAATCTCCAGTGCCTGCACACGCGCACTGAAAATATCGTCCTGTGAAATGGGCGTCATTTTTTCCATCGTGCGCGTTTTGGCTTCATTACGCGACAGCCGCAAAATCTCCAGCTCAGTTTCTGCACTGGGGTAATCCAGATTCAGGTGCATCAGGAAGCGGTCTAACTGCGCTTCCGGTAATGGATAAGTGCCTTCGTTTTCTAAAGGGTTTTGCGTCGCCATCACCAGAAACAACTGTGGCAGCTTATAGGAATGCTTGCCGACCGTAACTTGTCCTTCTGCCATCGCTTCCAACAATGCTGACTGCACTTTGGCCGGAGCGCGGTTAATTTCATCCGCCAGGATCAAATTGTGGAAAATCGGTCCGGCTTCGAATTCAAAGGTACCGGTCTGCGCGCGGTAGATATCGGTGCCAGTAAGGTCAGCAGGCAACAGATCTGGGGTAAATTGGATCCGGTGAAAATCTCCCTGGATCCCATCACACAGCGCTTTCACCGCGCGGGTTTTTGCCAGCCCTGGAGGACCCTCGACCAATAAGTGGCCATCGGCAATCATGGCAATCAGTAGATTTTCAGTTAACGATGGTTGACCAACTATCACATGGTCAAGATATGTTCTTAATGCGTGAAAACGACTTAACGGCATAGGGCTTCTCTTTTCCAGCTCGTGCAGTGTCAACTGCAGGGTTTTCCTGTCATTGTGCGGAATATTGCAGACCGATTGAAGTACAAAATACTATGAATTAACAGTTAATTTTTATTTAGATTGTTGTACTTGCTGTCATGTCTATAGCTTAGGCGATCTATGCTTGTAGACCACCCAATATCGTTAAATATCCCCAAAGTAGAATAGCTGCTGATAATTTATCCGTGTGATAATCTAAACAAGTGTTTAAAACTTGGCTGGAAGAAGTTAGAATCGGATCACATTTTAATGGTCAGACCTGTTGAACGCTGTCTGATCTGAAAATTCAGTTTCCGGTGATGGATCAAACGAGAACGAGGATAACAAATGAGTGACAGACAGCAGGTAACCAATGCCCGAGGCGAACGCATTGCTATTGTGGCGGGTTTGCGGACACCATTTGCCCGTCAGGCCACCGCTTTTCATGGGTTGCCCGCAGTAGATCTTGGCAAAATGGTTGTTGCAGAGTTACTACAACGCACAGAGTTAGACCCAGTGTTAGTGCAGCAATTGGTCTATGGTCAAGTGGTGCAGATGCCTGCCGCCCCTAATATTGCCCGTGAAATCGTGCTCGGTACTGGGATGCAGGTAACCACTGATGCTTATAGTGTGACCCGAGCCTGTGCCACCAGTTTTCAGAGTACGGTCAACGTTGCTGAAGCTATCATGACCGGTAACATCGACATCGGCATTGCGGGGGGCGCAGATTCTTCCTCATTACTGCCGATTGGGGTCTCCAAAAAATTGGCAATTGCATTAGTCGATTTAGGAAAGGCGCGCAGCCTCAAACAAAAATGGCAGGTGCTCAGTCGTATTCGCCCCAAAGATTTGTTGCCGGTACCGCCAGCTGTCGCGGAATATTCCACTGGCTTGTCTATGGGGCAAACCGCAGAGCAAATGGCCAAAAGCTACCATATCAGTCGTGCCGATCAGGATGCGCTGGCTCATCGCTCCCACACTTTGGCAAGTAAAAGCTGGGCTGAGGGCAAACTGAGAGATGAAGTGATGGTGGCACATGTCCCGCCGTACAGTAGCTTTATCGAACGTGATAACAATATTCGTGATAACTCGACACTGGCGTCATACGCCAAGCTCAAACCGGTGTTCGATCGTAAACATGGTACGGTGACCGCCGCAACCAGCACCCCACTGACAGATGGCGCATCTGCGGTGTTAATGATGAGTGAAGGTAAAGCAAAAGCCATGGGCTATCAGCCTATCGGTTATATTAAAAGTTACGCGTTTAGTGCCATTGATGTATGGCAAGACATGTTGATGGGACCGTCTTATGCCACGCCATTAGCGTTAGCTCGTGCGGGTATGCAGCTGGAAGATCTGGATTTGATTGAAATGCACGAAGCGTTTGCGGCACAGACTCTGGCCAATATTCAGATGTTTGCCTCGAAGAAGTTTGCCGAAGAAAAATTAGGGCAGAGCCGTGCTATCGGTGAAATCGATATGGACAAATTTAATGTGCTCGGTGGCTCATTGGCCTATGGTCATCCTTTTGCCGCAACCGGTACGCGCCTGATCACTCAGGTTTGCAATGAACTTAAACGTCGCGGTGGTGGTACAGCGTTAACGACTGCCTGTGCCGCAGGCGGCTTGGGTGCTGCCATGATCCTGGAAGTGGAGTAAATGCCATGGAATCGACTGTAAAAACTTTCACCTTAACTCGTCGGGATGATGGTATCGCTCTGTTAACCATGGATGTGCCTGGCGAAACCATGAACACCCTGAAAGCGGAATTTGTGCCTGAGATGACCGATCTATTGGCACAGGTGCGTGGCGACAGCAGTATTAAAGGGCTGGTGATTATTTCTGGGAAAAAGGATTCATTTGTGGCGGGTGCCGATATCGCTATGTTGGATGCCTGCGATACCAGCCAGAAAGCCAGCGACTTGTCGATCGCCGGCCACAAGATTTTCGGTGAATTGGAAAAACTGGAGATCCCTGTCGTCGCCGCGATACATGGTGCATGCCTAGGCGGCGGTCTGGAGTTGGCGCTGGCTTGTGATAAACGCGTCTGTACTGACGATAGTAAAACCGTGCTCGGTCTGCCCGAAGTTCAACTGGGATTATTACCGGGTAGTGGCGGCACTCAACGGTTGCCAAGGTTGATTGGTATTGCCAAGGCACTGGATATGATGTTGACCGGTAAACAACTGCGGCCAAAACAAGCATTGAAGCTGGGCTTGGTTGATGACATGGTGCCGCAAACCATTTTATTGGACGCCGCCATTGAACTGCTCAAAAGCGGTAAAAAACGTCGCAAACGTCAACCTGGTATCATGGAGTTGTTGCTGGAACATTCACACTTCGGTCGCAATATCATCTTTGATCAAGCATTGAAGCAGGTTGAACGTAAAACACAGGGCAACTATCCGGCACCCGCAAAAATCATTGATTGTGTGCGCATTGGGGCTGATGAGGGCATGGCCGCAGGATTGGCGACAGAGTCACGTTATTTCGGTGAACTGGTGATGACTCCGGAATCGGCGGCGTTACGTTCAATCTTTTTTGCCACTACGCAGATGAAAAAGGAAACCGGTGCCGCAGGTGCCCAGCCGCGCCCACTGAAGAAAGCAGTGGTCCTCGGTGGCGGGCTGATGGGCGGCGGCATCGCATCGGTCACTATCAGCAAAGCCAAGCTGCCAGTACGAGTCAAAGACATCAGTGAAAAAGGGCTGTCAAATGCCTTGTCTTATGCCTATAAGCTACTGAATAACGGCGTAAAACGGCGCTATATAAGCGCAGCTCAGCGCGATAAGCAGATGGCGCTGATGAGTACCACAACTGTCTACAACGGTGTGCACGATGCTGATATTGTGGTGGAAGCGGTGTTTGAAGATCTGACACTTAAGCATCAGATGGTGCAGGATATAGAACGTGAATGTCGTGAAAATACCGTATTTGCATCTAATACCTCATCCTTGCCGATTGCACAGATCGCCGCGGTTGCCAGCCGTCCGGAAAATGTGATCGGTTTGCATTACTTTTCGCCCGTCGAAAAGATGCCGTTGGTAGAGGTGATTGCTCATGACAAGACTGCGCCAGAAACCATTGCGACCACAGTAGCGTTTGCGCGCAAACAGGGTAAAACCCCCATTGTGGTGAAAGACGGTGCCGGTTTCTATGTCAACCGCATTCTGGCGTTGTACATGAACGAGGCGGCGCAGTTGCTACTGGAAGGGCAGAGCGTTGAGACTCTCGACAGTGCCCTGGTCAAGTTCGGTTTCCCGGTAGGCCCAATGACCTTACTGGATGAAGTCGGGATTGATGTTGGTGCTAAAATCGGCCCGATCCTTGAAAAAGAATTAGGCGAGCGGTTCCGGGCGCCTGCCGCCTTTGCCAAACTGTTGGCCGATGATCGCAAGGGCCGTAAAAACAGCAAAGGTTTCTACGTGTATGGCAAACGAAAATCCAAGAAGAAGCAAGTCGATGCCTCGGTTTATAAAGTCTTGGGGATTACCCCTGGAGTAGCATCGGAGAACAGCCGCCTGGCCGAGCGCTGTGTGGTGCAGATGCTCAATGAGGCGGTGCGTTGTCTTGAAGAAGGAATTATCAGCAGTGCCAGAGATGGTGATATTGGTGCTATCTTTGGCATCGGTTTCCCACCGTTTCTTGGCGGACCATTCCATTACATCGATACCATGGGCGCGGCTAAATTGGTGGAAATCCTGCAAGAGTACCAGTACCGATTCGGTGAACGGTTTGCGCCTTGTGAACGGTTAAAAACGATGGCGGCTGAAGGTCAGAAGTTCTTCAATTAGATCAGAATATACCAATCATTGACGCCCGCATTCGCGGGCGCTTTTTGTGAGGCTCACAAAACCGTTTTGCAGTCGTACGAAAAGTAGGTTAAATTTACTGTAATTATATACAGTAAATACACGATAATGATCCTCTATATTGCGGAAAAACCCAGTTTGGGACGTGCAATTGCCGACGCATTACCCAAACCGCAACGTAAACATGATGGCTATATTGAAGCCGCCAATGGGGATTGTGTTTCCTGGTGTATTGGTCATCTGCTGGAGCAGGCAACGCCAGAAGCCTACGATCCGCAATATAAATCCTGGAAATTGGAACATCTGCCGATAGTGCCGGAGCAATGGCAATTATTGCCGAAAAAAGGCAGTCGCACGCAATTAAGTATCCTCAAAAAATTGATAAAGCAGGCGGATACGTTGGTGCATGCTGGCGACCCGGATCGGGAAGGACAGTTGCTGGTGGATGAAGTGCTGTCATACCTGGGCACCAGTCATGAAAAGCAGCAGCTGGCTAAGCGGTTGTTGATTAATGATCTCAACCCGCAGGCGGTCAATCGGGCGCTGCAGCAGATGCGCGCTAACCACGAGTTTGTCCCAATATCAACATCGGCGCTGGCTCGTAGTCGTGCAGATTGGTTGTATGGCATGAATCTGTCTCGCGCTTATACGCTTCAAGGTCGCAAGGTAGGCTATCAAGGGGTGTTATCGGTCGGGCGGGTACAGACACCACTATTGGGACTAGTTGTGCGTCGCGATGAAGAGATTGCTGCGTTTGAGCCAAAGCCGTTTTATGGTGTATTGGCGCATCTGCAATGTGATGATGGCGCTGGGTTTTGCGCACATTGGCAGCCAAGTGAGGCCTGCCAGCCGTGGATGGATGGCGATGGACGAGTCTTAGCTAAGGGGTTAGCGGAGAATGTTATCCGCCGTATTCATGGTCAGCCAGCCACGGTTATTGCGGTGGATGAAAAGCCCAAACGGCAGGCTCCGCCGTTGCCTTACAGTTTGTCGGCACTGCAGATAGATTGCAATAAGCGCTTTGGGATGAGTGCTAAAGAGGTGCTGGATACGGCGCAGTCGTTGTATGAGCGACATAAGCTGTTGACCTATCCCAGATCTGATAGTCGCCACCTGCCGAGCGCACAATTTTACGATGCTGCCAATGTGTTAACCGCAATTCACCATGGTGCAGCGGAGTTACTCCATGGGTGCGATGCTCCGGACGCCCAATTAAAGTCCAAAGCTTGGGATGATAGTAAAGTTGATGCGCACCACGCCATTATTCCGACTGCAAAAGTGGCCAAACTTGAAAGCTTGTCAGTGCGTGAACGTCAAGTTTATCTACAAGTGGCGCGGCAGTATCTGGCGCAGTTTTATCCTCATTATCGTTATCTGGAAACCGAAGTAAAACTGGACATTGCGGGTGGGAGCTTTGTTGCCAAAAGTAAACAGGAACAACAGTTAGGCTGGAGGCAGCTGTTTCGTCGAGAAGTAAACGCCGATGAAGACAGTGACAGTGAAGCGGGTCTGTTACCACCGTTAAAAGCAGGGCAACACTTACATTGCTTGGAAGGGCAATTGCTGGAGAAAATGACTCAGCCACCAAAGCATTTCACTGATGCGACATTGTTGGCGGCAATGACGGGAATTAGCCGATTTGTCACTGATCCGCAGATCCGTAAAGTGTTGAAGGATACTGATGGTTTAGGCACCGAAGCTACTCGTGCTGGGATTATTGAACTGCTATTCAAACGTGGTTTTTTACAGCGACAGGGCAAAAATATCCTGGCAACAGCTGCGGGCAACGGGCTGATCCATAGTTTGCCAGAAGTGGCGACTACGCCAGATATGACGGCTAAGTGGGAAAGTAGTTTGGAAGCGATGAGTCGGCGCGAAATGCGATATCAGGATTTTATGCTACCACTGACTGAACAGCTAGCGGGATTGGTCGCGGCCGCTCAGGCGTCATTACCAAGCGCACTTAGTGGGATCAAAGTTGCCCATCAACGTGCGAAAACCAACACTGGCAGGCGTTATCCAGGCAAGAAGCCGACCGCTGGCCGGCGTACACGAGGACGGAAATCATCGGCATCTGTCTCTTCAAATCAGCAGCGCCGCACCCAAGAGATTTAATTATCGCGCATTTTTCGATATTGGTTGGCCACGACATCATATTCATAGCCTAGCTGGTTAAGTTTTTGCTCCAACTGTTGTGGCGAAATATCGATATCGTAGAGTAATTCCTGCTGGTTCTTACAATACAAACGCAATTTTTCATTGATGATGCCGAGGAGAATTTCGGCAGGTAATTGTTGTAGTTCTGGCATATTCAGCGGCCTCCGTTAGCATCTTTTAAGCATAGTCATTACCACAACAGTAATCGGGTGATAATTGAGCTTTTACCTTATTTAGGACAAGTCACGCCCAACAAAAAGGCCTGCCTTATGAGCAGACCTTAAACACATTTCTCAAATTGGCGGCAAGCTGGCTATGCTACTGTCTTCGGTAGGCCGTTTGCTCATTAAACAACGTTAAAATTAACGTAATTGATGGCCACGATTGAGTGCGATTAAGCGATCAAGGATATGTTCACCGTCCATACGGATACCGTTATGTTCATATTCAGAGGTCAGCCAGTATTTTAGATGCGCAACGCTCGCTGCGGTTTCCAGACTGAACTCCCGTTCCACATACATATCTTCGCTATAAATGGCTGCGGTGACCGGTACGGTATTGCTCGCCAGCGCTCGGGCATCATATAGCATTGGCCAGTCTTGTTTGGATGCCAATAGTTCGGCACAAGGCTGCAAGGGTTGTAAATTGCTGATCTGCTGCATCATCCACGGATATACCATCTCACCAGTAAGCAACAAATCGCTGGCATCTGGTGAAAATTCAGGATATTCCGCACGTATGCGATGCGCTGCCCAATTGGAAGAAGACTGCTGGCAATAAATGGCTTCATGCAGTAGGACATATAACGGGTTGGTGTGATAACTCAGTAGCTGGGTAAAGTGGTCAGCAAATATTGGATTAACTATTTTAGCTTCAGGACCATCAATTAATGCTTGTTCTAGCAAATAATAAACGGCTTCTGCACCTTGCATCATCCCCAGATTAATGCCCAGCAATTGCAACATTTCCACTGTGAGTAGATCTCCATTCGGCAGATACTCCTCATGGGTCCGCAGATGATCAGCAAGCGTGTTTAGTAACGGCTGGGCATCAGGGAAACGCCGGAAAAAGTCCCGGTTTTTAGTGAGTACTCGGCTGTAGGTCGCCCGGTATACCTCATCAGCACTGCGTGATAGCGATGGAATGCCTCCGGTAATATAGGCTTCTTTTAAACCATGAGCAGCGCTGCTCAGGTAACGCAAAATACAAAAGCCGCCGAAGCTCTGACCTAACACGCTCCAAGGCGTATCAGGGCAAAGGTGCTGACGTATGGCTTCAGCATCCCGCACGATATTGTCGGCGCGAAAATGGCTAAGATATTGGGCCTGTTCGCTGGCAGTCATTCCGGCTAACGAGCGAAAGCTGACGGGCGATGACAGTCCGGTGCCACGCTGGTCCAGTAATAACACCCGATATTCCTGCAACGCTCGTTTAATCCAGCCACTATTTGCAAGCGGACGTTGTGCGGCGAATCCTGGGCCACCCTGAAAATACAATAAGATTGGCAGTGATTCGGCGTTTGTTTGTAATCCGCGCAATTCGCGTGCAAACACACTGATGGTAGGGCCTTGCGGCCGCGAGTAATCCAGTGGCAGCGTGAAAAAGTGTTTGTGGCAATGTATGCCTTCTATCTGTGCGATGTTGTGCATTGATAGTCTCACCTAGGGATGAAATTGTCGGCGATTGTACACTGAATTTAGCTCTCGTGGCCTGCATAGGCCAAATTAGCCGGGCAATCATTGTTGGTAAAAGTTAAACTGGTAATCTACTTATAGCTTTTACGGTTTAGATCAAACTTTGATGGCGGTGACTATTAGATGATAAAGCCGTTTATCAAGGATAGATAAAACCTGAGAGTAACAAGCAAAATGAAATTTCAAATAATTCCCGTAACCCCGTTTCAGCAGAATTGTAGTTTGATTTGGTGTGAGCAGACGCTTAAAGCTGCAGTCGTGGACCCCGGTGGCAATATTGATCGGATATTGGATGCCGTTCATGAACATGGATTAACACTGGAAAAAATCCTGTTAACTCACGGGCATATTGATCATGTCGGTGGTGCAGCAAAACTCGCCGCCGAACAACAGTTACCTATTATCGGCCCCCATATCGCAGATAAAATGTGGCTGGAACAGTTGCCTATTCAAAGTCAGAAATTTGGTTTCCCGCCGAGCATTGCGTTTGAATCCGATAGGTATCTGGATGATGGTGATGAAGTGACCGTCGGTAATACCGTGCTGAAGGTGTATCACTGTCCTGGTCATACACCTGGTCATGTGGTGTTCTGGTCCGAAGCGGACAAACTGGCATTTGTTGGCGATGTGTTGTTCCGTGGCTCGATTGGCCGCACGGACTTTCCCGGCTCCAGTTATCAGGCGTTGATTGATTCTATCTGCAATAAATTATGGCCACTGGGGAACGATACCAGTTTTGTGCCAGGGCATGGCCCGATGTCCACCTTTGGTGAAGAGCGGCAGAGTAACCCGTTTGTGGCAGATCAATTATTAAAATAAGCCCTTAGTTGCACAAAAACGCCAGCATCTTTTTCGCTGGCGTTTTTGTCTATAAAGCAAACTACAGATAGTGAAATGGTAAAGCCCGCAGCGCTTTGCTCAACATCGCAATTAACCGAAAGTACCACTTACATAATTGCGGGTGCGGTCGTTTACCGGTTGCTGGAATACCTGTTTAGTTTCACCGAATTCAATCAGCTCACCCAAATACATAAAGGCAGTAAAATCGGAAATACGGGCAGCTTGTTGCATGTTATGGGTCACAATCACGATAGTGTAATTTTTTCGCAGTTCAGTTATCAGCTCTTCAATCCCCTGCGTGGCGATTGGGTCCAAGGCAGAAGTCGGCTCGTCCATCAGAATAACATCTGGTTTCAATGCGATAGTACGTGCTATACATAGCCGTTGCTGTTGTCCACCAGACAAGCCTGAAGCATCGCTATGGAGCTTATCTTTTACTTCATTCCATAACTGAGCCTGCTGCAACGCCTCTTTGACGCGATGATCCATATCTTTTTTAGACAATCGTTCGTAGAGCTTAATACCAAAAGCGATGTTGTCATAGATGCTCATTGGAAACGGTGTAGGCTTTTGAAACACCATGCCGATTTTGGCGCGCAGGTCATTTAAGTCGACTTTGCGGTCCAACACTGACGTTTCGCCCAGCGTGATGCTGCCTTCTGCGTACTGATGTGGATACAACTCATAAATACGGTTAAGACAACGGAGCAGGGTAGATTTACCACAACCCGATGGACCGATCATTGCGGTAACCCGGTTCTGATAGATTGGCAAATTGACGTCAAACAATACTTGTTTGTCTTTGCCATAGAAGAAATTCAGATCCTTAATTTCCATCCGACGTACCAGTGGTTTTACTTGTTGGGGTTGTTTGTAATCTTTTAATTGCGCGACCAGACTCATCATGACCTCCGCTTTTTCAACTGGGGCAGTACCCTAGAAATAATGTTCAAAAACAAAATGGCCATTGTGATCAGCAGCGCGCCCGACCAGGCCAGTTGGTTCCAGGAGTCATAAGGACTCATTGCAAATTGGTAAATAGTGACCGGCAAGTTTGCCATTGGCTCATTGGGATTGACGGTCATAAAACTTGAATTGAGCGCGGTGAACAGTAACGGGGCCGTTTCACCACTGATGCGAGCGACTGACAACAGAATGCCAGTGATTATGCCGGTGCCGACAGCGCGATAGCTCAATTTAACGGTAACTTTCCAGCGTGGTGTGCCGAGGCCAGCCCCTGCTTCACGCAAGGTGACAGGCACCAGCTTTAACATCTCTTCAGTGGTACTGATGATGACTGGCAGCGCAATGATGGCCAACGAAATAGCGCCCGCCCAACCGGAGAAGTGACCCATAAATACCACTACCATCTCGTAAACAAACAGGCCGATAAGGATAGAGGGGGCACTCATCAACATGCCGTTAAGGAAGCGAATAGTGTCAGCAGTTTTGGAGTTCTGGCCATACTCCGCTAACCAGGTGCCGGCCAGAATGCCAATTGGTGCGGCAATCACAATACCCAGTAAGGTCATGATGATGCTACCGACAATCGCATTGGCCAAACCACCTTCACCACCTGGTCCGGGAGTGATCTCGGTAAACAAACTCCAGCTCATACCTGCCATGCCTTTCTGGAACAGGGTAAACAGGATAAGTACCAAAATGCCCAGACCAATCAGCGTGGCCAGTAAACACAGGGCTTTGAATAGTTGATTTTTAAATTTGCGGATCATTTAGCTTTCCTCCGCAACAAAATGCGGGCAGAACCCATCACCAGGAAAGTGATCATGAACAGTACCAGTCCCAACCCAATCAAGGCGGAAATATGCATATCGCCTGTGGCTTCATTGAACTGTTCTGCAATGGTGGCGGAGATGGACGTTGCCGGCATAAATAGACTGGAATCGATACTTTGGGCACCACCGATCACAAAGGTGATTGCCATGGTTTCGCCTAGGGCTCGGCCAAGCGCCAGGATCAATGCCCCAAAAATCGGACCTTTGATAGCAGGCAGTAACACTTTTACAATCACTTCAAACTGGGTTGCGCCAATGCCGTATGTTGCTTCACGTAAGACCTTGGGGACGGTAGATAAGGCTTCTTTAATCAATGAAGTCAGGATCGGCAGGATCATGAATGCGAGAATGATCCCTGATGTCAGCAAACCAACCCCCATTGGCGGACCGCTGAACAATGCGCCAATAACCGGTAACTCGGACAGGTGCTCTCCTGCCCACACTTGAAAACCGTCGGAGAACCAGGGAGCAAATACGAACAGGCCCCACATACCATAGATAATGCTGGGTACGGCTGCCAGCAGTTCAATCGCGATGGATAAGGGGCGGGATAACCAAGCCGGGCAGAGTTCAGACAGGAAAATCGCCACACCCACACCTACTGGCAGCGCGAGGGCGACGGCGATGATAGACGATACCAAAGTGCCATATAAAGCATTGGCGGCACCAAACTCTTTAGTCACCGGATTCCATTCACTACTGGTAAAAAATCCCAGCCCGAACTTATCCAGTGCAGGCCAGGCACCAATACATAACGACAGCAGCAGGGCAAACATCAACACGGAAATCAATCCCGCGCTGGCGAGACACGCACGACGGAAAATATCGTCTCCCTGCCAGGGAAGTGTTCTCAATGATATTGCAGTCATAAAGTCACAACTTTTTCAGAAATAGCTAAGCCCTCGCGAGAAGCGAGGGCCATATTGCGGCAATTTTTAGTAAACAGCTTTGCCACCAGCTGTTTTGATATCGCTGTGCCACATGGTTTCAACCATCTTCACAACGTTATCTGGCATTGGCACGTATTCCAGCTGCGAAGCCAGTTCGTCACCGTTGGCGTAGCTCCACTCGAAGAACTTCAGCACTTCTTTTGCTGTGGCTTCGTTGGCCTGAGACTTATGCATCAGGATGAAGGTTGCGGCTGTCATTGGCCATGAAGCAGCACCTGGCTGGTCGTTCAGGATCAGTTTGAAGCCAGGAGCATTTGCCCAGTCTGCGTTTGCCGCAGCAGCCATGAACGCTTCCATGGTTGGCTGAACAAACTTGCCAGCTTGGTTCTGCATTTGGGTGTAGGCCAGGTTGTTGGTCTTGGCATAAGCGTACTCAACGTAACCGATAGAGCCTTTAGTACGTTTTACGAAGTTAGCGACACCGGCGTTGCCTTTACCGCCCAGCTGATGAGCTTCCTGTGGCCAAGCAACTTCTTTATCAACACCTACTTTGGATTTCCAGTCACTGCTTACGCGAGCCAGATAATCGGTGAAGTTGTAAGTAGTACCAGAACCGTCTGAACGGTGTACGGTGTAGATAGGAGTGTGTGGCAGTTTTACGCCGCTGTTCAGATCGGCAATGGCTTTGTCATCCCAGCTTTTTACTTTACCCAGGTAGATATCCGCCAGCAGTGCGCCAGACAGTTTCAGTTCACCCGCCTTAACACCCGGCAGGTTAACTACCGCAACGATGGAGCCCATGACCGCAGGGAATTGAACCAGACCTTCTTTGTCCAGTTTTGCTTTGTCGAGCGGCGCGTCAGAGGCACCGAAATCTACAGTCTTGGCAATAATTTGTTTGATACCACCACCAGAGCCAATGGCTTGGTAGTTCAACTTAACACCGGTTTCCTTGTTGTATTGCTCTGCCCACTTAGCATAGACAGGGTATGGGAAGGTCGCACCGGCACCGTTAATAACAGTATCTGCATATACAGAAGCTGATGCGGCAATGGTACAACCTAACAGGGCGCCTTTAAGCAAGTTGTTCATATAGCAATCCTAAAAAGTGACTTTCCGTCATTTGGTTAATTGACGGTGAGCATTCTTACATTGCTAAATGACAGCTATGTGACAAGCTGAAATATTTTGCAGGTTTGCGTAAAAAAATAGCAAAAGCTCCCATGGGAGCTTTTGATAAATTGATGTTGTTTAAAATAAATGTCTAAGCTTTCATGGATTTATCGCCACGAGCGAGGCCGACAATACCTGAACGTGATACTTCTACAACTTTTGTTGTTTCTGCCAGTGACTGGACGAAAGCATCAAGCTTTTCACTGGTCCCTGTCATCTGGATGGTGTACAGCGTTGGGGTCACATCGACAATTTGGCCACGAAAAATATCCGCAGTCCGTTTTACTTCATCGCGGGTTTCGCCGGTTGCCTTGACTTTGATCAGTGCCAATTCGCGTTCCACATAACTGGATTCAGTGATATTGGACACCTTGAGTACGTCAATCAGCTTATGCAGTTGCTTTTCAATCTGTTCCAGAATGAAATCATCTGCAAATACGGTGACAGTTAACCGTGACAGGGTTGCGTCATCAGTGGGCGCTACGGTCAAGGTTTCAATGTTATAACCGCGTTGAGAAAACAGGCCAACCACTCGAGACAAAGCGCCAGGTTGGTTTTCCATCAATACAGAAATAATTCGGCGTTTCATCAGCATTTCTCCGTTTTGCTCAACCACATGTCACTCATCGCGCCACCCCGGATCTGCATGGGGTAAACGTGTTCGGTCTCATCGACACTGATATCAACAAATACCAGTTTGTCGGTCATTGCCAGCGCTTCAGCCAGTTTGCTTTCCAGCTCTGCTGGATTGCTGATGGTCATACCCACATGACCATACGCTTCGGCAATCTTGGCGAAGTTAGGCACCGAGTCCATGTAAGACTGAGAATGGCGGCCAGCATATATAATATCCTGCCACTGTTTAACCATGCCCAGAAAACGGTTGTTAAGGTTGATGATTTTTACCGGAACGCCATATTGCAGGGCGGTGGACAGTTCTTGGATATTCATCTGAATTGAGCCGTCACCGGTCACACACACCACGGTTTCATCCGGCAGCGCCATCTTCACGCCCATCGCTGCTGGCAGACCAAAGCCCATGGTGCCAAGACCCCCGGAGTTGATCCAACGGCGAGGTTTATCAAACGGATAATAGAGCGCCGCAAACATCTGATGCTGACCTACGTCAGAGGCCACATAGGCGTCGCCCTGGGTCAATTTATACAGCATTTCTACCACTTGTTGTGGCTTGATGCGTTCACTGGATTTCTGATAATTCAGACAATGGCGTTCGCGCCAGCCGTTGATCTGTTGCCACCAGTTCTCCAGCGCGGCAGTATCCTGTTGTGGAAACAGTTCAGGTTCCCGTAACAGCTCCAGCATCTCATCCAGCACATTGTCAGCTGAACCCACAATTGGGATATCCGCATGCACGGTTTTAGAAATGGATGAGGGATCGATATCGATATGCATCACAGTGGCATTAGGGCAGTACTTGGCCACATTGTTGGTTGTGCGGTCGTCAAACCGGACACCGATACCAAAGATCAGATCGCAATTGTGCATCGCCATATTGGCTTCATATACACCGTGCATCCCCAACATCCCCAGATTCTGCGGATGACTGCCGGGGAAGGCGCCTAAACCCATGAGGGTGTTTACCACAGGCAAGTTAAGCTTTTCAGCCAGCTGGCGGATTTGCGCTGAGCATTCAGAAATTATGGCGCCTCCACCAACGTACAGTACTGGCTGTTTGGCTTCCAATAATGCCTGTAATCCTCGACGGATCTGACCCTTGTGACCCGAGATAGTCGGGTTATACGAACGTAACTTAACGCTCTTAGGATACTGGTATTCATATTTAATTGCCGGATTCAGGCAATCTTTTGGCAGGTCTACCACTACTGGGCCTGGGCGGCCACTGGACGCAATGTAAAACGCCTTTTTAATGATATTGGGAATTTCTTGTGGATCGGTCACCAGAAAGCTGTGTTTTACCACAGGTCTGGAAATACCAATCATGTCGCATTCCTGAAAGGCATCATTACCAATCAGATTGCTTGGCACCTGACCTGACAACACCACTAATGGCACGGAATCCATATATGCGGTGGCAATACCGGTAATCGCATTAGTTGCACCAGGACCAGATGTCACCAGTACTACGCCCACTTTGCCGGTGGCACGTGCGTAGCCGTCAGCCATATGCACAGCGGCCTGTTCATGGCGAACCAGAATATGCTCAATATCGGATTTTTCGTGTAGTGCGTCGTAAATGTCTAGAACGGAGCCACCTGGGTAGCCAAAGATATGTTTAACGCCTTCATCGATCAGTGAACGCACGATCATGCTGGCGCCGGAAAGCATCTCCATTGTAATTTCCTCAAGATAAGAAGATACCGTTACGGTAAACAGTAACTTTTACAGCGACGGTAATCGCTCTAACAATTAGCAGGAAGGGTAATTCCTGCCACCCTGAACCCGGCCATTGCGGCTTGCCACCCTGTAAGATGGGGGTTCTTGTCCTGAAGGACAGGATTCATCATATTGAAAAAAGACGATTATGCAAGCCTGTCAGCATCACATTTTCACAACTTTATGTTATTTCCCTGTTGCTGACAGTGCCTAGCCGCGATATTGCCAGGTCGCAATTATCTATATGAGGGAGGGCTTAAGGTGCTGTTGGCGATTTTAGTGTGCCGGGTCCTGTAAATAATTGGCACACGCCAATTAGCACAATGGCTGCTAACATAATTGCGGCGAAAGGCACGGCAGTTCCGGTATAGAAAAACGCCAATATTGGGCCGGCCATCGCGCCTATGCCAAAGCGTAGTGTTCCGATAACAGCCGTAGCCGTGCCGGTTTCCTGTTTAAACTTCATCAGCACAATCGCATCAGAGTTCACCGACATGATGCCCATTGAGCCCATCAGTGGTGCCAGGGTAATGACCGTCCAGTAATATTCCAGCCCCAGCAGATTAACGGTCACCAATGCTAGTGCCGATACTGTGCCAGTCATGGTCGCAACCGCCAGCATTCTTCTGGGGCCAAAACGCACAACTAAGCGAGAGTTAAGAATGTTGGCAATGGCCAGCGCTCCAACGTTACAGCTGAACAGAATGGCAAACAGCGATTTGCTCAGATGGAATACTTCCATATAAACGAACGGGGAGGCGGTGAGATAGCAGAAAAACGCTAACGCGCACAATAAACCACTGGCGAGATAGGGTTTGACACCCGGCCGTGACAACACGATACGGTAGTTGCCTAAAAATGATTGCGTGCTATGCGGAGCACCTTTGGCATCCGAGGCCATTTTCAGTTTCAGGCTGACCAGCAGCAATAGTGCGCCCGCATAAATGGCCAGGATGATAAAGATCAGGGGCCAATGACCAAAACCAAGGATCAGGCTACCAATACTCGGTGCCAACAACGGTGCCAGCATCATAATCAGGCTGACGTATGACATGCCTTTGGCAGTATTTTCGCCGTAGATTTCCTTGATGTAACCTGGGATAACAACCGTGGCTGCGGCGCCGATAAAGGCTTGTACAAATCGCAATATCATAAACAGCTGTAATGAGGGCGAAAGGGCGAGCCCAATACTGCACAACATAAAACCTGACAGTCCGGCAATCACCAGCGGACGACGACCGATACGATCCGCTAATGGCCCAAATGTCAGCATGCCGATAGAATAACCTGCCAGATACACACTCAGCGACTGCTGTACGGTGGTGACGTCGGAATGAAAACTGTCGGCAATAATCGCCATTGCGGGCAGATACATATCAATCGTCAGCGGCGTAATTGCCATAATTGCCGCCAGCATGGGCAGTAAGAGGTAAAGCGGCAACCCCAATTCTGTTGGTGAAGGTGAAACGGCGTTATTCAAAAATACCTCGAGATAAATCTTTGCCAGAGACCAGCGTTGCGGGACAGCAATGGTAAAGCCTCATTGGCTATCTGCCAACCGCAAAGAGTGTTACAAACTGCGAATGATGCGTTTAAAGAACCGCTGATGACCATCTTTCGTAATGAAGTGCTTTTATTTTTATCAAATGAAATGGTTAGCTCTCGCAACATGACGATTTCCATGTCATAACTTATAAAAATAACTCTTTTATTTATGGGCTGACGGGAGCGACATGGATAGTAAAGTCACCTTTTCCGCCATCACTCAAGATTCCCGGTTCTCCCAATGGTTTCCCGGACTGGACGGGCTACTGCAGTATCAACGTGAGTGGCTGAAGGATGATTTGCGGGCAGCGTTGTCTGTCACCGCGGTGGCGTTACCTGTCGCAATCGCTTATGCACAGTTAACCGGCGTTACCGCGGTTGCCGGGTTATATGCCTGCATCTTACCTATGTTGATGTATGCGATCTTTGGTACGTCAAAACAGCTCATCGTTGGCCCCGATGCGGCCACCTGTGCCGTCATTGCAGCAGTCGTTACGCCATTAGCTGGCGGCGACCCGGTACGTCAGTGGCAATTAGTGATGACCATGACGCTGATGACGGGGTTCTGGTGTCTCTTGGCCTCGCGTTTTAGCTTCGGCGTCTTGGCAGAGTTTTTGTCCAAGCCTATCCTAATGGGATTACTTAATGGTGTGGCAATCACCATTATTGTCGGCCAGGCCGCCAATATTTGCGGCTTCACTTTTACGGAACGTTATTTGCTCGAGCGTTTATATCATTCCGTTGAGTACCTGCAATTGACTCATCTGCCCACCCTAGGTGTGGCGCTGATCACTTTGGCCATTTTTCTGATAGCGCGGTGGCTCAGGCCACAGTGGCCTGCAGCTATGGTGGCGATTGTTGGGGCGACTTTATTGTCATGGTTCGCCAATGTGGCGCATTATGGCGTCGATATTGTGGGTGAAACTAAAGGCGGATTTCCGGAATTTCAGAGCCCGGTGTTTGATTTAGGTATTGTGCGTGAAATGGTGATGCCCGCGCTGAACTTGGCAATGGTAAGTTTTATCAGCATGATGCTCACCGCCCGAAGTTTTGCTGCCAAAAATGGTTACGACATTGATGCTGATAAAGAGTTTCGAGCTTTAGGCATTGCCAATATCGCTGCGGCTATCTCACAGGGGTTTGCGATCAGTGGTGCTGACTCTCGTACAGCGGTTAATGATGCCAACGGTGGTAAAAGCCAGTTAGTTTCGGTTTTCAGTGCAGTATTAATCCTCGTCGTTGTGTTGTTTTTCACTTCGCCGTTGCAATTTATTCCTGCCCCAGCCCTGGGGGTTGTGTTAGTGATTGCCTCCATTTCCCTTATCGATTTTCGTGCAGTCTGGAGTTTGCATAAACGTGATAATGGCGCATTTATGCTGGCAACCATTACTTTGTTGGCGGTGTTATTCATTGGCATTATCCCAGGGATTACCCTGGCGGTGTTACTGGGGTTGTTTCAATTTATCCGTTTGGTGATGCGGCCGACCGATCAACTATTGGGGATCAGCCAGAAAGGGATTTTGCGGAGTCTGGATAAAACCGATAAAGCTAAGCCGATCCCTGGCATATTGATCTATCGCTTTAATTCGCCATTAACCTATTTCAATGCCGTCTATTTTAAGCGGCAATTACTGCACCGAATAACCGAGCAGCAAGTGCCGGTAGAGTGTGTGGTTGTTGATGCGGTTAGCTGCTTTAGCCACATGGATATCAGTGTGATGTCTATGATTGACGAATTACATAAGCAGTTACATAAACAAGGTGTTCATCTGATCCTAGCCGGACGCAAACGGGAGTTACTGAAATGGTGTGAAATGGCGGGGATAAAGACTGGTGGTGAAGGAAAGTTGACTGTTCGTTCAGACTTAACAATGGCAGTGAGGATGCACCAAAATTATAAACAAGCGCTGCAGCAGGGGATCGCCCCACAACTACGTAAGGCCGAAGACCCGGATGAGGTGTTGGTTCACGCCATCCTGTAGTCAATCCTCGCAAAATAATTCTGTAGGTAATAGCCCTTCATATGCATAGTAGCCGATTGGCCCTAACAGCAGACCAGCCATCACCCAAAGACACCGTTTAGCATGCGTGAGATTCAGTCGATTAGTAAATGCTCGCCATGCGAATAATAAGTTAAGCGCAAGCAAAATGGCGCATCCAGTGAGTATGGCGATATCCATAGTGTACGTTCCCTTTTATGATCAACTGCCGTTGAGATTTATCCTGAATCCCAGCAACGTCGGAAAAGTGCTACAAGTACACCGACATGCTCCTAGTTGTTTTTGCCATAGATGAGAATGGAATTATTTGATGTAACGCAATTTTGCTATTTTATTGTTTAAGAATGTGATGTTGGTTTCCCTTATTTATCAGAGTGTAAAGTTAGCCTCGCCGCCAGTTAACAACGTAAATGGTTGACGCTATAGCGGCTCAAAATGCGCGGAGGCAATGCAAAACTTTCGTGTTAAAGAAGGTTAAAACCATAAGCTGGTAAAGCTGGTTACCATTTGTAGGACATGCTGATGTGTTTTTAAATCGATGTATGCAATATCGGAGAATGGCGGCTTATGTTATTTGTTCATCATCTGGTGGTGCGTTGGCTGTAACCCACTGTGAACGCTGTTATCTCTCCTTTATTCATTAAACCTCTGCAGCAAACTGTACCGCGTTCGTGTTGAATAACTCTTACGCAACTACATGTGACAATGACAATGTCAGTAGCAGGGAATCGTCAGATACCCTTCGGTTGGGCATCTGACCAGGTTGTAATGTTTTAATGGTGGTTATTATTCGTAAAACTGGTGAATATCATGTGCCAGCTTTTCTCGATCCGGTTTGTGCAAATAGATCATGTGGCCTGATTCATAATAAGTACGAGTGACTCGGGATAAATCGATACCGTATCGTCCGAAAGTATATTCGCCATCAAAGAACGGCGTGGCATAGTCAAAATAACCGCTAGCCAACAGGATTTTCAGGCTGGGATTTTTACGCATCTCTTCTGACAAGGCATGAGCAGCATTAACATAATGAGGTTCACGGCCCGGGGTGCGATCATAAACCCAGTTATGATCTACCTCTTTGGAACTCACCACGTAATCGCGGTCCCAGCTAACCTTAAGATCTGTTGCAAAATAATGACGTAATGCGGCGTTGTAAGCGGCTGATACGGCAACACTGGCTGCGTCATATTTGGGGAATGAATCCAAATCATCAAGTTCATCGTTACTATAGCGGGAATCCAAACGACCGACGGCAAGACCTTCATCTGCCATCAATAATTTCACATGATGTTTGGCATTAATGCGTAAATTCGCCCGTTTAACCAGCTTCAGCGGCAGTCCGGTGTAATAGGCGAGTTTTTCTGCTACAGCGTCAAATTCATTTTGCGGCAATGCACTCCCTTTAAACAACGCCGGGAGGTAGGTGTTGACCGCAAAGGCTTTTACCTCTGCGACTAACGCTGGCAGCGTGATACTTGTTTGGTCAATTTTATGGTGATACCAAGCCGTGGCAGCCATTGTTGGCAAATAGGTCACATGGGAAATCATATTATCAGCGGTGGGGGTGCTGCCTTCATAATCCAGCGCTTGGCTAATTAAAATCAAACCATTCATGCGGATAGGAGACATACCGTCATCCAGATACGGCTGCATTGCTGCAGCGCGAGTCGTTCCGTAACTTTCACCCGCTAAATATTTTGCTGAGTTCCACCGGTTGTTTTTCGCAATCCAGCGTTTCACAATCTGGCTTACGGATTTGGCATCTTCCTCCATGCCCCATACATCCTTGGCACTGCCTTTGCCTGCGAGTTTGCTATATCCAGTGCCGATAGGATCGATGAAGACTAAGTCGGTTTTATCTAATGGACTCAGATGGTTATCAATAATTTGATACGGTGAATTCCCGGCATCTTGAGCGTTGCTAGGAACAACCACAAGTTTGGGACCAAACATGCCCATGTGTAACCAAATGGACGCAGACCCCGGTCCACCGTTAAACACAAACGTGACCGGACGATGTTGCTTACTGTCAGCCACGTAGGCGGTAGTGACAGCATCAGCAATAACGTCACCTTTATCATTATACAAATGCATATTGCTTACGGTGGCTGTATAACTAATTGTTGTACCGTTAAATTCACCTTTGTGCTGTGTCACGAACGATTGAATTTCTGGTACTGCTAGCAAGGGACTAGGCTCAGTGCTTTTTGGCGTTTCAGCCATCAGATGAAAGCTACTAATCAGACAGCCAATGAGTAAAATTTTTCGCATCATTTTTCCCTAATTTTTTATCATCGTTCTGGTTGTTTAACTTGGCTAATGCTGGTGTGATGCATAGAAACTTAGCCTTTTAGCCATATTCCAGCGGAGGTGGAAGTGGTTCTCAATGACAACAACAGTTTTTCCCTTGTTGTATTGGTGGGCACTTTACTGAGCCAAACGAGCAGAAGACACAACAGTCGCCGGGATTTGGCTTTAATAGCTGATGACACGATGTACATTCGTAAAAGAATATGCAGGCATTGGTCGGCATTTGCTCTTGTTTCTTGAAACCACACTCGGGGCAAGTAATCTCCGATGTCAAAATTAACGTTGTCATTTTTTTATCAATACCTTCTTCACGTGACTACACCACAGACTAACTTGATTCGCAGTAAATTCAATGCAAAACAACAGGGTATAAATCATTACGCATCATTCAATAGCGACATCAACTGCTAGGCTGAATTCGTTATGGTGCATTGAAGCATTCATGGCTTCTAATTTTGCAATGTTAAGACATTATTACCTCTGTGTGCGGCGTCGAGTCTGATTTAATGTATTTCAAAATATATTCATCAGATAACCGCTCGTCAGCGGTGACGAATGCCCGCTCAACGTCAATGTCGGGAAAAGCGTTTTGAGCTGGTATTTTTACTACTGGGGCAAGTGACTTGTCATGCCACTAACCGGGTGATACCGACCTCAGAAACCACTAGCGTAAGAAAGTAAATCGCGGTGAGTATCAACGACTTTTTATTGCCCCACTCAAAGGCGTGTTTGGAAATAAGAAAGATAGAGACAATTGCCAAAGCCATGGGAACAAACGTGAGCAGTGGTGGCAGTCCCAATAAACCAATTGCTAAGTTTCCCAGAAAAATAATTAACGCTGGGACAAACACTATGGTAAATGCGGTGCCAAAGTCTGTTGCAGCACGATCTCGCTGAAGTAACTGAATCGAAAAATACAGCACAACGGCTGTGATCAGTACAATGATCATAAAACGTCCATGTATTAAGTGGTTTGAATTTCGGTTGCTTAATGCTGCCAGCGACGACACGTATAAGGTGCGCCTTTCGATAACAAGGTGCGATTTTAAGACTAGGTCAGTGCTTGCAGATTACAGCTGTCAATTTTGTATCAATTTATCGTAGATATTTTGGATAAACAATGCACGGCCGCAGCGAAGGTAAACTGCAGATTTCAGGCGCGTTATTTTAAAAGAAAATATGGAGATATCGTTTATCATCTAATATCCGCGCGAAAATTCATGGAAGCATTATTCGTCCAGCATTCCTCTGGCACGTAGAATTTCTGTTTTAAAGTCGGCGACATAATCTTTTTGCAGCCCGGGAATAGGCTGACTTTTATCGGCATCTCGCATTTTCAAATGATAGATTAATACATCATCGGATAAGTCCTGCAATTCGCCTTGGTAACCCGCTTCTTGTGCCAGTTGTACGATGAATTGCAGCAGATTCAGCTCAGAGGATTTTTGCCAGGCAGGATTGAGTAATTCCAGCAATTCGTTGATGCGGTGACAATTCATGGTGGGCTCCTTTTAGGCGTTATGGTAACCAACATAACAGTGAAGCATGTATTCGCAAAGTACAGCATGCAATAACACCGCTACGAGTTGCCAATGACCTACAAAAAGGGTGGCAAGGAGCCACCCATTAATCAGCTTCCTATGACGGAATCGGTTATGCGCCAAGTGCCGCATGGTAACGCTCGAAGGCGGCTTCCAGATCTGCAATAAGATCCTCTGGGTCTTCCAGACCAATATGTACCCGGAACATCGGTTTGCTGCTGTCCCATCGGGTAGCCGTGCGGATTTTTTCAACACCAAATTCCGCCAGGATCAGGCTTTCATAACCGCCCCAAGAAAAGCCCATCTTGAAGTGCTCCATGCCTTCGACAAACGCCTGCATTGCTTTACGGTTGCCTGATTTCAGTAGAAACGAAAACAGCCCGTTACTGCCGAGATAGTCGCGCTGAAAGAATTCATGCCCCGGACATGACGGAAATGCCGGATGACGAATGTGATCAATCTCAGGACGAGTTTCTAACCAATGGGCGATCTCAAGTGCGTTTTTCTCTTGTTGCGCCATACGTACCCCAAGGGTGCGTAATCCACGCAGTGCGAGATAGGCATCGTCGGCAGATACACATTGGCCGAGCAGATAGCTGTTTTCGCGCAACTGTTCCCAATACTGTTCGCTGGCAGTGGCGGTACCCATCATCACATCTGAGTGGCCCACAATATATTTGGTGGCAGCCTGAATGGAGATATCGACCCCTAATTCAAACGGACGGCAATTAATGGGAGATGACCAGGTGTTGTCCAGCATGGTGACAAGTCCATGCTCATGTGCAATTTTGCATAATGTCGGTACGTCCTGCACTTCCATCGTGAGCGAACCGGGGGACTCTAGGTACAGCACTTTGGTACTGTGACGAATAAGCTCAGCAATCCCGGCACCTATCATGGGATCATAATACGTGGTCTCGATTCCCAGACCCGCGAGCAGATTGTCACAAAGTGCGCGGGTAGGTTCATATACACTGTCAACCATTAACAGGTGGTCACCACTTTTTAGAAAAGATAAAAGTGCGCCCGAGATAGCCGCCGCGCCAGAAGGATAGAGTGCAGTACCTGCGCCACCTTCTAATTCGGCGATAGCGGCTTGGAGTGCAAAATGGGTATCGGTGCCGCGACGACCATAATACAGTTCGCCTTTACTGCGGCCAGCGCCAGCTTTGGCCATGTGTTCAAGGCTGTCAAATAAAACGGTGGAAGCGCGAACGACCGGCGGATTGACTACGCCTTTAGTCCATTTTTTGTCCCTTCCTAGGGAAACTATTTTGGTAGCTCTTTTCATTATTAGGCTCTTGTACTGCTGATGTTCTGAATGTAAGACCTGTGTTCCCTGAACGTTGGCTTCAGGGTGAACAGGCATCTTAACACTGAAATGGCTGTGGGGAACTCCTGCCAGCCTGAGAGTTGTTCATGTTAGCCGGGAAGTGGCAAGGTTAAGGTGAACATGACGCCGGAGCCATCACCCAGATTCGCGGCTTTGATGCTGCCACCATGAAACGCGGCGATTAGCCTGGCGATATAAAGTCCCAGCCCCAAATGCGGCTTTTCTTGATTACCTGCGGGACGCACTGAAACCATCGATTCGAAGATCTGCTCGCTCATATTCTCAGGCAGTAATGGCCCTTTATTTTCAACGGTGAGGATCGCCTGTTTCGCCTGTATCTGGAGTACCAGATTAATCGGTGAATCCGGCGTATGAAATTCCAGCGCATTGCTGATGAGTTTATCCAGCAATTGCGCGATGTATTCCGGCACACCCAGCATCATTAATGGCTCATCCGGTTGTTTCAAGGTA
Organism: Shewanella yunxiaonensis; assembly: GCF_018223345.1. Lineage (NCBI taxonomy): Bacteria > Pseudomonadati > Pseudomonadota > Gammaproteobacteria > Alteromonadales > Shewanellaceae > Shewanella > Shewanella yunxiaonensis. Next base: position 2,213,329 of record NZ_CP073587.1, on the reverse strand, counting down.
AAGCGCTTTTGCGGGTAAGTCATCTGATACCCGGCAACGCAGCCGCTGACGACTTTGGTTAGCGGAAACTGATCAGCTTCGCTGTTGTTAAGCGATTCCTCGAGGCGGGTGGCTTCACTCATATTGGCGAGGATCAACGATAGCCTTTTTACGCCTTCCTGAGCCCGGTCAACATATTTCATCGCCTCGCCGTCAATGGGTTGCAAACTGAGATGTTCCAACGAGCTACGGACTACCGCCACCGGCGTGCGCAGCTCGTGCGATAGCCGCGATGACATATTTTCCAGATAGTGGGTATATTGTCCTAGCCGAGACACTATGTTGGCGAAGCTGCGTGATAGATCGCCAATTTCATCGCGAACTGCTGAAGGCGGAATGGTGTCTCGTACTCGTCCCTGACTATCAATGGCTTTTTCAGCTTGATCCCTGAGCTTACGGATCCGGCTGGAGATACTTGACGCAAAAAAGAACAACGCAAGAGTACCAACAGTCATCACAATCAGGATGATATTGAACAGCTTCTCCAAGGCACGGTTACGCAGAGTGCGAATGCCATGGGTGGTTTCTTCTGCCACCACTGCGCCCATGACTTTGTTGTCAATCCAGATCGGACTCGCGGCTGACAACACCACCGCTTTGCTATCAGGTGTTAGGCGCCAAGTCGAGGCCAGATTCCCTGCCAGCGCTTGCTGAATATGACTGCCTTGCAGTTCAGTCGAATCCTGTAGCGAATCGATAAAGTCATTGGGGGGCCGGGTCAGGATTTTGTAGTAGATAGGATTGAGATATTGCTTTTGCAGGCGACTCCAGAAGGTCTCCGGTTCATCATCAACTTCGCCCCACACGCCATTGCTGTTGCGGATATCGCCCGACTTCGCTAGCACGCGTCCATGGGTATCCACTACCCATATACGTGAACTATTATGGCTCATACCTTTGATAATGCTTTCAATTTCTGGCGACGGTACTAACACAGTACCGAGTCGGTCAACACTGTCGGTGGCAGACGTGCCGACAACGGCTTCCAGTTGCCGGGTCTTACGGTTATTCACATCGTGGATGGCAAATCCCAGTTTACTGCCCACCATTTCTAGTGGCATTCGCAGTTCAATATTGTAACCCTGTTCGGTTTTACGCCACTGCCCCTGAATGCGGTTTTCCGGGACAACCGGTGAGGTGAGGGTGGCATCGGCGGGCAATTCATAACTGCTGAGCCAGCCGTCTTTCATATTGGCCACCACATAACGGTGAAAGCTGCCATCCGATGCCTGGGTGGCAATATCCAGATAGTCATTGCGATCAACGGCCAGACTGTTACGACCACGATAGACAACGTGCGGATCGGTGACTTCAAAAAAGCCATAGAGGTAACCGCTGTATTTGCCCACCATATGGCGGAATGACAGTTTCGAGTCGCTGTTTTGTGCCAGAAACAAGCGGTAACCGTCGCCGTATTCCATCGATTTGCTGCGATATTGTTCCCAGTCGTCCAGTTTGCCATCCAGCTGGATCGGGCCTTGTAGCGGATAAGCATAGAGGTCGCGGCCTTTCTCTACCTGTTTTAGAAAGCTTGCCTGCGAGTCAAAGAGCTTGGGGCGTTCATGTAGTGCAGTCGCTAACGCTTGCGTCGTCCCTTCCAGCGTTTTTTCCTGGCCATGACGCAGGTATTTTTCCATTTCCCAGACGTATTGATAACTGAGCCAGGGCAAACCTAACAGAAATAACGACAACACCAGCGTTTTGGTGCGCAGACCGATGGGCGGGTGATAAACCGGCAGCTTCACGCTTGACTATCCCAGCGATAGCCCATGCCGTAGACGGTATCGATGCAGTCGAATTCCGGATCGAGCGCCAGAAACTTCTTGCGAATACGTTTAACGTGAGACGTGATCGTACTGTCATCCACATAAATTTTGGCTTCCTGCATCAGATCGCCCCGGCTGCGCACATGGCCGGGATGCTTTGCCAGCGCGTGTACCATCCAAAATTCAGTCACCGTGAGTTCAATTGGGGCATTCTTCCAGCAAACCTGAATGCGGTTAGCATCTATCGACAAGTGACCGCGTTCCATCAATGATTCGCTTTGAAGGTCGCTGCCCGCTAATTCACTGCGCCGAAACAGTGCGGCTAAGCGTGCCAGCAAATGCGGAAAACTGACATCCTTGCTGAGATAATCATCAGCGCCAAGGCGTAATCCGCAAACCGTATCGAAATCGCTGTCCCGGGCAGTGAGAAATATGATGGGCAAAGCATTAGACATCGCCCGTAATGCCTGACATAGGGTAAAACCACCATCTATTTCGTGTTCCAGCCCAATATCAATAATCGCCAGATCCGGCAGGCGGGTATTGAATGCGTGCATCGCTTCAGCGCGATTGGCATAACCTTGTACGCTATAGCCCTGATTTTGTAATACGTCCTTATAGTTCTCGCGGATAGCAACTTCATCCTCCACGATAGCGATGCGTTTCATGAGCGCTGAAATCTCGGGTTATGAGTCATTAGCCGTGACTATACAACAATTTGCCCGATAAAAAAGTGCTCACAGGCAAATGCCATTTTGTTGCCACAATTGATCGGCGAACTGCCATTTTTACTCCCTGTGTCCGCCATTTCACCCAGGTTTAATGTCCCCATCGAAAGCACGATGACTTAACACTAACAACAAGGAAACAGTGAAATGAAACAGCACATTATCTCCGCTTTAGTGATCTCTTCTCTGATGGCGATGCCTGTGATGGCACAGGAACAGCAAGACAACCAGACCCCGGCGGCCATTGGCTTTGGTAGTGGTATGGTTTTGGGCGCTGTCGTTGGCGGCCCAGTCGGCGCCATTGTCGGGGCCTTTAGTGGTAGCTTGGTGGGGAAGAGCGTTGGGGATGACAAACACCTCAAAGCACAGCAACAAACATTGGATGAACAAGCTCAACAAATCACTGTGCTTAATCAGAAACAGCAGTCACTGGAGCAATTACAAGCGCAATACACCGAAGCGCAGCGACAACTGAAGACCTTACAGGCAGCACGTGCATCGAAACTGGAGGAACTGACGGTAGGCATGAATGTTCAGTTTCGTACCGGTACTGCAGAGATTGAGCCTCATTTCGCGAAGCAGTTACAAGATATCGCGTTTGCCATGAGTCTTGCACCAGAGCTGACGCTGGAGCTGTCCGGTTATGCTGACCGTCGTGGTTCGGCGGAATTCAATCAACAGTTATCCGAACAGCGAGTGCAGGCAGTACGGGAGTTTCTGATCCAGCAAGGGGTGAATGGCGCAAGATTAACCGCGAACGCTTATGGTGCCAGCGCCCCTTTGAACCCAAAAGAAAGCCTAGAAAATGACTTTTTTGACCGTCGGGTGACCTTGCGCCTGCAAAGTCCTGATGCAGCGTTGGCAGCCAATAATCAGTAGCGAGTTGAGGAGATACGGATGAAAAAGGATTTCCTTGAGACGTTTGCCGGAATACATCCTTGCCGTGTTGAAACGGCGGATGTATCACGTTGCGACGACGGTCAGGCGCTTCTGCCTGACTGGATGTTCAGCCTGATGCAAACCAGTGGTCTGCTGCTATTAGCCGTGTTGTTGTTTAATCTGTTGACCTCCGTATCAGCCATTGCATCAACGCAAATGCCCGATGACAGGGTGGCTAACCCATTGTGGCCAGGCAGTGGCACTTTGGAATGGCAAGGTGTCAATGCTGACGTTGCCCCAAACTTGCAGACTGAAATAAACATGCAGGTGTCGGGACTGACAAATCGGGTTACCGTCACCCAGCATTATATTAACCATAGCGAACAATGGCTCAACGGCCGTTACCTGTTTCCGTTACCAGAGAATGCGGCAGTGGACAGTTTGCAGATGAAGATTGGTGAACGGAGGATTGAAGGCCAGATCAAACCCAGGACAGAGGCACGGCAAATCTATGAACAAGCGAAGGCAGAAGGGAAACGAGCCAGTTTGCTGAGTCAGCAACGTCCGAATCTGTTTACCACTGATGTGGCCAACTTGGGGCCAGGTGAATCGCTGGAGATCACGTTTAGTTATCAGCAATCACTGATCTATCGCGACGGTCAATTCAGTTTACGATTTCCTATGACTATCACACCGCGTTATGTCCCGCTATCAATGTTGCGTAACGAGGCTCAGCTAGCAGATGCATTATCCCTGCAATCCCCGATGGTCGATAGTGATGCACTACAACGCGAACAAGCGACTGTTAATCGAACCGATATTGCAGTGACGCTCGATGCTGGTGTCCCGTTAGCGGCCATCCGCTCATCCAGTCATCAGATCCAGCAGCAATCGCAGTCTAACGGTCAGGTGGTTATTTCCCTGACGAAGATATTGCCAGACCGGGATTTTGTCCTGGAATGGCAACCCCAACCGGAGGCGGAGCCAACCGCGGCGTTGTATAGTCAGATGGGGCAGACACATCTTCTGACTCCCCGTGCGGGTAACTCAGTGATGCCAGATAAAAGTCGTTACAGTCTGTTAATGTTGATGCCGCCGGCACAGTCACCAAGCACTGCGCAACCACGTGAGCTGATATTGGTTATCGACACTTCCGGTTCAATGGGGGGGGCCGCCTTGGCGCAGGCGAAAAGTGCCGTGCTCTTTGCCTTATCAAGTCTTAAGCCGCAGGACAATTTCAATATTGTCGCGTTTAACTCAGACGTACAGCCATTGGCGCCAGAAGCACTACCGGTTACTGCAGTTAACCTTGGTCGGGCGCAGCAGTTTGTTCGGTGTCTCGATGCCGATGGCGGTACCGAAATGGCCAAAGCCTTGCGACAAGCATTACCGTTGACCAACGAGGACAATTCTAAAACCGCCAAAGATAAGCGATTACGGCAAGTGATCTTTATGACCGATGGTGCCGTTGCCAATGAAGATGAGCTGTTTGAGATGATCCGTAATCGGCTTGGGGCGAGTCGCTTGTTTACCGTCGGTATTGGCAGTGCGCCCAACAGTCATTTTATGCATCGCGCAGCGGAGTTAGGGCGTGGGACGTTTACCTATATCGGCAATATGCAGGAAGTGGAGCAGAAGACAATTTCACTACTTAGCAAAATTGCGGCACCAGTGTTAACGGATGTGCAGTTGCATTATAGCGATGGCACCGTACCCGACTATTGGCCCGCATCTATTCCGGACCTGTACATGGGCGAACCGTTAATGGTCAATTTACGTGAGCGGAGTGAAGACCAACCACCGTTATTGGTTTCCGGAATGCGGAACGGGCAACGGTGGCAACAACAGGTGCAACTCAAGGCGAGTATCGCTGCGCTCGGGCTGGATTTGCTCTGGGCGAGACAACAGATAGCCTCGCTGGAAATGATGCGTAACGGTGACAATCGCGAGCGTACCACGCAACAGGCGACTGCGCTGGCGCTGAAATATCATCTGGTCAGTCATTATACCAGTCTGATCGCCGTTGATGTGACGCCAGTGAACCCTGCGCCGCAGCATAATGTGCAGGGACAAGCTCCGAATATGGCTCCTGTTGGATGGCAAGCCTCTGGCAACATGCCGCAAACAGCAACCGATAGTCGCTTAATGTTGGTGCTTGGGCTGCTATGTCTGATTGGTGCTTTATTCTGTGGCGCCTGGCGACAGCGCTTATGGCAGGCAAGGTGTTGCTGATGGCATCTAGCGCATATCGGCATCTGTTTGTGCTGGACTGGTCAGGTGGGGTTAAGCAGATGTGCGTCAGTCTGGCGATGATACTGCTGTTGCTATCGGGATTGGCCATGGTCGTGAAAGGAGGATATATGCAGGCTAAAGCGATGTTTGCCCAATATTTGATTGAGGACGCCTGGAATAAAAGTTTGCAGGATAAACACCCTCATAAGCCATGGTTCTGGGCCGATACTCATCCCGTTGGAAAATTATGGATTGGTGATAATCCTCCGTTATACGTGCTTGCGGGTGCCAGCGGCCGTAATCTGGCCTTTGGTCCAGCCCAGATGATGGGCAGAGCAAAACCGGGTGAGGCGGGTAATACGGTTATTGCAGGACATCGCGATACCCATTTTGCGGTGTTGGCTTATGCGCGTCGCGGGCAGATGATCCGTTTACAGACCATGGATGGTGAAGTGCACTTTTATCGCATTCGTGCCACTCGTATCGTGCATGAATCGCAGACACAATGGCTCACAAGTGGCGATGAATCGCTGCTGACATTGGTCACCTGTTATCCGTTTAATGCGTTGACGGGGGGCGCAACGCTCCGATTCTTGGTAGAAGCGGAGGAAGTTGCACCATTGCAGCAATCGGCTTGACCAATCCGCAAAGGCAATGGGTATTAAACTGTTGCCAATGTGGTTTTTCGATCAACTGGTCGGATTGTGCCTTGAGTGGTAGCCAATCCGGCAAGTTTCGGGTATTTTGCCGTTTTATTTTCTGCGCCGATGCGGCGTGCAAGTAGTAGGCAATATACGGTTAATGACTGACAACGGCTCTTTTGATGATATTCGTCCCTACCATGATGACGAAGTATCTGCAGTTCTGGCGCGAATTTTACAAAGTCATGAACTCCGACGAACGTTGGCGCGTTGGCGTTTCCCACGACTGAGTCGGTTGGCACCATGGGCTACAGATTGGCTGGTTAGTCGACATCTGCAGCGTCAATTAAGTGGATTAAAAACGGTGGCTGAAGTTCAGCAAGTGGTCGCGGCATATATGCAGCGGATGATGGCTACTACCGTTACTGCATTAACCGTATCCGGTCTGGAACAGTTGGCCGCAGATAAGTCGTACCTGTTTATCAGTAATCACCGCGATATTGCACTCGATCCCGCATTCGTGAATATCGCACTTTATGCCCATGGACAGCAAACAGTACGGATCGCGATTGGTGACAATCTGCTGACAAAAGATTATGTGACCGATCTGATGCGTGTGAACAAAAGTTTTATTGTTAAGCGTTCCGCCAGTAGCCCACGGGAAAAACTCAAAGCCTCAAAACAGCTATCCGCCTTTATCCAGCACTCGTTGCAGCAAGAGCATAGTCATGTGTGGTTAGCACAGCGAGAAGGGCGCGCCAAGGATGGAAATGATTGCACTAACGCCGCAATCATTTCGATGTTGTCACTGAACCGTCCTAAGACTCAGAATTTTGCGGATTATATCCGGGAACTGAACATTGTGCCTGTGGCCATTTCTTATGAATGGGACCCGTGTGATGTGGCTAAGACCCGCGAGTTGTATAGTTTGCAACAAACAGGTGAATATCGTAAGCAGGTCCATGAAGATATCGCCAGTATCGCCTCTGGCATCGCTGGTTTTAAGGGCAGAGTGCATTTGGCATTCGGTGCGCCACTTGCGGCTGATTACGCTAACGCTGAAGCGGTTGCGGCAGAGATAGACCGGCAGATCTGGCAGAACTATCACCTGTTCCCCAGTAATGTGCTCGCTTATCGTCAGTACACCGGCAATGCTGATGAAAGTGTCGCGAATGTCACCGTAACGGATATAGCTGCACAATCAGAAAAATTTACGCAGCGCTTGCAATCTATTGCAGAGGAACAACGTGCCATCTTTCTGGCGATGTATGCCAATCCGGTGCTGAATAAAGTCGGTAAAACCCCATGTGGTTGAGCCGTTCAATCCGAGAACTCACCGGAGTAAGCTTGTAGGCGGGGGGGGAGTTACGCCATGATTAGCGGCGTAACTAACCGTTAATAGGCATCACTCGGTTACGTCCTAAGCGCTTGGCTTCATACAAAAATTGGTCAGTGCGTTCAATAAAACCCGCAACCGTATCCTTGGGTTGCCATTCACTGACGCCAAAGCTGGCGCTGATGTTACCGACACTTGCGTGCTGTTTGCGATCACGTACGGTGACTTTCTCCAATGAGCGCCGCAGCGATTCAGCAAGATGTCTGGCAATCCTTAGCTGGCTTTTAGGTACTAATACCGCAAATTCTTCACCACCAAAACGGTAAAGTTTGATGCCATCACGGCAATTTTCCTGCATACGTTTGGCAACCGCACGTAGCACTTGATCGCCCAATACATGGCCATAAGTATCGTTAAAGTCTTTAAAATGGTCGATATCACTGAGGATTAAGCAGGTGCCTTCCGGAGACTGCTGCAGCAGTGCAGAGATATCCAGATTAAAAGCCCGACGATTGAAACATCCTGTTAATGCATCGTACATGACATCATGTTCAGCCGTAGAAAGCCGCTGACGTAATGCTTCAATCTCTTGCTGCGCTTTATCCAGTTGCCGGGTAAAGTAGGCGGTGCTGTTGATGATGTCGTCAGACTCTTTTACCAATCCGCGCACCATATCCATCACCTGTTCCAGACTGATGGCTTCTTGTTCCAGTAAGCTTAACTTACCGAAGTTTGCCTCCAGTTTGTTTCTGAAAGCATCAGTGTCGACGCTGGTATCTTTTAATGACTGCGCTAACTCTGTGGTCATCGCGTCCATGTTTTGCCGCAGGTTACTGACATCCAGATCTTTGGGATCACCAATATGCTGTTGGTACAACACTTCTGCCGTGGTTGGCGGGCAGGTCTGGTACTGTGAAACCACTTCGTCAAGCTGGGCGTTGAGCTGCAAATTTTGCTCGCCAACATAGGTATACCATAACGCATAGTTAGTAGGCGTTGTCGGTATCTGATATTTCAGCATAAGTGGCAATGCTTTTTTAAGATATTGGGCCGCTTGTTGTAATAAAGATTGAGTCATTCAACTTACCACTGTTTGTTATCTCGCCATCTTAGCATGTCAGCTACAACTTATTACAAATTTGCTTTCAGTTATCGGGCGTTACGATTGTCGGGAGCATATTCGCTGTTACAATGAAAATTCAACAATAATATTGTCGGAAGTAAGGAAGTTGTAGTGAAACCCTCCTCTCTGGTAGCCGCGTTGGGCTTGTTGTTCCTGCCCATGGTTCATGCTGCGCCATTTCAATTTGATGAATCGGCTTACCGCCACGATGTGAAGACTCTGGCCAGTGATAAATTTGAAGGCCGGGGCCCGCTGTCCGAAGGCGAAAAGCTAACGATAGATTATCTCGCAAAGTCTTTCCGTGATATCGGCTTGAAACCTGCGTTTGGTAACAGTTTTGTACAGAATGTACCAATGGCTGAGATTACTGCTGATCAGAATATGCAGCTTAAAGTTGGTGATCTGACTTTTGCTAACGGCAGCGACTTTACCGCCCGTACGGAACAAGTCGTGCCGCAAGTTAAGCTTGATAACAGTGATGTCGTGTTCGTTGGCTACGGTATTAATGCGCCGGAATATGGTTGGAACGACTATGCCGGTGTCGATGTTAAAGGCAAAACGGTCATTGTGCTGGTCAATGATCCTGGTTTTGCCACGCAGGATCCCAAGGTCTTTAAAGGTAATGCCATGACCTATTACGGTCGCTGGACTTACAAGTATGAAGAAGCTGCCCGCGAGGGCGCCAAGGCGGTGTTTATTGTGCATGAAACCGCACCAGCAGCCTATGGCTGGAATGTGGTAGAAAGCAGTAATACCAATAAAAAATATACGCTGGTGGACGCTAACAAAAACCTGTCTCACGTGGGCGTGATGGGCTGGATCCAGCACAGTGTGGCACAGCAGATATTTAAAGCCGCAGGGGTAGACTACGACCAGGTAAAACTCACCGCTATCAAAAAAGGCTTTAAAGCGATTCCGCTGCATTTAACCGCTAATTTGACCATTAATAACAGCATTGAGCTGGCGACTTCTCATAACGTTGCCGGATTGCTACCAGGTACTGAGCATCCTGATGAGTGGTTAGTCATGCATGCTCACTGGGACCATCTTGGTAAAGCGATGGTTGATGGTAAGGAAGCGATATATCACGGCGCGGTGGATAACGCCTCTGGGGTTGCGGGGGTATTGCAACTGGCGCGTTATTTTAAGAGCTTGAAAGGTAAGGATGCGCCTAAACGGTCAATTTTGTTTGCAGACTTTACTGCCGAAGAAAATGGGCTGTTGGGGGCTCAGTATTTTGCCGAGCACCCGCCTGTACCAACTAAGCAGCTGGTGGCTTTGCTAAACATTGATGGCATGAATGTGGGTAAACCGACAAACTATGTGCTGCAGTATGGTGATGGTGTGTCAGCGTTAGAAAAATACCTTTCCGATGCTGCCAAGGCTCAGGGACGCGTTGTGAAGCCAGATCCCCGTCCACAAAACGGGCTAATGTTCCGCTCTGACCATTTTGCGTTAGCGAAAGAAGGGGTGCCAGGATTGCTGTTCCTCAGTCTTGGCGATACCGATCCGGACTATATCAAGCACAAGTATCATCAGCCTGCTGACCGTTATGATCCTCATTGGGATCTCGGTGGCGTATCGCAGGACCTGACGTTAATGAGTGATATTCTGGACAAGCTTGCCAATAATCGTGATTGGCCAAAATGGCTGGAAGAGTCCGACTTTAAAAAGCGTCGGGCACAAGATGGGCGTTAATTGACGCGCAGATTGAGATGCAGAAAAAGGAGGCTGATTGCCTCCTTTTGTTACAGCGCTTGAACGCCTATGCGGACATTTTTCCCTTAGGCCTTTTCCTCAGCTTCCGGTTCTTCATCCTCGTCACTGGCATCTGCTTCAACATCTAAAGTATCCAGATACTCTTCCGTCTCAGCTGTGCGTACCAGATTTGTGCCGACCACCGCATAAAAAGGTCGACCCTGCGCTAGGGTAAGGTACTTTATCCAAAGTTTTTCCATTGGAGCAGATGCGGTCTGCGAACCGTTAATTACATCAACGAAGCGTTGTTCATCGGCCGTACGGGGTAACATCGTTCCCTCCGCGAGAGCTTTCAGGGCAACTCCGTGAGTCTCAAGCAACTCGGCTTCTTTTTGAGTAAAATCCCCGCAGCGGTGAAACCCTTTGGGAAAATTGGCATCATCATAAAAACGGCGAGTCGCAGTAAAACTGGCAACATTATCTTGAGGCACGCCAGATGGTGTAGAAGTCGTGGTTAACATCGTCATATCCTTGCAAAATTACCTGTACCAGAGATTTGCAAGCTGAGTATTGGCTAGTATGATTGATTTATAAATCAAAAAAATTTGTCTTGTTTGATAAAGAATTTTTATGGACACCGATCTGCTCAAGACGTTTCTTGAAGTCTCCCACACCCGCCATTTTGGTAAAGCTGCTGAAAATCTTTATTTAACCCGCAGCGCAGTTTCTTTTCGTGTCAAGCAGTTAGAGAGCATTCTTGGCGTAGAACTGTTTGAACGGCAGCGTAATAACATTCAGCCAACCCCGGCCGGTGAGCGTATGTTGGTACATGCGGAGGCCGTTTTATTGGCATGGGAACGAGCTAAACAGGATGTTTCATTAAGTCAGGTCCAATCAGTGCAACTGGCGATTGGCGCGGCACCGAATATCTGGGATGCCTATCTGCAGGATTATCTGCAAGGGTTACACGTGGGGTTGTCTGGCGTTGCGTTACGTACTGAAGTGCAGAACCAGTCTACTATGACCAGACAATTGATGGAGCGCACGCTGGATATCGCGATTTCCTTCGATCCGCCAAAGCTGGAAGAGTTTGAACTGTTACAGATAGGCGAAATTGTGCTGGGACTGGTCAGTTGTGAGCCGGTGATGTCGCTGGCTGATACCTTGCAGCAACAGTACATCAAGGTTGATTGGGGCACGGCATTTAATATTCAACATGCACGAGATTTTGCGGAGCTGCCATTACCGGTATTGCATACCGGTTCAGCGCGAATTGCCTTGGATTTTCTGTTAAATAATGGTGGCTGTGCATTTTTGCCGCAAAAAATGGTTCAGTCATATCTTGATAAGGGGCAGTTATATTTAGTGCCCCATACCAGCACCATCAGTCGTAGCGTGTATGTCTCTTACCTTACCAGTAATGACCGGTTACCGCAGATCTTACAGGCCGTGAACTACTTAAAAACTCAGGCCTGAATAGCTATTTATGGATTATATGGCTGCTTTCAATAGCGGCCATAAGATCACTAGCCAGGTGATACCACACAGGCACAAGCTGAGAAACACTGCCGCTGACGCAATATCTTTGGCCTGACCACTCAATGGGTGGTATTCATCGCCAATACGGTCAACGACTGCTTCAATTGCCGAATTCAACAGTTCTACAATCAATACCAAAAATACGGTCAGGATCAGCCATAGCTTTTCCATGATGGGCACTTCTACCCAAATGGCAAATGGCAGCATGAGCAGTGCAAGGATAGATTCCTGGCGAAATGCGGCTTCGTGGATCCAGGCAGATTTAATCCCTTGCATGGAAAATCCGGTAGCGCGGAAAATCCGCTTTATTCCGTGGTTATTGGCTGGTTTCATGGTGCAACTGCTGGCCCGTTATGAAGTTAATTTGCTGAGTGATTTCAGTCGTCACTAAGCTGTGGTGAAAAACCGCGACAGTATAACACCTGCTCCTTTAAGGGAAAGTGTCAGTGATGATTTCCCAGCAGGTGCGATTCAATGCGCTAGACTGAAAAAGCACACATCTCGGCAAGGAGGCCAATATGCGACTAACCGCACGTGTAAGGAGATGCATCAAGTTAGTAGGGGCAGGTATCTGTGGACTTTTGATCCCACTACTGGTGACTGCTGCTATCCCCACGGCTGAACTCGCCAAGGTTTGGCAATCTCAGGAAAATATTGCTGACTTTCTGGTGAGTGAAAAACTGGATGGCGTCCGAGCCCGCTGGGACGGTCGGCAGTTGCTAAGCCGTTCCGGTCTGGTAATTGCTGCTCCCGCTTGGTTCACTGACGGCTTCCCGCCAATCGTCCTGGAAGGCGAATTATGGGCTGGCTATGGCAGTTTTGAGCAAGTCTCCGTCGCCGCCAGAAGCAACAGTGACGAACAAGTGTGGCGGTCAATAAAACTTTACTTGTTTGATGCGCCAACTTTAGCTGGCAGTTTTGCTGCACGTTATAAGCAATTCGCAGCGTATGATCAATTAACGCCTTATCTTCGAGTTATCCCGCAACGTCGACTGGAGGATAGCACCGCCTTACAACATTGGTTAAAGGCGATATTGGACCGTGGCGGTGAAGGACTAATGTTGCATCGGCAAGATGCAGTTTATACCAGTGGGCGCAGTGGTAATCTCTTTAAGCTGAAAGCGATTGAGGATGATGAAGCCAGAGTGCTAGCAATTTTGCCAGGAAAGGGCAAATATCAGGGCATGATGGGGGCGTTGCTGGTGGAAACTGCGGCTGGCGTGCAGTTTCGTATGGGTACAGGATTCACTGATGCCGAGCGGAAACATCCCCCCGCTATTGGCTGCTGGGTAACGTTTGCCTACAGCGGCATTACCAGCAAAGGTAAACCTAGGTTCGCGCGTTTCCTTCGGGTAAGATCGGACTATGAACTGACACATGGTGCAGAAAATCAGCCAGTTGGCAAAGCCCTTGAGTGACAGTCTGTACCTGATAGCACAACGGAGCCTTTTTGATTTGGTCTGCTCTTAACCTGACTGAGGTTCGTAGTATCCTGTTTGTTTGCATGGGCAATATCTGTCGTTCTCCTACGGCAGAAGCTGTTGCTCGCTTAAAAGCCGCTGAATATGGGCTGGATTTAATAGTGGATTCTGCTGGCACGATTGGCTATCACCAAGGTGAAGCGCCAGATAGGCGAGCTCGTCAGGCAGGGCAAAAGCGTGGCCTCGATTTTACCAATATGCGCGCCCGACAAGTTATCGATGCAGATTTTGCACGGTTTGATCTGATCCTAGCGGCAGACAGGCATAATCTTGGTGACCTCCAACAGCGTTGCCCCAAAGTGTACCAACATAAACTGGGACTTATCTTGGCATTTGCCGATGAAGAAGTTAAAGAAGTGCCCGATCCCTATTATGGTGGCGATACAGGTTTTGAGCGGGTGTTGGATTTACTCGAATTGGCTATGGCAGGACTGTTTAGCCGAATATTGAATCGATAAGAAAAACGGCAGATAACACTGCCGTTCTTTTATCTCATCGCATTATTTCATTAATGACGCTTACCTGAATGTTTACGTTTAAGCTCAGCGCGGCGGGCTTCTTTCTCGGCTTCCTTAATCGCGAGCATTTCAGCCACTTCTACTTTCTCTTTTTCTGCCATGGCCGGGGTTTCCAGCGATAACAAGCCAATTTTCCCAGAGCGATATTCATGCAGCAGCAGTTCTGAGGCTTTGTGGAGATCCAGATAACCACCAGAGCGCAACGCGCCACGACGGCGGCCAATCTCTTCCAATAGCTCGATATCGGTTTCTGGCAGTTCATCCAGCTTATAACGTTCTTTGATTTGGTCTGGATAAGCTTCAAGGAAATAGCCTGCGGCAAACATAGCAACATCATCGTACTCAATAGCCGTATCTTTAATAGCACCCGTAACGGCCAAGCGGTAACCGGATGCTTCGTTGTCGACTTTGGGCCACAGAATTCCCGGAGTATCAGATAGCACGATGCCGTTTTTCAGGTTGATGCGTTGCTGGCCTTTCGTAACCGCAGGTTCATTGCCCGTTTTGGCAACCACGCGTCCGGCCAAGGTATTGATAATGGTAGATTTCCCTACGTTAGGAATGCCCATAATCATAGTGCGAATATCACGCACATCGCCCTCTGCCTGGGGCACCAGCTTACGACACAGATCGGGCAGCGCTTTTAATGCTCCAGGTTGCAAAGTGGTAGAGATAGCCTGGGCTTTTACGCCTTGTTCGCGTTCCAGATATTCAATCCATTGCGCGGTAACTTCCGGATCAGCTAAATCAGCTTTATTCAGCAGTTTAATGCAAGGCCGGTCTCCACGGAGTTGTGCGACCATGGGGTTTTCACTGCTGTAAGGAATGCGGGCGTCCAGCACCTCGATCACCAGATCGATTTGCGGCATTGTCTCTTCAATCTCTTTGCGGGCTTTGTGCATATGCCCCGGATACCATTGAACGGCCATCATTTTTCCTGCTGAATCTGAAAAGTCGCGTATTGTACTATCTCGCTTTTGAAAAAGCACCCGCCGCTGTTTTTCGGCTGCCGCGGCAGGGGAATTACGCCAAGATTTGCACTTAGACAGCAGCTAACAGTATAGCGTGCAGCCGCAGCCAATGGCGATTACGCGAGTGCGTTACTCAGCATATGTAAGGCTTTTTTCAGGGTTTCCTGAGGACAACCCAAATTTAGCCGGATAAAGCCACTCCCTTGCTTACCAAAGCCAATGCCCATACTCGCGACTAAACCGGCATGCACCAGTTTTTGTTCCAGTTCATGGTCGCTGATGGCTAATGCCCTGCAGTCAATCCAGGCTAAGTAACCCGCTTCGGGCGCAGTAAAGTGCAGCTGCGGAAGATGTTGCTTCAGATAGTCGGCTAGCAGGTCGACGTTATGTTGCAGATATTGCTTCAACTCTGCTAACCAATCGGCAGCTGTTTGGTAAGCTGCCGTCGCCGCACACATTGAAAGACTGTTAAACACATCCATACCATGAGCATCTAGGCGGCGGATAAACTGTTGCTTCAATTCAGCATTGGGGATCATCAAGTTTGAAATTCGTAATGACGATAACCCGAATGTTTTACTGGAAGCTGTAGCCACAATCAGCCGCTGTGTTATAGCGCTGGGCAAAGATAATGCCGAATGGCATTGATGCCCTGGCATATTTAAATCGCCCCAGATTTCATCGCTAAATAACCACACTTGGTATTGATGGCAGAGCTGCGCTACCGCGAAGATGTCATCTGTTGACCACGCCTTGCCAGTAGGATTATGAGGATTACAAAATAGCAGCACTTTAGCGCCTTGCTGAAAGCACATTTCTAACTGTGCTAAATCGAGAGTGTATGTGCCTGCGTGTTCCAGTAACGGATTTTCCAGTAAAACCCGTTTATTCAGTTCGGTGATTTTGCGAAATGCACCATATCCTGGTGTTTGCATCACCACTTTGTCACCTGATTCGGTCAGCACCTCCAACAGGACCGCTAACCCCGGTAAAATCCCGTGCACAGTGGTGATCCAGTCTTTTTCAATTTCTACATGGTGCTGCGTGCGATACCAGTCAATAATCGCCTGGTAATAGGCGGCGTCACGCTCGGCATAGCCAAATACCCCATGCTCAACCCGTTGATGCAATGCCTGCAACACAGTCGGCGGGCATTGAAAATCATAATCGGAGACCCACATCGGGAGTAAATCGTCACCATCAAGGCCAAGTTTTTCTGCCATAAAATCCCATTTCACTGAACCGGTATGGCGACGATTAATTACCGGATCAAAAGCTGTAGTCATTTGTTTTACCTTAACGCTGTAGAGTTATTGGCAACTGTCTTGTTGCTGAATTAATGTCGGCCGTTTAACGATGGTCAGGCCGGTAAATCCGTAGAACAATGCGAATATTATTCCGGTGTAACATTGAATGGCCCAAGGCAAGTAATCCAGCGTGGTAACACCCAGTGTGCCAGCCATATAGATCCCCGCCGCGGTCCAGGGCACTAAGGGTTCGATAACCGTGCCAGCATCCTCAAGTGTGCGTGACAGGTTTTTTGTATCCAGTCCCATTTTTACGTAGGCATCCTGAAACAATTCTCCTGGGATCAGCAATGCCAATTTGCCGTCGCTGGTTGTCAGTACCACAGTGATAGTGGCAATGATAGTCGACAGAATCAACTGACCAGTGCTGTGGATCAGATGTAAAAAGCGTCCTAAAACAACCGTCAGGGCTCCGGTCAGACTCAATATACCCGCGAATGAAAATGCGCAGAATACTAACAGAATGGTTGGCATCATGGCGGCGAGACCACCACGGTTCAGCAGTGTGACAATATCCGCTGAGATTTTACCTGATGGTTGAGTATTGGCGTGAAACATACTGGTATCAAAGCCACCGACGAAGGCCTGAAAACTTTGCTGCAAACTAAATCCTTGCAGTGCTATTCCGAGCGTTATTGCCAGTGCTGACGCCGCCAACATTAATGGTAGAACCGGCTTTTTTGCCAGAGCTCCCCATAGGATGAGTATCGGTGGTAACAGTAGCGCCAAATTAAAGTGGTACAGTTGCTCCAGCCCTTGAATAATGTTGACGACTTTCGGCGGCGTTGTGGCACAGATAATTTCAGTGTGGTGGTGGCCGGCAACCCAAAATACTACAGCGGCGATAACAAATCCCGGCACGGTCGTGCATAGCATATGTTGTATGTGTTCATACAAAGTGGTGTTGGCGACGATTGGGGCAAAATTAGTGGAGTCAGATAATGGCGAGAGTTTATCGCCGAAATAGGCGCCAGATACTACAGCCCCCGCTGCGGCTGGCAGCGATACATCCAACCCGGCGGCTACCCCCATCAAGGCAATCCCGACAGTGCCGGCTGAGCCCCAGGAGGTTCCGGTAAAAACTGATACAACGCTTGTGACAAAAAATGCGCCGATCAGAATGTATTGCGGACTGATGAGTCTTAGTCCCCAATAAACCATATAGGGAATGGTGCCGCTGATCATCCAACTGGCGATTAAGCCGCCAACCGCGACCAAAATCAAAATCACTGGCATCGCTTTGGCTAACTTGGCGACGATGGCTCCCATGATTTCATCCCAGCAATAGCCCATTTTGAAGGCGATGACACCGGTAATCGCCGCAGAGATGAGCAGTAATGCTTCGATACGTAATCCCAGTAAGCCATAGCCAATGATTAATAAGCTAAACATTACCAGAATGGGGAGCAGCGCTAGCGCAAACGACGGCAGCGGCTTGGGTGTTGTCACGATAATTTCCTTGTAAGACATTAACGGAAAACGTTGTCGGCACAACCACGTTACCTGATGTCGCTGACAAAACTCGCGGAACAACAGATTTACCACGGCGGAAATGACATCACCATTTTTGCGCAAGAAACGGTGAAAAATGCGGCTCAGCAAATGCGTAAACCACAGAAACCACATCGCAAAATTTCAATTTCGTTAATGTATCACTCAGTACTGACAACCCCGAGTTACCGTTGAACACCTTAGGCTAAAGGGCGATTCAGGAATGTCACCATCATAGGTGATAGAAATAGCGCAGAGGAATATTGCGGCCTGAGCTAACGAACTCGGCCGCAGTAGAATTCAGAACGAAAAAGGTCAGATAACACCAAGTTCTCGCAGGCGTTCCATCAGATAACTGTCAGCAGTGTAACGGTCGGACAGCACCACGTCTGGTCTCGGGTGCAGGAATAGCGGCAGGGAAATTCGTGACTTGGCCATGTCGGCACCTTCAGGATTAACCACTCTGTGCGTGGTGGACGGAAAGTAGCCAGCGGAAGCTTCCTGTAACATATCACCGATATTGATAATGATACTGCCAAAATCACTGGGCACATCAAGCCATTCACCTTCACGTGATTTTACCTGCAGTCCGGGTTCGTTTGCGGCAGGCAACACCGTCAGCAGGTTGATATCTTCGTGGGCAGCTGCGCGGATAGCGCCAGGCGCTTCATGGCCGGTCATCGGCGGATAATGCAGGATCCTCAACAAGGTTTTCTGACTATCCTTGATCATCTGAGACAGCGGTTCACGGTAGTTAGCTGCAACCTCAGCCGGCGAATAACGTTCAACCCAATCTAACAGCTCGGCGGCGAAGCTGTTGGCCTGCTGGTAATAATCCAGAATATCGGTTTTCAGCTGCGGCGGGATCTGCCCCCAGGGATATACATGGAAGTACTCTTTAATATCCTTAACGCTATAGCCTTTGGCGGTTTCTGACACTCGTGATGGGAAGAAGCCGTCCTGCGTAGCAGGATTAAACAGATATTGCTCTTTGGCATCAGTGATGAAAAAACTCTGCCACTGCTGATAAATCTGCTGCACCAGCTGTTGTGGAATCGGGTGATGACTGAGCACACCAAAACCGGTGTGGCGTAATGATTCAACAAAACGCTGTGGTGCATCTGCTGCACGAAAATCGATGGTTTCTAATTTCATGTTTACCCTGCGTGTGTCAGCTAAAGTTGCGTGCCGGTGTACCTGGCGGGTCAGAGGTACCGATGACTGATTATTGTTGAAGTTTTAGTCCGGCATTCATTCGGTCGCAAGTCTACCTTGATGTTGTAATGGCAGCAACGTAAAGTGATCGCGATCACAAGGTGGACGCCACAACTGGGCGCCTTCAGCGCAGCAGTAACCAAGGCGCCGACTAACGCAGGAGTAATCTCATGAAGACCATGCCACCATTAGATGACTTTGAACGTCACGTCATTGAAGGAAAGGGCACTGAGCGGCCTTTTAGCGGTCAGTTCTATCATCACACCGCACACGGGCGCTATCTGTGTCGTAAATGTGGTGCACCTTTGTATCTGTCAGAACACAAATTTCAGGCGCACTGTGGCTGGCCGGCGTTTGACGATGAGATCCCCGGCGCAGTTGCCAGAAAAACTGACGCCGATGGCCAACGTACCGAAATCCTGTGTGCGAATTGTGGCGGTCATCTTGGGCACGTCTTTGTCGGTGAAAATCTGACGCCGAAGGACCTGCGGCACTGTGTCAATTCGGTATCTATGGTGTTTGAAGCGACGGATGCGAAAGAAGATGTTGCCCCCACAACCGCATTGGCAACTTTTGGAGGCGGTTGTTTCTGGTGCACTGAAGCCGTGTTTAAATCGCTGCAAGGTGTGTTGCAGGTGACGCCGGGCTATGCGGGCGGCGAAGAAAGCACGGCGCATTATCGCCGCGTGTGCAACGGTGATACCGGGCATGCTGAAGTCGTACAAATAGTTTATGACCCTGCGCAGATCAGCTATCAGCAGTTGTTGGAGGTGTTTTTTGCTGCCCATGATCCGACTACGCTGAATCGGCAGGGGAATGATGTGGGTAGCCAGTATCGCTCGGTAATTTTTGCTCATGATGAACAGCAAATTGCCACGGCAGATGCCTTTATCAAAGCGCTGTCGCAAAGTGGCGAATATTCAACGGGTATTGTCACTGAACTCAGCGCTTATCAGACATTTTATCCGGCAGAGGCGGAACACTTAGACTACTATGCCGGGCACCAGCAGCAACCATACTGTGCCCTGGTGATCGGGCCGAAACTGGAAAAAATCCGTCACTATTTTGCCGACTGGCAAAAATAATACTGGAAAAGAGGCATTTGTTAGCAGGGGACATTTGTCCCCTGATTTGTCTGTTGGAGTCTCAGGCTAGCTGATCGTCTGCTACACGGTATTTCGGGTCGGTTAGCAGGTCCACTTCTACCATGTCGCCAGCTTGCTGCAACAGCTTTTTGCAGTCTTCAGACAGGTGTTGCAGATGCAGTCGCTTGCCCAGTTTGAGATAGCGTTCAGCCAAGGTATCGATGGCTTCCAGCGCGGAATGATCGCAAACCCGAGAATCGCGGAAATCGATCACTACTTCATCTTGATCCGCATTGGCGTCAAACAGGTCTAAAAAGGAAGCGGTGGAACCGAAAAACAATGGGCCTTTGAGTTGATAACAAGTTCTGCCTTCATGGGTTTCTGTGCGATGGGCGTGAATGTGTTTTGCGTGTTCCCAGGCAAATACCAGTGCCGATACTATGACCCCAACAAATACCGCGATGGCCAGATCGGTAAACACGGTTACCACAGTCACCAACACGATCACAAACGCATCGGTCTTTGGCACTTTGCGCATCATCTTGAAACTTGCCCACTCGAATGTTCCGAGAACCACCATGAACATCACGCCCACTAATGCTGCCAGCGGGATCATCTCGATAAAGTTAGCGGCAAACAGGATAAAACACAGCAGAGTAATGGCAGCAGTGATACCAGATAATCGGCCACGCCCGCCGGAATTGATATTGATCATCGACTGGCCGATCATGGCGCAGCCACCCATAGCACCAAAGAAACCGCTGATAAGATTTCCGGTCCCTTGGCCGATACATTCACGATTGCCCTGGCCGCGAGTTTGCGTCATTTCATCAACAACCGTGAGCGTTAACAGCGATTCAATTAGGCCGACAGCGGCCAAAATGCCGGAATAGGGCAGAATGACGTAGAGTGTGTTCCAATTAAGCGGCACCATGGGAATGGCAAACGAAGGCAGCGTTCCGGCGATGGTAGCAGTGGCATCACCACTCATGTTTTGCAGGTAATCGACAACGGTACGCGTATCCAAATTCAGGCCTGCGACCAGTGCCGTTACAACCAGAATAGCCACTAATGATGATGGCACTGCGGTGGTGAGCTTAGGCAGAAAATGAATAATTGCCATCGTGAGCAATACCAGCCCCAGCATCAACAGCAGTGCTGGTTGCGATATCCAGTGCATATGACCGTCTGCACCTTTGGTTTGAAATTGTCCGAGCTGCGCCAGAAATATTACAATCGCCAGTCCATTCACAAAACCGATCATCACCGGCGTTGGTACGATGCGGATAAATTTTCCTAGGCGTAAGATCCCGGCGCTAATCTGCAATAATCCAGCTAGGATGACCGCGGCAAACAGGTACTGTATTCCATGACTTTCAACCAAGGCTGTCATCACCACAGCCATTGCGCCTGTAGCCCCGGAAATCATGCCGGGCCGGCCACCGATAACCGCGGTGACTAGGCCCATGATAAACGCCGCATATAGACCCACCATGGGCGCGACATGGGCGACAAAAGCAAAGGCGACCGCTTCTGGGACTAATGCGAGTGCAACAGTTAATCCCGAAAGGACATCTGCACGGTGACTACCGTGCTGGTGGCGGATAAGATCAAACATGTGGCGGGGATTCCTCGTCACTTAAAAGCAAAGCCGCGCATACTAACAGAGAACTGCAGCCGGAAAAAGTGTGAGAAACATCAAAAAGAAAAGCCATGCACTAAGGCATGGCTTTATCTCGTAACCCGCTATTTTATTCAGGCTTTGCCATATCTGATGTCGCGGCATTGCCAAAGCTGTGCTTTGGCGCTACCGGTGTCTCTTCGGCCTGATATTCATGGCCGTGAGGTACGTCAACCTTGGCTCTAGCTTCAACTTGCGGCTTGGACATGCTGGAGCCAACCATAGCACTGAAGCGACTTACCGGCGCCTTAATAGGTTCAGCTACCACTGCAGCAGGTGCTTCGGTTTCAGCTTGCACGGCAACCTTCACGGCCTTAGGTACTACGGCACTAGGTTTCGACATAGGCGCTGAGGCCGCGCTATTGGCATGCACTACGGCAGCGGCTTCGGTCAGTTGAGATTCCTCGGCGACGATGGCAGGTTCAACTTCCGCCAAGTCTTTTGCAGCGGTGGCTTCAGTTGTGACATTTTCAACTACCGGTTGAGTCTCGACAACCGCACCGGCTACAGCAGCAGTTGCGGTGCTAGAGAGCGCTTCGGTATCAGCGTTAACAGCTACGTCTACAGCCTTGGGCGTTTCGATGACTTCGGCTGCGATTTCCAACTCGGTTTCATTTTGCGCGGCTACGACTGGCTCTGCAGCGGCAGGAGTGGCCGCGGAAACGTTAGTAGCTTCAACAGTTTCAACAACTTTTTCTGTCACTACTTCAGTCTGAGATTGAGGCGCTTCTGCTACCACTTCATGAGCACTAGTGGCTACTGTCACTGCTGGAGTGACTTCGCCAACGTTTGCCGCAACTGTGGCACTAGTAGTGGTGGTCTGCTCGTCAAGTGCCAGAGCAATTTGTTGCTGTGCGGGTTCAGTCTCAGCAGGTTCAGCAACTTCAGCAACGGTTTCGGCCGAAGTAATTGCGGCTTCATCGGCAGCAGGCTCTTTCTGCTGTTCATCGCGGCGGCGACGTTGCCCAGCTGCACGCAAATGACGCGGGCTGCGACGACTCCGACGTTGGCCATCACGTTTACCATTAGTTTCAGCATCAGCAGCTTCAGTTTCTGTGGTTTCAGCTTCATTAACCTCAGTGTTTGTTACGTCAGTTGCTGCAGTATCTAGCTCAACCTGTACCGGCTTTTCAGACACTGAAGTTGCTGCTGCAATCTCGGTTACGGCAGTAACGTCAGCTGTTTCTGTGTCAGCCACTTCGACTTTCTCAGTCTTAGGTTCCTGTTTCCGTGGGCGGCGAGTTGGCTTTTCTTCTGGTACCGGCACGTTATCTGCTTTCGCTTCAACAACATCGTTACTGGCTGCGATCTCATCGCCAGGCTGCTTTTCTATGCGTACTTTGCGGCGCAGGTCGCGACGCTGACGGCGTTCACGAACAACTTCCTGTTTAGGTTCTTCAACACTTTCAGGTGTGGCAGAACTAGCCTGACTCGTAGTGTCTTTTTCACTAACGTTTTTGCTCTTATTGCTTTCCGCCTTTTCAGCGTTACGAGCATTTCTTGGCGTACGCTTACGAGATGACTTTTCATTTTTACTGTCATCCGCAGCGGCCGTTACTGCAGTGGTTTCTGCATCATTATCTTTATCGATAGCTGGTTTGCGACGACGGTTGTTGCGGTCGGCATTACGATCATTATTGCGTGGTGGACGACGTTTATTACCGCTAGCACCCTTGTCTGTCTGAGGCTTAGCGGCTGCACTTTTTTCTTCAGCAGATTCAGCAGAAGAGAACATCGCGGCCAGTGCCTTAAATAGCTTGCTAAGCAATCCGGGTTTAGCTTCAACGGAAGGTTTCTCCGCTTTAACTGGACTTGCCTTGACAGGGGCAGATTGAACGACTGGTGCTGCCGGTGTCGCAAAACCGCTCAACACTGGTTGTGCTGCTGCAGCGCGTTCTAGTTTACGCGGCTCGTACAATTGTGATTGCGGTACTTCTGCGCGTTTATAGCTAGCTTCATCAATTTCATCATCATCGCGATGACGCACTACCCGATAATCGGGGGTGGTCATATGCGGATCTGGGATGATATAGACTTCAACATCGTGCCGCTCTTCAGTGATACGAATGGCTTTACGTTTCTCGTTCAACAAAAATGCCGCAACATCAACCGGCACAATCGCTTCAATCTGTGTGGTGTTATCTTTAATTGCTTCTTCTTCAATCAGCCGCAAAATAGACAACGCCAGTGATTCAGTACCGCGAACGGTTCCCTGACCATGACAGCGAGGACAGATATGCGCGGCAGACTCTTCCAGTGATGGACGCAGACGTTGACGAGACATTTCCATCAAACCGAAACGGCTGATGCGGGCTAATTGGATACGGGCACGGTCAGTTTGTACCGCATCGCGCAAACGATTTTCTACTTCACGTTGATGACGTACCGGTGTCATGTCGATGAAGTCGATTACAATCAGACCGCCGAGGTCACGCAGGCGCAATTGGCGCGCAATTTCGTCAGCAGCTTCCAGGTTGGTGTTCAGGGCTGTCTCTTCAATATCACCGCCTTTAGTTGCTCGGGCAGAGTTGATATCAATAGAGGTCAGCGCTTCCGTTGGATCGATAACGATAGAGCCACCGGATGGCAAACGTACTTCACGCTGGAACGCAGATTCAATCTGCGATTCAATCTGGTAATGCGTGAACAGTGGTACTTCGGCTTTATAAAGTTTTACGCGTTCGACAAAATCCGGGCGAACCAACGCTACGTGTTCTTTGGCGCGTTCGAATACTTTTGGATGGTCGATAAGGATTTCACCGACTTCTCGACGCAGATAATCGCGGATAGCACGGACGATAACATTACTTTCCTGATGGATAAGAAATGGCGCCGGGCGACTGGCTGCTGCATCCTGAATTGCGGTCCAATGTTGCAACAGAATTTTGAGGTCCCATTGCAATTCGGTAGCCGCTTTTCCTACACCAGCCGTACGCACGATCAGGCCCATACCGTTTGGTACGTCAAGCTCTGACATCGCTTCTTTCAGTTCTGTGCGCTCGTCACCCTCAATACGGCGAGAGATGCCACCAGCACGAGGATTGTTAGGCATCAGTACCAGATAGGAACCGGCAAGACTGATGAAAGTGGTTAGTGCAGCACCTTTATTACCACGTTCTTCTTTATCGATCTGGACAATAACTTCCTGACCTTCACTGACCACTTCTTTAATACTTGGGCGTCCCTGAAAGGAATAACCTTTTGGGAAGTATTCACGACCAATTTCTTTGAGTGGCAGGAAGCCATGGCGCTCAGCACCGTAGTCAACGAATGCAGCTTCCAGAGAGGGTTCTACGCGGGTAATTTTACCTTTGTAAATATTGGCTTTTTTCTGTTCGTGGCCTGGACTTTCTATATCTAAATCATACAGTTGCTGCCCATCCACTAAGGCAACGCGCAACTCTTCTGACTGAGTTGCATTAATTAGCATCCTTTTCATGATGACGTCATTCTTCTCAATGGGTCATCAAACATCACGTTGTCGCTGCATTACGGGCCTTGGGTCGATATTACCAGTGCCTCACGGCGGGGTCCCAGGCGGGCAGGTGCGCATTGCTGTTAGACGCAGTCACTGCGTGTCGCATCCTATTTATGGCTTATTTTTCAATGATTACAAAAACAAGGAATTCGTTGTAAAACGTCAACCAACCCCATAAATTCTTTAAATTCTTTCCAGTAATGCCAATTTCGCACGTAGTCGTTTGATAACTGGTTAATAATAAAATTCTTTAAAACGGCCTGGTATTTGTCTGAAGAAAACCAAAAATACTTGTTCTATGTTGGTTTGACTGTAAAAGCGCCATTAAACGTAATTTGCTTTTAACAACAGCCTGCAAATCAATGAGATGCTACCAAAATTTGTAAGGTTAACTTCTGTTTGACCAGAAAGTGAACAGTTGTCCGGTCAGCCCCAAAGGCGTTCTAACCGACTGTTCGCTGCTGAAATATAGCCGAAATGAAAAATTAGAGCAATCAAATAGCGGGACATCATGTACAATGAGGCGCTTTCTTTTCTCTTGTAAGTGTTATGAATAATCAAGAATCCATCGCCAGGCAGGTACAACTGCTCACAATAGATGAAGACAACGCCGGCCAACGCGTTGACAATTTTCTGTTATCTAAGCTCAAAGGCGTTCCCAAGAGCATGATTTATCGCATCGTCCGTAAGGGCGAAGTGCGTGTTAATAAAAAGCGTATTAAGCCTGAATTCAAATTGAATATCGGTGATGAAGTGCGTATTCCTCCCGTCAGAGTGAGTGAAGACAATCCACGTCAGGCCCCGTCGGCCAATCTGCATCGTGTATCGCAACTGGAAGAGCGTATTCTTTTTGAAGACAAACACATTCTGGTGCTGAATAAGCCTGCGGGCATTGCAGTGCATGGTGGTAGTGGCGTCGATTACGGGGTCATTGAAGCCTTAAGATCGTTGCGGCCACAACAGAAGTTTTTGGAGCTGGTACATCGACTGGATAAGGAAACCTCCGGTGTGTTGTTGGTAGCAAAAAAGCGTAGTGCATTACGTCACATGCATGATCAGCTACGTAACAAACAGATGCAAAAGGACTATCTGGCACTAGTCCGTGGCGACTGGCAGAGTCATGACCGGATAATTAAAGCGCCGCTACTGAAAATCACCCTACCATCAGGGGAACGGATTGTCAGAGTGAACAGTGAAGGTAAGCCTTCAGAAACCCATTTCAGAATTATGCAGCGTTATGACGGGACAACGCTTATCAAGGCAAGTCCTGTGACTGGACGCACCCACCAGATCCGCGTGCATTGTCAGTACGTAGGGCATCCGATTGCCTGTGATGAAAAATACAGTGAGCAGAAATTCGATGACAGTATGCGAGCGCTTGGACTGAACCGGTTATTTCTGCACGCAGCACAATTACGGTTTATTCATCCAGAAACTGAGGTGGTAATGGAAGTTCAGGCGCCGCTGGACGCTGAATTACAGGTATTACTGGATAAACTCACCAAGGTTTGATTTTCCGTCCAAGATTTACCAAGTGGTATAAATGAAGCACTACGATCTGATTGTTTTTGACTGGGATGGCACGCTGATGGATTCCATAGGTCGCATCTTGGCCTGCTTGCGTCACGTTGCCAGTGACCTGGGACTAATTGAACCACCTGAGTCAGCATTGCGGGATATCATCGGTATGTCACTGGATCAGGCGATGCAAACACTATTTCCGGACCGACCCGCGCCAGAATATGCGCTGTTGCAGCAGAGTTATCGTGACAACTATCATCGGCAAGCGCATGTTGCGACACCTTTATATGCAGGGATTACTGAGTTGCTTAGTACGTTGCAGCAGCAGAACTATCAGTTGGCGGTGGCGACTGGCAAATCCCGTCCGGGGCTCAATCGTTCACTGCAACAGACGGGATTGGATCAGTTTTTTGCGTACAGTCGCTGTGCCGATGAAGCCCACAGTAAGCCCCATCCAGATATGCTGCAACAACTCCTGTCACATTCCGGCATTCCAGCTTCACGGGCACTGATGATAGGCGATTCGGTGCTGGATCTGCAGATGGCAAATGCCGCCGGGGTGGCCGCGATTGGGGTGAGTTATGGTGCCCACACTCGTGAAAAGCTGCGAACTCAAAATCCCAAAGGCATCATTAACGAACCATTAGCCCTACTGTCGCTACTACAGTAGGGGGGAGTTTATCCCAACACATCGATCCCATGTTTGGCTAAGAGACGGGTTAGGGCAATGAGAGGTAAACCTATCAGGGCGTTCGGATCGTCTCCTTCTAAGCGTTCAAATAACGCTATCCCTAAGCCTTCACACATAAAACTACCGGCGCAATAAAGTGGTTGTTCCCTAGCAACATAGTTAGCAATCTGTTGATCAGTGAGTCGGCGAAAATGCACGGTAAAGGGTTCCAGCATGACCTCAGTATTTTTAGTGGCGTCATCATAGAGTGCTAACCCGGTATAAAAGGTAATGGCTTTACCGGATGCCCGTGCTAATTGGTCACACGCTTTAGCTTCGGTGTATGGCTTGCCCATAATGTCGCCATCAATCACCGCCACTTGATCTGAACCTATGCTCAGCGAGCCAGGATGCATTTTGCCGCCAGCGGTGGCTTTTGCCTGTGCCAGTCTTGTCACTAACGCTTGTGCAGATTCGCCTGGCAACGGCGTTTCGTCGACATCCGGGGCACAGGTGATAAAGGGTAATCCGAGTTTTTGCAGCAGGGATTTACGGAAACTAGATGTGGACGCCAACACTAATTGACGCGCCATGGGACTGGAGAAATTAGACACAATAATCCTTGCTTAACTAACCATGCGAGATGAGTAAAAGAAAAAACCTACAGCTATATTGTCGGCAATTCTCTTAGTGCTTGGCAATAATCAATTTATCGCGATAATTTATCCCAATTGCTTCTATTTTATGCGTGTGCTGCTTGTACAGCTGCTAACGCTTGAGTAAAATTTCCCTCCGTCAATTTCGAGTATGCGGCAGCCAAGGCTATAGACGTAGATTTTATTTACGTGAACACCATTTTTCCTTTGACTCCGCAGGCTCCAAACTATAAGATGCGCGCCTGCTTATGCAAACAGTAAAGATACCGGTTTCAATCGATCCTATTCGCGCTGCCACCAGTCGCCTGAACTATCAGGGAACTGTACCAGGCAAAGTGTTAAAAAGATTGAACGAATTATGTGCCGGCGACTGTTCCGATGTGGCAGTGTCGCTTGAATGCGGTGTGGATTTACAGGGGATAGTCTACCTGAAAGGGAAGGCTGTGACGGAGCTCACTCTGTTATGTCAACGCTGTATGACGCTGTTTACCACGGAGGTTACGGTCGAATTTTGCTTTAGTCCTTGTCGGACACAGGCAGAAGTCGATGAGCTCCCGGAAGCGTACGATCCTATTGAGTGTGATGAAATTGGCGAAGTTCGTCTTCATACTATGATTGAAGATGAATTAATCCTGGCTGTGCCATTGGTGCCTACTCATGATGTGGCTGCATGTCATGTAGGTTCCAACGATATGGCCGTCGGCGAGATTGAAGACGCTCAACAAAGTCGTCCAAATCCGTTTGCAGTGTTAGAAAAACTGAAGAGCAAGTAATCCAGGAGACAGATCAATGGCTGTTCAACAGAATAAAAAATCCCGTTCAAAGCGTGGTATGCGTCGTTCACATGATGCACTGGGCACTGCTCAGCTGGCAGTAGATGCAACCACCGGCGAAGTACATCTTCGTCATCATGTCACTGCTGACGGTTTCTACCGTGGCAAAAAGGTAATCAACAAGTAAGCTGTTGATTGTCCTATGACAGATCTGACGCTTGCGTTGGATGCAATGGGTGGCGATCATGGCCCCCGTATTACGGTGCCTGCCGCTGTGCAGGCACTTAGAAT
Source organism: Shewanella yunxiaonensis (assembly GCF_018223345.1). NCBI lineage: Bacteria > Pseudomonadati > Pseudomonadota > Gammaproteobacteria > Alteromonadales > Shewanellaceae > Shewanella > Shewanella yunxiaonensis. The sequence goes on along the minus strand of NZ_CP073587.1, from coordinate 2,184,210 downwards.
ATATCCAAGTCTAAAACTAATTCTGGTTGGTGATGAAAACCAGATTAGGCCGTTGTTGTCTCAATTCGGGACAGATATAACTTCTCGTTTAGAAATCCACCATGCTTCCGAAATTGTGGAAATGGGGGATAAGCCTGCCTTTGCGTTGCGTTGCCGTAAACAAAGCTCCATGCGTATTGCTCTTGATTTGGTTAAAGAGCATCAAGCGGATGCTTGTGTCAGTGCTGGTAATACTGGTGCATTGATGGCGATCGCCAAGATTGTACTGAAAACGCTCCCGGGGATTGATCGTCCTGCTTTGGTGAGTTGTTTACCCACAATCAATCATAAACCTGTGTATCTATTGGATCTTGGTGCCAATGTCGCCTGCGATGCTGAAACGCTGTTTCAATTTGCAGTCATGGGGTCGGTACTTTGTGAAGCCGTCACCAAAAAGCCACATCCCTCGGTGGCTTTGCTGAATGTGGGCAGCGAAGAGATTAAAGGCAATGGTCAGGTACAGCAGACCGCACAAATACTGACACATACGCCTCAGATCAATTATCAGGGATTTATTGAGGGTGATGAAATCTATTGTGGCAAAGTCGATGTCATTGTTTGCGATGGCTTTGTTGGTAATATCACACTCAAAACTTCCGAAGGTATCGCCCGTCTGTTACTGCATCAATTGAAGCAGGGACTGACACAGGGCTTTTTCATCCGTTTGCTGGCAAAATTGCTGGCGCCTAGTATTCAATCGGTTCTGCGACAAATGAACCCCGACCACTATAATGGTGCAAGTCTGATAGGATTGCGCGGAATAGTGGTTAAGAGCCATGGTAATGCGGACGAAACTGCCTTTCTACAAGCTATTTGCCTGGCAGTAACCGAAGCTACACGTCGACTCCCAGAGATGATAGAACAACGTCTCGAGTCGATTCTTTTAGACATCAATAGCTGATTTCTCCTATGCATACAAAAATTCTTGGAACTGGCAGTTATCTGCCGGCGCAGGTGCGTAGCAATCAGGATCTGGAAAAAATGGTGGAAACCAGTGACCAGTGGATTGTTGAACGCACGGGTATTTCGGAGCGCCGTATAGCTGCCGGTGATGAAACTGTGGCGACCATGGGGTATAACGCCGCAGTGAAGGCCATCGAGATGGCCGGAATCGACGCCAGTGAAATCGATTTGATTATTTGTGGCACGACCAGTGCTTCCAATGCGTTTCCAGCGGCGGCTTGTGAAATTCAGGCGATGCTTGGGATTGCTCCGGTACCTGCCTTCGACGTTGCTGCCGCGTGTTCAGGCTTTATTTACGCGTTATCGATTGCCGATCAATTTGTGAAAGCCGGGTCTGCCAAAAAGGTTCTAGTGATTGGCGCTGACGTATTATCCCGCTTTTGTCAGCCTGAAGATCGCAGCACCATTATCCTGTTCGGTGATGGTGCTGGCGCAGCAGTTGTCGGCCGTAGTGATGAGCCGGGAGTTATTGCCACGCATCTTTATGCTGATGGCAGTCAGGGCGATTTGCTGAAATGTTCGTTTCCTCCACGTGTCGGAGAGTCCTCAGCCGCTGTGGGCTATATGACAATGAAGGGAAATGACGTCTTTAAAGTTGCGGTAACGCAGTTGTCTCATGTTGTCACTGAAACATTGCGTCTGAATAATGTTGAAAAAGCGGATATTGATTGGCTCGTGCCTCACCAAGCCAACTTACGCATCATCGCGGCCACAGCTCGCAAACTTGATATGACCATGGAGAAAGTTGTGGTCACACTCAACAAACATGGCAATACTTCAGCTGCCTCAGTTCCTATCGCCTTAGATGAAGCGGTGCGTGATGGTCGCATCCAACGTGGGCAGTTGCTGTTACTCGAAGCTTTCGGTGCAGGCTTCGCCTGGGGCAGTGCTTTAGTCCGCTTTTGATTGCTAACACGAATTCCGAGCATGGCAATCTCGTCATATAAACGTATGTGATGGGTTGCCAGCTATACTCAACCTGTTTTTAACTCAAAAGGTCAATAAATATGAACAGCGTTGCTTTTGTTTTCCCAGGTCAAGGTTCTCAGACCGTGGGAATGCTGGCCGATTTGCCAGAGCAATACCCAGTAGTGGCAGACACGTTTGCCGAAGCTAGCGAAGCGCTAGGCTATGATTTATGGCAGTTGGTGCAACAAGGACCGGCTGAAACTTTGAACGAAACGGATAAAACTCAGCCTGCATTGTTGACCGCTTCTGTAGCGTTATATCGCGTTTATCAAGCCAGCGGTAAGGCGTTGCCTCAGATGATGGCCGGACACAGTTTGGGTGAGTATTCCGCTTTGGTATGTGCGGGCGTCATCCCATTCAAAGAGGCGGTAAAGCTGGTAGAGTTGCGTGGTCAGCTAATGCAACAAGCGGTTCCTGCGGGGACTGGAGCTATGTACGCGATTATCGGTTTAGATAACGACACTATTGCCAATATCTGCGCAGAATGTGCCCAAGGTTCAGTTGTTAGCCCGGTTAACTTTAATAGTCCTGGGCAAGTGGTCATTGCCGGTGAAAAAAATGCGGTTGAGCGCGCTGCAGCAGCTTGTAAGGAAGCTGGTGCAAAAATGGCAGTCGCGTTGCCAGTGAGCGTTCCGTCTCACTGTGCACTCATGCAGCCTGCCGCTGAAAAGCTCGCTGAAGCTCTCGCTAAAGTGGAATTTGCTGAGCCTAAGGTTAAAGTCATTAATAACGTTGATGTTGCTTCACCATACGATGCTGATGCAATCAAAGACGCCCTGATTCGCCAGTTATATAACCCAGTACGTTGGACTGAAACCGTAGAAAAAATGGCTGCAGACGGTGTTACCGAACTGGTTGAAATGGGGCCCGGTAAGGTATTGACTGGGCTGGCAAAACGGATCAATAAATCGATAGCTGCTCAGGCAGTTAACACAGCGGCTGCAATTGCGGCGCTGACTGAATAAAAGGAGCTGTTCATGAGTATTGCCATTGATTTGACTGGCAAAGTTGCGTTGGTTACTGGTGCCAGTCGTGGCATTGGTAAAGCCATTGCGACCACACTGGCACAAGCTGGCGCTACTGTTGTTGGTACTGCCACCAGCGATAGTGGTGCTGCCGCTATCAGCGCTTATCTCGGCGATAAAGGCTATGGATTAGTGCTGAACGTCACAGATCTGCAATCTGTTGAAAATTTATTTGCATCGATCAAAGAAAAAGCCGGGGATATTGATATTCTGATTAATAATGCCGGTATCACTCGCGATAACTTATTGATGCGGATGAAAGATGAAGAGTGGCAGTCTATTATTGATACTAACCTCACTTCGCTTTTCCGGTTGTCCAAGCCTGTGTTACGGGCAATGATGAAAAAACGCCATGGTCGCATTATCAGCATTGGTTCTGTGGTAGGAACAATGGGTAACGCTGGTCAGGTAAATTACGCAGCAGCTAAGGCTGGATTGATCGGGTTTACCAAATCTCTTGCCAAAGAGGTTGCATCCCGTCAAATTACAGTTAATGCTATTGCTCCTGGTTTTATCCAGACTGACATGACGGATGAACTGACAGAAGAACAGCAAAAAGCCATCATGTCCCAAGTTCCGATGGAGCGTTTGGGGCAGGCCCAAGAAATTGCCAATGCCGTATTATTCTTGGCCTCTGATGCCGCCGCTTACATTACAGGGGAAACCTTGCATGTAAATGGTGGGATGTATATGGTTTAATGGCGATTGCAGGGAACTGTCGTAAATTGGGTGGTGATCTGCAGTTATTGGGGCCTTAAATCGTGGTTAGACCACGAAAACGGGGCTTGCAATGTTGGTCAAATCTAATAAACTACTCGCAATCTTACGCAAGTGCGTAATTTGAATAGGAAAGAAAACTAATGAGCAACATCGAAGAACGTGTAAAGAAAATCATTGTAGAGCAACTGGGCGTTAAAGAAGAAGACGTTAAGCCAGCAGCTTCTTTTGTTGACGATCTCGGTGCAGATTCTCTGGACACCGTCGAATTGGTTATGGCTCTGGAAGAAGAGTTTGATACCGAAATTCCTGATGAGGAAGCTGAGAAAATCACCACTGTTCAGGCAGCGATTGATTACGTTTCCAAGAATCAGTAATACTGAATTCCTGAAAACAGGCGGCTAATATGCCGCCTGTTTTTGTTTTAGGCTCTTTTCGCTGAGCTAAGCTTAGTAAAACAGGGCATTCGAGATAAAACCTATCTCAAGGGTGTAAAAGCACCTCTTTCTTCAACTCGTTCGCTAAAGAAAGGTGATTAACGTGACAAAACGTCGAGTCGTCATTACCGGCCTTGGGTTGGTAACGCCGGTGGGCAACACTGTCGACAGTAGCTGGAAAGCGCTGTTGGCTGGACAAAGTGGTATTGCTCCCATCACCAAGTTTGATGCAAGTGCTTTTGCAACACGCATCAGCGGTTCCGTCAAAGATTTTGACGCCGAACAGTATGTCTCCAAAAAAGATGCCCGTAAGATGGACTTGTTCATTCAGTACGGTATGGCTGCAGGTATTCAAGCTGTTGAAGATGCTGGACTGGATATGGCGCAGGAAGATCCTACCCGTGTGGGTACTGCCATTGGTGCCGGTATGGGCGGTATGTGGCTCATTGAACAGAATCACACAGCCTATATGGAAGGTGGTCCGCGGAAAATATCGCCGTTTTTCGTGCCCAGCACCATCATCAACATGATTGCTGGTCATCTATCTATCAAATACGGCATGACTGGGCCTAACTTTGCGATCACTACCGCTTGTACTACCGGTGTACATAACATTGGTTTCGCTGCACGTACCATTGCCTATGGTGATGCTGACGTAATGGTAGCCGGCGGGGCTGAAGACGTTACCTGTCCACTGGGGGTCGGGGGCTTTTCAGCCGCGAAAGCACTTTCTACCCGCAATGATGATCCGACTGCAGCTAGTCGCCCTTGGGATAAAGATCGTGATGGTTTCGTCATCGGCGATGGTGCGGGCATTATGGTGCTGGAAGAATATGAACATGCTAAGGCCCGTGGCGCGAAGATTTATGCAGAGATCAACGGCTTTGGTATGAGTGGTGACGCATTTCATATGACTTCTCCACCAGCAGACGGTGCTGGCGCAGCTTTGGCGATGGTCAATGCCATTAAAGATGGTGGCGTTGCCTTGGAGCAGATCGGTTATATCAATGCTCACGGCACCTCAACACCGGCCGGTGATAAAGCAGAAGCTGCGGCAGTTAAGTCTGTTTTTGGTGAACAGGCTTACAAAGTGATGGTTAGCTCCACTAAGTCCATGACCGGACACCTACTCGGTGCAGCCGGCGCAGTGGAAGCGATTTTCACCGCGTTAGCGCTCAAAGATCAGGCCGTGCCACCGACTATCAATCTGGATAACCCAGATGAAGGGTGTGACTTGGATTTTGTACCGCACACAGCGCGCCAGGCTAAATTCGATTATGCCCTATGTAACTCATTTGGTTTTGGTGGCACCAACGGGTCACTACTACTGAAACGCGTTTAACGACGATTCCTGTATAAGAAGCGCCATCATGGCGCTTTTTTTATCACATTCATAATAATTTGCCGTTTTCTAATGCAATAAGTGGCTTAGTTTTCAGTAACAATTTTCTAAAATGTATTTTTCGAATACACTCAACGGCAGTTTTAATCAGAAGCTGTGACAACAGCGAGAGGACCATAATGGCGGGTACAGATAGAGAGATCACCCTGCGATTTCTGGCAGAGCCTACAGACGTAAACTTTGGTGGTAAAGTGCATGGCGGTGCCGTGATGAAATGGATCGACTTGGCGGCCTATGCCTGTGCTGCTGGGTGGAGCGGTAGATATTGTATTACCGCATATGCCGGCGGCATTCGATTCGTACGACCAATTTTAGTGGGCAATATGGTAGAGGTGTGTGCCAAGGTCATTTATACCGGCCGCACATCAATGCACATTGGCATTGAAGTTAAGGCTTGTGATCCCAAATTCTGCCAGCGTGAAACGACCACACATTGTATCGTGATTATGGTTGCTGTGGATGAAAGCGGCCAACCAACACCAGTACCTGAATGGATCCCGACGACCAAGCGCGATATTGAACTGCGGGATTCCGCGTTGAAGTTAGTGGAAATGCGCAAAAAAATTGGCGCTGAAATGGAAGCTCATATTCATCCATAGTCGAAGTGCTGCTTGCCTTTCACTCTGCTGGTCGTCGTGGCACAATGCGTTACACACTTTTACTAACCTATATCGGACAATGATTTTATCATTGTCCGTTTAGTGCTTATAAATCATTAAACTAAGGAAATACAATGGCCAAAGTTGCATTTTTAGGTTTGGGAGTTATGGGATATCCCATGGCCGGCCATTTGCTCAAACAAGGGCATGAGGTCACTGTCTATAACAGAACAGCTGCTAAGGCGCAGGCATGGGTAAGCGAGTATGGTGGCCGTTGTTGCGCAACACCTAAGGATGCAGCAGAAGGGCAGGACATCGTATTTTGTTGTGTTGGCAATGATGATGATTTGCGACAAGTTGTTGTTGGAGCCGATGGCGCTATTCATGGCTTGAGTCAAGGTGCCGTATTTGTTGATCACACAACGGCTTCGGCTGATGTCGCTCGTGAGTTGTCTGTCACCTTGGCGGCTAATGGTATTGCCTTTCTAGATGCGCCGGTTTCTGGTGGACAGGCAGGGGCTGAAAAGGGTGTGCTGACTGTAATGGTCGGTGGTGATGCCAATGTATTTGCCGCTGTAAAGCCCGTCATGAGTGCTTATGCTCGCAGTGCTGAATTGATTGGTGATACCGGAGCGGGTCAACTGGCTAAGATGGTAAATCAAATCTGTATTGCCGGAGTGGTGCAAGGGTTAGCTGAAGCCTTAAGCTTTGCAAAAAACGCTGGATTAGATGGTGAAAAGGTCGTTGACGTCATCAGCAAAGGCGCCGCCCAAAGCTGGCAGATGGAAAATCGTTACCAGACCATGTTAAAAGGCCAATATGATTTCGGTTTTGCAGTGGATTGGATGCGTAAAGATTTAGGCATTGCGCTAAATGAAGCGCGTCGCAACGGTTCCACATTACCGCTGACAGCGATGGTTGATCAATTTTACGCAGAAGTGCAGGCCATGGGCGGAAATCGTTGGGATACTTCCAGCCTGATGGCCCGCCAGCAAAAATGTCAGGAAAAATAATCGCTTTGTAATCTGGGGGCTGCTTTTTGTAGCCCTCTTTCTGATTACGGTTAAAGTGGCGCGACTACTACATATTCCAGTTCTACATTGGCGACTGCATGCAGCGCATCCATGCTCATATCCACTAGTGATAATTTCCCGGCAGAAGATTCCAGTAACATCGCGCGTTTGATATCGGAGAAGTCTCGATTATGGCGAATAAGACTCGCTAACGCCATTTGCATCGGCATCATTGAAGGGTTAAACGCGGCATTTTCAGCATAACGGCCACAGAAAGTGACACCGTCAACCATCTCCAGCACTACGGCACTGTAACTCTGGCTGTAAGGTGCATAACTGAGGCTCGCATGATCAAGCCCTTCGATAACCATTGGGTCACTACTTTCTAGCGTCAACTCGACTTGCTGTTTTGCGAGTAAGGGCAAAACAACGCCCAGATCTTTCGGACCGAAGCCATAAGGCAGATAATGTGTCAGCGTCGCGGGGGGCTGTTGTGGCAAATGAATGCAGATATTGCCGCCTGCAACTAATTCGTTCATAAACTGCCGGCAGTGGCCACAAGGGCTGGCATTTACCCAGATATCAGTCACTTGTACTTCACCACATAACCAAGCGTGACTAATCGCATTTTGTTCGGCGTGAACCGAATGACATAACGCTTCACCGGCCAATTCCATATTGGCACCCATATAAACCGCGCCGCTTTGACCTTTGGCAATGGCACCGACATAAAAATCACTCACAGGTGCCAGTGACATCGCGGCGGCAATAGGAAGCAATGCCGAAAGTAACTGGGATTCATCCATACCACTTGCATGCTGCAAATGCGCCAATTGCTGAGCATCGAAATGTCCAGCAAAGTCTTTCCCGAGCAAAGGCACCAGCACAGTGCTCAATGATGACGGCAACTGTTGCAGACTATTGAGAAATCTATCTTGCATCCGTCTTTCCTGTTGGTGAGCGGATCACGAATGATGCAGCTAAAGTGATTGCAGGTAAAGCACCAGTGATTTCAGCAATTGCTGTTTGCTTTCATTTGCAGCGGTTTCTTCCAGCAGATTTTCCAGCCTGATAATGTAATCAGGGTCGCTCAAACGCTGCTTACAAAATTCCCGCCAACGTAAACTTTCCTGGTAATCCAACAGTGCTGGGTAATTACGCGCCCGGTAGCGAAACAGCATTTCCGGTAATCTGGCATCGTCAAACTGCAACTCAAGTGCGGCGAGATTCTGTGGTGCAGTATTACGGATAATCTCCATTTTGTTGCGATCGGCATCAGAGAAGAAACCACCGCTGTAAAGCATACGATCTGGGTCAGCTATCTCGGCATGAGTTTCATCTTCAAACAGTGCTACCAATTTCTGTCTGAGTTCCGGTGTTTGCCGCAATTTTCGAAATTGCTCGCGTGCAAAATCTTTGTTGATGTTTAATGCAACGGCACGATCATCTGGCAAGGTTTTGGCTGGTGCAATAAACGGACATTTGTTTAAGTGGATGAGTTTTACCGGCACCGGTAGTTCGTCTGGTGCTAAATCATCCCGAGCCGTATACATTCGGCGACGGAGTTCATCGACATCCAATTCCAGTAGCGGGCTAATATCCATATTGAGATTAATACAGATAACGGCATTACGATTAACTGGATGGTAGGCTATCGGTGCCATTAATGTGGTACATCCTTGGCTGGCTGGGATCTTTGAACTGACATGCACCAAGGGCGTCATGTTCAGTACATCAACCAGATCTGCTACCGCCTGCTTTTTGCGTAAATCAAAATAATACTGGAATAACCTTGGTTGATGCTCACGAATCAGCCGTGCCAGGCTGATCGTGGCGTAAACATCTGACATCGCATCGTGTGCCTTTTCATGACCTAGGCCATTTGCGAGTGTCAGATGTTCAAGTTTGAAGCTGGGGCTTCCATCCTCTCGCTCTGGCCAGTTAATGCCATCTGGTCGTAACGCATAACAGGCACGAACTAAATCGATAATATCCCAACGGGAATTACCATTACGCCATTCTCTGGCATAAGGATCGATAAAGTTTCGGTAAAAGCCATAGCGAGTGATTTCATCGTCAAAACGCAGCGAATTGTATCCGGCAACACAGGTATTGGGCACGCTGAATATTTCATTGATACGCGCCATAAATTCGGTTTCTACCATCCCTTTACTATTGGCTAATTGTGGTGTTATGCCTGTAATGAGAATAGCTTCTGGAGCCGGTAGATAGTCTTCAGCGAGTCGGCAATAAAACGTATCAGGTTCGCCAACGATATTAAGCTCCAGATCCGTGCGAATACCGGCAAACTGTGCTGGCCTGTCACGAGAAGGGTCTGCGCCAAAGGTTTCATAATCGTGCCAGTAAATTGTGGCCGGCATCTGTTCTTTCATTGCGGATAAAATCCTTTTATTTGATCATTTATCTATATGTATCTATTAGCTTTATGAGAAGGCGTGATTTCTGGCTGCGGCTTTATAAACCGCTATCGATTACTCATCTCATTTGCCTCAAATTTTTGAACGGCACTAAATCGCGGTTGGCGGTATGGTGCAGTCTTTGTGGTTGCAGCATACCACGCTTCACCCATAAATTTCTTGTTCGTATTGAGTGCTGTCTGGGCGGTTCATGGTTAGAAAAATGCCCCAAGCGTTGATGACTTTCAGTCAAAGGAAAGGGAAGACACAAACTAATGGTTGACTTTGTCATCTAATAGGCACCATTACCATGTCATACAAACAAAAATACCGGATCAGTTTTTCAGTATTATTACCATCATTCCGTAGGGAATGGTGGGTTTTGGTGTGTCACTGGATCGTAAGCCCGCCGTAGAGGCGGGTTTTAATTTTTCGCCTCTTAGGTACCGATACGCTTAGAAGGCCTTATGAAAAAAGTAGCGATATTTGGAAATGCTGGGGGAGGGAAGTCAACCTGGCCAGGCAGTTGACTCAAGTCACGCAATTACCGCTTTATGCGCTTGATAAAATTCAGTATCTTCCTGGTGGTGAGGAAATATCTCATAAAGAGTATTTAAAACTTCATGCTGAACTGCTCAAACAGGATACGTGGATTATCGATGGTTTTGGCTGTATGCAATCTGCATGGGAAAGGTTTGCCGCAGCCGACACGTTAATTTACATCGACCTACCGCTTGTATGGCATTTTCTTTGGGTCACTAAGCGATTGTTCAAAGGCATTTTTATTAATCCTGAAGGATGGTCAGAACTTAGTCCGATTTTGAAAGGGTCAATTAATAGCTACCGTGTTTTATGGTTGTGTCACAAAAAACTCTCCCCTGCCTATCGTAAGTTTGTTAATGATGCTGCCAGTAGCAAGCATGTATATCATCTAACTTCGATTAAGACGGTTAAAACATTTTTAGTGGATACCGATGCTTTTTACTGACGCCAACAGACTGATTTCAAGGTATATAGGCGACAGGTATGAACGCGCCTAAATGTTTAGTTGTTACCGGATGATCCATTAACAATTAAACATTACAATGGTGCTTGCCGGACGACAGTGTCAGGTGGACAAACGTTGTTTCCATGGGTAATGGGTATGTTAAGTCAGTATTTTGCGTCTGCCTCTGCAATAGTGACCTCGGGCCCTCAGCGACTCGAGCTGAAAGTCCCAGCGAAGTTTAGTGATTTTGTGTTGCTGGAACTGTCAAGTCTTCCGATATTGGAGTGGGTCGTTGGGGAAAATGCGGGAAATGGCGTTAGCAGCCTGCTACGCACTCAACCTTTTTTGCAGCAAACATTACTGTCTGACGATCGCCAACAGATGAAAACTGATGCGATGGTCAGAACGTTTGGTCAGGGGGTAAGACTTTATACGATTCCCGGAAAAAGTAATACGGTTGCCATCGCTGAGTTACGACAAGGGATTACCTTGTATCTGCAAACTACTGACAATATTTGTTTCTCCCTAGAGACTGAGGCATTTCAGTTGATATCACTTGAGGCTGATCAGCGTCTTTTCAAGCAACCACAGCCCATACAGCAAGCAAGGGCTGTATTAGCGGTAGCCCCAGATTTCAACGCGGGAGCGGTAGAGCTGGCAGTACAACTCGCTGAACTTTTGCAGGCGAGTTATCGACTCAAAAGTTACCAACGCCGATTTGCATTGGAATTGTTACCAGATGATGTGGAAACATTGTTGCAATTGCAAGATCAGTTGGAACAAAAACGGCAATGGTTGGTGCATTGTTATAACCAGGCGTTGAGTCGTCACAGCTATCGCTATAGTGCTAACCAGATAGGCGATGACCAACTACAACGTATACTCGAATGTTATGAATTATTGGCGCCTCCTGAGTTGACGGCAATGGTGAAGGCGCTTGCTGGTGACGACAGCGAACACTGATCGTTAACCTGAGAGAATAAAATGAATTATGAATGTCCTATCTGCCGTAAGGCGTTAGTCCTAGATAATAAGCAATGGCGCTGCGAACAGCGCCATTGCTTTGATGTGGCGAAGGAAGGTTACGTCAATCTGCTGCCGGTTAATAAAAAGCGGTCACTCGATCCCGGTGATAATCAGCAGATGATGACTGCCCGTCGAGTTTTCCTCGATGCTGGCTATTATCAGCCGTTAAGTGATCGTATTAATGCGTTAGCTAAAGACTTGGGGCTCATCTGTCCAGATATCCTCGATGTGGGTTGTGGTGAGGGGTATTACAGCCAGCGGTTACAAAGTGCTACCAATGCCAATCTGCAGGGCATGGATATTTCAAAAACAGCCATTCGTTATGCCGCAAAGCGTTATGCAAATTTGCAGTTTTGTGTTGCAAGTGCTTTTGATATGCCTTTTGCCGACAATAGTTTTGATCTGCTGCTTAAGATTTTCGCCCCTGCCGCAGCAACTGAACTCGTTAGAGTTTGTCGACCTGGCGGCTATTACCTGAGTGTGACGGCAGGGCCAATGCATCATTACGCATTAAAAGAGATCATCTATGATGCTCCGAGAGAACATCCTTTAAGTGAAGGGAAAATACCGGGTTTTGTATTGCAACATCAGGAACGACTGCAATGGATGCTGCATACGCCAGCAGGAGAGTGTAGCCGTAGCTTTTTACAGATGACCCCATATTTGTGGAAATTTACTGCGGAACAGATAGCTCAAATGGAAGCGCTCGGTGTCAATTGTGAACTGGATTTTTGTATTGAGCTGTTTAAGCGGCATATATAAGCATAAAGTCGTATTGAGAAATTTAAATTTAGCTTTATGGCGCAGATTTTAATGCTCTATTTACGAAGTCAGTTGACTTCTTTAGGGAATGATTTATAGTCATGGAGGCTTGAAAGTTGGGCTTATTTTTATGTGTTCAAAACGACTTGTTCGTCCTGTTAGCATAAATAATACCGGCATTTTCAGCTCCACCGCCGTTAAGGCTTATGTATTGTTTTTGTTACAGGATTAAGACTATGTCTCAAGTAACTGGTGTTGTTAAATGGTTTAACGCTGACAAAGGTTTCGGCTTCATCGCTCAGGAATCAGGTCCAGACGTATTCGTACACTTCCGTGCTATCAACTCTGAAGGTTTCAAAACTCTGGACGAAGGTCAGAAAGTTTCTTTCACCGTTACTCAGGGCCAGAAAGGTCCACAAGCTGAAAACGTAACTGTAATCAGCTAATATAATTTCTATTATAGAAATTCGAAAAAGACGCGGCAAAATGCCGCGTTTTTTTATTCCCCAATGGTTTATTTATTACCGATTATCAGAGTGACTAAGGCTGCTATTAAAATAAATTGAATATTTATAACCGGACTTTAATTTCCCGCCGCTTGATTACCAATAAAAATTTAAACGATTTTCCTATTTTTTATATAACGCATTCACTCTATTCTGTTTTCTGAGAAGTGAATTTCCCATAGCCAAAACGTTGGATATCTTTATCGGTCGCGCCTTCATGGCACTCGCCGCGTAATTCTGCCCGGTCATTCAATACCAACCGTTCAAGCTCATAATAGCCGTCACGACAATATTGATTGGCTTCCAATGTTTTTTTTAGTCCGAACTCCAGTTCTTGTGTCATCTGTTTGTTCTCGGAATCACTGCGGCGTGAGCTACGATTGATTTGTTGATTGCCCATATTATCCTGTGGTTGCCTGGTCCTTTGTCTGTCGGGCATGCCAGTTGGGGATTGTTGCCTATCATCGTTCATTGCTCGCCGTTGTTGCTGATTACGGTGACGGTTAATAGTTTCAATACTATAGGTAAACAGCTTCATGCCATCACTTTTTATCTCAGTCTGAAAACTGTCAGTCAGCTTTCCTGCTAATGCCTGTGGATCGGGTTCAGAAGAACAAGCGCAAAGTATTAATGGCGTAGCAAGCAACAGCAACGGGCGCATAAATGAAGAATTCCTTTTAAAACGTGTATCTTTATATGAGATTTAAAAATGGGTAAGGTTCAATACCCTATATGCTTTATGACAACTGTACCTGCCAGTTTGTCATGCCATCCTTGTTTTCGGGGATCGAATGCGACCCATGCTAAACCCAGGCATAACGGTAACATTGCCGGAATATAGCCCAGATATCGGATAATCCATTGGCGCATTGAGGGTTTTTTAAGACTCTCGGCATCCACGATTGTAGCCTTAATCAACATTTTTCCCGGTGTCGCTGAACGGTATCTCCAGAACAGTAGCACTAACAGTGGTGGCACCAGATAGTTGATGATGATATCTGCGGGGCCATGGATCAAGCTGGTATCTGATACCAGCTTGTCACCGTATATCCAGATACTGAGTGGCAGCGTTATTATCAGTAGCAACAGAACATCTATCATGGTTGCGGCAAAGCGTTCCCCAAAGCCCACATATTGATACGACATTGCTTCTGACTTAACATCCGCCACTAGTGGTTCTCCTACGGTTAATTTGCACTAAGACTCAACTGTGCCTCAGCTTTGGATCTATTCAGTTTGGTTTTACTGTCTAATAAAAATACCCGCTCAGGAGCAACTGCTGCATTGTCGACTAAAAATGCTTTAACTGACTGACTACGACGTTGCGCCAGATTTCCTAGGTCAGCGTCAGTGATAGTCTCGGCATTTAACAGCTGATTGTAGAGACCGATGTGCCACAGCGTGGTCAGCTTATTTGTGTCAACCTTGCCTTTATCGTCAGTAGCAGCCTTCTCCGCTTTTGCTTTTTCGATAGTGGGGTCGATATTAAATTGCTTTTGATACAATGCTAACAACGCATCTGTCAGTTTCCCTGATGCGGGGATCCGGCTAGCACTAAAATCGTCAGGTAAATTATCTAAGCCACTCTGTTGCAGTAATTGCCGTTGCAATCTGCGTTCTGCTAACACTTGACTATCTGGCTGTGGATCAACTGAGGCTTCAATACTCAGTGTCAGTTTGGGCCGATCCGCAAGTGCAGAGGCAAGCTTTTGCAATTTGTCCTGTTCGGCTTTGCTCAGCTTCGAGGAACCTGCATCAAAGGCCACCAGATTGAGTTCCTCATCACTGCTGATTAATCCGGCAAGGAAGGAGAAGGGGGCTGTCACTGCTTTAGTGATCACATTAGTTAACACCGTAAGCAGGACCCCGCCAAAACTGAAATCGGGATTATCCAGGTCACCTGAGACCGGTAAACCGAGATCAATGACTCCATGCCGGTCCTGTAGCAGCGCTATTGCCAGCGTGACGGGCAAACTTGTAGCGAGTTTTGAGTCTGTAGGTTTCCCGAGTTTCAATTGATCAATGACAACATGGTTATTACCATTGAGGTGATTGTTTTCTAACTGATAATTCAGAGCCAGCGTTAACTGCCCTTTATCGATGTAATAACCTGCATAAGTACCGGAGTAGGGGTTAACCGTTGTCAGTTCGACGCTTTTGAATAACAAATCCAAATTTAAGTACGGTTGTTTCAAAAGTGGATTTATTTCCCCTTTTAGGGTCATCGGGGCATAACGATCGATTTTGCCCGCAATATCTACGGTCGCTTTGGTTCCCGGAATAGAGGACAGACTACTGATTTTACCATGGAGTTGTTCAATTCCCGTCGCAAAGTTAGGCGTCAGTGAGTTGTCGGCAAAAAAGGCGGAACCGTTGTTAAAGTTAATGCTGGCGACAGTTACTTTAAACGGTTGTTCTGTCTTGCCGTCATTGGTCGCTTCTGGCGCTGGTTTGGTTTTAGCAGTTGTCGTTTTGGTGTCGGCCATTTTGTCCGACGCTTGTTTGACCACGAGTTCACCGATATTGGTGCTATGATCTTCGTTAATTGTTACTTTGGCATAAGGTTTATCGAGCGTGACATTACCAAGCAGCAATTGTTTCTTGCCAGCGTCAAAATCTAACGAATCAATGGTGAGTTGTTGCCACTTTAGCAAAGGCCGGCGTTGTTGCAGATCTTTGATTTCGAGATCACTGACATCAACATTACCCTTGTAACTCGCATGTCCATCCGCATCTGCACTGAAGTCCCCGGCACTGCTTACCTGGCCTTTGGGTAATTCGATATTCAGATAATGTGACAGGTATGGCTGGAACTGACTCAGCAACAGATTACTCAATGTCAGCTTGCCGCTCGCCTGTTTGCTGGCGAGGTTGATACTGCCTTCACTGCTAAAATTACCGCCGCTACCCTTGGCATTGCTCTGAGATATATCCAACGAAATCTGGTAGTTAAGCGGTGCTGATAACTCACTGTCAATGCTGCCAGTTTTTACCGTTAACGGATATACGCGCCAATCCACACCTTTACTTATTTGTTGCTCGTGTACATTAACATCGGCATTTTTAAGGTTAAATGCGGCTAGTTTAATTAGCCATTTCGATGTGGACGCGTCTTCTTTATTAACTGCAGTAGCCGCAGATTCTTCAGTTTTCGTTGACGAGGTCGGCGTAAATAATGGTGCCAATGCCAGGCCATGTTGATCGAAACGACTATTGATCCATAGGCCATCCACCGTAACATCGGCGACGTTGACGTGCTGCTGTTCGCTGGTTAACGTGATTTCCCCAACATTGAGTTTTGGCAGTTTGATTACCGGGTTATCGCCGTCGGCAAATTGTAATTTGTTCACGGTAACATAGGTGTTATCAACCGCATAAGTCAGCGGCTTATCGGGCTGTTGTGACACCAGATAATGGGTTTTGAGCGAGATAGCACCTTCAGTCAGCTTCGCTTTGAGCATAGGCTGCACATAACCCCAGAATGGTGGTAGCGTGATGTTATTCAGTTGCAAGTTGCCGTCAACCTGCAACGGCTGTAATAACAGCTGGCCGTCTGCGACTAAGGTACCGTTATCTTGCCCGCTTAGTGACATCTGGTATTGATTGGGTTTTGTGGCAACCATTTCGTCTTTTGAGACAGCGTTTCGAGTACCAAAGTTATTCAGGGTAAAGTTGATATCGTGATAACTCAGAGTGATGTTGGCTGTTGCATCTGAAAACGCAAAGCGGCTTTGTGCCAAAGTCAGAGATTTGATCCGGAAATCAGGAAGGGGTTGGTGGGTTGGCTCTGTGGCGGCTTCTTTCGTTTCCGGAGACTGTAACCTGGCTACAATGTCGTCAAAGTTAAAAACGATATTACCTTTTGTATCAGTGGTGCGTGCAACTTGGCTCTGTAATCCATCAAGCTGCAGATGATCGACACACCAGGCCCGATTGAATACCGATTGCCAGAAATTGAATTCCAATTCTGCATGGCTCAATGACAGCAGCGGTTGTTCACCTGTTTTTCCAGCAATTGCAAAGTCTTCCAGTCTCACTTTTAACAGGAACGGATTAATATGAAGCTGTTTGAGTGCGACTTGCCGTCCCAGTAATTGAGTCATTTTATCCGGTGCGACTGAGCGGACAATGGCGGGCGTTATCAGACCTAACAGTAATGCATATAACAAGTAGCAGGCTAACAGCCAAAAGGAGATCCGCATTGACCGTGGCACTTTATTGTAAGCGGCGGTCATTCCTTGGAGTCTGGACACTATCATGTGAGTTCCCCGAACTATCTAAAACTAAAAAATGTTAACTTGATCATTGTACTGCGTTTATGGTGTCAGTGGTATTTAACCTTATGTAAAGCAATGCATAGATTAACTGTGGCATATCAGATTAAGGCTCTTTTAACAGTTTAGTGCAGTTGCTAACATTACTAAGTTTTGTCATTCAGGAGTGTTGAAGTTGAAGCAGTTACAGGCAGGATCTGACAACTGGAATATGAGTGTCGTTACCAATTTGCTGGCGTTGTTACTGGTGGGGATCGGCGCTGTTTCTGGTAACCATATTATTTGGAACATCGGTATATTCGCCTTATCGGGGGCGATGACTAATTGGCTGGCGGTGTACATGTTGTTTGAAAAGGTGCCTGGGCTTTACGGTTCAGGTGTCATTCCAGCACGCTTTGAAGCGTTTAAGCAGGCCATTGCCGATTTGATGATGGAGCAGTTTTTCACTGAAGCCAATATTGATAAGTTTCTCTCCAGAAAATCCGATACCCCCTTGCTCGATGTTAAAGGATTGCTGGGTAAACTCGATTTAGCACCGGCATTTGATGCGCTCGTTAGTACCGTTGCACAGTCGTCATTTGGCGGTATGTTATCGATGTTTGGCGGAACCGATGCCTTAATGCCAATGAAAGCCCCGTTTATCGAAAAGATGCAGCAGTCGTTAAAAGAGATCGCTGACAGCGAACAGTTCACTGAGTTGTTGCGACAGGAGTTAGAGAAGCCAGGGGTAATGGCAGATATGCGAGGTCAAATTCAACAGATTGTGGCCCAAAGGTTAGAAGAACTCACCCCAAAAATGGTAAAAGAGATGGTGCAGACGATGATCCGTCGCCATCTGGGATGGCTGGTAGTCTGGGGCGGCGTCTTTGGCGGTGTTATTGGTCTGCTGAATGCGCTATTTTTAGGATAACAGATAAAGGAGAGCAACTTGCCACACATCGTCATTGAATATGCGGCACCGCTGCGCGAGCAGCTTGATGTCAACACTTTGGTTCATGCCGCTCATCAAGGCGCGATCGCGACTGGGTTATTTAATCCGAAAGCTGTCAAAAGTCGTGCCTATGCTTGTGAAGACTTTGTGCTAGGTGAAAGCGACGCCAGCACTGGCTCTTTTATTCATATTCGGGTAAGTATCATGCCGGGGCGAACCGATGAACAAAAGCAACAATTGACACAGAGTATCGGGCAAGGGCTCTCTGCCTTTGTTGGCGCGGTGGGTTGTGTATCGATAGAAGTCGCTGAATTACACCAGCCCAGTTACTTCAAACAGGAACACTAAGTGGAAAGCAACGCTTGATGATTAAGGGTAAGGCCTCCTGGTCAGCTGCATCGGATACGGCAACGCCTGCTTCCCCCTGTGTCAGAAATTGCTGTCTTGATGAGCAAGATATTTGCCTGGGGTGTGGCAGAACCTTATCGGAAATCCTCGCCTGGCATGATGCTGATGAGATACACAAGCGCCAGATCCTGGATGCCTGCCGCAAACGTCGTCGAATCAGACCCACCAGTTACACCTAAACAAAAGGCACTCAAGTGAGTGCCTTTTGTTGTCCTTGACCGAAGTTAGTAGGCTGCCGTATGCACTGAACGAACGGCACGTCCTGAAGGGTCAATAACCCCCTGCAAACTCGCATCCCAAGCCAGTGCTTCTGGGGTGGAGCAGGCCACAGATTTTCCGCCCGGTACGGTTTTCGCGGCAGATTCCAATGGAAACAGCTCTTCAAAGAAGCAACGATAGAAATAGGCTTCTTTAGTTTCTGGCGTGTTATATGGGAAACGGAAATGAGCATTGGCCAAATCTTTATCATCTACCTGAGCTGCCGCATGTGCTTTGAGCCCATCAATCCAGGAATAGCCAACGCCATCACTGAACTGCTCCTTCTGACGCCATGCCACTTCTGCCGGCAGCATATCTTCAAAGGCTTCACGCAGAATATGCTTTTCAATCCGACCATTTTTCGACATTTTGGCTTCTGGGTTTAAACGCATTGCTACGTCCATAAACTCTTTGTCGAGGAATGGTACTCGAGCTTCCAGTCCCCAAGAGGCCATCGCCTTGTTGGCGCGCAAGCAATCATAGAGATGCAGTTTATCCAGTTTACGGATCAGCTCTTCATGGAAAGCCTGGGCATTAGGGGCTTTATGGAAATACAAATAACCACCAAACAACTCGTCTGAACCTTCGCCGGACAACACCATTTTGATGCCCATAGCTTTAATTTTGCGAGCCATCAGATACATAGGTGTAGCTGCGCGGATGGTAGTCACGTCGTAAGTTTCCAGGTGGTAGATGACATCTTTGATGGCATCCAGCCCTTCCTGGAAGGTGAAGTTAATTTCATGATGAATGGTACCAATGGCATCGGCGACTTTTTTGGCTGCAATCAAGTCTGGCGCACCCTTCAACCCAACGGCAAATGAGTGCAACTGTGGCCACCAGGCACCTGATTGGTCGTTATCTTCGATGCGATGTTTGGCATATGTCTGCGTGATAGCAGAAACCACGGAAGAATCGAGGCCGCCTGACAACAACACACCATAAGGCACATCGGACATTAATTGACGTTTAACGGCAGCTTCCAGTGCTGCTTTTAATTCTTCTTTGCTGGCGGGGTTATCTTTAACCGCATCGTAATCACGCCAGTCACGCTGGTAATATTTAACTGGTTCACTACCACTTACTTGATATTGACCTGGTGCAAATACTTCTACCGTTTTACAAACTGGCATCAGCGCTTTCATTTCTGAAGCAAGATAAAAGTTACCTGCTGCATCACGACCAGTATACAGTGGGATAATCCCGATATGATCGCGGCCAATCAGATACCGTTTCTGCTTTTGGTCATACAGAACAAATGCAAAAATACCGTTCAGCATGTCGAGAAATTCGCACCCATACTCTTGGTACAGCGCCAGAATTACCTCACAGTCGGAGTTAGTTTGGTAGGTATACTTATCCCCCAGTTGCGCTTTAAGTTCTTTATGGTTGTATATCTCGCCGTTTACTGCCAGTACTAATGATCCATCTTGGCTGTACAGTGGCTGTGCACCATGCTCAATATCAACAATTGCCAATCGCTCATGCACCAGAATCGCTTCATCAGAACAGAAAATACCTGACCAGTCAGGCCCTCTATGGCGCATCAGTTTGGACATTTCCAATGCAATTGGACGCATGGATGCGGCATCTGATTGGATATCAAGAATGGCAAAAATAGAACACATATAACACTACTCCAGAACACGCCTTAGTTTACTGTCATTTACTTTGCCATTAAAGGTGACAAAAGCCAAGGGCTTAATTTAATAAATTTATGAAAAAATAGCGGATGAACAAGGTAAAAGCGTAACAAAAGCGTAATTAATATGTGGAATGTTCAGCTAATTGGCGATTTTTATGATTAACTATCTAAAATTGCATTCGCTATTAAGCGCGGATTACTGAATCTACACAGAAATGAGCAAAATTTAAGATTGGAATTTTTAATATAAAAGATTGAAAAATAATCAATAAATGTGTTTTTTTAACGATGGGCCGCGCCCGTAGACGCGGTCCATTAGATAGGGTCAAAGTTTGATGTGGGCGGCCGGGCGAAGTGAATAGAATTCAGTGCCTTCGTAATATCCAGGGCGTGCATTACTGTTACCGAGCATGGTGGCGGCTTGGTAGTAAACGGCTAAATCTTCTAGTGCGCCGGAGAGATCCCAGTCAGCCTGATATTCATCACAGACGTTGTGATAACAGCCTTTCATCCGTTTCTGCATCTGTTCTTTATATTTTGCAGTCGCTTCATCAATAGGTTCCTGACCGCTGCTACCAAACACTGCTGGTACACCATACTTGGCAAAACTGAAATGATCAGAGCGGAAATAACCGCCAGATTCAGGATGCTGTTCAGCGTTTACCTGCCGTTGTTGCAGCGTGGCAGCAGCGGTTAAGTACAGTTCAAGTTCAGATTTTCCTTTGCCAACGATGGTGAAGTCCTTAGTGCGGCCATAAACGTTTGTACTGTCGAGATTGAATACCCCGATAGTATTTTTTAGCGGATACAACGGATGGTCGGCATAATAGCGAGAACCCAATAAACCTTGTTCTTCACCAGTGGTGACTACAAAAGTGACTGAACGTTTTATGCCATGACCAGCCTTCGCTGCCGCCACAAACTGACGGGCGATGGCTAACATGCCTGATACCCCGGATGCGTTGTCCATGGCGCCGTTAAATATTTTGTCTCCTGCCAATGAGTCATCTTTTCCCAAATGATCCCAATGGCCGGTAAACAAAATATGTTCATCGGCTTTTGCGGTGCCTGGCAGATTGGCAATGACATTGTAACTCTCACCATATTCTGCATTGTTGGCAAATTTTATCGTGGCGGTTTGCTCTAACGGTAATTGCATTGGACCGTGCGCCGCACGATCTAGTGCGGCCTGTAATTCTAATCCGGATGCGGCAAACACCGCTTTCGCTGCATCTAAAGTCATCCAACCCTCGACTGCAACTCTAGGTTGCGGATTAGCTTCTGCCAAATCCTGCTGTGGTCCGGTCCAACTGTGTTGCACAACTGCCCAGGGATAAGACGCCGGTTCAGTTTGATGGATGATAATAGCGCCTAAGGCTCCCTGACGACTGGCTTCCTCATACTTGTATGTCCAACGGCCGTAGTAGGTCATGGCCTTGCCATTAAATTTTCCAGAAGTCGGACCGGCAAAGCCGGGATCATTTACCAGGATCACGGCAATTTTGCCTTGCATGTTCAGTCCCTGGTAGTCGTTCCAGCCATATTCCGGAGCGTTAATGCCATAGCCCACAAATACTAATGGCGCATTTTCAATATCGATCTGTTTGACATCATGATGACTACTAAATACAACGTCTTGGCGATATTTAAGCGGTAATCCGGCTAATGTAATCTGCTGTTGCTCGCTGGCGGTATAGCTCACCATTGGCACTTTTTGTAGATAACTCCCCGCAGGACCCGGTTGCAATCCCATGGATTTAAAGGCGCTAACCAGATAATCCAGCGTCATTTTCTCACCGTGAGTGGTGGGCGCTCGGCCTTCGAATGCATCAGAAGAGAGCGTTTCTATATCCTGACGGAAAAGTTGTTCATCAAAATGGAATCCGACAGCCGCATCGCCATTTTCATGAGTACAGCCAGCCAGAAGGGCTAACGTACAGAATGGAACCAATAAGCGCATAATTGAGCCTGTTGAATAGGTATAAGTTGGGCGCTGTTAACGCCTCAGGGTAGGGCAATAATGGCTGAAAGTGAGCTGGTTAAACAACTGCAGTTTGTAACCCTAATGTTACATAATGTGTCAGTAGACTTGGGATCTGCATCAGAGGATATCGATGTCTTGTGCGCACTCAAATATGTGGTTAGGACGGAATGGTTGCAGCTCGATATCTTCACGGCGTGTTACACCAGTTAAGACTAAAATGGTTTCCAGACCAGACTGAAAGCCTGCCAGAATATCAGTGCGCATATTGTCACCAATAATAACCGTATTTTCTGAGTGTGCGCCCATATGATTCAGAGCTGAACGAATGATCAGCGGACTGGGTTTACCGACATAAAATGGCTGTCGGCCACAAATAACTTCAATCGGGGCGCAAAGGGCTCCACAGCCAGGACTGTAACTGGGGCCGTGGGTGTCTGGGTTGGTGGCGATAAAACGTGCTCCTTTGGCGATAAAAGCGGCGGCTTTACGGATCATATCCCAATGATAGGTGCGGGTTTCACCAACAATGACAAAGTCCGGATTAATGTCGGTGATGGTAAATCCGGCATTATAGAGTTCATGGATCAATGCGCCTTCACCAATCACATAGGCTTTGGCATTGTTATTACCATTCTGGTGTTTGAGAAAGTGCGCTGTCGCCATTGCTGAAGTGTAAAAACAGGCTTCCGGGATCTCCGGCATGCCTGCTGCCGCCAGCCGATTTTGCAGATCTTTACCTGTTTGTGCCGGGTTGTTGGTCAGCACGACTAACGGGTTACCTTGTTCTAGGATCCGGGCGATGAATTTATCACTACCGGGTACCAGTTTGTTATCGTGCATCAGCACGCCATCGATATCGCAGATAATATTTTTCATTGCCTTCCCGTGCAGTGCATTACAACTTGTTTAGCTAACCTAGCAAGTTATAGAACAACAAGGAACCCGAAGGTTCCTTGTTGTTGTCAATCGTTGGCATATCCACCAGTGCCTAGCGGTTCTCCGTCCAAGTATGCTTGGTTATTCACCATCTTGAGTCGATTGTCAGCAAACCACTTGACTACCAAGGGGTAGATAGCGTGTTCCTGCTCATGAACGCGTTCGGCCAGCAGTTCGGCGCTATCATCCTCAAAAACGGGCACTTTTGCCTGAAGGATTACCGGACCAGCATCAAGTTGTGGGATCACAAAGTGGACACTTGCCCCATGTTCTTGCTCACCCGCATCAATGGCGCGTTGATGGGTGTTGAGCCCGGTAAATTTGGGTAATAGGGACGGATGCACGTTAATCATCCGTCCTTGATATGCCGTTACCAAATCGTCACTGAGGATCCGCATAAAGCCAGCCAATACCAGCAGATCTGGCTGGTAACTGTCGATAGCAGCGCGCAAACGATCATCATAAGCCGCGCGATTTTCGCCAGGCGTTGCGATAACACAGGTACAGTTGATGTCCGCTTCACGAGCCCGAACTAAACCATAAGCATCGGTTTTGTTACTGATCACGCCGACCACCTCAAAAGAGGCTTTAGGTTGTGCGTGATCAATAATCGCCTGCAAGTTGCTACCGTTACCAGAAATCAACACCAGGACGCGACAAACAGACATTAAATGATCTCCACCTGCTCGGTAGCATCACCTAATGCGGCAATCTCACCAATATGCCAGGCATTTTCACCATTGGCCTTGAGCAGGGCTATTGCCGATTCAAGCTGGTCGGCAGGCAGCGCAATTACCATCCCGACACCACAGTTAAAGGTACGGTACATTTCGTGAATGTCGATGTTGCCATGGTCCTGTAACCAGTGGAACACGGTTGGCCACTGCCAGGAATCGCCTTTAATCACCGCTTTACAGTTTTCAGGCAATACCCGTGGGATATTTTCCCAGAAGCCACCACCGGTGATATGCGCCATTGCATGAACAGCATGCTGTTCCACCAACTTGAGACAGGATTTAACGTAAATTTTGGTAGGTTCCAGCAAATGGTCGATGAGTGGTTTACCTTCCAGCAGCTCATTGGGCTCGGCTTGGCTGACTTCCAGCACCTTACGAATTAACGAATAGCCATTAGAGTGAGGGCCACTGGAGCCTAAAGCAATCAGCGCATCGCCGGGTTGTACTTGACTGCCATCGATAATGGCTTCTTTCTCAACCACACCCACACAGAAACCCGCTAAATCGTAATCAGCACCTTCGTACATGCCAGGCATTTCGGCAGTTTCACCACCGATCAAGGCGCAACCAGACTGATAACAACCTTCACCAATGCCGGTTACTACCGCAGTAGCTGCTTCAACATCGAGTTTACCAGTTGCATAATAGTCGAGGAAAAAGAGTGGCTCAGCCCCTTGTACAATCAGGTCGTTGACACACATTGCCACTAAATCGATACCAACGCTGTCATGCTTTTTGTAGTCAATTGCAAGACGTAGTTTGGTACCAACGCCGTCGGTACCGGATACCAGTACTGGGTGTTTGTACTTGGTTGGTAATTCACACAAGGCGCCAAAACCACCCAGATTTCCCAGAACTTCTGGGCGACGGGTACGTTTAACGACAGATTTGATATTGTTGACCAGAGCGTTGCCTGCGTCGATATCAACGCCCGCATCTTTATAACTCAGTGGGGTAGGATTACTCACTTGATCCTCTCGGGTACGTGGTTATGGGTTTTAATGCCGCAGTATTCTAACAGTTTGCCTTGGGGGTCGAAAGCCAAAGATGCTGAAGGAGCGTGCTGATATGCTTCACGAATCGACGTAAAACTGAAACTTTATGTTTTCCCTTGCAGGTAAATCTACTAAAATTTCGAGGATTTGCCTGGCTCGAGCAGGCCCAGCTAAACCTGCCCCCGACTGGCTTACCCGCCCGCAAAAACTCAGGAGAAACATAATGAAAGTTGTCGAGGTTAAACACCCTCTGGTCCGTCACAAAATTGGTTTGATGCGCGAAGGTGATATCAGCACCAAACGTTTTCGTGAATTGGCCGCCGAGGTGGGCAGTTTATTAACCTACGAAGCAACAGCCGATTTTGAAACTGAAACCGTCACTATTCAGGGTTGGAATGGTCCGGTGGAAGTAGAACAGATCAAAGGCAAAAAAGTTACTGTAGTGCCAATTTTGCGCGCTGGTCTCGGAATGATGGATGGGGTACTGGAAAACATTCCTAGCGCCCGCATTTCCGTTGTCGGCATGTATCGTGACGAAGAAACACTGCAACCTGTTCCTTATTTTGAAAAGCTTGCCAGCGATTTGAATGAACGTCTGGCGCTGGTGGTTGACCCGATGCTCGCAACTGGTGGTTCTATGATTGCCACGATTGATCTGCTGAAGCAACGGGGATGTACATCCATCAAAGCGTTGGTGTTAGTGGCTGCCCCAGAAGGTTTGAAAGCATTGGCAGAAGCGCATCCAGATATCGAACTTTACTGTGCTGCTATCGACCGTTGTCTTAATGAAAATGGTTATATTCTGCCGGGTCTTGGTGATGCCGGTGATAAGATTTTTGGTACCAAGTAAGTTAAATTTCAGTAGCAAAAGCCCGCATTATCGCGGGCTTTTTTATGATTTGTTACAGCACCATGGCTGCAATCCAACCGAATATCAACAGCGGAATGTTGTAGTGAATAAATGTTGGGATCACGCTATCGCGAATATGATCGTGCTGCCCGTCGGCATTTAAACCTGAGGTAGGGCCGAGGGTGGAGTCAGATGCTGGAGAGCCCGCATCACCCAACGCCGCGGCAGTGCCGACTAAGGCGATTACCGCCGGTGGCGAAAAACCAAAATGCAACGCCAGCGGCACGTAGATAGTGGCAATAATGGGAATGGTGGAGAAAGAGGAACCTATGCCCATGGTGATCAGCAATCCCACCACTAACATCAAAAATGCCGCCAGTGACTTGTTGTTTCCGATTAGATCCCCAATGGTGTTCACTAAAGTGGCAACCTCGCCAGTTTGATTGACCACCGCCGCAAAGCCTGAGGCAGCAATCATGATAAAGCCGATAGTTGCCATCATTCGTACACCGCGATTGAAGATATCTTCATTGTCGCTACGCTTCATCACCCCGGTGACACTTAAAATCACAAACCCCGCTAACGCGCCGAAGATCATTGATTCAGTAGCGAGTTGGACGAGCAGGGTTGTGAGCACCGCCAAAACAGCAAAGCCAATATTACGCTTGCGTGGAGTCTCAGCCTGTAACCCTGCTGTTGGCTGCTGCAACTGGTAATCGCGGGGCTTACGATAAGAGATAAATACCGCAATCAGCAAACCCAATACCATTCCGGCCCCAGGGATCAACATCGCGCCAGGGATATCTCCTGCTTTAACTGACAGACCATTGTGGTTGAGATTCGCCAGCAGAATGTCATTCAGGAATATGCCGCCAAAGCCAATAGGTAACACCATGTAGGTAGTCACTAAACCAAAGGTGAGAACACATGCGACCAGACGCCGGTCTAACCGCAACCGGGTCATCAATTGCAATAGCGGCGGGATCAAAATAGGAATGAACGCGATATGGATAGGCAACAGGTTCTGAGAACTAATCGACATTGCCAGCAGTGCTAATAACAGCGTGGCTTTAACCATGCGTTCATTACGACTGCTCTGTTCTTGCCCCAATAGCTTGATGACCGAGCTTGAGATCAACGAGGTTAGCCCCGAGTGCGATAGCGCAACAGCAAATGCCCCGAGTAAGGCGTAACTCAGCGCTATCTGTGCGCCACCACCCAGACCGGTATTGAAGGCGGCAATGGTTTCATTCAGTCCCAAACCACCTAACAGCCCGGCCGCCAATGCACTAATCGTCAGCGCAATCACCACGTTAACCCGCATGATACTTAAAGCAAGCATCAGACAGACAGCAATAACAACAGCATTCATAGAAAGGATTATTATTTTTGTGAAAAAGCCATTGTCTGGAACTGCAGCGTTGCTGTAAAGCATCCGGTAACAAATTGGTTAAATTTGTCGTAGATTTTCTATTAATTCTGCGAAAAATTGGCTATTTGGATGATATTTAATCAAATCAAGGCGCTAGCCCTTGAAAAAGGTGATATCGATCATAAATAGGTTGTGAGTTAACCGGCAGGTTTTATAATGCTTGTTAGTTAAACCAGATTTGCAAGTCACTACTCAATCCATAGATGGAGGAAATATAATGGGCGTATTAGTAAGCCGTCCGGCCCCTGATTTTACTGCAGCTGCAGTACTGGGAACCGGTGAAATTGTTGACAGCTTCAACCTGACCGCCGCAATCAAAGGAAAACCCGCAGTAGTGTTTTTCTACCCCATGGACTTCACTTTTGTATGTCCATCTGAATTGATCGCCTTCGATCACCGTCTGGACGAGTTCAAGAAACGTGGCGTTGAAGTTATTGGTGTTTCCATCGACTCTCAGTTTACCCACAACGCCTGGCGTAACACCCCTGTAAATCAGGGCGGTATCGGCCCAGTGAAATACACCTTGGTTGCTGACGTTCGTCATGAGATCTGTAAAGCTTATGATGTTGAACATCCAGAAGCGGGTGTCGCTTTCCGTGGTTCATTCCTGATCGATAAGGAAGGCATCGTACGTCATCAGGTAGTGAATGATTTACCGTTGGGACGTAACGTCGATGAAATGCTGCGTATGATTGATGCGCTGCAGTTCCACGAAGAATATGGTGAAGTTTGCCCTGCCGGTTGGCAGAAAGGCGAAAAAGGTATGAAAGACAACCCAGAAGGCGTTGCTGCATACCTGTCCGAAAATGCCGATAAGCTGTAATGGTGTAATTGTTATTAATAAAAAAGCTGCCCAAGGGCAGCTTTTTTATGCGTAAAACCATAAATAGATAACGAGTTACTCAGCTTCTGCCAGGTAACAGTAACCCAACTCCAGTAGTTTCAGCAGTAATGCGTTGATGCTATTTCGCTGCAACATCGCCAGGGCGATTTCGCTATCGATGCTGGTGTGGTTTGCCAGAATTTCAGCGTAGTCTCGGTCTTCAGCCGCAAAATCAAAACTATCACCGTTAATGAACAGTCGATCTGCTGCATCATTCTCTAACAGCAGCACTTTCAGACCACCGATACGGCTGATCACCGCACCATCCTGTAATGCCTGTTGTAGTTCCTCAGCATCAATGCGCTCGGCCTCACAGATATCCAGCTCAAAGCGGTTTTGACTCAGCAGTTTTCCTAACATGGCTTGGTAGGTTTCAGGCGCTTGTGCTAACGCGGTCAACAACGTCATCAGCCCTTGCTGTTGTGCCAGTGGCACCATACCAGGTTGTGATGGTTCTGATGTTGACGTATATCGTTGCTGTCCCTGGTTACAGTCAATCAGGTAATCGGCCATTGATGACAGCAACTCTTGCTGACTGGGTGCTCGAAAGCCGATGGAATAAGACATGGCCAGCGTCAACGTGGATCCTTGATGCGGAAATCCTGGTGGAATATACAACATATCGCCCGGTTCAAGGATTTCGTCGATAATTGGTTCAAAATTTTCAATCAGTGGCGAGGTAGTGACGCCTCCGCGTTGTTGATAACTGCCAATATCGCCAACGGTCCAGCGACGGCGACCCTCACCTTGGATAATAAAAACATCATATTGATCGATGTGTGGACCGACACCACCACCAGGTGTAGCAAACGAAGCCATCAGGTCGTCAAAACGCCAGTCTGGCAGAAAGCGAAACGCTTCAACTAATGGCTGGCAGTCTGGATACCAATGATTGATAGCTTGTACCAGCAACTGCCAGTTTTCCTCACCATATTGGTCATAATCTTCAAATGGTCCATTGATCACCTGCCAGTTTTTACCCTTGTCCTGGGTGACGACTACGCGGGAAGCAACTTCCTCCTCACACGCCAATCCAGCTAATTCATCTGCCGCGATTGGATCGGCAAAATCTTTGAATGCCTGACGGAAAATGACCGGCTTTTGTTGCCAGATTTCCTTCAGAAATTTGTCTTTATCTATGGTGAGTTGATACATGATTTGCCTGTCCGAATGAAAAAAGGCGGCACACGAGGTACCGCCTGTGAAAGTTTGTGGCGATTTATTTCAGATCATCAACAAAGGCTTCAGCGCGACCAATGTAGGTGGCTGGCGTAAGTCGTTTCAGCTCAGCTTTTACTTCATCTGGCAAGGCCAGGTTGTCGATGAAGGCTGCCATCTGTGCTGCGTCTATGCGCTTACCACGAGTCAGCTCTTTGAGCTTTTCATATGGTTTTTCAATGCCATAACGGCGCATAACGGTTTGCACTGGTTCGGCCAACACTTCCCAGTTGTGATCCAATTCATCACGCAAATGGGCTTCATTTACTTCCAGTTTGCTGATGCCTTTTAACGTCGCCTGGTAAGCGATGAGCGAGTGCGCAAAACCAACCCCAAGATTACGTAATACGGTGGAATCAGTGAGGTCGCGCTGCCAGCGAGAAACGGGCAACTTTGCGGCTAAATGCTGCATCAGGGCATTGGCAATCCCCAGATTGCCTTCGGAGTTTTCAAAGTCGATAGGATTGACTTTATGCGGCATGGTAGAGGAACCGATCTCTCCAGCAATGGTTCTCTGCTTGAAATGGCCGAGTGCGACGTAACCCCAGATATCCCGGTCAAAATCAAGCAGCACAGTATTGAAACGGGCGACAGCATCAAATAATTCGGCGATGTAGTCATGTGGTTCAATCTGCGTGGTGTAAGGGTTCCAGTTCAGCCCGAGGCTGGTAACAAAGCGTTGAGACAAGGTATGCCAGTCCACCTCTGGGTAGGCCGACAGGTGGGCGTTGTAGTTACCCACTGCACCATTAATTTTACCCATGATCTCAACAGCTTCAATCTGTTTCATCTGCCGTTCCAGGCGCACCGCAACGTTAGCCATCTCTTTGCCCAAAGTGGAAGGTGAAGCTGGCTGACCATGGGTACGGGACATCAGTGGTACAGTTTTGTAAGCTTTTGCTAGGGTTTTAACCGCGTCAACAATCTTGCGGCAGTAGGGCAGCAACACATTCGCGCGGGCTTCAGTCAACATCAGACCATGAGACAGGTTATTGATATCTTCAGACGTACAGGCAAAGTGAACAAATTCACTGACGGCTTTCAGTTCAGCATTATCGGCAATTTTTTCTTTGATGAAGTATTCGACCGCTTTTACATCGTGGTTGGTGGTCGCTTCAATCGCTTTAACGCGTAGTGCATCTTCCACACTGAAGTTATCGCGAATGCTGTCAAGCTGTGCCAGTGCTCGTTCGCTAAATGGCGGAACCTCTTCAATATCTGGACAACTGGACAATAATTTCAACCAGTTGATTTCGACCTGAACACGATATTTGCTGAGACCGTACTCGCTGAATATCCCCCGAAGTTCGGTGGTTTTATTGCCATAGCGCCCGTCAACCGGGGAGATAGCAGTCAGTGCGGAAAGATCCATTGTAAGCTCCTTGATGAACTTGGCTTTTAATATAGGGAGAGGCTGTTATTGGCCGTATCGACGATGGCTTTACGCGAAAACACCAGTTGTCGGCGTTTCCCACCCAGTTGTCGCCAAAGCACGGCGCTGCGCATTGCTGCCAGCAGCAGTGCACGTATTTTATTTTGTACCGACTTTTGTTGCAGAATATGGGGATTCCCGGAAATCTGAATTTTTGGACCGAGATTGCTGATGATATCGCTATAGATATCGGCAAAATTGGCGATCACTTGTTCATCGGTGATTGTGAAGTGCTGCAGTTGCCTATGGATTTGCTGGATGCGTTCCGACATCATCGCCAGTGCGGCATTATTGCGGCTGAGTTTGCGCTCCAGCGCCAGTAAGCCCACCAGATAACGAGTGATCTCGACATCTTTCTGGTGATTATCGCCAAGCTGGTTGATCACCCAGCGGTAACCGTTTGCCAGCACTTTTTTGTCGGGATAGATATCATCAATGCTGTCAGGGTCTGTCACTAAAATGGTGTTCAGCGCAGCAGCCAGTTGTTCGTCATCGGTTTCACCGTGACGGGCAATGTACTGAACCTGAGCAACAGCCTGCAGGGTTGCTGCCAGTGCCATGGTTCTGTCATGCAGTGTTTTCACTGATTACTCTCTTATCAGACTATCTATGATGCCGCCACCGAGGCAGATTTCACCATTGTAGAATACCGCTGATTGTCCAGGGGTGACAGCTGCAACGGGATTGTCGAAGATCACTCTTATTTCATCTTTGCCATTATAGTGAACCCGGCAACCGATGTCCGGTTGACGATAACGGGTTTTTACCGTGAGTTGTTGCCCGTCAACGGGACCCAGATGATCCACCCAATGTAATTGATGCGCGATGAGTCCATCAGACATCAAGCGTGGGTGATGATGTCCCTGGGCTACTACTAAAACATTACGTTCAAGATCTTTATCAACGGTATACCATGGCTCTTCATTGCCGTCTTTGGTACCACCGATACCCAAACCTTTACGTTGGCCCAATGTATGGTACATCAGTCCCTGATGTTGGCCGATGATTTCACCTTCGACCGTTTCAATATTGCCGGGTTGTGCTGGCAGATAACGACTGAGAAATTCACTGAATTTACGTTCGCCGATAAAACAGATCCCGGTACTGTCTTTTTTATCTGCCGTTACCAGCCCCAGTTCTTTGGCTATTTCCCGTACTCGAGGCTTCTCAATATCACCGACAGGGAACAGGCTACGAGAAAGCTGCTCGTGACCTAGGGTGTAAAGGAAATAGCTCTGGTCTTTATTACTATCTGCACCACGCAGTAATGTGGTTTTACCGTTAAGCTCGCCACGGCGCACATAATGGCCCATGGCAATGTAATCGGCATCGAGAATGTCGTCAGCAAAATCAAGGAAAGCTTTAAATTTAATTTCCTTGTTACACATGATGTCTGGGTTAGGGGTGCGTCCGGCTTTGTATTCTTCCAGAAAATACTCGAAGACGTTGTCCCAATATTCAGCCGCAAAGTTGACGG
The DNA here is from genome assembly GCF_018223345.1 of Shewanella yunxiaonensis. NCBI lineage: Bacteria > Pseudomonadati > Pseudomonadota > Gammaproteobacteria > Alteromonadales > Shewanellaceae > Shewanella > Shewanella yunxiaonensis. The sequence continues at coordinate 2,151,887 of NZ_CP073587.1, read as the reverse complement.
TATGCAGTTTGATCCCTAATTTGTCACATACTGCCTGAGCGTCCTGCAGATCCGCTGCTGCTGAGCAATACTCGGTATCATCGTCCTCTTCCCAGTTTTTCATAAAGAGTCCTTCCACTTGGTATCCCTGCTGTTTCAGCAAGTAAGCTGATACCGAGGAGTCAACGCCACCGGACATGCCGACGATAACCTTTTTTGCAGAAGGATTGGGATCGATAAATGTCATAAAACCTGGTTCACCGTTAAACATCGACAGGGTTAAGTTGTTTGCTGTCACCACATAATTAAAGTAGCAATGGAAAGCTGCTTGCCGCTCAATGAGTTGATGGCAATCTGGCAACAGTTAACCCGGATAATTGGTCGCGTATTCTATCACGGCTTAACGCCACCTGCTAATGCCAGGAATTGCCAATTTAACAATTCCAGGTCATAACGCGGTCCTTGGCGATAACTGCGGATCACTTCGGCGACCAACGGACTACGTAGCTTACTCCCCAAGGCGCAAATCTCGTCAAAACTAAGCCAGTGTGTTGCCGTGATGTCGGCATCTTGCGGGGCTGCACTGTGACATGCGGGCAGTTGGCAGCAGAAAGTGAAGCGCAGAAATGCTAGTTCGGCATTGGCATTGTACTGATCTATGCGCAGTAATTGCTGTGGTTGCAGCGCTAAACCGGTTTCTTCAATAATTTCCCGGGCGCAGGCCATGGTAAGACTTTCTCCGGCCTCTAAGTGTCCTGCAGGCTGGTTAAATTTTTGCTCGCCATTAATCCATTCTTCTACCATCAGAAATTTGTTTTCGGCCTCGATAACACAGGCAACCGTTACATTAGGCCGGTATCTGACTTTGTCCCTGACTGCAATATTACTCATTGCCAAAGTGCCTCAATCTGCTGTGGTGTCAATTCCAGATAAGTTCCGTTTGCCAGGCGTTGACCATTGATATCGAGCGAGTAATTGCCAATGGCGTAGCGGATTAGCCGTAGCGTAGGGTAACCAACATGCGCAGTCATGCGGCGAACCTGGCGATTACGGCCTTCGCGGATTTTTATTTCCAGCCAGCAATCTGCAACTGATTTACGTTCGCGTATAGGCGGTATGCGTTGCCATATTACTGGCGGCTCAATTCTTCTAACTTGGGCGGGCAGTGTCATACCATCTTTTAATTCAACGCCCTGGCGTAATTGTTCCAGTGCTATTTCACTCACGTCGCCTTCAACCTGTACCCAATAGGTTTTGAAGGTATGGCGTTGCGGTGCGGTCAGTTTTGCTTGCAACTTGCCATTGTTGGTGAGTAACAAAAGGCCCTCACTGTCGCGATCTAACCTTCCGGCAGCATATACGCCCGGTGCATCTATAAAGTCTTTTAAGGTTTTACGACCACCTTCATCGGTAAACTGGCACAACACGTCAAACGGTTTGTTGAACAATAAAACCTTGGTGTCCTCGAGCGAAAGCGCCGCTTTAATCTCTCGGTGGTGTTTGCTTGAGGCGCTTGAGGTAGTTGGACGTACACTATTGATAGAAGACGGCGAACGACGGTCACGGGGTTTCATTGTGCTAGCGGGTAACTCAGGAGGTGTACTATGACGCAGATCTTAACATACCTGCGACAATCGTCTAAGGATTGAAGCTGCTTACGGAATTTGAATCTTGTGCAGAATGCTCTATGATGTTCGCCAAAATGTGATCTAAGACCCGTTTTTGGTGAGTCGAACCGCTTGTCGGATTTATTGATAGAAAGGCATTTTATTGGTAACCGAGACAGCAGTTTAAAACGGGAAGCAATTGTCTCTATTTCAAGCAAACGAACGTAGGACCCAAAATGACCGATAAAACTCCCACCATCATCTATACGGAAACAGATGAAGCGCCTGCGTTGGCGACCCTATCCCTGCTACCGATAATCAAGACTTTCACCAAAAGCGCCGGCATCAATGTTGAAACTCGCGATATCTCTTTGTCTGGCCGTATGATTGCCGCATTCCCTGAGCGCCTGACCGCAGAACAGCGTATTGACGATCATTTGGCTGAGCTTGGTGCTCTGGCGACCACCCCTGAAGCCAATATCATCAAGTTACCGAACATCAGTGCTTCCATCCCACAACTAAAAGCTTGTATTAAAGAATTACAGGCTAAGGGTTATGCGCTGCCGGATTACCCGGAAGAACCTGCAAATGACGAAGAGAAAGACGTTAAGTCTCGTTATGACAAAATTAAAGGCAGTGCTGTAAACCCCGTATTGCGTGAAGGGAACTCTGACCGCCGAGCACCAGCCTCGGTGAAACAATATGCACGTAAACACCCTCATTCTATGGGGGCCTGGAGCAAGGATTCTAAGTCTCATGTCGCGCATATGGACCATGGGGATTTTTACGGCAGTGAAAAGTCAGTGACGATGCCGGCTGCTGATACGGTATCAATCGTATTGGAACAGAATGACGGTAACAAGGTTACGTTAAAGCCGAGTCTGAAATTGCTCGCCGGTGAAATCATTGATGCTTCGGTAATGAATGTGCGCGAATTGAGTGCGTTCTATGAAAAAGAGATTGCTGCGGCAAAAGCAGAAGGTGTGCTGTTATCGCTGCATTTGAAAGCGACAATGATGAAAGTATCTGATCCAGTACTTTTCGGATATGCCGTTAAAGCCTATTACAAGGCATTGTTTGCCAAACATGCGGACACTTTTAAAGCCATTGGTGTCGATGTTAATAACGGTTTTGGTGACGTAGTCGCCCGTATTGCGGAACTGCCATCTACCGAGAAAGCCGCGATTGAAGCTGACATTGCTGCGGTTTATGAAGCACAACCTCCGTTAGCGATGGTCAATTCCGACAAAGGCATTACGAACTTGCATGTACCAAGTGATGTGATTATTGATGCATCAATGCCTGCTGCCATCCGTGCCGGTGGCAAAATGTGGGGGCCTGATGGTCAACTACATGATATCAAAGCAATGATCCCTGATCGTTGTTACGCGGGAGTTTACGACGAAGCGATTAACTTCTGTAAAGAACATGGCGCTTTCGACCCGGCGACAATGGGTACTGTTCCTAATGTCGGTTTGATGGCACAAAAAGCAGAAGAATACGGCAGCCATGACAAGACTTTCGAAATTCCTGCCGCTGGCGTGGTGAAAGTGCTCAATGCCGCTGGCGAAGCATTGATGGTGCATGAAGTAGAGCAGGGTGATATCTGGCGTATGTGTCAGGCCAAAGATGCGCCCATCCGTGACTGGGTAAAATTGGCAGTACGTCGTGCCCGTCTGTCCAATACCCCAGCGGTATTTTGGCTAGACGAGAACCGTGCCCATGATGCGCAAGTGATAGCTAAGGTAAAAGCGTATCTGCCTGAAGAAGATACCCGTGGTCTGGATATTCAGATCCTTGAACCTAAAGCCGCAGCACATTTGTCGCTAACTCGTATGAAAGCCGGTAAAGATACTATCTCCGTTACAGGTAACGTATTACGTGATTATCTGACCGACTTGTTCCCAATCCTTGAGTTGGGGACGAGCGCCAAAATGTTATCTATTGTGCCGTTGATGAATGGTGGTGGTTTATTTGAAACGGGGGCGGGTGGCAGTGCGCCTAAACATGTGCAGCAGTTTGTTGAAGAAAACCATTTGCGTTGGGATTCGCTGGGTGAATTTTTGGCGCTGGGAGCATCTCTGGAACATTTGAGTCAGACAACGGGTAATGCTAAGGCTCAGGTGCTGGCAGATTGCTTGGATCAAGCCATTGGGGAATTCCTGGATAACAACAAGTCACCTTCACGCCGAGTGGGAGAACTGGATAACCGCGGCAGTCATTATTTCTTGGCACAATATTGGGCGAAAGCGCTGGCGGCACAGGATGCGGATGTTGCATTGCAGCAGCATTTTGCACCAATCGCGGATGCCTTGATCGCTAAGGAAGAGCAGATTGTGGCAGAACTGAATGGTGTGCAGGGAAGTGCGGTTGAAATGGCAGGCTACTATCGACCAGACCATCAGTTGGCTTCTGCGGCGATGCGCCCAAGCGCCACACTGAATGCTGTAATGGATGCTTAAGGTTGTATTGAACGACTGCGGTGTGAGTCGCAGTCGCGGGCCTAGCAACAATAGCTAAAATAAAAGGCGGGGTTAACCCGCCTTTACTTTATAATTTTTATTTCGTTATTTGACGGGAGAAATGGACGAGGCATGCATGCCTTTTGGACCTTTCTCAACCTCAAATTCAACTGGCTGGCCAGCTTTTAATGTGCGATAACCATCCATGTCAATGGTTGAATAGTGCGCGAATACGTCTTCACCACCTTCATCAGGGCAGATAAACCCGAATCCCTTGGCGTTGTTGAACCACTTAACAGTTCCGCTTGCCATACATCTACTTCCTTCTATGTCTGCATCCCACTCAAACAATCAGCACAAAATTGAGCTGACTGCTCACCACTCGCTGTACAGGATGTAAGCAGTTGCATGGGAAGTCAAGCGTTAAATTAACAAAAAATCAACAATGGAATCGGTCAAACTTTAAACTATGTCGCGATGACATACACTATTGTATTGATATCAGGGATTGAATGCGGTCGTGGTTGACCATATTTGTTTACTAATGGGCTTAGACAATTTTGTCAGAAGCGCGTTATAGTGAGAGCAAGATCAAATTTATTTTTCAAGCACGTCACTGCCCCAGTTATTTGGTAAGGTCAGTGGACAGAGGCTAGTATTTAAGCATGAGTAAAAGCGGTCAAATTGAGCAGTTGGAAAGCAGTATCGCGCAGGAGCTGCAACCACCTCCAATGTATAAAGTAATTTTGAATAACGACGATTACACGCCGATGGACTTCGTTGTAGAAGTTATCCAGTTGTTTTTCGGTAAAAATGAACAGGAGGCTACCGATCTGATGTTGATGGTGCACCATCAGGGTAAAGCAGTATGTGGACTGTATCCGTTCGGGATTGCCGAAACCAAAGTGGCTCAGGTAAATCAATTTGCCAGGCAAAACCAACATCCGTTACTGTGTTCGTTAGAGAAAGCGTAAATAAGCTTATCACTGTGGTTAGGGGGTGCGTATGCTGAACAAAGATTTGGAAGTGACCTTGAACCTGGCGTTTCAGCAAGCCAGGGATGCACGGCATGAATATATGACCGTAGAACATCTGTTGTTGGCACTTATCGATAACCCCGCAGCTCGGGATGCGCTGTTGGCCTGTGGTGCCAATATTGAAAAGTTACGGGAAGATGTGGCCGCGTTTATCGCGCAAACTACCCCGGTTATTACCGACCCTGCAGACGATCGTGAAACCCAGCCAACGCTCGGTTTCCAACGGGTATTGCAGCGCGCGGTATTTCACGTGCAGTCCTCTGGCCGTAATGAAGTGACCGGTGCTAACGTCCTGGTAGCAATTTTCAGTGAGCAAGAATCACAAGCGGTCTACCTGCTGCGTCGATATGACGTGACGCGGCTGGACGTTGTGAATTATATCTCTCATGGTGTTGCCAAAAACGAAGAGAGTGACAACAGTCCTGCCCAGGAAAATGTGGAAGAGCAGGCTGATGCCCCAGAAGAACGCAGCATGCTGTCACAGTTTTCCAGCAACCTCAATGAACTGGCGCAGCAAGGCAAAATTGATCCGCTTATTGGACGTGATAACGAGATTGAACGTTCAATTCAGATCCTCTGTCGGCGTCGTAAAAACAATCCACTGCTGGTGGGTGAAGCAGGGGTTGGTAAAACCGCCATTGCTGAAGGTTTAGCTTATCGAATTGTCAACAATGCAGTTCCGGAAATTATCAAGGACGCAACTGTCTATTCTTTGGACATGGGTGCACTGCTGGCAGGCACTAAATATCGTGGTGATTTTGAGAAAAGATTCAAGAACTTATTAAAGGAACTGACGTCTGATCAAAATGCTATTCTGTTCATCGATGAAATTCACACCATTATTGGTGCGGGAGCGGCGTCTGGTGGCGTAATGGATGCTTCTAATCTGCTGAAGCCCTTATTGTCTTCAGGCAGTTTGCGCTGTATGGGCTCCACCACTTTCCAGGAATATCAGAGTATTTTTGAAAAGGATCGGGCATTAGCGCGCCGCTTTCAGAAAGTGGACATTGTTGAACCAAGTGTGGACGAAACCACCAAGATCCTCGAAGGTCTGAAGTCTCGTTACGAACAGCACCACAACGTGCGCTATACACATGCCGCACTGGCTAGCGCTGCGAGATTGTCGGATCGCCATATCAACGATCGGCATCTGCCAGACAAGGCGATTGATGTGATCGACGAAGCGGGTGCCCGTATGGCGATGATGCCCCAGAGTCGGCGCAAGAAAACCATTGGTGAACTGGAGATTGAAGCGGTTATTGCTAAGATGGCGCGGATTCCAGAAAAATCTGTATCATCCACCGAAAAAGATATGCTCAAAAACCTTGAGCGTAATTTGAAGATGGTGGTATTTGGTCAGGATAAAGCCATCGAAAGCCTGAGCGCGTCCATTCGACTGGCGCGTAGTGGTTTAGGCAACGAAAATCGGCCTGTTGGTAGTTTCTTGTTCGCCGGCCCTACTGGCGTGGGTAAAACCGAAGTTACTAATCAGTTGGCACAATGCCTTGGCTTGCAGTTGGTACGTTTTGACATGTCCGAGTACATGGAAAGTCATACTGTCTCTCGCTTAATTGGTGCTCCGCCAGGATATGTTGGCTTTGACCAAGGGGGACTATTGACCGATGCCGTTATCAAGAATCCTCATTGCGTGGTATTGCTGGATGAAATCGAAAAGGCCCACCCGGATATCTATAACTTGTTGTTGCAGGTAATGGATCACGGCACACTGACTGATAACAATGGACGTAAAGCAGACTTCCGCCATGTTACGCTGGTGATGACAACCAACGCCGGGGTTCAGGAAACCGTGCGTAAGTCTATTGGTTTTAAACAGCAGGATCACAGCTCTGATGCGATGTCAGAAATCAATCGTATCTTTTCACCTGAGTTCCGTAACCGTTTGGACGCCATTATCTGGTTCAACAGTCTGGATATGACCATTATTGCGAAGGTGGTCGATAAGTTCTTGGTAGAACTACAGGCACAGCTGGATCAGAAGGGCGTTACGCTGGAAGTTAGTGATGAAGCGCGGACGCTGTTGGCTGAAAAGGGCTATGACAAATCCATGGGCGCCAGACCTATGGCGCGAGTTGTCAAAGATCTGCTTAAACGGCCTTTGGCTGATGAGATCCTGTTTGGCAAACTCGAGGCCGGTGGCGTTGCTAGAGTGGATGTCAAAGATGGGGAACTCGATATTCAAATTGATGAATTAGAAAAGGTTTCATAACCTCTAACGCATTAATGCAAATGGCTGCTTTTAGCAGCCATTTTTTTACGAAAATCCGGTACTTCAGGCAATCGCAGGAAAACACCTGCCAGTAACACATATAGCCAAGCTATAGTGCCAGGTCGTCGATGAAGAAGATGATTAGCGTGCGCGGAATACGATGCGGCCTTTGCTCAGATCGTATGGAGTCAATTGAACTGTAACTTTGTCACCGGTCAGAATTCGGATGTAGTTTTTACGCATTTTACCGGAGATATGAGCAGTCACAACGTGACCATTTTCCAATTCAACCCGGAACATTGTATTTGGCAAGGTTTCCAAAATGGTTCCTTGCATCTCAATACTGTCTTCTTTCGCCATTAATAAATTGTCCTGTTAGCCTGGTAGGTAAAAAACCGCCGTATCATGCCGCAAATTACCGAGTGTGTAAAGGGTGAGAGGCCAGACAATCGCTTTTTTCCCAGCCTTGTTCCGTTAAGATTTCATAGGGGCGATATAGCCGTTTGTAATCCATCTTCGGATGATTATCTATCTGATATCCCAAATAAAGGTACTGTTTACGCCACTCTTGTGCCAAGCGGCACTGAGTGAGGATCATCATACTGCCAAGCGAACGCTTCTCCATATCCGGATCAAAATAACTGTAAACGGCCGACAGACTGTTGGGTAAAACATCCGTGACTGCGACGCCGACTAACTGCCCATGGAGCAAGAGTTCTATAAATCGCGGCTGTAACCACTGACTGCTCAGAAAATGCTGATACTGTTCCAGACTCGGCGGATACATGCTGCCATCCTGATGACGAGTGCGAATGTAGCGGTCATATAGCGCATAGTGTGCATCCTGGTAGCTGTCGGTAATCCGGACGTCTAAATCCTGATTATGCGCCAGTGTGCGTTTCTGGCGTTGAGATGGCTTGAAATCTGCTAATGGGATACGTAACGACTGGCAAGCCTGACATCCCGGACAATGCGGACGGTACACCGCTTCACCACTACGACGAAATCCCATGGCGAGTAGTCGCTCGTATAACGGCAGTTGTAACAGTTCCTGTTGGATAACAATTAACTGTTCTTGGCGTTCAGCGAAGTAACTGCAGCTGAAGGGGGGGGTAATGCCTACAGCAACTGTCTGCGGCTCAGAGTTCAAGATTGACCTCACTTGCTGCCCAGCTTCCGGGCATTGCTTCTCCATCACGGTAACGGTAAAGCAGCTCCAAAAACTGTTTGCGCTCAATCGACTTGGCTCCCAAAGAAGACAGATGTGGATTCATCACCTGGGCGTCGATCAACTTGTAACCTTTTGCGAGAGCATGTTGGTGCAATGCGATAAATGCCGCTTTTGAGGCGTTTGTTTCCCGATGAAACATCGACTCGCCGCAAAATACCTGGCCCACGTCCAGTCCATATAATCCGCCAATCAATCGTTCACCTTGCCAGACTTCAAATGAGTGTGCTCGCCCCATTTGATGTAGCTCTTGGTAGGCAAGTCGGATTTCCCCGGTGATCCAGGTGCCATCCTGTCCCTTACGCGGCATAGCGCAGCCGGCGACAACATCAGCAAATGCGTGATTTATCGTGATACGCCAAGGCTGTTTACGCAGGTATTTGCGTAAGCTTCTGGCAATATTCACACTACCAGGAATAAATATCGCCCGAGGATCTGGTGACCACCACAGAATGGGATCATGCTGATTAAACCAGGGGAATATCCCTTCGTAATAGGCGTTCAGCAAACGTTGAGGATGCAGATCACCTCCGATGGCCAGTAAGCCATTGGGATCCTTCAGTGCCAATTCCGGAGATGGAAATGGTTCCATGGTGTTATTAATGAAGGACAGCGAGTTCACGATTGCGTATTATTAATTGACGGGCTTACCTATTAAATTAGCGGAAATCCGGCTATGTGGAAAACATTATTCAGTGTATTTGTGTTATCGACCTTATTCATGGTGTCAGCACAGGCTGGTTACGACCGTAACCAAGCAGTGCCTGTCGAGAAGGTGTTGTATGGTTCGGTGATATCGGTAAGAGATATCACCCAACAGCAACTGGTAGAGGATAAAAACAGCGGTTGGCGTACCTTTGGTGGTGCATTACTCGGTGGCGTGATTGGTCATCAGTTCGGGAGCGGAAATGGGCGTGATGTCGCTACGGTATTAGGCGCAATTGTGGGTGCCGGGATTGGCAGTAACAGTGGTAGCGGCAGTTATTATCGTCAAACACAGCTTATTGAACTGATGATCCGTCAGGAAGACAACACTCAGGTGATGATCATCCAGGACAAAGATCCAGGAATGCCATTCAATCCCGGTGATGAAGTCCGGGTTGTTTACCTAAAGGGCAGCGTACGGGTTGATAAAGCCATGTAATCAATAAAAAGGCGCTTATTAGCGCCTTTTTATTTACAAAATCAGGATTAGAAGCCACGAGGCAGTTGATTGCCGGGATTGGCTGACAATTTCTCACGCCAAATCTCTTTTGGTGTCTTACCACCGTTGCCGGCAGGTTTAACCTTCTTGGCTGGTTTTGCCGCAGTTTTTGCCGGTGGTTTAACTGCGGGAACCACGGCACTTTCTGCCAACATCTGTTCCAATTCGCTAAAGCGTACGGACTTCCCGCCATCAATTTTGTACCAGCTGCCACTTTGTTCGACGGTAACTTGTTTGCCTTCTTTGGCACTGAGCAACGTTTCCAACTGGCTGATTACATTTTCTTTGGTGAGTGTTGTCATACGATTCTATCCGTCTTTTTCGATAGTGAATGTTGGCATTTGTGAGTAATTTTATCGGGCAAATTGCAGAAATGTCCAATTTGGTAACGAAAATTGCTGGAAAAGTTACTGAATTTAACCATTGAGAATGGCAGATACTTTAGTGCTACTGCGAGTAGTAACCAGGCATGTGCTACCATAATGCAAACCTATTTAACCGGATGAACAGATGCAGCGGTCAGAGTTACAGCAATATTTGCAGGAATTTTTACAGGTCGATAAATTTCGGGATTACGCTCCCAATGGTCTGCAAGTCGAAGGCAAATCTGAGATAAACCGTATCGTCACCGGGGTGACTGCCTGTCAACCGCTTATAGACGCGGCTATTGCCTGCCAGGCGGATGCAATATTGGTACATCACGGCTTTTTCTGGAAAAGCGAACCTCAGGTATTGGTTGGAATGAAACGGCGACGGATAAAATCTTTGCTGGTGAATGATATCAACCTGTTCGGTTATCACCTGCCATTAGATGCCCACCCGCAGGTCGGCAACAACATCACTTTAGCGGTGCAACTCGGATTACAAGAGGCGGCTCCGGTAAGCTCGCTCCCGCAGGAATTGCTGTGGCGAGGTTATCTCCCGCATAGTATGTCCCCTGAGCTTTTCACCGAATGGATAGCCGCCAAGTTAGGACGTAAACCCTTGCATCTACCTGCACCGCGCAAAGATATCCGTACGGTTGCCTGGTGCACTGGCGGTGCGCAGGATTATATCGATCAGGCTTATGAACTTGGCGTAGATGCGTTTATCAGTGGTGAAGTATCGGAGCGTACTTTCCACAGCGCGGCAGAGCAGGGTATCCACTATTATGCTGCAGGCCATCATGCAACCGAGCTTTATGGCATTCAGGCATTAGGGGCGCACTTGGCGCAGCAATTTGGCTTAGAACACACGTTCATTGATATTGCGAATCCGGTGTAGTGGTCTGCCAGAATAATGATTAAAAAAGGCCGCAGATTGCGGCCTTTCGAATATTATTTCACGCGCATACCCGGTTGGGCGCCTTCATGCGGTTCTAATATCCATAGATCTTTACCGCCGGGACCTGCTGCCAGCACCATGCCTTCAGACATGCCGAAACGCATCTTGCGCGGAGCCAGATTCGCTACCATTACGGTGAGTTTGCCAACCAAGTCTTCTGGATTATAAGCAGATTTGATACCCGCAAAAACCTGACGGGTTTCTCCGCCGATATCTAATTGGAGTTTCAGCAATTTGCTAGCTTCTGGCACCAGTTCAGCTTGCTTGATGAGTGCGATACGCAAGTCCACTTTTGCAAAATCATCGTAAGCAATTTCTGCACTGATCGGATCATCTGCCAATGGTGAAGCTTGAACTTCTGGCGCTGCCGCCGTTTGCAAGTTTTCTTTGGAGGCTTCTACCATCGCATTCACTTTGTCCAGTTCGACACGTTGCATCATAGGCTTGAATGGATTTATGGCATGTCCGGCCAGATCCTGCGTTAAGCCATCCCAGGTCAGTTCCAGTCCAAGGAAAGCTTCAACGTCAGCTGCCAGCCTAGGCACCACTGGCTTCAGATAGGTTGCCAGAATACGGAACAGATTGATGGCGTTGGAGCATACTTCATGTGCGCGACTTAAGGTTTCGTCAGCTTTTACCAGCTGCCATGGCGCTTCATCGGCTACATAAGCATTTGCCAAATCCGCCAGTGTCATAATTTCGCGAATCGCCTTGCTGTATTCACGGTTTTCGTAGAGTTCTGCGATCACATCGGCCTTGGCCAAGAATGTGTTGCTTAATGCGCTATTGTTAACCGCAGCTAACTTGCCATCAAAACGTTTGGTAATAAAACCAGCGGTACGACTAGCGAGGTTTACCAGTTTGCCCACCAAATCAGCGTTGACCCGGCTGACAAAATCTTCCAAGTTAAGATCAAGGTCGTCAATGCCATTTGACAGCTTTGCCGCGTAATAATAACGCAGATATTCAGGATCCAGGTGCTCCAGATAGGTACGCGCCTTAATGAAGGTCCCTTTCGATTTTGACATCTTGGCGCCATTCACGGTCACATAACCGTGGGTGAATACGCTATTTGGTTGGCGGTAGCCACTCCCATAGAGCATGGCCGGCCAGAACAGACTGTGGAAGTACACAATGTCCTTGCCGATGAAGTGATAGACTTCTGCGGTAGAATCCTTACCCCAGAATTCATTGAAATCCAGTTCTGGACGTTTATTACACAGATTCCGAAACGAGCCCATGTAACCGATAGGCGCATCCAGCCAAACGTAAAAATATTTGCCGGGGGCATCGGGTATTTCAAAACCAAAATAGGGCGCATCGCGGCTAATATCCCACTGTTGCAATCCCTGTTCGAACCATTCGTTCAGTTTATTCGCAATCTCTGTTTGCAGAGAACCAGAGCGAGTCCAGTTCTTCAGCATGTCTTCAAATGCCGGTAAATCGAAGAAGAAATGCACGGATTCCTTCAGTACGGGAGTGGCACCAGAAACTGCAGAGCGTGGGTTGATAAGCTCGGTTGGGCTATAGGTTGCGCCGCAATTATCGCAGTTATCGCCATATTGGCCTTCAGCCTTACACTTCGGACAGGTGCCTTTAACAAAACGGTCCGGCAGAAACATCTGCTTTTCCGGATCATACAGCTGACTGATAGTGCGCTGTTTGATAAAACCATTTTCTCGCAATTTCAGATAGATCTCATTGGCGATTTCATGGTTTTCAGGACTATGAGTACTGTGATAGTTGTCATAGCTAATATTGAATCCGGCAAAATCCGCCTGATGTTCCTTGCTGACGTCGGCAATCATCTGTTCTGGGGTGATCCCCATCTGCTGGGCCTTAAGCATGATGGGGGTGCCGTGTGCATCATCGGCGCAGATGTAATAGCACTCATGACCACGCAATTTTTGAAAGCGTGACCAGATATCGGTCTGAATATGTTCAAGCATATGCCCCAGATGGATGGAGCCATTTGCGTAAGGTAATGCACTGGTAACGAGGATCTTGCGTTTCGAATCTGACATCTTGTTTCTGATCTGTTTAAAGGGCCCTAAAAATAATGGCCTAGATACTAACCGATCCCTGCGCCATTTTCATCATGGTGTGAGCTTGATGGGCTAAATCTATTCCAAATCAGCGGATAATATCTGGTACACTTGATCAACTTTATCTCAAAGGGATTATATTTTGTCTTCTGCATCTCAGGACTATCGTCTTAGCGACGAACTTCTCGGTCCAGTACTTGCCACGCTCAATGCCTATCAGGATCCGTACCTGAAACAGGGCTTGGTCGATGCGGGCTGCGTTACCAAGCTGGCAATGAATGGCACTCAGCTACAATTAGGCTTGGTATATCCATACCCATGTGAAACTCAATATCGTGATACCGTGATGGCCCTGACTCAGGAACTCGCCAAAATTGACGGTATTGAAGAAGTTGAAGCCGAAATGGACTTTAGTGTGAAGTCCTATTCTGCCAGTGGCAGTATTCCACCTATTCCTAATGTGAAACAAGTAATTGCAGTAGCCTCAGGTAAAGGCGGTGTCGGTAAATCGACCACTTCAGTCAACTTAGCGTTGGCGTTGGCGTCTGAAGGTGCCAATGTCGGTATTTTGGATGCGGATATTTATGGCCCCTCAGTGCCGATGATGCTTGGGATCACCGATTACCGCCCATTGTCACCTGATGGTAAACACATGACTTGCGCTAATGCACATGGTATCAGTGCGCAGAGTATTGGCTTTTTGCTTTCTGGTGATGAAGCCGCAGTGTGGCGTGGTCCTATGGCAGCCGGTGCATTGTTGCAGTTAGTGAATGAATCTTTATGGCAGGATCTGGATTATCTGGTGATCGATTTGCCGCCAGGCACAGGCGATATTCAGCTGACTCTGTCACAAAAAGTACCGGTTAGCGGTGCGGTGATTGTCACTACACCACAGGACATTGCGTTAGCCGATGCACAAAAAGGCATCTCGATGTTCGAAAAGGTCAATATTCCAGTGCTTGGTGTAGTAGAGAACATGAGTTTCTACTTGTGTCCTGAATGCGGTCACAAAGAATATCCGTTTGGTAGCGAAGGTGGTTCTCGCATTGCGCAGCGTTATAACGTGCCATTGTTGGGCGCATTACCGTTAAATGGTAGCATTCGCGAAAATATGGATAACGGTGTGCCGACCGTCGTCGCTGACGTCGATGGTGAGGTTGCCGGTATCTATCGCGACATTGCTCGCAAAGTCGCCGCCGGACTGGCGTTGCAGCAGCAACAAAGTACTGTATCTATTGCGATTTCTGAGGAAGAATAAAGCAGAATGAGCTCTACTCACAGTGTGATAATTGGCATTGCCGGCGCTTCGGCGTCTGGCAAAAGCCTCATAGCAAGAACCATCTACGAGGAGTTGTGCCGGGATCTTGGGACTAACGAAATCGGGGTGATTAGCGAAGATAGCTACTACCGTGATCAAAGCCATCTGCCGATGGAACAGCGGGTGTTGACCAATTATGATCACCCCAAAGCGCTAGATCATCAGTTGCTGGCGCGTCACTTAGAAAATCTTAAAGATGGCAAGCCGGTCGAAATTCCCTGTTACAGTTATGTTGAACATACTCGCACAGGGGAGTCGTTGTTGATGACACCGAAAAAGGTCATTATTCTCGAAGGTATTCTGTTGTTGACCGACACTCGGCTGCGAGAGTTGATGGATGCCAGCGTTTTTATGGATACACCTCTGGACGTGTGTCTGATCCGGCGCTTACGCCGAGATGTAGAAGAGCGTGGCCGGACCATGGAGTCAGTTCTGACGCAGTACCAGAACACCGTGCGGCCGATGTATCTGCAATTTATTGAGCCGTCAAAACAATATGCAGACATTATTGTGCCTCGTGGCGGTAAAAACCGCATTGCCACCGATATTCTGAAAACACGTATTCAGCATTTACTTTCCAGATAAAGACCCGGGAGACAGGGCCAAATGAGATTAACGGACATCGAAATAGAACAGAGCCTTGATGAAGGCAGTATTGTGATAGAGCCACGCCCTTCCAGTGACGCTATCAGTGGTGTCAGTGTGGATGTGCGGCTTGGTCATCAGTTCCGCGTATTTAAAGATCATACTGCGGCCTATATCGACCTGTCTGGCCCCAAAGCAGAAGTTCAGGCAGCGCTGGACAGTGTGATGAGCGAGCAAATTGACATCGCCGATGGTCAGGCTTTTTTTCTGCATCCAGGAGAATTGGCGCTCGCTGTGACCTATGAAAGTGTGCAGCTGCCGGCAGATATTGTTGGCTGGCTCGATGGCCGTTCATCGCTTGCGCGGCTCGGTCTGATGGTACATGTTACGGCTCATCGTATTGATCCGGGTTGGAAAGGTAAAATTGTCCTCGAATTTTTTAACAGTGGTAAATTGCCGTTAGCGTTACGGCCAATGATGACGATTGGTGCCTTGAACTTCGATAAGCTCAATCATCCAGTCGCTAAACCCTATAACGCACGTAAAAATGCCAAGTACAAAGATCAGCAGGATGCGGTTGCCAGCCGTATCAGCCAGGACTGATCTTCCTTTATGGGTTCGGTGTGGGTAAACGGCAAACCAGCTGACACAATCGATGTCCGTGATCGTGCTTTCACCTATGGTGATGGCTTATTCGCTACCATGGCTGTCGATGGAGCTGGTGCGATACAGTTTCTCTCATGTCATTTGCAACGCCTTACTGATGGTGCGGCAAGATTGGGTTTTTCCTGGCAGCCATCAGAAACCTTACTGACGTTATTGACTGACACTGCTGGCCGTTTTCCCCGTCATTGCTTAAAACTACAACTGAGTCGAGGTGTTGGTGGGCGTGGTTACGCTCCGCCAACCGCGCCACAAATCACCGAAGTGCTCAGTGTCAGTCCTATACCCGTGCATTACACTTCCTGGCAACAACAGGGCATCAAGTTGCAGACATCAACTGTCCAGCTGGCCAAGCAACCGTTACTGGCAGGCATAAAACATCTTAATCGCCTGGAGCAGGTGCTAATCAAAAGTTACGCGCTCGATGAAGATTGTGACGATTGGCTGGTTTGCGATACGGATGGATGGCTGGTGGAATCCTCAATGGCCAATCTGTTTTTGCTGTTTCAAGATGAAAATGACCAGTGGCAGGCATTAACGCCAGCAATGAATAACTGCGGTGTCTCGGGTGTAATGCGGCAACAAGTCATTATGACCTTGTTAGCCATGGGCGTTCATGTCCAAGTGGTGCCTGTCACTTATGACTGGCTTGCTCGGGTCTCACATTTATTTATCAGCAACAGTTTGTTAGGCACTGTGGATGTTATCGCTGCTGATTCATACCATTTTGCCGTCTGGCCGGGTAGTGCACAATTAAGGGAAAATCTCGCTATTCAGTTATGAAAAAATGGATCTTGGTAGCGGTTGCCGTATTTTTTACCGTACTGACATTGTTGTTAGGCTTGGGCTTATGGGGTTATCAGCAATTGCAGCAGTTTAGCCGTTCGGCACTGGTACTGGATATGCCACAAGAATTACAGCTAGAGCATGGTACCTCTTATCATCGGTTAGGTCAGGAATTGCAACAACGGGGGTTGTTACAATATGACTGGCGATGGAAGTTACTCGGTAAATGGCAACCACAACTTACCGCTATTCGTTCAGGGTTGTATGAAATTAATCCTGGAGATACGCCGTTATCACTGTTAACCAAACTTGTTGTCGGGGATGAAAAACGCTTCAGTTTCACGTTGGTGGAAGGTAAAACGGTCAAGGAATGGCAACAGTACTTGCAGCAGTTACCCCATTTACGCATGGACCCGCAGCCTTTTATCACCGTACTGCAGCAGCAGGGGGATACCTCGGCTAAACCTGAAGGCAAATTTTTCCCTGATACCTATCAATATCGCGCCGGAACTGATGTCAGCAGCTTATTGACACAAAGTTATCAGATGATGCAGCAGCAACTGCAGACTATCTGGAATGGGCGAGAGCAAGGATTGCCGCTTGAAACCCCTTATCAATTGTTGATCCTTGCTTCAATCATTGAGAAAGAAACCGGAAAGGCGGACGAGCGAAGCTTGATTTCAGCGGTATTTATTAACCGGCTTCGCAAAGGGATGCGTTTACAGACAGATCCTACGGTGATTTATGGCATGGGGGATGCGTTTGATGGCAACATCACGCGAAAAGATCTGCAACAGGAAACCCCGTTTAATACTTATCGAATTCCGGGACTGCCCCCCACGCCAATCGCCGCCCCGGGTAAGGAATCATTGTTAGCTGCTGCACATCCCGCCGATGTAAAGTATCTTTATTTTGTATCACGTAATGATGGTTCTCACGTATTTTCTGAGACCTTAGCAGAGCATAATCGCGCCGTAGATCGTTATCAGAGAAGAAGAAAATAATGCAGGCTGAGATTTCAACAGGAAAATTTATTGTTATTGAAGGACTTGAAGGCGCTGGAAAATCCAGCGCTATGGCATTGGTAAAGGCATTTATTACAGAGCTGGTGGGACAAGAACCCGTGTGTACCCGTGAACCCGGAGGTACACCCTTAGCCGAAAAAATCCGTACTTTGGTTAAAACAGCTGATGCCACCGATCCTTTATGTGACGAAGCCGAGTGCCTATTGATGTATGCAGCGCGGGCACAGCTGGTCGCTAATGTGATAAAGCCAGCATTAGCAGGTGGAGACTGGGTTCTTGGCGACCGTCACAATTTATCTTCGTTAGCCTATCAAGGCGGTGGTCGAGGCTTAATGCCATTAGTCCAGACCATTAGTGCAGCCACTCTTGGCAGTTTTAGGCCAGATTTGACGCTTTATCTGGATATCCCGCCAGCAATCGGCATGGCCAGAGCTGCGAACCGTGGCGAATTAGATCGTATCGAACAACAAGCGCTGAGTTTTTTTGAGCGGGCCCGGGCGACTTATCTGAGTCTGGCAGCAGCAGATGATTCGATTGTGGTGATAGATGCCAATCAACCGCTGCCAAAGGTTCATGAAGATATTTTGTCAGCATTAAACCAGCACTTAAGAGTATGAGCGCGATGCTATTAGATTTGCCCTGGTTACGGGATGCGAAGCAACAGTTTGTGCACCAGCGACAGCAGGGGCAGGTGCCGCATGCAATACTGCTAACCTTACCCGAAGCTGATGGCGGTGTGCGGCTGGGTCAATATATGGCGCAGTTATCACTTTGTACCGCATCTCAATCTGGCCAGCCTTGCGGCCACTGTAAAAGTTGCCAACTCTTTGTGGCTGGAAATCATCCAGATTTCCATTTGTTACAAGCAGATGGCAGCCAAATTAAAGTGGAGCAAGTGCGTAGTCTGTGTCAGTCACTTAATGTGACAGCACAGCAGGGCGGCTATCGTGTGGCATTGATATTGCAGTGTGAACGAATGAATACAGCCGCTGCCAATGCTTTGCTAAAAACGCTTGAAGAGCCGGGTGCTGGTACCTTGCTGTTACTGCAAAGCGATCGCCCTGGTGCGTTGTTACCTACCATTGTCAGCCGCTGTCAGCAGTTAAAAATTGTCCGGCCTTCGGTTCAATTAATTACACAATGGTTGCAACAGCAATATCCGCAGCTTGATGAAGATATAAGCTGGTGCTTGCCGGTCGCTGGCGGTGCTCTGACGTTAGCTGAGTATATTAAAGAAGGGTATTTTGCCGAGCTGAAGAAACTTAAGACCGCATGGCAACAGAGTCTGAGCAGCGGTCACTTGAGCCAAAAGCTTAGTAATCTGAATGTGGAGCAGCTGTTTGATGTATTAAAA
Organism: Shewanella yunxiaonensis; assembly: GCF_018223345.1. NCBI lineage: Bacteria > Pseudomonadati > Pseudomonadota > Gammaproteobacteria > Alteromonadales > Shewanellaceae > Shewanella > Shewanella yunxiaonensis. The sequence continues at coordinate 2,133,044 of NZ_CP073587.1, read as the reverse complement.
CTGTTATATCAAGTGCTACAGGAAGAGATACAGCAAACGCAATTAGACCCGTTAATTAAGCTGCATTTGGCACAGCTCGCTGGTCAGGTGATGAGAGATAATCAGCAACTTATGCAGATGTCTAATGTCAATTATCTGGCGCTTTGCCAAAGTTATGTCTTAGAATACAAGAGAATGAAAAAATAAAAGTAGCCTATGGTTGATTTGATTGTAAATTTCGACACCTTGCATCAGTTATATCGTGCCTATATGCCGTTTATCCAACCGGCAGGGTTGTTCGTGACTACCACTGAAGGCCATTTCCTAGGGCAGGAGATGCGTATTGGCTATCGCTTGCCAGGCTCGACGGGCATTAATGAATTTCAGGGGATTGTGGTGTGGATCAACCCGTTAGGTGCCTCCGGTGGACGGCCTGCGGGTGTTGGAGTGAAAATTGTGTCCGAGGCGCAGGAACACAAGCAACGCATCGAAAATCTCTTATCTCGAGAACTTGCCTCCGGCGATTTGACCTGCACTATGTAGCGGGATATTCTTGGGCCCCTTCGCTTAATTTCCTCAGGGCTTGTTTGTGTTAGTCGATTCCCATTGTCATCTTGATCGCTTGAAAGCTGCACCGGATCAAGACTCTCTCCAACAAATTATCAATGATGCCAAAGTTCGTGGAGTGGATTGGTTTCTCTGCGTCAACGTACGCCAGCAGGACTTTCCGTCAATGCGAGACAAAATGGCTACTCATTCACAGGTATTTTTGTCTGCCGGAGTACACCCATTAGATGTCGAAGCGGGCTTATCGATTGAGCAACTGAAGCAACATGCTGCTGATCCCCGCGTAGTGGCGATTGGTGAGACGGGATTGGATTACTTTTATGCCCCAGACAGTAAAACAGTGCAGCAGCAATGTTTTGAACAGCAGGTGGCAGTGGCAACTGAAATAAATAAACCATTGATCATCCATACCCGAGATGCGCAAGAAGATACCATGGCTATTTTGCGAAATGGTCACGCAGAGAAATGTGGCGGTGTCTTGCATTGTTTCACTGAATCACTGGAAATGGCTCAGGCTGCAATGGCGCTCGGCTTTTACATTTCGGTTTCCGGTATTGTAACGTTTCGAAATGCTGATGCACTGCGTAGCGTGATTAAGCAGATCCCTAAAGAACGACTACTGGTGGAAACAGATTCGCCTTATTTAGCGCCAATACCTCATCGGGGAAAGGAGAATCAGCCAGCATTTGTGCGTGATGTTGCGCAGTTTGTTGCGGACTTGCGGCAAGAACCCTTGGACGAGTTAGCCGCATATACGACTGACAACTTTTTCAGGTTATTTCGTGATGCGGCAGCATTAGCGGGTAGAATTTAACCGAAAAAAAGGCCCAAAACTATTCCTATTGTTTTGGGCCCAGGGGAATGGCTCTTGACGAGCCGTGCGCTTAAGTTGAGATATGACAGGATTGCGATCTCTGCTTGAATTTTAGCCTATGATGTTAAATCCACTGGCAAATGCTGCGTTATTAATAGTTTTTTTAGTTATAACTAATATCTAAAATGAATAATAAGGTGGTGGCACTACGCTTCATTATTGCTGATATTATCGCGCACTAAATTTCTAGGTAGCTGATTTTTCAATCTATTTCCTAGGTGTTTTACCATTCCTAACACTTGTTGTTGCCAGACCAAAACGCGTTCACCTTGGGCCTTTTCCGGCACGCTCAGCATAATATCTCTGCCCATCATGTACTGTTCTGCTTGTGTTTCATCGACAGACAATGCCAGTTTGGGGACCACAGTTAGCGCCATTACCGCCTCATGTTGCAGTTTGATGCCGTGTTTTTCAGCCGTTGCCAGTCTGACCCCGATGCGTTGGTAGCGCAGTTTGCCAATAAGTTCAGCAAATCCCTCAGGGAACAGCCAAAATTCATCGTCTCTTACCCATATCCTCGTTTTGGGTAATTCAACACCAATAATTGGGTTTATTGTGGCCATTAGCAACTGATACTGTTTGGTCGAGACTGGCTGGAACGGGAAATTTGCGCGTGTTTGCGGCGCTGGTAACTGGCGTGGGACAGAGGTGGCTTTCCGTATTCTTGCGACAAAAAATCCTTCACTGTCATAAACCTGTGGCCAGACGTGCAAAAAACCTTCGTCGGTGACTGTCTGGTCAGCACCACGGAACAGGTCTATCAATGATTCAAATATAACCGCATCCCCGAATTGCTGTTTCAGATGGTGACAAACACCATGATTTTCGGTTTTATTAAGTGTGCAGGTGGAGTACACCAGCACCCCGCCGGGTTTTAATGCCAGAAAGGCCGATTCAATTAGGTCTCTTTGGGTGGCGGCAATGATATCTATTTCACTGGCATCCCAGTTTTTCAGTGCTTGCGGGTCTTTTCGAACCGTGCCTTCGCCACTGCAGGGGGCGTCAAGCAAAATGGCATCAAAGGTTTCATACAGTGATTCGCCGAAAACTCGGGCATCGAAATGTGTCATTACCGCATTACTTACACCCATGCGTTGAATATTGAAATGTAATGCTTTAATACGACTGGCAGAGTATTCGTTGGCGACTAGCGTGCCCTCATTGTGCATCATTGCCGCAATCTGGGTTGTTTTAGAACCTGGCGCCGATGCCATATCCAGCACGGTGGATAGGTGCGTATCGTATAACAGTGCCATAGGCGGCAGCATTGAACTGGCTTCCTGCACATAAAATAAACCTTGCAGATATTCTACGGTATTGCCAGCCTGGACACTGTCAGGCGCCTGGTACCAAAAGCCGTCGGGACACCACGGAATTTGTTCGAATTGCCAGCCTTTTGCCTGCATGCGCTCAAGCAAACTAGCGCTGTCGATTTTAAGCGTATTGACTCGAAGCGACGGGCGCAGAGGTTTGTCACAGAATGCAATAAACTCTTCAAGAGAAAGCTGTGATGGCAATTCTTGCGCGATATTGTTGATAAAATTTTGATTTAATTGAACCATAACACTAAAAGCAATCTTTCTTTTTGCGCGGAAGTATAACACGCAGAATAAGTAAATTTGGGGTGGTTTTGTGCTGAATCGGGTCTGGAGCCTGTTTTTTATAATTGCCGCAGCGGCGCTAGCCATGCAATGTCTCACTGGACATACGGAAGTTGTTAGTACCGCCGTCGCCGCTATGTTTGAAAGTGCCAAGTTAGCGGCCAATATTGCCATTGGCCTGATAGGCGTGTTGACGTTGTGGATGGGACTGATGCGGGTGGGCGAGAAAGCCGGCGTGGTTAGCGCAATTGCCTGGATGGTGGAACCATTACTGCGTAAATTGATGCCAGAGGTTCCCAAAGGACACCCGGCATTTGGCAGTGTCACCATGAATCTTACCGCCAATATGCTGGGACTCGATATTGCCGCAACCCCTCTGGGTCTAAAAGCAATGCATGATCTCCAGCGCCTTAATCCTACTAAAAGCATCGCCAGCAACGCTCAAATTCTGTTTCTGGTACTCAATACCTCATCGGTGACCTTAATTCCGGTGACTATCTTTTTATATCGGGCACAACAGGGGGCGGCTGCGCCAGCGGAAGTATTTTTGCCGATTTTGTTGGCCACATTAGGATCTTCATTGGCGGGATTATTGGCCGTGGCGCTAGTACAACGTTTACCGTTGTGGAACTTGACCGTCGCAGCCTACGCAGCGGTGATATTGGGTACTTTAGGTGCGGTTGTTGGCTGGTTATTGCATCAAGATGCTGAGCGCATTGGCAGCGTATCAACAGTCGTTGGTAACGGTGTATTGCTGCTCTTGGTTTTTTCATTTGTGTTGATTGCTGTTATTCGTAAAGTGGCGGTTTACGATGAATTTATTGAAGGAGCCAAGTCTGGCTTTGAACAGGCGATACAGCTTATTCCATACTTGTTAGCAATGTTATTGGCTATCGCAATGTTAAGGGCGTCTGGTGCCTTGGATTATTTACTGAATGGCATCTCGGGCTTGGTTAATATGTTGGGGTTCGATAGTCGATTCGTTGATGCTTTACCTACCGCATTAATGAAACCTCTCAGTGGTTCCGGCGCCAGAGCGATGATGTTGGAAACGATGTCACATTATGGTGTGGATTCTTTTGCCGGGCGCCTAGCTTCGGTGTTTCAGGGCAGTACAGAAACGACTTTCTATGTGCTGGCCGTGTATTTTGGTTCGGTGGGCATACGCAACGGCCGATATGCCTTAGCCTGTGGCTTATTGGCGGATTTTGCGGGGATAGTCAGCGCAATAATCGTATGTTATTGGTTTTATGGGTAGGGTGAGTATTGGATATGAAAAAGGCGTCTATTGACGCCTTTTTCAGTCGATGACTATGGCTAGTTATCGAGTTTCGGCTGCCACTGTAACCAACTGGTTTCCGCTTTAGCAAAGATCGGCATGACAGTGCGGTTGTCCAAGGGGGCTGATTGTTGATTACTCTGCTCCGTTACCACACCGATCCCACCTGCAAGAATAGTTTCCAATGAGCCGGTTTCGATCTGCGCCCCGGAGAATAGCCCTACATCGACTTTAATTCCGGAAAGGTCATAAAACTTACTGCTTTGATTCAGCAAATGACGGTAACGCGCAGCAATACTGGCGTTAAGTAGTACTCCGTCACCCCCCGTTGTTAACTGAAAGCCCGTAATTACACCAATCTGCACCCCACGGAAGAAAATTCCTGTCCCGGATTTTACTGACCCCAGTGACGGGCGAGTCAGTTGAATATGCAATGCATCAGCTGCAGCATAATTGTCATTATTTAACGGCACGGTAAAGCGGGTACTCGGCGTGTCACTATGTCCGGGCATTGCTGAAATAAAATCACCGGTGAGCAAGGCTTCTGGGTGTTCAATACCTTTTAGAGACACTTGCGCTTGTTGTAGCAGATACTTGCTATCAGTTCGCATAAACGCGTTAGCGTAACGGCCATAGAGATAGGCTGTGGCTGACAGATTTTGCAGATTGGCATCAAGCACAACTTGTGTGACTTCACCAATTTGCATACCTTGATATCGGATGGCTGCACCAGATTTGAGTGCGGCTTCAGTAGGCAGTATCAAGCTAATCGCTTGTGCTTGATTCACCGCCAAGCTTTCTGAGGCGTAAAGTTGTTGGCTATCAACATCGTCAGCGTCAATTTTCGCCAGCGAGATACTGCCTTTGATAACGCCTTTTAAAGGCGCCATTTCCATTTTGATACCGCTTAAGCTGGCATCAACAGAGAGGGCGGCATTCTGCCAGAAGACGACGTGACTTTTTAGCAGTGGTGCGAAGGTACTGTCCACCGCCAACGTTATGGCAAAACGGTCAGTTTTGGCCTGCCAGTCAACCGCTGATACCGATCCTATTTGCATTTTTTTGTAATAGATCGGTGAGCCACTGGCGACAGACGCTGCATTATCACTATAAAGCGTCCATTTAATCTTTTGTCCTTGCCGATAGTAATCATTGGCGGTTGATGTCGATGCAAATAGCGGGATCGCTTTTGTCAAATCTAACGCCTTTTTACTGGCGCTACGATGTAAACTGACCGCACCTTTTGTCAATGTGGTCAGATCGCCACTTTTTAATTGAACACCATCAAGTGACGCTTGGAAGTCTAAGGCGGCTTCAGCAATAAAATCGCTGCCTTTGCTTAACAGCGACTTAAACTCAGGTAAGATCTCGGCGCGATATAGCACGGCATTAAAATCGTCCGCTAACCGTACTTCAGTTATTTCACCAATTTTCACTTGTCGATAGCGAATTTCTGCGCCACGACTGACGCCGGGGTTTTCGCTTGCGGTCAGCGTCAGCTGTATTGGTCTATCGCTATCGATTTTAGGTGCGCTACTTGCCAAAGAGTAATGATCTTTCGGACTGCCACTCCCCGGCAAAAACTGAATGATATCGCCGCTCACTAACCGACCGGCATGTTTGATGCCACTCAACGAGATATCTGCGCCTTCGCGCCAGAATTGGGCGTCACTACCTAATAATTCGGAGTAGGGAGCATCCAGACGCGTATGGATGGCCACGGTATTTTTATCGGCAACTACGTTTTCAACTTCGCCCACCATGACGCCGCGGTAGACAATATCTGTCCCGCGTTTTATCCCATCAGCATCGGTGGCCGTCAGCACGAAGCGGACACCACCATTGGCTTCTTGTTGACTCGCATACAGTTTGTAGCCTTGATTCGCTTCTGCTTCAGGTGAATTCGTTGGTGAACTGAAGTTGATCCCACCCGCAATCAATGATGCCAGGCTTGCAGTATTCACCTTGATACCGGATAAAGACGCATCAATTTGAACGCCAGAAACGTTCCAGAAGTGCGAATCTTTACGAACCAGTGATGCATATTGCTTCTGGATATAGGCTTTCAGTAATACTTTATGTTGTGGGTCAAGGCGATAACTCACCACTTCACCCACCGGGATCTGCCGATAGAATACGGGTGAGCCCACATCTAATGAGCCTAACTTTTCTGCACTTAATTCCACCACCAGGCCATCGTTGCCTGGCAAAACGGGGGGGGCTTCCTGCGCAGCTTCAAAATGATCTCGAAAGTCACCATCGCCGGGTAATAAACCGATATAGTTCCCTGAAAACAAAGCATCCAGTCCTTCCACCCCGGTGATGGAGGCTTTGGGGGTTACCAACCAGAATTTACTGTTGTCTCTGAGTAGCGGTTGTGCTCGGTAATCCATCAACAGATCGACGTTAACGCCTTTCAGTTCGTCATCAATGGATACGTCCACCACTTTGCCCACATTCAGGCCTTGATAACGCACCAGTGTTTTGCCGATATCAATACCTGTGGCGCTGGGGAAATGGATGCGCACATCAATACCTGATTCGCGAATACTTTTAATACCTAGCCAGGCTCCCAGTGCCAACGCAATTAACGGCAGCAGCCATACTGGGGAAAATAGTTTTTTTCGCACCACTTGGGGTTGTTCAAATTCATTCATCTTGCTTTTCCAGCTGATCCCATAGCAGACGAGTATCCAGCACTTTTGCGGACACCTGAGTAAACAAAATAACTAGCGCAAACGCTGTCGCAGCAGGCGCAGGCTTAGCATCGAGTATCTGGCCCATATTCACCAGTGCGACAGTTAACGAAATAACAAACAGATCGAGCATTGACCAACGGCCAATCCATTCAATTAAGTGAAATCCCACCATCAGTTTGGTTTTGGAAAATTTGAGATTAAAACTGATGGCTGACAAATAGATACCGAGGCCAATAATTTTCAACCAAGGTACCAGAATACTGGCCGTGAACACGATAATCGCGATCGGCAGCATATCTGAATGGACCAGTCGCAGGATCCCAGAAAAAATGGTGTCATGAGTAACCCGCCCACTTTTCGTGAGTGTTGTAATGGGATATACATTAGCCGGAATTAACAAGATGGCCGCAGTGATCAAGAGTGCCCAACTACGTTGCAAACTACTGAAGTCACGCAACTGCAATTTGGCACCACAGCGCAAACAATAACTTTCAGCAGCATTGTTAAGTTGCCCACAATCGTGACAGCTACATAAGCCAATATCTTTGCCTTGAATGTTGTTATTCGAATTCATTCAGATAACCCCACATGTGCTCCAACTTGTATTCCCTTAACATAAACAGCACGATCAAGAACAACATAGTAAAGCAGAATGTGCCCATACCAAAATAGACATCTGCAAAATCAGACAGTTGGAATGAAGTCACGAGAAAACTAATAACATAGATTTCTAGCATCGACAGCTGGGATAACAGCTTGTGATAGCGCAATAACACTACCAGTATTCGACGGCCACTCGGCCGACGGTAATAGTGAGTTTTGATAATCAGCATTTGTGCGAATATTGAGGTGATCAATAATCCAGGCCCGACTACCGCGCCAATCAACACGGCGAGCCCCACTACCCAATAGCCTTGATCGGCAACAGCTAAGGCGCCTTGCCACACGGTAGTGGTGCGGACACTGCCAATAAAATGCATCTCTAGTACTGGCAATAGCATGGCGGGAATGTAGAGAATCAACGCCGCAATACACATTGCCAACACCCCATCAATCGCACAGTAAGGCGTATCGTAAAGTGGTGTCTTACAACGCGGGCATATCGCGCGCACGCCAGAGGGTAGTGCACGGCGGCTTACGGCCAAATCACAGGCACGGCAAAGCACAAGCGCACAATTAGGTGAGGCAGAATTGCGATTATAATGGGACGGGGAATCGTCATTCCCCCTAGTGTCCATGCGCATAATGGAGAACTTAATTAGTTGTCTGTACAAAGGGTACTGTCGGGATGTTAGCAGATACCGAGAACTTCTTGCATCTGTGGATGAAATTATGTCACGATTGGTACTGTATATTTACACAGTGTGAGGAAGATCATGGCGGTAATTACCCAGTTTGTTGTGGTCAGAGAAGGGGTGGAAAAGATGACGTTTACTTCCAAGAAGGAAGCTGATGCTTATGACAGGATGCTCGACATTGCAGATAATCTGTTACCCTTTATTCAGGCCAGTGAAGCAACAATTGATGATACAGCGGCAGAAAAACTTGCTTTTTATATGGCAGCCAATAAAGATACGCTGGCTTCGTTACTTAAAGGCGCTCCGGTCAAAACTGACCCTGTGGCCAAAACACCGAAAAAGAAAGTTGATGATGTTTAATTCAGGAATGTTGCATGAAACCGCAGTTTTACGACACGCTTAACCGACAAGCGGCCGCGCTACTTGAAGGCGAAACCGATTTAATCGCCGGTATGGCCAACTTTTCCGCATTACTCAATGAACACCTGAACGACCTTAACTGGGTCGGTTTTTATCTTATGAAAGGCGACCAATTAGTCCTGGGCCCATTTCAAGGTAAAGTGGCGTGTACTCGGATCCCATTGGGAAAAGGGGTCTGTGGAACTGCGGCGGCAACAGACATTACTCAGTTGGTGGCTGATGTTCATCAATTCGCTGGCCATATCGCATGTGATTCCGCCAGTAATTCTGAAATTGTGGTGCCGGTTAGAAGTGACCAACAGGTTGTGGCGGTACTGGATATTGATAGCCCCTTGTTCGCTCGGTTTGATAAAGACGATCAACAGGGCTTGGAAATGTTGGTAAAGACCTTCGAAAGTTGCTTGTTTGCTTAAAAGCCGTGCGATTTTGTGCATTTGATAGTCGCATTCGGTGCGCCGCGGCTTATAATAGGCCGCTTAAATGCACGAAGGTTAATCATCTTGGCAATAACGCATTACAATTGTTAAGGTTAACCACCCCTTTGGTAAATGCTGAAGGCGTGCTAATTTGTAGGTTGTCCTCCGGGATAAAAAGAACTAACGACCAGGCCCAGCGATGCCTGAGTCCCCTGTAATTCGTGGAAGTAATATGGAATCAACAGAAAAGTTGACCGACACCAATGCCATTCTGGCGTATTTGTATGAAACCTTTCCTTTATGTTTTATTGCTGAAGGTGAAGCCAAACCACTTAAAATCGGGCTGTTTCAGGATTTGGCAGAAAGGTTGGCCAACGATTCCAGAGTCAGTAAAACCCAACTACGTGTTGCCCTGCGGCGTTATACCAATAGTTGGCGTTATCTGAAGTCTCTCAAGGAAGGTGCGCAGCGGGTAGATCTGGATGGTAATCCCTGCGGAGAATTGGAAGCTGAACATGTTGAGCACGCCCGGGCTACTCTAAAAGAGAGTCAGGAAAAAGCGAAAGCCAAACGTGTTGAAACCGCAAAAGCAGAAGGTAAGGTGGCGGCCGAGGAAGACAAAGCTGCTCGACCAGCGAAAGCTAAGATGCGTCGTAAACCGCATGCGGATAGCAAAAAAGTCGCTATTCCCAAGTCTGCTCCACGCCCCCAGGCTGCCCAGCCTGCGGTTAAACTTGCACCAGCTACACTGTCAAAGTTGAACCCAGGACAGCGAGTGAATGTCAAACTGGGTGTTAACCCGGTGAGTGGCGTCATTCAGAACATTAATAAAGAAGATGTTCATGTTCAGCTGGATTCAGGTTTGACTGTCAAGGTACACGCAGAGCATATACTGCTGTAGTGTGCCCAAAACCAAGTAAAGATAAAGGAGTAACTTGCTGATGCGAAAGATTATTATAGCAGCGTCACTGGTCAGTATGCTGTTGGGAACCCCGGCGTTTGCTATATCACCGACAATTCCTGTCAGCGAGTTGCCCGATTTACATCAGGAACCACAACATCAGGTTACCAGCAAGCGTGTGGCTGGACTGTTTACTCGTTCCCATTACCATCGTATCGAACTTGACGATGCCTTTTCAAAAAAGATCTTTAATCGTTTTTTAGAGCAGCTGGATTATCGTCGCAACATACTGTTGCAGAGTGATGTAGACAGTATGCAGCCATACGCCACCCAATTTGATGACATGATAAAAAGTGGCGAATTAGAACCCGCATACAAGATGTTTCATCTGGTGCAGCAACGTAGTTATGAACGTTTTGCCTACGCGCTGAGTTTACTCGATAAAGATAAACCGATGAATTTTGATGTACCTGGTGACAAATATGTGTTTGATCGCAAAGACGCACCATGGGCGACAACAGAATCTGAACTGAATGAGTTATGGCGTGAACGTGTTAAATATGATGCGTTGAGTCTCAAGTTAACCGGCAAAACCTGGCCTGAGACAGTCGATATTCTTGGCAAACGTTATAACAATGCCATCAAACGGATGAAGCAGACCAACAGCGAAGATGTTTTCCAGGGGGTGATGAACGCTTTTGCCCGTTCTATCGAACCGCATACAAGCTATCTGTCACCACGTAATGCCGAACGCTTTGAGATGGAAATGAATCTCAGCCTTGAAGGTATCGGTGCTGTATTACAGATGGAAGACGATTATACCATTATTAAAAGTCTTGTCGCCGGAGGCCCAGCTGCTCTGAGTGGTAAGTTAGCCGTTGACGATAAGATTGTCGGTGTCGGCCAGGATAATGGCGAAATTGTTGATGTGATTGGTTGGCGTCTTGACGATGTGGTAGAGCTGATTAAAGGGCCTAAAGGCAGCAAAGTCACTTTACAGGTGTTGCCGAAGAAAGGAGGCTCGAATGCCAAGCCATTTTTGGTCACCGTGACACGCGATAAAATCCGTTTGGAAGATCGTGCAGCAGCGTCAAAAGTCATTGAGCCTGAAACCGGTCCTTATGCCCATCGTAAGATAGGTGTCATTACTGTTCCTGGCTTCTACATGAATTTGTCCAACGATGTCGCCAATGAATTGCAAAAATTGAAGGCTGATAATGTAGAAGGCATTGTCATTGACCTGCGCGGCAATGGTGGTGGAGCGCTGACTGAAGCGACCCTGATGACCGGATTATTTATTGATCAAGGTCCAGTGGTGCAGATCCGCGACGCTAACGGTCGGATTAGTGAAAACAGTGACAATGATGGCAAAACCTATTACGCCGGGCCTTTAACGCTCTTAGTTGATCGTTACTCCGCCTCAGCCTCAGAGATTTTTGCAGCAGCATTGCAGGATTATGGTCGTGCGCTGATTGTTGGCGAATCTACCTTTGGTAAAGGTACTGTGCAGCAACACCGTGGTCTTGAACGTATTTACGATATGTATGACAAGCCGCTGGGCCATGTACAGTATACTATAGCGAAGTTCTACCGTATCAATGGGGGCAGCACTCAACGGAAAGGGGTTACGCCAGATATTCCGTTCCCAAGTGCATTAGAACCCGGCGAGTATGGTGAGTCTGAAGAAGATAATGCCTTACCTTGGGATCAGGTACCACCAGCGGACTATCAGCCGTTAAATGAAGTGACTAAACCGATGATCGCCAGTCTTGAACAGCGCCATGAGCAGCGCGTTAAGAATAGTGTTGAATTCGGCTATATCCTGGATGATATCAAGGAATTCAAGCAGCATCATAAAGAGAAAAGTGTGTCTCTGGTTGAGAGCGAACGTTTGAAAGACCGTGACCAAGAAGATGCAAAAGCATTAGCCCGATTGAATGAACGGCGTCAGGTACATGGCCTTAAGCCATTGAAATCGCTAGAAGATGAGGATGGTGTTAGTGAGGAAGAGAAGAAAATCGCTGAACCGGACACCTTCCTCAACGAAGCGGTAGATGTTACGCTCGACATGGTGGACTACGAAAAAGGCGCCACCAAACAGCTTCATTGATTTCTACTAAAGAAAAAACGCGCTGCTAGCGCGTTTTTTCTTCTATATATACTGCGCTTGGATATTTAAAGTGTAAGTGCCTGTATTTGTTTTTAAATCATTTTGTACTCAAGGTCAGTTACTATGTCTCAGAATGTCAATCAACCCGCCAGCAAACGCCTGGCCGATTATCGTCCACCCGCATTCCTTATTCCCGAGCTCTCTTTGGCGTTTAAGTTACAGCCTACGGCGACGGAAGTGACGGCAATTAGTCATGTTGTACGTAACGGCGACCACCATGAGCCATTGGTGCTAGATGGTGAAGCATTGGAGTTGCTGAGCGCTAAAGTAAACGGTGAAGCGGTTGAAGTTACCCAATTGCCCGGCAAATTACAGGTGGCAACAGCGCTGGATGATTTTGAACTGACACTGGTTACTCGCATCAATCCTCAAGACAACTCGACGCTTGAAGGATTGTATATGTCAGATGGCGCGTACTGTACTCAGTGTGAAGCGGAAGGTTTCCGCCGTATCACCTATTTTCTTGACCGTCCGGATGTGCTTGCAAAATACAGCGTACGCATCGAAGCACCGCAAGCATTTAAGTATCTGCTGAGTAATGGTAATAACATTGACAGTGGCGCGCTGGAAAATGGTTGGCATTATGCCTGCTGGCAGGATCCGTTTCCAAAGCCTTGCTATCTGTTCGCCTTGGTGGCCGGCGATATGGATCTGCTAGAAGACAGTTTTCATACGTGCAGCGGGCGTGATGTGAAATTGCAGGTATTTGTTGATAAAGGCAATTTGCATAAAGCACATCATGCTATGGCATCATTGAAAAAGGCTATGGCATGGGATGAAAGCCGTTTTGATCTAGAGTATGACCTCGATATTTACATGATTGTCGCCGTAGATTTCTTCAATATGGGGGCGATGGAAAACAAAGGCCTGAATATATTCAATACTAAATACGTGTTGGCTGATGTGGAAAGCGCTACTGATGACGACTTCCATGGGATTGAGTCAGTTATCGGCCATGAATATTTTCATAACTGGACCGGAGACCGGGTGACTTGCCGTGATTGGTTTCAGTTGAGCTTAAAAGAAGGCTTAACCGTTTTTCGCGATCAGGAATTCAGTTCGGATGTCGGTTCGCGGCCGGTAAATCGCATTCATGCGATTAAGGTAATAAAAAATCAGCAGTTTGCTGAGGATGCTGGCCCAATGTCACATCCCATTCGCCCGGAAGAAGTGATTCAAATGAACAACTTCTATACCGTCACCGTGTATAACAAAGGCGCTGAAGTCATTCGCATGATGCATACGCTTTTGGGGGAAAGTGGCTTTCAGGCTGGCATGAAACTGTACTTCGCGCGCCATGATGGTCAGGCGGTGACCTGTGATGACTTTGTGCAAGCAATGCAGGATGCTAGCGGTAAAGATCTGACTCAGTTCCGGCGTTGGTATGCTCAGGCAGGAACTCCGGAAGTCACCGTGCATGACAGTTTTGATGCTGAGACAGGTATTTACCGTTTACAGTTGCGGCAACAAACTGCCCAGCGTCTGGGCGAGCAGTCAAAATTGCCGCTGCATATTCCTTTCAGTGTCGAGCTGTTGGATCCACAAGGACAGTCACTGGTTAATCAGGTCCTCGATTTTACTCAGGCAGAACAAACTTTTGAGTTCAGCGGACTGAAAAGTAAGGTGATTCCATCATTACTACAGGATTTTTCTGCACCAGTCCGGTTGTCTTATGATTTTTCTATTGAGCAATTATTGGTGCTGATGGCTCATGCCCGCAGTGAAGTCGCGCGTTGGGAAGCCTCCGTAACCCTGTTCAGTCACGCTGTGTGGCGCAATGTTGAGCGGTTGCAACAGCAGCAGAGCATGGTGCTGGATAGTCGGGTGATTGATGCGTTTCGTGGTGTGATCTTGAGTGAGTCATTGGATCATGCACTGGCCGCTGAAATTCTGAAAATGCCATCAGCATCGACCTTAATAGAGCAGGCTTCTCAAGTTGATCTGGATAAACTGCTGTGCGCCCGTGACTATGTGCTTGAGGCCATTGCGACAGGCTGTGAAGATGAAGCCTTGGTGCGTTATCGCGAATTGCATGGTGTCGATAACGCCGGTAGCCGGGCATTTGCAAACGCTTTGTTGAGCTTGCTAGCCCGCGGAACCGATGGCCATGAATCGCTACTAGAAAGACAATTTACTCTCGCAGCGAATATGACTGAAGCACTGGGAGCACTGAGTGCGGCAGTTGAAGGTAATGCTGACTGCCGTGATACGCTATTGGCGACATTTGAACAGCGCTGGAATCAGACGCCATTAGTGATGGATAAATGGTTCTCGCTGCAAGCGACCATCAATGAAGCAGAAGTATTAGACCGCATCACCGAACTCCAGCAACATCCGGCGTTTAGTATGAGTAATCCTAACCGCGTACGTTCGTTAATTGGAGCCTTTGCCGCACTAAATATTGCCCAGTTCCATCGCGCAGATGGTGCCGGATACCGTTTTATGACCGACATCATCAAAAAGCTGAACAGTAGTAATCCACAGATTGCGGCGAGAATTGTTACGCCGTTGATCCAGTTCGGCAAACTTGATCCAGTGCGTCAGCTATTGATTAAGCAATGTTTGCATGAACTGTTGGCCTTGCCTGAGTTGTCCAAAGATTTGTTTGAAAAGGTTAGCAAGGCGCTCAAGGACTGATGGAATTACAGATTAAGGTTTGGTGATGGACTTTTATTTCAGTCTAAATCTGAGTTTTGAACAGTTTAAGCCGTATTACCAGGGGATTGCAGAAGCCGTACAGGTGCGTGATGTTAATGGTAAGATCCTGCAAATCAATGGCCGGCATTTCAGACAGTTCCTGACTTCAGAGGGAGTGCATGGACAGTTCCGATTGACCATTGATAGTCAGGGTCATTTCCAATCAATTAAGCGCGTCAATTAAACGTAATACGTTAATCAATGGCCCCTGATATTTTTCCTCAGGGGCCTTTTTTATACCTTAAGAATATTGCAGCCGTCATCGTAGGTACGACAAAAAGACGGTTAACAGAGCAAGTTTCTTAAAAAATTCATATTTAATTAAGTATTTGAGTTGAAGACGGATAAATTTTTTAGCGTGGCATAAATAATATAGAGTAAATACTTAAAACGTTTGAATGACAACCATAATAAGTATTATTGTGTAGTTTAAATTTTAAGCCTTTAAATATCATTTAGTTATATTAGATTTAAATTTGTCAGACCAATTTACATCATAAAAATTCAAAAACTTCACCCCTCAATCACCACTTGAAATGCGCATAAGTGCCCAAAAAGTCTAATATTTTGTGGCTTGCGGCGCTGCTCCAATTGTTGTAACTCTAATGTTATCTGTCGGTTCACTAGATGTTGATTTTTATTTTAAGCAACGCACCTGGCAGTGACGGAGAAGCTAACATGACGATTAAAAAAACGTTCAAAATGTCGATGGTCACTTTGGGGGTGGTATCGGCACTGAATGTGGGGCTGATCTCCTCGGTTAAAGCCGTGTCTTTTAATTGGGGTGAAATTGAAGGTTCATTTGATTCAACTTGGACTATTGGCGCTAGTTGGCGGGTTGCTGATCGTGATTGGAATGGCCAAATCGGTAAGGTCAACCACCCGCAATTTGATTGGAGTGGTTATTCTGCTTTTGGTAATACCCGTTATACCGCCGCTGAGATCTGGGCACAGCCAGGGTCTTATTCCAGCAATAATGACATGAGTAATTTGCTTTACGCTCAGGGTGATACCACATCAGAAATTTTCAAAGGATTGCACGAACTGCAACTTAAGTATCGCAATTATGGGGTATTTGTCCGTGGAATGTATTTTTATGACCGTAAACTTAATAACGGCGATTTTGGCTACACCAATCCATTAACTGGCAAAGAATATGATCCCTGTGCAGATAAGCGCGCAAGTGAAGTGCAGTGTAAGGATATCCGCCTATTAGATGCCTTTGTTTATGCGAATTTTGATCTGAACCAAGGTGCTAATCCACTCGCCATTAGGGTAGGGCAACAGGTGGTTTCTTGGGGCGAAAGTACGCTGATCTCACACGGAATTGCGGAAATTAATCCGGTAGATTTGAACATCCTCTACGTTCCTGGCGCGGAGCTGAAAGAAGCTTTTCGACCACAAGGCATGATATGGGCATCTTTAGGTGTGACCGAAAATTTGTCGGTAGAAGCTTTTTACCAATATGACTGGGAGCCTATCTGGGTGCCTGCGCCAGGGTCAATTTTCGCGACCAACGACTTTGTCGGGTATGGCGGATATTCGCAAAATGCCCAGTTAGGGTTTAATGCAAATCCTGATATCAATCTCGACGTTTTAGAGCAGGAATACAGCGACTTGGCTAATCTGTTAGCCAGTGGCGCATCTGTGCCGACGGCGACATTGGTGCAGATGGCGCTGGCCTATCCAACGAAAGTGACACTCGTGCAGGACGCAGCGAAACCTAGAGATAGCGGCCAATATGGATTGAAGGCCAGTTATTACGCGCCTGAATTGGGTGAAACCGAATTTGGCTTTTACTTTATGAATTACCATAGTCGGCGTCCCCTTATCAGTGGTACGGCGGCTAATTTCACCACATCTGCGTTATTAAGTGATTTAACCGTGCTGGCACAAAACGCTGGGCAAATAAATCGACAACTGTTGTTGAGCTTGCAGAGCTTTTCTAAAGCCCAAGTCGTTTATCCGGAAGATATCAAACTTTACGGCTTTAGTTTTAACACCTTAGTCGGTGACACTTCGGTTGCCGGTGAAATTGCCTTGCGTAAGGATGAGCCGTTGCAGATCGATGATGTGGAACTGCTGTTTGCGGGGATGCCGCAACAGTTAGCTAATGCTGGCATCCGACCGGATCTTGATGGGATTTCGCAGCTGGATACTGTCGCTCCCGGAGAAACGGTGGATGGCTATATCCGCCGTGATACCACTCAAGCACAGGTGACGCTGACTCACCTGTTCGGTCCAACCCTGGGGCTCGATAACCTCACTATGCTCGCTGAGGTAGGCGGCGTTTGGATTAGTAATATGCCCGGCTTTGACGAGCTGCGATTGAATGGACCCGGTACCAGTCGCAGTGGTGGCAATCCCGAGATGACGGGGATTATTCAAGCGTTGCAAGACGGACCTGAGACCAATCCTTTCCCAACGGCATTTGCCTGGGGTTATCGCCTGGTGGCAAAAGCTGATCTGAATAATCTTTACGGTGGCATTAACATTTCTCCACGGATCATTTTTTCTCATGATGTGAATGGGATAACCCCCGATCCGTTATTCCTGTTTACCGAAGGCCGTAAGTCCGTCGCGCTCGGTGTCAGTTTCGATTATCAGAGTCGTTGGGGCGCGGAACTGTCTTATAACAATTTCTTTGGTGGTGTGGGAACTACCAATGCGATGGCTGACCGTGATTACATTTCGTTCAGTATTAAGTACTCATTGTAATGAGGACCGACAAAATGAAAACGATTATACAAGCATCGACTGTAGTGATGATGTTGTTGGGGAATAGCGCACTGGCGCAAGTGTCAGACCTCGATGCGGCAAGGCTCGGTAAGGATTTAACGCCATTAGGTGCCGAAATGACCGGAAGTAAAGATGGCAGCATTCCCGCCTGGAACAGTGGCATTACCACACCGCCAAAAAGTTATCAGAAAGGCATGCATCATCCAGATCCTTTTGCTGCAGATAAGCCTTTGTATACCATAACAAAGGCTAATTTTGCGCAATACAAAGAATTATTAAGTCCCGGTCAGCAAAAATTATTTGAACTCTATCCTGACAGCTTCAAGATGCATGTCTATCAGACGCGTCGTACCGCTTCTGTTCCGCAATATATCTATGATGCCACCCGAGCCAATGCCACTACTGCCAAGCTGGTTGCCGGTGGAAATGGTGTCGACGGTGCGGCCAAAGGTATCCCATTCCCAATACCTGCCAATGGACTTGAAGCGATCTGGAATCACATCCTGCGTTTTCGTGGCGTTGATATAACCACCCATCGCGGTCAGGCCGCTCCTACGGCCTCTGGCGATTTCACCTTAGTGGAAATGGAGGAGGAGATCCGCTTCGAATATTCGCGTCCTGAAGAAACGCTGGAGCAATTACGGAAAGACAACCTGATCTTCAGTTTCAAACAGGTGGTCACCCAGCCCGCACGTTTGGCCGGTACCGCACTGTTGGTGAAAGAAACCATGGACCAGGAAAAGGAACCAAGACAAGCCTGGACTTATAACACTGGGCAGCGCCGCGTACGCAAAGCCCCGAATGTCGCTTTTGACACACCGGGAACAGTCTCTGATGGTCTGCGTACGACCGACGATTTTGATATGTTTAACGGGTCTCCATCCCGTTATAACTGGGAACTGTTAGGTAAACAGGAGCTGTTGATCCCTTATAACGACTACCGTCTGCATTCAGACAAGCTGCAATACAGTGACATTCTTAAAAAAGGCCACATCAATCCCGATGTTGTGCGTTATGAAAAACATCGGGTATGGGTGGTAAAAGCGACGCTTAAAGCAGGCATGCGCCACATATATAAAACACGAGTGTTCTATCTCGATGAAGACTCGTGGCAGATATCTGTTGCCGATCTCTATGACAACCGCGATCAGCTATACCGAGTAGCGCAGGCGCACGCCATTAACTATTACGAAGTGCCCGTATTGTGGAGCACGTTGGAGGTTTATCACGACTTACAGTCACGCCGTTATCTGGCTCTTGGATTAGACAATCAATCACCCATGTATGACTTTGACGCTAAGTTGACGGAAGCAAATTTCACTCCAGCATCTTTGCGTCGTGAGGGCATTCGCTAACAACTCAGTGGGCAGATAACGCCCATATAACACAAGGTTTATAGATGAAGTACGCCAAGCTGTTGTGTACCGTTTGTGCAATTTTGTCTGTGCCCACGTTCAGTGCGCAGTCATCGGACGCGCCATCGGTGATAACCAGTCAGATCCAGCCATTAGCGGCACGATCATTGGTATTGGATATCGCCACCGCTGGCGAGCAGCTGGTTGCCGTGGGTGAACGTGGTCATATTCTACGATTGATGTCAGATAATCATTGGCAACAGGTGGTAACACCCAGTCGCAATTTATTGACGCGGGTGCGGTTTCTGGATAGTCAGAACGGCTGGGCGGTAGGACATGATGCCTCCATTTTACACACTCGGGACGGTGGCCTTAGTTGGCAACTGCAATATCATTCTGAAGCATTAGCCAGACCTTTATTTGATATGTATTTCAATGATATAAAAAATGGCATCGCAGTCGGGGCTTATGGTTTATTGTTGCGAACCCGTGATGGTGGAAAACACTGGAGTCGCGAGTTCCATGATGAGTTGCTGCTTGAGGATGATCGGACATATCTGCTGCAGCTTAAAACCGATGATCCAGCTGCCTATCAGCAAGAGTCAGATTCTATTCTGCCACATTTTAATCGCTTATTACCGTTGAGTGATGGACGGTTACTACTGCTTGGTGAGATGGGCTTGGTGGCGATTAGTCACGATTTTGGCAATCACTGGCAACGATTACCCTTTGACTATCAGGGGTCTTTGTTTGCCGCTCAGGAGTATAACGGTCGGGTCTATGTCGCGGGTTTGCGCGGTAACGTATTTGTTAGCGATTTAACACTGCAACAGTGGCAACCATTAGCGTTACCTCAAAGCGCGACCATCAATGGTATGGCCTTGATAGCTGGCCATTTATGGCTGATGGGGAATAGTGGTGTACTGATAAAGCTTCGTGCGGATAATCGTGCCAGTTTGGAACAACAACTGAAAGGGGAAAATCTGCTGACACTGGCGGCAGATCGTTCAGGCAACCTTTGGCTTGCTGGTACTAAAGGGTTACAGCCCATAACATTAAAATAACGGGTGTTGAATATGTTGGAAAAACTGGTCAATGGCCTGGAAAGCTTTCTGTTTCGACACCGGAGATGGGGCGTGGTGTTTTTTGTGCTTTGCACAGGGTTATTAGGCTGGCAAGCCAGTTTGTTACGTATGGATGCCGCTTTTGTTAAAAATATTCCACTAGCGCACCCATACATGCAAACCTACCTGAAGCACCAAGCCCAGTTTGGTGGGGCAAATTCCATTATGGTCGCGGTGGAGGATGCTGGCGGCGATATCTTCAATCCTCGATTTTTTAACACACTCAAAGAAGTGCATGATCAGTTGTTCTTCATCCCCGGAGTTGATCGTTCACAAGTCAAATCCCTGTATTCTCCCTCTACGCGTTTTACTGAAGTGGTAGAAGACGGATTTTCTGGTGGTCCGGTGATCCCGGCAGACTTCAATACCAGTCCAGCTGGATTGCAGAAAGTTCGCGAAAATATTGAGAAAGCTGGCATTGTTGGACGACTGGTCGCCAGTGATTATTCGGCTGCCATGATCAGCGCGCAACTGCTGGATTTTGATCCGCAAACCGGTGAGCCACTGGATACTTTGGCATTTGCCAATGAGCTGGAAAAGCAATTACGTGACCAATACCAGAACGAGCACATTCGCATCCACATTATTGGTTTTGCGAAAATGGCGGGCGATATTGCGGATGGTGCTCGCGGCGTCGTGCTGTTTTTTGTCATGGCATTATTGGTGACCGCTGCCATGGTTTATCTGTTCAGTCGCTCACTATTACTGACAATACTGCCACTGACGTGCAGTCTGGTTGCGGTAGTGTGGCAGCTCGGATTACTCAAACTGGTTGGTTTTGGGCTGGATCCCATGTCAATCCTGGTGCCATTTCTAGTATTTGCCATTGGTGTGAGTCATGGGGTTCAGATGATCAATGCTGTTCGCCAGCGGGTCAGTCAGGGGATGAGCAGTAAGCAGGCTTCAGCGGCAGCATTTCGCGCGTTGCTGGTGCCTGGTGGTGTGGCATTGCTATCGGACACTATCGGCTTTATGACGCTGTTAACAATCGACATTGGTATTATCCGTGAATTGGCGATCTCGGCATCGTTGGGCGTGGGCGTGATAATTTTAACCAATCTTGTGTTACTGCCCTTAGTCATCTCATTTGTGCATTTACCGGTAAAATCTACCACTCAAGCCCGCTCGACCGCGATCTGGCGCTATTTCGCAAAGTTGGCGTCGTTGCGCTACGCCTGGGTAATTATCGCAGTGACCGTGGTACTTTATGGGTTAGGGCTGACCCAGGCAACCCAGATGAAAATCGGCGATCTGCAACGCGGGGCGCCGGCGCTGCATGAATCATCTCGCTATAACCAAGACACCTTTTTTATTACTGATCACTTTGCGATTACTACTGATGTGATGACTGTCATTGTGGAGGCGTTTCCAGAGGCTTGTACTTACCATGATGTGTTGCAGCGCATTGACGATTTTGAGTGGTTAGCACGCAATACCTCGGGAGTGGAATTTACTGCCAGTATCAGTTCGGTCGCCCGTCAGGTAAACGCGGGGTTTAACGAAGGTAATCCTCGCTGGTTAGTGTTGCCACGAGACTCAGCTAGCTTGGCGCAATTAGTCTCACAGATCCCGACCTCCAGTGGTTTGCTTGATGGGAATTGTTCAGTGATGCCGGTGTATCTGTTTCTCCGTGATCACAAGGCTCAAACCATTGGTGTTGTCATAGATAAAGTGAAACATCTTGCGACAGCCTTGGATACCGAACAGGTGAAATTTCGATTGGCCTCCGGTCCCGTGGGGGTCATGGCTGCAACCAATGAAGCGGTAGCGTCAGCGCAAATGCCAATGATGTTGTATGTCTATGGTGCGGTGTTCATTTTATGTTTGCTGAGTTTTCGTTCTCTGCGCGCCACGTTGGCAGTGATTATTCCACTCTATGTGGTTTCCACATTAGCGCAGGCGCTGATGACATTGTTAAATATTGGTCTGACCGTGAGTACCTTACCGGTTATTGCCCTAGGCGTGGGTATTGGTGTGGATTACGGGATTTATATCTTATCAATCATGGCGCAAAAACTGCGTGATGGTATGGCGGTGCAGCAGGCTTATCTGGAAGCGCTTTGTGAACGGGGGAATGCGGTTGTTTTTACTGGACTGACCTTAGCCGTTGGCGTCAGTACCTGGTTTTTTTCAGCACTGAAATTTCAGGTGGATATGGGGGTAATGCTGACGTTCATGTTTTTAGTCAATATGCTCGGTGCAATTATCATTTTGCCAGCATTGGCCGCCGTTTTCTGGCCTAAACACAAAAGTTTTACTAAACAATAAAGGCATGTTTAATAGCTTTACGTGAATAGTTTTTCAACTTTAGCAGATAAATGGGCAAAACACTGTTTTTGGGCGCCGCAACAATGGCTAACTCCCTTATATAACACTAAAATTTTCCTCGAAATACGAGGTGTTTAGTAATAAACTTCGCGCCTAGACCTAGGTCACAATTTTGGGTGATCCAGGTCGCTCGCAGAAGCACCCTAAATACAAAAAAGCGCAGCTATAGACGCTTAAGGAAATATCATCATGGCTTTGAAAGACTCAATGCCCTCAGTGTTACTGGAGAATGTAGTTAATCTCATTCACTCCAAAGTTCCAAAAGCCCAAGCTCTTCAGGTAGAGCAATTTGCTACCTGTCTGTATGCCCACATGTCGAAAGACGATTTGCTCGCCCGTACTGATAGTGATCTTTATGGGGCTATTTTGAGTTTGTGGAATTCGCTGTCTAACACCTCTGTTGGAC
Organism: Shewanella yunxiaonensis; assembly: GCF_018223345.1. Lineage (NCBI taxonomy): Bacteria > Pseudomonadati > Pseudomonadota > Gammaproteobacteria > Alteromonadales > Shewanellaceae > Shewanella > Shewanella yunxiaonensis. Next base: position 2,110,191 of record NZ_CP073587.1, on the reverse strand, counting down.
AGACTCACCTGAAAGTTTTTAACCCCACCCAAGCCAAGCACGGCTGGCAATCGTCCCACACAATTATCGAAATTGTGCAGCCCGATATGCCGTTTTTGGTTGATTCATTAGGGATGGCGTTGAAACGCCTCAGTATCACTTCTCATATGATGCTGCACACCCCTCTGGCAATTGAACGAAAAAAAGATCAGATCACTGGTGTCACCCGTGTTAAAGGCAGTCGTGAAGACTCCGATAAAGTGGCAGTGTTCCTGATAGAAATTGACCGTCAGAGCAGTGAAAAAGATATCAAGCATCTAGAAAAAGAGATCGAAATTGTGCTTCATGATGTCTCTGCTGCGGTAAAAGACTGGCAGCCGATGACAGAAAAGCTCGCTAACATCATCGCTGAGCTGCCAAAACGGCCATTCCCCGGCGATGCTAAAGAGCTCGAAGAAGCGGTTAATTACCTGAGTTATCTCAACGACCATCATTTCACGTTGTTGGGTTACCGTTACTATGAATTGCGCCGAGTTGCTGGTGATGTCGAGTTAGTCCCTGATATGACCTCCAGCCTGGGGTTGATGAGCAAACCTGGGAAAGAACAACCAGAACACGGTTTGATGCTGTCATCCTTATCAGAAACGGCCCGCCGTGAAGCCCTTAATAGTTCGTTATTGGTGTTGACCAAGGGCTCAGCCAAGAGCCGAGTGCATCGCCCTGCCTACGTGGACTACATCGGCATCAAGCGTTTTGATAAGCAAGGCAATGTTATCGGTGAAGATCGCTTTGTGGGTTTGTACGTTTCCAATGTGTACAACCGGAGTCCGCGCTCTATTCCGCTGTTGGCTGACAAGGTGCAGCGGATTATGGACCTTTCTGGACTAGGCCCGCGTTCTCATGATTACAAGACCTTGCTGAATATCCTTGAAAATTTGCCGCGCGATGAAATTATTCAGGCATCTGTGGAAGATTTGGCAAGTGTTGCACATGGCGTGCTGGAGATGCAGGACCGTGACAAACTGAAACTGTTTGTCCGTAAAGATGCCTTTGGACGTTTTCTCTCCTGCCTGGTTTATGTCTCCAAAGACAGATACAACACTAAGCTCAGACAGGATACTCAGCGTATTTTAGCGCAAACCTTTAAGAGTAATGAGGAAGTAGAATTCACTACTTATTTCTCCGAATCATCTTTATGTCGGACTCATTACATCGTGAAAGTAGACAATAACAATGATGTGGATGTAGACGTGGCTGCTATAGAAAACAACCTAATCGAAGCCGCCCGTTCCTGGGACGACAAACTTGCAAATGCTCTGGTCAGTGCCATTGGCGAAGAACAGGGTAACCGTTACTTTAAACGCTATGATTCCGCTTTCCCGCAAAGCTACAAGGGCGATGTGCTGCCTACCTCCGCGGTAGTTGATATTCGTCAGTTGGAAGCGTTAGATGATGAACACAAACTTGGCATGCTGTTTTATCAACCACAGGAAGCGGAAGTTAACAGTAGCACTGTGCGTCTGAAATTGTTCCACAAAGACGAGCCAATCCCGTTATCAGATGTATTGCCGATGTTGGAAAACTTTGGTTTGCGGGTGATCAACGAACGTCCTTACGAAGTAGCAACCACCGATAGCAAGACTTTCTGGATCCTCGACTTCCTGATGACGGTGCAGCGGTCAGCTTCTGAAGATCTGACTGATAGTCAGGACCGCTTTCAAAATGCGCTGTCGCTGGTATGGCAGAAGAAACTGGAAGATGACGGCTTCAACCGTTTGGTGTTAGCTACCGGCCTGTCTGGTCGCGAAGTCTCGATTTTGCGTGCCTATGCCAAATATATGCGTCAGATTGACGCCACTTTCAGTCAGGCATATATCGAAGAGACATTCAGCCGTTACCCTCAGATTGCTGACTCGCTGGTGAAAATGTTCATCCGTAAGTTCAATCCGAAGCTGAAAACCCGCACTACCAGTAAGTTTGAAGAGCAGATTGCGCTGCGCTTAGAAGACGTGGCAAGCCTGGACGATGATCGTATTATTCGCCGTTATCTGGCACTGATTAATGCCACCGTACGAACTAACTTCTATCAGCTCGATGCTGCGGGAGAGTCAAAGGATTATATCTCCTTTAAGTTCTCTCCAGATTTGATCCCTGAAATGCCAAAACCGCTGCCTAAGTACGAAATTTTCGTTTATAGCCCGCGGGTTGAAGGGGTGCATCTGCGTGGTGGGCGCGTTGCCCGTGGCGGCCTGCGCTGGTCCGATCGTCGTGAAGACTTCCGTACTGAAGTCCTCGGTCTGGTGAAAGCCCAGCAGGTGAAAAACACCGTAATCGTGCCTGTGGGTGCCAAAGGTGGTTTTGTCTGCAAGCAGATGCCTACCGACGGTGGCCGTGAAGCCGTGTTCCAAGAAGGTCAGGCATGTTACCGGATCTTCATCCACGGTCTGCTGGATATTACTGATAACATCGTCAACAAAGAGGTGGTTCCGCCTATTGACGTAGTGCGCCACGATGATGATGACCCTTATCTGGTAGTCGCCGCCGATAAAGGTACCGCAACCTTCTCCGATATCGCTAATGCGATTTCGCTGGAATATAACTTCTGGCTGGGAGATGCCTTTGCTTCTGGTGGTTCTAATGGTTACGACCATAAGAAAATGGGGATCACCGCTAAGGGTGCCTGGGAATCTGTTAAACGGCATTTCCGCGAAGTGGGCATTGATTGCCAGACTAGCGATTTCACCTGCGTCGGTATTGGTGATATGGCGGGAGACGTGTTTGGTAACGGTATGTTGTTATCTGAACACACTCGCTTGCAGGCGGCGTTCAACCACATGCACATCTTTATCGACCCGACACCGGATGCGGCGAAAAGCTTCGTGGAACGGCAACGGCTGTTCGATCTGCCGCGCTCCACTTGGGATGACTACAATCGTAAGTTGATCTCCAAGGGCGGTGGTATTTTCCTCAGAAGTGCTAAAGCCATCAATCTGACCCCAGAAATGAAAACTATGCTGGCGACAGATAAAGCATCCATGACTCCAAGCGAACTCATCAAAGAGTTGCTGAAAATGCCAGTGGATCTGTTATGGAATGGTGGTATCGGTACTTATGTAAAATCCAGCCATGAAACCAATGCAGATGTTGGTGACCGTGCAAACGATGCGTTGCGGGTTAATGGTGCTGATGTTCGGGCAAAGATCATCGGTGAAGGCGGTAACCTCGGCTGTACCCAATTGGGTCGTATCGAATACGCCGCCAATGGTGGTCGCATGAATACCGACTTTGTGGACAACGTTGGTGGCGTGGATTGTTCCGATAACGAAGTTAACATCAAGATCCTGCTTAACAGCCTGGTAGCAGAAGGGGATCTGACGGTTAAACAACGTAACAGCCTGCTGGAACAAATGACGGACGAAGTGGCTGATATCGTGATTCAGGATTGTGAACAGCAGACTCGCACCTTGTCGGTTACACAGGTACATGCGGCTGAGCAGCTGAAAGAGCATATCCGCTTCATTCACTACTTGGAAAAAGAGGGCAAGCTTGACCGTGCGCTGGAGTTCCTGCCATCTGAAGAGGAACTGACTGAGCGACTGGCCAACAACCGTGGCCTAACTCGTCCAGAGCTGTCTGTGCTGGTGGCTTACAGTAAAATGTTGCTTAAAGAGCAGTTGGTTACACCGGAAGTGACCGAGGACTCTTGGTTGAGTCAGTTACTGGTGGCGTATTTCCCACAGAAACTGCAGAAACTGTATGCCGACAAGATGGGCACTCATCCGCTGCGTGGTGAGATCATCGCCACCTCACTTGCCAATGAACTCGTCAACGAAATGGGCATGAATTTCATTCAGCGTATGCAGGATGAGACTGGTGCCTCAGTTGCAGAATCTGCCATCTGTTACGCTATGGCTAGAGAAATATTCGGTATGGGTGAATTAATTCAGGCGATTGATGACCTGAATGGCGTGGTTCCGGCCGTGGTGCAAAGTGAAATGTTGCATCAGTTACGTCGTAACATGCGTCGCTCAACCCGCTGGTTATTACGTAACCGTAACCGCAATCTGAATGTTGAACAGAATGTTGCTTTCTTCAAACCTGTGTTTGAAGATCTGCGCGATAATCTTCACCATTACCTCCAGGAAGGTGAATGGCAGGGCATTGCTGACGAAATCGCAGCGCTGGAGCGCGAAGCGGTACCCACAGCAGTAGCGAGTTTGGTGGGTAAGATGAGCACACTGTTCTGTACTCTGGACATTGCGCAGATAGTACAGCAGCAGAACAAAACTGTTGCGCTGGTTGCTGAGACTTATTACAAGCTTGGCGCGCGCATTGAATTGCACTGGTTCCTGGAACAGATTAATGCTCAGCCTGCGTCTAACCATTGGCAGGTCTTGGCTCGGGCGGCGTTCCGCGAAGATCTGGACTGGCAGCAACGTTCACTCAGTTCTGTCGTTCTGAGAAGTTGTGCGACTGAATGCGATGCAGAAGTGGTGATCGCCCAGTGGATTGAAGGTCATCAGCTGTTGCTGGAACGTTGGTTCCTGATGCTGGCTGACTTCAAAACATCAGGTGTTCATGAGTTCGCCAAGTTCTCTGTGGCACTGCGTGAACTGAACCTGCTGATTTTGCATTGTGAAGGGCATGGTTAATATATAATAACAACAAGAGCCCTGGCATTTGCCGGGGCTTTTTTTAGGTCTAGGAGAACACATGTTTTATAAAATCGCGCAAAAGGTGATGTTTCAGATGGACCCGGAAGTGGCCCATAATTTCGCTATGACTGGCCTAAAGGCCTCTGCAAACAACCCTTTGAACTGTTTTTATGCCCAAGATATTGCGCCGGTTCCAGTGGAATTTATGGGCGTAACCTTCCCTAATCCAGTGGGACTGGCTGCCGGGATGGATAAAGACGGGGAAGCAATCGATGCTTTTGCTGCGATGGGATTTGGCCATATCGAGGTGGGAACCGTCACACCGAGGCCTCAGCCAGGTAATGATAAGCCGCGGTTGTTTCGTATTAAGCCTGCGAAAGCGATTATTAACCGTATGGGATTTAATAATAAAGGCGTCGATAATCTGGTTAAAAATTTACTGGCGCGTAAATCTAAAGCTGTGGTCGGGGTCAATATTGGTAAAAATAAAGACACCCCCGTCGAACAGGGCAAAGATGATTATTTGATCTGTATGGATAAAGTTTATCCATATGCAGACTATATTGCGGTTAATATTTCATCACCCAATACTCCCGGACTACGCACCATGCAATATGGTGAGTTGTTGGAAGATTTGTTAGCCAGTCTTAAAGAAAAGCAAAAAGCATTAGCTGACAAATATCAGAAATATGTTCCAGTAGCACTTAAAATTGCACCTGATTTATCTCAAGATGAAATTGAGAAAATAGCCGATGCACTGATCAGAAATAAGTTTGATGGCGTTATTGCGACGAATACAACATTAAGTCGTGATGGCGTGAGTGGCTTGGCTAATTCAAATGAAACAGGTGGCTTGAGCGGCAAGCCATTAAATGAGCTATCCACCAAGGTGATTAAACAACTGGCGGATTGCTTGCAAGGGCAGGTGCCAATACTTGGTTGTGGTGGCGTTATCTGTGCTGAAGATGCGATGGCCAAATTGGATGCGGGGGCACAATTAATTCAGATTTATTCTGGCTTTATTTATCAGGGACCAAAACTGATTAGAGATATTGTAGAAGCATATCGATCCAGAAATAAAAAATAAGATCGTAAAGAGCGATAATTGATCAAAAGGATCGCGTGGCGATCCTTTTTTATATCTACGATCTCACTTAATCTTTCGATCTTAAATATTTAATGTTGAAAAGTAGTGCAAAATATTTAAACTATATTTTGCTATTGGATAAAATATCATCTACTATCTTTCCATAATAATAAAAGTCGGTTGGACTACGCTATGTTATTAATGCCTGAAAGTTGCTGGCAATGGAAATATGATGACTCATATGGGGTCTTGGGTATAACCCTGGGCTCAGAGTTAGAATTTCTAACCCCTTACAAATCCAAGACGTTAATTCCAGATGCACTCAGTGAGTTCGAATTCAATGTGGACCATGCCAGATATTATATTGAATTACTGGATTGCCTGAGCAAGCGTTTGTCATTGCCTGATGCTTGCCTGGTTCAATTGGCATTGAATGCTACCGCCGCACGGTTTCTACAAAAGCCACAAATGCCGAAGTCCTGGTTTTTTGAAAGCAGTGATGTATGTGTCTATAGTGAAGCCGGTAAATTATTCAATGTGAAATGCCGTGGTGAACGTATTCTGGTATTGGTAATCGAGACAAATCTGCAAGCCTCTACCGTGATGATGTTGGATCAGGAATGCATGTTGAGTGACACGAAGTCGCTGCAAAAATTCGAGACCATCAAGGTTATGCACGATCGTTTGTTTGCGCTGCGAGCCCAACAACAGATAGTTGCGGCCTGAAAAAGCTGCTTGAATAGCAAAAAGGCGATCGCTGATAGATCGCCTTTGTCGTTTTTAGCGGGTTACTTGCCGGCTTTCTGGTGGCGTAACGCCAGATTAGCGTTGATGTCTGCCAATGACAGATCCTGATCTTCCAACAGTACAAACAGGTGGTAGATCAGGTCAGAAGCTTCATTGACCAGTTCAAACTTGTCATGCGTCGCTGCCGCCAGTGCTGTTTCCAGGCCTTCTTCTCCTACCTTTTGTGAGATCCGCTTGGTGCCACGGGCAAACAGTGACGCGGTATAGCTGGTGGATGGATCGGCATTTTTGCGGCCGTGAATTAATTCTTGGAGTTGATGCATAAAAGGATGCACTTCGCCGTCCCAGCAGCTATCGGTGCCTTTATGGCAGGTAGGACCGGTCGGTACTGCCTGAACCAACAATGTGTCACGGTCGCAATCCATGGCAATGGATACCAGTTGCAGATGGTTACCTGAGGTTTCACCTTTCGTCCATAACCGTTGTTTACTGCGGCTGTAGAAGGTTACCAGGCCTTTAGCAAAGCTGGTCTGCAGTGCTTCCGGGTTCATATAGCCCAGCATCAGGACTTTTGCGGAGTGAAAATCCTGCACGATTGCAGGCACTAGACCCTGTTGTTTATCCCAATCCAGTTCATTCAGCAATGTCTGCTGCTGTTCTGGCGTCATGGTACAAGAGGGGGTTTCTGATTGAGTCATGTTACTTCCTGTTTATGCTTGCAGCGGTTGGTCATTGCGGATACAGATACCCGCGTTGCGCAAATACTGTTTCAATTCCGGGATCGGAATAATACCTTTATGGAACACACTGGCGGCTAAGGCAGCATCGACACCGGCATCAATGAATACATCGCGAAAATGTTCCATTGCACCAGCACCACCGGAGGCGATTAATGGGACGTCACAAACGCTACGAACCTTGGATAGTTGGTTGATATCGTAGCCCTGACGTACGCCATCTTGATTCATCACATTAAGGACAATTTCGCCACAGCCTTGCTTCTGTGCTTCTTCCACCCAATCCAATGTGTACCACTGAGTGTCGCGGGTGGCGGCTTCATCTCCGGTAAACTGCTTCACTTTATAACTGTCGCTGGCAGCGTCATAGAAGGAGTCGATACCCACAACCACACACTGACGGCCAAATTCATCGTGTAAGCGCCGGATCAGACTGGGATCCGATAATGCCGGGGAGTTGATGGAGATTTTATCGGCGCCAAATGCCAGAATTTCCCGTGCTTGCTCAATGGAACGGATGCCTCCAGCGACACAAAAGGGGATATCAATCTGCTGTGCTACCCGGCTGACCCAGGATTTATCAACAGTACGATCGTGAGCACTGGCCGTAATATCATAAAACACCAGTTCATCAGCACCTTCAGCAGCGTAACGTTGTGCCAGCGGTACGATGTCACCAACAATTTCATGGTTACGAAATTGCACGCCCTTGACCACCTTACCGGCTTTGACATCCAGACAGGGAACTATGCGTTTGGCCAACATTGGATTGCCTCCGTGACGCTAAATTGTTGAGTGAGTAGCGCTTTGCCAATAATAATGCCACTGGCACCGCTGTCGCGAACCGCAGCAACGTCAGCCAGTGATGCAATACCGCCAGAGGCCTGCCACTGAATATTGGGATAGCTTTCGGCCAATTCGTGGTAGAGCGCATTATTCGCACCGGTCATGGTGCCATCTCGACTGATATCGGTTACCAATGCGTGTTTGAGACCGACAGGAGTGAATTCTGCCACTAAGGATTCCAACGTTTTCCCGCCGCCGCTTTGCCAGCCAGCAACGGCAACAACTTTAGTGCCATCTGTGTCGATATTGACATCCAGTGCCAGACAAATACGCTCCGCGCCAAATTCTGCAAACCATTGTTTGACTAATTCGGGCTGCTTAACGGCTAATGAACCTATCACCACTCGATAGACTCCCGATTGCAGCAATTCTTTTACCTGCTCATGACTACGGATCCCGCCGCCCACTTGCAGTGGGGTCTGGAGTCCCGCCGCAAGTCGGGCAATCAGTGCTGTCTGGCGCTTTTGTGGATCTTTCGCACCGGTAAGATCTACCAGATGCAGTAATTTGGCACCCTGGCGTTCATAAGACTGCAATTGTTCAAGTGGGCTGTAATCAAATGTAGTCTGTTGGCCATAGTCGCCCTGATACAGGCGCACCACCTGACCATCAATCAGATCAATTGCCGGAATAATCATGCCGCACCTCCACTGAGACTTTCCTTGGTCATTTTCAGAAAGTTCTGCAGGATTCTGGCTCCAACGGCGGCACTTTTTTCTGGATGGAATTGCACACCCATAAAATTACCATTGGCAATTGCCGCGCTAAACGGTTCGCCATACTCGCTGAGGGCGATGCTGTAATCGCTGACAGGCGCGCAAAATGAATGCACAAAATAGACAAAGTCACCTTCGCTGATGCCAGCAAATAACGGATGTGGTTGCTGATTGATGATTACCGGTGACAGCTGGTTCCACCCCATGTGGGGTGTGGGCAGTTGCTGGGTATCGAGTTCACGAACAGAGGTGGGAATTAAGCCCAGACACTGAGTGTCTTCGTCTTTTTCACCGCGCTCTGTGGAATATTCAGTCATCAGTTGCATGCCCAGACAAACGCCAAGCACCGGTTGCGTCAGGCCCTGGATCACTTCCACCAGTTGTTTCTGGCGGATTGACTGCATCGCTGCCGGCGCACTACCCACGCCGGGCAGGATCACTCGGGTGGCTGCTTGGATCACCACAGGATCATCGCTGACACTGACATCGGCACCCAAACGTTCAAACGCGAAACGCACTGAACTCAGATTGGCACATCCGGTATCGATAATGACAGTTTCGCTCATCACAAGACTCCTTTACTTGAGGGAAGTGCATCGCCTTCCACGCGAATGGCTTGTCTTAGTGCGCGGCCCAAAGCTTTAAATAAGGCTTCAACCTTATGATGTTCGTTATCGCCATCGCAACCAATATGCAGCGTACAGCGTAACCCGTCCGCAAAGGAGCGGAAAAAGTGCGGTACCATCTCAGTGGCCAGTTCGCCCACTTTGTCACGGTTGAATTCAGCGTTGAATTTAATAAAAGGTCGGCCAGAAAGGTCCAGTAAACATTCGCCACGGGCTTCATCCATCGGCAAGCTGAAACCAAAACGACCAATGCCGCGTTTGTCACCCAATGCCTGCCGTAGGGCATCGCCTAGTGCCAATCCGGTATCTTCCACACTGTGGTGGTCATCGATATGCAGATCGCCTTTAACCTGCACACTCAAACGGAAATTACCGTGGGTGGCAATCTGGTCCAACATGTGATCAAAAAAGCCGATCCCGGTATTGATGTCGTTGTGACCAGGGTTATCCAAATCGACAGTGACACGAATATCGGTTTCTCGCGTGGTTCGCACCACTTCGGCGGTGCGGTGGCGCGACAACAGCTCATCAGCAATCTGTTGCCAGCCTAATACGCCACGCTGATATTTGAAGCTTTTAAGGCCCATGGCATCAGCCAGTGCAATATCGGTTTCCCGATCACCAATCACGGCTGAGCGGGTAAAATCAATTTTACCGCCGGTGAGATAATCTTTTACCAAGCCCAGCTTGGGTTTACGGCAACTGCAGTTATCTCCGGGGAAATGTGGACAGATGAGCACATCATAGAATGCCACCCCCTGACTGTTGAAAATCTGCATCATCAGATTATGGGGGGCATCAAAATCTGCCTGAGGAAATGAATCTGTTCCCAGACCATCTTGATTGGACACCATCACCAGTTTAAAGCCAGCGTTCTGCAATTTGAGCAACGCCGGGATCACCTGTGGTTCAAACACCAACTTGTCAAGTCGGTCGAGTTGCTTATCTATGGCCGGCTCTTCCACCAGCGTACCGTCACGGTCAATAAAAAGTATCTTTTGGCTCATGGGCTTACCTTGTACCGGTTGTCCAGTATCTGTGTAGGGTCGGTTAGTTTAGTATTTTTTTCAATGCTGCAATGATTAAATCAGTCTCGCGTTCATCGCTATAACTAAAGCGAATGGCATCTACCAATCGAGGATCTTTGTAAGCTCTGGCAACGATGCCAGCATCCTTTAGTCCCTGGGCCACGCTCTGGATATCATCAAAATATGCCAGCACAAAGTTCGCCCCAGTGGGCAGCACTTTAGCCCCCAGTTGTTCCAGACAATCGGCTAAACGTTGTCCTTGCTGGATCAGCAACTGCACATCGGCACGCATATTGTCCAATCCCGCTTCACTAAGGGCGCGTTCCGCAAGCACTGAAACGGGTAAAGGTACGGGATATGGCGCAATCACTAGCATGATCATGGCGACAACATCTGCTGATGCCAGCGTAAAACCGCAACGCGCACCGGCCAACGCAAAAGCTTTCGAAAGTGTACGTAAGATCACCAGATTAGGGTACTTATCCAGCAGTGCTACCACTGAGTATTCTGGACTGAACTCAATATACGCTTCATCAACTACGACTAGCTGCTCGGGTAACGTTTGCAGCACACTTTCAATCTTTTCGGGGCGGATTAGCGTTCCGGTCGGGTTATTCGGGTTGCAGATAAACACCAGCTTGCAACCTTTAACCGCACTGAGATCGTAGGGCAAACCGTACTCCGGCGTCAGCGACATTGATACCACCCCGACATTAAAAGTACGGGCGCTGATACTATACATGCCATATGTGGGACCGAATAAGGCAATGCTGTCTTTACCGGGAATGCAGAAGGTTCGGATAAGCAGCTCAATTGCTTCGTCCGCGCCACGACTGCACACAACGTGCTTGCTATCGATGCCGACATAGCGGCTGTAGGCGGCAATCAATGCGGGGGGCTGACACTCTGGGTAACGGTTTAATCTTGGCAAATCTGTTCGATTAAATGGACTTTCATTGGCATTGATCCAGATATCGCCTCGACCACCGATGCGGCGTGCACTTTGATAAGGCTCAAGGTCTAAAAGTTCTGGACGAGCCAGTCGCTGTGCCAGATTTAACGTCGCCTCACTCATCGTACTTCTCCATCCGCGTTAAGGGTTGCCAGGCGTAACGCCACTGCATTTTTGTGGGCATCTAATTGTTCGGCAGCTGCGAGAGTCATTACTGTATCACCTAATCCTTGCAGCCCTTGTGCAGAAAGTTCCTGTACGGTGAAACGGCGACAGAAGTCCGCTAACGATAAGCTGGAAACTGTTCGACTATAGCCATAAGTGGGTAACACGTGATTAGTGCCGCTGGCGTAATCACCGACAGACTCTGGCGTATAGGGGCCGACAAACACTGAACCGGCGGCACGAATACGCTTGAGTATTTCTCGGGGTTGCTGTGTTTGCAGGATCAAGTGTTCCGGGCCATAACGGTTTGATACCTCTGCCGCCTGCTGCATATCGCTAACGAGCAGTGTTCGGCTGCAAAACAGCGCCTTCCGGGCGATTTCAGCGCGCGGCAACGTTGCCAACTGACGTTCAACCTCTTGTGCGACTGCGGTTGCTACTGCTTGACTATCAGTCACCAGCATTACCTGCGAGTCTGGGCCGTGTTCAGCCTGTGACAGCAAGTCTGCGGCAATAAACACTGGATTGGCCTTGGCATCGGCAATGACTAATACCTCGGATGGACCCGCAGGCATATCAATGCTGACACAGGCTTGGTTGTCCCGAGAAACTTGGCTTTTGGCTTCAGTCACATAACGGTTGCCCGGACCAAAAATCTTGTCCACCGGAGTAATTGATTCGGTACCAAATGCCAGTGCAGCAATCGCCTGGGCACCGCCAACCTGGTAGATTTCATTCACGCCGCAGGCAGTGGCAGCGTACACGATGGCATCATTGAGCGGTGGCGGGCTTACCAGCACCCGACGCTCGCAACCGGCGATACTGGCAGGCAACGCCAGCATCATTACTGTCGATATCAGTGGCGCACTGCCACCGGGAATATACAGGCCGACGGCTTCAATCGCTTCAGTGTGGAGTTCACAACGGATCCCGGCTTGGGTATCCAGTGCAATCGTGGCGGGTTTCTGCGCTTCATGAAAGCGACGGATATTGGCCATTGCGACTTGGATAGCCGCTTTCAACTCATCACTGACACGCGCAGAGGCCGTAAGGATCTCTGCATCGGATAAGCGGATATTTTGGATCTCGGCCTTGTCAAAACGGCGGCTGTAATCACGCAGGGCGGCATCACCATTTTTGCGAACATTTGCAATGATGTCGGCAACTTGCTGCTCGAGTGCATTATCACCGACCAGTGGCGAACGCTTTAACGCTGCGGCTTTGGCGTCTGCATCAAGCTGGTTCCAGTTGAGGGTTTGCATAATTTATTACCCCATCATTTTTTCAATCGGCATAACCAGAATGGAACTGGCACCCAACGAGGTCAACTGCTCCATGGTGTCCCAGAACAGATCTTCACTGCTAACAGCATGCACTGCCACGCGGGAGGTGTCGTTTTTCAACGGCAGTACCGTTGGATTTTCGGCACCAGGTAATAACGCGACAATTTGTTCCAGGGCATCGACGGGGGCGTGCAACAGAATGTATTTGCTGCCACGCGCCCGGATCACGCCGTTAATACGACTCAAAAGGGTATCAATTAACTGCTGTTTTTCGTCAGACTGTGGTTGTTGTGATTGAATGATACAGGCCATTGAACGGTAAATGACCTCGGTTTCGTACAGACCATTAGCTTCCAAAGTGGCACCTGTCGACACGAGATCACAGATACCATCAGCCAGTCCGGCACGAGGTGCCACTTCTACCGAGCCTTTTAACAGACAACTCCGAAAATTTATGCCCTTATTCTGCATAAAGCGGCGAAGCAGGTTAGGGTAGGAGGTTGCGATACGCAATCCTTCCAATGAATATGCGTCCTGATAGGTGAACTCTTTAGGGACTGCCAACGATAAGCGACAACCGCCGAAATCCAATTGTTTTAACTTCTGGTATTCTGACGGCATTCCCAAGCTTTGGCGTTCAATCTCTTCTTCTTCAAGAACGTTTTCACCAATGATGCCAAGATCCACCACCCCATCCATGACCAGTCCAGGAATATCATCGTCGCGTACACGCAACAGATCGATAGGCATATTATCGGCGTGAGCAATCAACCGTTGTTCATTAACATTGAACTTAACACCGCATTTTTTCAGCAGTTTCTGAGATTCTTCGGACAAACGTCCGGATTTCTGGATGGCAATTCTTAATCGGTTTGATGCAGTCATTCTGGCTATTTCCTGATTGTTGATTCAAAAATTTTAACGTTTAAAACGAAACACCCCCGGAATTCCTTCCGGGGGTGTTAAGTCGTTTGAATCAACCGCCAGAAGGAATAGCACCTTCGGCAGTCAGCTCCGAAGGCTACCGCTTATGATGGTGATGGTGGATAGCAGTCTGGAGCTGTTTCATTAATTCAATCCTAATTCGGTTCTGTTTGACACACCGGCACAAAGGGTATGTCGTGATGGGCTTTAAACTAATCCCTTTGTTTGCCATTTGCAACCATTAATTCACGTTTTTTTAAATTGCATCATCATGCACTCCAAGTTTTGCAGCATTAACACGGATATGGTGGATAGACTTGCTGAATTGGGTGGTTCGGGGATAATGCACCCTTATGCCGTTAGCAATGTTCGGAGCCAGATCATTAGCCGTTTGCTTAAAGAAGTCATATTGGCTTTTTCCCCAGAAGGCGCCTTAGCACAAGGGATTAAAGGATATAAACCTCGGCCCCAGCAGCTAACTATGGCGCAAGCGGTTGCTGACACCCTTGACAGCCCTAAAGGTAAACTGGTTTTGGAAGCAGGGACTGGCGTGGGCAAAACCTTCGGCTATTTAATTCCTGCATTGCTCTCTGGTAAGCAGGTGATTGTGTCCACCGGCAGTAAGAATCTGCAGGAGCAATTGTTCTATAAAGATATTCCGGCGCTTTTGAGGATGTTGGATATCGCCCCGAAAGTGGCGTTGCTAAAAGGCCGCAATAACTATCTGTGTCAACTCAGATTGCAACAGCAACTGGATGACGCCCAAAGTCTTGAGGCACAAACGCTGGACGATCTGTTGCGGGTGCAACAATGGGCGACTGCCAGCGTTGATGGGGATTTAGGCATGATTGCCACAGTTTCCGAGCAGTCGCCGGCACTGGGATTAGTCGCCTCCACCCGTGAAACCTGTATTGGCAAACGTTGTGAATTTTATGAGCAGTGTTTTACCCGTAACGCCCGATTAAAAACCTTAGACGCTAAAATCATCGTGATTAATCACCATCTGTTTTTTGCTGATTGGGTGTTAAAAGATACCGGGTTTGCTGAGTTACTCCCCAAAGCAGACATGCTGGTGTTTGACGAAGCGCACCAACTGCCAGATATTGCTGTAAGTTATTTTGGTCAACAGTTGTCTTTGGGGGCAATGGAACGACTGTTGGGCCGTATAGAAGATGTGTATCTCAATGAACTGCGTGATACCGGTCAACTCGGAGAACTGGCACGTCGCTGTATGAGTCGTTTAACCGATTGGGTTCAGGAGTGTTTGCAGACAGCGCAGAGTGACTGGCGCGTGTTACTTGCCGATAAAAACATTGCAGGGCGTAGCTGGCAGTTACTGGAAGAGTTTCAGGCGTTGCAACGGCTATTGTTAGCGCACGTTGGCCGCAGTGAGCTGTTAGATGATTGTTTTGAAAAGTGGCTGGAGTATCTTACTAAGTTAAAGCAATTCCTTGATTGTGATAATCCCAGTGCAGCCTATTCGTTGGAATTAACCGGACGTCTGCCGTTACTACGAATGGCTCCGATTGATGTCACTCGGGAATGCCAACAACTATTTAATGCTGATTGCCGCTGGGTGTTTACATCGGCAACGCTGCAGGTGAATCGTGAATTACGACATTTTGCTGTTGGTTTGGGATTGCAAGATTGCCGCGAGATGATCCTTGATAGCCCCTTTGACTACCAGCGACAGGCATTATTCTGTGTGCCAAGACAACTGGCAGATGTGCGCAGCGACTCCGATTATCAGCTGCAGCGACTGGTCAGTATCTGCTTAGAGGCGATATCTGCCGCGAAGGGACGTACGTTTATTCTGTTTACCAGCCATCGGATGTTGGAGCGTGTGGCGTTAGAACTTCGCGGGCGCTGTAATTTTCCGTTACTGGTGCAAGGCAGTGCCGGTAAACAGAGTTTACTGAAAAAATTCCGACAACTTGGTAATGCGGTATTGCTGGGCACTGGCAGTTTCTGGGAAGGGGTAGATGTCCGCGGTCATCTGCTGTCCTGCGTGATTATCGATAAGCTGCCGTTTGTATCGCCGGATGATAATCTTTATCGTGCTCGTGCTGCTGAACTGCACCGGCGCGGTGGTGATCCATTTAATGATATTTCTCTGCCTCAGGCGGTGATTGCATTGAAGCAGGGCTTTGGTCGTTTAATCCGTGATGAACACGACCGAGGAGTGTTGATCCTATGCGATAACCGTATTGTCAATCGGCCGTATGGCAGTGCCTTTTTGAATTCGCTGCCACCGATGGCGAGAACCCGAGATCTTGCCAAGGCGATGAAATTTCTGCACGAGATAAAATAACTAGCAATCAGCGGGATACTTGTGCGTGTTCACTAAATGATGCTGCGGTTATGAAAGATCATCCAAGCCAAAGAGGAGGCATTGGCCTCCTCTTTTACGAGCATTAATTGATTAATAATTTAAGCGTTTTTATCAGCCGCTAGCCATTCAGCAAACTGTTTGGTGTAATAGCTGACAATCAGGCTGGCCCCGGCACGTTTGAAACCGATAAAGCTTTCGGTGACCACGGCACGTTCATCCAGTGCACCTGCCAATGCGGCAAACTTGATCCCAGCGTATTCACCACCCACATGATAAGCCGCCAATGGCAGATCCGTGCGGTCACGTAAGCGAGCCAGTACGTCCAGGTATGGTGTCCCGGGTTTTACCATCAGGATATCGGCGCCTTCTTCTTCATCCAGCAGCGCTTCCACCATGGCTTGGCGACCGTCGGCACAATCCAACTGATAACCTTTGCGGTTGCCCTTCAGCTCACTGGCCACGGCTTCACGGAATGGACCGTAAAATGCGGAAGCAAATTTTGCTGAGTGAGCGAGAATGGACACGTTTTCATAACCTGCAGCGTCCAGGCCATCACGCATGGCGCGGATCTGACCATCCATCATGGCTGATGGGGCCAGCATATCGGCACCTGCTTTGGCAGCACAGATCGCCTGTTTTACCAGATTTTCAACGGTGGCATCGTTGCACACGTGTACATCATCATGAATGTGTTCAATCACGCCGCAATGGCCATGATCTGTGTATTCACAGAAACAGATATCAGGAATGACGATCATTTCTGGTGCAGTCTGCTTAATGGTGCGCACCATGCGTGCTAGCAAACCTTCATCATTCCAAGTGTCGCTACCCACGGCATCCTTATGATGAGAGATCCCGAAAGGCATTACATATTTAACACCCAGCTTTTGCAGTTCCTTAATTTCTTGTTCCAGCATGGTTTCCGGGAAACGGCTGATGCCAGGCAGTGTACGGATTTCAACTGGAGCAGAAATGCCTTCTTCAATAAAAATCGGATGGATCAGGTCGTCCAGAGAAATAAAGTTTTCCCGGACCATAGCACGCATAGCTTCAGAAGTACGCAGACGGCGCAAGCGACGTAGCGGGGTTTTGAAAGTATGAGTGTGATTACATTGATCAGACATGAAAATTCCTTTGTTTGCTGATGAGGCTTGTCACTATGGCAAACGATATTATCCAAAGTTCGCCAATCGCCCCGGAAAATTAGCCAGAGCATAACTGTTAGACAGTTAATGATACTTTGAAACATATCACGAAACATCCGGTGATAGCTGTGGCAGGTCAATGTATATGCGCAATTTGTGAACTATATAGTCAGTGCGTCGGGCTTAAGCCGGTTTTATGGCCTGTTAAACTTGGCTTATCGGGGATTGGTGGTATGATCGCCGCCGTTAAAAATCAGCTGGCATGATTGGATGTCCGGCAGCCGAGGTCAATAGATGAATGCTAATCAAACGTTGCCAGCAGTGATTCTGGCGCTGGATACCTGTACTGAACTGTGTTCTGCCGCGTTGTTGTGGTCAGAAGGTCGTGAGTCAGTTGCAGAAGATGCCCCAAGAGAACACAGCCAACGTTTGCTCCCGATGATTGATGGTTTGCTGACCCACGCAAAGTTATCCATGGCGGATGTAGGTCTCATCGCTTATGGTCGTGGGCCTGGCAGTTTTACCGGCATTCGTATTTGTACTTCTATGACTCAGGGACTGGCATTAGCACGGGATATTCCGGTTGTTGGTATCTCAACGTTGGCAGCGATGGCACAGAAGGCCATTGAAACAGCTAATGCGCGTTATGTTATCAGTGCGATTGATGCTCGCATGGGGGAGATCTATTGGGGGTGTTTTGAAGCTCAGGAAGGACTAGCGGTGTTGATTGGTGCGGAGCAAGTTACCGCTCCTGAAGCGTTGGTGTCGCCATTTAATGATGCTGCGTCGGTATTTGCCTGTGGTAGCGGTTTTGAAACCTATCCGGATCTTATTCTTAACATCGATAACTTGACCTTATTGGAAAGCGTGAAATATCCTGATGCGAGTGCCATGCTTACCCTGGCTGTTCACGAATGGTATAGCGGTAACGCAACCGCTGTCGATGAACTGGCTCCTGTATATTTGCGAGATACGGTTGCCTGGAAGAAACTGCCTGGAAGGGCATAATTCTATTGAATAAAAGGTAAATTGGCGGTGCAGCCATGAGTATTCAGTCTGTTTCACTGAACAACACGCCCGATCTGTCGCAGGCTGTCGCCAGTAATCGACCGGTATCTCAACCTCGTGAAAAAATCGTCAATCCCGCTGCATCTTCATCCGCAATAGAAACGTCAGCTGTTGATATTGACCACGATTTGGTCGATGCCAAATATCAAGCAAAAGTGGAATATGAACAGGATACATCGGCCAGCTCTAGTGCCATTTCCACCTATCTTTTGACTCAGTACGCCGAACAGCGCGATAGTATTGCGCAGATGGTTGGCGTTGATGTTTATGCCTGAGACGCAGTTAGTTGAATCTTCTGGGCGCTTAGTCCCCGGCAAGAAACAGTTTTTTGTCGAATTACTGTTGGCATTGGTGCTATCCCGTTTGCCTTATATATCTTTGCCCTTCCATTGGTTGGAAAGTTATTTCCATGAATTGTCTCATGGGATAGCCGCGATTATTTCTGGTGGTGTGGTAAGTCATATTCGATTATTTCCGGATGGGTCAGGCCTGTGTTTTAGTCAGGGTGGCTGGCCGGTGTTAATCGGTTTTAGTGGTTATACCGGCGCTGCGCTCTGGGGGGCATTACTGTTTCTGATGTCCTGTCTGCGAAGCGGTATCCGTCAAAGTTATTTGGCACTGGGTATTGTCGTTTTGCTGACATTACTGTTATGGGCGAGAGATATTCTGAGCATTGCCATTATGGCGAGCTTGGCGGTGTTGTTTTTACTGCCACTTAAGCTGACATATAACACCTTATTACGTGGCAGTCTGCGCTTGGTTGCCTTGATTGTCATGCTCAATGCTCTCGCCAGTCCGGCCGTTTTATTGGGACTCGGTCAGCGTGGGGATGCTTCATTGCTGGCGGATTTGACCATGATCCCGTCAGTTATCTGGGTGATGCTGTGGTTCGCTGTTGGTCTGGGGGCATTGTATTTATGCTGGCGTGTGATTGTTTTTAATGCGCCGAGGAAAGTTAACAGCGCCAAAACATCGGGAAATTAAAGGATCGTCTGACAATACCATGGAATTATGGCAGTCTTCTGGCCCTGAAAATGGGGTCATTGACCTGGATGGCCAGATGATCGCCGCCAGATATTGGGGATGTGGTGACAAGCCCTTATTGATTGCATTACATGGTTGGTTAGATAACGCTAACAGTTTTGCACCATTGGCTCAGCAGCTACAGGCAAATTACTGCATATTGGCGATTGATTGGCCGGGTCATGGTTTATCACCTTGGCGTCCTGGATGTTATCCGTTGCACTGGGTGGATTATCTTTATGACTTGCATCGTCTGCTAAATGTGGTGGCCAAACAGCAAGCGGTAACTTTGGTCGGCCATTCATTAGGCGGCATTGTGGCAAGTGCTTATGCTGCGACCTTCCCCGAACGGATTAACGCTCTAGTGTTAATAGAGGCGTTGGCTCCGTTGTTTGAAGACATTTCCCACCTCCATGCGCGAATGCGTAAAAGTTTTTCACAGACTCAGCAAAAAGCGGCTGAAGCACGTCATTATTGTGATCTAGAAAAAGCTGTTGATGCTCGGCATCGGCTCACTGGCTTAGCGCCAAACTGGTGTCGCTTGATTCTTGAGCGTAATACGGCAGAGGATGTTTATGGTCGCTATTGGCGTACAGATCCGCGGTTACGGACTGATTCTCCACAGCGCCTAAGCTTTACTCAAGTTGAACAGTTAATGCGTGGAATTGCGGTGCCGTCACTGTTACTGACGGGCACCCAAGGGTATGCTTCGCTTGCGGAGTTACTCCCCCAAATTAGCCCTTGGTATCTGGATTTGACTAAAGTGCAATTGACCGGAAATCATCATTTGCATATGGAAAATTCAGCTAAAGTTGCTTTAGTCATCAATGACTTCCTTGATGATTGTAAAAGCGTGACCGGGGGCTAGGCAAACCCTAAAAAGTGTGTGATGATGATCAAAATTCAAACGCTCGTATGATTTTGCGTTTGCCGAGTGGAAAAATTCAAAGTCGAGCTGACTTTGATTTCAGATAATAAGAATTTAACTCAGTGTATGCCCTTTATGGGCCTTAACGACAACAGTGATGTTGCGTGCTGATGCTGGATGTTAGGAGAGATTTGTGGATCAACCCTGGATTAATAGCTTACCCGCTGACGTCCCTGCAGAGATAGACGCAGGTCAGTTTAAGTCATTGCTAGAGATGTTTGAAACGACAGTAAATCGATTTGCTGATCAATCTGCATTCGTCAACATGGGGGCTAATCTGACATTCCGTAAGCTTGAGGAGCGCAGCCGCGCGTTTGCTGCGTATTTGCAGAATGAACTCAAATTAAAAAAAGGCGATAAAGTCGCGATTATGATGCCGAACTTGCTGCAATATCCAATTGCCATTTTTGGCATATTGCGGGCGGGTTTGGTGGTGGTCAACGTTAATCCTTTATATACCCCCAGAGAATTAAAACACCAATTGGTAGACAGCGAAGCCAAAGCGATTGTGGTGGTGTCTAATTTTGCCAATACCCTAGAGCAAGTGGTAGCTCAAACACCGGTAAAGCACGTCATCATCAGTGGTATCGGTGATTTATTGGGCGTACCAAAACGTACTTTAGTGAATTTTGTCGTGAAGTATATCAAGCATATGGTCCCCAAATATTCACTACCCGGTGCGATATCGATGCGTAAAGCCTTACGCGTGGGGAAGCATCAGCAATATATAAAGCCGGTGATTGAAAGTCATGATATTGCATTTCTGCAATATACCGGGGGGACGACAGGGGTCTCTAAAGGGGCAATGCTGAGTCACGGTAATGTGGTCGCCAACGTCTTACAGGCTAACGGCGCTTACTCGCCATTATTGACTGATGGCATAGAAAAGGTGGTTACCGCGTTGCCGCTATATCATATATTCGCCCTGACGGTTAACCTGTTCTTGTTTATGCATAAAGGGGCACAAAACCTACTGATCACCAACCCGCGCGATATTCCTGGCTTTATTGCCGAGCTGAAAAAGTTTCCGTTTACAGCACTGACGGGTGTGAACACCTTGTTTAATGCACTGCTGAACAACGCTGAATTCGCCACATTGGATTTTTCACGATTGAAGCTGAGCGTCGGCGGCGGTATGGCGGTACAGCGCGCAGTGGCAGAAAAGTGGCAGAAACTGACTAAAACCAAATTGCTGGAAGGATATGGTCTGACCGAAGCATCGCCAGTCGTTGCAGGTACGCCTTACAACCTCGAAGGCTATAACGGATCTATTGGCTTACCCATGCCATCTACCCAGATTGAAGTGCGTGACAGCGATGGCCACCCGTTGCCGCAAGGGCAAGCCGGTGAGCTTTTTGCGAAGGGACCACAGGTGATGGTGGGCTACTGGAAGCGTCCTGAAGAAACGGCCAAGGTTATCGATAAGGATGGCTGGCTCGCGACCGGTGACATCGGTTATATGGATCCTCAAGGCTTTTTCTATTTGGTAGACCGTAAGAAGGACATGATCCTGGTTTCTGGCTTCAATGTGTTTCCCAATGAAGTTGAAGAGGTGGTGGTAATGCATCCTGGGGTTCTTGAGGTTGCAGCAGTAGGTGTCTCACATCCCATAAGTGGCGAACAGGTGAAGATTTTTGTGGTGGCGAAAGATAAGTCGCTTACTAAAGAAGCGTTAATTCAACATTGTCGTCAGCATTTAACGGGCTATAAGGTGCCGAAACTGGTAGAATTCCGCGATGAATTGCCAAAAACCAATGTGGGAAAAATCCTGCGCAGGGAACTCCGGGACGAAGCGAAAAGCGCCTGAGTATCTCAAAAAGCCGGCATCAGCCGGTTTTTTTATAGCTGTTGCAGAGGATTCCCGGGAGTAAGATTTGCAAGATTATCTGTATGTTGATAGCAGCACTGCGCTGGCACCAGTGCTGAAGCAGTATCGGCAAAGTGAGTTGCTGGTATTGGACACTGAGTTCGTGCGTACGCGTACTTATTATGCCCGCCTTGGGTTGATCCAGGCTTATGATGGCCACACTTTGACACTGATCGATCCGGTGGCGATAGAAGACCTATCCGGCTTTTGGGAATTACTCACAGCCCCTCACATTACCAAACTATTGCATTCCTGCAGCGAAGATTTAGAAGTATTTGCCCATGATGGTGGCATACAGCCTGCGCCTTTGTTGGATAGCCAAATTGCAGCAGGTCTTGCTGGGCAAGGACATGGACTCGGTTATGCTAAGCTGGTACAGCAATACCTCGGAGTGGAGCTGGATAAAGGGGAATCTCGTACCGACTGGATAAGCCGCCCGCTAACCCAGTCTCAGTTGGTTTATGCCGCTAATGACGTGCTTTACCTCTATCGGCTGTTCCCTGAGTTAAAACAGACACTGGAACAGCAGGGACGTTATCAATGGGCGTTAGAAGAAAGTGCCAGAATGACGGAAGGGCGGTTGACACCACCTGACCGGGAAACCGCCTATCTGAAAGTGAAAAACGCTTTCCAGTTGTCGACAATGGAACTAGCCGTACTTAAAGGGTTGGCCGCTTGGCGTCTGGATAAAGCGATGAAAAAAGATCTGGCGCTCGGATTTGTCATGAAAGATCACGCGTTGATTGCACTTGCCAAAAAGCAACCTCGGACGGTGAATGATGTGATGCGCCTGAAAGAACTGACAGATCAGGAAAAGCGCTTTCATGCTAAAGATGTTGCTAACATCATTGCAGATACTGACTACTCTCGATTACCCGAGCCGGTGGATGTGCTGGCGTTAAAGCCTGAATACAAAACCGCATTCAAAACGCTTAAGGGATGCCTTGAGCAGATCGCGCAGGAAGAAGACGTTCCATTAGAAATGTTGGGGTCCAAGCGTCATATCAATGAGTATCTGGGCTGGTTGTGGAACGCCAAACAAGGCGATAATCCATTGTTGTTACAAGGTTGGCGTGGCCAATTAGTAGCGGAAAAACTGCATAATTTAAAAGTTTAATCGGTCACATCATTCATTATAAAAAAGGCGCCATCTGGCGCCTTTTTTGACACATTGACGGGATCAATGGTCGGGGAGAGTAACGTTAAGTTCCAACACGGAAAGATTATCGTCATTTTGATCCAACTGCACCGATACCTGTTCTTCTGAAATAGGTACATATTTACGGATCACCTGAATAATTTCCTGTTTCATCAACGGCAAATAATCGGGAGTATCCCGTTGAGACCGCTGATGGGCGACAATGATCTGCAACCTTTCTTTGGCGGTGGCTGCAGTATTGCTTTTCTTGCTGCTTTTAAAATAGTCAAGTAAAGACATAATTCGCTACCCAAATATTCGTTTGAGAAATCCTTTCTTCTCTTCAATCGTGAAGCGCAAAGGAATATCTTCGCCAAGTAAGCGGCTGACAGTATCATTATAGGCCTGACCAGCATCGCTCTCCTCATCAACAATCACTGGAACACCTGAGTTAGATGCTTTAAGCACTGCCTGAGATTCAGGGATCACGCCTAATAACTCAATGGCCAGAATTTCCTGAACATCTTCGACGCTCAACATCTCACCGGTTTTCACCCGTGCTGGCGAATATCGTGTCAACAACAGGTACTCTTTAATTGGTTCGAGGTTCTCTTCTGCTCGGCGACTACGACTCTGCAGCATCCCTAAAATGCGGTCAGAGTCACGCACTGAGCTGACTTCAGGATTGGTGGTTACGATGGCCGTATCTGCAAAATATAACGCCATCATTGCACCGGTTTCGATACCCGCTGGCGAATCACATAAGATAAATTCGAAGTCTTTTGCCAGATCTTCCAGCACTTTTCCAACACCTTCTTTGGTGAGTGCATCTTTATCGCGGGTCTGTGAGGCGGGCAATATATACAGTTTGTCACAGCGTTTATCTTTGATGAGTGCCTGATTGAGATTGGCTTCGCCATTGATAACGTTGACGAAGTCATAGACGACTCGTCGTTCACACCCCATCACTAAATCCAGATTACGCAATCCGATATCAAAATCGATTACTACGGTTTTATGGCCTTTGAGTGCCAGACCGGTTGCAATCGCTGCGCTGGAGGTGGTTTTTCCCACGCCCCCTTTTCCCGAAGTGACCACAATAATTTGTGCCATGTGTCGTTATATCCCTTGTATCTGCCTTATTCTGGCAGTGTTTCAACAGTTAATGATTCACCAGCTAATCTGATACAGCCACTCTTTTTCGCGCCATGTTGCAGAAGATTTTCTGCCAGCCAATACTGACCAGCAATTGACACCAGTTCTGCATCCAGTGATTTGGCAATAATCACTGCATTTATATCACCTTTAGCACCTGCCATGGCTTTTCCACGCAATGCGCCATAGATATGAATGCTACCATCGGCAATAACCTCTGCGCCATTGCTGACCGCACCAAAGATAACCAAATCACCGTCTTTAGCATATATTTGCTGACCGGAGCGAATATTCTGTTTGACGATTTTACAGGTTCTTGGTGGTGGGGGCGGTAATGGATTCTGTTTTCCCATTTTTAGATGGGCGATACCTAATTGCTTCGCCTGCTGTTGCTGTTGTTCATCAGCGCCGGCAATCCCGATCAGGATCAGTTGCCGGTCGAGCATCGCCTGTTTGAGCGCCGATAAATCGATAGCTTGTTGGTTAATTTCACTGAAATTCAAGACTAATGGCGCATTAATAAAAAACTGTGGCGCTTGTGCCAATTTTTTATCAAGTTCTTCAAGCAACGAGACAAGATCAGAAGTATTGATATGTAAAACAGAGAGTGTGAAGGAGGAACCTTTCAGTTCCAGAGCTGGTTTTTGCATCCTGGCGGAATTCTCCGGCATCCGAGCATTAAGCTCACGAACATACAACGTATAATGGCCATCCATGTTATAGTGTGGCCATTTTACTGGCAAGTTATAACCCTGGAATTTGGTGTTCTTATGATCTGTGCTGTATATAAAAGCAGACGAAAAGCTGATACCTACTTATTTATCAAACAGAAAGATAAATTTGACGATGTCCCTGCTGCATTAATGGAGGTCTTTGGGCAGCCGCAATTGGTGATGTTATTGCCTATTGAAAGACGTCAGCATTTGGGGCTGGCGGATATCAATAAGGTAAGAGTAGAGTTGCAGGAAAAGGGGTATTATCTGCAATTACCGCCGCCTCAGGTTAATCTGTTAACTGAATACTTAGAACAAAAAACGGTGGGAACAAAAACGGAATAAAGGACTTTCTATGGGACGCCTTCAGCAACTATTTATTGGGTCAAGTTTAGCTCTGTCTGCAACGGTTCAGGCCAGTACCGCAGATTTCCAAACTTATCTGTCATTTCTTAAAAAGCAGGCTGAGGATGCTGGCATAAGTGCTGAAACCATCAAAACGGAATTCGCCCATATAAAATTATTTAAGCGTGCTGAAGCCTCTACTAAAAAAAATGTCCGTTCATTGGAAACGTATTTGCCAGCAACGGCGACTGAAGAAAGAGCGTTATCTGGCCAGAAAATCTACAGTGCACATAAGGCTGAATATAAAGCACTGGCGGAAAAATATAAGGTGCAACCGAGGTTTGTTTTGGCTTGGTGGGGCATGGCATCGGATTACGGTCAGCGTGTGGCTTCCTATCCGATACTCTCGGTTACTGCTTCACTGGCATATAAACATCAAGATGATGCCAAAATATACCAGAGGGATTTTTTAACTGCGTTATCGTTAATTGATAACAAGCAAAATACTGCGGAACAGCTATTAAGTGACAGTGATGGTGCGCTAGGGCAACTACATTTGTCTGCATCCGATTATCGTGACTGTGGCGCTGATGGCGATAATGATGGCAAAGTCGATATCTGGAACAATCCGCTAGATATCTTTGCCACCGCCGCTAACTGTTTAAAATCCTACAACTGGGATATCAGCCAAACATGGGGTCGTCAGGTAAGAGCACCGAAACAGCTAAAATCATCACTGGTGGGTACGCAATATCAAACGAGTTTTAGCGAATGGCAAGCGCTGGGTGTTAAGCGATACGATGGCAAAGCGTTACCCCAACGTAAAGATATGAAGGTGTCTTTGATCATGCCTGATGGCGTTAATGGGAGACAGTACCTCATATATGACAATTACATGGCCTTGAAGAAGTTACAGCATGATGATTATGTCGTGTTGGCCGTGGCACATCTTTCTGAAAAGATTAAAGCGCTACAGATTGACTGATCGTTCATTGGCCGAAGACAGGTATATTTGAAATGCCTTTTTGGTTATCTAAAACCCTCGAAGAGATGACAACTGACGAATGGGAACAGCTGTGTGATGGCTGTGGTAAGTGTTGTCTTAACAAGATAATTGATGATGAAACAGACAAGTTGTACTACACCAATGTGGCGTGCAAGTTGTTGTCAGATAAAGATTGTCGCTGTAGCCACTATTCACAGCGTTTTGAGCTGGTGCCACAGTGCACTGCAGTAACCCCACAAAATATTGCTTCGCTTGACTGGTTACCTGACAGTTGTGCATATCGGCGTTTATACCTCGGCAGATCATTGCCCAGTTGGCATCCGTTGTTAACCGGGAATAAAAAGCAGATGCACAAAATGGGAATGTCGGTAAAGGGTAAAATTGTCAGTGAAACCCGAGTCAGAGAGCTGGAAGATTATATCGTGATCTGGCCCTTACAGGATATTGATTAAGCAGGAAGACGAGAACCTTCCTGCTTACGGTATTAGTAATGGGGGCGGCGCAGAATTGGCAAAATATAAATAGCTAAGGCAAACAGATAGGTCGCAAACACCACTATCATCCATTGCGCCATGGTGACGCCCAGAAACGTCCAGGGAATATCAGTACACATACCTGTTGGCATAAATACTGATGGAAACCACTCGTGCAATTGCAACCATTTCGGAAAATCCGGCATAAAGGAGCAAGTAGCAAACGGGGAGGGATCCTGTTGGATATCGTTAAGTTCTATCGCTAGTTTTAACCCCCACCCAGCACTAATTCCCCAGATAATGGCCGCAATAACTCTGATTAATCGGAAAGATGGCATTACCAGACCGACAATCCCGGCAGCAGCAAGGCCCAAAACGGCAACGCGTTGGTAGACACACATTACACAGGGATCTAGTTTCATCCCATATTGAAAAAACAGCGCCGATAACTCTAGGGCAACCGCACTTAACAGTAGAACCAGCCAACTTAGACGCGAATGGGCGAATTTTTGTAATGAAATCAAGTTTGATGCTCCAAAGAAAAAGCGCCCAGACATCCATAGGCGCTTTTTAGACTTTACTGAATCGGCTTGGTTCAGTCAAAAGACATCAATAAAAATCAGTGCACGCCATGTTCTGCGGCGTTTTTGATGACCTCTTGCATGCTGTGATGCAAGATCATATGTGAATCGTAAAAATACTGCGTGGCTTCCTGTAAAAATCCCGTTTCAATTGACAGAATCCCGACAACAGACAGGACGATAGTGTAGGGCAGTGCCATCCAGACCATGCGTCCGTAGGACAAACGAATTAACGGCGCTAAGGCTGAAGTTAACAAGAACAGGAACGCGGCTTGTCCGTTTGGTGTAGCGACAGATGGCAGGTTCGTCCCGGTATTAATGGCCACGGCTAACAGATCAAACTGATCGCGAGTGATTTGGTTATCGATCAGCGCGGCTTTAACTTCGTTGATGTAAACCGTTCCGACAAACACGTTATCACTGACCATCGACAACAAGCCGTTAGCAATATAAAAAATAACCAGCTGTTTATTGTCTTGATAGCTCAGTGCCCAGTGAATTACCGGGGCAAACAGATGTTGATCAATAATCACACCAACCACCGAGAAAAAGACGGCCAATAGTGCGGTAAATGGCAATGCTTCTTTAAAGGCATTACCCAATGCGTGTTCATCAGTAATGCCGTTAAAGGATGTGGTGAAAATAATCACCGACAATCCGATGAGACCCACAGACGCCAGATGGAATGCCAAGCCAACAATCAGCCAGACACCCACTAAAGCTTGAATGACCAGCTTGATGTTGTCTTTTGTCGTACGGCTTTCATCTTCGTGATTGGCAAAATCTACTAGGATACGATGCACTGCATCTGGCAGTTTTGCGCCATAACCAAATAGATGGAATTTCTCGACGATCAAACAAGTGAGGATACCCATCAGCAGCACGGGTACAGTAACCGGTGACATGCGCAGGGCAAACTCGGAAAATTGCCAGTTGGCCTGAGCTGCGATGATCAGGTTTTGCGGTTCCCCAACCATAGTACAAACCCCCCCTAAGGCCGTACCAACACCCGCATGCATCAGCAGATTACGCAAGAATCCACGGAAGTTCTCCAACTCTTCGGCATTTAACTGTCCGTCACCATCATCAGTATGGTCATGGTCGTCGCTGAAATCTTTACCAGAAGCCACTTTGTGATAAATCGAGTAGAAGCCAACAGCGACCGCAATAATCACTGCAATTACCGTCAACGCATCCAAAAATGCCGAAAGAAATGCGGACGCCAGACAGAACATCAACGAAACTGCGATTTTGGAGCGCACTTTTGTGATCATTTTAGTAAAGGCATAAAGCAATAACTGCTTCATGAAGTAGATGCCCGCAACCATAAAGATCAATAACAGCAATACTTCGAGGTTGGCTTCCAACTCATGTAACACTTGACTCGGACTGGTCATGCCAATGATTACCGCTTCAATGGCAAGCAGACCACCAGGTTGCAGCGGATAACATTTTAAAGCCATCGCCAGCGTAAAGATAAATTCGGCAACCAACAACCAACCAGCGAGGAAGGGATGAATACTGAACAGAATCGGATTGATAATTAAAAAACACAGAATCGCAAGCTTGTACCACTTGGGCGAGTTCCCCAAGAAGTTGCCCATGAAAGCCTGACTTAATGGCATTGGCATGGTTACCCTCTCTCAAGTTGTTATAAGACGTTATAAAAATTGTTGGATTTGTGAATGGCTCAGTCTAGCGCAAACCCTAGAGTATTGTCATGACCAGTCTGAATTCAGACTTAAAATTGAGGTATCCGATAGTAAAAATGGGAGCTGGGCAGTTAATTTTATAATTAAGTGCCGCGGCGGGGCTACCGGATAGTGACTGATAGCGGTAGTCGATAGTTTGAAGGTTTTCATTTTTTTTGTCTCTGGTATGATCAGTTTCCAAAATCACTGTCACCACTGGAAAATTGGGCTGATGATCATCAATGCCAAAGGGCCTGCAAGCTTTGCAGAGAAATATATAGTTCGCTCGATTTGGGAAAATAAATTTCCACCAGGTTCTATTCTTCCTGCTGAACGTGAGTTGTCAGAACTCATCGGTGTTACCCGCACGACGTTACGTGAAGTTTTGCAACGTTTAGCTCGTGATGGCTGGCTAACTATTCAACATGGTAAGCCAACCAAAGTGAATAATTTTTGGGAAACTTCAGGTCTCAATATTTTGGAAACTATTGCAGATCTGAATCCGTCAGGCTTCCCGGTTCTAGTGGATCAGCTGTTATCGGCGCGCACTAACATCAGCACCATTTATTTCCGCGGTGCCTTGCGTAATAACCCGAATGTTGCCATTGACACGTTGGCTAAGGCGCATGATTTGACGGACGATGCCGCAGCGTATACCGATTTTGATTATAAGTTGCACCATACGCTGGCATTTTCATCGGGCAATCCGTTGTACGTGCTGATCCTTAACGGTTTCAAAGGTCTTTATGGCCGAGTAGGGCGTTATTATTTTGGTAGTGCTGAGTCTCGAAAACTCGCGTTGGACTTTTATCTGAATCTGGAAAAATTGGCCCGTGCCGGCCGTTTCGCAGAGGTCCCTGAACTGATGCGCGGCTACGGCAAAGATAGTGGGATTATGTGGCAGAAAATGCGAGATGCGATGCCGCTAGAAATCGCGCAAGATAATCAATAATTGTCTCGGCTTCCCGATTGAACAAGACCGCCATCAGGCGGTCTTGTTCATTTTACAGCTGGGATGTTATGCGGCCGCATTTTTCTCTGGACATGCCGCAATAATTCTCACGTCGCCATCGTCGTCCATCTGTTCAAGTATCACGTCGAATCCCCAAAGCCTATGCAGATGCTTAAGCACCTCAGCACTGCTTTTGGCCAACGGAATGCCACGATTCGGAACATATCGCAACGTCAGAGAGCGATCCCCATTGACGTTGACATTGTACACCTGAACATTGGGTTCGTTATTTGACAGGTTGTATTGTGACGACAGGATCTGGCGAATTTCCTTATATCCTTGGTCATTGTGAATGGCTGAAATACTCAGATATTCCTGACGCTCGTCGTCGAGAACACTGAACAGCTTAAACTTGCGGATAAGATTAGGTGACAGATATTGGCTGATAAAACTCTCATCCTTAAAGTTCTGCATTGCAAAATGCAGGGTCTCCAGCCAGTCACTGCCGGCGATATCTGGGAACCAGCGATGATCTTCTTCTGTGGGATGTTCACAGATCCGGCGAATGTCACAAAACATGTTAAAGCCCAAAGCATACGGATTGATGCCACTGTAATACGGACTGTTGTAAGCGGGTTGAGCCACAACATTAGTGTGACTTTGTAAAAACTCCAACATGAAGCGATCAGTTAACAACCCTTCATCATAAAGATGATTAAGTAAGGTGTAGTGCCAGAATGTTGCCCAGCCTTCGTTCATTACCTGTGTTTGGCGTTGCGGGTAGAAGTACTGACCAAGTTTGCGCACAATCCGCACCACTTCACGTTGCCACGGTTCCAGCAATGGTGCTTTTTTCTCAATAAAATAAAGAATGTTTTCCTGTGGTTCTGGCGGAAAACGTTTATTCCCCGCCAGTTTTTGCTCCGCTGGCTTGGTGGGAATGGTACGCCAGAGATCATTCACCTGACTCTGCAGATAAGCTTCACGTTCCTGTTGCCGCTGCTGTTCTTCTTTAAATGAGATGTGGGCAGGCCGTTTATAACGATCGACCCCATAATTCATCAGCGCGTGACAGGAATCGATAATGGTCTCGACCTCCTCAACGCCATATTTACGTTCACATTGGCTGATGTAGTTTTTGGCAAATACCAGATAATCAATAATCGAACTGGCATCTGTCCAGGTTTTAAACAGATAGTTGTTTTTGAAGAAACTGTTGTGTCCGTAACAGGCATGCGCAATCACTAACGCCTGCATGGTGATGGTGTTTTCTTCCATCAGGTAAGCAATGCAGGGATCTGAGTTAATGACAATCTCATAGGCCAATCCCATTTGCCCACGCTTATAGCCCTGTTCAGTTTCGATAAAGCGCTTGCCGAATGACCAATGGGTGTAACCAATCGGCATGCCAACACTCGCATAAGCATCCATCATCTGCTCAGCCGTGATGATCTCAATCTGATTGGGGTAGGTATCCAGCCGATAATGCTCCGCGACTCTGGCAATCTCTTTTTCATACGTTTCAAGCAGTTCAAAGGTCCATTCTGGGCCATCACTAAGTGGCTGACGACGTAACTTGGTTTTTGCCATAAAGCCTCCTTATACTGCTTGCTTCTTGAACAGTTCGCGAAATACCGGGTAGATATCTTCTACCTGACGAATGTTTCTGACTGCCATATTGTCGTATTTTTCAGTAAGTTGTTCGTATTCCCTCCACAACGTCTGATGTGCCCGGTTGGTAATTTCAATGTACGAAAAGTAGCGTACAAATGGCAGGATTTGCTTCTCCAGTAACTGATGGCATAAAGGCGAGTCATCTGCCCAGTTATCGCCGTCTGATGCTTGCGCAGCATAGATATTCCATTCATCCGCAGGGTAACGCTTTTGCTGGATTTCATGCATGAGCTTTAACGCGCTGGAGACAATGGTGCCGCCAGTTTCCTGTGAATAAAAGAACTCATGTTCGTCGACTTCTTTTGCCTGGGTATGGTGGCGGATATAGACCACTTCCAGATTTTTATAAGTGCGGGTTAGAAACAGATACAACAGAATATAGAAGCGTTTTGCCATATCCTTGGTGGCCTGATCCATTGAGCCAGAAACATCCATCAGACAGAACATCACCGCTTGGCTTGTTGGCACTTCGCGTTTAGCAAAGTTATTGAAGCGCAAATCAAACGTATCGATAAACGGTACTTTTTTAATTTTCTGCTTCAACTCTTCAATTTGTAGCTTGAGCGCCATGATCCGGTCGGCACTCGCTCCGGCGGTGTTCTGCAGCTCATCTAACTCCTGCTCCAGCGCTTTAAGCTCTCGTTTTTTACCCGCAGTCATTGCTGTGCGGCGTGCCAAAGACGAGCGCAGTGAGCGCACTATATTGATATTAGTCGGCACTCCATCGGTGGTATAACCTGCCCGATAGGTTTCATATTCCACTAATTTATTGAGGCGATTTTTTTGTAGGTTGGGTAACTCCAGGTCTTCAAACAACAGTTCGAGATACTCATCCTTGGAGATCTGAAATACAAAATCGTCCTGACCTTCACCACTATCTGATGCATCACCGGCACCGCTGCCACCGCTTCCGCCAGCAGGTGGCCGCTCAATTTTATCGCCGCGACTAAACTGGTCGTTGCCTGGATGTACCCGTTCACGTACACCCCCTTGACCCTGATGGAATATCGGTTCGCTGATGTCCCTTGTCGGAATACTGATCTTTTCGCCTTTATCGATGTCAGTAACGCTTCTACGCGTTACCGCATCGCTAACCGCCTTTTTTATCTGCTGTTTATAGCGGTTGATAAAACGTTGGCGGTTAACCGTGCTCTTGCCTTTGGCATTTAACCGCCGGTCGATGAAATTCGCCATAAGCACCTCCCAAAGTAAGAATCGAGGCCGCTATGCCGGCCTCGCCACCGGACTACGAGGATTTTCTTACCCTCAGGTACCATTCAGATAACAGACGTACCTGCTTCTTGGTATAGCCTTTCTCCATCATCCGACTGACAAAGTCATCGTGCTTACGTTGATCTTCGGTCGACGTTTTAGTGTTGAAAGAAATAACTGGCAGCAGATCTTCAGTATTTGAGAACATTTTCTTCTCAATGACTGTGCGAAGTTTTTCGTAACTGGTCCAGTTCGGATTGTTACCATCGTTGTTGGCTCTAGCACGCAATACAAAATTGACAATCTCGTTACGGAAATCTTTGGGATTACTGATCCCTGCTGGCTTCTCGATTTTCTCAAGCTCAGCATTCAGTGATGCACGGTCAAACAGCTGTCCGGTTTCGGGATCGCGGTATTCCTGATCCTGGATCCAGAAATCGGCGTAGATAACATAACGGTCGAAGATGTTTTGACCATATTCGGAATAGGATTCCAAATACGCCGTCTGAATTTCTTTGCCAATGAATTCGACATATTTCGGGATCAGATAACCTTTGAGGAATTCCAGATACTTATCGGCAGTATCTGACGGGAATTGCTCTTGCTCAATCTGCTTTTCCAGCACGTAGAACAGATGTACCGGGTTAGCCGCGATTTCAGTTCTGTCAAAGTTAAACACCTTGGACAAGATCTTAAAGGCAAAACGCGTTGACAAACCTTCCATCCCTTCATCGACGCCAGCATAGTCCCGGTATTCCTGATAGGACTTTGCCTTAGGATCAGTGTCTTTGAGACTCTCACCGTTATATACCCTCATCTTAGAGTAAATCGATGAATTCTCTGGAGATTTAATCCTAGAAAGCACACTGAATTGCGCCAGCGTCTCCAATGTGCCAGGTGCGCATGGGGCATGTGCCAGTTCAGAGTTAGTGATCAGTTTTTCGTAGATATGGATCTCTTCAGAAACCCGCAGACAATAAGGTACTTTGACGATATAAACACGATCGAGAAATGCCTCATTGTTCTTATTATTACGAAACGCACTCCATTCAGACTCGTTTGAGTGAGCCAGAATAATGCCGCTAAAGGGCAGGGCTGATAACCCTTCGGTACCGTTATAATTGCCTTCCTGCGTTGCCGTCAGCAATGGATGTAGTACCTTGATGGGGGCTTTAAACATTTCGACGAATTCCATCAACCCCTGATTGGCCCGGCACAGCGCTCCGGAATAGGCATAAGCATCCGCATCATTTTGTGCAAAATGTTCTAGTTTGCGGATATCGACTTTACCCACTAAAGAGGAGATATCCTGGTTGTTTTCATCACCTGGCTCAGTTTTGGCAATCGCAACTTGATCGAGTACCGAAGGATAAACTTTTACTACTCGAAACTTAGAAATATCGCCACCAAACTCGTGCAGACGTTTTACTGCCCAAGGTGACATGATGGTCTTCAGATAGCGCAATGGGATCTGATATTCCTCTTGCAGCAATTTGCCATCCTCTTCAGGGTCAAACAGGCAAAATGGGTGATCGTTGACAGGACTTCTTTCGCCATTTGCCGTCAACACATATACCGGCACTTGTTGCATCAATGCTTTCAGTTTTTCCGCTAATGAGGATTTACCGCCACCTACCGGGCCGAGTAAATAGAGGATCTGTTTCGACTCTTCCAGTCCTTGAGCAGAGTGGCGTAAATAGGACACAATCTGCTCTATAGACTCTTCCATACCATAGAAATCTTTAAAGGCTGGATACTGGGAAATAACTCGGTTAGAAAAGAGTCGACTTAACACCGGAATTTTTGACGTATCGATCACTTGCGGTTCACCGATTGCGATGAGCAATCGTTCTGCGGCCGATGCGTATGCTGTACGGTCCTTTTTGCAAAGATCCAGAAACTCTTGAAGTGTAAATTCTTCCTCGAGTTTCTTCTCGTAGCGCTGCTGATAATGCTCGAATATACCCATCTTAAACCCCCTGAAACACCAAGCTTATCTCTGGATGGAAACTCTCGTTATGTAGTGACCTACACTTAATCTTAGACACTATTTTGTGGGCGTTGTCAAAAAAAACATAAATAAAAACAAGGGGAAATAGTTGCAAAAGCAATATTTGCAGTTGTTGCAACTAGGTTATCAAAACGCTATAGGGATGGTTTTTCCGAAGTAGGCAAGATTTTTTGCGGTAAAAGTAGGCATTACTTTTAAATGAAAAAAGGAGCCATTAAGGCTCCTTTTTGACGTATTCGTTTTGCTTAAGCAGCAAAGTTTTTGTTCACGAAATCCCAGTTTACCAATTCCCAGAAATGCGCCAGGTAGTTAGGGCGGGCATTACGGTAATCGATGTAATAGGCGTGTTCCCAGACATCTACAGTCAACACTGGAGTTACGCCATCGGTTAATGGACAACCAGCGTTGGACGTGTTTTGGATTGCCAGAGAACCGTCAGCTTTTTTCACTAGCCAGGTCCAGCCTGAACCAAAGTTACCAGTGGCACTTTTAGTAAATTCTTCTTTAAAGGCTTCAAATGAGCCGAAAGCTGCAACGATTGCATCTGCGACAGGACCAGTCGCCACACCACCAGCATTAGGCGCTAAACAGTTCCAGTAGAAAGTGTGGTTCCAAACTTGGGCTGCGTTGTTAAACACTCCGCCGGTAGCTGATTTGATGATCTCTTCCAGAGACTTAGCTTCATTCTCGGTACCAGCGATCAGTTTATTCAGGTTGACCACATAAGTGTTGTGGTGTTTGCCATAGTGGTACTCGAGTGTTTCTTGGGAAATATGGGGTTCCAATGCGTCTTTTGCATATGGTAATGCAGGTAATTCGAAAGCCATTGTTATCTCTCCATTGACTTGGGTTATCATTCTTGAACATGCTCACTGGATGCTATTGTACTGATAAAATTTGTGAAGTGCATCATCGTTTTGCTTAAAAATGTAGTTGCTTTACATTAGAATGTATGCATTTAAAAACCATACTTTTCCTGTGTTTTTGTTAGCCTACTGAGTGGCGTACAATAGTCAGCAATACCTACTCCATTAATACTCAGGAATCAAAATGGATACTGTTGAAAAAATTAAGCGTCAGATTAGCGAAAATCCAATCATCCTCTACATGAAAGGTTCACCTAAGCTGCCAAGTTGTGGTTTCTCTTCCCAAGTTGCTCAAATCATGATCAATATTGGCGAGCAGTTCGCGTTCGTTGATATTCTGCAGCATCCAGATATCCGTGCAGAATTGCCTAAATATGCAAATTGGCCGACCTTCCCACAACTTTGGGTTGAAGGGGAACTGATTGGTGGTTGTGATATTGTGACTGAAATGTATCAGAAGGGTGAACTTCAGACGCTTATTAAAGAAACCGCTGATAAATATAGAAAAGAAGAAGAATAACTTAAATCATATGCTCAAGAAAAAGCCGCCTAGTGCGGTTTTTTTATTCACATTCCTAGCCGCATAAAATTTAACATTTACCCCAATTGTCACCTTTATGATAGTTCATCTTTGCTTGTTATTGTGCTGCTCATTTCCTTTTAAATAAATTGTTAAAATTAAATTTAATTTATTTTTGTTAACACAGATTATGTATTTAAACATAAACAAACGTAATTATAAAAATAACAAATAATTTTCATATAAACAAAATATAAACAATTATAACAATATGTTGTCATTGTCGAAGCTGAAGTGTGGGCAAATGCTTGTGTAGTCTTGCTTTGCATGGTTATTGACAAGTTCCTTGTCACATTTTGAAATGTGATATCGATCACAAAAATGTCCAAGGGTATTGTTAATGAAAATAGACAATATTTACATGTAACATTATTAAATATGACTATTTTAAAAGCATTTACAGGTTAATTTTACTGCTAATTATTAATCCAATTGTTGTTTTAAATAAAAATGGAACATAAATGAAACAATTAATAAACATTTTGTGTTACTCGGGTTTGTAAATACGGGATTGACGCCTTGTTTACTTGGCGACAGTATTCTCACTCGCCTGATTTTCAGGTGTGAATAAATATAAAAAATCGGCTGTAAAACAAAACCAGGAAGTAAGGGAGTTTTTAATGCTTAAAACTAATAAGATTGCTTCAGCTGTCAGATTGTCTCTGATTGCTGCTGTATCTGCAGGTTCTGTAGGCTTTGCACATGCTGCAGCCGCAGCAGATCAAGCTACCGCTACTAACAGCGATGTAGAGCGCATTGAAGTTACCGGTTCTCGTATCAAACGCCAAGACATGGAGACTGCGTCTCCCGTGACTTCTATCAGTGCAGATACTATCGTTGCCCAGGGGTATGCCTCTGTAGACCAACTGCTGCAGGATCAGACTTCAATGGCTGGTGCTCCAGTAGGTTCAACTACCAACAACGGTTCTGACGGTGTCGCTAACGTAGACCTGCGTGGTATGGGTTCTAAGCGTACTCTGGTACTGCTGAATGGTCGCCGTATGGTGAACTCAGGTTCAGGCGCAGATAGTGCTGTTGACCTTAACGCCATCCCAGTTGCAATGATCCAACGTGTAGAAATCCTGAAAGATGGTGCTTCTGCAGTATACGGTTCAGATGCGATTGCCGGGGTAGTGAACATCATCACTAAGAAAGACTATGAAGGCGGTCAATTAGATGCCAAGTCATCTACTACCGATAAAGGCGATGGCCAGACCTACGAACTGAACGGTTTGTATGGTTTCAATACCAATAACGGTGGCAACTACACTGTTGGTGCCGCTGTTTCAAAACGTAACGGTGTTATTCAGGCTGATCGTAATTGGACTGAAGCTGGTGCAAGTTCATACATCCCGGAAGGCACTCTGAATGGCATGCGTTCTGCCGCAGATGGTAGCTGGTATGCTCGTGACTATGGTTACGATTACACTGCCGATAGTTATTATCAGACTCCATCAAAACGCTACAGTCTGTTTGCCAATATGACTCAGGAATTGGGTAATGATCTGGTTCTGACTGGTGACTTGCTGTATACCAAACGTAAGTCTCATCAGCAGATGGCTCCTCAGCCAGCCGATATTATGCTCGATGTTTGTAGCGGTTCTGTTACCAGTAACTGCGTAACATTAGACAGCGCTATGACCGCTGCCGGCATTACTGCTGACGACAACGGACAGGTAGAATACAAACAACGTACTAATGGTGTTGGTGATCGTATTTATACTCAGGACACTGATACCTATCGTGCTTCATTGGATCTGCAAGGCACTTTGAACGTTGCTAACGGCATGACTTGGGACGTTTCATATACCTATGGTAAGAACAAAGCTACCACTGGTACCCAAAACTCTGTCAATGCCACTTTAATGGCAGACTCTATCTATGCTGACCAGGACGCATGGTTCTACAGTGATACTGTGCCATCTGAATATGCAGATGACATCAGCTACTTAGAAACCAACCACGGCGGTAACGAACAGAACGATGTACAGGCTAACTTGAGTGGTGACCTGTTCCAACTGGATGCTGGTGCCGTAAGTTTTGCAATCGGTGCTGAATATCGTTACGAGTCTGGTTACTATACTCCAGACCCAATCATTGTTGCCGGTCAGAGTACAGCAGCTCAGCAGGATCCTACCAGCGGTAATTACAACGTTATCTCTGTATACGAAGAAGTCAGTGTGCCATTCACTCAGAAGTTGACTGGTGATTTTGCGCTGCGTTACGACGAATACAACACCTTCGGTAAGGCCGCTACTTGGAAAGTCGGTTTAACCTATAAAATGACTGATGATGTCATGCTGCGTGGTGTGGTGGCTACCGGTTTCCGTGCACCTAACATCAGCGAACTGTTCGGTGGTAACTCTGGTTCTTACGATTACCTGACTGACCCATGGGGCAATTCAGAAGACGCACAACTGCTAGTGAACTACACCTCAGATCCAAATCTGAAACCTGAAGAATCAGAGTCATACACAGCTGGTATTGTTTACTCACCAAGTTATCTGGACGGTTTTTCAACCACCATTGACTACTGGAAGTTTAACATCACTAATGCCATCAGCCGTCTTGACGTTCAGGCTAACCTCGACGCTTGTTACAATGGCGATTCTTCAGCATGTGCTGCTATCAACGTGACTTCTGATGGCGACATCAGCAACCTGACTTCAGCTTTGACTAACGTCGGTACTGTAAAAACCAGCGGTGTTGACATTAACGTCGCCTACAAGTTTGAAGGCTTGGGTCTGGATTGGGCCATCAACAACGATGCCACTTATCTGATCGACTACAGACAAGATGGGATCGATTATGAAGGTTATGTAGACGGTAACATGGGTGGTTACGCTCAGTGGCGTAACAACTTCAGCATCACTGCTTCTCAGGGTGACTGGAGCCTGATGTACTACAACCGTTATCTGAGCAGCATGCTGGATTACGATTTAGGTGATGGCACTAAGGCGGATGCAGTAATGTACCACAACATCGTGGGTACTTATCACTTCACTGATAACCTGAGTCTGTCTGCTGGCGTGAAGAATTTCACTGATGAAAATCCTTCATATGTGTCTAACGGTAGCGACGGCGGTACCTCTCCACAGGTATATGACGTTGTAGGCCGTCAGATCTATGGTAGCGTAAGCTACAAGTTCTAATCGCCTCAGAGCAAAGTCTCCCGAATTTGGGAGACTTTATCTAATTAAAAAGCCCTCATTAGAGGGCTTTTTGATGCACATTTTTATTAGCAGATAGGATTAGCCCAGACCTTTTTCAGCTGAACTCATCTGGATCAGCTCAATTTTATAGCCATCAGGATCTTCTACGAATGCAATTTCGGTAGTGCCTCCGGCAACAGGACCTGGAGCACGTGTGACTTTACCTCCGGCCGCGGCAATCGCCTCACAACGGCTATAAATATCTTTTTCACCAATTGCAATATGTCCAAAGGCATTACCCATTTCGTACTTATCAGTCCCCCAGTTATAGGTCAATTCTATGACTGCCGCACCTTTGCTTTCTTCTTCATAGCCAACAAAGGCGAGGCTATATTTGTATTGTGGGTTTTCTGATTGCCGTAGTACTTTCATACCCATAACTTTTGTATAAAATTCAATACTACGTTCAAGGTTGCCCACGCGGATCATTGTGTGTAAAACCTGAGACATATTTACCCCTTTCTTGATGTTGCCTTTAGGCACGTTAAGCTAAAAGGCTAATTTTCGGAAATGTGCGACAACGCACTGTACTATGATTGCGGTGTTTGATAGGTCACATATTCTGTAACGTATTGTTGTATTTATTGTTGCATAATTAATAATGAAGTCGATGCTAACTCATGGAGATAACAATGACGACTGAATTAAAAATGGCTTTGGGGACTACATGCGTCATCGCACTGGTATTTGCTGCACTTATTGCTCAAATTTTCTGATGTGCCTTTGTTGAGCGTATTCGATGAGCTAAAGCCGCCTTACGGGCGGCTTTTTTATGAATCAGGGTACAGCTTATCTTTGTACTCACACAAATCTTCAATAATGCAACTGCCACATCTTGGTTTTCTGGCGATACAGGTATAACGGCCATGTAAGATTAACCAGTGATGAACATCCACTTTAAATTCAGCGGGCACTACTTTCAGTAGTTTTTCTTCGACTTCTTGCACATTCTTGCCCGGCGCAAATTTAGTGCGGTTACCCACTCTGAAAATATGGGTGTCTACGGCAATAGTGGGCCAACCAAAAGCCGTATTCAGTACCACGTTAGCTGTTTTTCTCCCTACTCCCGGTAAAGATTCCAAAGCCTCACGGTTTTCTGGCACTTGTCCATCAAAGTCATCCAGCAACTTTTGTGATAGTGCGACAACATTGATGGCTTTGTTGTTATAAAGACCAATTGTCTTAATGTAGTGTTTCAGCCCTTCAACTCCGAGTTCCGTTATTGCTCTGGGAGTGTTGGCTACCGGAAATAATTTAGCCGTCGCCTTGTTAACACTGACATCGGTTGCTTGAGCCGATAAGGTCACAGCGACTAATAGTTCAAAAGGGCTGCTATAGTGCAGTTCTGTTTTAGGATGGGGATTGCTGTCCCGCAGACGTTTCAGTATTTCAATTCGTTTGGCGTTATTCACTGTCCATCCTTTACAGAAACAAATGAGCTATTGGCATTAGTTAACCTTGGTCACGCGCACGCGCTGCACCGCGACTGTTTCTGTTATTTTCGGTTGGCGTGCAGCGAGCTTTCGATCGATCACATTTTTGAGTGCGATTAACAGGCCAACACCAAAAAATGCGCCTGGTGGCAGCATTGCTAACAAAAAGGAGGTGTTGACATGCCAAACTTCAATGCGCAAATTTGTAGCCCAAGCGCCGAGGAGTTGGTCGGCACCATCAAACAAGGTACCTTGACCTAAAATCTCGCGAATGGCACCCAATACCATCAGCACTAAGGTAAATCCGGAACCCATCATCAGACCGTCAAAGGCGGCTTTCAGTGGATTATTTCGAGAGGCAAACGCTTCAGCACGTCCAATGATCACACAGTTAGTGACAATCAACGGCAAAAAGATCCCGAGCGACAGATACAAGCCATAAGCATAGGCATTGATCAGTAACTGCACCGCAGTGACCAGTGCCGCAATGATCATCACAAACACCGGAATGCGGATTTCTTTGGGGACAAAGTCGCGGACCAGAGATACCAGGACATTGGAACCTACGAGCACCGCCATGGTGGCAACCCCAAGACCGATGGCGTTGGTGATGGTCGCCGTCACGGCGAGTAGGGGACATAACCCCAAAAGCTGTACCAACCCAGGATTGTTTTTCCAGAGCCCTTGCCAAGCAATCTCACGATACGAGGTCATTTGCTTACCTCACAATTTAATGGTTGACGATATATTGCAGCCTTATTCGCTTCAAAATAACGTAAGGCGTTACGCAGAGCCTTGGTAAAGGCCCTTGGTGTGATAGTGGCACCAGTGAACTGATCAATATCACCACCATCTTTTTTAACGTGCCATTTTTTGTCGTTTTGACTGTTATAAACCATGCCCGCGAAACTCTTTACCCAGTTGGATTTATGGCTATCAATTTTGTCGCCAAGTCCTGGAGTTTCCTGCTGCGATAAGGTTTGGACACCCAACACAGTTCCGTCGTTGCGCACGCCAACTATCAGTTGAATTTCACCGTTGTAACCATCGGGGGCCACGGCTTCAATAGCCAGTCCAACGGGCTGACCATTTTTCATAGCGATGTAGGCGGGCAGGGGCCGTGTAGTCCCTAAACTTTCCGGTGCATGCAGCAGGGTGCAGGTCTGAGATAATTCGTTGTCATGCAATGTGTCAGGAATAATCTGATGCAGAATATTCATCAACTGTTGCTGTTGCTGCTCAACGATGGTTTCCTTGGTCATCAGGTTGACTGCTGCAACCAACGCGGTACAGATCAAGGCGAAAAGTCCAAGTAACAAGCCGTTTCTCAACATAGTGTTTTGCAAAATAATTGCTCCTTACTCCAACCACTATCC
Organism: Shewanella yunxiaonensis; assembly: GCF_018223345.1. Classification (NCBI taxonomy): domain Bacteria; kingdom Pseudomonadati; phylum Pseudomonadota; class Gammaproteobacteria; order Alteromonadales; family Shewanellaceae; genus Shewanella; species Shewanella yunxiaonensis. The sequence goes on along the minus strand of NZ_CP073587.1, from coordinate 2,067,665 downwards.
ACGTTGGTGACCATAGGCCCGCGGCTTGATGTAAAAATCGATTAATGGGGCACTGATATTGGCCAATAGCACCGCAAATGCAAACGCGTCAGGGTAGCCACCATAACTGCGGATCAGGTAGACCAGTACACCGATGATGGCACCAAAAAGCAACCTACCTTTGTTGCTGGTTGCCGCTGTTACCGGATCAGTGGCGATAAAAAATGCGCCGATCATCGTGGCACCGCTAAACAGGTGGATCAAAGGACTCACATGGGTTTGTGGGTCCCAAGCCCATGCAACGGTTGAGCAGATCAGCAATGCACCTAAAATCCCGGCGCTGATATGCCAACGAATAAGCTTCAGCCGCAGCATTATCAATCCGCCAGCAAGATAGGCGAGATTGACCCAAAACCAACCTTTACCGACAAAACCATTAAAAATCAGTTTTTGCAGACTATCGCTGGCAGACAGGCCCATGTGTAGATCCGTTTTTATGGTATCCAGTGGCGTTGCCATACTGGTGCCATCAATCCCTAGACGGTAACTATCTGCGACATCTATCTGAGTAGCGTTGAAAATAATGTGTAGACTATCGAAAAATCCAGGTGAGTGCTGCGCGGCGGTTATCGGTGCAACCCAACTGGTCATCTGCACAGGGAAAGCAATCAACAACAGTACATACGCCGCCATCGCCGGGTTAAACAGATTTTGGCCGAGCCCACCATAAAGCTGCTTGACCATAATGATAGCGAAAGCTGTTCCGATCAGGACTAACCACCAGGGCGCTAGCGGTGGAATTGCCACACCAATCAGAAATGCCGTCAGCAGCGCACTATTATCGGAAATGGTGGCCAATACAGGCCGTTGGCGTAGCCGTAATACCAGCGATTCACTGAGTAACGCAATCAGCATCGCGAAGATCACCTGGATCAAGGTGCCCCATCCAAAGAATGCACATTGAACAATCAGTGCTGGCAGGGCACATAACAATACTCGTTGCATCACTGTGTTGGTTTGCAACTGACGAGTGAGATGTGGGGATGAGGCAATTTTAAATGCCATATCAGTTTTTCTCCTGCTCGTGAGCTCGCTCGCGGGCTTTTTGTTTGGCTTTCGCGACTGCTGCGGCGATGCGAGCCTTTTTGTCATCATTATCTGGCGTTGGCGTTGGCGTTGGCGTTGACGCTGGAGTTTCAGTCGTATCTGGCTCAATAGGCGCTAGCGCCTTTTTGGCCTTGGCTTTAGCAACGGCGGCAGCGATTCTGGCTTTTTTGTCGGCATCTGCGGTTGTGGTGTCACTTGCGATTGCGGCAGTCTCTGGCAGATTGCCTGCAGAACTTTTGTTGTTTACGTCTTCACCGTCGGCAGCCATTTTTTCGGGTGTTGCTGCTTCAGTATTTTCAACTGTAGTTGGCCGGTCCGTAGGATTTTCCGCGCTTGCAATCATTGCCGCTTTTTTGGCTTTGGCTCTGGCAACGGCGGCGGCAACCGCCGCCTTTTTGCTATCAACGACTGTTGCAGTGGCATCATTACTGGCGCCATTGTGCTGATCTGTTTGCGCTTTTTTAGCTTTGGCTCTGGCAATCGCGGCAGCAACCGCCGCTTTTTTATTATCAACGACTGTTGCAGAGGCATCATTACTGGTGTCATTGCGCTGATCTGATTGCGCTTTTTTAGCTTTAGCTTGAGCGACAGCAGCGGCAACAGCGGCTTGCTTATCTGTTGTTGGCGCAGTATTCACTGTGTCAGCTAATGCGTCAGTCTCTTTCGCGGCTTGTTTTGCTTTTACGCGTGCCAACGCAGCGGCCACAGCACTTTTTTCATCACCGGACATGGTGGCCTGGCGCTTCTCTGCTGCCTGACGGGCCTTTGCTTCACGGTCTTGTTTTTCCTGCTCTAAACGTTGTGTACGCGCTTCAAAACGTAATTTGGCATGTTCTGCATGAAGTTTTTCATCGCGGGTTTTACGAATGGCCGCTTTAGCAACCCGATAGTATTCGACGAGTGGAATTTCAGACGGGCAGACATAGCTGCAACAACCACATTCAATACAATCTTGCAGATGGAATTTTTCCGCCTTGTCGTACTCAGTCGCTTTAGCGTGCCAATAGAGCTGTTGTGGCAATAGGGCGGCCGGACACACTTGGGCGCATTCTCCGCAGCGGATACAGGAGCGCTCCATCGTGGCACTGGATAATTCTGTGGCCAGTGGCAACAACAAGCAGTTGCTACCTTTTAATACCGGCACATCAATGGTTGGCAGGGTGTAACCCATCATGGGGCCACCCACGATGACTTGCTCTGCGTTGCTTGTGTTAAATCCGGTCTGTTCCAGAATGTGTCGCACTGGCGTACCAATAGCAACCCAGTAATTACCGGGTTTGTCGACATTGTTGCCGGTCACGGTGATGACCCTTTCTAACAGTGGTTTGCCTTCATACACGGCTTGTTGAATAGCAAATGCAGTACCGACATTCTGCACCACAATACCTAAATGTGCGGGAATGGCGCCGGACGGCACTTCACGGCCAGTGAGAATTTGGATCAGCTGCTTTTCGCCACCAGAGGGATATTTGGTGGGAATGACCTGCAATCGACAGCTACCTGCGAGCATCGAGGCCGCTAGCGCTTTTTTCATCGACAGGATTGCTTCAGGCTTATTGTCTTCAATCGCAATAATGATCTGCTTAGGTGTAATCAGCTGCTGCATCAAAGCCACACCTTTGAGAATGCCCCCTGCGTGCTCCCGCATTAAGCGGTCATCAGAAGTGATGTAAGGTTCGCATTCAACGCCGTTGATAATTAACTGCTCGATCTTACTGGCAGGGTTAAGCTTGATATGGCTCGGAAACATTGCACCGCCCATCCCCGCAATGCCAGCATCACGAATTCTCTGCAATATCTGATCATGCGTCAGTTGTGTGGCATCGGCGGCGATAAAGGGGACGGTGGTATTGAGCCCGTCCGCTTGCAGGACGCAGGTTAACACCGGTAAGCCAGAGGGATGATTGCTGGGGCGTGGTTCAATAGCCGTAATGGTGCCAGATGTGGGGGCATGTACTGCCAGATACATGGCCGAAATTCCGCGGGTGAGCGCCTGTCCACCCAGCACATGATCGCCAATATTGACGATGAGTGCGGCGGTTTCGCCTACTTGGGGCAGCGGCAGCAGATATTCCTGTGCTTGCGGTAGTCGCTCAATCGGCGAGTTATTCGATAATTGCTTCATTTCTGGCGGATGAATGCCGCCTTTTAAAGGCCAGAGGATTGCTTGCTCAGGAGATGCAGATAGACTCAATGGAAAATCCTCTTACAGCGTCTTAACGGGAATGGCGTTGAGTTTCCAGTCCCAGCTACGCAGATCCTGTTCAACTGGGATCATTTCAATACAGTCGACCGGGCAGGGTTCAACACACAAATCGCACCCGGTACAGGCACTGGTCAGCACGGTGTGCATTAATTTCCCAGCACCAATAATGGCATCGACAGGACATGCCTGTATGCATTTGGTACAACCGATACATTCCTCTTCGCGGATGTAGGCCACTTTTTTAATCTGAGTTTCAGCTGCGGCAGTTAATGGTTCAGGCTCAACCCCCATAAGATCTGCCAGCTTTTCCATCGTTGCGGTGCCACCAGGTGGACAGCGATTGATTTTCTCGCCATTAGCAATTGCTTCTGCATAAGGACGACAACCAGGGTAACCACACTGACCACATTGAGTCTGTGGCAGTAACGATTCAATCTGGTCGACGATGGGATCCCCTTCAACCTTGAATTTTTCGGCAGCAAATCCCAGCACTACGCCGAACACAAGTGCCAGCAGTGTTAATAGAACAACAGCTATTAGCATCAGAATTCCACTCTATTTAACTAAACCGGTGAAGCCCATAAAGGCCAAAGACATGAGTCCCGCAGTTATCATCGCTATGGCCCCCCCTTTAAAAGGTAACGGGACGTCTGCAGCGGCTAGACGCTCGCGCATCGCAGAGAACAGGATTAGCACCAGAGAGAAGCCTAAGGCTGCACCAAAGCCATATACGGCAGACTGCATGAAATTGTGCTGTTCATTGACGTTTAATAACGCTACCCCAAGCACGGCACAGTTAGTGGTAATCAACGGCAGGTAAATCCCTAACGCCCGGTACAATGAGGCGGAGGTTTTCTGCACCACCATTTCGGTAAACTGCACCACCACCGCAATGACCAGAATAAAGCTCATCGTGCGTAGATAACCCAGATCAAAAGGCAGCAACAGATACTGGTTCACCAGATAACTGAGAATGGAGGCAAGGGTCAGCACAAAAGTTGTTGCCATCGACATACCGATAGCAGACTCGAGCTTACTGGATACCCCCATGAATGGGCAAAGCCCCAGGAATTTTACCAGGACAAAGTTATTGACCAGCACTGTGCCAATCAGCAACAGCAGATAATCACTCATCATATTCACAGTATTACAATTTCTTGGCAGTTATTATCGGTGTTTCGTCCGGTATTAACAACACATGAAATTTAGGGATTAATGCGAATGTGACAACACAGAGAGAGATAAGTTTGCATTTTAACTGCGAGCGGGATCACAGCTTAGGTTGATGCGAGTGTTTTGATATCATGATGGCTCCCCTGACTGGACTTGAACCAGTGACATACGGATTAACAGTCCGCCGTTCTACCGACTGAACTACAGGGGAATGATGGATGGCATGATAAAACTCAGATTGGCTCCCCTGACTGGACTTGAACCAGTGACATACGGATTAACAGTCCGCCGTTCTACCGACTGAACTACAGGGGAACAGACTCTGAAACTACTGATAGTCGAAATGGCTCCCCTGACTGGACTTGAACCAGTGACATACGGATTAACAGTCCGCCGTTCTACCGACTGAACTACAGGGGAACAAACCTTTCGATATTTCTGTATGGCTCCCCTGACTGGACTTGAACCAGTGACATACGGATTAACAGTCCGCCGTTCTACCGACTGAACTACAGGGGAATGATACAGAAAACCATCAATATTGCAGATGGTGTCTTCAAAGTGGCTCCCCTGACTGGACTTGAACCAGTGACATACGGATTAACAGTCCGCCGTTCTACCGACTGAACTACAGGGGAATCGCAGATTGCGTCTCTGAAGAACGGAGCGCATAGTAAATCGCTCTCGAAGTTGAGTCAACTCGACATTTCAAAAAAAGCGTTGTAATGGGCTTAATTGCTTATCTAATGTCCACGAGACCGCTTTACTGCATAAATTCGCAGGATAATGCTTAAAAAATAACAGCTAAGGCAAGCATTTGCTGACGGATTATTCCGCAGATCAGGTGGGGATGAGGGGCGTAATCTTGAGTATAATTAGCCATGTCCTACTATCGCTGAAATGTGCAGTATTTGAGATAATTATCCACCGGCTACATTGTCGTATCATCGTCATACGCAACCACTTCAATTTCAGGAATTAACGAATCCTCATCAAGTTAAAAAAAGCATAACAATCTGTGCATTTTGTGAGCATTGTGCCATTTTCCACCACATAACTTTTTAAATGTAATTTTTTTTCAGAAAAAAATAGGCCAGTGGTGCGATAGTGGAAAAATCGCAACCCCGCATGGTTACAGGGCTGGATTCAGTTATCCACTGAATCTGTGGATAACCCTGTGAGTTTGTCTGGTAAATTCGCCGCAAACCCCTATGGATTCTAGGGTCGACTTAAATCGGGTAAAAAACTCGGCAAAAAATAAAACAGATAAGAAACAATGATTTAAAAAAGTCAAGCAGTCGAATAAAAGTTGACTGGAGTTGTAATCAATTTGTAAGAAATTAATCAGTTGGCCTTGTGCATTAAATTGGTGCTTTGACTCAAAATTGTGCATAGCAGATGCCATTTATGATGCCGTTATTGAATTTCAGCATGCGCTGTTATAACGGCAATCCCCAGATAATCTGCAGTTAAGCTCGGTGGTAAGACCGTGTGGTGGAGGTTACAATGTATGGCTCTTTGGGAGGAGATCATTTCGTGTCTGAATCAGTGTTCAAATTAGTATCACCTTACCAGCCTGCAGGCGATCAACCTTCTGCCATCTCACAACTTATTGACGGGTTGGGAGCAGGACTGGCACATCAGACCTTGTTGGGCGTAACCGGTTCCGGCAAAACCTTCACTGTGGCCAACGTGATTGCAACAATGGGGCGTCCAACGATCATCATGGCGCCTAACAAAACTCTCGCGGCTCAGTTGTACGGAGAGATGAAAGAGTTTTTCCCGCATAACGCGGTGGAGTATTTCGTATCCTATTACGATTACTATCAACCGGAAGCTTATGTTCCAGCAACAAACACGTTCATTGAAAAAGACGCTTCGGTTAATGCCCATATTGAACAGATGCGCTTGTCCGCCACTAAAGCATTGTTAGAACGCCGAGATGTGGTACTGGTGGCCTCGGTTTCCGCTATCTATGGGCTGGGTGACCCAGATTCCTATATGAAGATGATGTTGCATTTGCGCCAGGGCGACATCATGGGCCAGCGTGATATTTTGCAAAGATTGAGTGAGCTGCAATACACGCGAAACGATATTGAATTGGCTCGAGGGACGTTCAGAGTTCGGGGGGAAGTTATCGATATCTTCCCGGCAGAATCAGAACGAGATGCTATCCGAGTCGAGCTGTTTGACGACGAAATTGAACAGTTATCGATGTTCGATCCATTAACCGGCCACATCAGTAAACGCCTTGCGCGCACCACCGTGTATCCCAAGACACACTATGTGACGCCCAGAGAAAAAATTCTCGCGGCAACGGATCTGATTAAAGAAGAACTGCGAGAGAGGCGTCAGCAGTTGTTAGACACCAATAAGTTGGTAGAAGCACAGCGGCTGACAGAGCGCGTGCAATACGATATTGAAATGATGGTAGAACTCGGTTACTGCTCAGGCATCGAAAACTATTTGCGTTACCTGTCGGGGCGACGTCCCGGAGAGGGCCCGCCAACACTGCTGGATTATCTGCCTGCCGATGGCTTGATGATCATTGATGAATCGCATGTCACCGTGCCGCAAATTGGCGCCATGTATAAAGGTGACCGCTCACGGAAAACGACACTGGTGGAGTATGGTTTTCGTTTGCCGTCTGCATTAGATAACCGGCCGTTGAAGTTCGACGAATTTGAAGCGCTGATGCCTCAGACTATCTATGTCTCCGCGACGCCTGGTCCCTATGAAATGGAACGCTGCGACGGAGAAATAGCCGAACAGGTCGTGCGACCAACCGGGTTACTGGATCCTGAAGTGGAAGTCAGACCGGTTGCTATTCAGGTGGACGATCTTTTGTCCGAAGTGGCAAAACGTGTGGCGGTTAACGAAAGGGTACTCGTGACTACCTTAACCAAACGCATGGCTGAAGATCTTACCGAATATCTGGATGAACATGGCGTAAAAGTGCGTTATTTGCATTCCGATGTGGATACGGTTGAGCGTGTGGAAATTATTCGGGATCTGCGCAAAGGTTTGTTTGATGTGTTGGTGGGGATCAACCTATTGCGTGAGGGCCTCGACATGCCTGAGGTGTCTCTGGTGTGTATCTTCGATGCGGATAAAGAGGGTTTCTTGCGTTCAGAACGTTCATTGATCCAGACCATTGGCCGCGCGGCACGTAACGTGAATGGTAAGGTGATCCTGTATGCCGACAAGATAACGCCTTCAATGGCGAAAGCGATGGATGAAACCAGTCGCCGTCGCGAGAAGCAGCATCAATTTAACCTGGACCACGGCATTATCCCGCGTGGTGTAGTGAAACGTATCACCGATGTCATGGATGTCGGTGATACGGAGCGAGGGGGATATGACAGCAAAGATTGGCGTAAAGTCGCCGAACCTAAAGTTCATTATCAAGCTCGTGCCAGCGCCTCCGAACTGTCCCATGAAATTGACCGCTTGGAAAAGCAGATGTTACAGCATGCCCGCGACCTTGAGTTTGAAGAAGCCGCTGCTATTCGCGACCAAATCGCTGAACTAAGACAACAATTGATAGAAGCTTAAATTTGAATGTTCCGGACAAGTAAACAAAAACTCATTCGATTTTTCGGATGAGTTTTTCTTTTCAAAGTCAATGTCAGAGTGTGGCTAGCAAACTGATTTCAAAAGATTACCCCGCATTACTACGAGTGATATTGGTAATATTAGCGCCCGCCAAACTTTGAGTAATGCTTTGCTGGCTCGCTAATGTTTGCAGCACCGTGCCATAGTAGTATGGTGCGCTGGCAAGGTTGTCATCTCGTTGCTGTTGGAACAGTGCGCTACTGCTGCCGCTCAATAAATTCACAGTGGCGCTACCTTGCGCTAAAAGATTGGCGCTGATGATAAGGTTACCCTCGCTATCAATTGCTCGTGGCAACACCACTTCATCGCTGGCGGCACCCATCACCTGCATAGCAATAAATTTGTCGGTGCCATCATAGGCGCTCACAAATGTACGCTGATAATTATACTGGCTACTGTCGATGCCATTAACTATAACGCAGGCATAGGTCGCTGAAACGCAGCTTGTACTGATCACAGGATCACTGTCTGACAAATCAAGATCACCCACAATATCAACGTCAAAACCGCTAGCCGGTTCCGTAATCGTCTGTTGACGAGTGATCGTCCAGTTGGCGTCATTACCTGTGGCGCTGTAATACCAAGTGGCATCCGCCAGTTCGTCGCTATAACTGTATGAAGTGTTGTCTGATGCCAGGGTTTGCCAGTTATAAACCACACTGTCTTCTTTGAGTTTTAACTGTGCGCTATCGGTTTCTGCCGGGTGATAAAATGCAATGCTACCGGTTTGGTCCAGCGGGATCAGTTGCACGGATTTGCCACAGGTGGTTTTTGAACAAAGCTCAGATGCGCTGATATAGACATAACCCATCATGTCGGATGCGGTATCGGTATTGCTATCATATTGCGCATAAGCAGTCACAAGCACGGGAGAATTGCTGTAGGCCGTCATGCTCATCGACGTATTGCTGGCAGTTGTTGTGACTTTATCGCCATTATCAATACGGTATATAGCCGGAGCGGTAGTGAATTGGCTGTCATCAATCGCCACTGTCATGTAACCGGTGGTACTGGATGCTTCACTATACGTACCAGAAATACAGGCCCCATCGGTTTCGTCACTGGCGACGCTGACCGTCATCGCCGATAGTAGTGCACTGCTGATGGCTGTCACGTTATATTCAGTGATAGCCTGACTTTCAGTCTTGGTAGTGATCCCGAGATAGCCGTTTGCCGGAATATCCTTCTCATAGACAGTGACTTTCCCAGTGGTGTCTACTGTCAGTTTTGACGATAGCGTACCATTAGCGGTATAGAGTGCCACTGTCGGATCACTGACTTTGGTCGCGTAATAATAGTAAGCATTGCCATCACTGTCGCTGTTGGCAATGCGATAATAAACCTGACACTTATTTTTATTGGTATTGGTCAACGTATCTTTTTGCAAGGTTACCAATTGCAGACTGAAGCTGCTTCCTTGGCTACTTGAACTGTCGCTACTGCCACCACACCCCCCAAGCAGGGATAATAGTGATAGTAACAGCGCATATCTATGAATGGTTTTCGGCATGGTTATAACCCTGAGTGTATGTCCCCTGATAACACAAAGTTACCCATGGGGGAGTAGATAACATTCACTGAGAAAACGCCCTCAATAGGTACGATTTACTCAAAATCCAGGGTTGTGTAATTCAATAAATACGCCATATAACCCAATAAATACAAAACATTACATATGAACGTTTTTTGTTCGCATTGAGGTCTGTAACGGTATTATTTACTCGGTAAGTGTAAATTAACGTTTGTTTTTGGATTGAAAAGGAAAAAGGGTGAACATGAAACGGAACAGCATAAACGCCAATATTCCGTCAACCAGGCCGACTAAATGTGCTTCAGTGGCCACTCTTGCGCCAATTAGCTGTGTCACCTCACTATTGCCGCCCATAAATTGTTCCCAGATAACCTTGGCAATAACGCCTGCCAAGAGCAGATAACCCGAGCGCCAGCCGATTCTGATATCGTTAAGTGCGCCGTAGGTAAATAAACCATGCAAAATACCACTCAGTCCGACGTAGGCCGTGAGCGCTGGGAATGCTAACCAAAGCCCAAGCCCTTCACTCAATAGCAATATGGCGAGCAGGCAGGCTAATTGAAAGTTGTGATAGTGCGTGCGGTGAATAAATACCACCACCCAGAAACCGGCTAAATTCATCAGCAGATGCCAGTTATTGGTATGCAGTAGATTACCGGTCAATAGTCGCCACCATTGGCCATCAGCAATAAACTGTCGCTGATATTCCAGTGCTTCGGTCGCCCCTGACCACTGCAGCGTAACGCAGAGTAAGCTGACAGCCAATACTGTCAGCCATGGCGAGTCACGCCAACTCATTCTGTGCGGCTCTTTTGTGTCAGTTGTTGCTGTATGATTGCCTTATTAGACAGATATTCATCAAGACCGTGTTGGCGTAGTTTACAGGCGGGACACTCTCCACAACCACGACCTTCAATGCCGTTATAGCAGGTGAGCGTTTCATCGCGAACCAACGCTAATTTGCCATATTTATCTGCGAGCGCCCAGGTTTCGGCTTTATTGAGCCACATCAACGGTGTCACGAGTTTTAACGGCCGATCCATCCCTTGAACCAGCGCCGATTCCAATGCGCGTACAAAATCATGGCGACAATCAGGATAACCCGAATAATCAGTTTCACAGACGCCAGTAATCACCGCCTCGGCACCCAATTGGTAGGCATATATCCCCGCCAGTGTGAGAAACAGGATATTGCGACCCGGCACGAATGTATTGGGTAAACCATTGTCCATTAGTTCAGTCGACACCGGGATGCTGTCGCGAGTCAGCGCAGAGATCGCCAACTCATTAAGGAGGCCTACATCCATCACTTTATGACTGGTGGCCCCTAACTTTTGGGCAAGCCGCCGGGCAACATCAATTTCATGAGCATGACGCTGACCATAGTTAAACGTCATCGCATGCACTTCATCATATTGCTCCAGTGCTTGGATTAAACAAGTTGTCGAGTCCTGACCGCCACTAAAGACTAAAATAGCTTTACGGATAGGGGGATTTTTTGTCTGTGTCATGAGCATCTTCCGATACACTCAATTAGCGAATGGCGCACAGTTTACCGCAAAATAGCGCGAATTCCTTAATCGGATGTCAGGTTTGCCATTTTCAAGAAGATGCTATATAACGGCGCGCCGCAATGAGGGAAATATCCCTTGTCAGTTTTCAGGAGCCTGCGTATGCAATATCCGATCAATGAAGTGTTTGAAACCATTCAAGGAGAAGGCGTTAATACTGGCCTGCCAGCAATTTTTGTGCGCTTACAAGGTTGTCCTGTGGGATGCCCATGGTGCGATACCCGTCATACATGGGAGCAAACGCCGGAAAATGAAGTGCCAGCTGAACAGGTATTGCAAACGGATGGTCAGCTTGGTCGTTGGGCCTGGTATGACGCAGAAACACTGCTGCAGGCATTTCAGCAGAAATCGTTTTCAGCTAAGCATGTGGTGTTAACGGGGGGGGAACCTTGTCTGTTTGATCTCGTTGAACTCACCAATTCATTAAATCACGCGGGTTATACCACTCAGATTGAAACGAGCGGCACCTTTGAAGTGAAATGCAGCCAGTCAACTTGGGTTACTGTGTCACCAAAAATCGGCATGAAAGGTGGTTTGAACGTGCAATCACAGGCGTTGGCGCGTGCCAATGAGATTAAGCATCCGGTTGCGACTCAGCGGCATATCGAGCAATTAGAGTCCTTGCTTGAAGGTGTGGACTTGACCGGAAAGGTGGTCTGTCTGCAGCCAATAAGCCAGAAGCCAAATGCGACTGCGTTAGCGATTAAGGAATGTATTGCACACAATTGGCGACTATCTGTGCAAACGCATAAATACCTACAAATTGATTAGTTAGAAAGGTAGAGACAATAACAACGAATAACGCATAGAAAATGGTGGAGGGGGAAGGATTCGAACCTTCGAAGGCGGAGCCGTCAGATTTACAGTCTGATCCCTTTGGCCACTCGGGAACCCCTCCCCGAAATTGGCAGCTTTTGTGGTGAAATGGTGGAGGGGGAAGGATTCGAACCTTCGAAGGCGGAGCCGTCAGATTTACAGTCTGATCCCTTTGGCCACTCGGGAACCCCTCCTCAACTTCACACAAAAGTGCTGATTGGCAGCGCAAAATGGTGGAGGGGGAAGGATTCGAACCTTCGAAGGCGGAGCCGTCAGATTTACAGTCTGATCCCTTTGGCCACTCGGGAACCCCTCCTCAAATTGCGGCGGCAATAGTAGACAGAAAGCGTTTTTATGTAAAGCCTGATTTTGCAAAAACCACTAAAGTTAGTGGCAGTTCGGTCGATTAAATAACAACAGGTTGTTTCTTTGATGTTTTTTTATGCAATCCAAACCGATACTGCACAACGAACTGCAATTAGGATCTCGTTTAAATCGCGCGATAGAAACAAACTCGCGCAGTGATTTTGGCCTACTGTTGTCGCTTTTGTCACAAGATGTGCGCGATTGCCCACAATTTCATTTGCAAGATGAATTAGATAACGACACCCGGTTACGCCAGCAATTTGAGTTACCTCCAGCACCGACACTGCTGGGGGATCTCAGCCAGCAGTTAGTCACCGATAACAGTGCCCAATTTTTGTCAGAGGGCCCGACAGCATTTCGGTTAGCCGAAGCAATCAACGCAGAACCTATCGTGATCCGTGGTCACTGGGCCAGTGGCACCGGTGAAGTCCTGGAAAATTGTAGTCTTCTTGCTCGTAACCGTTTCAATGGTGAGCATTTTCCGTTATTGCCGGAAACGCCACAGCTGTCTGAATTGGTATTACAACAGTGTCTGGCGGCCCATAGACTACAAGCAGCGTGAAACTTGCCACAGAAACACAGGTTATAAGAGCCTATAATCACTAAGTTATGGTTCATTCCGGAGAGACGTCATGAAAAGCATTAAAGAAGCGCAAAGTGATTTGGTGAATGATACCTGTGCTGAATGTGGCAGTTTTGTCGATATCGGTACGGTGGTTGAAGAAAGCGATGTATTACTGCATTTACAGTTTTCAGGCAAAACCGCCAAGGAAGACGCGCAGACATTGGCAGACAAAGCCTCGGCAAGATTTGCTGATGCGGTGGTTACATTGACAGAAAAAGCACCTAATTGGCTGTTAGACATTGAGTTTGGCTGTAGTGCAGAAAAAATGATCTTCCAATTGGAAAACAGTCTGCCTTAATACAGATGGGATAAAACTGTTAGCAGAAATACAGATGGGATAAAACTGTTAGCAGATATATCTATTGTTGCTGCGTAATTCGTAAATGTGTAATCTTCGCGAGTGATAATAAAAAACAATAGTTTAGGTCTTTTAATTTGGCTGGATGTGAATGAGCGTTAATCGTGGGCAGTATTGGCGATTATTGGAGTCGCTAACGAATTCGACAGCGAAACAACAGGGTGATTTTGTTGGTACGGCGGAGCTTGCTACAAAATTACTCTGTGAGCACTTACAGGTCGATCATGCCAGCGTTTGGTCCTGGTCTAAGGACCAGCACATTCAATTTGAAGCGGCGAGATATGGTACACCCGCCAGTCAACAGCGCGTCCGGCCGAGTAATTTACAATCATTATCACATTATATTGCCGAGCTTCGAAATCATCTGCATATCGCCGCGAGTAATGCGGCTGATGATCCCCGTTTAGCTGAATTACATACTAGTTATATCCAGCCCAATCAGATTAAAAGTGCACTGGAAATTGCCGTCAGGATTAATGGACATATTGAAGGCGTCTTGAGCCTTGAACGATATGCCCAAAAAGCCATCTGGAATGACACTGAAATACATCTGGCTTGCCAGGTAGCGGATCAGTTGGCACTGACGCTGGCAACCGGTGATGCTTATCATAAAGATGAGATGCTGACATTATTCCAGTCAGCCATCGAAAAGTCAGCACAGATTACACTGCTGGTGAATTTACACGAAGAAACTATCGAATATGTGAATAAAGCACATGAGATGGTAACCGGTATTCCGCAAGATAAGCTTATAGGTCGGAGTTTTAAAGAGCTGGCTTTTTTCCGTCAATCTCCCGAAGCCGCTCATCAAGTATTAGAACAGCTATGTCGCGGAGAAGTGGTTCGCGGTGAAGTGCCATTGCAACATAAAAATGGTGACAGTTATTGGTTGAAATTCTATGCCAGCCAGTTTGAAACCAGACGCGGAAACCACTACGCGTTGGTGACGGCTGAAGATCATACCGAAGCACGCAATCATCAGACTGAATTAGAACATTTTGCCTGGCATTGTAATCTCACTGGCCTGTATAACCGTACCTATTTTAACCGCATGCTGGATCGTACAGAATGCGGCTATCTGCTACTCGTCAACCTAGTCGGCTTTAAGCGATACAATGACACTTACGGGCATAGTAAAGGTGACGATTTGCTGGTGGAAATCGCTCGTCGTCTGCGACATTTTTCAGCGTTATATAGTGGTGCTGAAACCGCACGTGTGGGTAGCGATGAATTTGCGTTGTTGTTACCTGAGTTGAAACAGGAAGACCTCCAACACTGCTATGGTCGTTTGTATCAACAGTTGAGTATGCCTATTTCCTTGGGGCGGGAGTCTGTGGATGTCCGTCCAGCCATGGCAATTGTCGCTATTGATGAAATTGTCGAAAAAGTGCCACCACTGACGTGTGCCGATATTGCGTTGCAATATGCCAAGAAAAAGCAGGGAATGGCTATTCAGGTGTTCAATAGCACATTACTGAAAGCATTCAAGGATGATGCGGAGATTGAACGAGATTTAAATCTGGCAATTCGTGGCCGTCAGTTTGAACTCTACTATCAACCGCTGAGAGATTTGCAAAGTAAGAGTTACATCGGTGCCGAGGCGCTTATCCGTTGGCATCATCCCAAACGCGGCATTATGTATCCCGGCGCGTTTATTGATATTGCTGAACAAACAGGGTTGATCAATAGCATAGGTAGTTGGGTGCTTGAGGCTGCCTGTAAACAGCTTTATCTGTGGCAACATCGCAATATTGACATGTCGATGCACGTTAACGTATCCGCCAGGCAATTCTTCGGTGGTAATCTTTATGAACAGGTATGGGATCTGCTAACTCGCTATCGTATTAAGCCGAAAACGTTAATTCTTGAAATCACTGAAACCGAACTGATGGAAGATATTCGCTATGCAACCAATCTGTGTCAGGAATTAGCAGATTTGGGCGTTGGTTTGGCTATTGACGATTTTGGTACCGGCTATAGCTCGATGCGTTATCTGAAACAATTCCCCATCAGCAAGCTGAAAATTGACCGTTCTTTTATCTCGGATTTGAATATTAGTCGCCAGAGTCAGGAAATTGTGAGTGCGATTATTGCGATGGCCAAGGCGCTCAACATTTCACTGACGGCTGAAGGGGTTGAAACCGCGGAACAGGAACGATTCTTAGCGGATAATCTATGTCACCAAGCCCAAGGATTCCTTTACAGTCCGGCATTACGTGAAGCTGATTTCGCCCGCTTTATTGAAGCAGACAAACCTGTGATGCTCCATTAACGCAAAAGCTTATTCATACAGCAAAGTTTAAACTTGCGACCACTGCCGCAGATGCAGGAATCGTTGCGTTTAGGCAACGCTGTCTGATATTGCTCGCCATCGGTATAAAACCAGTGTTTATCTACCAACAAAAAATTTGACTGTTCGTAGATGGCATCTAATTTACCATCGATCTTATACCACGCTTTAAATAAGACGGTGCCGCGGCAATCCTGCTGTTCACTACTGATCACATTCAACGTTAACCAATCTGGTTGCTTACCTTGTGCAAGTGATGTGGCCGTCAATCCGTGACGAAAATCCGGATGATGAGTTTTTTCTAGATAGCCGAACAAGTGCAGTACAAACGCCGCATATCGTGAACGCATCAATGCTTCTGGCGTAGGGGCAGGGATCTGATGTTGGTGGTATGGCTGGCAGCATTGAGAATACTGCTTGCCGCTACCGCATGGACAATTGCTTTTCGCGTCGATTTCCATAGAGGCCATCACAAGTTTTACTTAGTCAGTGGGCTGAAATGATGACCATAATAGAGATTGGGTTTGGGGGGGGCATCAAAAAAATGCTGAGGTTCAGCGCGGTTGCTGATATCGACTTTCCATTGCCAAACACCTTGGGCATTTTTTTCTGAAACAGTGACCATCTTTCCCGCAAATTCACTCACTGGCTCTTCCGTTTCGGCGGGGGGATGAAAACGCACCAGATAATAGCAGACATCTGTTGCTGAATTGCCTTGGATTAACCGTTTCACCAAGCGAAAATCGACTTCAATGTGCGCTTTGCGCTTACGAATTCGGTCAAAGAATTTCTGATAAAGTTCGACAATGCTATTCTTGCCGGTGACGATGGCGACATTCTGTTGTTCCGGAATATAGGTGGCGTCGTCAGCGTATATTGCAACTAACCGTTGAGGATCTAGTGCCGCAAAGGCATTAATGAATTGCTGATACTGTTGATTCAGGGCTACCTGGTCTGCATCGTCGCTATTGGCAGCCCATACTGGCTTTACCGTCGCGAACAGTAGCGCCAGTGCTATCAGAAAGATTCTCATTTATACGGTCTAATCAGGTGTAATGCAGGTAACTATAATAGATGCCACGGTCGATCAGAAGATTGATTTCTTAACAAAGTGTGTAATCTAGACGTTGGAAAAGGATGGACTTTTGTTATGGATCAAAATGATAAGGATTTATTTCAGTCAGAAATGGCTGACGTTGTCCCATTAAAACAGAGTCATACGCTGCCTATTTCACCCAAAGCGGGCCCCTCTGATGCCCAGCAGGCCAGAAAAGCGGCGGCTCAGGCGAGTGAATATCTGTTACGGCTACCATTGGAATTGGTGCACATTACTCCAGTCAAACCCGATGATATGTTGAGTTTCAAACGTGAGGGGGTGCAAGAGGCTGTATTTAAGAATCTACGGCAGGGCAAATATAAGGTGGCCGCCGAGCTTGATATTCATGGTATGACGGTACGACAGGCCAGAGACACATTAGTCGATTTTATTCTGACGCGTTTGCAAAGAGGCGATCGCTGTGTGTTGCTGATCCATGGTAAGGGATATCACAGTAAGCCGTTCCCGGCATTGATCAAATCGTGCGTGAATTATTGGTTGACGCAGTTAGACGAAGTTCTGGCTTTTCACAGTGCCAAAAGAGAACAGGGGGGGTATGGGGCAGTGTATGTGATGTTGCCAAAAACCGAGCAGCAGCGCGTTGATAACCGCGAGAAGAATCGCCGCGGCGGCTATTTACGTTAAATAACTGATCCTAATTCTGCTACAGCTCTGCCAATCCATGTAGGTTTCCCGGATAGAGTGAAGCGGTTTCCATAAATCGCCTCACCCTACGTAGCAACTGCCACATCTGCGAACACTTATGATTGCGTGTCACCGTTTCATGAAGTGCATGCCACAGCTTCTCAATTTTATTCACCCAAGGGCTATAAACGGGCTGAAACAGGAGTGTGAACTTGGGATTGTTGCTTAGCCAAGCCTGCACTTTTTTGCTCTTATGAATGATGTAATTATCCACGATTAACGTGATAGTTTTTGCTTTGCGATAGCTCTTCCGAAGCAATTCCATCAGCCTAATAAATAACGCCGAACATTTTGAGTCGCTGCCTACATATTTCACTGTGCCTGTGTCGGCATGTAAGGCCCCCGCAAGATAATATTTTTCGTTCTGGCCAGGTGTTGCCACTAACCGTTGTTTCCCTCGAAAGCCCCAATCTGCACCTATCTTAGGGTTTAAATGGATATCAACTTCGTCTTCATAGAAGACAGGATTATCGGCATTGCAGTTATCCAGAGCCGCTTTAATTGCCGCTAACTTTTCGTCCTTATGTGGGTCTCGAATTCTGAGTGTCGGTGCGGCCCGTCGCCATACTATCCCGAGTTCTGGCATCCACCGGCGTAACGTCGAACTATGAATATGAATTCCTGCATGTTTTCGCAATACTTTGGCGAGCAATTCGGTACTCCAACGACTACGCTGATAGCCTAAATCTTGTGGTGAGCAAGGGATTAGAAAATGTAGCAGCTTCACTATGGCATCGCCGGGTAAGTACGGTGGTTTCCCCAGTTCGGCATCTTTCAATCCGTTTATCCCCAGTTCGTTATACTTGCTACACCCGCGATTTACAGAAGAACGAGCCGCGCTAAGCAAGCTTGCGACTGTCTGTCGGGATAGTCCTTGATGCACAAGTAACACCGCATTTGCTCGACGGCTGAAACGCTTATCTTTGCTTCGCTGGACGATTTTCTCTAATCGGCGTCGCTCGGCACGATCAATCAATGTTATTCTGTTCATACTCAGTGTGGGTGTGTGTAAAGTGTGGTTTGGCGACTTATCTGATCGCTCATTTCACACTGAGTTCCCTTCGCAGGTGATCTACACTTCGGAACAGCTATTTAATTGCTGGAAGCGGGTCATCTTTCAAAATATTCCCCTTAACCGTAAATACATTCCGTGCTGGGAGTTTTTCGTTTGACATCATTTATCCCAACAATTATTTTAAACAGGTGTTTAAAATATTCTGGGGGATGGAATGGCCAATCGCTTTGATACCAAGACCCGTATTCTTGATGCAGCCGAACGGCTGTTTGCTGAGCGTGGTTTTTCGGAAACCTCTCTGCGACTGATCACCAGTAAGGCTGAAGTCAATCTGGCATCGGTTAATTATCACTTTGGCTCCAAAAAGGAGCTAATTCGGGCGGTGCTAGCGCGTTATCTGGATGTTTTCATGCCAGCGGCTTCTCAGGCAATCAATGCTCAGCGCAAGCAAGAACAACAGGCATCATTGCCAGAGATTTTTTCAGCATTGGTCAGCCCGTTGTTAAAACTCAATCAACTGTGTCCTGACGGTACGCGTACTTTTTTGCAACTGTTGGGGCGTGGTTACATCGAGAGCCAGGGGCATCTGCGTTGGTTTATCACTTCGCACTACGGTGATCATTTACAAACTTTTGTGAAAGCCGTGTCTGAAAGCGTGCCTGAAATTCCTGCTGCCGATATCTTTTGGCGTTTACATTTCACGCTTGGCACCATCGTTTTTGCGATGGCATCAGCGGATGCATTGATGGAAATTGCTGCCGCAGATTTTAATGAAAGCAACGATATTGAAGCTGTTATTCGTAAAGTGATCCCCTATATTTCTGCCGGCGTTGCAGTGTCGGGTAACTAAATCAAGGGTTTTGATATGACTATCCTGTTACTACTGCTTTTAGTTTTAGTCGCGTTGTTTTTTGTGCGCGATATTCGCATGCAATTTGTGACAAAGCCTGTGCTCCATTTCTTCCGCAAAGTATTGCCGCCGCTCTCAGATACCGAACGACAGGCGATGGAAGCGGGTGATGTCTGGTGGGAAGCTGAGCTGTTTCGTGGTCAACCCAACTGGGAAAAATTGCATGATTATGGCAAACCCACGTTGTCGTCTGATGAAAAGGCGTTCATTGATAATCAGGTCATGACAGCGCTGACCATAATTGATGATTACGACATTGTAAACAAACGCCGCGATCTGCCACCGGAATTATGGGAATACTTTAAAAAAGAAGGTTTTTTTGCACTCATAATCCCTAAAAAATACGGCGGTAAGGGGTTCTCGGCATACGCCAATTCGACCATCGTTAGTAAAATTGCCAGTCGTAGTCTCAGTGCTGCGGTGACAGTGATGGTGCCTAATTCGCTAGGTCCGGGGGAATTACTGACGCATTACGGCACGCAGCAGCAGAAAGAAAGGTGGTTGCCAGCATTAGCTACCGGCGACGAAGTGCCATGTTTTGCACTTACTGGTCCAGAGGCCGGTTCTGATGCGGGCGCTATTCCCGATGAAGGAATTGTTTGCCGTGGTAAGTTTGACGGTGAAGAGATCATTGGTCTGAAACTCTCCTGGAACAAGCGCTATATCACGCTGGCCCCTGTCGCTACCGTATTAGGCCTGGCGTTTAAGATGAAAGATCCGGAAGGCTTACTTGGCGATAATCAAAATCTCGGTATTACCTGCGCGTTAATTCCTACCAAGCATAAAGGTGTAAAAATTGGTCGTCGACATGATCCTCTACATATGGCCTTTATGAACGGTACGACACAGGGGAACGATGTGTTTATTCCGCTGGACTGGATCATTGGGGGACCAGAATTCGCGGGTAAAGGCTGGCGAATGTTAGTTGAGTGTTTATCTGCCGGCAGGGGGATTTCCCTTCCTGCATTGGCAACAGCATCGGGTCACTTAGCCACGAAAACCACAACCGCTTATGCCTATATTCGCAAACAGTTTGGTTTGTCGATAGGACAGTTTGAAGGTGTGCAGGAGGCTTTAGCCAGAATTATTGCCAATACCTATCAATTGGAAGCCGCCAGGCGTCTGACCACCACTGGCATTGATCTTAAAGTGAAACCATCGGTTGTCACTGCGATTGCCAAGTATCACATGACGGAACTTGGCCGCCAAGTGATGAATGATGCAATGGATATACAGTCGGGCAAAGGCATCCAGATGGGACCGAAAAACTATCTGGCTCACGGCTATATGGCTAATCCAATCTCCATTACCGTTGAGGGTGCCAACATTCTTACCCGCAGCTTGATGATTTTTGGTCAAGGTGCCACACGCTGTCATCCTTATGTGTTGTCAGAAATGGAAGCGGCAGGCATGAGCGATGAGACAGAAGCGCTCAATCGCTTTGATTCTCTGTTGATGGGGCATATCGGTTACGCATTGCGTAATGCTCTGGCAAGTGTCGGTCATGCACTGACAGGAAGTTACTTTGCCTCCGCCCCCGTAAGCGGCGACACCCGCATCTACTACAAACAGATGTCGCGCATGTCTGCTGCCCTGGCATTTATGACCGATATTGCGATGTTGGTGTTAGGGGGAGATCTAAAGCGTAAAGAGATGATCTCTGCCAGACTCGGCGACGCTCTCAGTCAATTGTATCTTGGGTCGGCCACCCTAAAGTTGTTTGAAGATCACGGGCGCCAGTTTGACGACTTGCCGGTGGTACAACATGTGATGCAAACTCGGTTACAGCTCACTGCAGAGGCGCTGGAAGGGGTTATTCGTAATTTCCCGAATAAGCCATTATCCTGGCTGATGCGAATACTAGTATTTCCGTTGGGTAACTGGTTTAACGGGCCATCAGATAAGCTCAGCAGCAGTGTAGCTGTGAGTTTGCAGAAACCTTCACCAGTGCGTGAGCGGTTAACCTTTCTATGTCCGAATTTTGTGGGCGATACCGGTGGAATCGCAGAAGTTGAAGCAGCTTTTCAGGCGATGCATAAATGCCGTGACCTATATGCACGACTGCGTGATGCGCAAAAGCAAGGGAAACTCGCGCGTGAATCCTCATTGGAGGTTTTAGCAGAAATCGCTGTAGCCGAAAATATTATCACGGAAGAAGAACAAGCAAGATTACTCGCCGCAGATAAGCTGCGACTGGCCGCCATTAATGTCGATGATTTTGCAAAATTGTAATCCACATGGATGAATAAAAAAGGTACGCAATGCGTACCTTTTCTATTCGAAGTGAAGTCGATTTTTTAAGGTACAATCAAAACCTTACAGGTATTAGTGCCACCGATAGTCTCCATGACATCACCTTTTGTCATCAACACCATATCACCCGTATGAATGTATCCTTTATCACGCAAACACTCTAATGCCGCCTGCGCCAGAAAGTCTGGTGCATGAAGTGATGACTCAAATGCAACGGGATACACACCACGATACAATGCCATCGCGGACAAGGTTCGCTGGTGGCGGCTAAGCGCAAAAATCGGCAAAGCCGAACTGATACGAGACATCAGTTTGGGGGTGGCTCCCGATTCCGTCAGGGCCACAATCGCTTTCACTGCCGACAAATGGTTAGCCGCATACATAGTGGCGAGGGCGATGGTTTCTTCTACGGTGCTAAAACTCTGGTCCAGGCGATGTTTTGATACCCGAATGCTGGGATGGGCTTCGGCACCCAGACAGACTCTTGCCATAGCGGCGACAGTTTCTTCTGGGTAACTTCCCGCCGCGGTTTCTGCCGACAGCATAACGGCATCAGTGCCGTCAAGAACGGCGTTGGCAACGTCCATGACCTCAGCACGTGTAGGCATGGGATTGCTGATCATTGACTCCATCATCTGGGTCGCTGTGATCACGATTTTGTTGAGTTGGCGCGAACGACTGATGAGCTTTTTCTGTACTGCTACCAGAGCAGGATCGCCAATTTCTACACCCAGATCTCCACGTGCCACCATAACCGCATCTGATGCATTAATAATGTCATCAATCGCTGCGTCTGACGCTACTGCCTCTGCGCGTTCGACTTTAGCAACGATCAGTGCTTCACTACCGGCATTGCGTGCCAATTCGCGGGCATATTCCAAATCCGCGCCTGAGCGAGGGAATGAAACCGCCAGATAATCCACCTTAATTTCAGCGGCTGTGATGATGTCATGTTTATCTTTATCCGTAAGAGCCGCTGCAGACAAACCGCCGCCGCGTTTGTTGATCCCTTTGTTATTTGATAAAGGACCCGCAATGGTGACAGTCGTAAAAACTTTGCGGCCTTCAACCTTCGTGACTCGTAGTTGCACTCGGCCATCGTCTAACATCAAGGTATCGTCAACATCGACATCATCAGGCAATTCTTTGTAATCGATGCCTACCTGATTCACATCGCCTTCACCTTTGGGCAGTTCGGCATCCAATACGAATGTTTGTCCCTGCGTTAGTATTACCTTGTTATCCTTAAAGGTAGATACCCGGATTTTAGGGCCTTGCAGGTCACCCAGAATTGCAATTTGTACGCCGAGTTCTTTTGCGATGTTTCTTGCATCAGTCGCGCGTTTAATGTGATCTTCTGGAGAGCCATGGGAAAAATTAAGACGAACGACGTTTGCACCAGCGGCAATGATTTTGCGTAGGTTATCGTCACGGTCTGTGGCTGGACCCAGTGTTGTCACGATTTTTGTTCTGCGAAACATGGTGTTTATACCCCATTAAGTTTGCAAATGTGCTGCTTAATATCTTAACAGAGTTACATTTGTTTTGTAGGAAACTTACAAACAAAAAAGCGACAGAAAGATGTTTAAATTTTGTGACTTTAACCAAAAATGGTTAAAAAATAAGCGACTGCTGTATGGCGGTCGCTTGGGGATAAAAACGTAAGAGGTTGGTTACATTACATCAGTTTTTTCTACGCGGGACTCTTTCAGAACCTCTTTAACCCGTTTCAGACTTTCGCGAAAGCGCGGCCCACGACGCAGGGTAAACCCAGTGGCGAGTACATCAACAATGACCAGTTGTGCCAGTCGGGACGCCATTGGTAGATACATATCGGTGTCTTCAGGGACTTCCATTGTTACCGGCAGGGTACATTCACGGGAGAGCGGTGAATTGCGTGAAGTGATGGCGATCACTGCGGCGCCATTTTCTCTTGCCAAACGAGCGATATCCAACAATGACTTAGTGCGGCCTGTGTGTGAAATTAACACCACCACATCACCTTCATTACTGTTAATACAGCTCATCCGCTGCATTAACACATCATCGAAACAAATTACCGGGACATTAAAACGAAAGAATTTATTCTGTGCATCATGAGCTACTGCTGCAGAGGCTCCCAAACCAAAGAAGGAAATTTTTTTCGCCTGGGTGAGAACATCGACGGCACGGTTAATCGCGATAGGGTCCACACTCTGGCGCGCGGTATCCAGCGCCGCCATGGAGGACTCAAAAATTTTGTTGGTGTAGGAGTCTGGAGAGTCGTCTTCCTCAACATGGCGACTGACATAGGGCGTACCATTCGCCAGGCTCTGTGCAAGGTGCAGCTTAAAATCAGGGAATCCTTTTGTGTCCAGCCGGCGACAAAACCGGTTAACCGTTGGTTCACTCACATCCGCCATTTTTGCCAGTGTTGCTATGCTGGAATGAATGGCAGTTTGTGGGGAAGCCAGAATAACCTCGGCAACTTTACGCTCAGATTTGCTGAAATGAGGCAGGTTCTTCTGAACCTTTTCTAAGGTATTCATATGTTATTAAGTCCGCAGGCCAATAGATTATGTAATTTTATTAGTTTCTTGCTGTAAGTTATACGAAGCTCAACATCAAAGTATTGACGGATATCAAAGCCATATTAGATTACGCTAACGTGGCGAAATGCCGCATGTAACAGGGATTACAATGCACTGAGCATAACAGATTTACCATAGTTTTGACCAGCCATCAGGGAAAGGATAAAGCTTAAATAACAGATGCAGTTTTTCGTATTTGTGGTTATATTACAACAATTCTGTATATCGATTTCCGAATGCGTGGTTTACGCTTGGATCTGTTAAAGTGAAGCCACCCTAATTCAAAGGAGAGAGTTAAGCGATGGGCAAATCATCATCCGAGACCAAAGCCTGTGATTTTGTACTCTTTGGCACAAAAGGAGACCTGGCCCGGCGCAAATTGTTGCCTTCATTATACCAGCTCGACAAGGCCAATTTGTTACATCCTGATACCCGTATCATTGGCGTTGCCAAAGATGCCTTTACGCAGGAAGAGTTTATTGAGCGTGTGACTCAATCTATCAAAAAGTTTGTGAAAGAGGACGTCTGTCCTGAAACCTTGCAACGTTTTCTTGGGCGGTGTCATTACATTGGTACCAATTTCACTGATGTGGACGGTTATGCGGCGTTTCATAAGCTTCTGGATAGCCAGAGCCGTGTAATGGTGAACTATTTTGCCACTCCGCCTGCAATTTTCGGTGACATCTGTCGTTGTTTGCACGCACAGGGCCTAATCAATGCTGAAACCCGCGTGGTACTTGAAAAGCCGATTGGTTCAGATCTGGCCTCTTCCAAAGTGATTAACGATCAGGTATCTGCCTATTTTGATGAACGTCAGGTTTATCGTATCGACCATTATCTTGGTAAAGAAACCGTACAAAACCTCATTGCACTGCGTTTTGCAAATTCACTATTTGCTTCCAAATGGGACAATCGCACCATTGATCATGTGCAGATCACTGTTGCGGAAGAAGTCGGTATCGAAGGTCGCTGGGGGTATTTTGATAAGGCCGGCCAGATGCGGGATATGATCCAGAACCATCTGTTGCAGGTACTAACGTTGATTGCCATGGATCCGCCGGTGAACCTTGATGCTGACAGTATTCGTGATGAAAAAGTCAAAGTATTAAAATCGCTGCGTCCAATCACCATGGACAATGTGTTTGA
This sequence comes from Shewanella yunxiaonensis, assembly GCF_018223345.1. NCBI lineage: Bacteria > Pseudomonadati > Pseudomonadota > Gammaproteobacteria > Alteromonadales > Shewanellaceae > Shewanella > Shewanella yunxiaonensis. The sequence continues at coordinate 2,042,333 of NZ_CP073587.1, read as the reverse complement.
AAATACCGTACGCGGGCAGTATTCCGCAGGTTTCCTTAAAGGTTCGCCAGTACCTGGATATCTGGAAGAAGAGGGGGCCAACGTTCAGTCAAATACCGAGACTTTTGTGGCGCTGCGACTGGATATCGATAACTGGCGTTGGGCCGGGGTGCCATTTTATCTACGCAGTGGTAAGCGGATGCCGTTCAAGAGTTCTGAAATCGTCATCTACTTTAAAAATCCCCCACATAATCTGTATCGCTCCAGTTATCGTAATCTGCCGCCGAATAAACTGACGATCCGTCTGCAACCGCATGAAGGGGTTGAGATCCAGATGATGAACAAGGTGCCAGGGTTGGAGCAGAAACAGCGACTACAGACCACTAAGCTTGATTTGAGTTTTTCCGATACCTTTAAAAATGAACGGATCCCCGATGCCTATGAACGCCTGTTGTTAGAAGCAATGTCAGGTAATCAGGCACTGTTTGTGCGCCGCGACGAAGTAGAGCAAGCATGGATCTGGGTTGACGGTATCATTCAGTCATGGGAACAGAGCAATGAGAAACCCAAGCCTTATCCTGCGGGCACCTGGGGTCCCGTAGCTTCGGTGGCATTGATTACTAAAGACGGACGTTCCTGGGACGAATAAGGAGGCCGTATGTTGAAAGAAACCGTTTTTAAATCTTTCGATTCTAAAGAGCAGTTAGAACAACAGTTAGCGCAGCGTATTGCCGATGCTTTGCAAGCAGCCATTGATACTCGAGGCAAAGCAAGTCTGGTCGTGTCGGGGGGGGCTACGCCGATAGGCTTGTTTGACAAATTGAGCCGCAAGGTGCTCGACTGGAGCGAAGTGTTTATAACGCTGGCAGATGAACGCTGGGTTGACACCGACAGTGCGGATTCCAACGAGCATCTGGTCCGGCAGCACCTGTTACAGCATTTCGCAGCAAGTGCCAAATTTCGCGGGCTGAAAAATATGTTTGCGACTGCTGAAGCCGGTGTCGCCATGACCACGGAACAACTGGCCAATATCCCGCGTCCATTTGATGTGGTGGTGTTAGGTATGGGCAATGATGGCCATACCTGTTCTTGGTTTCCTAGTGCTCCAGCTGCGGAATTGCAACAGGCGTTGACTACAGACGCGTTACTGTGCGCGGTACATCCGCAAGCGGCACCACATGCCCGCATTACCTTAAGCCGCAATGCCATAATGTCGAGCCGACAAATATATCTGCATCTGGTAGGGCAACAGAAACTGGATGTTTATCACCAGGCGCTGGTCTCTGACAATGTCAATGAGATGCCAATTCGCGCAATTCTGTCCCAGCACAAGACCCCTGTGGACGTGTATTGGGCTGCATAAGGAGACGTTATGAATCCTACAGTACAGGCGGTAACTGATCGAATAATTGCCCGCAGTAAAGCTACCCGAGCAAAATATCTTGCCGCTATTCAGGAATCCAAAGCTGATGGCGTGTATCGTGCCAGCTTGGGGTGTGGCAATTTGGCCCATGGTATGGCCGCCTGCCAAGCAGATGATAAGCAATCGTTACGACAGTTAACCAAAGCCAATATCGGTATCGTTACCGCTTACAACGATATGTTATCGGCACATCAACCTTATGAGCATTACCCGCAGATCATCAAGAATGCCTGCCATGAGGTGGGGAGTGTTGCGCAAGTGGCTGCCGGTGTTCCTGCCATGTGTGACGGTGTAACGCAAGGCTATCCAGGCATGGAACTGAGTTTGATCAGTCGTGAAGTCATTGCGATGGCGACTGCGGTTGGATTATCTCACAACATGTTTGATGGTGCCTTGTTGCTGGGTATATGCGACAAGATTGTTCCAGGACTTTTGATTGGCGCCTTAAGTTTTGGTCATCTGCCGATGTTGTTTGTGCCCGCGGGGCCCATGCGTTCCGGTATTCCCAATAAAGAGAAAGCGCGAGTACGACAGAAATTTGCGCAGGGGTTGGTGGATCGCGCGGTATTACTGGAAGCGGAATCCAAGTCATATCACAGCGCCGGGACTTGCACCTTTTACGGCACCGCCAACAGTAATCAACTGGTGCTGGAAGTTATGGGCTTACAGTTACCAGGTTCTTCCTTTGTTAATCCAGACGATCCGTTGCGCTTAGCGCTGACACAAGCGGCGGCTAAACAAGTGTGTCGACTGACAGCATTAGGCACTCAATACACCCCTATTGGTGAACTGGTCTGTGAAAAATCGATCGTCAATGGTGTTGTCGCGCTGCTGGCAACCGGTGGCTCAACCAATTTGACCATTCATCTGGTCGCGGCGGCCAGAGCAGCTGGCATTATCATCAACTGGGATGATTTTTCTGAACTATCTGACGTTGTGCCGTTATTAGCCAAGGTTTATCCCAATGGGCAGGCAGATATCAACCATTTCCATGCTGCTGGTGGCATGGCGCTGCTGGTAAGACAGCTGTTAGACGCCGGCTTACTGCATGAGGATGTAAATACGGTAGCGGGATATGGACTACGACGTTACACCCAAGAACCCAAATTATTGGCTGAAGGGCTGACATGGGTAGAGGGGCCCGCCGAAAGCCTTGATCCTGAAGTGCTCAGCTCTGTGGCCAAACCGTTCCAGCATCACGGTGGCTTGCAGCTGCTGACTGGCAATTTGGGTCGAGCGGTAATGAAGATTTCCGCAGTTGCTGAGGCTCACCGCATCGTAGAGGCTGAGGCTGTGGTAGTAGACGATCAACTCAAGCTTAACGAACTCTTCAGTAGCGGACAGCTGAATCGTGATTGTGTGGTGGTGGTTAAAGGGCAGGGACCAAAAGCTAATGGTATGCCAGAACTCCATAAGCTGACGCCATTACTGGGCTCATTACAGGATCAAGGCTACCATGTCGCGCTGGTGACTGATGGCCGAATGTCCGGTGCGTCAGGAAAGGTGCCTGCTGCTATCCATTTATCTCCTGAAGCACTTGATGGCGGTCTTATTGCCAAAGTGCGTAATGGTGATCGTATTCGCGTAGATGCGGTAAACGGCGAAATTAGCCTATTGGTAGACGAAGCTGAATTGGCAACAAGAACCGCAGAGTCGGTTACTTTGCGACCGGTGCGTTACGGCATGGGCCGGGAATTGTTCACCGCGCTGCGCGCTAATTTCAGCAGTCCTGAAACAGGTGCTCGCAGTACCAGTGCTATCGACGAATTTTATTAACCATTAAGGAGCCGTAACATGACACAGAACAATTGGACGTTGCAGCCCTCAGCAATATTTGCGTTAAGCCCCATTATTCCTGTAATGGTTATCAATAAAATTGAACACGCTGTTCCATTAGCTAAAGCCTTGGTGGCTGGCGGTATTCGAGTACTGGAAGTTACACTAAGAACCCCTTGTGCTTTAGATGCTATCAGTAAAATTGTGGCAGAGGTGCCAGAGGCGGTAGTCGGCGCAGGAACAATTTTAAATGAAACCATGCTGCAGCAAGCTGAAGCCGCTGGTGCACAATTTGCTATCACTCCCGGTGCGACTGAAGCACTGTTGAAAGCCGGAAAAGCTGGAAGTATTCCGTTGATCCCCGGGGTGGCCAGCATCTCGGAAATTATGGAAGGTCTGAGTCAGGATTATCACTATTTCAAGTTTTTTCCTGCCGAAGCTTCTGGTGGTGTAAAGGCATTGAAAGCCTTTGCTGGGCCGCTGAATGATGTGCATTTTTGCCCTACTGGCGGCATCACCCCAGAAAGTTATCGGCAGTACCTGGCGTTGCCCAACGTCGACTGTATTGGCGGCAGTTGGATTGCACCGGTTGAAGCGATGGAATCAGGCGATTGGGCCCATATAACCGCACTTTGTCAAGAAGCGCTCAGCGGGCTGTAACCTGGGAAAACCAAATAAAAAGCCACTATTCAGTGGCTTTTATTTTCTCGAAGCAATTGTGTGGTTATTTGAATTGGGCAATCAGCTCTTTTTGCCGTTCACTTTGCCGTCGAAGCTCTTCGCCGTGGCTGGTAGCTTCGTGACTATTTTCCTGCAGTTTACTTACTCCACCTTGAAGGCGGCAGGAATTCAGATGCAGTTGATCCACGGTATAGGCCTGTTCTTCCGTTGCCACCGCAATCTGGTGGCTATTGGCGGTGATACGTCCCAATGCTTTGGCTTCGTCATTAAGCCGAGTTACTAACTGTTGTTCCAGCTCCATACTGTGTTGGGTAAGCGTCTGACTCTTACCCATCTCGGCGACTGCTTGCTGGCTCTGCTCACTTAACTGGTGAATAATGCCATAAATCTCTTTGGCCGAACCTGATGAGCGTTGTGCCAGTGCGCGTACTTCATCAGCAACGACGGCAAAGCCTCTGCCAGCTTCACCTGCACGTGCCGCTTCGATCGCCGCATTCAACGCTAACAGGTTAGTTTGTTCAGATAATTGTTCAATTACTGCAAGTACCGTGTTCACACTGGCGCATTGCTGATCGAGCTCCGCAATTTGTGATGCTACTTTTTGCAGTAAGCCGCTCATTTCAGCGTTAGCTGCGCTGCTCGCCTCAAGTGCTTTCATGGTGTCCTGATTGCTAACTTCAAGGTTAGTGACATCTGAGGCGGTATTGGAGGAGGTGGCAGCAATCTCGGCGATAGCACTTTTCATTTGACTGATTGCTGCTGCCAGTTCATCTAGTGCCAGTGCCTGTTGGGAAAGCTCTCTATGATTGGCATCGACCGACTGCTGATGAGATTGCAAATTAGCATTCAAATGGTCGCTGGTGTCATCAATCCTGGCTGTAATGGCTACGATCTCGGCTTTCTGCATTCTCAAACTGAGTTCTACTGCGGATAGAATATCGGTGTCACCGGTATAGATGGCCTGCATGAGTTTGCTTTGCTGCACATCATCACTCAGTTTTTGCAAACGGGTGCATCGGGCCGAAAGCCGGACAAGACTCCAGCTCATCAGTAGCAGCGATAGGATCACGAAAGGGATGGCAATCGTTACGGAGACGAAGGGGAGCGCCAGTAGCAAGGCGGTGGATATTCCCCAAGGGAGTCCAATTTTAGCGGTAAGTGATAAAGGAAATTTGGGTAAGGGTAACTTGCCTTTCTCAATATCGGCGTAACAAGCAATAGCTCTCTGCACCAGTGCTTTATCAGCTTTAGTACGGACGGATTGATATTCAAAGATTTTACCTGCACGGCGGATTGGGGTGATGAATGCGTTTACCCAGTAATAACCACCGTCCTTGCGGCGGTTTTTAACCAAGCCCATCCAATTTTTACCCTGCTGAATATCGTGCCACAGATCTGCGAATGCCGCTTTAGGCATCTGTGGATGACGCACAATATTATGGCCGTGACCCAGCAGCTCATCTTGGGTATAACCACAAATGTCGCAGAACTGCTGATTAACGTGAGTAATTTTCCCTTTTAAATCGGTAGTGGAAAGAATCCGGCTATCTACCGGCACCGCAGTTTCCACTTCAGTGATGTAATTATCTCGCTTCATATCCACACAGAGCTAAGTTAAGTCTATCTACATTATCTAAAATTGAAGGCGTCAAAATTGTGACACTTCACTTAGAGATTACTATCCGCTCAGTTTGGATTGTTAAACTTTGATAAAGGTCAAACGAACAGTAAAATGTGTGCTGTTCGCCACAAAAACAACCAGTTAACTACCGCTTGCAGTGACATCCACAAATAAAGTGAGTACCTGGCCTGGTTGCAGATACTTCTGTTGCTGCAATTCATTCCATTGCTGTAACTGTGAAACCGTAACGTTAAACTTATCAGCGATCCGCGCTAAAGAGTCTCCATTACGCACCTTGTATTTTACAGTTCGGGTAATAGCACCATTACTAGTGGTTTTTGGTTGCCACAGCACCAGTACTTTACCCGGATGCAGTGCTTCTTTGGCGGCCATTCCATTCCAACTCGCGAGTTCACCCACGCCTACCTGATACTGTCGGGCTATTTTCCACAGTGAATCTCCAGATTGCACTTCATAGGTGGTTTTATATTTGCCTTTGCTCTGCTTGTTAAGTAATCGATTATCAGCAGACAGCGGATAATCACTGGCATCTTGCAGAGAAACCGGGATTAGCAGGTATTTGCCCGCGACAATGGTATTCCCTTTGATGTCATTAACTGAGCGAATGATGTCGACCGTGGTCTGATTCTTCTTGGCGATCAACCCCAGTGAATCTCCCGGTTGGATTTCGTAGCGCAACCAGTTCAAACGATCTGCCGGGTCGGTTGTTGCCAGGGCTACTTCAAAATCCTGGGCTTTATCAACGGGCAGCACCAATTTGAAAGGTCCTTTAGGTGCCGTCGCCCAGCGGTTATAGCCCGGATTCAGTTTTTGCAATTCACTGATATCGATGTCAGCCAGTTTGGCGGCGAGTGCCAGATCAATCTGACTACCTGTATCAACTACTTCAACTGCGGGTTGGTTGTCGATGGCCGCCAGCTTGATGCCATATTTATCCGCATGTTTCACCACATCGGCGAGTGCCAGTAGTTGCGGGACGTAACGTTCAGTTTCTTTAGGCAGCGATAACGACCAAAAATCAGTAGGTTTGCCACGAAGTTCGTTGTGTTTGACGGCGCTCAGCACTCGGCCTTCACCCGTGTTATAGGCCGCAATCGCGTAAAGCCAGTTCTCGCCAGTCTTGTGATACAGGTATTGCATCATGTCCAATGCGGCTTTGGTGGCGGCAGGCACATCACGACGGCCGTCATACCACCAGTTAATTTTCAAACCAAAATGGCGAGCCATCGGCGAGGTAAACTGCCATAACCCTGATGCGGCGCCGGGTGAATAGGCATAAGGATCAAAGGCACTTTCAACAATTGGCAATAATGCCAACTCCATCGGCAGATGGCGTTGTTCAATCTGGTCAACAATCAGATATAAGAACGGTGCTGCCCGCTCTGAAATCTGTTCCAAATGTTTAGGATTGTGGATATACCAGTCGCGATATTCGTCGATAAGTTTGACATCTGGCACAGGTAAGTTGAGTTGGTTACGTACCCGCTGCCATACATCGGTAACTGCCAGTTCGGGTTGTTGAGGTTCCTGTGGCGTCTTCTGCAAAATTTCAGCGGCGGTGGCTGTAGGTTTTGGGGGCGGGGTAGTTGTTGACTGTAACGGCACAGTCTGACAGCCGGCTAAAAACACAACAATCCCGGCGGTAGTTAATAAGTTCCGTTGCTTCAAAAGCGCCTATCCTCAAAAAGCTGTCTTATGACAGAAACAGTAGTGAACCAGCACCTTTGAATCATCTGACGTAGATGTTATTGCTTGTCAGATGTGCCCGGGTAAGCTTCCGGTAAAAATATGAGCGGTGATAGGCGCTGGCCGAATTTAAACTAATTCTCTAAATTATCATAACGTTAGGAGATATCATCAGAGCTTTAAAACAACTGATGGCGTTAAAATCGATCCATTGTAACCAACAAATCAAAAATTGTCTTTCCACTGACGGAGAAGTTTTAAGCGGGTCACGGCGGAATCCGCGATTTGTTGACTGTGCTGGCTAAGAATCGTGGTTAAGCGTTCATCGGTGCAATGTAAAAAAGGATTGATGACAAGCTCTCGTTTGATACTGGAGGGCAATGTGGGAAGCTGTTGTTGCCTCAGATGTGTTGCCTCTCGCATATAATCGACTATGGCCTGATTATCCGGTTCTACGGTGCGGGCAAATTTTAGGTTAGACAAGGTGTATTCATGTGCGGGATAAACCAGCGTACTTTCGGGTAACCGCGCAAATTTGGTTAGCGATTGGTACAGTTGCAATGGTGTGCCTTCAAATAGTCGGCCGCAGCCAGCACTGAACAGGGCATCACCGCAAAATAGGGCATTGCCGATCAGATACGCAATATGATCGAGCGTGTGCCCAGGTACGCAAAATATTCCAGCATGTAACACTTCACCATCAACACCTTTTAGTCGCAATTCCGTTTCGCTGATTAGCGTATGATTGATTTCGGGAATGGACGGATTTAGTGGCCCATATACCGGGACTGCATCACCATAATGTTGCAATAGGTCAGCGATCCCTCCGGTATGGTCGCGGTGATGATGGGTGATAAGAATGCCGGCCAACAGCAATTGGCGCTGCTGGAAACATTCAATAACTGCAGCTGCGTCGCCGGGGTCAATCACCCAACCGCGCTGACTACCGTCTGTCTGTATGCACCAAATATAGTTGTCATTAAATGCGGCAATCGGGAATACAGAAAACCCCTGATGATGGGTCGTAGGAAAATCGATGACGGACATATCTACTCCTGAATTGCTGCAACTGTGAACACTGCTAATTTTACTGCATCAGTCCTTGCTTGAACTGACCGATCATTATTAAGCTATTGTTATCACAATAGTCAAATCGGAGCAGTTATGGCGCCAGATCTGCAAGGCCCCGCCTGGGAAGCGATTCCTGGAGGCCTGCAATTACGTAATGACCTTGAACAGTCATTAGCATACTGGTGGCCTAGGATCTTTGGCTATTATCTGCTGCAACTCGGCCCATTAAGTGCTGATTTAGATAGCAGCAAATGTGCTGTACAACATCAGTTTTCTATCTTTCCTCAGCACGGTGCTTCCTTGCAAGGTGAGTACACGCAGTTGCCACTTAAATCTGCCAGTGTGGATGCCGTAGCGATGCATCTGTTGTTAGAGTTTGAGCAGGATCCCTACCGGTTATTACGCGAGGTTGACCGGGTACTCGTCAGCGGTGGTTATCTGATTATCAGTGGCATCAATCCTTTCAGCTGTGCTTACATGGGGAAATTATTTCCTAAATATCAACAGCAGTGGCCGTGGACGGGGAGCTTTTTTATGCCGGCGAGGGTCAGGGATTGGCTGGGGTTACTGGGATATCAATTGGTTCATGATGAACGTTTGTGTTACCACTCCTTTATGCCTGAATGGGATTTCCCGGCGTTATTGCGGCAGTGGCAGTACCGTTGGTTACCAGGAACTGGTGCGGTTTATCTGTTAGTTGCCCGAAAACTGGAAGCACCATTAACGCCTGTTGCCAATCGCCAGCGTAAACGTGTGCGGGGCTGGCAGCCGGCGCCTACTGCCGGCTATTCCGGTCGCATGAAACGGGAATAATACGGAAGAATGCGCATAACGTTAAAACAGTTGCAGATATTCGAAGCCATCGCGCGTACTGGTCAGGTAGCCAAAGCTGCTGAAATGATTAACCTGTCGGCGCCGGCAACATCCATGGCGCTCGCGGAGTTGGAGCGGCAGCTGGATAGCCGTTTATTTGAGCGTTCCGGCAATCGTTTATTACTTAATTCACAAGGTAGTGCCTTGTTGCCTATGGCCAGCCAGGTATTACAGCAAATCGCAGATATCGAAAGTGCATTCGCTTCGCCATCGACGATGTTAGCGGGAAGTCTGAATGTCAGTGCCAGCAATACTATCGGTAATTTTTTATTGACGAAGGCGGCAGTGGCCTTTAGCCAGCAGCATACTGAAGCCAGAGTTGAACTGACGATTGATAATACCCGTAATGTGGTGCAGCAGGTGGCTGAATTTCGTGCAGAACTTGGTTTTGTAGAAGGATATTGTCTGGACAGTCGCATTGTGACTACTCCCTGGCATCATGATCAATTGCGCATTTTCTGTCATCCGGCTCATCCGTTGGCGGGGAAAACGGTATCTCCAGCACAGCTACAAGGCACTTCTTGGGTGTTGCGTGAGGAAGGTTCTGGGACGCGCGAATATTTTGTAAATAATGCCAATAAGCTGGATTTGCACCCTGAGGTGAAGTTCTGTTTTCCGACCCCTGACGCCATTAAACAAGCGGTAAAGCAGGGCGCCGGATTGGGTGTGCTATCAGAACTGGCCATTGAGCGAGAGATTACTCGGCGCGAGTTAGGCGTGGTGAATGTGTCGGGCTTGGACTTATCCCGACCGTTTTATCTCATTCGACACAAGCATCATAGCTTCACACCTTTGGCCAGTGCGTTTATCAATTTCTGCAATGATTTTCTACAGTTACAACATCAAACAGAGGCTTCATAGCCAACATCTTTTTGCTTAGGGTGAGATTCGGCGGCTTGCCGTGCTAACACATCGCAGCGCTCATTTTCCGGATGTCCGGCATGGCCTTTCACCCAATGCCAATCAATTTGGTGCTGCTGGGTTGCTTTATCCAGCCGTTGCCACAGATCGACATTTTTGACGGGGGTTTTGCTGGAAGTCACCCAGCCTTTGCGTTTCCAGTTGTGGATCCATTGGGTAATACCTTGACGCATGTACTGGCTGTCACTGGTGAGCGTGACCTGGCAGGGTTCTTTCAAGCTCTCCAATGCGACAATAGGTGCGAGCAGTTCCATACGATTGTTGGTGGTCAGCGCATAACCGCCAAATAATTCTTTAGTATGTTGCTTATAGCGCAAAACTGCGGCATAACCGCCGGGACCGGGGTTGCCAAGACAGGAGCCATCAGTAAAAATTTCTATCTGTTTCAGTTCGTTCATCAAGTTGCTAACATAGCCGGCAAAGCCGTCATCTTAAGTTGTTATTGAGCAAGCAGCAAAAATAATATGAATATAGTTTCTAGTGCCGCCAGGCAAATCATTCTTGATACCGAAACCACTGGCATGAATCAAAGCGGCGGCCCGGTGTTCCTTGGACATCGAATCATTGAAATTGGTGGCGTTGAAGTCATTAATCGTCGTCTCACCGGCCGTACGTTTCATAAATATGTGAATCCGCAACAGGCCATTGATGAAGAAGCCATTGCCGTGCACGGGATCACCAATGACCGCGTAGCCAATGAACCCTTATTTCGGGAAATTGCCCAAGAGTTTTCAGCGTTTATTGAAGGGGCAGAAATTGTCGCGCATAACGCTTCGTTTGACGTCAGTTTTATTGATCATGAGTTTTCACTGCTGACACCAAAAGGGCCAAAGGTTAAAGATATTTGCTCGATACTGGATTCTTTGGCAATTGCTAAATTTTTACATCCCGGGCAGAAAAATAATCTGGATGCGCTCTGTAAACGTTATCAAATTGATAACTCCCGTCGTGAGTACCACGGCGCATTACTTGACGCTGAAATTCTGGCCGATGTTTATCTGGCAATGACCGGTGGCCAGACAAAATTTAATTTGAGTCTGGATGCTGGGGCGGGAGAAGGTGCCGAGGGCGGTATTATTCGACTCGACAATAATCGTCCCAAACTTAAAGTGATCAGTGCTTCGGCCGATGAACTGAGTATGCACGAGCAACGGCTGGATTTAGTGGCTAAATCTGGTAAGTGTCTGTGGCGTAATTAAAACAGGGAATATCGGGCCGTATGAGAATCTCGCCCTTAGGGTGTCTGTTTCTGTGTCTTTTCAGTGTTATCTCTTCAGCCATCGCTGCGCCTGAGGAGATCATGTCATTGGCGCAGGCTTCTGAACTGAAAAATCGTTTTCGCATCGATCACATGGTGGACGAACTCACATTGATGGTGCAGCGGGAGTATGGCTCGGCTCCCGTAGTGGTTGTACTGCCCGATGGCAGTAAGTGGTATTCCAGCCGTCATCCTGAAACTGTGCGTTGGGAAGACAGTGTTACCGGCGACATGATCCAGATTAAACATCCTCAACCGGGTCCCTGGCAGCTTCTCGGCGAGATAGTGCCTGGTTCGCAGATCACCAAAATATCCAAACTGGGTATTTGGGTCGATCCTTTACCACAGCCACTTTACCAGGGCGAACGTTTGAAACTCACGGCCGGATTGACGGGTGATCAGTTACGTATGCGGTTGCCTGGTCTTGCATACATGTTGCAGTGGAACGCTAAATTTATCTCTGAACATCAGGCTAAAGATGAAAATTTTGCAGCGGGTTCATTCTCTGTCGGAAGTTACCAGGATAACGGCGAAAAGCTCGATGAGAAGCCAGATGATGGTATTTTTACGTCCGATATTAATCTCAATCAGCCTTGGGGCCACTACACGCTTGAATTGAAAGTTGAAAATGAGGTGTTTGATCGCGAATATCAACAGGCTTTCATGCTGTCCCCAATTCCCGCAGACATTAAAGTGCAGTCACCAGTAGATCCGCATAAGCAACCGTGGGAACTGCATTTGTTAGTAGATACCAAACAATTACAACTTCCCGAAACCTATTTCCAGCTGGACATTGTCGGTCCTGCTGGATTTCAGTTATCAATGACCGTGCGTGACCTGCAACAAGCGGATCATGCGCTGGAGTTGCCGCAAGTAACTGAGTTCGGTAGTTATCGCATTAAAGGCACATTATTCAGTACCGATTGGGCCGGGCGTGAAATCGTGGTGACACTGCCTGAACGGTTCTTTAACTATGTGGCGCCGCCAGCGCCGCCACCAAGTCCGCAACAGATCGCCGCTATTCAAGCCGCAGAAGCACTTAAGGAAGAGCAACAGGCCAAGAATAGTGCACTACTGTGGATAGCGATTGGTAATGGTTCATTATTGGTATTGGGAATTGTACTGATCCTGTATTTACGTAAACGCGCTTCGTTGAAAATGGCCTTAGCGATGGCTGAGCAGGAATTACAATCAAAACAGCGGGCGCAGCCACAACCGCCGGACTTGCAGGATATTGATTTATCAATCCCTGATGAAGATGAACAGCCGCGTCAATAAGTCACTTTATATTGCATTATCCGTTGTAGAGTTGCTTGGATAATGATGTAAAAGCGATAAAAATTGTTGACGTTTTTCAATGTGCTACCGTATTATTCATTGCGATTATTGGGGTGGTAGTTCAGTTGGTTAGAATACCGGCCTGTCACGCCGGGGGTCGCGGGTTCGAGTCCCGTCCATCCCGCCAATAAAAAAAGCCAAGCTATTAATATAGTTTGGCTTTTTTTATGTTTATATTTTAAATCAAAGAAACTATGTCTTCGTGACAGTGGCCCATTTTGTGACTTCTATGGTGTATAAACTGCAGATTCAACAGTGAGATTTCTTCGACCACAATGCCTTGTAAGCTACTTATGTTTCACTGACTTTTCGACAACTGCCTTAGCTGGAATGGATTCAACTCACTAATGCTCATTTGTCGTTATCTATTCGGCTATCAGCTCCATGTGGTCCTAAGAATTTTTGTCATGACTAAGCGTCAGGGTATTGCGCTGAATCAGCTCATAGGTCGAAGGTATGCACAATAGTTGCCGTATGCACCGATATCACATGTGTGTTATTGCAAACCCTGTGCGTGTTTTAGCGCTGTGAGTACTGCATTATCTGGCTCACCAAAAATTTCAATTTCTGTATCTTGGAGTAATAGCCCATAAGCAATCGTGCCCTTGTTCAGAAAGATAACGTGAAACTGGTTGCCGCCACAGTCATGGGTTTTACAGACCATATAAACTTCAAATGTGCGGTCGGCAACGGTAAACGGTTCCCCTGGAGTTGCTGGGCCATTGCGTGTTTTACCATATTGTTTGAGCCACAGCGGCGCGTCTTTTTGCGAAGCAATTAATGCATCCCAGGTTTTGAGATATGTGGCATCGTCTAATATTTCAAACAGGTACTTACCCTCGTGAGATTCGTCTGCTACTGCCGGAATAAACACGCTAATGCACAGTACACAAAGACCAAAGAGATTAAGACAATATTTCATAGTAACTCCATGTGAAAACCTCATGCGTTATCCACGCGCCATCATTGATCCTATTAATCAGTGTCGCCATTTCACCGGTAAAGGTCTCATCAACTTTTGTACCATTTCGCTTTTGCAGTTGGGAATAGCAAACCCTTTTATTTAACCATTGGGGAATGCTAAGTCGGGGGCTGGCGTGGTTAATGTTTCTATAGTCACACCCTAAACTAAGGTTTTCTACTTGTGGTGATGGTAGGATGCCGGTTGACACCGCTTCGCCACATTCCGTGATCCCGTGCGTTAAAAGGGCGGTGTGGGCATTCTATGGATCAAATTTGACTAATGCTACAGAGTGACCAGCTAAATTGCTGGCGTTCGATGTTTATAAATGTGTATTGAGAGGCGAAGAGCGATTCAATTATAGGTCCCTTATACTGGGGGGACGAATTACGGAGGCATTGCAATCAAATAGTCAACGGTCACTGTAAACAGCAAGACTTCATCGTATGCGGCATATTTCGCCACTTTTCAGTCGTCATACATTATTTAAATCTAACATCTGCTCATTTTTCGTTATCAATTGGTCATAATTAGTGATTTTAATGTCCTAGAACTCAGACAGCCGTTGATCCTGTCAGCGGTTTCCTTACATACTCTCAAAAGTTGATGTTGTTATCGGTCGCTACCGTTTGGGTAGCAAGGAAAACCAGGATTAGAAATTTATGGTAGAAAAAATTACCGCCATGTTGGCATTTATTGGCGTGTTATCACTGATCTGCCAGTGGCTAGGTTGGCTGTATCGTTTGCCGGCTATCTTGCCATTATTGTTGTGCGGTTTGTTATTAGGACCGGTACTAAATCTATTGCAACCTGATGCAATTTTTGGGGATTTGTTATTTCCCATCATTTCCCTTGGTGTTGCCGTCATTCTGTTTGAAGGTGCACTGACACTCAATTTTAAAGAGATTAAAGATCATGGCCGGATGGTGACTCATCTGGTTTCGGTGGGAACATTCATTACCTGGGGATGCATTGCGCCGGCCGCACATTATATGTTGGGGTTCGAGTGGCCGTTAGCATTGCTGTTTGGCGCGCTAGTTGTTGTTACCGGTCCCACAGTCATTGTGCCAATGCTGCGGACTGTCCGTCCTAAGGCACAACTTGCCAATATTTTGCGCTGGGAAGGCATTGTTATTGATCCTATCGGCGCAATGTTGGCAGTGTTGGTATTTGAATATATCACGGTGAGTAGCGATCAAACGTCTCACGTCTTGGGTGCTCTGGGTTCCATGTTGGGAATCGGTTTCGGCCTGGGCGCTTTGGCTGGCTATTCCGTGGGCATTATTCTGCGTCGTAATTTGTTGCCGCATTATCTGACGAATACTGCGGTACTGACCATTATGCTGGGCATTTTTGTCAGTTCAAATCTGTTGCAAGAGGAGTCCGGGCTACTTACCGTGACCATCATGGGCATTTGGCTCGCGAATATGCGCGGCGTGAATATCGCCGACATTTTGGAATTTAAAGAAACACTCACGGTGCTGTTGATTTCGGCGTTGTTTATTCTGCTAGCTGCCAGGCTGGATTCTCATGCGATGCTGGATCTTGGCTGGGGAGGCATAGGGGTATTGCTGGTAGTGCTGTTTGTAGCGCGACCGCTCAGTGTCTGGCTTTCCGGTATCGGGACATCGGTGGATACCAATGATAAATGGTTTTTAAGTTGGGTTGCACCGCGTGGTATTGTGGCCGCCGCCGTTTCCTCGCTGTTTGCCATAAAATTGGAAAATCGTGGCTTTGAAGGTGCTGGGGCATTGGTGCCGCTGGTGTTTTTGATCATCATCGGGACAGTGGTCTTTCAGTCATTGACCGCCAGACGCTGGGCTAAATGGTTAGGTGTGAAAGCCGACACTGCCGAAGGCGTGTTAATTTTCGGGGGCTCCAAATTCGCGCGTGAGTTTGCCAAGATGCTGGTGGCTAAAGGGATAAAAGTCATTATTGCCGATAGTAACTGGGATAACGTACGTCAGGCGCGGATGGATAATATTCAGGTCTATTTTGGCAATCCGGTATCTGAACACGCGGAAACCTATTTAGACCTGAGCGGGATAGGTCGGGTATTGATCCTTTCTCCTTACCAGCAGTTAAATCCCGTGGTGTTTTTCCATTTTCAGGACATTTTTGGCGCTGAAAAAGTGTTCGGCGTGAATACTAATGATGCCAATGGTGGTAGTGCCAGACATCAGTTATCAGAATCATACTTACGGCGTATGTGCCTGTTCAGTGAAAAAGTGTCCTATTCCCGTCTGCATAGTCTGATGTCGCGTGACGCAGTGATTAAAAGTACCAATATTACCGATGCTTTTACTTATACTAATTTTCGTGAGCGCTATGGCGAGACGGTGATCCCATTAGCTTATATGAAAGGTGGCAAGGTGTTCGTGGTGACTGCTGATACTAAAGATCTGCCTAATGGCATCGAGCTTATCAGTTTGATCCCTAAAGAAGCGATGGAGCAGCATCAGCAGAAAGCCGCTGAAGAGAACGAGCGCAAGAAAAATGTAGAAGTCGTTCCTAAAACAGTAGGACAGTCGGGATAATTCTTTTTTCCATTAGGAAAAAAAGAGACCTTAATCGGTCTCTTTTTTTCGGGTTAATATCAGGCAGCTTCTTCACTGCTTTGTTGCGAATTCACGCTTTGGGCTTTGAGTTCCTCAGGATCAAAATCATCCACATTGATCGATTTGAGTCGGCCAATTTCAGCTTTTTCTAGCTGTTTGACCTCATCATCGGACAGTACTCCTAACGCTTTGCCTTCCTCAGCAATTTTATTCAATTGCATGAAGGGCAATCGTTTGCCTGTGGCTTGACAGACTTTGTCATAAAGTGGTTCAGCCAACAAAATATCCCGCAACGTTTGTTCCTGAATACCGACAGGATTATTGCTGATTGCTTTCAGAAACTGACCTTTACCCAGACGATCGCGGCTGGCACATGGGGTTTGCATGATACGGGCAACGCGGTGATCCAGTTTATCGCTAGGTCGTTTTAGCGGGCGACCAAACGGGAACAGTAACACTCGCAGAATACCCCCCAGGCCAGATGGGAAGTTATCCAGTAGGTCATCGAGTGAGCTTTGCAGCTTATACAGTGCATCTTCCACTGCCCACTGGACTAACGGCAAGTCCTCGCTTAGGCGTCCTTCATCCTGATAACGTTTCAGTGTTGCAGAGGCCAGATATAACTGACTCAGCATGTCGCCTAAACGCGCCGAAATGCGCTCTTTACGTTTCAGTCCCCCCCCCAGCGTGGCCATCGCCAGATCTGACAATAATGCCAGATTGGCACTGAAGCGGTTCATCTGCTGGTAGTAACGTTTAGTGTTATCACTAAACGGTGCATTAGAAAGACGAGCCCCGGTGAGTCCCAGCCACAAACTACGCACAAAGTTACTTAAACTGAAGCCGATGTGGCCGAACAGTGCCATATCGAACTGGCGCAGACCGCGATTTGGGTTGTCATCAAATGCGGCTTCCATTTCCGCCAGAATATACGGATGACAACGAATAGCGCCCTGACCGTAGATGATCATCGAACGGGTCAGAATATTGGCTCCTTCGACGGTCACGGCGATAGGTGCTGCCTGATAGGCTCGGCCGAGGTAGTTATTTGGGCCAAGGCAGATCCCTTTACCACCGTGGATATCCATCCCGTCGATCAAACACTTCTGCATTCTGTCAGTGAGGTGGTATTTAACGATAGCGGAGATCACTGAAGGCTTTTCACCCAGATCAATTCCTGTCGTCGTCAGGGCAGTCACCGCATCCATGAGGTAGGCGTTACCCCCGATGCGCGCCATCGGCTCTTCGATACCTTCCAGCTTACCAATTGGCAGTTTGAATTGACGACGGATGCGCGCGTAGGCACCTGTTGCCAAGGCCAAGGTTTTGATGCCCCCTGCAGAATTGGAGGGCAGGGTAATTCCACGACCGACAGACAGGCACTCTACCAGCATGCGCCACCCTTGCCCCGCCATTTCTGGCCCGCCAATGATGAAACTCAGTGGCACGAACACATCTTTACCCAGGGTAGGGCCGTTGAGGAACATACAGTTTAATGGGAAGTGCCGTCGTCCGGTTTCCACTCCTGTCAGATCGGTTGGGATCAGGGCACAGGTGATGCCGATGTCTTCTTGTTTACCCATAAGGTGCTCAGGATCTCGCAGTTTAAACGCCAGTCCCAGCACGGTGGCAATTGGTGCCAAGGTGATATAGCGTTTATTCCAGGTGAGTTTCATCCCCAATACTTCTTCACCTTCCCACATGCCCTTGCAGACGACGCCATAATCGGGAATTGAGCCGGCATCTGAACCTGCTTCTGGGCTGGTTAACGCAAAACAGGGGACTTCTTCTCCAGTGGCGAGCCGTGGTAGGTAATAATCCTGCTGCGCTTCAGTACCGTAGTGCTGTAACAGTTCTCCGGGACCAAGAGAGTTAGGAACCCCAACAGTGGATGCCAGTTCGCTGCTCACGCCTGCTAATTTTTGCAGCACGCGAGATTGCGCATAGGCGGAAAACTCCAGACCACCAAATTTTTTCTTGATGATCATCGCGAAAAAGCCTTTGCTCTTGAGGAAGCTCCAGACTTCCTGTGGTAGATCAGCTAATTCGTGTGAGACTCGATGCTGATTCACCATGGCACAGACTTCTTCTACCGGGCCATCCAGGAATGCTTGTTCTTCTGCGCTCAGGCGCGCTTTGGGATAGTTGTGGAGTTTTTTCCAGTTAGGATTGCCAGCAAACAGATCTGCCTCCCACCAGGTGGTACCCGCTTCAATCGCATCTTTTTCAGTATTGGACATCTCCGGCATGATGCCGCGATACAACTTTAATAATGGTCGGGTGATGACGGTTTGCCTGAATGGGCTGATGTTGAGTGGCAGTGCTACGATTAAGAACACTATCCAACTCCATGCACCGGTTACCCCGATGAGATTGCCAACGAGCAGCGTGGCCGCCGCGGCCAGCGTTGCGGTCATCAACGATACTCTCAGGTAAGCAGCAGCACCCAAAATCAACAATAAGACGATGATCCAAAGTAGGGTAATCACTGTGATTCTCCTTTTTATATGCCCCGGTGACGGGATGTATGCCGACAAAACTTGCCGATCTTTATCATAATTTTAGTCTGTGGTCAGACCTGTGTCGCTTTAAAAGTAAACGTGATCGTGATCGAACTCAAGCGATTTTCAAACAAACGTTTGAATTTTTTTAAAGGCGCAATTTCACTTCTTGCTGTAGATAGATACAATGCTATGAAATTGTGTGATTTTCAGAGATGTTTCCCATGTGTGAACTGCTAGCAATGAGCGCAAATATCCCGACCGATATCGTGTTCAGTTTTACCGGTCTTGCTGAACGTGGTGGCGTGACAGGCCCCCATGTGGATGGTTGGGGCATTACCTTTTATGAAGGCAAGGGTAGCCGTACGTTCAAAGATGCCGCACCCAGCAGTCGTTCCCAGGTGGCGCGGTTAATCAAGTCTTATCCTATTAAAAGCGAAGTGGTAATCAGCCATATCCGTCAAGCCAACCGTGGTAAAGTCTCATTAGAAAACACCCATCCCTTTACCCGCGAACTGTGGGGGCGATATTGGACTTATGCCCACAATGGGCAGCTGACAGGCTATCAGGATAAATTTGTGACGCGACGTTATCAGAGCGTTGGCGAAACTGACAGTGAACAGGCGTTTTGCTGGATACTGGAATCCTTAGTCGCCAAGTTCGGCGAGCAAGAACCCGCAGATATGATGCCCGTATTTGAGTATATTGCCGCTCTGGCTGAACAGATTCGGCAATTAGGGGTCTTCAATATGATCCTCAGCGATGGCCGGTATCTGATGAATTTCTGCAGTAACAATCTTTGCTATATTACCCGCCGCGCACCCTTCGGAACGGCTAAATTGATCGATACTGATGTGGTGATTGATTTCCACCAGGAAACGACACCAAACGACGTGGTAACCGTGGTGGCGACCCGGCCACTGACTGACAACGAACAATGGCAAGTGTTGCAGCCGGGCGACTGGAAGTTATTCTGTCTTGGCGAGTTGCGCCTGTCCGGTAGCACCGCTGAACTGCACCTGCTTTAAGGTCAGTTCCATGGTGTTACCTTTCTCTTCATGAACAAAACGCACTGGCAGATAGCCTAAATCCGGTGCCATCCAGACATCGGTGTGGCGTTTTTGGCTTTTGCGTATCAGCTCCAGATGGACCGTCTGATAACTGCCGCTGGGGAGCTTCACGGTTTCCTGCCCCAAGTTACGAAAATGGTAATCTTCAATCTCGTTGTCTTTCACCATTTTGTAGTTAAATTTTTGCTTACCATTCATGAGATCTAAGCGGAACTGTAACTGCAACATCATGGCATCGTACAGAGTATCGGTATAATTCAGTTTGGTTTTTTCGCCTTTATAAACGCTAAACACTTTGCCTTGATCGCGGGCAAATGCGATCTGCTCGTTGAAATCTTTACCTGTCCCGGTCCGTTCATGAATAAAGCGTAATGGCTGTAACTGTCCATCCACATCGGTGAACACACTGGTAATTTTGCGTTTATCGGATAGCACTATCAGGCTCAAGTCACTGTCCATTTCATAGTGATAGGTGTTGCCTTGCGGCGCCGCTAAGGTAAAGCGTGCGCCACCGAGACTAAAACTGCCATATTTCACCTGATACTCCACTACTTGTGGTGTTAACGGACTGGGGGCGGCCAGCACCGTTAGCGGTAATAACCACAACAGGCATAACATACGACGGATTTTCAAATAATCTCTCCTCTCACTAAAACGGTAGGCACAGCACCAATGTTGCCATATCTGGTCGCCACTCAAATTCAGACAAGGCAATTCGGCCTTGGTTCACTGTTACACCTTCGCAACGCAACAAGTAGCTTTGCTCGCGAAATGATTCGCTATCTTTAGCAAAAGCAATTTTCCCTTGAGCGTTGATAACCCGATGCCAGGGTAACGCTAGTGTATCCGGCGCCAGTTTCAGTGCTCGGGAAACATAACGTGCCCGTCCCGGTAAACCGGCATAGTCGGCTATCTTGCCATAACTCGCGACTCTGCCTTGCGGGATCATGGCGACCACCTGCCAGATACGTTGTGGTGGTGAGGGGTTCGCTGGATCTGTCGCGTGTGCCATAAAGCGCTCCAGAGCATTTTCCGTAAATTGTAGAAAAACCTACGTCGTTACAAAAGCAACATTTGTATGACGCCGTTAGTACACCGCTATTTTACACGGGACTTGCAGCACTTGCTGATTGAATTATACTGTATAAAAATACAGTAATGGTGCAAGGCGATGTCTGTTAATCGTGCAATTGAATCTCTATTGATGCGACAGGACCTCTGGCGTGGACAACCAGAGCAACAAGTCGCATCTGGTTATGACACCGGTTTCCCTGAGCTGGTTGATAGCTTGCCTAAGTGGCCGGCCCATGGCATTTGTGAGTTGTTAACACCGGTTCCCGGGGCGGGCGAATTAGGCTTGTTATTGCCGCTGTTGCGCCAATATCTGTCAGCTGAAACGTATCAGCCGGTGGCATTGGTCGCGCCAAATTTTATACCTAATGCACAGACCCTAGCCTGGCTGCAGTTACCACCAGAATATTTTTTATGGCTGGATGTTACTGAAAGGCGTGAAGCATTATGGGCGATGGAACAGCTCCTGGCGAATGGCAGTTGTCCGCTGGTGCTGGGATGGTTCGCGCATTTATCGCTCAAGGAAGCGCGGCGTTTGCAATTGGCTGCGGAGTCAGGAAACGCCTTGGGATTCTGCCTGTTACCGGTATCTCAGGCCGGAAATAATCATCCTGTGCCGTTGAAGTTAGCATTGGAACCTCTGGCGGGTAATCGTAGCCGATTACAGATCCTCAAACGCCGAGGTGGCTGGCCAGTGCCGGAAATTGTGCTGTCGGGCGTCATGGTACCTGGATGGTATGCATTGGCTGAGGTAACACTATCTTCCCCGTCGAATGTGGTGGCTGGCCCTTGGGATCATGCGCAAGAGTCGGATCGGCAGGTGAGCAACTATCATGACTGAATGTTGGCTAGGGGTTTATTTCCCACAGCTGCAATTGCAATATCAGGCCTGGAGCCTGCAATCGACGACCGTCGCTCCCGCGACATCAGTCTTTGCTGGATTGCCGCCATTGGCGTTATACGATACTGCAGCCAAACAGTTGCATTCAGTCAGCCCCAACGCTGCCGCTCGGGGGGTTAAATCTGGCATGAGTCAGACGACCGCTCAGGCGTTGTTGCCAGATCTGGTGTTATTGTCGCTACAAGAGGTTGATTGCGAAGCATTACAACATTGGTTATGTCAGTGGAATTACGATTTTAGTGCACGTATCTGGCCGCCGCTGTTGCAGCAAGAGCCGCTTAACTCTGATGCGGGATCAGCGGTGAATTGGCCGACAGAAACGCTGGTGCTGGAGATGGGATCGATGTTGCGCTTATTTGGCAGCCAGTCACGTTTTATGGAAAGTTATCACCAGCGCTGTCAGTGTTACGGTTTACATTATGCGCTGGCACTGGCGCGTTACCCGCTGCATGCGGCGTTGTTAGCAAAAGGTGTGAAAGCATCGACACCAACGGCCCTCGGCATGAACCGGGTATCGACACCGAGACAAACCCGTAAACGGTTATTGGCAGTTCCCTGGCAACTACCATCAGAAAATCAGGTCACGGAGTCCCATGCTGAATATCAGACTCAAGCAGTGCCTGCAACTGTGATAACTACCCAGTTGCCATCACAGTTGCCACTACAAGCATTACCGCTGGACGATAAGACTCAGCAACGACTATTGGCAATGGGGATCAACTGCTGGCAACAACTACAATCATTACCTCGACCAGAACTAGGTAAACGTTTTGGGCAACCATTGCTGACATTACTGCTGCAATTGGAAGGACGTCTCAGTTATTCACGTAAGGCGTATCATCTGCCCCCCATCTTCCGGCTAAAGCGATTATTACTGCATGATGTCAGTTATATCCAAGGGGTGATGTTTCCATTAACGCCAATGTTTGCGCAATTGGCGACGTATTTGCGGGTACGGCAATTGGCTGTACAGCAACTGCAGCTGACCCTGTTTTTCCGTAGTAATAATATTGCTCCGATGATCTTGCGTATTGATTATCCGCTAGGCGAATTTCGTCAGGCTGGGTTGTTGCAATTATGTCGTCTGCAGTTGGAACGGTTGACGCTGCCACAGCCGGTGATCGAGCTGGAACTGCAAGTCCGGCATTTTATTGCGCAGCAACTGCAGAATGGCGTCTTGAGTAAAACTAGCCACGAGCAGCAACCATTTCCGGAGTTACTCGCACGACTGCAGGCCAGGCTTGGCAAAGAACGCGTGCGTCAATTGTGCTATCAGGCATCGCCATTACCGGAACAGGCAAGCCATAGTCAGCCGATCCAACAGTGGCCTCCGCAACCGGCGAAGTTGCCTGTGCCGGTGATGGCGCTCAGGCCTTTATGGTTGTTGGCTGAACCGCAACCTTTGTCGGTAGATGATGTCGACATACTCAGAGGCCCAGAGCGTATAGTATCTCCTTGGTTTACCGATAATTTCCCTGCGAGAGACTATTTTCTGGCGCGCCATCGGCAAGGTGGTTATTGCTGGGTTTTTCGTAGTCAGGGGCAATTGTTGTTACATGGCTGGATGAGCTGATGTACGCCGAATTGCACGCTATTTCCAATTACAGTTTCCTGCGGAGTGCTTCTCATCCGGAGGAGCTGGTGGCTGAAGCGGCTCGCTTAGGTTATCAAGCGATTGCGATCACGGATGAATGTTCATTGGCCGGTATTGTGAAAGCTCACGAAGCTGCTAAAAAACATCAAATTGCCCTGATCGTTGGCGCGGAGTTTCAATTGCCACAGGGATTACTCGTGGTGCTGGCCCCAGATCGTTTGGGATATGCCAGATTAAGCAGTCTTATCACGCTGGGACGTCGCCGTGCGGCGAAAGGGAGTTATCAGCTGTCATTGGCGGATTTTGCTTCGTTACAACAAACCTGTATTTGCTTATGGCGACCACCGCCATTACCGCTGTCCCCAGAATGGACTGCCATGGGGCAGTTTCAGGCGTTAACCCAGTTACAGCAACTATTGCAGCAGATAACAGAGGCATTAGGTGTATTGCCATATTTGTTGATGGAACGTCAGCTCATCGCAGGAGAAGCTTGCCAACTTAATCTGCAGCAACAATTGGCAGACGTGGCCGGATTAACCTGTGTGGCGGCTGGTAACGTTCGTATGCATGCACCGCAGCGGCAACGATTATTAGATGTGTTGACCTGTATTCGCCATAACACCGATATTCCTCATGCCGGCGCTCTGCTTAGCCTTAATGCTGAAACAGCAATGAAGCCAATATCCGCAATCAAGAAGCGCTTTCCACAATCATGGTTGGATAACGCTCTACGAATTGCAGAGAATTGCCATTTCTCTCTGTTTGAACTCAGATATGAATATCCGGCGGAGTTGGTTCCCGCCGGATTGACCGCAACACAATATCTGGTGCAGGAAGTGGAAAAGGGGGCTAAACGCCGTTATCACGATAATGTGCCAGCGTCAGTATCCCAGCAGTACCGCCGTGAATTACAGATTATCGGCGAACTGCAGTATGAATATTTCTTTCTGACGATTTATGACTTAGTCAACTTTGCTAAAGCACAACAAATTCTGCATCAGGGACGAGGTTCTGCCGCTAACTCAGTCGTGTGTTTTTGTCTCGGGATCACTGAAGTCGATCCGACCAAAATCAACATGTTGTTTGAGCGGTTTATCTCCAAGGAGCGCCACGAGCCACCAGACATTGATGTGGATTTTGAGCACGAGAGGCGTGAGGAAGTCATTCAGTATATCTATCAGAAATATGGCAGAGCGCGTGCAGCATTGGCTGCCAGTGTTATCAGTTACCGATTTCGTAGTGCGATGCGAGATGTGGGTAAGGCATTAGCCTTGGACGAACAGCGCATTGAAGCCTTGATGGCGGCGGTGGATCGTCGTGATCCGCAAGAAGACTGGCAACAACAATTACAGCGACAGGCATTCATTCCTCAGCAGGGACTAGGCTGCTGGCTCTTGCCATTAGTGCAAGGGCTTATGGGGTTCCCTCGCCATCTGTCGCAGCATGTCGGTGGCTTTATTATTTCTGCGGGCCCTTTGGCAGAACTGGTTCCGATAGAAAATGCCGCTATGCCAGACAGAACGGTGATCCAGTGGGATAAAGACGATCTGGAAAGTCTGGGATTGTTGAAAGTAGACGTGCTGGCACTGGGTATACTGACGGCTATTCGCAAGTGTTTTGAGTTACTCAGTCGCCACCTGCAACCATTTTCTATGGCGCAAATCTGTTGGGAGGACCCAGCGGTTTACCGGATGTTACAGCGCGGGGACAGTATGGGCGTTTTTCAGGTTGAATCTCGCGCCCAAACCAGCATGTTACCGCGGCTGAAGCCGGCTTGTTACTACGATTTGGTGGTGCAGATTGCCATTGTTCGCCCCGGACCGATTCAGGGCGATATGGTGCATCCTTACTTACGACGCCGAGATGGACTGGAAGCAGTTGTTTACCCTTCAGACGCGGTGCGTAGCGTACTCGAACGCACGCTCGGTGTACCGATTTTTCAGGAACAGGTGATCCATCTGGCGATGGTTGCCGCAGGATTCAGTGGGGGGGAAGCTGATCAGTTACGGCGGGCAATGGCCAGTTGGAAACGCACCGGTGAACTGGAACAGTTTGAACAGAAGTTACTTGATGGCATGGCCGCGCGCGGTTACAGCGAAAGTTTTGCGAGACAGATTTTCAGTCAGATCCGGGGTTTTGGTGAATATGGTTTCCCAGAATCGCATTCTGCCAGTTTTGCACTATTGGCATATGTGTCGGCCTATCTGAAACATTACCATCCTGCTGCGTTTTGTTGTGCATTACTCAACAGTCAGCCGATGGGATTCTACAGCCCGTCACAGCTGGTGCAGGATCTGCGGCGTCATGGTGTCAGTGTCTTACCGGTCGCCATTAATCATAGTGATTGGGACTGTACGCTGGAAACAACCGCCGAAGGCGCTTTTGCTTTGCGACTAGGAATGCGTCTGGTTAAAGGATTAAGTTTCAGCGCGGCAACCAAGCTACTACAAACACGAGCTTCAGGTTTTCAGCAGTTGTCACAGCTTGCGTCATTACAGCTCAATCGAGACGATCTGGAGGCATTAGCCAGTGCCGATGCGTTCGCGGAACTCAGTGGAGATCGACATCAGGCGCGTTGGCAATTGGCAGCCGCACAGCAGCAACAGCTACCATTGCTTACGCTGGCAGATACGGTAGAAATGGATGTCACTTTGCCACGAGTAACCGAAGTGGATGCTATGCTGGCAGATTATGCCCATATTGGGTTGTCTTTGGGGCGTCACCCTATGGCTTTGTTGCGCCAGCAGGGCGGTTTGCCACATTGTTATACCGCTGAGTCCTTATGGCAGTGCCGTCATGGACAGTTGGTAACGGTCGCGGGACTGGTGGTTGGTCGACAACGACCGGGAACCGCTAGTGGTGTCACTTTCGTTACCCTGGAAGATGAGACCGGGCATATTAATGTGATTATTTGGAGTGGAACGGCCAAGGCGCAGCGACAACCCTACCTGTCGGCACGTATTCTCAAGGTCAGCGGAATTGTTGAATTCTCATCTGGTGTTCTGCATCTGATTGCCGGAAAGTTACAGAATTTGTCTGCGGTGATGGAACAACTGCTCGTGAAATCACGAGATTTTCATTGACACGCACGGTTCAAGATGGAATGACGCTCAGATAAATGCACAGAAAGTGGCACACTGCGCCACCCAGTACAAACAGGTGCCAGATAGCATGGTTAAAGGGGATCGCTTTAATGGCATAGAAGGGTACCCCGAGACTGTAACTTAGCCCCCCGGAGAGTAGTAGCCAGAAGCCCGTGCTGGAGAGATGTGTAATCAGTTGTGGCAGAATTGCCATGCAAAGCCACCCCATGACCAGATACAACGTCAGACTCAATGCTTTGAATCTATGCACAAAGAAACTTTTAAACAGCACACCGCCTGCGGCCAGAGACCAAATGGCTATCAGCACCCACTCAGTACCCGTGCCATTCATGGAGATCAGCATCATGGGGGTGTAAGTGCCAGCAATCAGCAGATAAATAGCGCAATGATCGAGAACTTTCAGCCGGCGCTTCCAATGTAGCTGCGGAATACTGTGATATAGCGTTGAACAAAGAAATAACAGTATAAAACTGGCCCCGTATATGCTTACACCTGTTAACTGAATGCTATTAAGGGAATACCAGCCTTTACTCAGCATCAGTGTTAGCGCGACAATTCCGAGAATAATTCCCAAACCATGGCTAATACTATTTGCTAGCTCTTCATTAACGGAATAACTACTAGTAATGGATTCTTCTGCGGTTTTTACTGTCATGGCTATAGTAGGTGTTCGTTGGCGCCCTAAGTTTTGAGTGTATCAATAGCACTGGTTAAATACTATATTTAAGTGAACATGTGTTAGCTTAAATTTTAAATATGAGTCTTTGTCAGTTATCGTTAATTTCAAAATTATCTCTATCTTTTTAAGGTTAAGTCCGAACATTGTTGGACCAAAGATTATTTTGCAAAGATTTACCCAGTCGGCTGTCAGTGCTCACTGTACTTCAAATCTGATTTGTACAATAATCAAGCGTTAATTAATGCCAATCAAATCCTTATTGTTGGAGGTTGAGTAATGCAAATACAGCCAGCATTCGCCGCAGGCATACAGGGGCTGCAATCTGCGCAGTCTGGATTAACTCAGGCAACAGTTGATGTCGCTCAGGCTGTCACTCAACCTGCAACTACCTCATCTACAGATACCAGCTCGGCTGTTGCCGCCACCCCGAAAAGCCGTGATACAACTGATGCCTTGGTTTCAGCAATGGCCTCTCAACGTCAGGGAGAAGCCTCTGTTGATGTGTTGCAGCGAGAAAATGATGCACTGGGCAGCATCATAGATATTGAGGTGTAGTATGTTCCCGGCGCTTCTCTCATCGAATGCGCCAACAAGGACTAACGTTAATAGCGTGATGCTTGTACCTAAAACGTTAGTCGGGCAAGCCTCGTCTGCTAGTCAGACTCCGTCTAACCGTGTATCCGCGGTTCCATCATCTCTGGTAACTGAGACTGCAAAACTCTCTGCTAATGATATTGTTGTGGATAGTGGGCGTTCATCGCTGGTGAGTTTGTCCTATGGCGTCCTAGGTGCTGCAGCACTGTATGACAGTAGCGGCAATCAAACGGCGGCAGAAGATGCTGCCGATACTTCAGTAAACGATCAGGATCAAACCGCTGAATCTGCCAATTCCAGCGCGACAGCTCAAGCTTCCGTGAGTGCGGATAACGCTAAACAACAGCAAGCGCAGCAACAACTCGAATCATTGCAACAACGCGATCAAGAAGTCCGCACTCATGAACAGGCTCATGCCGCTGTCGGTGGCGTTTATGCAGGCTCGCCTCAGTTTGACTATGAACATGGGGCCGATGGCAAACGTTATGCGGTGGATGGTGAAGTCCAAATTGATGTCTCAATTGTGCCGGGTGATCCCATTGCCACCATGACCAAAATGCGACAGGTTTATGCTGCGGCTATGGCACCACAACAGCCTTCACTGGCAGACATACAAGTGGCAGCGGAGGCTATGCGAAAATATAACACCGCGAGAGAACAGGCCGCGGCATTAAGAGATATGGAAAGTAATAAACCGATAACGTCTGATATCTCTGCCAATACTGCGGCTAAAGATCAAGCTGCTGCAAGCAACTCGGCGGACAGTAGTAATGCGGATACGCAGACCTCGAACACAAATAACTACCCCATAAGCATTGTCCGCGTCATGGGGCAAGTGCATCAAATGGCACCAAATCCGGGAACGGGTGGGGTATCTCCACCACGCAATGATCATGATCTGGATGATATCAGCTTGCCTAACGCCACACTGGAAGAACAGATACAAGGGCAGCTATTGCATGATCATGACAGCGACAATCTCATGTCATTGTTGTAGTGGATTTTGGTCAGAACCGGGTTAACTTGTGGCTAAAGGTTTTTCACCATGAAGCGCCAGGATCAATGATTCCAGTAACTTAGACGCTGGGCCTTGTTTATCGCGCTGCGGTACCACCAACGTCAGCACAATTCTGCGAGAGTTCGAACCTTTAATCTTTAACCGAACCAGTTCGCCAGCTGCTAATTCTTTTTCCACCAAATGTGCAGGAACCCAACAGAAGCCAATACCCTTACTGAGGATCACCTTAGCCTCATGAAAATTGCTAACGGTCCAGCGTTGCTCCGCTTTAAGCCAACCCGTTTCTTGCTGCGGGTTCACGCCTGTATCTTTAATCACAATCTGCAAGTGCTGCGCAAGAATATGATCATCTTCCAGTTCAGGTGTCAGCGCCAGTGGATGGGAAGGATGACAAACCAAATAGAAATCAAGGTCACAAAGCGGCTGTGCAATGTAACCTTTCGGTGGTGTACCGCAAATGGCTAAATCCACTTGATTATTCTGGATCAGTTCATTGGTACCATTGATGACGGTATCAACAACGGTCACTCGAGTTCCTCGACTTTCGGGCAGAAATGCGGCTAACGCATCAGTTAACTTATCCATTGGATACACCAATTCTCGGGCGATGGCGAGCGTAGGTTCCCACCCCTGTTCGAGGTTATTGGCCAGTTGTTCCAACTCACTGACTGCTTGGGTCACATGACGCGACCGGCGCAGCAACACTTCACCTTGTTCAGTGAGATACGCTTTGCGTCCACGCACTTCGAGCAATTGAATACCTAATTGAGACTGCAGTTTAGCAACAGCATGATTGAGTGATGATTGACTCTTATTCAGCTTATCTGCTGCCTGCGCGTAACCACCATAATCAACAACTGCTTGCAGAATACGCCATTGTTCTAGCGTGGATTTAGGTCTGTGCATAATCGTAAAAATTAACTGAATTGACCCCCATCATGCTAATTTCTTTCGAAATATTCAAACAAAATTCACTAGATGAGGCACAGATAATGATCTGGGTGACAAATTATGTGTTTTCGTTAGTGAAAGCGGTTGGTTATGGCGTGAATTTGTCTAAAGGGCACCATTGGGGCAGATGATCGGGGTGAAATTGTCCTTGCTGGATCTGGGCAATTAATCGAGTAACGGCGTCAGGCCCCCAGATATCAAACAAGGTTTGGCGAATATCTGCGCCATTTTCATTCACGATCAACACTTCAAATAACTTCTCTGGGGCACAGTTGGCAGTCGTTTGATAGATTGCATCTGCTACAAACTGTTGCCAAAGTGACTCGTAAATTAAGGGGCCGGTGTCTGCAATATCCGCAAATGAGTAGGCGTAATCATGCACCTCTGGCCATTGTCCCGCAAATAAGTGACTAAACAGGGAAGTTGACGGTTGTTTGTTCGGGGTCTGATAAAATTCAAGGGCGACATAAGCATGGAAAAGCGCCATGTGCTGGCGGTAACTTTCCGCCAGTTGTTCACGACTGTCCGGTGAGGGTCGTAATTGTTGCGAAAAGCCCTGACTCAAATAATCTTCTAGCCATAATTCACCAATACGACCAGCATCCTGCGGTAACGTAAAACCGTTATCGAGGTAAAAACGGCCTCCAGCGGCTAACTGTGTCAGTGCCTCGCTTAAGGCGGATACTGCGGTTTGGTAATCACGTAAAGTTTTTAGCTCGGCTTTTAATTCAAGCTGGCTTTGTCCTGCTTGCTGCCCGATGACACTGCGACGGATCAAAATATGGCGATTCTTGGGGGCTGTCGCGATTAACAACTCTCCAAGCAACCGCCCGCGATACCACAAACGCATCCAACGTTTATCAATATTTTCATGGGTAATGCCAATATTGGCCAGTCGCTGTGATACGGTTTGCATGAAATCATCAGCTGAAATTTTATTAATTTTCGTTATTTTTAAATCAGTTAATTCCTTCCCAATATTCCATGGGGCGATATCTAATCGCTGCGAAAAAGCATTCAGAAAATTTGATAGGTTATCAGCCGAACCCATGAGTTGTTCTGCAAGCAAATAGTCGACGTAGGAGTTATAGCCGGCATTTTGTGCTTGCTGTAGCCGCAGTTGTTGCACAGTGGTTAGCATTGTCTGATTACTACTTTTAGCGCGGGCCTGGTATTTGCGCCAAACTAGCTTTCGACAATCTTCATCTGATTGTTGGAGCATATAAGTCGCAATATTACGCACTAAAGGTTCAGGCGCTGCAGCATCTTTAGCTTCTGTAGTGTCGTCGCGATGATCAGACAGCGATTTTTTTTGAACCGTCGGTGTCGTAACAGCCAAGGCGCAGCTGCCCCAATCCAGCTGAAAGTTATTACTCTTCAGATGCTGGCGGATACTGGCTTGTGCCGTACTGAGTTTGGCTTTTTCCGACAAAGGTAACTGATGCGCTAAAAGATACTGAAACTTTGCCGCCAGACGGTGGTGCGACAGTTCGTTACTGCGTTGTAAATCGTCAAGAATAGGGCGCAATTGAGGACTGATCAGAACGCGATTTACCGCATCTGCCACGGCAAGTTGACACTGCAGCAAGGCTTCCTGTGCGGCTTCTGGTAGTACAAAACTACGGTAATAATTTACCTGATCATTAATGTTTTGCAGACCGATCGTTTGTCGTTCTAAGGTGATGATAGAGCTGAAATCAGGATGGAAATCGGTACTGTAATTGAGACACTGATTGACCAGCAACGGTACGGCGGCGGCCGCTGTCGCACGCGCTGGTAACGTCAGTAAAACTAATGTGCATCCGCATATTAGTTTCAACAACAGCATCAAAATTTTTTGCATGAGCAAATAATATATCCTTTTGGCATCAGATGTTCGGCAATGTCATCCCATGACGGTGAACGCTAAGTTGAATGCGTCCATGCAAAACGATGCCATTATTTTACGGCGATAATGGTAGCCCTCTTAGGTGCAGGATAGCCTTCAACCGTATAATCGACATTGTTCGGATCGAGGTAATCAACAAGTGACTCGTTCCGCATCCAAGGCGTTGAGCGTTGTTCCGCCAGTGATGTCACATCAAGGTTAACACAGCGGATATCTTTAAAATCACATCGTCTTAGCCACCGTTCTAAGGCAGCAACAGACGGGATGAACCATACATTATTCATTTTGCCGTAGCGATCTTCTGGAACCAATACCGCTTGCTCATCACCATCGATGACCAGCGTTTCCAGTACCAGTTCCCCGCCATCACGCAACTGGTCATGGAGTTGCAGCAGGTGATCAATCGGTGACTTACGGTGATACAACACGCCCATGGAAAACACCGTGTCAAACGCCTCTGATGCCGGCATCTCTTCGATACCTAATGGCAGCAGGTGCACGGGATATTCACTACCGGCGAGCTTTTTGACGGCTTCAAACTGACAGAGAAACAAAGGCGAGGGATCAATCCCCACAACCATTCTGGCACCGGCACCAAACATTCGCCACATGTGATAACCACTACCGCAACCCACATCCAACACGGTGCGAGATTGCAACGGGCTGATATGGGGAGCTATCCGCTCCCACTTCCAGTCAGAACGCCATTCAGTATCAATATGAATGCCATGAATATCGAACGGACCTTTCCGCCAGGGATGCAGTAGTTGCAGCAGATTCTCTAATTTTTCACGTTGTCCTGCTGATAGCTGGGCACCACTGCCAATGCTGACACTATCTTTAAGATCCAGCTGATCCGGCGTTGGATAATTGAGTTTTGCCAAGACTTTTTCCCACTTGGGAAGTGAGCCATTGTTGTTTTCTCGCTGCCAGTTACCGATCTTGGCCGGTAAACTCTCTAACAGAATACTAAGTTGGGAATCGGCGATATCCCGATAAAATCCGCTGAAACTGATCACTTGACTGCCACCATTGAGGCAAAATTAAAGCATTGAAACCAGACGTTAGCATGGGTAAAACCGGCATTGGTAAATCGAGCATAGTGTTGCTCGAGCGTGTCGGTTTTCATAACATTTTCCAGTGCACTGCGTTTTTGACTGATTTCCAGTTCGCTATAACCATTGGCGCGTTTGAAATCCAGATGTTGCGCATCCAGCAACTGCTGAATTGTGTCATCGGAGAAACGCAGTTTCTCGGAAAGAATCAATGCTCCACCAGGCAATAGCCCTTGATAGATATGGCTTAATAGCGCATCACGTTCTTCCGGTGGTAAAAATTGCAAGGTGAAATTGAGCACTACCAACGAAGCATTCTCAATCTGGATATCACGAATGTCAGCACACTTTAGCTCTACATCTGTATGGCTGACATAAGCTGCCAGATTTTCACGGCAGCGATCGATCATCGCTTCGGAACTATCCACGGCGATGATACGGCAATGTCGCCCCTCAATATGCCGCCGAATACTTAACGTCGCCGCGCCGAGCGAACAACCCAGATCATAAATGTTGCTATTGGGCTGAACTAACCTTTTTGCATAGTCACCGATAGTGGCAACTATCTGTCCGTAACCGGGGACAGAGCGTTTGATCATGTCACTAAAGACGCCGGCAACCCGGTCATCAAAAGCAAAGTCGGCAACCTGAGTATGTGCGGTCGCGTAAATAGTGTCCTGAGAACTGTTCATGGATATGTCTGATAGGGGAAAACCTGCGCATTTTACCGAAAGCTAACGCTTCGCATCAAGCTTCGCTAACACTAGACCTTGCCATAGCCACCGAACGTTGATGAGATAGGGGCGGTTGTCGGATTTTTGTACGTTTACATGTAGGACAGGAGGCAAGCTATAGCCAAACTAGATAAAGTGTTTGATACTTCACCGTCTGAAACAGAAGGGCTTTGGTAAACGGCAGTTTTTTCATATAATGCCGCCCTTATTTTTGTAATTCATTCCGGCGCCATCCGGCAGCAACAAAGGATAACAAGATGCGCAGCCATTATTGTGGGGACGTTAATAAGTCTCACGTTGGACAAGAAGTCACCCTGGCAGGGTGGGTTAATCGTAGCCGTGACCTCGGTGGCGTAATATTTTTGGATCTACGTGACCGTGAAGGTTTGATCCAAGTGGTTTACGACCCGGATATGCCAGAGGTGTTCAAAGTTGCCAGCAGTCTGCGTGCTGAATTCTGTGTGCAGGTAAAAGGGATCGTCCGAGCACGCCCTGACAGCCAGGTAAACAGTCAAATGCGCACTGGCGAAATCGAAGTGCTGGGAACAGAACTGACGATTATAAACGCTGCTGATCCGCTACCGCTGAGTATGGATAACTACCAGAATAACAGTGAAGAACAGCGTCTGAAGTATCGTTACCTGGATTTGCGTCGTCCTGAGATGACGCAACGGTTAATCTTCCGCGCACAAGTGACTAGTGCTGTTCGTCGGTTTTTAGACACTCACGGTTTCTTGGATATTGAAACGCCCATTCTGACAAAAGCAACTCCAGAAGGTGCGCGTGACTATTTGGTGCCGAGTCGCACCTATAAAGGTGAATTCTTTGCCTTGCCTCAATCACCACAGCTGTTCAAACAGTTGCTGATGATGTCAGGTTTTGACCGCTACTATCAGATCGTTAAGTGCTTCCGAGACGAAGACCTGCGTGCTGACCGCCAGCCTGAGTTTACGCAGATTGATATTGAAACCTCGTTTCTGACATCCGATCAGGTACGTGAAATCACTGAAGAGATGGTGCGTGGTCTGTTCCTGGAACTGCTGAATGTTGATCTCGGTAAATTCCCAGTAATGACCTGGCAGGAAGCCATGCGCCGTTTTGGTTCTGATAAGCCAGATCTGCGTAACCCGCTGGAATTGGTCGATATTGCAGACCTTGTTAAAGATGTAGAATTTGCCGTATTTAAAGGCCCGGCAAATGATCCAGAAGGTCGCGTAGTCACCATTCGGGTACCGGGCGGCGCTGCCATGTCACGTAAACAGATTGATGACTATGGTAAATATATCAGTGTGTTTGGTGCTAAAGGTCTGGCATGGATGAAGGTCAATGATCTGGCGGCTGGAATGGATGGCATCCAATCACCAATTCTCAAGTTCCTCAATGAAGACGTAGTAAAAGCACTGCTGGCGCGCACTGAAGCTCAGAGCGGCGACATTCTGCTGTTTGGTGCGGATAATGCTACCGTTGTGGCAGAGGCGATGGGTGCGCTACGTTTGAAACTGGGTCAGGATTTCAATCTGCTGCAAGGTGAGTGGCGTCCGTTGTGGGTGATCGACTTCCCGATGTTCGAGAAGGCCGATGGCGGCTGGCATGCCGTGCACCATCCTTTCACCGCTCCAAGTTCGGTGACGGCCGAAGAACTGGCCGCCAACCCTGGCGCCGCAGTCTCCGATGCATACGATATGGTGCTCAATGGCGTGGAATTAGGTGGCGGTTCTGTACGTATTCATAAGCAGAAAATGCAGGCTACTGTATTTAATATTCTGGGAATTGAAGAACAGGAAGCGCAGGAAAAATTCGGCTTCTTGCTGGAAGCACTGCGCTATGGTACTCCGCCACATGCAGGCCTGGCGTTTGGCCTTGACCGCATGGTGATGTTGATGACCGGTGCCAGTTCCATCCGTGATGTGATGGCGTTCCCGAAAACCACTACGGCGGCTTGTCCACTGACAAATGCTCCAAGTCCTGCTAACCCTCAACAGTTGGCGGAACTTGGTATCAATGTAGTGGCAAAAAACAGCGATAAAGCTGAATAATTATAGTGTTTAACCCGCAATCAAACCGGGGCCCGTGGCCTCGGTCTGTTTATATCAGGCCAGTGTTTGCCTGATAGCATGAGGAGTGATTTATGGCAGGTCATAGTAAATGGGCCAACATCAAACACCGCAAAGGTCGTCAAGACGCTAAGCGCGGTAAGCTTTTCACCAAATTTATCCGGGAACTGACTGTCAGTGCCCGTGAAGGTGGCCCTGATCCCGATTCTAACCCTCGATTGCGTGCAGCGATAGACAAAGCCCTGTCCAACAACATGACTCGCGATACCGTGGATCGTGCGATCAAACGTGGTGCTGGTGAACTGGATGGCGAAAATCTGGAAACCATCGTGTATGAAGGTTATGGCCCAGGTGGCACTGCAGTAATGGTGGAATGTATGACCGACAACCGCAATCGTTCGGTGACCGGCGTCCGTAATGCCTTTAACAAATCCGGTGGTAATTTAGGTACTGATGGTTCAGTTGCTTACCTGTTCACCAAACAGGGCGTTATCTCCTATGATGAAGGTACCGACGAAGATGCCATAATGGAAGCCGCACTGGAAGCGGGTGCCGACGATGTTGTGGTCAATGACGACAGTTCCGTTGATGTTTACACCACACCAAGTGCGTTTGGTGCAGTGAAAGATGCACTGGATGCGGCGGGTTTTGAGTCAGTTAACGCTGAAGTGACTATGGTGCCTTCTACGAAAGCAGAATTAGACGAAGAAACTGCCCCTAAATTCCTACGTCTTATCGATATGCTGGAAGACCATGATGACGTACAAGAGGTTTACCATAATGGTGAAATCTCAGACGAAATCATGGAAAAACTGGACGTATAAGGCGGCTTATGTCGATTATCCTGGGTGTTGACCCTGGCTCTCGGATCACCGGTTACGGTGTTATCCAGTGTCAGGGACGACACCAGCTTTACTTAGGCAGTGGCTGCATTCGCACATCCTCAGAAGATCTTCCCTCTCGGCTGAAACAGATTTTCGACGGCATTTCTGAAATTATTCGTCAGTATCAACCCGAACAGCTCGCAATTGAGCGAGTGTTTATGGCAAAAAATGCTGACTCTGCACTTAAACTTGGTCAAGCGCGTGGTGCGGCAATTGTTGCAGCTACCGTGGCAGGATTACCGGTGTCAGAGTACTCCGCCACGCAAATTAAAAGCGCCATTGTCGGTACTGGCCGCGCTCAGAAGACCCAGGTACAGCATATGATCCAGCACCTGTTGCAACTACCCGCAAAACCGCAGGCGGATGCCGCAGATGCACTCAGCGTGGCACTGTGTCATTATCATACCTGTCAGAGCCTGGTCTCTCTTGGCGGCAAGGCAAGTATCAGAACTTACGGAAGATATAAATGATAGGGCGTTTACACGGTATTCTGCTGGAAAAACAGGCTCCGGATGTGCTGTTGGATGTGCAGGGGGTTGGCTATGAATTGCAGATGCCGCTCACCAGCTTTTACGAACTACCAGAATTGAACCAGGCGGCAACCATTTACACCCATTTCGTGGTGCGGGAAGATGCGCAACTTTTGTATGGTTTCATCACCAAACAGGAGCGGTCGCTGTTCCGGTTGCTGATCAAAGCTAACGGTGTTGGTCCGAAACTGGCGTTAACCATTTTGTCAGGCATGACCGCCCAAGAGTTTGTCAATTGTGTCGAGCGTGATGATATTGCCACGTTGGTGAAACTTCCCGGTGTGGGTAAAAAAACCGCCGAGCGTTTATTGGTAGAAATGCGCGATAAACTCAAGAGCCTGCTGGAAACTGCCAGCGGTAACGAACGTGAGTTTGTGCTCAAATCCAATTATGCGCCGCCCATTATCAACAGTGCCGAAGAAGATGCTATGGCGGCTTTGCTGGCGCTGGGTTACAAACCGGCACAAGCCAGTAAAGCGGTATCATCAGCTTTTGAAGAGGGGATGGATTCTGAAACCCTTATTAAAGCTGCGCTTAAATCGATGTTATAAGCATGAGGCCTGGTTATGATTGAGGCAGACAGACTGATTCAGCCCCACAGTAACAATCCGCAGGAAGAGTTGATCGACCGCGCCATGCGGCCAAAACTGCTGGATGAATACACCGGGCAGAATGAAGCCAGAACTCAACTGAAAGTATTTATTCAGGCAGCCAAAAACCGTAACGAAGCCTTAGATCACATGTTGATCTATGGCCCGCCAGGATTGGGTAAAACCACCTTGGCGATGATTGTTGCTAATGAAATGGGCGTGAACATCAAGTCCACTTCCGGTCCGGTGTTGGAAAAAGCGGGTGACTTAGCGGCACTGCTGACTAATCTCGAAGCTGGCGATGTGCTGTTTATCGATGAAATCCATCGGTTAAGCCCTGTGGTTGAAGAAATTCTTTATCCCGCAATGGAAGATTATCAGTTAGACATCATGATTGGTGAAGGCCCGGCTGCGCGTTCTATCAAACTGGATATTCCTCCGTTTACATTGATCGGCGCGACCACCCGTGCTGGAGCGTTGACTTCGCCATTGCGTGCACGTTTCGGGATCCCGCTGCGGTTAGAGTTTTACAATGTGGACGATCTTAGCACTATTGTGACACGGTCCGCTTCGATGCTGGGACTGCCGTTAGAACAGGATGGCGCCAGAGAAATTGCTTGTCGTTCCCGCGGCACTCCGCGTATTGCCAATCGGTTGTTGCGGCGGGTGCGAGATTTTGCTGAAGTTAAACATGATGGCCGTATTACCCAGACTGTGGCGCAACAGGCGCTGGACATGCTGGATGTGGACGGAGAAGGCTTTGACTACATGGACCGCAAGCTGTTACTGGCGATTATCGATAAGTTTATGGGCGGTCCGGTAGGATTGGATAACGTGGCTGCGGCAATTGGTGAAGAGCGCGAAACTATTGAAGACGTATTGGAGCCATTCTTAATTCAGCAGGGATTTATTCAGCGGACGCCGCGAGGCCGTATCGCTACTGACCGTGCATATCGCCATTTCGGCATAATGAAACCGGAGTAGGGTATCTGACATCAAAAAGCCGCTCAATTGAGCGGCTTTTTGATAAGGCAATGATCAGGCTTTCTCGTGATGAGGTAAATCATGTGGCAACACCAAATTCATCAGAATCGCCACAATACCACAGAGACTGATCCCGGTAAGGCTGAAATCACCTACACCAAACGCCATGCCACCGATACCAAATACCAAGGTAACCCCCACAATTGCCAAATTGCGTGGTTGCGCCAAATCCACCTGCGCGCGGATCATGGAATTCAGACCGATAGCCGCAATGGAACCAAACAGCAGGCACATAATGCCGCCCATCACAGGCACAGGAATTGTTTGCAATGCTGCACCTAGCTTACCGACAAATGCCAGGATAATTGCAGTAATGGCTGCCCAGGTCATAGTGACAGGGTTAAAGTTGCGGGTCAGGGTAACCGCACCAGTCACTTCGGAGTACGTGGTATTTGGTGGACCACCCAGGGCAACGGCTGCCATGGTTGCCAGACCGTCACCTGCCAGGGTGCGATGCAAACCAGGTTTTTGCAGGAAGTCTTTCCCCGTGACATTTGAGATTGCCACAATATCACCGATATGTTCGACCGCTGGTGCAATTGCAACGGGGATCATAAAGGCGATGGCTTTCCAGTTAAATTCAGGTGTAACGAAGTTTGGAATGGAGAACCAAGCTGCATTATCAATAGCGCCAAAATCGACAATGCCCATAAACAGACTTAAGACATAGCCCACAATAATACCGGCTAAAATGGGCATCAAACGCAGTAAACCTTTGGCGAAAATGGCCACGGTAATGGTTGTTACCAGCGACGCAATCGAGATCATCAGCGCGGCTTGTTGTGGCACTAATACGGCACTGCCGTCACCCGTTTTACCTAAGGCCATGTTAACGGCGGTGGGCGCCAGCCCAAGACCGATGATCATAATCACCGGGCCAACAACAACGGGTGGCAACAGACGAGTTATAAATTCAGGACCACGCAGTTTCACCAGCGTTGATAACACCAGGTATACAGCACCAGCGGCGATCAATCCGCCCATGGTGGCGGATACGCCCCAGTGTCCAACACCGTATGTGATCGGCGCAATGAAGGCAAAAGAAGATGCCAGAAAGATTGGCACTTGGCGTTTAGTGACCAGTTGGAATATCAGGGTGCCGATACCGGCAGTAAATAGTGCAACACTGGCGTCGAGCCCCGTGAGCAGCGGGACCAATACCAGCGCGCCGAAGGCAACAAATAACATTTGTGCACCTTGCAGCGGAAGGGTGAGGTTTTTCATCGTTTTTATCCGTGGTGTAGTTAAACCGGCATATGCTAACAGCATCCCATCTACATGTTCGGATTTTTTTGAGCGATACAGCTCAAATTTTTTGCAATTGCAATGGGAATAGGTTCCAAGCGTACTCGGAGCAAGTTAAGTCGATTCCGCTAGGGACGATCTATGGTACACTTGCGCCATTGGCGCCAATCCAGATTAAACAATTTATGCGCAAACTATTTTTTCGGCTATTGGGGTGTTGTTGGTTGTTAGGCAGCATGCATGCATCTGCTGTCGAGGTCAGTCAGCTTGACCAGTCTGTTGTCAATGTTGCCTCACGTTCGGATGCTGATCGTGAGGCGGCCATTCGTGAAGCGCTCAGCAACGTATTGGTGAAAAATTCCGGTGCGCGCAGTGTGCTCAACAATAATATGGTAGCTGAACGTCTGGGTCAGGCATCATCAATGGTGATGCAGTTTGGTTATACCGATGATCAAGGCCAACTTAAGTTACAGGCATTATTCGAACACGATAAAATCATTAACCTGTTACGTGCTGCTGGTGAACCCGTATGGGGGCGGCAGCGCCCACTGACGCTCATCTGGTTAGCAAGTGATGAAAATAACCAACCGCAAATTGTGGCGGATGGGGTCACTAATGACGAGCGCCAGCTGTTTGCTGATGCGTCATCTCAGCGTGGGATCCCTGTGCTATTTCCATTAATGGATCTGGATGATCTGCAGGCGGTTAACGTGAATGATGTCCGTGGCCAGTTTGCCGATACCGTTGCCAGAGCTTCTGCACGATATCAGGCGGATTATTTTGCGATGGCATCGCTGACGACGGTTGGCGACGGCATTCATTATCAAATTTCGTTGTACGATAAGACGAATAGTGAGCAAGCTTTTATGCAGCCCCTAATTTCTGACCAAAATACTGCTGTAGATAAGCCTGCTGCAATTGCGGCAATGATGTTCACGCTTTCCAACTACTTTGTCTCTCGTTATGCGGTCGCTGATTCTGGTGAATCTCAGCAAACAACCGTGACCTTTAGCGCCATCACTCAAAAGCAGTTAGTAGAAATAGAAGCGTTTCTAAAGCAACTGACCGCGGTGAAGTCCATCACCATTGATCAGCTGCAGGGTGATAAAGTCAGCTATCGGTTGCAATTGTTTGGCTCGGTAGCTGAACTCAAAAATTTATTTAGCCTAGAATCGCGAATGGTTGCGGCACCGGAGACTGCCAGTGCAGGATTTGACAACAGTGTCAGTGCTGGCACATACGAATGGCATAGCCGCCAATAAAATTGGTGGATAGCACGTGCTGTTCTCGTAAGATTTAATGGGATACTCTGATTGACTCAACATGTTCCACTGCAGTTATCGCTGCCGGTGCATTTGCCGGATGACGAGACCTTTCAAAGCTACTACCCCGCAGCAGGGAATGATCAGCTGATCCAAACACTGCGGGCTTGTGCTGAAGGTCACGGACCTCAGGCTCTGTTTTTGTGGGGGCCAGAAAAGTCGGGGCGCACCCACCTTATTCATGCCGCTTGTGCCCATGCCAACGAACATGGGCGTAGTAGTTTCTATGTCCCTCTAGGCATTCATGCCAGTATTTCAACCGCATTACTGGAAGGATTGGAAATGCTGCATCTGGTATGC
The DNA here is from genome assembly GCF_018223345.1 of Shewanella yunxiaonensis. Classification (NCBI taxonomy): domain Bacteria; kingdom Pseudomonadati; phylum Pseudomonadota; class Gammaproteobacteria; order Alteromonadales; family Shewanellaceae; genus Shewanella; species Shewanella yunxiaonensis. Next base: position 2,001,037 of record NZ_CP073587.1, on the reverse strand, counting down.
ATCGATGACGTCGATGCGATTGCCGGACACCCGTTGTGGGAAGAGGCGCTATTTGATCTTTATAATCGTGTGGCGGAACGCTCAGACTGTGCTCTGGTGGTGAGTGGTCGTCACGCGCCCGCTGAATGTGGTTTCGTACTGCCAGATCTGGTTTCCCGAATGCAATGGGGGCTGAATTATCAGCTGCATCCTATGGCGGATGATGAAAAACTGGCGGCGTTGCAACGTCGTGCGGCGATGCGCGGACTGCAGTTGCCAGAGGATGTGGGCAAATTTTTATTAAACCGATTGGCGCGCGATCTTCGGACATTATTTGATGTGCTGGATAAGTTAGATAAAGCCTCTATGGTTCATCAACGTAAGCTCACCATTCCGTTTATTAAAGAGATCCTCAGACTTTAGAAAAGGGCCGCAATTAATGCGGCCCTTTTGCGTTATTGCAGAGCTTGTGGATGGCGGTCACCGCTGAGTTGTAGTGGATGTGCTGTTTCATCTAAAGACTGGATCATTTGCGGCGCATTTTTGCTATTACTGCTATCACTCAGCACCAGGTTCGACAACCAGCTTTCACCCGCGCGCATGCTCACCGGTGTTGGTAGCGATGCGGCGATAGCGCTTCCATCTAATTCAGGCATCAAATAGTTGATGATCATAGCTGCTCGCGGTTGGATATCCGCGTCGGCAACACGCCCACGTTCACCCCAATCCACCGTAACGGTGCTGGCGCTGATCACTGCGGGTTTATCTGTGATCGCGACATCACGTTGAATGCCGAGTCGGTAACTCATCATGGTTTCCTCAAACAGCATGGCGGCATCTTCGCGAGAGGTGCTGTAGTTATAAAAATCGTTGGCGCGATCTGGGCTGAAAAATCCTGAGACATCGCTCGGGACGTAGGCTTTTTCGGTCGCAGTGGCGGTATCACCCAAGAAACGTACGCCAGCGAGTGACATCATTTCAGCTGATTGCAAAGGGTAGAGCACTGCTAATTGATCAGAACCCAACGCTTGGTTGTTTGACCGTTTTGAGTAATCATCCAACAATGTTGGTCCTGTCAGACTGCTATGAATACTGCGGGGGAAGTAATCGTTGGCATGTGCTAATTCATGGTAAAGCAATGATGCTAAATCAGGTTCCAGTTCCGCTAAAGTTCTGGACTGTCGCAACGCTCTGTCACGATAAATTGAGGCATAGTCATTATCTTTGACATAACGCCAGGGCACTAAAAATTGTAAATCTTCCCCATAGGCCGAACGGTAATCCGGTGCTTCATTTATCGTGTCACGTTGGACGGCTGTTAACCATAGGTCTTCCGGATCTAAGTAAATTGCGCCAGTCACCACCCAATAAAATGAAGGTCTTACATCATAGCTAATGACAATCGCGGTGACTGATTGCAACAGCTTAGCAAAATCACTTTGGCTATCTAAGGTATTCAAAAACGCCTCAAAATTTTCACCCATCCAATCATGAGACACCAACACTCTATTCATAATGGCTTCTTTGTCGGCGTCATTTTCCGTGGTTTCCTGACCAATGAGCGGTAGTGTAGTTAAGCTGCAACTGTCGCCTAATTGATTGGAATACACACAATTTTGTAAAACTTCGCGCCATGGAGAATTTTCTCGATATAGATGAGTTCGAGCTACTGGGGTGGTGAAATAAGTGGACGTGATACTCGCTTCATTGGTGACTAACAGACTGACATCATCCGCCATCTCAACCCCATTGATACTGCCGGTCGCTCGCACTATGAGTAGCGTATCAGTAACTGTTTGCGGTGCTGTAAATAACGGGACTTCGGTGTTGTCTAATTTCATTTCCACATCGGGGCCATAGGCAATGCACCATGTAATATTTTGCGGTATGCCGCCATTTTCCCTGTCTAAACGTAAACTTACATCACCACCTTCGACCACCTGGTGATCAAGTCTCACGTTTAACCCTTCACCATCTGTTACATTGAGTGATATGTCTTCAACGTAAGTTACGCCTTTGCCACTCACTGTGAGTTGAAAACGATAGTCGCCACTGGCTGTTGCCACGAACGGTAATACCGGACTATCTGCGATAACAAGGGTAAGTGACGGCCCAGAAAGTTGTTGCCAATGAAATTGGTAGCCAGAACTTTCACTATTGTTGAGGGTGGCGACGATGCTGCTTTGCTGTTGCGTCAGATATTGTGACTGCAGATAAAAGGTGAGATGGTCGCCAATAATGGTTTGAGGAACACTTTGTGCCGTACAGCGGGCAAGCGTCTTTGATGGTGTCTGCGTCGGCGTATCCGTCCCTGAGCCAGAACCGCCACCACAACCTGCAAACATTAACACCGACAACAGCAAAACAATCCGTCGCATGGCAATTTCCTCTGCTAGCACTTGTTAGCAATTATTTGCAAAAATGTAGTAAAAAATATAACACAGGCTGAGAGGAAGCCCAACGTGATGTGACGGATCTATTTGTCTTAGAAAGTAAAATGCCTGGGATTCATGCCAGGCATTTTAGTTATAGAATGCTCAATACTTGAATAGGCGGTCGGCCAATAATAGCTTTGCCGTTCGCAACAGCGATAGGTCGCTCTATAAGTTTTGGGGTTGCCACCAGCGCGGCGATTAATTCATCATCAGTTAATTCCGGATTATCCAACCCCAGTTCTTTGTATTCGGCTTCTTTGGTTCGCATCAGTTCTCTGGGAGATAACTGTAATTGCGCGAGGAGGGTTTTGATCGCGTTGGCATCAGGCGGTGTTTTCAAATACTCGATGATGTCGATATGGCAGCCGGTGTTTTGCAATAATGTCAGTGCGTCGCGGCTTTTGGAGCAGCGAGGATTATGATATAGCGTTACGTTTGGCATCTTAACAATAACCTTTCAACAGGGGATTAGCGCGAGCATAACAAAAAATTACGGCTGCGTCAGACGCAGCCGCTGAGTTAACGAGTGACAGGCTATTGTTTAAGACTTTTCATCTGTTCTTCGGCATCGCGGAATTGCCGTAACTTGGCTTCAATTCTGGCAATTTGCAGCGGCTGTCCATCTGATTCACGATAGGCGAAATTCAGTTGATCAATCGCGCCACTGAAATCGGCTCTTAATGCCATAACTTCTGCTTTTTCATAATATTGCATCGCCTTGTTACCGGTTTGTTCATAGGCTTCGTTCAACATCTGAAATGGCAATAAGTTCTCTTTGTCATCAAAAGTCATCTGTTCCAGTATGGGAATCGCTTTGGCCGCTTGTTTATCTTCCAGATAGGCATTGGCAAGGTTGGTATTAATCACCAGCGACGATGGACGCATTTGTCGCTGCGCCTCTAGCAATTTAATCGCTTGATCATACTTTTTCGCCTCAGTCAGCAGATCCGTTTTGGTATCCAGATAAAAAAGATTATCCGGATCTTGTTTTAACAGGGGATCGATAATGGCTTCTGCGCCTTTGTAATCTTTCATTCGAAACAACGCTAATGCTTTGCCATACAGCGCGGCTTCTTTAAACACGTAGTCTTTTTTCGCTAACTGTTCGTTAAACAAGGATAAGACAGCGGTATCAGTATAACTAGAGAACCTCACCTGTATTCTGGCTTTGGCGAGATGGAAGTTTAAGCTCGGTGCCACAGTGATATGCGGATATTGTGCTGCTCGATCTCTGGCTTCAGAGATACGTGATTCAGGCAACGGGTGTGTCAGCAACATCTGTGGTGGTTTGCTGGTATATCGGTATTTAGCCGCTAATTTGCTGAAAAATGTCGCCGCGGCATTGGGGTCAAACCCGGCCGCTACCATTGTTTGCATACCGAAGCGGTCAGCTTCCTGTTCATGCTGTCGAGTGTAGTTAATCTGTGATTGAGCGCTGAGAGCCTGTGTGCTTGCTAGTGCCGCCATACCAGCTTGTGGTGCAGCAATGGTCAGTAATATCGCGCCCAACATGCCTGCGAGTGTCACCGGTCCGGTTTTCTGTTGTGCTTCAATGGAACGAGCAAGGTGACGTTGTGTGACGTGCGAAATTTCATGCGCGAGTACCGACGCCATTTCGCTTTCGTTGTCAGCATATAAGAACAGCCCGGTATGCACGGCAACGTGCCCACCAAAGAATGCAAACGCGTTAATTTCATCGTTTTGCAACATGAAAAAGTAAAAGGGGGTTCGCACGTTATTCGCGTGGGCGACTAAGCGATTGCCGAGTTCCGTAATGTATTGGGCGAGTAGGGGATCATAGAGCACTGGCGCCTGCGCTCGGATGACACGCATATACGCATCACCATAAATCATCTCTTTATCAATACTTAGTGCATGACTAGCGGCGGTACCAAGGTCTGGCAGATCGTCGCTGCTAGCAAAACTGTGGGCGCAAACCCCCAGACTTGCTGCTGCAACAGAAGTCAATATTAAGCGTTTGAAACATGAAAACATCAATGTACTCAAGCTTGAACCTTCAGAAATTTTGCCAGTAGGATATCGCTACTTGGCTTGTGGTTTGACTTGCAACTTAGGATAATAGGCCAACTTTATATTTAGCAAGCACATACAGCTAATTATCAGCATTGATGAAGTTAACTATTATGCGGTTATCCGGTTGCGATTATCATACTGCAATCTGACAGTCCCGGTTGATAGTATGTTCCCGCAAAGTTCTGTAAATTGGTTAATCCGAACCGATATAGTGGTGGAACTTCACCCCAATTCACGCCAAAGCGTTTTTTCAAACAGGAAGCTCGTTAATGTTCGACTATCTGAGTCGTTGGTACCGCGCCCGTTTTAGTGATCCACAGGCTTTAACCTTATTGTTTATCCTGTTAGGGATAGCGTTGATTTTGTATTTTGCCGGCGGCTTGTTAATGCCGTTATTGGTTGCACTAGTGTTGGCCTTTTTACTGGAATGGCCAGTGGCACAAATGGCGCGTATTGGTATCAATCGCACTACCGCAGCCTCGCTGGTATTGGTGTTATTTGTTGGGGTTATGATCCTGATTTCATTTGGCCTTATTCCGAGCATCTGGCGTCAGGGGGCCGCGTTGATAGCAGAGTTGCCCACGATGTTAGATAAAGGCGTGACTATGCTGCAACGATTGGCACAGGAACATCCGCAATTTATCAGCGCTGACCAACTTAATTCGATGTTAGCTGAACTGAAAAAGTTACTGGATACCCAACATCTGCTGGGGATCGGCAAACAATTGCTTGGATATTCAGCCTCGTTGCTAATCTTGATGGTTTACGCGATCTTGGTGCCGTTGTTGGTATTTTTCTTTTTAAAAGATAAAGACCAGTTAATCAAAGGCAGTAAGCGCTTTTTTCCGAGCAATCGGGAGTTAGCACGTAAGGTCTGGTATGAAATGGAACAGCAGATCTTTAACTATATCCGTGGCAAGGTGATAGAAATTGTTATCGTAGGTGTTGCGACATACATCTTCTTTGCCTTGATGGGATTGAATTACGCTGCGTTACTCGGGGTAGCCACTGGGCTCTCCGTGTTAATTCCTTATGTGGGTGCCACTCTGGTTACCTTGCCAATTGTGTTGGTCGCGTTTTTCCAATGGGGCGTCAGTGCTGAATTTGGCTATTTGATGCTCGGCTATGGTGTTATCCAGGCGCTGGATGGCAACGTGCTGGTGCCTTTGTTGTTTTCAGATGCGGTAGATTTGCATCCTGTGGTGATTATTGCCGCCGTGATGATCTTCGGCGGCTTATGGGGCGTTTGGGGGGTGTTTTTTGCGATCCCATTAGCGTCATTAGTTAAGGCGGTTATTAACGTGTGGCCAAATTCTGGCGAACAAGCACTGCAGGCCGCTTTATCGAAAACGGCCGAATAGCGTCAGCACCAATAGAAAAGCCACCATTTCGGTGGCTTTTTAGTTGGCGAATGCTATTGGCCCTTCAGGTAGTTTAGTACAACTTCATGATGATCTTTGGTCTTGAAGTTATCGAATACCTTTTCCACGTTGCCATTTTGTGCAATCAGAAAACTGATACGGTGGAGGCCATCATAAACTTTCCCCATGAATTTCTTTTCGCCCCACACGCCAAAGGCGTCAGCAATCGCATGGTCTTCATCACTTAACAGATCAAAATTGAGTTGGTGCTTTTCCATGAACTTATGCAACTTGGCGACCGGGTCCGTACTGATCCCTAATATAGATACTCCGAGTTCCGCCAGCTCGCTCTTGGTATCACGCAGTCCACAGGCCTGTACGGTACAACCTGGTGTTAAGGCTTTCGGGTAGAAATAAACCAACACCTTCCCTTGTTGCAATTTATCCTGCAATGAAACATCGTCACCGTACTGATTCTTCAGAGTAAACGAAGGCGCAACGGCACCTGCTTTCAACGTATTCATTTCCACGTATCCTTGTTATCTCAGATCAATCAATTTCTGGCACCGGTACGCCCTGCATTCTGCGGATAGTGCAGCTCAGGGACATTTCCGCTGCCAACTCGTAAATACTTTTTTCCAGTTTCTCTAGGTCAACTTTCTCTGGAACATTGATGGTGAACAGCAGATGCTGCTTTTGCTCACCATTTTCAGGTTCTTCAGCAAAGGATCTGACCATTGCCAGGTCTAAGGAGCGATCAGCTAAAAATTGCGTGATGTTACGCATGGTGCCGCGCTGATCCTGACCGTTAAACGTCACTTCCAGTCTGGAGATATAGCGTAATGGCACGTGCTTAGAGGTGCGCTTCATCACCATCAGCAATTCTAGTTCGACACATAATCCCGGGAGGGAAGTCTCCAACTTAGTGATTGCAGGCCAAGATCCCGCCATCATCATAATCATGGTGAATTCATTGCCAAACTGAGCCATGCGGCTGTCAACGATGTCACAATCACAGTCAGTAGCCAGACGTGCCAATTTGGCAACCAGTCCGGGACGATCCGTCCCCATGGCGGTGACGACCAGGTAATTGGTCATGAATTTTCCTCGTGTTTTCGGGGCGCTGGTTGCGCTAACACAGCGACGCAGGAGAGATTTTTATGCTTTGGCTAATGCTACCACAACTTATTCCAATTGTTAGCCCTACGCCCCTTGTGATCATTTCGCTGGCTCAGTACCATAGCGAATCCTGAATATTTGGGGAAATCTCATGATTAGCGGAAGCATCGTTGCCTTAATTACCCCTATGAGCCCAGACGGCTCTGTGGATTATGCCAGTTTAGAACGTTTGGTGGAGTTTCATGTCGACAATGGTACAGATGCCATTGTTTCGGTCGGCACCACAGGTGAGTCAGCGACCTTGCCCATGCAAGAGCACGTTGACGTTGTTGCCCAAACGATAAAATTTGCTGCCGGTCGTATCCCTGTGATCGGCGGTAACGGAGCCAATGCAACTGCAGAGGCGATTGAACTTACCCACGCGATGTCAAACCTTGACCTCGCCGCCATGCTCGGCGTGACGCCTTATTACAACAAGCCGACCCAGCATGGATTAGTTGCGCATTACAAAGCAATTGCAGAATCAACCGATATTCCACAGATCCTGTATAATGTGCCAGGTCGTACGTCGGTTGATATGAAACCGGAAACCGTTGCTCGGTTGGTGGAAGTGCCCAACATCATTGCGGTAAAAGAAGCTACCGGTGATCTTTCTCGGGTGAAAAAATTGCGGGCACTTTGCGGCGATGATTTCTTGTTGTTTAGTGGTGATGATGCGACGGGCAGAGAGTTTTTGGAACTTGGTGGTAATGGCATTATCTCCGTGGCTAATAACATTGTGCCAGCAGCCTTTAAAGCGATGTGTGACGCGGCTTTGCGTGGTGATGACGCCGCTGCGGTTGCGGCTGAAGCCGACATTAAAGATCTCTATAAAGCACTGTTTTGTGAAGCTAACCCAATCCCCGTAAAATGGGCTGCCCATCGTATGGGATTGATCAGTTATGGCACAATTCGTTTGCCTTTGACTGAACTTTCTGAGGAGTTTCATGGTCTGTTGCTTCAAGCAATGAAAAAAGCCCGCATAGAGGTCAAATAACTTAATGTTAAAATTGAAGGAAATTTCACTGGTTCTCGCTGCACTTACGGTAACAGCCTGTACCACACCGTTAACTCGTCGTCAGGCTGATGGCAATTTTGATTATATCAATGCCCAAAGCACCGGTCCTCTGAAAATCCCTGAAGGTTTATTAAGCCCCAAATTCAGCCAGGACTATGCTATTCCAGCCGTCGGGACGAAATCGAATAAGGCGTTGGTAGGTGATGCTCTGGATATCCGTCCACCGCTGCAGATTTTGCCGATGGCAGATGGCACGCATATCGAAGAAGGTGCTGATAACATTAAAGTTGTAGTGGAAACCATTGATAGCACCGTTGATCTTAAGAAAGAGATGTTTGCGGTTGTGGAAGGTTTCCTTAAAAGCAAAGACTACGCCATTGCCAAGGAAGATTACGATAACGGCGTCATCGATACTGACTGGATCGAACATGATGAAGTCATCGACAGCCCATGGATTGGTGCGGACAAAGTGTACAAAGTTCGTCAGCGTTACGAGTTCCTATTGGAAGTTAGGCCGCATGGTCGTACCGGTAATCTGGTTATCAACCTGTTGGATCATCAACAAAGTTACAATGGTGAAGATAGCCAGGTATTGCTGAACAACGAAGATAAAAAGCGTTATGCCATTGACATGCTGAATAGCACCATCGGTTACATGGCCAAAGAGCGTTCTCGTATCGTTCAGAATATGCGTGTAAAACAGAGCAAGGGTATCGACGTAACCTACGTTACAGCGGCATCGGACAAAGATGAGAGCTTCTGGCTCGCTGATGCACCATTGAAAAGCACATGGGACAGACTGGCGATAGTATTACCTGAAGTTGGTTTTGAAGTCATCGACATGGATTCAGCCAAAGGCTTGTACTATGTGAAATTCAATGACACATCTGGTTTCTGGAGTTCGCTGTTCAGCGATGACGAAATTAAGCTGAAGAATAAAGACAACTACCGTCTGTTGGTCAAGCAAGACGCCAAAGACAGTAATAAGACTGAAATCAGGATCCGTGACAACGAAGATCAACCACTGAGTAATGATAAAGTCGAAAGTGTTTATAAAGCTGTTTCCAATGTCATGAGCGAAGATCGCAAAGTACGTTAATTAACTCATTGATAAAAAAAGCGCCTAATTAGGCGCTTTTTTTATTGTTGTTGCATTTGTTTACACTTAACCCTGCCCATCGGACCACTGTCAGACTATCCTCAGTGAACCATCAGATTTGTCTATAATTGACTGAAATTAGATAAGATTGACAGTTAAATCGACATATATCCTTAATAAAAACATGGGGATGTTGAAATGGCGACCTAACAATTTTAAGTCAATTTTCATAATGCGCTTTCAACATTCAGCTCATTGGTCATCTGTTTAACGACAGCTGTAGTAACGCTGACAAAACCCATACCCGAGGAACTAATGAAAAAAAGCGTGTGGTTGGTTTTAGTGATGATAAGTGCCTTGGGGATCGGGTGGTTAGTTAACCAAAATGCCCCCAGTCCGGGTAGAGCTGATAAGGCCGTGGTAGAGGTTGTAGTCTATCAAGCGGATATGCATTCGATTCAAGATGAAGTTGAAGCGCTGGGCACGGTTAAAGCGAACGAGTCAGTAGTCATCACCCCCAAAGTGAGTGATTTAATCACTAAAATTTACTTTAATGACGGCGACATCGTGACTGCAGGACAACTGCTGGTGCAACTCAATGATGCGCAACAACAAGCACAACTCAAACTCGCCCAGGTTCAATTAGCTGAAAATCGCCGTGAATTAAAACGGATACGTGGATTGGTGGAAAGCCGCACCATTGCCGCTTCTGAGCAGGACCGGCTGCAAACGCTGGTTGATAGTGCCATCGCGCAAGTGGAGGTGGCTAATTCTGCGGTGAATGATCGGCAGATTAGGGCCCCATTCTCAGGAAAACTGGGGCTGCGGGAAGTATCTGAAGGCGGCTTAGTCACGCCAGGAACGTTGATGACTACCCTTGATGATATTGCCACCATTAAATTGGATTTTCCGGTACCCGAACGATTTATCGCGCAATTGCAGCCAGGCAAAAAAGTGCAGGCAAGTGCCGTTGCCTACGACGACAAAGTGTACAGTGGTGAAGTCACGACCGTCGATAGCCGGATTAACCCCCAAACGCGTGCGGTCACTGTTAGAGCTGTGATGCCAAATCCGGATAATCAGCTGCTGCCCGGGATGTTGATGAAGGTAAAATTGATTAAGCAGCAGCGTGAAGGGTTATTGATCCCGGAATCAGCTATTGTACCCATTCAGGAAAGACATCAGGTCTATGTTGTTACCGCTGACAACAAAGCACAACAGCGAGATGTTACGCTTGGTTTGCGCAGCCGTGGGTGGGTCGAGATTACCGATGGTGTGCAACAAGGGGAATATGTCATTACACGCGGTTTGATGAAAGTACGAGATGGTCAATCCGTGATCCCCAAACCCGCTGAAAGCTTCAACTGATGAGAGGCACTAAACATGATCCTCTCTGATATTTCGGTAAAACGCCCGGTATTCGCCTCGGTTATCAGCTTGCTATTGATTGCCTTTGGTCTGGTTGCTTTTGAAAAACTGCCATTACGAGAATACCCAAACATCGATCCGCCCATCGTCTCGATTGAAACCAATTATCGCGGTGCAAGTGCTGCGGTGGTGGAAAGTCGTATTACCCAGTTGGTGGAAGACCGGATCAGCGGCATTGAAGGGATTCGCCACATCAGCTCCAGTAGCCGTGACGGCCGTTCATCGGTAGTGCTGGAGTTTGATATCGGTCGCGATATTGAAGCGGCCGCCAACGATGTTCGGGATCGCGTGTCTGGCCTGCTTAATAATTTGCCAGAAGAAGCCGATCCTCCAGAAGTGCAAAAAGCCAATGGTGGTGATGAAGTTATCATGTGGCTTAACTTGGTGTCCGATCAACTGTCGACTATCCAACTGACCGATTACGCGCGGCGTTATCTGACTGACCGTTTTTCAGTTATCGACGGCATTGCAATGATGCGTATTGGTGGCGGTAAAGTTTACGCGATGCGGATATGGCTGGATCGTCAAGCCTTGGCTGCGCGGCATCTTACGGTCGCAGATGTCGAAGCGGCGCTGCGTGCCGAGAACGTGGAGCTACCCGCAGGCTCAATCGAATCGCAGGAACGTCATTTTACCGTACGTCTAAAACGTGGCTTTATGACCGAAAAGGATTTTTCCAGATTAGTAGTAAAGCGCGGTGATGACGGTTATTTGGTGACGCTGGGGGATGTCGCGCGAGTGGATCTTGGCTCCGAAGAAAATCGCATTATGTTTCGTGGTAACGGTGAGTCGATGATTGGCCTTGGGGTCTCTAAACAATCGACTGCCAATACCTTAGAGGTCGCTCGCGCAGTAAATCGTTTGGTGGATGAAATCAATCCGACGTTGCCTCAAGGCATGCAGATTAAGCGTTCTTACGATAGTTCGGTGTTTATTGAGGCCTCCATCAAAGAGGTTTATCAAACACTGTTCATTGCTGTTGCGCTGGTTGTGGTCGTGATCTACATCTTCCTCGGCAGCGTACGGGCAATGCTGATCCCCGCATTAGCAGTTCCAGTGTCATTACTGGCGACCTTCATCGTGCTTTATGCACTAGGCTACACCATCAATTTGCTTACTTTGCTGGCGTTAATTTTAGCGATTGGCATGGTGGTAGACGATGCCATCGTTATGCTTGAAAACGTTCATCGTCGTATCGAGTCCGGCGAACCGCCGCTGCGAGCCGCTTTTCTCGGTGCTCGGGAAGTGGCGTTTGCGGTGATAGCAACCACCGCTGTGCTGGTAGCCGTATTTATGCCGATCAGTTTCTTAGAAGGGGATCTGGGCAAACTGTTTAAAGAGTTTGCGGTCACCATGAGTGCTGCGGTTATATTTTCGTCAGTGGTGGCATTAACACTCAGTCCTATGATGTGTTCCAAAGTGCTAAAACCTTCGTCGCAGGATACGGCATTAATGCGGTTGGTTGACAACGGCATGACCAAACTCGGTGCTTTTTATCAGGTAAGTCTTGAACGCGCGATGGCTCGACCCATTGCGACCAGCACATTGGTCATCCTTGCGTTTGCAGTGAGTGGCTTTTTGTTTAAACAGGTACCGCAAGAGTTCGCCCCTCAGGAAGATCGCGGCTCATTATTTCTGATGGTGAATGGCCCTCAAGGGGCCAGCTATGAATACATTGCGGGTTATATGGATGAAGTCGAGAAACGATTGATGCCGCTGGTCGATAGCGGGGAAATTAAACGCTTATTAGTCAGAGCTCCAAGAGGTTGGGGCGGCGGCGCAAATTTCTCAAATGGTATGGCGGTTATTGTACTCAACGATTGGTCGGTACGACGGCCTGCGAAAGCGATTATTGCGGATATTAATAACCGGCTGAAGGACTTATCAGGTATTCGTGCATTTCCGGTGATGCGACAGGCATTTGGTCGGGGGGTAAATAAGCCGGTGCAATTTGTGCTGGGCGGCCCCACTTATGAAGAACTTGCACAATGGCGCGATATTCTGATGCAAAAAGCCGCAGAAAATCCTGGGCTGACAGGATTGGACTTTGACTATAAGGAAACTAAGCCACAACTTCGAGTGGTGATTGATAAAGACCGCGCAGCTGATCTGGGGGTGTCTAACGCCCAAATAGGTCGTACACTCGAATCCATGTTGGGGTCACGTCTGGTCACTACCTTTATGCGTGACGGCGAAGAATATGATGTGATTATTGAAGGGGAACGCAGTCATCAGAATACCCCGGCGGATTTACAGAATATCTACGTCCGCTCAGAACGCACAAATGAACTCCTTCCCTTATCTAATTTGGTGTCAGTACAAGAGTTTGCGGATGCCAGTGAGCTGAACCGCTACAACCGTATGCGGGCCATTACTATTGAAGGTAGTCTGGCGGAGGGGTATTCCCTGGGTGAAGCGCTGAATTACCTAAATGATTTGGTTCGCCAGAATCTTCCTGCCGAGGCGGTCATCAGTTACAAAGGACAATCGCTCGATTACCAGGAGTCTGGTAACTCAATGTATTTTGTGTTCTTACTGGCGTTAGGGGTGGTGTTTTTAGTGCTGGCAGCACAATTTGAAAGTTATATTCATCCGTTAGTCATTATGCTAACGGTCCCGCTCGCGATGTCGGGTGCCTTAATCGGACTTTGGCTGACTGGACAAAGTCTGAACATCTACAGTCAGATTGGCATTATTATGCTGGTGGGGTTGGCGGCCAAGAACGGTATTTTGATTGTGGAATTTGCCAATCAGTTGCGTGACCGCGGTATTGCCTTTCATGACGCGATCATTCAAGCGTCGCGGCAACGACTGCGGCCGATTCTGATGACAGGGATCACTACGGCGGCGGGGGCAGTACCGTTGGTGATGGCATCCGGTGCTGGTGCTGAAACCCGCTTTGTGATTGGTGTCGTGGTACTTTTTGGTATTTTGTTGGCGACGCTCTTTACCTTGTTAGTGATCCCCGTAGCGTATTCGTTACTTGCACGCCATTCAGGTTCACCATTAGCGGTTAGCCGAAAGCTAGAACAGCAATTAAATGAATGACATTGATGCAAAAAGGCCTGCAATATCACAGGCCTTTTTTTGTCGTTGATTGAACCGTTATTTGGCGTTCATCAGTGCCACGGCATTATCTAGCATCCGATTACTAAAACCCCATTCGTTATCGTACCAGGACATCACTTTCACTAGGCGGCCCTTAACACGTGTTTGCGTGGCATCAAAATTAGAAGAGTAGGGGTTATGATTAAAATCGATAGAAACGAGTGGTTCAGTATTGATTGCCAGCACTTCACTCATCGGTGCCTGTTGTGCTGCTTTGGCAACAATGTCATTCACTTCTTCAATACTGGTATCTCGAGAAGCAATAAACGACAGGTCCACTAGCGATACATTGACGGTGGGAACCCTGACGGCCAAGCCATCAAATTTACCCTGCAGTTCTGGCACTACCAGCCCAACTGCTGCCGCTGCTCCGGTTTTGGTGGGGATCATTGACAAGGCTGCTGCGCGGGCGCGTCGTAAATCCTTATGGTATACATCTGACAGGCGCTGATCATTGGTGTAGGAATGAATTGTTGTCATCAACCCTGATTCAATCCCCAATGCATCGTTGAGTGGTTTTGCGATGGGGGCAAGACAGTTAGTGGTGCATGAAGCGTTGGAAATCACGGTCATATCAGCAGTCAAAATTTGATTGTTAACACCGTAAACTACAGTCGCATCCACGTTTTTTGCCGGGGCGGAAATGATCACCTTTTTCGCACCTGCATCAATATGAGGCTGAGCACTTTCTTTAGAGGTGAAAATTCCGGTACATTCGAATACCACATCAATATTGAGTGCTGCCCATGGCAGATTGGCGGGATCACGTTCTGAATAGGTCAGAATTTTATCGCCGTTGACATATATGGCTTCGTCGTCATGTTCAACGGTGGCATTAAACCGGCCATGTACCGAATCATATTTCGTCAGGTGCGCGTTAATACTTGAGTCACCCAGATCATTAATTGCAACAATCTCAATGGGATAGTGCTTTTCATTCTCATATAACGCGCGCAGTACATTGCGTCCGATACGGCCATAGCCGTTAATTGCGATGCGGATAGTCATAAATCATCCCTCAGACCATTAATATCATTTAGTAATAAAATTACAAAACTGCATAATTCAGTCAAGGGAAAAGCGTGTTTTTGGCAGTATTTGTGGGTAAATTCAGCAAAAATTAATCTCATCTACCATTTGATGAAAATAAATTATGTAGGAATAACTAACTGGCAGGGAATTTGCGTAATAGTTGATAATCGCCAAGATGTCACGACTGTTATTGCTGTTCCGATTTCTGATCATTCGTCGTCGATAGGGCGGCGGGTTTTGCTGCTTGTCGCAAGCGTTCCGGCCAGTGACTATCGGCGTATGTGCCGCTGCTGAGTGTATTGGCTAAGGCTTTAGCATCTTCATTAAGTTTGGCCACTTGTCGTTTGTCACCTACCAGCGCATTTAACTGGGTTTCATTGACAGGATTATCACTGAGAAGCAGATTGGTTTTTGACATTAAGTAACTTTGTTGCGGTAAGCCTAACTGCAGATAAGCTTGTGCTGCACCCAACAGCCAGTCGCTGTCAAACTCTTCTTTTGATACTCGGCGCATGGCATCGAGGTATAGCGATAATGCTTTCTGCGAATCTCGTTTCAGGTAATAACCGCCCAACGCCGCCAGTATTTCAGGTCTGGTCACTCGCTGCTCGGCTTCTTGTTGCAGCAGAATGTCCAGTGCTGATTCATCCCCAAGCCGACTCCAGCGATAAAATACCAGTATCGGCTCCTGACGATTTTTGATTTGATCTTCAAGTTTGCTCAATGCTTGAGAACTCAGACCATATGCACGCGCGCGATCATTGCTGCGCTCCTGATGCTCGATGTGTTTGACACCTGAGCCCAACCAGACACAGCGATTGTATTTTTCAGTCGCGATCAGTAGCCGATATAACTGCTCACCAGTCGGGGACGGTGCCTCTTTGACCTCCAGTCGGTCAGAAACAAGTTCAGAACGTTGCGAGCGACACCAGCCATCTTTATGCAAATCCATACAAATTTCAGGATTATTCTTACAGATTTTGGCTGTTGTAGTGAGCCTGTCACAGCCACAAAGCAGCATTATTGTAGAAAATGATGTAATTAATACAAAATTTCTTCCTGAAAGCATCTTTTCACCCTGAAAAATATAATAAAACTACACGCTTGCCAAAAATTCGAAGCTGGCCTGTTAAACAAGATTTCTTTAAAATAGCGCCGACCAAAAAACGCTGGCATAGGTGTCATCGTTCCGATTATTGGTCGTTTTTATTTGTTACTCAATCATTTCCTGTCATTTTTGGAGATTGGGACCTAAAGGAACTGTAAATGAGCGCTGATAAGTACCTGCAAAGTTGGCAAGAACGATTTGAACTGGCTGAAGCTATGCAGCCGATGCTGGGTAAATTGTACCGTAATCAGGGCGTTGAAGTGGTGGTTTATGGCAAACCGTTACTGAACGCTTCCACAATCGATATTATCAAAGCCCATCGTCTGGTAAGACGCCATGTTGGTGAAAAACTGCGGTTGCGCGAAAGTTTTCCATTCCTGGAAGCGCTCAGCAAGTTGCCCGTCAGACAGTGTAAAGTGGATATCGGTAAGCTGGCCGTAAAATATTGGGCTGACCATACTGGTACTGAAGCGATTGAAAGTTACATGAAAGAAGAACTGGCAGAAGCGATTGCCTGTCAGGATGAAGTAGAACCACGTAACGTAGTGCTTTATGGTTTTGGCCGAATTGGTCGCTTATTAGCTCGTTTACTGATTGAGCGTACTGGCCGCAGCAACAAATTACGTCTGCGCGCAATCGTTCTTCGTGGTGGCCGTGCTGGCGATTTGGAAAAACGTGCTAGTCTGCTGCGTCGCGATTCCGTTCACGGTCCGTTTAATGGCTCAGTAGAAGTGGATGAAGAAAATAACGCCATTATCGCGAACGGCACATTCATCCAAGTGATTTATGCTAATTCACCCGATGAAGTGGATTACACTAAATATGGCATCGAAGATGCGCTGGTGGTTGATAATACCGGTATCTGGAAAGATGAAGCCGGGTTGGGACAACATCTGAAATGCCCAGGTGCCAGCAAAGTATTGCTGACTGCACCAGCTAAAGGTGCCATCAAGAACGTTGTTTATGGTGTCAACGACAACGACATCCTGCCAGAAGATATCATTGTATCTGCTGCCAGCTGTACCACGAACGCCATTACTCCAGTATTGAAAGCTGTCAACGACAAATACCACATTGTGAATGGTCACGTTGAAACTATTCACTCCTACACGAATGACCAAAACCTGATCGACAATTACCACAAAGCCGATCGTCGCGGTCGCAGCGCTCCGCTGAACATGGTTATTACTGAAACTGGTGCCGCCAAAGCTGTTGCGAAAGCATTGCCTGTATTAGCCGGTAAACTCACTGGTAACGCCATTCGTGTTCCAACACCAAACGTATCATTGGCGATCCTGAGTCTGAATCTGGAAACAGAAACGAGCAAAGAAGATATCAACGAATACCTGAGAGGTATCGCACTGCAATCTGAATTGCAAAATCAGGTAGACTTCACTGAGTCACACGAAATTGTGTCCAGCGACTTAGTCGGGTCTCGTTATGCCGGGGTTGTCGATTCTCAGGCCACCATTGCCGAAGGCAATCGTGCAATTCTGTACGTTTGGTACGATAACGAATTTGGTTACAGCTGCCAGGTGGTTGGCGTAATGCGCAAGATGCTTGGTTTAGAGTTTGTTAGTTTGCCAAAAATTGAAAAATAAGCTTTAAAAGTAAGACCTGAATACCGTGGACAAGGACGTCCACTGGTTACTGAATGCACGGGAAAATCAATCAATTGGCCAAATAGCCAGCATACGATTCAGCATTGCAATAAAATGCCAAAATGCAGATTGACTCCCTAGGTTAAATCGGTAGAATGCCAAACCGCAGTCAGGACAAAAGCTCTGAATGCAGAAGGAATGCGACATTAGCTCAGTTGGTAGAGCGATACCTTGCCAAGGTATAGGTCACCGGTTCGAACCCGGTATGTCGCTCCAAAAAAGGCGCGATGGCAGAGTGGTCATGCAGCGGATTGCAAATCCGTGGACCTCGGTTCGACTCCGGGTCGCGCCTCCATTTATCGATGAGCCCGAGTGGTGGAATCGGTAGACACAAGGGATTTAAAATCCCTCGCTGGTTACAGCGTGCCGGTTCAAGTCCGGCCTCGGGTACCACCTACATCGATAAGTAAATCAAGAGGTTAAGCTAAATTGCTTGCCTCTTTTTTTATGCCTGTAATTCCTAAAAAGTTCATTTCCTAACATTTTCATAAGATGATTTCCTAACATGATGGCTATTTGTGTGTGCTACCGACAGTATTTACACGCTTA
Source organism: Shewanella yunxiaonensis (assembly GCF_018223345.1). NCBI lineage: Bacteria > Pseudomonadati > Pseudomonadota > Gammaproteobacteria > Alteromonadales > Shewanellaceae > Shewanella > Shewanella yunxiaonensis. The sequence goes on along the minus strand of NZ_CP073587.1, from coordinate 1,983,067 downwards.
GTCTTCCGATCATATCTGGCTGTTTGTCCTGCTGACTTGTGACCAGATATTGCTTGCTTCTCTTGCAGAGTGCCATCGATATCCGAAATGCCTTTGGCTTTGAGATCGTGAAAGGTGAAGTCTAAGGGCAGGCTGGTGGCTTCGTGGGCTTTGCTTCTGTCAGAACTCCAGCGATCATTGAATCTGCCTTTTTATTTATTTGCCTATTTAGCTGAACTTAGGTTGTAAACCCCCGATGTTTCACAGTCATCCGAGGTGAATTTTGCCATAACACCTAGGGTACTGGTAGCATCCCCAAAAACGTTGACCGAGATATGGTCCTCTATGAGCAACGCGTTGGATCATTGGAAAGCCACAGACGGGGCATGACGGCGAAAGCCCAGAATTCCATCGTCTTACTGTGATGAGGTTAGAAAATAGAGCTTTGAGCCCTGGTAATGCAAAGATGAAGGCGAAAATGAGGTACACGAAATGTGGTAAGTGGGATTTTAGGTCGGCTTTTGAAACTGCATGGAACATGTTGGTCAACTGATGCTCAATGAAATAGATCGTAAAAAATCCGGCAATGGCGCCCGCTATCGCGATTGCTAATGGGACCAGCAACATCCGCTTTTTGATTTTTGAGTCCATTCATATAGTCCATTAGTCCTGGGTATCGGATAAAAAATATACATCAGTAGTCAAAGTTTTAACATTTTACAACTGTGATCTGCCAACCGATTACACCAAAATGCCAACCATCAATACCAACCCTGTGATTCAGTTAACAAGTTAACATCGATATAAACCCCCATGTGAAGTTTATCCGCGAAAAATTAAAGAAGATTTAAAATTAATGACTAATTAATTGATTATTAAATTATTTATATGGAATTCTTCTGAGCTTGTTTTTTGGGTGGCAACGGTTAACAGAATGAATACAGATAAAAAAGGAGCATCGCTCCTTTTTTATCGTCAGGTTTATTTTAGGTGGGCAGAAACATACACCACCTCTATTGAGGTATCATTTGTATTTTCTGCTCTAGAGATATCTCGAATGGTGACAGTAGGTTTTACTCTGTTTTTACCTGAACTACGCATATTTAAGTATCTGAACGTATTATACGCTTGATATTTATCAGCAAATTTTGCTGCTGAGAGGTCATTGCAAGTAAGTGAATTAATATTTCGTCTAAAATCAGACAGACCCAATCGCATGAGCTTACTCTTCATTTCACCTAAATCATTATTTCCTACACTGACGCAAAACTGGGTTTCTGGTGTATTGTCGGTACCGATGAATTGATAGGTTTTTGCGCTGATGGCGCTGGTAAACGTTACCGCTAATATCAACCCTGCTATTTTGAAGGAGTTCATTTTACCTACCTCCTGCATAAAAATGTCCAAAGCCTTACGTAGCGGTCGTCGTATCAAGCCAACTTTACACATTGATGGTTAGATAACCTGTCAGGATCCGCCTAAAGCAATTCCATTTTCTTAAGGTAATTGTAGGTTTGTATTGTCAGCGCATGTAGTCATACCAGTTGATGAAGTATTAATTATACGTTCGTAATCTGGCGGCCTATTTCACTACATGCTCTTCTGCGTAAACAAAATTTAAAAGTAGATAAAATGTTGTGTAATTGTATTTAAAACACCTTTGTTTCTGCGTTTAATGCTGTATTGTAAGGATAAATTGTAACAGTGGCGTGTATTGGTCCGCTGGCAAACAGTTAACATTACAAGATGATATTTTGCGACCGGGGGTAGCGATGAAAAGCATGAAATGGTTGTTTTCGACCTTTCTGGGATTGGGGCTGTTTACATTGAGTGTACAGGCCAATACAACCCTCATCACCAACGTTAAGGGGTATACGCTGAATGAAAAGGGGCGTTTGCAACAGTTTAGTGCGGCATTGATTGCAGACGGCAAGATAGCATCGCTAGACCCGCAACACATTCCGCAAGATGCTGTGCGTATTGATGGCAAGCAAAAGATTATGCTTCCGGGGTTGATTGATGCCCATGGACATCTGCTGATGCTAGGGGCTTCATTGTTGCAAGTTGATGTGCGGGATGCTAGCAGCGCAAAGGATGCCGCTAAACTTGTGACTCAATATGCTAAAGCACATCCAGAGCAGCAGTGGATTACTGGTAGTGGGTGGAATCAGGAGTTGTGGCCGGATCGTCGTTTCCCAACAGCTGCGATATTAGATAAAGCCATGGCTGAACATCCCGTTGTCCTTTCCCGAGTCGATGGCCATGCCGTTTGGATCAATAGCCAAGCACTTGCGTTAACTGGCATTACCAAAGACACCCCAGATCCTGCTGGCGGACAGATTATCAGGGATGCAAAAGGTGATGCGACCGGGGTACTGGTTGACAACGCAATGGATCTGGTCAACGCGGTAATGCCCAAGGATGGCCCGCAACAGTTCCAGCAAATGCTCAACGCAGCCGGCCCGCATCTGTTATCCCTTGGAGTTACAGCAATGCAAGATGCTGGCATTGGTCATGACGTATATGACTTTTATCTTGCCAAAGAAGTCGCTCAGCAACTGCCATTACGCATTTATGCCATGGTTGCTGCAACGGACCCAGATTTGTCAGAAATGCTGGCGAACGGTGAAATATACAGTGTTGATGATTTTCTAACGATTCGCAGTGTTAAGGTTTTTGCTGACGGCGCGTTAGGTAGTCGCGGTGCTGCAATGCTTGCTCCTTATCATGATGCCCCCCATCAGAATGGGTTAATGGTGACGGAACCTGAAAAATTTAAGCCCTTGTTTGACCAGATTATTGGCGCGGGGTTTCAGTTAAATATTCATGCGATTGGCGATCGTGCGAATCATTTAGCATTACAACAATTTGCTGATACGTTCTCCCGGATTGGCGGCAAAGATTTGCGTAATCGCATTGAACATGCTCAGGTTATTGCGCCGGAAGATTTGCGTAAATTTGCGGAACTAGGTGTGCTGCCATCAATGCAGCCCACCCATGCAACCAGTGATATGAATATGGCAGAAGATCGGTTGGGTAAAGCCCGAATGGTTGGCGCGTATGCCTGGCAGACACTGCTTAAAAGTGGCGTGCATATGCCGCTGGGATCAGATTTTCCGGTAGAACTCGCTAATCCTTTTTATGGATTACATGCGGCTATTACCCGGCAAGACCGCAACAATCAGCCTGTCAATGGCTGGTATCCTGAACAGAAAATGACTCGCTTACAGGCGTTTAAAGGCTTTACTCAGGATGCGGCATATGGCGCGCATATGGAAGATAAAATCGGTAGTTTAACCCCTGGGAAATGGGCGGATTTTATTCTGGTGGATCAGGATATTTTTGAAGTGCCAGCATCCGATATATGGAAGACTCAAGTGCTGTCGACTTGGATTGCCGGTAAGCGCGTATATCAAAAATAATGCGATACTTGCGGTTCGGAAATTTTCGAACCGCAAATGACTTGCTTAGCTGTCACCACATCGAGGGGAAGGGGATTCCTAATCGCAAAACTCAGGCTGCTGATAATCCATAACTTTAAAATCGGCTAAAAACAGGACCATTATGTCGTGGGATTGTGACGGTCATTTATTCATTACGACAAAGTTCTCAACGGGTAGCCACGGGAAGTGAGATTTCAGGATAAATAAGTCACTTTTAACCGAATCCGGTGTGACTGAAATTTTAATCGTATGGGAATCAATATCATGTTGGTATTGATACCAGTTGTCCAGGTATGACAATAACGCTTCTAGGCGCTCAGGTCCTTCCTGCGGATACTTCAACTCTAATGCACAAGTCATGTTAACTTCCCCACGCGCGCTTATCGTATTTTTAAGTGTAGAGCCTTTTAAAAACTGCCGATGAAAATTCAAAAGCTGATGATCATTTACGGGATAAATTTATCAGTTAGGTAGCCGAGGCGGTATGGTACTAAGGTATAACCTAAAGGGGCGAATATTTAAGCATGTAGTACCAACGATACGAGTTTTTCTAGGTAGGGATTTATTAATTCAGTATATTAGCAATGGAAAATGTTAATGAGCGGTTAACTCGCGTTTGTCCGGTTAACGCACGATGACCAGCGCTGGATTGGCTGGAAACATTAAAACATTTTGTTCAACAAGTTGAAGCTGGACAAAGTTGATTAATACTTGTGGTACTGATGCATCGCCAGAAGCGTGGTTCCCCTTAAGTCATTCAAAGGACTGAAAGCACTATGAGAAAGAATTTACCCGTGACCGATCGAGAGCAAACTTTTGGTGTTGAGCAAAAGCTTATTTCCGTCACAGATCTCAGCGGCATTATTACCGATTGTAATCAGGAATTTATCGATATCAGCGGCTATTCCAGAGAGGAACTTGTTGGTCAACCACATAATTTGGTTCGTCATCCCGATATGCCGCCAGAAGCTTTTCGTAATATGTGGAGTTATCTCAAACAAGGCAAACCCTGGATGGGCATTGTCAAAAATCGCTGTAAAAATGGCGATTTTTATTGGGTAAATGCATATGTCACCCCAATGACTGATAACGGCAAAGTGATTGGGTTTCAATCCGTTCGCACTATGGCGAAACGGCAAGATGTAGAAAGATGCGAGACGCTTTACCGCCGTCTTAATGCGGGGAAAGGGCTTAAGCGGCAGCGATTAATAAGCTTCGAGAATATTTTTATCTTGCTTGCCGTTACGTTATGCACGGTGTTGTTTTTTGCCGGACATAGCAGCATTTCTGAAACCGTGCTGTCGGTGTCTTTTATTATCTACGCAATATTGGTCAATATATCAAAGCAGCAGATCTACAACAGTTTGATGGAGTTGTTGTCTGGCGGATTTGATGATCCATTAGCGGTCCAGAGTTATACCGAGCAACGTAATTTACTCGGTAAGATTAAAGTCGCGATTTTAAGTGAAAGAGCGCATCTCAATACTGTGTTAACGAGAATGGAGCATGCTGCCACGATTATGGTGGATGAAACAAATGCGTCTGTAAGGCTAACCGAGCGTACTCAGGCGACTTTAGCCAGCCAACATCAAGAAACGGAATTAGTGGCTACCGCCATGAATCAAATGACTACAACCATCACTGAAGTCTCACGCCATGTATCTGAGACGAGTGATCGTGTCCGTCGTTCGACAACGCTCGCAACAGAAGCCAAAGATGTTGCCAGCAAAACCAGTGAAGCGATTGAAGATGTGAGAAGCGTCGTCGATGATATCTCACGTTCTGTGGCCAGTGTGTCAGAGCAAACAGACAACATTGCATCAGTGGCGCAGATGATCCAACAGATAGCGGAACAAACCAATTTACTCGCATTAAATGCAGCGATTGAGGCCGCTCGGGCCGGTGAACAGGGAAGAGGCTTTGCTGTCGTTGCCGATGAAGTTCGTTCGCTGGCGAGCCGTACTCAAGAATCTACCAAAGAGATCCACGGAATTATCAAGGAACTAGCCGATCGCGCCAGTATTGCTGTACATGTTGCTCAACAAGGGCAGGGAAAAGCACAGACAGGGCTAGACCGGGTTAAAGATAGTGAAAATTTGCTCTGCGGTATCGCGTCTGAGCTGGATAATATTTCACAGATGGCAGTACAGATGGCATCTGCAGTAGAAGAACAGGCTCACGTTTCTGAAGATATCAACCAACAAATCCACAATATCTCAGTCATGGCGCACAGCAGTCAGGAAGATGCGGTAGGGGCTTCATCGCGGATCCACAATCTTAAACAAATTGCGCATAACCTGCTGGAAACCGTCAAGCGCTTCGCCCGTTAATGTTATAAATGGAAAGGGCTGCATCCTGGTCTTTTCCATTGATATCAATCTATGCGATCATAAATTTCGGTCTTCTATACGAGTGCTGTTAGTGTGTTAACGCATACCCGTTACCTCCGCCAGGGGCCTGACTATCGTTTCGGTGAGCCACAGTCATTCCTTACGGTAAGAGATACCTTTGGCTTTGCGTCAGTGAGAGTCGGCCGTTGGGTGTCTGATGAAGAATCGCAGATTGCTGCAAATCTGATTTTTGATTCACTGGCGGATTTGGCGTTTATCTTAAATGTGCCACCCAATACTCTTGGGCTCAGACAATCGCTGAATCTGGATTTTGGTATCGGCGGACAAAAAGGCGTACAAGCACACTATGCGCCAGGCAGTCGCACTTTGGCCTTAGCTAAAAATGCTGGGGCAGGTGCTTTAGCCCATGAATTCTGGCACGCCCTGGATCACCACTTAGCATCAGCTGCTTTTGTGACACCCCCTGATCTCGCCATTAGCTTTGCCAGTGACTTGTGGTTGCAGGAGTATCCGCTTAAGAAACATCCGCTGAACGAAGCGTTAGCATCGTTACTGCAAACCGTGCTTTTGCGCGACAACGGTGCAAATCCCAGTGTGTATGTTCAGCAGTCTGTGACACTGGATAAAGCGCACGGTATCTACTATTTTTCTCGACCGACGGAGTTAATGGCGCGAGCGTTTGAATCTGCGATTGCGCATTGTGCGCCGATACGTAATCAATATCTGGTATCGGGTACGCAGGATGTTTTAGCGCACGAAAAACCAGCTTATCCAGCGCTTGATGTTTTGCCTGATATTTTTGCCGCGATTCAGCAGTATTTTCAGCTGCTCGGAAAAATGCTCTCGGCTTAATGCAATATCGTTTGAATTCTTACAGTTTTTTGCACTTATACCTATAACTTCGGAGTTGACCGTTTGGGTGCCGTTGTCACACAATGCTAACAATTAGCACAAGACTATTCACGTGAAGTTACGTTTTTACTGAAGAGGAGATTACATGCCACAACTGTTGATTACCGGCGCCAACCGCGGCATAGGATTAGCACTGACCGAGCTGTACTTGGCTGCTGGCTGGGATGTTGTAGCATGTTGTCGAGACCCAGCACAGGCAGATGATCTGCTGTACCTGATTAGCGATAATCCTGGTCTTGAAGTCTATCAGTTAGATGTTACGGATTATGATGCGCTATCAGATCTCGCTCATGAGCTTAGTGATCGCCCCATCGATCTGCTGATCAATAATGCAGGCTATTATGGTCCCAATGCCGTTTTGTTAGGTGACATTCCGGTTGATGAGTGGCGTAAAGTTATGGAGATAAATGCTATTGCGCCAATAAAAGTGACGGAAGCCTTTTTGCCTAATTTGCGTTTAGCCAAAGGCACGGTAGCGAATATCAGCTCAAAAATGGGCAGTATCGAGGATAATCAAAGTGGTGGTGGTTATCTTTATCGTTCTTCGAAAGCAGCGCTTAATGCTGCCAGTAAAAGTTTGGCGTTAGACTTGGCGGCCGACGGAATTAAGGCTGTGGTGCTCCATCCCGGTTGGGTGCGCACCGATATGGGCGGGCCACACGGTCTGATTGATGCTGATACTTCTGCGCAAGGAATTAAATCACTATTGGAGCAATTGCAGCCCCAAGACAGTGGCAAATTTTTTGATTATCAGGGCAAGCATCTTGCCTGGTAACCCTTGGCTTACTTAATTGACATCGGTGGGCTCGCCGTTAGAGGAAAGACTGCCGATTTACAAGGAATAACACTAAAACGGTAGCCAAAAGCTTGCTGCTTATCAGGGGTGAGCAGCAGTAACTCATAATCATTTAATTCCACGCTATGTGCGGTTTCTGGCTTTTCACAACGGCTTTTACTGTCAGCTTCAAAATTATATGCAAAAAACGCCACACTGGCGCGGACCCAATGCTGATAACGTTGCAGCAACATGCTGTAATCATGTTCCTTATCTGCTGATGACGGTAAAGGCACTTCCTCTGCTGCAGCTACTGCCCCCGCAGGTTGTTGATGGCTGATTGTCTTTGTTTCGTCTTGAGCAATATTAAGATTCAACTTCATATCGCCAAGCTTTTGTTCAAGTGCCTTGCCGTCGCCAAACAACATTAGAAGATGTACCAGCACCAATGCAGAGAGGACCAGACGCACGGTTGCAGTCATCCCGGGATAGGCATTTTTAAACTGCCATTTAAGTCCAACTAACCCCAGCAATTTCAGTCCTAATAACAGCAGAAGATAGAACGGAATGATGAGCTGCATCACCAGTAGCACGATCGCACTAATGACTACTGCCCAGATGGGTAACTCCAGTAACAGGGTGAAGTTGTGGGTGTAATTAAAATGTGTGCTTGACACCCCAGTCACATCATTAACAATAGATGCGCTATCGGCTAAGGAAAAATTCGCAATGATCGCATAGAACAGCAGAATTACCGCTTTCCCCGCTAGTGAATGCCACATCCGAGTAAATAGTGGCCAGAACTCAATAAGCAATGCGGTTACAGTAAGACAAACAGTGACGAATGGGTGGTCGTTGTAGAAAAACAAACTGACCAGGGCAAAACAATAAACGCGCTGTGCATTAGATAACTTTTGCCAATATGGCGCTGGCGCATTCAATAATGCCTGAGTTTTTTGGTAAAGATTTTCAAGTTGGCCAGTTAAATTCCGTTTTAAATCTGCAATCCCCATAGCACCCTCGAACGCCGTTGAAATGCCTGATTTTGTCTGAGCATAGTTGTTTGTTGGCGGATAATTGGCAATAACAACTTTGTATCAAATCTAATGCATGAACACTTTTGTCGCCATGAAAAACCAGTAACTAATCATAAGGATATGCTTAATTACCAACAAATTTGGGGGTATTGGCACAAAAGCTGGTTAAATTTGCTACAATAACCAATCACATTCGGTCGTAAACATTGCGATTGCAACGCCTATGCGGCCACACCGTTAGGATATTCCGGTAACAACATTTTGATTCCCTGTTTATCGCAACGAGGGTTGTTGTTTGCCGCCGGAATTTGCCTAGCGGCTGTCATTTATGGCAGAAAATGGGCTATTAATGCCTGATTTTACGTCAGAAAACGGTTTCGGGAGGTAAAGTATAATGAGTATTTCTGACTTATCCCAAGAGCAGCATCCTGCACTGATCCATACAGAGCGTTGTACAGTATTGTCACACACCCAAAGAGATGAAGGCGAATGGGTTCAACATACCTTGATGGTCAAGAATTGTGAAATACCATTTCGTTTCAGACGTCCGAAAAAATACCGCAGTTTGAAAGGGGCGCAAGTCACGCTCGATTATTATCCGCAAACAACATTAGTGGCGGGGTTTGAGATGGAAACCATGCGCGTAGTTCGCATTCGGCGTAGTTAACGAAGACGCGATCAATCTAACGCCATCAATAATCGATATTCATCCAACGCAAATTCGTCGGTCATGCCGCTGATATAATCCTGTATCAGCCGGCAGCGATGATAGAACTCTGGTAACTGGGGCTCAGCAACTGAGCGTCTATATGTTGCGAGATGCTTGGGGGGTAATCTTTTCAGTAATCGTTTCTCAATTAAGCAGCCTTTAGCGGTACCGGCCATTAGCTCGCCAAAGCCCTCTGCGGTTAGCGTTAACAGTGGCTTATAGCAATCTAGTAACGTGCTGACGATGCGATACCCGCGTAATTCCATCTGTTCAACTTCTTTATGGCTGAAAACTTCTCGAAACGCGACCTGCTTTAATGATTCGGTAATGGCATGTTGGTAGCCGTTATCTTCCAACAATGGCTGGTTTAATTCGCCATTGAAAATAATGTCCAGATTGTCGACAAATCGCTGCGCGGCGTGCTCAACCAATGGATGGATCAGTTTCACACGCAAGAAAGTGAAAAACTGGCTTTGCGGATTAATACCATTCTTATCTGCCGCAGTTTGCGCATAACTGATAGCATCGTTCATCAGCACATGATGCGTTGAGGGTAACTGCATTTTCTGGCATTGCTGCGGATATTCTTCAGCAAGTTGTCGTTGTAAATAGGTGAGAGAAATGACATCTTTTTCGACGGCATCTTCGATATCGGCCAAACAATATGAAATGTCATCCGCCGCCTCCATGATATAGCTGACCGGATGGCGACTATCTTTAGGCATATTCAAAGTCTGGTAGATGGCGTTTACCACAGACCGTTCACTTTCATAATATCCGACTTTTTTCATCAAGTAAGACTTACTTTTAGGAATGTCGGCTTGGTCCAGAGAGCCGCAACGAGTGTACTTCAGAATGCCAGCCAACTGACTATAAGTGAGATTTAAACCCAGCAACGTGTGCATCAGCCGTAATCCCTGAGCATTGCCTTCAAAATGGCTGATGTCGCGGACGAGGCCACTATTACTAGTGAAGTCGGCAGGCGCTATGGTGTTGATGTGCGATTGGAACCAGTCACTTATCGCCGCTTCACCAAAATGACCAAAGGGCGGATTACCGACATCGTGCATCAGACAAGCCATTTCTACCAACGTTTCTAGAGAGCGTTCCATATTATTAAGGCCCAGTTGGCTTAAGGAATGCTGCTGAGCTAATAGATATTCAAAAATCTTTTGTACGATAAAACGTCCGGTTTGCTGTACTTCGAGTGAATGCGTGAGACGACTTCTTACCGCGGCATTACGTTCCAGCGGAAATACTTGGGTCTTTTGTTGTAATCTGCGGATGGCAGCTGAATTGATAATGCGGCCTCGATCGCTTTCAAATGCATGTTGCAGTGCTTGCCTAGTATCACTGTTGTCTTGGTTGCGCATGTTGTATGGGCGTGCAACGGTGATGCGGCGAGAGAAATCGACATTTGCCATGGTGATCCCGAGTAGTAGATATCTAACTGATCTTTTAGAGAAAGATAATTTATTTCCTATGTCCCCAGTCTAAACCAATCTGTGGTATTGTCACAGCGCCTTAATTTTTCAGCATAGGAGCGCGCATAGATGTCTAAAACTATTGTGATTGCGGTGGCTGTCGTTGCATTAGTCTTACTTGGTGTTTTCGGTTGGCAGCATCAGAAGGCCAAGCAACTGCCTTTATTCGGTAGTTGGAGCAGTGGTTGCATTGTTGATGGGGCAAAAAGTAAAGAATTCACGATGGAATTTGGCAAAGACACTTATCGCAGTGATGCTCGGTTATATGACAATACTCAGTGTCAGGAGCCGACGATTAGTGAATATCATGGTAGCGCTTACGCAGAAGTGGCTGATGCACATCTGAACACCTGTGATGGCGGCGAAGCATTAATGCTGACCTTATATTGGGATGACAAAACCCAGCCTAAACCGCTGGTATTACAACATACCGCTGATAATAAGCTGTTCACCGGTTTTCCGCAGGACAAGCCTGAGGGCAAAGGCGGCTGGTGTATTGATAAATCAACCGTTTACTCGCCAATAGCAAAATAATCGTATCTGTTAACTTGTAACAAACTGTGAGAATCATTGATTTGTAGCTGCAATCTGGCCGATGCCGTGGTTAACTCGGACGCAATAAAAGTACAAGAAAGGAAGCAACTTCATGAATAAACTGATATTGCCGCTGGTGGTAAGTATTGCATTGGGCGGCCTTACCGCATGTCAGTCGGATGGCACTTTAGCCAAAAGTGAACATCTAATATCTGCAGCTAACGCCGATCAAAATCAGCAGTTCAAATTATTTAGCCAACAGTTTATCGATGATTTCTGGAAACAGGCGCCAACCTACGCGTTATATAGTGGTTATCACCAATATGATGCGAATTTACAGGTGCCAGATGCGGCTAGTCGCCGTGAGATGTTGGCGTTCATCGCGAAGTACCAGACATTGTTGAGTCACTTCAGCACCGCATCATTAACGCCAGCTAATCTTATCGATTACCGCTTGATTGAAAATCAACTCGCCAGTACTGCATGGGAAATCAATACCTTTAGAGCCTGGCAATGGGATCCTTCCAGTTACAATGTCGCTGGTGGTTTTGCACAGATAATCAATGAAAATTATGCGCCGTTAGATGTTCGGTTAAGGTCAGCTCTTGCCCGCTTGGAGAATGTTCCGGCTTACTATAAGGCGGCTGAAGCCAACATCAACGATCCAACACTGGAACATACGCAGCTCGCGATTGTACAAAATCAGGGGGCATTTTCAGTGTTGTCAGATGAGTTACTGCAAACCGCGGCGGACTCAGGGCTGACTGCTGAAGAAAAGCAATTGTTTAAAACCCGTTTTGCGGCTGCGAACGTTGCAATCAATGGCTACATCAGTTTCCTCAAAACACTTGAAATTAAATTGCAGCAGCAGGGTGCCAGAAGTTTTCGTATCGGTGAAAAACTTTATGAGCAAAAGTTTTTTTATGATATTCAGTCAGGTATGACCGCTAAAGCCTTATATGAAAAGGCATTAATTGATAAGGAAAAAGTTCAAGGTGAAATGGCGAAGATCACCGATAAATTGTGGTCAAAATATTTCACAACTGAAAAGCCTAAAGATGAAAAACAGGCTATTCGGCAGCTGATAGATAAATTGTCGGTAAACCATGTGAAGCGTGAGAACTTTGTTGCTGAAGTTAAACAACAATTGCCGCAATTAATTCAGTTCGTCAATGATCACCACTTAGTGCAATTGGATAAAGATAAACCTTTGGTAGTCCGTGAAACTCCTGCCTATTTTGGTGGGGTTGCCGGCGCATCGGTTAGCGCTCCTGGGCCTTATGAACAAGGTGGCAATACCTATTACAACGTTACGCCGCTTGATGGAATGTCGGACAGTGCCGCAGAGAGTTATCTACGTGAATATAACCATTGGGTGCTTCAGATCCTCAATATCCATGAAGCGATTCCTGGTCATTACGCCCAATTGGTTTACGCCAATAAATCACCCAGTTTGATCAAAAGCCTGTTTGGCAACGGTGCCATGATCGAGGGCTGGGCAGTTTACGCGGAACGAATGATGCTGGAAGAAGGGTATGGCAACTTTGAGCCAGAACTATGGTTGATGTACTTCAAGTGGAACCTGCGGGTGATTTGCAACACTATCCTCGATTACAGCATTCAGGTGAAGGGTATGACGAAAGCTGAAGCGATGGATCTAATGACGAAGGAAGCATTCCAGCAACAGGCTGAGGCTGAGGGTAAATGGCGTCGGGCGACATTAAGTCAAGTACAGCTCACCAGTTATTATGCCGGTTTCCGGGCGATCTACGATTTGCGTGACGAGATCAAAGCGAAGGAAGGCAAGGCGTTTAATCTGGAAAAATTCAATGAACAGTTTCTAAGTTATGGCAGCGCACCGGTTAAATACATCCGCCAGTTGATGTTGCAGCAATAATTAAACTAACACAAAAGGGCAGCTAAGGCTGCCTTTCTTATTCCTGTCCACATCGGCTAAGTTGCATTTAATCCTTTGTCATTTTGGTTTATCCTAGGGCGATTTTTGGCTCGCCGGTAGTAAACATTCCGGCTGACAATCAAGGAATTTGTATGCGGATCAGCGCCAATTTTGATGGTGGCAACATCCAGGTTTTAAGCCTGGCAAATAAAGATGATATTCAACTGGCCATTCGTCAGGACGAAGGTGGTGAATTCTATCAATGGTTTAACTTTCGTTTTGAAGGTGATGTCGGTAACAGTTACACCCTCAACATCGTCAATGCTGGTAGTTCATCCTATCCCAAAGGCTGGGAGAACTATCAGGCTGTCGCCAGTTATGATCGCCAACACTGGTTTCGTTTGCCGACACAGTATCAAGATGGAAAGCTGAGCATTGCCGTCGAATTGGATGCCGATGCCATTCAGATAGCATATTTTGCGCCTTACAGTTATGAACGACACTTGGATTTGCTGAGCTCAGTGCAGGTCCATCCTAAAGTATCGCTGGAACATTTAGGGCTGACCTTAGATGGCCGCGATATGACGCTGGTAAAAATTGGTGATGATAGCGAAGAGAAAAAATCTATCTGGATCACTGCCCGTCAGCATCCTGGTGAAACGATGGCGGAATGGCTAGTCGAAGGGTTGTTATATAAATTGTTGGACCCTGATGATCCAGTTGCTAAGCAACTGTTGGATAAAGCGAATTTTTATATAGTCCCAAATATGAACCCGGATGGCAGCGTACGTGGTCATCTGCGTACTAACGCTAAGGGGATTAACCTCAACCGTGAATGGCAGACACCTTCTTTAGAAAATAGTCCTGAAGTCTATTATGTCGTGCAAAAGATGCAGCAAACCGGTGTTGACCTGTTTTATGACGTTCACGGTGATGAAGGTTTGCCCTATGTGTTCCTTGCCGGTTGTGCGGGTATTCCCGATTGGACGGAGCGATTGCAAGCCCTACAGAACGCCTTTGAAAGTGCATTATTGCTGATAAGTCCCGATTTCCAGACTGAATTTGGGTATGGTAAAGATGAACCGGGAAAAGCCAATTTAACCATAGGTTCAAATTGGGTAGCGCAGACTTTCAATTGTCTTTCTAATACCTTGGAAATGCCATTTAAGGACAACGATAACTTAGCTGATCCCATGTTGGGTTGGTCGCCGGAGCGTTGTATCCATCTTGGCGAAGCCTCATTAACTGCGATGCTCGCTGTTGTAGATAAGTTGCGCTAAGGAGGAAGCATGGCTCTGACTACTTGTCCAATTTGTGATAAACGTATTTCTGACAAAGCTAAAACTTGTCCTCATTGCCAGACGGCGCTGGATGGCGATCTCTCCTCTGCGCAACGTATCAAGCAGATTGAAAAGTCCAGCAGACTGATGACCCATAGTTTTATTGCCATGACTGCCTTTATTGCAGGTGTCGTCGTGTGGTTTTGGGGCGGTGAGGTTGCCAGTGGTCCTCGTGCGATTATCGGTGGCGTACTTTTTGCCTTTGGTTTTGTTGGGTATTTGGTTACTCGCGTGCGTATTATCCTGAATAAACGGAAACAGTTATGACCGATCTGTTAAAAGTCATAGATGAGATGCCGCTTGAGGTTTATGAGCGCCTGAAAAGCGCCGCCGAAACTGGTAAATGGGAAGATGGCAGTGCCTTGTCTGAAGCCCAGCGAGATTCAACCTTGCAAGTGGTCATGTTGTTTCAGCAACGTCGATTGCATCTGCATGAGCACTTTACCATCGGTAATGACGGCACCGTGATTGAGCTTTCAAAGGCCGAACTTAAGAAACGTTTTCGCGGTGACACGATTGCCGAATTTAAAGAAGACGAATTGTAAAAATAAGGCCCAGAATTCTGGGCCTTATTTTTAGAGATTAATCGTTGGTCAGTTCACCGCACAGATTTTGCTGCATTTTTTCTCGGATCTCACTGACACTGAGGTCCTTTGAGAACAGGTAATGCAGTTTGGCTAATGCCGCTTCGGTGGTCATATCGTAACCACTGATAAGTCCGGCTTCTGCTAACGCATTGCCTGTTGCATAACCGCCCATATTAACCCTGCCTTGGCGACATTGTGTCAGATTGACTAACACGATGCCGTTATCATGAGCCTGCTTTAGCGTTTGCAATAATTCAGGATCTTGTGGTGCATTACCAACACCATAAGTTAATAAAATCAGTGCTTTAACTGGTTGCTGTAAGATGTTTTTAAAAATCTCATTCGAAATTCCAGGATATAAAGTCACTATCCCGATAGGTTGCGGGTGAATGTGGGTCACTTTTAACGGCTTGGAATCGTTGCTAGCAATCGTGCCTGCGTGCAAACGGATCTTGATGCCCGCTTCCAGTAGTAATGGAAAATTCGGTGAAGCAAATGCGTCAAAGCCATCAGCGTGCGCTTTAGTGGTACGATTACCGCGGAAAAGTTTATTGTTAAAAAACAAACAGACCTCAGCCACCGGATAATTCGCGGCAATATAGAGCGCATTCAAAAGGTTGGTTTGACCGTCCGAGCGCAGTTCTGACAGGGGGATCTGCGAACCAGTAATAATCACCGGTTTGGAGAGATCCTGCAGCATAAAAGACAATGCTGATGCCGTGAAAGCCATCGTATCGGTACCATGCAGGATCACAAATCCATCATACTTGTCGTAATTTGCTTCTATGTCATTGGCAATCATCTGCCAATGTGCAGGGGACATATTGGAAGAGTCGATCACGGGAGAATATTCGTGCAATACAAACGCCGGCATCTCTTCTCGGAAGAATTCAGGCATTGAGTTAAGACATTCAGTCAGAAAACCCGCCACAGGAGCAAAGCCATGTTCAGTTTTCTGCATACCGATGGTGCCGCCGGTATAAGCAATATAGATATTTTTTTTAGTCATCGGGTACAGCGTTGTGGTTACTATAAAAATCGAGACTAAATTATATCAATAAAAAAAAATAAAGCCCGGATAACCGGGCTTTATTGACGTTTATTTAATAATTGCAACTATCGCAATATAAGTAAACGTTGTTGGGATCGTCGAAGGAGGCGAACTCCTGTGCCACTGCGGTTAACTGAGTCAGTATCTGTTGAGCCGCACTTGTGTGGGCAATGCTTGGCGGTACCCAAGCGGCAACATTGGATAATAACTTTTGCATGAACAGCTGTTCAGGCGTCAGTTCTTTTTCAATCACCCGGGTATCATAGTGTGACAAGCCCGCCAGTTCAGCCGCTTTAGCAATGGCAGCGTCTTCATCGCCTAAATCGTCTACGAGTCCCAACTGTTTGGCTCTGATACCTGACCAAACCCGACCCTGTGCAATTTTATCGACTTGTTCCAATGTCATATGCCGTTCTTTGGCGACTAGCGAAATAAAGTCATGATATCCGCGTTCTATATGTCGCTGAATGACGGCTTTGACCCCATCTGAAAGCGGTCGGGTCACAGATAAATTGGCCCAATCGGTGGTTGCGACGCCATCTGTATGAACACCCAGCGCAGCAAGGGAGTCTTCAAACGTGGTGAGCATGCCGAATATGCCGATAGAGCCGGTGAGGGTGGCTGGGTTAGCATAGATATAATCGGCACTGGCTGAGATCCAGTATCCACCAGAAGCCGCCAGACTGCTCATACTGACGACCACAGGTTTCCCTGCAGCTTTCAATGCTAACACTTCCTGACGGATTTGCTCAGATGCGAATGCGCTGCCGCCAGGGCTGTCTACGCGTAAAACTACCGCTTTGATTTTGTCATCAAACCGCGCTTTGCGCAGTAGCGCTGAAGTACTGTCACCCCCGATAGTACCGGCAGGCTGGTTCCCATTCAGAATATTACCTTTTGCGACCACAATGCCGATACCGTCTTGTGGTAAGACCGGAGTAGCAGGCGCGTTGAGGCTGGCATAATCGTAGTAATCAATCTGCTTGAAGCTGTGACCTTTAGCGGCTTTACCTACCAGTTTAATCATCGCCTGACGGAATTGATCGGCAGTAGCGAGCTTGTCTACCCACTTCATATCGAGCGCCATCTGTCCTGACTGGCCGTCTGCATCGTTCAGCACTTTAAGATAACGGGTTGAGTCGAGACCAAAATCGCTAGGTTGAATACCTCGATTTTTGGCGGCGGTAGTCGTGTAGATATCCCAGATATCATTCAGTAATGCAGTGTTCGCTTCTTTGGCAGCGTCAGACATATCGTCGCGAATGAAGGGTTCAACCGCAGACTTGTAGGTGCCAACACGGAAGACATGGGTGTTGATCTTGAGCTTGTCTAATGCAGATTTATAAAATTGCCGGTAACTGCTGAGACCTTCAACGGTCACCATACCTTGTGGATTGAGATAAATTGTATCGGCGTAGGTTGCCAGTAAGTATTGATACTGATTGTAATAGTTACCCATCGCGATGACAGGCTTACCACTTTTCTTAAAAGCTTCAATGTGGCGGCCAATGGTTTGGATCTTGGTGATCCCCCCCGGCGCCATATCGCCAAGGTCTAAAACGAGCGCGCTAATGCGTTTGTCGTTGGCCGCGCTGTCGATGTTATACAACACATCACTTAGCAGCAGTTCGCCATTAGCATCTCGGCCCTGACGTTGTTTCAGAATGGCATCCAAGGGATCAATGTCCTGCTTCTGATCCACTAATCTGCCAGCCAGATCCAGTACCAGTGCCGAGCCGTCGTCAACTTTCACTTCATCACTGCTAAATAGTGCTACGGTGAACACTATCAGGATGAGGAAGAACAGCGGGAAGAACACCAGATTTAGCACCAATTTGCGAATAAAGTTGATGACATTCCATATCAATATCAGTGTATTTTTGGTTGTCAGAGGTTTCGCAGACATAACCTTTCCTTATTCCATCGAATATGCCAATGCTAACCGAATTTGCTCAGATGAGCGAAACTCATTTGTAAATGTCTGATACAAATTAACTGTTGTTATTCGAGGTCACTGGCTACTTGAGCTAACGCAATCCAAAGGTTATGCTGGATTAAAACAAGTGTTTAAAAAGGGCATTTAGATGACTGCGCAGAGATTGATGTTGCAACCGTTAGATCTTGGTTTTACCCATCTCAAAAATCGTGTGGTCATGGGGTCAATGCACACCGGGCTTGAAGAGGAAAAAAACGGCTTTGAAAAGCTCGCGGCATTTTATCGGGAACGGGCGAAAGGCGGTGTAGGGCTTATCGTTACAGGTGGAATATCACCAAATTTTCGTGGTCGCTTAACACCCAATGCGACTCAATTAAGTTTTTCTTGGCAAGTCGGCAAACATCGTATTGTCACACATGCCGTACATCAGGCTGGCAGTAAAATCTGCATGCAGTTGTTACATGCAGGGCGTTATGCCTATCATCCCTTTTCGGTTGCACCGTCAAAACTTAAATCACCTATCACCCCATTTACGCCACGGGCCATGTCAGCCAGACAAGTTCGCAAAACCATTCGTGATTTTGGGCAAAGCGCATATTTAGCTCAAAGGGCTGGATATGATGGCGTTGAAATCATGGGGTCGGAAGGATATCTGATCAATCAGTTTATTTGCAGTCGCACGAATCAGCGTACTGATGAATATGGCGGCGATTTTGTTAATCGCAGTCGTATTGCCGTAGACATTGTTGAGGAGGTAAGACGCCGCGTTGGTAGCGATTTTATTGTGATTTTTCGGTTATCGATGTTGGATCTGGTGGAGCAGGGATCAAGCTGGGACGAGGTGGTATTACTGGCTAAACGGTTAGAGGTCGCTGGCGTCACATTGATTAATACCGGGATAGGATGGCATGAAGCAAGGATCCCAACGATTGCCACCAGTGTCCCTCGTGCGGCTTTTACCTGGGTGACAGCCAAACTGCGTAAAGAGGTATCAGTACCGCTGATAGCGACTAATCGCATCAATATGCCAGCAGTCATTGAACAAGTGCTTGAAAGTGGTCAGGCCGATATGGTGTCTATGGCAAGGCCATTTCTGGCTGATCCGGATTTCGTTAACAAAGCTGCGGCGCACAATGATGACGCAATCAACACTTGTATTGGTTGCAATCAGGCGTGTTTAGACCATACCTTCAAATTACAACGAGCCACTTGCCTGGTGAATCCGCGGGCGGCATATGAAACCGAACTAAATTTCATCCGGGCTTACACATCCAAAAAATTAGCCGTTATTGGCGCCGGTCCTGCGGGCATGGCCTTCGCCGTGTATGCCGCGCAGCGTGGCCATCAAGTCACCTTGTTCGAAGCGCGCAGTGAAATCGGCGGCCAGTTTAATCTGGCGAAAAATATTCCCGGTAAAGAGGAATTTCGTGAGACCTTACGGTATTTCCGCTACCAGCTTGAACATCTGGGCGTTGACCTCAAATTAAATACATTGGCGACGGTGCAAACATTAGCTGCGGAGCAATTCGATGAAGTGGTGCTCGCCGCTGGTGTCGTCCCGCGGGCATTGAATTTTCCCGGTTTTGACTCAGAAAAGGTGGTCGGCTATCAATCGTTACTGCGTGGTGAAGTAACAGTAGGCAATCGTGTTGCTATCATCGGCGCAGGTGGCATCGGCTTCGATGTGGCACATTTTCTGGCCGAACAACAATCAGCCACCCTGCAACCGGTTAAATGGTATCAACGTTGGGGCATTGACACTCTATATGCGCATCGCGGTGGACTATTAGCGGAAATGACTGACGAAAAGCCACAAAAGGAGATTTGGCTATTACAACGTAAGCCGGGTAATCCTGGCAAAACGTTGGGAAAGACCACCGGTTGGATCCACCGAATGACGCTAAAACGTCACGGGGTGAAAACCATTTCAGGTGTAAGTTACCATCATTTTGACAGTGAAGGACTGCACATTATGGTGGAAGACAAGGCTCAAGTCATTCCCTGCGATAATGTGGTCATTTGTGCAGGACAAGAATCGAACCTCAGCTTGTTACCAGCATTAGCGCAACTGGGTATTCCTGTGCACATTATCGGTGGTGCTAAACTTGCCGCTGAGCTTGATGCAAAGCGGGCCATTCGTGATGCCGCCGAATTAGCAATGCGGGTGTGACCATGTGGTTGACTGACTACACGGTTTTACTGGCTTAAGCGCGGTATTTTTCTGCTAACAATGGCATATCTGCGCCACGACAGGATAATTCTAAATCTAGATCTTCTTCTGGAATGCAGCAGCAGGGTAGACATTCATCGTCCTGTAATTCTGCTAATGGTTCCGTAAGATAACATACGGAACCACTGCGGATTTTAGTGCGACAACAGCCACAATAGCCGCTGCGGCATTCAGAAAAAATTCGCACTTTTTTAGCTTCCAGCACCTGCAGCAAAGTTTGTGGCTGTTGCTGCCAATTCCACAGCAACAGTGGTTCTCCTTGCAGCAGCACGATTGGTCGCTTTTTAAAGATCAAAGTCTGAGAACTCATTTTCATCCACGGCTGAATCTATCTGTCCCACCAAGTAGGAGGAGACTTCCACTTCCTGTGGCGCGACTTGTACGGCGTCACTTTCTAACCAGTTTTTCATCCACGGTAATGGATTACTGCGTTCTGGGTAAGGCAACGGGAGGTTGACGGCTTTCATCCGTTGGTTGGTAATGTATTCCACGTATTGGCTGAGGATCGCTTCGTTCAAGCCAATCATTGAACCATCTTTAAATAGATATTTTGCCCAGGCCTTTTCCTGTTCGGCAGCGCGCAGGAACAGATCGTACGCTTCTTGCTGACACTCTTTGGCTATTTCACCCATTTCTGCGTCATCACGGCCACCTTGCATCAAATTGATGATGTGTTGAGTACCATTCAGGTGCAATGCTTCATCACGCGCAATAAGGCGAATAATCTTGGCATTACCTTCCATCAGCCGGCGTTCTGCAAAGGCAAATGAACAGGCGAAACTTACATAGAAGCGGATTGCTTCCAGTGCATTCACTGACATCATACATAAGTACAATGCTTTCTTAATATCGTGAGTGGTCACTGAAAGTTGTTTACCGGCAATATTAAAAATACCTTCGCCATGCAAGTGATAAACCTGTGTCAGCTGGATCAGGTGATCATAATAATCGGCAATATCCGTGGCACGTTTGAGGATCTCTTCGTTGACGACAATATCACCAAAGACTACCGAAGGATCATTCACAATATTACGGATAATGTGAGTGTAGGAACGGCTATGGATCGTTTCGGAAAACGACCAGGTTTCAATCCAGGTCTCTAGCTCTGGAATCGACACTAAAGGTAAAAAAGCGACGTTCGGCGAACGCCCCTGAATTGAGTCCAGTAATGTCTGATATTTCAGATTAGAAAGAAAGATGTGTTTTTCATGTTCAGGTAGCTGCACAAAATCGATTTTGTCCCGAGAAACATCAACTTCTTCTGGACGCCAAAAGAAAGACAGCTGCTTTTCAATCAGCTTTTCAAACAGTTCATATTTTTGTTGATCATAACGTGCCACATTAACAGCCTGACCAAAAAACATCGGTTCACGAGTGGCGTCATTGGGTGTTTGACAAAAAATTGAATAAGCCATATTGCGTTCGTCCAAACAAAGGGGCCATCAGGCCCCGTTAAACCTTAAATTTTGCAGGCTCCGCCAGCGCAGCCGTCATCTTCTTTTTCGATACTGATATCATCAAGCTGATCCGATGCACCATCACGCGTGTTGTGATAGTAGAGGGTCTTAACACCCAACTTATAGGCTGTCAGTAAGTCCTTGAGCAGAGTTTGCATCGGAACTTTGCCATTGTCATATTTTGATGGGTCATAGTTGGTATTGGCAGAAATAGACTGGTCAATAAACTTCTGCATAATCCCCACCAATTGCAAATAGCCGTCATTACTTGGCATTTGCCACAATAATTCATAGCGATGCTTCAGTTGTTCGAAATCGGGAACCACTTGTTTCAGCTGCCCATCTTTACTGGCCTTAACGCTGATGAGTCCTCGTGGTGGTTCAATACCATTGGTGGCATTGGAAATCTGCGAAGAAGTTTCTGAAGGCATCAAGGCTGACAGCGTAGAGTTACGTAGGCCATATTGTTTGATATCGACACGTAATTTTTCCCAATCAAGATGTAACGGTTCGCTACAGATTTTATCGAGATCACGCTTATAGGTGTCGATTGGCAAAATGCCTTGCGCATAAGTTGTTTCATTAAATAACGGACACGCACCTTTCTCTTTCGCCAATTCCATGGATGCCTTTAACAGATAATACTGGAAGGCTTCAAAAGTACGATGGGTAAGACCGTTGGCGCTGCCATCAGAATATTTCACACCATGTTTAGCAAGATAGTTGGCAAAGTTGATGACACCAATACCCAGCGTCCGACGATTCATCGAGGCTGTACGCGCAGCCAAGATAGGATAATCTTGATAATCCAGCAGGTTATCTAATGCACGAACGGCTAAGTCTGCCAGCTTTTCCATCTCTTCAAGATTTTCGATGGCACCGAGGTTTAATGCTGACAATGTACACAGAGCAATTTCGCCAGTTGCGTCGTTAACATCATTAAGCGGTTTGGTCGGTAGTGCGATTTCCAAACATAAGTTTGATTGATGTACTGGCGCGACCTGAGGGTCAAACGGGCTATGAGTGTTACAGTGGTCGACGTTTTGAATGTAAATACGGCCGGTGGAAGCACGTTCCTGCATCATCAATGAGAACAGTTCGACAGCACGCAACGAGCGTTTACGGATCGATTCATCCTGCTCATATTTGACGTATAGCCGTTCAAATTCATCCTGATCCGCAAAGAATGCATCATAAAGACCCGGCACATCAGATGGACTGAACAGCGTAATGTTTTCACCCTTGATCAATCTCTGATACATCAGCTTATTGATTTGTACCCCGTAATCCAGATGGCGGATACGGTTGTCTTCAACACCGCGGTTGTTTTTCAACACCAGTAATGATTCGACTTCCAAGTGCCATAACGGATAAAACAGTGTGGCAGCACCACCACGAACACCGCCTTGTGAGCAGGACTTAACCGCCGTCTGGAAGTGCTTGAAGAAAGGAATACAACCGGTATGGAACGCTTCGCCGCCACGAATTGGACTGCCGAGTGCACGAATACGACCGGCATTGATACCAATCCCCGCGCGCTGACTGACATATTTAACGATAGCGGAAGAGGTGGCATTGATAGAGTCGAGACTGTCGCCACATTCAATCAATACGCAGGAACTAAACTGACGTGTTGGAGTTCTCACGCCTGACATGATCGGGGTCGGTAACGAGATTTTAAAAGTAGAAACTGCGTTATAGAAATCTTTAACATACTGCAAACGGGTTTCGCGCGGATAACCTGAGAACAAACAGGCGGCAACCAGCATATAGAGGAACTGAGCACTCTCATAGACTTCATGCGTCACGCGGTTTTGCACAAGATATTTGCCTTCGAGCTGCTTTACTGCAGCATACGAAAACGTCATATCACGCCAATGATCAATATAACCATCCATGACATTCAGCTCTTCAAGGCTGTAATCTTCAAGGATGTGCTTATCGTATTTGCCCATTTCAACCAGTTTGGTGACATGGTCGGCGAGCTTTGGCGGCTCAAATTGACCAAATGCTTTTTTACGCAGATGGAAAATAGCTAAGCGGGCAGCTAGGAACTGATAATCAGGAGAATCAGGAGAGATCAGATCTGCTGCAGCTTTAATGATGGTTTCGTGGATGGCTTCTGTGGGTATGCCATCGAAGAACTGCAGATGCGCCCGCAATTCGACTTCTGAAACAGACACGTTAGCCAGCCCTTCAGCGGCCCAGGTGATAACACGATGGATCTTATCGAGATCAATTTTCTCTCTTTCGCCACTGCGTTTGGTAACTGTCATATTGCTATTCATTGGAGATAGGCCCTGATTTTTATATTTAATGATGATGGCAAACACCATCAAAACTTCCTTTGTACAACAATCAAGCTCTGACCGTACACCGCTGTTTTTATGGATTGTTAGCGGCAAACTACTGTCATTTATTAGTCATGGACTAGTGGGTGTGATTGTCACCTACACACAATATGTGGTGTTTTTGTGTTTACAAGATACCAAGATAGTGAGGCTGACGGCTTTTTGCAAGTGGCGTTTCGGGGCATATCTTGTGGATATCTTTAGTTTGCTTCCCTGACAGATGCGGCAAACGCCGTCAATACGGGGATTAGTGGCTTTTGGGTAAAATTTAAGCAAACAGATTATCGAAGTTTGATTGCTAAAATATGCAGCGATCGTTAACGATCTGGCATCCGGCTTTTCGTTAATAGCGTCGTCAAATGCGATGGTTGCGGTAACAACACATCTGCATCCCACTGTAATGGATCGTCATTGGCATCAATATAACCCCATAACGCAGCGGCGGAAGGCATACTAGCCGCTTTAGCGGCGATGATGTCTCGTTTAGCATCACCGATATACAAGATATTCTCTGGTGCGGCATTGAGCTGCTGCGCTGCAAGTAACATTGGGGCAGGATGAGGTTTACGAAAACAGGTGGTATCAGCACTAATTACTGACTTGAGTTTCGACAACAAGCCGAGTTTTGTCAGCAGGGGTTTGCTATACATTGCAGGTTTATTGGTGACAACGCCCAGTGCTATACCACGCTCTGCCGCGATAGACAGCAATCCGCTAAGTCCATCAAAGAGTGTGGCCTGTGACCCATTTATTTGCTGATAGTGCCGCAACATTAATTGCCTCAGCGATTCCTGCTGTGCCTGATCTGCTAGTGGCACTGCTGCCTGGAGCATTGCCAGTGACCCATTTGATGCTTGAGCACGTAGTTCAGCGAAATCGGCAGCACTCTCGAGTCTGGACTCTGCCAACGTCGCCATTACTGCCGCGATAAGATCGGGCGCCGTATCCACCAAGGTGCCATCAAGGTCAAAAAGCAGTGCAGAGTAGGTCGTTGGCAACATAGTTTTAATCTACTTTCTGGCAGGCAATCATATAATTGACTTCAACACTTGGGGTATAGCTGAAAATACTTGTAATCGGATTGTACTTAATACCCAACGCGTCGCGACAGATCAGGTCAGTATGTTCCACCATGGCGATCAATTCTGATGGGCGCAAAAACTTTCCATGAACATGTGTACCTACTGGCAGCATTTTTAGTAAGTATTCTGCACCAACAATAGTTTGCACCCACGACATCAGATTGCGGTTGATGGTTGAGAAGAATACCCATCCGCCTGGTTTAACCATGTTACAACAGGCATGAATGACGGACTGAGGTTCTGGTACATGTTCCAACATCTCCATGCAGGTGACCACGTCATAGAAATCTGGGTGAGTGATAGCATGTTCTTCAGCAGTTTGCTGTTGATAGTCAATGGTAACACCGGTTTCCAGCGCATGAAGTTTTGCCACTTCCAGGGGCTCATGGCCCATGTCTAACCCGGTAACTTTTGCACCGATTTTCGCCATACTTTCAGACAAAATGCCGCCGCCACAGCCTACATCCAAAACCTGCTGGCCAAAAATACCCCCGGCCTTGAGATCAATATAATTCAGACGCAATGGGTTGAGTTCATGCAATGGCTTAAACTCCCCTTGAGGATCCCACCAACCAGCAGCCATATTTTCAAATTTGGCAATTTCCTGAGGGTCTACGTTGGCATTTTCTTGCATGGCAATACCTTAAGAGATAAATAAAAATACGCACCATTATAACCACAGTTTGACCACCAATGGGTAAGCAACTTAGGTAGATTGTCGTATTTAAAAAGGGCAAGACACTGGTGTTGTTTAAAAAACATCCAACTCGGCGTTTTTTAAGCAAATTTCTCACAAGTTTTTCACTGAAAGCGGCAGATAAACAGCAGTTTGAGTAAATGTAGAATTCTAACCGTTATCAGGGCTACCTGGGTTCAATAACTGTGTTAGAATGGCCCATTACGTTAGTAGGGCTCGACAACGACATGGAACAAAAAGTTGTCAGCTTAATATAAGGGGATCGAGCAGTTTATGACTGATCAGGCTTCATCCATTTCGCCAATTAATATTGAAGACGAACTAAGAACTTCCTACCTCGATTATGCCATGAGTGTAATTGTAGGCCGGGCCTTGCCGGACGTCCGCGACGGTTTGAAACCGGTTCATCGCCGTGTGCTCTTTGCGATGAATGAGTTGAAAAACGACTGGAACAAACCCTATAAAAAGTCCGCCCGTGTGGTCGGTGACGTTATCGGTAAGTATCACCCTCATGGTGATAGTGCTGTGTACGATACTATCGTGCGTATGGCGCAACCATTTTCCCTGCGTTATACACTGGTTGATGGGCAAGGAAACTTTGGTTCCATTGATGGTGATGCTGCAGCGGCAATGCGTTATACAGAAATTCGCATGCAGCGTCTGGCGCATCATCTGCTCGCTGACCTCGACAAAGAAACCGTGGATTTTGTACCTAACTACGACGGTACTGAACAGATCCCAGAAGTGTTGCCAACCCGTATTCCTAACCTGCTAGTCAATGGTTCATCTGGTATTGCGGTGGGTATGGCCACTAACATTCCGCCTCACAACCTGACTGAAGTCGTCAATGGTTGTCTGGCGTTGATTGAAAATCCAGAACTGCCAATTGAAGAGTTGATCAAATGTATCCCCGGCCCGGACTTCCCAACCGCTGCGATTATTAATGGTCGCAAAGGTATTGAAGAGGCTTATCGTACTGGTCGTGGCAAAGTCATCATGCGCGCACGGGCAGACTTCGAAACCGAAGACAATGGCCGTGAGCGTATCATCGTCACTGAAATCCCATATCAGGTGAATAAAGCTCGCCTGATTGAAAAAATTGCCGAACTGGTTAAAGACAAGAAAATTGAAGGGATCAGTGGCCTGCGTGATGAATCCGATAAGGACGGTATGCGTATCGTCATCGAAATCAAACGCGGCGAAGTGGGTGAAGTCGTACTGAACAATCTGTACGCACAGACCCAGATGCAATGTTCCTTCGGTATTAATATGGTGGCGTTGGCAAATGGCCAGCCTAAGTTATTTAACATCAAGGAGATGCTGGAAGCCTTCATCCTGCATCGCCGTGAAGTCGTCACCCGTCGCACCGTATTTGAACTGCGTAAAGCTCGCGAACGCGCGCACATTTTAGAAGCGTTAGCGGTCGCGCTCGCTAATATTGATCCGATAATTGAGCTTATCCGAAATTCTCCAAGTCCAAACGAAGCCAAACAACGTCTTACCGAACAGGGATGGGCGTTGGGTAATGTGAAGGCAATGTTGGAGAAAGCCGGCGATGATGCGGCTCGTCCTGAATGGCTGGAACCGCAGTTTGGTATTCATGAAGACCTGTACTTCCTAACGGAACAACAAGCCCAGGCCATTTTGGATCTGCGCTTGCAGAAATTGACCGGTCTGGAACATGAAAAGATCCTGCAGGAGTATGAAGAGCTGCTGGAAACCATCGCTGGACTGCTGCATATTCTCCATAGCTCTGAACGGCTGATGGAAGTCATCAAAGAAGAACTGCAAGAAGTGCTGACCCAGTTCGGTGATGCTCGTCGTACAGAAATTAATGAGTCTGCTGCAGATATTAGTCTGGAAGATTTGATCAACGAAGAAGATGTAGTGGTGACACTGTCACATCTGGGCTATGCCAAGTATCAGCCGCTAACTGACTACCAGGCTCAGCGTCGCGGTGGTAAGGGTAAGGCGGCAACTAAAGTTAAAGATGAAGACTTCGTCGAACAGTTACTGATCGCCAATACCCACGACACTATTTTGTGTTTCTCTGACTTTGGTAAGCTGTATTGGCTGAAGGTATATCAACTGCCACTGGCAAGCCGTCAGTCTCGTGGTCGTCCAATTGTAAACCTGCTGCCGTTGGAAGGTGATGAACGCATCACCGCTATTCTGCCGGTACGGGAATATGAAGAGGGCAAATATATCATCATGGCGACTTCCAACGGTACCGTGAAGAAAACTGCGCTGACCGAATACAGTCGTCCACGCAGCAACGGTATTATTGCGGTAAATCTGAAAGATGGCGACCAACTGATTGGCGTGGATATTACCGATGGTAACAGCGAAATTATGTTGTTCTCCGACGCCGGTAAAGTGGTGCGCTTTAAAGAAGCTGAAGAATCGTCTGTAACCGATGAAGATGGCAATCCAATACTGGATGAAAATGGCGAAGTGCAGATTACCTTCAAAGGCGTACGACCTATGGGCCGCACTGCTACTGGTGTGCGTGGTATCGCGTTGGAAGAAGGCCAAAAAGTCGTATCGCTGATTGTGCCTCGTAGCGATGAAGCCATTCTTACCGTTACTGCCAATGGATATGGTAAACGTACTGCGCTGGATGAATATCCTGCCAAGAGCCGCGCCACTAAAGGGGTAGTCTCTATTAAAGTTACTGACCGTAATGGTCAGGTAGTGGGAGCGGTTCAAGCCTCAGAAAACGACGAAATCATGCTGATCAGTGATAAAGGCACCTTGGTGAGAACACCGGTTTCCGGCGTATCACTGATTGGCCGTAACACGCAGGGCGTGACCATTATCCGGACGGCTGATGATGAAACAGTGGTCGGACTGCAACGCATTGACGAAATTCAATCAGAAGACGATGATAGCGTTGATGAAGCTGATGTAGATACATTGCCAGATGTTCCGGACGCGGATGATGATACCACCGCGGATGAAGATATTACTGAATAACTTGCAAGAGTGAAAAACGGGCGTCCTGAGTGACGCTCGTTTTGTCTCTAACCGTTTTAAGTTCCAAGGAGAAAATGAGTGAGTACCGTATATAATTTTTGTGCCGGACCAGCAATGTTGCCTCCACCGGTATTGGCTAAGGCTCAGGCTGAACTGCTGGATTGGCAGGGGCAGGGTGTTTCGGTGATGGAAGTCAGCCATCGTGGCGCACCGTTCATTGCACTTGCTAAAGAATCAGAGGCAGATCTACGGGAACTCATGAATATCCCTGATAACTATCATGTATTATTCATGCACGGAGGTGGCCGTGGTCAGTTTGCCGCTGTTGTGAATAATTTTCTCGGCAATCATGGCAAAGCCCTCTATTTAATCAGCGGTCAGTGGTCAAAATCGGCTGCAGATGAAGCCATCAGATTAGTAGGTGAAAGCCAAGTAGATACTATTGAAATTGTGTCTAAAGTTAATGGCTTAAATAAAGTCACAGTCCCTGATTTCAGCGTATCATCTGAACAATATCGCTATCTGCATTACTGTCCTAATGAAACAGTCAATGGCATCGAAATGTTTGAAGAGATAGATGCTCCGTGGCCTGTCATTGCGGATATGTCATCCACAATAATGTCTCGTCCCGTGGATGTGAGCAAATTTGGGTTGATCTATGCTGGGGCTCAGAAGAATATCGGTCCTTCTGGTTTGAGCATTGTTATTGTCAGAAAAGATCTATTGGAACTGCCGATCGTGAATCCGTCTTCTATCATGGATTATCGTATCGCTGCGCAGCACGATTCTATGTTTAATACCCCGCCGACGTTTGCTTGGTATTTGGCTGCTGAAGTATTTAAGTGGTTAAAGCAGATTGGTGGGGTAGCTGCCATTGAAGGGATGAATAAGCAGAAGGCCGAGCTGTTGTATCAATGTATTGATCATCTCCCATTCTATAAAAATGGCGTGGATCCGCAAAACCGTTCACGTATGAACGTGACGTTCCAGCTTGCCGATGAAGACTTAAATAAAGTATTTTTGGCAGATGCTGAAGCCCAAGGATTGGTTGCTTTGAAAGGCCACCGTATCGTTGGCGGTATGAGAGCCAGCATTTATAACGCGATGCCGTTAGAAGGTGTTCAAAAGTTGGTTGATTTTATGACCGATTTTGCTGAAAAACACAGTGCTTAAACACACGAAAAACAATAAAAAAGCGACTGTAATCAGTCGCTTTTTTGATCTTTTAATTAGTTAAAGAATTGCGGCAATTGAATTTGCTAAATAATCCACGTTTTCTTCGGTGATCCCAGCAACGCTGATACGGCTTGAACCGACCATATAAATAGCATAATCACGCTTAAGCAGCTCAACTTGTTCTGGGGTGATCCCTAAAAATGAGAACATGCCTTTCTGGCGAGCAATAAAACTAAAATCGCGATTAACTCCCGCTGCTTTAATTTTGTCGACCAGCATTGCACGATTCCCGTTGATACGGTCACGCATAACGGCAAGTTCTTCGTGCCATTGCTGAGTTAACTCAGCGGAGCCCAGAATGGTTTCCACTAGTGCAGCACCATGTGCAGGTGGCATAGAATAAATGGCGCGAATCACATGCAGCATCACGGATAACGCAATATCGGCTTTGACAGAGTCTTTAGTTACTACCGCACAAGCGCCGATACGTTCACGATACAAACCGAAATTTTTGGAGCAGGATGCACAAAGCAACATGGCATCAACTGCAGCAGCCATTTTACGGACACCATAAGCGTCGCGATCCAGGCTGTCGCCAAAGCCTTGATAAGCCATATCGATCAGTGGGGTGAACCCACGCTCAGCGGCAACTTCTACCACTTGATCCCATTGTGCTTCGCTGAGGTCCTGTCCAGTAGGGTTATGGCAACAGGCATGCAACAACACCACATCATCTGGCCCTAACAATTTGAGGGCGGCCAACATCTCGTCGAACTTCAAAACATTATTTTGTTGATCGTAATATGGATAAGCTTCTACTTTCAGACCAGCGCCTTTAAACAAGCTGATGTGGTTAGCCCAAGTCGGATCACTCACCCACATCGTGGCGTTGGGATTACAACGCTTGATAAAGTCAGCTGCAACTTTCAGCGATCCAGTACCGCCAGGCGTAGATACTGAACGAACACGATTTTGTTCAATGACACTGTGACCTTCACCAAATGCTAAATCGCATATAAGCCGATTAAACTTATCGCTGCCAGCAGGACCAATGTATACCTTCGTTGTTTCAGTTTCGGTGCGTATCCGCTCTGCAGTCTTTACGCACGCAAGAATAGGCGTATTACCATGAGCGTCTTTGTAAACGCCGACCCCAAGGTCGACTTTAACAGGACGAGGATCTTCACGAAATTGACTGAGCAAACCCAAAATTGGGTCAGCGGGCATTGGCTGTAATTGGTTAAACATCGGTACTTCTGTCTTTGTAGTGGTTTGTGCACGTAGCATAACGGCATTTTGCGAGAATGTTAATCACCCGAAAGGGCTGCAACTGTGTTATTTTGTAAACATTGGGTTTCTTTTTGGGTACAACGAAAATCTGGTGGTTTTTTTATTAAATCTGCAGTTATTTTGAGCGACTATTGGAAATAATATTTCTAATAACGGAAGTTCTATTGAATTACTGCAGTTTATCAGTCAATTTATTAATTAGGCTCAAAAATACCGATTTACGCTTTATTTGAGGACCCCTTTGCTGAATTGTAAGGGTATCTAGTTGGGAACGATAACAAGATTTATCGATCATTAATGAAATCAGTACCTGCTGAAAAACCGCAGGCGAGTGCAATAGTTGAATCATGAAACAATTACACCTAGACCATGTCGCTCACTTTAATGGTGAAGTCAATATCCCCGGTTCTAAAAGCATTTCCAATCGCGCATTATTATTGGCCGCATTGGCAAAAGGTCGCACTGAACTTACCAATTTGCTCGATTCAGATGATATCCGCTATATGCTCACGGCGTTAGGTAAATTAGGTATCAGCTATCAACTTTCTGAAGATAAGACTCGTTGTTTGGTAGACGGTAATGCCGCTCCGTTTGATATGGCAGCGCCATTAACACTGTTTTTAGGCAACGCGGGAACCGCTATGCGGCCATTATGCGCCGCATTAACACTTGGGCATGGCCAATTCGATTTGACCGGCGAACCGCGAATGGAAGAGCGACCCATCGGGGATTTGGTTGATGCGCTGCAGCAGCTAGGTGCGGATATTGAATATCTTAAAAATCCGGGTTTCCCACCATTGAGAATCCACGGTACAGGGCTAAATGGCGGCAAAGTCCAGATAGCCGGCACACTGTCGAGTCAGTTTTTGACGGCGTTGCTGATGGTCGCGCCAATGGCAAAAACTGCGGTTGAAATCGAAGTGCTGGGTGACCTGGTGTCAAAACCCTACATTGATATCACTTTGGCGCTGATGCAAAAATTCGGCGTTACGGTACAAAATCACAACTACCAACGCTTCGAGATCCCGGCTGGACAACAATATGTTGCGCCAGGAAAGCTGTTGGTTGAAGGCGACGCATCCTCCGCGTCATATTTCCTCGCGGCAGGCGCTATTGCTGGCGGTGAAGTCAAAGTAACCGGTGTCGGTCTGCAAAGTATTCAGGGAGATGTCAAATTTGCCGATGCTTTAGCCAAGATGGGGGCTGATATTGAGTGGGGTGATGATTTTATCATCGCGCGCGGAAGCAAATTACACGGTATCAATATGGATATGAACCATATTCCGGATGCAGCTATGACGATCGCGACCGCAGCTATTTTTGCCGAAGGCGAAACCTGCATGACCAATATTTATAACTGGCGTATCAAAGAAACCGACCGGCTTTCTGCAATGGCAACCGAGTTACGCAAAGTTGGCGCCCATATTGAAGAGGGTAATGATTACATCAAAATCACCCCTCCAGATAACGTCATTCATGCTGACATTGACACCTATAATGACCATCGGATGGCAATGTGCTTTTCCTTGCTAGCCTTTGCAGAATGCGGCGTCACAATTAATGATCCAGATTGTACGTCAAAGACCTTCCCGGATTATTTTGAACGCTTTAGCGCGTTGTCACGTTAGCTTAACAGCGACGATTGATTTGTTTGAAAATTTGCCGATGCTGCGGGCCGTATTCATGTATAATACGGCCCGCTTAATTCCGGAGGAGCGGATAATGTTCTCAAGGAAGATACTAAATTGCGGAGGAATCTATGTCTGAACGGGCGCCTGTCGTCACTATTGATGGCCCTAGCGGTGCCGGAAAAGGAACTATTAGTCAGATGTTGGCCACTCACTATGGGTGGAAACTTCTCGACAGTGGTGCCATTTACCGGGTACTGGCTCTCGCAGCGATACACCACAATGTGGAATTAGATAATGAAGAAGCCATTACGTTGTTAGCTTCTCATTTAGACGTGCAATTTTTGGCAGCAACAGATAAGGACGCCACTAAAGTTGTACTAGAGGGTGAGGATGTTACGCATAGCATCCGTTCTCAAGAATGTTCTGATGCCGCATCACGCGTAGCCGCTTTCCCACGTGTGCGTGAAGCACTTTTGCGTCGCCAACGAGCATTTAAAACTGCGCCGGGACTGATTGCCGATGGTCGTGATATGGGCACGGTAGTTTTCCCTAATGCTCCCGCTAAATTGTTTTTAACTGCAACAGCGGAAGAACGGGCGCAACGGCGCTATAATCAGTTGCGAGACAAGGGCTTTGATGTTAACATCGAACGCCTTTTAACCGAGATTAAAGAGCGTGATTTCAGAGATATGAATCGCGCCGTGGCACCACTAGTTCCCGCTGAAGAAGCACTAGTGATTGATACCACAGGTCTTGGTATTGAAGAAGTGTTTCAGCGAGCGCTGAAGCACATTGAACAAAAATTATCTGCCGCGGGTATCTGATACCAGCGGTTTTGGTATCTCCGGCACGGACGCAGGAGATTAGTGAACTGACCCCATGCTCAGGAAGCAGTATGGTTTTAAAATTTAAGTAATTAACATGACTGAATCTTTTGCTGATCTGTTTGAACAATCCCTTCAACAACTGGAATTTCGTCCAGGTTCTATCGTTCGCGGTACTGTAGTTGCCATCGAAAATGGCATGGTACTGGTTGATGCTGGCCTGAAGTCAGAAAGCCCAATTCCTGCCGAGCAGTTCAAGAACGCCCAAGGCGAGCTAGAAATTGCAATTGGTGATCAAGTTGATGTAGCGCTGGACAGCGTAGAAGACGGCTTTGGTGAAACCCAACTGTCTCGCGAAAAAGCCAAGCGCCATGAAGCATGGATCGTTCTGGAAAAAGCTTACGAAGACAATGAAACTGTTATCGGTATCATCAACGGTAAAGTTAAAGGCGGTTTCACTGTTGAATTGAATGGTATCCGCGCATTCCTGCCTGGTTCTCTGGTTGACGTTCGCCCTGTTCGCGACACTGCTCACCTGGAAAACAAAGAGCTCGAATTCAAAGTTATCAAACTGGATCAGAAGCGTAACAACGTAGTGGTTTCTCGCCGCGCCGTTATCGAATCTGAAAGCAGCGCTGAACGTGATGCTCTGCTGGAAAACCTGCAAGAAGGTCAAGCAGTTAAAGGTATCGTTAAGAACCTGACAGACTACGGTGCATTCGTAGATCTGGGTGGTGTTGACGGTTTGCTGCACATCACTGACATGGCGTGGAAGCGTGTTAAACATCCTTCTGAAATCGTCAATGTTGGTGACGAAATCACCGTTAAAGTCCTGAAATACGACCGTGAACGCACTCGTGTATCTCTGGGTCTGAAACAGCTGGGCGAAGATCCATGGCTGGAAATCAGCAAACGTTATCCAGAAAACACCAAGCTGACTGGTCGCGTTACTAACCTGACCGATTATGGCTGCTTCGTAGAAATCGAAGAAGGTGTTGAAGGTCTGGTACACGTATCTGAAATGGATTGGACCAACAAGAACATCCACCCATCTAAGGTTGTTAGCCTGGGTGATGAAGTGGAAGTGTTGGTACTGGATATCGACGAAGAACGTCGCCGTATCTCTCTGGGCCTGAAACAATGCAAAACTAATCCATGGGAAGATTTTGCTAACCGTTATGCCAAGGGTGACAAGGTTTCCGGTAAGATCAAGTCAATCACTGACTTCGGTATCTTCATCGGCCTGGACGGTGGTATCGATGGTCTGGTTCACCTGTCAGACATCTCTTGGAACAGCAACGGTGAAGAAGCTGTTGGTGAATACAAGAAAGGTGATGAAATCACTGCAGTTGTACTGTCTGTTGACCCAGAACGTGAACGTATCAGCCTCGGCGTGAAGCAGACTGAAGATGATCCTTTCAATGCCTACTTGGCAGATAAGAAGAAAGGTTCTATTGTAACTGGTACAGTTACTGCAGTTGACGCTAAAGGTGTTACCGTAGAACTGGCGGACACTGTTGAAGGTTACATCCGTGTAGCAGACATCAGCCGTGAACGCATCGAAGACGCGTCTACCGTTTATAACGTAGGTGATAGCGTTGAAGCCAAGTTCATGGGTGTGGATCGTAAGAACCGCAGCATCAGCTTGTCTGTACGTGCGAAAGACGAAGCCGAAGAGAAAGAAGTAATGGCGACCCTGAACAAACAGGAAGACGTTGTTATGACTAACGCTATGGCTGAAGCATTCAAGGCAGCCCGCAAATAATGAACCTTAATGGCAGGAGCTTTGCTCCTGCTCGTAGGCACCAGTGTTTGGCTTGAATATAGGGGTAGCAAGGATGACAAAATCCGAACTGATCGAAAAACTCGCTACAGCAGAATCTCAGTTGTCAGCGAAAGATGTGGAAAATGCCATCAAAGAAATGTTGGAGCAAATGGCGAAGACATTGGAAAGCGGTGATCGTATCGAAATCCGTGGCTTTGGCAGTTTCTCGCTACACTATCGTGCACCTCGTGTAGGTCGTAATCCGAAAACCGGAACTTCTGTCGAACTCGATGGTAAGTACGTCCCACACTTTAAGCCAGGTAAAGAGCTGCGCGAACGGGTAGATGCCACTATTGTTTAATTATTGCTGCTAAGAAAAGCCTCCTTTGTTGGAGGCTTTTTTATATCTACGATAAGGCAACACTGGTCAGTACCTGCAAATTACTGGATAATCAGGAGATTGAAAGTGACGATTTCCGGAGTCAGATATGAAGTCATTTATTGCCACTATACTGTTGGCACTGTTATTTGTGCTGGCGTTGATCTTTGGATCCCGTAACGAGCAAGTTGTCACAATCAGTTATTTTGTCGCACAAGGTGAATATCGGTTGCCTATAGTACTTGCCGTAGTATTTTTAGCAGGCTTTCTGGTAAGTTGGATCATCGCGTTTTATTACATACTACGGTTGAAGTTTTCGCTGAAAAGTGCCCGAAAAAAAATTATGGCCTTAACCGCTTCACAGCAGGAGCAAGACGCCTGATATGTTGGAACTGCTTTTCCTGCTGTTGCCCATAGCCGCCGCTTATGGCTGGTACATGGGCCGACGCAACCTGAGACAAAAGCAGAATTTACAGCAAAAAAAGCTGAGCCGTGATTATTTCACCGGGCTTAATTTCCTGTTGTCCAATGAATCCGATAAAGCAGTTGATCTGTTTATCAGTATGTTGGATGTCGATGATGAAACCATCGATACCCATCTTTCATTAGGCTCGCTGTTTCGTAAGCGCGGCGAAGTCGATAGAGCTATACGCATTCATCAAAATCTTATTGCTAGGCCATCTCTATCAAACGAACAACGTGATTTAGCTATGATGGAGTTGGGAAAAGACTACCTCGCAGCGGGTTTTTATGACCGTGCAGAGGAGATCTTTTTGAATCTTGCTGGTCAGGAAGATCATTCTGAAGACGCTGAAAATGCGCTTATTGCTATCTATCAGATGACCAAAGAGTGGCAAAAGGCAATTGATATTACGCGGCGACTACCTCGTAAAAGTCAGCAAACGTTAAAACCCGTTATTGCACATTTTTATTGTCAACTTGCTGAAGAAAATCCTGACAAGTCGGGAAAAATCAAAATTTTACGTCAGGCGCTAAAACTCGATCCGAAATGTGGCCGGGCATTGTTGGAACTTGCGGGTATCTATTTGGCATTTGAACAATTTGATGAATGCCGAGAGATGCTAGAAAAGTTGATTGATGCCGATGTTGAGCTGTTTGCTGATGGTTTGGGGTTTGCCAAGCAAATGACCCAAGCCACAGGTGACAAAGAGGGATATCAGCAGTTATTGACGCGCGCAATAAGTAGTGGTGCCGGAGCGTCAGTTGTCGTCGCCTTAGCATTGAATATGATTGAGCGAGGTGATCTGAAAGTGGCGGAAGCAATGGTCTTGGACAAGCTATATCGTCACCCGACAATGCGCGGCTTTCAATTATTGATGCAAATGCATATTCAACAGGCAGAAAAAGGGCAGGCGCGTGATAGCTTGGCTATGCTTGAGCAGTTAGTCGAACAGCAAATAAAATTTCGGCCCAGTTATCGTTGTCGGGAATGCGGATTTCCGTCACATACTCTTTACTGGCATTGTCCCTCTTGTAAAAATTGGGGCAGCATTAAACGTATTCGTGGTCTTGATGGTGAATAGACCACTGGAATTACTGATCCATTGGAGTTCAAATGTTGGAAAAACCTATTGTAGTGGCACTTGATTTTGATAATAAATTCAATGCGCTACAACTCGTTGATAAACTAGATCCTAATCTATGTCGGTTGAAAATTGGCAAAGAGATGTTCACTCTGTTTGGCCCGCAACTGGTGCGTGACATTCAAAATCGGGGTTTTGATTTATTTCTTGATTTGAAGTTTCATGACATCCCAAATACTGTCGCCAAAGCAGTAACTGCAGCAGCAGAACTCGGGGTATGGATGGTAAATGTCCATGCCAGTGGTGGTTTGGCGATGATGGAAGCCGCGCGTAAAGCCCTGTTACCCTATGGAGAGAATGCGCCATTATTGATAGCCGTAACCGTGCTAACTTCGATGAGCAGTGAAGAACTACAAATGTTAGGGATTAACGCCAGTGCTGAAGAGCAGGTAAAACGTCTGGCGAAGCTTACCTATGAGGCTGGGCTCAATGGGGTTGTATGTTCAGCACAGGAAGCGCACACATTAAAAAACCAGTTTGGTGAAGATTTCAAACTCGTGACTCCGGGAATACGTCCAATCGGCAGCGACGCTGCCGATCAAAAGCGGATAATGACACCTAAAGCCGCCTTGGATGCCGGTGCGGATTATTTGGTCATCGGCCGCCCAATTACTCAGGCTGAGGATCCGCTGGCCACACTTGAAGCGATTTATCAGTCGATTGGCTTAAGGTCGTAAATATGGCAAATGCATTACAGGAGCAGTTACTCAAAGCTGGCCTGACGAATAAGCAAAAAGTTAAAGATGTAAAAACACAAAAAAAGCGCAATCGGAAGTCTAATATCGATGACGGTAGCGTAGCTCTGAAGCAACAGGTTGCAGCGCAAAAAGCCGAACAGGCCAAGCGTGATAAAGATTTAAACGAACAGCGTTTTGCAGAAGCGACCGAAAAAGGTCTGGTTAAAGGCCTGGTTAATGAGGTCAAAAAACAGGCAATTACCTTAGCTAAAGAAGGTGATATTAAATTTAATTACACCTTAGTTAATAAAATTTATTCCGTGTACATTGATAATGTACAACAGCAGCAGTTATTGAACGGAAAGCTCGGCATTGTGCGAATCGAAGAGCACAGTTACCTGGTACCCCATAAATTGGCGGAACGCGTTTACATGTTGGTGCCAGAGTGGCTGGGTTATTTATGGCAGTCGCAGGCAGACCAACCAAATAAAGATGATGATGAAGATCCCTATGCGGATTATGTGATCCCAGACGATCTGATGTGGTAATCAAGGCGGCTCCTCATGGAGCCGTGTGTTTAAGTGCATGTTGTTGCTAGATCGTGCGTCTTTTCCCAGTGAATTTATCCATAAAGAAATTAAGGGAAAAACTACAAAAAATCTCATTTTGTAATTAACCCAAGCTGGAGTAGATTATGCGCCTCGAAATGCCGTGGTGGCTTATTCTGGTGTCTTGTAAGGGTTAACAAAGTGGAACTCACTCTTTACGTGAAATTCTTTTTGGGTTTATTGGCAATTATCAATCCTATCGGACTCTTGCCCGTCTTTGTCAGTCTTACCAGCCATCAATCGGCCGCTGAACGTGACCAAACCGCTAAAGTCGCTAACTTTGCAGTAGTGATAATTTTGCTAAGTACTATTGTCGCCGGCCAACTGATCCTCAATATGTTCAGTATTTCACTGTCCGCATTTCGTATTGCCGGTGGCACCTTGATTGCCATCATCGCTATGTCGATGCTGCAAGGAAAACTCAGTGAAGTTAAGCGTAATCCAGAGGAAGACCGCGAAGCCTCAATGATGGATTCCGTTGCTGTTGTGCCATTAGCCTTACCGTTGATGGCAGGTCCTGGTGCCATCAGTTCTGTCATTGTCTTTGCCGCTGAACACAAAGGCATTCTTAATGTGCTGGCGATGTCGGTAACAGTGTTGTTGTTTGGATTACTCAGCTTTACCTTGTTTCGTATGGCCACCGCAATTAACAAACTGTTGGGTAAAACCGGCATTAACGTCATTACTCGTCTAATGGGATTGCTGATGTTGTCCATCGGTATTGAAGTCATGGCCGCCGGCTTAAAAGGGCTTTTCCCAAGTTTGCTAGGCTAGTGATTTATATAACGTTGGCGAGAAAACCCAGTGATCAGCTCTGCTGTCGCTGGGATGAATCGCCTAGCCCTGTTCTTGAATGTACTTGCGTACCGTGTCAGCACTATTTAACAACGAGAATAATATGTAATATTATTAGTCACTTACAATGTTAACTTGTGCTGAATTCCATAGTTGACAACCCCTATATACTGTACATAATACCAGTATATGAAAAAGACGCTCAGATACAATTATCGCCTCAAGCCTACACCGGATCAGGAAGCTAAACTCATTGAGTTTGGCTCTTATTCCCGTGGATTATGGAACCTATTGTTGTCTGAAAATCAGCGCCAATACGAACAAGATGGCACATTTCTTTTTTACAAGGATATGACCTCATATATTAAGCAAGTTAAAAATCTCCCTGAGTTTGCGTGGGTAAAGGCGTTTGACTCCGCAGCAGCTCAACAAGTTGCCCGCGACTTAGATACTGCACTCAGAAATGGGACGTCTAAGGGCGCACACCAGAAATTCCCGAAGTTCAAAGTGAGTTACAAGATCAAAAAGCTTCATAATGACAGCTTCAGAGCCGTAAATAACTCCAACTGCATCAGAATAGAAAATGGCACCATCAGCCTACCTAAAATTGGGCGGGTCGATATCGTTCTTCATCGCAGACTTGTAAGTAATATAAAGACAGTCACCGTTCAGTTCAGACATGGGAAATGGGAATGCAGCATTACTCAGGAAGTGGAGTGCAAAGAGGCTAAAAAGGTACTTAGTTCCATTGTCGGCTATGACATCAACTCCAAACAAACAGTGGTTGGATCAAATGGGTTGACCGTGAGCAACCCTAAGTTCCTCAAGCAATCTAAAGAAAAACTAAACACCCTACAGCGGCAGTTAGCCAGAAGAAAGAAAGGCTCTGCCCGATGGAATAAAACAAAAAACCGCATCAACACTTTACACGGAAAAGTCTCCAGACAACGATTAGACTTTGCCCACAAGACAGCCCGACAGATAACCAATGCGAGTGATATTGTGGTATTTGAAGATTTGAACGTAAAGGCAATGCAGAAATTCAACGGTCAGATGGTGGCTGACAACATCATGGGCTTGATCTCCGACTTAACCAAGTACAAGGTTGAGCTTGAAGGTAAAATCCATCATGAGATAGGCAGATTCGAACGCTCAACAGGCATATGTTGCGAATGTAATCACCGACATAAGCTGACCTTGAAAGACAGAACCTTCACCTGCGTTAATTGTGGTATACACAATGATCGAGACTATTCAGCCTCCATCAGTATCAGAAACTCAGGTGAACGAGATTTAATGGCGAATGGAACCATCGTCAGGGTTAAACCCATGCCTCAGCAGAAATTACTTGGTAAAACGAAAGTCTTTGAACTATCAAAGTTAAGTACGGGATCTGAGGAAAAATCGGCAGCATAACGCTACCGAAGCCCAGTGATCACGCTTCGCGTGTCGCTGGGTAGTTCACAGGTGACTAAATTCCATTAGTGATGCTGCCCGAGGGCTGAACAGTTGTTGATGCAGTCGGGCTGCAAATTCATCCGTCATTCCGGCAATATAATCCGCAATAACTCGCAGGCTATTTCCGCCATGCTGTTGTGCTGCTTGCCAGCGCTCCTGGGTATTGAATGGTAATAGCCGCAGTGGATCGGATGCCAGCGCTTCAAATAATTCCATGACAATCTGCTGTCCTTTGTATTCCAGCATCTGAATCTCCGGCTTACGCACGACATATTTCAGTACAAATTGTTTGAGAATTTCTAGCAATTCATCATATGGCGCTTCAATCGTTGCTTGATAGCGCAATAATGGTTCAGTAAACCCATTGATTTCTTTGATACAGATCGCGGTGACTAGGGCGTTTACCAGTGTGCCGATGGCATCTTTACGGCGGTAATGCTTGCTGGAAAATAGGCGACCGTCAATGTTATCCAGTTGCTCCTTTATCCAGGGCTCCTGCAAACAGGACAACCTGGGAGACACAAACTCTAGCCACTGTTCACGGTTGACGATGCCCATCACTATCGCATCTTCCAGATCATGAACGGCATAGGCGATATCGTCTGCCAGTTCCATAATGGTGCTGTCAAAAGATTTGTGGAGGGTGCGCTGATGTTTGCCTGTCGCAGTTTCTGTGCTGCGAATAAATTCCGCACGATCATGATCAGTGAGTGGCGCCAGTACCCAGTTAAACACGGCACAATCATCGTTAAATATTGCTTTTACCGGTGGCCATTCACTGGGTTTCAGTTGTCGATAATTAACCACTGCTGCCTGAGTTGTCTTGGCTCTCAGCGATTCCGCCAGGGCTGGATATTTCATCACCCCCAACAAAGTGCGACGGGTCAGGTTCATACCATAGTGTTCGGTATAAGGTTCTAACTTGGTCAGAATGCGAAACGTCTGGCCGTTGCCTTCAAAACCGCCATGATCTCGCATCATATAGTTGAGTGCGGTTTCGCCACCATGACCATAAGGTGGATGACCAATATCATGAGCTAAACATAAAGATTCAATCAGACTCATAGAATCGAGCCAGCGCTCCATTTCTGGATAACGCTGCTTAAGCTGCGCAGCAATACCAGTCCCTATCTGAGACACCTCCAGCGAGTGAGTGAGGCGAGTGCGATAAAAGTCGTTCATGCCTACACCCAAAACCTGGGTTTTGGCCTGCAGTCGTCTAAATGCAGCCGAGTGCATGATACGAGCTCGGTCTCGCTGATAAGGTGACCGATGATCATTTCGTCGTTGGCTAAGGTCTTGTTCTCTGCGTTCTAGCCAAGGATTAGTTTCCATTGATAGCGTCCCTGTTTATAACAGTTGATTGATCTGGTCTAGATCGAGAGTGAAACTGGGGATAAATTCTTTACGAAAATAACGTACAGCCGGATCGGGATTATTATCCAGCATCTCTTCCAGACGTTTTTTCGCTGAATTAAATTCACTGTTGCCCGCATGCTTTTCTTCCAGACATTTAAGATAAGCACACAAGGTATCCGCCGATTTTACCAATTTACGATAATCGGCTTCATTTTCATCACTGATAAATAATGCCTGATAATCTTCCCGAAAGATTGCCGGCACCATCTGCAACAGTCGCTCTTCGGCAATGGCTTCAATTTTTTTGTATTCAGTTTCAATATCTTTGTTGAAATACTTCACTGGCGTGGGTAAATCACCGGTCAGCACCTCACTGGCATCATGAAAGATGGCTAACGTTGCCGCGCGATCAGGTGAGTAAGCGCCATTAAAAAGACGATTACTGATAATGGCGAGCGCGTGGGCTACCATCGCAACCTGCAGCGAATGTTCCTGTACATTTTCTTGGCGAATATTGTGCATCAGCGGCCAACGCTGGATGAGTTTCATCCTGGCGAGGTGGGCAAACAGATGACTCATCTTATCCTCTTTGATGATACTGAATTTTTAAGTACTTTAACGCAAGCGCAAGGGGAATGGCAGTGACGTGGTGACAATAATAAGAAGCCGTGACGGGCACGGCTTCTTTGACAGATTACTGATGGTAATGCCCGAGAAAATCTCCAAAGGCGAACAAGGCGCGTTGTAGATCTTCTTTGTACGGTAGGAATACTACTCGTAAATGATCGGGTTCTGCCCAGTTAAAGGCGGTTCCCTGTACTAATAGTATTTTCTTCTCTCTTAACAGATCGAGCACTAGCCGTTCGTCGTCACGAATGCTAAAACGTTTAGCGTCTAATTTCGGAAACGCGTACATGGCTCCCTTAGGTTTTTTACAGCTTACCCCAGGGATCTGATTCAGCAGATCGTAACAAGTATCACGCTGTAAAGTTAACCGGCCTTCGGGCGCAGTGAGTTCATTAATACTCTGATAACCACCTAATGCCGTTTGGATACCGTGCTGATTAGGCACGTTGGCGCAAAGACGCATTGAGGACAGCATCTCTAGCCCTTCAATATAGCTTTTTGCCGCCTTGAGATTGCCAGACAACATCATCCAGCCGACGCGGAAACCCGCAGCACGATAGGCTTTTGAAAGACCATTAAAGGTCACGGTCAGGATATCATCGGATAAGCTGGCAGCATGAGTATGCTGTACACCGTCATACAGAATTTTGTCGTAAATCTCATCGGCAAACAGAATTAATGAATGCTCACGGCAAATCTCTACAATTTCTAACAAAAGCTCTTTCGGATAAACCGCACCCGTTGGGTTGTTAGGATTAATGACTACAATACCACGTGTGCGAGGGGTGATTTTGCTGCGAATATCATCTAGATCCGGGAACCAGTCCGCTTCTTCATCACAAATATAATGCCGAGCTTTGCCGCCCGCCAGATTCACCGCCGCAGTCCATAAAGGATAGTCAGGTGAGGGCAACAGTATTTCGTCTTCAGTGTTTAGCAAACCCTGCATAGACATCATGATGAGCTCAGATACACCGTTACCGATATAAACATCCTCGATATCCACGCCGTGAATACCTTTGGACTGATAATGCTGCACAATCGCCTTACGAGCGGAGAACAGACCTTTTGATTCACAATAACCCTGAGAAGATGGCAGGTTCAGGATCACATCACGGACAATTTCTTCGGGGGCTTCGAAACCAAAAACGGCTGGGTTCCCGATATTGAGCTTGAGGATTCGGTGACCTTCATCTTCCAGGCGGCGGGCTTCCTTATGAACTGGACCACGAATGTCATAACAAACACTGTCCAGTTTATGGGATTTTATTACGGGCCGCATATTACCTCGAAGCTGATGGCTTAAAACAAATAGATTGGACGGAGAACAATAGCGAATTTCAAAGCATATAAAAAGAGGTAAATAAAAAAATATCTATATTTTTCAGATGATTTATCCGCTAATTTCAAAATAATTTCATAGATGCAAAATATAGTGCTGACATTTTCTCATGTGGGGAGATTTTCCACTAATAAACCGTCAGGCCAATGAATAAATCTATATGCGTTAAACTCGTATAATTACCCAACAGTACCCC
The DNA here is from genome assembly GCF_018223345.1 of Shewanella yunxiaonensis. NCBI lineage: Bacteria > Pseudomonadati > Pseudomonadota > Gammaproteobacteria > Alteromonadales > Shewanellaceae > Shewanella > Shewanella yunxiaonensis. The sequence goes on along the minus strand of NZ_CP073587.1, from coordinate 1,938,508 downwards.
ATTTAAAATTGCATGGTATGGTCAGTTAATGAACTGAATTAACTTGTAAAGTGGTTAATGTTAGCGAGAGCTTAAGCACTTGTGTTGTTAAGCATAGATATTTGGTTGACTAGTGTTCATAAGCGATTTATTTTCAGCCAGATGTTATTGGGATGGTGTCCTGATGCTTAATTGCTCAAGGAATAACCTACCAGACAGTTAACGGGTGCAACGGAATAACAACAAAGCACCATTAAACTATTTGGCCTTGCGGCCCTTTAAATTTGAGGACCTAAGTGCATGTCTGAACCGACAGCGTTAAGTCTAATCCCACCTATTGTGGTGTTGGTTTGTGCCATTTTGCTGCGACGTCCAATTTTGGCGTTAATTATCGGAGCGGTAACCGGCTTAGTACTAATTAACCCGGCAGAGGTGCTAAACAGCTTTGCAGATGCATCACTCAAAGTCATGGCCGATGAAACCATCGGTTGGCTGATATTAGTATGTGGTAGTTTCGGTGCTTTAATCGCGTTACTTGTGCGTACCGGTGGCGCTTTGGCCTTCGGAAGAAATGCCATGCGTTTTGCCAAAGGTCCACGCTCATCCTTGCTGATGACGTTTGTATTAGGGATTGTCATCTTTATTGATGATTACCTGAATGCGTTAACTGTGGGTGAGACCATGAAGCGAGTAACCGACAGGTTTAAAATATCCCGCGAAATGCTGGCGTATATTGTTGACTCAACCGCAGCGCCAGTGTGTGTGATTGTCCCTGTGTCTACCTGGGCCGTATTCTTTGGCGGCTTGTTGGTTGACAATGGTGTCGCGGCCAAAGGTGAGGGGATAAATGTGTATATGCAAGCTATTCCCTACATGCTTTACGCCTGGCTGGCGGTGTTGATGGTGTTATTGGTGTCCGCCGGCATTGTGCCTGCTATTGGTCCAATGAAAAAAGCAGAACTTGCTGCCAAAACCGGAATGCCGACCCAAGAACAAGCGAAAGTCGATGAAGTTTTAACTTCAGACGATTATGCGGTGAGAGCACTGGAAGCGGAATTCAAACATGCGGATAAACAGGGACAATTGCACAACTTTTTAGTGCCGATGCTGCTGTTGGTCGCATTTACTGTTTATTTCGATATTGATGTCTGGAAAGGGTTGCTGGCAACATTGGTGGTTACCATTCCTTATTATGCCATTCAACGCCTGATGCCTTTCGCAGAGATGATGGATCAGATGATTGATGGTTTTAAAAGTATGCTACCAGCCATAGGCACAGTGATCGCGGCTTTTGTTTTTAAAGACGTCTGCGATCAGTTGATGTTGCCACAGTATGTCATTGAGGTGCTGAGTCCTTACATGACGGCGCAGATGTTGCCTGCTCTGGTGTTTGTTGCCATGGCGATCCTGGCCTTCGCAACGGGGTCGAGTTGGGGAATTTTTGCAGTAACGATTCCGATTGTTATGCCACTGGCAAAATCTGTTGGCGCAGATATTCCGCTTGTAGTAGGGGCATTGCTATCGGCAGCTTCATTTGGCAGTCAGGCGTGTTTCTATTCAGATTCGACTGTGCTTGCTGCACAAGGTTCTGGCTGTAATTTGGTGAGCCATGCTGTCACCCAGTTGCCTTATGCATTAATAGCCGCGGTAATCGCGTTTTTCGGATTTATTCTAATCGCCTGATTTGAATTCAGTCGAGCGGTTCACTTGGACCTCTCCGGATTCACCAAATAAAAAAGCCAGCAAATTGCTGGCTTTTTTATTTTCAATACCGATTACACGCGCTTCTTGAATTCGCCGGTACGGGTATCGATTTCGATTTTGTCGCCTTCTTTAACGAAGTCTGCAACCATGATCTCCATGTCGGTACCGATCAGTTTGGCTGGCTTCATTACTTTACCAGTAGTATCACCACGGGCAGAAGGTTCAGTGTAACCAACTTCACGTACGATAGTGGTAGGCAGTTCAACAGAGATAGCTTTACCGTTATAGAAAGTTACCTGACAAACTTCTTCCATACCGTCGACGATAAAGTTGATAGCATCGCCCATGTTCTCAGCTTCTACGTCGTACTGGTTGTACTCAGCATCCATGAAAACATACATTGGGTCGGCAAAGTAAGAATAGGTACATTCCAGACGTTCTAACTGGATATCATCCAGTTTGTCATCCGCTTTGAATACAGTTTCGGTACCTGAACCTAACAGCAGGTTCTTCAGTTTCATTTTACAAACTGCCGAGTTACGGCCAGATTTGTTGTATTCGGTCTTCAGTACAACCATAGGGTTGCCATCAACCATGATCACGTTACCTGCGCGGATTTCCTGAGCAGTTTTCATTACGTAGATTCCTATATTTCACGGTTTTTCAGTTCAGCGCAGCATCTTAGCGGTTTTTAGCCATTTTCACTAGCCTGTTTGCAAGATCTGCGTCATTTATTGCGTCAACGGGCCATTGTTTTGCATGTTGCGACAGCACCCCATTGACAAGACCCAATTTTTGCCAGTATCGGCAAACTGCCGGGCCATCTTGTTGATTAAACGCGAGATTGAGCTGTTGCCAATCTTCTGCCACGGCTGGAGCGAGATTATGGCAATAACGACGCATAAAAGCATCCAATTTTATCAAATGGGTATCTTCTTCCTGCGGATATATGTGCCAGATAAACGGTTTCGCCGCCCACTGTGCTCGCAGAAACGAATCTTCTCCACGGACGATATTGAAGTCGCAACTCCAAAGCAGTTGGTCATATCCCTGCTGATCTGTCATGGGCAATTCATGAATATGAAGATTTTTGACCAAATAACTACGGGGCTCTGATGTCGATACATCACTTTGAGTGCTAAGCCATGTTTTTACTGTTGCCAAGCCCTTACCACGAGGAACCAGCAGATGTAGCTTGGCGGGGCTATCACTCCATAGTGCTAATAAATGATTCAGTGCGGCGTTTTCGTAGCAAAATAGACTGATCACCATGTCATCGGCGTTGATGTTGGTCAGCCCATAAGATTGCGACAACGATAACTTGGTTTGTGGCTGTCGCTGCCAATGTTCACGTTTATCAAACAGCCCTTGCTCGCAAATCAAACCACCTGATTTCGCGGTGAAGCCAGGAAAGTAGAAAATCTTTTTTACGCCGGGAAGCGCTGACGAACCAAGGCCGTGACAGTCATCAATCCAGGATTCAGCACTGAGATATTCGAGATTAAACCAGACAGGCGGCGAGGGCAGTCGCGGCAATAGTTGCTGTATTTCATCAGGCAATTTACACGCAAACGCCTCAATAAGCACAGCGCCAGCAGTCCAATGCTGCTGTAATGGTTGCGTCCAATGAATGACGGTGACCCCGTAAAATTGTTGAGTCAGTGCCGTTGGATCGAGTTCCGGTAAAATATGGGCAAAGCTCAACAGGTCATCAACCCACAGATTGATATCCAAGTTGTACTCGTGTGCCAGTTGTCTTGCCAGACGCCAGGTGACACCGATATCGCCATAGTTATCGACGACGGTACAAAAGATATCCCAATGACGTTGAATGGATTGCATGTGTAATTTACCTATAAAAAAGGCGGCATTGTCGCCGCCTTTCTCTAAATAGGGGATGAATCAGTCTTCTAACTCGGCCAGACACATTTCGTCGTAAATCTGCTTAACCCAAGTATCTACACGTTCTTCGGTCAATTCTGGCTGACGATCTTCATCAATACCCAGGCCAACAAAGTGTTTATCGTCCACTAATGCTTTCGAGGCTTCAAATTCATAACCTTCAGTGGGCCAGTTGCCGATGATAATCGCGCCACGGGGTTCAATAATGTCACGCAAAGTGCCCATGGCATCCAGAAAATATTCTGCGTAGTCTTCCTGATCGCCACAACCAAAGATCGCAACCAGTTTGTCAGTGAAATCGATTTTTTCCAACTCTGGGAAAAAATCGTCCCAGTCACACTGTGATTCACCGTAATACCAGGTGGGAATGCCGAGGATCAGCAGATCATAAGCGGCGATATCGTCTTTGGTACTTTTGGCGATGTCTTTCACCTCAACCATTTTTTCACCCAGTTTTTTCTGGATCATTTTGGCTACAGCTTCGGTGTTACCGGTGTCGCTTCCGAAAAAAAGACCTACAGTTGCCATCGTCTTTCCTTTAATTCAACTATCTAATTTTGTTATACAATCCCGACCGAGTACCGTTAGCAAATATCTTCAATGCTTTGCTGCAAAACTTGTTCGATCAGTTGACTGCGGCTGATGTTACTGGCCGAAGCCTTTTCGTTCAAGGCGTCATATAAATCTTGTGACACCTTTAACTCAATTCGTTTTAATCCTTTTTCCTTATCCCGTTTCACCTGATTACGTTTATTTACCCGTAATTGCTGTTCTCTGGGAAGAGGATTACTTCTCGGACGGCCCCGACGCTTCTCGCTGGCAAAAAGGTCGATGGTCGTTCTGTCAGATGATTCTTTTGCCATTTATATTGTTCTTTTCACCGGACGTCGCTGTCCGCGTACCCACTTGCTGGAAGTTATTGCTAAAACCTGTATTCCGTCGCCCGGTACCGAAATGTGCATCTCGTCACCCGAAATGACCATGAATGTCGCCAGAGGTTCCATTAAGATCACAGGAATGCTCTATCGGGCATAAAAGAGGCGCGACTATAGCACATTGGTCCCGCAGTCGCTATATAAGGACGTTTGCTTTACTGTCCCGAAACATGCTTATCAAGGAACTCATGCACCAGACGGTTGAATATCGTTGGTTTCTGCGCATGTAACCAATGTCCGGTGCCTTCTATGGCTTTCGATTCAGCGCGTGGGAACTGTTTAACAATCGCTTCCCGGTAGTTGGCGTTAACATATGTTGGGTCAGCACTGTGCAAAAACAGGATCGGGCCGCCAAAGGTAAGGTAGTCTTTACTTGCTGTATCGTTAAACCAGCCGATGATATACGGGTAATTATCAATAAGTCCTGATAAATTCAGTTTCCACTCAAAGCCACTTTCATTGCGCCGCAGACTTTTCAGCAAAAATTGCGCAGTGGCTTCATCAACACCGTGATCTAATAAATGTTGCAGCGCGACTCGGCGATCTTTGGCATCAAGCGGCAAACTTTTCATCGCGGCAAACACGGTATCATGTCGATTGGAATAGCCAACAGGGGCGATATCTGCAGCGACTACGGATAAAACCTTCTCCGGAAACAATAGCGCCGTAGCCATTGCAATCTTGCCGCCCATCGAATGGCCCACTATGTGTGCCTTTTCAATCTGAAGTTGATCAAGTAATGCGACCAGCATCTTGGCGACAGCCGAATAACTCATATCGGGCAGATGTTCACTGCGGCCATGATTGGGACAGTCTACGCGAAGCACCCGGTAATTGGATTCCAGATCGTGTCCTAACGCTTTGAGGTTGTCACCATCACCAAATAAACCGTGAATAAGAATTACCGGAACACCGCTACCACTTTCTGTAAAAAACATTGTTTCTCCGATTTCGGCGAACTCAATAAAACCTGCCGAAATAAGCTAATCTTGGAGCAAAAATTTTGCGGCAAAGCTCACATCAATACAAGTGCTGATGACTTTTACAACAACAGTTGTCTGCTTTTCAAACAGAAAATTCTTACCCTATAAAAACTATGTGTATTTCGACGTTTTTTCATCGATTTGCTGTGTTACAAAATCGGGATTGTGGCATACTTTTGAACCATACGATCGCTGTGGATCGCGGCCTTAAGTGCCACGATCTTTAATAAGTCACAGGAATTAAGGCATGAAATACATTGAAGTTGACGAAGAACTCTATCGCTTTATTGCCGGGAAAACAGAACGTATCGGTGAAAGTGCATCAGATATCTTACGACGGTTGTTGGGATTGGATGCGCTGAGTCTCGAGACTGAGGTACCTCCAGTAGCCGTGAGTCATCCAGGCATGGAATCGTCATATATTCCCAATAATTTGCCACCTGTTAATGAAGCCATTAATTTTGAACAGCTCTACGCATCGAGTATGTTGGAAGCGCAGAAAGGTGCCGTTGGGCGGTTTCTGTTTGTACTTGAAGCACTCTATCAGCAAATGCCGCAACAGTTTGAAAAGGTACTGCAGGTACAGGGGCGCGACCGCCTGTATTTTGCGACATCAAAAGAAGCTTTACTGGCCGCCAGTCAGTCTGCCAATCCCAAAGAGATTGGCAATAGTGGTTATTGGGTAACCACTAATAATAACACTGGCAAGAAGCACGCAATTTTACTCGAAGCACTGCAAAAACTCGGTTGTGGTGCTATTCGCGCTAAAACCATTGCCGATGAAGCGTTACCCCAGGCTTAAAGTTAGCAGCAAAGATAATCGGACAAGGAGAGCAACGTGGCTATTCATGAACGCGCGGGCAAACCGGCACAACAGCATGATCTGGTCAATATTCCCAAGCTGATGAGTTTTTATTATCGGCTTATACCTGATGTTGAAAATCCAGCTCAACGCGTGAGTTTCGGTACGTCTGGCCACAGAGGCTCAGCGTTTGCCAGCAGTTTCAATCAGAATCATATCTGGGCCATTACCCAAGCTGTGGTTGATTATCGACAGCAGCAACAGATTAATGGCACGTTATTCTTGGGGATGGATACGCATGCGCTATCGCAGGCCGCTTATATTTCAGCACTGGAAGTATTGCTGGCCAATGATGTACAAGTGGTAGTGCAACAAAACGAAAGTTTTACGCCAACGCCGGTTGTCTCCCAGGCAATCGTGGCAGCAAATCTCGGCAAAGCCAAAGATGATCCGACCCTGAGTGATGGTATCATCATCACTCCTTCGCACAATCCGCCCCAAGATGGTGGCATTAAATACAATCCGCCACATGGCGGACCGGCCGAAGGTTCCGTCACCAGTTGGATTGAGTCACGCGCGAATGAATATCTCAAGTGCCAGTTGGAAGGGGTGAAAAAGCTTAACTATGGCACGGCAGTCGCCATTGGGTTGGTCAAACAACAGGATCTGATCACGCCTTATGTTTCCGCGTTGGAAGAAGTAATTGATATGGAGGCCATCGCCAAAGCTGGGGTGAATATCGGTGTCGATCCTTTAGGTGGTTCCGGTATCTTTTATTGGGAAAATATCGCTAAAACTTACGGCTTAAAGATTACCCTGGTAAACGATAAGGTCGATCCGACGTTCGGCTTTATGCCGCTGGACAAGGACGGCAAAATCCGTATGGATTGTTCGTCACCCTACGCGATGGCTGGGTTGCTGAAACATCAGGATGAATTTGATGTGTGTATTGGTAATGACCCTGACTACGACCGCCATGGTATTGTGTGCCCGCGCAGTGGTTTGATGAATCCCAACCATTACCTAGCGGTGGCCATCGACTATCTTCTGAGTCATCGTCCGCAGTGGTCTGAAGCATTGAAGATAGGCAAGACACTGGTATCCAGCGCGCTCATTGACAAAATCGTAGCGTCACACCAACGACAGTTATGTGAAGTTCCCGTGGGCTTTAAATGGTTCGTTGATGGGTTGGCAGATGCCAGTTTCGCCTTTGGCGGTGAAGAGAGTGCTGGCGCAGCCTTCCTCAAACGCGATGGCACTACCTGGTGTACCGACAAAGACGGCATTATTTTAGGGTTGCTTGCTGCGGAGATCATAGCGGTTACCGGCAAAACGCCCGCCGAACGCTATGAAGAGTTAGTGGCAGAATTCGGTCGCTGTTATTACCGGCGCATTGACAGTCCGATTAATGCCAAACAAAAAGCCCGGTTTGGCAGTTTGAACGCAGATACACTGGGCGCAGACACTATCGTTGGCGATAAAATAGCCGCGGTACTGACCCATGCTCCTGGCAATAATGCGGCTATTGGCGGTATTAAGGTGACGACTGCCAATGGTTGGTTTGCGGCCAGGCCGTCCGGCACTGAAGCATTATTTAAAATTTATGCCGAAAGTTTTGTCAGTGAGCAACATCTGGATCGCTTAATGGCAGAAGCACAACAAATCATAAAAGAGGCGTTAAAAGGTTAATGCTTGCTGCTCAACCATCGCAACATAAAACGCACTCATTAGAGTGCGTTTTTATGTCCGGATATCAATTAATATTTGATCTTATAATCAATATTCAATATGGCAACTGGGCAGGTCATTTTTGCGAATGTAGTCCTGATGATAGTCTTCCGCTTTATGGAAGGTTTGTGCTGGCACAATTTCGGTGACAATCTGACGCATGCCCCATTTGCCACTGCGCATCAGCGCCAATTTGGAGGCTTCTGCCAGTTGTTTCTGTTCTTTATCATGGAAAAACACCACACTGCGATACTGTGTCCCCATATCCGCACCTTGCTTATTGAGGCTGGTGGGGTTGTGGTTTTTCCAGAAGACCTGCAATAACTCATCGTAACTGACTTGTGATGCGTCATATTCGACCTGAACTACCTCTGCATGACCGGTAGTCCCTTTTTTCACTTGCTCATAGGTGACTGCTTTATCACCACCGCCCATGTAGCCACTGGTGGCATTGAGTACACCGGGCACTTGCCGGAAAAAATATTCGACGCCCCAGAAGCAGCCAGCGCCAAAAGTTGCAATCGCCATTATAACACTCTATTAGATGTCTAGATGGCTAAAAATTATCTACTATGACGCAATAGCTTGCAATAGCCTTTTAAGAATAAGCCATAACGACTCGCGATTAGTCGCTGTGTTACTATCAGTACGTAAGGTTTCATTAAATAAGGAGTAAACCGTGCTGCAGCAACTTCTGCAACAGGCGAATTTTCTGGAACTGACCCTTGCTAACCCTGCATTTATGGCCGAGGAACGAGCTGCTATAGCTGATCATACCGGAGTAGAACTTTGGGATACGGGGGTATTGGTGTTTACGCCGCTGCAAACGGTGCCGACTGAAGATATCGTGCTCTCAAGTGGCATTCATGGAAATGAAACCGCTCCGATTGAACTCTGTAACCAATTAATTCACGATATTCTCCAGCAGAAGATAGTGCTGCAACAACGGCTGATGTTTATTTTTGGCAATCCACCCGCCATGATTGAGGGGACGCGTTTTGTTACCGAAAACCTGAATCGGTTGTTTAACGGCGAATATGCAAATCCAAGTGTTGCCACTAATGAAGAAAGACAACGCGCCGCAAAGTTAGAATCTTATGTCCAACGCTTCTTTCAGTCTGGTGGGCGTTCAAGATTTCATTATGATCTGCATACGGCGATTCGTCGTTCACACCATCAACGATTTGCCATTTGTCCGTTTCGCCCCGAAAAACCCCATTTAAAGCAGCAGCTCGCATTTTTAAATGCTGCCGGAGTTGATGCTTTTTTAATGCATCATGAAGCCACAACCACTTTCAGTTATGCCTCATCTGTGAAATATCAGGCTGAAGCCTTTACGGTCGAACTGGGTAAAGTGATGCCTTTTGGGCAGAACGATTTGTCTCAGCTCGCCGCCACCCGTGAGATGTTGATTCGGGTGATTTCTGAGAGTGAGTTTCCGGCATTGACCTATCAACCTGAGAACCTGGTGCTATATCGCGTTTGCCGTTCTTTAAACAAGCATTTTGCGGATTTTACGTTTGCCTTCAGTAACGATCTGCCAAATTTTACTCAGTTTGCCAAAGGTGAGGTGTTAGCTTACGAAAACAATCAACCAATAACGGCAGAATATGCCGGCGAAGCGATAGTCTTTCCTAATGCACAGGTACCGATCGGCCAACGTGCCGCGTTGTGCGTTATCGCCGATGATGCCATCACGCTTGCGTAATATGTAAAGCTAGATATACGCGTCATAATAATCAAAGTTGATGATAGCCAGATCACAGAGATTGCCAGCCGCTTAAAGTTACCCTAGTGTGCTGGACGAGCATAGAAATCAATGGCGGGAGTAAGCCCGCCTAATCAAAATAAAAGAGCACATCATGAGCAACGCAACGTTTACCCAACAGGTTGTCCATCGTGCAACATTTCTCGAACGGGACTCACTAACTATTCCGATCCTGAAACTACTGCAAGCAGATGGCACCACCTTCGAAAACGCCGTGCTTCCCCAGATTGATGAAGCGCTGTCGCGGAAAATTTTTGATGCCTGTGTATTTATCAGAACGCTGGATGAACGCATGTTGGCTGCACAGCGTCAGGGACGTATCAGTTTTTATATGACTTGTACTGGTGAAGAAGCTGCTGTCATTGGCAGTGCGGCAGCACTCGATCCTGAAGACATCATCCTGGCCCAATACCGAGAACATGCAGCATTACGTTACCGTGGGTTCACCACTGAGCAGTTTATGCACCAGATGTTCAGCAATGAAAAAGATCTGGGCAAAGGTCGGCAAATGCCGATCCATTACGGCAGTAATCAACTGCATTTTCAGACCATTTCATCCCCATTAGCAACGCAGATCCCCCAGGCATCCGGTGTCGGTTACTCGTTAAAAATGCAGGGAAAACGCAATGTTGCCATCTGTTATTTTGGTGAGGGTGCGGCATCAGAGGGCGATTTCCACGCCGGTTTGAATATGGCTTCTGTCCATAAAGTGCCGGTAATCTTTTTCTGTCGAAACAATGGTTACGCCATTTCTACCCCTACCGAAGAGCAATATGCCGGCAATGGTATTGCCAGTCGCGGTTTGGGTTATGGCATGCATACCATTCGGGTTGATGGCAATGATATGTTGGCGGTTTTGGCTGCCACCCAGCAAGCCCGAGCTTGGGCGATAGAACATAGTGAACCGGTATTAATCGAAGCTATGACATACCGCCTTGGGGCGCACTCTTCTTCAGATGATCCGTCAGGCTATCGTTCTAAAGATGAAGAAGCACGTTGGCAGCAGCACGATCCGGTTAAACGTTTCAAATTGTGGCTGATCAACAAAGGCTGGCTCACCGAAGAGGATGATACAGAACTTCACAGCCGTTACAGACAGGAAGTGCTAGATGCGCTGAAAGTGGCAGAAAAAGTACCATCACCCAAGCTCGATGAGATGATTGAGGATGTTTACGATGTGCCAACCACAAACCTCAAAAAACAACTGGCAGAATTGAAAGCACATGTTGCCAAATATCCCAAAGCTTATCCCAAGACCTCTGGGAGGTTATAAGCATGGCTAAAATGAATATGTTGCAAGCCATTAATAACGCGCTGATGCTGGCAATGACAGCCGATGACAAGATGCTGGTGTTTGGTGAAGACGTTGGTCATTTTGGTGGCGTATTCCGTGCTACATCAGGGTTGCAGGATAAATTTGGCAAAGAACGCTGTTTCAATACGCCTTTAACCGAACAGGGGATCGCCGGTTTTGCCAACGGTCTGGCATCTAATGGCATGACACCAGTAGCCGAAATCCAATTTGCTGATTACATTTTCCCAGCATTTGACCAGATCGTGAATGAATCCGCCAAGTTTCGCTATCGCAGTGGTAACCAATTCAACGTGGCCGGACTGACATTTCGTACCCCGTATGGTGGCGGTATTGCCGGTGGTCATTACCATTCACAATCGCCAGAAGCGTATTTTACTCAGGTTGCCGGTCTTAAAGTGGTGGTGCCTCGCAATGCTTATCAGGCTAAAGGCTTATTGTTATCGGCCATTCACGATCCTAATCCCGTAGTGTTTTTTGAACCGAAACGATTGTATCGGGCGTCAGTAAATGATGTGCCAGAAGATGCCTATGAACTACCACTAGGTCAGGCGGAAGTTGTTCGCGAAGGTAAGGACATTACCTTGCTGGCATGGGGTGCCCAGATGGACGCTATCGAAAAGGCAGCCGACATGGCCGCGGAAGAAGGTATAGATTGCGAAGTGATTGATTTACGCACCTTAGCTCCCTGGGATGTAGAAACCGTGGCATTATCGGTACGGAAGACTGGTCGACTGCTCGTAAACCATGAAGCGCCACTGACCGGCGGATTCGCTGGTGAAATTGCGGCCATTATCCAACAGGAATGTTTCTTGTATCTGGAATCCCCAATCGCCCGTGTCTGTGGTCTGGATACGCCATACCCATTGATCCATGAGAAGGAATATATGCCGGATGCGCTAAAAACCTTTGAAGCTATCAAAGCCTCGGTGAATTTCTAGGAGTCGCGCATGATTAAGGATTTTATTCTGCCAGATATCGGCGAAGGTGTCGTTGAGTGTGAACTGATGGAATGGCTCGTAGCCGAAGGCGAGCGGGTCGAAGAAGATCAGCCGGTTTGCGAAGTCATGACCGATAAGGCTTTGGTGCAGATCCCTGCGCCATTTTCTGGTGTAATCGCTAAGCTTTATTACGCTAAGGGCGAAGTCGCCAAAGTACATTCACCGTTGTATGCGGTAACGATGGATGAAGGAGGTTTTACTGAGGCAGTGGCGACAAAACCCTCAGAACCAAAAGCCATGCCCGCAAGTCGCGGTAAGCTCGTAGAAGATTTTCTGTTACCTGATATTGGTGAAGGAATCGTCGAATGTGAACTGGTGGATTGGTTAGTCGCAGAAGGGGATCTGATTGAAGAAGATCAACCGATCTGCGATGTGATGACCGATAAAGCGCTGGTCCAGATCCCGTCAATCAAGGCAGGGAAAGTCGTAAAACTTTATTATGACAAAGGGCAAGTGGCTAAGGTACACGCCCCGTTGTTTGCTATTGAAACTGATGCGGAAGGTGCTGTTGCAGAAACGGTTGTTGAGGCAGCGTCTACCGCCAACGAGGCGAGCAATGTGGTCACGACGCCAGTAGAACAGGGCAAAGCGCTGGCCAGCCCAGCAGTCCGCCGCTTGGCTCGCAGTCTTGATGTAAATATCGCCGATGTCCCCGGCAGCGGTAAGCATGGTCGAGTATATAAAGAAGATATTGAACGCTATGTAAAAAATGCTTCAGTATCGAGCCCGTCAGCGGTTATTGAGCCTGCCCCGGTCGTGACGCCGGTTACCGTGTCAACATCAGTAGCGGATAAGGTTGTCCCAATCAAAGGCGTACAGGCGGTGATGGCACGACAGATGATGGACTCAGTATCAACTATTCCCCATTTTACGTATTGTGAAGAACTGGATATCACCGATTTAGTTGCGTTAAGAGAGCAGCTAAAGCAGAAATACGCTTCTGATACGCTGAAACTGACCATGATGCCATTTTTTATGAAAGCCTTGTCGTTGGCATTGACGCAATTCCCGGTAGTCAACAGTCGGGTAAATGCGGATTGCACGGAGCTCACGTATCTTGCGCGCCACAATATTGGGATGGCGGTGGATTCTAAAGTGGGCTTATTGGTGCCGAATGTTAAGGATGTGCAGGCTAAATCCATATTAGAAATCGCTGCCGAAATTACCCGACTCACAGATGCTGCCAGAAGTGGTCGAGTCGCGCCGGCAGATCTGAAAGATGGCACCATCTCAATTTCTAATATCGGTGCGCTTGGCGGTACCGTCGCAACGCCGCTAATCAACAAGCCAGAGGTGGCTATTGTTGCGCTCGGTAAGTTGCAGATCCTGCCGCGTTTTAATGCTAAAAGCGAGGTCGAAGCCCGCAAGATTATGCAGGTGAGTTGGTCTGGCGATCACCGTGTAATCGATGGTGGGACTATTGCGCGCTTCTGTAATTTATGGAAGCAGTATCTTGAGCAACCTCAGGAAATGTTGTTAGCGATGAAGTAAGCGATTAAAGCCCCTTTTAGGGGCTTTTTACTGGTGTATAGTGACAACTTTGGTCTGGATATCCCGCGTAATGTCACAAAATAGTTACGAAATGCTGTCATTTTCCGTATACTTACCAAACGATTTGTCGTCCAGTTGTCTGTTATGCAAAGGTCAGCCGTAAATACCGTTTCATATCAATATCCATTTCCTCCTAAGCCTGTGGCCTTGACTGACGCAGAAAAGTCGAGTTTTCGCGCACATATCAAACAGTTATTAAAGCAAAAAGATGCAGTGTTGGTTGCCCATTATTACACCGACCCTGAAATTCAGGCGCTGGCGGAAGAAACCGGTGGTTGCGTTGCTGACTCGTTGGAAATGGCGCGCTTTGGCAAAGAACATCAGGCCAAAACCTTGATTGTGGCCGGGGTCAAATTCATGGGGGAGACAGCAAAGATCCTCAGCCCGGAGAAGACTGTGTTGATGCCGACACTAGACGCCACGTGCTCATTAGATGTGGGGTGTCCGGTCAATGATTTCAGTGCCTTTTGCGATGCGCATCCTGAACACACGGTAGTCGTTTATGCGAACACCTCTGCTGCGGTAAAAGCTCGGGCAGATTGGGTGGTGACATCAAGCATTGCGCTGGAAGTCGTTGAGCATCTGGATAGCCTGGGTAAAAAGATCATCTGGGGACCGGATCGTCATCTTGGTAGCTACATTCAAAAGCAGACCGGCGCTGACATGCTATTGTGGCAAGGTGAGTGTGTGGTGCACGATGAATTTAAGGCCAAAGCGTTGCGGGAACTGAAAATACAATATCCTGACGCCGCTATTCTGGTGCATCCAGAGTCTCCGGCCAGTGTGGTCGAACTGGCTGACGCAGTTGGCTCAACCAGTCAGTTAATCAAAGCCTCACAGTCCCTGCCAAATTCAACTTTCATCGTAGCTACCGACAAGGGCATATTTTACAAAATGCAGCAGGCAGTGCCTGGAAAACTGCTGATTGAGGCGCCCACCGGCGGTCAAGGGGCCACTTGCCGCAGTTGCGCACATTGCCCTTGGATGGCGATGAACGGTCTTAAGGCAATTGCAAACGCGCTAGAAAATATACAACCAGCACAACACCAAATTTACGTTGATGAAACGTTACGGGAAAAAGCATTAATACCACTGACGCGTATGCTCGAATTTGCGACCCAACTAAAGTTGCAAGTTAAGGGTAATGCCTGAAATTAAGAAATGACATAATACCCGGATAATCCGGGTATTTTTACAAATGAACTTGTATAAAGCTAAAGCTGGCTATACTGAATTTAATGTCACTGTGACAGTATAAAAAGCCCAGAGGAACGTTTATGTTTGGCAATGGATTGGCAACCTTCCGCTTCGACTGAAATTTCTTCTCGTCATTATTCCTTCGTTTTTATTTGCGACCATATTCGGTTGCGTCTTGGTTTATCAGTTTTTGTCTCAGGCAGCGAGTGCAAGCGATGTGATTGCACTCAGCAAACTGGCCAAAGTGAACAGCGATCTGGTTCATGAGCTGCAAAAAGAACGCGGCATGAGCGCTGGGTTTATTGGCGCAAAAGGTCAGGCGTTCTCAGATACTTTACCTTCGCAACAAAAACTGACTGATAGCCAATTGAGTGTTTTTCGTACATTCGTCAGAGAGCACAGTCTGCCACCAAGTTTTGTTGATGAACTTCGCAAAGCGACCTCACAATTGGATAAATTATCCAGTATTCGCCGTGACGTATCCTCCCTCACCATCAGTGTCGCCGATGAAGTTGCCTATTACACACAGCTAAATGCACTACTGCTTTCTATCGTTGATGACACGGTGAAAGCGGGAAGTGATAAAAAAATCGCAGTGGATGTGGCCGCATTCTCGGCATACCTGCAAATGAAAGAGCGCGCGGGTATTGAGCGGGCAATCCTCAGTTCTACTTTTGGTCAACCGGGGTTTAAAGAAAGTGCTTTTACCCGATTTGTCACGTTAGTTGCAGAACAGAATAGTTTCCAAAAGCGTTTTATGGCACTTACAGACAGTTCCACCTTGGCAGATTATCAAACGTTGCTACAACAACCGGCTATCGCTGAAGTAGATAAATTCCGAGCAATAGCCCTTAGCCAGAATAAGCAGGAAATCAGTACACAATCGCCCGAAGCATGGTTTACCGCTTCGACAAAACGTATCGAACTCATGCGTAATTTTGAAAAAATGCTATCGGACAAGATGATCAGCAATACAGAAGCATTACATCAAAAATTACTCAATGAAAGTTGGATATTGGCTATCGTGATTATCTCCGGTGTCATTACCGCAGGATTCATTTCCTTTTCAATACAAAAAGCAATTAGCTCAGGACTGAGCAAAATCCATCAAGGAATGACAACGGCAAGAAAAGATTTTGATCTTAGGTTGCGTATCCATCTTAAAAGCACCGATGAATTAGGCACCGTAGCTGTCGCATTTAACGAAATGATGTCAGATTTCGAACGAATTATTACGAATGTGCGGGCAAGTAGTAAAACACTACGACATGTAGTGGATAAACTTGACGAGCATTCTACGCAGATTAATGGAGATGTCGCCGCCGGCTCCAGTGAAACTGAACAAGTCGCGTCTGCTATGACGCAGATGAGTTCTACCGTTCAAGAGATTGCCAACAATGCCGTACAGGTATCAGACGCCAGCCGTAATGCTTCACAAGAAGCTAAAAAGGGTAATGAGGAAGTACTCAAAACCGCCAAAGCGATGTCAGATTTAGCGGAAGAAATTGAAGACGCCGCCTCGGCTTTCAGGCAGCTAGATGGTGATATCCATGGTATTGTAAGTGTGCTGGAGGTCATTAACGGCATTGCGGAACAAACTAACTTGTTGGCACTTAATGCAGCAATTGAAGCGGCCAGAGCCGGGGATATGGGGCGTGGCTTTGCGGTAGTTGCCGATGAAGTCAGAAATCTCGCTCAGCGTTCCCAATCTTCAACCGAAGATATTCGCGGAATGATTGAACGCCTCAAAGTTGGTGCGGTTAAAGCACTTAATGCAATTTCTAAAGGTCAGACAATGGCTAGCGATAGTGTGCTCGAAGCGCAACAGGCGGGGAGGGAGTTACATAAGATCGTAACCCATGTCGATTTGATTGAAAGTATGAATGAGCAAATTGCTGCTGCGACCCATCAACAATCAGTGGTAGCCGAAGAAGTGAATCGTAATGCAATGAAAATCAGTGATATCTATCGGAACACGCAACAGATCGCTGAAGAGTTTCGAGAACTTAACGTTATGCTGGTTGATGAAGCCGAAAAAATGAGTAAAGAAGTTAGCAGATTTAAGGTGTCATAAGATTAAAATCAGCTACTTGCTCAGCAATTGCCCAGATAACACTATGCTTTAGATTTTCGCTTGACCCTCGAAATGCTTTTGCGTAAAGTACCGCTCCGTTGGCAAGCTAGTCAGCCGTGACTATTTGCCAATGCGATGTTGGATGAACATCTATAAAACATCCTGTGGTGAGGTGTCCGAGTGGCCGAAGGAGCACGCCTGGAAAGTGTGTATACGGAAACGTATCGAGGGTTCGACTCCCTCCTTCACCGCCATATTTAATAGACGGGAATCAGTAGCTTACTGGTTCCCGTTTTGTTTTTTATTGCGCCAACTAATTCATTTCCCCCACAGTGCACAAATGTGACTAATGGATTGCTCGTTCTACATTTTCTTCAATACGAAGCATTGGCTTTTCGCTAATGAATATTCATATCCCAAAGTGTTCACAGAATTTGTTGAGAGGACTGTCGCGGTTACCCACACAGTGGTATAAGTGTCTTCGATTATTGCCCAGAATTCAGCAACTGCACAGGTACCAAACATGATTTTCTCTCAGATAAGCCAGGCCCCGGCAGACCCCATCTTAGGTCTTACTGATGCGTTTAAGAAAGATCCTCGTCAAGACAAAGTTAACCTCGGTGTTGGGGTATACAAAGACGAGTCGGGTCAAACGCCCGTATTGAAATCCGTGAAGTTGGCAGAAGCAAAAATGCTAGAAACGGAAACCTCCAAAACCTATTTAGGTATCGAAGGTGTTCAGCTCTATAACAAGGTCGTTCAGGAATTGCTGTTTGGCGCCGACAGCAAGATAGTAAAAGAAGGATTGGCCGCTACTGCACAGGCTCCAGGTGGTACCGGTTCTCTCAGAGTTGCCGCTGAATTTGTGGTTAATAACACTGCAAGTAAAACTATTTGGGTCAGCAAACCTACTTGGGCCAATCATCAAAACATTTTCAGCGCTGCAGGGCTTAGCATTAAAGAATATGGCTACTACGATGCTGCAACTCAGTCATTGAATTTTGATGCAATGATGGCTGATCTGCAAAGCGCAGAAGCCGGTGAGTTGGTGTTGCTACATGGTTGCTGCCACAACCCAAGCGGGATCGATTTATCAGCGGAGCAGTGGGCTGTTGTTGCGGATCTTTGTTTATCCAAGCAATTATTACCTTTGTTCGACTTTGCCTATCAAGGGTTCGGTGATGGCATAGAAGAAGATGCACAAGGTCTGCGCACCGTTGCCGCCGTCGTGCCTGAACTTATCGTCGCGAACTCATTTTCTAAAAATTTCGGTCTTTATAACGAGCGTATTGGCGCAGTAACCGTTGTTGCTCAAGACGCTGCAACCGTACAAAAGGCATTCAGCCAAGTCAAACGTACTATTCGTGCCAATTACTCAAATCCACCGGCTCATGGTGGGTTAATTGTTAGCACCGTACTTTCCGACCCAGAGTTAAAGGCGTTATGGGTGAATGAAGTTACCGGCATGCGGCAACGCATTGCAGAAATGCGGCAGCTGTTCGTTGATACCTTAAAGGCTGAAGGGGTTGAACAAGATTTCAGTTTCATCTGTGGTCAAAAAGGGATGTTTAGTTTTTCCGGCCTCAATAAAGCTCAAGTGGAAAGACTTCGGGAAGAATTTGGTATCTATATTGTCGGATCTGGCCGCATCAGTGTCGCCGGTATGACGAAGAGCAATATTCCGGTTATCTGTAAAGCAATTGCCAAAGTATTGTAATTAAATCCAATTCAATATGTTAAAGGACGGTATAAACCGTCCTTTTTTAATGTTTAAAAAGCCACCAAAGTGACGCTAAATTTTGTGAAACCGTATGCCTGTTTTATAATCAGCCCGAATTCATTGAGAGGAATCCCTCAAAGGAGGCTGTTTGAGAACAGGTAGATTAGGTTCGTCCATGTTAGCGATGACGGTGGTGATCCTTGCCGTTATAGCACTTAGGGTCATCTTTATCCCCATTGCAAACCAAACTGATAGTAGTACGCCACTGATTAAAAAAAATCGGTTGGGCGTAAACTTTATTCCGGACTTTAGTTCCTTTGACGATGTCAGTGCCAAAAAGCAGGCATTTTTTGATTTTTTACGTCCTTCAGTCAAAAAGCAAAACCGCATTATTGCTGAAGAGAGACGTTTTCTGTTGCAGGTGCAAAATCACCTAAAAAACAATGTCACACTTGATGATGCTGAGGTATATCGAGTGCACCAACTGGCAGACAAATATGAATATGCAATTCGTAATATAGATGCTGCTAGTTTGAGAAGTTTACTTAGACGGGTTGATGTGATCCCCGAGTCCATGGTGTTGATCCAGGCTGCAAATGAATCTGGGTGGGGAGCTTCTCGTTTTGCCAAAGAAGGATTTAACTTTTTTGGTCAGTGGTGCTTTAAAGAAGGCTGTGGCTTAGTGCCACAATCCCGCGGCCAGGGACAAGTTCATGAGGTCGCGGTATTCAGTAGTGTTGAAGACTCTGTAGCTTCCTATATGCGAAATTTGAATTCCAATGCGGCTTATGGCTTATTCCGATCTATCAGAGCGGATTTACGAGCACAAAAGGAACCACTAAGTGCTGAAAAGCTGGTCTACGGTTTGGTCAATTATTCCGAACGCCAAGATGACTATATTGACGAATTGCTGGATATGCTGAGACACAATCAGGAATATTTGGATGATAATCAAATTGTGGCTTCCGCAGCATGATTGGTATCAGATAAAAAACCGGCTTTGGCCGGTTTTTTATCTGGGTTGTAACTCTATTTCTGGGCGTCTAGATAGCGTTCAGCGTCAAGTGCTGCCATGCAACCCGTACCCGCTGATGTAATTGCCTGACGGTAATATTGATCCATAACGTCACCAGCCGCAAACACACCTGGGATACTGGTCTGTGTTGCATTGCCATTTATTCCACTGTTCACTTTCAGATAGCCGTGGTTCATCTCTAGTTGCCCCTCGAAAATCGAAGTATTGGGACTATGGCCAATAGCAACAAAAACACCCGCGACCTCTAGATTACTCACAGAGCCATCTTTAACGTTTTTCAATTTAACGCCAGTAACACCCATTTCATCGCCAACAACTTCATCAAGGGTGCTGTCTAAGTGCAATACAATGTTACCGTTTGCCACTTTGTCCATCATGCGGTCAATCAGGATCTTTTCAGAGCGGAAACTATCGCGACGATGAATAACATGAACTTCAGCAGCAATATTGGACAAATACAGCGCTTCTTCAACGGCAGTATTACCACCACCGATGACTGCAACCTTTTGGTTACGATAGAAGAAACCATCACAGGTAGCACAGGCTGATACACCTCGACCCTTAAATGCGTCTTCTGAAGGTAGTCCCAGGTAACGTGCAGAAGCACCGGTAGCAATGATTAGCGCATCACAGGTATATTCGGCGTTATCACCAATCAAGCGGAAAGGTCGTTGTTGCAGATCCACCGAATTGATATGGTCAAAGACAATTTCAGTGTTGAATTTCTCGGCATGCTTTTGCATACGTTCCATCAATAACGGACCGGTAAGATCATCGGCATCACCCGGCCAGTTTTCAACTTCAGTCGTTGTTGTTAACTGACCACCTTGTTGCATCCCAGTAATCATCACAGGCTTCAGGTTGGCACGAGCAGCGTAAACCGCAGCGGTGTATCCGGCTGGACCGGAACCCAGAATAAGCAGATGACAATGTTTAGCTTGGCTCATATATTTCTCCATGCCTTTTAAAAATTGTCAGCGATTGTAGGTAATTTGACGAGAGTGGTAAAGCATCCCTCCCTGAATATTCAAGATTGCCTCAATCGAAAAAAAGGAGCCAGCAGGCTCCTTAATAAGGTTATTTCGAGACTGCCTGACTATTGTAACAGGCTGGCAGGCGCAGTGTATTCCAAACCATGAGATTCAGAGACTTCTTTACAAGTCAGCTTACCATGCATCACGTTGAGGCCAGCTAATAAGTGCTTGTCATCCAGCAGGGCTTCCTTATAGCCCATTCTCGCCAATTTGAGAATGTAGGGCAGGGTGGCATTATTCAGTGCAAATGTTGAGGTTCTGGCCACCGCGCCAGGCATGTTGGCAACACAATAATGCACAACATCATCGACAATGTAGGTAGGATCCTGATGCGTGGTTGCATGCGAAGTTTCAACACAACCACCTTGGTCAATGGCCACGTCAACGATGGCACTACCAGGTTTCATATTTTTAACCATTTCTTTGGTAACCAATTTTGGTGTTTGGGCGCCAGGAATTAACACGCCACCAATAACCAAGTCAGCTTCCAGAACATGGCGTTCAATAGCGTCTGCTGTGGAGTATACAGCTTTCACCGCAGAGCCAAATTGCATGTTAAGGCGACGCAATGCGTCAACTGAACGATCCAATACAACCACATCAGCACCCATACCCACAGCGATCTGTGCAGCATTAGTTCCTACCATACCGCCACCGATAATCACGACTTTGGCAGGTTCTACACCAGGTACCCCCCCCAACAGCATGCCTCGGCCGCCATGTGATTTTTCAAGCGCCATCGCGCCAGCTTGAATGGACATGCGGCCTGCAACTTCAGACATCGGTGCCAATAATGGTAGACCACCTTTGGCATCAGTCACTGTTTCATAGGCGATGCATACAGCACCACTCTTTAATAGATCCTGAGTCTGTGCGAGATCTGGTGCTAAATGCAGATATGTGAACAGGATTTGGTCATGACGCAACATTTCCCGTTCAACGGCTAAAGGTTCTTTTACTTTGACAATCATTTCAGCGATAGCAAATACCTCTGCGGCAGTGTCCAGGATGGCAGCACCAGCAGCTGTATAGTCATCGTTACTAAACCCAATGCCGAGACCCGCATTTGTTTCAACGTAGACTTCATGACCTTGCATCGTCAGTTCGCGTACGGAGGACGGTACCATGCCAACACGGTATTCATGGTTTTTTATCTCTTTTGGAACACCAATCTTCATTTTTGAGCCTCAACATAAATTTTTCCCGAATACGGGCGTAGGATATTTGTTATAATTGCTTACCTGCTATTAAATAGTCAGGAATATCTAGTATAGACTGGCTTGTGCAGTTTATGCTGCTAAACTTTTAACATACGCAACATAAAAAACTGTTTTAGAAATAAAACAAGGTTAAAAAAATGGCTGATAATAAAAAAATATCCATCAAAGATCTCGATCGTATTGATCGTAACATATTAGTAGAACTTCAGAACGATGGCCGCATTTCTAACGTAGAATTATCCAAACGCGTAGGGCTTAGTCCAACCCCTTGTCTTGAGAGGGTTAAAAGACTTGAAAAACAAGGCTTTATAAATGGATATACGGCACTTGTGAACCCCCATTATTTGGACGCATCACTGTTGATTTTTGTTGAAATTACATTGACCCGTGATACCCCTGAGGTGTTCGACAAGTTCAATCGTGCAGTACAATTATTGGACGACATTCAGGAATGTCATCTGGTGTCCGGTGATTTTGACTATTTGTTAAAAACACGAGTATCGGATATGTCGGCATATCGCAAGTTATTGGGGGAAACGCTACTAAAATTGCCATCTGTATCCGATACCAGGACGTATGTGGTAATGGAGGAAGTTAAGCATACCAACCGCATCGCAATTAACGGATGAAGATAATAGAAAAAGCCGGGGCAACCCGGTTTTTTTACCCGTCAAATCGAACCGTAGCTTTTTGCTTAATAGTTGCTGTACCAAAGTGTTATCGACTCCCGCTTATCTTGTTGACGACACTGCACATTTAAGCAGTTTCTGGTATCTTATTTGCCATTCACATATGTAACGATGGATGTTTAACTTGTCTCAGGGAAAAAGCATCAGGACACTCAGCGGCTTACAACGATTGCAGGAAGGAGGACTCATCCTATGCTGCATGATGGCTGTGTATGTGTTATTAGCCCTCAGCAGTTTCAGCCCGAGCGATCCAGGCTGGAGCCAGACTAATTTTCAAGGCACGGTAACGAATCTCACTGGCAAAGTCGGCGCGTGGGTTGCCGACATTCTTTTTTATTTCTTTGGTTATACGGCGTTTATTCTGCCGATCGTCATTGCCGCTACCGGATGGTTATTGTTTAAACGGGCACACCGCTTAAGTGATGTTGACTACTTTTCAGTCGGGTTACGATTGGTCGGCTTTATTCTGATGCTACTTAGCATGGCGGCTCTCGTCAGCATGAATGCCAACGATATCTATGAGTTTTCTGCCGGCGGCGTGGCTGGCGATGTCATTTGGCAAGGAATGCTGCCTTACTTCAATCAATTGGGTACTACGTTACTGTTACTTTGCTTCGTCGGCGCGGGCTTTACACTAATGACGGGCATCAGCTGGATTACCATTGCTGAAATGCTGGGCCTCGGCACCTTGTGGTTTCTTAAAAAAGTTTGGCATTTACCGAAATTATTCCAGCGTCCCACTGAGACGGCAGACACTCAGGGATTTATGTCGGTAGTGGATAAATATCGGCAGCGGCGCCAGCAAGAAACCGCTGATGTTAGCGATGTCGATGACGCTGAAGATAATGACGATGAACCTTATACCGAACCGAAAAAGTTATTATCGCGTTTTCGTAGAAAGACTCAGCCGGATGTTATTGCGGAAGACGCCAGTGATCGGGTGGAACCGGTGATTCATTTTGTTGAGCATAATCAGGATGACGAAGAGGATATTTTCACCACAGAAGCGCCCGCTAATGACAATGCGAGTGTGGTTCAGGCAAAACGTCAGAAGCTCAAATCCCAGGGCGCAAGAGTAGAAAATGGCATTATCATATTACCAGGGCAAGAAAGTGGTGCGCCTAGTCGTCCTTTGGAACCGCTACCAAGTATCGCTTTGTTGAATGTGCCCGACCGCAAAAAAAATCCCATTTCAGAGGATGAACTGCAGCAGGTTGCGCGACTGGTAGAAGTAAAACTCGCCGATTTTAATATTGAAGCAAAGGTTGTGGGCGTTTTCCCCGGACCAGTGATTACCCGTTTTGAATTAGAGTTGGCTCCCGGGATCAAGGCATCGAAAATCTCCAACCTTTCAAAAGATTTGGCTCGATCGTTGTTAGCCGAAAGTGTTCGCGTTGTTGAGGTGATACCTGGAAAAGCCTATGTCGGTCTCGAACTGCCCAACAAATTCCGTGAAACGGTTTTCTTACGCGACGTACTCGATTCTCAGGCGTTTAAAGACAATAAATCTACGCTCTCTATGGTACTGGGACAGGACATTGCTGGGGAACCTGTCGTCGTTGATTTGGCTAAGATGCCCCATCTGCTAGTCGCGGGTACTACCGGTTCAGGTAAGTCCGTTGGTGTTAACGTCATGATTACCAGCTTGCTGTATAAGTCTGGGCCCGACGACGTCCGCTTTATTATGATTGACCCCAAAATGCTGGAGCTTTCAGTTTACGAAGGCATTCCACATCTGTTGTGTGAAGTCGTGACCGACATGAAAGAAGCCGCTAATGCCTTACGTTGGTGTGTTGGCGAAATGGAACGACGCTACAAATTGATGTCGGCAGTAGGTGTACGTAACTTAAAAGGTTATAACGCCAAAGTGGCTGACGCTAAGGCCGCAGGCGAACCGCTGCTTGATCCGCTATGGCGCGAAGGGCAGAGCATGGAAGATGCGCCAAGTGAGTTAGACAAGCTACCGTCAATTGTCGTCGTCGTGGATGAATTTGCCGACATGATGATGATTGTTGGTAAAAAGGTGGAAGAGCTTATCGCTCGTATCGCGCAAAAAGCCCGTGCTGCAGGTATCCATCTGATCCTGGCTACACAACGACCTTCTGTCGATGTGATTACCGGTCTGATCAAGGCCAATATTCCGACGCGAATCGCCTTTCAGGTGTCTTCGCGGATTGATTCACGCACCATCTTAGATCAGCAAGGGGCCGAAACCCTACTAGGGATGGGGGATATGTTGTATCTGCCTCCAGGCACTGGCGTGCCAATTCGTGTCCATGGCGCATTTATCGGAGATGATGAAGTCCACAATGTCGTTGCTGACTGGCATGCTCGTGGTAAGCCACAGTATATTGAGGATATTCTTCAAGGTTCCAGCGACGGCGAGCAGGTATTACTGCCAGGTGAAGCGCCGGAAGGTGGTGACGAAGAATTTGATGAACTTTATGACGAAGCGGTTGCGTTTGTTACCGAAACCCGTCGTGGGTCTATCTCCAGCGTCCAACGTAAATTCAAGATAGGTTATAACCGCGCGGCCAGAATTATTGAGCAGATGGAGATGCAGGGCGTTGTCAGCGCTCAAGGGCATAATGGTAATCGTGAAGTTCTTGCTCCGCCATCGCCAAGATAACCGCATTTAAGAGGTATTGATGAAAATATTATTACTGTCTGCATTGCTGTTGAGTTGTATGCAGGCATATGCACAGACACCAGAGCAAGCTTTAAAGGCTAAATTGGATGCAAATCCTGCAATCAGGGCTGATTTTTCGCAAACAGTGACTGATATCAACGGCAAGCAAATTCAGTCCGGTACCGGAACTCTTGCGTTGGCGCAGCCTAATCGCTTTTATTGGCATCTGACCGCACCTGACGAATCTTTGATTGTCGCGGATGGCAAAGATGTCTGGATCTATAACCCGTTTGCTGAAGAGGTCAGTGTATTGGGACTTAAAGATGCCATCGCTGCATCGCCCATCACATTGCTGGTACACCGAGACAAATCAACCTGGTCAAAATTTACCATCAGTGAAAAGGATCAGTGCTTTAATATCATCCCTAAAACAGCAGACACCGGTGTACAACAGGTGCAAGTCTGTTTTAACGGCAATAAGCTGGCCAGTCTCAGCCTCGATGATACCCAAGGAAACAAGAGTCATTTTGCGCTGTCAGCACAATTACCTTTGGCAAAAGAAGATAATGAGATGTTTTCGTTTACGCCGCCAGATGGTGTTTCCGTTGATGATCAGCGTCCTCATGACGGACAATAATTTATGTCCAGCCTGAGCTTTGATTTTGCTCCAGATTTTCGGCCATTGGCGGCAAGAATGCGGCCAATTAATTTGGCAGAATATATCGGTCAAAAACATCTGTTAGGGGTAGGCCAACCTTTACGGAAAGCGCTTGAAGCAGGTAAGGCCCACTCTATGATGTTTTGGGGGCCGCCAGGTACTGGGAAAACAACGCTGGCAGAATTAATCGCACATTATGCCAATGCGCATGTCGAAAGAATTTCTGCCGTGTCCTCAGGTGTAAAGGATATACGAGCAGCGATTGAGCATGCTCAAAATGTTGCACAATCGCGTGGGCAGCGCACCTTGTTGTTTGTTGATGAAGTACATCGCTTCAACAAAAGTCAGCAGGATGCCTTTTTACCTTTTATTGAGGATGGTACGGTAATTTTTGTCGGGGCGACAACCGAAAATCCCTCGTTTGAGATTAACAACGCCTTGTTATCTCGCGTAAGGGTTTATCTCATCAATAAGTTGGCAGAATCTGAAATCGCAGAGTTAGTCCAACGAGCGCTACAGGATAACGAGCGAGGGCTTGGCAAACGCCAATTAAAGATGCCTGAACGGGTGTTGTCACAGTTGGCAAATGTTGCTGATGGCGATGGTCGTAAGGCGTTGAATCTGCTGGAGCTGATGAGCGATATGCTGGCAGATGGGCAGGAATTTTCAGAAGAACTACTCGTTCAGGTTTCCGGCCAGCAATTAGCGCGATTCGACAAAAATGGCGACCAATATTATGACTTGATCTCCGCCGTCCATAAATCGATAAGGGGTTCTGCGCCTGATGCCGCACTGTATTGGTATTGCAGGATGCTGGAAGGCGGATGTGACCCCCTATATGTTGGTCGTCGACTTTTAGCCATCGCCTCGGAAGATGTGGGCAATGCGGACCCGACGGCGATGACCGTAGCATTGAATGCTTGGGAATGTTTTCATCGTGTAGGGCCTGCTGAAGGAGAAAGAGCCATAGCGCAAGCGATTGTCTACCTAGCGTTAGCGCCAAAATCTAATGCAGTGTATACAGCCTTTAAGGCCGCGCGGCAGTTGGCAAGAGAAACCGGTGGTGAAGCGGTGCCTATGCATCTACGTAATGCACCGACAAAATTGCTTGAAGAGATGGGGGCAGGGAAAGAGTACCGTTATGCCCATGACGAAACGAATGCTTACGCTGCTGGTGAAAATTATTTCCCAGAACCACTAAAAAACAGCAAATTTTATTTCCCTACCGAACGTGGCTTTGAAAAACGTATGGCAGAAAAACTTAAGCAACTCGAACAACTCGATTCGCAAAGCGAGCGAAAACGTTATGAATAATCTTTTATGGGTGGCCCTTGGTGGTGCGACCGGTGCAGTTTTGCGCAATCTTATTTCGTTATTTATGATCCAGCTATTTGGCAGTAGTTTTCCTTTTGGTACACTGACTGTTAATGTACTGGGCTCTTTTTTGATGGGAGTCGTCTTCGCACTGGGGCAGTTGAGTCATGTCAGTCCGGAGATAAAGGCGCTGATTGGTGTGGGTTTTCTGGGAGCACTGACCACCTTTTCAACTTTCTCAAATGAAACCTTGCTGCTTATGCAAGCTGGAGATTGGCTCAAGGCATTTTTAAATGTGGTGCTGAATCTGGGGATCTGTCTTTTGATGGTATTCTTAGGTCAGCAACTAATTTTTTCACGCGTTTAATAACCAAAGACAAAAAAGATGTTAGATCCTAAATATCTGCGTAATGAACTTGCCACCACCGCCGAGCGGCTGGCTACCCGTGGTTTTATTCTTGATGTTGACCGGCTCACCAAGCTTGAAGAAAAACGCAAAGCTCTGCAGGTAGAAACTGAAGAGTTGCAGGCTAGTCGTAACGCTATGTCTAAGTCTATCGGACAAGCGAAAGCCAAAGGTGAAGATGTTTCCGAGATTATGGCTCAAGTCAATGATCTCGGTGGTAAATTGGAGACCAAAAAGCAAGAGCTGTCCCAGTTACTGGATGAATTGAACGCCATAGCGATGAGCATGCCCAACCTGCCAGATGAATCAGTTCCGGTAGGTCCAGATGAATCTCAGAACGTCGAAATCCGCCGTTGGGGCACGCCTAAAACATTTGACTTTCCTATCAAAGACCATGTGGATTTGGGGGAACAAGTTAAAGGTCTAGACTTTAAAAATGCCGTTAAATTAACAGGCGCACGCTTTGTGGTAATGCGAGGACAGATTGCCCGCATGCATCGTGCTTTGGCGCAGTTCATGCTGGACTTGCATACTCAGCAACACGGATATACTGAAGCTTATGTGCCATTGTTGGTGAACGATGCCAGCTTATTGGGAACTGGCCAGTTACCCAAATTTGCTGAAGATCTGTTCCACACCAAGCCAGCAACAGAAGAAGGACAGAGTCTGCATCTGATCCCGACGGCTGAAGTCCCACTAACGAACTTGGCGCGCGACACGATTATCGAAGAAGATGATTTGCCGGTTAAGCTTACAGCGCAAACTGCCTGTTTCCGTAGCGAAGCTGGTTCATACGGTAAAGATACCCGTGGCCTAATCCGTCAACATCAATTCGAAAAAGTCGAATTGGTGAAATTGGTAAAACCAGAAACTTCAATGGACGAATTGGAAAGTCTGACCAAAGACGCTGAAACTGTACTGCAAAAACTAGGCTTGCCATATCGTGTCATCGTACTTTGTACTGGAGATATGGGATTTAGCTCTGCTAAAACGTACGATATCGAAGTATGGTTACCAGCGCAGAATACCTACCGGGAAATTTCTTCATGCTCCAATATGAAAGATTTCCAGGCTCGGCGCATGCAAGCACGTTATCGCAGCAATGATGACAAAAAGCCAAAACTGTTACATACCCTTAATGGTTCAGGATTGGCCGTAGGTCGTACGTTGGTTGCCGTTTTGGAAAATTATCAAAACGCTGATGGCAGTATTACTGTCCCAGAAATATTACGCCCTTATATGGGTGGACTAGAACAAATCGGTTAACACAAAAGGTCATGTATGGATAATGGCGGGCGCAATTTGCGCTGGCTGACTTATGTGGCCGTAGTTACCGTATTTTCGGTGTTGGCGTTGGCCACAATAGCTAAAGCAGCCATTTTGTTTTACGAAAATTTGGTATAGCAATAAAAAAGGTCCATTAATGGACCTTTTTTATTGGCTTGGGTTAAATGCATTTTGCTGGTTTTGGCAGTCCAGCAATTTTAGTGGCTTGTTTAGCGGGGCCAACAGGAAACAGTTTATACAGATACTTTGAGTTTCCTTTGTCTGGGCCAAGTTTTTGTCCAATCGCCTTTACCAGCACCCTGATGGCTGGGCTAGTTTTATACTCGAGATAAAAATCCCTGACAAAATTTATCACTTCCCAATGTGCATCGGTTAACACGATGTCTTCTGTGCTCGCAATTAACGACGCCAATGAAGGGTCCCAGTCTTCAATATTTTTAAGATAACCCTGGGAGTCCGTCGCTATCTGCTTTCCATTAAATTCAATCATTATTTACCACGATATCACTTTGGCGTGAGTTAAGGTCAGTGCAATAAAATCCTTGTATTCGATTTGTTGATAATTGGCGAAACATTTAGCCAGTCCTCGCGCATCAACATCAGGTCTCATTAAAAATACATTGCAGATTTTCAATGCTGCGATCCATTGCGGTTGCAGCATTGCCTCGATGGCATTTCCGGCTAACACTAACGAGTCTTGGTCTTTGGCAAAGTGTAATGCACAGGCGAGGGCATTACTTTCATTCGGTGACTTTGTGATGTGATGTAATATATTCAAAATACCAAGACCTCATCCACTTGTTCGAGCAGTTTACGGATCTGTTCATCATCAACTAATTCCGCGGGATATATTAGAGGCAGATTAGCTAAACCGAAATTTAAAATGGCACTTTCACTGACACTGACAGAGGCCACGTCATAGATATCCAAAGCTTTGAACGTGGCAATGTAATCCTTACAACCAATCAACTCGGGTTGTTGTCCGGAAAGGAGATTCAGCACCCCGCTGTCTATAAACACCAAATGTACTTGTTGTTCATAAGTTGCTGCCATCAACGCCAAATCGAGCGCTTCTCTGCCTGCTTCGTTTCCGTGTGGCCCCTGACGAAAGATGATTGCTATTGATTTCATCAGAAACGCACCATTCGTGTTGATTGTTCAATACCGGCCACCAGTTCACCTAATCCGCCCATGATAAAGCCCGCAGCAAGATTCGAATTACTAATGCCATTTTCTTGCGCATCTTCTAGTGATATCACACCTCGGCGCCAAGCTGCAGATACACAGTTCACTAACGACAATTGATATTGTTCAGCCAGTGATTGCCAAAGGCGTACGAGATCTGTTTCATCTGATGCAGGCGAGACCAACGCATTAGATTGTGTGACGCCATCACGAAAAAAGAACACACAATGAATATCGTGCCCTGTCTCAAGCGCTGTTTTAGTAAATTGATAGGCATGCCAACCGCTCGCAGGACCATAGACCTGCCCGGTCACTAAAATAATAAATTTACTCATAAATAAAAATGACCCTGATAAACAGGGCCATTTTACCTAAAACGAGAAGTTTTAGCGCTATTTAATCATCTTTGCCTGCACCCAGGAGGTTCAGGATGCTAACAAACAGATTTAGAAAGTCCAGGTAGAGTGAAATCGTTGCGCGAATGTAGTTAGTTTCGCCGCCATTCACGATACGACTGGTATCAAAAAGAATAAAACCGGTCATCAATAATGCGACACCCGCATTCAATGCCATAAAAACAACGCTGCTACCCAAGAAAATATTCACAATCGCAGCAAGTACCACGACGACCAAACCAGCGATTAGGAAGCCACGCATAAAAGAAAAATCTTTTTTTGTGGTCAAGGCATAAGCTGATAATGCCACAAATATTGCTGCAGTAAGACCGAGCGCCTGCATAATTAACATTGGGCCATTTGTCATACCGGCGTAGTGATTGAGCATGTAGCCCAGAGATGCGCCTTCCATACCGGTAAAGGCAAATACCCATAATAGCCCGGCGGCTGAATCCGCCTTGCGTAGTGTTACAAAAAGCAGGATTAAACCACCAATCGAAAGTCCGAGAGACATCAAAGGTGTAATTTGTAATGCCATGGCGAGACCAGCACAAACAGCAGAAAATGCCAGTGTCATCGCCAGTAACATATAGGTATTACGCAACATCTTATTGACAACAATGCCGGATGTGCTTGTGGAATATAGGGTTTCCTGATTCATATACATCTCCAAATGCTTAACATCGTCAGAGGCTTGAAATTTTCTTCTACAGCATTTGACGCGGTCAGGTGTTAACAAGTTCCAATGATAGCTATCTTATCACATAGCTATATTAATCAATGCTTAATATTAATCGATCCAGTGTGTTCTAAGCTGGAGTCCATCACCAAGATATTCAAGTACCCATTGTTGGGCGGGGGATTGTTGGCGAGAATTCCACAACAATGCGCAATCACTGGCAGGCAAAGGGGAGACCATTTCCTTTTCGATGAGGCTGCCAGATTCAATAAAACTTTTCGCCAAATGCCGAGGGACCCAGCCAATACCGAGTCCGCTTCGCAACACATTAATTGCCTGAACCCAATCTGGCACCTGGATTTGACGTTGATTAGGCGCAGCCGCAAAGCTCCGTGGAACAAATTGCCAACTGGTGTCACTTAAACAAACAGCAGGATAGGGCAGAAGTGCCTGATCAGTTATCGGTTCCGAAATGTGCGCTAATGGATGTGCTGGTGACATCACCAGACTCCATACAACTTTACCCATAGACTTTGATAAAAAAGGCCCGCCGACAGGTATGGTTGATGTAGCGCCAATGGCAACATCGCATCGTCCATTTACCAAAGCCTCCCAAACGCCGTTAAAATTTTCTTTTCTTATCTTGAGCTCCACGTCATCAAATCGTTGATAGAAATCTCGGATGAGGTAGGCCACTCGGTCCGCTCTGACAACACAATCAAGTGCTATAGCTAATGAAGGTTGCCACCCGTTGGCTGCTTGCAAAGTCCTGCGTTTCAGACGGAATATCGATTTCAGTAACTCACGCGATTCCTCGACAAAATGGACACCCGCGGGCGTTAAAGATACGCTGCGGTGGTGCCGTTCAAAAAGGACAACACCAATTTCGTCTTCAATTTGTTTGATAGCATAACTAACAGCGGATGGCACTTTGTTTAGATGGGTCGCGGCCGCAGTAAAGCTGCCTAACTGCGCTACCAGATCGATCAATTCCAGCGATTGTTCTGAGAGCATAAAGACCTTTCCTTTGAGTCTATTTGATACCCAATCAAGGTAAAGATTATCATTGGCATGTACAAGCTTAAAGACAAAATTTCATAGTTATTGGCTGCAAATAAAGCAGCTTGTGCAGCGAATAAGCAAACGAAACAGAAAAATGCATAAGGATATTTACAGCAACCCTATCCAAACGCTATTATTCCTGCCGTTCGGAGGGGTGGCAGAGTGGTTGAATGCACCGGTCTTGAAAACCGGCGTGGGTTCGCGCCCACCCAGGGTTCAAATCCCTGCTCCTCCGCCATATTCCGAAAGCCCGCTGAAATCAGCGGGCTTTTTCTTTTGTGAATTCTGTTTCTATCGCTTGAATCACTATTCGGTAGGGTATCAATCACAAAGGCAAAAATCACCATAGCGAGATAACACTCATTAAATTCCATCTGTAGCTAATTTAACATAATATACATTGTGCGCAATTATGGGTGACGCTATTTGCGCGCTTGGGGTTCTGGCCGTGTCATTGTCCTAATCAGTCACCAGCGGCTCGGCTTTGGGACAGCTCTCGCTGAACACTGGCCGTAAATCATTAGCTCGCCGAGGTTTATAACATCGCGTGAATTGATGCGTCTTTGTAACCATGAATTCAATTTTTATAACGTGCTTAGTTTTACTAGCATTTAACTCGTATGGCATGACGTACAGCAAAAATAGCATCCATTGGCAGCTGCATAACCCAGATGCTTAGCTTCTCTGACGGCATCGGCACAGTTATCAAAAGTCCCGAGATATTCTCGATTTTCTTCTGTAGGCAACTTATTACAATTTTCTGTATGCACTTCATAATCACCCTGTGCATCAGTCTTGGTGTGAACAAAGTAGAATTCTTGCATCTCGTTACCTCCTTGATGATGTAGTGATTTTAGTTATTCAAGGAGATAATCGCCATTTTCATATAGCACAACTGAAATTGCTAAATGTAATAGCCCCCAATTAAAACGGACACTCATTAGTTAAGCGATAGGCTTAGACCTATCTTTAAGGAGTGTCTATGGAACGTATTGAAATTATTACTGGCGAACAACGTCGCCGTCGTTATACTCCGCAAGAAAAAGCAAAGTTCGTTGCCATGACTATGCAGCCGGGCTATTCGGTTTCGCTGGTTGCCAGGCAAAACGGCATAACCCCGAGTCTATTGTTTAAGTGGAAAAAGCTCATGCAAGATGGTGGTATGTCTGCTATCCAGTCTGGTGACGAAGTCGTCAGTGCTGCAGACCATAAGGCGCTTCAAAAGAAAGTGAAACAGCTTGAGCAGTTGCTCGGCCGTAAAACGATGGAAACCGAAATTCTAAAAGAGGCGCTGGAGATAGCCCAGTCAAAAAAGTTGATATCGCGCATGCCATTGCTACCACCGGACGATTCCCTGTCCTCCGAGTAGCTGCGGCTCTTGGCGTGTCGCGTTCGAACTTATACCAACGTTTGTCCGTGCGCCGAGAAGGCCGCTCAGTACGCTACAACAAGGCTGATGATGCGCTGTTATTGCCGTTAATAATCGACATCTGCGAGGAGCGTGAAAGCAACGGCTATCGCCGGATTACTGCGCATTTAAATCGCCAGTTGAAAGCAGAGCAGCATGTAATTACGCGAGTGAATCCAAAACGCGTCTATCGCCTGATGCAACAAAACAACTTGCTGTTACGCAAACATACCGGTCGTGTAAGTGAGCACCGCGCTCATGACGGTCAGGTTATTACGTTGCACCCAAACACTCGCTGGTGCTCAGATGGCTTTGAAATAACGTGCTGGAACAAAGAAAAAGTGCGCGTGGCATTTAGCTTAGATTGCTGTGATCGTGAAATTATGAGTTATGTAGCCACAACGACGGGTATCCGCGCTGACATGGTTCAAGACATTTTGGTTGAAAGCATGGAACAGCGCTTCGGAGATGTCCGAGAGTTGCCACATACCGTCGAATGGTTAACCGATAATGGCAGTTGTTATATCGCCGAAGAAACACGGCAGTTCGCCAAGTCACTCGGTTTTAAGGTGTGCACGACGCCAGTTAGAAGCCCGCAAAGCAATGGCATGGCAGAAGCTTTCGTGAAGACGTTTAAACGAGATTATGTATACCTGAACGACCGTCCAGACGCAGCCACGGTGCTTGCAAAGCTCGCTGAATGGTTTGACGATTACAACAATTACCACCCACACAGTGGATTGAAAATGATGTCACCTAGAGAGTATCGAGCTCTTAAAGTGGCGAGTTAAGCTGTCCGTTTTGGTGGGGGCAACTACACTAAATGCGATGTTATCTCTATGAAGGTCTTCATGTGGAAAGTCCTAGGTTTAGCCGCTGAGATTATCGTTATGAACTCTGGTTTAAAAGTTCCGAATAACACCTTGTATATTCCCGTTCATGCCAAGTAAGCCATTAATATATAAATATAATCAATCCTGATTATCTAAATAACCTTTGGACTATAAACTCCTCCAATCTGGCTAAAAAGCAACCAATTCTAATCGCTTTTGGGCTGGCCTTCGGTTTTTCTACAACGATTTTATCCGCCGACTGGTAGTACTGCAGGATTTTAGTTAACATGACACCAGCAGTTTCATTTGAGAACGACTATGGCTATTGATAATAATAAACTCCGCCGTCCTGCTACGGGAGGTTGTGCGATTCATTGTCATGACTGCAGTATGGGTACGCTATGTATTCCTTTCACTCTAAATAACAATGAGTTAGACCAACTCGATAACATTATCGAGCGTAAAAAGCCTATCCAAAAAGGCGAGCAATTATTTAAATCTGGAGACTCTCTCAAGTCTCTTTATGCTATACGTTCTGGCACCATTAAGAGTTATACCATTACCGAACAAGGCGATGAGCAAATTACGGGGTTTCACCTTGCCGGTGACGTTATCGGCTTTGATGGCATTCACTCTCAGCAGCATCAAAGTTTTGCGCAAGCACTTGAAACATCCATGGTGTGCGAAATTCCGTTCAATACTCTGGATGAATTGTCCGGCACAATGCCAAAACTTCGGCAGCAAATTCTGCGCATGATGAGCAGTGAGATTATGACAGATCAAAGCATGATCCTACTGCTGAGTAAAAAGAATGCGGAAGAACGCCTAGCTGCATTTATCGGCAATCTCGCTGTCAGATATGGTAATCGCGGCTTTTCTCCGCGGGAATTTCGTCTCAGTATGACGCGAGGCGATATCGGGAATTATCTGGGTCTTACAGTCGAGACTATCAGCCGTCTATTAGGTAGATTTCAGAAGTCAGGTTTAATCGAAGTAAACGGCAAGTACATTACCATTGTCGATACCGCCGCACTATACCAATTGGGAGGTATTGCGCGGTAACCCTGCATTTAGCATTAATTTTTTGA
Organism: Shewanella yunxiaonensis; assembly: GCF_018223345.1. NCBI lineage: Bacteria > Pseudomonadati > Pseudomonadota > Gammaproteobacteria > Alteromonadales > Shewanellaceae > Shewanella > Shewanella yunxiaonensis. The sequence goes on along the minus strand of NZ_CP073587.1, from coordinate 1,902,929 downwards.
TCTCCAACAAGACAAATTGCCAGTGATGGCACATGATATAGTTATGTCATCTGGAAAAAGGAAAAACTGCCATGATGGACTATAAAAAGTTATTGGTTGTTGTCGATCCTACCTCTGATGTGCAATCAGCACTCGCAAGAGCTGCTGAACTTGCTAGCCGCAATAACGCTTCAGTTACCGCATTTTTGTCTATCTTTGACCTCTCTTATGAAATGACTTCGATCTTGTCTAATCAAGAGCGGGAAGCCATGAGACTGGGTGTTATCAACCAGCGCAAAGCCTGGCTAGCAGATATGATTAAGCCATATCTAGAAAGAGATATTGACATGAAATATGAGGTGGTATGGCATAACCGCCCATTTGAAAGCATTATTAAATTCGCTATCGACGGTAAATTTGACCTTCTAGTTAAAGGCACTCATGAGCACGATAAGCTTAAGGCCGTGATTTTTACGCCTACGGACTGGCATTTGTTGCGTAAAGCTCCCCTCCCCGTTTTGCTGGTTAAAGAAAAATCCTGGCCACTAAACGGTAAAATCCTCTGTGCAGTGAATGTGGCTTCAGAAGATGAAGATCATCAATCGCTCAACGGTAGAATTATTGAGCATGCACAGGCCATTGCTTCCAAATTCAATGCCGAAATCCATTTGGTAAATGGGTATCCTGGTACGCCAGTGAATTTGGCTATTGAGCTGCCAGATTTTGATGCCCACACATACAATGAAACCATCCGGATGCAGCACGAGCAACGCGTAAATTATTTAGCCAATAACTATGGTGTTGACTGTAATAACTGCCATGTGAAAGAAGGTCTGCCTGAAGATGTCATTCCTGAAGTCGCGGAAAAGATTGACGCTGAACTCGTGATCCTGGGAACCGTCGGTAGGACAGGATTTTCCGCTGCATTGATTGGTAACACAGCTGAACATGTAATTGATGCAATTAACTGTGATTTACTGGCGATTAAACCCGATGGCTACAAGTCACCGTTAGAAGATTAGTGCTTTACGCTAAAAACATTAGCTGGAATAATACGCGCCCTGACCTAAGCAGCAACAGGGCGCGTTTTTTATGGTTGAAATAGCTGAACTCGATAAAAAGCAGATCACTCGTCTGAACAAATTACAAAAACGTTTGCGTAGAGAAATGGGCAGCGCAATCGCCGATTACAATATGATTGAAGAAGGTGATCGGGTAATGTGTTGCCTGTCTGGTGGTAAAGACAGTTATGCCATGCTGGATATTCTGCTTAACCTACAGCAACGTGCGCCGGTGAAATTTGAAATTGTTGCGGTGAATCTGGATCAGAAGCAACCTGGATTTCCTGAAGATGTATTGCCAGCCTATTTAGACAGTCTGAATATTCCCTACCATATTTTGGAAAAGGACACCTATTCCATTGTTAAGGAAAAGGTCCCTGAGGGAAAAACCACCTGTTCGTTATGCTCACGTTTACGCAGAGGCACACTCTACGGCTTTGCCCATCGCATCGGTGCTACCAAAATAGCGTTGGGTCACCATCGGGATGACATTATTGAAACGCTGTTTCTGAATATGTTTTATGGCGGCAAATTGAAAGCAATGCCACCTAAGTTGTTATCTGATGATGGCGCAAATGTGGTGATCCGTCCCCTTGCCTATTCCCGTGAAAAAGACATTGCCGAATACGCTAAACTTAAACAGTTTCCTATCATTCCTTGTAATCTCTGTGGCTCCCAGGAAAATCTCAAACGCGCAGAAATTAAAAGTATGCTTAAAGGTTGGGACAAACAATTTCCTGGTCGCATAGAAACGATCTTCACCGCTATGCAAAATACGGCGCCTTCACAAGGTGTAGACCGAAACGCATTTGACTTTGTATCGCTAAAACAGGATCCGCATGCAGAGGTGTCAGGTGAGGTAGCCGACGCGGATTTGCCAGCATTTGATTTTATGGATGTGGAAAATCGTGGGCATATCGATCTTGATAAAGCAGCGCCACATCAGCGAATCGAGGTGGTAGGAATTTACACGCCATAGAAAGGCGTAACCTTTAGAATAATGTCCGTATGAGACGGACTTTTTTGGGTAAATAATAAAAAAGGGACCATATGGCCCCTTTTTAATGCAACAACAACTAATTATTGGTTAATTAGTTTGCCAGTGCTTCTTTTGCTTTTTCTACCAAAGTTGCAAATACAACTTTGTCGAATACAGCGATGTCTGCCAAAATCTTACGATCGATTTCGATAGACGCTTTCTTCAGACCGTTGATGAAACGGCTGTAAGACAGACCATTCTGACGTGAAGCCGCATTGATACGTGCAATCCACAGTTGACGGAATTGACGTTTTTTCTGGCGACGGTCACGATAAGCATACTGACCAGCTTTAGTTACTGCCTGTACCGCTACGCGATAAGTACGTGAACGGGCACCGTAGTAACCTTTGGCAAGTTTCAGAACTTTCTTGTGACGAGCACGTGCAGTTACACCACGCTTAACTCTTGGCATCTTTCAATCCTCCTACTAAGCGTATGGCAGTTGGCGTGCAATTGCTGGCACGTCTACTTTAGCAACTAAACACTTAGCGCGCAGGTGACGCTTACGCTTGGTGCTCTTCTTGGTCAGGATGTGACGCAGATGGGCTTGCTTGCGTTTGAAACCATTAGCGGTTTTCTTAAAACGCTTAGCCACACCGCGGTCAGTTTTCATTTTTGGCATTTAAAAACTCCGCATTGGGATAATTAATAAAACGTAAGGCGAGTTTGGGAATATCCCGCACTACTTTGATAGCCCTACTATTTTTTCTTCGGCGCTAGCACCATCACAGCTTGACGGCCTTCCATTTTCGGGAAAGCTTCAACCACTGCGACATCATCAAGATCGGCTTTGATACGGTTCATCAGTTCCATACCTAGCCCTTGATGCGCTAATTCGCGCCCGCGGAAACGCAACGTAACTTTCGCTTTGTCTCCGTCTTCCAGAAAACGAATCAGGTTGCGTAGTTTTACCTGATAGTCGTTTTCGTCAGTACCAGGGCGGAATTTAATTTCCTTCACCTGGACCTGTTTCTGCTTCTTCTTCTGTTCTTTCTGGGCTTTAGCCTTATCGAACAGAAACTTACCGTAGTCCATGATACGGCATACAGGCGGCTCGGCATTAGGACTGATCTCTACCAGGTCTAAACCTGCGTCATCAGCCTGCTCTTGGGCTTGTCTGATACCAACAACCCCGATTGCCTCTCCTTCAACTCCTACCAAACGTACTTCAGATACGCCGGTAATTTCATCATTGATTCTATTAGGGGCCGCCTGACGGCCTGCTGTTTTTTTGATCTTTATGACCTATTCCTCCAACAATTCAAGACTACGGAGCGAAATCTGTTTAGTTACTTTGGCTGCAAAAGCATCGATGCTCATCTTGCCTAAGTCGACCCCGTCCCGGGTGCGTACTGCAACTTCCCTATTCTCCATTTCCTGATCGCCTACGACCAGCAAATAAGGAACCCGTTGCAATGTGTGCTCGCGTATTTTAAAGCCAATTTTCTCATTCCTCAAGTCCTTACACGCACGGATGCCTTGAGACTTGAAAAGACTGACGACTTCTTCAACATAATCAGACTGCTTATCGGTAATATTCATTACCACAACCTGAGATGGAGCCAGCCATACTGGGAATTTACCGGCGTATTCTTCAATCAAAATACCGATAAAGCGTTCTAACGAACCTAAAATTGCACGGTGGATCATCACCGGTACCTGTCGGCTGTTATCTTCAGCCACGTAGGTAGCACCTAAACGTCCAGGTAACGCATAATCCAATTGCACTGTGCCGCATTGCCAAGCACGGTCCAAACAGTCATGCAGTGTAAACTCAATCTTAGGCCCGTAGAAAGCACCTTCACCTGGCAAAATTTCGTATTCGATATTGTTATGGGTCAGCGCTTCTTTTAGTGCAGCTTCAGCACGATCCCACATGGCATCATCACCAATACGTTTTTCAGGACGAGTGGACAACTTAACGACGATATTTTGAAAGCCAAAAGTTGAATAGATGTCATAAACCATCTTGATACAACTACTAACTTCTTGTTGAACCTGGTCTTCCGCACAGAAAATATGTGCATCATCCTGAGTGAAACCACGAACACGCATCAGACCGTGCAAGGAGCCTGATGGTTCGTTACGGTGACAACTACCAAATTCAGCCATACGCAGCGGCAAATCACGATAGGATTTAAGCCCCTGGTTAAAGATCTGAACATGCCCAGGGCAGTTCATTGGCTTAATCGCATATTCACGGTTTTCGCTGGAAGTGGTGAACATCGCTTCAGAATATTTATCCCAGTGGCCTGAGCGTTCCCACAGTACCCGGTCCATCATGAACGGACCTTTCACTTCCTGATAGTCGTACGCATCTAACTTTGTGCGAACGAAACGCTCAAGTTCACGGAAAATACTCCAGCCATCATGATGCCAGAACACCATACCGGGTGCTTCTTCTTGCATATGGTAGAGATCGAGCTGCTTACCAATTTTTCGATGGTCACGTTTTGCGGCTTCTTCCAAGCGTTGCAGGTAGGCTTTAAGCGCTTTTTTATCACCCCAAGCCGTACCATAAATACGCTGCAACATCTTATTATCGGAGTTACCGCGCCAGTATGCGCCCGCAATATTCATCAGTTTGAAGTAGTGGCATAAGCGCATGTTAGGCACGTGTGGACCACGACACATGTCTGTATATTCTTGATGATGATAAAGTGCCGGATGATCATCCTTACTGATGTTTTCATCAAGGATTGCCATTTTGTATGGTTCACCGCGCTGTGCAAAAGCATCGCGCGCTTCCTGCCAACTGACGACACGTTTTACTACGTCGTAATCAGTCTTAGCCAGCTCTAACATCCGAGCTTCCAGTTTATCGAGATCTTCTTGTGTTAACTTATGTTCTAAATCAACATCGTAGTAGAAGCCATTATCGATCACTGGTCCGATCGCCATTTTGGTCTCTGGCCACAATTGCTTAATGGCATGCCCCAAAAGGTGGGCACAGGAGTGACGAATAATTTCCAGTCCTTCCTGATCTTTAGCGGTAATAATGGAGAGTTCGGCGTCTTCAGTGATCCGATCGCAAGCATCTTTCAACTGACCATTAACACGTCCGGCTACACAGGCTTTTGCGAGGCCTGGACCGATATCGGCGGCAACATCCAGAGTCGAGACAGGATTGGCAAATTCGCGTTTGCTTCCATCCGGCAGAGTAATAACAGGCATGAATAATCCTTAGTCCAGTGGTGACCCACACGCAGGGCCACTTGGCTGATTCAAATAAACAGAATTAAAAAACGTGTGCGTTTTACTGAGAAAGACAATACAAGAGCCTTGGCATCGGTAAAACGAGCTGACGATTTTAATGGATAAGCCTTTGTAGACGCAACCAAATCTAACACTAATTCACATTAATGTGATGCCTTCGTAAAGTTACCTTACACCTTTTGAAAATATCCTCTGAGAAAGACGTACTCGTAACATTTCATTGAAAAACATAAAGATTATTTCAGGTTATGGCGCAAGAAATTTATAACACTTAAATGAATTGAGCATTGATGCGGCTACAGCACATTAGATGCCGCTCATCTATACTCTAAGAGAGTTAATCAACCGAGGTAATGTCAATGAAACAGCAAACTATCTGCTGCCCATATTGTGGGCACCAACAGACACTGCAACTTGACTCCAGCGGTGGTGATCAAGAGTTTTACAGTGATTGCCGAATTTGCTGCAATCCTATCCACATCCGTATGCATATCGATCATCAGCATCAACGCATTGAATTGCATGTTGATGCTGACGATGAACAATTTTATTAGTGGATTACGGGTTAACGCTGGGCTACATCTTTTTGAGCCAATACTCGCTCAACGGTATCAACTATCGTTTGGGTTTGGCTATCGATCTCAATATTAAAAAACATACCCGGTTGATAACGACCAAGATTAGTGAGTCTTAAGGTTTCTGGAATAAGGTGCAGAACAAAACAATTGTTCTTTATATTTCCGATGGTTAGACTACATCCATTAATACCAATAAAGCCTTTGTAAAGCACATACTTCATCCAAACCGACGGCAGTTCTAACGTTAGATCATAGTGGGTATCGGTTTGATCAACGGTCACCAATTTCGCTTGGGTATGAATATGTCCAGATAGAATATGGCCACCGATCTCTTTGCCAAATTGCAATGAACGCTCAATATTTACGTCATCATGAACTTGTAAATTACCGAGATTAGTCAGGTTAAGCGTCTCTTCCATTACGTCAAAAAACGCCCTATCATGCCCCACTCGCGTAACTGTGAGACATACTCCGTTATTGGCTACACTGGCTCCCGTTTGCAATCCCTCCAGTAATTCTGGTGGTAACGCGATCTGCAACGTATGCAATCCTGGCTTTTTCTCAATTGCCAGCACTTTACAGCAGGCCTGAACAATACCTGTAAACATTCTCTACTCTCTGGTTCAAAGGACAGACATGGCGCAGTTAGCTTTTCATGCCAAACGTATTATTCAATTAGCCTTGCCAGTGTTGGTAGCTCAGGTTACGCAAACCATGATGGGGTTTATTGACACCATGATGGCTGGCCGCGTGAGTGCCAAAGATATGGCTGCCGTCGCTATCGGTACTAGTCTGTGGCTACCGGCAATACTGTTTGTTAATGGCTTATTGCTAACCTTTACGCCGATGATTGCACATCATTTTGGCGCCGGACAAAGTGACAAGATCCGTCCCTTGGCTTATCAAGGGGTTTATATTGCCACATTTGGTGCCATCGGTGTGATGCTGTTTCTCAATTCTGCCAGTTTTGTTCTGGATCACATGAACTTAGATCCAGCGCTTTATGTCGTCACAGAAAATTATATTCACGGCATCTTGTGGGGCGCGCCAGCGTTTCTCATTTACCAAGTACTGCGCAGTTGTAGTGAAGGTATTTCTTACACGATGCCGGCAATGATCATCGGTTTTGTAGGACTCGCAGTAAATATTCCTGCAAATTATATATTTATCTATGGGCATTTGGGTTTGCCCGCTATGGGGGGGGCAGGATGCGGTGTTGCTACCTCATTGGTCTTTTGGGCAATGTGTTTAAGTATGCTCATTTACATGCAATGGCATCCGAAATTTAAAGCGGCACGCTTACCCGACGAGTTTGTCCGGCCACAATGGCAAACAATACTGCAAATGAGCAAACTGGGGATGCCCGTAGCGCTCGCGTTGTTTTTTGAGGTGAGCTTATTTTCTATCATAGCGCTGCTGCTGGCACCGTTGGGCGCAAACGTAGTGGCGAGCCATCAAATAGCACTCAACTTTTCATCAATGGTGTTCATGGTGCCATTGTCTATTGGTATCGCCGTGTCGATTCGCGTCGGCTATTACTTGGGACGCAATGAACCAGAACAATCCGCAATTGTCAGCAAAACTGGATTACTTCTAGGGTTCTCGCTCGCGGCATGTACTGCACTACTGACGGTATTGTTAAGAGAAAATATCGCATTGCTCTACAACAAAAATCCTCAAGTGGTTGCATTAGCGTCTGGGTTGATGTTAATGGCAGCGCTTTATCAACTGTCAGATTCAGTGCAGGTAATTTCAGCGGGCGCATTGCGGGGGTACAAAGACACTCGCAGTGCTTTTTACATTACTCTTTTTGCCTATTGGGGTGTCGGCATGCCACTGGGATATCTGTTGGCATATACGGATTTAATCATACCCAAACTTGGCGCTTACGGCTTCTGGTGCGGTTTAATTGCCGGTTTAACTACTGCAGCAATGCTTTATGCAGTTCGTCTTAAAGTGATTCAACGCCGAATACGTCACAGTGATGTTATTGAATTCTGACACTATATTATCTATTGATTGATAAAACACCGGCAGTTGCACAGCAAATCACCATCCGACGTTAAAAAAAGGTTTTTTCACTTGCCAGGATCAGTGGCTGGACTTTAATATAGCGTCCGTTCCGTTGGTGAATAGTTTAGCCTTCGGAAGTTAAGTGTACACCCGTAGCTCAGCTGGTTAGAGCACTACCTTGACATGGTAGGGGTCGGTGGTTCGAGTCCACTCGGGTGTACCAATAAATTTGTCCTTCTATACACCCGTAGCTCAGCTGGTTAGAGCACTACCTTGACATGGTAGGGGTCGGTGGTTCGAGTCCACTCGGGTGTACCATCTGCAATTCATCGTTGGTTCTGTGGTTTTTTATTTACTGCATATCTCTGTTGATGCACATCGCATCGCATGCTCGGTAGGTTCGACATTGGATTCTTGAGTCGGACGAAAGCGGTAAAACATTTTCAAATGACAGACCCAGTTTCGAGATCTTATAACGATTGTCTGGATTTAAGCGGATTGCGTAATAATGATCGGTAATCCCATTTTGAGCGACAGCACCACAATCTCGAATCACAACAGGCTGGTATGATTTAATCTCAGCTGCTTTAAGCTCATATTTCATCCCTTAATTGCTGTAGATTGGAGCGGGTTTCGGCGTTAAGCGCGGGTGATAGCTTCAGCACGACTAAACGATACTTTTTTGTGTCTTATGCAAGATAAAGCCCTTCACGACACTCTCGGGCTAACGGTCTTATTACACGATAGTTACCGACAGACAATGCAGTGTCCAGATTAACTGCGCCCTAAAAGTTGAAATGAGATCCATCGTTTTTTGTTTAATAAGGCCGAAACCTAATCTTTATTTTTAGGATGTGGGATTATGAGGTGAAGCACACTACCCGAAGAAAGCAGCGACTGTTCAGACAATCTTTAGGTATTGTCGGACATGACATAACTAACGTGAAGTCGGTCATGCCACATTTTTTATTTTCCTTGGGCTTTCAGTAGTCCTATTTAGCAAAAGATAACTTTTTGACTTTTGGTGTATTGTTAGTGTTTGGTAGCTATGAAATCATAGGCTCGAAACTCCCAAGCATACGGAGCTAACACCCTATGAGTCAGCGCAGCATCCGCAGTCTGTTTACCCCAAAATCTATTGCCGTTATTGGGGCGTCTAACTCGCCTGCCAGAGCCGGCTGCATCATGATGAAAAATTTGCTCAGTAGCGGCTTTGATGGCCCGATTATGCCGGTGAATCCGCATGCCACCTCCGTAATGGGGGTGCTGGCCTACCCCAATATTGAATCACTACCAGTCAAACCCGACTTAGCCATTATCTGTACCAAAGCCGAGCGAGTTCCTCAGATAGCAGAAACGTTAGCGCAATTTGGTTGCAAAACGGCGGTGATTATTGCATCGGGTATGAATCAATGTGTGGCAGACGACGGCCAAACCTTGGCGCAAAAGCTTACGGAAAGTGGTAAACGTTATGGCATGAGGATACTGGGCCCCAACAGTTTAGGAATGATCCTGCCCAACCTTGGTTTGAACGCCAGTTTGGCCCACACCAGCGCCCAGCCCGGGAAAATTGCCTTCGTTTCACAATCCGCGGCGGTATGCACCACAGTACTCGATTGGGCCAATAACAAAGGTATTGGTTTTTCCTCTTTTATTTCACTGGGTGATGCCGGTGATATCGATTTTGATGAACTGCTGGATTACCTCGGACGTGATTCAAAAACCTCAGCCATCATGCTTTACATTGATTCCATCAATGAGCGATTACGGTTTCTTTCCGCTGCACGTGCAGCATCCAGACACAAACCCATACTGGTGATTAAATCCGGCCGCAGTGCCGAAGGCGGTAACGCTGCCCGCCATCATACCGGTGCTAGCTCAGGTAACGATGCTGTGTATGAAGCCGCGTTTCGACGTGCAGGTATGCTGCGAGTAAACGACTTAGTTGAACTATTTGCCGCTCTTGAAAGTCTGGCGCACCTTAATCCGCTGCATGGTGAGCGTTTATGTATTCTTAGTAATGGTGGTGGGCCGGCCGTACTCTCTGTGGACGAACTGATCATCAAAGGCGGTAAACTCGCCCAGCTATCTGAAGAGACTAAAAGCAAACTCGCTGCGGTATTGCCACCAACTTGGTCGAAGCAAAATCCGGTCGATATTATTGGCGATGCAGATGGCGAACGTTATGCCAATGCCCTAAACATTTTAATGGATAGTGATGAACTAGATGCCGTATTAGTACTGCACTCGCCTTCAGCGTTAGGCAATGGCAACAACATCGCGGATGCCGTCATTGCAGCCGCCAGCAAACATCCTCGAAAGCATCGCGTTAACGTGCTGACTAACTGGAGTGGTGAAGATTCCGCATATGAAGCTCGTCGACGCTTTTCTAAGGCGGGAATTCCAACATATCGTACCCCAGAAGGTGCTGTTCGCGCTTTTATGCATATGGTGGAATTTCGTCGTAACCAGAAACTGTTGCAGGAAGTACCGCAGTCGCTAACCAACAATTCTGATACTGCAACCGCACGGAGAATTCTGCAGCAAGCCTTACAAAGTGGCCGAAAAGTGCTCGAAACCCATGATGCACGGGCGGTTTTCAGTGCTTATGGGCTAAAGACTATCGATACCTGGTTTGCCAATGATGCGGATGAAGCGGTTGTGATTGCAGAACGTGCAGGCTATCCGGTCGCCCTTAAAATTCAGTCTCCCGATATTTTACATAAATCTGATGTTCACGGCGTTATGTTGAATTTGGCGGATGCCGAAGAGGTTCGCCATGCAGCCGCAGCCATTACTAGTCGCGTAAGGGCGGCAAATCCGGACGCGCGCATTGAAGGGATGATCGTTCAAAAAATGGCACTGACGGCTGGCACGCAAGAGTTACGTGTAGCAGTGCTTAATGATCCGGTCTTCGGCCCTGCCATTATGCTCGGTGAAGGAGGCTCTGAATGGGAGCCAACTCGGGATGCGGCAGTGGCCCTACCCCCGCTCAATATGGCATTGTCCCGCTATATGGTGATTCAGGCACTAAAAACCGGAAAAATCCACGACAGACATTTGCCAAATGGCTTAGATATGGCAGCGATTTGCCGAATGTTAACGCAGATCTCCAGCTTGGTGATTGATTGTCCACAAATTGAAGGTCTTGATTTAAACCCCGTTTTGGCATCAGGGGACACTATCACCCTGCTGGATATTAATTTGCGGTTAACGGAAGATATCAAAGACAATAGCGCTCGATTATCCATCTTGCCCTACCCTAAAGATCTTGAAGAAACGGCGACATTGCGTAATGGTCTGCAAGTAATGTTACGCCCCATCTTACCCGAGGATGAACCCAAACACCTGGCCTTTGATAATTCATTATCAGATGAGGATCGGTATAAACGTTACTTCGGTGTACGCTCACAGATGACGCACGAAGAGATGGCAGTGCTTACGCAGATTGATTACGCCAGAGAAATGGCGTTTATTGCCACCATTAAAGATGATTCTGGTGACGATATCACCCTCGGTGCTGTGCGCGCCTCGATTGATCCTGATAATACAGAAGCCGAGTTTGCGATGGCGGTACGTAGTTCTCATCAGGGTATTGGTATCGGAAAATTGTTACTGGAAAAACTCATTCGTTATTTTCGCGCCGCAGGCACGCCGGTGCTCACGGGATATACCATGTTTGAGAATCGTAATATGGCAAGTCTGGCGAAAAGCCTCGGGTTTGCAGTAACGTTTGATATGGAAGAGCGATTGATCCATATGCATATGGATCTCTCAAAATCGTAGACTGTCGATGACAACAAAAAAGGCTGCATTAGCAGCCTTTTCGATTCCGATCACAAAACCTTAAGTGCGACACTGCTTAAAGATGTCTTCTTTCGGTCGATAGACCTGCGTGCTGACATTAAATAAGCCTAACAGCGTATCAAACAAGTTATCCTGCGAATAGCCGCTGCGCTGTTGCAACCCACTGAGGCAACTTTCGCTCAGGCCATTTTCCTGAGCATACCCAGCAGAAATCCAAGATAACCAAGGCACGGTAGTCTGTTCGGCTGGCGCGATACCATACGGTGTGCCATGCAAATACAGCCCTTTCTCACCCAGTGACTCCCCATGATCTGACAAATACATCATTGCTGGGGCATACATATGTTGCTGCTGCAGCCGTTTTACAATCTCCGACAAAATATAATCAGTATAGAGAATGGTATTGTCGTAGGTATTGACCAATTCATTGTGGCTACAATTCTGAATATCGCTACGCGGGCAGTCTGGAGTGAACTGCTTGTGATCGTCAGGATAACGTAAATAATAGGTCGGGCCGTGGCTACCAACAATGTGCAACACGATCAATCTATCTTGATTTGGTTGCTCTTTGGTCGTTAGCAATTCATCAAGTTTATCGACCATTACTTGATCTTTGCAAAATTCACCATCGCACAACTTCTTATCCATATTCACATCAATGGTGTAATTTGGTACGCGATCACAGACCCCTTTACAACCGCTGTCATTGTCTACCCAAAATACGTTGACACCGGCATGATGCAGTACATCCACAGCGGTATCCTGAGACCGCGCTTGACGAGCCTCATAGTCTTTGCGATTCATACGAGAGAACATACATGGCAGCGATACAGCTGTTGCGGTTCCACATGACTGGACATTGTTAAATGCAATCAGGCCTAAATCTTTCGTATACTGATTTGTTGGTCGATTATAGCCGTAATACTGATAATTCATCGCCCGGGCAGTTTCACCAACGACTAACACCAATAATTTGGGTTTCTCTTCCTTCATTGCCGCAGGTTTGATGACTTTGGCATCCAGTCCCAGCTCTTGATAGGTGATGGGCGCTTGCAGGTAGTTCTGATAAATGTATTTAGATGCAGAACCAATGAAATAGGTTGGGACGATATAGTGTTTAATCTGATCATTATTGCGAACAAAGGACGCATAATTCTGCATATAAACAAAGGCAATAGCCACCACTACCGTCAAATTAGCCAGCATAAATACTAGCTTTCGCAACATTTCTTTGGTGAACGGGCGGTACTCAATATCTGCCTTATACAGTAAAAATGCAGGTACCAACCCGGTTAAGGCAAAATTGGTAAACGATGCCCAGTTCACATAGGTTAAGGCTTCTGCGCTGTTAGTCTGAAAGGTGTTTTCAATCATTCCTGTATCAAATACAACACCGTATTTGTAAGCGGCAAAAAACACCCCGGAAGACAACAATATCAACGCAATAAAAAAGGGTTTAAGCAGATACTTAAAGCTAAAAAATGAAAACAGAAAGCCGAGCGCTGCGACCAAAAAGACCGGGATTGTGGCAACAAATACCGGATCAATGTGAGATTGATGTTCAAGTCCTTTTTTAACCACAGAAAAGAATGGAATGTTGAAGATCATGACGAAAAACAGCGCCAACAAGAAAGTAACGCGGTTTACGGATAACGATTTAAGCACCTTGGCTCCCACAACGACGAGAAATTTGTCTTAATTTTCAGACAAGCAAGCTTACAGATATTAAGTGCGATTTATAACAATCACGACTTAAGAAATACTTAAGTGAGTTAGGATAACAACAAATAGCTATGGTTGTATGTTTCAGAATGTACCATTCAGGCGGGTCAAAAACGTCAATAACTGATGGCACTCTGTATCATCAAATACTGCAGTCATTTCACGGGTTAACTGCAAGTGCAGTTGGTCGTGCTCAGCAAACATTTGCTGGCCTTTTTCTGTCAGCAAAACCTCAACCGAGCGTCGATCCTTGACAGAGGGTTGACGCTCAACTAGTCCGAGTTTTACTAGTCGATCAATCTGCACTGTCAACGTTCCCGTAGTGATGCCGAGCTTATCGGCTAACTCTTTCATCCGCATGGAGCCATTGGCACCGAGTATCTCAACTGTGTGTACCTGCGCGAGCGACACCCCTTGATCCCTCACGACACTTTGTTCCCAAGATGACAAACGCTCGTAAAACTCAATAATGGCGTGGTTGATATCCTGATCCAGTTGGTACTCAGCGCTCATTAGTAGCTCCACTATGGGTTAATGATGATGGTGGTCATGGTCATGGTCATGGTCATGGTCATGGTCATGGTCATGGTCATGGTCATGGTCATGGTCATGGTCAGTAGCATGATGACAGCAACCACTACCGTTGCAACTATTACGAGGATGTTCTGCTTCGGTGCAATCATCGCAACGGTTAACCTCAATCGTCAAATGGTCAATCTGAGAAAAATCAGCCAGTAAATCATGATAATAGTCGGTATCTTTAGGCTTATGACTCACTAAGGAAATCATAGCGGCATGGTGGTCAGCGCTGACTTTCCAGAGATGAAGATCAGTGACTTTGTGGTCACCTTCTGCCTCGATACGTCTTACCAACTGCGAGGCGTAATCAGGTTCTGTACTGGCATCAAGTAAAATAGGGCTAGTTTGTTTAATTAATCCCCAAGCCCAACGGCTGATAATGACGGCACCGACGATTCCCATTACCGGGTCGAGCCAATTCGCCCCCATATATTTACCCGCTAATAGCGCCGCGATAGCCATCAGTGACGTCAGCGCATCGGCCAATACATGAAAATAAGCGGCTTTAAGATTGTGGTCATCGTGGTGATGGCTATGGCCGTGATCGTGCCCATGGTCATGTCCTTGGTGATCCTTTAACAAAAACACACTGACAATGTTCACTGTCAAGCCGATAACCGCCACCAATATTGCCTGATTAAAATGAATAGCCTCCGGCGCAAACAATCGATAAACCGATTCAATCACCATAACCAACGCGACCAATCCCAATGCAACAGCACTAGTAAAGCCTCCCAACACGCTTACTTTGCCAGTACCAAAAGCAAATCTCGGATTAGTTGCATTTTTTCTGGCGTAGGTATACGCAAATAGGGTCAACATGAACGCCGCAGCGTGGGTTCCCATATGCCAGCCGTCAGCTAATAACGCCATCGAACCGTAAACCGTTCCGGCAATGATTTCCGCCAACATCGTCACCACTGTTAACGCTAATACCCATTTTGTACTGCGCTCGCCGCTTAGATTTTCTTTGTTAAAATCATGCGCTTGTTGCCAACGAGCCGTAGTGTGAAATTCGGCAGTCATAAAATTCGCCTATTAGTTTGATGATCAAATAACTTGATATACGAACTATCTTTTTTCTGGAGGCTAATTGCAAGCAATTGTTCGATTTGTTTGATAAAAGCCGGCATAACGCACATTTTGAGTTGTAGTCGTTTATGTTATCGAAAATGGGCTTAACCGCCCAAAAAGCGTATAATTATTCCTATCAGAAAACGACGGATTTAGCTGATGTACATCAGTTTTATATTAGTGTCCCCTGCCCGTGCAGCGAATATTGGCGCTGCCGCACGAGCTATCAAAACTCAGGGATTTAATGACTTAGTTGTCGTGCATTCATTGGCACACAGAGAAGATGAAGCTGGATGGGTCGCCTGTGGTGCAGTCGATATTCTAGAAAATATTCGAGAAGCGCCGTCATTAGCTTCAATTGCCGATGAGTTTGATCTGTTAATCGCGACCACCGCGCGGGAACGCGGTAATTTGCGGGAATATCTGACACCACAAAAAATGGTTAATGCATTAAGTCAGCAACAGCAATCGTTGACCAATGTCGGCATTGTTTTCGGCTGTGAGGCCAGCGGCTTAAGTAATAGTGATCTGGAACTCTGTGATCTATTGAGTTATATCCCGTTAGCACAGGAGTACCCTTCACTCAACCTGGCACAAGCAGTCATGGTGTACGCTTATGAATTGGGGCAGGCATTTTTAACATCAAAAATTACGCCCGGAATACATCAGCACGATGCCGAGCAACCCCAGTTGAGTGCGCTTGTTGAAAAATCTGCACGATTATTCGCTCAGTTGCAGATAGAGGAAGATACCAAGCTGAAACGTTGGCTGGAGGAGACACTCTGTCAATTTGGTGATCGGGATATCAAGATGGCACATCAGCTATTTAGTGATATTTTGAAAAAATTAACCTAGCGAATTATTTGCTCGCAGTGAATAACTGATTGAATTCTTCAAGCAGCGTTTGTCTTCGCGCTAAACACTCAGGAGAACGAGCGCTGCGACTCCACATTGAAGATTCAACAAATACCCGAAACCACAATTGCATTGCCCGCGCATTGTTCGATTCGCCCCACACCTCTAAAACTAGTGACGCAACTTCCGCGGTGCCAAGTTGAAAGTCTCGTTGGCCTTTACGCAATTGATAGTCTGCCAATGTATCAGGATGAAATGACAACACTGGCAATTGCTGCAGATAAGGGCTTTTCCTGAACATTTTCACCGCTTCACGCCAGCAGCCATCAAGTAACACAAACAAAGGTTTTTTACCGTCCGGAAACGAATTTTTTAGTGAAGATGTCGTCGGCGATACTTCAATAACTTGCTGTCCAGGTAATGCATAATCGCCAGGAAAGACCACAAATGGCTGATACGTAGGATCCGTTAATAACTGTAACAGGTGACGGTCAGGCTGAGTCCGAGACCATAAAAATGCATGAGTGTCGAGGATCAGGTCCGCAATCAATCTACCGCTGTTGCTTGGCTTCAGTACTTCTGTGTCATACATTACTAGCGCAAACGCTGAATCAGTGGCCAGAAGCTTACGACTGGCACAGGTACACACCTCAGCAGGCAGCAGGCAGAACGGACAACGTTTCACTTTCATACCGCGTGATGCATAAGGCTTAGTCGCAATCGCCTGCCGATAAGCATGCAGTCGGTGCACTGCGTGCATCGCTACTGCAGTCTCAGTTGGCACAGAGGCAAGTAACGATATCGTCATGTTACAGAATGCGTCTTAAGAAAAAGTCCGCACGTAAACGCCGAATACGTGTCAGGATTTTTTTTACTGCAGCCGGATAATTCTGCAGCGTTTCCAGTTGACTGTAATGCTTAATCTGGCGGGTGTATCGCAGTAGCTGTTGCTGTTCTTCCTGAAATTTTGACGCCAGAGTCTGCTGTTCATCATGCAGCAGCAAACCATTTTCCAGGTCGAGCGCCCATGCGCGTGGATTGAGATTACTTCCGGTCAGCAAGTGTTTGCGTTCATCCATGCTGATGCCTTTGAGGTGGAAGCTATTGCGCTCATGACTCCACAAATGAATCTTCAGCAATCCTTTATCAATCGCCCATTGCTGGCGCTTCGCAAACTTTCTCAATGATTGCTCATAGAGATAGGGTAATGCCCCAATGGTGGAGAACGGTTGATCATCTGGAATAAAAAAGTCGTTTGCCGTTTTATCGCCCACCACAATATCCAGACGCTTACCATCATGTAAATGTTTAGCGATGGCGCGCATCAATAGATACGGTGGATTGAAATATGGGGTGCAAACAAACAATGAATGACGAGACTCTTTGACCATTTGTAACACAGTGTTATTCAACGGGTTTTGTTTACGCCCCAGACCAACCATCGGCGTAATACGTAATGGAGAATACTGTGCATTAAACCGATAATAGCCACTGCTAAGCTGCTGTTTAAAACTTCGCAGTTCATGGCGCTCAGGCACGCGATCATTATTGTCACTCAAACTTACCACAGCGCTATGCGACAAGATAAATTCGTCAATCATGTTACGCATACTGCAAGCGAGTTCTTTAGACTCAAGCAAGTAATAACGATCTAAACGGTAACGCTCATGTTGTTGCAGGTAGACATTATTGAGGCTGGCACCACTATAGATAACCGCGTCATCAATGACGAAACCTTTGAGATGCAGAACCCCAAGGAATTCTCGAGACTTTACCGGCACCCCATAAATTGTGAATGGTTGCGCTGCTTTACTCATCAACTGCCGGTATAGACGATAATTACCGCCATCGCCTTTATGGCCAATCAGACCACGACGGGCACGGTGAAAATCAACCAATACCTTGATATCAAGTTGTGGACGACGTGCCTTAGCAGTAAGTAACGCTTCTAACACCTCACGTCCGGCCTCATCATCTTCAAGATACAATGCTGCAATATAAATGACTTGCTGCGCAGCAAGGATTCTGTCAATAAGGGTATCCTTGAAATTTTTTGGGGTCATCAACCACTGAATATCATCAGCAGCTATGGCAATTCCACCCAGCTGATCCAGCAAGGCATCCTCCTACAACAATCTATCCCGAACCGTATGATCCCTTTACCTTTCAGGGAGACCACAATAAAAAAGCCGTTAATGTAACGACGGCGGATTTAAGGCAATAGAACTTACTCACTTGTGACCAACGGAGCAAGCGTTTTCTCCCGGAACGAGAAGCAGATGCGGCAGAATTGCTCCTGTTTTGTACAATTAGTGTGCGCTTGCGTTACCGATCACAGTAAAATGATTGCAACGAGGTCAAATCACACCAAAGATTCGTAGCTAGAGATTTGATTCTAGTTAAGCCATTATGTTTATAGCTGTAAAACAGGATTTATTATGAAGCGACAGATTTGGGTACCTCTTTTACTTACGTTAGTTGCCGCCTGGGGGATCTTTCATTTCAAAGATTGGCTCGGGCCTCTAGTGCTACCGCTCTATATCGCTTTAGTTATCTTTGTCACACTCAAATTTTATCGATTAATGGAAAAGGATGACTCTTAATAATCATCCAGCACGCCGCTGGCACTTCAAAGCGCTAGTATTGTGGTCGATTTTATCGGCCACAACCTTTAATACAGCCTTAGCCGCCCCGCTTTCAGCTTGGTTACAGCCATTACTTCCGAAAGACTCTCAGACAGCATTGTGGGTACAGGATACCCATAACGGTGAAGTGCTGGTCAGTCATAATGCTGATGTGCTCATGCTGCCAGCAAGTACCCAAAAGTTGCTGACGGCGGTAACTGCCTGGCAAGTATTGGGGGAAGATTTCACCTTTCACACCACCCTATTGACAGATGGCAAGGTCGAAAAATCCGTCATTAAAGGGGATCTGTATCTCCGTTTTGAGGGCGACCCGAGGCTTACCCGTGCACAACTTGCGCAAATGGCACATCAGCTTGCTGCGTCCGGCATTAATGAAATTGACGGCAATGTTGTGCTGATCGGCAGTAATGACAGCCAATGGCAAGCGCCAGGTTGGGTCTGGGATGATTTGGGGATCTGTTACGCTGCGCCGGTATCCAGTTTTATCGTTGATCAAAACTGTATTAAGGCGATGTTGGTTCAGCAACCGGACGGTCTTACCAAGGTAAAACCGCTTCTGCCTGCGCCCATCACCGTTAGCTCCAGTGCCCGTTTTGATGCGGACCATCAACAGTCATTTTGCCAGCTATCACTGGAACGACTACCCGATAACCATTACCTGTTAGGTGGTTGTTATGCCGGGACGGCCCCTGCTCCATTAGCAATAGCCGTTAATAACCCACTACAATATGCACGTGATGTCGTGACTGATATCTATACACACCAATTCAAGCTTACCGGGACGGTCAACGCTGCCGATAACGTTCCAGCAACCGCTACGTTATTGAGTGACCATCAATCCGCGCCATTAAGTGAACTTATTAGTGAAATGCTATTGGATTCAGACAATCTGATTGCCGATACCCTGTTGAAACAAGTCGGGCAACAACGTTTTGGCAAACACGCCGGTTTTGCGGCGGGTACTCGAGTCGTAAAGGAAACCCTGGCGCAATTAGATGTCGTGTTAGACAGCAGTAGTATTGCCGACGGTTCAGGGTTATCGCGTTACAACCTCTTAAGTGCCAGACAGTTAGCCAGCTTACTGATACAAATCAAAACTCGGCCATCTTTGCAATGGTTGACA
The DNA here is from genome assembly GCF_018223345.1 of Shewanella yunxiaonensis. NCBI lineage: Bacteria > Pseudomonadati > Pseudomonadota > Gammaproteobacteria > Alteromonadales > Shewanellaceae > Shewanella > Shewanella yunxiaonensis. Next base: position 1,883,238 of record NZ_CP073587.1, on the reverse strand, counting down.
GAGGTGTTACCTAAAGCCGGGATCAGCGGTACATTGCAATATAAACGCCCATTCACCCAAAAGCCTTTACGCGGTGCCGTGGTGGCCAAAACTGGCAGTATGAGTGGTGTACAAAATCTTGCCGGATTTTTATCGGGTGATGCACCACAGGATAAAAATCGCTATCTGATTGTGGTTATGGAAAACGGCCTCAGCCCAAAAGAAGAAAAGGCCAAACACAATTTTATTACCGTGGTGATGCCTTCCCTTCAGCATCAGATTATTGAAGATGGAGTGCACACCTCCATGGGGCAACAAAGTAGTGCTCGCTGATGCAAGCACCACCTGTTGTATAATCTTGTGCGGTTAGAAATCGTCAGCGCTGAGCTGCATTATGGTCTCATCCCCGGCAGTCACTACATCCAGATGTAGTGAAACTCGTGGCAGTAATTTTGCGAAGTAATACTGCATCAGTTGTTGCTTGCGTTGCACGAAGGCAACAGGCAATTGAGCTGCCGCTTTTAGTGACTTATCCGCCATCATCAACCAGAAATGACCATAGAGCAGATAACCGAAAGCATCTAAGGCATCCACGGCTACCGCATTAATCAGTGCAGGTTGATCATGTTTCTGTTGATTAACTGCGGCGATAACATCTACAAAACGTTGCTGTAATTGTTGCAATTGTTGTTTTTGACTGGCAAACACCTCGTCACAGGATTGCTGCTGTTGCAGCCAGCTGAAAAACTCGGTTACCGTGGCTAAGTTATCACCTACCAGCTTTCTTCCCAGAAAATCTATCGCCTGAATGCCATTGGTGCCTTCATATATCTGCGCGATCCGAGCGTCTCGTACTAATTGCTCGATGCCAGTTTCACCAATATAACCATGACCGCCAAATACCTGCTGAGCGGTAACGCATGCGTCAAAACCTCTATCACTTAAAAAAGCTTTTGCGACTGGAGTTAACAGTGCGGCAAAGCGGGTTGCTTGCTGCTGCTCTTCGCTATCTGCCGCATATTTTGCTTTATCCAGTTGCATTCCCGTCATGACAGCAAGTGCGCGTCCGGCATCCGTTAATGCTCTTATATTCAGTAGCATACGACGAACATCACCATGAACTATGATGGGGTCAGCTTTAGCGCCAGTTGGCGAACCACCCGCGGCTAATCCCTGCAAGCGCTCTTTGGCATAGCTGGCTGATAGTTGATAAGCCATCTGTGCACTTCCCAAGCCCTGAATACCAATAGACAGACGTTCGTAGTTCATCATGGTGAACATACAAACTAATCCCCGGTTCGCACGGCCTATGAGATACCCTTCTGCATCGTCATAATTCATAACACAGGTAGCAGAACCTTTAAGGCCCATCTTGTGTTCAACCGCACCGACAGTTACGCCATTGGCATCGCCAATCTCTCCGTCTGCAGTTACTTTGAATTTGGGCACCAGAAACAGGGAGATCCCGTCGCTTCCTTGAATTTTTGCGAGTACCAAATGGATTACGTTGCTGGTTAGATCATGATCACCGCCGGTAATAAACATCTTACTACCACTGATCCGATAACTGCCGTCAGACTGCGGCACTGCGCGAGTAGCAATTGTACGCAGATCAGAACCGGATTGAGGTTCTGTCATATCCATCGCCCCGGCCCACTCTCCAGAATACAATTTAGGAAGGTAGAGCGCTTTAAGTGCTTCCGAGCCATGGGCATGAATACACAATGCCGCACCAGCGGTGAGTGCGGCATACAAGGTAAAAGCGTTACTGGCACTATAGCCCATTTCATCTAGCAGAACGCCAAGCATTTTAGGCATTCCCATGCCACCATATTCGGGCTCGCCGCAAAGCCCTACCCAACCGCCTTCAGCGTACTGACGGAATACCGCTGCATAACCGTCTGGGGTTTTTACACTTAAACCATTAAAGCTTACGCCCTGCGTATCACCGGGTTGATTCAGCGGCTGGATCTGCTCAGCACAAAACTTAGCCCCTTCTTCTAAAATGGCGGTGGCCGTGTCGAGATCCAATAATTCGGCGATAGCAGGCAACCCCTGCCAAACTGCTGCAGCATCAAAAACTTGTCGCAACAAAAAGTTCATTTCTTCGGTAGGTGCTTGAAATGGGATCATCGTTCCACGGCCTGTATTAAAATTTAAACAAGTGTTTTAATTTATCCTGAACTCTTGGATTTGGCAAACAGCAACGATAAAAACAACAAGGTTGCTCACAAACAGAACAGTCACTCCGATAACAAAAAGCCGGCAATATGCCGGCTCTTTGAAATTTTTCTATTTAACAAATGCTGACAAGGTCACTTTCAGTAATAGATTTAGGCAAGCGTTGCATCGTCTGCAGTAGCAATGGATTACCCAAAATATAACCCATCTCCTTGTTATCCAAATTGGCTAACAGCGCATCCTGAGTTTGTGCTTCTTGCACTTTTACGCGGGCTATCGCGTCCATGGATTCAATCTTCCCACCTGGGACATGAGTTGGCAGCTTATCCATAATTTGCATGTGCAACTCCATCAGTTCTGGTTTATCGAGTAACATCCTGACATTCCAGATTTCTTTCAGAGAAGCCTCATACTCATCGCGGGCGTTTGCCGCCGCTAATAGGATCTTCGGCGGCTCAACCTCTTCAGGTGTGGCTAACAGATGTTTAGCCATAAACCATTTACCGACTTTTTGTGAGGCGGTAAATGCTGATAATGGAATGGCAATCCATAACCCGATAAGCGCTGGTGACATCCATGCCAACAGTGTCCAGGAATCAAGATATGCGGCATAACCCAGTAAGATCCCTGCCAGCACATGATATCGGTGACGATAAATCACATCAGACCAGGGCAAGCTGCCATCATCACGACGTTGCGGTGCCCAGCCACTGTCTTTCCCGGAAATAATGGCAAACACTGCCCCACAATGAATAAACATCATAATGGGGGCAATTAATGCTGACACCAGAATTTCCAATAGGATGCTGGTCATAATGCGTAATCGGCCACCCAAAACGCTGACATATTGACGATCGGTCAGCAATAACAAGGTACCAAAGATTTTTGGCCCAAACAGAATACCCATGGTGATATAAAACAAGCGTAATGCGCGGTCTGAGTCCATCACTGGCCATTTAGGGAACAATGAGAACTGGTCGGTAAAATATTCCGGACGGATATAGTGTGCCTGCAAGGCCAGCAATAACCCAGAAAGGATCAGTAACAACCAAAATGGTGACGATAAATAGGACATGATCCCGGTCACCAAATGTAACCGACTGATCCAGTGCAGTCCTTTAGCGGGTAACACTCGCGTATGTTGCAAGTTCCCCTGGCACCAACGACGGTCTCGTACTGCCATATCGATAATCGAAGGCGGACATTCTTCAAAGGAACCAGGGAGATCGGCGGCAATTTTAACGCTCCAGCCAGCACGTCTGATTAACGCTGCCTCAACAAAATCGTGGCTGAGGATATGGCCACCAAACGGTGGTTTACCTTTTAACACCGGCAAACCAGCGGCCTGCATGAAGGCTTCAGTGCGGATAATCGCATTGTGACCCCAGAAGTTGCCCTCTTTCTGCACCCACCATGCGAGACCAGTACCAATCACTGGGCCATAGAAACGCGCAGCAAACTGTTGCAGACGCGCTAGCAGCGTTACCCCTTTTACTAAATAGGGAATAGTCTGGATGAGTCCGGCATCGGGATCGGCTTGCATCCGCCGGCCCAGTTCCACAATACATTGACTTTGCATTAAGCTGTCGGCATCTAGCACCAACAGACTGGTGTATGCGCTACCCCACCGTGTACAAAAATCTTCAACATTTCCTGATTTACGCGCGGTATTTTTGCGGCGCCGACGATAGTAAACGTTCGCGCGGCCATCAAGTCTTTTCCGGAGTAACCAAAAGGCCTGTTCCTCTGCAAGTGCAATCGTAGGATCCGTAGTATCAGAAAGAATAAACCACGAAAAGCACTGAAACTCCTGAGTGTCTTTCGTATATTCGCGGAGATCCAACGCCATTGTTTCAACAGCAGAAAACACGCGATCAGGCTGTTCGTTATAGGTCGGCATTAAGATAGCGACATTATCGGTGAGCACTTTTACAGACTGAGTTTTTGCTTTAACAAAACGTCGTTTAATCAATGCTACAAAACCAGCCACACCACTACAGAAAGCTAAAGCGATCCAACAGAAATTGATGGCAAACAGCAGCAGTACCAAGTATTCCAGCGGTGTCACTGCCGCGACGCTGAATACTTGCAACATTTCATATATCGCAAAAGTTGACAGCAATAATGCAGAACCTACAACCATGACTCGCCGCGACACTTTTGAGGTCACACCGCCAGCAGTGGTGCTTTGCCGCGGGAAACCGACGGACAATGATTTCAGACTCTGCTCTGGCATAGGCGCCGGTCTTTCCGGTGGCATTGCACTGTCCCCCTGCAACTTGGGGGCAGTTTCGGTCAGCAAATTATCCTGCAACATCTTTTGATCCATGGTATCCATTAACGAGACCACCGGTACAACCAGGTTTCAGTCTTTCCAGAAGTCACGGCTTCAGCGCCAGCGACTGCATCGAATTGAAGTTCGGCTCTAAGCTCAGCGACTTGAGCATCTTTAGGGTCGAATTGGAAGGTCAAGCGGTAACCACCGTTATGCGGGTTCTCGCGGATCACCACATTATCGATACTGCCACTTGAGGCTTGCACTTTAGGCTCAGGCATAGTGGCAGGACGTTGCCCACCATTAAGTTGATAATCGATAACAAACAACCGTTTTGCCGTCGGTTTTGAAATATCAGCGCGACCACTGGCGGTACGGGCAACTGTGATAGTGCCTGGTTTTACCGATGGCTCATCGCCCCAGCTCAGACGATAGGCAAATCGGTATTCGCTTCCAGCACGAATGGGGTCCATCGGACGCCAGAACACCACAATATTATCGTGAATTTCCGATTGTGTTGGGATCTCTGTCAGGATCACTGACCCCTGCCCCCAGTTGCCAACTGGTTCAACCCATAAACTAGGATGTGTTTCAAATTGGGCGCGCAGATCCTGATAGGCACCATAATTACGCTGGCGTTGGATCAAACCAAATCCTTGGGGCGCATTATCCATGAAAGCGCTAATCTGCAATGTTTTAGGATTTGCCAAGGGGCGCCACAAACGTTCACTTCTCCCATTAAGCATTAATAACCCATCTGAGTCATGAACTTCTGGTCGAAAATCATCGACGTTCTGACGGCCATTGAGTGAATGCATATACATGCTGGTGCCAGGTGCCAGACCGACTTTATCAAGGTCAACACGAGGGAACAGTGTAGCTTCTACATCCATCTGAGTATTGTCACCAGGGCGTACAGAAAAGCGGTAAGCGCCAGTCACACTCGGGCTGTCTAACAGCGCATGAATGACCAGCAGATTAGAATCCGCATGAGGTTCTTCAATCCAAAAAGCCTTAAAAAATGGAAACTCCTCGCCCATCGGATCAGCAGTTCTCAGCGCCAGTCCCCGAGCAGAAACCCCATAATTGTCACCCTTGCCCAGCGCTTTAAAATAGGTGGCCCCCTGAAATACCAGCAACTCATCATAATAATCTTTACGATTAATCGGGTAATGCAATCGGAAGCCGGAGTAGCCTATATCGTTTTTCGGCAACGCTTGGTTGAAAGCCGTGCCAGTTTCAAAATAGTCTGAGTTATAGGCAAGATGTGATGCCTGATTACCACGAACCAATGCCAGTTCGACCAACTGTTTAAAATAAAACCCGCGATGAAATAGTTGTAATTGGTACGGTAAATTCTGGTTTTTCCAGATCGCCGCATCCTGGCGAAAATGGATATCTTGATATTGTTCCTGCGTCAGATTTTTCAGGGAATCGGGCAATGCTTCATCGGGAGCAACATAGGGTTTACTCGCAAGTTGTTTAGCCAGCTTAATCACGGTGTCTTGATCGAAAATGCCACTTGTCGCATATTTCGCATTGCTCACAGCGAAAGCGGCATCCGCGGTCTTTGCCGGTGCAGGAGTATTCTTATCGGATAATAACGCTTCAACCTTGTTCTCTTGGTTGAGAGGTGTCTTAGGATCAGCCCACACCACTGTTGATTGCAACAATACAACGACCAACAACACTGTTAGGCTAAGCGTTTTTCCAAATCGACTAAGCATGTAGAAACAACCTTATTAATCATTAAATCAAGAAAAGCAGGGTTTGTAATTCAAATCTGAGTGCCGCTATATAAAACGTCTCTGGTGGGCTAGCTTGTAGAATGCGGGCAATAAATTACTCCTAATTTCAGGACAAAGAAAGCCACCCGGTCTACTGTTTTTGCTGCCATTGTTAGCTGTATCTCGTCTCGAATGAAAACTGCTCACTAGTCCCCCTAAACACCGCTAGATAATCAAAACCTGGGTTGCTTTCGGAAAAAATAACCGCTAATCACCGAGACGTTCAGATAACTCCACACAACTGGGCTTCAGATTAATGAAAGTAACTCACGCTGCTATGGAAATCATAATACAAAGCATACGGTTACTTGTGAATTCTGGCAAAGATATACGTTAGTTTGAAAGCTACTTTATAAAACTAAACCTTAATGAAACTTTAATGACGTCTTGGCAAAGGCTGATACGGTAACGCTCTCGGGGCCTTTAAGTACTAGGATAGCTTTTATAAGTGATTATAAATCAGAAAATTATCTAAGATTTGGCGATAAAAAAAACCGGCAACACTGTGCCGGCTTTCTCATGAACGATGAATCACGCTATTGACGGCTTTTACCTGTCCAACGATCCATCCAACCTAACACTTTGCCATACCATTGCTGCAAATTATCAGGATTCAGGATCCAGTGGTTCTCATCTGGGAACACCAGCAATTCGGAAGGAATATTATTGCGCTGCATATAGGAAAATGCCGCTAAGCCCTGATCGTATGGCACTCGAAAGTCCTTCTCGCCATGGATCACCAGCATTGGCGTTTTCCAATTTTGCACGTAGTTAGCAGGATTGAACTTTTCATAAAGATCTTTGGCCTGCTCATAGGTACCGCCAAACTCATGTTCCGGGAACCACAGTTCTTCGGTAACATGATACATAGAGCGCAAATCAAACAGACCAGCATGGTCAACCAAGCACTTAAAGCCATCATTCCAGTTACCCTGGATCCAGTTCATCATGTAGCCGCCATAGGACCCCCCTAAAGCACAGGCATTTGACGCATCAATCCAAGGCTGCTGTTTCGCTACAGCGTCCAGACCTTTTTGTAAGTCCTCTAATGGCTTTCCACCCCAATCCATGCTGATGGAATCAGTGAACGCCTGACCGTAACCTGTAGAACCATGGAAATCGACCATCACCACTGCATAACCCGCTCCCGCCCACAGTTCTGGGTTCCAACGGAAGCTGAAAGCGTTGCCAAATGAACCTTGTGGGCCACCATGTACCAGAAAGGCCACAGGATACTTTTTGCCTTCTTCATAGTTTGCCGGTTTTAACCAATAGCCAAAAACTTCTTCATTATTCCAGCCTTTGAAGCTGAACTGTTGGAAGTCACCAAATTTAATCGTATCCAGTTTGGCGCGGTTAATATCGGTCAGGCGCTGCAGATCCTGACCATCGGTATTCATAGACCAAAGATCGCCAGGTTCAACCAACGATGCGTGTTTAACAATCAGTCGATCCCCGGCGAGGCCGACTAAACTGTTGCTGCCATCGTTGTAAAGTGTACGAACATCACCGAATTGTGTGTTGACCGCAAATACGGAAACCTGTCCAACATCCTGTGCGGTTACATAAAGGGTGTTGTTGTCTTTACCAAAGCTCAAGGAGGAAGGACTACGATCCCATAATGGCGCTACTTCTTTAGTTTGACCGGTAACCGTATCACGTAACATAATGCGGAAACGGTCTGCTTCAAATCCTGGCTTTTTCATCGCTAGATACGCGAGATAACGGCCATCTGCAGAAAACACGGGCTGACCGTCCCACGCTTTGTTTTCAGCGGTCAAATTAACAGTATCACCGCCGCTTACCGGCACCTGCCACAAGTCAAAATTTGTGGTCCATGCTTGGTCTTTTGCCGGCGCTTTGGCACTGTATACCACATACTTGCCATCTGGCGTAAAGGTCACTTCTTCCATGCCGGAAAATGGCTTCGGTGGTGTTTCGGTATCCAAACCTTTTGTGACGTCGACAGTCTTGCCTAATTGCCCGTTTTCGATTGGTGCGACAATCAGGTGATTACGTGCATGATCAAACCAGGTATCCCAATGGCGGATCATCAGTTGGGTATAATCCCGTCCAGTACTTTTACGCGCCTTTTCGGCGTCAAACTTGTCTTTGGAGCATGCTAAGGTGTCACATTCCGGGAATACCCGAATGCTCATGACGACCTGCTTACCATCAGCAGATAATTTATAGCCATCAATATCTAACGGCAGATGAGACACTTGCTGCGCCTCGCCGCCGCTAAGGGGCAGCCGGTACAATTGACTGCTACCATCGCGCGCGGCGATGAAGTAGATACTGCTATCATCGGCACTAAAAGTAACGTCGTGTTCAGTCCCTTTAGCCGTGGTTAACTGTAATGGCTTGGCATCTTTATTCGACAAATCCAACAGGTATAGATCTGAATCAGCTTTACCATCTGCACCAACGGTTTTTAGTCCATACACCAATTTGGTGCCGTCATTTGATACTGCCGCAGAATGCAATTTGTTGAGCTTCACCAGATCTTGCACCGTAAAAGGCTGCTTTTCAGCGGCGATTGCTGGCAATGCAATACCGGTGGCTAACAACGCCATACATAATGTATTCATTTTCATGGGTAGATCTTCTTATTTATTGTTCGATGGTTCAGGATTTAAACGTCAAAAAGGGCCATTTAGGCCCCTTTTTCATTTACGCTCACGCTTCTTTTGCTTGCTGGATCTTCACTTTCCAGATAGCCGGTCCAGTTTCGTGGGCGTTCACCCCTTTGGAGTCAACCGCTACAGTAACAGGCATGTCCTTAACTTCAAACTCATAAATTGCTTCCATGCCCAAATCTTCGAATGCGATCACTCGCGCCTTTTTAATGGCCTTAGAAACCAGATAGGCCGCACCGCCGACAGCCATCAAATACACTGCTTTATGTTGCTTGATAGATTCGACCGCTGCCGGACCACGTTCGGCCTTACCAATCATGCCCATCAAGCCAGTCTTTTCCAGCATCATACCGGTGAACTTATCCATACGAGTGGAAGTTGTTGGACCGGCTGGCCCCACGACTTCATCCCGGACAGGATCAACTGGGCCAACGTAGTAAATAAATTTCCCTTTGAAATCAACGCCAGCTGGTAATCCTTCACCACTTTCCAGCAAGCTCTGGATACGCTTATGGGCAGCATCACGCCCAGTCAGCATCTTGCCTGACAATAACAAGGTGTCACCACTATTCCAGGTTTCAATTTCTGCCTGAGTCACGGTGTCCAGATTCACCCGATGGGTATTTTCACCTACTTCACGGGTAATTTCTGGCCAGTCGTCCAATGATGGTGGGGTTAAATCCGCTGGACCGGTTCCATCAAGATGGAAATGCACGTGGCGAGTGGCGGCGCAATTGGGGATCATCACCACGGGTTTAGACGCCGCATGTGTTGGCGCTGTTTTAATTTTCACGTCCAGTACCGTCGTCAGGCCACCTAACCCCTGAGCACCGATTCCGAGATTATTCGCACGTTCGAAGATATCCAGACGCAGTTTTTCTTCCGCAGTTTCAGCACCGCGAGCCATCAACTCATGGATATCGACACTGTCCATCAAAGCTTCTTTTGCCATCACTGCAGCTTTCTCGGCAGTTCCCCCAATACCGATACCGAGCATCCCAGGTGGACACCACCCGGCGCCCATAGTCGGCAAGGTCTTTTCGACCCAGGCAGCGATATCATCAGAGGGATTAAGCATGACCATCTTGGATTTGTTTTCTGAGCCGCCGCCTTTTGCCGCAATGGCAACATCCACTTTATCCCCTGGCACAGAGACGATATGCACCACAGCCGGGCTGTTATCACGGGTGTTCTTACGAGCACCGGCAGGGTCTGCCACAATCGATGCCCGCAAGGTATTATCATGATTGGTGTACGCCCGGCGGGTACCTTCATCAACCATCTGTTGGATGGTCATATCGGTCTTATCCCACTGCACGCCCATCCCGACATAAACGAAACAGGTGACAATGCCGGTGTCCTGACACAAAGGACGGTGCCCTTCGGCCGACATACGGGAGTTAATCAGGATTTGCGCGATGGCATCTTTGGCGGCCGGACTTTGTTCACGCGCATAGGCTTCTGCCATAGCGTCTACAAAATCTTTTGGGTGATAATAAGAGATGTACTGCAAAGCATCTGCAATACTATCGATAAAATCAGCTTGCTTGATTACGGACATGTTTGCGCTCCAATTGCTCCCTGTCCTCGCTGTGGTGTTGCCACAGTGTCAGTGCCCCCAGTCGCACTGCAGTAAAGCCGCCATACCGCACGATTTCACCTAAGGTCAGGCTGTTATGGTCATTTTTGGTGGCGATTATGATAACCTCTCTCAGCTTTTTGGGCTACATCACATTTTTTGGATTTTAAAGTTAGATGCACACCACAAACAGCAATGCTATCGCTGAATGCCAATTGCCCTGGCAATATTCAGTTTGTGACGTATTTTCAATGCTTTCAGCACTGCCTTGGGCGGTGTTATTGGATTCTGCGGCGGCTAAGCATCCGGATGCCCGTTATGATGTGATCAGTGCATGGCCAGTGGCCACAGTGACGACTACCGGTAATTGCACGCAGGTTCACGATGCCAATGGACAGCTTATAGGGTCATCCACTGGCGATCCTTTTAAGCAATTACAACACGTTCTGGCGCAGTACTTTCCAACAGTCAAAACGACAAACCTTCCGTTCGCTGGTGGCGCAATCGGCTGCTTTGGTTATGACTTAGGTCGCAGCGTTGAGCAGATCCCCGATTGCGCTGCGGACGACATTGCGTTTCCGCAAATGGCTGTTGGTCTATATGATTGGGCATTAATTCACGACAATAAAACACAGGTCTGGCACTTGGTTCATTACGCGGGTCAAACCGCCTTAACTGAGTTACTACCGCGGTTGATGTCATTACGTGAAAATTCCACCGGGGTCGAATCGCCTGCATTCACCATGACTAGCGGCTGGAAAGCGCAAATAACTCAGGCAGATTACCTTGCAAAATTTGAACAAGTTCAACGCTATTTGCACAGCGGTGATTGTTATCAAATCAATCTGACACAACGCTTTTCCGCTACTTATCGCGGTAATGAATGGCAAGCTTATTGTGCTTTGAGACAAGCTAACGCCGCGCCATTTTCTGCCTTTATGCGGCTGCCCCAGGGCTGTGCTTTGTCAATTTCACCAGAGCGATTTATTGCCATCTCGGCTGAGGGGAAAATCCAGACCAAACCGATCAAAGGGACAGCACCAAGAAGCAACAATCCTGATGAAGATCGACAGTTAGCTGAAGCACTACTGCAATCAGAGAAAAACCGCGCCGAAAATCTGATGATTGTCGATTTACTGCGCAATGATATTGGCAAGGTTGCCACCTCAGGTAGCGTCAAAGTGCCCGAATTATTTGCGTTAGAAAGCTTTCCCGCCGTACATCATCTGGTGAGTACGGTGACAGGACAACTGCCACCCAAAGTCCACGCTTTAACATTGTTGCGTGCTGCCTTTCCAGGAGGGTCTATCACCGGCGCGCCGAAAGTGCGTGCCATGGAAATCATTGAATCGCTGGAGCCTTCGAGACGAAACCTCTATTGTGGTGCGATGGGTTATATCAGCCAACACGGCGTAATGGATACCAATATTGCGATAAGAACACTGGTGGCGGCTAACGGACAATTGCATTGTTGGGCCGGTGGCGGCATCGTGGCAGATTCTGATGGCGCTGCGGAATATCAGGAATGTTATGACAAGGTCAGCCGTATCTTGCCAGTTCTGACTGACTTCAAGGAGTAAACCGTGGATCTTACTGAGCTGCGTTGGCGTTTTGGATTAGGTATAGCCGCGCCATTACGCCAACCTCCGGGAATACCTCTAAAATTACGAAATGCCGCCGTACTAATGGCGTTTCAGACCGGCCCCAAAGGTGTTGAATTACTATTAACGCAGCGCCCCAGACATCTGAAAGCACATCCAGGACAAGTCAGTTTTCCCGGAGGCAAACAGGAACGACAAGATAAAAGTTTACTGGAAACGGCATTAAGAGAAGCGGAAGAAGAGATTGGACTGCCCGCTAATAATGTTGAACTGCTGGGCACCCTGCCCCAACATCACACAATTACCGGTTTTAATATCACACCAGTCGTCGGCATTGTTCAACGCCCCTTCAATATTTGTCTTAATCCAGGCGAGGTCAGCGCATTATTTACGGTACCGCTGGATTATCTGTTGCAACCGAATAATCGCCATGTGATGTTGATTCAGCGTCGGCAACAACCCCATCCGGTGACATTTATTCCCTATGGCGATAGGCTCATTTGGGGCGCGACAGCCGCTATCATCGATACGTTTTGCGCCATCGTCAGTCATGACATTCAAAGGATCACGAAACGTAAATAAAGCCCGGCGGTCACAGAACTCAAGAGTAACAACGGAATATTGAACCAATACCCCATGCGGTAATGACTTGCCAGATACCAGTTCAATGCCATACTGGTGAAGCTCAGTCCGGCACACACCCAGATAATGTGCTCCAGCAACGTCGTTTCTTTGAGATCCCAGTAAAGCCGCACTGGCACCCCATGACTGAAAAAATACCCTACAGCGCGGTCCGGCCTGGCATCATGAAAAACTGTCAGGGCATATACGGCCAATGCCCACCCTGCGATCGACATAATTGCTAAAATTATCTGTAAAAAACGCAGTTTTTTCATTTTCCTGCCACCTTTACGAAGCCGAAAATGGAGAATGATTCCAGAATACCTTTTTCAACTTGAGAAAAGCCACCAGCAAGGTAATATAAACGTCCAATTTTTCTGTACGATCAACAGTGTCTGCCTTACGTTGGCCGACAAATAACCGTTACCGACGGTCTTGGATAACGGTAAAAAGACGTTTCACTGGAGAACATAGCAATAATGAGCATTGCATCAGTCGCATCTGTATTTAAAGGCGAATATGCGGTCGGTTCTGAAGTTACCGTCCGCGGCTGGGTCAGAACCCGCCGGGATTCCAAAGCCGGCATCTCGTTCCTTGCCATCTATGACGGTTCCTGTTTTGACCCTATTCAAGGCGTTGTGCCTAATAATCTGCCAAATTATGACGATGAAGTGCTCAAACTGACCACTGGCTGTTCTGTAATTGTAACGGGTGAAGTGGTAGAAAGCCCTGGATCTGGCCAAGATTACGAATTGCAGGTCACCAAAGTTGAAGTGACCGGTTGGGTAGAGGACCCAGATACCTATCCGATGGCGGCAAAACGCCATTCAGTCGAGCATCTGCGGGAATTGGCTCACTTACGTCCTCGGACCAACCTGATTGGTGCTGTTGCGCGAGTTCGTAACTGTCTATCTCAGGCAATCCACCGCTTCTATCATGAAAACGGCTTTGTCTGGGTATCTACACCGTTGATCACTGCCTCAGATACTGAAGGCGCTGGCGAAATGTTCCGCGTTTCCACCCTGGATCTGGAAAACCTGCCACGTACTGAAGCAGGTAACGTCGACTATGACAAAGATTTCTTTGGTAAAGAGGCTTTCTTAACCGTATCGGGCCAGTTAAACGGTGAAACCTACGCCTGTGCGTTATCTAAGATTTATACCTTTGGGCCGACCTTCCGCGCTGAAAACTCAAATACCAGCCGTCATTTGGCCGAATTCTGGATGGTCGAACCGGAAGTGGCGTTTGCAGATCTCAACGACATTGCGGGGCTGGCTGAATCTATGCTCAAGTACGCCTTTAAAGCGGTACTGGAAGAACGTATGGATGATATGCAGTTCTTTGCACAACGCGTTGATAGCACCGTCATCGATCGGTTGCAACGTTTTGTCAGCAGTGACTTTGCCCAGGTTGATTACACCGATGCGGTTGAAATCCTCAAAAACTGCGATAAAGAGTTCGAGTTCCCTGTGGAATGGGGAACTGACTTGCAATCTGAACATGAACGCTATCTGGCAGAAGAACACTTTAATTCGCCAGTCGTGGTAAAAAATTATCCAAAAGATATCAAAGCCTTCTACATGCGTCTGAACCAAGACGGTAAAACTGTAGCGGCAATGGATGTATTAGCTCCCGGCATTGGTGAGATCATCGGCGGCTCACAGCGTGAAGAGCGTTTGGATGTGTTGGATCAACGCATGGATGAAATGGGTCTGGTTAAGGAAGATTACTGGTGGTATCGCGATCTGCGTCGTTATGGCACTGTCCCGCACTCAGGTTTCGGTCTGGGCTTTGAACGTCTGGTGTCTTATGTGACAGGTGTGTCTAACATCCGTGACGTTATTCCGTTCCCACGTTCACCACGCTCTGCCAACTTCTAACGTCAGGCGTTACAACATTCCCAAAAACGCGCTGCATTAGCGCGTTTTTTCTTTGGATTAGGCGCAAAAAAATGGGAGTGGACGCAATGCCATCTCCCATTAAATGCCGGTGTTAAGCATGACGATACCGGCCCCCACTTTCATAGACACAAACACAAGAAACAGGTCAATCCTCCCTGTATGATTAACCATAGATGATATAAAATCCGACAAGCAATAAAATCTGTAAAACCTGCGGTGGATCACGCCCAGATGTCCTCACATGGACAATTTGTAACAGGTTAATGTATAAGAACATTTATTTTTTGTAATTGCCTACTGAGGTCGCATCATGAGTAATGATGAAACTCTGCGTTTTACCGTTTCCCTGCCACAATCCCTGTTTGAAGAAATTGAAACGGATATTGAGACCCGAGGCTATCAATCTCGCTCAGAATACATTCGTGATCTGTTTCGAGACCGTATTGTTGATAAGCAATGGAACAGCAGTGTTGAAGACGTTGTCGGGGTACTGACGTTGATTTTCGATCATCATCAGCGCGGCCTGTCAGAAAAGCTGATCGAAATTCAACATGACCATATGGTGCACATTTTATGTAGTACACATGTGCATATTGACCATCATCGCTGTCTGGAAACCATCATCCTCAAGGGGCAGGCATCTCAAGTAAATCAGCTGGTAAACAAAATCGCCGCGTTAAAAGGGGTTAATTTAGCTCGTTTGAGCCGCGCCGGAATTGTCTAATCGTCACTTAACGTTGCTTAACCGGTTTGGGCAAAATGACTCTGACATCCAGCCCGTCAGGTACACCCGGCTTAATTGTCAATTTTCCCTTATGTAGCCCAACAATCTGCGCGCAAATTGACAATCCCAGCCCTGAACCTGCAACGTTTTCGTTGGCCACACGAAAGAAGCGTTCAGTGATCTGTCGACAACTTTCCTCATCAAGCCCTGGACCTGAGTCGTGAATTTGCAAAACTGCAGTGCCATGCTGTTTGTCTTCCCAGGCATTAATTTTAATGGGGCCGGCTTTATCTGAATATTTACAGGCATTATCTATCAGGTTCTTCAATACCAATTTAAGATAAAACGGATCGGCTATGACCATGATCTTTTCAGGCAGATGAAGCTCCCATTGATAGTCAGCAATGATCGGCAGCATATCGTTCAGAACTTGCTGCACCAACTCACTTATTCCGACCTCGGTTACATTCAACTGTTCCAGCGATTCAACACGCGATAACAGCAGCATTTGCTCTACCGTGTGTGCGATCTGCTCAATCCCTTTGTCTATTGCCTGATGGTGTAACAACAGCTCTTCGGGATTATCAGATTCCAGTAACCCCTGATGATGCAATTTGATCACGGCCAACGGGGTTTTTAGCTCATGAGCAGCATCACCACTGAACTTGCGCTCGCGACTCATAGCGGCAGCGACCCTCGCAATATAAGCATTCATGGCATCACGGACTGTGACTAATTCCGACGGTAAGCGCATGTGCAACGGTGTTAAATCACTGGGATCGCGCCGTTTTAATTTATCCGCTAACGTCTGTAACGGTTCCAGCAGCAGATAAGACAGAAAAATCATTAACAATGACACTAGCGGGAATACAATTGCAGGGGCAATCAAGCTGTTGCCCATGATCTGGTCTACCAGTTCCTTTCGCACATCATCGCGCTGACCCGCAATAATCCAGACATTGTTACGCGGCGAAAAATAACTGTACATGTGCCACAACGAGCCCATGTACATCTTGCGATGGTAGCCCACCACAAATTCTGCCATGGGTTGCTCAGCGGTATTTGCAGAACGGACCAACAGCTGGCCTTCAGGAGTCCAAATTTGAAACGCTAGCTTTTGTTCGTAAGCCAATTGCTGCGCATTGGCGTCTTCATTAAAGGTTTCAACTTTTGTCGGTTTTATTGACAACAGTAACGGATGATTTACCAGCGAATCCTGTCCGATTAGGGTCTGCGATCCATAAAACATTTCGAGTATTTTGGCACTTTGTAGCATCTGGGCATCAAATAACTCTTCAATTTGCCGGTGAGAATCATGGGTACTCAACCAACTGGAGATCCCAATAGAAAGTGAGATGCCCAACAGCATCACCCCCATCATCAACACCCGTAATGACATGAGTTACTCCACTTCTGCAAGCGTGTAACCAATGCCACGCACCGTTTTAATCAATTCAGGTGAGGTTTTGCGACGCAAGTGATGAATATGCACTTCAATGGAATTGCTGCCGACTTCGTCCCAACCATAGGTGAGCTGTTCCAATTGACCGCGGGTAAGCACTCGCCCGTTGGATTGCGCTAACTCCAGCAATAGCTGAAATTCCCGCCGTGATAAGTTCACCGGCTCGCCACGAAAACTAACCTCATGCACATTCAAATCCATGGTGAGCGCCCCTACCACCAGCAAATTCTGATTCAGTCCATGGTGACGGCGCACAATGGCTTTTAATCTGGCAACGAGTTCCCTGACATCAAACGGTTTGGCAAGATAGTCATCCGCGCCGAGATCCAGACAAGCAAGCTTAGTATCAAAATCGGTGTTAGCCGTCAGCACAATAGTCGGAATGTCGATGCCGCGTTGACGCCACTGCTGCAATAAACTACGACCATTGCCATCAGGTAAGCCCAAATCTAATACAATGGCACTAATGGCTTCATTATGAATTGCAGCCTCAGCCTGTTTCACGGTGGTAACGTGATCGACCTGAATATCCAGTTTGCCGAGGCTGAGCATTATGCCCTGAGCCAGAAGATCATTATCTTCAATTAAAAGTATGCGCATATCGATATCAATTCTTCAGACAGCTGATGAAATTCAGATTCAGTAGTGTGAGATAACCACGGGATCTTAAATCACTTTTCCCGATAATAACGTGTCTTTACATGAACCCGCCAGTGTTCTGACAATACGCTGCTGTTTGCAGTTCCCTGTGTCACTAAATCATTGAGCTTTAACATTATCAATGATCAATTTTTGTTCGCTCACCGTCATATATTGATTTAGATCAATTTTATCGTCATTTATCTGCGTGCTAGCGCGCATATTTGAATGTTTAATGACGTACGTCAATTTTTTTAGTGATTTTAAGCACCAGCGCACATTCCTAACGGTGGTGACTCATCACTGGCGTGTTCCAACGTTTATTCCATTAAGAACAACAAGGTGAATCAATGGATACTCATTCAGCTCTTTATCAACAGGGACGGGAGCGGCTGGCCGCTTTGCGCCAATTACCGCCACGCCAAGATCAATCTTTGCTAGAACGCATGCAGGAATATGGTATTAGTCGCCGTGACTTTATGAAGTGGAGTGCCTCTGTCACTGCCCTTCTGGCCTTACCCTTACCCTTTAGCAACCTTGTGGCAGAAGCTGCAGAACTCGCAGACAGAGTGCCACTGGTTTGGTTACACATGGCGGAATGTACCGGTTGTTCCGAATCCCTTACCCGTGCTGATACCCCGGACCTTGACACCCTAATTTTCGACCACATTTCGCTGGAATATCATGAAACGCTGATGGCAGCGGCCGGTTGGCAAGCCGACGAGAACCTGGAACACGCATTAGAACATTATAAAGGCAATTACCTGCTCGCGATTGAAGGCGCCGTGCCTACAGCAAACAATGGCGCATTTTTAACCGTTGGTTGTAAAGGCCACACCGGCTTGCAATCTGTGCGTGAAGCCGCAGAAGGCGCGGCGGCCATCATTTCGGTTGGCACCTGTGCTTCATTCGGTGGGGTTCAGGCCGCAGCGCCTAACCCTACTGGTGCTAAGGGCGTCCATGAAGTGATTGATAGAACGGTTATCAATCTGGGGGGCTGTCCTCCGAGTGAAAAGAACATTGTTGGTACGCTGATGTACTTTGTTATGTTTGGCCGCTTGCCAGCACTGGACATGTATAACCGGCCGAAATGGGCCTACGGCGCTCGTGTTCATGATAACTGCGAACGCCGTGGTCACTTTGATTCTGGCGAGTTTGTTGAACAATTCAGTGACGATAACGCCAAGAATGGCTATTGCCTCTATAAAATGGGCTGTAAAGGTCCCTACACCTATAACAATTGCCCTACCGAACGGTTCAACAGCCACACCAGCTGGCCGGTACTGGCGGGTCACGGCTGTATTGGCTGCTCTGAACCGAACTTCTGGGATGATATGGCGGATTTTGAAAAACCTCTTGGCCGTCAATTACTGCATGGGCTTGATGCCACCGCCGATACCGTCGGTGCAGTGATTCTTGGCGCCGCTGCTATTGGCATTGGTGCGCATGCGGTTGCCAGTCTGTTTGCCGGTTCCAAGGAGGAGTAATCCATGAACCAACGTGTTGTTATTGATCCTATTACCCGTATTGAAGGCCATCTACGTATCGAAGTGGAGGTAGATGAGCAGAATGTGATCCAGAAAGCCTGGGCATCGTCTACCTTATGGCGTGGCATTGAAGTCATCCTGAAAGGTCGCACACCAATGGATGTCGGGTTGCTGGTACAGCGTATCTGTGGCGTCTGCACATTCTCTCATTATCGTTGTGGCACCGAAGCCGTTGAAAAAGCACTGGGCGTAAAGATCCCACTCAATGCGCAATATTTGCGGTCACTGATGATGACCGCGTTACATTACCACGACCATATCGTGCATTTTTATCACCTGCACGCGCTAGACTGGGTCGACGTTGTCTCAGCCTTGAGTGCCGATCCGGCCAAAGCTGCCCAAGTCGCGATGAAATATAGCGACAAACCATTGGCAGCCGGTGAAGGTGATCTTCGTGCTGTGCAGGAACGCGTCCAGGGGTTTGTTAATAAGGGAAAACTTGGGCCGTTTGCCAATGCCTATTGGGGCAACAAGACTTACCGATTCTCGCCAGAGCAGAACCTCATCGCCCTGTCGCATTATCTAAAAGCTCTGGAAGTACAGCGGGTGGCCGCCGAAATGATGGCGATTTTCGGCGGAAAACAACCGCATCCCCAGTCCGTCGTAGTTGGGGGGATGACGTCCGTACGCGATCTGATCAACCCGGCCCGGTTACAGGAGTGGCAAGCCAAACATGACATTGTGGCTGACTTTGTAGAACGTGCGTATAAAGCCGACATCATCATGGCGGCGGATGCCTTTGGTGCCGAAGCCTCTGTGCTCGGTGGCGTCAATGTCCATAACTTTATCTGCTGTGATGAATTTGTTGGCGCTGACGGTCAACATATCTTTAAACAGGGCGTGATCCTGAATGGCGATCTGAAAAACGTCAGCGATATCAATCCGGACCTCATTGCTGAAGATGTCACCCACTCTTGGTATAAAGCAGAAAAGCCACAACATCCTTATGATGGCACCACGATTCCTGAATATACCGGTTTCATCGAACGCGATACCGTTTACGGTAAATTGCCTACTGTTGATGGCGATAACAAATACAGCTGGGTGAAATCGCCGCGTTACAACAGTCACCCGATGGAAGTTGGCCCGCTAGCATGTTTACTCGTGAACTACGCCAAGGGGAATCCACTGGTCGTCGAAGCCGTCGATGATTTTCTCAAACGTACCGGATTGCCACTCGATGCGTTATATACCACTCTCGGTCGCACTGCTGCGCGCATGATTCAAACGTCCATCGTTGCCAAGGAAAGTAATAAAATCTTCGATGCGCTGGTAACTAACCTGAAAAGCGATGAATCGCTGTACCGCAAGCCTGAAATCGACCCGGATAAAGAATATGTGGGCCACGCTATTATTGAGGCGCCTCGCGGTATGCTGAGTCACTGGATAAGAATCAAAGGCGGCTTAGTGGAAAACTATCAGGCGGTGGTTCCTACGACCTGGAACGCCGGGCCAATGGATGCCAACGGTAAGATTGGTCCCTATGAAGCCTCATTAGTAGGACTAAAGCTGGAAGATCCAACTAAGCCCCTAGAGGTTCTGCGAATTATTCACTCTTTCGATCCTTGTATGGCTTGCTCCGTACATATGATTGATTACAAAGGTCAGTCATTGGGTGAATTCCGCGTAGGCCCCACAGCCTGTTAAGGAGGGAAAACGATGACAACTACAAACGTGGCGTATAAGCAGGAAAAAATCTTTAGTGCCGCAATCCGTGTATTTCACTGGTTAAGAGCGTTGTCTATCGTGGCGCTGGTAGCAACCGGATTTTATATCGCTTGGCCCTATGTCATTGGTGCCGACTCAACGGACGTATTGGTACAAGGCTGGATCCGTTTTGGGCACTTGATTTTCGGTTTTACCTTGTGTGCGATAACCGGTTCACGAGCTTATCTGTTCTTTTTCAGTAAAAGTGACATTGAACGGCGTTCGTTTAAGGATGTGATGAGTCCAAAAAGCTGGCTCGCCCAGATCAAATCCTATTTATGGATGGGACATCTGGACAAAGCCGGAGTCTATGGACCATTACAGTTTATGACATACTTTGCGGTTTCAGTGTTAGCCGCGTTTATGTGCATCACTGGTCTAGTGCTTTACGCCAACGTTTATCACCAGGGACTAGGTGGCGCATTATGGAGTACTGCCAGTTGGATTACGGAAGCTATGGGTGGTTTGGCTATGGTGCGCATCTGGCATCATGACATCACCTGGTGTTTCATTATTTTTCTAGTAATCCACATCTACATGGCGGTTTGGTACGGCATCCGTTTCAAACATAATGCGGTAGACGCCATCGTCTCTGGATATGATTATCACCCAGAGAAAAATTGACCCATCGCGGGTGCTTACTAGTGCTCAATAGTACTCAATAGTGCTAGCAAGTACCCGACTTTTGTGACTTTCATCTACTTTTACACCATATCAATTCTGCATATTGCTCATATTTTTTGCTACGTGAGTCAATTGTTAATATCTAAAGCAACCCAAACCAACAAATACGTTAAAAGTTATGCCACCAGGTTAAAACATTAACAAAATTCAAGCTTTCAAAACCGTTATAATTACCTAAAATCGGTTTCAATTAGAAAAAACAGGTCAATTAGACAATTTGTCTCATTAAGAAATCCAATATTTGATCAACATCATATTGTGAAAAACTAATTAACTCATGCGTCTCATCTTTCATAGAAAATTGATGCACCTCAAGATTTTACCTTCTTTATCTCCCTACTATAACGCTGTTAACTGTGTGAGCTTTAACGCAAATCGCCTTTTAAAAACAACATTAAGGTAAACCCATGGACACACATTCAGCCCTCTATGAACAGGGACGGAAACGGTTGGAGGAACTGCGCCAACTTCCCCCCCGTCAGGAAAAATCACTGCAGGAACGCATGTTGGAACTCGGGATCTCCCGTCGTGACTTCATGAAGTGGAGCGCTTCAGTTACTGCATTGCTGGCATTACCACTGCCATTCAGCAATCTGGTTGCAGAAGCTGCTGAGCTGGCTGACCGGGTACCACTGATTTGGTTGCACCTGGCCGAATGTACCGGCTGTTCCGAGTCTCTGGTTCGGGCCGATACCCCTAATCTCGATTCACTGATCTTTGATCATATTTCTCTGGAATATCATGAAACCCTGATGGCCGCTGCTGGCTGGCAGGCAGAAGAAAATCTGGAACACGCGCTGGAAGCTTACAAAGGTAAGTATCTGCTGGCAGTTGAAGGCGGTGTGCCTACTGCTAACAACGGTGCATTTTTGACTGTTGGCTGTAAAGGCCACACTGGTCTGCAAATTGTTAAAGAAGCTGCTGAAGGTGCTGCAGCCATCATTTCGGTTGGTACTTGTGCTTCCTTCGGTGGTATTCAGGCTGCTGCGCCTAACCCAACCGGCGCCAAAGGCGTCTACGAAGTGGTAGATAAAGCCGTAGTTAACTTAGGTGGCTGCCCACCAAGTGAAAAAAATATTGTTGGTACATTGATGTACTTCATCATGTTCGGTCGCTTGCCCGCACTGGATATGTATAACCGTCCGAAATGGGCCTATGGTGCACGTGTACACGATAACTGCGAACGTCGTGGTCGTTTTGACTCTGGTGAATTCGTTGAACAGTTTGGTGATGAAGGTGCTAAACAGGGCTATTGCCTGTACAAAGTGGGTTGTAAAGGCCCATACACCTATAACAACTGCCCCACTGAACGTTTCAACCATCATGTAAGCTGGCCAGTTTTGGCAGGTCATGGCTGCATGGGTTGCTCTGAACCCAACTTCTGGGACGATATGGCTGACTTTGAAAAACCTCTTGGCCGCCAGTTATTGCATGGTCTGGATGCCACCGCTGACACCATCGGTGCTGTTATTCTCGGTGCCACTGTCGTAGGTATCGGTGCCCACGCTGTCGCTAGTCTGTTTGCCGGTTCTTCCAAGGAGGACTAATCAATGAACCAACGTGTCGTTATCGATCCCATTACCCGTATTGAGGGTCACCTCCGCATTGAGGTGGAAGTGGATGAAAACAATGTAGTTAAAAAAGCCTGGTCAGCCTCCACACTGTGGCGCGGTATCGAAGTGATCCTGAAAGGCCGGACCCCAATGGATGTAGGTTTGATCGTGCAACGTATCTGCGGTGTATGTACCTATTCCCATTACCGCTGTGGTACTGAAGCAGTAGAAAATGCCTTGGGGATCAAAATCCCATTAAATGCCCGTTATCTGCGTTCATTGATGCACACTTCTCTCTTCATGCATGACCACGTCGTACATTTCTATCACCTGCATGGGATGGATTGGGTAGACGTAGTATCCGCATTGAGCGCCGATCCAGCAAAAGCAGCGCAAGTTGCACTGAAATACACTGACGCTCCAATTGCGGCGGGTGAAGGTGAGCTGCGTGCAGTGCAAGAGCGTGTGAAAGGTTTTGTCGCAACCGGTAAACTTGGCCCATTCGCTAATGCTTACTGGGGCAATGGTACTTATAAGTTCACTCCCGAGCAGAACCTGATCGCCCTGTCTCACTACCTGAAAGCATTGGAAATTCAGCGTATTGCCGCAGAAATGCTGGCGATCTTCGGTGGTAAACAACCGCATCCACAATCATTGGTTGTAGGCGGTGTTACTTCCGTACGCGATATGCTGAGCCCTGCCCGTCTGCAGGAATGGAAACAGAAACACGATATCGTGGCTGATTTCATTGAACGTGGGTATAAAGCTGACGTTATTATGGCCGCCGAAGCCTTCGGTGGTGAAGCGTCGGTTTTAGGTGGCGTTAACGTACCAAACTTCCTGGCAACCAACGATTTTGCGACTGCTGATGGCGAGTACATCTTCCAGCAGGGTGTCATCATGAACGGTGACCTGAAGAATGTTACCGATATCAATCCGGACCTGATCGCAGAAGACGTCACCCATGCTTGGTATAAAGCGGATAAACCACAGCATCCTTACGATGGCACAACAATCCCTGATTACACCGGCATGGTTGAACGTGACACCGTATATGGCAAGCTGCCAACACTGGATGGCGACAACAAATATAGCTGGGTGAAGTCACCACGTTACAATGGCGAACCAGTTGAAGTAGGTCCATTGTCCTGCTTGTTGGTGAACTATGCCAAAGGCAATAAAGTGGTAGTTGAAGCTGTTGATGGTCTGCTGAAACGCACTGGCCTGCCAATTCAAGCATTGTTTACTACCTTGGGCCGTACTGCAGCACGTATGCTACAGACTTCTATCGTAGCCCAGGAAGGTGTTAAGACCTTCAATGCTTTGCTGACTAACATGCTGAGTGACGAATCCACTTACGTAAAACCTGTTGTTGACCCTAACAAAGAATACGTAGGTCACGGCATGATTGAAGCGCCTCGCGGCATGTTGAGCCACTGGATCCGCATTAAAGGCGGTCTGGTAGAAAACTATCAGGCAGTAGTTCCAACCACTTGGAACGCCGGTCCTGTTGATGCCAATGGCAAAGTCGGTCCGTACGAAGCATCACTGGTGGGTCTGAAACTGGAAGACCCAACTAAACCGCTGGAAGTCATCCGTATTATCCACTCATTTGACCCATGTATGGCCTGTGCTGTACATGTGATGGATTACAAAGGTCAATCACTGGGTGAATTTCGCGTTGACGCTAACAGCCTGTAAGGAGGAAGTGTTATGGCAGCAAGTATTGCCTATAAACAGGTAAAGATCTTTAGTGCCGCAATACGTATCTTTCACTGGCTCAGAGCGCTGGCGATTGTAATGCTGGTGGCAACCGGTCTTTACATCTCCTGGCCTTATGTTGTAGGTGCTGATTCTACAGACGTATTGGTTCAGGGGTGGATCCGCTTTGCTCATCTGATTTTCGGATTTGTGTTATGTGCGGTAACGCTGGCACGGGCCTATCTGTTCTTCTTTAGCAAAAGCGACATTGAAAGACGGTCTTTCAAGGACGTGATGAGCTTTAGAAGCTGGATAGCTCAAATCAAGTCCTATTTATGGATGGGCCATCTGGATAAAGCCGGGATATACGGACCTTTGCAGTTTATGACCTATTTTGCGATTTCCATCGTAGCTGCTTTGATCTGTGTTACTGGACTGATATTGTATGCCAACGTTTATCACGAAGGTTTAGGTGGTGCGCTTTGGAGCACTGCATCCTGGCTGACTGAAGCATTGGGTGGCCTGGCCATGGTGCGTATTTGGCACCACTATATGACGTGGGTATTCATTATCTTCGTGGTGATTCACGTGTACATGGCAGTATGGTACGGCATTCGCTTCAAGCACAATGCTGTTGATGCGATAGTATCAGGATACGATTACCGTCCAGAAAAACACTAGGAGTCCAATGCGCCCAATGAAACTACTGTTATTGGGAATTGGCAATGTACTGTACGCCGATGAGGGTATCGGCGTACATTTTGTCAATTATATTCATGAGAACTACCATTTCTCTCATCCCGAACATGAGCTGGTTATGCTTGATGGCGGTACCTTAGCCCAAGGCCTCACACCTATCATCAGTCAATATGATTCATTGATAGTAGTGGACACCATCAATGCCGCTGGTTGTGGTCCGGGCGAAGTTTACTTTTTTGATTTTGATCAGGCTCCGCCTGAAGTTGACTGGCAAGGCAGCGCCCATGAAGTGGAGATGCTGCAAACACTAACAATGATGGAAATGCTGGGCGACCGTCCACACACTATGGTGCTTGGCGTTACCCCTACCGTTATTGAACCCATGACTCTGGGATTGACCGAGCGTATTGCCGCCGCCGTACCTTTGATGGAAAAAACTCTCATCAACCATCTTGAATCTCTGGGATGGCAAACTGAGCGTATTTCCCATACCGACATCGCTGATCTTATCCCGCAATCCTACAAACCCCGTCTGTCCATGGGCGACAGAACCAGCGGCCACGCCCCGCGCCGACAGGAAACGCAGGACACCGATTAATAATGAAATTGCTGAGATTCGAGTTTGACTGTTCTAAACAGGTACCTTGGTATGGTTACTTATGCAATCAATACCTTAATTACCAGAAGCTGAATTTAACAGTGGGTTTGTTGGCCATTCGCCACCAGGCCAATGAACATTTGGAACAACAGAAAAAACCGGTTGTGACCTGGCGCTATCTGCTGGAAGCAGAAGGTGAACAGGCGGAACTAGAATGCTTGGCAGAACAAGTTGCTGCTGACTTTCTGCTGAGTGTCCATTTGCTGGACTCTCGTATGTTGCTGGCGACAGACCGTCAGGGTGATAAAAAGCCGATTGAGGTCAGTGCTGCGAACGTGCCCTTCTGCCAGCATTGTCAGCCACGTTTTGGTGACAACCAACATGGGGAGTTTGCCAATCTGGTAGTTGCCTGTGACCACTGTCATGGCGAACAAGCGATATTAACCCTGGACACAGTTGCTGCATTGCAACGACAGGATTTACAGCAGTTGGCGGTAAGACTGCTGGAAGGTGAAACCCTGTTCCTTGACGATGTGTCCGGTAAACTGGTACTGAGCCGGCAGCCTATTGGTCAGGGACGGCAGCAAATGCTGGTATGTAACCCTAATAATCTCAATAGTCTGTTTCAAGTGACTGACAACGAGGTGCTGGCATTATCTTCCATTGAAAAGCCACTATTGCGGCTGCAACCGGTGACTGACAGTAAATTAGCCGCGCCATTATATGAAGTCGGTTTTGCCGCCTCACGTCTGCAGCTGGTGCTGGCTGAATATCTGCGTGTTAAAGGGATTGATGCCATCTATTGTCATCGGGAACATCAGCAGGCGGTATTTGCCCATACGCTAGGCATAGATGTGCCAGTCGCTGTTTCAACAGTGCAATTAGATAACCTATTGCTCGGTCAAGCACTACCAGAAACCCTGCATGAAAGTGCTCGATTTGGTGCATACGTTGCTAAAGCAACGGGTAAACGCAAACAACAACAGCTTGTTGCATCACTGGCTAATGATGATGCAGACGTCTGGGATTCCACCGACGCCACGAGTGCCGCGCAATGTGCACTGTTGGGTATTGCGGCGGAAGTTGGCAGTGCCAGCAATCTCGGTATGCTGTATTTCAGCGATCGTTATGTCAGTCAGTTAATGACATCGAATGACGATGGCGATATCAAATGCTTTATGCAAGTACCAGAACTGCCCGCAACAGGTGCCGATATCATCAGCCAACTGCAATCTAGCCCACAACAAGATGTGTTTGCTAAATTCACCGAGCAATATCCGGCACTGTATCAACGACTACAAAAGTTGGACCTCAGCGGTTGTTCAAAGCAGAGTTTGAAATCTTTGTGGATAGTTGCTGCGGTAATCATCGGTATTGAGGCTGATAGCAACGAACAGCTTGCCGATGCCTTTGTGGCTGCCGCCATGAGCAACACCAGTGCGAATTCTCCTCGTATCGATTACCCATTGATTTCAGGTGAATACGCAACTTTTGATTGGTGTAAAACCTTCGGCACACTCATTAGCTTCCGGCTTGCTGGCGACGATGATGCGGCCAAGTTGGCCTTCGCCATGAATGATTCACTGGCAGATTTTATCGCTAACTGGATTGAACGGTTGGATCTTAATACCGGCATCCGTCGTGTCTATCTGGCCGGCAGTAGCTTTGCCAATCCGGTGCTTGGCCGCCGTATTGCGTTGCGCCTGGGCAAGAATTTCCCGCTCGGCGTCAGCCAGATGCAGGATCTTGATGGTGCATTGCTAGCTACCGGTGCGCTTTACTTGCGCCAACGCCGGAGATAATGCATGAGCGAAGCTGTCACCTTTGCACCGCAACATTGCGCCAGCAGTAAATTGCAGGCTCGGTGCTACCATGTGACAGGGATAGTCCAGGGCGTGGGATTCCGCCCCTGGATCTATCAGCTTGCCAAGCGCTATCAACTTTGTGGTCATGTGCTGAACAACGGCGAAGGCGTCACCATTGTTGTTCAAGCCAATTTGGCTATGCTGCAAGCTTTTGATAATGCACTGTATACCGAGCAACCGCCACTGGCACGTATCGACAGTCTGTGTTACGAAATCGTGCCCGAGGATGCCACACTTAAAGATTTCAGCATTCATAAGAGTCGCAGTAGCCATCAGGCATTAGTGGCTGTGGGTACCGATAAAAGCAGTTGCCCGGCGTGTTTGCAAGAGATCCGCGATCCCAATAATCGCCATTATCATTACCCTTTTACCAACTGCACTCACTGCGGTCCACGTTACACCATTATCAATAACCTGCCCTACGACCGTCATAATACTTCGATGGCGGCGTTTGCGATGTGTGATGATTGTCGTAAGGCCTATGAAGATCCCATGGATCGTCGTTATCACGCGCAGCCGGTGAGTTGTCCAAAATGCGGGCCGCATCTGCGCTATGTGGACAATCAGGGCCATGAATTAGCGTCGCGAGAGCAGGCGTTCTCATTAGCTGTAGCCGCCCTTCTCGCCGGTAAGATTCTTGCCATTAAAGGATTAGGCGGCTTTCATCTGGTTTGTGACGCCACTAACCATCAAGCTGTCACTAGATTGCGGCTACGCAAGCAACGGCCCGCTAAGCCGTTGGCGGTGATAGTGGCAGATTTAGAGATGGCGCAGCAATATGCGGTGGCGAGTGACGCCGAGTGGCAACTGCTGTGTAGTCAGGAACGGCCGATTGTACTGCTACAAAAATCGGCCACTGCTGACATTCTACTAAGTGCCGCAGTGGCCCCGAATATCGACCGTATTGGGCTGTTTATGCCCTATACTCCGCTGCACACGTTATTGCTGGATGCCGTGCAAAAGCCGTTAGTGGCCACCAGTGCCAACCTTTCCGGCGAACCCATTATTACCGATGGTGAGACTATCTTGGCACAGCTTGCCAATGAGCACTTTATGGTGATCGATGCCATGCTGGATCATAATCGCCCAATCCTCAATGGTTGCGATGATTCGGTGGTGCAAATGTGTGGTGGTGAATTGCAGGTCATGCGCTTAGCGCGTGGTTATGCACCGCTGAGCCTGCCAAGCAAGTTATTAGCCAAGCCAACACTGCCATCCGTGTTGGCGGTAGGCCCACAACAAAAGAACACGTTGGCACTGAATATCGGCAATACGCTATATCTTAGTCCTCATATTGGTGACCTTTTTAGCCTGGGAGCGGAAGGTTATTTCCAGCGTACGCTTGCCAGCTTTAAACGGATGTACCACTTCAATGCAGACTCGATTGTGCGCGATCTACACCCTGATTATGCGTCGAGTCGATGGGCTATGGAGCAATCTCAGCCGATAACTGCCGTACAACACCATTACGCCCATGTTCTGGCAACGCTCGCGGCCAACGATTATGACGGCAAAGTGTTGGGCTTCAGCTTTGATGGCACCGGCCTTGGTGACGATGGCGAATTATGGGGCGGTGAGTTGTTGCTGGCTGACAGCAATAGTTACGAGCGACTTGCCAGTATCCGCTCATTCTCATTGCTTGGTAGCGAACTTGCCATCAAATCACCGTTTCGCTTAACTCTAGCGTTATTACTACAGCAATTCAGTATCAATGATATCGTCGCGATGAACTTGCCGGCGTTTCGCTATTACTCGCCCTCGTTACTGCGTAATCTGGCAAAGATTTTTGCCGCAGACAAAATGCCAAAGTCCCACTCAGTTGGCAGACTTTTCGATGCACTGGCGGTATTGTTGGACGAAATGCAGGACACCCAGTATGAAGGTCAGGCGGGAATTATCATTGAAACCCTGGCTCGGCGTGCTGAAGCTGCCGGGAAAACTACTGAGGCACAAGCGCTTAAATTGCAGTTACCACTGCGGCCATACGCCGGATTATTACTAGGACAATGGGATACCGCGACCTTGTTTAATCAGTTGTTACAGGCCACGCTGCAGCAAATTGATAAAGACGTTATTGCGATGGCGTTTATACAGGCGCTCGGAGATGCGATTTGCCACAGCGCGGTAGCAGCGCAGCAAAAATTAGGCAACCACCTGCCTGTCGTGTTAACGGGGGGGGTCTTCCAGAATCGATTTTTAGCAGAGTACTGCTATCAACAACTGCATAATCGCGGCATCCAGCGTTTGCCGCAGCGGCTAGTGCCTGTTAACGATGGCGGTATTGCGTTAGGACAGTTGTGGTATGGCCTGCGACAGGCCACCCACCTGTCTGACTAAATTTAAACCGGCTGACGCTGATATGTCAGCCCACAGTCAAACCGGAGTTTGCTATGTGTAAAGATTGCGGTTGTTCTATTGCAGGACATGATCACAGCCATGATCACCATCATCACGAGCTGTCAACCAATCCACAACTCAACGATAAGAAGACCTTGTCAGTGATCCATAAAATACTCGACAAGAACGATGTTGAAGCCGCCCATAACCGTGAACACTTTGAAGAACACGGGGTAATGGCATTCAATCTAATGAGCAGCCCAGGTTCAGGTAAAACCACCCTGCTGGAACATCTCGGTGACTATACCAACAAAAAATTCTGTGTCATTGAAGGCGACTTGGAAACTTCTCGCGATGCCGATCGGCTAAAAGCCAAAGGCATCAGTGCAGTACAGATCCAGACCGGTAGTGCCTGCCATCTGGATGCTTTTATGGTGCATGGTGCGCTGCATCAGCAGCCATTGGATAACATGGATATCTGCTTTGTGGAAAATGTGGGCAATTTGGTCTGCCCAGCCAGCTATGATGTCGGAGCCCACAAAAACGTAGTGTTGGTTTCCGTCCCGGAAGGTGAAGACAAAATTGAAAAATATCCTGTCATGTTCCGTAAAGCGGATGTGGTTTTAATCACTAAATGTGACCTGCTGCCCTACTTCGATTTTGATACCGAAGTCGCCAAAAGCCATGTACTCAAACTAAATCCAAATGCCAAAGTGATCTGTGTTTCTGTGAAAGAAAAAGAAAGCATGTTGGAAGTAGCACATTGGTTTGAAAATGAACTCGCCACCTTCAACACTACTGCGGAGGCTGTCTGATGTGTCTCTCTATTCCCTCACAAGTTGTTGAACTACACCCAGAAATACAAAGCGTTACGGTTGACACCTTAGGTGTAAAGCGCACTGTAAGTTGTCATCTTATGGAAGAACCTTTGGCTG
Source organism: Shewanella yunxiaonensis (assembly GCF_018223345.1). Taxonomy (NCBI): domain Bacteria; kingdom Pseudomonadati; phylum Pseudomonadota; class Gammaproteobacteria; order Alteromonadales; family Shewanellaceae; genus Shewanella; species Shewanella yunxiaonensis. Next base: position 1,852,224 of record NZ_CP073587.1, on the reverse strand, counting down.
TCGGTGATTATGTGTTAATCCACATCGGTTTTGTGATGAATAAAATCGATGCTGCATCGGCGGCTGAAAGTTTGGCGCTATATAAAGAAATCGTCGACAAGATGGAGGCCGCTGATGCCTGAGTTGCAACTCAAGCAGCTCTATGATGGTTTTCGCGACCCCCGTACCGTTGCAGAGCTGGCATCACAAATCAAGCAGCTAGCGGCCAAGCTGGACGAGCCAGTAAATGTCATGGAAGTGTGTGGCGGGCATACGCATACCATCATGAAATATGGCCTGTTACAGCTGCTGCCCGATAATATCGAATTTATACACGGTCCTGGATGCCCGGTATGTATCATGCCGAAGGAGCGTATCGATCAAGCGGCAGCATTGGCACAAATACCGGATGTGATCCTGGTGACTTTAGGTGACATGATCCGGGTGCCGGGTTCTGAAGGGTCGCTGGCGCAGTTCCGCGCCAAAGGCTGTGATATTCGCCCGATCTATATGCCACTGGATGCATTGAAAATCGCGCAGGAAAATCCCGATAAAACCGTCGTTTATTTCGCTATCGGTTTTGAAACTTCAACGCCGATGACTGCCGTACTGTTAGAACAGGCTGAAAAGCTCGGCATTCCCAACCTGTTATTCCACATCAACCATGTGCTGGTACCGCCAGCAATAGATGCGGTTATGGCCGATCCTGACACGCGGGTAAATGCCTTTATCGGCCCGTCACATGTCAGTGTGATCACCGGCAGCCAGATTTATCAACCCACGGTTGATAACTATCACACTCCGGTGGTGGTCTCCGGGTTTGAGCCCGTGGATGTGATGCAATCAATCCTGTCGATTGTGAAACAGAAAGTGGAGGGTCGTTGCGCGCTGGAAAACCAGTACGAACGTGCCGTGAGCTACAAAGGTAATGAAGCCGCACAGCAAAAAGTGAATCACTTTTTTACAGTTCGCCCCAGCTTCCGCTGGCGTGGCCTGGGACCGATCCCCAACTCAGCCTTGATGCTCAAACCGGAATACCGCCACCGCGATGCTGAACTTAAATATGGCGAACGGTTACCGGTAAAAGAGATTGACGATCACAAAGCCTGCCAGTGTGGCGATATTCTTAGAGGCAAAGCCAAACCACAAGACTGCAAAGTGTTTGGCCGTGGCTGTACCCCACAAACGCCACTTGGCAGCTGCATGGTAAGTTCCGAAGGCGCGTGTAACGCCTACTACCGTTACGCAGGAGTAAAATAAACATGTCTACCCCGAAACAGATCCAGCTCAGTCATGGTGGTGGTGGCCGCGAAATGGCTGAGTTAATTGGCAAACTGTTCTTTGAAGCGTTTGATAACCAAATCCTACGTCAGGAAGAAGACGCTGCCTGTCTTAATATGACGGGCCCAATTGCGTTCACCACAGATTCTTTTGTGGTTTCTCCATTGTTTTTCAAAGGCGGCAATATTGGCAAGCTGGCAATTGCCGGCACAGTAAACGATTTGGCAATGATGGGCGCGGCACCGCAGTACCTGAGTTGTGGTTTTATCATTGAAGAAGGCTTTGAAATCGCCAAACTCAAAGAGATTGTAGAGACCATGGCCGCAGAGCTGCATAAAAGCGGAGCCAAAATTGTCTGTGGCGATACCAAGGTCGTGCCCAAAGGCTGCGCTGATGGGGTGTTTATCAACACCTCCGGCGTTGGTCGCATTATCAAGCCGGGGATCTCAGTGCACTCAGTACGCCCAGGCGATGCCATCATTCTGTCTCGTGACATTGGATGCCATGGCGCCGCAATTCTGGCAGCCCGTGAAGGACTGGAATTGGAAACTGAGCTGCAATCCGATTGTGCCACGCTGTGGCCGATGGTAGAGCAGCTGATCGCGGCCAACCTTGAACTGCATGCCATGCGCGATGCCACACGTGGCGGGATTGCTGCAGTGTTGAACGAATGGGCCAAAGCGGCAAATGTTGGTATTGAACTCAGCGAGGAAGTGATCCCGGTGCGTGATGAAGTACGCGGTGTCTGTGAACTTTACGGTTTTGAGCCCTGGGACTTGGCTAACGAAGGCACCTTTGTGATTGCCCTGCCACAGGAAATCGCGGCCGATGCCATCACCGTCATGCATCAATTCTGCAATTGCGATCAGGCGCGGATTGTCGGTACTGTCACCGACACCAATGCTGGCAAGGTTATTCTGCATTCCCCATGGGGCAGCAAACGCTATCTGGAACTGCCAGCGGGTGAATTGTTACCGAGGATCTGCTGATGCATGAATTTTCCATTGTCAGCGCCTTAATCGATCAATGTGAGCAGCTTGCTATTGAACATCAGGCCAAAGGCATCGCCAGAGTTGCAGTTAAAATCGGAGCACTTAGTGGCGTCGAACCGCAACTGGTGAAGACTGCTTTTGATACCTTCCGCGAAGATGGTATGTGTAAAGGTGCAGAATTGGAGATGGACGTTGCACCACTAGAGCTGGACTGTAAAGCTTGTGGCGCCCACTCGATCCCAGATGAAATTGCCTACCTCTGCCCGGTTTGCAATAGCCGTGATATCAAAATCAGCGGTGGCGAAGAGATGCTGCTGATGCAGCTGGAATTGATTTTTGATTGACGTCATACGACGTTGAAACAGCTAAAAATCCCGCCAACATTGGCTGTAGACACCCGTCTACAGCCCGTTAGTAGATGTCGCCGAACCACGGGGCTATTTAAAATACCAATTTGCTGTTACTTAGGTGAATTATCACGTTGTCGACGCCATCACTTGATTGCACTTAAAACGTTTCGCGGTAAGCAAATAATCCCTGGCTGCCGCCGGTATGCAGAAATAGCGGCTTACTGCCGTTCTTTATCACTCCTTTAGCAAGCAAATCGATTAGCCCCGACATTGCTTTACCGGTGTATACCGGATCGAGTAGCAGCCCTTCAAGCTGTGCACAGCGCGTTACCGCGCTGATCATTGCCGCGGTGGGGATACCATACCCCTCACCATAGTAGTTGCCGTTGGTAACCACTCTGCCCTTGGCTAGGTTTGGGTCCAGGCCAAGATAAGACAGGACCTCTTTGAGTAGCTTTTCAACCAGTATTGTCTGCTCTTCTGTTGAGCGACTCACCGCAATGCCCAGGACGGGAATATCTGATTTCGCGGCGATCAGACCCGCTAATAATCCTGCCTGGGTGCCAGCACTACCGGTCGCAACTACAATTTGATCGATGTTAAGTTGTTGATTTTCAATTTGAGCCAATAGTTCATAAGCACAACGTACGTACCCCAAACTGCCAATCACGTTTGAACCACCCATTGGCACAAAATATGGTTTACGTCCTTGCTCGACGAGCTTGGCCACTAACGCTTGTGCATATTTATGACAGTTTTCGTGCTGTTTGAGTGAATGAACATTGGCACCAAGGAGATGATCCAGCAGCATATTGCCGTTGTTGTAATAGTCGGTCTTCGGGGTGCCGTTGACATCCTCCAGCACCAATTCACAATCGAAACCAAACTTAGCGGCGGCCGCTGCGGTTTGCCTGGCATGATTGGACTGGAATCCGCCGACAGTGACAATCACATCGGCATGTTTTTGTTGTGCATCAGCAATCAGATATTCAAGCTTACGCGCTTTATTTCCACCACCGGCTAAGCCAGTACAATCATCACGCTTTATGTATAAATCACAACCCAACGCCTGCGATAGTCGGGGCAGAAACTCTAATGGTGTAGGGGTGTGGCTAATTTGCACACGAGGGATTAATTTGAAATTTTCCATATCTTTTATTCAGTTAACTCAATACATTGCATCATTGATTAGGTGCCGGTTTTAAGATGTTTATTGACTTATTCGGGGTGACTTCGACGTATAAACACTCTGCTATATCCCCTAAAATTGGTCAACAAGGAAGCACTAAATGGTTGGTTTAATTTACTATGTTAAACAGTCCGAGCGACACAACAAGTGCCAACTCATCACTAACTAAGGGCTAATTATTCATGACAACCACAATGGCTATGATTAAGCTATGGCTGCATTCAAGATATTGATCATCGCCGATTCCACTTCCCTTGCAATGTTAACCAATGCGGCATCGTTAGATAATGCGCTCAGCATTTCAACGGGTTTGATATAACCAACTTTCACTTTCCCGCCCTCGGTGTAAACGGATATTCGACAAGGCAAGGCCATGTTCAGACGCACATCAATGGCCAAAACTTTAGATGCTTGTTGCGGATTACAAACCTCAAAGACTTTACATTCCTCTGCATAATCAATCCCTTTGCTTCGAAGAGTTGCACCTAGGTTATGAATATGCAACACGCCAAACCCATTTTTCTTCACTGACTCTTCAAGCGCGTTAGCGGTAACGTCAAAGGACTTAGTGCTTTCAACGATGGTATACATAAATCCTCCCCCTGAATTCCATTTATCACATGATCTTAGTGGTATTTGCCAAGCGATAATCTAGTTAAAAAGTATTTATCAACCATGCGTAAAGGTGAGGGACTGAGGTGCCCTCACCTGTAATGACTAATCCACCAACAGATCGACTAACGTTAAAATCATAAAAGTCGTCGGATCATAAACTACGGTATAGCCTTGGTAATAACCAACATCACATCCTTTCGGAACATCATTTAAACGCCGTATCAGCGAACTGGGGGCCGGGGTGATGTATGAACGATACCTATCTGGGATCACCTCACCTTTTTCCCATTTCGGACGGCGGTTGCGATCCACCTTGCTCAAAATTCGTTGATAATGTTGTTTTATCACATGTTTGTTGTGGGTAGATATCGCATAAGCTGCATTAGAATTTGGATTTGAACGTTCGATGCCCTTCGGTTGATGGGCATTACTGCTGGCATTACCATGACTGCTTTGCTGTGATTGATTTTGATGAGACTGCTGATTTTTATCCTGATGCTTCATCTGATTAGATTTTGCATTGGCATCAGATTTTGATGCCTTGTTTTTTTCAGCATTATTCGCTTTGTTTTGCTGCTCCTGCTTCTGAGGTGGCTGGGGTTCTGCATTTGCCACATTGATGTAGTAGCCATTTAACATCAATGCTGTGATTGCTGTACACAATAATGATTTTTTCACTGTCAATCCCTCGTATATTCCTTTCAAACTCAAGACAACATGAAGGTTTATCGACCCTATTGCAAGTTATGGTGCGAAAAATAGAGATTAGCAAGTCCCAGAGAAAGGATATTAACTGCACAGTTAATGAAGTGTTCTGCAACCTCAGAGCAGCAAGGACAAACACCGGCAGATGAGTTAATGCTGCCAAGTTACGTAGCAAACTTTTGCAGGATAAAAGTCAGCCAAAAAACGCAGCCAATAAATTTGGTGATCGGCCAGCTTATCGCCTGGCCCTTTAACCTCAACAAAATGCGGCGCACCATCAGCGTCAAACAACAACAGATCCGGGTGTCCACTGCGGTAATGGGCTGGATCACGCAAGATACGTTGAAATACTGCCAACAGAAAAGCTGAGGGAAAGGACGCCATACAACGTTTGAATAACGGCTCAGTGAAAATCTGCCAATTCACCCAATCATTCACCAGCCCCTGTTTGTTAATGAAGTGCTGGTGCAGCATGCTCCGGTCACCGCTGGCCAATTGTGCCATTCGCCTGGCGATCAATGTTCGACGTTGCGAACTAAAACCTGGCTGATACATGTCACGTGGAGCGCTCTGATAAGGGTTATCAAATACGCCCACAACAGGGGCAAAGATGATGTCCCAGAAAGCCAGCCCGAACAGTCCGCACAGCACGCTGTTTTCACTATACCAAGCATCAAAACCTTGTGCGGAATAATAATCCCTGGTGACAAACTCTACCCGCAGATTCGATGTTTGCGGCAATTCCAGCCTGAGTTCAGCGGGCTTAAATGGCTTTAACATATCGAATGGGGCCGAGTACGGGAGCAAAGGCACCTGAACAGCGAAATGCTTAGTTAACTGTTTATAAATCCTGATAACCGTTTGTTGCTGTGCTTCGTTTTGCGCGTGTTGTCCAAGTGCGGTTACAGCGCTAAGCGCCTGCGGATGCTTGAGCTTTATCAGACAGCGGCATAACCGCTCGCTTGCGGTCCAGTCCTGACATTGCGGATAGAGCGAAATGGCTAGCACCAGTTGTTGCTGACGTTCAGCTTCTCGAGCCAATTTCAACAGTAACTTCTGCCGTCGTCGCTCAACAATGGGGTTGTCTTGTGGTGACGGAACCTGTGCCAACCACTCGGCTAAATTTATTGGCAATTTTTGTTGGGTTAGTTGCTCCCACCTATCCGCCAACGTCGCCAACGACAAGACGGTTTGTAATTCTGATGAGGAATGATAAGCGCGTCCTTCTCGAACTAACGGATAACACTCAAACCGTTGTAACCCCAGATCGCTCAGTACAAACTGGCTGAGATCCTGATAGCGATTGCCAAAATACAGCAGTAACAGCAACTCCAGCAAAGGCTGACAATGGAGTTGTAACCAGCATAATCCTTGTCGCTGCTGCCACAACGATAGCTCTGCTTGCGACGGCGGCATAGTTCGCAGCAGTTCCCACAATTGCTGTTTGCTGAGGTCGCGTTTAAACCAAGGAACGCCAATGTCATCGAACAGTGTTTTTAGTTCTGGCAACGTGACCGAGGTAAACCAGATCTCCAGAGGTGGTAGCGCCTGTTGTAACAGTTCGCTTTGCAGCAGCGGCTGCATTGCTGCATTGATATCGCCAATTTCTTGATATTGCAGTTTATCCAGACGGAACCACTCACCTTTGCGGGATAACAATCGCACCAACAGCATTTTACTGCTGTCCGGTAACGATTGGTAACGCTGTAACGCCAGTTGTTGCTCAGCTGGGAAAATATCCAGGTAGCGCGTTGTCACACTTGCCAACATCTGCTCAAAGTTATGCAGATAATAGTCTGCAGGTAACAACGACGGCGTGGCAGCTGTTTCAGTCATCAGTTGCGATAAAGGGTCTGGATCAGATGAAAACCAAATCGAGTTTTCACCGGACCGTGTATAGTGAGCAAAGGCTTTTTAAAAACAACATCATCAAAGGCTTTGACCATCTGCCCTGGACCAAACTCGCCCAGATCACCACCACGTTTTTTTGAGGGACATTCAGAATATTTTTTCGCTAATACCGCAAAATCCTCGCCTTTTTCCAAACGCTGTTTCAATTTTTCCGCTTCTTCACGGGTCTTTACCAAAATATGGCGAGCACAGGCACGAGCCATGATGTTTCCTCTTTAAATCAGTCGAAACCGACATTGAGCAGTTTACCACAGATGAGTGCTCTTCCCTTGAGCATTCCGTTATGGAAAGTCAGCTTGACGTTTGGGGTTAACTAATGGCCTCGATATAATTGCAACAAAGACAACGCGGAGAAGCCATATGTGGCAACAACAGCAGATACAATTACGAGCCAAAGCTCGCGGTTTTCATCTGATCACCGCAGAGATTGAAGCTGCATTGGCGCAGTTTAGCCCGATAAGCATCGGTTTATTGCATCTGCAACTGCAGCATACCTCAGCATCACTGACACTCAACGAAAATGCTGACCCAACAGTGCGCACGGATTTTGAAGCGTGGTTTAACCATAGCGTCGCGGAAGATACCCGTTATTTTCGCCATACCTATGAAGGAACCGATGATATGCCAGCACACATTAAATCGAGTTTGCTCGGCACTAGTTTGCTGTTGCCCATACAAGATGGGCAACTGGCTTTAGGTACATGGCAAGGTATTTACCTTGGTGAGCACAGAAATCAGGGAGGTAATCGTCGAATTTTATTGACATTACAAGGCGATTAGCCCAACAACCGTTGATAGCCCTGTAAAAGCAATAACAGCGCAAACAACAGCAAAATCATGCCACTAAACACCAATATCCCGCGATTATTACGCTGCAACCATTTGCTAAAGCGTGGAATATTTAATGCCCACCCAAGAAATGCGAACCACAATAATGCCAGACTAAAAAACAACGTGACTAATGCTAACTTGAATTGTAATGGACTTTGCAACGGCAGCATCCCGGCAATGACACTGAAAAAATACACATAGGCTTTGGGATTAAGCGCATTAGTGGCAAACCCGGTCCACCAGCCGTGACGACGAGAATATACACGCGGCTTTTGCACCGTTTCATTACTTTCACCGGCTGGAGAAGCCGCAAATGCGCCCTGTAAACAGCCATATCCCAGATAACCCAACCACAGCGCGGCACACCAGGGCAACCATAACATCAGTCCCGGCAACCAATGTTGTAATAAGGCGGCGGCAAAAGTCACCGTAATGGTATGTAACATAATGGCGGACGCCAGACCTAACGCCAAAAAAAACGCGTAGCGGCGGCCCCCGACTACACTGGCACGCAACATCAAAGCAAAATCAGGACCTGGTGCAACCAGTGCCGCAATATGTACAGTTCCCAAGGTAAGTAACAACGATATCCAGGACATAGTGTGTTTTTAAAAACTCAATTAATCTAAGACCAGTGCCAATGTATCGAAACCGCATAACTCAAGTATTGGGAAAAATTGCAGTTATCCCGCCAGCTGGCGCCGATACGCCGCCGGTGTCAGATTGTAGCGCCGTTTAAAGCAATGATGCAGATGGCTTTGATCATAAAATCCGACGGTAGTTGCCGCAGTGACCACATCCTTGCCAGCGGCCAGTAACTGGCGGGCAAGATCTACTCGTAATGCTAAGATATAAGCATGCGGTGTCATGCCAAAACTGCGACGAAACCTGCGTAAAAACTGGTATTCATTGAGCTGAAACAGTTGCGCCAAGGTCCGTAATCTATGATTTTTCGCTATATCGGCGTATAGAAAATCCTTCAACTGAGTTAGCTGACTTGTCGTTAGTCCACCTTCAGCTGTCATTGACTGTCCCTCAACGTCACCATAGCGTTGGATAAGTGTTGACATAAGATCCAGCAGCAAGCTATCGACGGCCAATGGCGACAAACGCGACTGATTTACTAATTGGTGCAGTTGTAATAAACCACTGTAGAGAGGCTGGTCAAAGATTTCCGGGCCCTTGAAGAATAACTCGCGGTGCCGATATCCCAACTGTTTCCCGAACTGCTCCAAAGCGGTAGCACTGACTCGTAACAAGCGCACTTGATAAAGACCTTTGTCGAGTCCTTCCCCATCATGGACTTCATCTGGATTAATCAGCGAAATACGTCCTGGGGCCAGCAAATATTGATTGCCCCGATGCATAAAACGCTGCGCACCAGCATCCACTATCCCAATATGAAAATCAGTATGCACATGCCGGTCGAAGGCAAATCCCTGATAACGGGCTCGAACCAGTTCAATACCGGCAACCGGTGTTAATAATTGATGTTCGATGGCAGGTTCCGACAAGTTCAGTACCGCGCTTAAATATGACAATTAAACCAGTGTAACTATGAGAACTTGCAAAAGCTTGTAAAAAACTGCACCAAACTCTGCACAAAAACTTCCGCTATTCAGCACCGTTATTCTGCAGTACGTTGCAATCTTGCCAAATAAAAGCCATCGAACCCACTCTTTGCCGGGCTAATGGTTTCATCATCCAGCAATTGGAAATTACTATGGTTGGCCAGGAAATTATCCACTTGTTGTCGATTTTCATCGGGCATTATGGAACAGGTGGCATACACCAGAATGCCGTCTACTTTTAGCATCCGGCTATAACTGTCGAGAATTTGTGCTTGCAACGCCTGCAACACCGGCAAACGCATCTCAGTATCATGCCATTTGGTATCGGGGTTACGTTTCAACACACCCAGACCGGAACATGGGACATCCAGCAACAATCTATCAGCGGACAACTTCAGACGTTTGATGGTTTTACTGGAACTGATCAGCCTGGTCTCAACATTGTGCGCGCCAGCTCGACGGGCGCGATCTTTGAGATTATCGAGCTTCCATTGCTCAACATCCATCGCCAACAAGCGGCCCTTGCCCTGCATTTTGGCGGCCAGATGCAGTGTTTTACCACCCGCGCCTGCACACGCATCAATGACGCGCATTCCCGGTGTCACATCCAGCGCATCAGCAACATGTTGTGAACCGGCATCCTGCTGTTCAAACCAACCATCTTTAAAAGCTTCTGTACGAAATAGCGCCGCATCTGATGTTACTTCCAGTGCGGTAGCCACCCCATCGACAACTGCGGTTGTGATGCCCTCTTTTGCCAGCCGGGATTGCAGCTGGCTACGATCACATTTAAGTAGATTGGTGCGTAGATAACGCTTGGGCGCTTGTGCCAACGCGGCCCGTTCCGCAGTCCAGTCATCCCCCAGTAAACGTTGTCCTAGTACATCTAACCAAGCCGGACAGCCATCGCGTAATGCCGCGACATTGTTGGCATGTTGTAGCCGCTGCGTCAGCACCTCTGCATTAAGGGGTGCCGCTTGTGACCAACGAGGAGGTTGTAGTTGCTGATATGCATGCCAGGCCATTAGTAAATCGGCGGCATGTTTGCCCGATTCCGCCAGCGATACATGTGCCAGATAGCAGTAAAAATTCAGCCGCCGGATAATCTCACCCACCACCCGCGTAATTTGGGCTTGTTGGGCTGGGGCTAATTTCTGACCTGCGAACTGCCGGGAATAAGCACGGTCCAAAGGCGCACCTTCGCCGACAACCTCGCAGATAATTTGCTCTGCGAGTTCACAGGCACGAACGGACAATGAGAATTCAGACATAAAACAGCCTCGGCAACAAAAAACCGGGGGATCATAGGAGGATGTCCGGGCCTTGGCAAGCCCGGATGCAGCAGATTAGATACCGAGTTTATCAAACAAGTCTTCAGTCACTTCGCCACTGTGACTGGCGCCGGCAGAATGCATCGCCAAAATATCGTCAGGATCGAGGTCATCGTCGGCCTCTACAGCTGCCAGCCCGATGAAATCTGTGTTATCCATGGCGAATTCCAGATAGAAAATATTATTGTTTTCTGTGCGGAAACTGACCCGTCGAGTAATTGGTTCATCCAGATTGGCGTTAATTGAAAGCGTGATTTCCCGATTGATGGTCAGCATCTTGGGTTGACTCTGACTAATGGAAGTCTGCAACTCTTTAGACACCAAATTGATGAAATGGCCCAGCATCTGGTTCATCAACTCACCCATCACATTGGCAACTTCATCCGATGTGTATTTAATGGCGAGTTCATCTTCCGGCATGCCCATGCTCAATAAATAACGACGATAGATTTCCATCGCCGCGTCAGCGGAAAAGTTGATGACCACCAATCCGGAAAAACCACCGTCAAAAATAGAAAAGCAGCCGAGATCAGGTCTTAAACGGGTTTGATTAATGCGTTGAACCATGCCGGCGTGGCTGATTTCACTGGCAGTTGTTGTTGATAAGACCTGCGCTACCGAACGACACAATTTTAATAATATATCGTCCGAATTAATCACTTGTGATGGCTGCATTTTTGCTGCTCCTGCATCGCTACCAGACTCGGCTATCCTTATAAATATCCGATTATAAAACAACTAATTATGTTTATAGATTGCATTCTAAGCTGCGACCTTTGACAAAGGCAAAGCAATTTGCTCATTAGGGCACGTTTATGGCCGAAAAATGAGCAGGATCACCTATTGAAATACCACTTGTTAAATTCCTTTTTAAAGCCTGAAACTATGCGGTATATTCGTCGCAACTTATAGAAATATAATAAAAAGGACCACATCGATGAATCTGCTGCGGCAATTGACCATTTTGCAAAGATTGATTCTGATGTTAGTGATGGCCGCTATCGGAACCTTGTGTTTCGCCAGCTTCTCTATCAAAGAACAATATAGCAATCTCATCACCCAAAAATGGGCGCAAAACGACGCTTTGTTAAATTCGGCGTTATCAATTCTTGAAGCCAGCAGGCTACAGGCCAGTATGGCGAATATGTCGCAGCAGGCAGCACAACAACAGGCCATTCACCTGTTTGATGGCATGCGGTTTGGTAAAGACGGTTATTACATCGTCATAGGCAGTAATGGCGATATCTTGTCAGACAGTCAATATCCCAATCTGGTAGGAACCCACATTTCGGAACTGAAAACGGCGGATGGCGATCGCCCGTTTGCAGCGCTTATCAGCAATGCTAAAGCCAACGCTAAGGCCACCGTTACCTATAACTACCGCAACCCAGCTTCCGGACAGGAAGAAAAAAAGCTTACTGAAGCGCGCTACGATAAAACCTGGGACTGGACTGTGCTGACCGGCACCTACGTCAGTGATATCAATGACACTATGGTCACGGTATCGCTGCACTATCTGGTGATCATGTTGATCATTTCGCTGCCGATTTTTGGATTCTTTCTGGTGCTCAATAAGTCGATCACTACACCGATTAATGAAGCAATAAACGCCATGAAAGATATTGCTCAAGGTGACGGGGATCTGAGAAAAAGACTCAACAGCCCAGGGAAGGATGAAGTATCACTGCTGGCGGATGCCTTTAATGAGTTTGTTGCCAAAATCGCCAATGCCCTTGAGCAGATGAAGCCGCTGGGGGAAAATCTCAATGTCGATGCGGGACAGCTACTGAATGCTGTACAGGAATCAAATCAGAGTGCGGATCATATTCATAAAGAAATCGCCAATGTCGCAACCGCCATCAATCAGATGCTAAGCACCACAAAAGAGATGGCAAGTAATACACAACAGGCGGCAGATTCAGCGACGAGTGTCAAACAGCAGGCGTTACAGGGTAAACAGACCATGGAAAGTACGCTTCAAGGTTGCCAGACCCTGGTCAATGAACTGCAATCTTCCGCCAATTTAACGATGTCGCTCGGACATGCTTCTGAAAAGATTGGCAGCATCCTCGAAGTCATCCGTTCTATTGCCGATCAAACCAATTTACTGGCATTAAATGCAGCCATTGAAGCTGCCCGCGCCGGCGAGCACGGCCGCGGGTTTGCTGTCGTCGCCGACGAAGTTCGAGCCCTTGCAACGCGAACCCAGCAGTCCACCAATGAAATTAACACTATCATTGCTGAGATCCAAACCGGCGTGAACAACGTGATGAAGAGTAATCAAATCACGCAAACTGAGTCAGAAGAACTGCAGCAGAATGCCCAACATGCAGATGCTGCGATGGAAAAAATTCTGCAACTGGTTGCAGCGATTTCGGATATGAATACCCAATTGGCGAGTGCGACAGAGGAACAATCACTGGTCACTGAAGAAATAAATCGCAATGTCAGCAATATTTCAGAGCAGACTGAAGTCTCAGTACAAGCCAATATCAGCAACCGTCAGGCCGCAACCGACATGGGTGACATTAGCCAGCAGATGGCATTAGCACTTGGACAGTTTAAAACCTGAACGTTATGATGGGGATGTACAGGGGTGTCGTTTACCGTAATGAAGTTTATACCTAGATATTCGATGCCCCTGAGGAACCCGCTTTTTGCGCCCGACACTGGCTATACATCCCATACTTTATAGCGTCCACAGTTTTGCCGCAGGACCCGTTGTTCCGCCGGAAGTGTTCGCTCAACAGCATTATTCCTCGCGAAAACCCGCGAGGAGTTAGCGGTAGAGGTCGACGCTAAGTTAACACTCGATAGTCCTGAGAATGACACTAACTGGCGTTGCATTGAGATAGTTGGTGCATCAGTTTATTCGGCAACCGGCATCCATGCTAACGTGGTCACAACCCTAGCGAATGCTCATGTCAGTATTTTCGCAATTTCGACATTTGATACTGACTATATTTTGCTGAAATGGGATAAGCTGGACGCCGCGCTACAAGCACTCCGCAGTAAAGGCTATAAGGTCATTGAATATGACCGCTAACTGCGGCATGCTAACGCCTGATAACGGCGAAATTTTAAACATGAGTCTGAAGTCTATGTATGAGAAAACCGTTACCATTACTGCGCCTCATGGCATTCATACCCGACCGGCAGCGTTATTGGTAAAGGAAGCCAAACAATTTTTGTGCGATGTCATTGTGGAATGCCAAGGTAAGCAAGCCAGTGCCAAAAGTCTGTTTAAATTGCAGACGTTAGGTTTATATCATGGTATGCAGGTGCGGATTTATGCTCAGGGTGCCCAAGCTGAGCAAGCAGTTGATCGAATCGCCGAGTTGTTAATGACGCTAAATTAAGGACGGCAAATGGACATGAAAGGAATCGCGGTATCCTCCGGAATTGCCCAAGGTAAGGCCATTCTGTTTGAGCCGTTTGATAACAGTCTTGATTATCGCCTGTTACCGCTGTCCAGTATCCCGTCCGAAAAAGCCAAGGCAACCCGTGCCATTAATAAGCTGTGCCGACAGCTCAAAAGCAGTCTTTCCTCCCTCGAACCCGGCAGCGCTAACTACCAACTGGTAGAGGCCGACTTGCTGCTACTGGAAGATACTGAATTAACCAGTCAGATTAGTAGTTCAATCAATACATTACAGTTATCCGCCGGGGCGGCGGTACAACGTGTATTCTTCCATCAAGCCAGCGAGATGGAAGCCCTCGATGACCCATATCTTAGCCGCCGCGCCCAGGATGTATTGTGTTTGTCTAAGCGACTGATTGGCACTATCAATGGTGCGGGTGGGGAGCGACTACAGCAACTGCAAGAAGACAGTATCTTGCTTGCTGAAGATCTGACACCTGCAGAATTTGCGTTATTACCCCAGGCATACATCAAAGGCATCGTTCTGAAAACGGGTGGCATTACCAGTCACACCGCCATTTTGGCGCGAGCCGCGGGGATACCCGCGTTACTTTCCTGTGACTTCGATATCGCCAATATTCAGAACGGCACGCAGTTGTTCCTTGATGGCTACCAAGGACGTTTATACGTTGAACCTAATCAACAACAATTTTCGACACTGCAACAGCAGTTAGCTGAGGATCAACTCCGCCGTGGCGCGCTTGAACGCTATCGCGATGTCCCCTGCACTACGGTTGATGGCCACAGTCTCAAGCTAATGGCTAACGTTGGCAATTTGAATGACATCGCCAGATTACCGCAATCTGGTGCTGATGGTATTGGCCTGTTCCGTACAGAATTCATGCTCATGGATGCCGTCGCCATGCCCGATGAAAAAGAGCAGTTCAATTTGTACTGTGAAGCATTACAACTGCTCGCAGGTCAATGTCTGACCATCAGAACCTTGGATGTGGGTGCAGATAAGGAATTTTCCTGTATCAATCCCCAATCTGCCGAAGAAAACCCAGCGCTGGGAGTACGTGGATTACGTTATACACTGCACCATAAAGATGTGCTGCACACCCAACTACGTGCTGTATTACGCGCGGCGGCATTTGGTAACGTGCGATTAATGTTTCCTATGGTCAGTCAACCCGAAGAATTAGATGAACTGTTTACTGAAATCGAAATCTGCCGCCAGCAACTCCTATTGGAGCAAAAAGCTTTTGCCGAGCCCGAGTACGGTATTGTGGTGGAGACCCCCGCAGCAGTGATCAATCTTAAAGCAATGTTACCCAGACTGAGTTTTATCAGCATTGGCACCAATGATTTAGCGCAATACACCTTGGCAGCAGATCGCGGTAATCCGCAATTAACTGCCAGTTATCCCGCTTTTTGCCCAGCGGTATTACAATTGATATCGCAGACACTGCACACAGCTAAAGCCGTTGGCGTCACCACATCGTTATGTGGAGAATTGGCAAGCGATCCCTGTATTGCCCCGCTGTTGATGGGCATGGGATTTGATGAATTGAGTGCCAATGCCGCCGCGATCGCCGAGATTAAGGCCGCCATTTGCCAGGGGCGATTTAGTGACTTTAAGCAATTGGCAGACAATGCACTGCAATGTCAGCGAATTTCTGAACTCGAAACACTGTTATCCGGTTGTCAAATATAGAAATAATTCAGTATGCTAAGGTTATATCTTCCTGAGAATGGTGGCACAGGAAGCAATGACAGCCATAACCCTTACTAAGGACAATTAATCCATGGGATTTTTAAGCCGTATTCGGCGCCTGGTATCAGGTCAACCCAACATTGAAGGCGGTATTAAAGTCTATGCCCCTATTTCTGGTGAAATAGTCCCTATAGAAAAAGTTCCCGATGTGGTGTTTTCCGAGAAAATTGTTGGTGACGGTGTCGCTATTTCACCAGCAGGCCAATATATGTTGGCACCAATAGATGGTACTGTTGGTAAAATTTTCGAAACCAATCATGCATTTAGCATTGAATCCCCGCAGGGGTTAGAGTTATTTGTGCACTTTGGCGTTGGTACTATTGAACTACGTGGTAAAGGCTTTAAACGCTTGGCACAGGAAGGGCAACAGGTCAAAGCTGGCGATCATATTCTTGAATTTGACCTAGATTATTTACAAGGCCAGGTCAGCAGCCTGCTGACGCCTGTGGTGTTAGCCAACATGGAAGACATCCGTTTTATGGAAAAACGTCAAGGTCCGGTAACTGCCGGAAAAGACGTTATCTTCACCGTGGAACTCTGACTCCAGACATATGCCGTAACCTGAATGGTTTTTCGGTGTAGTCAGTCTGGTGAACAGCATCACAATTTTTTATACTCATCGGCAATAGTCCGCCATTCAGAATCTTTGGCTCATTATGACATCCACGCTTTATGGCATATCACCTAAGATATGCGACACGGTAAAAAAAGCCGTTACATGGCTTGATGCCAACCATCAGCAAGTAAAATTTTTTGATTACCGAGAGCAACCACTGCCAGAAGCGACCATCGACAGTTGGATTGCCGCTATCGGCTGGGAAGCGTTACTGAATAAGCGTTCCACCAGTTTCCGAGCGTTGTCTGAGTTGGACAAACAAGACTTAACTGCGGCAAAAGCTAAACAACTTATGCTGGCAAATACTACGCTAATCAAACGCCCGGTATTACAACAAGGTGATAAAGTCATGGCAGGTTTCAATGAAGTTGCATATCGGGAGTGGTTCGGTTTATGAGTAATGATGTGTTGTTACTGGCGCAACAGCTGATAGCGCGGCCATCGGTCACGCCTTTAGATGAAGGGTGCCAGCAATTATTGGCGGAGCGTTTGGATAAACTCGGCTTTATGAATGAGTCGATGGTGTTTGAGGACACCACGAATTTATGGTCACGTCGCGGCACAGAAAGTCCCGTGTTTTGTTTTGCCGGTCATACTGATGTGGTGCCTGTTGGTGATGTCAATCGTTGGCACACACTACCGTTCGACCCGGTGGTCATTGATGGATATCTGCATGGTCGTGGTGCGGCCGATATGAAAGGCTCGCTGGCAGCTATGATTGTCGCCACCGAACGATTTGTGGCTGAGCATCCAGATCACAAAGGCTCAATCGCCTACCTGATTACCAGCGATGAAGAAGGCCCGTTCATCAACGGGACCACGCGTGTTATCGATACGCTGGAAGCCCGTAATGAAAAAATCACCTGGGCTTTAGTGGGAGAGCCTTCCAGCACGCATAAGCTTGGCGATATTGTCAAAAATGGTCGCCGCGGCAGTTTAACTGGGAATCTCACAGTGAAAGGTATTCAAGGCCATGTCGCCTACCCTCACCTGGCCGATAACCCCATTCATAAAGCAGCCCCTGCGCTTGCAGAACTTGCTGCAACCCAATGGGATAATGGCAATGCTTTTTTCCCACCAACCAGTTTTCAGATTGCCAATATCAACGGCGGCACCGGTGCATCTAATGTGATCCCTGGAGAATTACAGGTGATGTTTAATTTCCGCTATTCCACAGAAGTGACCGCTGATGAGCTAATTGCCAAAGTACAACATATCCTCGATGTCCATGGGCTGGATTATGACATCGGTTGGATATACAACGGATTACCCTTCCTGACCGGTGAAGGTCCGTTGCTTGAGGCCACTCAAGCTGCCATTCTGGAAACCACCGGTTTACAAACCGATGCACAAACCTCCGGTGGTACTTCTGACGGGCGCTTTATTGCGCCTACCGGAGCCCAAGTGATTGAGCTAGGTCCGGTTAACGCCACCATTCATAAAGTGAATGAATGCGTCAGTGTCGCAGATCTTGAACTTCTGGCCCAGTGTTACCAACGGATACTGGAAAAATTATTGTGCTGATATTTCCTAAAAATCGCCTGTATGGCCTTGATGACTCGGGACTGATAATGGTGCAGAGTCATGACCAACGGCGATTTTTAATGGAACCACAAGCTGCCGCTGCCTTACAAAAATTACAACAAGCCGCAGCCGCTGACGGTATAACAGTCGATATCTGTTCTGCCCACCGGAGTTTTGAACGACAACGACAAATTTGGAATGCCAAGGCCAGCGGCCAACGCCCCTTGTTAGATGTGCACTCCAAGCCGATAATGCATATTGAAACCCTGAGCGATCAAGAACTGCTACAAACCCTGCTGTTATGGTCAGCGCTGCCCGGCACCTCGCGTCATCACTGGGGAACCGATATCGATCTGTTTGATTCTCAGGCATTAACGCGCGATAAGCTACAACTCATCAATGACGAATATCAGCCGGGTGGACCTTGTCATACCATGCACCAATGGCTTGATCAGCACGCGGCTATTTTTGGTTTTTACCGTCCATTTCAAGCTGCATTGAGTGGTACCAGTGCCGAATTGTGGCATTACAGTTACTACCCAATCGCTAACGAAATGTTGCGGGCATACGATGTTAGGCAGTTGGCTGCAATACTGATTCAGCAAGAGATCAGTCTGAAGCCTGCTATTCTTGAGCAACTAGCTGAATTAGTCCGCTATTATGTGCAAACTGTTGCACCGGTACCGGATGCTGCACAAATTACCCGTTAAACTCATGCCATTAGACTGTCCGATGTACCAATGGATCGACCAGCGTCGCCGATGCTTCTGTTAATATCACTAATTATCAAGGACAGCTCGCCCTTGCCCTCTACAAAGAGCTAATAATACCAATGAGATTACTTAAACCGCTGTTTGACAATAACCGTCGCTGGGCAGAACGTATCAATAATGAAAATCCACATTTCTTTGAGACGCTGGCCAAACAGCAGACTCCAGAGTATTTGTGGATAGGCTGCGCCGATAGCCGCGTTCCCTCAAATCAAATCATTGACTTAATGCCTGGCGAAGTATTTGTGCATCGTAATATCGCCAACTTGGTGATCCATACCGATCTCAACTGTTTGTCTGTTATCCAATATGCTGTCGATGTTCTGAAAGTGAAACATATTATGGTGGTTGGCCATTACGGCTGTGGTGGCGTTAAAGCGGCGATATCGCCTGAACGCCGCGGGTTAATTGATAACTGGCTCGGACACATTCGTGATATCTACCGGTTACACCAACAAGAACTCGATGCCCTTGAAGGTCAGGCAAAATATGATCGTCTGTGTGAGCTAAATGTCATTGAGCAGGTAGCGAACGTTGTGGGGACAACCATCGTACAAGATGCCTGGGAACGCGGTCAGGAACTCGCGGTACATGGTTGGTTATACAGCATTGAAAACGGTCTGATCACCGATTTGGATGTCACTAGCGATGGTGAACTGTGGCGAGCAGAACACGCCACAAAAAAATAACATAAGTGATGGGGGACGCTAGTCCCCTTACTTTTAACTTAACAGTCTTGGATATTGCTGTTTATTTACGCAGCTGATCGGAATTTTCCTCAATAAAACATCGCAGTCTGAAGTTGTGGCCGGTATAATTCGCCAATCTAAACGGGTGCTCTTAGTGGTCACCCCGGCATTTCCGCCCGCCGCCAAAAGGCTCCGTCCGAAAATCCGGCTCCCATGTCAGCACTGGCAATTCCAAGAGCACAATTTATATCCTAGGAGATAACTTCCCATGCCCGGTTTTGAATTATTCGGTCCTGAAGAAAAGCAGGAAGTGGCAGACGTAATGGAACATGGTTTTACCTTCCGTTACAACTTTGACCAGATGCGTCATGGTCGCTGGAAGACCCGCGATATGGAGCAGTTGCTGTGTGAAAAAATGGGCGTTAAACATGCACATCTGTTATCCAGCGGTACTGCTGCTCTGCAAACTGCCTTAAATGCTGCGGGTATTGGTGCTGGTGATGAAGTCATTGTTCCCCCATTCACTTTTGTGGCCTCTGTCGAAGCGATCGCTATTGCCGGTGCGATACCAGTATTTGCCGAAATTGACGAAACCCTGTGTTTGTCACCAGAAGGAATTGAAGCCGCCATTACTCCCCGTACCAAAGCTGTTAACTTGGTGCATATGTGTGGCTCCATGGGCAAGATTGATGAGATTAAAGCCATCTGTGATAAGCACAACCTGATCCTGCTGGAAGACGCTTGCCAAGCTATTGGTGGTAGTTATCACGGCCAAGCACTAGGTTCCATTGGCGATGTTGGTTGTTATTCCTTTGACTCTGTAAAAACCATCACTTGCGGTGAAGGCGGTGCGGTCATCAGTAATAACGATGATATCTATAACAATGCCCACATGTTTTCCGATCATGGTCATGACCATATCGGAAATGACCGCGGCGCTGAAACTCATCCCATTATGGGCCTGAATTTCCGGATCAGTGAAATGAACGCTGCATTAGGTCTGGCACAGCTGCGCAAACTGGACACCATCATTGATATCCAGCGTAAAAATAAAAAATTACTGAAAGATGCTATGGCCGAGATTGCCGAAGTGACTTTCCGCGAAATTCCTGATGTTGAAGGCGATAACGCCAGCTTTTTAAGCTTTATGTTGCCAACTGAAGCTCGTACTCAGGAAATCAGCAAAAAACTGGCCGCCAATGGCGTTGACGGTTGCTTCTACTGGTATGTCAATAACTGGCACTACCTGAAAAACTGGCAGCACATCCAGCAGATGCATAGTGCTGCCGCCCTGCCGATCTCATTAATTAAAGACCGGCCCGATTACACTAAAGTATCTGTGCCAAAATCCGACGACATCATGAGCCGGACCATCTCCATGGCAATTAAACTGTCCTGGACTGATGCACAGATTGCCGAGCGCATTGCCAATATTAAAAAGGCGTTTGCCCAATAATTTATCAGGAGCAGGTAACGATGAAATTTAAGAATTTCCAAGTTGTCCCTAAAATGATTTTCGGACGTGGTTCTTTCGCTCAGTTAGACGAAGTTCTGGCTGCCGAGCGCAAACACGCTGACGATTTTGTCGTTTTCGTTGTGGACAACGTACACCAGGGCAAACCTTTAGAAAGCCGTCTGCCGCTTAAAGCACAAGACATTCTGTTATGGGTAGATGTCACTGACGAACCCACAACTGTGCAAGTAGATGGTTTGACTGAGCAGGTCCAGAAATTCTCTGCCAAACTGCCAGTGAGCGTTGTCGGTATCGGTGGTGGTGCGACCATGGACTTGGCCAAAGCTGTGTCTCTGATGCTAACTAACGAAGGTGGTTCAGCCAAATATCAGGGTTGGGATCTGATCAAAAACCCAGCTGTACATCATATTGGTATTCCAACCATTTCCGGTACTGGTGCAGAAGCTTCTCGCACTGCCGTTCTGTGTGGCCCAGAACGTAAACTGGGACTGAACTCAGATTACACGGTGTTCAATCAGATCATTATGGACTCTGAACTAATTGCCGGGGTGCCAACCGATCAATGGTTCTACACTGGTATGGATTGCTGGATCCACTGTATTGAATCGCTGGAAGGCACCTTCCTTAATGAGTTTTCTCGCGCTTACGCTGAAAAATCGTTAGATCTGTGCCGTGAAGTCTTTATCGAAGGTCATCCAAATAAAGATGACAAACTGATGATGGCATCCTTTATGGGCGGCATGAGCATTGCTTACAGCCAGGTGGGTGCTTGTCACGCAGTATCCTATGGTCTGGCCTATGTTTTAGGCTTCCACCACGGTATTGGTAACTGTATTGCCTTCAACGTACTGGACGATTTCTATCCATCTCACATGGAAGAATTCCGCAGCATGATGAAACAGCATAACATTCAGTTACCGCAAAACATCTGTAAAGACCTGCCAGATGAAACCATTGCTGCCATGGTAAAAGTGACCAAGAGCATGGGGCCATTGTGGGCAAACGTATACGGTGATAGCTGGCAGGAAAAAGTCACCGATGAAATGTTGACCAAGCTATTCCGTCGCATCTAAGCTTGGTAATCGTTACTCTTAACTTCGTCAGGGTCCGTTAAGGACCCTGACATTTATTTATAGGTATATCCATGAAAGTTACCCTGTTAATCCCTGCACGCTATGGTTCTAGCCGCTTTGCTGGCAAGCCACTGGCACCGATTAACGGCAAGCCGATGATCCAGCGTGTTTATGAACGAGCACTACTGGCCAAAGGAATCGATAATATCTATGTGGCAACGGATGACGAACGTATCAAAAAGGCTGTAGAGAGTTTTCACGGTCAGGTGATAATGACTGATCCTGATGCAGCTTCTGGTACAGACCGCATTAATGATGCCATTGCACAACTTGGACTTGCTGATGACGATTTAGTGGTCAACCTTCAGGGTGACCAGCCATTAATCGATCCCATTTCTATCGAGCAGATCGTTGATCTTTTTAAACTGCATCCAGGTGAGTTTGAAATGGCCACCCTTGCCTATCAAATCACCGACCCAAGTGAGCTAGACGATCCTAAGCACGTTAAGATGGTGTTTGATAACAATAACTTTGCATTATATTTTTCTCGGGCACGGATCCCATTCGGCCGTGATGTGAAGGAATACCCGGTATATAAACATCTGGGCGTTTACGCATATACTCGTCGTTTCGTCGAAACCTTTGCAAAGTTACCTATGGGTAAACTGGAGAGTCTCGAAAAGCTCGAACAATTGCGAGCCTTGGAATATGGTCATCCGATCAAGATAGCCATCAGCGCCTTTGATTCGCCAGAAGTCGATACACCGGAAGATATTCGACGCTGTGAACAGCGATTAGCCGTCGATTAATACGGGTTATTATCATGTCTAGCTGGGAAGTTTGGCTCATCATATTGCTGGTAATAGGCGTTGTATTCAGCAACATTGCGGTATTGAAATACAGTGCAAAATTTAAATTGCCACCTTTTGGTCAACCCCATCAGAAAGATAGCGACAAGCCTGATAGTCAAGACTCAACGCAAAAACCACCAGACAAAGAAGAACATCGAAAGTAATAAAAAAGCCTCCATGATTGGGGGCTTTTCTATCTCATAACTCACAACTTTTGCAACCCCAGCCGACATCCAATACCGGTAGAAAGTTAGCTCTAAACCTGACCTTTCAATGGCGACGGCTAGTTCTCCATTAACCGCCACCGAGTTTTTTCAACAGGCTATCTTTCAATTTATCTTTAACTTTTTCGGTTTCGTCCTTCAGTTTATTTTTAAACAACGCATCAGTATCTAAAGAATATTTGGGTTTAGCGAATGTACCGCTGATCAACAAGGGAATTTCTACCCCAGCCAACTGATCTGTTGTTTTGCCGCCCTGGCCTTTAAGGGTGCTCACCAAAGAAGTCTTTAACCGATAATCTAAGGTCTCCTGTAGCAGGTTGGCCCCGCCGGCGCCAGATAGACGAATTAACGGAGAAGACATTAGCAAATCAGGATTGTTGGCGAGCCCGTCTTTAACCGTAAAGGAACCTGTTAGACTGGTAAAATCGGTTTTCTCTTCTTCACCACTCTGGCTACTTAAATCACCTTTGAGCTTTGCCTGCGCATTTCTGATCATTAATGGAATATTGACGCCATAAAGCGCACCATCCGCAATATTAAAATTACCACTGACATCAAGATTCTTTTTAATGTTCTCCGGTATTAAACTGCGCCCGCTGCCTTTGGCATTGATGTTAGCGGTGCCGGCCAACATATCGACGTCCGCAGCATCTTTCAGTAAAGGCCGCAAATTTACTTGCTTCAGCTCACTGTCAAAGCTGTAACTCGCAAGCTTATTTCGACCATCCACTTTTGCACTTGCAGTTAGGGAGCCTTGATAAAGATCCGCCGTTAGTTTTTGTACCTCCAGGAGTCCATTATGCAATTTGGTATTGATAACCCAGTTATCGGTAGTCACACCGGCCGCTTTTAATGAAGCGATGGTGAGCCTGAGGGTCATATTAACCGCTTTCATGCCATTCAAATCTGGCTCGACTGAAGTCGCTGCAACACTTGTCGCAGCAGCTGGCTGTTCAGTCGTATTGGCTTCTGCTGCTGGCATCAACTTATCGAGGTCAACTGTGCCTAAAGCCAATGTCGCATTCACTTGCGGTACTTTACTTCCGTAGGAAAGATTCAATTCACCAGAACCATTAATGTCAGCCAATGCCAATTTATTCAGCACCATGGCAACTGTTTGTGTGCCAGTATTCAGTTGAATATTGGTCGTCAGATCCGCTTTTAGCTCACCTTTTGGAAGATTCACCCCAGCAAGGTTATTGTGAATAGTGAAATCTTTAAGGGATATCTGTTTCAAATCACTCGAAATTTTAAGCTGTCCCTGCCCTTCACTACTCACGGTCATATCAGGCATCTTACCGTTAAATTTATATGTAATTGGTGCAAAACTGTCCAAAGCCAAAGCCCCTACCGTTAACGATTCTAGCGTAAAAACATTTTCAGTAGCTTGCTGGCTGTCGAGCAATTTAACCTGGGCGTTACTGATATCAATACCACCGATATTAAGTCCTTCCAGCATAATATTTCCGCGCTGACTTGAAGCGTCAGCCGGTGTCTTGCCACCTTGCCCTTCATCAGAGGCCATTAACCCCTCAAAGCTGGTTCGGCCATCTTTGGTGGTCTCCAAATTCAACTGCAGACCATCAAGTTTCAGTTGTGAAATTTTTACCTGTTTGCTTAATAAGGGTAACAGATCGACATTAGCGACAATTTCATTAACAGCAACCATCTGTTTTTCTGAGAAGTTTTTTGGATTGCTGAGTGATATACCGCCGGCCTTAATGCCTATTGTGGGAAAGAAGGTCCAACTTAAATCCTGATCAATGGCCAAGGTTCTGCCAGTTTGCTTTTCTACAGCGGCAATGATTTGCGGCTTAAAATCATTCGGATCAAAGACTACCGTCAAGTAGAATACAAACCCCACTAAAATCAGCAACACTACGCCGATTATCCACTTTAATGCTTTCATTTTTCAGTCCTTTTGATTGCATCCAGTCAATTCATCTAGCCTAACAGACTTAGATCCAAAGCCGTATTACTCACGGCCAAACCATTGTCATCTGCATAAATAAACATCCCTGGCGCAACTGTCTGCTTACCGAAAACTAACGGGCAATTAACATCGCCCAGCCCTTTACGTTCGGTCTTTATAGGGTTTGTACCGAGCGCCTTAATGCCTATTGGCATCGTTGACAACGCTCCGGCATCGCGGATCGCGCCATTTATTACGACACCAGCCCAACCGTTATCGGCGGCACTTTGACCGATCAAGTCCCCCATCAGCGCTTTGTCTAGCGAACCACCCCCATCAACAACTAATACTCGCCCTTGTCCCGGTCTTGCCAGCAGTTGTTTCACCATGGAGTTGTCCTCGAAACAATACACGGTGACAACTTCCCCCCAAAAAACGTGCTTACCACCATATTGCGTCAACGGCAGTGATAAAAGTTGTATCTGTTCAGGATATGTGTCGAAAAGATCCGGAAGTAAATCCAACATAATTTATGGGCCTTTTTACAATAATTTACTTTAAGATTAGCGGTGTTATTGATAGCGCTCAAGTTATAATAAACTTCATATATTGTGCTTGAGATAATAGCGAAAAATAATATACACTTTGCTTGCTACACTAATTTATCAAGTAGCACTCCACCCTGTTTCTTTGAAGTTTACCCTATTAAGAGAATTACATGAGCAAAGAGCTTGATCTGCAAAGTGCGATAGCTGCGCTTGATGAATATGGATATGAAAAAAAGCATTCAACGGATCTTGAACAGGCGAGAAACAAACAACAGATGACTCGTTATCTCAAGTCATTGGATTATAGTATTAAGCGTATGCAGTTACTGCAGGAAGCAGTTAATGAACTCGTTGATGAAATGCAACATCAACAACTCAAGAACGAAAAAGTACAAACATTCAAAACCAAAGTAATAAACCTCTCCAAAGAACTCGATATGAGTTATGACGAGGTTGTCAATTATATGGCGACCTTACAAAAATAATAAATAAAAGCCAAACGGTAGTTGCTATTAACCACAACTACTGTTTGACTTTTGTATCTTCACTACCAATATTAAAATTATATTGTTTTCACCCGCTCATATTAGAAAAATATTGGGCCGTCATTGTTATTCACCATTTTCCCACAGAATCGCTACTAATCAATTTTAAGTACAACGTATTGGAAACTGGCGTTACCAGAAGCATACGCTAGACTTAAAACCACAATAAGAACCAAGATCTTAACTACCCTTAATCTCTGGGAAGTCGGCATATCAATAATGGAAAAGTACCTTTTGCTGCTGTTTTTGGTGTTAGGCAGTGTGCTTCTTTGGATTGGTGTTTCTGCCAATCCTGCCTATGTGCTTTTGCCTACCACGCAACCGTTACGCATAGCGGTTTCCACCTCTCCACTCTCTTCACCGGTGATTATTGCCGAACGAATGGGCTTTTTCAGGGAGCAACAACTGACCGTGCAATTGCTGCCCATAAAAGGTGGCTATGACTGTTTTAATGCGCTAACACGCGGCGATGCGGATCTGGCAACAAGCTCGGAAACGGTGGTGATGTTTAACAGCTTTGCACGCAATGATTTTAGCATCATCAGTAGTTTTGCCGAATCTGATAATGATATAAAAATCATTGCTAAAGCATCGTCCGGCATACGTCAACCTGGTGATTTACTTTCTCATAAAGTGGGAATCGTATCAGGCAGTGCCAGTGAGTACTTTATGGATGCCATATTACTTATGACCGGACATCCCCAACAGCAATTACAACGCATGGATATTGCGCCTTATGACATTGGTGACGCATTAATGGCCGGTGCTGTTGACGCAATATCGGTATGGGAACCTTTTGCTTTTCAGTTACAACAGCAATATCCCACACAGGTTTTTCAGTTCAAAACCAAAGGTATTTATAGTCTGTCATTTAATCTTTTGGCATTACGCAATAGCACTGTGACCAATCTGCAACAACACATTCAGGTACTGAGAGCGCTAAATCAAGCGATTCAGTTTATTATTGAACAACCTGAGCAATCGCAACAGATTGTCTCTGACTACCTCAAAGTGCCTGTAACAGAGGTTTCAGCCTTATGACCAGACTATCAATTTCGTTTATCGTTAGACAATACGCTCGTAAGTAATCTGCAAGCACAGGCCCGTTGGGCTATAGAAGCGCAGTTAGTGACTACCACTAACATCCCTGATTATCGTAACTATATTGACCCATCAGCGCTTAATCGCGTTATCCACAAATCACTGGTACGTAAAGAATGAGAATATCTAAACGGTTAAAGTTACTGGTGGTGTTGTGCGTGATATTGGCTTTGGCCCATGGTATCGCCTTACTCAATCAACGTACGATGATGATCCGTTCATTTGAACTGATTAATCATCTCACTGAAGTTCAGCTAAGGGTCGATCTGCTACGTTCCAATCTCTGGCTATTGCAGCAATTTCAAGATCAGAAGGCGATCAACGACACCACAAGAGCGTTGGAGAATTTACACCACCACATTGATGTAGCCTTAGCATTACCCATGGATAGCACCGAATTAAAATTGTTGAACAGCCTGAAACGTCACGAAGATAACATTGGCGTGCTGCTTAATCTTTCCCGTCAAAATTTCATTAATCAACAACCCGTTGATGCTAATGGCACGATGGTACTGACCGCCAGATACAGCGCTATTATCCAATCCATGAGTGAAGATCTATTGCGATTACAAACCCAAGTGGTCAATAAGGCGCGTCGCATGCAGGTACAACACCTGTATTTCAACGGCATCCTGCTGTCACTTATTGCTATTCTGGTGACGCTGTTTTCGTTGCAAACACTGGCCCGTTTCAAAATGCATCTAAGTACCCTGAAAAAGGGGATCAAGGACCTTGCGGCCGGTGATCTTTTCAGTAAAGTCAAAATGCCAAAAGGTGAGGAGTTTGGAGAAGTAGCCGAAGAGTTTAATCGAATGAAACAGGAATTATTGGCTGCCACGCACAAGCGCGATCAGCTGCAGAAGGAAGTTGAAGATCAGACTCAACGGCTACAGATCCAGCAGGAAAAACTGCGGCATATGGCGGAACATGATGATCTTACCGGTGTCCTTAATCGTGGAGCGGCCAACGTCCAAATTGAATTAGCCATTGAAAGATGTAAACGGCAGCAACAACAAGCGGCACTGTTGTTCATCGACTTAGACCGGTTTAAACCAATTAATGATAGCCTTGGTCATGCGGCGGGGGACGCTGTACTGAAAGAAATCGCTAAACGTTTACAACATAGCTTGCGGGCATCTGACATGATCGCCCGTTTTGGCGGTGATGAATTTATCGTGTGGCTGGAGCCTGTGCATAAATACGAAGAAATTGAATTAGTTGCCAGTAAAATTCGCAATACTGGCGTCGCAATTCCCCTGAACGAGCAGCACTTGGATGTCGGCTTAAGCATCGGGATCAGCGTTTATCCGTCAGATGGTCACACACTCGCCGCATTACTCAATCATGCAGATTCGGCCATGTATGAAACCAAAAAGCAACGCCACCCGACAATGCCGTCGACATCAGCATCCCACGATGCCGTGCATAGATGACCTTCATACTTTTCGCGAAAATTTACGTAATCGAAAAGATAACAACAGTAGCGCTAGCAAAATATAGAGACTGGGTTCAATGATTTCAGATTTAACGGACCAATAGTAATGTATCGTCACTAACAGTACTGCGGGATAAATGCCATAGTGCAGCTGCTGCCATCGTTTACCCATCCGCCGCTGTGCGGCTTTAAACGAGGTTAAAGCTAACGATAAAAGGATCAACCAGGCACAGGCTCCGACCACGATGTAAGGACGCTTAATGACTTCCTGCAACAGCAATTGCCAAGCGAACAGCAGGTCAAGACTGATGTATGCCAGCAAGTGCAAACAGGCGTAGCAGAATGTCCATAAACCCAGTGGTCGCCTTAGTTGCACCAGCATTCCTTGTTTGGTCCAAGCGGCCACAGGTGACACCAATAAGGTCAGCAGCAAAAGATTCAGCGCGCCCTTTCCTAAGAAATGGATGATGTATTGCACCGGATCGCCACCGGCATCATCGCGGTAAACCGCCAGAACCAATAGTGCTATGGGTAATGCAGCGGCGACATGCAATAGCACCTTTCCCCAAAATAACGCTCGGCGAGAAATACGCCACATCAGAAGTATTTCCTTAGATCCATTCCTTGATACATCGCAGCCACCTGCTCGCCATAGCCATTAAAAGGCAGTGTCGCTATACGTTTCGCGTTGAACAGCCCACCAGCGGCGATACGTCGTTCACTCGCCTGAGACCAGCGGGGATGATCTACTTCAGGATTGACATTGGCATAGAATCCATACTCATGCGGTACGAGTTGGTGCCAGCTGTTTGGCGGTTCTTTATCTACCAGACGGATCCGTACAACAGACTTGATGCTCTTAAAGCCATATTTCCAGGGCACAACTAATCTGATAGGCGCGCCACTCTGAGGCGATAACGTTTGATCATACAAACCTACAGCCAGGAACGTCAGCTCATTCATCGCTTCATCAAGCCGCAAGCCTTCAACATAAGGATAATGAATCCCCCCTCCCATTAACGGATTACGTTGACCGGGCATCTGTTCAGGATCAAACAGCGTTTCAAATGCCACATGAGAGGCTTTGCTACTTACCCCTACTTTTTTCAATAGTGCAGCTAACGGAAAGCCTACCCAAGGGATTACCATAGACCATGCTTCGACACAGCGTAAGCGATAAATACGCTGCTCCAGCGGGATTAACTTATACAAATCGTCGTAATCCAGTGTCAGCGGTTTATCAACCAGCCCCTCGATATTCAGTTGCCAGGGGTTAACTTTTAGCTTTTGTGCATTCTCAAATGGATCCTGTTTACCCGTTCCAAATTCATAAAAGTTATTATGCCGGATCACTTTATCGTATGGCGTCTGCTGTTCAGCGGTCTGATAATGCGAATTTACCGTAAAGTTTAACGCCCGAGTCGCAAATAATGGCTGATCTTCACCAAACAGATCGAAGATCCCGGCTTGCACATAACCTGGCAGACTGGCACTAAGCGCACCCAGTCCCAGCATCGCTGTAATCCGCCGACGATCGCGAAATACCGCTTCAGGCGTGACCTCGTTTTCGGCGATATCCCAAGGATGCTTGCGGCGGATGCCTCTGATGAATTTTCTGTTCATGGCGTATCCGATATTTATGCATTGGTATTGATTCTGTTTGACAACTTTAGCGCTAATCAGTTGCATTCGCTACCATGTAAATACCGTTTACCATACGCCAAAGTACAAGCCTTAAGCAGCCAAGAAACCCTATTGCAGCAAGGCCTTGAAGCCTGCCCCCTATCCATGCGACCCTAGTAAATAGTTATCATTTTATAGGAATCGGTCCATGGATTTGGTCAACGAACTACTGGTCCCACAAATTCCCGTTATTTGGCTATTTGTCGCTATCTTTTGTACTGCGCTAGTCATGCTTTGGTTGTCGCGCCATGGCAGATCTCAGGCGCAAGACGCATTAGAAAATCAGTATCAGGCACAACTGCAACAGCTAACACAACAATTGCTATCCACTCAGGAACAATTACAACAACAGATCAGTGTACTGGGTAAAGCTCAAGCCCATGCTGAAAGGGTGCCACTCCTGGAACAGCAGTTAAAAGAAGCTCAGCATAAGGTGATGGAATCACAGCTCAACTTGTCAAAATCCAATGCTGTACAACAGACGCTTAGCGCACGTTTCGAGGCAGAGCGTCAAGCATTGAACGATAAACTGGCCTTGTTAGAAAGCAGTGAATCTCGGTTAAAAGTACAATTTGAGAATCTTGCCAATAAAATTTTTGATGACAAGAGTCATAAATTGCAATCGCAGAATGCCCAGCAAATGGATGGTTTTATTGCGCCATTAAAGCAGCAACTTGAAGGATTCAGACAACAGATTAGTGAATCTTATTCAAAGGAACAAGCAGAGCGATATTCGTTAAAACATCAGTTGGAAGAGCTGAAACACCTCAACCAGCGCATGAGTGAAGATGCCGTTAATTTGACTCGTGCATTAAAAGGCGACAATAAACAACAAGGCAATTGGGGTGAAGTGATCCT
Source organism: Shewanella yunxiaonensis (assembly GCF_018223345.1). Classification (NCBI taxonomy): domain Bacteria; kingdom Pseudomonadati; phylum Pseudomonadota; class Gammaproteobacteria; order Alteromonadales; family Shewanellaceae; genus Shewanella; species Shewanella yunxiaonensis. The sequence continues at coordinate 1,821,028 of NZ_CP073587.1, read as the reverse complement.
GGAACGGGTGTTATCGGAGAGCGGACTGCGCGCCGGGCACGAATATGAGATCCAGCAGGACCTTAAAAATGATAATGGCAAACACTTTAAACCTGACGTGATTGTGCATCTGCCCGATAGCAAAGATGTCGTCATTGACTCCAAAATGTCATTGCTGGCTTATGAACGTTATTTTAATGCTGATACCGATGAAGAAAAGCAGTTAGCCGCCAGAGAACATGTCAACTCCATTCGCACTCATATCAAAGGCTTGGGACAAAAGGATTATCAACAATTGCATGGCTTAAAAAGCCTCGACTATGTGTTGATGTTTATTCCGCTGGAGCCAGCGTTCTTACTGGCCTTAGAACAGGATCCGCAACTGGTAAACTACGCCCTCGAAAATAATATTATGCTTGTCAGCCCGACAAATCTGTTGGTCGCGCTGAGAACGATCAATAATATCTGGCGCTATGAATATCAGAACCAGCACGCACAAAGAATCGCCCGTCAGGCGGGGAAAATATACGATAAACTTTGTGGATTCCTGGAGGATATGGATAAGCTCGGACGCGCTATTTCCAGTGCGGATAAATGTTTCAGCGGGGCGATGAGTAAATTTTCCTCAGGCCGCGGTAATCTTATCCAGCAGGCACAGCAGATTAAGCAGTTGGGTGCAGAAACCAGTAAACAACTCGATCAAAAACTGCTGGATAAAGCCCTCAATAGTGACACAGAAGATGATGAAACTGTTGAACGCCTTGATGCTGTGAAAAAAGTGGTAAATGAATCCTAAGGTGAATATCACCGATTCCATGTGGTAGGGAGTGGGAAATGTTTGTGATCAGGTGCAAAAGGAGTTTGCTGACAATTTGCGTTAGCGTACTACTGCTATTGTCATCCTGTTTGGCTGTTGCTGCTGATATTGATTATTCACAGCAACGGCAACTTTATCTGGATGCCAGAGACGCACTCAAAAATAATCAAACAGACACCTACCAAAAGCTGCGTAAGCAGCTTAGCGACTATCCACTTGCTATCTATCTCGACTTTAATGCAAATCTGGATGCGATTTTAAAAATGCATGGCAAAGAAGCCTTGCGTGCAATCCAGCCATTTGCCAGTTCTCCGTTGTATGACATGTCACGTCATCGCTATCTATTGCAGACAGCAAACGACCAACGTTGGCAGGATTTTTTGATTATTTCACCAGACCTGCCACGAGCACCAGAGCTTCAATGTTATTACTACCGCGCAAAATTGGCATTGGGCGATAAAAAGCAAGCCTACAAAGGTGCCGAGGATCTTTGGTTAACCGGCCATTCACTGCCTAAAAGCTGCGATCCATTACTAAGGGCGTGGACCCATGACGGGTTTCGTACCCAAGAACTGATCTGGTCGCGCATGCTGTTGAGTTTCGACGAGGCTGAAACCGGGTTGCTTACCTTTCTGTCGCAGAAGATAACTCGTCATAAAACACAGGCTCAGTTGTTACTGGATGTCTACCGCGATCCTCGCACATTACGTCATAGCCGCTCGTTTAACGGTAAAGCGCCCATTTATGCCGATATCGTCGCCGTTGGCTTGAAACGATTGGCAACGAAAGATCTCAAACAAGCATTTTCGTTGTATGAAAAATACCAGAAAGCCGGTCGATTCAATGATGACGACAGGCACAAACTTAACCGTTATCTGGTGTGGTATGCGCTGCTTAAACGAGAAGACGATCTGAAAGATAACGTCGACACTATGCTGCCACAGTTGCACTCGGATGATCTGACCGAACGGCGTATCCGCTGGGCGCTTGCCGATCAGGACATTGACACGGTCAAAAAGCTCATACCGTTACTTAGCGATGAAGCGCGCCACGATGCGCGTTGGCAATATTGGCAACATCGTCTCGGCATGCTGGATGATGTCGCTTATAACAAAATTGCCGACCAGCGTAATTTCTATGGTTTTGCTGTTGCCAGTGAGCTGGGGAAACCGCTCAACCTGGCCCATGATCCCACCGTCAATAAAGACAATCTGCAAGCTCGTTTAGCCGATGATCCTGGGCTTGCACGAATAAAAGAATTGATGGCAATGGATAAATGGCTGGATGCCAAGCCAGAGTGGATCATGTTATTACAACGTCATAACCCGCAAATGCAGGCGCAATATGGTTTGTATGCGTTACAACAAGGCTGGGAGGCGCTTGCAGTAGACGCCAGTATTTCGGCCAAGCTATGGGATGACATGACGATGCGCTTCCCCTTCCCGGCAAAGGAAAGCTTTAATAAAGCTGGCAAAAAATTTAATACTTCGGTAAATGAATTGCGCGCAATCTCACGCCGAGAAAGTGCCTATAATACTTATGCAACCTCTGGCGTAGGTGCTCGGGGTTTTATGCAGTTGATGCCCAGTACCGCAGAGCTCACAGCAAAGAAATATCAACTTCCTTATCAAGGCGTGAAAAGCTTATATCAGCCGGAAATTAATATTCCGCTGGGTAGTGCTTATTACAGCCAGTTAGTCAAAGATTTTAATGGTAATCGGATACTCGCTACCGCCGCTTATAACGCTGGGCCATACCGGGTAAAGCAATGGCTAAAGGATAGCCAAGGTAAACTCGATTTAATGACATTTGTTGAGGTAATGCCTTTTAAGGAAACGCGAGAATATGTGCAGGCAGTGTTTACTTATCGGGCTATTTACGAGAGGAAACAGCAGCAGACACCACCATTTTTCAGCAATGCTGAAAAACAATATCGTTACTGATACCGGAGCATTAATAGCGGCTTTATTGCAATTAACCTGCTGAAAAGCTTGGCACTTGGTTGAACAGCGATTACCTTGAATACTGAGACCTGCCGTTCAGTGAGGATGTTATGCAACAAGGCGTTATCGAACAAGTTCTACAACAACTGCAGCAAGTTCTGATTGGTAAACCGAGAGTGATCCGCATGGCGTTGGCCTGTATTCTCGCCCGCGGACATTTACTGATTGAAGATCTGCCGGGGATGGGAAAAACCACCCTATCCCAGGCACTGGCACAAACGCTCGGACTCAGTTACCAACGGATCCAGTTCACCAGTGATATGCTGCCTGCCGATATCCTGGGGGTCTCCATTTTCGACAAGCAACAAGCGGAATTTGTATTTCATCAAGGGCCGATTTTCCGACAAATGATCCTGGCTGATGAAATCAACCGTGCCAGTCCCAAAACCCAAAGTGCGTTACTTGAAGCAATGGCGGAACAGCAAATTACGGTCGATGGCATTACCCACTTGTTACCACGTCCCTTTTTTGTGGTGGCGACACAAAACCCCAGTGAACAATCCGGCACGTTCCCGTTACCGGAATCGCAACTGGATCGATTTATGATGCGTTTATCCATCGGTTACCCATCCGCAGACGCTGAACTTAAAATGCTTAAAGGTGGTCAAGACCACCATGGCGACTTACCACAATGTCTCAGCGCCATGGAACTGACACAACTGCAACGCCAATGCGATCAGGTGTCTGCATCTGACGCATTGCTCAGTTACATACTGGCGCTGGTGGAAGGATCGCGTGAACTCAATGAAGGCTATGGTCTTTCCCCTCGTGCGTCTAAAGCATTGCTGGCGGCGGCTAAAGCCTGGGCATTTATCCATGGCCGCCAGTATCTGGTACCGGAGGATGTACAAGCGGTATTTGTGGCGGTGGCTGAACACCGGTTACGGCAATCCAGCCAGCAACAGGGAGAGCAACTGTCTCGACGACTGCTTAACACCATTAATCCTATCAGGTAATTGCGCATGGCCAGCGCATCTTACAAATTATCTCCGTGGCTACACCGCTGGCTCAATCGACGGATCCCGGCGGCAAAACATCAGCGTCTGAGTCACCGCAGTATTTTTATATTACCCAGCGGCTTTGGTCTGATGTGGTTACTTTTATCTTTGTTACTCTTTTTATTCGGTACCAATTATCAAAACAATCTGGTGATCGGGCTTAGTTTATTGTTGGGAAGTATTTTCGTTAGCGCTATTTTGTATAGCTACCGTAATCTTGCGGGTTTGCGATTGTCCGCATTGCCGGCGCCAGATGTATACGCAGGGGAAACGGTAGCCATTCCGCTTAAGGTGACCGCTGACAGCCAGCTGTATCAAATTAATCTCAGCTATCCCGCTGGCGACGTGGTGACAGTTAAAGAGGTCGCCTCACAAGGCCAAATCGCTGCGCTGCCTTTACCCACCCGTCACCGCGGTTATTTATCGCCCGGAAGACTGCTCGTCGAATCACATTACCCATTGGGTTTATGCCGCGTATGGTCATGGGTCGATATGGATAACCCCTTGTTGGTATTTCCCGCTTATCACCCCGATAAAGTGCGGTTGCATTCCATACCCGGAGGCGGAGAGGATTCACCACTGTACCAGTTCGGTATAGATGAATTTTGCGGTCTAAAATCCTGGCACCCAGGCGAATCACTTAAGCAAGTCGCCTGGAAACAATTCGCTCAGGGCCGCGGTATGCTTTCCAAAGAATTTAGCGATCCGCACGGAGATCCCGTCTGGTTGCAACTCCCGGCCAATCTGTGCGGTGAGGCGTTGGAACAGGCACTTGAGACACTCTGCTGGCAGGTCGACCAACTAGCCAAACAAAATTGCGTTAACTGGGGATTACAACTGGATAAACAACAGTTGCCACCGGCCGCAGGTGAAGCGCAGCGCATCGCCTGCTTACGCGCATTGGCTGTATATCAGCCCTTAACCATGACGGAGGCTAGCGATGAACAGCAGTGAGCATCTCAGTCGCCGAACCTTGTTGTGGTTGTTATTGACCAACATTGCCGTATTGCTGCCTTTGCATGACAAAATCACAGTTGCATCATTGGGAATATGTGGCATCTGTTTTGTCTGGCGCTTAGGGATCTATCTTGGGAAGGTCGCACGCCCACCACGCTGGCTAGTCACGGTATTGGCAGTCGCATCAGCGGCGACATTAGCCTTGGTAAGTCGTGAGTTAGGATTACTCAATACGTTGATTAATCTGCTTATTCTTGGCTATGCCTTAAAATATATTGAGGCCCGTAGACGCCGTGATGTATTGGCCATCATTCTGGCGGGTTATTTTCTCATCGCACTGACATTTATTGATCACCAGGGGATAGGCAATGTATTACTACTGTTGCCCGTCACCGCCATCAACACCCTAACATTGGTTAGTCTCTTCCGTGAAAACTGCTCACCCGCCACCCAAAGCTGGTTAACGATTAAATTACTGCTTCAAAGTATTCCTTTGACCCTTCTGCTGTTTATCGTGGTTCCCAGGTTTGCGCCGCTGTGGATGGTACCCCAGATGAAATCTGCCAGCACCGGGCTTTCAGATGAAGTGGGATTTGGCGATATTTCGCAGTTGACTCGGTCTTCCGAACTCGCTTTTCGTGCCACCTTTGACGGTGCCGTTCCCAAACCCGCAGAGCGCTATTGGCGCGCAATTGTGTTAGACGATTATGACGGAAACCACTGGCGTCAATCGTCGGCGATTAAAACATTGCAGTCCAGGGTAAATCACCTGCTACCTGAGCGCACGTTACCAGTCGAGCGGGATAACCGTCGCAACTATAAAGTGATTGCCGAACCCTCAGGCCAGCATTGGTTATTTGCGATGGGTAATGCTTTCAGCAACACGCCCGGCGTTTTCAGCATGCCGGACTATCGTCTGTATGCAAGTCGATCGCTTGAGCAGAAATTTCAATATCAGGTTACACAATACCCGAACGCCCCCTTGCAAGAACAACTCAGCGAGACCGAATATCAACGCAATCTAACGCTGCCGGCACAAATCAACCCCCGCACCCGCGCTTTGGCTCAGCAATTTACCCTTAGATATCCGCAAGCGCTGCCGCGTTTGAACGCCATGATGCAATACTTCCGTCAGCAACCATTTTTTTATACGCTGACACCGCCAGCGACAGGCCCTCAACAGCTAGACGATTTTTTGTTTGAAACGCGCGCAGGCTTTTGTGTGCATTATGCTTCGGCGTTTACTTTTATGGCTCGCGCCAGCGGCCTACCAGCACGATTAGTGACCGGCTATCAGGGCGGCGAGTTTAATCCGGAAGCTGGATATCTGAGTGTCTACCAATATATGGCTCATGCCTGGAGCGAAGTATGGCTGCCTAATCGAGGGTGGAGCCGATTCGACCCAACCGCGATGATTGCCCCGCAGCGGATCATGGATGGATTTGATGCCATGTTTGCCCCTCAGGATAGTTACCTGGCGAATACGACTTTCCCAGCTATTCGTGCCAGTGCCTGGTTTAATCAATTGCGCATGCAGTTTGCCAGCCTCGATTATTACTGGACGGTATGGGTGCTGGGGTTTGATAACGACCGGCAACAACAAGTGCTAAACCAATTGCTCGGTGAAGTTACCGCCACGCGAATCGCTTTGTTGGTATTAGGCGTGATGACAGCATTGTTCACGATAATTGGCTACAGCGCCGGACTGCTATATCTGCCACAACGGCGCAGTCAATTAGATCGCGACTTTAGCAGCATCTGTCGCGTTGCCGCTCGCAAAGGTATTGTACGACCAATAGGTTGTGGGCCGGTGGATTTTATCACCCTGTTAACCAAACACTGGCCCGCATTACACCAGCCATTAATTGTTTGGGGCGATTTATATCTGCAACTCAAGTACGCTGAATTAACGACTAAAAAACAACGAAAACTCAGCCGACAGTTTCATCGGCAAAGCCATAAATTGTGGTTAGCGTTACTGCGTACGACACCTGAGCTAAAGGAGCGTACCCCACAAACGGGGACTATCTGACAACGTTCAGATCACAGAGATAACAACCGTAAAGAACAATAGTGGCACATTACACATCCGCTATTTAGAATAGTGCCATCCGCCACTGAAGGCTTATTGATCAGGAATCGCATGTTTAAACTGATCCAATCTAACAAAATGGAGTTGCTGTCGGCTGCACTGGCCGATCAGTTGCGTATGCCCGTCTCTGGTCAATCGCCGCTACAGCAAGAACAGATCCTCGTACAAAGCCCCGGTATGTCAACCTGGCTACGACTGGAGATCGCCAAGCATAACGGTATCGCTGCAGCGCTGAAATTTCCGCTACCGTCTAGCTTCATCTGGGATTTGTGCCACGCCCTACTGCCTGATGTTCCCAAAGAAAATGCCTTTACCAAAGAAGCAATGACCTGGAAATTACTGAGTTTGTTGCCGCGCCTGCTTGCCGATCCTGTATACCTGCCACTGCAACGCTATTTGGGTGATGACCACCAGTTATTGCCATTAAAACAGTTCCAGCTAGCAGCGCGTATCGCAGATATTTTTGACCAATATCTGGTATATCGACCCGACTGGATCGCAGCATGGGAAACTGGCGAGCTCCCCTTTGCATTATCTGAAGAACAACAATGGCAACCAGCACTATGGCGACAACTGGTAACCCATAATCAACAACTAGGCCTTAGTGGCTATCACCGCGCCAATCTGCATCATGCGTTGTTATCTACGCTTAAAGACGACAGCATCGCATTACCACAATTGCCGGCGAGATTATTTGTATTCGGCATTTCTTCGATGCCGCCACAGATGTTATCCGTGCTACAGGCCCTCGGGCATCGCCTGGATGTTACCGTATTTAATCTCAGCCCCTGCCAGCATTATTGGGGTGATATTGTGAATCCCAAAACTCGTGCCCGCATTAATCTTGCGTACGGTGATAAACGGCAACTTCCCGAAAACTGGCAAGATAGCTTAATTGTGGGTAACCCCCTCTTGGCGAATAACGGCAAATTGGGCCGCGATCTATTGGATCTCTTGCTCGAATTACCTTCGGAAGATATTCAATTAGGTGATGATCTGTTTTATCCGGTAGGTGATGGCTGTCTGTTACAAGGGATCCAGCAAGACATTCTCGAAATGGAAACCCGGGGACAATTACTCGGTCCTGACAGTGAAATATATCTGTCATTAGCTGGTCGGCGCATCATCGCCACTGACGATGACTCGCTGACTTTGCGTAGCTGTCATTCACCACTGCGTGAAGTAGAAACCCTACATGATCATCTGCAATGGATGCTGGCGCGCCATCCAGAACTCGCCCCTAAAGATATTGTGGTAATGATGCCGGACGTAGCAGCGTATGCCCCCTACATTGATGCGGTATTCGCGCGACGTGACGGCCAATATTTCATCCCTTACGCTATCGCCGATCGGGGTGCCAGTCAGGAATCACCGTTGATCAGCAGCTTTTTAACGCTGCTGGATATTAATAACAGCCGCTTTGCCTTGACGGAAGTCCTGACACTGCTGGAATTACCCGCAACGCTCAAGGCTTTTGGCCTTGATGATGAGTCATTACAACAAATCCGGCTGTGGTTAGAACAAGCCAAGGTGCGATGGGGTCGCAGCGGAAGCCAACGTCAGCAACAGCAAGTTCCCGCATTCGAGCAAAACTCCTGGGCGGAAGGATTACGCCGACTGATCTTGGGCTATGCGCTGGAAGATGATGGTGAGCTATTTAATGGTCATTTACCAGTGGCCGGGGTTGAAGGTCAGGCAGCCTTGGCTCTCGGTAAATTATTGAATTTTATTGAGGCATTGGATCAGGTCGCAGACCGGTTGGCAAAGGGACAAGCTTCATCTCAAAGAATTCTTGAAATAACAGAGATTTGCCAGCAGTTTTATCAACCCATTGACGATACAGATACACAAGCTTTGATGGCAGTAAACCAGGCCATTGCTAAATTAGGCTCAGAATTATTGAATGCAGGATTTGCTGGCGAACTGGATCATCAAATCCTGTTGCAGTGGTTCCGCTCGCAACTTGAGGATTCTCGTGTCGGTCAGCGTTATCTTGCTGGCGCCGTTAATTTCTGTACGTTAATGCCAATGCGTTCTATCCCGTTCCAGATCGTCTGTCTGCTCGGGATGAATGATGGTATCTATCCTCGCGTGCAGCATCCGGTGGGATTTGATCTGTTAGCGCAGCAACCACCGCGTAAAGGCGACCGTTCCCGTCGTCTTGATGATCGTTATCTGTTTCTGGAGGCACTGTTATCTGCCAGACAACAGTTGTATATCAGTTATGTCGGTCGTTCTGAACGTGATAACAGTCCGCGCAACCCGTCGATGCTAATTGCCGAGTTACTGGAATATTGCCAGCTAAGTTGCATCCCACAATCATTAGCCAATGTTTTTTCTACGGACATACTTGATGCTGAAGCGCTGACGCTGCTGGAACAATCATTATTACAATGCCTAGTGAAGCAGCAACCCTTGCAACCTTTTGATCCGGTGTTATATCAAGCTGATTTGTTAAAGGCCCCTGCTGAAGCACCATTTACTCCGTCATTTTCAAGACAGTGGTGCCCCACCGGTTCAGCGGTAGAACTCACTGATTTTCGTCAAGGAACGCCGTTACAGCTGGTCGCAGACAACGATGCCGATTCAGACAATGTCATTGAATTACAAGGGTTGGTACGTTTTTTCCGCAATCCGGCACAATATTTTTGCAACCGGAGCCTCAAGCTGGAACTGGGAATAGATCTCACCGAAGATGACAACGACGAACCATTTACACTGAACGCACTGCAACGTTACGACATTCGACTGTCTTTGCTTGAAGATGCCTTAAAACACCAAGGGGTCAGCAGTCCTGACTTCAGTGTTAAACTTAAGGCGAGCGGTAAACTCCCTAACAAACCTTTTGATGAACTGCTATTGTCACGTTATCAACAGGATGTAGCACCACTACTGGATCGAACCGTCTATCTGCGAGGTGAACAGCAGGAATCATTGACCGTCGATTTGATGTTTCCAGAACTCGATATGAGGTTGCAGGGCCGATTAGATGATATTTGTGGCAAAGGGATGCTTATCTGCCGCCCGGGTTCTGCTAACGCTAAGGATTTGGTCCGCCAGTATTTGCGTCATTTGGCGCTCAACGCCAGTGGCCGTCATAAACATAGCTACATTCTGGATATGGCAGACTACCACGTGTTCGCACCGCTCACCCCTGATGTGGCTAAAGCGGAACTCCGCCTCTGGCTGCAATTTTTCCTAATCGGGCAAACGCAACCCCTGCTATTTATCCCAAAAACATCACTGGAATATGCCAAGAGTGACGCTGACACACACGAACAGCGACTTGAGGCCGCCAGTGCCGCCTGGAACGACAAAATTGGTAATGATGGCAACGTCATCTCTGGTGATGGCAGTGAACCTCATTACCAGCGCTGTTTCCGTTTCCCAGATGATTTCTCTGAAAGTAATTTCGGTGATATCGCCATGACATTACTCTCGCCGATGCTGGCACGTTACCAAACTGGGCAACTGCATGAGCTGGCGGATTTTATCAATAACGGCGGCATGCTGGAGCAAGCTCATGACTGAGATGTCTACCCATAAAACGGCTCAACCTAAACTGCTGGACCCGATGCAGTTGCCGCTGAGTGGCGCGCAGTTGATTGAAGCCAGTGCCGGCACCGGCAAAACCTACACGATTTCTGGGCTATACCTGAGACTGTTATTAGGGATCGGCGTCAGCCAACCACTGACTTGCGAACAGATCCTGGTGGTAACCTTTACCAATGCGGCTACCGAGGAACTCAGAGAACGTATTCGCAGCCGAATTCGGCAGGCATATCGCGCTTGTTTAGGCTTACCGGAACACGATCCGTTTCTACAGGAGCTTTTGGCACAAATCAGTGGCGAAGATAAGCCACAGGTGCTCAATCGACTGGATCTGGCGCTGAAGTCGCTCGATGAAGCGGCCATTTTTACCATTCATGGTTTTTGTCAACGCATCCTCAGCGACTTGGCTTTTGAATCATCGTTGCTGTTTGATGCCGAATTTACCTTAGATGACAGCGAGTTTTTGCACCATGCTGTGCGCGATTTCTGGCGTGAAGCCTGTTATCCACTAGACAGCGTTGTGGCACAGATCATTTTTGAAAAGCTGCCAGGGCCAGATGCGCTTCAAAAAAAATTACGGCCGTTGTTAGGTAACAGCAGTGCGGTTGCTACCCCCGAACTCAAACCTTTTCAACAGATTGCTCATGCACTGATGCCGGCCATTGCCAAATTGCGTAAGCAATGGCCTAGCGCTCGGGAAAGCATTCACAACCAATTGTATGCGTTGTCGCTCAACGGGCGTCGGTATGGCAAGAAAGACGACGGCTATCCACTGCTGGCAGACGCCTTTGAACAAATGGATCGCTGGGTTGCCTCACACTATGGCCTCCCGCCAGCCATTGCACTGGATAAACTGTCACTCGAAAAGCTCAGCGTTAACAAAGGCAGCGCGCCTATCCCGAACGCCGATGAAGCGCCACTATTAGTTATGGTGGATAGCATTATCGCAATGCAAGCGCAGTTGCTCCCCGCCTTTCTGTGTCAGGCTCGGGAACACATCCGGCGACGCTTTGCTGCGGAAAAGGCCCGACGTAACACCCTGACCCCGGATGATCTGTTATCAACATTAGCCACAGCGCTGGGCTACCCATCGGCTACTGACGAGGCAGACATTAGTAATACCCTGGCACAAGAAATTGCCCGTCGCTTCCCGATAGCATTGATCGACGAATTTCAGGATACCGATCCACTGCAGTTTGGCATTTTTTCAAAAATTTATGCTCGCAGCATAAAGCTGCCAGTCACCGACAGCCACTCGACCACTGTCGGTGGATTATTGATGATCGGCGACCCCAAACAAGCGATTTATGCGTTTCGTGGCGGTGATATCCACACGTATCTGGCAGCGCGAGCGCAAACTGACGGACAATACACCCTTGGCACCAACTATCGCTCAGCCGAAGCGATGGTCGATGCCGTAAATAGGTTATTTAAGGGGCATGATGCGCCGTTCGCCGGTGAAGATATCCCTTTTGAAACGGTCAAAGTGCCCGCTTCCGCCAGCAGCAAAAGATTGCAAAGCAATGTCGATAATCACGCATTGCAAATCCGGTTGCTCAGTGAAAATCCTACCCAAGGGCTGAATAAAGAAACCGCGCGAATGCTATTAGCGGAAGACGCCGCCGAGCAAATCCTTACGCTGCTCAACGATAAAGCACACATCATCTCCGGCACACAGCAACGACCACTACGAGCGCGCGATATCGCGGTTTTGGTACGCGACCATATCGAAGCCTCCACCATGAAAGACGCGCTGGCCAAACGCTATATCGGCGCGGTGTTTCTAAGCCGCGACAGCGTGTTTGGGACCGTTGAAGCCAGGGAACTGGCATTGCTACTGCAGGCGCTCGCTAACCCTCGTGATGAAAAGGCTTTGCGTAGTGCCATGGCAACCCAGTTACTCGGGCTCAGCATCGGTGCTATCCACCAATTCAATCAACAAGAGGACAGCCGAGCCTTATGGTTGGAACGCTTTGATAAATGGCATCAACTATGGTTGCAACGAGGCATCATGCCCGCAGTTATGCAACTGGCAGCCGACACCGGCATGATCCAGCGATTGCTGGCAGATAACAGTGGTGAACGGCGGCTTACCGACCTGCGGCATCTGTGTGAACTGCTACAACAAAAATCCGCCGAACTGGATGGCGTGGCCGCATTACGATATTGGTTTGAGCAACAATTGCTGGATTCAGGTAATAGTGAGGAGCAGCAACTACGTTTGGAAAGCGAACAGAATCTGGTACAGATCGTGACCATCCATAAGAGTAAAGGACTAGAATACCCTGTGTGTCTACTGCCCTTTGTCAGCCTGGCACGCAGTGGCCGCGTACCAGATCCGTTGCTATATCACCAAGACAACCAACTGCTGTGGGATTTGGAGAAATCGGAGCAAGGTAAAGCGCAGCAAAAGCAGGAGCAACTGGCAGAAGATCTGCGCCTATTGTATGTAGCCTTAACCCGTCCGGTATATCGTTGCTACCTGTCGATTACCAATCAGTGCCGCATTCTGAAAGCCGGTATCAAGAGTGAGCTTCCACAAACTGCCATCGGCTACTTATTGGGGATCACCGACACGGCAACGGATTTTGCTAAATTGCGCCAAGCCATTGAACCACTGCAATCAGCCGCGGCATCAGTGACGGTGATCGATGTCGAGCAACCAACGGGCACGCTTGCCGTAGAAGATACCACCACTTCAGAACCTGTCCCCCTGTTACTGGAAATGCCATCTTATTTACCATGGCGCGTAGGTAGTTATAGCGGACTGGTCAAGGAGTCCGCGGCGTATCCGGTAGCAGTTAGCGATAACGTTGATGAGTTTGATGCGCCGCCACAAACACCGGGGATGGATGATGAACGGTATGAGCCGCTACCAGAGCTGATGCCAACTCCGGAACAAACTCCAGCACCGCGATTCCTGTTTGAGAAAGGTGCCAATGCCGGTTCTTTTATGCATCAGGTACTGGAAGATTTGGATTTCGACGCCGAAGACAAAGTGGCGGCACTTACTGCTGTGTTACCAACGGCCATGCTGCAATACGGCATTGATAGCAACCAGCAACCGCTATTGCTGGAGTGGTATCAACAGATCCTGAGTGCACCACTCGGTACCGCTGAGCGCGATAACGGTCTGTCACTTGGAATACTGAAGGCTCCCGACATAGTCGCTGAAATGGAATTTTATCTGCCTGTCAGTGAGCTTAACTGTCGGGCGTTAAATCAGTTACTGGCACAACATGGGTACCCAGCCGGATACGATTTCGATACCTTACGCGGGATGCTCAAGGGATTTATCGACCTCACCTTCTGTTATCAGGGCCGCTGGTATATTGCAGATTATAAATCCAACCACCTGGGAAATGACTTCATCCAGTATCATGGCGATGATCTAAACCGCGCCATGCTGGAGCATCATTACGATCTGCAATACCTGCTATATACCCTGGCACTACATCGCTTGCTCAGTAAAAGGCTTGCAGATTATCAGTATCAGCGTGATTTTGGCGGCTGTTACTACCTGTTCCTGCGCGGTATGTCACCGGATTATCCGCAAGCTGGCATCTATTATGACAAACCGCCACTGTCATTAATCACCGCCCTGGATGCACTGTTTAACGGCGAGCTGCAGCAAACTGCTGATGCCGCTGGTCAATTCAGTCTGGAGCTTAACTGATGGACATCCTGAATTCCCCTCTGCAACTGCACTGTTCAATGTCCCTGCCTGACATATTGAAACTGGCAGAACAGCAAGGTTCACTCACTGCGCTGGATCGTCATTTTGCGCTGCAACTCAGTGCCCTCGTTGCTGATAGCTCGCCTTTGTTGTTATTGCTCTTAGCGCTGCTTTCCAAACATTTATCTGCACAACATAGTTGTCTGCCATTAGCGCATATCGATGCAGGGAATCCGCTGGATTTAAGAAGTGCCGACGCTGACACCATGGTTATGTGTCGTATTGACTGTCCACAAGCCGCATTAGCAGAGAACATCAGCGCATTTTTACATGATTCGGCGGTGGTTTGGGTGCCAACGGCTGACGCTGCAATCGATCCTGATAACCGGCCGTTGGTTTTGCAGAATGAGCGACTTTACTTGCGCCGTTACTGGCACTACGAGAAGACTGTTGCCACAAAAATTAACTTGCTGAGTGTTGATTCCACTATTGCCAGCCAGTTGGACAGTTCTGTGCAAATGCTAAAGCAGACAGCTGAGCTACTGACGCAATTATTTCCTCACGACGGTGCTGATACCGACTGGCAAAAAGTGGCGGCGGCTATCGCGCTCACACGCCAGTTAGCAGTGATCACCGGTGGTCCCGGCACCGGTAAAACCACCACAGTCACCAAAGTGCTGCTATTGCTGTTGCACCTGCAACCAACACTTAAAATCCGCATGGTAGCACCAACGGGGAAAGCCGCCGCACGGCTGAGCGAATCGGTTAAAAATTCTAAATTGCAGTTACAGCGTACACTCACAGGAGAACTTGCGGCGTTACAACACGTACTACCACAGATCCCAGAAACCGCAGCCACAATTCATCGGTTACTGGGTGTGCGGCCCGGAGAAAGTCGTTTTCGTCATCATCATGATAATCCGCTGCTATTGGACCTGTTGATTGTTGATGAAGCCTCAATGGTCGATTTGCCACTGATGGCAAAACTGTTGGATGCACTGCCAGATAATGCTCGACTGATCCTGCTTGGCGATCAGGACCAACTGGCTTCCGTAGAAGCCGGCGCAGTGCTGGCCGATATATGCCAAGGACTTAAACAGGGTGAACACTGGGAGATGCAGTACAGCCAACGCCAAGCCAATCGCCTGAGCGAATTGTGTAGTACTTTATTAGATGCTAGCGATACATCCACAAAACCCACAAATTTAGGTGATAGTCTATGTATGTTGCGACACAGCCACCGCTTTAAAGGTGATGCTGGTATTGGGCTGTTGGCTGCCGCCGTCAATCAGGGCAATATCGATGCTATCCAACAGATTTGGCACAAATCTTATCAAGAACTGCAGTGGCTGGAGCACACTGATGATGGTAGTGGGATGAAAGCCTTGATGTTGCAATGTCAGCAAGGATATCAATCCTATCTTGAACTCATACAGCAGCACGCAACACCACAACAGATCCTGGCTGCATTTCACCAGTTCCGTGTACTTTGTGCAATGCGCGCCGGTGAGTTTGGTGTGGATGGGATCAACATCGCTATTATCCGCAACCTTGCAGCCAAAGGCTGGTTAAAACCTACGGCCGAATTTTATGCCGGGCGTCCGGTGATCATTCGTAGCAACGATTACAATCTGGGATTATTTAACGGCGATATCGGGTTAATTCTGCCTGATCCAGCACAGAATAATCGGCTTATGACTTGGTTCGAACGTGCGGATGGCAGCATGCTCAAAGTGTTACCCGCACGATTGCCCGGACATGACACCTGCTTTGCCATGACCGTACATAAAAGTCAGGGCAGTGAATTTAACACCGTCGCATTGGTACTACCGCCTAAACCTCATGGCCCACAACAACAATTATTATGTCGGGAGTTGCTGTATACCGCGATTACCCGTGCCAGGAACCAGTTTGTGTGTTTGGGCAGTCTTCGAGGCTTTTTAGCTGCGAGCAGTCGCCTTACTCGCCGCGCGTCAGGCCTGGCACAGCGGTTATGGCACTAACGCAGAGACCCTTTTCGGCAACCACAATGTTGCATAGTGGCAACAAATTGAGGAGTTTTTCGTCAGGTTCGCGAGATTTGAGTGAATCCGCTTAACTGCGCTAGCCAATATGCGCCATAATGGCCCGCCGCACTCAGGGTCGGCCAACAACTAATACGATTAAGCTCACAATCAGAGCCGGAAGGTTACGGGAGAAATCATGACCAACGGGATCAACCTTTTGCTTTTGTGTGGTGGTGGTGGTGCAGAACATGCGATTTCACTACTATCAGCCAGTTATTTTGAAACCTGTCTTAGCAAAGTCTCGGGGATCAATCTGCTGTGGCTCGAATTAGATGGCAAAGGTCAGTACCACACCAAAGATGGTCGCAAATGTGAGTTGACCAATCGTCGCGAAATTCGTTTTGACGACGACACCCCAAGTTGGCCGGTCAATTATGTGATCCCATGCATTCACGGTTATCCCGGAGAAACCGGTGATATTCAGTCGTACTTTAACCTGATCAACCTACCCTATTTTGGCTGTGAATCCGAAGGCAGCAGCAATTGCTTTAATAAGATCACCGCCAAGATGTGGTTTACTGCCTTGGGCATACCCAATACACCCTATATTTTTGTCAACCAACCTGATGCTGAAGCCATCACCCGTTGCCAACAGGCCTTAAATAATTGGGGCTCACTGTTCATTAAAGCAGCTTCACAGGGGTCATCGGTTGGCTGCTACAAAGTGGATGATGCCACCAAAGTTGCAGCAACGCTTAAAGAGGCATTTAACTATTCCCCATATGTGGTGGTGGAAAAAACCATTCATGCCCGGGAACTGGAAGTCGCTGTCTATGAATATCAGGGAGAAGTAATTGCTACGCGCCCAGGGGAGATTGTCTGCGCCGCTAACACCTTCTACACCTATGAAGAGAAGTACGCTGACAACAGCCATGCCACCACTAAAGTGGAAGCTGAAAACCTGACCGAAACGCAAATTGCTACTATCCGCGATTATGCGGTACGGGCATTTAAAGGGTTAAAGCTACGCCACCTGTCACGCATCGACTTTTTCCTGAGCGACGAGGGTGAAATTCTGCTTAACGAGATCAACACATTCCCGGGACTCACCAAAATCTCCATGTTCCCTAAAATGCTCGCCAATCACGGCGAGGATTTTACAAGTTACCTGCTGGACAATATTGAGCGGCAACTTGAATAAAAATGGCTAACCGACATTAACAATGGTCATTTAAGCACAACGACACAACAAAAAATTAAGGCCAGAAATCGTTTCTGGCTTTATTTTGCACATTCCGAAACGCAATATGCCAGTTGCTCGATAATTTTGAGAAGCAATAGCGGTGGAGCCCTTAAGAAATCTTCATAAATCACTTAGCTTAACTTTCCTTGCTTACTATCTGTTTGTTGCTATCGTTTGTATGAAAACATTGCAGATACATAATACGAGTATTAAGACAGCATGATAGTTAATACATCAATGTTCTGATTTTTTATTTATGGAGATTGAAAATGGACGAAATATTCAACAAGCTAGATATAAATCAATACTTGCCTGCCGCAGTCGATTGGACCACAAATATTTTGCTGGCGTTGCTTATTCTAGTTATTGGCATCTGGATTGCAAATAAGGCCTATCAAACAGTGATCGCCTTTTCTAATAAGCATAAACAGCTCGATGATACTCTATTCAGATTTTTTGGTAGCCTTACGCGATATGTAATTCTGGCATTTGTCGGCATTGCAGTGTTAAACCGTTTCGGAGTACAGACAGCATCAATAATTGCTTTATTGGGTGCAGCAGGTTTAGCTGTTGGCTTAGCTCTTCAAGGCACGCTAACCAATCTGGCCGCTGGTGTCATGTTGTTGATTTTCCGCCCATATAAAGTAAACGACTTTATTGATGTCGCCGGCAAATTTGGCAAAGTCACAGAAATAGACATGTTCACCACCATTTTGCAAACATTTGATAATCAGCGGATTATTATTCCCAATGGTAAAATTTGGGGTGACCAGATCATTAATCATTCTCATCACGCTATCCGTGGTGTAGATATGCACTTTAGCATTGCCTATGGGGCAAGTATTGATGAGGCCCACAAGGTAATCGAAAAAGTGCTACTGGATCATCCCCATGTTCTCAAAGATCCCGTCCCTTTTATTGAAGTAGAAACATTAAATAGCAGTTCAGTGGATTTCCTGGTTCGTCCTTTCTGTGAAGGACAGCATTATTTTGATATTCGCTACTCTATTCCTGAGCGGATCAAAAAGGCGCTAGATGCAGCCAATATTGAAATTCCGCTTCCTCACAGAAAAGTTATTCTAGTTAATCAGTGATTGTCTGATAAGTCCGCCAGCATTTGTCACAGATACTGGCGGATTTGCAAGGATAACCAATGTGTAGTACTCGTTCCCGTTGCAGTTGTTATCTTATTTGATGGGATATTCAAAATATTTAGCTGAGCGATCTGTTACAGCAATAATGTTGTCTTTTATTACGTATACCATTCGTTCTTTGAATTGACAACGTCATGTTCCCAGCTTTGGCGACACGTATTACAGTGTTATACACTACAATAACGTCCCACATAGATTACGGATAATTGAAATGAATGAGAAAAAATTAAGCATTATTGCAGCGATTTGTCTCGTAATAGGAGGCGTATTAGGCATCATTGGCTCCTTTGTCTCACCGTCTTTTCGTGGAATTGCCTGGGGAGTAGATGGCACCTCATTGGTTATTGCTTCAGCACTATTATCAGTTCATTACATAAAACATAGAAATCAACATCTTGCTGCTGCATTTCTAATATTTCTTGTCGGGCAAACATTAGTAGTTTCCGGTTCTGCAATGAAGTTATCTGAGAGTTCACCTTTATTTGCTTCCGGAGCGGGTCTTTGGGCCGCTTCCTTAGCACTGATTTGTACTTCTTCTGTCATTCCTATTGTCATCAGAGTGTTAGCCGGAATTTCTTCAGTTTTATTTGCAATTACTGCAATACAAATCTATGGCGGTGCAGAATTAAATCCATTATCGAAGCCATTGCCCTTTTTCGCATACCCAATCTTTGTATTTACGCTGTTTGGACTCGCGTGGCTTCATCTTCGACTGCCAGCTAAAAGCAATCTTGTGTAATAGTACTGATTCATCAGTTTGACCATGAATACTGCAATAATCGACATTTTTTGGAATATGTTCTTTAATTTAAATCAATATCAAATAGATATAACGACTCAATAGGGAAACAACATGAACAAAATCATCATGATTCTGCTATCCATCTTTTTACCACCTGTCGCAGTTTTTATAAAAGAAGGCGTTGGAAAGCATCTACTTATCAACATTATTCTCTGCCTGTTCTTTTACCTTCCTGGGATTATCCATGCACTTTGGCTGAATATGAAGTAAGCAGAACTGATCTGACACACTATTCATGTAACACCAGTTATAATGCTTACATGAGTATATGTTGATATTGAAACTTTAATGCTTCAGTACCGGAAAGTGTTCAATAATTATTGCATATAAAAGCACCACATTGTTTCCGTGAGTAGGTGAACTCGCGTCCATCATCCGCGTTGTTGCAACACATCACCTACGCGTTAACTCTGGCTATTTTCTATCAAATTTATCGAAAATTGCCGCTCCGTGACTAGAACAATATAATATTACTGTGTAGTTCAATATCCATATGAATTTAAATAAAAAACCACCCTCAATTGACGGTGGTTTTTTTCGTATTAGGGCTGCTTACTTATGGAAAAACACCATCGTCCACGGCAGGACATATGCCTGCATAACGGTGATAAAGCCAACAAATGCGCAAAAAATCAGACTGTGCTTCAGTGTAAAGCGGAACAGTTCAGATTCACGCCCAACCAACCCTGTTGCCGCACAGGCCACTGCGATCGATTGTGGCGAGATCATCTTACCGGTGACCCCCCCTGTCGTATTGGCAGCGACCAGTAGATCTGGTGTTACGCCAATCTGATGCGCAGTGTTTGCCTGCAATGACGCAAATAGCGCATTCGATGACGTATCTGAACCTGTCAGGAACACCCCTAACCAACCAAGGAATGGAGAGAAGAATGGGAATGCTGCCCCACTGCCTGCCAGTAACAACGCCAGCGTAGAAGATAATCCAGAGTAGTTAGCAACGAACGCAAATGCGAGTACCAGTCCGATAGACAATACCGGGAATCTCAGTTCACGTAGCGTTTCCCCGAAAGTCTTAAGCGCATCTTTAGCTGACATCTTCAGTAAGAAGATGGAGATAATGGCGGCAATTAATATCGCAGTACCGACAGCGCTTAAGAGATTGAATTTGAATACAGCGGCATAAGCAGTATCTTTAGCCACAATCGGGGCAGTCTTGATCACCAGATTGTGAAGTCCAGGCACTTGGATTGCAAAGGTAATGCTGTTCAGATAACCCTGGATGGCCTTAATACTCCACAAAGTCACCATCACTGTCAGAATGATAAATGGCATCCACGCCCGTATCACCTGTCCACTAGAATAAGAAGACTTCAGCTTGGCACTCCGAGGTTTCATCCCGGCAAAGGTGAATATCTCTTTGGGTTGCCACACCTTAAGGAACAGCGTCAGACATACCAAGCTCACCAGCGCCGAGGTAATATCTGGAAGTTCAGGGCCGACAAAGTTTGACGTGAAGAACTGGGTAATCGCAAAAGAGCCACCAGCAACCAAAGTCGCAGGCCAAGTTTGGCGGATCCCTCTCATGCCATCCATCATTGCGATTAACCAGAATGGCACAATAACCGACAGCATTGGCAACTGCCGTCCGGCGATCTGACCAATATGATAAGGATCCAGTGATGACACTTGCCCAGCAACGATAATTGGGATCCCCATGGCACCGAACGCTACTGGCGCGGTGTTGGCAATTAAGCACAATCCGGCGGCATACAGCGGGTTAAACCCTAGTCCAACCAGCAGGGCTGCGGTAATTGCGACGGGTGCACCAAAACCGGCAGCACCTTCCAGAAATGCACCGAAGGAAAAGCCCACCAGTAACATCTGTAGCCGCTGATCTTCTGTAATAGATGTTACCGAAGCACGAATGATCTCGAACTGACCGGTTTTAACAGTAACTTTATAGAGGAATACTGCAGTAATGATGATCCACGCAATTGGCCATAAGCCATATGCAAAACCATATATTGCAGAGGCTAATGCCATTGACACCGGCATTTTATATACCAGCACCGCCACCAATAAAGCTAACAATAAGGTATAGGCGCCAGCGAGATGTCCTTTTAATTTAAGCACTGTCAGTGCCAGGAAGAAAAAGACAATTGGTAACAGCGCCACTAATGCAGACAGCCACAGGCTGCCTAATGGCGCATAGGTTTGTGTCCAGGTCATACGAATAGGTCTCCAAGTGCTTATATATTTTGTTATAAATGGTGCCGGTCATTTATTAGCTAAGCGCTATGACTTTTATAAAACACCGGGATTTATCTTAGAGAGATGGTTTTTTAAGGTAATATTCACGTTCAAATTAAGTGACGAATGTCTCATAAAATAAATTTCTAATGTGATCTGTATTACTATTGACAATGAATTAAAAAGCAGTCAGAGCGAGATTTAACCAAAATATTTTATAACAACCAATTGTCTTTCAGAAAGTTAGCGCTAAAGATTAAGTTCAATTTAGCCGCTTTATTTTCGCTAATTCATCAATAAAAGCAGTATTAAATGTCAATTTTTGACCGTTTATGAGTTTTATAGGGTCGTAAGCTGGGCAATAGGATTAAGAGGCAGGCGATTTAATTAGTCACAGTTAAAATTTAGCGATTTACCTCACATCGCTTAAACGACAAATACATTGATGTTCACAACCATTGTGGCCGTTTATAAAACGCTAACGTTCCAAAGATTACAGCACTTCGATACGATTTCTGCCGTTATCCTTTGCCAGATACAAGGCTTTATCGGCCCGACTAAGTAATTCCGATAGACTTTCACCATTACGGTACTGTGTTAGACCAAAGCTCGCTGTCTTATTACCGACTTCAGAAAAATCAAAATGATTAATCTTTTCCTGCAATAATGCCGCAACGGTAGTGGCCTGTGCGATATCGGTATGAGGCAGTAAGATGACAAACTCTTCGCCACCGATACGACCGATATGATCCTGATGTCGAACATTATTGAGCAGTAAATTAGCAAAGCTCACTAATACGCTGTCACCCACAGCATGCCCGTGCGTATCATTTACTGTCTTAAAATGATCAATATCGAGCATGATCAGTGACATCGGATAATGATGCTGACGAATCAATGTGGTTTCGCATTCGTAAAGTTCGGCAATTTTGGCGCGGTTCCATAGTGCAGTCAAACCATCACTACTCGCGCTATGTGCCAGTGTTCGTTGCTGCATATATAAGGTTTTATTCGCCTGCTCCTGCACCACAGCATTTACCACCCCGAACAAATAAGCCGACATCAGCCACAACATATGCAATGCGTAGAACTCGCCATTAACACCTTTTACCAGCGTTATCAGCACCACAATCGACACCGAGATCGACGCAGAAATTGCAGCATAGCGTAGTGTTAATCCGGATATCGCGAACGTCCAGACAACATTCAAGTAAATCTCTGGTGAGAAAAAAGCGAAACGAGGTGAATCAATATTGAACAAAAGATTGGAAAGAAGCGCGGTAATTGGTGCAATGACCAATAACGTCCGCATAACCTGATGCAATTTCGGATAATAGGTCAAGCCACCAATCACTAATAATGATACGGGAATCAGCACACCATGCACCATCCAACGTAAAGTGGTATAAGACAGTGTCAAATCGCTTTCCAGCAGCGCATACAGTCCATAAAGCAACGCGGTGACAAAAGCAATATAACGAATTTGCTGGGTTTTGGATTGTAAATGCCACTGCTGAAAATCCATTTGATGCGGATCCAGCAAGCAAAGTTTATCTGATGAGGGTGTCAACAAATGTCTGAGTCCTGACCGGTGTTATGCTAACGGCGCCGCCCGGTTTACATTACAGATGACGGTAACTTGCCAAATGTACATGACTTATTGCCATTTGCAAATGCCAAGACTGCCAAGCTCACCGTTTTCATTAGTCAAACTGACAAGCACTACTGCCGAAAGGTGCCATCTGAAATTCCGGTAATGTTTCTGCTTGCGCAGATAAGGCGGCCAAATGTGGAAAATCAGCCGCAAGAACAACGTCAGGTAACATCTGTTGACTGAAATACCAAGCGACGGCAATTGAAACGCCGGCTAAATCCGCATTGTCACTGGTCATAGTTATTGGGCGTTCAGCCAGCAATTGCTCTAGCACTTCGTACGCCGATAACAGCTGACTAATCACGCGTTGCGACCAGGCATCGTACTGTTTTTCCACCGGCCGCAACTTACGCTCATAAACCAGCTGTACGCTTTTTTCACAGGCCGCCAACGCCAGCCCCAATTGCTGCAATTGTCGTTTTAACAGTGTTGGTTCTTCAGCCAAAAGCTTCCTTGCCGGGGCGATGGCAGTGGCATATTGCAGGATCAGCGTCGAATCCATCAATGCAGTGCCATCATCGCATATCAACGTCGGCGCTTTTACCACGGGGTTGAGCTGAGCAAACGCTTCGAAAGTACTGAACACGGATAACGGCTGATGTTCAAACTTAATACCCAATAGCTGTAGAGAAATTGCCACGCGCCGTACAAAAGGTGAATCCAGCATTCCGATGAGTTTCATAAGTCAACGTCTGATTGAGAAATAGAGATGTTATTCTGCGCCATCAACATTTTCAGTCAAGACTGATTTCAACAGGTTATAAAATGTTACCTATTTTTAATGGCGTTGAATCGATAATGCCGTTTAACTCTTAATACGGAAGATTTACAAAATAACAAACACATGGTGAACCGAATGAAATCCATATTGCCTCTAGCGCTCTGCGCCAGTTTTTCAGTCATGGCTGCAGAACCAGCCTGGGTCACGACCAGCAATCAGTATGCGATAGAGGTGCTGCAAAAATTTGCCGAAGTCAATCCTGAGAATGGTTCCGAGATCGGCATTGAAACCTATGACAGTAAGGCCTCTAACCTCAGTTTGACTGCCGAAAAACACGCAATGGAAGTCATACAGCAAGAGATTACAAAACTCCACGCTGCTGAGAAAAAGGAAAGCGACACCCGAGTACAGCAGGATTTACAAATCATGCTCGATACGTTGCAGCGCGAAGTGAATTCAACAGCCCTTTCCGACAAATATGAGTTGCCTTTTTACAATGTGGGCGAAAAAGTATTTGGCGGTATTCAGACCCTGTTGGATGACAGAAACAGCCAAACCCGCATGCAAAAAGCCGTGGCTCGTCTCAACGCTTACGCAGGGCTGGAGGGTTCAGCAAATATCGCCGCACAAGCCAAAGAACGTACCGAGCAAGCGCTGGGGAACCCGCATTTAACCGCGCCTTATTATCGAGAAGTACAACAAGCCATCGACAATACACCTAAGTTTATCGATGGTATCAAGCAACTATTTAACGATCACAAATTAGAAGGATGGCAACCAGGATTTGAAAAATTGGCGGCGCAGCTAACCGACTATCAGCAATGGCTGCAAACGAAGATTCTGCCGATTGCGCGCAAGTCCAACGTCATGCCTGAAGTGTTATACAGTAACGCGTTGAAAAATGACGGTGTGGATATGCCGCCTCGAGAGCTTATCCAACGGGCACTGTTTGAATACGCTGAAATTCGTGATGAAATGCAGACAGTCGCGACCGATGTTGCCAAAGCACGAGGTTTTAAAAATGACGATTACCGCTATGTGATCCATCAGTTGCAAAAAGAACAGGTTACCGGTGACGAGGTGCTCCCTTTCTTTAAGCAACGCCTGGCAGATATCGAAAAAATTGTTAAAGCACATGATATTGTTACTTTACCTCAGCGCCCCGCCAATATTCGAGTGGCTTCCGCTGCGGAAACTGCAGCATTACCCGCGGCACACATGAATCCGCCAAGATTAGTCGGCAATACCGGAGAATATGGCGAGTTTGTTTTGCCAATGATCGAGCCGGGCAAAGGTCCCAAAGTGACCGACTTTACCAGTAAAGCCTTTTCCTGGACGCTGACCGTGCATGAAGCACGTCCGGGTCATGAATTGCAGTTTTCCAATATGGTCGAACAGGGTGTTTCGATGGCCCGCGCTATCTTCGCCATGAATAGCGCGAATGCTGAAGGTTGGGCACTGTATGCTGAAGCGATCATGAAACAATATCTGCCTAAAGAGGGTCAGCTGTTTTCGCTACAAGCGCGCCAGCAACGTGCCGCTCGAGCATTTCTGGATCCGATGTTAAATCTGGGCATGATCAGTCCTGAAGATGCCAAAAAAGTTCTGACGGATGGCGTAGTGTTATCTGATGCTTTTGCGCAGCAGGAGATTGATCGCTACACCTTTAAAATGCCAGGACAAGCGACTTCTTATTTTTATGGTTATATGAACCTCAGGGAATTACGCGTCGTAACTGAGATCAAGTTAAAAGACAAGTTCAATCAAAAGGCCTTCCACGATTTCATTCTTAAGCAAGGGCTATTACCCCCGGAATTGCTGAAAAAGGCTGTCGAAGAGGAATTCATTCCCAGCGTTCAGTAAAACTGTTCGGCGCAGCTTTCATGGCTGCGCCTTACCCATCGATTTGCCTAACACGCTGGTCACAGCAAACTCACCCCACTCCGCTACACTTGAAATATCACCTCTTTCTGCGGAGGCACTATGTTACGAGTCATGGATTTAGATCATCTGGTGTTACTGTGCAGTGATATTGAAATTATGCTCGATTTCTATGGACGCGTACTTGGCGCACAACTAGAACGTCAGACACAACACCCACCGTTATGGCAACTGCGACTCGGCAACGTACTGATAGACTTACAACGCCGAGACCAGGCTGACAAAGGTGTTAATGTCGAACATTTTTGTCTTAACATTGCCGAGATTGACGAATCATTGGTGGTGGATTTTTTACACCGTCAAGGCGTAATGTTTGAGCCGTTCAGTGAAAAATACGGCGCGCGCGGCTACAGTCGTTCGCTATATATGTATGATCCGGAAGACAACAAAATCGAATTAAAAATACTGCCAGGCAGCCAGAAATAGCCTCGACGCTATTCCTGGCATCCCCGCCCTATACGGCTTTCAGTTGATTGAGAATGCGTTTTTCTGAGATTGGATACGCAGTGCCCAGCGTCTGTGCAAAACAGCTGACCCGATATTCTTCCAGCATCCAGCGGACTTCAGCGAGCGTCTCAGGCACCGCCTGTGACTTAGGTAATTTCGCCAGTGTCGCCTGGTATTCCGCGGTGGCATTATGAATGCTGAGTAAATGCAGTTTGTCGCGATTTGGGTCAACCGGCAGTTTATCCAGTCGAATTTCAATCGCCTTCAGATATCGGATGACATCCGCTAACCGTTTCCATCCGGTCGCTTCCACAAAACCTTTAAACACCAACTGCTCTAACTGGCTTTGAATATCACTCATGGCAAAGGCAATATTGAGGCTGATTTTGCCCTTGAGACGTTTTCGGATACGTTGATGGGTAGTAAGGATTTCTTCCACCTTCAGCGCAATGCTTTCGGCAGTACTGTTCAGTTCCTGCCGCACAATGTCCCTTGCCTGCGCAAACGCGGCAGGTGAACGTACATCCAATACCTGTTCATCCAGGATCTGCTGCACGGCTGCATGGATAATGTCATCTATCAGTAACTGCACCTGACCAAATGGATTAAAATACATTGCCAGCTTAGCTTTGTTCGGCAATGCCTGTTGCAGGTGCTTCACTGGTGACGGGATATTGATCAGCAACAGTTTCCGCACGCCTTGCCGATGCAGGGATTGCGCCTGCTGTTCGTCATCAAATAATTTGATAGCAACGCTGTCACCTTCATCCACCAGCGCCGGAAACGCCTTCACTTCATAACTGCCGCGGCGGCGTTGATACTCTTTTGGCAGCTCACCAAAACTCCATTCGGTCAGCGCCTGTTGTTCAATACCTTTATCCGCTACCTGACGGATAGCCAGTTTCACCTGGTCTTGTAGTGCAGCTTTTAACTCATCGAGACTGCGACTTTGCGCAATGAGTTTGCCCTGATCATTCTCAATTTTGAAATTGATATTCAGGTGGGGCGGCAGCGTTGTAACATCAAAATCTTCTGGTGCGACCTTGGTGCCGCTCATGCGTAGTAACTGCCGGCACAAACTCTCTAATAGTGGCTGCGCTAGCGGTTTCATGGCTTGCACACAGGCACGAGCATAATCAGGCGCGGGCACAAAATTGCGCCTGAGTGGTTTCGGTAAAGATTTGATCAGGGCGACGCATTTTTCTTCTCTCAGCCCAGGCACCTGCCATCCAAAGTCTTTATCTTCAATCTGATTCAGCAGCGCCACTGGAATATGCAACGACACACCGTCATCTTCTTCACCCGGCTCAAAGCGATAACTCAAAGGTAAAGTCAGCTTGTCCTGCTGCCAGCTATCGGGGAAATCCAGTGCCGACACATGGGTATCGTCACGCTGCATCAGCAATTCGCGACTGAAATTCAGTAACTCCGGAGTAAGCTGTTGTTGTTGACGCCACCACTTATTGAACAGTGGCAGATTGAAGATCCCGGCCGGAATCCGCTCATCATAGAAAGCGAATAAGGTATCTTCATCGACCAGAATATCGCGTCGCCGTGATTTATGTTCCAGCGACTCCACTTCTTCAAGCAGTGCCAGATTCTGTCTATAGAAGACGTCGGTGAGATGTAACTGCCCTTCTGCTAGGCCGCTGCGGATAAAAATCTGCCGCGCTTCTATCGGTTGTACGGGCCCAAACTGCACCTTACGGCGGTTGACTACTGTCAGGCCATATAACACCTGGTTTTCCAGTGCAATGACCGAACCCTGTTTGGCTTCAAAATGCGGTTCTACATAGTGTTTTTTAATCAGATGGGCAGCTAACGATTCCAGCCATTCCGGTTCTATCGCCGCACAACTACGGGCGAACAAGCGTGAAGTCTCGGTGAGTTCGGCGGCCATCACCCATTTCGGGCCTTTTTTCGCTAATGGTGAGCCGGGGAAAATATAGAACTTACGGTTACGGGTGCCCTGATACTCGTTATTCTGATCTTTAAAACCAATGTGACTCAGCAGCCCAGACAGCAACGCCTGATGCAACGGATCATAACTTGCGGGCTCACTGTTTAGCCGCCATTTTAAATCATGGACGCTCTGCCGCAGCTGCGCATACAGGTCCTGCCACTCGCGGATCCGCAAGTACGACAGATACTCGTCCTTCATCTGCTTGCGGAACTGATTACCGGACAACTGCTGTTGCTGCTCTTTAAGGTAATTCCATAAATTGAGTAATGCGACAAAGTCAGATTTCTTATCCACAAAGCGATTATGCGCTTCATCAGCCGCCTGTTTTTTGTCCATTGGCCGTTCGCGCGGATCCTGAATCGACAAGGCAGCGACAATCACCATGACTTCCTGCAAACAACCGAGCTTATTGGCTTCCAGCACCATGCGTGCCAGCCGTGGATCGACCGGAATTGTCGCTAATTCATGTCCCTGTCGGGTTAGCCGCAAATGACCTTTGTGGCGCTCGACCGCTTGCAGTTCTTCCAACAGCAGGAAACCATCACGAATATTGCGTTCATCCGGCGGTTGGATGAATGGAAAGCCACCAATATCCCCCAGGCCGATAGCTAACATCTGTAAGATGACTGACGCCAGATTGGTTCGCAGAATTTCCGGATCGGTAAACTGGGGGCGGTTATTAAAATCGTCCTGCGCATACAACCGGATACAGATACCAGGGCCGACACGACCACAACGCCCTTGACGTTGATTGGCACTGGCCTGAGAAATCGGCTCAATTGGCAATCGCTGTACTTTGGTGCGATAACTGTAGCGGCTAATTCTGGCAGTACCTGGATCGATAACATAGCGGATGCCGGGCACCGTCAATGATGTTTCTGCCACGTTAGTGGCGAGCACAATGCGACGGCCAATATGCGATTTGAATACTTTGGATTGCTCACCGTAAGACAGACGTGCATACAACGGCAAAATCTCAGTATCTCGCAAGTTGCGCTTATTCAGTTGATCCGCCACATCACGGATTTCGCGCTCACCATTAAGGAATACCAGAATGTCGCCAGGACCTTCAGTGGTAAGTTCATCGACTGCGTGAAAAATCCCTTCCATCAGGTCAAGATCTTCATCTTCATCACGCAGCAGCGGCCGGTAACGAGTTTCCACGGGATAAGTACGGCCACTCACTTCTACCACGGGAGCGTTATTAAAATGGCGCGAGAAACGCTCCACATCAATGGTGGCGGAGGTAATGATCAGCTTGAGATCCGGGCGTTTAGGCAGGATCTGTTTCATATAGCCGAGAATGAAATCGATATTAAGGCTGCGCTCATGCGCCTCATCGATGATTAAACAGTCGTACTGCGACAGCCATTTATCGGAGGCCAGTTCCGCCAGCAAGATACCGTCGGTCATCAGCTTGATATAAGAATCACTAGACACGGCATCAGCAAACCGCACTTTGAAGCCGACGGCCTGCCCTAATTCCGTTTGCAGCTCCTCCGCGACCCGCGACGCAACGCTGCGGGCAGCCAGACGCCTCGGCTGAGTATGTCCGATAATACCACGGCTACCGAATCCCAATTCGAGGCAGATTTTCGGCAATTGTGTGGTTTTACCGGAACCGGTTTCTCCGGCGACAATCACCACCTGATGATTGATGATGGCAGACGCAATCTCATCACGCTTTTGCGATACCGGCAGTTCCTCTGGATAGTGGATTTTCGGCCGATGTTGCAAACGCTGTTGTACCCGTTCGAAGGCTGCCTGAGCCTGTTCTGCTAACGCTGCCAATTTGGCGGCTTTGACTGTTTCATCCTGCTGATGTTGCAGTTTAGCCAAGGCACGACGAATACCCGCGGCATCGGCTTGAAAGCACTGCGCCAGATATTCTCGGGAAAGTGGGGACAACTTGCGATTCAAAACAATAACATCCAGTAAATGGAAAACGGCGATCCTAGCAAGGATACGCCGTTTTGGATACGGTTTGTAAATCTCGTTATGTAACTGCTGGCTTTATCGACAATCAGGCGGGAGTCTTATAACAATGTTCGGTGTAACTGCGAATAGCTGACAGCACATTGAAACGGTCAATCACCCCAACCACCTGCCCATTTTCGACCACAGGATAGATTTTAGGCTTCTGCCCCAGCATCTGTTCTGCCAGTAACAATACGCTGTGGTCAGGATTAACCCACAACACATCAGTACGCATACGGTCTTTCACCAGGTCAGCTAAATCACAGTAATAGCTGCTTTTCAGCATAGCCGCCATGCAATCTTGTTGTGAGAGGAAGCCCACCAACTGGCCATTTGCCGCCACAACCGGTGCTCCGGCCTTATGTTGGTTGAGCAGATGATCTACTGCTTCGGCTATGGTCATCTCCGGCGATAACAACACCGGTTTACGATCCATATGGTCACTGACTTTGATATCCATTACATTTTCCCCAAAGATGAAAGTTTACTTTTTAAGTGTAGTAGTGATTCAGAGCTCGGGGAAAACGCGAATAGTCGATTGCCTTAATTAGTTTTTACTGATCACGCCAGATCATCACTAACGGCTCTTCACCGTTTTTACGGCTGGCGCGGTACATGCCTTCAGTGTTGAAGGGCGTGGCGATGTTACCTCGTTGGTCAAGTGCAATAACGCCGCCAGTGCCACCAGCGCTAACCAGTCGCTGGTTAATCACTTCGTCTGCCGCTTCAATAATCGATTTATGCAGATACTTCACCCGGGCACAGATATCGCCCGTCACATGGTAACGAATGAAATATTCTCCCCAACCTGTTGCGGATACTGCGCATACGCCATTTTCAGCATAGGTGCCCGCACCAATAATCGGAGAATCACCAATACGACCATAACGTTTGGCGGTCATCCCACCCGTAGACGTTGCCGCAGCGAGATTTCCCTGTTTATCTAGTGCAACAGCCCCCACAGTACCGAACTTGTAATCCAGGTCCTGCGGATTGACTTTGGCTTGATAATCCTTCTTTTCTGCCGCAGTGATTTTGGCTTTGGCATCCAGCAGTTGCTGGTAGCGATAGTCGGTATCAAAGGTGGTAGCAGGCACTAATGTAAAACCTTGCGTCAATGCAAATTCTTCAGCCCCGGCGCCTGAAAGCATCACATGCTCAGATTTTTCCATCACCGCGCGGGCGAGATCGATAGGATGTTCAATGTGACTCACACCAGCAACAGCACCCGCGTTCATGGTACTGCCATCCATCATCGAGGCATCCATCTCATGTTTGCCATCCCAAGTATATACGGCGCCTTTTCCGGCATTAAAGAGCGGACTGTCTTCCAACACATTGATCGCCGCTTGCACTGCATCAATACTCTTGCCGCCATCATCCAGAACTTTATATCCGGCATTCACGGCTTCGGTAAGCTTGGCGCGGTATTGTTTAAGCTGATCATCGGTTAACTTCGCTTTTGAAATGGTACCCGCGCCGCCATGAATGACGATGGCAAAAGGTGGCTCAGCAGCCATCGCCGGTAATGATGGGACAGCCAGCAGAGCTAATGCTGTCCAGAGTTTTTTTATTTTGGTTTTCATTATTTTGCTTCCACGTTAACAACTACAAACCTTTGTAACGGTTTTGCCTGCTAAAAACAATCTGCTGCTTGCTTGGTAATGGAGCAAAGGTAACAATATCCTATAGGGATAGTGGATAAACGGATTGCATTTTTGTCGGTCAAACGCCTTATTTTTATATATTTATGGCTGTTAACAGCTGTGACACTAATACTACCGCTGTCATCCTTTGCGGCAGCGAAAGAGCTATTGAAGCTACAAATAGACGGGGTTGACGGTGCGCTAAAGCGCAATATTCTTGCGCATCTAGGACCGCTCCCTGAAAACGATGCTCAACGCCGCGCCTGGTTGTTTGATGCCAGCAACAGTGTTCAGGATGCGCTGCAGTCCCTCGGCTACTACCATGGTAAACTTAAACAGCAACTGGTAGAGAATGACAAAGGCCCCTGGCAGTTAACACTCACCGTGACGCCCGGTGATGTTACCCATATTCAATGGGTCGATATCGTGCTGGATGGAGAGATCCTCAACGATCCGGTGGTCAATCAATGGTTAGATCAAGTATCTATCAGACCTGGTGATAATCTAAATCACGGCAGTTATGAAAGTGTAAAAGCGCAGTTGGCAACGTTGGCTTTGTCGCGTGGTTATTTTGATGGCCACTATAGCGTGGCAGAAATCCGCGTTAATCGAGAGCTTAATCTGGCCAAAATTAATTTGCGTTATGACTCAGGGAAACGTTATCACTTTGGTCACATCAGTTTCGAAGGCCAGATTCTTGAAGCAGGTTTTCTGGATAAGTTAGTCCCGTTTGAGCCGAATGCCACCTACAGCGCCCGCCGCTTATCATCGCTAAATCAGCAGCTAGTGGATACCGGCTATTTTGACAGCATAAAGGTGCTGCCCCAGGTGGACAAATTAAGTGATGACCAAGTCCCAGTAAAAGTGGAGTTATCGCCCAAACCCGATCACTCCTTCCAAGTGGGCTTAGGCGCAGATATTGGTAACAGTGCGGGCAGCGAAATCGAACCGCGGGTAAAGTTGATTTGGCGAACACCACAGATCAATCGGTTTGGTCATTTTCAGGAAACCAGTATTGAGTGGTCGCCCGACAGACCCAAGATGTTATTTACCTATACCATTCCATTAAGTCATCCTTTAGATGATCAGCTAAAGCTGCGCTTTGGTCTGCTATGGGATAAATATGGTGTGACCCAAGAGCTCGACAGTGCCACCCAACAGTTCAGTAATACCGGACAATTGGAGTCCCGCAAGCGTTTGATTGGTGTCGGCCGCAATAAACGACTAGGTCATGGTTGGTTATTTAACTATTCGTTAGATGCTCTGCGAGAGCAATATACACAAGCAGATGTCACCTATGATCCGCAGTTCTTTCTGTTTGGTGCCAGCATCAGTAAGACGGTGCGCGGGGATGCGAGTCTCGACCCTAAATCCGGTTACCGGCAACTCTATAGTGTGGCTTATGCCGACCCGACGCTAGGTTCAGATGCGCGCCTCAGTAAGTTTGAGGCACGCTTCAAATGGATTGACACCTTCTTCGATAAACACCGCTTCGTTGCCCGATTAGATCTGGGGCTGAATGTGGTGACAGATAATGATCTTATCTTGGTGCCTCCGTCCTTGCGTTATTTTGCAGGCGGCGATCAAAGTATTCGGGGATACAGTTATCAAGAGCTCGGACCATATCGCGAATTTACTAACAGTGACGGCGTGTTATCGCGTGAAGTGATTGGCGGCCGCTACCTCGCTGTTGGCAGTGTTGAATATCAGTATTACCTGACACCTCAATGGCGTGTTGCCACCTTCGTTGACGCGGGTAATGCCTACGATAACGGGCAAATGGCGCCTATCGTATCGGTTGGTGGCGGTGTTCACTGGATTTCACCTTTGGGGCCAATTAAGTTGGATATCGGATTTGGGGTGCATGACCCAGATATCGACTACCGCCCTTGGCGTATCCACCTGACCATGGGGAGTGAACTATGACGGCGGAACATGATGTGCCGAGGAGTTCACCGCGGCCGGAGAAAAGACCCAGAACGACATTATCGAAAACCATCGCTTGGTTAATTCGGCTGCTGGTTTATCTTCCAGTATTGATATTGTTATTAGTGGCGTTACTGGTTGGCACCGGTATTGGCACGCATGTGCTTGTCAAACTCGCAGACTGGTCAGTGCCAGGACTCAATATCAGTTACCAGAGTGGAACTCTTAATAACAAATTGGCGTTAAATAGTGCCTCTTGGCGCATGGCGGGTGTCGATGTTAATGCTGAAAAATTAGTGTTGCAGTGGCGCCCCGCCTGCCTGCTACAAGCACAACTGTGCGTGGATGACCTGCATGTCGGTAAAACCCAGGTTAATGTGAATACAGCGGATATTGCGTCAGCGGCAGATGCTGTAGCCGAATCGCCCGCAATTAAGGAGTTACAACTCCCATTCGGGATCCAGCTCAAGAATGGGCAGTTACAGGATGTGTCGGTGCAAGTCAATGATATGCACTTTGTAGCGACTGACATCAGCCTCAGTGCCGTTTGGCAGCGAACCGGGCTGATGGTAGAAACGCTAAAAGCGCAAGGGTTATCCGCCGACATTCCGTTAAATAGCGAAGATAAAGCGGTTAATGTAACCCATAATACCGTGCAATCCTGGCCTTTAGCCGCGTTGCCCACGGTATCAATGCCGTTTCCGCTTAATGTGCAGTCTGCTGTTCTAAGCGATTCAACCCTGAGTCTTGGTAAGCGCCAGGATAAATTTCCAGGGATCGATTTGCAGGGCAGTTTTATCGGAAATCAAATTTCTATACAACATCTTACGGTTCGTCACGATTATGGTGAAGGTACTCTCCAAGGCGAGCTTGCGTTGTCTGGTGCCTATCCGCTGACCATCCATAGCCATCTGAACATTCAACAGATTCCGCAATTCCCTGGGTTACAGCAACAACAAGTGACCGCAACATTGAGTGGCGATTTCGATTCCCTGCAAGCGGATATCCAACTCCAGGGAGATCAGCAGGCAGATATCACTGGCAAAATAGCCTTATCCAAGAGCACCCTGCCCTACGAACTTACCGTAAAACAAGGCCAGTTACATTGGCCGCTTGCGCAACCCCTATATTCAGTCTCTGCCCTCGATTTGCAAAGCCAAGGCTCACTTACTCAACAACACATCAAGGTGAGCGGAAACGTTGATACCCCTTGGGTACAACGAGTGGAACTGAGCAGTGATCTGACTCATCGGCAACAACAGTTAACGCTGACAGCATTTAAAGCGTGGTCTGCAGCCGGACAAGTCACCCTGAAAGGAAACTTGGATTATGCCAAAGGCATTAACTGGCAGGCACAGGTCGGATTGGAAGAACTGAACGCCACTAAAATTACCCTGCCCGCCAATGCGTTTGATATTCCAGAAAGTAGTATCAGCGGCAGCTTCAGCACCGAAGGTTATGTTGACGATAAGCGCTGGCGGGTAGCGGTTAGCAATGCCGACGTTAGAGGTTCAGCCGCTAAAACACCGTTTGTATTAACCGGAAGTGCCGATGTTGATCAACAGTGGCATATTCACAGTAAAGGCTTACAACTGACCGCCTTCAACTCTCATCTTTCCCTTGATGGTAATGCAGGCGATAAATGGGATCTCAACGGTCAATTGTCCATCCCAGAACTGGCGATGTTTTATCCGCTGGCACACGGCAGTATTAATGCTGATATCAACGTGCGTGGGGATGAGCTGCATCCGAAGTTAACACTGAATGGCAATGCCGCCCAACTCAGCTTTAAAGAGTATGCGTTGGACAATGCTAGCATTAACGGTCACTACTTACCTTTAGATCAACATGCGTTCGCCTTACAGCTGATCGGGAAGGCTCTTACCGTAAACAATCAGAAATTTGATCTTCTGACAGTAAAAACTGACGGCGATATCTATCAGCAACAGGTGACGGTTGAGGGTAAAGGCAGCCAAAGTGTCAATGCTAAGCTGGCTAATCAATATGATCCGTCGAAACATCAATTAAAAGCCAAGCTAACCGAATTTTCTTGGGATACCCC
Organism: Shewanella yunxiaonensis; assembly: GCF_018223345.1. Lineage (NCBI taxonomy): Bacteria > Pseudomonadati > Pseudomonadota > Gammaproteobacteria > Alteromonadales > Shewanellaceae > Shewanella > Shewanella yunxiaonensis. Next base: position 1,785,201 of record NZ_CP073587.1, on the reverse strand, counting down.
GATTGGTTATTGGCAATTACAACATACCGCTTCTCTTGACTGGGATTTATCCAAACGCCGAGGATTATTGTCACCCTTGTGTCTGCAATCAACGGATAACCTTGTCTGTTTGCAACACCCCGTAAATCTCACAGATAAAGGCCAGGCCGTTATTCATTACGCCGGAACGCCAGCCCCCTTATTAGCCAATGTCTTGCCGGAAGGCATTACTTGGCATGGGCAAGCCAAGATGGATGCCAGCATCAGTTGGCAACCGAAATCCAAGCCAACCGCTGAACTGCTGTTTAATATTGGTTCAGGTCGTCTCACCCTTCCAGACGGGAAGGGAAAGCAAACTGCGATTGATTTTGATGGTGGCTATATCAAAGCCTCACTAAACCAGCAATCACTGACAACTCAAGTGACATTCACCGCTGGAGATATTCTGCAACTTCACAGTCAATTATCCATCGCGGTTACACCTGAACATGCATTAAAGGGGACGGTGAAAATGCAACGGATCAATCTGCAGCCTTTGCAAAAATTGCTCCCCCAATTACAAACACTCACAGGACTGGTAAATGCAGACGTCAACATTGGCGGGACATTAAATGAACCTCAATTTAGTGGTCAATTACAGGTTGATAATGCTGAACTGGTGAGCACCAGTAACCCAACCGCAATCAAACAACTGCAACTACAGCTGGTATTTGCCGGACAACAAGCCACGGTTGCCAGCAACTGGATAATGGGCGAAGGCAAAGGTCAGATGCAAGGAACAATCCGTTGGACTGATGGTCGATTTACTGGCGATTTGGCAGTGACGGGTAACGATCTGACCATCATCCAACCGCCACTGGCAATCTTAAAAGTATCGCCAAATCTGCAACTGCATTTCACACCACAATTACTTGATGTTAAGGGTAATGTAAGTGTGCCATCCGGCACAATTACCATAGTGCAATTGCCTGATGGGGGCATCAACGTATCGCAAGATGTGGTGTTTGATGACAATATTGCGGCTGCACAAAAGCGGTCACCGCCAATGGCCATCAATGCTGACCTTAGTGTGAATGTCGGCAATAAAGTCGCCATTGATGGCTATGGTCTGAAAGGGATATTGAGCGGCACACTTCGTTTGCAGCAACTCGCCAACAAACCTGCACAGCTATTTGGTAACATCCGCGTTTTAGATGGTAGTTACCGCTTTATGGGACAAACTTTAACCATCACCACCGGTGAGTTGCAGTTTGTCGGACCGCCACAGGTACCTAATCTTAATATCGAAGCTATACGAGAAATCAAAGATGAGGATGTCGTCGCGGGTGTGCGCGTCACCGGAACACCTCGGAAACCTGTGGTCACGCTGTTTTCCAACCCCACCAAAGAGCAGGCTGAGATATTATCCTACATTGTGCAAGGCAAAGGTTATGACGCTAGCCAGAACAACTCTTTGATGCTCAGTGCTGCGATGGCTATTAGTGGTCAGGTATCTGGCGGGGGACAAGCGCTGAGTAATATCGGTAATACTGCTGCGGGATTGGTCGAAAAGTTTGGTTTTTCAAACGTGCAATTGGATACCGATGACGATGGTAAAGTCGCAATCAGTGGATATTTGGGTAAAGACTTGATGCTGAAATATGGTGTTGGCGTATTTACGCCTGGCTATGAAATGACCGTCAGATATTACCTGTTATCAAAACTCTATCTGGAGTCAGTTACCAGTACGGTCGGCCAGTCGCTGGATATCTATTACAGCTTCGATTTGTAATTGCTAACAGCTTATTGCACCGATAAAAAAAGCGCCATCAGGCGCTTTTTCTCAGAAGTGTTACGTATTAAGCGTAAACAAAGTCTACGTGTTCGATGATTGGCTTGAACACGTGACGCTGCATTGCCTGAGCACGCACTTTCACTTCTTTACCGTCAAGCAGAATAGTCAGCTCGCTGGTGTAGAAATCGTCATTAGCCTGGACGTTGATGATATCTTTGTGATCAAAAATGATAGATACGGGTTCTTTACCAGTACCGTAGATAACGCCCGGAACTTTACCCTCACGACGCAGGCGGCGGCTCGAACCTTTCCCAATCTCTGTGCGGGTAGCAGCTGGAATAGTGTAAGACATAAGAATTACTCTCTAGTTAAAAAATAAGCGGCCACCATTTTCGACCAACGGCGGCCTCGTATAAAGCGGGCGGATATTACCACAGCGATAGCAGAGCGACAAGTCAGTATTACCAGTAAAATTACCAGTGACGAACTGGGCCACAATCGATATGCACAAATCCCGATTTTGGATAGTAACCTACGCCACCTAACTTAAGGCTTAATGCAGCGTCTCGTATGTGCGCGAGCTTCACACTTGGCATGGCGATATCCATTGCCATGCCCGACATATGATAGCTCTTTTTAGCCACGCCACTACTGTGAGACCGCAGCATCGCATTGGTTTTAGGTGAACGGTATCCGGATATTACGTGAACCTCTTCAAAAGTACCCAGTTTCGACTGTAACTGATGCAAATAATCAAACAAGCGCTTATCCATCGGGACTTCAAGATCTTGTCGAAAATCCCTTAGAAGATAATTAAAGGAGGATAAAGTATCGCCTATATACTGACCATCTACCCAATAAACACCATCCTGACGCTCACCGGTATGAATATTATATAAACTGAGAGAACGGCTGCCTTTAGTAGAACGGCTAGCCATGGCTTTTGCGGGAAGAAGGGACATCAACGCCACGCCTCCGAGGCCTTTCAACAACTGCCTGCGGGCAGGACATACTACTGACAATTTAACCACCTTATCTTTCTTAAACGCACGGTAAACGTCCAAAAATTAACCGCTTTCTATAGTTGGGTCAACCATTGATTACGTGAGGTTGTGCATGTTTTGCACAATACTGACCAAGGTAGTAGACCATTTTTCCCCTATTGGCAAATATTTATCTCAATTCTTCAACTGAGGAAAATTTGTGGTAGATATCGTCACGAAACTGCGCCCTTCCCTGTGCGTCAACCCAAGCAGTCCAGTAGACAAGATATACCGCCAATGGTTGTTTGAGCGAGAACCACTGCGTAGTGTGATAATCCTGTTGCATATTGCGCCAGGTACGTTGGTCCTTCACACGGTGCTGCGCTAGCCACTGTGCCAATTCGTCGGCTTTCTCTACCCGGACACAACCCGATGAAAAAGCCCTTTCCGCTTTGGAAAACAGCTGCTTTTCAGGGGTATCATGCAGATAAACATCAAAACTGTTATCAAAATGGAACTTGTAGCGGCCCAGCGCACTATGACGGCCCGGTTGCTGAACTAATCGATAAGGGAAAGGCCCTCGCGCTAATTGTTGCCACTCGGCAGCAGTTTGACTCACCACCTTGCCCTCAGCATCATAGGCCAGGAAATCTCTGTCACGCAGATAATTACCATCTTTACGAATATGTGGTAATACATCTTTACGCAACAGGCTACGAGGCACGTGCCAACCCGGATTCAGCACTATGCTGGAAATGCGGCTTTGCAACAGCGGTGTCTGTCGGTAAGGTAGGCCGACGATTACCTTTGATTGCATGACGGATTTTCCCGCATCCACCAGCGACAACTCATAGGCAGGAACATTGACCAGAATATAGCTATCGGGTAATTGCTGACGATAAATGGTCTCTGAGACAAATTGTTGTGCCAGGACTGTCGCTCGTTGTTGCGGCGTAACATTCAGCCACCGCAGAGTTTGTGGCCCGATTACCGCGTCGACCTTTAAACCATGTCGTGCCTGAAAATGTTTAACTGCGATGGCCAGTTCCTCCGAATAGTCATACACATTGGTTTGAGGTTCTTGTAGATCACCAAGCCATAGTAAGCGCTGTGCTATCTGAGGAATAACCGCGTGGTTATCACCGGGACGCAACCATCCTTTAGGTGCGATCTCTGGCCAAGGTTGATTTTTTAACCACAACAGATATTGAATGCGATTTAGCGTCAGTTGATACTCTTGACGTTGAGGCTCCAATGCGATTGCACGCTGCAGCGGAGTTGCACTTTCCGGCAACGACGCAAACGGTAAGCTGACGCCCTGCTGTTGCCAAAAAGCGGCAATCTCTTGCTCCGCGTTAGATAATTGTCCGGAGGGCACCACAGATGACGATGTCTGCTGTAACTGCTGCAAGCTAAGTCGCAATGCAGCTTGATCTGGCAATAGTGAAAGCATCTGCAACTGACCAGTTAAGGTTTGCAATGCCATTTCATTACTACTGCCGGCCCGAACATTTTGTGTGATCAGGCATAACAACAATAAAGGCCAGTACCAATATTCCTTCATAACTTGCCCTCCAGTGTTACTAAAGTATGGCAAAGCCTGATGAAATTTTGTGGCAATAAGCAAATTTGCAGCAGACGACAACTGCAGAAAAACTTTTTAAAGGGAGAAAACGGAGCAAGTATAATTAAATGGAGGCGCGACCCGGAGTCGAACCGAGGTCCACGGATTTGCAATCCGCTGCATGACCACTCTGCCATCGCGCCTTTTTTTGGAGCGACATACCGGGTTCGAACCGGTGACCTATACCTTGGCAAGGTATCGCTCTACCAACTGAGCTAATGTCGCACTAGATACTGTAAAAGCCTTGCGCTTTCACGGGTTGGCATTCTACTGGTTTACCTTTGACTGTCAACGCAGAAATCAGCGATAAGCGGCTGTATGAGCACTAATTAATCTTATCTGCGCAGTTTCGTGTCATAGCTCACATCAAGCGGCAGTTAAATCCTTCCAAGCCGCCTGAATATAATTCATCATTGACCAGAAAGTGAGTATGGCTGCGATATATAGCAGAACATAAGCGGTTGTCACCATAATCGGCCCAGTCTGCCAAATCAATCCAATAATCGCCACCATCTGCGCTGCAGTCTTATATTTACCAATCCAAGAAACTGCAACAATGCCGCGCTTACCTATTTCAGCCATCCATTCACGCAAAGCTGAAATCACTATTTCTCGGCCTATCATGAATAACGCCGGCAGTGTCAGCCACGCGGTATTGTATTCTTCGACTAACAACACCAACGCCGTTGTCACCATCAGCTTATCGGCAACCGGATCGAGGAATGCGCCAAAGCGCGTTGACTGCTGTAACTTTCTGGCGGCATAGCCATCAAGTGCATCGGTAATCGCTGCTAACCAGAAGATAAATGCCGCCAAAAAATGCATCCAGTGGTACGGCAAATAAAACACCAATACAAACACTGGTAACAGGAACAACCTGAACCAGGTCAAGGCGATAGGGAGATTGAAAGGCATGATAAAACCACGTTATTGTCTGCACCGACAATCTTGCCCTATTTTCATTAACCCCGCAATGCGTCATGAATTGTTTGCGCCATTTCTGGGCTAATCCCTGGCACTTTAGCCAGTTCACTGACGCTCGCCCCCTTGACTTCTTGCAAGCCACCGAGGTACTGCAGCAAGGCTTTGCGACGCTTTGGCCCGACACCGGGTATAGATTCTAACGATGAGGTATTCCGTGTTTTTTGGCGGCGATTTCGATGTCCGGTGATGGCAAATCGATGTGACTCATCGCGAATATGCTGGATAAGATGTAGCGCTTCAGAGTCATCAGGCAGGCTAAAGCTTTCTTCTGAATCGCCAAAGATTAAAGTCTCCAGACCTGGCTTACGGCTCTCGCCTTTGGCAACACCGATCAGCAGTGGTGGGTTATCGTGGCCATTAAATTTTTGATTCACCACTTCTTGAGCCATGCGAAGCTGCCCCAATCCACCATCGATAAACACAATATCCGGGATTCTGGAATCATCAGTGATTTTATCAAAACGTCTTTCTAAGGCCTGCTTCATAGCGGCATAATCGTCACCGGGCGTAATACCTTTGATATTGTAATGCCGATACTCAGATTTTTGCGGACCTTCACGATTAAACACCACACAGGAAGCAACAGTACTTTCCCCCATGGTATGACTGATGTCGAAACACTCCATTCGGGCGATAGACTTTGACAATTCCAACGTTTCTTCCAACAACAGAAAACGTTGTTCCACGGTATTACGATGGGACAACTTGGTATTCACTGCATTAGTAGCATTGGTTTGGGCCAGTCGCAGGTATCCTGCCCTATCACCGCGAACACTGGTTTTAACAACCACTTTTTTCCCCAGCGCCTCAAACAATACGCTCGTTAATTCTTCCAGTTCTTCATAAGGTTCACTGATAAGGATCTCTTGTGGCAATGCCCGGTGTACTTCGGTATTGAGATAAAATTGCAGCATGAATGCGCGCAAGACTTCTGCCAATTCAGTTTCTGCAGGTACCGTTGGATAGTAACTACGGCTCCCAAAGATTTTACCCTCACGAATAAACAGCAAATGAAAACAAGCAATCCCAGAACCGTAATGCACACCAATGACATCCAGATTGCCATGAGAGGATGAAACTTGCTGTTGTTCGGCCACCCGGCGCAGCGCCATGATCTGATCGCGAAATTGCGCCGCAGCTTCGTACCGCTGCTCGGTTGCGGCTTGTTCCATTTTTGCCACCAAACTGGCAATCACCTGTTGATCTTTGCCTTTCAAAAACAAAGTGGCTAATTTCACCTGTTCTTGATATTCGTCATCGGAGACCTTTCCGACACAAGGCGCACTACAGCGCTTTAACTGATATTGCAGGCAAGGACGAGAACGCGCTTTGTAATACAAGTCATCACATTGGCGGATTGGAAACAGCTTCTGCATTAGATGCAGACTCTCCCTAACGGCACCACCATTGGGATATGGCCCGAAGTACTGGCCCTTTTCTCGTTGAGGACCACGGTGGTAGGCTAAACGTGGGTGTTGATGTTGGCTGAGAAAAATAAACGGATAGGACTTATCATCCCGTAATAACACGTTATATCGAGGTTGATAACGCTTGATATAATCGTTTTCGAGGATCAGTGCTTCTGTTTCGCTATGGGTAAGTGTCACATCAATATTAGCGATATGCGACACCAGTGCCTGCGTTTTTATATTGGGTAAATTTTTGCGGAAGTAGGAGGATACCCGTTTTTTTAGATCTTTCGCCTTGCCGACGTATATCACTGTACCACTGACATCATACATACGGTACACACCGGGAGAAGATGTCAGGTTCTTGAGAAACATTGTGGCATTAAACGACTGCGGCATAACTCAGCTCAATGGTGATAACGTGATGAACTTATTATCACGATGGTCCAAGGTGCTGACACGATTGGACCAATATGGACGATAAACAGAAAGGCAGCGTTAAAACTGACCTGCATCAAGCATTTTATAACGTATTGCCAGTTTGGTCAGCTCGACATCACCGCTAATCCCCAATTTGGCAAATAAGCGATAGCGGTAAGAATTTACCGTTTTAGGGCTAAGACTCAACTGTTCGGAAATGTCGTTCACCTTCTCGCCATTCGTGATCATCAGCATGATCTGCAGCTCACGTTCTGATAATGACTTAAAGGGATTATCGTCTGTCTGATTAAATTGACTGAGCGCCATTTGCTGCGCGATTTCCGGCGAAAGATAACGCTGGCCAATTGCCACCTGACGAATGGCCTGCAGCATCTCAGGAGGACGCGCACTCTTCGTCAAATAACCAGAGGCTCCGGCTTGCATGACTTTTGTCGGGAACGGATCCTCACTATGAATGGTGAGCACGATAATTTTGGCCTCAGGTTGATACCTCAGGATTTTTTTGGTTGCTTCCAGGCCCCCAATACCAGGCATATTCATATCCATCAGAATGACATCAGCTTCGTTCTGCCGACACCATTGAACGGCGCTCTCACCATCATTGGCTTCGCCGATCACCCGGATCCCTTTTTCATCCTCCAAAATTTTGCGGATCCCGGTTCTGACCAACTCGTGGTCATCCACCAAATACACTGAAATCAACGTTAACCCACCTTATTATTTTTGGCTGCGGGGAAAGCCCAACCAGGCACTGTCCGGATTAATTTAGCTGATATTAGAGATTAAAGAAAGTTAAAGTTAACCTCATGATATATAACGAAAGTTAACAACATGTAATCAACGAATGCTGCTGTTTAAAACACGCCCAATGTTGATGATATAGAAACCAAAAATGATAAACCCGGTAATTGAGCACGTATTTAAAAAAGAAAAAGCCCGCTGAAATCAGCGGGCTTTCGGAATATGGCGGAGGAGCAGGGATTTGAACCCTGGGTGGGCGCGAACCCACGCCGGTTTTCAAGACCGGTGCATTCAACCACTCTGCCACCCCTCCGAACGGCGCAAATATTATAAGCTCCATTTAGCCTTGTAAACCTTTATTTTTAAATATTATGTTTCCCCGCTCAAAAGCTGTTCAGCTTGCACCTGATTGACTATTTTTCAGCTTTTTATCAAACCGGTTGCAGGGATTTACGCTGCGGCCTTAAGTCACAATGTGATAAAATTACGCCATTAACAATCCGTCCGGCATCATGAAGTCCGACAATAATGAATCCAAGTTTAATTAGTGCCAATCATTTAGCACCAGTATTTGCTAATCCAATGCTGCCTGAAACCAGTGGTTCCAGTGACTTACTCTTTCAGCAACAACGATTGATTGATGCGTTTTCTCTGTTGTTAGGGAAACATCATCACGCTATGTATTTAGCCGATTTTCCCGGCATACATCGTCGTGGTTTGTTCACGGCACTCACAGCAATGTCAACGCTGCCCAGCAACTATTTACATGGTCGCATTCTGCGCTCCCAGTTGTTTGGTCATGGCAAACAAGCAGGTGAATTGGCGAAACATCACTTGTTGTTCATCTGTATAGAGTCGTTATTGAAACGAGATAGTCTCTGGGAAATGCTGCTGGATGCATTAGAACAAGGGGGCTATTCCCGTCAAGGTAGTTGGTGCGAATTAAAAGCGAAAATCGTTTTAATCGGGCCGGCCGCTTATTATGGGGATTTACTCAGCAGCGAACGTTATTTTTCAGACAATGTTACGTTATATGGCGAGATGGCCTTCGAATGGGATCGTCAACAAGGTGATCAACAAAACTATTTGCAATGGTTAATACAAGTTGCGGCATTGGTGTCACTGTCATTAACGCAAGATAGTTTGTTTCCGCTACTGACATATGCCAGTAAACAAACAGAACATCAGCAACGACTCACACTGGCCTCTAACGATATCTGTCAATTGCTACTTGAAGCGGCACACTATGCAAATTCAACCGAAATAGACGGTGTGAGCATCAATAGAGCCTTGCAACAGCGGAAGCAACGCCACAACAGCCAAGAGATGGTGTCGATACAAAATGTGGACGATAAATTCATCTACCTGCCAACTGATGGCGAGATGATTGGCCAGATTAATGGTTTGACGGTTATTGACTCTGGTGATTATTGCTATGGGGAACCAGCCAGGATCACAGCTTCCGTGCACTACGGCGATGGTGAAGTGGCGGATATTGAACGCAAATCAGAACTGGGCGGCAATATCCACGCTAAAGGGATGATGATCCTTTCAGGATGCCTCTATCGTGTCTTCGGTCGTGATGAGCCATTACATCTAAATGCAAATATTGTCTTTGAACAGTCATATCAGGAAATTGATGGCGACAGCGCGTCATTGGCTGAATATTGCAGTCTAATATCCGCGATTGCTGAGCAGCCGATTGCACAAGGATTAGCCGTCACAGGGGCCCTCGACCAATTTGGCAATGTTCAGGCTATTGGTGGTGTAAACGAAAAAATTGAAGGCTTCTTTAACCTCTGTAATCGCCACGGACTGACCGGTAAGCAAGGTGTTATTATGCCCCGCTCTAACGTGCAGCAATTGAATCTCCCTCAGGAAATCATTGATGCTGTGGCTGCCGGCAAGTTTCATCTCTATGAAATTAGTCATGTTGACCAGGCGGTGACCTTGTTGATGGGAAAAGTTGCTGGGAAACCGGATAAAGATGGCGATTTCCCCCCTGATTCACTTTATGGAATGGTGCAATTAAGGCTTGATGGATTAGCCGGGAATACCGATGATCAACCAGGCATTATCATGCGTTTACTGGGTAAGTTGGTATTTATGCGGAATTAAGTGCTGATCGGAGTTGTTTAGCTTACACCTGTTCGCTAATCTTGCAGCACTTGTATGAGATGTGGTTTTAACAATGACAAAATCGAACAGTTTCAGTAAAGAAGAACTCGTATCCTGTGGTTACGGTGAAATCTTTGGCAAAGATGCCCCTCGCCTCCCTATAAACAATATGTTGATGGTTGATCGCGTTGTGACAATCAATGAGGATGGCGGCCGTTATGGCAAAGGCGAGATTATCGCTGAATTGGATATCAATCCTGACCTGTGGTTCTTTGGCTGTCACTTTGTTGATGACCCGGTAATGCCTGGTTGCCTTGGTTTGGATGCTATGTGGCAGTTGGTTGGTTTTTTCCTCGCGTGGCAAGGGGCTAAAGGTAAAGGTCGCGCGCTAGGTGTAGGCGAAGTTAAATTTACCGGCCAGATCCTGCCAAATGCGAAAAAAGTGACCTACCATCTGCACCTGAAACGCACGATCAACCGTAAACTGGTCATGGGGATTGCTGACGCAACGCTGTCAGTAGATGGCCGCGAAATTTATGCGGCAACAGAACTGAAAGTCGGTGTTTTCACTGACACTTCAAGCTTCTGATCCTTAAACAGTAGGATGGTTAGCCCATAAAAATGCCCTCATCTGAGGGCAAGTGGGTCATTTGTTGAATAGACCGTTCAATCGGCCATCGATTCCCTCGCGCCAGCCTCCAAGCCACTGCGAACGGGAATCAAGATTTGAATACGGACAAAGTTCCTTGGAGCGGCCCCCAACACCAGCTTGGAATCCTTTGGAAAAGGCACGATCTAAACGATCCCGTTTTTGTCTCTTCATGCAAGTATCCTCTGTTCTATTCGACATAAAAAGCCTATGGCTTCCTGTACATGAATAGAACTTTTCCGGCTGCAGATCAATCAAAAAAACAGCAACCATTGCCGTATATTTAATAACCAATTGAGATTAGGTAAAAAAAAATCGGCACAAAAGTGCCGATTTCTTCATTTTTTATTGATTAGCGCGTACGTTGACGCCGTAACCATACCAAAGGCAATAACAATAACCAGCCCAAACCTGCCGCACCTTTTCTGCTATAAGCGGTACTGGACGAGTTTGTTGAGCTGTCAATAGCACAAGCAGTACCTGAGGATGTTGGCTTAAGCACTACCATACGCGGCAGATAACTGGTCACTGGCTGACCATTACCATCCAATGAGAAGGTAGGATTACCATTGTCATCTAGTACCAAATCACCGTTGCTATCAGTTTCATACACCGGCTTTCTGACAAAAGCGGTGGCGGCAATGACCCCCTCATCATTAATCTTGTTAGCCTCAACGATACGGATATCAGCATCATAGGTCAGTGTGTTTCCAGATGCATCAGTAACAGTAAATTGGTGTTTTGCCCAGTTGCCATCACTGTCTTGTTCATAACCTTTCGATTCACAAGTTAACAGGTTATTTAAATCATCGAATTCCTGGGTGTTGACATCATAGAGGAACGCGTCTTTAGGTCGAGGCAACTGTTTTTCTTCAGAAGTTTCAATATAACCCACTACCTGTCCAAGGTTATTGATATCTTTAGCCTTACTTGAAAGATCTGAAGTATAGGTATAGAAATCGTTTGGCGTTACTGGCTTGGTATCAGGAGTATTAGTGTCATAAACGAAGAATTTTGTCCGTTGGTAACCGTCTATATATTTGGTGTAGCTACCAACCACGATACCGGAATTATTGATATCGTATGCGACTGAACTTAATACGCTACTGGACTCCACTGGGATCCAGTTGTATTCGTATTCACCATCACTATTTTTAGTCCAATAAGCGGCATCGTAATATAGGTCATCAGTATTGCCATTACGATAGACATGGGAACGTCCAACAACTACCCCATTATCATTCAAACCGATCCCTTGCGCCAAAAAGGTATAAGTTTTAGTACCGGGATCCAACCCCAACGGTAACTCGGTGCGAGTAACACTGCCATCAGTGTTGTATTGCCATACCAATGCGCGAGTTTTATAGGTCAAATAGCCATCAAACTGATTACTCTGTATACAAATATCGACGGGTGATGAATCACTGTCATTACTGATACAACTAGAAACGATACTCGCGCCATAGGTACTTAAGTCAACGCTGCCATAACCTGCAATCAGGTTATTCTGGTTGATCGCAGAGGCAGATGACACACCACCTACATTAGCAGTTACATCGCTGGAATTGGTGTATTCAGTAAAGGGTGGCGGTAACTCCACTTCGGTTGCGTCTGCACTTGCCTTCACAAAACCGCGATTTTCATAGTTGCGATAATACCAATAATCGTAACTAGTGCTGCTACCGGCATAATCAATTTTTATTTCGGGAGCACTCATGGAACCAACACGTACACCAGCATCATTGATATCAAAGAAGTAGGAATCTACGCTGTTTGGGTTATCGGTTGTGACATCGGAAGGTGCGATACTTCCGTTAACACTTTCAAAAGTAGGCAGCCAAGGACTTGTAGCATCATTTTCTAAAGCATGAAAAGTGAAGCTGTTACCAATAATTTCGGTTAAAGTCGAATAAGTGATACTGGTATCGGCGTTAATTGCGTCCTGTACGTCTGTGATTGTAGTGGCGCCATCTGCATCGGTAGTCGTGAGGTTCGTACGGCCGCGAGACACACCGACAAGCTCATTACTAGCATTAACACTCTGGCCGTAACCATTCGCAGTATCAGTGAGGGTGCCTTTTAAATCTGCATCTTCAATGTTGACCACTTCATAAACTGACGCAGCCTGAGCAACTTGCAACACACTGACAACACTCAACGCAACCAACGACAGCGCACTATTCAACTTCATTCAATTTATTCCCGTTTTGTTATTGTGGCTTACTTCAGTGATTCAAGTTCTTCCCATCGACTGAAGCAAGCATCCAACTGCTGTTCTTTGTCAGCTAACAGCTGCAACTGATCGGCAACTACCGCCTGATCCTGAGCATAAAAATCCGGCAGGTTAATCTGCTCCTGTAATACAGCGATCTCCTGCTCCAATTGCTCCATCAACTCCGGTAACGCATCCAGCTCTCGCTGGAGTTTATAGGATAATTTTTTCCCAGTTTGCGGCTTTACCTCCACGGCTTTAGCCACCTGCGTGCTCTGTTGGACAGGCTTATCGGCAACAGGTTCCGTAGACTCCCGATAGAATCTCGCGCCTTGGGCAACTGCATCCTGATAACCGCCGACATACTCGCTCCATCGACCATTACCGGCATACCACCAGGAACTGGTTACCGTATTATCGATAAACGCTCTGTCATGGCTTACCAGCAGCAACGTACCTTGATATTCAGTGAGCAGAGACTCTAACAATTCAAGTGTCTCAATATCAAGATCATTTGTCGGTTCATCGAGGATTATCAAATTCGCGGGTTTCAACAATAGACGAGCTAACAGTAGGCGGTTTTTCTCACCACCGCTCAGCGCTTTGACTGGTGTTCTGGCTCGAGCAGGAGAGAATAAGAAATCCTGCAAATAGCTGAGAATATGTCGATCTTTGCCATTAATGGTGATGGTGCTTTTGCCATCACCCACATTATCTTCTACGGTCTTTTCTTCATCCAAGGCTTCTCGATACTGATCAAAATATGCAATATCAAGCTTTGTCCCAGTGCGAATGGAGCCGCTTTGAGGTTGCAGTTGACCAATCAACAATTTGATCAGTGTGGATTTGCCACAGCCATTAGGGCCAATCAATGCAATACGGTCTCCCCGGATCACACGAGTGCTGAAATCTCGCACTAAATCCTTGTCGGCCCACCGATAGTTTAATTCATTTACTTCAAACACCAGTTTGCCACTGCGCTCTGCATCACTGACATTCATCGTGGCGTTGCCCTGACGTTCAATGCGCGCAAGACGTTCCATCCGTAACGCTTTTAACGCACGAACACGCCCTTCATTGCGGGTACGGCGAGCCTTAACCCCCTGACGGATCCAGGTTTCTTCGTCAGCAAGTTTCTTATCAAACTGTGCGTTTTTTTCTTCTTCAACACGTAACCATTCCTGCTTACCGTCGAGGTACTGCTGGTAGTTACCTGGCCAAGAGGTCGCAACGCCACGATCCAAATCGACAATTCGGGTCGCTATACGTTGAATAAAACCACGGTCATGACTGATAAAAGCTATTGCACCTTTAAAGCTCAACAAAAATTGTTCAAGCCATTCAATGGTATCGATATCCAGATGGTTAGTGGGCTCATCAAGCAACAACAGATCTGGCTCATTTACCAACGCTCTGGCTAAGGCCACTTTTCGTTGCCAGCCACCGGACAATTCTGACAAAAGCGTCTTATCATCTAGGCCCAACAGTTTGCAGGTTTGCAGAATACGGCTGTCCAGCGTCCAACCATCATGAATATCTAGTTGTTCTTGCAGCCGAGCCATCCTAGCAAGCCCCTGCTCCTGCTCAGAACCGTTCATCGTGGCGATGGCTACCGACAATTCATGATACTGATCAAGAAGTTCACCTATCTCAGCCAAACCCGCAGCGATATATCGATAAACGGTCCCCGTTTCCGCTTTCGGTGGGTCTTGCTGCAAACGACTAACTTTTACATCTGTCGCGATATTAAATTCGCCATCATCCAGCAATACATCGCCGCTGATTATCTTCAGCAGACTGGATTTACCCGCACCATTACGGCCGACAATACATACCCGCTCGCCGGCTTCTATGGTGAAATCAGCATGTTCCAACAACGGAATATAACCATAGGCTAACGAGCCATTATTAATACGAACCAGACTCAAAACTTGCTCCTGTCTTAATGCTTAGCCTGTTTAGGCCAAGCAAAACCTACTGATACCGATTCATCCTGTTTCGTTAGCAGCCAGGTATTATGAATATGCGGATTACGACGGAAATCCTGTGGCAACATACGCTCATCCATATTCTCCACAGTCAATCCTGTCGCTTGCAGTGCTTCGAGATCCATTTTGAATTTACGTTTGTTGTTGGAAAATACTATTTCGCCACCGGGATTCAGCAACTTCGCCAAAGATAGCAACAGCTGCACATGATCCCGTTGCACATCGAATGAATCCTCCATCCGTTTGGAATTGGAGAAGGTAGGCGGATCGATAAAAATCAGGTCGAACTTCTGCCGACAATCGCGGATCCACTGCAGACAATCACCTTGCTCAAACCGATACTGACGCCCAGTCAGACTGTTAAGCATAAAGTTGTCTTTGGCCCAGTTCAGATAGGTATTCGACATATCAACGGTTGTGACTGACTTGGCACCGCCTAAACCTGCATGCACCGACGCGGTTCCGGTATAGGCAAACAAGTTCAACACATCGCGTCCTTGAGATTTGCTACCCACCAACTTACGAATGAGTCGATGGTCCAAAAACAGCCCCGTATCGAGATAATCTGTCAGATTTAATTTGAATCGGGCACCGTATTCATTGGCCACCAACTCCAATCTTTCACCGTCCAATTTCTGATACTGATTACTGCCCTTCTGGCGTTCGCGAGTTTTTAGAATAATGTTATCAGCGGGGATATTCGCGGCGCCCGGCAATGACAACAGAATGTCAGTCAGACGACGTTTACTTACCGCTTCCGGGATAGTGGCTGGCGCGGCATATTCCTGAATGACCAGATAGTCCTGATATTTATCAATGGCGACATTGTATTCTGGAATATCCGCGTCATAAACGCGGTAACAATCAATATTTTCTTTCTGGGCCCACTTATCCAACTGCTTCAGGTTTTTCTTGACCCGGTTGGCAAAAGAAGCCGCAATTTCGCTGAGCGCTTCGCCTGAGTGTTGCGCCATTACCGCAGCACGTTGTGGAGTTTTCACATGCAGCGTATACAAATGAAAGGCACACTCCAATGCACCGTTGTACATCTTCAGCTGTTTATCAGCTTTGAGCTTTAATGCTGATAATAGCTCGGCTTCACTGCATAACAGAGCCACTTGCCAGCCACCGAAATCCTTCTTCAGATGTTCGCCGAACTGAAAGTAAAGTTGCAGTAACGAGGTAACGTTACCCAATCGCTCACCATATGGTGGGTTGGACACTAATATTCCCGCCGTCGCCGGAGGCATAATGTCCAGCGCGTTGGCAACGTTAAATTGAATTAATTCGGCAACACCAGCATTCTCGGCATTGCGTTTCGCCAAAGCTACCATACGGGAATCAATGTCAGAACCAAAAAAGCGAGCTTCACAACGGCGAACACCAACAGTCGCTCTGGCCTTCGCTTCTTCCGATATCGATTGCCACAAGCCATGATCATGTTGTAACCAGGCTTCAAAGCCGAAACGTTGACGCAGCAAACCTGGCGCCATGTCTGCTGCCATCATGGCGGCTTCAATCAGGATGGTACCGCTACCACAGAACGGATCGACCACGGGGCTCTGTTTGTCCCACTGCGTGCGCAGCAACATATTTGCGGCAAGATTTTCCTTCAGGGGCGCTTCGCCAGTACCATGGCGATAACCACGTTGATGCAATGCTGGCCCGGAAACATTCAGCGCTATGGTGACCTGATTATTTCGATAATGCGCATCAATACGAATATCCGCTTGATTTCGCTCTACATCCGGCCGGTTTAAACCGGCATTGCGAAAACGGTCGACCACAGCATCTTTCACCTTTAAGGCACCGAACTGGGTATTATTAATAAACCCGCCCATGCCGTGAAAGTCGATGCTAAAGGTGCTGCGGTTACTGAAGTGTGCTGGCCAGTCAATAGCATAGGCAGCTGTATATAATTGTTCAGCCGATTCGCAACTGGCTTGATGTAACAGGATAAGTACCCGGCTCGCCAGACGGCTCCACAATACAATGCGGTACACTTGTTCAAGTGAGGCGGTAAAGTAGACTCCGGCCTGAGACTCTTTAACATCCGTCGCACCCAGCGCCAGCATCTCCTGAGCCAGGGTGTATTCAAACCCTTTAGGCACAGCGGCAAAACAATTCAACATGCAATCAACCAAGCAATTTCAACAAAACCGCTATTATACCCTGTCACCGGCATAAAAGATAAGTTGTTAGGGCAGATGAAAGTAGACGACATACTAAAAATGCCCAGACGTGCAAATAAACCACAATTGCACAAAAGGCGTACTTTAATCGTATTAAAATTATACGCTTGTGACTTTTTTCAAAAGCTCTCCTTGCAATGCGGATCGCAGACGGCTATAGTGCGCCCCACTTAGACAGTCGCGGGATGGAGCAGTCTGGTAGCTCGTCGGGCTCATAACCCGAAGGTCGTTGGTTCAAATCCAGCTCCCGCAACCAGTTTCTGTCTAGGTGTTATATCAAATCAGTCGCGGGATGGAGCAGTCTGGTAGCTCGTCGGGCTCATAACCCGAAGGTCGTTGGTTCAAATCCAGCTCCCGCAACCAATGATATGACATACCGATAATCCTCAGTCGCGGGATGGAGCAGTCTGGTAGCTCGTCGGGCTCATAACCCGAAGGTCGTTGGTTCAAATCCAGCTCCCGCAACCAATCTTTATTTTCTCACCATTGAAATCAATATCATTGTAAATCAACGAGATATTTTGATATTTACTCTGCGAATACTTCCCCCTGCAGAAACAACAATGGACGATACCGCAGACAATCAGATTCAGATTAGCCGTAACTATGCGGATGCCGACGTCATAGGCGCATAACAATGGTGAGTTTTAAAGCCCTCATGGCGCAGTACTTTCTTCGAGTTGTGAAAAACGATGAGGAGTGCAACGGAGTTCACTACAAATAGAACGGTAATTCATTTGTTGGAACAAGCTAAAGTTCCCTTTCTCTTTGAACCGAGGGCATTTCCAGAGGTCTCCAGAAAGCCTCAGCCACAGGTATGTCACGATAATAAGCCGACGTTCTAGGTAACATACTGAGATGAAACGTGCCAAGACCCTATTAGTAACTTCTTAAAAGAAAAGGCCACCCGATGGTGGCCTTTGTCTACCAGAGATTTAGCGCTATAACCGCCGCCGAATGGTTTTATTTGTTGGCAGCTTCTACACGGCTTTTCAATTTCTGTCCTGGGCGGAAAGTCACGACTCTACGAGCAGAAATTGGGATATCCTCACCGGTCTTAGGATTACGACCAGGTCTTTGGTTTTTATCCCGCAGATCAAAATTACCGAAACCAGACAATTTTACCTGTTCGCCATTTTCAAGCGCTAACCGGATCTCCTCGAAAAACGCTTCTACCATATCTTTGGCGACCCGTTTATTAATTCCGAGTGTTTCGAAAAGATGCTCTGCCATTTCGGCTTTGGTAAGTGCCATACTTTAATCCCTCAACGATGCGTTGAACTCGGACTTAAGGACTGAAACTACCGACTCAACAGTCGCTGCAATCTCTTTTTCCTCAAGGGTACGAGCGTTATCTTGTAACGTAAGTGCTATCGCCAGACTCTTCTTGCCAGGCTCAACACCCTTGCCTCGGTATACGTCAAACAAGTTTAAGCCAACCAACTGATTTCCGCCAACTTTTTTTATCGTTGACAGGATATTTTCAGCAATAACGGCTTCATCGACCACAACAGCGATATCTCGGCGGTTAGCCGGATACTTCGAAATGGCCTTTGCTTGCGGTACAGCGCCTTGTAATAAGGCATCTAACTGCAGTTCAAACACGATAGTTTTACCATTCAGACCGAACGGCTTTTCTAACGCAGGATGAACGGCACCGATGACCCCAACGACCTGATTATTCCTCAGGATTTCAGCACATTGTCCTGGATGCAGCGCAGAGTGCGAAGCACTTCTAAAGCTAAATTCAGCCTCTGATGCTGTCAAGCCAATAAGCGCTTCTAAATCACCTTTTAAGTCGAAAAAATCTACCGATTTTGATTCAATCGTCCAGTGTTCATCACTCTGCGGTCCGGCAATCACTGCGGCTAACACCGCTTGCTGCTGCACACCCATTTCCGCTGAATCATCAGGAATAAAGCGCAAACCAGTTTCAAATAACCTGACTCGGCCTTGTTGTCTGGCTTGGTTATAACCCACTGCTCCCAACAATCCAGTGAACAGTGAAAGCCGCATTGCTGACATTTCACTCGAGATCGGATTGGGTAATACCAATGCCTGTTGCTGAGGATGTACCAATTGCTGCAATTTAGGGTCAACAAAACTATAAGTAATAGCTTCTTGAAAACTTCTTGCCGTCAACAGATCTCGCACTTTTGCTAATTTGACATTGGCTTCACTGTGACGTGTCATGTTCAAACGTGCCAAAGGCGCTTCGTTAGGAATACTGTTGTAACCGTAAATTCGCGCAACTTCTTCGATAAGATCTTCTTCAATCGCCATATCAAACCGGTAAGTTGCCGTAGTGACTTGCCACCCGGATTCAATCGTTTTAACGACGAAGCCCAAACGCGCAAGAATTTCCGCCACATCGTTATCCGGCACATGATGCCCCAGCAACTTATCGAGCTTACTGCGACGCAATGTGATTTCTACCGGTTGAGGTAAATATTCCTCAGATTTCGCTTCAACAATGACGCCGGCTTCACCACCGCAAATATCTAGGATCAGACGCGTTGCGCGATCCATCACTTTGTGCTGTAACTGAGGATCGACACCACGTTCAAAACGGTGGCTGGCGTCGGTGTGCAAGCCGAGGTTACGAGCCTTACCCATGATTGCCAAAGGCGCAAAAAATGCGCATTCCAGCACGATATCCTGGGTTTCTGCGGAAACGCCTGAATGCTCACCGCCAAAAATCCCGGCGAGTGCAAGGGCCTTATTGTTATCGGCAATCACCAGTGTGTCAGCGGGCACAGTGATTTCACTACCATCAAGCAATGTCAGTTGTTCTTTACCATCACCCAAGCGAACAGTCAGATCGCCATCAATCTTTTCCAAATCAAACGCATGCATCGGCTGGCCATATTCCACCAGCACAAAATTGGTGATATCCACGATAGGATCGATGGAGCGAATACCACTACGACGCAACTTTTCCACCATCCATGCCGGAGTGGCAGCTTTGACATCAACATTTTTCACAACACGGCTGAGATAGCGAGGACAAGCGTCTTTGGCCAGCACCTTAACACTGACACTAGCATCAATCGTCGCCGCCGCTGATTGCCAACTTGGCTCGGTCACAGCCATACGATTGAGCACACCGACTTCGCGGGCAATACCGACCATGCCGAGACAGTCCGCACGGTTAGCCGTCAAATCCACATCAATGACCGCATCATCCAAGTCAAGATATTTGCGAACATCAACACCTAATGGCGCGTCTAGTGGTAACTCAATGATACCGTCACTTTCAATATCAATCGCCAACTCACTGTAAGAACACAGCATGCCGTTGGATGGCTGTCCGCGCAGTTTGGCTTTTTTAATTTTAAAGTCGCCTGGCAGCACTGCACCTACAGTGGCTACACACACTTTTAACCCTTGACGACAGTTTGGAGCACCACAAACGATATCCAGCAGCTCTTCGCCGCCAACGTTTATTTTTGTTACGCGCAGTTTGTCAGCATCTGGATGCTGAGCGCATTCAACGACTTCCCCCACGACTACGCCAGAAAAGCTGCCAGCGACTGCAACAACTTCATCAACTTCAAGCCCAGCCATAGTGATTTGCTGAGCTAACTGATCACGGCTAACCGCGGGATTAACCCACTCACGAAGCCAGGATTCACTGAATTTCATAATACTTGAACTCCGTTATTTAAATTGCTTGAGGAAACGTAGATCGTTTTCGAAGAAGGCACGTAAGTCGGTCACGCCATAACGCAGCATCGTCAAACGCTCAACGCCCATACCAAAAGCAAAACCAGAGTATTTTTCAGGATCAATACCTACACCGCGCAGCACATTAGGATGTACCATGCCGCATCCCAACACTTCCAACCAACCGTTCTTACCTTTAACGTCGACTTCTGCAGAAGGTTCAGTAAATGGGAAATAAGATGGACGGAAACGGATCTCCAGGTCTTCTTCAAAGAAGTTGCGCAGGAAATCGTGCAAAATACCTTTCAACTGAGTAAAGCTGACGTTCTCATCAACCATCAAGCCTTCAACCTGATGGAACATCGGGGTGTGAGTCATATCGTAGTCATTACGGTAGACACGTCCCGGAGAGATAATTCGCAATGGCGGTTTTTCTACTTCCATCGTGCGAATTTGCACCCCTGAAGTCTGCGTACGCAATACGATTTCAGGGTTGAAATAAAAGGTGTCATGGTCAGCACGGGCTGGATGATGTGCAGGAATATTCAACGCATCAAAGTTGTGATACCCATCTTCGATCTCTGGCCCTTGAACCACACTGAACCCCAATTCCCCAAAAAAGGCTTCAATACGTTCAATAGTGCGAGTCACAGGGTGCAATCCGCCATTGCCCAGTGTTCTTCCAGGCAAAGTCACATCGATTTTCTCAGCACTAAGTTTGGCTTCAAGCTCAGCGGCTTTGAGATTTTCGAGACGTTGAGACAGATATTGCTGCACCTGCTGTTTAGCGAGGTTCACTTGCTGCCCAAAAGCCGGTTTTTCTTCCGGACTTAAAGTAGCCATCAGTTTCATCATGTCGGTAATTTTGCCTTTTTTACCAAGGTAATCGACACGGATTTCATCGAGAATTTTCAGATCATCGGCCCCATCGATGGCGGCTAAGGCCTGTTGTACGATCTCTGTTAACTGCTGCATCTTCCCTTCCAGTGCATGGCGGCCTTTTAGGCTGCGTAAGGTATCTTCGTTTGTCACATAAAAAAGAGGCAAATTTTACTTTAATCACAGGAATTTGACCAGTGAGGATGCCATTTTAGCAAAGTAAAAAACGCCTGAAACAACTGCGGCCCAAAAAGTTTGATAAATTTTGTGCAATCACCGACATGTAGCAAAGCAACCGGCTGCAGTGTGGTATGCTGCAGTTCTCTCAAAGTGTATCTTTTAACGATGTCAGACAGTCATTCCATAAAGTTACGTGACTATCAACAAGGCGCTGTGGATGCGGCAATTAGTTACTTTCGCCATCAGCATGGCAGTGCTGTAATCGTATTGCCAACGGGAGCAGGTAAAAGCATTGTAATTGCTGAGCTTGCACGAATTGCCCGCGGGAAAGTGTTGATATTAACGCACGTCAAAGAACTGGTCGCACAAAATGCTGATAAAGCATCACTGCTAACAGACGATATTAGCGTTTATTCAGCCGGGTTAAATCAGAAACTCAGTAGCGGTAAAGTAGTAGTGGCGGGGATTCAGTCAGCAGCGCGCAATCCACAAGCATTCAGCCAAGCGTTCTCACTGGTTATCATTGATGAATGCCACCGAGTCAGCGACGACGATCAGAGTCAATACCATCAATTATTACAACAGTTGCGCCAGCATAATCCCAAACTGCATCTTCTGGGGCTCACCGCAACCCCCTATCGACTTGGCAGCGGCTGGATATACAAACGTCATTATCATGGTCGGGTAGGCAACCTTGATGCGGGCATTTTTGACGACTGCATTTTCGAATTACCGTTACGCCCGTTAATCAAACAGGGATATTTGACACCGCCAAGATTATTGGATGGGTTATCTGCACAGTATGATTTCAGTCAATTAAAGCCGGACAATCATGGCAATTATAATGCTGCCGAAGTCGACTCGTTACTCGATCATAGTGGTCGGGCAACCTCAGCCATTGTGACGCAGCTAATGCAGTTGGCGAAAAGTCGTCGCGGCGTAATTATATTTGCGGCGACAGTGCGCCATGCCCAGGAAATAATCGCGCTACTTCCGGAAACCGCCGCGCTAATTACGGCAGACACGCCGGGTGCCGAACGAGATACGCTCATCGGTAAGTTTAAACAGCAACAGCTGCAATTTTTAGTGAATGTATCGGTACTTACCACGGGATTTGACGCCCCTCACGTCGATCTGATTGCGATCATGAGGCCGACGGCATCTGTAGGACTTTTCCAGCAAATGGTCGGCCGGGGGCTGCGGCTATATGAAGGAAAGCAGGATTGCCTGATCATCGATTATGCGGCCAACGGTTTTGATCTCTATAGTCCGCAGATCAGTCAGCCGCGCCCAACAGCCGACACCGTGCCAGTACAAGTGGTGTGCCCTGAATGTGGTTTTGCCAATATTTTCTGGGGTAAGACCAGTAATCAAGGGGAAATCCTTGAGCATTTTGGCAGACGTTGTCAGGGACTTGTGGCTAGGGCTTCAAAATCACAACAATGTAGTTATCG
This sequence comes from Shewanella yunxiaonensis, assembly GCF_018223345.1. NCBI lineage: Bacteria > Pseudomonadati > Pseudomonadota > Gammaproteobacteria > Alteromonadales > Shewanellaceae > Shewanella > Shewanella yunxiaonensis. The sequence continues at coordinate 1,761,928 of NZ_CP073587.1, read as the reverse complement.
TTTTAGGGCGCGTTTATGCCCTGATTGCGGGGCAGAAAATGATATCGCGGCAAGAGCCTGCGTTGAATGTCATTCACAGCTGGTTGACCCCGACAAGCGCCTCAAAGAAGTGTTAGAACAAAAACATCATCATCTGTTTCGTGTGCAGCAGATGCAACTCGTTGCAACCACCTCAGGGCTGACCGTTGAGTATATTGATCTTGATGGTAATCACTTTAATGAACATTTTCGCTTAACAACAGCGGCTCAACGCAAAGCGTTATGTGCAGTATTTCTATACCCGCACGATAAAACCCCAGGGCTCCCCCTGCCTTCTTTTCGCAACTCAGAAGAATTATTAGCGCACTCAACAAGATGGCGTTCCCCGGATCTTTTGTTATTAAAAAAGCAGGGGAAACACTGGGTGTTATTGGAAAAATATTTTGATTACCACGGGCGTTACCAGACTGAACAAACATATTGTTGACAGAAGTATGCGTAACACCACTTCTGCAACCCTAAACACTGTGTTATAACGGCAGCATTGTTAGTGAAGGGAGTTATTATGCACGTTGTTATTTTCGGTCGTCCCGGCTGTCCTTACTGTGTAAGAGCCAAACAGTTATCAGATCAGCTGACTCAAGCGCGTGACGATTTTAGCTACAAATATGTTGATATCTATGAAGAAGGTATTACCAAAGCGGATTTAGAAAAAACTGTCGGCAAGCCAGTAGAAACTGTACCGCAGATCTTCATTGATAAGGAACATATCGGCGGCTGTACCGACTTCGAAGCCTACGTTCGTGAGAATGCTTTGCTTTAAGCGAATTCCACATATTGGCTTCTAAAAGCACCTTCGGGTGCTTTTTTATTTTGCAAAAGAATCTTGATAGCGACTGAGTGCATTCAGACAGAAAATGGTGGGTCGTATAGGATTCGAACCTATGACCAATTGGTTAAAAGCCAACTGCTCTACCGACTGAGCTAACGACCCGCATAAGGAATGAAGGAGATTTGGTGGGCCGTATAGGGCTCGAACCTATGACCAATTGATTAAGAGTCAACTGCTCTACCAACTGAGCTAACGGCCCACACTTGTGGGATTTTGGTGGGTCGTATAGGATTCGAACCTATGACCAATTGGTTAAAAGCCAACTGCTCTACCGACTGAGCTAACGACCCAAAAATACGATACGCAATTAATATTTAGCTGGTGGGTCGTATAGGATTCGAACCTATGACCAATTGGTTAAAAGCCAACTGCTCTACCGACTGAGCTAACGACCCAACTTCGGAATATTAACTGTGTACCTGCTGATTTGATGGTGGGTCGTATAGGATTCGAACCTATGACCAATTGGTTAAAAGCCAACTGCTCTACCGACTGAGCTAACGACCCGCTACTGGATTTACAGCATGTATCAAATCAGTGGTGGGTCGTATAGGGCTCGAACCTATGACCAATTGATTAAGAGTCAACTGCTCTACCAACTGAGCTAACGACCCACTGCTTTGTTGTTGGTTAACTGAATGGTGGGTCGTATAGGATTTGAACCTATGACCAATTGGTTAAAAGCCAACTGCTCTACCGACTGAGCTAACGACCCTTTCAGTTAAAACACAGCGCAGTAAGCAAAAACTGCTGTCCCGCGCTGTGGGCGCCTATAATACCGCTTTCCGTTTCTCATGCAAGTCCAAATTCGGCTTTTTTTCCCGTTTGCCTGAAAAACAGTCTGGGTGAATGTTTTTTAGTTAAATCATGGTTTAATTGCCGCCAACTGCTGCTTTGCAATGCTTGCCGCAGCGCTGTTTGCATACTCTTTAACCACTTGTTGGTAACGGGATTTTGCAGTGGCTTTGTCATTGTTTTTTTCAGCAATCAGCCCCAGTTTGACTAGGCTGTCAGGCCGTTTATCAGACGCTTTGAAATTATTGACTACATTTTCAAAGGCCGTTTTGGCCTGCACATAATCTCCTTTATTATAAAGGAGTTGCCCAAGCCAGTAATTTGCATTGTCTGCAAAACCGGAATTAGGATACTGACTGATAAATTCCTTAAACGCCGGAATGGCGGCATCATACTGCCGCGCTTTTAACACCAGATCGACCGCACGTTGATAACTGTCGGTTTCCGATAAAGAGGAGCCGCTGCTCGCCGCTGCTGGTTGCGCTGGAACTGCATTAGCTACATTGCTCGTCTGCTGACTGCTAAGCTTGCTAATCTCATCATATAATTGCCGCTGACGTTGCAGCATTTGATTGATTTGATAGTTTTGCTGCTCTGTTGTTCCATGCAGATCTAACACTTCTTGCTGCAGTGCATCCAACCGTCGTTGCATATCAATCTCAGCTTCCTGCCTCGCTTTGATAATGCGCTCCAATCTTGCAATGCGGTCACTGTCACTGCCAGTAACACCGGTTCCCAAATCTTGTACCGGTGCAGGAGTTGCAGCCGTCGCGGCACAGAAGGGAAGCAACAGCGTTGCTGCTGCAATTAGCCTGATCTTCATTTACGCTTATCCTCAGTAAACCAATACTGCGCGACGATTCTTCGCTTCACCCTCTTCGGTGTGACTCATATCGGCAGGTTTTTCTTCACCATAGCTTACAATGCTCATCTGACTTGGCAATACGCCCAGACCTTGCAGATATTTGGCAACGGCTTTAGCTCGGCGCTCACCCAATGCGATATTGTATTCAGGCGTACCACGTTCGTCGGTGTGGCCTTCAATCAACACTTTTACGTTTGGATGACTCACTAGATAATCTGCATGAGCTTGCAGTATATCGGCAAAGTCTGCCCGGATTTCACTACGGTCAAAGTCAAAATAGATGATGCTATCTTTACGCAATTCTTCAAATTTCTGACGCTGTTGCTCTTCAGGGCTTAACATCTGAGAAGCGCCACCCATTTCCACGCCGCCATTAGCACCATATTGGCCACTACCTGAAGTAGTACCAGTACCGGCGGCTGTTTCGGAATCAGAAGTAGAGCTACAGGCGCCCAATGCCATTAGGGGCAGAGATATTGCCATAGCCTTAAGCAACTTTTGGAGTTCCATGATTAAATCCTTCTCTCATTCAATTATAAAAATGGGGACCAGGCTGGAGATTTAACTTCCCCCTGTCCCATCGGCAATCTAGCTTTAAATCGTCCGTCTACTGACACAGCCGCTAGCACCTGTTTATTGCCATAAGTTGTGCCATAAATCACCATAGTCCCGTTGGGAGCCACACTGGGTGATTCATCCAATCGGGTTGAGGTTAGGACCTGCATAAAACGGGTTTGTAGATCCATTCTGGCGATGTTGAACTTACCATTGGTACGATTGACAAAAATCAAACTGCGACCATCTGGCGTGACCTCGCCGCCTAAATTCCATTCACCATCAAATGTTAAACGAGTAATTTTTTTAGAAGCTAATTCAAACTGATATAGCTGTGGCCGCCCACCTCGTTCTGAGGTAAATACCAGCGATTTACCATCAGGAAACCATGATGGTTCGGTATCAATCGCGTAATGGTTTGTGATACGGGTTAACGCCCCAGTCGCGATATCGACAACGTAAATTTCTGGTTGTCCATCTTTTGATAGGGTGATCGCCAACTTACGTCCATCAGGTGAGAAACTCGGTGAACCGTTAATACCAGGGTAACTGGTGATCTTCTGACGAGTACGATTGTAGATATCCTGAATAAAGATCTCGGCTTTTTTGTTTTCAAAGCTGACATATGCCAATTTACGTCCATCAGGCGACCAAGCCGGTGACATCAACGGTTCTGGTGAACGCAGTAACATCTGCTCATTGTAACCGTCGTAATCAGCAATCATCAGTTGATAAGGATTTGGCTGGCTTCGGTCTATTACCACATAAGCAATACGTGTCAAAAACGCACCCCGAATACCGGTCAGTTTTTCATAGACGATATCGCTGATACGATGCCCATATTGGCGGAATTGTGCAGCACTAATCACCGTCTGGCGGCTATCTAACAGATACTCGCTTTTAGGCTGTGGCCCTTTGGCCTGCATTTGGGCTTTGACTAAATCCACCAGATCAAAGCTCACCAGATACTGATCCTGACCATAAGGCTTGATGGTTCCCATCAATACCGCTTCTGCCGAAACATTACGCCAGTCGTCAATATTAAAATCACCGATCTGCCCAATGCTTCGTTGTCCGAGCCCGGTTTCATCCAACGGCTTAAAGGTACCGCTTCGCGTTAGATCAGACTCAACTACGTCAGATATTGAACTCGGTGGGGGTGTAACGCCTTGCCATACAAATGGGACGACCGCAATCGGCCTGGCAGCATCCACCCCTTCAGTAATCACAATGTCCAATGCCGCTCTTGCCGGTAATGTCAGCAGCGCTATTACAACCATCAGACCTTGAGCAAAATATTTCATGGGACTCCTCTAATTGAATTCCGGTCTAACTTCCAGGTTAATATCTTTCAGCAACTGATAGACATCCGGTTCTTGCGAAACTGGCAACCGCCCCGCTTTATTAATTGCAGCCTTGGCTGCACGGCAAACCACTGGATCGCCACCGGTCGTCTGCACACTGGTCACAAAGCCATCAGACGCGAGCTTAATTTCGACGTGACAACTCTTGCCGCGCATTGCTTCATCAAGTACCAGATTGCGCTGAATAGTAGATGTAATCATGGCTTTATATTTACTTAACTCGCTTTGTAACTGCTTGTTACGCGCCGCAGAAACGGCAGATTGTTCGGCAGCCATAGCGTCAGCCAGTTCCTGTTCTTGACGCCGACGTTCTGCTTCGGCCTTTGCTTTACGATCCGCTTCTGCTTTAGCCTTTCTGGCAGCGTCTTCACGAGCCTTGCGGTCGGCTTCGGCCTTTTTCGCCGCGACTTCTTCCGCTTTACGTTTTTCTTCAGCGGCTTTGGCGGCTGCTTCTGCCTGCTGACGTTGTTGTTCCTTGAGCTTACGATCAGCTTCAGCCTGTTGAGCCCGCTTTTGCTCTTGTTGCGCTTTTAGCTGTGCCGCTTTTGCCATATCGGCAGCTTGTTTGGCTTCAATTTCTTGCTGTTTACGCTCTTCAGCCAATTTCTGAATACGCGCCTGCTCTTGCTCACGGGCTTGTTTAGCCAAATCTGCCTGGCGTTCGAGTTCAGCCTGTCGTTCGTGTTCTTTACGCACAGCCGCTGCTTTATCCGCCTTCAATTTCTGCACATAATCATCAACTTTTTGTTGATCGACCACTACCGCTTGTACCGGCGGGGCTTTGGACTCTGACATCATGGTATCTGTTGGCTTCTTGTTGAAGTCTACATTCAATGCCAGTGCAGCAATCACACCGATATGCAATACCGCAGAAATAATCAGCGGTAGTTTAAAATCAGCTTGCCCGGCCACTTACTTCTTCTCCTCGTCCGGTGAATCTGTCATCAGACCCACTGAAGGCACGCCAGCCTTCTGCAACGTGACCATTAGCTGGATAACCTTCTCATACGGAATGGCTCTATCACCTTTGACGACAACAGGTCGATCTGGTTCCAGCTGAATGATTGCCGCCACCCGAGTCGCAACATCATCCAAATCTAGCGGTTCGTTACTTGGCGCACCACCGACATCCAGAAAGTATTCACCCTCAGCATCAATCGAGGCGATCACCGGCGGTTTGCTATCGGCAGGCAATGGCTCTGAAGTCGCTTGGGGCAAGTCTACTTTTACACCCTGTGACACAATCGGCGCGGTCACCATGAAAATGATTAGCAACACCAACATCACGTCGATGTAGGGAACCACGTTGATTTCAGCTACCGGGCGCCGGCGTTTACGCTGATATCCCTGATTCATGCGGGGTCCTTCTCGGTATATGCCTGGCGATGGAGAATATTAGAAAATTCCTCCATAAAGTTGGCGTAATGAGATTCCAACTTTTCTACCTTGGTGGAAAAACGGTTATAGGCGATGACCGCGGGGATCGCGGCAAACAAGCCCATGGCAGTCGCAATCAAGGCTTCTGCAATCCCGGGGGCGACCATTGCTAACGTAGCGTTTTGAACGGCACCAAGTGCAATGAAGGCATTCATGATCCCCCAAACGGTGCCAAACAAGCCGATATAAGGGCTCGTAGAGCCAATGGTTGCCAGTAATGGCAGATGTGTTTCCAGCTCTTCCAGTTCTTTTGATAACGCAATCCGCATGGCGCGATAGCTGCCATCCATCACTGCTTCTGGCGCTCGGCTACTGATTTTGCTAAGACGTGCGTATTCTTTGAACCCTGACACAAACATGATTTCCAGCCCAGTATTGCTGTCTTGGCGGGCGGCCAAATCATGATATAAGCGGTTGAGATCTACACCTGACCAGAATTTTTCTTCAAATTGTTCGGCCCTATGCTTTGCATCACTCAACACTTTTCGACGCTGTATGATAACGGCCCAAGAAACGATTGATAGCGATAACAAGGTGAGCATGACCAGTTTGACTAACAAACTTGCCTGTAAAAACAACCCTATAAAAGAAATATCAGCGTTCACCTATTTTAAACTCCTGCAAAATCGGTTCGGGAATAGCTTGTGGTTTCATCTTGCTCAACGAAACTGAAGCTATTTTAATTGAAGCCTTGCAATAACAGATACCATTTTCATCAACAAGTTGCTGTTCAAACACCAGCGATGCCCGTTTCAACTCCGAGATCCAGCTCTCTACGCAAAGTTGTTGTTCAAAACGAGCAGCATGGCAGAAATCGAGTTCTGCTTTACGTACAACAAATGCTAAATCCTGCTTCAGCAACTCACTCTGACAAATTCCCATTGCCCGCAGCCATTCACTGCGTGCGCGCTCAAAAAATTTGAGGTAATTGGAGTGATAAACCACCCCACCAGCATCGGTGTCTTCGTAATAGACGGTAATAGGCCAGCGAAACATAGATCCTACTGATTTCCTGCCACAAATGCCCACTACTATACCGATCCGGCTCACGCTTGTGAATGGCCGGCAAAGCAAACGGCTTCGACATCTCAATTTAATTTTTGGTAACTTAACCGCAGCTTAATCAGTTGCTTTTGTTGCCCCAATTGACGCGGAAGAACTTGACAAACCGCTAAGAAAAAATCGCATCAGCTGCAACGATCCAGGCATAGTCCCCGGTTTCCGTAAGTCTTTATTACCAAAAAAGTAAACAGAGATCGGCAGATGACCGTAACGATAAAATGGCAAGGAGATTATGTTTTTTATTGGAGAGCAATTTAGATGATGCTTAGCCTAGCGCCGCTAATTCATTGAGCCATCGCTCACAGTTTATTGCTAAACATTAACATTTATGTAAATTAACTCCATTGAAATAGAAACCAACCCTAATTTTTATCCTGATATTGATTTTTAAATTGAATATATTTTCTGATGCCAAAAAAGTTACAAAATTGTAAATGATATCTTTCAAAGTTAATTGCCGCATATTTACAGGTTATATAACATCACTCTGCTAACTCGTGTCTTCCGATAATTTGTGGGCAAGGGAATTTCAGTGAAAATATATGCATCAGTTATGATTAAAACACCATTTTTATGGTTTCCATTATGATTTAGTGACAGGTATCACCTTCTGGTTATTAGTTTTTTTTATCTTAAACAGCAATTTTTCTCGCTTGCCGAAATTTCGACTTACCCCTAGAATAATTCACATGTTCTGGAAGCTTGTTTATTGAGTTACCGGACAAAAGGAGTTTTCAAACTGGTGTGTTTTCAGTGATATCAGTTTGGTTCTTATGCTTGACTTCCTTCCTTCAATTTGTTGATTGCAATACTGTATTTTTTTTGCCCATTCATTACGAATGGGCTTTTTATTTTTTATTGTCACTCCAAATAAAAAATCCGGCATTTAGCCAGATTTTTTATTCATATAAATTGACCATTATTCTTCTGGCTTAGTTATTCTGATAACTACCCGACGGTTACGTTCACGCTCACTATCTGAGGTATTCAATGCAACATGCCGTCGTTCACCATGCCCTTCAGCTTTAATTCGATTGGCCGCGATCCCCTCTGAGACAAACAGTTGCTTTACTGCATCCGCGCGTTTTTCAGAAACCTTCTGGTTGATGCTACGCCCACCAAAACTGTCTGTGTATCCATCTATCAACACCAGCTCGACCTCTTGGTCATATTTCAGATACTGTTGCACTCTGGCTAATTGGGCTTTTGAACTGCGGGTAAGCTCTGCGCCACCGGATTCATACGTCAATACAGTAAAGGCGATATCATCAAAACTGTAGGGCAACAAGTTAGCCAGACATTGTTTAAAGTCTGCATACTCTCCGCGAAAGTTCACCGATGACAAGCCGACAGCTACAGTACTGTCTTTATCGTTCCAGTCGGTGTAATAAAATGTTGGTTCCATACCTCGCTCAAGTTCATTGAGCATAGTCCATGCTGCTCTTTTGGGTACTTCACCATTAAAATACTTCTGATAATGCAAGTCAGTGATTGTACGAGACATTACCCCTGGTCGCCACATAGGCGCTTTACTCAATAAACGGGCATCGGTAACCGCGTCCGGCTTTTGCCACATATCCAAAGTAAATTGTAAATTCAGTTCTTTACCGGCTCGGCTACTAAATACTGCGCGGCCATAGGATGGAATGTCGTGCTCTAAAGTGCAGGCCACGGGCGAATTCTTTAGTAACTTCCACTGGGATTGATCCAATGACGCCACATAATGCCGCAATTCAGCAGAAGTCGTCAGCGGCAATATCGAAAGTGATGATAGCAAAAGCACTCTATACCACATGGAAAAAACTCGTCAGTTCTTTGGTCATACTGATGTTATCGGTGAAGAATCAGAAACCTTTAGGCGATAAATTCAGCAATCAGACATGACACGCCTGTCACGATTGCGCATAATACCCGCCTTGCATTTGTATAGAGATATATCATGAGTCACCCTACCTCGAGTAACCAGCTCAAATATCGATTTCGAGGGTATTATCCGGTTGTGGTAGACGTCGAAACGGCGGGATTTAATGCCGCAACTGATGCCCTACTGGAAATTGCAGCCACCTTATTAAAAATGGACGAAAATGGGCAGTTAGTCGTGGATAAAACTGTACATTTCCATATAGCGCCATTTGAGGGCGCAAATCTTGAGCCAGAAGCACTGGCGTTTAACGGTATCGACCCATACAACCCGCTCCGCGGCGCTGTCGATGAAGCAGAAGCTTTTAAAGAAATTTTCAAGGCAATCCGTAAAGGGTTGAAAGACACAGGTTGCCATCGCGCAATATTAGTCGGGCATAATGCAGCATTTGATCATGGCTTTGTCAGTAAAGCCATCGAACGCACCGGGATCAAACGTTCCCCCTTCCATCCGTTTGCAACATTCGATACTGCAACTCTTGCTGGATTGGCATTAGGCCATACGGTATTGGCTAAAGCATGTTCTCTTGCAGGAATAGCTTTTGACAATAAAGAAGCACATTCAGCATTGTATGATACTGAACGTACTGCTGAATTATTTTGTTATATCGTAAATCGCTGGAAAGCCCTTGGTGGCTGGCCGGTCGAAAATGATGAACAGAGTGACGAAGACGAACACGCGGCATAACATCAGTTCAATAAAGTGAAAACACCCGCAATTGCGGGTGTTTTATTTGGCTAATCAGTTTTGTTGCCAGAAACTATCGTCATTTTGTAATTGATACAAACTTTCAGCGCGGGAGATTAATAGTTGTGCAAATTTTTCCTGCGTCGCATCTACAGTAGAGCTCTGTAGCAGACCTTCAGCTTGCATCTGCCACCTGAATGAGAAATGCCGCATTGCTTCTCTGGCGTCCTTTGCCGCAGTAACTTCGATGAAGTCAGCCGGTAAATCGCCGCCTATCACCCAGTATGTTTTTTTACTGGGGATGCTTGATTCCAGTTTCCACAAGGCCACCAATGGCGCTAAATAGCGGCATTCTTCCGCAATCACTTTAGACGGGACAATACCTTTTTCCGCTAAAAAGCGATTAGCTTTCTGAAACTGCTCGCGGACCCACTGCGTGCGCATAGCTTCTTGGGCAGCAGCATCTGGTGTGGCGGATGGCTCAGTCATACTTCTTCCTTAACTTTTTCTGTTGCAGTTCAAAGAACGGATCATGCCATAAGGTGACAGTCCATTTTAAGTACCAACTTGGAAAGGTATATTTCCAGTCACTGATATAGTGTTCTGCTCGCCTACTTTGTTGGCTTAAGTAGTGGATGCTATCGTTCTGAATGCAATATCACAACAAAAGCCCTGCAACGATGGGGCATATATTCAAATATCACTTTGGAGAAGCACCTTGGCTGTATTTAATCATCCCGCTTATGACGGACATGAACAGGTGGTGTTCTGTCATGATGAAGCTAGTGGTCTAAAGGCCATTATCGCCGTACACAACACCCACCTTGGCGCAGCCTTCGGTGGCTGTCGTATGTGGAACTATCACTCTGATGACGAAGCCCTTACCGACGTATTAAGGCTTTCGAAAGGCATGACTTATAAAAATGCGCTCGCCGGATTAGCTATGGGGGGTGGCAAAGCCGTTATTATTGCGGATCCCAGTCGTACGGATAACCGAGAAGCGTTGTTTCGTGCGTTCGGAAAGTTTGTTAACAAGCTTGGCGGCAGTTACTACTCTGCAGAAGATGTGGGTACATCACCAGCCGATATTAAAATTGCCAGTGAAGAAACGCCTTATGTCGCTGGATTGGAGGGGAAAAGCGGAGACCCATCTCCCTTTACGGCATTAGGGACATTTCTTGGCATTAAAGCCGCGGTTAAGCATCAGTTCAAACGCGACAATGTTAAAGGGCTAAAGGTGGCGGTTCAAGGGATAGGTCATGTTGGATATCATCTGTGCCGACATCTTTATCAGGAAGGCGCAGAACTTATCATTACTGATATTCACCAACAAGCTTTGGAGAAAGTGGCTCAAGAGTTCAATGCTATCAGCGTTGTTCCGCAAGAAATCTATGATCAAGATGTGGATATTTATGCCCCCTGCGCCTTAGGTGCCACCATCAATGACGCTACGTTGCGATTACTGAAGGCCAAAATAGTCGCTGGATGTGCCAATAATCAGTTGGCAGAACCGCGGCACGGCGAGCAACTTAAGCAACAGGGCATTCTTTACGCTCCGGACTATGTGATCAATGCCGGCGGAATAATTAACGTTTCATTTGAAAGCAATTATGATGTTAAGCAGGCCACCGCTAAAGTCGAACAGATTTACGATACTTTATTGACTATTTTTCAAAAGGCGGACGAACAAAACCGCCCGACAGCTGAAATAGCGGATGAAATGGCGCGCAATATCATCAATCACGCTGCAGGTTAATGTCACTTTCTTAGATCCCGGCACACGTTCCACGCACGGTGCCGGATGCTGGTTTGACCAGAAAATTTTCCTATCCGTTCCAACCAGATAACACCATGCAATATAAAGTTCATTTGCTGTTAATGGCAAAGCTGTTTGTCGTCTGCTTCACTTAACACTATCGTCCCCCTGACGGAGCTATGAGGATGGTACGTTTCAGCTACGATGTGAACCAACATTTGGTCGAGCTACAAGCCAGCGACTGGACTGGATTGGAGCAGTTATGTGTAGATGGCCAGGTGGTATCACGAAAGTTCAGTTTTTCGCCCCAAAGCGAACACCGATTTCAACTCAGTAATGGTGAGTGTTGCCGTTGTCAGTTGATTTCTGATCCGACCTGCAATCAAACATTATGTCGTATCTATCGGCAAGAGCAGCTGATTGCCAGCCTTAAACACTCTGAAGCGAACAAGTATCTCTACGGTTATCAGTTGTTGTTACTAGCGGGACTATCTTGTTTGTTATTTGCTTATATCTAAGTGTCAACACAGCTCGGAACAGACCGGGATGATAAGTGTCATTCCCGGTGATTGATTTTGTTAAGCAATGCCATCAACATCGCTCTTTCCTGCTCGTCCAGCTTTTCCAAAAAACGCTCATTAACCCGCTCCGCTTCACGGATTAAATCCTGTTCCATCGCCTTAGCCTGATCGGTCAGATAGATCAGAAAGGTGCGACGGTTATCCTCCTCCTGATGACGAACAATCAAGCCAAGCCCCTGCAGTTGGTCAAGTAATCGTGTCATAGTGTAGTTTGCCACGTCGCATCGCCGTGACAACTCTGTCTGACTTATCCCTTCTTCCTGCCACAGCGCAAACAACACAGGCCAGAGCTTGATATCAATCTGATAATACTTCAGGCGGCTATCCAGTTCGTTCTGCAAGTCAAGGTTAAGGTGCGATACCAGATAGGCCAAACTTTCATTGCGGTTCAAACAACACCTCCTGTACTTCGGGGTCGGTACTTTATTAATACTACCATCCGCGACATATTTCACTAGGGGTACAGATTAATTCGATGTCATGAACAGCAAAGCACTTTGTTTTATATACAAAAGAAAAATTTTGATGATATTCCAATAAAAAACCGGACGGAGAAAGCAAATGCTTCATCAGTCCGGCTTTAATGTTTTGATATTACTGTGCTTTCTGTTGAATAAGCAGTTCCAGTAACGCTTCTACCGGATGTTTAGCGCGGAATCCGGACAAACGCTTCACCTGACTGCGACATGAGTAGCCAGAAATCAAGATCTGTTCATGCGGAATACTGTTAATCGCCTCTTCCCATGACATTTCATACAAGGCCTTTGAACGTTCCAGGTTTTCGATTTCATGGCCGTAAGTACCCGCCATACCACAGCACCCAAGATTGATACTATCCATCTTGGCACCAAATCTGGCGAATAATGTCTGCCAATCCTTCGGGGTCGCGGGTTTCGCACTGGATTCAGTACAGTGGCTGAACCACGTATAGCTTTTGCTAGTTTCAGGCAATTTTGGCAATTTTTCCAGCTGTTGCAGCAGCCATTCATTAGACAGCAACACCTGGAAGTCTCCGCGATTTTTACCCAATTCTACTTTATATTCGTCGCGGTAAACCAACACCAATGCTGGATCAACTCCCACCATTGGAATGCCCAACGACGCTAACTGATTAAGAAAATCCGCAGCAGACTGTGCTGTTTTCGCAAATTTGTCTAAGAAACCTTTTATGTGAGCTGGCTTGCCGTTCGGTTTAAATGGCAACAACACTGGCTTGAATCCCAATTGTTCAACTAACCGAATAAAGTGGTAGACCAATTCAGCATCATAGAATGTCGTAAAAGGATCCTGCACAACTAACACATAGTTTTGTCTTTGCTCATGAGGAATAGCCGACAACGCATTAAGGTCATAACCCCGGCAAGAATGCGCGTCCAGCAGCTCTTTCAGCGTAGGGACCGATAATGCAGGCGCATCCACATAACCCAACGCCTTTTTTATCACCCACTTGCTAAGCGGATTCTGCGCTGCGAAGTTCGATAATTTAGGTACCTTCGCCATTAATTGCACAGAGTCTTCTATGCTGCCCACTAAATAATCTTTTGCTGGGCGCATATAGCGCTGGTAATAAATACTAAAAAACTGCGCACGGAACTTGGGGACATCCACTTTCACGGGGCACTGGCCGGAACAAGCTTTACATGCCAAGCAGCCTTTCATTGATTCCATAACTTCGTGGGAATAATCATATTCGCGATCTTTTGACAAGGTGTTTTGCAACCGTTGTAGCACACTCTGCGGTTTAGCCTTGACCAGCGCAGGAATATCAACACCTTCCGCTTCCAGCAATCGTAACCACTCCCGCATCAAACTTGAGCGGCCCTTTGGTGAATGAATACGGTCACCTGTAACTTTGAATGAAGGACACATAGGTGAAAAACGACTGTAGTTGAAGCACAAGCCGTTACCATTGCAATCCATCACATCGGGAAAAGCGTCACGTACGTTAACCGGGATCTGCCGATCAAAACTCCCGCGCTTAGTACTATCAACGTTATACAGCATAGGGCCACTATCTTTGGGAGCCACTAATTTGCCTGGATTAAGGCGATTATGCGGATCAAAGAGTCCCTTAATATCCTGCAACTCACCATACAATTCGTCACCAAATACCGCTGGCCCATATTCACCGCGCACCCCCTTACCGTGTTCGCCCCACATCAAGCCGCCATACTTGCGCGTCAGTGCAGCGACTTCATCAGAAACTTGTCGCAGCAGTTGCTCATCATGTGGATCGCACATATCTAACGCTGGCCGCACATGCAGCACACCGGCATCAACATGGCCAAACATGCCATATTGCAGATGGTGACTGTCTAGCAATGCACGGAATTCCATAATGTAATCCGCGAGCTTTTCCGGAGGGACCGCCGTATCTTCAGCAAAGGCGATTGGCTTACGGCGACCTTTAGTCGCACCTAACAAGCCGACAGCCTTTTTACGCATCGCGTAAACCTTATTAATTGACGGCAGATCTTTGGTTAACTGGAACCCTAAGACCCCTTTTTCACCAGATGCAATTTGTTGTTCAAGGATTTGAGTCAGGGCATCTGCCCGCTGCTGAACGCTAGCTTCATCACCAGCGAACTCCACCATATTCAGACCGTCAATCACCTTTCCAGGAACGTCCTGAATGAGAGATGAAACTGAGTGCCAGATAATGTCTTCGCGAGCCAGATTTAATACTTTGGAATCGACTGTTTCTACAACTGTTGCGTTTGCCTTCACCAGATCAGGGGCATGCCGCAAAGCTGATTGAAAACTATCGTACTTTACATTTACCAGTAACCGACTGGACGGCAACGGGGTTACGTCAAGCTTAGCTTCGGTGACGACCGCTAAAGTGCCTTCGGCACCAGTAAGAATACGAGACAGATTGAATTGTGTAAGATCTTCATTCCAGACATTTTTCAGATCATAGCCAGTCAGGAAGCGATTCAACTTGGGAAAACGCGCTTCAATCAATGAGCGCTTTGCACGGCAACGATGAGCGACTTCGGCAATGACTTTTTCACCTAATGAAGCCGTATCAGTAACTTCAGGAATGTCTTCGGCATTTAGCGGATCAGTTTCCAACAAACTACCGTCAATCAACACGCTTTTGAGAGAGAGCACATGGTCTGAGGTCTTTCCGTACACTAATGAACCTGCCCCTGAAGCGTCAGTGCTGATCATTCCGCCTAAGGTTGCACGATTGGACGTAGATAGATCCGGACTAAAAAACAACCCATGTGGTCGTAATGCATCATTGAGTGCATCTTTTATGACACCCGCCTCGACACGTACCCAGCCTTCTTCAGCATTCACTTCCAGAATGCGGTTCATATAACGAGACAGATCCATCACAATGCCATGAGTGAGCGCCTGGCCGTTGGTCCCGGTTCCGCCCCCACGAGCACTGAATACCACCTGTTGAAATTCCGGTTTTGATGCAACTTTTAACGCCAATTGCACATCTACTGTGTGCCGTGGATATATCACAGCTTGCGGCAAAAACTGGTATACAGAGTTGTCTGTCGCCTGCGCCAGTCGTGCACTGTATCGTTTATCAATATCACCGGTAAAACCGGCTTGTTCCAGTGCTGCCAGATAATCCAGATAAACAGGTTCCAGTGCTTGCTGGTGGGATAACAGGGGTAACATTCCTTCTCTCACTTTTTTATGTGTTTTCGAGCCATTATAAACAAAAAGAAGCCGCTAAAAAGCGGCTTCTTCTAGGCTGTTATAGATTTGTGAAGCGGTTAACTTTGAGCTTCAGCCAGATATAACCAAGTATCGATTACTGTATCGGGGTTCAGAGATACGGTATCAATACCCTGCTCTACCAGCCAAGCAGCAAAATCGGCATGGTCTGAAGGACCCTGACCACAAATACCAACATAAGCACCTTTCTTCTTCGCGGCTTTTATTGCCAGTGCCAGTAAGGCTTTCACAGCTTCGTTACGTTCATCAAACAGATGACTGATGATGCCGGAGTCACGATCCAGACCCAGAGTCAACTGAGTCAAGTCATTAGAACCAATTGAGAAACCGTCAAAAATTTCCAGGAATTGGTCAGCCAGAATCGCATTTGATGGTACTTCACACATCATAATAACGCGCAAACCATCTTTACCACGTTCCAAACCTTGTTCTTTCAACAGTTCAACAACCTTGCGGCCTTCATCCAGTGTACGAACAAATGGGATCATCACTTCTACGTTTTTCAATCCCATATCGTTACGAACACGCTTGATGGCGTCACATTCCAGTGCAAAACAATCGCGGAAAGATTCTGACACGTAACGGCTAGCACCACGGAAACCTAACATTGGGTTTTCTTCGTCAGGTTCATAAAGGTCACCACCGATCAAGTTGGCATATTCGTTAGACTTGAAGTCAGACATACGCACAATCACTTTCTTCGGATAGAACGCTGCAGCAATAGAAGCGATACCTTCAGTCAGACGGGCCACATAATATTCAACCGGAGAACCATAACCGGCAATCATCTCTTCGATTTCGGCTTTCAGTGCAGCATCTTGCTGATCGAATTCCAACAATGCTTTTGGATGGATACCAATCATACGGTTGATGATAAATTCCAAACGTGCCAAGCCAACCCCTGCGTTAGGCAAGCGCGCAAAATCAAATGCACGGTCGGGGTTACCTACGTTCATCATAATCTTCATTGGCAGTTCAGGCATGGCATCTACACGACTAGAAACCATGTCAAATTCCAGTTTGCCTTTGTAGATGTAACCGGTATCACCTTCAGCACAGGAGACAGTGACTTCTTCACCATTTTTGATTCTGTCAGTTACATCACCACAACCAACAACAGCAGGCACGCCAAGTTCACGAGCGATAATTGCTGCGTGACAAGTACGGCCACCACGGTTAGTCACAATCGCACTGGCGCGTTTCATGATTGGTTCCCAATCTGGGTCAGTCATGTCGGTTACCAAAACATCGCCAGGCTGGATTTTATCCATCTCGTCCAGTGAATGCAGCACTTTAGCGACACCGGCACCGACCTTGTGACCGATAGCGCGACCTTCACAGATCACTTCACCACGAGTCTTCAGGTGGTAGCGCTCAATGGTCTGCACATCTTCACGAGAACGAACAGTTTCGGGGCGAGCTTGCACAATATATAGCTTGCCATCGTTACCATCTTTCGCCCATTCGATGTCCATTGGACGGCCATAGTGATCGCCGATAATCAGTGCTTGTTTAGCTAACTCCATCACTTCTTCATCGGTGATAGAGAACTGACGGCGTTTTTCTGGCGCAACATCTTCGATTTTCACCTGCTTACCATGAGACTGGTCATCGGAGTAAACCATCTGGATCAGTTTGCTACCAATATTACGGCGAACCACCGCCTGATGACCGGCCTTCAAAGTTGGCTTGTGAACATAAAACTCATCAGGGTTAACCGCGCCCTGTACTACCATTTCACCCAGACCAAATGCGGAGGTCACAAATACCACATCATCGTTACCGGATTCGGTATCGATGGTAAACATTACACCTGAAGCTGCTTTGTCAGAACGCACCATGCGCTGTACGCCAGCTGACAGAGCAACACCGCGATGGTCATAGCCCTGATGCACACGGTAAGAAATTGCACGATCGTTAAATAAAGAAGCATAAACGTGTTTAATTGCTACCAGTACAGCATCAAAACCTTTAACGTTCAGGAAGGTTTCCTGCTGACCAGCAAAAGATGCGTCGGGCATGTCTTCTGCAGTAGCTGATGAACGAACGGCAAAAGACGCTTCAGTTGTTTCAGCGGCCAATTTGTCATAGGCATCCCGGATAGCCTGTTCCAACTCAGGTTGGAAAGGTGTTTCTATGACCCATTGTCTTATTTGTGCACCAACTTTTGCCAATGCATTGACATCATCAACGTCCAATGTGTCCAGAATGTCATATATCTTTTGGTTGACTCCGCTTTGCTCGAGAAATTGATTGAAAGCGTAAGAGGTGGTCGCAAAGCCGCCGGGTACCTGAACACCGGCGTTGGCCAGGTTACTTATCATTTCACCAAGGGAAGCGTTTTTACCGCCAACCTTGCTGACATCCTCCATGCCTAATTCCTGATACCAGAGTACATATTGCTGCACAGTTCTATCTCCGCAAGTTTATTTAAGTGGCCCTTCAAAATGGGGCCCAAGCATTTTACACTTCACAGAAAAGAGCGTAAATGTATAATTTTGTTTGTAATTTAATTACTACATGAGGTAGGTATGGCACCAAAAGTGTATTATATTTCGGATGGTACTGCCATCACGGCAGAGGTGTTTGGACATGCGGTGCTTTCCCAATTTCCCCTTAAATTTGATTCAGTTACGATTCCATTTGTGGAAACAATTGTCAAAGCTGAGGCTGTAAAAAAACTTATTAATGATAGTTTTATTACAACAGGACAGCGTCCTTTAGTCTTCCATTCAATTGTTAAATCGGAGATCCGCGACATCATTTATTCCAGCGAGGGGCTGGATTATGATTTTTTGAATACCTTTGTGGCGCCACTGGAAAGTCAGCTAGGAGTGCAGGCCATGCCAAGCATGCACCGAACTCATAGTATGTTAAATGCAAGTTATGATGCCCGTATTGAGGCAATTAATTTCGCTATGGAGAACGATGACGGCCAAACGCTGAAACATATGGATGAGGCCGATATTATTCTGGTGGGAGTGTCACGCTGTGGGAAAACACCCTCTAGCTTATATCTCTCTATGCAGTTTGGGGTTAAAGCAGCAAATTATCCTTTTATTCAAGAGGATATGGATAATCTTAAGTTACCAGAAGTGCTAAAAAGAAATAAACATAAGCTATTTGGATTAACCATAGATCCCGCTCGCTTACATGAAATCCGTGAAAGTCGACTAGAAAACAGCCGTTATGCTTCGTTGAGACAATGTCGTGTAGAAGTCAAGGAAGTCGAAATGTTGTTTCGTAAAGAGAAAATTCCTTACATTGATACCACCCACCAGTCCGTTGAAGAAATTGCGACAAAGATCCTCGATACGATAGGATTAGAACGCCATATGTTTTAAGGATTTATCATAAATTTGGCCAAAATGATCTGGATATTGTTAAAAACTAGCCATCTTTTATAACTGTTATTTAGTTACAACTTTGAATTTATCTGTCATTATGCAAAAAATAGACGTTAACGACTTACAAGTCGTTAACGTCCAATAATAAGATCCATAATCACTTTTAGTTCTGTGGTAGTACCTATGACAATTAAAACAGACGAATTACGCTCATCCTTATTATGTAAGGTGATTTCACCTTCGCAACTCGCCTCTGAGTACCCTCTCACTCAGGAAGCCGCGGATTACCTTTTACAACAACGCAATGAAGTTGCCGCCATCATTGAAGGTAATGACCCTCGGTTATTGGTAATTATTGGACCTTGTTCAATCCATGATACCGATGCCGCCCTGGATTATGCTCAGCGTTTAGCGAAATTACATCACGAACTCAAAGAGGATCTTTGTATCCTGATGCGAGTATATTTTGAAAAACCCAGAACAATTGTAGGCTGGAAAGGGCTTATCTCCGACCCAGACCTGGATGGCAGTTTTAGTCCTAATAAAGGGCTACGCATGGCCCGACAGATACTGCAGCGTATCACTGAATTGAAACTACCTATCGCTACCGAGTTTCTTGATATGGTGAACGGGCAATATATTGCCGATCTTATTACCTGGGGTGCCATTGGTGCCAGAACCACCGAGAGTCAAATCCATCGTGAGATGGCATCAGCCCTCTCCTGTCCTGTGGGTTTTAAAAACGGCACCGATGGTAATGTTAAAATAGCGGTAGATGCAGTACGTGCATCAAGAGTTCCACATATATTTTACTCACCCGATAAAGATGGTTATATGTCGGTATACCGCACCCACGGTAATCCATATGGCCATCTCATTTTACGGGGTGGCAAGTCGCCCAATTATACTGAAGAGTACGTTAACGAAGCCAAAGCTAAGCTTGAAGAAGTGGGGATCCACTCAGGTATTATTATCGATTTCAGTCATGGCAACAGCCAAAAGCAGTACCGTAAACAACTTGAAGTGGCTGATAATATCATGCAGCAGTTGTGTTCAGGTTCAACGGCCATTGCAGGCGTGATGATCGAAAGCTTTATTGAAGAAGGCAGTCAACAGGTAATACCTGGCCAGGCATTAGTTTATGGCAAAAGTATCACCGATGCTTGTCTCAACTGGGAAGATTCGGAGCGCTTGATAATGGCGTTAGCCGATGCAGCCAGAACCCGGCGTTTAAAGTTGCAGAAATAATAGAATACCGCGTTTCACCAAGAGCCTAGCGTTAATGTCAGGCTTTTATCTTTATTTTTCAATTTCGAAATAATGCTGCAACTCAGGTTAATTCATCTGTTTATCAATCGCATCGATTAATTGCATAGCCATGATGATGCGGTTGTCGATTAC
The DNA here is from genome assembly GCF_018223345.1 of Shewanella yunxiaonensis. Taxonomy (NCBI): domain Bacteria; kingdom Pseudomonadati; phylum Pseudomonadota; class Gammaproteobacteria; order Alteromonadales; family Shewanellaceae; genus Shewanella; species Shewanella yunxiaonensis. Next base: position 1,741,584 of record NZ_CP073587.1, on the reverse strand, counting down.
TGAACCCGGTTTCAAAGGTATTTTTCTTCAGCAACCGTTATCGCGATATTTCAGTCATCCTCAAACAGTGTGCTCAATTCATAAAAACCTTTCTTTAAAGAACAAACTCAACTAAAGTCTAAGTTGTTATTACAGACTCTTACTGCTTGATAAAGCAATAGGAAATACTTTTCGTTTTCTGTTACAGTGGTTGCACTTACATGTGCGCACACTAAAGAATAACTGCCATGAAGCCAGAAAATCTGAACATCATCATTGCCGACGATCATCCGTTATTTCGTAACGCATTAAGACAAGCACTGACTCCAGGATTCAACAATACTCAATGGTTTGAAGCCGACAGTGCCGATGCATTACAACAACTATTAGATGCCGAACAGCCCAATTACGATCTGGTATTGCTGGATTTGCAGATGCCAGGTTCACACGGCTATTCCACACTGATTCATTTACGATCTCACTACCCTGAACTCCCCGTCATTATTATTTCTGCGCACGAAGATAACGCGACGATTAGTCGGGCGTTGCATTATGGAAGTGCCGGATTTATTCCCAAGTCAGCCTCTATGGAAACATTCACGGCCGCCATTACTGATGTAATGATGGGAGATATCTGGTTACCTGCTGGTATCGAGCTGATAGAAATTAACGACGACAACGATACAGAAAAAATGGCCGGCAAGTTGTCTGAATTGACGCCGCAGCAATACCGCGTGCTACAGATGTTTGCTGAAGGTCTGTTGAATAAACAGATTGCCTACGATCTGGGGGTGTCAGAAGCGACTATCAAAGCACATGCCACGGCAATTTTCCGTAAGCTTGGGGTACGTAATCGCACCCAAGCCGTTATTGCGCTGCAGCAGCTAGATATGGAAAAAGTTGAGTTAAATTAGTAATCCATTTCAGTAAAAAAGGCTCCCTTGGGGAGCCTTTTTGCAATTAATATTCGCTACTTAGCAAGATATTGTGCGTGAAATTGCAAATGTGACTCTATAAAGGTCGCAATAAAGTAGTAGCTATGGTCGTACCCCGCATGGCTCTGATAATCGAGGACAATTCCAGCCTTTTGGGCTGCCATCACCAAACTTTCTGGCAATAACTGCTCGGCTAAGAAGCTATCATTTTCGCCTTGATCAACTTTTAACGGCAATTCTGCGGTGCTTTGTTTAAGCAATTCGACAGTATCGTACTGCTTCCACAGTTCACGATCGTCACCAAGATAAGCGGTAAATGCTTTTTGTCCCCAAGGGCAAGCAATCGGATGACAAATCGGCGCAAATGCGCTGGCACTGGTGTAACGTTGCGGATTTTTCAAGGCGATAGTCAGTGCACCGTGGCCCCCCATAGAGTGTCCGGCGATTGCCCGTTTGTCACTTACAGGGAAGTGTTGTTCAATCAGTTCCGGTAACTCCGACACCACATAATCGTACATGCGATAATGACTGGACCAAGGCAATTGTGTGGCATTGACATAAAAACCCGCCCCAAGTCCTAAATCATATGCGCCATCCTTAGCATCTGCGACAGCTTCACCTCTGGGACTGGTATCTGGACAAACAATTGCAATACCCAAGCTCGCTGCAACACGCTGTGCCCCCGCTTTCTGCATGAAGTTCTCATCCGTACAGGTGAGTCCAGAAAGCCAATACAATACCGGAACGGACTTTTCATTCGCCTGAGGTGGTAAGTAGATCGCAAAGCGCATGTCACAATTTAACGCGCGCGAATGATGGCGATATTGTTTGTGCCACCCTGAAAACGACTTATTACTGCTGATATGTTCCAGCATAATGCCTCCGATATCAGTAGTGGATGACGCTGCGGATACTCTTACCCTCATGCATCAAGTCAAATGCATCGTTGATCTGCTCAAGTGGCATGGTATGAGTGATAAAGTCATCCAACTTAAACTCACCAGCAAGATATCTTTCAACTATACCAGGCAGTTCTGAACGCCCTTTTACGCCGCCAAATGCCGAGCCTTTCCAGACACGACCAGTAACCAGTTGAAACGGTCGGGTCGAAATTTCCTGGCCAGCCCCGGCGACACCGATGATCACTGACTGCCCCCAACCTTTATGACAACACTCTAAAGCGGAACGCATCACGTTAACGTTACCAATACATTCAAAAGAGTAATCAACACCCCCATCAGTCAGTTCTACAATCACTTGCTGAATGGGTTTGTCGTAGTTTTTCGGGTTAATGCAATCGGTTGCCCCGAGCTTTTTCGCCAGTTCAAATTTACTTTCATTGATATCAATACCAATGATCCTGCTGGCTTTCGCCATCGTAGCGCCAATAATGGCTGACAGACCGATACCACCCAGGCCAAAAATGGCAACAGTTGCCCCCGCTTCCACTTTTGCGGTGTTCATCACCGCCCCCATGCCCGTGGTGACACCACAACCGAGCAAACAGATCTCTTCCAGTGGCGCAGTCTTATTCACTTTGGCCAAGGAAATTTCCGGTAGCACGGTATATTCAGAGAACGTTGAACAACCCATATAGTGGAAAATTGGCTTTCCGTCTTTATAAAAGCGAGTCGTACCATCAGGCATCAAGCCTTTGCCCTGCGTTTCCCTTACCGCCTGACACAAATTCGTTTTACCGGATTTACAGAACTTACATTCACCACATTCGGCAGTGTACAACGGGATGACATGATCTCCGACAGCTACACTAGTAACCCCTTCACCCACCATTTCCACAATACCGCCACCTTCGTGGCCGAGGATCGCCGGGAAAACCCCCTCTGGGTCGTCACCACTTAATGTAAAAGCATCGGTATGGCAGACACCTGTGGCGACAATCCGCACTAACACTTCACCTTTTTTGGGCAACATCACGTCTATTTCTTCGATTTTTAACGGTTCGCCAGGCCCCCACGCGACTGCTGCTTTAGATTTGATAAATTGCGCGCTCATCATTGCTCCTCTGTTGTTGCACCAAATTTCCGTAGTGGTTTTTGATTTTATTTATTTCAGATAACAAGATAATCTAGTCAAACTACAAATCACTTTTACATATACGTAATAATGAATCATTGGGAAGGTATCTGCGAATTCATCGCCGTCGCAGAAAGTCAGAGTTTTACTCAGGCAGCGACCCGGCTAAATGTTTCAACGGCACAGGTCAGTCGTCAGGTAAGCGCGCTCGAAAAGCGATTAGCAACAAAACTGTTTTATCGTACCACCCGTAAAGTGACGCTGAGCGAAGAAGGAACACTTTACTATCGCCATTGCCGTGCATTGCAAGATGGCATTGAAGAAGCTGAACGCACCTTAGGAAGCTTAAAACAGGAACCGCAAGGCTTGTTACGGCTCACCGCGCCGGTCACATACGGCGAGCAATTTGTGTTACCGCTACTCAATGATTTTTTGTTGAAATATCATAAATTACAATTAGATTTAGAGTTAACCAACAAGACCTTAGATCTCATTGAGGGAGGTTTTGATCTGGCGATTCGGTTAGGAAACTTGACCGACTCCAGCTTAATGGCACGAAAACTCGCCACTCGCTGTAATTATGTCTGCGCAAGTCCCAACTATTTGTCTCAGTATGGTGTCCCGCACAGTTTATCCGAGCTGCAACAACATCAATGTCTGGTGGGAAATCATCCATATTGGCGCTTTAAAGAACAGGGACAAGAACGTACCTGGCGGGTAAATGGACGATTACAATGCAATTCCGGGATTGGGTTGCGTGATGCAGCCCGTAAAGGCCTCGGACTGGTGCAATTGCCGGATTATTATGTGCATGCTGATCTGCAACACGGTACGCTCGTGACTGTTTTAGAACATTATCGGGCCGAACCTGAGGGTGTCTGGGGGCTCTATCCGCAAAATCGTCATCTTTCGCCAAAAGTGAGTTTGTTGCTCGATTGGTTGCAACAAGGCTTGAGTAAGGATACAGCTACTCCAGCGACGTTTGCCTAAGCTAAAGCGGGGGTTAATAACTGAATAACTCCGACATTACTTGACCCATTGTTAATATGGTTTATTTATCGTTCCACCACTTTCTATCTAATGAAAACTGATGTCACCGCCTAATTAATGTGCTTCAAATGCAAGGGTAATTTTTTAACCCGGATACCGCATAAATTTTAACTGTTTGATACTTAAATATTTACCATTCATACCCACGGCAAATAAATCCGTTTCCGCAAGACTACTCGATTGTGCAATGTCATTGGGCACGACTTGGAAACATGACTGATTGAGAATAATTTCAACAACCTTAAATAATCTCGGCGTGAATGTAGCGAGGCATGCGTATTCGACGTAATTATAACGCTGACGCTTTTGTAACCTAGTCTTAAGCAATTGTTAAGCTATAACACTAATAATCGTCAGCGCTTTATCACTCCAATCTGTTGAAAATATGCCTCCATATGCTCTGCCTTTTCATAGCTGGTTATACCGACATCTTTTACTGCCTTTAGCCTGCGGTTTGTTGGTGTTGATTGTGTTACATCTCACCAAAGCAGATTTATATATCGCGGAATGGCTGTTTCGTGAGGAAGGAAGTCAACCCGGTTGGGCATTAAGACATAACTTCTTTTTAGAACATATCTTGCATAACGGTGGACGACATGTGGTTACGCTTTTGTCGTTAACGCTGATAGTGACATTGATCGCCAGCTTTTTTAAAGCGTCGATCAAGCCATGGCGCAAAGACTTGATACTGTTGTTCGCCAATGTTGCCATTTCAATTCTGTTGGTACGCTTTGGCAAAGAATACAGTAATGTCAGCTGTCCATGGGATGTGCTGCAGTTTGGTGGAAGCAAACCTTGGATCCCATTTCCGGACAGCGTGTTTTCGTCACTGGACTTAGGACAATGTTTCCCTGGCGGTCATAGTAGTGGCGCTTTTGCTTGGGTAGCTTTGTACTATTTTGCTGTGCAGCATATGCCCAGAATGAAAATGAAATTCCTGAGTTTTGCCATCATCCTGGGCACCCTTTTTGCCATCTGCCAGGAGCTGCGTGGAGCCCACTTTCTGACCCATGATCTCACCAGTCTTTTACTGTGCTGGATGATCTGTACCATTAGTTACGGTTTAGTTTATAAACCTTGGCGCCATCGCCAAGCATCTCAGAGCAACACAGCAGATGCCATCTCTATGAACGTTTAACCAGTCCCGAGATCAATGCTCTTAGCGCTGCCGGTTTGATCATCTTCGACATATAGTGATAACCGCGGCGCTCCACATCTTCAATCAGCGCTTTGTTGGTATTGGCAGTGATCAGAATACCCGGCAACTTGTCACCATATAGCGTCCGAATTTCATCCATAGCATCGACACCATTGCGGTCATTATCCAGATGATAATCGGCCAGCACGATATCAGGCGCCATCCCTTTCAGTCCTAACTTGATGCGCGCATCGCTGATATCACTGGCACAAACGACTTCACATTGCCAACGGGTCAACAAACTTTCCAGTCCGGCCAGAATACTTTCTTCATTATCGATGCAGAGAACCTTAACCCCGGTGAGAGTGCGAAAGGCGTTAGTAATACTGCGAGGTTTAGGAATGCTGCGGCTATTACCTAATGGCACCAAAATAGAGAATACCGATCCTTTGCCCTGAATGGAGAATACTTTAATCTCATGCTGCAACACTTTACTGATACGATCAGCAATCGCTAAACCTAAACCTAGCCCGTTAACACTCTTACTCTGTGGATTATTGAGTCGTTTAAATTCGTGAAAAATTTCCCTTAACTGGCTCGCCTCGATACCACACCCGGTGTCGAGCACTTGGATTTCCAGATTTTGCGCACGGTGGCGGCAACCGAGCAAGACTTTGCCACCTTTCGCATATCGAAATGCATTGGTCAGGAAATTTTGAATAATTCGTCTCAGCAGTGCTGGATCGGAATTAACTGTCACATTACTGGCTACAGCCGCAAACCGGATATGACTATCTTTGGACATGGCGTCAAATTCTACCGCCAAACCATTCAAAATTTCGGATATCGCAAAATCCTTACGATTAACATCCACCTTGCCTGAGTCCAGACGAGAGATATCCAGCAGATCGGTGAGCAATTCCCCGGCTGTTTTCAGAGAGCTATTGATGTGTTCCAACGTCATGCTCACATCCTGCTCCAGTTTCGGATGCTGGCTCAGCGATGCGGTAAATAACCGCGCAGCATTGAGTGGCTGCATCAAGTCATGGCCCACCGCCGCTAAGAATCGGCTTTTTGACGCATTGGCCATCTCTTCATGTGCTTTTGCTTCCAGCAGCTGGCTATTCAGCAATGCCAGCTCGTAAGTACGTTCCCGGACTCTCGCCTCAAGATTTTCGTTGGCTTCCTGTAAGGCTTTTTGCTGTTGTCGATATTGGGTGATGTCGGTGAATGTCATAACGAAACCGCCATCGGGCATCGGGTTGCCTTGAATTTTGATCACTTTGCCATCTTTGCGCTGACGTTCCGACATATGCGCTGTTCCATTGCGCATATGCTGCATACGTCGTTCAACATGTTCATCAATATTGCCTGGGCCGCAATAACCGCGCGCCGCATTAAACCGGATCACTTTCGCAATTGACATTCCTGGCTGCAGGAAATCCTGCGGGTAACGATATAAATCCTCATAACGATGGTTCCAGGCCACTAGATTGAGGTCTTTATCAACAACACTCATTCCTTCATTGGCATGCTCAATTGCGGCCCGCAACATATCCTGGCTAAGCAGCACCTGTGATGAGGCATCGTCCACCAAGCTGAACACTTCATCCAAGGCCAAGTCTCGACCTTCCAGCACTGAATCCATAACCACCGAAGCACTAGACGCCCCCAGCACCCCTGCCAACAGATGTTCGGTATGGTTGATTAAGTTGGTCGATGCCGATTTATTCCAGCTATCGCTGCGCACCGCCTCGGGAGAAAACCGGGAAAAACTTTCATAGGCACGGGTGGGACTAACAAAGCGACTGGCCAGAATTAACAGATCCTGTTGACTTATCTGCACTGCACGTCGATTACCACTGCTCCGCATCAGTCCGGGGGTAACAAATGCACTGGCCTGGATACGCTCAACCACCCCGGCGCGAAACCACATAGAACCCAAGACATAACAGGCCAGATTAGCTGCTAAGGCGATAAGAATATCCACTACGTCTGGAGAAACGTTAGTAAATGCATGTAAGCCGGTAGTAAATAAATCGCCGGTAATAGCTGCATCTCGGAATAACAGAACGCCCCAAACACCGAAGCCAACCGCCATGCCCAACATCACCCCAGAACGATTACCGCGCTTCCAGTAAAGCCCCCCCACTAATGCTGGTGCCAATTGCGCAAAAGCGCCAAAAGCCAGCATTCCCATATGTGACAGAGATTCGTTGTCGGAGAAGCTTAAGTATGCGGTATAACCGAAAGCGACAATTAATACGATGGCAATACGCCTGACGTACAATAGCTGGGTGGAAAACTTACTGAAGTTACTCCGTTTTATCTGCCCGGTGCGCAACAATACTGGCACCAACCATTCATTAGAGATCATCACACTGATGGTGACGACAGCCACGATCACCATACCGGTAGCAGCTGACATTGTGCCCAACATGGCGATCACGGCTAACCAATCACTTCCCATGGATAAAGGCAGATTGATCACATAGGTATCGGGCGCGACCGAATCGCCCAGCATTAACTTACCCGCCAACGCCATCGGGCCAACAAATAGGCCAAACACCAACAGATATAATGGAAATACCCAGCGGGCACGACGCAGACTCTTATCACCGTGAGCTTCAACGACCATTACGTGAAATTGCCGAGGCATACACAAAAAAGCCGCCATCCCGACCAACAACTCCGGCACAATATACTCAAGCCTCATGTTGGGCTGTTGGATCACGCCCGCTAGGCTGGCTTTTTCCCACAACGGACCAAAACCGCCGAATACGCCAAAGACGACTACACCACCGATGATCAGAAATGCGGTTAATTTTACAAACGACTCAAAGGCGATCGCCAACATCATGCCGGGATTATGTTCTGTCGCATCCAGCTTACGAGTACCGAACAAAATCGCGAATAACGCTAGCCAGCAACTGATCAGCAATGCCAACCAGGTACCATCAAATTCCGCTTGTTTGGGTTGAAACAGGTTCAGGCCATAAACCATGGCTTTTAGTTGCAGAGCGATATAAGGCATGATGCCGAATAAGGCAATCAAGGTGACAACAACCGCGAGTGGCTGAGATTTGCCATATCGCGCGGCGATAAAGTCGGCCACAGAGGTGATATTTTGTTCTTTTGAAACCATCACCATTTTACGCAATAAGCCGAACCCCAGAATAAACACCAATATGGGACCCAGAAAAATCGGTAAGAAAGACCAAAAATCTTTAGCTGATTGACCGACTGTGCCTAAAAAACTCCATGAAGAGCAATAAACTGCCAAACTGAAAGCGTAAATCCAGTTTTGTAATTTTTTAGTGAGGTTACTAAACCAGCGTTCAGCCCCCCACGCCAGCACACACAGCAGGCACACGTAACAAATGGCGATAACCGCCACTAACATTGTCAGATTCATGGTAGTTCTCTTACGGCCGTTAACTACAGACCTTGATACATTCAGCCTGCACTAGCCTACCCCAGTCCCTCAAAAACACCAACATTGCTACAACTGCTTGTTTACTTTTATATTTGCCTCGTCATTCAGAAGTCATGAAGACAACATCTAAAAATGTTACGTAACAGACTAACCGCGTTTTAATTAGATGATTAACATGATGATTTTTAACATTTTTATTTATCTAGACCAATGTCTAATAGAGGCGTAACAAGGTTGCATCCCATACTTTGCGTCAAGTCACAAAAACAACGGGAAGTATCCATGAGCAATCAACAAGCCATTTATAAAGTGCCCGCAGCAATTGCTTCCAGTGCGCTGGTCAATGATGAGCAGTATAAAAAGATGTATCAGGAATCCGTCGTTAATCCAGATGGATTTTGGCGTGAACACGGAAAGCGTATCGACTGGATAAAGCCCTACACCCAAATTAAGCAAACCTCTTTTGATGATCACAATTTATCCATCAATTGGTTCTATGACGGCACGCTGAATGCTTGTGTCAACTGCGTTGATCGTCATCTGGAGCAGAACGCCGACCGCATTGCCATTATCTGGGAAGGTGATGATGCCAAACAGCAGAAAACACTGACCTATGCACAATTGCATGTCGAAGTCTGTAAATTTGCTAACGCGTTACGTAGCCAAGGCGTACGCCGCGGTGATGTCGTTACCATGTACATGCCTATGGTACCCGAAGCGGCAATTGCGATGCTCGCCTGTGCCCGAATTGGTGCGGTTCATTCGGTAGTTTTCGGCGGATTTTCACCGGATTCCATTGCATCACGAATTAAAGATGGCCGCTCCAAAGTGATACTTACTGCCGACGAAGGTGTCAGAGCGGGCCGCACCATCCCGCTTAAGCGCAACATTGATGAAGCATTAGCAAAACCTGACGTGACGACTGTTGAAAAAGTTATTGTATTAAAGCGCACAGGCAAAGATGTTGCGTGGCAGGAAGGACGTGACGTCTGGTGGCATTCACTGACCGAAACCGCATCTGAATTTAGCGAACCCGAAGAGATGGGGGCAGAAGATCCGTTATTCTTGCTGTACACCTCAGGTTCAACGGGCAATCCGAAAGGTGTGTTGCACACCACGGGTGGCTATCTGGTGTACGCTTCGATGACCCATGAATACGTGTTTGACTATAAACCGGGTGAAATCTATTGGTGTACTGCTGACGTAGGTTGGATTACGGGCCACAGCTACATGGTTTACGGTCCTCTGGCAAACTGCGCCACAGTGCTTATCCATGAAGGCGTCCCCAACTGGCCGTCTCCTGCCAGACTCGGCGAAATTATTGATCGGCATAAAGTTAATATTCTTTACACTGCGCCGACCCTCATTCGTGCGTTAATGGCTGAAGGGAAAGAACAGTTTGATGGTTATAAAGGCGATTCCTTGCGCATCATGGGTTCTGTGGGTGAACCTATCAATCCAGAAGCATGGCGCTGGTATCATGAAGTTATTGGTCATGAGCACTGCCCTATCGTCGATACCTGGTGGCAGACGGAAACTGGCGGTGTTTTGATTACGCCGTTGCCTGGTGCAACAGATACCAAACCCGGTTCAGCCACTCGTCCATTCTTCGGCGTGCAGCCAGCATTGGTAGATAACAATGGCACAATCCTGGAAGGGGCGACCGAAGGAAACCTAGTGATACTCGATTCATGGCCAGGTCAGATGCGCACCGTCTATGGAGATCACGAACGTTTTGTTCTGACTTACTTTAAAACTTTCCGCGGCATGTACTTTACCGGCGACGGCGCTCGTCGTGATGAGGATGGTTATTACTGGATTACTGGCCGGGTTGACGATGTGATCAACGTTTCAGGTCACAGACTGGGAACCGCTGAAATCGAAAGTGCGTTAGTGGCTCATGATTTAGTGGCTGAGGCTGCGGTAGTTGGTTATCCCCATGATATTAAAGGTCAAGGTATCTATGCCTACGTAACGCTTACCAAAGATACCGAACCTTCCGAGGCGCTACGTCAGGAACTCCGTCAATGGGTACGCAAAGAGATTGGCGCGTTAGCCACACCAGATTTGATCCAGTGGGCAACAGGCTTGCCAAAAACGCGTTCAGGAAAAATTATGCGGCGATTCCTGCGTAAAATTGCTGCAAACGAAATTACCAACCTTGGTGATGCTTCAACCTTGGCTGACCCAGCCGTGATTGATACTCTGATTGAAACCCGACTCAATCGACCCGAGTAATTCTTCTTCCTGTTTTAGCCCCTCCTAGTGAGGGGCTTTTTTCTGTGCAAACAAATTGAATTTGTTCAAATAATGACAATTCAATTGGTCAAGCGCTATGATGAATATGTCGATTGTTGCTGCCGCTAAAACGGATTTTTACATGACACAGCTGCCTACCTTCAAATTTAGTGGGAATACCAGACACCTCTGGCGTAACAGCTTGTCTGCCAAATTTGTTTGGGTACAGTTGTTTATCGCCTTCATCATTATTGCCAGCACTATAGGCGTATTTTGGCTTATCCAAAGAGATCAATTATTACAGCAACAGCAAGAATTAAACCGAACCTACGGGCAGGTAGTGATATCCCGTCTGCAAGAGATCAGTGGAATATATGAAGCTATTGCGGTTTCGATGGCAGGCGTCGCCGGACAGTATTTGCAACAACCACAACAGCTGCAGGAATTACAAAAAGTCATTCCAGCATTACTCGATAGAAAACACCCTAACGACCTGTTAGCCGGTGGCGGGATCTGGCCAGAACCTCGAGATGAAAATACGCTGTCATCAAAAAGTTTGTTCTGGTTTCGCGATACCAATAACACGTTAATACAAACCACAGATTACAACCGCAATGCGGTAACTCCCTACCATAATGAAGAATGGTATCGCCCTACTCACCTATATCCTGCCAATGTGGCGTTCTGGTCCCCTGCCTACAGAGACCCGGTGACCGGTACTGCGATGGTGACTGCATCAGTTCCCATCCGCGCAGACCACAGATTTATTGGTGCAGCCACCATTGATATCAGTCTTGCCGGCATCAACGAACTCTTTCATGGCCTTTCGCGAGATCTCAGTGGCTATATTATTGCGTTAGATTACCGTAACCAATTGTTATCGCTGCCTCAGGGTTTGCAGCAGCACCTCCAAATCACTCCGTCACAGGTAAATGATATCCAAATCCTGAGTGCTAAAATTCCCGCATTTTCTGTATTTAAATCGGCATTACAAACTGCAGACGATGCCATCATAGTACAAGCACAAAAGCATCCTTTGTTCACTGAGCAACAACTACGAAAATTGCCGTCGCTGATCAATGATCCGAATAAGCTGATGCAAGCGATTGTGCAGAATGGACCTCAGCACTGGCCTAAAGCGGCAGAATTAGTGGATTTAGTCGAGATCCAACATGATCCATTACTCGGCGAAGATGCCTTAGTATCGGTATTTTTGATGCCAGATACTTTCTGGAAAATTCTCGTGGTCACGCCGTTATCACAACTACATCACAACGCCTATCTGTTAGCCGGTAAAGTCGGTTTGTTTCTGGTTATCATTCAGTTATTAGCAATGCTGTTATTATCCCTGATACAAAAACGCATCTTCATTGCCCCCATCACCAAAATGGCCAGTACCCTAAAAATGCAGAACTTAGCGGAACTGGAGTTATTACAAAACACACGGCATGATGAATTTGGTGAATTAGCCGGTAGTTTTCTGGAGAGAGTGAGGCAATTAGAAACCGAAATGTCCGGCCTCTATGCCGAGAACCTTGCCTTAGAACAACAGTTGCAAGTACAAGAATCAGCACAAATTAAGTTACTGAATCTTACCGAACAGCTTGGTGCCCTGCAGAAATTCTCGCAGCATATTATTCATATGAAAGACCTGAATGGTGGCTACATCTGGGTAAATGATAAATATTGTGAATTATTGGGGCGTGAGCGTGAACAGTTGTTAGGTCACACCGATCAGCAGATATTTCCCGCATTAGAATTTCCGCTAACAGTACAACACGAACAACGCGTATTACAATCACGAGCACCGTTTAGCGCCGAAGAACCTTTGCATATACATCATGGCGGCAACCGACCATTTTTTGTTACCCGTTTTCCGCTTAAAAATGAGTTGGGTGAAATTAATGGAATTGGCGCTATCGGTTTTGATCTCAGTGGCGTCAAGCGTAGCGAAGTACAGCTACAAGGAGAAATCGATAAACTACAGCAGCAGTTAGACGCTTTGCTCCAACAAATACAACAGCAAAAAATGCAACAGCGCTATTTTGCCAAAGAGAAACAGCTGGCAAATCAGCAGGAGCACCAGTTACAACAAGAAATTGAGCGATTACATCATCTCGAGCAACCCCTGCCACGTTTACTGACTTTATTAATATCGACCTTGAGTAAACGTTTAGATCAACTTTCTGCTGCGCTATACCATCACGCTTCAGACGAAGCGATCCCATTGGCATTGCAACAAGCAGAAGCCTTGCGGCATCTTTTGCCATTGGTAAATTATCAACGAAATGAAATTCAATCTTTAGCAATAGCCGAATTTTTTGATGATTTACTGATCTTTATGGCGCCAGAACTGGCGACTGTGGAGGTTCTTATTGAAGTTGATAAAGATTTGCGCCTACTGGCAGCAGGCAAGAGTTGGCAACATTTAATTGTTTTTTATAGACTAATCAGCAATATAGCTAACGACGCCTTCCCCACTTCGCAACATGATAAACAATTACGTATTGCGCTGACAGAAAACAATGGTCACGTGCTTATCCGTCTGACAGACAATGGCAACGGGATGACGCAATCACAAGTTGCGGCCATCCAGCAACAGTGGCAACAGCATTCGACCAACGGTACGCTAGCGACCGTATATCACTATCTTAACACCCAACTGAACGGCGCGCTCTCTCTTGCATGTGCGCCAACGAAAGGATGCTGTATCACTATTCAATTGCCAGCAATCCAACCTGAATAACCACCAGCCGGATGCTTAACGGACTAATTGAGCAATCTCATGATCAAACAGATTTTTAACCAATCCGGTAAACTCTGTAATGAAATAACTTTGTTCGCGATTTACCTGCTGACGCCCACAACCTGCAAGGATCTCTTCCAAATCATACATAATGGCATCCACTTCGCGAATGATGGTATTACGCTGTGAGAACGATAACTCTGGATTTTGACCACAGACCACAATGATTTGCGCAGCAAGTAAATCTTCAAACAGTTCCATCACTGTGCTGCCATCAACACCGCTACCGGCGTTTTCAAACAGTCCAAGATGTTCTGTCAGGTATTGAATAAGCTGAGCATAGCCTTCTTTGTCGGTTACCATTGAACTACCTGCTGTTGCTACTCAGATGTATAATTATTATTAGCAGCGCTAAGATTAACCATAGCTAGCCGATTATGAAACTGTCAGCTGCTAAGAATTTGCGCTAAATGTTATTTCCGCTTCATTATAACCATTTTGCAACAACCTTACTGGTAGTTTTGCTTATGGTGCAAGTCGATCAATATCCCAACCTAGCCCATTTCTTGTGTATAAAAAGCGGTCATGCAATCTGTGTTCACCACCTTGCCAAAACTCCACGCTGGAAGGTGTTACGCGGTATCCCCCCCAAAACTTTGGCAGTGGTACCTCTCCACGTGAAAATTTAGCTTTCATCTCAGCAAACTTTGACTCCAGTGCCTGCCTGGCGGAAATTTTACTGGATTGTTGAGAAACCCACGCAGCAATCTGGCTTTCTTTCGGACGCGTCAGGAAATACTTTAATACTTCAGCGGCTGACAATGGTTCTGCGTTGCCGGTAACTGCGACCTGACGCTCCAATGGATGCCACGGAAATAACAGACTCACGTGGGCATTACCCGCTATCTGCGTAGCTTTACGGCTTTCTAGGTTGGTAAAAAATACAAAACCTTTTTCATCAAAACGTTTCAATAGCACAATTCGTTGAAACGGCTGACCGTTTTCATCAACGGTTGCAACAACCATCGCAGTCGGATCCGTTAACTGGGCGTCTTTGGCTTGCTGCATCCACAATTCAAACTGAACCATCGGATCGGCAGCAAGATCAGCCCGGCGGAGTCCACCTAATGTGTATTCACGACGGATATCGCTTAAATCAGACACGCAAATTCTCCTTAGATGGCTTCTGGCAACAGCTTTTCATGATATAGCTGTTGATAATGGCTGAAGTGCAACTGATAACCATGTTCTAACTGAATATTGGCACTTCCGAGGCAGATATGTGCCGGAAAACCACAACTGCTATGAGGTGCATTAAAATGGATGACATCCCAACTACCGGGATCAAGCGTTCCCAATAAGCGGGCGAAAATATCCAGTGGTTGCTGTGACATATCCAAATTAGTCTCAAAACTCACATAAGAGCTGTTTTCCTGAGGCGTTACATGAATAGTGATATATTCACGCCCACGAATACCGTTAACTGAGTAGCCAAACGGTTCAAACAGAAAATCGTCAAAGCTGAACCCAGGCAACATCTCTGCTAACGCCAAGGTGGCCCGCACACCAGCAATATCTTGTTTATCTGAACGCAAGTAATCTGCAGCATCACCACTAATATGATACATCAGCAGTTCGTTGGTGATATCTGAGGTGTCGGCTTCATAGGGTTTGTCGGTGTAAAAAATATAATGGTGATGAGAATCAAGATGGCCAATTCGAAACGCTTTACCCGATATTTTTTTACGCAATAGCTGCAGATCATCTGTAAAACTGGTGGCTTGCAGATGAGACAGATATTCGTTCTTACGTTGATAACTGGCAAAAGCAATCGCTTGTTCACCAAGCTCATCAATAAAATGTGTTGCGGCATTCACTAGAGTTGTGGTGCCGCAAGTTAACATCAGAAATCGATTATCCCAAACAAACAGGCTGGATTCGCTCAACAGATACGCATCACAATAATCATTACTGACTGATGACAGAATTTCCGCATGAGCCTTAGCAACCATTCCTTCCCAGAACGGCCGGCCCAGTGATCGCAGCGAAGGCGTAGCTGGCGTCACTATGACTTCGATTTTTTTTTCTGAACCTTCAAAAAACATCTTTGCTAACCTGATGCAGGCACTCAGGCCTGCTGTCATTCGTCCTGCTTATGAGAAATCTTCCAGATAGGTATACCCTTTAATCCCCAACTGTAGTTCTTCCAAAATAGAAGCACGCTCATCTTCGTCGATATGGGTATTTACCAGTTCTTCGTAAGTACGCATAAAGGAAACCGCATCCAAATTCACGTAGCGTAATACGTCCGCTACTGTATCACCGGCTAAAACGGTTTCAATATTTGGCAAACCATTTTCATCAACTCGCACCACCGCAGAATTGGTGTCACCAAACAGATTATGCAGGTCGCCCAGGATCTCCTGATAGGCGCCGACCAAAAAGAAACCGATCAGATAAGGACTCTCAGCACTCCAGGCAGGCACAGGCAACGTAGTTTCAATCCCCTGTCCATCCACATACTGATCCACTGTCCCGTCCGAGTCACAGGTAATGTCGAGCATAATGGCTCGACGTTCAGGTTGTTTGTCTAAACCACTCAACGGCAAGACTGGGAAAACCTGATCAATCCCCCAAGCATCGGGCAATGACTGGAAAAGAGAAAAGTTAACGAAGAACTTGTCGGCCAATTTCTCGTTGAGTTCATCAATAATCGGGCGATGATAGCGATTTTTAGCACTCATCATTCCCTGTAACTCATAGCAAACACGCAGATTGGTTTGTTCCGCCCAGGCACGCTGCTCAAGGCTCAGCTGTCCCAGGGCAAACAATGAATGTGCCTCTGCCAAATCCGACTGTGTATCGTGGAAAATTTCGATTAAGGCTCGGGAATCGCCACGTTCGCTGATCTCACACCAGGATTGCCACATGTTTAGCAACAGTTGCGGCGCATCTTCTTCTGGCTCAACGATTTCTTCTGGTACGTAAGCTTCTGTACCGATTACGTCGGAGATCAGCACCGCATGGTGTGCAGTTAAGTAACGACCAGATTCAGAAATAATCCGCGGTACGGGCTGATCATATTCCTGGCACACATCGTTAAGCGCACTGACAATATTGTTTGCGTACTCGGTTAAGCCGTAGTTCATGGAGTTATTACTCTGACTACGAGTACCGTCATAATCCACCGCCAGGCCGCCACCGACGTCAAAGCAGTTGATACCACAACCTAACTGTCTTAATTCACAGTAAAAACGTGCGGCTTCACCGACACCATGGCGAATATCACGGATATTGGCGATCTGCGAACCGAGATGGAAATGCAATAACTGCAGTGAATCGAGCATCTCATTTTGTTGCAGCTCATCCACAACTTTCAGCACCTGTGCGGCGGACAAGCCGAATTTAGATTTTTCGCCACCACTAGCCTGCCATTTGCCTTTGCCCTGAAATGCCAAACGAGCACGCAGCCCGAGACGAGGCTTTACGCCCAGTTCTTTTGATTCCCGCAGTACAATTTTCAGCTCAGACATCTTTTCTAGCACGATGTAAACTTTGTGGCCAAGTTTTTCACCAATCAATGCTAGCCGGATATATTCTTTGTCTTTATATCCATTACAAATAATCACAGAACTGGCCTTCTGTGCCATTGCCAGTACCGCCATCAACTCAGGTTTACTACCCGCTTCTAGACCAAGTTGCGGTACAGTTTTGCTCACCTGACTGGCGAGGATCTCTTCCACCACCGCCTGTTGCTGATTCACCTTAATCGGATAGACCAACAGGTAGTCAGCACTATATTCGTAACGCTCAATAGCCTGATTGAACGCCTGACACAGGTTATCCACCCGATGGCAGAGAATTTGCGGGAAACGAACCAGTACTGGCAGGCTTACACCCGCCTTGACCATGTCTTTCGCCAGTTCATTAAGACTAATACGGTTGCCACTTGCCGGATCAGGGGAAACTGTCACTTCACCCTGATCATTCACACCGTAGAAACCTTGGCTCCAGTACGCAACGTTATAACCGTTACGAGCATCATCAATGGACCAATCACTCATTCTATTATCAGCCTTACAAAAATGGGTTATCGGGCAACCGTCATTGCTGACGCCACCGCCTGTTCAACATACGCAGGCAAGGCGAAACTTGCCTGATGTAGTGCTGGGGTGTAATAACGAGTGCTGATCGCGGCCCGTTGAAAACGCTCCTGCAATACCGCCAGCGGTAACTGACGGGCTTCCTGATCATCTGTGGCCCAGGCAAATGCCATATTGCCGCCGACATAAGTAGGCACAGCGGCTTGATAGAACCAACAGTCTTTCACATATGCGCTCATGCGGCGCACAGTATTTTGTACTTCCGCTAACTGCATGAACGGCACGCCGTTTTGCGCGACAAATATGCCTTTATCCGCAAGACAGCGTTTACAATTCTTATAAAATTCCGAACTGAACAACACTTCACCCGGCCCCACAGGATCAGTGCAATCAGAAATAATCACATCAAATAATTCCTGACAATCCCGCACAAAAGCCAAACCATCACCGATGATTAATTGCACGCGCGGATCGTCAAATGCCCCGGAAGAATGCTTCGGTAAATATTGACGGCACATCTCCACCACATCGCCATCAATTTCGACCATGGTTATCGATTCCAGGCTGTGATGCTTCACTACTTCCCGAAGCATCCCGCCATCACCGCCACCGATAATCAGCACTTTTTTGGCATCGCCATGAGCCAGTATTGGCACATGGGTCATCATCTCATGGTAGACAAACTCATCTCGTTCGGTAGTCTGAATCACGCCATTAAGCGCCATCACCCGTCCCATCTGACGGTTTTCAAAAATACTCAGATGCCACTGTGGTGTTTTCTGTTCATACAGCACTTTATCGATCTCAAAATATTGACCATAAGCGGTATGCAGTGTTTCAAAATATTGTTGTTTCCCTTGCATCTAACCTAATCCAGCACAACGGGTTTAATGAGACAAATAAGCTTTCCCAGCCACTTCCGCCGTGGAATGCCGGGTAAATCCAGTCGCAGACTAAGCGACGAAATCAGTTGGGATTGTTGGCCTCTTCACGGCCAGAATTAATGCGGATAAGCGTAAGGTGTTTCAGCCCCAAATCATCATAATTGAAGCTAATTGGAAACAGGTTCTCCGGCACCTTCCGGAAAGATGCGGCAAGTAAATGGTTGTGCATTAGCTAAAGACCCTCTTAACCCCGTGTTAGTCGAAACACTAAGTCACGGTTAATGACTCATAAACCATAAAACCTAACTACCCACGCTGTGCAAATGCATGAATGGTTCATACCTGCAAAACGGCGCAATTAAACCCTGCTACGTATGAGAATGCAAGCAGGAATATCAGTTTCTTGCTCGATTTTTAACACAGTAACAATTTACGGCTGATGGTTCAACTAAATCAGATTATAATTTCTATTTGAATTCATAATGTTACATGTTTATTCACCGTCAAACAATTACCCAAATATGACGGTTCGTCAGAGGGTTACCAACGATTATCTGCTGACGAATTCGCCAACGCAGTGATACATCCGCGCACAATGCACTGGCTTACGGTATAATTCTGCCGTTTATTGCCAACTAGATGACAAAATTCATGGCCGAGTTAGGAAAGCGCTGCACGCTACAAGTAATCAAGCAGGTAGATTTTGGGGTGTATTTAAATGCAGGAGAGCTAGGCCAAGTGCTGCTCCCGAGAAAATATGTGCCTAAAGATTGTCAAGTCGACGACCAGTTGGAAGTATTTCTTTACCTAGACTCTGATGACACCCCGATTGCGACCACCCAAATCCCGTTCGCGCAGGTTGGAGAATTTGCCTACCTCAAAACAGTCGCGACCGGACGCTATGGTGCCTTCCTTGATTGGGGGCTAGATAAAGATCTGTTACTGCCTTTTGGCGAGCAACGAAAACCGGCGGAAGAAGGCCACAGTTATCTGGTATATGTGCATCTTAATCATGCTGATGAGCGGATTGTCGCTTCTGCAAAAGTGGATAAGTTTATTGATCAAGCTCCGGCACGATATAAAGAAGGTCAGGAAGTTGATCTGATTATCGCCGGAACCTCAGATTTGGGTTATAAGGCGATAGTGAATAACCGCCACTGGGGGGTGATATATCAAAATGAAGTCTTTCGTAAATTACGGTTTGGCCAAAAGCTGAAAGGTTTTATTAAACGGGTACGCGCCGATAACAAGCTGGATCTGACGCTACAAAAAGGTGATCGTCAAGAGCTCGACAAACAAGCACAGGTAATCCTGCGCAAACTCGAAGCCGCTGGCGGATATCTGCCATTTGGTGATAAAACTGCCCCCGAAGTGATATACGCTGAACTGGGAATGAGCAAAAAGGCCTTTAAAAAATCGATCGGTGGTTTATTCAAGGCTGGCAAACTAACAATCGATGATGACGGTATTCGGTCAGTCTGAATTTCTTCACTTAGCCAATTAATCAAGGATAGCGAATGACGTTGGATAGTATTGAAGCGCGTATTATTGGGTGCTTATTGGAAAAAGAGATTACCACACCAGAGCAGTACCCGTTATCACTGAACGCACTGACACTCGCCTGCAACCAGAAAACGTCTAGAGAGCCGGTGATGAACCTCGCCGATAGTGAGGTATTGGACGGATTGGTGCGCTTGCAACAAAAACGACTCATCACCGAAGAAAGTGGTTTTGGCAGCAGAGTCAGCAAATATCGCCACCGTTTTTGTAATACTGAATTTTCGGAACTGCAATTTCCCGCATCACAGCTTGCCATTGTATGTCTGCTGTTGCTGCGAGGGCCGCAAACCGCAGGCGAGCTAAGAGCTCGCGCTCAGCGCTTGTATGAATTTCGGGATATCGAAGAAGTTGAAGCTAATCTGCAATCGTTACTCGACAAGTCGCTATTGCAGCAACTGCCGCGGGAAGCTGGTAAGCGTGAAGTACGATTTACCGAACTGTTCAGTGATACAGTCGAAGCTTTACCCCAAGCGGTAACCAGTGCGGCAAGTGGTGATCCACTTGAGCTCCGGGTGCGGCAACTGGAACAACAAGTCGCGTCACTCGAACAACTGGTTGCACAGCTGCAACAAGCTATCAGCTGAGCCAACTCGCTTCCAACCTAATTTTAAGGGTTCTCATGGCGCGCACCTCGCAACATACACATCCAGGACAATGGCATAATACCCGTCAGCTGGCAGTGTTTGAGTTACAAAGATTACTGTTACAACGTCGCGGACTGATGGCGCTGCTAACGTTTGCATTGTTGTGGTTGTTAATCCTGGCCTATCCAGTAAAAAGCGCGGCACAATGGATTACCGATCCCAATATCCGCAATCTCGCCGCTTCAATTGACAGCAAAATTTTAACGCAGCTATTTAACTGGTCGGTCCCAGAACTGGCAGTATATTGGAGTGCATCGCTCTATCTCTTTCCTATGTTCTGCATTTTACTGGCGGCAGGTCAATTTGCCGCAGATCGTCAACGGGGCACACTGCGCTTTCTAACACTGCACTGTAGCCGTGAAGCATTGTTCTTCGGACGTTTTCTCGGAATGATGCTCATCCAATTGTTATTAGTGTTGTTGACAGTCGTTGCCACCATTGTGCTGGCGTCTTTACGTGACCCGACGCTTGCAGCGAACTCCATGACCGATGCGTTCTGGGTTTCTGTCAACTTGTTGATTATTTTGCTGCCATATACCGCCTTGATGTCAGTATTGTCGCTGGTAGCAACCTCGAACCGCCAAGCGACCATCTATGCAGTGCTGTTTTTTACGGTGTCAGCGATTGTTCTTCCGCTACTGGATTACGCTATGCCCGCCTTAGGGTTTCTGCAGTATTTAGTTCCGGGCATGCAAACTGATGGTTTAGTCACCGCAAGCCCAATGGCAGCCAGCAGCAGTGCACCATTACCGGTTATTCAATGTGTTGCATATCTGGCATTGGGTTTACTGATTATCAAGCGGAGCGATTTATGAACCTGTTGCGATGTAGTGGCCTGAGTAAACGTTACGGTAATAAACTCGCACTGGATAATGTTGATCTGACCTTAGAGACGGGTAGTCCTATTGCACTGGTTGGTCCCAACGGCGCGGGGAAAACCACACTTATGAGCCTGTTACTTGGGTTTATTAAGCCCTCCAGTGGCAAGATTAGTGTTTTTGGTGAACAACCCGGTAGTTCCACCTTATTAGGTAAAGTGGCAGCATTGACTCAGGATGCAGTACTGGATCCAGATTTCAGTTTATTAACTCAACTGGCTTTATATGCGCGGTTACATGGGTTTTCTGGTAAATCGGCCGACGCAGAAGCGCTACGCGTTCTGGCGCTGGTGGGGTTAAGTGACGCCATTAATTCACTGCCCAAAGCCTTAAGCCATGGCATGGGCAAACGTGCAGCCATTGCACAAGCGCTTATCGGTAACCCTAAACTGGTGTTGTTAGACGAGCCTACCGCAGGACTAGACCCAGTCAACGCCCGGAATATTCGGGAACTGGTCGCGGATCTATCACCTGATATCACCTTCCTAATCAGTTCCCATAATCTGGAAGAACTGGAAAAACTCTGTGGCAAAGTGTTATATCTGGACCACGGTAAACTCAGCCAAGCTGTGGATCTTAGCGCGCCAGATCAACAAGCTTACCTGACATTACAGATGCACCCGTGCGATATGTCAGCGCTTCAGGCTCATTTGCAGCATTTACCTGGAGTAGAGGCCATCCAATTCAGCGGCAAACACACTCTGGTATTGCAATATTTACCGGAAAAAGCGACTGAACTGGACATTCAGCTACTGCAGTTACTTAAGCAGCAGCGTCTACAATATCGTATGTTGCTCAATGGCAGAACGCTCGAAGATCAGCTGTTCTCTTAACCGATCTGCTCATTCATTTCGCCGCTCCTCAGCGGCAACTTCAGCTTCTTCTGCCAATAATGCCATTGGCACACGCGATGAAGACATTGGGGTTGCCGCGACAGGCGCTAATCCAGCTTCGTCTAAAATGGTCCCCAGTTGTTTTCTACCTGCTGCAGTCACTTTCGCCACTAATTTGTAGGCGGTTATTACCCCCAAGACGCCAAACAGCACTGCGCCAACAGCCTGACCAATCAACACACCGTATACACCGCCCCAACTCCCCCCCAACCAAACAAAAGGGATGGTGCCAAGTGTCGCCTTGCCAATATTAAATACGGTCGAATATTTGGCTTTTCCGAGATTATTGAACGACGCATTCGCAACAAATAAGGCGCCATTAAACAAGAAAAATACGGCCATGTATTGGCAAAAAAAGCGGATAAGATCGGCAGCCTGGCCTTCCATAGCGAACAGGGAAACAATCCAATCTTTCAGCAGCAGCAATATCAGGGACATGATTACCACATAACTACAGCAAAACTGCAGCGCCCGCGTCAGACTTTCGCGCAAACGCTCATAGGCGCCGGCACCAAAATTTTGTCCCACAATGGGACCGATTGCCCCGCTGAGCGCGAAGATCATACCAAAAGTCACCGGGATCAAGCGGCCTATGACGGCCCATCCCGCCACAAAACTGTCGCCAAAATCTGCCACCGCTCGGGTTACGAATGCGTTACCGATCGGCGTCGCCACATTGGTCAACATCGCCGGCCCGGCAATGGCGAAGATAACAGGTAAATCCTGTCGCAGTGCGTGCCATTCAAATCCGCCCCATAACTGGTGTTTGCCAAATACGCCTCTGGCAGCAATAACCAACGCAGTCAGGCGCGCCAGTACCGATGCAAAGGCCGCCCCTTCGATATTTAATCCCAACACAAAAATGAACAGAGGATCTAGCGCCGCATTGACAGCGCCGCCCGCCAGGGTTGACCACATAGAGAGTTTGGCATCGCCGACCGCGCGTAATGCGCCGCCAAATGCCATGGCTAAACAGATGATGGGTAACGACGGTACCAAAATATACAAATAACTTGCGGCGAGTTCTGCGGTATGGCCGCTTGCCCCTACCAACGAGAGTAATTCAGGGATAAAACTGGTGACTATCGCCGCGGTCAGTGCCGACATCACCAATGTCACCGCCGCCGCATTAATCAGAAGTCGCTTGGCTTTGTCAATCTCGCGGGCACCAATTGCTCTGGAGACTAATGCTCCTAAGGCGATAGAGAGCCCGATACCAATCGACGTGGTAAAGAATGAAATTGTCCCAGCGTAGCCAACGGCAGCAGCCAACTCCTGCTCGCCAAGCATACTGAGGAAAAACATATCCAGCAGATCCACTAAGAACAGCGCTGACACGCCAATAGCCGCAGTGGAACTCATTACGAGGATATGCCTGAGGATGTTCCCCTCAACAAACTTGGCCCGAGTGGTGGGTATCGAAGCAGCTTTACTCACGAGAATCCTTTTTTACGACCGTGGAAGCTTCCAGTTCACTTCCGCAATGGCTGCAATAATTAGCATAATGATCATGACCAGTTTTCAAGCAGTTAGCACAACGGCGTAAGTCGCGTACCCGCCCTATTTCCTGGCCGATTTCGGCAGTTAAAATGCCTGTGGGAATCGCAATAATTGAGTAACCCAGTAACATGGTAAAAGCGGCGATGGCCTGACCAAGTGGAGTTTTTGGCGTGATATCGCCATAACCCACAGTGGTTATTGTCACGATGGTCCAGTACACCGATTTAGGAATGGAGCTAAAGCCGTTAGCAGGGCCCTCAACAACATACATCACTGCGCTGAGTACCATAATAATCAGGCTAACAGAAAAGAAAAAAATGAATACCTTGCGACTAGACTGCATCATTGCCCGCAACAACATGTTGCCTTCGCTGAGATAACGCAACAGCTTCAGCACTCGAAATATACGGAATAGCCGCAACACACGGATAACCAGCGTTAAATTGGCGCCGGGCACGAACAACGCTAAATAACTGGGTAAGACACTGAGCAGATCCACCAGCCCATAAAAACTGTAGGCATATTTCAGAGGGTTAGCGGAGCTGTAGAGTCGAACACCATATTCAATGGTAAACACTATGGTAAAAAACCATTCAAATCCAAGAATGATTTGTCCGTATTGCCGATGGACTGGCTGCACAGTATCCAAAAACACCAACGCAACGCTAAGGATAATGCAGACAATCAGTGCAATATCAAATGCCCTGCCAGCCGGGGTATCTGTGCCAAAAATGATAGTACGCAGCTTTAGTCGTAATGGAGAAGTACTATCCTGATGTTCCTGAGTCATCCACAAACTCCCTAGGTTATCGTCCAACACACGCCAGCGGATCATACATTCTTCAGCCAGTGCTTCAATAGTTACCGAGTTTTCGGTTATGATGCGAACATTAGTTCGAAGCCGTTAAAAATAACAATTAATCCATGGTAAAGCGCATTCAATTGCTGTTAATTGCAGCACTCAGTTTCTGTAGTTTCTCGTTGTTAGCCCAACCACAGGTCGACCTGGTCGTTGTCAAAAAATCATTATCACAACTACGGTTGATGAGTCATGGAAAAATCCTTCACGAATACCATATTGCCATGGGTGATATGCCACGGGGACATAAGCTAAAAGAAGGCGATCAGCGTACCCCCGAGGGCCGTTATATTCTCGATTACAAAAAGCCGAACAGTAGTTACTACCGCGCTATCCATATCTCTTATCCTAACGATGAAGATCTGTTCCGCGCCAAAGCACTCGGCATAAATCCCGGAGGCCAGATCATGATCCATGGCCAGAATCCGCATACCGATTTAACGCCCGAAGAAGCGCAGCAGTATAACTGGACCAACGGTTGTATTGCGGTTACTAACAAAGACATGGATGAGATCTGGAAGTTAGTTGAACCAGGAACACCGATCGAGATTTGGCCATAATGGACAAGGTCATCGACTATAAGACACTAATGGCGTCATATTCGGACTTTTCCCGTGACATTCTGAGCTTCGTCAAGCAACTGGGGCTTAATGTTTTGCATGAATGTGATCACCTCGCGTTACGGGTCAACTCAGTAGCTTTGGCTGATGAATTGCGGGACCATTTTCTCCAACATGGCACCTTGATATCAGATAAGCAGATTAATGGCCGTCCTATCCTGCTCATCCGTCTGCAACAGCCAATGTCGATAGGTCATTATCAAATTCCCTACCTGGAACTGCCCTATCCCAAAGAGACAAATGATCGTAATCAAGGCTGGGAACACATAGAGCTGGTGTTGCCTTGTCACGCCGAAACCTGCGAAGCATTACAACAGGTACTGTTCGCGACAGTACCGAACCTAGAAACGTCACTCAATAAGAATCCGCAAATTTCGATAAAATTCAGCAGTCCTGCCGGGGCAGATGAACGGCTAGCGAATCCAACTATTGCCTTTAAGTTCAAGCATCTATGTGTCAAGGTGCATCCACACAGCATTGAAACGATCATTAACAGCGAAAAAGCAGATATCGACTGATCTGCTCCCAGCTCGATACCAAGCACATTGCTAATTACCAGTATTCACCTTTCCAATGCAGTGCCAGCGAATAGTCCCGCCGATGCTGGCATTCAAAGACGCATTTCTCCCATTCAGCCTACGACTTTAGTACAACAAACTAACAAAATGACTTGCATAGCGTCATCCATCCGCTAATCTGTATCTAATCCATTAGATTTATCTTATGGATAAGTCATCCAGCCCTGTCGCTATACCCTCAGGGCAATAAAAAAGAGAGGATAATAATGACCAAAGTCGTGGTAATTGGTGCCGGGCTCGGGGGCGTATCGGCAGCGTTTGAACTTAAACAGCGGCTCCCTGCCAATAGTGAAGTGATGGTGATCAATGAAAGACCAGATTTTCAATTTGTACCATCGAATCCATGGGTTGCGCTGGGTGAACGTAAAACCAAGGATATTTGCCTGCCTTTGGAGACTTATCTCGGCAAGCGCAAAATCGCCTTTTCAGCCGCCGGAGTGTCTGAAATTGATCCTGAGAATAAACAGCTAACCTTGGGCGATGGTTCTCAGCAATCCTACGATTACCTGGTGATATGTACGGGTCCTAAACTGAACTTTGATGCCATTCCCGGCAGCGGTCCGCATAAATTTACTCAATCAATCTGTACTGCTGAACATGCTGAAAAAGCCTTTGATGCCTACCAAAAATTACAGCAAGAACCTGGACAGGTAATCGTCGGTGCTTTTCAGGGGGCCAGTTGTTTTGGCCCGGCCTATGAGTACCTGTTCTCGTTAGACAGTGCTCTGCGCGCGGCCAAAATCCGACAAAAAGTACCGCTGCTGTTCGTCACCAGTGAACCTTACATTGGTCACATGGGGCTTGGCGGGGTTGGTGACTCCAAGGGCTTAATGGAACATGAATGCCGCAAACGTGACATTAAGTGGATTTGTAATGCTAAAACCGTCAGTGTTGAAGATGGTCTGATGCATGTTGAAGAATTGAACCGCAAAGGGGAAGTGGAATTTACTCACGAACTACCCTTTAAAATGTCCATGATGTTGCCACCGTTTAAAGGTAGCCCAGCCATTGCGGCGGTACCTAAACTATGTAACGACAAAGGGTTTGTGTTAACTGATAAATTCCAACGTTCTGTGGCCTACCCTGAAATCTATGCTGCTGGCGTTTGCGTGGCATTGCCTCCGATGGAGTCAACCCCTGTCCCTGTTGGCGTCCCAAAAACTGGCTTTATGATTGAATCCATGACAACAGCCATTGTCGATAACATGTTGTCGGCCATTAAAGGCGAAGAGCCCTCCACCATTCCAACGCTGAATGCTATCTGCCTGGCAGACATGGGAGACAAAGGTGCCGCATTCGTCGCACTGCCGCAAAACCCACCGCGAAACGCCAACTGGACCTCTATGGGTAAATGGGTACACCTGGCCAAAATCGCTTTTGAGAAGTACTTTATGTACAAAGTACGCCGAGGTACTAGCGAACCGATTTATGAGAAATATGTGTTAGGTGCCGTTGGTATTCACCGCACCGATAAGCACGAAGACTGATTGAAGCACCTAAGGCCCACAGTGACGGTTAAATCGCAATGGGCCTTTTTCATCAAGAGACTTAAATGTTCAGTGGATGAAGTCTTTCAGTTTTGCGCGGTTTTCAATGCATCCTTCATCGCTGGCACTACCGTGGCAGCATCTAAACGCATTTGGTACCAGTTAATTCGCCAGTCAAGATGAGGGCCGTTGGCACGCCCTGTAGCACCGACTTCTGCGACAGGCTGGCCCTGCTTCACGCGAGTACCGGGTTTCAAGTAAAGTTTACTTAAATGTAAAAAGGTAGAACTGACACCATAGCCATGATCGATAATCATGGTACCCCCAGAGTAAAACATATCAGGTACTGCTAGCGATACCACGCCAGCAGCCGGAGCAACGACAACTGTGCCTGTTTTTGCTGCAATATCAACCCCATAATGCGGGTTACCTGCCTTACCATTATAAATTCGCTGACTGCCATACACACCCGAAATTCTGCCCGTAAGCGGCCAGATAAAATCGGAAGCAAAGCCACTTTCCTCTGAAGTCCTTGCCCTCGCCGCCTTGACCATCTTGCTATCTTCAGCCGCACGAGCCACATCTTTGGGATCTGGCTCCATAATTTTCTTGCTGATCCCATTCACTGAGGAGATACGGTATTGTCTCTCAGCGATATTGAGCTGCTGGGTCGCAACATGGCCATCTGGATACGTGACGCTCAGCGTATGATTGAGCGGCGATTCTCGTTCAAAGCCAAAGGCAAAATTTCCCTCAGCACTCACCTGAATCGCACGACCATCCAGCATCAGTTGACTACCAGGCGTTACCGATCCCCGGAGCAGTGCCCCCTGCTCCATTTTTCCTATCAATTTGATAGCAGGCTGTGAGATGTTTTGAGCCTGAGCCAGAACCGGCAGACTTAGTATGATTGCGCTAACTAAGCCGCGACGTATTGTTGATAAAACCTGCACTCGAAACCCCATACTGTCTTTTAATGTTTTTCAGTTCCCGCGACCGCGATAGCACCTTTACCGATACCTTCAAATGCCATGACACGGTACTGCCGACCAGGCATTTTTGCCGAAAGCGTATCAGCCATAAATTGTGCTAGCAGCTCTATGGTAGTGTCATGCGGGATCAGATCACAACAGCCCTTCGGCATCGCCAGTTGAAACTCTCCCTGAGGTGCGGTGTAACAAAATCCATAATGGGAATCATCAGTCACACGACACTGCGGAGACATAGTCAATTGTTCAATCGGCACCATATCGGACTCGCTGCCGAGATACACATCTTTCCAACGCTCAGCCCAGTACCGATCCCATTCTGGTGCAGCAACACCATCTTCAAATACCTTTACCGGGCTGCGATGCCCATGGGCAATACGCTGACAATTACCGTCGTGTTTTTTTAAGCCATGGCTGTAATGATAAAATGGGCCGTCAAGCAATTCGCTACGTAATGTGAGGCTGATGTTATCGACGTTTTCTGGCAGTACATCACGTAATGCATTGATAAGAAAATCATTCACACTATCAAAGTCAATCAGTTCATTTGGGACCAACGCGAACGCTTCCGCAGGACATCCCAGATGAATAGTCCCTTTACGACTGGCAAAATCGATCCAAACGGTATCATTCTGTTGCTGCCAACGTAAATCACCGCAAGCAGTAGGAATGAGCAGCCGGTGATCTGCTACTTGATCAATCACTTGTTTAATTGTGCGTTTTACCTTGCCGAAATCGAGTACCATATTTTGCTGATCTAGCACGCCTTCCAGCAAAACATCGACGATCCAACTTTCTCCGACCATGCCACGCAAAGGACATAGATAAGAAAAATCGATCACCGTTAAATCTTTTACAAAGAGTTGCATTGATTCTCCCGAGCAGAAATACAGTCCACCCTGATTTTAAAGAATATAGTCGCGGCAGACCGCAACGCTAGCGTCTGCCTTGCCCACATGTTTCTCGATGTTTTAAGCCAACAGCCGCTGAATTTATCAGCCGTTATTACGTCTATTTCATCGATGACCATTATTAACGTATCTCGGTACCCGATGAAACCCTTTATATGCTTACACAATTGGTTAGCTAGCGAACTAAACAGCCGACTGACTCAAAAAGGCACCAATATTAACACGCAAGTCTGTTCACATCATCGGCGCGTAAATGACAGTGATGATGAACACCTTGCAAGTCAATTCACATGTCATCTGACCATCAAAACTTGCATGAACCAACGTGCATGACAGCCATCGGCCAACGACATCCAGCGATTGGGTGGAGATCATATTATCGAAAACACATGGGTGATCGCTTGCCGTTTAATTGCGGCCATTAAGTTGCCGCCCACTAGGTAAAAATAAAGCGCCTTCACAGCGCTTTATTTTTCAGTCTGTTAATTACTTTTCAAACGACGGTCGAGCTGATCTTTCAAGTTTGCTGGCACACCTTTTATCAAAATGGTGTCAGATACCGGATCGTATATCACTCGCTCACCGAGATGGGTGCTATCAAAACTCAATGATACCCCACCGCCAGTCCCGGAAAACTTCTTCAGTTGACGCAACGTTGACTTATCTGCCGGGAAATTCTCTTCCAGCTCATATTCGCCTTGCACGGCAAAGTCATAGAACGACTCCATCCCGGATTCGGCCAATTCGTCTGCCAGATCTTTCAGTTGCACATCAATGCCGGTTTCCACCTGTTCCTGACAATATTCAAAGACCCGATTGCGACATTCCTGACGTTCATCCTTGGTCAAATCACCTTCAGCAACATAATCTTCTACTGCCTGCATCAATTGCTTGCTTTGCTGCTTGGCATTTATCCCCTCAACACATCCCATAAAATCCAGGAAGAAATCCGCAACTTTACGGCCGGCGCGACCGCGAACAAATGAGATATATTTGCGGGACTCACTATCGCGCTGCCATTCAGTTAAATCAATACGGGCAGCCAACTGCAAATTCGCCAGATCCAGATGGTCATTTTGCGTAAGTTCCATATCATCCAGCACGGTCATCGACGATTTAGCATTTAGCAACGCCACAAACAGATAATCAGTCGCCATGTGCTGATACAGCGCCAATAATAGAAAACCGCCTTGACTGAAGTCATATTTAGATAACTCTTCTTGCAGTAACTTACCAGCAGATGCCGAGAATTCGACAAAGCCCAACTCATTGCTCAGATAAGACTGCAAGGCATCCTTGAATGCGGGATTCGCCTCGCCGTCATCGCCATTAACGCCGAAAAAACCAAATCCCTTGCCGGCTTTTGATGAGTAAGTCTGGTGCAACTCATCCACCATGGCTTCTACTGCAGTACCGTTTAACAAGGGCTGAGGCCGTAATCGGCAGCTTAACTGGCCTTCTTTATTCTGGGTGATAGCGTGAATAATGGCTTGTTCGACGTGAATACTCATGGGGCTTCGTAGTGCTACTCTGTGGTAAATCCGGTATTATATGCCGCTATTCTATCCTTGAGTGAAACATTTTTTAATATGCCTATTCAATCCAAATACAGCAATGCCGAAGTTGAAACCCTAATTGCCGAACTGCTGGCAGTGCTGGAAAAACATCAGGCCCCCACAGATTTAAGCCTTATGGCGTTGGGCAATGCCGTTTCCCATTTGCTGTCAACTCAGGTCAGCAAAGAGTCCCGTCAGCCACTTGCTGAACAATTTGCCAAGGCATTAACACAATCCCTACGGTAACTTACGGTAAATACTGGTATCTTTTACTCAAAAAAACGTAAGATATACAAGCAACTCGAAACAAGCGGAAGCTGAATGGTGGAGCAGAAAATACAACGTGGAAGAGATCGGGTATCCCGCTTAATCAACTGGGGACACTGGTTTGCTTTCTTCAACGGTATCTTGGCGATGATCGTCGGGATCCGTTATTTACAGTCTCCCGGTTTCCCCGACTCCTTGATTGGGTGGGGCTATTTGACCATTAGTACCATCGGCCACTTCAGTTTTCTGGCATTTATCGTTTATCTGGTGTTGTTGTTCCCAATAACACTATTGTTGCCTTATTCCAGGATTTTGCGTGGTTATGCGGCGGTTATTGCCAGCATCGGTTTATGCACCTTACTTTATGATACCGTTGTCTACCAGGACTACGGTATGCATCTCAATCCGTTTGCTTTTGATTTAGCATGGGCCGATCTCAATGGGTTGTTACAGGGCCCATATTTTGTAGTTACTCCGATCGTGATTCTGGTAGTGGAATTGATTGCCGCGAACTGGTTATGGAAGCGCATTGAACGTATCCAGCGCCGGAATTGGGGTAATAAATTAGTGATGTTTATCGGGCTTTGCTTTGTGAGCAGTCATCTGATCCATATCTGGGCAGACGCGGCTGATGTCACTGAAATTACCCGCTTTGATGATACTTATCCAATATCCTATCCAGCAACGGCCAGAACGTTTATGGAAAGCCATGGTATTGATGGCAGTAATACGCCTGATATCAAGGTAGAACGTAATCTGAATTACCCACAACAACCATTACAGTGCCATATTGATCAGCATCCTAATGTTTTGTTAGTCGCAATTGATAGCTTCCGTGCCGACTTAGTAGATGAGCAGACAATGCCATTTTTCTATCACTATAGTCAGCAGAATCAATTGTTTACCCATCATCTTAGTGGCGGGAATCAATATAGTAGCGGTATGTTTTCATTGCTGTATGGATTACAGGGTAGCTACATTGATGCAGTGGATCTGAATTTCACCAGCCCACTACTCACCCAAACGCTGAAACAACAAGGATATCAATTAGGGTTGTTTACCACTATCTCAGGAATGAATGACGCAAAACCTAAAGCAATTTTTAATGATTTCCAACCCTATCTGGCGGCGGATGATACCGGCAAAGCACAGAGTGACATTAAGACTATCAGTAGCTTCGAAAAATGGCGCACTCAGCAGCAAGGGCCTTGGTTTGCGCTATTGAATCTGAAATCACCTGAGGACTACGATACTCCAGTTGGATTTCTTGGCATCCAAACCGTTAAACCGGCAGAACCACTGAAACCTGCTGAAAAAGTGCTATTCAACCAGTATCGTCAGTCTTTAAATTTTGTGGATCAACAGTTACAAGCATTACTGCAAACACTGCCAACTAATACCATCATTGTGGTGACAGGTGTCAGTGGCAAGTTATTCACCAGCAATACAGATGAAGCCCGGCGCAACGTATCTCCAGAAAATGTGCAGGTACCCTTGGTGATTCATTGGCCAGTGACTATCAGCACTAAAGTTAATTACCGTACTAGCCATTACGGGATAGTACCCACATTAATGACTCAGGTACTGGGTTGTACTAACCCAGCAACAGACTACAGTGCTGGCCGACACCTACTCCAACCCGATGACCAGACTTGGCTCTATATTGGGGATAACCGAGTATTCGCGATCTATCAGCAACATGAAATTACCGTGATAGACCGGCATGGTAAGTATCGTATTTATGACGAGAATTACCGTCATCGATTGCGTAAAAAAATGAGCGTTCCAGAGATGATTGAAGTTATGCGAGAAGGCCGCAGGCTATATAGCCACTAGCGTCATTTTCGGTTCTGTAACAATAAAGTGCACAAACTAGGCAGTTGAATCCTCGCTACCAATTTGTTGCTTGCACTGTCACTTGGCTCTTGGTAAAGTTCTGCCTCGTTGACGCGACCCTTGCGCTGTTCGCGGTAAAAACAACACATTCGGTATGTAGCGCAGCCCGGTAGCGCACTGTCATGGGGTGTCAGGGGTCGGAGGTTCGAATCCTCTCATACCGACCAAATACAACAAAACCCAATCATTTTGATTGGGTTTTCGTTTTTTTAAGCATCAAACATTACTAGTTCAAACTCTGCAATATCGGCTAAGCGAATATAGGTCAAACCTTCTATTTTGGCGGTTGGACGAGTGTGTTTAGCAAGGAGTCCGTTGGTAGCTGCATAAAAATAGCCTTTTTCATCAACAAAGCCTTGAGCGGTTCCATGGTTAGCGGCACGTTCATAAAATAACCCGTTAAGAAAATACCCCAGCGGCACCTTACAACCTTTAGCCATCAAACCGTATTTGATGTTGCGCTTCATAAAAATGCTCCTTATCTTTGCCAAGCTTCCCCCAATCAAGCTTAGCCGGAACATCTAGATTAAGGAGTAATGGTTGCGCTTTTATGAAACTTTTCTATCAGAAAATGTGGTAGAAATGATGCAATGTTTAATTGGGTTTCTGTCTTATAAGACGTGACCGCAAATTATAACTGAGTTAATTCACATGTTACTTGGTGATCCACAAGCCCCCAACATCATCTATTTACCACACTCTCCTGTTGTGCCGGAACAGTGGCACTGGCAACAACGGGATGCTGCCACGGAGATTATCGGTGTTAATTCGAATCACTGGCGTAAAATCCTGGTGATAGCCGCTAAAATTTTTGCGCCGACTGATGACTGGAAGTCATTTTTACAGAACAACCTGTTTAACATTGTGTGTCTGGTAACTGAACCTATCGCCTGGTATCCATCGACTGGGACCCAGTTAATAAGTGGCAAGGAAGTTTGCGCAAGTTTAGGTGTAAAAGTAGATACCGCCGTACCACTGGCTAATGCCGCGTGCTTACGTCAATTACGTCAAAATATTTGGCTGGTTCCTTACCTGGACTATCGGCAGTTTTCCAATCAAACAGTTGAGCAACTTCGGCTTCAGCTTTTCAATAGGTGATGTAAAAATGCCACCCCTTGAAGGATGGCATTGCTTTTACTTAATCATAAATAGTCGGAATTGGCTGACGTTTGTGCTGGGTCGCTTTGTAGATATTAATGATGCGCTCTTCGGCTTCGGGGGCGACTTCTTTACCTTCAAGGAAATCATCAATCTGTTCGTAACTCAGCCCCAATGCAACTTCATCTTCCAGACCCGGACGATTGGTCTCCAAGTCAGCTGTAGGTGTCTTATTAACCAAAGACTCTGGAGCGCCAAGGAAGGCCGCGACTTGTCGAACCTGACGTTTATTCAACCCAAACAAAGGTGCAATATCACAAGCCCCATCACCCCATTTGGTGTAAAAACCAGTGACGTTTTCAGCGCTATGATCGGTACCGACCACTAACCCACCAACGACAGCAGCCACTTCATATTGGGCAATCATACGCATACGCGCTTTAACATTACCTTTTACAAAGTCCACTTTTGCATCATCAGGTTCAAGAATTGAGGCAGACTCTAACCCGGCTAACACCTGATGATGGATACCTTCTACCCCATCGTGAATATTCACCGTGACTTGGTGGGACGGGTTGATAAATGACAGTGCCAACTGGGCTTCATCTTCATCCCGCTGTTCGAGATAAGGCAACCGCATGGCAACAAAACGGTAGTCATCGCTGTTGGTTTCTTGGTTTAAAGATTCTATCGCTAACTGGCACAATCTGCCGGCAGTGGATGAATCAACGCCGCCGCTAATACCTAGCACCAGCGCCTTACATTTTGCTTCTTTTAATTTGGCTTTGAGAAATGCGACTCGACGATCCACTTCAAACCCGGGTTCTATGGTTTTAAGTACTTTTTCTTCTCGAATGATTTGTCCTTTCACAGCGGGCTCCGTCTAAAATTCATGTACATTGCAATACAGGCAGTATCCGTTGATCCTGCCACCCGGCCTGATATCTGAGAGTTGTTATGACAGGCCTTTGCTTCAGGAGATTACGATACCACAAATTCATCTTCAGAAAAGTCATCAAAACGAAAGGCAAAATCAGCTGTGATTGACTGTTTTCTCTGAACTCTAAGCATGAAATACAACTATCATAATGATTTAAATATACTTTTTATTTTATGATCTTTGGGTTGGTTTTTTATAACGTACAACATCTAGCAACGTAGCTTCTTAAAAGTGGTACAAGTCGCGCCCTTCTTTACCGTGTTAATAGCCAGTAATTTCTATCCAGATGTGACAGCGTCAGCCACGGTTAAGTAATTTTGCAGTACACTGGCTGGCATTGGCATATGTTGATGTAATGAATACACTGACTAATTGATATCAAAAAGGATATGGTTGTTATGAGAATACTGGTAGTTGAAGACGACCCTTTACTGTCTCATCACCTGAAAGTACAGCTGAGTGAGTTGGGTAACCAAGTCCAGGTTGCGGGGACAGCCAAAGAAGGATTCTATCAAGCAACAAATTACCCTATTGATGTTGCTATCGTTGACCTAGGCTTACCAGATCAGGATGGCATTTCACTGATCAAGCAACTGCGCGAAGCTGATCTCAAGGCTCCAGTGTTAATCCTTACCGCGCGAGTTAACTGGCAGGATAAAGTGCAAGGGCTCAACGCTGGTGCAGATGATTACCTTGTTAAGCCTTTCCAAAAAGAAGAATTAGTCGCTAGGCTTGATGCGCTAGTGCGCCGCAGTGCTGGCTTTGTCAAACCTGTCATCCAAAGTGGAGAGTTGTCTTTAGATCTTGCGGCCAAGCAGGTAATGATGGGCGACGAACTCATGGACATTACCGCTTTTGAATATCAGATTTTAGAATATCTGATGCGCCATAATCATGAAGTGGTTGCCAAGCAGCGATTGCTTGATGTGATATATGGTGACAAAGAAGGCGACCCGAACACTATAGAAGTTATGGTCAGCCGTTTACGGAAAAAACTGAGTCGTGATGGGATAGAGAATCCCATTATCACCATTCGCGGCCAAGGTTATAAGTTTAATCTTCCATGCAACTAAGATTGAAACCTAAAAAGCGACTTCTCACTCGTATGTTTTTGACTTCATTGTCAATTATTGCATTGGTGGGGTTCGGTCTGGCCTGGATGGTTAATATACTTCATGCCCAAAATAGCTATAACGAAGAAACCGCTCAATTAATTGCGGAGATCCCGCAGGTCGCTGCGGAGTTGCGCGAGCATGACCTGATTCCAGACACCAGCGCCTGGCTTGAGGAAAATAACAAGCAAGAACGTTACGTCATGGCTTCTTGTGATACCAACTTTAAACAAGTTTGGACTTCCTCGCTTGCTGTTGATCGTGGTTTATTTGATATCTGCGAACGCTTTAATGATATTCGTAATGGGACACCGCCCTATTACCTCAATATGGCGGACAAACGAGGTTATTTCGCTTACTTGCTATCTGTTGATATCGCGGGTGTTCACTACAATCTTTTGGTCCTCAAAGATGCCGAAAAAATCGAACTGGAAGCCACTAAATTTGCTAAACGCACCTATCTAAGACTGGCTTTAGTTCTGGTGCTGGCGTTGTTATTACTCATTAGTGCGGCCTATTGGGGAATGCAACCATTAGCCCGCATGAGAGCTGAGTTGCAGTCCATCATAAAAGGGAAAACCAAATCCTTGTCCGCAGGTTATCCTGTGGAACTTGAAGGTGTCACGCAGGCACTGAATCAACTGCTAAGACAATCCAGCTCACAGCAACAACGCTATCAGAATGCGATGAATGACCTGGCCCACAGTTTAAAAACGCGGTTGGCGGCGGTACATGCCATTACCGACGATAACTCGCTGGACCGTCAGGCGATTTGTGAAAAAATCATGGATCAGGTCAGTCAGATGGATCTGTTAGTCAAGTATCAACTGAAACGAGCAATGCTGGGGCGTAAGGGATTAA
Organism: Shewanella yunxiaonensis; assembly: GCF_018223345.1. Classification (NCBI taxonomy): domain Bacteria; kingdom Pseudomonadati; phylum Pseudomonadota; class Gammaproteobacteria; order Alteromonadales; family Shewanellaceae; genus Shewanella; species Shewanella yunxiaonensis. The sequence goes on along the minus strand of NZ_CP073587.1, from coordinate 1,704,392 downwards.
AACAGATCAAAACGCCGGTTAGACCCTTAGTGGATCAGCTGACGCAAATGTTGTTTAAAGTCTATCAGGATAAAAAGGTACACCTTACAGTTAATGTCGCTGACGATTTAAGTTTTCCTGGTGATGAAGGTGACCTGATGGAGTTATGCGGAAACCTGATGGAAAACGCATTTCGTCTCTGTATCGCTGAGGTGCGCATCAGCGCTAGCATGGATAAAACCCACTTTATGTTAGTGGTTGAAGATGATGGACCAGGGGTAGAAGAAGGTCTTAAGCAAAAAATAATTGAACGTGGCGTACGGGCGGATACTCAATCCCCTGGACAAGGGATTGGTCTGGCGGTGTGCAATGAAATCGTCAGTAGCTATGGTGGTACACTGAGTATTGAAGATTCTGATCTTGAAGGTGCCCGATTCAGTATCAATATCCCATTAAGTTAACCTCCCCCAAGCAATTTGTTACACATTAACGTCCAACCTAAACTGTGCAGGTTTCTGCGCTGATACTTGACCCGTGCCTCGGCATTAGGTCGCAGCACTCGTTATAATCCCTGTTGTATCATCAGCGCCGTATTGACGATTTGTTAAAATGTTCGCTAACTCATGCTATTGATATAACTTCAACTGAAGAGCTATTGTCTCCTAACGCATCTGTTGTCAATATATCTTGGTAGTTAAGTAAGCATTCGATAAATTAACCATTTCCGGGCATTTGACAGGTAACCAAACAGTAGTTGTCTTATGGGTAAAAGCCGCTTTGTATCAGTCCAACAATTACAAGTTGGCAATTATGTACGATTACCAGTGTCATGGAAGGATCACCCCTTTTTATTCAGTAGCTTCAAACTGAAACAACAAGCACAAATTGAGCTGATTAAAAAGCTCGGTATTGACGCTGTATATGTAGATCTTGGTCGCAGTGATACTGAACCATTAGCTGCAGAACAGTTAAAGGAAACTCCCGAACAATCCGCGGAAGAACTGGAAAAGCTCCAGGGGCAAATGGAGCAGTACAAAAAAGAGCGCATCGAGATCTTGCAGCGTATGCGCAGAGATTTGCAAAAGACCGAAGAGCACTTTTCGCGTTCATTAGCACGCATGCGTAATTTGATTGGCAAATTGCGTAATCGGCCCCTAAATGCAGTAAATGAAGCGAAAGAGTTAATCACAGATATCACCGAGGAATTGCTCGCGTCAGACAATCTCGTCTTGCATCTAATGTCAGACGACGACAAAAGTGATGGCATCTATTTTCACTCGTTAAACGTCGCAGTTTTATCGATGTTAATGGCAAAGGAATTAGGATGGGCCCGAGCGGATATTGAAACGGTAGGGTTAGGCGCATTATTTCATGACATTGGTAAACTTAAGCTGCCAAGTCAGATAATCCGGAAAAAGGAACCGCTGACGACACCAGAACAAAATCTTTATAATCAGCATCCTATTTTGGGTACTGACCTACTGAAACTGGCGCAAGATTTCCCACAAGCGTCAGCAGCGGTTGTCACCAATCATCATGAACTTCTCGATGGCAGTGGTTTCCCACGTGGTTTAAAAGCGGATGCCTTAAGCGAACCGGTACAACTGGCTGCGGTAGTAAATTTTTACGATTCGCTATGTCATCCCAGTAATCCGCAACAAGCCAGAACCCCCTATGCAGCGCTGGGTTATCTCTATAAATATTCCAAGGGGAAATTCAATCAAGAATATGTCGGTAAGATTATCAAGATGCTTGGTATCTACCCACCCGGATCAGTGGTCGAATTATCATCAGGACAATTCGGGCTGGTGATGTCAGTCAACTTAGACAAGATCCTATTACCGAGAATTCTGGTATACGATCCAATGGTGCCGAAAGATCAGGCTCCTATCGTCGATTTGGAAGCAGAAGGTTTAAGTATTGTGCGTTGCCTATCCCCTGCGGCACTCGCTGAAAATATTTATAAATATTTAAACCCAAGGGAACGAATTACTTATTATTTTGGTTCTGAAAATAAAAGCTGATGGGAGTCTTTCAGTCGTCAACTAACGTTTTACATTAATCTGAACTAGTCTTGTCTTATAGAGCTCCCCTAGTTTTTGGGGTTCATCACCAGGGATGGTGCGATGTGGAGACACGGGATGAGAGACTTACCAGATTTTGACACCTTAATGTGGCTGGCACAAAACCAGCCGGAAAAACTGGATTCATTGCAACAAGCGTTGAGTGATGAGTTGATTGCAGAATCAGACAGCAATCGTGAACAACTCCGTAAAGTAAATCATAACTTAAAACAACGCTTAGCTCGCTGCAGCAATCCATACCATCGTTGTCTAATAAGCATCCGAATGATGCGCGCCAAATTTGCTTCACTCGCCAGTGCATTAGAAAATCCTGAAAGCTACCGACAGCAAAAAGCCGAAGTTATTCCGTTAAAACGAAAATCCATCTGATCACAGCCAGCCCTTGCGGCGGAAGAAAAAGTATGTTCCTGCCGCACTTGCCAACATCATAACAATAGCCATTGGATATCCAACAAACCAGTCCAATTCAGGCATGTGTTTGAAGTTCATTCCATAGCTACTGGCAATAAGTGTTGGTGGCAGAAATACCACTGCAGCTACCGAGAAAATCTTGATGATTTTATTCTGCTGAAGACCACTAAAGCCCATTGCAGCGTCCAACAAAAAGTTTAATTTATCGAATATAAACTGACTATGGGGCATCAATGATTCAATGTCTGACAGCATTTCTCGCATATCTTTGAGTTCGTCCTCACTCAATTCTCTACGATAATACTTTTGCATATAACGCAATGATCTCTGGGTATCCAACAAACTCAACCGGATTTTTCCGTTTGAGTCTTCCTGCAACGTGATCATCTTGAACACATCATCAAGTTCGGCACTTTCGAATACCTGCTCGCTGACGTTTTCCAATACGGTGTAAACATCTTCAATGAGGTCTGAAAGGTACTCTACTTTCAGATTAAACAGTTCAAGAAATAAACTTTGGGGGGTCACGACCTCGATTCGGCCCAGACGCAAATAGTTACGTAGTAATCGGATTAGCCCAACATCCTCTTCACGGATAGTAAGTAAAAAGTTATTACGCAGGTTAAAAGAAACGTTCACGCCGCGAACATCTTGCCCTACACGTTGCGGAAACAATGAGTTGATGTGTAAGCCATCACTGTTTTGATAGAAACGCGCAGACGCCTCGATTTCGTTGATATCTTCCTCATCTGGAACTTCTTCAACAGAAAAGCGCGCTAACCAGTCTCTTTCATAATCATCTGGACGAAACAGGTCAAGCCAAAGTGTATCTTCAGGAATATTGTCCTCGGGTGAAAGCTCAACAATTTTTAGCTGTTGCTGCTGATAGATATAGGCGGTAATCATGAGCCCTCCTGAGGAACGTGCTGGCCGAAGAAGTTACATCGGCAAAAAATGCAGCTAGTTTACCCGATAACAGATGAATGAAAAGCGTCGAGTGAGCAGACTGCTTTACTTATCATCAATTACTAATCTTTCCTCTCGCGAAAGTCGGATTTTAAGGCCATCTACTGTAACTAACTCGTTGGCTGAAATGTCTTTTTTTCTGACTTGATAAACATCACGGCGGGCTTCAGTTGGCGACACTAAAGTCACAGTGACTATAGTGTAACCATCAAACCATTGCCACGCCATGAATCCACTACCGAGCAGCGCTAATGCGCCTAGCACAAATGAAAACAAATATTTACGGATCTTACTGTCTGAATTCTTAGGGTTTACCTTGTCATTGACATTTATATGGCGTTTAGCTGCCAGCATCCGCCATGCGAATACCACTACTAGAACTGTTAGCAGAAGTTTTGTCAGCATAATAAGATCCAGTTACTTATGTTATAAATCTGCGCACTCATTCTACAAAATTAATAATGATAACAGTGCGGTATGAAACACAAAAGATAAGTTCTCGTAGAAAACTGGTCATGAAAAGCAAAAAGGCCACCGCTAAGGGTGGCCTTTCTATTGTATTAGGCGTCTGGCGATGACCTACTCTCACATGGGGAGACCCCACACTACCATCGGCGCGATTGTGTTTCACTTCTGAGTTCGGAATGGGTTCAGGTGGGACCACAATGCTATTGTCACCAGACAAATTCTGTTGTTGTTTCCGCATATCTGCAAAAACAACCAATCCGGAAAGCTGTCAAATAATGGTGGTCGCTACTGGGTTCGAACCAGTGACCCCCTGCTTGTAAGGCAGGTGCTCTCCCAGCTGAGCTAAGCGACCTTATCTGTTAGTAGTTCGTTCTCTACTTCAACCAAGCATGTATATTCATTCAAGGTTAACGACCTCCAGGGATGGAGGAAGTGCTAGAAAACATCTGGAATGTTTTCAGTAAAACCCATCTGGGTTGTATGGTTAAGCCTCTCGAGTCATTAGTACAGGTTAGCTAAACGCCTCACAACGCTTACACACCCTGCCTATCTACGTCCTGGTCTCGAACGGCTCTTCAGTGGACTCAAGGTCCAAGGGAAGACTCATCTTGGGGCTCGCTTCACGCTTAGATGCTTTCAGCGTTTATCAATTCCGAACATAGCTACCGGGCAATGCCATTGGCATGACAACCCGAACACCAGCGGTTCGTTCACTCCGGTCCTCTCGTACTAGGAGCAACCCCCCTCAATCTTCCAACGCCCACGGCAGATAGGGACCGAACTGTCTCACGACGTTCTGAACCCAGCTCGCGTACCACTTTAAATGGCGAACAGCCATACCCTTGGGACCGACTTCAGCCCCAGGATGTGATGAGCCGACATCGAGGTGCCAAACACCGCCGTCGATATGAACTCTTGGGCGGTATCAGCCTGTTATCCCCGGAGTACCTTTTATCCGTTGAGCGATGGCCCTTCCATTCAGAACCACCGGATCACTATGACCTGCTTTCGCACCTGCTCGACGTGTCTGTCTCGCAGTTAAGCTGGCTTGTGCCATTACACTAACCGTACGATGTCCGACCGTACTTAGCCAACCTTCGTGCTCCTCCGTTACTCTTTAGGAGGAGACCGCCCCAGTCAAACTACCCACCAGGCACTGTCCCTAATCCCGATAAGGGACCAAGGTTAGAACATCAACACTGCAAGGGTGGTATTTCAAGGTCGACTCCATCAGGACTAGCGTCCCAACTTCTTAGTCTCCCACCTATCCTACACATGCAGGGTCAATGTTCAGTGCCAAGCTATAGTAAAGGTTCACGGGGTCTTTCCGTCTAGCCGCGGGTATACGGCATCTTCACCGCAATTTCAACTTCACTGAGTCTCGGCTGGAGACAGCCTGGCCATCATTACGCCATTCGTGCAGGTCGGAACTTACCCGACAAGGAATTTCGCTACCTTAGGACCGTTATAGTTACGGCCGCCGTTTACCGGGGCTTCGATCATGAGCTTCTCCGAAGATGACCCAATCAATTAACCTTCCGGCACCGGGCAGGCGTCACACCGTATACTTCCTCTTGCGAGTTCGCACAGTGCTGTGTTTTTGATAAACAGTTGCAGCCAGCTGGTATCTGCGACTCCCGTCAGCTTAGAGAGCAAGTCTCATCACCAACAAGAGCGTACCTTCTCCCGAAGTTACGGTACCATTTTGCCTAGTTCCTTCAGCCGAGTTCTCTCAAGCGCCTTGGTATTCTCTACCCGACCACCTGTGTCGGTTTGGGGTACGATTCCTGCTAACCTGAAGCTTAGAAGATTTTCCTGGAAGCTTGGCATTAACCACTTCATCACCTTAGTGACTCGTCATCAGCCCTCAGTATTATGTGCCCGGATTTGCCTAAGCACACTACCTACAACCTTAAACGCGGACGACCGTCGCCGCGCTGGCCTAGCCTTCTCCGTCTCTCCATCGCAGTTAGCAGAAGTACGGGAATATTAACCCGTTTCCCATCGACTACGCCTTTCGGCCTCGCCTTAGGGGTCGACTCACCCTGCCCCGATTAACGTTGGACAGGAACCCTTGGTCTTTCGGCGTGGAGGTTTTTCACCCCCATTATCGTTACTCATGTCAGCATTCGCACTTCTGATACGTCCAGTGTGGGTTACCCCTTCACCTTCATCCGCTTACAGAACGCTCCTCTACCGCTCATACATAGTATGAACCCGTAGCTTCGGTGTATTGCTTAGCCCCGTTACATCTTCCGCGCAGGCCGACTCGACTAGTGAGCTATTACGCTTTCTTTAAATGATGGCTGCTTCTAAGCCAACATCCTAGCTGTCTAAGCCTTCCCACATCGTTTCCCACTTAGCAATAACTTTGGGACCTTAGCTGACGGTCTGGGTTGTTTCCCTTTTGACGACGGACGTTAGCACCCGCCGTCTGTCTCCCGAGTAGTACTCATTGGTATTCGGAGTTTGCAAAGAGTTGGTAAGTCGGGATGACCCCCTAGTCTTAACAGTGCTCTACCCCCAATGGTATTCGCTCGAGGCGCTACCTAAATAGCTTTCGAGGAGAACCAGATATCTCCCGGTTTGATTGGCCTTTCACCCCCAGCCACAGGTCATCACCGTCTTTTTCAACAGACGTGTGTTCGGTCCTCCAATTGATGTTACTCAATCTTCAACCTGCCCATGGCTAGATCACCGGGGTTCGGGTCTACACCTAGCAACTATTCGCGCAGTTAACACTCGGTTTCCCTACGGCTCCGCTATTCGCTTAACCTCGCTACTAAATGTAAGTCGCTGACCCATTATACAAAAGGTACGCAGTCACGGTCTCAAAAACCGCTCCCACTGCTTGTACGTATACGGTTTCAGGTTCTATTTCACTCCCCTCACAGGGGTTCTTTTCGCCTTTCCCTCACGGTACTGGTTCACTATCGGTCAGTCAGGAGTATTTAGCCTTGGAGGATGGTCCCCCCATCTTCAGACAACATACCACGTGTGTCGCCTTACTCGTTTTCATCATCGGTTAGTTGTCGTGTACGGGACTATCACCCTGTACCGTGGTGCTTTCCAACACCTTCCACTAACACCCCAATGACTTAAGGGCTGGTCCCCGTTCGCTCGCCGCTACTAGGGGAATCTCGGTTGATTTCTTTTCCTCGGGGTACTTAGATGTTTCAGTTCTCCCGGTTCGCCTCTGCATGCTATGGATTCACATGCAGATACTTGCTTATGCAAGTGGGTTCCCCCATTCGGACATCTGTGGCTCAATTGGCTTTTATCACCTCACCACAGCTTTTCGCAGATTAACACGTCCTTCATCGCCTCTGACTGCCAAGGCATCCACCGTATACGCTTAGTCGCTTAACCATACAACCCGGATGAGTTTCCTCAACCAAGACCGTATGCACGACCCGTTGGTTTTTCTTTCGCCTTGATATGAATATCAAAACACTTGATTGAAGTATTTTGAGAACTCATTTTGATTAAATATTGCTATTTAATCTCTACTATCAGCTTTCCAAATTGTTAAAGAGCGGGCTTAAAAAAGCCAAAGATAAATTGTTCACTTATCTTTGGCATTTCCATGACCATAAAACGAAAACAGTCTCACCATGAAAATGGTGGAGCTATGCGGGATCGAACCGCAGACCTCCTGCGTGCAAAGCAGGCGCTCTCCCAGCTGAGCTATAGCCCCATTTCTTTTTGGTTATTTTGCTGCATTTCTTTGTTGTGCTACGTCTCTTCGCTCAGTTACATACTTATGTATGCGCCTTCGCTCATCACTTGCACGCCGCGAACTGCACCAAAATCCCTCAAAAACACTTGTAAGGTTAATCTCGTTTAAATATTAACAAGATTGGTGGGTCTGAGTGGACTCGAACCACCGACCTTACGCTTATCAGGCGTACGCTCTAACCACCTGAGCTACAGACCCACTTACTGTTTTCGCTCTTCGTCTATCAAGCAATCTGTGTGAACACTCACAACAAATTTCATCGTTTAGGTAAGGAGGTGATCCAGCCCCAGGTTCCCCTAGGGCTACCTTGTTACGACTTCACCCCAGTCATGATCCACAAAGTGGTAACCGCCCCCCCGAAGGTTAAGCTAGCTACTTCTTTTGCAAACCACTCCCATGGTGTGACGGGCGGTGTGTACAAGGCCCGGGAACGTATTCACCGTGGCATTCTGATCCACGATTACTAGCGATTCCGACTTCATGGAGTCGAGTTGCAGACTCCAATCCGGACTACGAACAGCTTTTTGGGTTCCGCTCCACGTCGCCGCTTTGCTTCCCTCTGTACTGTCCATTGTAGCACGTGTGTAGCCCTACTCGTAAGGGCCATGATGACTTGACGTCGTCCCCACCTTCCTCCGGTTTATCACCGGCAGTCTCCCTACAGTTCCCGGCATTACCCGCTGGCAAGTAAGGATAAGGGTTGCGCTCGTTGCGGGACTTAACCCAACATTTCACAACACGAGCTGACGACAGCCATGCAGCACCTGTCTCAGAGTTCCCGAAGGCACTAATCCATCTCTGGATAATTCTCTGGATGTCAAGAGTAGGTAAGGTTCTTCGCGTTGCATCGAATTAAACCACATGCTCCACCGCTTGTGCGGGCCCCCGTCAATTCATTTGAGTTTTAACCTTGCGGCCGTACTCCCCAGGCGGTCTACTTAATGCGTTAGCTTGAGAGCCCAGTGTTCAAGACACCAAACTCCGAGTAGACATCGTTTACGGCGTGGACTACCAGGGTATCTAATCCTGTTTGCTCCCCACGCTTTCGTGCCTGAGCGTCAGTCTTTGTCCAGGGGGCCGCCTTCGCCACCGGTATTCCTCCAGATCTCTACGCATTTCACCGCTACACCTGGAATTCTACCCCCCTCTACAAGACTCTAGTCTGTCAGTTCGAAATGCGATTCCCAGGTTGAGCCCGGGGCTTTCACATCTCGCTTAACAAACCGCCTGCGCACGCTTTACGCCCAGTAATTCCGATTAACGCTTGCACCCTCCGTATTACCGCGGCTGCTGGCACGGAGTTAGCCGGTGCTTCTTCTGTCAGTAACGTCAATGCGTTGAGGTATTAACTCAACACCCTTCCTCCTGACTGAAAGTGCTTTACAACCCGAAGGCCTTCTTCACACACGCGGCATGGCTGCATCAGGGTTTCCCCCATTGTGCAATATTCCCCACTGCTGCCTCCCGTAGGAGTCTGGACCGTGTCTCAGTTCCAGTGTGGCTGATCATCCTCTCAGACCAGCTAGAGATCGTCGCCTTGGTGAGCCCTTACCTCACCAACTAGCTAATCCCACCTGGGCTTATCCATTCGCGCAAGGACCGAAGTTCCCCTGCTTTCCCCCTTAGGGCGTATGCGGTATTAGCAGTCGTTTCCAACTGTTATCCCCCTCGAATGGGCAAATTCCCAGGCATTACTCACCCGTCCGCCGCTCGCCGGCAAAGTAGCAAGCTACTTCCCGCTGCCGCTCGACTTGCATGTGTTAGGCCTGCCGCCAGCGTTCAATCTGAGCCATGATCAAACTCTTCAATTAAAAGTTTTAGACTCTATGAATGACTGTTCTTTGTTCGAACACTCTTCAGTGAGTTTTAAATCGTTTTGCGATTCATTCACTGCGAGTGCCCACACAGATTGCTTGATATTTTGTTAAAGAGCGAAGAAAAAGCCGCCTCACAAATCAGCTTGTGCCAGCGACTTATTCTGAACCGTTATTGCCGGTCAGTGGATGCGCATTATAGGGAATCGATTTTTTTGTGCAACACCTAAATCGTCCAAATTCATCAGTTACCGATTAAATGCTCAGTTTTCAGTCAAAACGCGAGTTTAGATTAACCATGCGAGGCTAAATACCTAGGCACATCGGCAATTGAATCCAAAACAACAGTGGCTTCATCAATACCTTCTTGCGTGATCGCCTTGCCGCTTTTCACCAAAATGCGAGTTGGAATACCTGCTGCTTTACCGGCTTTCATGTCATCCGCTTTATCACCCACAAGTACGCTTTGGCTGAGGTCTAACTTTAAAAAACGTTCGGCACTTATGATCATTCCGGGTTTGGGTTTGCGACAATCACAATCCTGCTTATATTCACCAATCCCTTTGTCAGGATGGTGTGGACAATAATAGATGCCATCCAGATCGACACCTTTGTCTGCAAAGTTCCAATCCATCCACTCTGTCAGCTGATTAAATTGCTCCTCACTATACAGGCCACGCGCAATACCTGCCTGGTTAGTGATAACCACCAATTTATATCCTTGCTGTTTCAGCTCTCGACAGGCATCAAAGACACCTTCGATATATTGGAAATCGTCTATCTGATGAACGTAACCATGGTCAACATTAATCACGCCATCTCTGTCCAAAAATACAGCTCGGTTCACACCTACTCTCCTGATGTTGGGATGCGCATATTATTCCACCCTCAACGAAAAATTGCATCGACGGAATGTTACCAGAAAGGAGACATACGCTAATGCGGGATCTTTGACAGCATAAAAGCTGCCAGATGCCGCATTCAGCGCCAATACATTGGGCAACATGCTTTATTTATGCGTTCACTAGCGGTAACCTTAGTTCCAGCAATTTTGGCGTCGAATAACCGTGTAACATAGAAAGTTCAGCCATCATCGCCACAAGCCGTCAGACGAAAGCGGTGAAATCTGTCAGTTCTTATAGGGACAACACAGGGCACTAACTGTCAAGACGCTAACTTCTCGCTGCAACTTCTCGCCACACTAAAGCAGAAGTTGCAGATAAGCCATTAAGTGAACAGCAATTGAAATAACCGTCTCGGGTGATTTCTTAACGAGAGATTTTCCATGCAGTATGCAACTATTACCGGTTGGGGCAAATGTGTTCCACCAGCCATTCTGACCAATGATGATCTGGCGACCTTCATGGACACATCCGATGAATGGATCAAACCAAGAACTGGCATTAGTCAACGCCATATTAGTCACGTTGATACCTCTGAGATGGCTACCGTTGCCGCCAAACACGCTTTAGCCGCAGCCGGTATTGATGGTAGTGAGCTGGATATGATTATTCTAGCCACCGCCAGTCCGGATACGTTAATCCCCAACATTGCCTCCACCGTGCAAGCGAATATTGGCGCTAACTGCGCTGCCTTTGACATCAATGCAGCCTGTAGTGGTTTTCTATACGGGTTAGGCTTGGCGACCGCTCAAATAAAAAGTGGTCAGTGCCAGAAAGTGCTGGTTGTCGGTGCTGAGCGCCTCAGCTTTTATATCGATTGGTCACGCCGTGAAACTGCAGTGCTATTCGGTGACGGTGCAGGAGCTGTAGTGTTAGAAGCTTCTGATATTCCCGGTGGCGTATTAGGCTATGAGCTGAATAATGACCCGGAAGGCCGCGAGATTCTTAAAGCTAGTTTTGGTACCTCAATGGACCGCTATGTCGCTGAGTCACTGGATTTTTATATTCAGTTTGAAGGCAAAGAAATCTTTAAGCGAGCTATTCATGGTATGAGTACTCTCAGTGCCAAAGTGCTGGATAAATGCGGACTAGATAAGGATGACATTGACTGGGTGATCCCGCATCAGGCTAACGAGCGCATCATTGATACACTGGTGCATAAGATGAAAATCCCGCCAGAAAAAGCATTCGTGAACATTGCCAATTATGGCAATACTTCCGCAGCAACCATACCTATTGCTATCTGTGACGCACTGGCAAAAGGGATGATCCAACCCGGACAACATATTTTGTCATGTGCATTTGGCGCTGGCCTCACCAGTGCTGCAGTACTGCTGAAATGGGGTGATCGGGTAACACCGGTATCAACCTCTGAGGCCGCTTTACCTCCTTGTAATAAAACCGGCTTAGAAATAGTTGAAAAAGCCATCAATTATTTCTGCCATCGCGAACCTAAATAGCGTTTTAGGTCACACTTATTACTTCAAAGCCCCTATTTAGGGGCTTTGTCTTATCTACTATTTTTACGGCCACCACAAAAACTCACTGATAGGCACTGTTGGACGAATCGAAGCCGTCTGCGCCAGAAACAGTTCACCGCAGGCGATAGCATCCATCAACGCATTGTGTGCGGCATACACCGGTAGTTGATACCGTTTTCGGCAAGCGCCTAAACGCAAACTTCCTTGCGGTAAAATATGCCGGTCTCGCAATAGCCGATGTCTATCGATTTGTAGGGTATCTATCACCGGGAACTGCAGCGGATGATTGACTGTACGTTGTGCCAGCATGGATAAAAAAGCCAGATCTAACGGCGCATGATGGAAGATCATCAACTTTCCCTGGGTCTGCTGCAGTATCCATCGCAATAAACTTTGCTGATCTAATACCTGTTGCTCAAGATGGCGGTCCACGATGCCATGGATAACTGCACTTTGACCAACACTTCCCGAGATCCCTACTAATCGGTGTTCAGCATCACCTAATTGCAAACGCTGCTGAAAGATGGGCACCAAACCAACTGAAATTATCTGATCGGTTAACGGATTCAGTCCCGTCATCTCCATATCCACCGCAACCAGCGGCACCTCAGCCAATGGCATCGAAAATAATGGACCTAAACGCTGATAATAATCTTGTAGCAACGGCGGTGACCGGAAAGCTCGCCAGCCAAAATAAAGCTGTTGCCAGAATGCCATATCAGAAACTCCGCATAAATTTGAGTTTCAGTGCCGACTGCGCATCGTGGACAACCTTGAAAGCATCGCGCAATTGATGCCGCATCAGTGAAGACAACTCTTCAGGTTTCAGATAGTTACTGAGCTGCTCACGGTTTTCATACTGACGCCCCTGATTGGCTAAGCGCATATGTGCAATAAACTCCAAGGCATCAGCGAGATTCAGACCATCTTTTCGGTTGAGAATACCCTTCGCTATCAGCACGCGGATTCGTTTAGCGGTGTTCACTTCTTTAAGCCCTGCTGACAACGCATAAACCCTGGCAATATCATTAATAAGAACACTGCCACGATGTTTAAGGTCTATGCCCTTCTCTTCCGAGCCGTCACGTTCCAGTACAAATTGCCGGAAGAACCCTAGTGGCGGGGTTTCGCTAAGGGCGTTACCTGTTAACGCTGCCAAAAAGATATCGTTATCGCGAGTATCGGCTAACACGTTATCTTGAAGCGCCGCAAACAGGTTTTCTGGGCCAAAGACACAGCGCATATCGAAAAATATACTGGCATGCATAAGCGCTTTAGGTTCTGGTGCATTTACCCAATCGGAAAACTTTTGCTGCCACTGCTCCAGAGACATCCGCCACATCGGGTTCTGCGCCATAATGTCGCCAGGACAAAAAACATACCCGCAATCATTAAGACCAGCGCACACCGCATGAGTCAGCTTATCGAAATAGGCATTTTCAACCGCATTGGGCTCGTGTGTTAATAACAATCCATTATCTTGATCGGAACATGCCATTTGATCCTGCCGCCCCTGGCTACCGAATGCCAGCCAACAAAACGCTACCGGCGGCTCGCCCAAGAGCGCCTGATGTAACTGGATCAATCGGCGTGTTAATGCATCAGTAACGCTGGTGAGAATACGCCCGATCTCTTCTGCTCGAGCATCGGCACTGATCAGATTTTGCAGCAAAATGGGGATCTGTTTACTGACATGAATAAGACTGTCGACATCTTGCTGCCGCTCAATTTCGCCGATCAATAAAATGGGTTGGGAAGACTGACTGCGAATAATATCGGTACTGGTGACCATGCCCACCGGATCGCCATTATCCAGAACCGGCAGATGATGAATATTGTGCTGGCTCATCTGTAACATCGCCTCAAACACTAAGGCATTGGCATCAATTGTTACCGGTTTGGCTGTCATGGCCTGATAGACCGGAACATCACCATTAAGTCCTTCAGCCAATACCCGATTACGTAGATCCCGGTCGGTCAAAATGCCCACCAGCTTTTGGTTATCCATCACCAAGGTCGATGACACCCTATTTTTGCGCATCAACTTAGCAGCATCACTTACTGGCGTTTTATGATCCACACTGATAGGCGACATCACAACTAAACTGCTGATGCGATTAGCGGTGATCACCTCTGCATGATGTTGATGTGATTCTTGATGACGTAACCGCTTGGCATAAGCGCGGTTAAAAAAGCGATCAAACGCACGACAACCAGCTCGAAGCTTTTCAAATAAGGGTAAGGACAGATGATAAACAAGGCCATCTTCCAGGATCAGCACCTTGTTACTGATAGATTCGCCGGACATTAGCGATGGAAATCCAAAATAGTCTCCGGCACCAAGACGATCAAGTAACTCCCCTTCAGCGTTGCGGACCTCAAAAGCACCACTCCGGACAATATATAACAGGGGATTTTCTGAACTCAGAGGTACCGCTACTGACGCCTTGCTGTAGTATCCAATGCTGAGATTCCGACAACATTCCTCCAGCAACTCAGCAGATAATTCATTAAATGGCGCAATTTCCGCCAGGAAATTACGAATAGGCAGCAGTTCAGTTTCATCCATAGGCGTAGTAGTTAGCAGAATTATCAGTCACTTAATAATGGCTGTTCAACCGTAAAGCAGCCATCTTTCTTTGGTCTAATAAAACAGTACTGGCAAATTTATGTTGTTAGATATTTATCAATTTTTTTCGGGAATATTTTATTATTCTTATATCCAAGTTGAAAAAATGTAGAAGATTATTCAATCAAGGTGTTTTCTAATGATCAAAGTCAGGGTAGTCTGCTAAGCAAGCCTTGCCGTTTGCAATAAACATTGTAAACGCCTCAGGCAATTTTATATTTCTTATAACAACAAATGATGTAGCTAGACAGGACAACTATGGATACAACACTCGACTCTTCGAAGTGCGAAGAGCGCATGACTGCATTAATGCGTGCCAAGCGCGCCGCTTGGGGTAGCTTTGCCGGAGCAGTCGTGGACTGGTACGATTTTTTACTTTACGGCATTACCGCAGCGTTAGTCTTCAACCGAGAATTCTTTCCACAAATTAGTCCCGCGATGGGCACCCTTGCAGCGTTTGCTACTTTTGGTGTCGGCTTTCTATTTCGTCCGCTCGGCGGCATTATTTTCGGCCATTTTGGCGACCTTTTAGGGCGTAAGCGGATGTTAATGCTTACTGTGTGGCTGATGGGGCTGTCTACTGCCTGCATTGGATTACTGCCGTCTTTTGATGCCATCGGTTGGTGGGCTCCCGTGTTACTGGTCATCCTTCGGGCAATTCAGGGATTTGCGGTAGGCGGTGAATGGGGCGGTGCGGCTTTATTGTCGGTAGAAAATGCCCCTGCCGGGAAAAAAGCGTTTTACAGTAGTGGTGTACAAGTCGGTTATGGAGTGGGACTGTTATTGTCGACAGGCCTCGTGTCATTAATCAGCCACTACACCAGCGATGAACAGTTTTTGAGTTGGGGCTGGCGCATTCCATTCCTGCTGAGTGTTGTATTGGTGCTGGCTGCGTGGTGGATCCGCAATGGCATGGATGAGTCAATTGAGTTTGAACAACAAGCTAAAGCTAAAAATGTCACAACAACGAAACGTGCCGCCTTACCCGTATTAGAAGCGCTGAAAAGTCACCCTGGGGCATTTTTACAGATTATTGGTTTGCGCCTGTGCGAATTATTAACCATGTATATTGTCACCACTTTCGCGTTGAATTACTCCACTAATAACCTCGGATTACCGCGGGAACTGTTCCTGCACATTGGCCTATGTGTGGGGGCATTAAGTTGTCTGACCATTCCGCTGTTCGCAATAGTCGCCGATAAATATGGCCGAAAACGCGTCTATATCACCGGGGCCTTAGTCGGCGCCGCCAGCGCCTTTCCATTTTTCATGGCATTGGAAGCACACTCAGTCGCGGGGATCATCATCTGCTCTCTGCTGCTGGCCAACTTAGCTCACGATATGGTGGTGTGTGTGCAACAACCTGTTTTCACTGAATTATTTGGTGCAAGCTACCGCTATAGTGGCGCAGGCGTTGGGTATCAGGTAGCCAGTGTAATAGGCGGTGGATTTACGCCTTTTATTGCAGCGGCATTAGTGACTTACTCTAATGGTGTATGGCATAGCGTTGCCATATATCTGATGGGCGGCTGCTTATTATCAGCTTTGGTAGCATTAATGATGAAACCATCATCAGAAACACAAGAAACTAAAGCACACCAACCTAAGCTATCCGTACCTGAAGACACCATGGTATTGCCACAGCAAGCAGTAGAAAAAGCATAAAATGCAACGTGTTGTGGCATGACTTAGGCAGTTATTGCTAGGTTGCGGTGAAATAAAAAACGGGTTACTTCTCCACAGAAAGTGACCCGTTTTTTATTGGCGATACGGTTAAATATTTTAATGACAAACTGTGTGTACTGAATTGCACAGCTTCAGTCTACTAATAAAAATTACCCACCATTGAGACATTTTTATCAATCAGACAGTTTTCGAGTGTTTATACTGCCCAATAAAATATTTCAAAATCAAATTGTTATACCATCGACAGCGGTTGATAAAATCGAACTATCGGACTTTAACTCTGTACCAGAACACTGAATTTAAGGCATATACGCTAGAGCACGGTCAAAATTAATATCAGTGTTGATCAACATAATGCTTTGTTGTTGCCAGTAACTTGTCGGCGATAGCATAAATCCCATCAATCGACTCAATTTGGATCCTGGTTTCTGTAATAGCCCCCAATTAAAACGGACACTCATTAGTTAAGCGATAGGCTTAGACCTATCTTTAAGGAGTGTCTATGGAACGTATTGAAATTATTACTGGCGAACAACGTCGCCGTCGTTATACTCCGCAAGAAAAAGCAAAGTTCGTTGCCATGACTATGCAGCCGGGCTATTCGGTTTCGCTGGTTGCCAGGCAAAACGGCATAACCCCGAGTCTATTGTTTAAGTGGAAAAAGCTCATGCAAGATGGTGGTATGTCTGCTATCCAGTCTGGTGACGAAGTCGTCAGTGCTGCAGACCATAAGGCGCTTCAAAAGAAAGTGAAACAGCTTGAGCAGTTGCTCGGCCGTAAAACGATGGAAACCGAAATTCTAAAAGAGGCGCTGGAGATAGCCCAGTCAAAAAAGTTGATATCGCGCATGCCATTGCTACCACCGGACGATTCCCTGTCCTCCGAGTAGCTGCGGCTCTTGGCGTGTCGCGTTCGAACTTATACCAACGTTTGTCCGTGCGCCGAGAAGGCCGCTCAGTACGCTACAACAAGGCTGATGATGCGCTGTTATTGCCGTTAATAATCGACATCTGCGAGGAGCGTGAAAGCAACGGCTATCGCCGGATTACTGCGCATTTAAATCGCCAGTTGAAAGCAGAGCAGCATGTAATTACGCGAGTGAATCCAAAACGCGTCTATCGCCTGATGCAACAAAACAACTTGCTGTTACGCAAACATACCGGTCGTGTAAGTGAGCACCGCGCTCATGACGGTCAGGTTATTACGTTGCACCCAAACACTCGCTGGTGCTCAGATGGCTTTGAAATAACGTGCTGGAACAAAGAAAAAGTGCGCGTGGCATTTAGCTTAGATTGCTGTGATCGTGAAATTATGAGTTATGTAGCCACAACGACGGGTATCCGCGCTGACATGGTTCAAGACATTTTGGTTGAAAGCATGGAACAGCGCTTCGGAGATGTCCGAGAGTTGCCACATACCGTCGAATGGTTAACCGATAATGGCAGTTGTTATATCGCCGAAGAAACACGGCAGTTCGCCAAGTCACTCGGTTTTAAGGTGTGCACGACGCCAGTTAGAAGCCCGCAAAGCAATGGCATGGCAGAAGCTTTCGTGAAGACGTTTAAACGAGATTATGTATACCTGAACGACCGTCCAGACGCAGCCACGGTGCTTGCAAAGCTCGCTGAATGGTTTGACGATTACAACAATTACCACCCACACAGTGGATTGAAAATGATGTCACCTAGAGAGTATCGAGCTCTTAAAGTGGCGAGTTAAGCTGTCCGTTTTGGTGGGGGCAACTACAGTTTCGTTCTTATCCTCATCAAAGAGGCCAACGTACTTAGTCGACTTGCCATTAAAGTGAAGCCTGCACAATGGTTTACGATTATTATCATCAAGCAAGACACCAAAATAACTTTGGGTATCTCTGGCTACGATACGACCGACCTCAAACTGCGCTCTGAGTATCGCCTTAACCACGTTGTAGCCGTCAATTTCCTCTTGTGTAGTTTCAATTTTGGAGTCCTTGTCGTCCTCTTGAGGAACTACTAGCTCCGCTGAAGACGCTATTAGTGTGCTGTCATCTGTATCCTGAGAGGTTAATGCATTCTTAAGACGGTCGTTCACGCTATCGCTTAGAAACTGCTTGAGCGCCTTTTTTACTATCACAGTAAACTGCTGCTTTACCTTGGGGGACAGTACACCATCGTATACATGTGAGGCTAGAAACTTGACCAGCTCTTCTTCCGGTTCCTGAAACTGTTTGTCCAGCAAGCGCTTAATGGCTGATAAATACTTAAGTTCACCTGCTGCACCAACGACAGACTCAACATCAAATGCTTGCTTAGTTAGCTTCTTAACTTCTGGGACGAGATGTTCGTCAATGCTCAATAAATCAAGTACCAGAAATGGCTTTTCATCCATCTTATTGGGAGCATCGAGGTCAGTAAATAACTGGTATTCGTGACCATTGGTCAGTATGGCGATACGGGCATTAGTGACAGAAAAATAACGAAAGAGTTGTCCTGCGTGCTTTAGAGCAAGCTTTTCCCCGAAGCGCTTGCACTCAATCAGGATTTGAACTGCGCCGTCCTTGAGGATTGCATAATCGACTTTCTCACCTTTCTTAGTTGCAGTATCCGCAGTGAACTCTGGAACGACCTCTCCAGGATCAAAGACATCATATCCGAGCACACTATGAAGGAAAGGCATAACTAGTGCATTTTTGGTAGCCTCTTCAGTTTCCAATGAAGCTCCAATTTGGATTGCTTTCTTAGAGAGTACCTGCAAGTGTTCTGCAAATTCCATATCCACGTCCTTGTTAAGTAAATGTTACCTTGCCCAATTTAACCCTTATCGCGCAAAAAACAACCAGTCACTTCACATTATGCTTAACAAAGAACCACGAGCTGCTGATGAAAACCTTTTAACTGGCAGCTCACCGCAACTTTTTAACGCAAAAAATGACCACAGAAAACGCGTTAAAGTGCGTCAGATGAAACTCTATCCAATTGATTATGGTTAGTTCATATAAAACAAAAGGCGCCGAAGCGCCTTTTTCAATCCTTGGGGTTATCAGTGACTTTGCGCGCCACCAGACCCTTTAGGGAAGCGGATAGAATCCACCATTTCCTGCACGTCGGTTGGTACTGCAGCAGTCATCTTGCTTACAGCAATCGCCACAACAAAGTTGATGATCATACCAATCATGCCGATGCCTTCCGGTGAAATACCAAACAGCCAGTTGTCAGACACGTTAGCCGCTGGATTTACAAACTTGAAGTAGATGATATAGGCCGCAGTGAACCCTAAGCCAAACACCATCCCGGCAATGGCACCTTCTTTATTCATAGACTTAGAGAAGATCCCCATGATAATGGCCGGAAATAATGATGCCGCTGCGAGACCGAACGCAAAGGCTACTACTGCTGCCACGAAACCAGGCGGATTAATACCGAAGTAACCAGCAATAACAATACCAATTGCGGCGGCCAGTCGGGCAAACATCAGTTCTTTCTTGTCGGAGATATCCGGCATAAAGTTTTTCTTGAGCAAATCATGGGACACCGAGGTCGAGATAACCAACAACAAACCCGCAGATGTTGACAATGCAGCTGCCAAACCACCCGCCGCGACTAAGGCGATAACCCATGCCGGTAAGTTAGCGATCTCTGGCGTCGCCAACACCATGATGTCACGGTCGACATTCATTTCATTGGCACTCTTTGGATCATCGATTTTACCTTTGGCGTAGTACATTTTGCCGTCGCCATTCTTATCGTTCCACTTGATAAGTCCAGTCTGTTCCCAGTTTTTAATCCAAGAAGGTGCAGTAGCGTGTGCGACGCCCTGTCCGTCTGCGCCGTTGATCGTCTCGATCATATTGACGCGAGAGAAAACAGACAGTGCAGGTACTGTGGTATAGAGGATGGCAATGAACACCAGTGCCCAACCGGTACTAGTGCGCGCATCTTTTACCTTAGGTACAGTAAAGAAGCGCACGATTACATGAGGCAACCCGGCGGTTCCCACCATCAGTGCGGCGGTAATAGCAAACACATCAATGGTACTCTTGGCACCTTCGGTATATTCGTTAAAGCCAAGTTGGGTAGACAGTCCATCCAGTTTATGTAGCAGATACACCCCAGTGTCATTACCCGCTGCATCAACCAAAGTCGAACCGAAACCAATTTGTGGTAATACATGGCCGGTCATCATCACTGAGATGAAAATTGCTGGAACCATGAATGCGAATATCAGTACGCAATACTGTGCTACTTGGGTGTAAGTGATACCTTTCATACCGCCCAAAACCGCGTAGAAAAATACCACGGCCATACCAATGTAAACGCCAGTGTCAACGTCCACTTCAAGGAAGCGAGAAAATACCACACCCACGCCGCGCATCTGACCGGCAATGTAGGTAAAACAGATGAAGATGGCACATATTACTGCCACCACACGTGCAGTCTGCGAGTAATAACGCTCACCGATAAAATCAGGCACAGTAAACTTGCCAAACTTACGTAAATACGGCGCAATACACAGCGCCAACAGTACGTAGCCACCGGTCCACCCCATCAGATATACGCTACCATCATAGCCAACAAACGAGATGATCCCCGCCATCGAAATGAAAGAGGCAGCAGACATCCAGTCAGCGGCAGTTGCCATACCATTCATTACCGGCGGGACCCCACCGCCAGCAACGTAAAACTCTTTGGTAGAGCCAGCTCTGGACCAGATGGCAATACCTATGTAGAGCGCGAACGACAACCCTACAATCAGAAATGTCAGTGCTTGAACGTCCATAATCTGATCCCCTTAGTCTTCGTGTACGTTATATTTTTTATCTAAGGCGTTCGCTTTGTAGGCGTAGATAAAAATCAACGCCACGAACACATAAATGGAACCTTGCTGGGCGAACCAAAAGCCTAGCTTGAATCCCATGAAGTGAATATTGTTAAGCATATCTGCAAACAAAATTCCGCAACCATAGGACACGACGAACCAGACAGCCAGCAATCCCAGCACCAGACGCAAGTTCTCGCGCCAGTAGCTAAGTGCCTTTTCGTTATTTTCAAAGCCCATTGTGCGACTCCCCATCACTAAACGTTATTAAGTCACATTTAATCTAGCAACCGCGACATAGCTCACAATCAAGACCTTAGTCTAACCAACGTGCTACAACTCAGTAACAATGTTTAAAAATTGATTTAAATCAAATAGAAGTGGTTTTATAAGAAAAAACGAATGGAGTAGAAAACACCGCTCAAATTAGACCAATGTCGAAAGGTAAATGCTTAAAAAAATACAAAAAAGACCGGGAAATTCCGGTCCTTTTTTAGGGGATAAGTAGGATTAATCCGCTTTATTTGCTAAATATTCGATTAACTTTGCCAGCTCTTCTGCATCAGACATATGCGTCTTAATGAGATATTTACCATTCACCAACAAAGAAGGCACACCACGAATTTTTGACAGTTGTGTTTGTGTCTCATAATTTTCCATCGCTAATTTCGCATCGGCAGAACCAATATTCTTATCAAGTACATCCTTATCAATACCTTGACTCTCGAAAAAGGCTTTCAGGTCAGCATCGGTATTAAAAGGCTTATGCTGCTCATGGATAAGTTCGAATATTTTGCTATGCACCTGTTCGGTAATTTTGAACTTCTGCGCCAGATAATAAGCTTCCTGGCTGAGGATCCACGAGGGTCTGTGGGCGCCGACAGGTGTACGTTCAAATGCAACCTTTCCTTTTAACAAGGAGACAAGCTTTTGAATAACCGGATCTTCGTGATAACAATGAGGACAGTTGTAGGAGAAAAATTCTCTTAACATTGGCTTACTAGGTTCGGGGATACCTTCAACGGTCACATAATCCTGACCCTCTTTGTAATCAGCAGCTTTTGCAACAACGGTGGTCATTCCTAACATAAAAATGGCCACTGCAACCTTGGCCAAAGATGAAAAAGACATTAATCCCCCTCGTGATGAATATGGATAAACTTAATGGCGTTTTTACGCTTTACAAGCTAACAGCAAGGCATTAGCGTCGGCGTATGCATAGGTAAAGTCAAGCTCTTCACAGATGAGGTTACCATCGATCCGCTTACCCGCGGCGTCTTGTTCTGCCACAAACTCAGGTAATGGTAACGCTAACTGCTCCGCCGCCAAGCAATAGAATGTTTGTTTATCCATAATAAAGGGAGCTGACAGATTATAGACGGCCCCAGGCTTATCGGCGTTGAGAACCAGCTTAGTCGCGGTAATACAGTCGTGTAGATGCACCAGATTAACGGGTTGACGCGGCCCCGTAAGACCTTTTCTACCCGCCATGAAACGTCCAGGATGCCGCCCAGGGCCAACGAGTCCGGCGAAACGCAACACTGTTACCGTTAAACTTGGCGAAGCTAATCCTAAAAAAAGTTGCTCAGCTTGCTGTAATACTGCACTACTTCCTTCAGTTGCCGGGACAAGATCGGTCTCGGTCAGTACACCTTCGGTCTGCTGATAAGCGCCGGTGCTACTGATAAAGATCAGTCTTGATAACTGACTTTCACGTACCAACGCGGCGAATGGCATTAACTTGGTCAGATAATCACTGTCACCACGACGTAAACCCGGTGGAATATTAACAACTAAAGCATCACAGCCCTGCAGCAGAGAAGATGGCAACCGTGAATCGCCATCCAACGCTAGCTGCACGCCATTTATTCCCAGCGCTTGTAATGATGCCACTCCGTCTGCAGTCGTCTTACTACCAGTGACCTTCAGATGCTCACTTCGCAACGATTTAGCCAACGGCAGACCAAACCAACCACAACCAAAAACAGCAATGTGTTTCACGCTGATGCTCCTATGCTGACGACGTTAAAAAAAATGATTCTTGAATGATTACTGATGGCAAAAATAAAAGCTAATCCCTGTATTCAACCGTAGCGTTTTACGTGCGCCCTCACTGAGATCTTCTAGTTTAATCACACTGTCAACACTGACGTCTTCTTGCGGTAAAAAGCGATAATGGCCTTTGCTGCCATCGGGTTGGCAACACCAAACCTGCGGATGTTTAACGTCGTCTGTCGTTACCACAACTTTCGCGAAGGTATTATCGGTAAGCTTGACTAGAGTACCGGGCGGATAAATTCCAAGAATTTTAACGAGTGCTTGGATCAACTCGTCGCTATGTTGCTCTGATCGGGTTTTAAACAGATACCCCAAAGCGATTTGCGGTGATGCAATTTCATCCCGCCAAAGAAAACTGTCGTAATCGTTTACCAATGACACGATTTGTGTGGTTTTTGAAATCTCATGGCCCTTCAACCCATTGGGATAGCCGCTGCCGTCTACAAACTCATGATGATGTAACACAATATCCAATACATCATCACCGTAAAGTCCACTGCGCTTTAACATCTCATATCCATAATTGGGATGCATTGCGATAAAATTTTTCTCTGGCACAGTCAGCGGGCCGCGCTTATTTCGAATAGCTTCAGGTACCTTAAATTTGCCGATGTCATGCAACAAAGCCCCCGTTGCAATAGTACGAATTTCAGGCTTCGACATTTGCAGATTCTTAGCAATCATCATCGATAGCGCAGCAACTGATACACCATGTTGCGTTGCTGTCGGATGAGCTTCGCCAGAGGTTACCAATGCCAGCTTAACGTTTTCAGCGCCGTATAACTGTTCCAGCATTGCCTCAACCAGCACCGAGGCTTCTCGTATTGCGCCCTCGGGATCGCTGACCACTTTTCCCAAAACACCTCGGATGCCGTTAATGGAGCCGACAAATTGCGTCTGGCTCTGGCGCATATGTTTACGCGCTTGCTGTTCCTGTTCAGTGAGTTGATTAATTGACTTTTTCTGAACGCGCGGGGCCGGCGCATTCACCGACTTTGCTGATTTAAGTGTGCCAGATAGCAAAATAACATAAGGCACACCCAACTTTTGGATCATCTGGATCTGCGCATCCGAGGTAATCTCGATTTTATTAAACAGAAAAGGATGATCCGTCCATGATAGCGGTAGTTTGACCGTAATACCCTTCTGCAACTGCGATACTGGCAGATGGATTTCCTCGGTTTTAGCCACTTAATTCCCCTATCGCAAACGATTGTGTTGATATCAATCAGGTAAATATTACGAGAATTTTACAACTATAGTTCAACCGATTGAATACGGAAGCTTTTTTCAATAAAAATATGATATCGCTGATGCTTTGGATGAAAATAGTTCAGGAGCAAACCTATCTGTATTGGTAGTTATTCCCCGAGAGGCCAATCAGCCACATACGCTTTTAGATGACGAGAGTGATACAGATAAATGGCTGACCAAAACAGCAATAAACCATCTAATGCCATGGGCCAGTCGAATAAGAAAGTGAGATGACTAAGTCGTATCACTAACAAAACCGCTTCTACTGTCAGCAACACTGCCAGTAGCAGCCGCAAAGACCCAAATAACGGTCTCAACCATAAAGGTTTACGCCGACGTTCAGCGATAACCAGAAAAAACGCGAAAACCGCACCACTACCTGCCGCCAGCGCGATCAAAAAGTCTGACCGATCAGGATAGAATAATTTCACCAGTTCAGAACGGTCACTGGCAATCGTCAGTGACATCACAAAGATTGCCCAGCCCCGCGCCAGAAACAGCAACAATAGGTACAACATCAGCGGGGGACGCACATGTCCATGATCATCAAGCCAGTGAACATCCTCTATTCTGAACATCTCAATTCCGGGTGTTTGGGGTCAGGAACAGATGACATGGCGCTGCCGCTGGGCTTTTTCAAGTCAGTTGCTTAAATATGGGATGTCAATCATTGAGAAGCGCCACCAATTGCTGCTCATCTATAACCCGCACCCCTAACTCGGTAGCTTTGGTTAACTTAGAGCCGGCGGCTTCACCGGCAACCACACAATCGGTATTTTTTGACACGCTGCCCGCCACCTTGGCACCCAGCGCTTCTAACCTGGCTTTAGCATCACTGCGGCTAAATTGGGTGAGCGTCCCCGTGAGGACCCAGGTCTGGCCCTTAAGCGGTTGCGCTTCTTCATCTGGCGTTTCAATCATAGGCCAGTGCACACCAATATCAGCACTAATTAAGGTATCGATTACCTGTTGGTTATGGGGCTGTGCAAAAAAATGTACCACGTGCTGCGCCACCACATTGCCCACATCTTCCACCGCCATTAACTGTTCAACACTTGCCTGTCGCAGTGCGTCTAACGTTTTAAAATGATGGGCAAGATTGGCCGCAGTCGCTTCGCCAACCTCACGGATCCCCAAAGAATACAAAAACTTGGATAGTGTTGTGGTTTTAGCTGCGTTCAATGCCACTTTGAGGTTTTCCGCAGATTTAATGCCCATGCGTTCAAGCGATGCTAGCGTAGAGACACTGAGACGAAACAGATCCGCCGGACTTTCGATCAGTTCTTTATCGATTAACTGCTCAACAATTTTATCGCCAAGCCCATCAATATCCATCGCCTTTCGAGATGCAAAATGCTTGATTGCCTCTTTCCGCTGAGCCTTACAAAACAAACCTCCGGTACAACGCGCAACGGCTTCGCCTTCAATACGTTCAACCAATGAACCACACACTGGGCAATCGTGGGGGAATTGAATAGCTTCAGCATATTCGGGACGTTTTTCCAGCACTACAGCGACCACTTGAGGGATCACATCCCCTGCGCGCCGAATAATAACAGTATCCCCCACTTTCACGCCTAAACGTTCTATTTCATCGGCATTATGCAATGTGGCGTTGGACACCGTGACACCACCGACAAACACCGGCTTTAAGCGCGCCACAGGCGTCACCGCCCCGGTACGTCCCACCTGAAAATCAACACCTTCCAACACTGTCATCTCTTCCTGTGCTGGAAATTTATACGCAATGGCCCAACGAGGTGCCTTAGCAACAAAACCTAATGCTTGCTGGGCGGCAATGCTATTGACCTTAAACACCACACCATCAATATCAAATGCCAGTGTCGGACGCCGTGCCATTATCTGCTGGTAATAGGCCTCTACTTCCGCCAATGAATCCGCCAGTTTAATCTCACTGCTTACCGGCAAGCCCCATTGCTGCAATTGCGCCAATTGACCGCGATGGGTATCTGCCATGGCAAACCCTTCAGGTTCAACCACCCCTAGGGCATAAGCATAAAAAGCCAGCGATCTTGAGGCAGTGATTTTACTATCAAGTTGTCGCAAACTGCCTGCCGCTGCATTTCTTGGGTTCACAAAAACTTTTTCGTTACGTACACGAGCCCGTTCATTGAGTGCATCAAACGCTGCCCGCGGCATAAACACTTCGCCACGAACTTCCAGCAGTGGCGGATAACCACTGCCGCACAACTTCAACGGAATCGATTTAATGGTCCGCACGTTTTCGGTGATATCTTCACCTACCGCACCATCACCGCGCGTCGCTGCACGTTCCAATACGCCATCACGGTAAAGCATACTCACTGCAAGACCATCCAACTTCGGCTCACAGCAATATTGCACATCACCAACCCTATCACTGACTCGTTTGTGAAATGCGGAAAATTCGGCATCATCGAACACGTTATCCAGACTCAACATCGGCTTGAGATGTGTCACCTGCTCAAATTTGGCCAAGGCCGCGCCGCCCACTCGGCGACTGGGCGAATCAGCTCGCAAAAGTTGCGGATTTTCGGCCTCTAAAGACTGCAATCGTCGCATCAAGCGATCATATTCAGCATCGGGAATTGAGGGATTATCATCCACGTAGTAACGGATATTGTGTTCGTTAATCTCGCGGATCAGTTGATCGATTTCTTGTTCAGTAGTGAGTTGCATAAAAAGGTCCGCTGAAAATAAAGGCCGCATCTGCGGCCAGTATCATGAGTATTTATTACGGCGCAATCAACGCCTAAGAATGCCAGCCAACAACGCTTCAGCTGTTAGCTTTAATGCGTTCCAGATATTCTTTCTTAGTAGATAACTGCCACGGATTACGCTCACCATCTAGCAACAATGCGTCCAGGTCATCCGCCAGTTGTGATGCAGAATTCAGCATGATTGAAAAACTCATCACCGGATCTGAGGCACATGGAATTGTCATAAACAACACTATTCCATGGGTGGAAAACTGTTCCATATTATCGGGATCAAATATCCCTGGTTTTACCATGTTAGCTAATGAAAACAAAACCTTACCATGCCCAGCATGATCTTCGTGACGATGAAAAATCTGCATGTCGCCGTATTTAAAATTTAACGCTAACAAACAAGGCAGCAACTCAGCACCACTCAGCGTTTTTCCGGGGCGAGCTACAACATGCAACACCAGAACGTCTTTCGGCTCAAACACCTCTGTATTGGCGGTAGTGGTGGCAGGCTCTGCGATATCTGCGGTCAACTCTTCATCGTATTGTTCTGATGCAACAGTGGGTTCTAAAGCTTCGCTATCTTCAGCAGGTAGCTCCAATTCCATTTGCAGTTCTTGTTCAAGTAGCTCCTCATCACCGAGTAATGGCTCCTGTCGCAGAGATTTACTCCCTTTACGGCTGGGGCGCGCTTCAGTGGCGGATAACTCAAACGCCTCATCCTCGTGGTCAATATCCTCAATGATATCGTCTTCCAGAGGTGCCGTTTTTGGTTGAACGACGTCACGCCGAACACGATTTGATTTCAGTTTTGGTGGCTTATCATCCGGTGACGCTTTACGAATTCTGACTTCACCGATGCCATCTGAATCAAATCCTTCTGGGTCCCGACGCGCAACTTGCTCCCGATAAAACCCGGCCATGGGTTTCTCTTTCAAAGGTTTGGCTTGCTGTTTGCGAATAGACCAGAACCCGTGGACTAAAACGGCGATGATGGCGATTGCTGCCAAGACGGCCAATACCAGTCGAAAATCTTCCATTGGTTACCTGTTATTCCTGTTGTTATCCTGCGTCGGCCATGGCGACTGCTTCTTCTATATTGACCGCGACAATACGCGATACCCCAGGCTCATGCATAGTTACCCCTATCAGCTGATCCGCCATTTCCATGGTAATTTTATTATGGCTGATATAGATAAACTGTACATTCTGTGACATCTCCTGCAACAGTCTGCAGAAGCGGTCAACGTTAGCATCGTCCAGTGGTGCATCTACTTCATCCAACATACAAAATGGTGCCGGATTGAGCCTGAAGATAGCAAACACCAATGATAAAGCGGTCAACGCCTTTTCTCCACCGGAAAGTAGGTGGATTGTGCTGTTCTTTTTACCAGGTGGCCGCGCCATGATGGTGACACCAGTTTCCAGTAAATCATCATCAGTTAACGCCAGATAGGCACTGCCACCACCGAATACTTTGGGAAACAACTCACCCAAGCCACTATTGACCTGATCGAAGGTCGTCTTAAACCGGCTACGCGTTTCACGATCAATGCGGCGTATTGCTTCTTCCAGACTCGCCAGCGCTTGATTTAAATCCTTATCCTGTTCATCAAGATAATTTTTACGCTCTTTTTGCTGTTCGAATTCATCAATCGCAGCCAGGTTGATAGCCCCCAGACGACTGATACGATTACGCACTGTATCCAGTTCGGCTTGCCACTTTTCTGTAGTGGCGTCAGCAGGTAAATTATCGGCAATTTCCGCTAACTGAATTTGCTGCTCCTGCAATTGCACCAGTTGGCTCTCAGCCTGCCCCTTTAACCCTTCGCGACGTAACTTTAGCGTGCTGATAGATTGAGTCAAGTGATCAACATCTGCAAGCTGTTGTTTTTGCTTTAAAGTGATAGCTTCATTTTGTTTTTGCAAGTCGGCTATTCGCGCCCGGGTCTGCTCCAGTATCTGACTCTGCTGTTGTTGCATCGTCAGTAATTGCTGTAACTGTTGTTCCAGCACATCAATAGCATCCCCCTGCGGGGTATGTTGCTGCCGGTCTTCCTGGAGTTCCGTCAGTTGTTGCTGCAATTGCTGTTGCTGAGACTGCAATTGGGTCGCTTGCTGTTGAATTAATGCCAGTCCCGTCTGCTGTTCATTCAACTGACGGTTAATATCACGCAGTTGGCGTTCAATATCGCTTAGCTTACTCTTCACTGCGATACGTTGGCTGGTCAGACTTGCCACCTGCTCGCTGTAGCGTCGTTCGTCCCCTTGCTTCTGATAGAGTTCGTCATCTGCAGCAAATTGACTTTCAATCAAGGCTTCAAGATCGAGTTCGTGGCTGGCAATACGTTCTGCCAGTGCAGATTTATCATCTTGTAATTGCTGGCGTTGCTGCGCAAGTTGTATTTCTCTTTCGCGGGCATTATCCAGCGCCATCTGCGCTTTGGCGTGATGAAGGCGCAGCTGCTGTAATTGCTGTTGCCACTGTTCTTGTTCAGTGGCATTCGCTGTTACCAATGCTTGTGCTTGCTGCAACCCCTCTTGCGCATGCGCTAGCCTCAGTTCAGCTTCGGCAATAGCGACCACCAATTCCGACTGTTCGTTGGTCATGGCCACTAAGGAGTGCTGATCCGCTAGCAAAGGCCAGTTAAAGCCGCGCCCCCACACAGAACCTTCAGCGCAAAGAATAATCTCAGATGCACTTAATGTGGGTTGCAGCGCTTGCGCTTCACTGGTTGTTTCAACCCATTTTATCGGTGCCAACCAAGGGCTGAGATTAACTGGTGCCGACACTGGCCCCCAAGTTCGAAGTTCAGTGCGAATAAAACCAGGTTGAGCGCTATCCTCACCAACAACCTTAGCCAGTATCGGGTGCAACCATTGCTCGACAGTTTGTTCCCACCCGGCTGCAATAGAGATCTCTTGCCATAGCTGTAACCAATCAGCGTTATCGGTTTGAGGTTGCTGCGCTGCCAGCCACTGACTCAACATTTGGTGCCGAGTTTGCAATGCTGATAGCTGTTGTTGTTGCTGTTGCAGGAATTGTTGCGCTTCAACAAACTGCGCCTGTGAGGACGCTTTTTGCTGTTGTAGTGGCTCAGACTGTTGCTGCACTAACTGCAGTTGTTGTTGCGCCGCCGTTAATTGCTGCGCAAGCGCAGATTGTGCGGTGCTATCGCTTACCTGCTCTTGCGAAAGTCTGTCAGTGAGCAGGACTAGTTGTTGACGGTCTTGCTCTAATTGCTGTTTAAAGTGTTGCTCTCGAGTAACGGCCAGTTCCTGTTGATGCCGTAGTTCACTCAACGCTGACGATGCTTGCTGCGATTTAATGGTGATTTGCTGCAATTGCTCTTCCAGCGTTTCCAACTGCCCCGTCAGTTCCCACTGGGCTTCATCCAGTTGTTCCTGAATCGGCTTTAGACTGGCCACGGTTTGAGTAAGTTGCTGCTCTTTTTCACCCACAATCTGCATTGCCTGCTGCAACTGTTGTTGCTGAGCCAGTAGTCGTTGCAACTCTTTCGCCAGATGCTGATCTCGTTCGCGCAGAAATTTAATCTGTTGCTCAGCTTTGGCAATATCAGTATTGGACTGGTAATAATCGGCAACCTGCCGCTGTTCTATATCTTCCTGATCATCCTGTTGTAACTTTAATTCTGTCAGTTGCAATGTCAGATGTTCAGCTGCCGTTTGCAGTCGCAACTGCTCTGTTTCCAAGCGCTTGATTTCATCATTTTCGACTTCAGCCAGTTGATGCAATTCCAAATAACGCATCACCAGCAATTGTGCATGCAGAGAGCGCTCCTGTTGCTTATATTCGCGATAACGCTTTGCTGCCTGAGCCTGGATGGTGAGTTTTTCCAGTTGCTTACCCAGTTCGCTGCGAATGTCACCAAGACGGTCTAAATTTTCACGGGTATGGCGAATGCGGTTTTCGGTATCGCGCCGACGCTCTTTATAACGGGAGATCCCAGCGGCCTCTTCGATAAACACCCGAAGCTCTTGCGGTTTACATTCGATCAGTCGGGAAATCGTTCCCTGGCCAATAATTGCATAACTTCGCGGACCAAGACCGGTTCCCATAAAGATATCGGTAATGTCTTTACGACGACATTTTTGTCCATTGAGATAATACAAATTCTCGCCGTCTCGGGAGACCTGGCGCCGCACCGCCAATTCATCATAACTGGCGTAAGCGCCACCGATACGCCCTTCCGTGTTATCGAACACCAGTTCCACGCTGGCGACCGATACCGGCTTACGAGCATTTGAACCATTGAAGATCACATCAGCCCAGGAATCACCGCGCAGATTTTTGGCGGAGCTCTCCCCCAGCACCCATCGTACCGCATCAATCACGTTGGATTTACCACAACCATTGGGGCCAATGACTGCCGTCAGCGGATTGAGAAAAGGGATTTTGGTGGCATCGACAAACGATTTAAAGCCCGCAAGTTTTATCTGTTTGAGTCTCATCTATTTCCGATGCCAATCACTTGAAAAATAACGAAGATAATTAAAGGCGATAACGACAGTATGCCCTTATGAAAAGTAAACTCACTTTAACAAAGCAACATGCATTTTGTAACGCTTTTTATGTACTTATCGATGATTTTCGCTTGTTTTCGTGCGCATGGTTACTCAAAATCAGGCCTATGACGAGATGCTTTAGGGAGTTTGTTTATGCCATCTAGCCTCAACCTCAAAAAAAGTGGGATCAGCTACTTTTGGGATGGACTTAGTCTGATCAAACGTCCAGGATTACGGCGCTTTGTGTTAATCCCATTATTGGTAAATTTGATTCTTTTTGGCTTTGCCATCTATTTTGCAGTTCAGCAACTTGATGTCGTCTTTGGCTGGATCCAAAGTCACCTGCCGGATTATCTCAGTTGGCTCAATGTGATCCTTTGGCCTTTGGCAATTGTGACGTTATTGATACTGCTGTCGTTTATATTCAGTTCAGTGATGAATTGGATCTCTGCGCCATTTAACGGCTTGTTAGCGGAGAAAACCGAGCAACTATTGACGGGTAAACCGTTATATACAGGTGGCACTTTAGATTTAGTTAAGGATTTACCTCGTATATTTGGCCGCGAATGGCAGAAGCTTAAATATTACCTGCCGCGCGCTATTATTGTGCTGCTGCTATTTTTTGTTCCGGTTGCCGGACAGACGGTATTTCCGGTGCTCTGGTTTTTCTTCAGTGCCTGGATGATGGCAATCCAGTACTGCGATTACCCGTTTGATAATCATAAAGTCCCGTTTAACGACATGAAGTTTGCCCTCAAGCAAACCAAAGGGGCCAGTGTCAGTTTTGGCGTAGCGGTGACATTATTCTCAATGGTCCCCGTACTGAACTTCATCGTTATGCCTGTGGCCATTTGTGGCGCAACAGCTATGTGGGTTGACCGTTATCGAGCCACATACCGCAACGCCAAAGTCGCGCCAGAATAGTGTATAGGGTGTATTCGAAATGCTCACTCCGGTGAGCATTTTTTTTATGCAGTATCCTATACTCAAGCAGAATGTCAGCCTCGTACCTGTGAGTTTCAAGCATAGTGACTTCTTTATCTCACTAATATCATGAAATCATGTAATAACTAAATTGAATAAAGAAGAACAAAGTTTCACTTCTCTTTGATATAAAGGGACTTATGCTTGTGAGGTGCAAATTAAGGAGCTAATAAAGCTATGAGCAAAATCTTCCAAGACAACTCTTATACCATTGGTAATACTCCGCTGGTACGCCTCAATCGAATCGGCAATGGCAACATTCTTGCCAAGGTGGAGTCCCGCAATCCGAGTTTCAGCGTTAAATGCCGTATCGGCGCCAATATGATTTGGGATGCTGAGAAGAGAGGTTTGCTCACCAAAGACAAAGAACTGATTGAACCGACTTCCGGTAATACCGGTATCGCCCTCGCCTATGTAGCGGCAGCCCGTGGTTATAAGCTGACGCTGACCATGCCTAACACCATGAGTCTCGAACGCCGCAAACTGCTGAAAGCACTTGGGGCTAACCTGGTGCTGACTGAAGGCGCTAAGGGCATGAAGGGCGCAATTGAAAAAGCCGAGGAAATCCGTTTAACCGATCCGGATAAGTACATTATTCTGCAACAGTTTTCTAATCCTGCTAACCCAGAAATCCACGAAAAGACTACTGGCCCAGAAATCTGGAACGACACTGACGGTAAAGTTGATGTCGTCATTGCTGGCGTCGGTACTGGTGGCACTATCACTGGGATCAGTCGTTATATTAAAAAGACTCAAGGCAAAGCGATCACCGCTGTTGCCGTAGAACCTGCAGAATCACCGGTAATTACTCAGACCCTGGCTGGCGAACCGGTGCAACCAGGTCCACATAAAATCCAAGGTATTGGTGCAGGCTTTATCCCAGGCAACTTGGATTTAGAGTTGATTGACCGTGTTGAAACTGTTGCCTCTGATGACGCAATCGCCATGGCGCATCGCCTGATGAAAGAGGAAGGGATTCTGGTGGGGATCTCTTCAGGTGCTGCAGTGGTGGCTGCCGCACGTCTGGCAGCGCTACCAGAATTCAAAGACAAAACCATTGTCGCCATTCTGCCGTCTGCCGCCGAACGTTATCTGTCATCTCCGCTGTTTGTTGGCCAGTTTGGTGATATGGAAAATCAGCAGTAATTGATAGCTTCAAAAAAACCCGCTTTATGCGGGTTTTTTTATTGATAACGCTGAGTTTGATTACTCTGGTTTACGCGCCAGCAAGGTTGCAAACCGTAACTTGATGAAATTCCCCTGCTCATCGCGTTTATGCAGTTCACCGACATTTTCATTATATTTGACGATGTCCCAGCCTTCATAATAATCGAGCAATTCATTGGTTTTAAAAGTGAAGGGAAAACCCACAGAACAGGGAAAGTCTTCTGTATCCATGGCTGACACAATCAAATTAACACCACCAGGCAGAGTATGTTGTTGCATCTGCGCGATCAGCCCTGGCACGGTCTGCGGATTGAGAAACATAAAGACCACAGTAGACAGAATGAAATCGAAATCACCTTCAATCTGCAATTCAGCCAGATCCTGCTGACTTGCCTGAATGCCTTCCAGTGCTTCTTGTGCAATCAACTGCTGCAAATAAGCGATGCTTTCGCCGTTTTTGTCATAGCTGGTAACATCATAGCCTTTAAGATTGAGATATAAACTATTCCGGCCGTGCCCACAACCCAGATCCAGCGCCTTGTCACCTTGCAAATACGGTATTGCGGCGACCACTTCTGAATGCGTTTTGCTGAGATCGTATTGCTTTTTAATATAGTAATCTTCTGCACTGCAGAAGAAATTTAATTGGCATTCAATGTCATCAGTCACGGAGTGAATGCGGTGCCACTGCTGTGGTGCGATTAATGCTGGCTGATGTTTAACATCAAACTCAGCACTATCACTAACCTCGCCAGTGTCGGTCAGTAACTCGAGGCATAACTGACCTTTTTTGATCTCTAGTTGCGCCCAGGTCCCTTCAGTTGTGTTGTGTTTCTGCATCACATCTTCTGGCAAAGAATCCTTGTGCCATAGCGGTAGGCTCTTATAGCAAATCAACTGTTCCATAGGTCTCTCTTATTCAACATGGTTACGCATCAATAACACCGATAAAAACACAAAGCCAGTCGCGAGGACTGGCTTGTGATATCTAACAGCAGATTAGGCAGCAGGTTGTGCCTGCGCTATTTTAGCATCCTGTTGACGGGTGGCTTCGCCTTCCAACACTTTGCTATCAATGGCACCAATTTCAATTTTGCGCGGTTTCATTGCTTCAGGGATCTCTCTGACCAATTCAATATTCAGCAAGCCATTTTCCAGATGAGCACCTTCTACAGTGACAAAATCGGCCAACTGGAACGTACGTTCAAAGCCCCGTTCAGCAATACCTTGGTACAAATACTGACGTTCTGGTTGTTCAGTATTCTTAGTGCCTTTTACCACCAGTTTTTCACCTTCACTGGTAATCTCCAACTCTTCCATCGCGAACCCGGCTACAGCCATAGTAATGCGATAATGGTTTTCGCCCTTCAGCTCAATGTTATAAGGGGGATAACCGGCATTGCCATTATTATTGGCAGCCAGCTCAGCTAAACGGGCAAGGCGATCAAAACCAATTGCACTGCGATAAAGAGGGGTCAAATCATAGTTACGCATAGTCATATCCTCGTAAGCAATATGTAAATTAACGGGCCGAATACATCGCGCCCTGGATAAGTGACCGCCCGATGGCGCGGTCATTGTCTAAGATGAACTTTCATCATCGACACAGACTAAATAAGGTCTGGTAACTGCTTTTCAAGTGAAAGCCGATTAATTGACTATCTTTTAACCAATGGCAATCCAAGGAATATTGGACTGCAAGTGAAGTCCTTTCTATTTATTAGTATGAAAGAGGTAGTTTTTGCGACTTTATATCTGAGTTACTGCTTAATACACTGTAACTGATTTAATTTGAATGAAGGCTACATCATGGGGTTGCTGCAACAAGGGCGCTGGGTTGATCAATGGTATGATACTGATAACACTGGTGGAGAATTTTTACGCGAAGATGCGCGCTTCCGGCATTGGGTCACTACTGATGGCGGTGCTGGACCTAGTGGTCATAGTGGGTTCAAAGCTGAAGCCAATCGCTACCATCTGTTTGTGTCACTCGCGTGTCCATGGGCCCACCGCACATTGATTTTTAGAGCGTTAAAAGATCTGCAAGCCATTATCCCGGTGACTGTCGTCGAGCCTCACATGCTTGAAAATGGTTGGGAATTTGCCGGCGCCCATCAAAGCCAGAGTGCACACCATATCGCAGGCGCCGAAGCCGACCCACTATTTGGCAGTGATTATCTGTACCAGTTATATCTTAGAGCCGCCCCTGACTATTCTGGACGCGTAACGGTGCCCGTTTTGTGGGATACGAAAACCAATACCATCGTCAGTAACGAATCGGCGGATATTATCCGGATGTTTAACAGCGCTTTCAATGGACTGACCGGGAACACACTGGATTTCTATCCAAAGGCTCTGCGCACAGAAATAGATTCTCTCAATAGCCGCATTTATCGCGATATCAACAACGGAGTCTACCGGGCTGGCTTTGCGACCAGTCAACAAGCTTATGAACAAGCATTTGATCAGCTGTTTAGTACTCTTGATTGGTTGGAGCAACGCTTAGCTCAACACCGTTATTTGACTGGCAATCAGCTTACGGAGGCTGATTGGCGTCTGTTCACAACCTTGATCCGCTTTGATGCTGTGTATTTTGGTCATTTCAAAACCAACCGTCAGCGATTACAGGACTATCCGCAGCTATCTGCTTATGTGCGCGATCTGTATCAGTACCCCGGAATTGCTGAAACGGTGAATTTTGAACACATCAAACAGCATTACTACTATAGCCACGGCGAAATAAATCCCACGCGCATCGTTCCTAAAGGACCTTTGCAGGACTTTTCACTACCGCATCAACGGCATCGGTTAGAAAGCTGAACTCACTCGACTTCTATCCCATAAAAATCGGCAATTTGTTGCAGTTGTTCGTTATCGTCTAACGTCAACTGCCAACGAACTGCCCCCGCATCAGCCAATAACAATCTGGCATCTGACAACAGTCGGATATCATCAGGCAACACGGTCATAACCACTTTGGATGCTTGCAAACGCACCTGCAGTTCATGCTGTCCCAATAATATCCGACCAGTAGAAAAATTAAGATTCATCGAGATATTTCCTTACGTTTTAGTTTTAACCAGCCACAAAAACTCAGGCAAGATCATAACAACCCCCAGATGGCTAACTTGACTGGCCGCAGTATAATCTCGGGCGCATTAATTTGGCATGCGCGCCTCAGGCCGTCATGTATTTTCTTTATTTAAGGATGTTTGATTTGTCATTATTCTCTTTAAAACGCTCACGCGCAGTGTGGCTGACATTGTCACTTCTCTTGCTGTCGCCGCTGGCTAACGCAGTAGTGACTGATGAATTCAGTTATGCGAATACCCAGGATGTGCAAACCCGCCACATCGACTTGCAACTCACGCTGGATTTCACTCAAAAGCAGATCCGCGGCACGACGACATTAGATCTCAAATGGTTGCATCCCAAAGCCCCATTAATTCTTGATACACGTGACCTGACGATCACCAAAGTTGAGGGGCTCACTAGCAATGGTGACTGGCAGCCGCTTAAGTTCACACTGGCAGCGAAAGACCCGGTACTAGGACAAAAACTCACCATAGATACGGAAGCATTGCAGCCACAACAAGTACGCATCGCCCATTTAAGCTCACCCGATGCCAGTGGGTTGCAATGGCTGACGGCGGCGCAAACACTTGGCAAAAAGCAACCGTTTCTGTTCAGTCAAAACGAAGCTATTCACGCACGCAGCTGGATGCCATTGCAGGATACACCGTCTATCCGCGCTAGCTACGCCGCGACCATTACCGCCCCCAAAGGGTTGACCGTATTAATGAGCGCTGACCGGCATCCGGTCAGTGATACCGTTACCCGCTTTGTAATGCCACAGGCGATCCCGTCATACTTAATCGCTATCGCCGCAGGTAACCTCAAATTTGCAGCTTTCGATGCACGTTCCGGTGTCTGGGCGGAGCCAGAGCAGTTAAAGCAGGCGCAATATGAATTCGCAGATACGCCTAAAATGATCGACACCGTCGAACAGCGTTATGGTCATTATCGCTGGGGACGCTATGACTTATTGATCCTTCCGCCTAGCTTTCCCTTCGGCGGTATGGAAAACCCTAAACTGTCGTTTATCACGCCGACATTAATTGCCGGGGACCGCAGTCTGGTTAGCGTAATTGCGCACGAACTGGCACATTCATGGTCTGGAAATCTGGTTACAAACGCCTGCTGGCGCGATATCTGGTTAAATGAAGGCTTTACCAGCTATGTAGAAAACCGCGTGGTGGAAGATCTGTACGGCGTTGAACGCGCTAAAATGGAACGCACCATTTCCTATGGGGAATTGTTGAAAGAGATAAAAGATCTGCCGGTGGCACTCACCTCTTTACATCCTGATCTTAAAGGGCTGGATCCAGACACTTCCTTTAGCGATATTCCTTATACCAAGGGTCAGCTATTTCTGGTCTATCTGGAACAAAAATTTGGTCGTAAACATTTCGATGCTTTCGTGAAACAGTATTTTGCGCATTTTGCCTTCCAAAGCATTGATACTGAGACCTTTGAGAACTACCTGGAGCAACATCTCCTGTCGGTTTATCCGGGTACAGTTGCCAAAGAGGAGATCGATACTTGGTTGTACGGTGAAGGCATGCCAGCCTCAACGCCGATCCCTACCTCTGATTCATTCAAACCTGTTGAAGCGGCCAGAACCGCTTGGCTCGCCGGCAGCAAAAAACTTAATCAGTTATCAACCAAAGATTGGAATGCCCAGCAATGGTTACATTTTCTGAATCAAATGCCGGCTAAAGCCAGCGCAAATGCGTTAAGCTTGGCCCAATTACAACAGTTGGATCAGCAGTTTGATTTTAGCCATACCGGCAATGATGAAATCGCTTTCTCCTGGTTCTCATTGGCACTGGATTACGGTGACTATGCGGTCAAACCAGCATTAGGCGAATACCTTAACCGAATTGGCCGTTTGCGCCTGGTAAAACCCTTGTATGAAAAACTGGCGGCTTCACCAGAAAAAGCATGGGGAAAACAGATTTTTGAACAAGCGAAAGCGGCTTATCACCCTTTGACCATCAGCGTTATCGCACCACTGTTTAAATAAAGATTGGATAACAAGCTAAAATAGCCCGTGCTAAAGCCGGGCTATTTTATCAAAACGGCTTAATGGTGATGGCCGCCATCACCATGAGCGTGACCATGAGCGACTTCTTCCGCAGTAGCATCGCGAACATCTTTAACTTCGAGATCAAAAGTCAACTCACGTCCGGCCAGCGGATGATTGGTATCTACAGTCACCATAAATTTGCCAACTTTCAGTACGGTGACCTGCCGTTGTCCCTGTTCTGTGTTGACCACCGCGATCATCCCAGGCTTCCATACTTTAGCGCCCATCAGATGTTTAACAGAAACTCGCTGCTCTGCATTGGCAATACGCTCGCCATAAGTTTCAATCGCTGGCAAAGTCACGGTAAATTTATCGCCAGTATCTTTGCCTTCTAGGGCTTTCTCTACGCCGGGCATCATATTGTTATGCCCGTGTAAATAGGCGATAGCATCCTGCCCTTCGTTGCTTTCAATCACCGCGCCCTGCTCATCTTTCAGCGTATAGTTCAGCTGAACGACTTTATCCTTGGAAATACTCATACAAAATCCTCAGTATCGAGAATGTTAAAAATTCGCGGCAGCTTATCAGATAGCGGCCGGTGCCACCACTATTTCGCCAGTTAGTGACCTGCGCCAGGTACGATCGCTAAGTGTTCTATTGTAGCCAGCACCTCGAGATTTTTTAATGCTAACTGACACACTCCAGAGCTAATTTGATGTTTGGACGAACAATCGACACTCCAGCCACGCAGCAGATAACCGGCCAGCGCGGCATTAGTGCTCAAGTGCAATTCGCCATCCTGCATCCGGTAGTCCAGCATAATTGCTTCGGGATGCGTTAGCCCAGGATGTGGGATGAGTATCAACTCAATGTTAGTGGCCCAGGCGCTGTCGGCAGCAGGTTGTTCTGCCGGTTTGGCAACATCTTCATACGTGGTTACAGTCTTAATCCGCGTCACGACAAAATCGGTAAACTGCTGTGATTGACGATCAAATGCCCGCACGTGCCAGCGCTGACCATTGTTAACCAGAGCATGCGGTACAATCTGACGGTGACTTTCTCCAGAGGACGTCGACACATAATCCACCGTCAGTACTTCTCCTTGTTGAATTGCTCGCATCAACGCGGCAATAACCTCGGTGTCCGGATGGATCAACTTTGCCGCATCGACACACACCTGACTGGGAATCAATGGCTGCGATAATCCATCACCAAATCCGCGGGCCAAGCCACCTAAGACGACCTCAGCATCGTGATGAAATAAAGCGTTAAACGTGGGCAATCGTTGATAGTGGCGTGATGGATGCACCAGCTTCATATTACTCGGTGCTAACTCCCGATAAAGCGCAAAGTCACGTGTCGCCGCTGCCAGTCCGGTGGCAAATTTACCGATCAGATCCTGGCGGCTTATTTGTCCGAAATACTGGAGACAAAAATCAATAAAGGCCAGTCGTTGGCGCTGACCATGACTCAGTTCTTGCAAGGGTTCCATGATGCATTCTCGTTCTAGTTCAACCAGCAATCATCAAGGTACCCAAATGCTCAATTATTGGCAATCATTTTGATTAGCAACACTATAACCCGAGTGCTTTGAAGGTATTCTGATCAGGAAAACCGTCGGCAATCAGCCCTCTGCTTTTTTGAAACGCCTGTAAACTGCTACGGGAGTTACTGCCCAGAATACCGTCCGGCTTACCGGTATCGAAACCCAATTCGTTGAGCTTTTGCTGCAACGCCTTGATCTGTATATGGCTAAGTCGTGGTTGTTGAGGTGGTGCTTTTACTAATTTGCCGGCACCGACAATACGATCCGCCAAGTGGCCAACACTAATGGCATAGAAATCCGAACGATTCCAACGTTTGATAACATCAAAATTCGCATAGCCAAGAAACGCAGGGCCTTGATGACCTGCCGGTAGGTAGAGTCGAGCTTGCATATCAGCCTGCGGCAGTTGCCCACCTTCAGCCAGGGTTATCCCCGATTGTTGCCACTCTGTCAGAGACTTTTGTTGTCCGAGCAAACTGTAGTCAAATTTCGCAGGAAGTTTAACTTCACGCCCCCAACGTTCATTGCGTTGCCAACCGAGATGCTGCAAGAAGTTGGCGGCTGAAGCCAACGCGTCTTCAGTGCTATTCCATAAGTCAGCTTTGCCATCGCCGTCGGCATCCACGGCATAACTGGCATAAGCACTTGGCATAAATTGGGTATGGCCCATCGCCCCGGCCCAAGAGCCCTGCATTTCTGACGCTGGGAAACCATAACGCTGACTCAATTTAATCGCGGTCATCAATTCCGTAGTGAAAAACTCACTACGTCGATGATCACAGGCCAAAGTTGCCAGCGAGTCTAACACCGGCATTTTACCTTTATAGCCACCAAAATTAGTTTCCATGCCCCAAAACGCCAATAGATACTGCGGCGGAACACCATATTTTTCCATCAACTTGTTTAAAAACACTCGATTTTCAGCTAACAGTTCGTGACCCTTGTTAACACGCCAATCCGTCACACGCTGATTGAAATAACCGGCAAAGGTCTGGGTAAATTCCGGTTGTTGCCGATCGAGCTCTATCACGCGCCTGACAAACTGCAAATTCTGTAAGTGAGTCTTGATGGTGTCATCGGATACGCCTTCGCTACGGGCTTTTGCAGAAAAAGAGGCAATACACTGGGGAAAATCGGCTTCGACGCGAGCCGCGGCAGCATCAATATCGGCAGCAGTGGGTGCAGCACATGCCTGAACAGCCCACACTAACGCAAACCAGGAAAGAATTTTGACCACAAACAGACTCCTTGTACTGTTGTTGGGTGCTTGTGTTCATCCTACCCAGACCCCGTCCATTTTTTAAGTCCCTAAATAAAGAAACTCTGTCGATCAGCTGGATTTTGACCAATTGCACCAAGTTACCAACTTCTCCTTGGAAGGTGCTGGTGATAACGTATAATAACGGCCATTACTTTTGTTAGGTCATCTCTCATGAATGAATTAAGTCCGGTAGTGCAAAGCTTTCTCGCTAAAGTCAGTGAGTTTCAACAGCTGTGGGGGCTGCAAGATCCCGATAATGAAGAATGGTTGGTATGCGACTCTGCTCAATTTGAAGAAGCCGACGTCATGCCATTATGGTCAGAACAAGCTCTGGCACAAAGTCATTGCAATGAAGACTGGGCGGGATTTATTCCGGCAGCCATCAGTGTTGATGAGTTTCTCGAATATTGGGTTGACGATCTTAACCAAGACGATGTTTTAGTTGGCATTGATTGGCGTAGCGATGATGACTGTGAGGAAATCGAAGCCTTTGAGATCGGCCAGTTACTGGCAGATGTTGAAGCTGAAGAGGACTGATGAGATCCCCGCAAGTTGATGTGCCGTTTGAGGTTCGCCACCATTGTTGGTTCTGTGGCGAACCTTGTAACCTACAGTTTGATTATCATGCACTGCCCCATACCTCCCATCCCTCATTAGCGGTACCGGCCTGTAAAGAGTGTGTCGAATTAGCCAAGCAAACTCCGCTGACATCAATATACGAATGTCGCGTTGCCGTGAAAGATGCACTAATGAAACGCTATGCCAAACACTTGGCAATTGGTCTGAACTGGACGGAAGAAGAACTGCAACAAGCAGACTTTACCTGTAAAACGCTGCAAAGCTTCCAACGCAGCGCCTGGTTTATGTATGAAGTGGCAAGAGATCGTGTAAATTTTCCTGGTTGGCTCTTGGTATTAAATGGCGTGCCACTAGAAGATCACACGCCAGAGACTGGCTTTGCTTTTGATGGGGTGAACTACAGTTCGCTATTTGTGGCCATCGAACACGTGAGCAAGGCAATGGCATTGGATAAAGATTTTGTTGCCGCGATTGTGGCCATCACTGGTAAGCAACGCTTCGCATACGCTATCCGTCTTGCTCGACTGCATATCGCCGCTGACAAAGCGACCAAACGCCAGGTGATCCGCGAACTTACCGAAGATCACGCTTTAGCTAACTGACGCATACGCTGCTGTACTGTTTCAACCAACAAGTCTGGTTGGAATTTGGAGATAAAACGATCACATCCCACTTTCTCCACCATCGCATTATTGAAACTGCCACTCAGCGAAGTATTCAGTACGATAAATAGCGACGCCATACGTTTATCATTACGGATCTCGTGAGTTAAGCGATAACCGTCCATTTTTGGCATTTCAGCATCGGTGATCATCATCAGTATTTCATCGGGGATCTTACCGCCTTTGTCGCACCAACTGCGCAGCAAATCTAATGCCTGCTGACCATCACAAGCTTCAATCACTTCCAGACCAATCTGTCGCAAAGTATCTCGTACCTGGTGTCTGGCGGTAGCGGAATCATCCACAATCAATACCTTACGGCCCTGCATTTGTGTTAACAATGATTCATCTAACTTGGAGGCATCCAGCTTCACGTTGTAACGAATAATCTCTGCCAGGACTTTTTCTACATCAATAATTGATACCAGTTCTGTACGATCTTGCTGCTGCAACTTAGTGAGCGCCGTCAGATAGTGGTTGTGCCCCGCATTTTGAGGTGGAGGCATCACCTCATTCCAGTTCATATTGATAATGTGTTCGACTTTGCCCACCAGGAATCCCTGCACACTACGATTATATTCGGTAATAATCAGATTGGAGTCACCGTCTAGCGGCATCGGCTTGAAACCTATGGCCTGCCGCAAATTAATGACAGGTATCGACGTACCGCGAATATTTGCAACGCCAGAAATGCAAGGATGGCTGCCAGGCATCTGTGACAATCGCGGTAACTTAACCACCTCTTTTACTTTAAACACATTGATGGCAAACAACTGTGTTGAATTAATGCGGAATAACAACAGTTCCAGACGATTTTCACCCACTAACTGAGTGTGCTGATCCACTGATTCCAAAATATTTGCCATGAAAGAAAGTTCCTGAATAACTGCAAAATTTACCAATTTGCTCAGTAGTATAACGACATGCTGAATTGTCTTATATGAGCCATGACAAATTTTCTTATGGTATATAGTATGTTCACAGCTAAGCAGAAACCTATTTGCAATCAATGGAGCTCAATTATGTTTAGAACGCTCAAACACCTATCCATACCCATCATTGTTCTAGCATTGAGTGCGTGCACTATTATCGACAAAGAAATTCCAGTTGTTACCGATTTTAAGGCAGATGCCTATGTTGGAACATGGTATGAAATTGCCCGTTTAGACCACAGTTTTGAGCGTGGGTTAACGCATGTGACGGCCACTTACAATCTCAAAGGGGATGCTTTACAGGTGATCAATAGGGGCTTTAATCCAGTATCGAGAACCTGGAAAGAGGCGGAAGGTATCGCCTACTTTATGAAAGGACGCAATACCGGTCTATTAAAAGTCAGTTTTTTCAGGCCTTTTTATGGCGCGTATCAGGTGCATGCTTTATTGCCGCACAATCCCGTCAACGGAAACTATCAAAATTCGATTGTGATGGGACCAAATGACTCGTACCTGTGGCTACTGTCTCGCACACGACAAGTCACCCCAGAAATTAAAGCCGATTTTATACACCAAGTTCAACAATTGGGAATTGATCCCAACAAACTTATTTGGGTAACCCAAACCCCGCAGCCTGAATTAAAAAATTAACTGATGGCATTTGCGCCCACGGGTTTTATCGCTAATGTTACACCTGCGAGCCCCAATACATGATGGCTCTTAGCGATTTCAAAACCGGCCAATCGTAAACAATCATGCATTTCCCGGTGATTAAAGCGATTCTGCGGCGGATGCTCAAACAGTCGGCGACTGACGGGATTACAGATTGCGGCGCGATAGAGTTCTTCAATCACAAATGAGCCGCCGGGACGTAATACTCGGAAA
This sequence comes from Shewanella yunxiaonensis, assembly GCF_018223345.1. Lineage (NCBI taxonomy): Bacteria > Pseudomonadati > Pseudomonadota > Gammaproteobacteria > Alteromonadales > Shewanellaceae > Shewanella > Shewanella yunxiaonensis. Next base: position 1,659,787 of record NZ_CP073587.1, on the reverse strand, counting down.
ACCTCCGATACGGCCTGCTGCCAGTCGGGAACATGGTGAAACACTGCAAAATCACACACCAAATTAAAGCTGCTATCCGCAAATGGCAATGTTGTTGCGTCAGCCTGCGCCAAAGTCAGCCATGGCACATCAACATAGCGCTTAGCGCAGTAAGATAACATCTCTTCGTCTAAATCTACCGCTGTCACATTGCTGGCACCAAACCCCTTATGGATCATGCTGATCCCCTGGCCAAAGCCGCAGCCGATTTCTAACGCGTGTTCCACTACGGGTAAACCGTGTTCGAATAGACCAAGCAATAATGGTTGTTCCAGTCGCTGTTGCAACCATTGTCTTAAAGGATGACGCACAACATAACGTTCCAGCTTATTTAGCTTCATACTGCTCCTCGGGTTCCATTCACATTTATTTATCTTTATCTGGACAACTTAATACATCATACGCTGTCATAACATTAAGGTTAAAGTGCCATGAAATACGGGCCATTCCAGATATAATCTTACCGATACCTTTATGGGTATCACACATCTGTCATAAAGTTGTGTTGAACTTTGTCCGTTTAAACAGGCACGACAATCTATACAGAAAAATATTGAATAACTTTAATGCGGTAGATACTTGATATTTTTTTCGAAGGTGATTAGAGTGATCTGTCAGACAACGAGTTCTTTCGCTAAAAAAGCTAAGGATATTCTATAGTTAAACTTAAAAGCCCCCGCGGCTTACAGTAAAAAAGGAGTGTGGCCTATGTCATACAAAATCGATGGACATGAAATTACAGTAAACTTCCCTGTAGATTCAATCTCCGTAAATAAAAACTCAATTGCCTTCACCGACAGGAAAGGCAAAAAAATGCAAACTTTTGATAAACGTAGTGATGTCATTTCATTTATGAAATGGCTTGTAAGTACTAATAAATAACCCCCGCGTTATCGCCCTTCGGTAATTAATCCTCTCACCTACCGAAAGCATTTTTGCAGATTGGACTGATAACAAAGATCAGCAATCGGGCAGTATCACATTTGGCTCAGGCAGGATCCCATTGAGGATGAACGCCTGACCAAATGGGAGAATCCCTAAAAGTTTTATCACCATCACCTAAACTAATCAGGAAAGCGTTATACTGACGCCATTCTGCTACTGATTACCAAAAATAATTTTGAGCAAACCTAACTGTCATGATGCAATGACACTGATGTTAAAAGAGATCAGATTGAAAATCCCATTTGATTTGCCAGAAACAACCATTTGTGGCGGCGACTGCCGAGGTTGTTCCAAAAAAATGTTGGAATTATTAGATACAGAAGCCAGTTACTGGGAGTCCATGATTGACCAACAAGTTCCAACCTTGGCAGATTTGAAAAATTTGCAGTTATTAGCGCTACGCACTTTTAAAATACTGCATCGTAATCACTTAGTTTAAGTTAACACTCACCATACTTTCTGACATATCGCGGCAACATAGATTCATTTCCTAATAAGCCGCCCTGATGAATATACATAATCGGCCGCTGCGGATGTTGTCGTTTATAATTAAGCAGCATTAACCAGCCCAATGGATCGTATAAAAGCTCAAAGGTTATTCCCGTTTTATTTAATTGTTGCCAAATCTGATAGAACTCTCGATAGAGTTTGCCGAAATGATATTTTTTTGTCGGCGTAATTACGCTGGGATAGCATCTGCGGTCGTCAGATAAACCAGCAAATTGCTGCAATAAATAATGGTCACCGCCAACCACGGCACAGGTCAACACTTCGATATCACTGTTAATTTCATGAAAATACTTGGCTAAATATAATGCCGTTGTACCGGTTCCCGAGGGTAAGAAAACTTTTAAACCTTCAACTTTTTGTTGTTCTGACCATTGTTGAATTTCCTGTGCTAATAGTCTTACGCCATATTCGGCTGCACGGCAGCGGCCGCCCTCCGGCACGAATAAGGTATTGGTGGTGCCAGCTAATACCTGTTGTGCTAAATATTGTTCCATAGACAAGCCAGACAACTGATTGGCAACCGCTAAGATCTCTGCGCCCAACAATCGAGCCGCACGATAATTACCAAGTGGACGTTGTACTAACCACTGCGGCAGATGATCCACATAAAAGTGTAACTGCCAACCTTTGAGTTTTGCTAACGCCGCCATTGAGTATAAAGAATTGGCCTGCGCCGAACCGTACCCAATAAGCAGTTGGATATCAGGGAAATCGTGGTCGAGAAAATAACGAAATTTTCTGGCCTTATTGCCGCTGAATTCAGGGTGCAGCAAGTCATCTCGCTTCACATAGAAATCATAACCATCAAACTCGATATGTTGTACCGGCGTCTGAGCCAGCAAAGATGGGGTTATTAGCATAAATAACAAACAGATTTTTCTTGCCATCATTGTAAGATGATGCCGCGATCAACACCATAGTAACCAAAAGCCTAATTATTGGTGAATTTCGCCAATCGAACAAAATGCGAGTATAGAATATTATTAAATTCAATATCTTAAATTTTGGCATATTTATCGCTAAGCCTACCATCAGATATTTTAAATAATAATGAGGCGAGTAAAAATGGCCGTTTTGCGATTTATCTTTAATGTAGCCTGGTTCGTATTAGGTGGCTTTGTGATGGGGCTAGCCTGGTGGTTTGCGGGACTGATTTGTTTTATCAGCATTATTGGTATTCCCTTCGGCAGAGCCTGTTTTGTCATTGGTGAAATGACCTTTTGGCCTTTTGGTCAGGAGCAAGTTAGCCGTGACGAGCTATACGGACGAGAAGATATTGGTACCGGGCCACTTGGGCTGATTGGCAACATTGTGTGGTTTATTCTGTTCGGCATCTGGTTAGCTATTGGTCATATTGCACATGCATTAGGGTGCTTTATCACCATCATCGGCATCCCCTTTGGCATTCAGCACCTGAAACTGGCGCTATTAAGCCTTACCCCTATCGGCAAAACAGTCGTTGCCGCACGTTAATGCTTTGATGGCCCACCACAGACTTGGGGGCCATATTCGTCGGCAGGCGTAGCAACCTTAAAATTATATTAATTTACTGATAATAAAGGTAATTATTTTGTTCCATAAGGTCTTTTTCACTTCCTTCACCAATCGTCACGATTTATGATCCTGACATGTCCTTACATTTCATAAGGCAGTTTAAAGGGAGTTGAAAATGAAATACCAAGCATTGATGTTGGCGTTATCAGCCATCATCGGCAACCAGGTAGCCAATGCGGCTGAACCCATTGAGATCATTCAGCCGGTGAAAATTACCGACCCAGATAAAGTAGAACTGGGCAAAATGTTGTACTTTGAACCCCGACTATCAAAATCAGGATTTATTTCTTGTAACTCCTGCCACAATCTTTCCACAGGTGGTGTGGATGCATTATCCACTTCCATTGGTGATCGCTGGCAGCAAGGCCCGATTAATGCGCCTACCGTACTCAACGCAGATTTTATGCTGGCGCAATTCTGGGACGGTCGCGCAAAAGATTTGCAAGAGCAAGCAGGCGGCCCCATCGCCAACCCCAAAGAGATGGGATTTACTCACCAACTTGCCGTAACAACCGTTGCATCAATGCCCGGTTATCGTGAACGATTCGTCAAAATATATGGCAACGATAAGATTGATATTACTCGTATTACTGATGCCATTGCCGCCTTTGAAAAGACACTTGTTACCCCGAATAGTCCATTTGATAAATACTTAGCGGGTGACCAGCAAGCCATTTCCACCGACGCCAAGGCTGGCTATAACATTTTCAAAAATCGCGGTTGCGTTGCATGCCATAACGGCCCGGCCGTGGGGGGAACCATGTATATGAAAATGGGCCTGATAAAGCCCTTTCATACTAATAATCCTGCCGAAGGTCGTAAGGCCGTTACCGGCAAAGAAGCAGATAAAATGGTATTTAAAGTCCCAACGCTCAGAAATATTGAGCTGACTTATCCCTACTTCCACGATGGGAGTGTTTGGTCGTTGGCAGAAGCAGTCAACACCATGTCCAATGTGCAGTTAGGTCAGCAGTTCACACCGGAAGAAACCGCGCAAGTGGTGGCATTTTTAAAAACGTTAACCGGTGATCAACCTCATATTACCTTGCCGATTTTGCCCCCATCTACTGCCGAAACGCCTAAACCGCAGCCGTTCGAACAATGATGCAGATTTAAGATTTGCGATCAAAAGCGCCACGGCAGTGGCGCTTTTTACCTCTTACTATTTACATTTCAATTGATTAATTAACATTTATTTTACATTCATCCATAAAGGATTTGTCGAATCCACTAACAATCCGTATGGTGTTAACCAGAGCCGATGTCCGCAATGGTAAAAAGGTGCTAAATGGTATTGATATCACCGAGGAGCATATAAGTTGAATTACGGGTTGATGAAATCTGGACCCAATGAATTCAGTATCGATGATCTGCAACAAGCCCCCAACTAAACCACGGCTTGGCACGGCATTCGTAATTATCAAGCAAGAAACGACACGGGATCAGATGAAAACAGGCGATGGTGTTCTGTTTTATCATTCCAGCTGTAAATAACCGGCTGAGGTAGGTATCGCAACCGTCATCAAAGAAGCGTATGCCGATGATAGTGCTTGGGATCTACATTCAGAATATTATGATGCTAAATCGACACCTGAAACACCGCGTTGGCTGATGGTAGATATCCGCTTCCAACATCGATTTAGCACACTCGTATTACTTAAACGGCTAAAAGCAGATGCAGCATTTGCCGAAATGTATTTGAAAAAAAAAGGTTCAAGGCTGAGTATTCAACCAGTAACCTGCGAGGAATGGCAAAGGATAACGAAAATGGGAGACGAAAAATGAATTTGATGGCAAAAGCGTTAATCATAGGCACTACTGCGTTGGCATTTCTAGGTAACCCACTTACCGCCATAGCGAAATCACATGATGACTTACCACCAGGATTACAAAAAAAAGCCAATAGCGGCAAAGCATTACCACCGGGATGGCAAAAAAAATATCACAAGGGTGATGTTTTGGATAACGACATCTACGGTCACGCCAAAGTGGTAGTACCGCTAGATAAAAATGGACTGATAACGGTTAATATTGACGGAACCCTCTTTAGGCTCCAGGAAAAGACCCGTCAGATAATCGATATTCTTGCTCATTAACCGCATCTTGCTAACCCAAAGCACCGCCTCTATGCGGTGCTTTGGTTTTTCAGTTAACGGCCATCCAGCATCCGACCAATACCACCAAGTACCGACCCCTCACCTCTGTCAGAGCCTCCCATAGATGGCGCATGGGCAATAATACGGTCTGCCATACGGGAAAATGGCAAGCTCTGTAGCCATACAGTACCGTGTCCCTGCAACGTGGCCAGAAATAAGCCTTCACCACCAAATAACATCGACTTCAAAGATCCGGCCCGCTGAATGTCATAGTCAATACCTGGCGTGAAGCCAACCAGACAGCCAGTGTCGACTCGTAATGTTTCTCCCTGTAACTCCTTACGAATCAAAGTACCACCAGCATGAATGAATGCCATGCCATCACCTTTAAGACTTTGCAGAATAAATCCTTCACCACCGAAGAACCCTGCCCCCAATTTTTTATTGAACTTCATACTGACATGGGTGCCTAGCGCCGCCGCAAGAAAGCTGTCTTTTTGCAAAATCAGCTCCCCGCCCACATCATCCAGATCGATTGCGAGAATTGTACCTGGATACGGCGCCGCAAATGATACTCGCTTTTTGCCATGTCCCTGGTTAGTGAAATGGGTCATAAACAAACTTTCGCCAGTTAACATGCGTTTGCCTGCGCCCATCAGCTTGCCAAAAAAGCCCGATTCAGGTGCAGAACCATCGCCCATTCTAGCCTCAAAACTAATGCCCTCTTCCATGTATGTCATAGCACCAGCTTCAGCAATAACAGTCTCCCCGGGGTCCAGCTCGACTTCAACCAGCTGCATACTTTCGCCAAGGATTTCGTAATCTACCTCATGGCAACGTTTGCTCATCTATCGTCCCTCATGTTTGTCCGACCAGCGGTTCAATAAGCGCTGTCCTGCATTAAATTCGTGTGTGTTATGACATAAAATGTCACAACACACAATGATGAATTTACGTGTTCAGCTAAAATCTTCATTAATAATTGCTAATGCATCAATCCCCGCCCCACAAAAGCTGAAAGCACTTGTTTCCACTACTGACCAGTTTAGACTAGTGGCTCTTTTGGTTTTCACAACGATTGCAGATGCAAAATTACTCACTGCTGGCAGCATTTATTCCGACTTTTTTTCTGGTTTCAGCTACACCTGGCATGTGCATGACGCTGGCCATGACACTGGGAATGAGTATAGGTGTTCGCCGAACGCTTTGGATGATGTTGGGAGAATTAACAGGTGTCGCTTTAGTTGCAGTTGCCTCTGCACTCGGAGTAGCGGCATTGATGTTACAACATCCTCAGTTATTCCAAGGATTAAAATACCTTGGCGGCGCCTATCTTATCTGGCTCGGGTTCAATATGTGGCGCGCAAAAGCGCATTTAGCTGACAACAACACACTACCAAATGTGCACCCGTATGCATTAATGTCTCAAGGATTTATAACGGCCATTGCCAATCCCAAGGGTTGGGCATTTATGATCTCGCTATTACCCCCGTTTATTGATGCTAATGCGGCAATAGCACCGCAACTAAGTGCATTGGTGGGTATTATTATGCTCACCGAATTTGGTTGTTTAATGGCCTATGCCAGCGGCGGTAAAGGGTTACGTCTGTTTCTCAGTCGCGGTAACAATATCCGTTGGATGAATCGAGTATCAGGGGCATTAATGATAGCTGTGGGCCTATGGCTCGCATTAGACTGATGATTCCTGATAACTTGTGATGTAGTCGGTTGTTCCGGAGAAAAATTACCATGATGATGACGTTTAGCTTCTCCGCGCCACCATTAGGATTTTTCGGATGAAAATTGAGTATTCTCCCATAGGCATCATTCATAGCCCATTTCTTCAGCAAGCTGGCACCCCAGTGCAACCTTCTCGCGCTAATAATGCAGAAGGACATATCGAACTTTTACCTCAGTTCCTCGAAGGACTGGAAGACCTGCAAGGATTTTCTCATATCGTGCTGTTGTGTCACTTGCATCAATGTAACGGTTTCCAGATGAAGGTAACGCCGTACCTTGATGACAATCAGCGAGGACTGTTTGCCACCCGTTCACCGCGTCGTCCAAACCCTATTGGCCTGTCTGTGGTTGAGCTATTGTCCATTGACAACAACATATTGCACATTCGTAATTTGGATCTTTTAGATGGCACGCCAGTACTGGATATCAAACCGTACGTAGGTGAATTTGATCAACGCGCAGGTGCACGTTTCGGCTGGTTTGAAAATGCCAAGAAAATAGCCACGGCCGATAATCGATTTTGTAACAACAACTAGCATAAAAAAGGGTGGCCTTTAGCCACCCTTCTGCAATATCGTCCATCACTAGAATGGGGCGTCGATATCGACTACATCTACCAATTTATGGTTCACGAACTCTTTCAGACCCAGTCCTAACAATTCACGACCATAACCTGAATTACGAATACCACCGAACGGTAAATCAGCTTTCACCATGGTTGGGTGATTCACAAATACCATACCAGTAGAGATACGATGGGCAACCTTTTCACCACGTTTCAGATCGGAGGTAAAGACTGAACCGCCCAAACCAAATGGTGAATCATTGGCGATGCGCACTGCATCATCTTCATCTTTAGCGCGCAGGATCATTGATACAGGGCCGAAGAACTCCCAGTAGAACGCTGGGTTATCGGGAGTTACGTTAGTCAGAATGGTGGGCTGCACAAATGCTCCGGATTCTGGCACTTTAGGGCCGACCTCTGTTGCGGTTGCCCCCTGAGCGACTGCCTGACGAATTTTTTCTTTCACTTCATCGGCAGCAGACTGGGAGGACAAAGGTGCCAGTGTTGTTGTTGGGTCCATCGGATCACCCGCCTTCAAACCGGCTACGCCTTCAGTATATTGACTCAAGAACTGATCATATACTTTATTTACGATAATCATTCGCTTAGACGATACGCACACTTGACCACCATTCCAATGACGACCAAACACGGCCCATTTAACGGTTTTTGGCATATCGGCATCTTCCAGAACGACGAACGCATCAGCACCGCCCAGTTCCAGAGTGGATTTTTTCATTGCTTTACCGGCCTGCGCAGCAACTATTGCACCAGCACCTTCAGATCCAGTCAATGCCACACCATGTACACGTGGATCATTGATAATTTTTTCAATCTGAGAACGGGTAGCGTAGAGATTTTGGAAGGCTCCATGAGGTAAGCCAGCATCTCGCATCAGACTTTCAAACGCTGCGGCGGCCTGAGGTACATTTGAAGCGTGTTTCAGAATGACCGTATTACCGGCAGACAATTGAGGCGCCAAGATACGGGCGATCTGGTAATAAGGGAAGTTCCAAGGTTCGATAGCCAGAATGGTACCCAGAGGTTCATGCACCAAAGTTGCATTACCTTCTGCTGGGTCCGCCACTGGTAATTTTTCCGGAGCCAGCAGCTTTTCAGCATATTTCACATAATATTCGAGGATCTGGGCAGACAGCTCCACTTCAGCCTCGGCTTCGCCGATGACTTTACCCATTTCTAAGGTCAGTACTTCTGCATACTTACGTTTATTATCACGCAAAATTTTAGCAGCACGCTGCAGGATCTCACCGCGATGGGCAAATGATGTTTCACGCCAGTTCAAAAACGCGGTATGAGCATCAGTCAGTGCCTGCTCAACCTGTTCATCTGTTGCGTCTGGGAATTTTTTAACTAGTTCACCAGTATAAGGGTTAACTGTTGCATAGCTCATATATAAAACCTCCTGATACATCTCCGTATTTCACGGAGAATGATTTCATCACCTTCGAAATCATTAAAAAACGGTTCTTACCTTACTCCCGAACAAGTTGAAGATCTAGGATTTTAGTCGCCATTGAGATAAATTTTCATTCATTTCAAATAATGATATTAATTATGTCATTTTTGCGAAAGGTTATTATATAAGCAGAATTTAAAACAGGTGCAGACCAGTAATCAAAAAAGAGAAGTCATGTTGAAATATTCATTAAAATCAATTAATAAAAATGTAGATAGCGAATTTTATAGAGTAAAAATCAGTAGTTACTACATTGCACTACAGCATTTTTATTCAATATCAAAAAAAATATTTAATGCTTGATTAAATTTCAAAATTATAAAAGAAAAAATCGCTGTAAAAAATTTTATAAATAAATTTTTTGCGGGATTAATTATCTCATAAAAATAAATGTATTTTTGAATTTAGCAGCAAAATTTAATTAATTATACTTACATGCAGTTTATATTATGTGTCCATAAAATAAATTTTGCTCCTAAAGACATTAGAAAAAACTCATTAAAATCAATCATTTTTGACATATGCTATTTACTGAGTATTTTCTACGTTTCATACGGTCGCCTGTATTACACTGTGACTTCCGCTATCCCCAACTTTCTTGGTATCAATTTTTCTGGGTAACAAGATATATCCGTGACTTAATTTTTGCAGTAAAGATTTTGCCAAATAGGGCTTTAAATAGGCGACTTAGATTGTTGATACTGCGGGCGACTTTACACGAGACTCTAACCGAGCCATGGCCTCCTGTATAAAATCCATAAAAACTTTCACTCGCGGTGCCAGATCCTGACTTCGAGGATAAACAAGGCTAATCGGCGCGTCAGCAACCGCCAGTTGCGGCAAAAGTTGTAACAAATGGCCAGTGCGTAAATCATCCGCGACATCCCAATATGACTTCATGACGATGCCTAACCCTCTGAGTGCCAGCGCATGACATGCTTCGCCATCGTTACATAAAATATGTCCAGAAACATGAACACTACCAGCATTAAAACGCCATTCAGTGTCGCGGTGGGTACCAATGACTATGCAACGATGTTGCACTAATTCTGCCAGGGTTTCGGGTACGCCAAACTGTCTGACATACTCAGGGGATGCGCAGAGGATTCGGCTGTTCGAGAGCAACCTTCTGGCAACCAGGCGCGAATCCGGCAAAGTCCCATAGCGCACCGCGATATCCAAACGTTCTGCCAGCATATCTTTCACATCATCACTCAATACCAGCTGCAACATAATGTGCGGATAGCTTTGACTAAATTCTCCCATCAAAGGTAGCAAATGCCGATGACCGAAGCTGTTGGGGGCAGTGATCCGCAGGCTACCAGAGATAAGCTGTTGTTGTTCTAACAAGGCTTCCTGTGCCTGTTGTAACTCAGTCAGAATGCGTTTTGCGTACTGATATAACGTTTGTCCTTCCGGGGTTACTGAAAGTCGGCGGGTACTGCGATGCACCAGTTGCAGCCCACTACGCTTTTCGAGATTCGTCAGCCGCTTTGAGGTGGCCGCCAACGATAATCCCAGCGCTGCCGCCGCCGCAGTTAAACTGCCTAAACTTACTACTCGTTCAAACACTCTAAGTGCTGGTAAATCATCTAATCCATCCATTATTAACCTTTAGGAAAGTATGAATTCAGATTGTGTCCATTTAATCAAGTGAGTAGCAAAACTACAATGACCATAATCAGATAAACGTAGAGGAATAAAAGATGGAGATCCGATTAGAAGGAAAATCTGCGTTGGTGACAGCCTCCAGCAGTGGTATAGGTTTTGCGATTGCCAAAGGGTTGGCGGGATCTGGCGCAGCCGTTGTTCTTAATGGTCGCAGTGACGCCACCTTGAATGCCGCCCGCAATACCCTGCTAAAAAGCTATCCCAATGCACAAATTAAAATAGTCGCGGCTGACCTTGCGACCGCTGATGGCTGCGAAAAATTAGTGAACAAGGTGCCCAAGGTCGACATTCTGGTTAACAACGCCGGGATTTATGGGCCAGACGATTTCTTTGAAACCAATGATGCTACCTGGGAGCAATATTGGCAAACCAATGTGATGTCCGGAGTACGTTTGTCTCGGGCTTATCTGCCAACTATGCAACAACAAGGTTGGGGCCGGGTGGTATTTATCTCTTCAGAATCCGCTCTCAATATCCCTGCCGATATGGTGCATTATGGGGTGTCAAAAACCGCTCAGCTCGCGCTAGCTCGGGGACTGGCAAAACGGGTAGCAGGCAGCGGCGTCACAGTAAACAGTGTGCTTCCTGGCCCCACCATTTCTGATGGTTTCGAACACATGATGGCAGAAGAAGTGGCCCGAACTGGAAAGTCCATAGACACACTTGCCACAGAGTTTGTTATGGCTCATCGACCCAGTTCCATCATTCAACGGGCTGCCAGCGTTGAAGAAGTTGCCAATATGGTGGTATACGTTTGCTCGACCTTAGCCTCAGCCACCTGTGGCGCGGCATTACGTGTGGATGGTGGTGTTGTCGATGACATTGTTTAGCGTATGACAATAACCCAAGACAAATCGCTCGCCCAGCGTCGACTTAAAGCGCTGCAGACGTGTCTGAGCCGTCACTGAGATGCGATTGAAGTAGGCTCCTAATAAGACAGACCAGATTTCATTGTGGTATGGCCATTAATGAGATGTCGATCAGTCTGATTATTGAGTTTCTCGCGGACATGTTATCCAGAACCGCTCCAACTCATCGAGTTAAGGAGATAAATGATGAAAAAAGTGGCTTTAGGTGCTACCGGAATCAATATTGTGCCGCTGGTGTTTGGCGGTAACGTATTTGGCTGGACCATAGATGAAAAGACCAGCATTGCGATTCTTGATGCTTTCGTAGACGCAGGTTTTGATGCGATCGACACCGCAGACGTTTATTCTGCCTGGGCCCCCAATAACCAAGGTGGCGAGTCAGAAACTATCATTGGTCGTTGGCTGAAAGCTCATCCGGGGATGCGCGATAAACTGAAAATTTTCACCAAAGTTGGCTCTGATATGGGACATCCAGGCCACAAAGGTCTGTCAGCTACCTGGATTGTTAAGGCGGTTGAAGATTCACTTAAGCGTCTACAAACAGATTACATTGACCTGTATTTCTCCCACTGGCCAGACCCGACAGTCGGTTATGCTGAAACGCTTGGAGCTTACGATAAACTGCTTAAAGCTGGAAAAATTCGTTCAGTGGGTGCATCTAACCTTAATGCAGATCAGCTGCAGGCTTCCTTGGATATTGCAAAAGCGCAACATCTGCCCAGCTATCAAGTGTTACAGCCCGAATATAATCTGTATGACCGCGGCAGTTTCGAAGGGCCGTTGCAAGCCTTATGTATGCGCGAAAATATTGGTGTGGTGACCTATTACAGTTTGGCATCTGGCTTTTTGTCTGGAAAATATCGTAGCGCAGCTGACTTAGGTAAAAGTGCTCGCGGCAGCGGCATTAGCAAATATTTAAATGAAAAAGGTTCGCGTATTCTGACCACATTGGATGAGGTGTCAGCACAGCATGGTGCAACCCCTGCAGAAGTCGCTCTGGCCTGGTTGATTGCCGCTGATGGCGTAACCGCACCGATTGCCAGTGCCACCAAAACCAGCCACGTCAAGAGTTTTGCCAAAGCAATGGCATTACCGTTATCACCAGCAGAGTTAAGTCAATTGACAGTCGCAGGTAATTAACTTTGTTCATGTGTGATCGACGGACGGCCACCGCCTTACTGGTGGCCGGCACTATGTTTATGGAGATGCTGGACGCCACGGTAATCACTACCGCACTTCCTGCTATTGCAAGAGATTTTGGCGCTGCTGCTGCCCATCTTTCAGTGGGTGTGTCAGCGTATCTGGTAGCGTTGACAATCTTTATCCCTGTGAGTGGTTGGGCAGCAGATCGTTTCGGTGCCAGACGTATTTTTATGTTGGCAATCAGTATCTTTACCCTGGCATCAATACTATGTGCGGCCAGCCATAACCTGGGGCAATTTACGCTTGCAAGAATTTTGCAGGGGATTGGCGGCGCTATGATGGTCCCGGTAGGACGCTTGGTGGTTCTCAGGGATATGCCTAAGCAGCGTATGGTCCATGCCATTGCCATACTCACTTGGCCAGCTCTGGTGGCACCATTATTAGGACCCGTGCTGGGAGGTTGGATTGCCACTCACTGGAGCTGGCATTGGATCTTTCTATTAAATTTACCGCTCGGATTGATAGCGCTGGTCGCCTCTTGGCGTTTAATACCCACACTCGAAAATCATCCGATGGCCTTTGATACATGGGGCTTTATTTTAAGCGGTAGTGGATTTGGTATGTTTATGGCTGGTATAGAAGCCTGTAGCCGTAATGATGTCAGCAGCCAGCTGTCAATGATGCTATTAATCGCGGGGATTTTACTGCTGGCGGTAACCACCTATTACCTACGGCATTGCCAGAACCCGCTGTTTAATCTTGACCCATTGCAAATTGCCACGTTTCGCATATCAGTAATTGGTGGGTCAGTGTTCAGAATAGCGATTGCCTCTGCCCCTTTTTTGCTGCCGCTGATGTTTCAGCTAGGATTTGGATTCAGTGCAGTGAAAGCAGGCACGCTGCTATTGTGGTTGTTTGCCGGCAACTTGTGCATGAAAACCTTTACGACGTGGATCCTCAATCGTTATGGTTTTAAGAAGGTACTGCTCGTCAACGGACTGTTGGTGTCCGCGGGTTTTGCAGCAATGGCCATGTTCACGAAAGCAACGCCAGAATGGTTAATGACAGTAGTGCTATTTATCAGCGGCATGAACCGTTCGATGCACTTTACCGCCATAAACACCCTCGGATTTGCCGATGTCCCGAACGCGAAAATGCGTGATGCCAATACATTACAAGCGATATTAGTGCAGATGAATATCGGCACAGGCATTGCTGTGGGCGCGTTAGCGCTAGCGATCGCCGCGATGATACATGGCAGTAGCAGTAGCGTGGCTACCGCGGCAGATTTCCGGGTAGCACTATGGTTTATCTGTGGTTTATCGATGTTAGCCATGATTGACTTTCTAACATTACCGAAAGATGCTGGCGGCACATTATTATCGCGCAAAACGCCAGTATAGAAAGTAATGCCAGTCCACCGCACTAACCACTAGTTCAGCCCTCAATACCGAGTTTTACTGCCGTGCCATAAGCCATCATTTCAGACATCCCCTGTGCGATGGCACTGGTGGTAAAACGCACATTCACCACAGCGTCAGCGTGTAAATTCTCAGCTTGAGCCAACATGCGCAACATCGCCTCCTCACGCGCCTCTGCCAGCATTTCAGTATAACCGACGATCTCACCACCAATGAGGGTCTTCAATCCGGCCATAATGTCGCGACCGATGTGCTTACTACGCACCACATTACCCGTTACCACCCCTAAGGTTTCGGTTACACGATATCCTGCGATTGTTTGCGTGTTTGATGTTTTCATCATGCGCTCCTTGGCGGCTTTAACCGATACCACTTTGGATAAAATGGTATGTTCTCTTTACCATTAACATAATTGGCAACTCAAAAACTTAACTCATTTAGCAACAGGCTAATGGCTTTTCAGATAAAACAGATACCAATTTTCATCGACTTTATGATAGGCAACGGTATTATCGGGAAGGTCTACCGCCGCTTTATCTAAGTCGGCGTATTGGGGTAATGGATTTTGCGGACGATATACATACCCCTTGGTGCTGGTAGTGCCGGCGATGGTCATCACCGACTGGATAAACATGACCCCGCCCCGTCCCCATTCACGCATTCCCCCATCTAATGACAACAGGGTAAATAGCTGACGATACTGCTGCCAACGCGATACATTGACTGCCGCATCAGGTTCCATAAATTGCGGATTTATTGATGATAAAGGGCTGTCCTCGCGGAACATGCCAATAAGCTGCTGATATAGTGCCCGTTGACGCTGCAAGGCAGACGCTAGCTGCTTATCGGTTTGATGTTTAGTTGTCAGTGGCGTGTCATATCGATGCAATGACAACATCACTGCCACGACCAACACTGCTATTGTCAACGATTTAGCTACCCATTACATAAGACGACTTCCCTGTGGGTCAAGATGACCTTACATTCATCCTAAGTGAATTAAGAACAGGCAACAGCGAAGCTGCCAATTTTTCAGCAATAAATTTGTAAAGAAATGTAAATTTCTTGGTATTACCAATAGACCAAAAACCGAACAATTAAGCGAGATCGTGTTCTGAACAACAAAGTCCATAAAAGCATCAACTTTCTAATACGACATAGCGCTAACAAGTCGATAAAAAAGTGATCTATATCACCTATTAAGTTAGTGTATTTCCGCAAATTAAGATGCACAGATAACGCATAAACATGGCAAACGACAGCATCGTTTCAAGCGACTTTTTTTCATGCTGAACATCGTTTTTTTCCCAAAAATTTGCGCATCAGTTAGCATGTTTTTCTGTGTAACTCTATAGAGTTATCTGGTTTTTCGGCATCTTGACAGAAAGTTTCGAAAGGTAAAGAATCCTGCCACCTATTCTTGGAAGTATGAGATAGATCGCCGTAATGCTACTTACCCCTTTGGTAAGTTCCGGAGCCCCCTCCAAGGCTAATGCCACTGAGGAGACCCCCGTCGATGTATTACTAATCGGCGGCGGCATCATGAGTGCCACCCTGGGTACCTTTCTGCAGACTCTGGAACCTAATTGGTCAATGACCATGATTGAGCGCCTTGATGGCGTTGCAAAAGAAAGTTCCAATGGCTGGAATAATGCTGGTACCGGTCACTCGGCTCTGATGGAACTGAATTACACACCGCAGCAAGCTGATGGTACTGTCAATATCCAGAAAGCTATCGATATCAACGAAGCCTTTCAGATATCTCGTCAGTTTTGGGCCTATCAAGTAAGCCAGAATGTGCTGCAGAAGCCGCATACGTTCATCAACAGTGAAGCGCATATCAGCTTCGTCTGGGGAGACACGAATGTGAATTTCTTGCGTGCCCGCTACCAGGCACTGCAGTCCAGTACTTTATTTTCAGGAATGGAGTACTCTGAGGATCATGAGCAGATCCGTAAATGGGCACCCTTGGTTATGCACGGCAGGGATCCCAGTCAGAAAGTTGCGGCAACCCGCACTGATAACGGCACGGATGTTAACTTTGGTGAAATCACACGTCAGTTAATTGCCTCATTGCAGAAGAAACCGAATTTCGATCTACAGCTGAATACTGAAGTGCGCGATTTGCAACGTAACAGTGATAACAGCTGGACGGTCACAGTTGCAGACACCAAAGACCACGCCAACAAACGTAAAATTCGCGCCCGCTTTGTGTTTATTGGCGCTGGCGGCGCCGCTTTACGTTTACTGCAGAAATCAGGCATTCCGCAGGCCAAAGACTACGCAGGTTTCCCTGTCGGTGGTCAATTTTTAGTGACTGAAAACGAAGACGTGGTAAAACTGCATTCGGCCAAGGTTTATGGCCGTGCGGAAGTGGGCGCGCCGCCAATGTCGGTACCCCATCTTGATACCCGAGTATTGGAAGGTAAAAAAGTGTTGCTGTTTGGGCCTTTTGCCACCTTCTCTACACGCTTTCTCAAAAACGGTTCGTTGCTGGATCTATTGAAATCTACTAATAAATCTAACCTGATGCCGATGATCCGGGTCGGATTAGACAATTTCGATCTGGTAAAATATCTCATCAACCAAGTCCGTTTGTCCGAAGATGATCGTTACGAAGCACTTAAGCAATACTATCCCGATGCAGTAAAAGCTGACTGGAAATTGTGGACTGCCGGGCAACGGGTACAGATCATTAAACGTGACCCGCACAAAGGCGGTGTTTTACGCCTGGGGACCGAAGTCGTCAGCGATGAACTTGGCACAATTGCAGCGCTGCTGGGGGCATCGCCCGGTGCCTCCACTGCGGCCCCAATTATGTTGCAACTCTTGAAAAAAGTTTTTCCAGAGCGCGTTGCCAGCCTTGAATGGCAAA
The DNA here is from genome assembly GCF_018223345.1 of Shewanella yunxiaonensis. Lineage (NCBI taxonomy): Bacteria > Pseudomonadati > Pseudomonadota > Gammaproteobacteria > Alteromonadales > Shewanellaceae > Shewanella > Shewanella yunxiaonensis. The sequence goes on along the minus strand of NZ_CP073587.1, from coordinate 1,642,882 downwards.
GCAAACTGCAACAGATTATTCCCTCCTATGGCAAACGTCTGGACGGTGATATCGAAGCCATAGAGCACGAACTGGCATACACCAGCCAACTGTTGCAGTTACGTCGACAGGCACCGTGTTCAGTGATCAATATCCCTGAGCCAGACCATAGCTTTATGCTGCCTGCGAACAACATGGCAGATATCGCACTCTAGCCTATGTAAGAGTTGCTGGTACTGACCAGCAACTCTTTGCCATCCTCGTCAGCACTTATGCTTACCTGATTATTTAGCCGTTGATTTCATTTTTTTGCAGCTGTTTTTCGTATAAAAGTCCCGCATAACCACCTGCGTCTTAATGCTTTACGCCATTAAACTCACTGACTTAACGGCCTTAAGTTTCATTAGTATCGAAACCTATAAGCCACCATTAAAAACTGTTAACTTACGCACGTTTTTTCAATGTTTGGTATGTGTATCACACTCACAGCCATAACTAGTCTGTCCCTATCGGGGATTTTGGGGAGATACCTGATCCATGAGTAGTGTCTCTCTTTTGCTCCAACTCACAATCACAGAGCTAAATATCCATGAGAAAGATTGCTGTCATTCTGCTTGCCTCACTGGTGAGCTTAACTTTTAATCTGCCAGTCAGCGCACAGACGCAGGATAAACCTGTTGATGTGCTACTGATCGGTGGTGGCATTATGAGCGCAACGCTGGGCACATACCTGCAGGAGCTGGAACCAGAGTGGAATATCACCATGGTCGAGCGCTTGGACGGTGTCGCCAAAGAAAGCTCCAACGGCTGGAACAACGCCGGCACGGGCCATTCAGCGTTGATGGAACTGAACTACACACCACAAATGCCAGATGGCAGTATCAACGTAAGCAAAGCCATTAAGGTCAACGAAGCGTTTCAGATCAGTCGCCAATTCTGGGCTTATCAGGTCGCCAATGGTGTGATGCATGATCCTGAATCTTTCATCCGCAGCGTAAACCACATGAGCTTTGTCTGGGGTGATACTAACGTCAACTTTCTCCGCGCCCGTTATGCTGAACTGCAAAAGAACACGCTGTTTCAGAGCATGGATTACTCAGAAGATCATGAGCAGATCCGTAAGTGGGCACCGTTAATTATGGAAGGTCGCGATCCTAAGCAAAAGGTAGCGGCAACTCGCTCAGTCATCGGTACTGATGTGAACTACGGTGAAATCACTCGCCAACTAGTGGCAGGTTTGCAGACTAAAGACAATTTCCAACTGCAACTGTCTACCGAAGTGCGTGACTTAAAACAAAATGCTGATAAGACCTGGACCGTTACTGTGGCCGATCTGGCCCATGGTGAGAAGCTGCACCAATTGCACGCTAAATTTGTGTTTATCGGTGCTGGCGGCGCAGCGTTACCATTGCTGCAAAAATCGGGTATTCCGGAAGCGAAAAACTATGGTGGCTTCCCTGTCGGCGGTCAGTTCCTCATCTGTGACAATCCTGATGTGGTGAAACGTCATCTAGCCAAAGTCTACGGTCAGGCCGAGGTTGGTGCACCACCTATGTCCGTACCACATCTGGATGCCCGTCGTATCGATGGTAAAGAAGTTATCCTGTTCGGCCCGTTTGCAACGTTCTCAACTAAATTCCTGAAAAATGGTTCTTTATGGGATCTGCTTGGCGCTACCACCACATCAAACATTATGCCGATGGTACATGTGGGACTGGACAACCTCAATCTGGTGCAATACCTGATTGGCCAGGTACTGCAGACGGATAACGACCGTTTTAATGAACTAAAAAAATACTATCCTGAAGCTAAAAAAGCCGACTGGAAACTATGGACTGCCGGGCAACGGGTACAGATCATCAAGAAAGATGCGGAGAAAGGCGGAAAGCTGCAGTTTGGTACCGAAGTCGTCGCATCACAGGATCATACTTTGGCAGCATTGTTAGGCGCATCTCCTGGTGCATCAACTGCGGCACCCATTATGCTGGATGTGCTGAATAAGGTATTCAAAGATAAAGTTGATGGTGTTTGGTTATCGCAGTTGAAAACGATAATTCCATCCTATGGTACCAAGCTAAATGGCAACGTGGCGGCGACAACCCAAGAGCTGGAGTACACCAGCGAAGTGCTGAAGTTGCACAAACCTCAAGCGCCCAAGAGCATTGCTCCACAACCAGAAGCAGGTGTTGCGGTACCAACTGCCAAGCCAGTTGCTAACATTGAGCTCTAATACTGTAACTATCCTCGACAGTTAAACCAAAGCCCTTCCGGGTCAAGCCGGAGGGGCTTTTTATTTGCTTTGGTATTTTTACTAGGACAACGAAACACTACCCAGAGCGATGTGCATCACAGATGTTACCTGCATGTCCCAACCGCGATATCAACCATCGTTCACTGGATTGCACAGCAGACTGAATCACGCTCCACCAGTTGCGGCATGAACAGATGGGTTTGTCCTACTGGTTTATAGTCTGCATTACTGAGTTTGATGGCTAGGTCTACCGCATAGGCCGCCATCTCTTCAATGGGGTAATGCATAGTCGTCAGTCTCGGCCGACAGGCTCTGGCTACCGGTAGATCATCAAAGCCGACCACCGACACGTCCTCTGGGACCCGAATACCTGCAGCAAATAACGCATGAATAGCGCCGATTGCCATCAAATCATTGTAGGCCAGCAATGCGGTGAATGGCAGACCACGCGCCAGTAACTCCTTCACCGCCAGTTCTCCGCCCTCCATGTTAGCAGTGCCTTCGGCCACCAATTCTTGCGATAACGACAATCCGCGCTCCAGCAGCGCCTGACGACTGCCTTTAAGGCGTTCCGCCGGATCACGGTTCTGATAAATGCTGGTAATAGCCGCGAACTGCCGGTGGCCTTTGGACAACAGATACTCAGTAACCCATTGACCACCACGAATGTTATCTAACCAGACACAGCGGTTGGCAATCTGTGGGATGTAGCGGTTCACCAACACCAACCCTGGGATCTCATCGGCCAAACGGATTAATGTTGCTTCATCAGAATATTCACTGTGCAAGATAATCGCCTGACAATTGTGTTGTCGTAGCGACTGGATGGCATCGAGTTCGGATTGCGTTTCATACAAGGAGTTGGCCATCAACAGCTTGTAGCCGTTCTCTCTTACTGCATTTTCAACACCACTGGCTAACGTGCCGAAAAAAGACATCGACAGACGCGGCGTTACTACGCCAATAGTGTTGGTAGTTTTACTCACTAAAGCCTGTGCATTAGCGTTCGGCTGGTAACCCAGTTCGGCAATCACCTTCTTCACTCTGGCACGGCAGGCATCTCCGACCTGAGCGCCATTATGAATAACACGCGACACGGTTGCGGTCGAAACTCCGGCGATCCGGGCAACATCTTTGATAGTTACCATAACGTCTCTCTTGTCAGTCCGTTGCTCCAGAAGAAGCAAGTTTATCTTTTAAACCAATATGATAGCTGTGTAAACACCACAGAGATAAGATCCCGAATAACACAGTGCCACCGGCCAGAATAAACCGCATTGCAGTAATACTGCTGGCGCTTTGGGCACCACCCGCAGCGGCATCAAAACCGATAATATTCAATGCGGCACCAGAAGCCAGCAACGCCAGAATACTCGCCAATGAGGTAGCCGAATTGTATATTGCGGCAAACATGCCAGCGGTTGGTTGGCACCTTCGTCGGCTTTCTGCATCACTCAAACCGGCATTGAGTGCCGGGATGAGGGTCGTCATTGCGGTCCAGACGCTAGTACATAACACCGCGTCCAGTACGATCCACAAGCCAATATTCGGTACAAACAAAAACCACTTAGCAATACCACCCAGCAGCGTCAACACTAGCACCCATCCTAGTGCACCAACGGCCCCACAACGACGATGCAAGTAGCTTACCAGCGGCACACTGGCAAACCCAGTCAACGCATAAGCCGTAGATAGTACGCCTTTCCAGTAAGCCCCCTGAGTAATATCGCCGTGGCTGACAAAGTACACCAACAGGTAATAATCCATGCTGGCAGCAAACACGCTGCCGCCAAGCTGTAATAAACAGATTGTCATCAGTAATATCAACAGCTTATGTCGCAATAGCTGTTGCAGACTTTCAGTAAATCCTGGCTTACCAGGTGCCATATAACTGCCAACGGTGCTGGCGCTTTCCCGACAAAAAACAGCAGGCAACACCCCCATCACACCTATCAGTAACAGCGCTACGCCCCAGCCCACCCAACGGATCCCCACAACCACGGAGGCAAATATCACCAGACAGGCTAATGGAAATAACCATTGATACAGCACGGAGGCCAGCTTTATAAAATAGGTATTCACGGCCATGATGGCGGCGCGCTGCGACTCATCGTGAGTAATTTCGTAGCTGAGGCTAGTTGTCGGGACAGCAACCACTGCCGCCGCTATCGAAAACAACAGATAAAACAGCGCAAAATAGCTGAGTTGCCACAACATTGGCCAATGGGCAGGTACCATCCAGATACAGCCAAATAACAGCGCACTGAATAGGCTGCCGACGATGATCAATGGCCGCCGCTTGCCGATTCGCCCTGGCCAATGATCACTGACGTAACCAATCCATGGTGTTATCAACAGACCAGCAACCACCGGTAACGCGAGCGCCAGACTTAGCAGGAACGGGTCAACCCCGAGCTGCATCTGATAAAATGGGATCGCCAATACCTGAACGCTCTGACTGGCAAACAGCATCGCAAAAAAACCAGCACCCAGTGCCAGCTTTTGTTGAGTTAACCCTTTGAAAACACTATCAACCAACCATCGTCTCCTTGCGAAGTATTGGCGCTGACAGGATCATATCCCGCCCTGTCGATGGTGCCAGTCAGCTTTTGGTGTCCCCTGAAGCAATCAATCTTTCGCTGACATCTGTACTAGTGCTACCTCAGCAATCTCAATACCACGCTGCGGCATCGTTTGATGAGCACCTAAAGGTGGCAATGACAACTGCAAACCTTCAATCGCATTAAGTGCCAATGACGATTGTGAGGCAAACGGGCCAACAGTGACGGGCATAAAGGTAGGATAAGCTTGGCCAAGCATGGTGCCTATTGGTTGGAACTTATCCAGCGGTAATACTAGCGTTTTCCAGTCAGATGCCACCGAAACATCTGTACCCCACGCCAAACCATCATTGCCGATAATACCCAGCTGCAAGTGGTCAGTGGCGAAAGCACGGATCCTCAATGCCAAGGCATTGTAGCCGCGCAAATCGCGGCCAATAAGTTGATTGTCGTTAGCAAGGTCCAGCCGCAACAAGTTGCCACCGTTGTTGATTACCTGCGGTTCCACCAACAATTTTAATGTGGCACCTTCCACTGTGGCGGAGGTCGCCGGCCAGGATACGGTGTTTTTGGGGGTGTAATAGCCTGTGCGATCCGTTGCTGGTGCCAACAATGTCACTGGCGTACCTGTCGGTGTCAGCAAGGTATGCCAATAACCAGCATCAACATAATCCCAATCAGCAGGCGTTCCGGCTTGAGCGCCCGGCCAGGTTATATTTTGCAGGCCATCATTGACGCTGATGGCATATTCCAGAATCCCCGGTTGGCGCCACGCGGAGGTATCAGGTAAGGTCAGTCGATATGTATCAGTATTAACCACCGACATCGGTAATGCAGTGAAGGCTTTATCGCCCTGATAGCGTAGGTACAAAGTCACCTGATACTGCGGCTTTATGCCCGCAATTTGCGCACTAAAACTGAGTTTATCCCCCAGATTGCGCTGGCGCTGCGGCTGATGCACCAATGCCAATTTAGGCACAGGAATTTGAGGCAGATAATAAGCCTTGTTAGTGTTTTTGATGTTATTAATCAGATCTGCAGTACGTCCTAACAGATACACGCCAGGTTTCACCGTTATCTTGCCATGTTCAGCCGTCGCGACAACATCATTACCGGAGTTGATGCCTTTCATCGCAAATGTTTCGCCCAAATCGGCCAACATCAGTGTCATCTGCCGTTGATGCAGATATAACCTGCCCACTTCACGCTGTAAACTGGAAGGCTGATGTGGGTCCTGTAATTGCAGCAGATCTGGGTAGACTTCCAAGCGCCAAACGCCCTCCTGCAACTTGTCGAGGAAATAGGCACCGTTACCACGGTAAGCCACCAGCGGCGAGCTGCCGACCCCTGCAATATGTTGCAGTCTGGCGCCATGTTGGGGAGCCTGTTGCGTATTGTTGGAATAGTAATAATGGTCGCCATCATCATACTGGCTGAGATCCGCCTGATAATCTAACAATGTATGATCAAAGCGGTTGCTTGCAGGATACTCCTTGGCGTGATAACCCAAGGGCAGTTGCCGAAACTCTGTAGCCGCTATCATAAAGCTGATCGCTTTGGCTGGCGTATACAGCAGATTCAGATAATGAGTGTTGTATTCAGCATTGGTCTGCGCCAGTGCGGCGGAATCATACGCAAACTGCGTCGCCCATTGAAATCCGGCTTCGCGAAAGCTACGTGCCATCGCCGGATACATCACACTACGAGTCACATCAGCGGCATCAAACTCATACACCATTTTAGCCTTGTGCTGGCAAGCCGAGATCTGCTTAAACGGATCAGTGTAATGTGCCACCGCAGGCAGCATATTGCTGTGAAGCGCCGAGTTTTTTACTAAACCTGTGGGATACCATTGGTACGCTACCCCATCGACCGAACTGTTACACAAGGCGTGGGCAAACGCTTGATCATTCCCTTGTTCACTAATGTTGTAGAACAGGGGCTTAGTCACGCCTAACCCACGCACGGTTGCCAGTAGTTGTTCCACATACGCAGCACTTTGTTGCGGCGATTGCGTATGTTTCGGCTCGTTGAATAACTCAAAAGCAATAACGTTCGCATCGGTTGCCAGCGTTTTTCCCGTATAAGGATTTTTATGGGTCAGCAACTGCCGCAGATAATTTATAGTGGCGGCAATGGCTTTAGGATCCTGATTCATCTGGGCTTTGCTGTAATCGACAGAGAATCCTGGCTCTTTTGGATCCGCTGCCGGGTAACCAGACCCCCACCAGGCAATGGGGGTAATGATGGTTTTGATACCATGAAGCGCTAATTGGTGCTGCAGATAATCAAACAATCGCAGTTGCTCATTATCCAACAGATTACCGTGTTTATCGCTGATCAGCCGCTCCCACACATGTACCCGGTAAGCATCTAATCCCAAGCGAGCGATGTGGTTCACATCCATATCAATGACCGCTTGTGGATCCAGCCCCAGCTGCTTGACAGCACGATAACCAAAAGCAAAAGGCATGGCATAATTCACACCGAATAACGCCACTTGCGAACCATCTTGCCATTGCATCACACCATCTTTAATCGTGACGGGCGTTGGTTGTGCCAACAGTGGCGAAGTTACGGCAGCCAGTAAGGTAGCCATCGCGGCCACTAGCGATTGTCGAAATGTCACTGTTAGCATCATACTCACCACCAGGTTGTGTAAAAGCCAATCAGGATCAGACTGATCACCACCGCACAGACGCGGTAACCGCCGTGCGTAGTGAAGTCGATATCATGAAGCGGAATGCTGTGCTCATGGTCCTTACCTTTGCCTTCCAGTAGCGAAATCACCACCGCCAATACCAGACAGCAAAGGAACACGTAACCCACCCGATCCATAAATGGCACTTCTGGCAACCAAAATTTAGCCGCTGCCGACAATGCCGCCGACCCAATCGCCGCAGCCAGTGCACCGTTGGCCGTTGCCTTTTTCCAGAACATACCTAGCACAAACAGCACCACGATGCCCGGCGTGAAGAATCCGGTAAACTCCTGAATAAACTGGAACGCCTGTTCTGATTTACCCAGCAGTGGCTGTGCAGTCACCAGTGCGATGACCAGTGCCGCGACGCTGGCGATACGGCCAACTTTGACATAGTGATGTTGCGTTTGATGACGACGCACCTGCGCATACAAGTCCATGGTAAAAATGGTAGAAATACTGTTGGTCATGGAGGCCAGACTGGAAAGGATCGCGGCCACCAATGCCGCGAAAATCAGCCCTTTCAGACCTACAGGCATCAGCCCCATCAATTGTGGATAAGCCTGATCCGGACGGTCAAGCGGCGGCAACAGCAACACGGCGGCAATTCCGGGCAATACCACCAGCACGGGCATCAGCAGTTTGAGGAAGGCAGCAAACGCGATCCCCTTACGCGCTTCTTTCAGGTCTTTTGCCGCCAGTGCCCGTTGAATGATGTACTGGTTAAAACCCCAATAAGACAAGTTCATCACCCACAACCCGCCAATCAATACGGAAATCCCGGGCAAACTGGCGTAATTCGGATTATCCGGGGTCAGGATCATGTCGAATTTTTCCGGCAGTTTAGTCATCAGGATATCGAAACCGGCGACGACCCCATGGCCATCACTGACCATCTGCAACGACACATAAGACAGGAACAGGCCCCCAGCCACCAGTAACAGCACCTGAATAATATCGGTCAGGGCCACAACCTTCAGACCACCATAAAGCGAATAGGCTAATGACAATAGCGCCAGCAATACCAGACTGGCACTGATATTCAGTCCGGTCAGCGTATTGATGGCCAAGGCACCCAGCCACAGCACCGCCGTCAGGTTAACAAATACGTACACCGCCATCCAAAACAGCGCCATGGTCAATCGCACTCGATTATCATAACGATGCAATAGAAATTGCGGCATGGTGTAAATTTTGCGTTTGAGGAAAATCGGCAGGAACCAGGCACCCACGATGATCAGGGTAATGGCCGCCATCCACTCATAAGAGGCAATTGCCAGACCAATCGCATAACCGGAACCGGACATTCCGATAACCTGCTCGGCAGAAATATTGGAGGCCACCAACGAGGCACCAATGGCCCACCAGGGCAGGCTGTTGCCTGCCAAAAAATAATCGCTGGTATTTTTATCGTGCCCGGGTTTGTCCCGCGACACCCACCAGGCCAGTCCAAGTAGGATGACCACGTAGGCCGCCAGAATGGCAAAATCCAATGGGGCTAACAACATACAGCTTTCTCCTGGGAGTTTTTAAGGTTGGGCAACAATCTCGGCACCGGCCGATGGCTGACAGACAAATACCTCGGCGACCAAGCCACAGTGCTCAGGATAGTGGGTAGCGACCTGCGTTTTGACGGCTGCGACCAAATCGTGGGGCACCAACGCCACCACACAGCCGCCAAATCCGCCACCGGTCATCCGCACACCACCACGGTTACCGATAATGCTGTCGACCAGCGACACCAGATAATCGATAGGCGCGACAGTGATTTCAAAATCGTCGCGCATAGAAGCATGTGATTGCGCCATCAACTGGCTAAGGGTGCCAATGTCGTTGCTCGCCAGCGCCGCAGCGGCTGCGAGCGTGCGGGCATTTTCGGTGACCACATGACGTACGCGACGAGCGGTCACGTCATCCAGTTCGTCGAAGATGTTGGCAATCGCCGCAATATCCAGATCTCTCAACGCTTTCACGCCATAATGTGCAGCGCCTGCTTCACATTGTGCCCGGCGGGTATTGTATTCACTCCCCACCAAGCCACGTTTCACATTAGAGTTGATGATCACGACCGCCAACGCCTGCGGCATCGCCACGGGCTGGCACGACAGCGAGCGGCAATCGATCAGCAGCGCATTTCCCTGCTGTCCCTGAGCTGAGATCAACTGATCCATAATGCCGCTATTACAGCCCACAAAATGGTTCTCAGCTTGCTGGCCAGTAAGTGCAATCTGCGCAAGGCTCAGCGGCTGTCCAGCTAACGTGGTAAACGTAAGCCCCAGTGCGACTTCCAGCGCCGCAGAGGAGCTGAGACCTGCGCCTTGCGGTACATTACCGCTGATAGCCAGATCACAGCCTACTAACGAGATCTTCTGTTGTTGCAGGCTCTGCACCACACCGCGAACATAGTTGGCCCATTGATAATCCAAATGGTGCGCAATCACATCGTCTAACGGTATGGCATCTGTCTGCCCCTCATAATCGGCAGCCAGTACGCGGATGACATTCAGGCCGTTCTTACGAGCCAATACATGGGTATCAAAATCGATCGCACATGGCAGCACAAAACCGTCGTTATAATCGGTATGCTCACCAATCAGGTTTACCCGACCTGGCGCACGGAAATGGTAATCGGCGGTTGCCGCAAAATGTGATGAAAACAGCTGATGCAATTCAGCGACTGTCAGACTCATGCGTCACCTTTTGGTACAGATTTATAGTGAATGGGTGATTGTTGCCGTAAGCGCTCTGCCGCCTGCTCTGGGGTCATATCGCGCTGGGTTTCTGCCATCATTTCATAACCCACCATGAATTTTTTCACCGTGGCGGAACGCAGTAATGGCGGATAAAAATGGCAGTGAAGTTGCCAGTGTGTGCGCGCCTCATGCGCCTGATATTGCGGGGTATAAGGTGCCACATGCCAGCCCATAGAGTATGGGAAAGCACACTGGAACAAGTTGTCATACCGGATAGTGATTTGCTTGAGAATATCGGCCAGCGCTGCTTGCTGCTGCTCCGATAACTCATCCATACGGGTCACATGGGCTTTGGGCAGTAATAGCGTTTCAAACGGCCAGGATGCCCAATATGGCACGACCACCAGCCAGTGTTCATTTTGCACCACAGTACGCGCGCCATCAGCAAGTTCGCGCTCGACATAGGTCAGCAGCAGATTTTTACCGTGCTGTGCCAGATATTGCTGCTGTGCTAAATCAGTTCTGGCTGGCAAAGTCGGCACCGAGGAACACGCCCAGATCTGCCCATGCGGGTGGGGATTGGAGCAGCCGTTTATCGCACCCTTATTTTCAAAGACTTGTACCCAAGCATAGTGCTGTGACAGTTCACCATATTGCTGGATCCACTCATGAATCACGGCGGCGATCTGCTCGGTAGACAATTCCGGCATGGTCAGACTGTGGTCCGGGGAGTAACACACAACCCGGCTGGTACCGCGCTCAGATTCCAACACAAATAGGCCGTCATCGTTGCGGCTGGCAACTGGCGTATCCTGATGCAGGGCGGCAAAATCATTGGTGAACACATAAGGTTTGCTGTAGTTCGGATTGATATCACCGGTAATACGCTTGTTACCCGGGCACAGAAAGCAGCTGCCGTCATAATGCGGGACATTATCGGTTGCAGGCGCTTCAACCTGCCCTTGCCAGGGACGCTTTGCCCGATGTGGAGATACCAACACCCAGTCACCGGTTAACGGATTATAACGGCGATGGGGATGATCTTTTACGTCAAACTCTGACATACAAACCTCAATTCCTGTCAAACTATTGTACTGCGATAACCGTCGGAATTAGCAGGCTGCCAGCGCCAACTGGAGACTACCATTTCGGTTAAATTTCGGGTTGTCTGCAATCCTCGCTGCTCTCGGCCGAGGCGGGCATTGGCATAACACTGGACGACATCGCCAGTCCGGCGGCCCACAACGCATGCTGGCAAATCACAACCACTGTCATTGGTAGCTACGCCCACACCATTACTCACTGCGGTTGGATAATCATCGCTAAACACTGACGGTTTGTGATGTCGCCCTGCTGCAATAAATGGCATGAGATTATTGAGGCTCCCGTGAGCATCCTCGTCAACCAAACGGCGGGAATGAGCCACTACCGGACCAAAATAACGCAGGATGATACCATTAAATCCACTACCTGCACGGGTTGCAGCGCAGCGATCGCTGATAATCTGTTCCACCTTCAACTTGCGGCTTCCATAAGGATTGGTTGGTGCAAGAAGAAAATCCTCAATTATCGGGACCTTATGAGGAGCACCATAAATGATGGAAGGTGCCTCCCAAACCCACTTTTTTTCGCCGGTTTGTCGCAAAGCCTCACCAGTTTGAGTACCGATATCACCAGCGCCGCCGGTTAACAGGACCTGCATTAATGTTCCTCCAACATTAATGTCGCTGGCGCTAAGCCTGCTGCAGTTACCGTGACTTTGGCATGCTTAAGACTGTTACCAATACGGATCAACAATGCCCCCTGCCCCATAGAGGTGACCATCGGACTTTGATTAAGAATTTCGATATCGCCACTGGCACTCGCTTGTAACGGAATATTATTGCTCCACACCGGATGCCCATCCTTGTCCTGTAGCTGGGCATAGACAAATAACACATCATTGACACCGGTTTTGGGTGCTATCCCGCTGGTATCCAGTCGCAAATTAATAGCCACCGCTTTACCTGGAGTAGCCACCTCATGGGTTGCCACGACTTTGCCACCGATAATCGCGTCAGCACGTAACGTCCCCGGTGTGAACTTAGCCAGATGGAAAATAAACGGCGGATGCGGCAGATGCTGTGAATAGTGATTACGCGTAGGCGTTTGTTTGGCGATCAGTTGCCCATTGAGATACAGCGCCACCTCATCGGCATTACTGAACACCCGCACATCAGTGCTGGAATCCGGCTGCCATTCACTGGCGATATGTACCATGGGACCACTCTGAAATAACGGACTGATATCGTTAGCGTCGCGCTGGCTGGCGAAGAAGTAATAACTGTATTTGGGCTGACGATAGAGACTCATAATACCCGAAGCTTCAATGTCGTCGGTATAACCACGGTTATAGTCGAACATTACCCAGTAACCATCGGCAAAGGCAGGCACGGTAAAGTTATCGTTGTGCGCTTCTTCAATATTCAACGCTTGCTGCAGCAAGCGTTTTTCTCCGCTGTTCAGTAACTGACGGCTGCTACGCTGCTCTTCTTTCAGGTCACCCCAACTATCCTGATTAAAGCCTGCATTCTGGGCGTAGTATTCCCAGTCACCATATTCCGACACAATATAAGGCTGCTGCGGTGTTTGATAGTGTTGCAGTCGATGCTGGCGCGCCTGGACAAAAATATCGTAGCCGCGTTCCCAACCAGCAGAATAGCTGCCGGGATATTCCTGATGTACCGCATCGTTCAGGCGTTTAATCAGAGCCTCCGGCATCTGGGTTTCATTCAAGGAACATTCCCATGCCAGCACACTCGGATGATTGCGGTCACGACGGATAAGATCGCGACAGCTGTCTACCACATGTTCAGAAAATGCAGGATCGGGGTTGTAATACTGCCAGCCAAGCACCGCATCCAGCACCACCAGTCCCAGCTTGTCAGCCGCCTGCATAAAAGCGGGTGACTGGGGATAATGTGATAATCTGACATAGTCAAAACCCGCTTGTTTGATTTTCACCGCATCACGGTAATCGGCTTGAGCTGATAACGCATAACCCACGAACGGATACTCCTGATGACGATTCACGCCACGCAGAAACACAGGTTTGCCGTTGAGTAATAATTGATGCTCCGCGTTAAATGTAAAACTGCGGATGCCTATCTGACGTTGTTGCTGCTCAATCAGTTGTTGGTCACTGTAGAGCGTTGTCTGCAATGTATATAAATTGGGGGATTTAGGGCTCCACAGCTTAGGTGCAGTCACCGTCATCTGCTGGTTGAAATCGGCTGTTTTCCCTGCTGCTAACTGATATTGCTGAGTCGTGCGTGCAATAGTTTGTCCTTGCCATAGCAAGGTCTGTGTCAATTGCAGTGTTTTCTCATTGGCATACCGATTCTGCAGTTGGGTTTTCACGGCAACCGTGGCGTGTTGCGAACTCACCTCTGGATAGGTAACAAACACGCCACCACCAGCGACCGTCTGCGCCAGCATTTCATCGGTGATCAGTAATTTGTCCTTGAGTTGCAACGATACACCACGATACAAGCCGCCGTAGGTGTTGAAATCCAACTGCTGCAATGGCTTGGGTCCGGTGATGGGGTTGTCGCGATTGTCTAGCCGCAGTAACAGCGTGTTACTTCCAGACGTTAGTGCCGAGGTTAAATCCAAAGTAAACGGCAGATAGCCGCCGAGATGGCTCCCCACTTTCTTGCCATTTAGCCAGAAATCCGCCTGATTCATCGCGGCTTCAACGCGAACTAACACCACTTTATGCTGCCAGGTTGGCGGCACATTAAACGACTTCTGATACCAGGCGATTCCCTGCCACTGCTGATTGACCACTTCCGGTTCGAGTCGCGGGGTATGCGGTAAGCTGACTGACTGCCAAGGGGCGGTCAATGCTGCCAACGGTACTGCCTGCTCAGATTTTTTAAATTGCCAGTGTTGATCAAACGCCAGCGTCTGACTGCTGGGCGCTTTAGTAGCCTTATTGGACGAAACATCTGCTTGTATGATTTCGCCGTGGCAACCACTGAGAAGAGATAAGCCCAGTAATATGGCCGTTAACTGCTTGGTCACTCGCACCCGGAAACATCCTCCTGAAAAATATGGCATTCCAATCAATTAGTGGGAAAAACGTATTGAAAACTGAGGCTGCTCCGGCCTTAAGCCAGAGCAGCTATCCTTGCCATTACAAGCTGAACTGGAAGCCCAGCAGGTAACGACGCCCCCACTCCACATAACCACGCGGACGGGATGGATCGTTATCAAAGTAGGAAGTGGATGCTTCGTTAGTCAGGTTTTGCCCCTGCAACATCACTTTGAAATTGTCGGTTAATTGGTAGGAGATGCTGGCATCCACTGTTGCTTCCGCGCCAATGGTATAGATCTCCGTTGGGTCCCAACTGCCGACGCGAGTATATTCACTGCGATAGTTGTAAGACACCTTGGCATCTACGCCAGATTTGGAATACCAAAGCGTCAGGTTGCCGACGTTTTTTGACAACCCGGCCAACGGCAACGGATTATCAACCGGCTGAAATTCCTTAACATTACTGTTGGTATAGCTGTAGTTGGCGTAAATACCTAAACCATCGAATGGCTCGGGTAACATGTTAAATGCCTGCTGGTACAGCACTTCAAAACCGCGGATCTGGCCACCGTTACCATTGACCGGGGCATTCAACTGATAGTCTTCACCATCAACCGTGATGGTACTGGTGGACTCACCGATATGGGTTTTCAGATCTTTGAAGAACAACTGCAGGGTAAATGCCGCATCTTCAGCAAAATAGTATTCGTAACCCAGATCCACCTGATTCGCTACGAATGGATTCAGATAAGGGTTGCCACTGGACGCAGTATTCACCGTAGAGGACTTGTTGAGCTGCAATCCGGAGCGCATCTCCACCAATGGTGGACGTGACATGGCACGAGACAAACCGAAGCGGATCTGCGAATCATCAGTGATACTGAAACGTAGGTTCATCGCTGGCAGAATTTCATCATAGTCATGGTCGTAGGACACCGGTAATACTGTATCGGTATCAACCACCTGATCAAATCCGCTGGAGGTTGAGTTGGTACGTACATAGCGCACACCGACGTTACCGGTATACGGTATAGAACCAAGATTGCCACGAAGATCAAACATCACATACAGGGCTTTATTGGTTTCCTGTACGTTCCAGTTATCGAGATAGTCACTGGTAGTTTTCGCGTGATCATTACGATTGTCGATGCCACCAAAAGCACTGTCGACGACTTCAGACCAGTTATTGATGGTGTACATTACCGGTACATCATAACCACTGCCGAGACTATAGGTAGCGGCGTCCACACTTGCGCTGCCATTTGCAACTGCTTGCTGCCAGCTCACCACATCATTGTCTTTTTCACGATCTGCCCAACGTCCGCCAAAGCTGACTTTTTCAACAAGGCCCCAGTCCAGCATGCGCGAAAAATCCAGCCGGGCGTTGACCATATCGTCTTTCAGAATGCGGTCATTATCGACTTGCAGGTAGTTGAGACCATAATCGGCAGTGTTGCCAATATCATAACCGGTACCAATCGCGAGTTTCTCACCGGTAGCATCCCAACTGTAGTCCATACCATTAGCTGCGGCATCGGCATTCCAATACCAGGAAGAGATATTGACCCACTTTGATTTAATGGAGGCTTCGGAATAGCCGACATCGGCCACGATAGTCCAGTCATCGCCCTGCCATTCCGCATTCAGGCCAGTACTGACCAGTTCATTTTTCTGGAACCAGGTGGAGTTGTTCGCGGTATGACTGCCGCCCCAGAGCAAACCACCCGCGACGATCTGTTCGCTACCATCGGCATTGGTAATAATCTGAGTCGGATTACTGGCATTCTGATAATTCCAGTTATTGCTACCGGCCCAGTTACCCCAACCGTCAAACCACATCTGATCTTCACGTTCTTGAATATCAAACTTAGAGTAAAACAGGTCATATTTCAGTTGCAGGCGGTCGGTCGGCAACCACTGCAATACGGTCATAGCCCCAAGACGCTTGTTGGTACCACCTTTAGTCGCTGTTTGCGCCCCCCAAGGTGCCGCTTCGGTTATACCATCGCCGTTAACATCACCCTGCTCTGCTGTCAGCTTGTTGTAGGACCAGGAAGTGACATCACGTTGAATCGAAGGTTGGTCCTGATAAGCTACGCCAAAGGCTACCCCAAAATTGTCGGCAATCGGATCAACATAACTAAAACTGGTGCGGTAGCCCTTGCTGTCAGCGGTGGGAATATCATCCGCTAGTGGATAATCCATCATATGCGCGCTGACATTGACCTGTCGTTTGTCCTTGTCCAGCGGATTGACGAATTTCATGTTCACCAGACCCGCAATGCCACCCTCGATATTGCTGGCAAGTGGACTTTTATAGACTTCTACCGCATTGATCAGCTCTGCCGGAAACTGTTCATAACGGACACTGCGGCTCGGCTCTCCACTCACGATCTCACGGCCATTCATGGTTGCCAGATTGAGCCGTTCCCCCAATCCACGAATTGAAATAGTGCTGGCGTTTCCCCGGTCGCGCTCTGCGGCAATGCCCGGTAATCGCGCTAATGTATCAGTAATGGTCACATCCGGAAGCTGACCAATATCATCTACCGAAATGACCTCTACAGTGGAATCGGCCAGCTTTTTATTTTGCAGCGAACGCTGCAAGGTGGCACCGAAGCCTTCAACGGTCAGGACTTCAATATTTTGCTGTTTCTCTGCAGTTTTGGCCTTGGCCTTCTGCGCGTTATTGGTGGCTTGTGGTTCTGGTGCAATATCCTGTGCTTGTGCGGATGCCAGAGACAGGCATTGAGCAATCGCAAAGGCGGTCATGCTCAACTTGAATGGTCGTTTCATTTTTACCCCTTTTTTAGGCAGGCATTAATTCTTATCTGGATATTCATAGACTTGGCGAAAATTCCCCAATGACGCCAAGCATGGTGTTTTTACTGATAATTAATGGTAGAGGTCAACACCGAAACTCAATCTACCGCAGCATAAGGTAAACGTTTACTATACAAAAGTCTAAACACAGGTAACATTTTATATATCTTTATGTTTTAAATAACTTTTTATTAATGTAAACGATTACCAAATTTACTTCATTGCAACATTTGCCGTGAATAACGAGAACTCCCTCACAGTTATCCTCAGTCACCCGTCAGTTGGTCATGGTATAAATTGAGAGCTGGCCCTAAATTCACACTGGATTTTGTTTGCTACAAGCTTCATGATCACAGCATATGTTGCCACTCTTCTGGTGGCACAAACTATGAGTGTTGGACTTAATATGTTCGCGGTGAAAGATCAGGACTTATCAGCTGGACTTAATACAGTACAACATCAGCTATCTCAGGATGAGACCATGCTGGTGCATCTGGGGCGTAACTCCACCACGTTTGTGCCCCTGCCTCAACCACAATCTAAAGAGATAGAATTTGGTATTTTGTCGCATGACATCCATATTGGTGTCGAGCAGATTGCCAACGACTTTTTCCGGCATGATATCCCAGGCGAACCCGAAATAGACCATGCCATCAATTGCATTGAAGATGAGCTGATGCGTAATCTGGTGTTGCAAAGCGGTGGTCGAACGTTGATCAGTAACGATAAACTGCATGCAGCGATATTTAACGTGGCTGAGGGAGCCACAGAGTTCAGCCGTGAACAAGTAGAGACGGTGTTTACGCGTTATGCCTGGTTGTCGATGGGACGCGCGAGTGCCACTGACAAACTGCAAACGGGTAAGCAAGCTTACGCGGCGCTATTGATCCTGCGGGAAATATTGCATCATCTGGATTACCAGAAAGTGCTGATCATGGCTGATTAATCTGTGTCATTTTGCTTGAACGGTAACGCCTGGCGCATAGCCGTCAAATATTGCTGATTGTGCTGCCGTTCTTCTGTACAAAAATTGTCTATAGCATCGCGAAACGCCGCATCGGCGATGGCGTGTAATGACTGGGTGATGACCGGTTCAAAACCACGGATCAATTTGTGTTCGCCCTGTGCTCCGGCATTAAAACTGCTGAAGCCATGCCGGATCGCATAATCAATACCCTGATAATAGCAGGCTTCAAAATGCAGGCCGTCCAGTTCCTGCAAGGTGCCCCAGTAACGGCCATAAAGTACCTGTTGCTGATCGTCCGTCAAATACAGTGCCGCCGCAAATGCGTGTTCCGGCGCTTCATGGTCACGGCACACCAGCAATAGACGTACATTATCTGCCAACAAACGTCCTAATGTTAAAAAGAAATCACCGGACAGATAACCACCATGACCAGAGCGCTTGAGATACGTCATCTGATAGCAGTAATAGAACCGTTGCCATAGTTCACTGGAAATAGCCGCGCCTTCAAACCAGTGGTAATGCAGTTGCTGTACTTTGCCACGTTCCTTAAGAATATTCTTACGTTTACGGGACGTCAGCGCTGCCAAAAAGTCGTTAAAACTCGTGTAATTGCGGTTAAACCAGTGAAACTGACATCCCTCACGGCGCAGCAAGGTAAGTTCGGTGGCACTTTGCCAGTGTCGGCAAGCATCGGCATCCAGAAACAACCCATGCCAGGAGGAAAACCGCTGTAATTGCTGCGCTAAAATGTGGTTCACCTGCTGGTATATTTCAGCACGATGAATGCTCGCTTGCGGATGAATCGCCAACCGCTGCCCCGTGACAGGGGTAAAAGGAATCGCGGTCACCAGTTTCGGATAGTAAGCGACACCGTAACCTTGATAGGCATCAGCCCAGGCCCAGTCGAACACATATTCGCCCCAGGAGTCAGACTTTTGATACATAGGCATTACCGCAACTAACTGCTGCTGGCGATAAAGCAGCAGATGATATGGCTGCCAGCCGCTATCCCCACCGACACAGCCACTCAACTCTAGGGCTAGCAGAAACGCATGATGCGTAAACGGATTCGCAGAAGCCATACAGGCATCCCACTCGGTTGCAGGAACCTTGGAAATATCCTCACTAAATTGGCATTCCCATATTGAATTTTGCAATTATGTTCCTTTTTTGTTAACGGATATTGCTTTAAACGTCGGCACTCGGCACATTGCATTTCATGATTATAACGACCTAGAAGGGATTGCAAGTGCAACTGTTAAAACCTCTGCGGTGCCAAGTACTGTTATTGATGCTGACGCTGGCTACAACGCTGGCCGGGGGGCTTGTCTCGCCTGCCGCATTGGCGGCACAGGACATCTCAATCTATAGCGGTATGGCAACCGCGCGCCCCGTTTGGGCCAAGCATGGCATGGTGGCGAGTCAAGAAGCATTAGCCTCTCAAGTTGGCGTAGATATTCTTAAACAAGGTGGTAACGCCGTGGATGCCGCCATTGCTACGGCTTACGCATTAGCAGTGACCTTCCCAGAAGCCGGTAATATCGGTGGCGGTGGTTTTATGCTGATCCACCTGGCCAAAGACAATAAAGATATCGCCATCGACTATCGAGAAGTCGCGCCACTCAAAGCGCACCGGGATATTTTTCTGGATAAAAATGGCAATGCCGATCCTAAGCTCAGCCAAGAACATGGACTCTCTGTCGGGGTTCCTGGCACGGTGATGGGTATGGAACTGGCCCGCAAAAAATATGGCACCATGAGCCGACAGCAGTTATTAGCGCCGGCAATCAAACTCGCAAAAGAAGGCTATGCAGTAACCCCAGACTTGGCTGAATCGTTAACCGAGTTGAAAGACTACATCACCCAATGGCCCAGTTCCCGCGAGATTTTTTATAAAGCCGATGGCAGTAACTATGCCCCGGGAGAATGGTTCAAACAGCCGGAGCTGGCGCATTCGCTTGAGTTAATTTCTGATAAAGGAGCCGATGGTTTCTATCAGGGAGAAACCGCCCAAAAAATCGTCGCAGCGATCCAACACGCTGGCGGTGTGATGACCTTGGCGGATTTGCAACACTATCAGGTATATGAGCGTATACCGGTGACTGGCAACTATCGCGGCTATCAGGTGATTTCCATGCCGCCGCCCTCTTCTGGCGGCATCCATCTGATTGAAATCCTCAATATTCTGGAAAACTTTCCGATTGGCGAATTGGGGCATAACACTGCTGCAACTATCCACCTGATGGCAGAAGCGATGAAACAGGCCTATGCCGATCGCAGCGAATATCTCGGCGACCCGGCATTTGTGAAAGTGCCCGTGGCATCGCTGATCAGTAAAGCCTATGCCAAGGCGATTGCTGAGCGTATTCAGCCTGACAAGGTAGTTCCTTCCAGCGATATTGCACCTGGGAAATTAGCACCTTATGAAAGTGATCAAACCACCCATTTTTCAGTGGTTGACCAATGGGGCAATGCGGTTTCCAACACCTACACCCTTAACTTCAGCTATGGTAATGGCTTGGTCGCCAAAGGCACGGGGATCCTGCTGAACAATGAAATGGATGATTTTTCGGCAAAGCCCGGCGTTCCCAACGGCTATGGTTTAGTGGGCGGCGATGCGAATGCAGTTGAAGCCAAAAAACGCCCCCTGAGCTCGATGACGCCCACCATTATCACGAAAGACGGCCAACTGTTTATGGTGACGGGTAGTCCTGGTGGCGCCCGTATTATCACCACGGTACTGCAAATCGTCATGAATGTGATTGATCATCATATGAACATTGCGGAAGCCACTGCCGCACCGCGGATACACCATCAATGGTTACCAGATGAGATTCGGGTCGAAAAAAGCCTGAATCTGGACACTATCCATCTATTGCAAAAGATGGGATATACAATCAGTGTAAAACCCGCGATGGGCAGCACTCAGACCATTATGGTTAGCGCTGATGGCCGTTACGGCGCGTCAGATCCGCGCTACGCCAACAGTGGCGCGGTAGGTTATTAAATCGAAGCGCCGTCTACTTTATAGTAGACGGCTCCAACTCATTGAAGGAGTTAACTGTGTGTCAGGGGGGTATTTGCAGTTTTGTGCGTATCGCCTTTAAATCTCAATAAATTTAGGTAACGCCATCAATAGCACGCCAACGCACAAGACCGCGTACCGGTTGTCGATAAAGTAAGGATAAATCATTAACGCCAGACCGCTGCACAGCGCCACCAGATTCGACTGTCGTTTTCCATAGATGAAATAGCCCATGCCTATCGAGCTGAATAATAGACCTAACATCAGTGTCCAGGTATCCATGACAGCGTACTCTCTCGTAATTTAATGGTGCTCAGTCATCATACGGCGCTATCCCGTACCAAGCACCCGTTCTGTGGGTGTGGTCGCCACTTAATAGCTAATCAAATGCCCGCGCTTTTTGGTTTTTAAACATGGTGATTAAACCGAAGATAACAAAACAGAGTGATAACCCCTGCTGCATCGCCAACACAGGTTTTTGCTGAAGCAACATCAGTGAGCCCATGGACACATTCATCAGCGCGAAACACAACCAACCATAGATATTATCTTTTGCCAACAGGTAACCACCGAGCAAAAAGCCGACCATCACGCCGATTTCAAATACCTGTGTAGTAGAGGAGATCCCACCGTACTGATAGAAGCTGTAGCCACTGCCCAATATGACGAAAAAGTAAGTGATGATGGAGGTCAATAAATCATAGGACTTATTGATAACCTCACCTTTGATGACCACATACAAGCCAAATAACATCGCTGGAATACCGCCGAACTCGATGGAAGCCGCTATCCAGTTGTGTTCACCCACCAAAATGATGACCCAGGCGGGAACGCCGAGCAGATACACTATCCAACCGACGATTTTCAGCTGGCGACGAGATGCCGATGGCAATGTCTCTGACACCGAGAAGAGTATTTTATTCAGCAGATATAACGTTCCACCCCAAATCTGTAACACCAGATCCATGTTTAAATTTGTTCCTGTTTCATTCGTGATGCCAAAATTCGAAGCCGATAATTCGTTGTTTGGATACGATACAGGTGAAGCCTGTAAAGCGTCTACTCATATAGGGTCTTACCAGCTGTGAAGCATCTTGAAATACCATGGCATCTGCATCACGGAGATGGTCATTGCGATAAGCATCTATGACTTATCGCAATGGGTAACAGTGTTATTTAAGCGGGCGAAACAAAGGTCGCCAGATGCCGCCGAATGACTCATCTTCAGTACCGATGCTCATATAGCTTTGCGGGATATTAGCGGCTGGACCAGCCAATGCTTCCACCTTGAAACCATCAACAACCCATTGGGCATGAGGATGAGCGACCGGTAAAATAGTGACGTTGCCATCTTGTGAAGAAACCGTAGCAGCTTGATATATGACGGACTTAAATGGCCCCTGATCCCCGCCGTCTTCAGTGGCAACTGCCCAAATGACACCTTGTTCATCCGGATAGAGATCAGAGATAGTGCGTTTTTTCTTGGCATTTAACCAAGCTCCGGGAGCAGAGATTTCAATCGGATGCTCCGCATATTGTTGCCAGGATAGCGTGGCGGCTGATTTATCCAACACTCCAATGCGCAGGTAACCATTTTTATAGCGCTTACTGCCACCACGTTCGCCTAACACCACCAAAACTGAATCCTGCTGTGCAATACAAGCCATGCCCTCAAAGTTGTCGCCGTGGAGGCCTTTTCCCCCCGCAACAATCTTCGGTACATGATAGACATGCTTAACCGAGGCGCCTTCAGCTGTCAGCACAATTTGAAAAATTCGCCCGAATTTGCCATCCCAGTATCCGGATTCGGCAACTAAATACTCATTGGTGCTTCCTGGTAAATGACATACAGATTCCAGGTCGCTCGATTGCCCATCGTTGTCTTTCCAGTCGTTGATGCTCAATGGTGTATAGCTGAACTGCCCTTCTGCTTGTACCTGCAAAATGCCAAGTCGGTCGCCCTGTTCAAAGACCTTTTTGTCCTGCACCACCAAGTAGGAATTGGCATCAATTTGTGCCATACCACTAAAACCAAGTTCCAAAGCCATAGCAGAATGTATCGCACCCACCAGCAGTGCTGCGACCAACATTATTATCTTCAAAGACGTAACCTCAGTATTAAATATCAATAAGTTAGATGTAGCATTGACAATTGCTAGTGCCTTAAACTAAAAAATCCGAGCACCTGTGTACCCGGATTTTTGAGGATTATATTGCCATCTAAACCTTAAATCTTGGCCGGATAGATTGGCTGAATATCTACCGGCACATCGCCTAGGCTGGCGTTGACTGCACGTACACCATCATCAATATGGCCATATTTTGCCAGGAAAGCTTTGGCGGCGTTGTAATCGCCATCACCTTGTACCACCACCACATCATGTACCAAATCGGTAATGGCCTGTTCCAGTTTGGCAAAATCAATCTTGTACAGTCCATTGGCCTGACGGGTCAATGCCCCTTTATTGACGTAATAACTGTACTGGAACGCAGCGCCAATTCCGTGCGCCTCATGTACGCCAAAGCGCATAGAACGGAATAAACCGGCAGCATAAGTCGCTAACAGATTGTCCTTTTCCACCATGGGCAACTCGCCTTTTTGCATCAGGAACAAAATATTATACGCGCCCATCACATCAGCTTTTCCCTCTTCGATACCGGAATACAGTTCCTGTAACTCTGCCGCTACCGTGGTCGGCTTGCCATTTTTCACAATGGAGCCAGGGCCTAAAGAATGAGACATTTCATGGAACAGCGTCTCATAGCCAAAGTATTTCTGATCCAACAGTTTTGCCTGCTCGGGGATCAAAATATGCGCCGCCATCGGTTTCATGATCCGTTCAAACTTAGCCGCCATTACGTTGTTCAACAGTACTTTCTTGGCACCTTTGGCTTCGCGGACTTTTTCATCGTTTGGCAAGTTGAACGCAATTGTTTGCACACCGGGTACGTTATCACCCCCGCCCTGGATCTGATCAGCAACGGCAATCGGTGACGCAAAGCCACGTTTGAAATTCTTATAGCTGTCCGGTACCGGCAGATTGGCTTCCATATCACGCAGATATTTCTTGAACCGGTCCAATTTGGCAGAAGCTTCGGGATCTTTGATAGTAACGAATGCTTCAAACGCGGTTTTGTATCCGAACAACCCATCGGTGTAAGTTTCATAAGGCCCGATGGCTACTTCAATCGGCGTATCTTTTAGATCCATCCACGCAATTTCAGAGGCGAAATAGTTGTCGGTACGAAACGCGTGCGCCCGTAACACCAGGAATTTCTTAAGGCTTGGGTTGTGCGTAATCATCGCCGCATCTTCCAGCAATTTCGCGGCAGGTTCCAGCCACTGCTTGTAGTATGCCGAATACGGAATGGCTACCAGTTTGTCGCCCTGACGACGAATAACCGTATACAGGCTAGTAAACGCCGCTTTATCTTCTGGATGTTTGACAATCCAGGCATTGAACTCCTCTTTGGTCAAATCTTCTGGATAAAACCCTGAGCCCAACGCGTTCTTTTGCGTACCAAAGAACGGATGTCCTGCGGCCAGACTATCCCAAGGACCAAAATTCTCATCAAACATATTCAGCACTAATGCTTTATCTTTGAGATTACTGGCTTCAATCTGCTGACGGATCTGTGGATTGTGCTCATTCACCTGACGCAGATAGATTTGGCTCATCAACTGAGCGGCCTGGATCAGCTTGTTGACGACCTGTTTTTGCTCGTCGCTCAGAAAGGCGGTATTAGCAGTCATTTGCACAGGCACAATTTTGTCACGCTGTTGCTGCAGATTGTAAACTTGGGGTTGCTCTGTGGCGCTCGCGGTGAGGGCTGGGAAAGCCAGTAAACTACCGAGCGCCAAAGCGATCAGAGACTTCTTCATGGATAACTTCCTCTAGTGTCTGTCTGTATAAAAGTTGCAGACGTCTGTCGGTTATAAACAGGACATTATAGTTATGACGCTGTCGGCCAAGGACGCAGCGATGGGCCTCATTATTGAGAAAGCGCGGGCAACTGTCTAGTTAAGGCTGGCAACAAAAATTTATGGAAAGGCTGCAGCATCAGGTATTGATAAAAAAACTGCCGATACCCGAGCACCGGATACCGGCAGTCTCACCGCCGGGGAAGCAGCAACATCGGCACAAGTGCCTGAGCTACCACCTCCATTCCCCGACTGTGATCTGTAGGATTTCAATAGCGACTTTCTTATGTTTTGAGTCGCACGTCCTTGATTTCTATCGTACCACCGCCTGAGTGCTGAAAGCCATTAAGGCAGGGTTCCATTGCTTGTCTTTGCGGATCGTGGTCACATTCCATAGCGGTTTATCGCACAATGTGAGCCAGCCATTCCGAGTTGACCTTGGTCATTTGGCGTGATGCTCATAATGCAAGTTTAAAAAAGATAGCCGGGCTCTGTTGCAGAGTGACCGGCCATAAATCCCAAACCTGGTAGCCATCAAATCCGTTGTTAACACCTAATCGTTAGTGCATAGCACGCGGCAAGCTGCAGACTTCAGCGATAGTCATGGCAAGTTTTGCATTGAGGTGCTGCGACTTAGCCACTGCACCTGTCGTCATTAACGGGACTAAACCTGCTGCACCAGTACAGCAGGATCCACCTTGTTTACATCTGCCACACCGGTCAGCACCATGCTGGACACCAGTTCGGTATGGAAGCGCTTGAACTGCATTTCGACCCCTTTAACTCCGCCACCAAGACTTGCTCGTAACATAGGACGTCCAACCAATACCGCCTGAGCACCGCAAGCCAGCGCTTTAAGGACATCACCGCCATCGCGGACACCGCCATCCACCAGTATTGGCAGTTTGTAGCCGCGATCCCGTACTGCCTTCACAATCGCGGGGAGTACATGCATAGTGGCAGGAGTAGAACTCAGTACCCGACCACCGTGGTTAGATACGATAATTGCGCCGCAGCCAGCTTCTGCACACATCAGCGCTTCGTCCACAGTCATAATCCCTTTCGCAATGAAGGGGATTTTGGCGTAGTTAACAATTTCTTTCAGTTTTTTCAGATCTTTAGGTTCAACAGTTTTGCCGGGTAAGGCTCGTGCAGCGCGACCGGCAGAGTCAACATCGATGGCAAAAAAGGGAGCTCCTGCCGCCTGTACGATGTCCAGACGTTCAAAAATTTCTGGTTGGGTGCGAGGTTTGATCTGGGCGACAGCACGACCTTTAAACTCCGAAACCACACTCATCCGACGCTTGTAGGTTTCTAATGGGTCACCAATCCCATCGGCTGCCCAACCAAGACTACCGGCATTGGCGGCGCCTTCGATAATGCCTCGAGCGTATTTCTCTTCAGTCATGACCTCGCCATCGAACGCCAATTTATTTGCAGCGCCCATGTTATAGGTCAAACCACCAGTAATACCGGTAAGAATCGGCATTGACAGTTTTACGCCCAGTAACTCAATTTCGGTGTTGGGATGAGAGATAGTGTGAACGGTGCGCATGTTCAAACTCATGCCTTCGAATGCTTCAATATTGCGCACGAAACTCTGACGTTTACCGCCCATTCCCGGCACAGTTTCACCACAAGGGCCCTTCCCATTACAGCGGCCGGCACCAGCAACGTCGCAGGCAGCACAGGTATCCATGATCTTGCGGGCATTACTCAATACGTCTTTAATGTTTTTCGGTTCTGTGATGTAGCCGGAAACTGCTTTCGGGGCTTCAGTTGCTGCCGCAGCGGTCATGGCGACACTTTCGGCTGCATGCGTAGTTGAAGAAGCAGAAATTGCCAAAGTACCTGCGGCAGCTAATACGGCACCTTTGGTCAGAAACTCCCGGCGATCGGCATTCAGCTCGTTGTTGTTCATGTTATAGCTCCTATGGTTGCTTGTTGGCTTACGGCGGTTACTCTACGTCGACCTTCGTGTCCCATAGCAGCAACAATGTACAAAATCTGGGGTTAGATCCCCTGTTCTACGGAAAATTTGACCCCGGCACATTGGTTTATGCATTTTTGCATAACTCTTTATAACCAATGAGTTAAATGATCTTTTTAAACGATATTTGTTGAAAGACTGAGGTTATGTGAGTTGTCCTGCATAACCGATGAAAAAGGCTGCCAATCGACGTCTGTGACGCTTAAGGTAAACAGGATTTTTAACATGGAGTGCGGTGGTAAACATGTCAAAGTTATTGAGGCAATGGCCCCAAAGTGTCTGGCTGGCGCTGGCAATATTCACCACCTTTGCTCAAGCTGCACCGCAGATCACGCTAAATGTTCACAGCAATACGCCGCCGTTTGAGTGGCAAAATGAGACGGGTGAAGAAAGCGGCTTTAACGTGGAACTGGCGCAATATATCGCGACACAACTGCATTACGGTATGCAGGTCAAACGTCAGACCTTAAAACAGTCTCTGCACTCGGTGATGAGCGAGCGCTGGCAATTGGCTGTCATCGCCGTACCGGCTGGTCGTAAAGTTGATATCAACACCGCGCTGCCATTGTTACCCACCTATGTCAGTGCCTACAACCGCCGAGGTGAAGGTAACGCGGATAGCTGGGAAGCGCTTAAAGGCAAGCGGGTAGCGATTAAACAGGCATCGTCGGTTGCGATGTTTCTGTCACAATCGCCGCAAGATTTTATCACTGTCCCCGTGGTCAATAATGAACAGGGGTTTGAATTGCTGACGGAAGGGAAAGTGGATTATGTGGTGTCAGAATTTTATTGTTCACGACGGATGCTTAGTAAATTTCCGATAGCAAAAACTGCCGGAAAACCACTGCTTTATAGTCAGTTTTATCTGATCATGTCCAATAAAGATCCAGAGTTCGTTGCCGCGGTAAACAGCGTCGTTAAGCATAGCTATGACAATGGCTATTTTGATGATTTATTGAATAAATGGGTCGGATTCGGCAAAGAAAAAATCGAACTGGGTCAGGTGCGTAGTGACTTTTTTCAGGGCGCTCTCATCACTGCGATTATCTCCAGCATGGGCATGCTTATCACCTTATATATCAGTCTGGTGTTAAGACAGAAAACCAAGTCATTACGGCGAGAACTGGCAAATCGCCGCAAAGCCGAAGCCGAAATCAAACGAGTATCAGCACAGTTTCATTCCGTACTCGATGGCCTGCCCCACGGCGTTTGCCTGCTGGCGCGTGACCAGCATCTTATCTGGCACAATGGCAAATATCCCTGGGTATTAGAACCATCACAATTAATGCAGGCGCAACCAGCGATGGTATTAACCCAACTGGTGGATAATACCTTCAGCGCAGATGAATCCCAGAGCAGTGAATTTATGCTCGACAATAAGCGCTGGAAGCTGGAACTCCACCGCATTTCAACTGAAATGCTGGTGCTGTTTATTGAAGATTGCACCGAGCAATATGCGCTTAAGCAGACCACCGAATTATCTGCGCGGCTGGCATCTCTGGGAGAACTCTCGGCGGGCATCGCCCATGAAATTAATAATCCGGTCGGACTGATCACCCAATCGGTCACGTTGATGC
This sequence comes from Shewanella yunxiaonensis, assembly GCF_018223345.1. Lineage (NCBI taxonomy): Bacteria > Pseudomonadati > Pseudomonadota > Gammaproteobacteria > Alteromonadales > Shewanellaceae > Shewanella > Shewanella yunxiaonensis. Next base: position 1,614,315 of record NZ_CP073587.1, on the reverse strand, counting down.
GAGATCTGTTGGAAGATCTGCGCATGAGTCATGCAGATACGGCAACACCTGCAAGAACAATCGATACCCTCATCGCAGAGCTGGATTACAGTTGCGAGTCGGTCGACGATGCCGCTGGTCGCATCGGCCGCATTGTGCGCGATCTGAAAAACTTCTCCAGACCAGGACTGGAGATGCATCCCAAAGCGGTGAACCTTAATAAGGTCGTAGAAACGGCACTGCGTCTGACGCACAACAACGTAAAGCGGATGCAGCTACAACTGGAACTTGACCACGGACTCCCTACTGTTGAAGGCGACGAACTGCAACTACAACTGGTGTTGGTCAACTTCATTCAAAATGCTTGCTTAGCAATGGATAAACCCGAGTCGTTACTGAAAATCAGCACCGGTATCGAAAACGGCAATATCTTTGTCGCTGTTGCTGATAATGGCTGTGGCATGGACCCTCAAACGCTTAACCGGATCCGGGAGCCCTTTTTCACCACCCGTCGCAATCAGGGTGGCACCGGACTTGGCCTATCCACCAGTAACAAAATCCTTGCCGAACATCAGGCACAGTGGCTTATCCGCTCACATCCTGGCACCGGTACCGAAATGAAAGTGCTGTTCAGGAGTATTTGATGAAACTGTCGCGCAATATCTTAGTGATTGATGATGAAACTCGTTGGCTACGTACCATCGCTATGGTACTCAACCGTCATATTCCGGAAGCCAGCACCCATACCTGTGAAAACAGTCGCCAAGCGCTGCAGTTGATCCGAGATTTGGAGATCGCGTTGGTGTTACTGGACCTCAACATGCCTTATCTTGATGGTCGCCAGTTGCTACGAGATATTCGGGAACACTCGCCTTATGTACGCGTTATTGTGGTTACCGGCCTCAATGAAACCGAAGTTGCCGTGGAGTGTATGAAACAAGGCGCCTACGATTTTGTTGCCAAAACCAGCTCTACGGATCAACTGTTGCTCTGTGTACGTCGCGCCATGGAAGTAATCACCCTGGAACGCAGTTATCACCGGATCAAAGATGGTTTTTTTAATCGCCGCAACCTTGCCGCCTTCAGCGAAATCTTAACCACCGATGTCAAAATGCATGACTGCTTTACCTATGCGGCCACCCTTGGCGATAGTCATGAACCGATATTACTGGAAGGAGAAACTGGCACCGGCAAACGCTTATTTGCCAAAGCACTGCATCGAATGTTGTGTCCTGAAGAACCATATCTGGAACTGTCATTATCAGCGTTGACAGCGGCGGAGTTCGAACAACGCTTATTCGGAGATGCCAGCCAACCGGGATTATTGCAGGTCACAGGCCACGGCTTACTGTTTTTAACGCAATTGGACGATGCCAGCCCACAAATTCAGACAATGCTGACCAGACTGTGCCAATTGAAACGCTATTTCCCTGGTGGCTCACTTCGGGAAAAAGCACTGGAATGTCGGATAGTGCTAAGTAGTCATTTGTCACTGGAGCAACTGGAGCAGCAGGCGTTTTCCCAAGGACTGATTTATGCCTTGCAGCCACAGCGAATTAAGCTGCCACCGCTGCGCGAACGGCAATCTGACATTGGATTACTCCTACAACATTTCATCGAGCAAGCTTGTCACGCGCAAGCAATTGAGTATCTAGCATTACCCATAGAAGTGGCACAACGGCTGGAAAGTTACCCATTCCCTGGCAATATCACCGAACTCAAATCATTGGTTTTCAGCGCGGTCAATGCCAGCAACCACAATGAGTTAGCATTGGCACCGTTTTTTGCGGTTCTGGAGCGACAGCCTCGCACCACGCACATACAACGAATTCGCTTTCCTGAAAAGTTGCCCACCATCAGTGAGACCACGCAACAACTGGTACATGAAGCACTGGTGCGCACCAATAACAACCAAAGTGCCGCCGCTAAACTGCTGGGGATCACTCAAAGCGCATTAAGCCGTCGGCTGAGTAAATCCGAGGATTAATCTACACGCTATGAGAACTTATGTGGCGTTGCTTTAATAAGTTGTTTTAATAAACTGTATGTCCTATTGGTGCAGCAATATGCGCCAGCACAAATAGAAAAGGACTGTATCTACAGTCCTTTTTCTTGCCGTGTTTATGACGTTATTTAGACCTTAAAGCCAGCAACAGTATCCTGCAGCTCATGCCCTAATTTTGCCAATTCCACACTTGCCGATACGGTTTGTTCATTCGCAGCCGCCGCCTGTTCAGCTTCATCCCTGACACTGATGATATTGCGATTAATATCTTCAGCCACCGTCGTTTGTTCTTCGGCGGCGGTCGCAATCTGTTGATCCATATCCCGGATATTACCGGTTAATTGAGAAATGGTATTCAGTGCGACATTTACTTCGCCAATCAAATCCACCAGTTCCTTAGTGGCGTCGTAACTCTCTTTTACTTGGCTAGAGGCTTGCCCCGCGGTTGACTGTAATTTCTCAATCAGACGCTCGATTTCATTAGTAGATTCGTGCGTCCGCTGTGCCAGATTACGTACCTCATCAGCGACTACCGCAAAACCGCGTCCCGATTCCCCGGCTCTGGCGGCTTCGATTGCAGCATTCAGTGCCAACAAATTTGTTTGTTCGGCAATACCTTTGATCACATCCATGATGCTGCCAATCTGATCACTACTACTTACCAGGCTTTCCATTGCGGTTGATGATTGCGTCATTTTGCTACTCAACTCATCCACTTTCGAAATTGCTGTGACAATCGTCGTGTTAGCCTCACTCACTTGCTTATCCGCATTATGGACTGCAGCAGCCGTCGTCTCAGTATTCCGCGCGACCTCGGCAACAGTTATGGTCATCTGATGCATAGCGGCAGCGACCTGATCGGTTTGCTGCTTTTGATTTTGTGCATTGACACTGGTTTGTTCAGTCACGGCCGAGAGTTCTGAAGCTGACGCTGCGAGTTGTGTAGACGAATGTTTCACGGTGCTAATGATTTCGCGTAAATTTTTCGTCATGGAGCCAAATGCCACCAATAACTGACCGATTTCATCCTTGCGCATACTATGCACGTCAGAGGTTAAATCACCGGAGCCTATTTGCTGCGCGGTATGCAACACAGATTTCAGTGGCACCACAATACTGCTACTTATCGTTAAGGTCGCGATAATACCTACAATAATGGTGATGACAGCAGCAGCGACTACTAATGTATATGCCGTATCGGTTGTTTGCGTTCTCTTGTTGTCCTGCAATAACCGCAACTCCTTAGCTTGGCTCGCAATGCTACCCGCAACCTCAATCAATTGATCGCTGAGTTGCGCCAATTCGGAATTAAGTTTGATAACAGTAACAACATCGTCCAGATACACGTGCAAATTCTGCCCAATATTTTGTAGCCGCGAGATGTCATTGGCAGAGCTCAGACGATTCAATAGCTGCGACTGTTGCGTATCAAACTTATCGACTAAAGAATGCACATCATCTAAATTTGTTTCACCGGATAACAGTTCCTGAATGTACAGATGAGCTTCATAAAATGTGGCTTCGAGTTCAACAATGGCTTGTTGATTAGCCAGTGTTACTTCCTGGGAATAATCATTAACAAACGTTTCCATTTTTACTGTGGCATCATTGATTGACCTATGCTGCATGTCTTTCGTTTGTCTGACGTTTTCAGCAGCATCTTGAACCTTGCCAAAAATATCGGTGTAGTTATTAATATAACCCTCAATTTTCTGCAGCAATGTAGTTTCTTGCTGGTCAGCATCAGCTTCTAAATTATTTTTACTGAATTCTAAAGCGTTGCTCAGTGCGTCAATCGCTTTGGCGGCATCTTTTTCATCATAGCCAGCCATGTATTCTCGCCGGGCATTTCCTGCTTGAGTAATATAACTGTTAAAGTTATCAACGCGTTGTTGTTTATCAACGGTGGTAGCAATTTTATGCAATGCTGTTAGTGCAATAATCCCAAGCACTAATGCCATTACAATGACTGTTGAAAAGCCCACTGCGAGTTTATTTTTAACGCTCCAGTTTTGCACTTATTTATCTCCGAACACTAATATTCTTAATGACTATCTTCGCAACTATCCATGTAAAAATAAGCGTCGAATTTTAATGAGAAATATTTTTTATATTTTTGCGTTAGAACAAGTTATGTGTGAAATCTGCCACAGTTAACAGTGTTTTATTTTTGGAACAAATTAAATCCAAAAAATTAGCTGATTAATTTTCATTAAATGAAAATCCCTTATTTAAATTTTCTTAAGATATGCTTAAGCCAATGATTTATTGCGTAAATAATTAGTTTTATCAGTTAATCAGTATAAAAATCCAAATGTAACTTAGATGTGACTCACACTTACCTTATGTGGGTACCGGTATTATTTCCTCTCTCATATAACCATAACAAAACTTTATGCTGATTTACGGGGACGAACGATGTTTAACGACTGGAGTGTAAAAATTAAGCTAAGTGTCGGCTTTGGTGCTGTTTTATTACTCACTTTAATTGTCGGTACTATCGGCTTGTTGGTGATTGGCCAAATTGAATCGCAATCTGAAATTCAGCGGCATGTGGTGACCTTCAATAATGATATAGGCCAGCTTTCACGTAGCCGAATTGATTATCTCAAAGACTTTAATGACCAAGATACCGTGCAAATTACAACACAATTAAAAGCGGCGCAGGAGCTCATCAGCCGCAATTTACAACATGCGCGTGATGACAAAAGCATTCAACGACTCACATTGATCACCCAGCAGCTTGCTGAATATTCAGATCTGTTCCGGACATTGAAACAGTCGGTAACCATCAGAGTAAATGCCGAAAACCAATTGCTGCAGCAGATCAGTCATACCACCTCGCTGCTGCAGACACTTAGCGCGTCCTTCAGTGACCGTGATGAAAAAATGCAACAGCTAACCGTCAAGCTAGACAAAAACTTTTATCAAGCAAGGTTTATTGTAATGTCGCTGCTGCGCGGAGATAGCAACCTCAACCAATTGCAAAACACTACGGTAGAGTTTGCCGCAATCGTCAAGCAACTGCGTCAGCTACCGCTGAATGCCACACAGCAGCAACTACTCAGTGACATCGATGAAGGTTTTCAAAGCTACATCAAAATTGGCGAAAAAATCCCGGCATTACAGGCAGCATTAGACAAAGACAGTGATACCCTCGAACATCAGGAACAAACACTGATCACCGATGCAAACGACGAGAATGCGGCTCACGCGCTTCTTCAGCAACAGATCACCCAGTCAGCCTATTATTACGTTACCATTGCGACGGTCGCGGCGTTGTTGGTGGGCATTGTTGCTACGCTGGTCATCAACAAAGGCATCAACCAACCGTTACAACAGGTGTTAACGATTGCACAGCGCATTGGTAATGGTGACCTTACTCATCAGGCGGCCATTACTCGCAAGGATGAAATGGGGCAACTGATGCAGGCAATCGCGTCGATGAGTCAAAGCTTACGGCAACTCATCACGCAGATAAAAGAAAGTGCAGTTCAGCTGGCATCATCTGCTACCGAATTATCTGCAGTTACTGAACAAACCAGCATTGGCGCGCAGCAACAAAAGCAAGAAACCGATCAAGTTGCCACCGCTATCAATGAAATGTCCCTGACAGTTGCCGAAGTTGCCCGTAACGCCGAACAATCGGCCAATGCCGTGGAACAGACTGACCAACAGACGGCTGCTGCCAATAGGGAACTGGAACAGACGATTACCGAGACCACCCTACTGAGTGAAAAAATGCAGCACTCTGCTGAGGCGATGCACAATGTGGTTAGCAGCAGTGAACACATTGGCAGCATTATGGATGTGATCAAAAGCATTGCCGAACAAACCAATCTGTTGGCACTGAATGCCGCGATTGAAGCCGCCCGAGCGGGGGAATCGGGTCGCGGATTTGCGGTAGTCGCTGATGAAGTGCGCAATCTGGCACAGCGTACCCATGCTTCTACCTCAGAAATTGAATCTCTTATCAAAGAGTTACAACAAGGCGCTAAACAAGCAGCGACTCACGTAAATGATAGCCATGAAACGACACAAGACGTGGTAAAAAAAGTCGGCCTGGTCGGTGACGCCTTACATACCATTACCGAACTGACTCACCACATTCGGGATATGGGCCAGCAAATTGCTACTGCATCCGAAGAGCAAACTACAGTAGCTGAAGAGATTAACCACAATGTATTACGAGTTCGCGACGCCGCCGATCAAGCTGCGGCAGCCAGTGAACAAACGGTTGCCGCCAGCACTGAACTGGCACGTTTAAGTAATGATCTCCAAGGCATGGTAGCAGGCTTTACTGTGTAATTTTTTGAAAATGGCTGAAGGACTTTCACACCTAGTCCTTCAGCATGACCATCTGTTTTGCTGCACACTAAATAATCAACAGTCAAGCTTCTTTGGCTACTTTTTCCGGTAAACTAGCTGCCATAAGTCGCTTTTCTCTCTATCGCACCAGCGGCCTATCGGCAACTTCGTTATTTGACGTATTTTTGCACACAGGATTGATGTATGACGTTACTTTGGGGAATCACCATTCTCTGGGCTTTTTCATTTTCACTAATTGGCGCTTACCTGTCGGGTCAGGTTGATGACTACATTGCCGTTACATCGCGGATGCTGCTGGCATTGATAATTTTTCTGCCATTCTGGCGTCCGATAGCCTGGCGCAAAGCCTTGGTGATGATGGCAACTGGCGCGATTGAAATCGGTTTGACGTACCTGTTTCTTTACCATAGTTATCATTATCTGAGTGTTCCGGAACTATTGCTATTTACTATTTTCACGCCGATTTATGTCAGTCTTTTTGCCGACTTGTTTGCCAGGCGCTGGCCAAAACAGTTGTGGGCTCCGGCAATACTGGCGGTGGCGGGAGCTGCAATGATCCGTTGGACAGACTTGAGCGAAAACTACTGGAAGGGCTTTGCCTTGATACAGGCTGCAAATGCCTGTTTTGCCTTCGGGCAGGTGTGGTATCGCCACCAGAGTCAGCATAATCCGCTACCGCATCGTACTCGTTTTGCCTGGTTTTTTATGGGTGCCACATTGATTACCGGATCAGCAATGTTAGCGCTTGCCGATTGGCACAAATTACCCGTAACACCTTTGCAGCAAGGCGTTTTACTGTGGTTAGGTGTGGTAACGTCGGGACTCGGTTATCTGGGGTGGAGTTATGGTTCTACTAAAGTGAACGCTCAACAGTTAGCCGTGATGAACAACATGCTGATCCCGGCAGGGATCCTGGTCAACGTCGTGTTCTGGCAGGGTCAAATTCATGATTGGCCACGATTAGCGCTCGGTTGCGTCTGTATGCTGTTGGCATTATGGCTTTGCCGGCAACCAACGACCACAACGGCGCCACAGAGAACTAAATAAAACTTTCGACACGGTTGCGGCCGTTATTTTTTGCCCGATAAAGTGCATCATCGGCCGCATTCAGCAATTGCCAGGACTCTTCCACATCATCGGAGCAGGCTAAACCGATACTCACAGTGAGTTTCAAGCCTTCGGCAATACTACTGCAATCCATGGATTCTACCGCCATCCGCAATCGCTCACAGACTTGGATCGCCTGTTGACTGGTCGTTGTTGGCAGCAACAACGAGAACTCCTCCCCCCCCCAACGTGCAGCAATATCGATAGCACGGCAATGCAATTTAAGTTGCGCTGCGAGTTTGACTAACGCTTTATCTCCGACACTGTGTGAAAATTTATCGTTGATCCATTTGAAATGGTCAATATCGATAAAGGCCAGTGTTAATGGTTGCTGCAGACGCTTCGCGCGGGCATATTCTTGCGCCAAATGTTCATCGAACGCCCGACGGTTTGCCAGGCCGGTAAGTGAGTCCTGTTTGGCCTGGATCTCTAACGCTAAGGCTTGCTGCTGCAGTTTGTCCAACAGTACTGATTTTTCCTGATTGGCGGTTTCCAGGTTGTGTGTTTGCTGTTGTAACTCTGCCGTCTTACGAGCCACTTGTTGCAATAGGTATTGCTCTGAACGTCGCAGGCTCGCAGTGCGCCAATAGGTAAAGCCAACAATCACCAGAACCGTCGCGGCGAGCGCAATATATTTGGCTAACAGGGTTTGCCACCAGAACGGTAATTTAATAATGGTTAACTGTGCTGACGGACTCCAACGTCCGCCAGGATTAGCAGATTGAATATCCAATTGATATGTGCCGGGAGCCAGGTTGGTGTATTCCACCTGATTCAGCCCCGTTTTATCGCGCCAATCCTGATCAAAGCCATCGAGTTTAGTACGATAGCGCAAGCGAGTGGGCATAATAAAACTGAGGCCAGCATAGTTGATTTCCACGCGCTGTGCGGCGGCGGGTAAGGTCAGATTGTTGGTTAATGACTGCTCTTGGCCATCCATCGAAATCCGCTCAACCACGACCTGAGGCGTATGCTCCGCAAATTGCTGCAATCGCTGCGGGCGCACAGACGTCGCCCCCATTGCCGTCGCAATCCACACCGTACCTTCAGGGGTCTTGACCATGGTCGGGTTAGAGCCGCCGTTTGCCTGGGCACTCAACATCCCGTCGCTTTCGCCATAAAGCACGGTACTTAACGTTGACATTCTGCCATCGGCCACCGCATTGGCATCTGCTTCACTAAAACGCAAAATGCCGCGATTGCTGGTAAGCCAGACATTGCCATAATCATCAATAACTAACTGAAAAAATTTATCAAATGGCAATCCGTTACGACGACCGATAAGCACAGTTTCATCAGTATCCAGATTATGACGAAGTAACCCTCTGTCAGTGGCAACCCAAAGTAACCGCTTTTTTTCTTGTGGGAACATGCCAAAAGCATATTCTGCCACATCAAACTGATGAATCGGCATCACCGAAAATTTGCCGTTTTGATAAATGGCAATGCCGGTGCCCGTTCCTATCCACATTTTGTTGTCACAACGCAACAATTCGACGATAAAGTTACCGGGCAATCCATCTTGCGTGGTGAGGTTGTCTACTGAGCCATCATGCCAATGTGCTAACCCTTGCGCGGTACCAATCCAGATACTGCCATCAGGATCCTGCAGTAGCGCCCTGACCTCATTTGAAATCAATCCGGAATCACGATCGACCAGTAACTTCGTCTGACCGTTATCGTAGATGAATACCCCGGCGGTGTAGGTTCCTATCAGTAAGCGACCATCAGCCATCTGCGCTAGGCTGAGTATCGATTCGCCGGGTAAGACTATCTCCGTCACAAAGCCCTTTGCCCGCGAATAGCGACTTAACCCACGAGAACTACCAATCCAGATATCGCCATTGGGTTCACTAAGCAAGGCGCGCACGTAATTACCCGCCAGTCCTTGTTCGGTAGTAATGGTAGAGAATGGCGCATCCCGCAAACGAAACAAGCCACCATTGGTACCAATCCAGATACTTTGTTCTTTATCTTCAAAGAGATCTAATACCCGGTTACTGGGCATACCATGACTCGCATCCAAATGCTCCAGACCATAGGCTTTACTTAGACGAAAAATGCCTTGCTGGACAGTTCCCATCCATAAACTGCCTTGATGATCCAACATCAATTGTGACACGGCGACGTTAGTCAAATCGGGATGTAATGGAATGACCTTATCGCCAACCAGCCGGCTAACACCGTTTTCGCTGGCAATAATTAGCCCGTCATGGGTTTTTAGCAAATCAAACACCGGGACTTTATGCAACGCAGCTACGGGTGATAGTTGCCCATGCTGCCATAACACCATACCAGCAGCAGTGCCAATCCACAGGCCACCGTCAGCCGCGTTGGCAAAGCTATAAATAGTATTGCTGGGTAAACCTTGCACCGTGGTCCATTGTTGGCGTACACCTTGTGGATCCTGGCGAAATAGACCGCCGCCTTCGGTACCAATCCAGATATTGTTTTTGTCATCAACCCAAAGGACGTTAATCAAAACACCAACAGGAGCAAATGGCGTCCATTTGCCATCTTTTACCGAGGTTAAACCACCTCTGGCCCCACCAATGATCAAGCGACCAGAGTTGTCCAGAAATGAGGCCCGGGTGCCAACATCGGGTAAACCAGTGATGCTGTCGCGGCCAAACATTTTGAAGTCTTTGCCGTTAAAACGAGCAACCCCTTCCCAACTACTCAGCCATAAATAACCTTCAGGGGTCTGGTCTATACTGTTGATAGTGTTGTGAGGTAAGCCCTGGCGAGTCGTCCAGGTTTCTTTGAAATAGCGATTTAATGGGGCGATATTACCTACATCGGCAGCTTCCACTGAGGACGTAAATATTTCTGAAATCAAGATGAGTGCAACGAACACCAGCAAACGGGTCCAATACGTCATTGACAGTATTACCTACCTCGATAGTTGAGTGAATCCATTCACAACTTTACGGCTGCTATTAACAATACCTTTATTCATGCCGTAATCATAGACAAATCACTTGTCATTCAACATGATATTTTACTTACTATAAACGAACTTAAGGTTATCACCGCCACCAATGATAACCTTTTTTTAACAAAATGTGTGTATTTCTATTTATGGTTACTTAATCCAAGCAGGGATGAAGAAATAAATGAATGCCCCGAACAGATCCATAAACAGGAAAGAAAAAAACAAAATGTTGTTCAACTGACGGCCTTTCAGCGGAGCGCCTTTGGACCATTTGGGGCTAAAAGTGAAGTCTGGATGTAATGTTCGCAACAATGGCAGGTTTGCATCGCGGATCACTTCATCACGCCGCATCATCAACAACAAAATGATGGTTACGAAAGCGCATAAACACAATACAAAACCAGAATTGTGTGGATCGGCCTTCAAAGCATATGAACCACCTATCGCTGCTGTCTGAATCGCAATTAACCATTGCACCCGATTCCACATCACGCCATCCAGATGGGTGAAATGTTGCATCATAATTCCCAGTGTATCCGTGTCAGGTCTTAGTTGCTTTTTGGGTTCTTCTGCCATATTTTCGCCTATCAAAATGTTCATCATGGGTTGCGTTGTCGCAGCAACAGACTCGCCTGTAAATAGTCACTATCGAAGACAACAGCGATGTAACATTGTATCCAACTCTTGTTATCACGGAAGACTGCAAAGCAGAAAATTTATGATAAATCACAACTGCTTGTTGATTTTTTGAGGTAGTCGGATGCTTTAGCTAAACGCGCCGTGAAATAACCTTTTTATCTCCCTTTAGCATTTATTGCTAACCCACAATTTATTTCAGTAAAGCCAGCTTTTTACGCTAAATATCTCCGTCTATATCCGGCGATGCATCATCCTTTCTCATGCCACCTAAGCGCAAATACTTATCCAGTCTCCCAACATCGACACAAACCCAAAGCTGTTAACTATTCAGGCTGCTTCTCGAACTGTTTCACACCTGCAGGAATTTGGAACCAATCCTGCTTTTCACTCACCCAAGAGTGGACGGTGGGTTGGATAACCCGGGTATCATCGAGATTTGCCGGCTTCAGTTTGATCAGTTCCGGATGCGCTAAATTAAAATGGTATATGCGGTTGCCGCAATTGGGACAAAACATACCAGCGTTGATGTTGCCACTATCGGCTGTTCGATCCCAACGCTTCATTTCTCCATGAAAGACCACATCCTTGGCATCCACCATGGCGGTGATGCTAAATGCGCTTGTGGATAGCTTCTGGCACTGTTTACAGTGGCAGGCAACCACTTTTTTAGGAGCAGCCAAAAGTTCATAGGTAACGTTACCGCACTGGCAGCTGCCGTGAATGGGGTATTGGATTTCGCTCATAAACACTCCTTTTATCGATTCCAAAAAAACACCCGCCGGATGGCGGGTGTTTAGACCGTTCGGATGGAAAATTACTCTACCAGACCACGGCGTTTCAGCAAGGCGTCGATTGTTGGCTTTTGACCACGGAAATTGATGTAATCCTGCATCAAATCCTGGCTGTTGCCTTTAGACAGTACGTTTTCACGGAATTTATCGCCGTTGGCACGAGTCAGGCCACCATTATCTTTCATGTAAGTGAAAGCGTCTGCCGCAAATACTTCAGTCCACAGATAAGCGTAATAGCCGGCAGAGTAACCACCTGCGAATGCATGGCTAAAGTAGCATGAACGATAACGCGGCATGATTGGCGCATAGTAAATACCATGTTTTTCCAGCGACGCTTTTTCAAACGCATTCACGTCGGTGATCTTGGTACCGGCTTTAATAGAATGCCAATCCATATCCAGCAATGCTGCGCCCAAATATTCCACAGTGTTGAAACCCTGATTAAAGGTTGCAGCGTCGCGGATCTTCTTCAGCAAATCAGCCGGGATCGGCTCACCAGTCTTGTAGTTCTTCGCGTAGTTTGCCAAAACTTCAGGATTGATAGCCCAGTCTTCGTTAAATTGTGAAGGGAATTCCACGAAGTCACGCGCGGTGGAAGTACCGGCCAGGCTAGGATATTTCACTTTTGAGAAGATGCCATGTGCTGCATGACCAAATTCGTGGAACATAGTCACGACTTCATCAAAGGTTAACAGTGTCGGCTGACCAGCGGCTGGTTTTGGAATATTGAGGGCGTTATAAACCACAGGTTTGCCATCCAACAGGTAATTTTGGGTGACAATCTCATCCATCCAGGCGCCACCATTCTTGCCTACACGGGCATATGGGTCCAGATAGAACAATGCCAGAGGACTACCGTCCTTATCAAATACCTGCCAGACCTTCACATCTTCCTGCCATACTGGCAGATCAGTACGAGGTTTAAAGGTAATGCCATAGAGCTTATTCATCGCGAAGAACAAGCCGTCATTCAGCACCCGGTTAAATTCAAAGTAAGGTTTGATTTGAGCTTCATCCAGATCGTATTTAGCCTTACGTACTTTCTCTGCGTAGTAGTTCCAATCCCACGGCTTCAGTTCAAAATTACCGCCTTCGGCTTTGATCTCTTGCTGAATGTCTGCGGCTTCTTTCTTGGCCTTATCAACGGCTTTCGGTGCCAGGTTATCCAGCATACTGAATACGGCAGCAGGTTTACCGGCCATCTGATTAGCCAGCACATAATCGGCCCAAGTGTCATAGCCTAACAACTTCGCCTTTTCAGCTCGCAGTTCGGCCAGCTTCAACACGATTGGGCCGTTAGTGCTTTGAGCGCGGTTAGCAGAGGTTTCCCAGATTTTCTGACGCAGCTCGCGGTTATCCAGATGCATCAACAGTGGCTGACGAGTAGTGTTCACCAACGAGATCAGATAGCCTTCTTTACCGGCCTTCTTAGCCGCGGCGGCCAATCCGTCGATTTCATCATCGCTCAGACCTTTCAGCTCAGCTTTATCTGTCACCAGGATAGTGTCATCTTTAAATGACTTCAGAATATTCTGGGAAAATTCAGTTGCCAGCTTGGACAATTGACCGTTCAAATCACGTAACTGCGCTTTATCCTGGTCATTCAGTTGCGCACCGGCACGGACGAAGTCATCGTAATAGTGCTGCACCAGACGCTGATCGACTTTATCAGTGAGCTTATCTTTGGCTTCGTAAACGGCTTTTACGCGCGCAAACAGCTTAGGATCCATGTAAATATTATCGGAGTGCTCAGTTAGCATTGGCATAACCTGCTCTTCGATCTTTTGCACTTCATCGTCGGCCAGCAAACCAGAGTACTGGAAAAACGCCCGGGATGTACGGTCAAGAATGGCACCGGTTTTTTCCATCGCAACGATAGTGTTTGCAAATGTCGGGGCTTCAGGATTGTTCTCAATAGCAGCGATTTCATCGCTATGCTCTTTGATACCAGCCTTGAATGCCGGAATAAAATCCGCTTTGGTGATCAGGTCGTATTGTGGGGCCTGGAAAGTCAGCGGACTGGGTTTTAACAACACATTTCCCACTTCCTTTTTATCCTTTTGAGTATCTTTTGCTGCACCAGAAATTTGGCTTGCCTGTGCTGCTAGCTGCTTAACTGCTTCAGAAGCATTCGGTTTGGTTTCTGCGGTTTTCTGTTCACCACAGGCACTGAGAACCAGCGCTGCACCAATAGCAGTAGCGATAAATGTTTTATGCATTGTGACTCCGTTTTTCTTAATGCTGTCGCCTAGTTATGATTATTAAGCTTCACTCGTTGGTGACCGGGTACGACAGCCCAGATTGATTCCCGCACCAACCTTATCAAGTTTTGCCAAGTGGTAACAATCTCTGAACTGTAAGAATTTACAGCCACACGCAACCTCAGCACTTAAATCAGCCGTTCGCAGAGGCTTGTGTCAAAAGTCGATACCGAAACAGATGAAAATATTACTACCGTTAAAATTTCAGTACTGTTATGAAGTGCTTGTCAGGTTCTGTTACAAAAATATCAGCATAAAAATTGCTGCAACTGCTCATCGACACTACCGTTAACGTTATTCGAACGGCACACTATAACAATCCTTAAAGGCCGAAAATGTTGGCCCAGACCAAATTACCAATATCAAACATGTATAAAAAATCGCTTTTGACCACAGCACTTGCCATCATGCTGGTGGCCTGTGCGCAACAAACTGCCCAGACACCCGCGACTGTCAATCTTCGGATATTGGAAACCTCTGATCTGCACGCCAATATCATGGATTACAACTACTACACGGGAAATGACGACCCAACCATTGGCCTGGCTCGGACGGCCAGCCTTATTGAGGCAGCGCGACAGAGCGCGATCAATGCGGTGCTGGTTGATAATGGCGACCTACTCCAAGGCAGCCCTATGGGTGATTACATGGCACATACCGGATTACAGCCAGGTCAAGTACACCCTGTCTATAAGGCCATGAATCTGCTGGATTACACTGTGGGCAATATCGGCAACCATGAATTCAATTATGGGCTGGATTTCCTGCACCAATCACTCGCTGGCGCACGGTTCCCATACATTAATGCCAATGTCTATTGTGCTGCAGCAACCTGTTGGGATGGCATTAAACAAGGACAGCATCTATTTACCCCTTACATTATCAAGCCGACACCAGTCACTGATACTAATGGTGAGTCGCACACACTCAACATCGGTTATATCGGTTTTGTCCCACCACAAATCCTGCAATGGGACCAACAAAATCTACGCGGAAAAGTGCGCGCCGATAGCATCTTGGAAACGGCTAAACGACTTGTGCCAGAAATGAAAGCCAAAGGTGCTGATATCATTATTGCGATACCCCATTCCGGTATTGGGTCGACGCAAAATCCTGGAGATCCAATGGCTGAAAATGCCGTTTATGCCATTACTCAGGTTCCCGGAGTGAATGCTGTACTGTTCGGACACAGCCACTCCATTTTTCCGAGTCAACGCTACAGTGCGCTGCCCAACGTCGATGTCAACAAGGGACTGATGAATGGCGTACCTGCGGTTATGCCTGGGCGCTGGGGCGACAATATGGGGCAAGTGGATTTCACGCTATCGTTGCAAGATGGGAAATGGAAAGTTCTCAATGCCAGTGCTAAAGCGGTTCCTATTTATGATGGCATTCATAAAAAGCCACTGGTGACAGCAGAAACACGGATCCATCAGGCGGTTGCAGCCGAGGATACTGGCACCAAAGCGTTTATGGAACGACCCATCGGTGCCGCTTCTGCCGATATGTACAGTTTCCTGGCCCAGGTACAGGACGATCCTACCGTGCAAATGGTGGCAAACGCGCAAATCGCTAGGGTGAAGGCTCAATTACCAAAATCGCTGCAAAGCTTACCGGTATTATCAGCATCAGCGCCGTTTAAAGCCGGTGGTCGTCATAGCACCACCAGCGACGCGGATCAGTACATTCAAGTGCCTAAAGGCGTGTTGTCCTACAAAAATGCCGCAGATCTGTATCTGTATCCTAATACCATGGTCGCGGTAAAAGTTACCGGCGCAGAACTAAAGGATTGGTTGGAATGTTCTGCCAACCAATTTAATCAGATTGATCCACAGAGTCCGAAGCCACAACAGCTGATCAATGACGGTCACCCGACCTACAATTTCGACATTATTGATGGCATCAGCTATCGCATTGATGTGACTCAGCCAAGCAAATTTGGTCGCGATTGCCAATTAATCAACCCAGAAGCATCCAGAATTGTCGACCTCAGTTATCAGGATGCGGCGGGCAAGCGATACAGCGGTGATGCGTTTGCGCACCAGCAGTTTATTGTTGCCACTAACAACTATCGGGCATTTGGCGGAAAATTTAGCGGCACGGGTAGCAGTCATGTGGTGATGGAGTTACCGGACAGTAACCGTGAGGCGTTAGTGGCATATATCACCGAAAAGTCACACTTCAATAGTGCCACCGGCAGCTATGATGCAACCGTAGATCCGGCTGCTGACTACAACTGGGACTTTAAAGACATAAAAACCGCTGTGCCGCTTGATATCCGTTTTGAATCGCAGAATAGCCCAAAAGCCGATGCTTTTATCCGTCTGCAACAGCACCGACCAATGACCAAATTAGCGGTGAATGACCTAGGATTTGCTGAGTATCGGATAGATTTAACCGCCACACACTAGCAGCCAATACCTACCCGTCAGCCATGATATTGACTTTATTGCACTGATGAAAAAGGGGCTTCAAAACCCCTTTTCATCACGATCAAGCAGAATAGCGTTGTTGATAATCGTTAGTAGCAAATTCCAGCAACGCTTCCGCACTCTGGATCGGCCCCGTAGCCTTTAACAGTTGCAAACGTCCAGGTTGCGCATAATCGGTGAAATGGACTTCGTCGTCGCCTTCCATTACCACGTAATCACAGCGTTCACTTTCGGCACACCAAATAGTTCTGGCTTGCGCACTGTGTTCACGTAACGACTGTTCTACTTTAAATACAGGTGCCATATTGCTCCCCTTCCAGCAACTTACGATATGCACATTGTAAAAAGTCTTTTGCTTATTGATTAAGCACTGCTTAGTTACAAAAGTCGTTGGTTGCCGGTCAAAAGGAAATTCTGTGAACTAACACATGCCTTACTCAGCCAGACAATCGCGTATGCGCGCTGCAATCGCTTCAATTTCTGTCTTATCACCACTGATTTCTGCATGGGGTTTTAAGCCTTTCAGAGGACCGGGAATGATATGAAAATGCACGTGAGGAACACTCTGTCCAGCGTAACTACCATTGTGTTGCACCAAAGTACTGCCCTCAACTGCCATCGCAGTTTGCAACGCCTTACCTACTTTTTTAATGGTCTGCATACAGGATAACAGCGCGTCATCGGGCAATTGATACAAAGTGACGGCAGGTGCCTTTGGTAACACCAACAGGTGCCCCGGCATCTGCGGCATAATATCCATAAATGCCAAGGTGTCAGCGTCTTCATATACTTTAATGCAAGGTAACTCACCGCGGATGATGCGCGCGAAGATATTATTGTTGTCGTAATTCAAATCCATCATGGAGTGTCCATTCATTATCAAGGAATGCAGGTTTATCAGATCTTCAGTAGTTTGCCCAGTCTATACAGATCAAATGCTTAAAGGATGTGTCAAAAGTCGGTAAGCTATGCGTAATAACCACGACCACTGTTCGATGTGGTCACAAGTGAGGAAGTTGTAATGGCGGTCATTACCACCGGCGTCCACCCAAACGGACTTGAGTATATCGAAATTGACAGCGAGTTATGCCATGCCAGGGTATTTCTGCAAGGTGCGCAAATAGAAAGTTTTACGCCTAAAGGCAAAGCACCTTTGCTCTGGGTGTCGTCCGCGGATGATTATCAACCCGGTAGCGGCATCCGCGGCGGCATTCCGGTTTGCTGGCCATGGTTTGGACAGCATCCAGATGCAGACTGGCCACAGCATGGCTTTGCCAGAAATCACATGTGGCAGCGATTGAATAGCTCTGTTCAGGATGAAGTCGTCACATTGAGCTTTGTATTGCCACTGACTGATGCGGATCGGGTGTATTGGCCGCACCATACCCGTGTAGAATTGCATTGTCGCTTTAGCCATGAACTTCGCGTCAGCCTGGTCAATATTAATCAGGACCAACATCCGGTGACGCTGACCCAGGCACTACACAGTTATTTCCCTATCGGCGATATCCATCAGCTGGTCGCCAGCGGCTTTAAGGGCGCTCGTTATATTGAGTTCGGTAAAGGTCCGTATGATCAACTGCAGGACAGCGTCAGATTCGATAAAGAAACCGACAGGGTCTACACTGCGCTCGGGAATATACAGACACTACAAACCCCTAACGGCACGATAGTCGTCAAACGTGAACGTAGCCGCTCAGCCATCCTGTGGAATCCCTGGATTGAAAAATCGCGCCGATTATCGCGTTTTCATGATGACGACTACTTGCAGATGGTATGCCTGGAAGCAGCTAACGTGCTGGATGATGCGGTAACGCTGGCCCCCGGAGAACGTCATGTGCTTGCCACTGAGATCAGTTGGCAGGATTAAGCGGTTCCCAACATGAGTAACCACAAGCGCATTATTTACCGATCACTGACATTGATGCTAGCTTGCTTGATTCTGCTATCAATGTTGCTGGCTGGTGGCTGGTGGTTACTGACACAAAAGCAAAGTTGGTGGCTGCCGCGCATTAACCAGTTATTGCAGGCAAAAGGGCTCCAGATAACGGAACTCAGTTGGCAAATTCCTGACTGGAATTCCCTTATCCTGCCCCATCTGACGATAGAGTATCGGGGCAGCCAGCTACAGTTTGAGCAATTACAACTACAGTTGAAACAACCGATTACCTGGTCAACACTATGGCAATGGTATAGGTCCCCCGAAGCAAACGAAGCACTTGGTAGCCAGCAGTGGTGGTTAGCAAATCTCCAGTCGGTGAGCTACCAACATGCCCACTTGCAGTTGACACCCAAGTTGCTACTACCAGCTGATGATAATAGCGCCCTGACATTCCCTATTACGCAAACCTTGCCTGATATCAGTCTCAATGACACTGATATCGCGTTTATCCATTCTGCGCCGAATGGTTTCAAGCTCCGATTACCACAACTTAAGCTAACGAGAAATGGCAAGTTTTCCAGTGCAGTGCAATGGCAACAACAGGCACAGTGGCGCCAGTTACTCGCCTTAAACGGGGAGTTGTTCGCAGAACTCAAAACGGCTCCCGGCGCATCTCAGCATGGCTGGTTAGCGCAACTGCAACTCGCTCCTGCACAACTGCTATTAGCACTCCAGCAACTCGCCAATGACAGCAACGCCAATGAATTGCAAACTGCCTATCCATGGCTAAATGAAGCATTTCTGCAGAAGCTCCCGCGCGTTACCGGAACCTGGCAGACCAATATTCAGTTAGGCTTACAACGCGGTGACAGTCTGGTATCCGTATGTTGGTCAAACCCTGCCCTTGAATTACCAACGACGGTTGGTAGCCCTATCGAGCTGACACCTCAAGCAACAACGCCGGAATGCCCGGCCAACAGTGTTGCCGCTACCCTGAGAGCCGATGATAACCAACAGCGATTAGCCCTAAGCCCGCTGCGGTTAGCATTACAAACATCAGCAACACAACGACAGTCCTTAGCACAGTGGATAGACAGCCTGACCGGCACGACCCAGATGACCAATAGCGCTAATGCCATGGAATCGCGGTTGTCACAGCTAAGCGCGGCACTCAAACAAACCAATACTCAGCCCAACGCAGGAATAACACTCAACCTCGCTGAAGGTGCAACTATAGATATCGCCAATAAACAACTGGCAATTCCGGTCGTGACGCTGACCCCGACAGTGGCCAATGCCCATGACTGGCTGACGTTGGAACTGCGCCAGCTGAATTTGACACCGACAGACACCAAGCCCGTTGATGTGGTAGTAAAAACCACCGATAAATTTCAATTAGAGCTGCAGCGACTACTCCAGCAATTGCCAGCGCTCCAATTGCAGACACAATGGCAGCTACGACTTAATCTGCCACAGGGCATAGATTGGCAACAGTCTGATTTGGCGATCAATAGCCAAAACACTCAGGCTAACTTTGCTGGAAATCTGGTGCTTGATGGCAACAATCAATCACTGTCGATGTTGGTTAACCCAAACGCCTCAGTGCAATCTCAGGCATTATTGGTGAAACGCGCAGACGAGCTGGCACTGACTGTCGCCAGTATTCATAGCCAAATAACATCGCCACTCCAGTTCAGTCTGACACCTGAGCAGTTACAGTTACAATTACCCGAACTCCAACAACAACTGCAATCTGTCAATATGACCACGGATAACATCCAAGCAAGTATGGGCAGGATGGACATTACACTGCCGGGACTGCCTCAGCAGCAATGGCATTGGACCGAGAGCGATGTGTTAACACAGCTGCAAACGCTGAATGTCAAACAGCATTTGTCGCTTGCCAGTGAACGAATCCATGTCAGCCAACGCCATCTGACTCGCATGGGGAGCCGAACCGATACCTTATTAAACCTCAGTAAAGCATCTCTGGTGGCACAGTGGTTATGGGATGGTCAGGAGCTCAGCAGCGAAGAACAATGGCAATTTGATCGACTCAAATTAACGAGCCAACACCAGTTACGCCCTTATCTGACCAACGCTGGACCACCAGGATATGATGTCAGCGGACATTGGCAGATGCAGGCCTTATTGGCAGATATACGCACATTAGCCGCTAAAAATCTGGTGTTATCGACCGACTGGCAACTGCAAGGAAAAACGGCAATTACCGCTGATATTGCCTTACGGCAACGCGGCACCGCGCTAACGCTCAGTGGCACGATACAACCTCAACTGGTCGATGGCACTGGTAGCTATCAGCAACTTCCTTTCGAGGGATTACAAGCGAGCAGTCGATGCCGGTTTGTGGTGGACAAAGCGGCCAGCCAAGCGGCAACCGCTGCCGTCAACTGCCAGCAATTAGCTATCCAAATCGCGGCGTTTAACCCCGGCGTGCTGATGGATAATGTCACCATCAAGGGTGACCTCTCATTCGTACCGGAACTGGATGCGCAAAAACGCCAGCGCGCTGGCAACTGGTTGCTGCCAGGGTTTAATGATGCTGATATCCAATTGGCTGCCAATGCCGATATGCTCGGCGGTCAGTTGGCACTGCCGCGCTTTCGACTGCGACTCAATCAGCCTTCTGATGCCTATCTGATGTTGCTGGGTCTGGATCTGCATCAACTGCTTCAAGCCAACCCACAACCGGGTATTGACGCCACCGGCATATTTGATGGTGTACTACCGTTAGCCATTACCGATAATCAACTGTCGGTGAGCGGTGGCCATTTGGCCTCACGCGCACCGGGTGGCGTTATTCAGGTGGGTGCCAACCCAGCGGTACAACAGATGCGTCAGAGCCAACCCTATCTCGATTTTGTGTTTTCCACGTTAGAGGAGTTGCACTACCGCGAAATCACCAGCACGTTTGATATGGCACCTGATGGCGAAGCCAAACTTAACATGGCAGTCAAAGGCCGCGGTAAAGGCGTTGAACGGCCAATTGAGTTAAACTACAGCCATGAGGAAAATTTGCTGCAACTGCTGCGCAGTTTGTCTATTGGCGACCGCTTGCAAATGCAGCTTGAAGCATCCATGCAGTGAAACAGGAACCGGATATGAATCGTCTACCGCACCTAACAGGAAGTTTGTTGTTGCTGGGGCTCATGCTCAGCGGCTGTACCCCAACGGTAAAAATTGAGCCACCGGATAAGCCGATAGTGATCAATCTTAACGTTAAGATTGAACATGAAATTCGTATCAAAGTGGATAAGGCACTGGATGATCTGGTGTCTAACGACGAACTCTTTTGAGCCGTATAAGGAACTGACAGATGACAACCCGAATAATGACCCTGCTCTGCGCAATGCTGCTGAGCTTTTCCAGTTTTGCTATCAGCTTGCAAGAGGCCAAAGATCAAGGATTAGTAGGCGAACAACTGAATGGCTATCTGGCTGTAGTTAAACCCGGTGCCGGAGTTGCCGAACTGGTGAAAGATATCAACGCCAAACGCCAGGCACAATATGAAAAGATTGCCCGACAAAATGGCATTAGTGTTGATGACGTGGCAAAAATGGCCGCAGCTAAGGTGATTGCTAAAGCTGAAAAAGGTCATATGGTTCAAGATAATAGTGGCAATTGGGTAAAAAAATAATGACAAAAGCGTGAGCCATTCCACTCATCTTTTGACATTAAGACATTAATGCCAATCAAGCATAATTGCATGGCGTTAATTCATGAGCGATTTTGTCAAGTATGCGTGAAAATATGCACCTCTGAAGTGCTTTTACTTGGCCTCCTGCGTATGTGGAGGCTTTTTTTTTGCGCGTTTGTCAGGATTCTTGATGCCCATCGCCATTATCGCGCTGACCTTGGCAGGCTTTGCCATCGGTACCAGCGAATTTATTATTATGGGGCTGATGCCAGAAGTCGCTTCCTCTTTAAAAGTTGATCTTCCCAGAGCAGGATTATTAGTCACTGTTTACGCACTTGGCGTCGTCATTGGCGGTCCGATTTTATCCCTGGCAACCGCCAGTATCTCCCGAAAGAAAACACTCATTGGTTTGCTGATGTTGTTTGTCATCGGCAACTTGTGTTGTGCCTGCGCCAGTGGCTATAGCACGTTGATGGTGGCAAGAGTGCTAACGTCACTCTGTCATGGCACGTTCTTTGGCCTAGCGTCAATTGTTGCCACGGATCTGGTGAAAGAGGAGAAACGTACTCAAGCGATTGCACTGGTGTTCATGGGCGTATCACTCGCCAATATTCTCGGGGTCCCTGTGGGTACGGCTATTGGGCAAGCCTTGGGTTGGCGTAGTGCTTTCGTTGCCGTGGCGATAATTGGCGTACTGGCACTGTTTGGTCTGTGGCGTTTTCTGCCCCGCAATTTAAAACAACAGCCAGTTTCGGTTCGCAATGAAGTCCAAGCATTACGGCACCCTAAAGTCATCAGTGGCCTGGCACTGTCGGTGTTATGTAACGCCAGTCTGTTTTGTCTGTTTACTTATGTCGCCCCGATCCTCGGTCAGGTCAGTGGCGCCAGTCCGACTCAAATCACCTACATTTTATTTGTACTGGGTCTGGGACTCACGATTGGTACCTACTGCGGAGGTAAACTAGGCGATCGACAGATGTTGCCCTGGTTAACTCGCTTAAGCCTCGGTCTGATCATGGTATTGCTATTGAGTTATTTCGCCCTGCCACATCTGAATATTACCGTCGCCTTATTGTTCCTGTGGTCAATCATCGGCTTTGCCTTCGGCCCGATGTTACAGATGTTGGTAGTGAAACATGCAGCCGAAGCCCCGCTTCTGGCATCGGCCTTTAACCAAAGCGCGTTCAATCTCGGCAACGCGATTGGTGCGTGGATTTCCGGTACATTGCTAGCCTTTGGCACGGCGCTGAGAGAATTACCGTTGGCGGGTGCCATGTTGGCGCTAATCGCCCTGTTGCTGGCACTGAGCCTTAGCTGGCGCCAAAAACATGCATCAGAACCCAGCCGGTAACACGTTGCGATTACAGCAGTTTTTGCCAGAACATGGCTGAACCAGTTTCAGGCCGTAACTGATAAGGTGCAAATCCCGCTTTGAGATAGGCATTACGGGCCACCGTGTTGCCTTCCAACACTTCCAGTGTCACTTTGCAGCAACCACGCTGAACGGCTTGCTGCTCTATTGCCCGTAATAACATCTGGCTGAGCCCACAACCGCGCCACTCACAGTGAACCACCAGATCATGGATATTGAGTAATGGCGCGCATTTAAAGGTGGAGAAGCCAAGCACACAATTAGCCAGTGCAACGGGTTGCTCCCCACTAAAAATCAACAGGCTAAACACATAATCCAGTTTAGCCATGGTGGATACCAAATTAGTGATAACTGCGGTGGGTAATGCCTCGCCGCCGCCGGTAGGTTCTTGAGCGTAATGCTGCATTAACGCCACAATCGCCTCCGCGTGCAGAGGTTGGTGGTAATCAGCCAAAACCACCTTAAATGCTGCTGACGACTGGCCCTGCTGTAGTTCCAAGATAATCCCCTTATGATGTGATCGGCTGCTCGCCACTTTACGCCGTTACCAACTGTTGCATCAATCCTTTCAGCCATTGTAATGCCGGTTGCGACTGCTGCACTGGATGCCAGACACAATTAAGATGATAACTGGGCATGGCAGCGGGTAACGGCACTTGCTGCAACGACCAGTTTGCTGCCAACATACTGGCTACCCGCTGCGGCAATACCAGCAGATGATCGGTCTGACTGACAATCGCCGCCGCAGACATATAACTCTGACTGTTAACCGATATTTGCCGTTTTAGTCCCTGCCTGGCCAAAAACCGATCCACAATGGAATCTCGCGTTCCCAACGGGGAGTGAAACACATGCGGCGTGGTTACCAGTTGCTGCAAATCCACGGCGCTAGTAATACTGGGATGGCCTTTGCGCACCAAACCACTCAACGGTTCAGTCAACCAGGTTTCACGGCTGAGATGTGGCGGCACTTTCATGTATTCGTCAAACCCCAATACCAAGTCTATATCACCGCTCGCCAGTTCGGCTTCCGGCAACTGATCGCGCAGGATCAGAATTTCAATATTGATGCCGGGCGCTATCTGATTCAACTGGGCGATAAGCGGGGGGATCAACACGCACTCGACATAATCCGTGGTACTGATAACAAATCGCCGCTGAGAACTGGACGGATCAAATAGCTCCGGCTCGCTTAACTGCTGTTCGAGCAGTTTTAGCGCTTGTTGTACCCCACGATAAAGTGTTTCTGCCCGCGGACTTGGCAACATTCCCTGTGGGGTACGGACCAGCAGCGGATCATTAAAGGCGGTTCGCAAGCGATTCAGCGCATGACTCATCGCGGGTTGACTGATAAATAGACGTTCTGCAGCACGAGTAACATTACGCTCCAACATTAAAGCATCAAGTGCCAACAACAGATTGAGATCCAGCTGATTCAGCTTCATCTTAAATTCATCATATGAATAAGTAGATTTATAATATTCATTTGATGGATACATAACAACTTCATACACTTTGCGCTATTCTGGGGAACATCAAATGCTTCCCCCTCTTACCAAAAGGAGTCGTTGCTATGGCAAAAGTGAAAGTTGCCGCCACTCAGATGGCCTGTTCCTGGGATATTGAATCGAACGTCATCCGTGCCGAGAAACTGGTACGGCAAGCCGCCGCTGAAGGCGCACAGATCATTTTGATCCAGGAACTGTTCGAAGCCCCCTATTTCTGCATCGACCAGAGCCCGGAACACTTTGCGCTGGCGCAAACGCTGGAAGATAGCACGCTGATCAAATATTTCCAGAATATCGCCAGAGAACTACAAGTGGTGCTGCCACTGTCATTCTTTGAACGACGCGGCAATGCCCATTACAACTCGCTGGTGGTTATCGATGCCGACGGCAGTCTGTTGGATGTGTACCGCAAAACCCATATTCCTAATGGCCCGGCTTATCAGGAAAAACAGTTTTTCACCCCGGGTGATACCGGCTTTAGGGTGTGGCAGACTCGCTATGCCAAAATCGGTGTGGGCATCTGCTGGGATCAATGGTTCCCGGAAACCGCACGTAGTCTGGCGTTAATGGGTGCGGAACTGATTTTCTTCCCAACGGCTATCGGATCTGAACCGGCTTATCCGGAAATCGACTCACAACCCCACTGGACTCGCGTACAACAAGGTCATGCCGCCGCCAACTTAGTGCCCGTCATTGCCTCCAACCGCATCGGTACTGAAAAGAGCAAATTTATTGAAGGACTGGAAATGACTTTCTATGGTTCCTCGTTCATTGCCGATCAGACTGGCGCATTGGTCGCTCAGGCTGACAAAACCAGCGAATGTGTGTTGGTGCATGAGTTCGACCTGACAGAAATCGACAAACAGCGTATCAGTTGGGGGTTGTTCCGTGACCGACGTCCGGCGATGTACGAAACCCTACTGACTTCTGATGGCGAAAACGTCTGGTAAGGAACAATCCATGAGCAGTAATACCTTACAGGGTGCACCACAACAACACGGTTTTTATATGCCCGCGGAATGGGCACCACAGCAAGCGGTGTGGATGATTTGGCCGTACCGTCCCGACAACTGGCGCGAAGAAGGCCGTTATGCTCAGCAAACCTTTGCGGCGGTTGCCAGTGCCATCAGTGCAGCAACGCCGGTGTTTATGGCAGTGCCTAACGTGGAAATGTCCAAAGCACAAGCCGTTATGCCTGCTTCAGTAACACTGGTGCCAATGGCCAGCGATGACTGCTGGGCACGGGATACCGGTCCGACCATCGTGATCAATGGTCAGGGACAATGCCGTGGCATCGACTGGGGCTTTAATGCTTGGGGCGGTGACAATGGCGGCCTCTATGCACCGTGGGATAAGGATGAATTGGTAGCACAACAGATGCTGGCTGAGCACGGCTTTGACCGTTACGCCGCACCGCTGATCCTGGAAGGCGGCTCAATCCATGTCGATGGTGAAGGCACCTTGCTGACCACCGCCGAATGCCTGCTGAATCCCAACCGCAATCCGCATCTTAGCCAACAACAGATTGAAGCCTGTCTGGCCGAATATCTTGGCGTCAGTCACTTCATCTTGTTGCCACAAGGCGTCTATATGGATGAAACCGACGGTCATATCGACAACATGTGCTGTTTTGCCCGACCCGGCGAAGTGATCCTGCACTGGTGCGAGGATGAAAATGACCCGCAGTATCCGCGTTCACAAGCCGCTTATGAAGTCCTGAAAAATGCGGTGGATGCCAAAGGACGCAAACTGACGATCCATAAATTGCCACAACCTGGTCCATTGTATTGTAGTGAGCAGGAAGCGGCGGGGGTTACCAAAGGCTCAGGGGTGCCACGAGAAGCCGGTGATCGTTTGGCCGGTTCTTATGTGAACTTCCTTATCAGTAACCAGCGGATAGTGTTCCCGCTGCTGGATCCGGCCACCGATGACATTGCCAAAGCCAAACTACAGCAGATTTTCCCGGAACACGAAGTGGTGGGTGTCGCCGCACGGGAAATTCTGTTGGGTGGTGGCAATATCCACTGTATCACCCAGCAGATCCCTAAGGGTTGATGAGCTGATATAAAGCCACAAGCCAGCCTTGCAATCGTGCGAGACTGGCTTGTTTTTATGTATTCACGCTTGCCGAATGATGTTCGGCATCACCATGCTTGCCCGCTTGCACTTCGGAGGAAGGATGTATATGCAGATGTTCATGGGCATGATGATGTGGATGCCGATGCATCACCGCATCATCCAGTTGTCCCGATTGCAGGATCACCGCGCGATTTGCCAGCCGTTCCAGTACGGCTCGGTCATGGGAAACAATCACCATCGCCTGCGGTAATGCCTGTAAGTGCTGTAACAAACGTTCTTCGGCATCAGCATCCAGACCATTTGTAGGCTCATCCAGCAGTAGTATTTCCGGTGACATCGCCAGCACAGTGGCCAGTGCCACCATGCGTTTTTCACCGCCCGAGAGCCGATACGTTATCCGCTCGGCAAACTGGGCCATGCCCAATGACGCTAACGTCTGATGCGCTTTAGCAACCGCCAGCTCAGCAGCTAATCCCTGATTTAATGGCCCAAAGGCAACGTCTTCCAACACTGTCGGACAAAATAATTGATCGTCAGAATCTTGAAACAGCAAGCCCATTCGCTGTCGCACCCGCTGGAAACTGTCTTCTCCGACACAGTGCTGACCGAAAGCCGTGATACTGCCGCTGTTGGGCTTGGCTAAACCCACTAACACCCGCAGCAGCGTTGATTTTCCGGCACCGTTGGCACCGATTAACGCCAACCGGTCACCGCTCTGTAATTCAAAATTTACTTCACTGAAAACCGGCTTAGCACCATAGGCAAAACCCAATCCGGCAACTTTGAGTAATGCCGTCTGCGGAGTATCAGTCACGCACTTATCCTGTTGGTCGATATGCTCAAAAGCCATATTGCCCCCACTGCCAAATTAGCGGCATTAAAAATAGCAAGATGGCAATGGTGAGTGCTGCGGTATCTCGCAAACACCACTGTACTGGCGTCAATAAATGAAACTTGCCGTTAAACCCGCGGCAACGCATGGCACCACTGATCCGCTGCGCCCGCTCCATACTGCGCACCAGCAACATGCCCAGTAGATGCCCATAGCTGCGCCAGGTATGCCAGTTACTGCCAGCCACAAAACCGCGAGCCTTCATGGCAGTACGTAACCGTTGGTGCTCATCAAATAACACGCCGATATAGCGCACTGTCATCATAAACAGCTGTACTAGCTTTTCTGGTAATCCCAGGCCCGCCAACGCATAACCAAGTTTTACCGGCTCCATCGACCCGACAAGCGCGAGTAGCGCCAGCACGACTGCGTTACCACGCAGCAGGATCACCAGCGCTTGAGTTACGCCCTGATAGCTCGCGTCCATCCCCCCCACGGAAAACCAGCGCTCACCCGCGACGTTAAAAGGTAAAAACAACAACACCAGTACCATAAAGCCTTCAAATGCCAACAGGCGCTTGATGATCAGCCGCCACTGACACCCCAGTAACGTTGTGAGTAACAGCGCCAATGCCAACATTAAAATCAATGGCGGTACGGCGGATAAACACAGGGAAACCAACGTAAAAAACACTGCGGCTAACAGCCGACTGCGGGGATCCAGCACCGAAAACCAGTCGGGCTCCAGTGCCTGATGTTGTAGAGAGAAACTATTCATTGTTGCAGTTTACGGCTGCGCCACCATAAGGAGCTACCAGTAAGACCGAAGATAAAACCGATGCCGCCAAGCAGATCCGACAATCTTAGCCGATCAGCATACTGCTGCAGTTCCATCCGTAACGGACCGATTTCTTGGGCGACAGCCGTTTGTACTAGCTGCTCAAGTTGGGCTTTATCAATGGCAGCGGTTGCCGACACCGCGGGGCTGTTAGTCACAGCGTTATCGGCAACCTTAGGTTCTGCCACAGTTGCAGAGGCCACGGCAGGTGCAGCAACTTCAGCGGCTTTTATCTCCCAGTGTGCCACATGACCATCTTCAGTGTCGGCCACGATACTATAGTCCGCTGCACCCGGCACTTTCACCCGAAAATCACCTTTGTGATCGGGACTAACTTCAGCCACCAACTGATGCTGTTGGTCAAACACCTTTATATGCGCGCCACCAGCCGCAATGCCACCAGCAAAATAGGCATTGCCCACAATCTCATGGCCTTCAGCCCATGCAAATACCTTTAACAGATGTGCCGATGCCGGCAGGCTGCAAACCCCAGACAACATCAACAGTAGCCCGATTACTATGGATTTATTAGCGAGTGGCATGGGATTCCTCCGCCACCAAAGGTTGTGGTAATTGTTTTAGCAGCAACTCAGGAGCGACTTTAGCAACAAAGCCGACGATGGCACCAGTGATCAGCGACTCCACCAACAGTAGCGGCAGATAAGTCAGCAGGATCACTTTGCCAGCAGCAAGATACTGCGGACCACTTAGCACCAGTGCCAGGCACACCAAGGAACCCGTTCCAGCAACCCCAATAGTACCGGCGACCATCCCACTGATAAACAGCTGCCGCCGGTTATTCGCTAGCAGCGCCCGATTAAGCCATGGCGATACCAGGTAATAACTGAGTAGCGCTGGCAAGGCTATATCGAGGCAGTTAACGCCGAGCACCAACAAGCCACCAAAGCCAAAAAACACAGCCTGTAACAATAACGCGACCAACAGTGCGGGTACTGCCAGCCAGCCCAGCATTAATCCCATCAAGCCATTGAGCAAGAGATGCACACTGCTGGGCCCGGCAGGAACGGCCACCAGGGATGCGACAAAAAAGCAGGCTGCCAACACTGCGGCCTGAGGCAAGCGGTCGTAATCTAGTTGCCGAATGGCATAAGCCACCGACGCTGCGGTCACTACAGCACCAGCAATTAACACTGGCGCAGATAGCACGCCTTCAGGAATATGGGCCATGACTACGCGCTCCTATTTCATGTCTCGGGTAAACACCCAGATAAGTCCGCCGCGTTCCACCGGCACCTCTTTCCCTTGCGGATTTTTCATCGGTTTTTTACCGTCCAACAATGCGGCGAACCCCCACCAGCCCGCTTTTGGCATCACATAACTGAAAGTACCATTGGCATCTGCATGAACTATCTGGGTGATATAGGGATCTGAGGGCGGCGTAATACTGCCATCATTAAGCCATTCCACTTCAACTTCGGCAAAAGGCACCGGCTTACCCTGGCGTTTCACCACGCCTTGAAACAGATTGCCGCTCCATAATCCAAAAGGCCGCGTTAAGGGCACGATTTCCACCGGCAAACCGACCTCGGCAGCCCAGTTGTCTTCCATTCCGAAAGCATCTACCACCACTTTGGTGTAATGCACAATCATTTTGCCTTCGGCTGGCTCCCAGTAGGGGGCAGGTTCCAGGTAAAACAGGTAATCGCCAGGACGCTTAATCTGGTAAATCGCATTAAACGTCTGAACACCTTGCGTCTGCTGAGCCTGCAGCGTATCCAACAAATTCTGACGTCCTTGAGGTCCAACGACACCAAATTGTAATGGGGTGGCCATATTCATTAACGGACCACGAGACATCGGGTGGGTAAATTTTAACGATAGCGATAACTGACTCTCAGCCGGAGTGGAAACAATATCGTGAGATGGGATCAGTTCTTGAAAATGGGCACTGGCACTAAACGAGCATAAACAGATGGCGGAAGATAACGTCAATAGCAGATATCGCAACATCAGAAACTCCGGGAAGTTGCATCGGCGACGAGCAGCGTCGATATTACAAAAATAAAATTCGTAATACACGATAGCACTCAGCCATGACTGTCGTCATCCATAAGCGACCGCGGTATCTGCATTAACTTGCAAGAATACAACCTGAGTCACAAACCCGCTGATTGATGCCTTAAGTCGCGAAATTCCCGGAGTTTACTTTACGATGGCTCAAAGTTTCGTGACTAGACCTTGTCACGACGCCATGTCGGCATCATCCCCGCAACAAAGATACCAAAGAAAATAAGTGCCACACCAAGCAACTGATACCAGTGGAGCATTTCCCCCAGCACGAACACTGACAACATCACGCCGAACACCGGCATGAGGTAGATAGACATGCCGGCCGGTGCAGGTCCCATACGGTCAACGCAGGCGTTATAGAGCAGATATGCCATTACCGAAGGAATGATGCCGACATAGGCTAACGCTAGAAAAGCATGCATATTCCAGTTAGCAACCCCGCCACCCTCCACTTCCCAACCGTAAAAGGGGGCTAAAAACACCAAACCGACAATCATTTGTACTGACATCAACCCGACGCGGCTCACCTCCGCGGGAACATACTTAAGCCAGTGGGTATAAAACGCCCAGCAAAGTAAGCCACTGAGAATATAAATATCACCATGACCAAAACCCATTGCGGTCAGCACATGCAGATCACCTCGGGTAACAATCGTCAGGACTCCGCCAAAGGAAAGTAACATCCCCAAACTCTGCCGCAAACGCAGTGGTTGTCCATAAAACAATGCCCCCAGCAATAAAATCATTAAGGGAAGACAGGCATTGATGATCAGACCATTAGCTGCGGCGGTGGTTTGCAAGCCGACATAAATTAAGGTGTTAAATGCAGTAATGCCGGTGATAGATAGCCCCAGAATCAACCAGGGATGTTCACGATATTTGCGCCAATCTCGCCGAAAAGCGGCTATCGAAAACGGCAATAATACTATCACCGCGATAATCCAACGGTAGAAAGCCAAGGTCACCGGCGGCAAGTCGTTACGAATACCACGAGCCGCAATAAAATTACCGGCCCAGAACAGTGGAGGTAATACGATTAGCAATGCATTAATTGCAGTAATCTGCCACTTAAAACGTGGCTTATCATTAGTCAAAACTTCCATTTATTATAAATTGTGTAAGGATTTATCAGAAATACAGATTATTCCATTTTTTGACGATTGCAAATCCCCACTCAGGATTTATCCGGCTGCATCACCGTATGGGGGCGCTCTTCCCACGCTTGAGTACGCCATAGCGGCACACTGGACAACGCATGTTTATGGCTGCCATTGGTTTCTTTGGTAGAGTATGAAAGATACAGCAGCGTCTGGTGTTCACTGTCATAAATTCGCCTTACTTTGAGGCTTTTAAACAGCACACTTAGCGATTCACTGAACACCACTTCACCCGACTTACTTTTATCTATGGTCGCAATATCCGCCTTAGTAATCGGACCGGTTTGCCGACAGGCAATGCTCATATCAGAAGGATCGGCCAAATTCAGATTAGCCTCTATACGGCTCACATGGCAGGTTACGCCAGCGATCTTAGGATCGGTAATTGCGTCAATAACCACGTCCTTGGTAGTAAACCAGCCGAGACTTACCTTGCCAACATCATCGCCACAGCCCGTCAGCAATCCGACTAACAAGCCAATTCCACCACACACTATCGTTTTCATTGATTCATTCCTGCATATTGGTACCGCCAACCGGCGTCAGACTTGTGGACACTGCACGCCAGAGTTTAGGCCGTCATACTGTTGCAACAAAAATGTCATTTCCAGTGAATTTGTCATCTTTCATTCATAAAAAATTGCTAGCCTCATAGCTTTATATCTGCGGACTCGCTAGGTGCTGCATATCTGTGATTTATGACGCCTTTTCCCAGATAACATCTGCTATATGTTAATTCAGCACAGTAATGCAACTTAGCCGTTCTGTGCTGAAAAATATGCCCGTAAGGAGAGTGCGGTGTCCCCTTCCACTGAAAAGTTTTCTCTGGATAAAGAGTTATCCTGGTTGTCATTCAATGAGCGCGTACTGCAGGAAGCTGCTGATAGTTCAGTGCCGTTGGTGGAACGCGTGCGATTTCTGGGAATTTACTCTAATAACATGGACGAATTCTTCCGCGTAAGAGTGGCTGAAGTCCGGCGCTCTACCCTGCTTTCCAGTCTCAAAGAAGGTCGTAACTACAGTCGCCACCTGATGGCAAAAATCCAGACCAAAGTATTAGTGCTGCAGGACCGCTTTGATGCGATCTATGTTGAGCTGATGCGCGAGCTGGCACGACGTAATATTTTTCTGATCAATGAACAGCAGCTCAGTGAATTTCACAGCCAATGGCTAAAAAACTACTTCAAAGACCATCTTAAACGTCATATTACGCCACTGATCGTGCACAAAAATTCCGATCTGGTAAAACACATCAACGACGATACCACCTACTTAGCGGTATGCTTTTACACCAAAGAACATCGGCAATATGCGTTAGTAGAAGTGCCGACTAAAAATGTCGAACGCTTTGTACTGTTACCCCCAGAGAAAACAAAATCACGTAAATATCTGATTTTACTTGACAATATAATTCGTCATTGTATGGATTCACTGTTCTCGCCGTTTTTCGAATACGAAAGCATGGATGTGTATTCGATGAAATTTACCCGTGATGCCGACTTTGACCTGAACGATGAATTAGAACAAAGCCAGCTAGAAAAACTCACCAAAGGGCTAAAACAACGTCTGACAGCGGAACCGGTGCGGTTAGTTTATGATCGCGACATGCCCGAACATATGTTGGCAATGTTGACTGAGCAGCTCAACATCTCAAATACCGAATGCATTATTCCCGGTGGACGTTACCACAGCTTTAAAGATTTCATCGGTTTTCCGAATCCCGGTCGGAAATATCTGGAAAACACCAAAATTACCGCCCTCGACAGCGTGCTATTCAATCGCAGCCATAACTATTTTGAGGCGATCCGCCAACAGGATATCCTGCTGTATTATCCCTACCACAAATTCTCCCATTTTACAGAGCTGGTGCGGCAGGCAGCCTACGATCCGGCAGTAAAATTTATCAAAATCAGTCTCTACCGGGCGGCCAAAAAATCGCGAGTGATCCAGTCACTGATCGATGCAGTCAAAAATGGCAAACAAGTGACCGTAGTTATTGAGCTTCGGGCGCGTTTTGATGAACAGGCCAATATTGAGTGGAGCCGGGTTTTGGCCGAAGCCGGTGTACGAGTGCATCACGGTATTCCCAGCCTGAAAATTCACTCAAAACTATTTATGGTCGGGCGTGAAGAACAGGGTGAATTAAAAATCTACAGTCATATCGGCTCAGGAAATTTCAACGAAAGCACGGCGAAAATCTATACCGATATGTCACTGTTTACCGCCGACCAGGAAATTGGCCGAGAAGTCGATCAGGTGTTCGAGCTGATAGAACATCCATACCGCCGTTTCGACTTTAACCAGCTACTGGTCTCTCCCTATAACGCGCGTAGCAAGTTGATGGCGCTGATGGATGAAGAGATTAAACGTGCTAAAGCCAAACGTAAGGCAGCGATTACACTCAAGCTCAATAATCTGGTAGATGAACTGCTGATACAGAAGTTGTATGAAGCATCTGCAGCCGGTGTCAAAATTCGTTTACTTATTCGTGGGATGTGTTCGTTGATCCCTCAAATCCCGGGGATTAGTGACAATATCTCGGTTATCAGTATTGTTGACCGCTTTTTAGAACACGCCCGGGTAATGCTGTTTTATGCTGGAGGACAGAATAATCTCTACCTGTCTTCTGCCGACTGGATGGCGCGTAATATTGATAATCGTGTTGAAGTAGGCGTACCCATTCGAGATCCACAACTGAAAAAGATGTTGATGGATATTTTGACCATTCAGTTTAGTGACAACACCAAGGCTCGCATCATCAACAAAGATCAATCTAACCCCTACCGTGAACGCGGTAACCGGCGTAAGGTAAGATCGCAAATTGCGGTATACCAATATCTGGTCAATTATGAAAAAAAATGTCAGCAATTGATCAATCAACAAAACGCTAGTGAACCAAAAGCGTAACGGGAGAGGAGTCATTTGAGCGAGGTTGCCAAACACTTTGTTGCCATCGACATGGGTTCCAACAGTTTTCATCTGGTGATTGCCAGAGAACAAGACGGTAGTATTCAGATACTGCATAAAGAGAAACAACTGGTACAACTAGCCGACGGCTTGGATAATGACAATGTTCTTAGTGATGCCGCAATTACCCGCGGCATTGCCTGTCTGCAAGAATTCAAACAGCGCTTTTCCAGTTTACCCATTCCGCAGGTCCGCATGGTTGCTACTTACACCTTGAGGGTTGCCAAAAATCGCGACGCATTTCTTCAGGCTGCGCAACAAGTACTGCCCTACCCAATTGAAGTAGTATCCGGTCATGAGGAAGCACGACTCATATACAGCGGTATTGCCCACACTCAAGTATTAGCGGCCAGGAATCTGATAATTGATATTGGAGGTGGTTCCACCGAGGTTGTGGTAGGCAGTCGCACTCGAGCCAGTTCGTTGTCCAGTCTGCGTTGCGGCTGTGTCAGTTATAATCAGCGGTTTTTTAAAGATGGCGTTATCAGTGCTGCAGCATTTAATGCCGCGCTCAGTGCCGCAGATAAACAGTTTGCTTCACTCTCTAAGGAATACTTTACGGGTAACTGGGACCTCACGCTCGGTAGTTCCGGCAGTGTCAAAGCCATCTGCGAAGCGTTATTGCAATTTTTCGGCGATGACACGGTTACCATGGCGCGGTTGAAACAGTTAAAACAAAAACTGATTGCGTGGGGACATATCAATAAAATTCAGCTGGATAATGTGGATAGCAAACGAACACCACTACTGCCAGCCGGGCTGGCAATACTGATCAGCTTTTTCCGTCGGTTGCCCGTCATCTCGCTGGAGTTTGCCAATGGCGCACTAAGAGAAGGTGTGCTGTATGAATTAGCGGGGATCGGCACTTACAGTGACGTGCGCCAACGAACCGTTGATAGCTTGGCGCAGCTTTACCATATCGACCATCAACATGCGGAGAAAGTCCGTAATACAGCGATCACACTATTTAATGGCGTTGCGGAAAGCTGGGGCTTACAAAATCATCGTCATACCCTGGAATATGCGGCAATTCTGCATGAAACCGGTATTCATATCAGCTCCCGCGCGCATCACAAACATGGCGCCTATATCATTGCAAACAGTGATATGCCGGGGTTTGGCGAGCAGCAGCAACAGTTACTGGCTCGATTGATTGGTAATCAGCGTAAAAAGCTGGATCTGGAGCGTCTAACGTTACTGGAACCGTCAGAAAAGCTGCTGTCAATCCGCCTGATTTCGTTATTACGCCTGGCGGTGCTGCTCAATCTTGGTCGCATTGCCAGCAGTGTGCACATCAGCAATGTCAGTTGCACGGAACGAGGCTTAACACTTGCCTTAAAAGAGCCCAAGCATCGCATCAGTCTTTTTGTCAAAGATCTGCAACGGGAACAAAAGCAGATGGCCAATGTGAATTTTGAACTTAAGTTCAGTTTTGCCTGATGTGAGAGGATCAGAGGGATATAAATCCCTCTGATTATCAACACTAATCATCCCGAGTCAGGACTTCTAACAGTTCAATTTCAAAATTCAAATTGCTGTTTGCCGGGATCATGTTGCCCATCTGGCGTTCACCATAGGCCAGATGCGCTGGCACCCATAGCCGTCGCTTTCCCCCCGCTTGCATCCCGGTGATCCCTTCTACCCATCCGGCGATCACTTTCTTATTGCTCAGGACTGTTTGAAAAGGCTGACCGCGCTTATAGGAGGAGTCAAACTCGGTGCCATCTTCGAGCCAACCACGGTAATGCGCGGTGATCAATGCTCCTTTTACAGCAGTTTTACCTTGACCTAGTGCTAGCTCTTCCACTTTTACTTCTGTCATCATCTTTGCTCATCTTTATATCTTGAATTACCACGGCGCTATTATAGCGTTAAATTTAGCGCCAATATCCTTGGCCACCCGCATAAATCTGTTAATTATCGTGCTTCTAAATCTATTGCATTTTCATATGGTTAATATTTTGTTAGATTGCTATTTAATAAGAATTTGTGTATAAATTTTGGTCAGAGCCGTTATATTGTCGTGGTACAGAATTTACACCCGCTACGACATCATCATCAGGGAGATATGATGAAAATGATTAAAGGCGTTATGAAAGGACTCTCGTGGATTTTACTGTCGTTGCTGGCATTTGTCGTTTGTGCTTATCTGCTCCTACTTGCTGCCAATATGCGAGATAGCGAGCCTTCAGCTTCCGCCCTCCAACTCCAAAGATTTACCGAACAACGCATGCAAGCGGCAACAGGCAATAATGCCTATGCCTATGTCATGGGCTTTGCTGCCGCATCGGATATCGATCCGCTCCACTTTGGCAATGACCGTATCAAAGTAATTAATCAGACATTTAATACTGATGGCAACGTCCGTGAGGCTGATAAAACCATTTATAGCCCAACGCCTATGTTTCCAGAGGTCTTCACCCAACTTGCCACTACCTGCCAATTCCAGAATTTGACCTGCCAGCAACAGCTTATCGCAGAGCAGGATCAGCTAACATCATTGCTACAGCAACAAGATTGGCTATTAGCGCGCTACCAGAAATTGCTGGCATTCAACGAATGGCACGAAAATGTGCCTGTAAGCACGCAAACACCGATGCCTGATTATCGACTGATTACCAAAGCACAGACGCTGCTGATGACTCACGCTTGGTTATTAGCAACCCAGCAGGACGCAATTGCCGTAAATCGGTTGTTGACTGCCGATATCCATTTCTGGCGTAAAGCATTGGCTGACGCAGATACCCTGCTGAGTAAATTAGTGATTACCGGTTTGATTAAGAATGACTTGGGTTGGGCTAATTTGATCTTACAACAATTAACCCCCGACAATGTTGCCGCCGCGACACCGCAAATCTGGGCATTGCCATTCAATGATGAAGAACGCGCGATGTTGCCTGCGCTGGCAGGCGAATGGGCACTTTTTAATAACACCATTAAGCACGATTTACGCTCACAGCAAATGGACAGTTCCATTGCTAATGACTTAAGCATACTGCTGCTCAAACCCTTGATACAAAAGCAAGAATCCGCCAATCGCTACGCTGACCTCGTATTGTCAATCAACGATACCTTACAAGTGACTTATGAACAGCTACCCGCGGCGATTGAGCATTTGAATAATCTGCCTCCCAACAAAATTGCCGCAGGCGTGCCATTCAAGCTATACAACCCCGTAGGAGAACTCATGTTGGCGGGAAATCATGTCGCACTGGGAAGTTATGCCGCAAAAGTTGCCGATCTTGAGGGTCTGCGCCGCATGTCAGTGATGTTGGCAGAATTTCGTAGCCGCGGCTTAAGTGCCTCCGAACTACAACAGCAACTGTCGCAATCCACACTGCATAATCCCTACACTGATCAGCCATATCTTTGGGATGCTGTACAGCAAAGTGTTATTTTTAATGGACTGAATGGTTCCAGTTACCGATTTCTTTATAAACAGAGTTCTGTTTTATAAAAAGCATCGGTGAACTGACGCTTTTTTGTGGCAACACGGAGTAAGACATCATGCAAATAACCCGCGGATCTTGTCTGTGTGGTGCCATTACCTTTGAAATCTCAGGTGATTTCGAACAATTTCTGTTGTGTCATTGTCATCGTTGCCAAAAAGACACCGGCTCAGTGCATGCCGCCAATCTGTTTTCAACGCAAGCACAGCTAAAATGGTTGTCAGGTGCTGAAAAAATTTCGTTCTATCAACACCCGCTGACACGACACCAAAAAAGCTTTTGCAGTATTTGTGGGGCAGCGGTACCGACAGTATTGTCCCAGCAAAATTTGCTCATGGTGCCTGCCGGATGTATCGACGGTAAAGTCCCCATAAAGCCCCAAGCGCATATTTTTACCGCCAGTCAAGCCAACTGGGCGCAAGAATGCGCGTCAATCCCTGCGTTTTCACAACTGCCGCCTATTACCGATTAAAAAGAGCGATTTCGGGCTGATTGCCTTGATTGTCGATAAAGACGCCTGCTATAACAGCGGACATCCTGCTGCGGTTTTGTTGACCGGAATTCTGAACAACGGATAGACAACATGAGTAAAGATTACTTTTCCCACAAAGCACATATATACGAACAAGATAACAACCGAGTGGACAACGTTGGCAATATTGCAGATGCGATTCGGCGTCAGGTAGCCCTCAGCGACGAGATGCATCTGGTGGATTTTGGCTCAGGCACAGGTTTATTGCTGGAACGTATTGCACCCAATGTGCGCAAAATTACTGCCGTAGATATCTCTGCCTCAATGAATCAACAACTCGCGGAAAAGCAGGCGAATTTGCCCTGTGAGCTTGAAATGATCCAGGCCAATCTGGAGCAGACAGACATTGACGGGCAGTTCGATGGCATTATTTCCTCCATGACCATGCACCACATCCAAAACATTGATGCCATGTTTTCCAAATTTGAGCGAATGGTACATCCAGGTGGCTTTATCGCCATCGCTGATTTGGATAAAGAAGATGGCAGTTTCCATACGGATGATACCGGTGTTTTTCATTTTGGTTTTGAACACGAAGAGATTGCCGCAGCAGCCCGTAGGGCAGGTTTTGAACAGGTTCAAGTGATCAATGCCAGCGTGGCGCGTAAACCCTATGGTGATTATCCGGTGTTCTTGCTGACGGGATTTCGTAAATCGTGAACACCTCCCCGCTCCCTTGGCGTGCACAACGGGTCATGTTGCGTTCGTTTTGTCCTGAGGACCTACATCATTTTCACGGGTATCGCAGTGATCCCAGAGTGGCACAACTTCAGGGCTGGGAACCACATACACTTGAACAGAGCCAACAATTTGTAGACGCGCAAAGCCAATTATCATTCCCGGTGGCGGGTCAATGGCAACAATTGGCTGTTGTCAGACTTTCGGACCAACAACTGATTGGTGATGTCGGGATCTGGCTTTCCGAGGCGCTTGATGAAGCAGAATTCGGCTTAAGCATTACCCATGATGCCCAAGGACAAGGTTATGGCCGTGAAGTTTGTGGCTCGCTACTCGAATTGATCTTTAGCACGACGCCGGTCACTCGCGTCATTGCTTGTACTGACCGTCGCAACCGTGCGTGTATAAAAGCGCTACAACATGCCGGCATGCAACTTGAGTTATGTCGCCAGGCTCAATACAAAGGAGAAACCTGTGAAGAGTTACAATTTGTTATCTGTCACGATGGTAAGTTGGCATAATTCAGCTGTGCAGAACACACCAAAACCGCATATTTGAGATATTTAAAATGTTTAGGGCTAAGCAACACGCCTTTATCAGTAGCGAACGGCTGCTGTTACGGCCTTTTTCATTCAGTGATATTCCGGCGATAACGCAGTTGGCAAATGACCCCGTGATTGCCGAAAACACCTTAAACATTCCATCCCCCTATGACGAAGACGATGCCAGAGTGTGGTTGGAACTTCAGCAACAACTGGCACAATGTTATGACAGTTATGCCTGGGCGATTAGCTTGAGAAGTTCAGGCACCTTAATTGGTGCCATCAGTCTGACCGCGACTGAAGATAATCAGGCAGAAACCGGCTACTGGATCGGTAAGCTTTATCGTAATCAAGGATACTGTTCTGAAGCACTCCAAGCTCTGTTAGAGAACGCTCAGCGCATTTACCAACTGACTGCCGTCAGTGCAGTTCACCTTGTGAGTAATCCCGCGTCAGGTAAAGTCATGCAACATGTGGGGATGAAGAAGATTGCCGAAGAAATGCGCCATAACAGTCAGGATCTGCGAGTCCCAATGGCGATATATCGTATCGATTTCAATCCTTTATCAACATTGCCCGCAGTCGCTAAGGATTTAACCCAGTGATACTTAATCCCTGCCACCCCAAAGACCTTACATTACTGCGCCAAATTAGCCTTGCAACCTACGTCGAAACCTTTGAGGCAGCTAATACGCCTGCCAATATGCAAAGCTATTTGCAACAGGCATTTAATACACAAAGACTCAGCGATGAATTGGCCGAGCCGCACAGCCAATTTTTTCTGGCATATAAGCACGACCAAGTCACAGGCTATTTCAAAATTAATAACGGATCTGCGCAAACGGAATTCAATGACCCCAACGCGCTCGAATTAGAACGCATTTATGTTTTACGTCGATATCAAGGGCAAGGACTCGGTCAGCAACTACTGAACGCTGTCATTAATATCGCCAACGAGCAGCAAAAGCAGTGGTTATTTTTAGGGGTCTGGGAACATAACCAGAAAGCACTTGCCTTTTATCAGCGAAATGGGTTTTATCGTATTGGGCAGCATATATTTAACATGGGTGATGATCCACAAACCGACTATCTGCTGCGCAAAGACCTAAAATAAGACAACCAATCAGTCCAGGAACGGTATGAATAAGATAGGTTTACTCGGCGGCATGAGTTGGGAAAGTACCCAAAGTTATTATCGAATAATCAATCAAGGCGTAAATGCCAAACTGGGCGGCCTGCATTCAGCAGAAATGGTGCTGTACAGCATCGACTTTGCCCCAATTGAACAGTTGCAAAAACTGGGCGACTGGGATGCGATGGCAAAGATTCTGATAAATGCCGCACAATCTATTGAAAAAGCTGGGGCTGACGCACTGCTGATCTGTACCAACACCATGCATAAGGTCGCCGATCAGGTCGCCGCAGAAATCGATATTCCGCTGCTGCATATTGCTGACGCCACCGGTGAAGTATTACAGCAACAAGGGATCCACACCGTTGGTTTGCTGGGAACCGCTTTTACCATGGAGCAGGAATTTTATCGCGAGCGTCTGCAGCAAAAATTTGGACTGGAAGTATTGGTGCCAGACACTGAGGCTCGGCAAACTGTGCACCGGATCATTTACGACGAGCTTTGTGCCGGGAAAATTCTGTCTGAGTCCAAAGCCGCCTATCTCGATATCATTCATGACTTGGCACAGCGAGGAGCGCAGGCCGTGATCCTTGGCTGCACTGAAATCGGTTTGTTAGTGCAGCAACAGGATACCGAGGTAAAACTGCTTGATACTACCGCAATTCACGCCGAAAAGGCGGTTGCCTTCGCAGTTACCGAATCGCCAGTCAACAATGATTAACATAGGAATACGGCACTTATGCTAGGGACACACGATCTTGCTATCTTCATTTTGTCCGGTTTTCTGCTCAATCTCACTCCTGGGCCAGATTCGCTGTTGATTGTCACCAAAAGTGCCGCACAAGGATGGCGTGCTGGCTGTATTGCGGCGATAGGGATTGGCAGTGGCTTATTGGTGCATATTTTTGCTGCTGCACTGGGACTCTCCGCCATTTTAGCCAGCTCAGCTACCGCCTTCACCATTGTGAAAATCATCGGGGCCGCTTACCTGATCTACATCGGTATCAAAGCACTGTGGCACCGACCCAAAGTTAGCCATGAAGCGGTAGACCAAGCGGCACCGCACAGAACAGAATCTTTGCGACAGATCTATGTACAAGGTTTCTTTACCAACGCCTTGAATCCAAAAGTAGCGTTGTTTTTCCTGGCATTTGTACCGCAATTTATCAGCCATGATGCCGATCATAAAGCCTGGGCATTTTTGTTGTTAGGACTCATTTTTGAATTCAACAGCATGATTTATTGCCTGCTATTGGCGCTGTTGGCTGCCACTGCGGGAAAGCGTTTGAAAAGCCACCAACAGATTGGAATGCTTATCAACAAAGTCGTCGGCACCCTATTTATATCTCTAGGGATAAAACTGGCGCTTGCTAGTCGCAGTTAAGCCAACAACTCAAATAATCCTCCTCGCGTCCACACCACATTTATGTCAGCTTTGCGGTATCATGTGGCGGTTTATTACCGCCATAAGCTAAGACAACATAAGGGGATGGCATGAATCTGGTGAAATGGATGGCAGCCTGCGGCTGTTTGTGTTTTGCAATATTGGCAAACGCACAGTCCGGTCCTATCGTGCAAATTCAATCAGGACGTTTAGAAGGTATACAGCAACAGGGCATTGATGTCTTTTTAGGTATTCCTTATGCAAAACCCCCGTTAGGCGAATTACGCTGGCAGCGACCGCTTACCGCACCGTCGTGGCGTGGGATCCGTAAAGCCGACGCGTTTGGCCCAAGTTGTATGCAGGCAACATTTCTTGGTGATGCAGCGCCCTTGCCTGACAATTACAGCGAAGACTGTCTGACGCTCAATATCTGGCGTCCCAGCCAGTTTAGGGGACCGACACCGGTCATGGTGTGGGTTCACGGCGGAGGCTTCGTCAATGGAGGAAGTGCATCTCCTGTATATGATGGTGCGGCGTTTGCCAGAGCTGGGGTGATATTTGTCAGTTTCAATTATCGTCTTGGACGACTGGGATTTTTTGCCCATCCAGCAATGGACGGCAACATGTTTGTTGGCAATTTCGGACTTACTGATCAAATCAAAGCATTACGATGGGTACAGGACAATATCATCCAGTTTGGCGGCGATCCACGCAATGTGACGCTGTTTGGTGAATCAGCCGGGGGTTATGCCATCAATGCCCTGCTTAGCAGCCGTTTCGGACGAGATTTATTCCAAAAAGCGATCATTCAATCCGGTAACGGGCGCCATAGTCTCAACGGAGAGCAAAGCTGGTCACAAGCAGCCGCGATGGGAATGGCGTTTGCTCAAGCGCACGGGGTAATGGGCACAGATAAGGCGGCGTTAGAAAAATTGCGCGCATTACCGGCAGCAGACGTCACGAGGGATCTAAACCTTCAGACCATGTCGCAAAATCGCCAAACTTACTCAGGGCCGATGACCGATGGACAGGTCGTTGAAAAAGAGCCGCAAGAAGCTTATCTCAAAGGCGATTTTGCCAGAGTCCCGTTACTGATCGGTGCCAACAGTGCTGATTTAGGGTTTGTATTGCAAAAGCCTGACCATCGGGAGACGGTATTAGCGCAGTTCGCTGCTAAGACAGCTGCAGCCACAAGTGCTTATCAAGAAATTGCAGACACAGACGCCTTGGCACAGCATATCGCTATGCAAAAATTGATGCTGGAACCTGCCCGTTTTGTCGCTCGCGCATTTGCCGAACGCGGCACACCAGTATGGCAATATCGTTTCGGTTATGTGGCTAGCAGTCGCCGAAACGCTTGGCAAGGAGCGCCACATGCCAGCGAAATTCCTTATATTTTTAATACGCTTGATGCTGTTTATGGTGCTCAAACATCAACGGATGACAAAGCCGTGGCCAGCATGATGCAAGCCTACTGGGTCAATTTTGCGAAAACCGGTAATCCCAATGGTGCTGATTTACCCTTGTGGCCAAAATATAACACCGCGGCTGACGAGATCCTCTGGGTGGCACCACAAGGTAAATCTGCGACCGCAGCAGTAGCAGATCCTCAACAGGCGCAGTTGGAT
This sequence comes from Shewanella yunxiaonensis, assembly GCF_018223345.1. Taxonomy (NCBI): domain Bacteria; kingdom Pseudomonadati; phylum Pseudomonadota; class Gammaproteobacteria; order Alteromonadales; family Shewanellaceae; genus Shewanella; species Shewanella yunxiaonensis. Next base: position 1,570,168 of record NZ_CP073587.1, on the reverse strand, counting down.
TTAGTGGAAAAATTACAGTAAGAATCCGTAATAAAAAAGGCCACTCTGGTGAAGGAGTGGCCAATAACTGGGACTTATGCTCTTAATAGCATAGTTAGCAATGATGAGTAATATTTACCAGCAATTTCAACATGACCACTCATAGGGATCATAGTTTGCGAGCACTTTAGCATATCTTGCCGTTAAGCCTCGGGTGGAGTAGTAGTAGCCCTCGCCTTTAGCATTAATCGCATAAGCGATATCACAACATTCAGGGTCTGCATCCAGTTGTTCGCGTAAAGCTTGCTGACTCTCGTTGTCGAGCTCATATGGCTTACTACGTAGCACAATTTCCTCGACAACCGCTTTATGTCGACAACTGAAATCTCGTACCTGATTGACTAACGTCTGAAGCACTTCACCTCGCCGGATGGCCAGCCAACGGTTCGCATAACTCTCAACGATATGTTTCCTCGAAAAGAAATAATACTCGTCCGCTGACTGCCGCATACAGATATCTGCATATTCCGGTGCCAGTACCAACTGAATGTACTGTCCTACAACATCTTCGGTCTCTTCTTCATCGTCCGACTGACCGATGACCGCTACCACTTGTGGCAGCGTCACCAGCCGACCGTGTTGACTGAAGAGTCTGATGTATTTCACCAGATCCTGCATCATCGTTTACCCCGGTAACAGACCTTTGGATTCCAGTTTGTCAGCCGCATAACCCAGGCCGAATGATTCCAGAGTAGCACGGGTTGGAATACCTGTTTCACTATCCCAGCCCCAAGCTTCATAGAACATGGTCAATGCAGTCTGCATATCATCACGGTCCATCTTAATGGTCCCGGCATCGCCGAATGCCAAGTCTGGATTTATGTCATACACCCAGTCGGACAAGACATCGTGATCAGTACGTAAGTTGGTAGAATTCATTTCCAATGCGGTAAATGCTCGGTGCAACTGTACGGTGCGTTCAGCCATTGTGTCTAATTCGGCTTCAGTAACTTCATCACCAGTAATCAAGCTATACATCTGTGCTTCAATAGTAGTATCACCGCGATAGTTCTTGTTGACATCAGGTGAGGTTACTAATGGGAATACCCAGTTACAGATGGTCAGAGAGTCATGCAGCATATTCTTCACAATACACCACTTGGCAAACTTCACCTTGGCTTCATTGATTGGGGTGTAGGCTTTAACCGGGTCAAAAGCCCCTTCACCAAACTGTTCAGCGCAAATTTCTGCAATTAAGTCATGCGGCAAACCGGCGTTCACAATATTGATATGAGAGTGGCACATTGGGTCACGGTTAAAGATCACGTTGATCAAAGAACCCACCTGTCCGGCACATTCACTGGCATGGTGCAGTGCATGTTTCATGCTGCGGTTAAACAGATGCACACCGGACTCTGCATAAATATTCCAGTTATCGATTGCAGGGTTAGTTCCATCCAGCTTCAGCACATCAATATAGGTTGCCGGGTCGCCCATCATACGACCCAGGATATTTTCATGAGCATAATTGTCCGGGAACGCGATACGTGGATACAGATCCACCAGGAATTCAGGTTCATTATTATCCCAAAGTTCCCATGGTACGTCGGCATACTCTTCAGCTGACAGCAGATTCTTGAACAGATCAGCTTTCTTCATGTCTTTAAACATGTGGTGAGTCAACCCGTAACCACTGAAGATACCGTAGTCATCACGCAGATAACCACCTACTGTTGCGGTTAACGCGTATTCTTCAGTACCGCTGGTGGTTGGCATCAGGTAGTTACCCCAAATAAAGCCACCGCAAGTATTGGTGTAGTATTCAGTTTTGAAATTGAAACGGCTCTTGAGTTCTGGCACTTTCAGTTCACAGTAGCAGCGGATAGGACAAGCGTGGCAGCCACCCATACGTTTCAGCCACTTGTTGGTATATTCAACCCCAACATACATTTCTGCCATTGAACAGCGATAACCGATGCGGTTACGTTCATCCCAGGCAACTTCACCTAATTCAACAGGCTCATCCGCTGCCCCCCAGGTGATTTCATCACGGGCTTTCCAACGGCTGCCAGAGCTGTAATATTCAGTCCAAGATTGCGGAGTAGAAGGCACGACGTTGTTGTTGTTAGAACCAATGATGCCGAGAATATGATCATCCAAATCACGCATTTCATCACGAGTAGCGTTAATCTTACAGGTTCCAGTACCCAAGATACCGACACCTTTCAGGTTTTTAGAACCCATTACGGCACCGTGACCACCTGCAGCGTGGCCGCCTGGGCACATAAACCCAGACATAGGAACCAGGTTTTCACCAGCTTGCCCAATCGCGAAGCACTGTGAAGCAGCCCCCATCGCCTTGGTGATAGCAGCTAAGCTGTCAAAAATGCCTTTGCCCCAAATACCAGAAGCTGACTCAATACTGACCTTATCATCCGCGATACTGATCCAGACAGGTTCACTCGCGGCGCCAACAACAGCTAACGCATCATAACCAGCATATTTCAGTTCAGGACCGATATGACCACCGATGTGACCATCGGTGATCAGATGACCAGGTACTGCAGGACTACGAGAAGTTACCGTCATACGACCGGAGCAAATAGCCCCTGAACCGGTTAATGGACCTACGGAATATACAATAACGTTTTCAGGATCGGTTCCTAATTGGCCATCCACATGGTGATCCCACAGGATTTTATAACCAATACCTGAACCCCCAAGATAATCGAGATAATTTTCAGTGGACTCAGTCCAAATTTCATTGGTAGTTAAATTTACCCATAAAATTTTACCCGCCCATCCGCCGTAATTAATAGTCATTTGTTTTACCTCTTATTCGACCAAACCGGTATAGTTGTTATAAATTTCTAATGCTTCCTCTGCTTCATCCCAGGTATAAAATTTAATCGCACCAGTTGCACAAACTTGTGCGCAATTAGGATCGCCTCCGCAGAGATCGCATTTAACAGATTTCATTTTACTTTTAACAACTTTAATAGTTTGTTGCGGACATTTATCAGCACAATAGCCACAACCCACACAAAGTGATTCGTCAACTACTCTTGCACCGGTTGTTTCATTAACAGAAATTGCCCCTTGCGGACAAACTTCCATACATACGTTACATTGGTGACAAGTCTGCGGAACACATGCAAAATTACCCGCATCGCCACATTGTTCATAATAATCAGCTTGTACACCCAATGGTCCATAGTTCATATTATGTGCAACTTTTACCCTTGAAATCACTGGGCCGACATCGCCCTCATGGTTCCATCCACATGCAGCTTCGCAACGACGACAGCCGACGCAAAGTATTGGATTTACGACCATTAAGCCGCCGGGGGTTACAGTTACGGAGTCACCGTTACCTGTGTTATCTTTAGTGGTATCGTTGTTATCGCTGTTACAGCCTGTTAAAAAGCTGATGAGAGTGCCGCTGTATACTGTACCTACAGCTACTCCCATACTACCTTTCAGCATTCCTCGTCTGGTGATCATCTTATTTCCCTTTATTAGCTAAAGAAATATAATAAAAATATGCATCCTGATATATTCCCGACGAGTCATAATAATTAAATAAAAAGTTACTTTTTTCTTACCAAAGTCACACTTAACGTAATATATGCGCTTTAATAAAAACCTTTGCAGCGGTCCTCAAATTTATTTTTTATGTTTTGCATATATTGCAAATCCTTTTTCCACAAAACGAATATGTTATGAAATAAGCATTACATAAAATCAACAAGTAAAATACCTGAGATTCATCACACACATACCCATATAAATTAATAGAGTATATTCGCGGATGCATTCCTATTTAGAGCCCGACAAATTTCTATAAAAGGAATGGAATATATGAAGACCAAATACCATATTTTGTGGTTGGCATTATTATCATTAGGTTTTGGAATATTAGCAGGTTGTTCCGATGACAATAATAATGATAGTAATAATGACCAAACGGATACTGATACTACAACCCCCGTCACAGATGTTGGAGTTGATATCAGCGACGCCACAACATTAAGTGCTCAGATTGAATCTGTCAGCATTGATGATAGTAAAAACGTCAGTGTGGACTTTTACTTGAGCAATGCAAATGGTGTGGCAGTTATAGGCTTAGATAAGCTCGATAGCATTGCCTCTTTAGGTGTAGGTATCGCCAAACTCGGGACACCACAACCTCTGCGTACCAACAAAGATGCAGTGGCCGATTACAATACTAAAGATGAGATGGCAGAGAGCAAGGAATGGATCAGCTACATCAATAATGAAGTTGAACCAGGAACTGGTGCTGGCACTAAAGCGGCTACTGAATGGCAAGCCGGAATAGAAACCAGCTGCAAACTGGATTGTATTGAAAACCTTGGCAGTGGCCATTATCGCTATACATTCAGTAAAGCGCTGGGTGACTATTCTCAGTTTGACGGCTTGGATACCAGCTATGATGCCAACGCGACAACACGTGTTTATCTGGAACTGTTGCCAAGCAGTGATAGCGATCCCAGCACTATGTTGATCAATACGACTTATGACTTTATTCCAGCTACCGGCGCGGTTGCTGAGGCAGATGAAGACAGACAAGTGATTGATCCGGAGCAAGCCTGTTATCGTTGTCATACTGCCGATCGTAGTGACACAGAAAAACGTCTGCTGATGCATGGTGGTAAACGTTATGCGTTTGAAGGCTGTGTAATGTGCCACACTACCTATTCAGCTGATCCTGAGACAGGTAATCCCATTGATATGGCGACCTTGGTACATAAGATCCATCAAGCTGACTATAAAATCGTGGGACATAACGCCAGCGTTAACAATTTCAGTGGTGTGCACTACCCAGGTGAAATTGCGGACTGCCAGAGCTGTCATATTAGCGATGCCACCGCACAAGCTAGCCAGTACTACATCCCAACCAATAACAGTTGTCTGAGCTGTCATAAAGATAAAATCAGCGAAGCACCGAGTGACTGGGACGGTACAGCAGCGTCATTATTCCACGATAGGGATTTGTTCCCGAATGCTTGGGCAAATAGCTGTGCCGGATGTCACCCTGACGACACCAATCCTAAAGGTGCCGGTCTCATTCATGACCAATTATTTGAGACCCGCAGCGCGGTGAAAGCAGAGTATGCCATGACAATGGGAACTGTGAGTTTAGGCGTTGATTCGCTCACCGTGACCGTTAATTTTGCCAAGAGCAACGTGTTGCCAACCACTGATACTGCTATTAGTGCATTGTGGTTGGTAGTCAATGGCAATCCCGATGTATTAGTACGACCAGAAAACAACGGTCAACATAAGTTGTGGGATATCAGCAAAAACAGTGACAACGTTACAGTAAGCAGCAGTGCTAATATATTAACTGCTACCATTTCTGGGATTACTCCTGCTGATTTTGGTGATACAGCATCTGCCGTGGTTAAAGCGAAGATGGTTGTTTGTGCTGATCGCAGCAGCCGCACATCAGTCGCCTGTAGTTCAGATGATGCAGACACTGATGTTGAAGTGATTTCCGATAATGGACTGGATTTAACTGGTGCCGCTTCTAGTCGCACCGCAGTGGCTGATGAAGCACTGTGTAAATCCTGTCACGACAGTGAAATGCAGCAACGGATTGTGGATGCGCATACTTTGGCCACAAACTTTGCTGCTGGCAATGACAGCTGTGGTTCATGTCACAACCCTGTCAGTGCAACTTCACTGACTGATGGCAGTTGTAATAGTTGTCACAACAACGACACCGTGGCGTACATGGGTGCCAACATGTACCACACCGCTGGTATTGATCACATCAAATCGATCCGTACGGTCAACAATACTCTTAACTATCGCGAAATGGTGCACTCGCTGCATGCTGGAACTCGCACAGTGAAGGCTATGGGCGCAACGCGTGAAGAAGCAACTTATCCGCAACCAGCAACTAATTGCCGTGCGTGTCATGACGAAGGACAGTTGGACTTTGCCGGGTTGAAGACCGAAAATTCAGAGATTGTGGCCACTCCAGATGCAACAGCAGATGGTCAAGTCGCTGAATTATCGCCAACAGTTGCGACTTGTGCCGGTTGTCATACCAACGTTGCTGACTGGGCCGGTCACGCCAGAGAATTTGGTGGTGTTTATGAGGCTGATGCCAGTGGCGGCCGTATCTACAATGCCGGAGATGAAACCTGCTATTACTGCCATGCTGAAGGCAAAGCCTATGGTGTAATCGAAATTCATAACCAAGCACAAAGCAGCAATTAACGATCGATGTAAGTAATTCCTGCGATAAAACGGCGTCAATCTGGCGCCGTTTTTTATTGAGCTGACATCAACAATTGGGAAAGCGTTACCAGCTGATAACCTTTGCCCTGAATACCCTCAATAATCAAAGGTAATGCACCTCTGGAAGCATCCCTACTCGCATACATCACATGAAGTAGAATAATGCTGCCCGGAGTGACCTCTGCCAATACCTTCTGTGCAATCGTTTGGGCATTGGCATTTAAATCTGAGTCAGGTTCCATATTCCAGGTAACGGTTGTGCGGTGATGCGACGCCAAATACCAAGGTAACAAAAACAACTTCTTGCCATAGGGTGGCCGAAAATAAATGTCACCCGAGTACCCCGCTTGTCGAATAACCGCGTCTGTCAGTTCAATTTCCGTGGCGATAAACGATGGTGAGCGTAACAACATCCGTGAATGTGACCATGAATGATTTCCCAAGTCGTGTCCAGCATCGACAATTGCGTGGGCTTCAGCGCTATGCCGTGACGCTTCGCGTCCGGTCACGAAGAAAGTGGCATGTACCTGATATTGATTTAATACCGCTAATATCTCTGCGGTATAACGTTTCGAAGGTCCATCATCAAATGTGAGTGCTACTAGAGGCTTATCAGTATCAACATGAGATACCAGATCTCCAAATAACTGATAATTCCGTGAGCGCGATACAAGAAATAATGCGGCAATAACGACCAATAATATCAAAGCAGATATGAGTAACCATTTTGCCACATTTGCCATACGATATCTTGGCGTCATCCGTGAGTAAACTCCATGGTGATAAGTTCACGCAACACTGGCAATACGGATAGTGCTAACAGGCTCCCCATCGCTACATTAAATCCTCTGCGACGTACATCATTATCCAACCATTTTTCCAATACAGTTCCGAACAGTAGCCAAACGCCAACGCAGGGAAATGAAACCACCAGAAAAACACTCGCCAACAGCAATTGGGGCGTCATGCCTGCGTCTTGTCCGCCAGTAAAAGCAGCAATAGCACCTACAGCGACTATCCATGCTTTGGCATTGACCCACTGAAACAGCAATCCCTTAATAAATCCGAATGGCTGATTTTCTCTATCAGATGAAACCTCACGATGACTACTGGCAATAAGCCATGAAAGATAAAGTAGATAGAGACAGCCGATAAGTTTTAACCCCACCTGCAATACTGGAAATATGATGAATAGCCGGTAAAAACCGAAACTGACTAGCAGTAACATCAAGGTAAAGCCAAGACAAATGCCGGTTAATAGCGGTAAGCTGCGCCGCACACCCAAATTGACACCCGAGGCCATGACCATCAGGTTATTAGGGCCCGGCGTCACGGACGACGACACAGCAAACAGCAGCATTGCGTAGAAATAATCCATTCCGGGTCAAAGCGTGTGCATTAAGTGAACAGAACAAGGGTTATAACATACAAGTTATAAAAATGTTGCATAAAAAATCCCCGTATCCGGACAGATACAGGGACTTGATGTTGGTAAATTAACCCGCTAACACACTAACGTTATGGGTGGCAAACGTTGTGCAGCTCTAAATTAGTGCCGATATCGTGGTTACGGTTTGCCTTAGCATCATCATTGCGAAGCTGAGTGAGGTGGTCCAAATAAGCCTGATCCACATCCTTAGTGATGTAATGACCATCGAATACTGATGTTTCAAAGCGTTTGATATCCGGATTTTCCATACGCACCGCATCGACCAAGTCCTGCAGATCCTGGAAAATGATGCCATCGGCACCAATGATTTTGGCAATTTCATCCGCATCACGCCCGTACGCAATCAGCTCATTTGACGTCGGCATATCAATACCATAGACGTTCGGGAAGCGGATCTCTGGGGCAGCAGACGCAAAATAAACCTTTTTAGCGCCAGCTTCACGAGCCATCTCGATGATCTGTTCTGAAGTAGTGCCACGCACAATCGAGTCATCTACCAGCAATACATTCTTATCTTTGAATTCTGCATTGATAGCATTGAGCTTGCGACGTACAGATTTCTTACGTTGTTGCTGCCCAGGCATGATGAAGGTACGACCGATATAGCGGTTTTTCACAAAACCTTGGCGGTACGGCAGGTTCATGCAACGTGCAATTTCAAGCGCTACGTCAACAGAAGTCTCTGGGATCGGGATAACCACGTCGATGTCATGGTCGTACCATTCCTTCTTAATTTTTTCGCCAAGCTTAGTTCCCATATGTACACGACTGGCATACACAGAAATCTTATCGATGGTGGAATCCGGGCGAGCAAAATACACAAACTCAAAAATACATGGAGAATACACCGGCGCTTCAGCACACTGACGGGTGTAGAGCTCACCATCTAAGGTGATGTAAACCGCTTCACCAGGTGCCACATCGCGCATCACTTCAAAGCCGACCGCATCCAATGCTACGCTTTCAGAAGCAACCATATATTCGGTACCAGTAGCAGTTTCATGCTTACCTAGGATCAGCGGGCGAATGCCAAAAGGATCACGAAATGCCAGTAGGCCGTTACCGATAATCATCGCAGCAACGGCATAAGCGCCACGAGTTTGATTGTGTAACCGAGTCACGGCATCAAAAACTTCATCTGCCGACAGAATCAGGCTGTCAGTCTTATCCAATTCGTCTGCCAGCAAGTTCAGCAACACTTCAGAGTCTGACGTTGTGTTGACATGGCGACGTTTCTTTAACAGCGTTTCTCTCAGTTCCACGGTATTGGTCAGGTTGCCGTTATGAGCTAACGCCAGACCAAATGGAGAATTCACATAAAAGGGTTGTGCTTCTGAGGCACTGGAACTACCAGCCGTTGGATAACGGCAATGTCCGATACCGGCATTACCCTGCAACCGCTGCATGTGTTTGGGTTCAAACACATCCTTCACCAGACCATTTGCCTTACGCAGACGAAATGCCTGTCCATCAACGGTCACTATACCCGCCGCATCCTGGCCACGATGTTGAAGCACGGTAAGTGCATCATAAATGGTTTGATTAACCGATGAGCGGCCAACTATTCCGACGATACCACACATGGGTAAGGTTCCTCACTGTAAGATGTTTTGATAACAGTATTTTTATATTTTGGGTACAAAGCTGGAGGCATGCTCCATATAATCAAAGAACCACTGGATCACCACGCCAAATTCCGGAACCAACTGTGAACTTTTCCACCAAGTGGTATTAGGCGCGCCGGTAAAAGCATCCAGGAAAAACAGTATTGCACTGACGATCAGTACGCCACGCAAGATACCAAAACACGCGCCTAAGACGCGGTCGGTTCCAGACAATCCTGTTTTTGATACTAATTGCCCCAGCAGGTAATTCACCATGGCACCGATGATCAGCGTAACCACAAACAGAATGGCTACCGCCACCCCATTTCGCAGCATTTCATCGTTAATTTGGGTGATGTGTTTTGCGAGATCTAAGTAAAACTGGCTGGCGATAAAAAATGCCGCAAACCAGACGACCAGTGACATCGCTTCCTTGGCAAAACCGCGGATCAGGCTCACTAGGGTCGAAAGCCCAATAACAAAGATGATGGCGTAATCTATCCAAACCATGGGTAGAAGTGTCCAGCAGTGATTAATTTCGCGAGGATTTTACCAGAGAGTGAGTTGATTCTCACCCCCGGTAACACAAATATTTGCAGTCCAACATCAGCGCTCTAGCGGATTAAACTGAATGATTTTTCCCTTTAATTTAGTCTGCGCTTCAATCTTGCCTTGCTGCTCCTTTAGCCTATCAAGCGATATTTCTGGACCAACAAAAACCCGCGTTAATTTGCCATCAACCGGCTTGTCAGGCAGCGTGTAAGCGGCATATCCACTGCTGCGCAGCCGTTGGACTAAGCCTTTCACATTAGCTGCATTACTAAAGGCCCCGAGCTGAATTGTCCAGCTCACTTGCGTTGCTTTTTTAGGCTGAGGTTGCGGCTGCTTTTGCACCTCTGGAGCAGGTTGTGCATCCTTTGGAACACTGTTTTCTGTTTGGGTTACTTTGGTCTCTACCACTGCAGCTGTCTGCGATGGTGCAATTTTGGGCGACTCATCAACAACAGTTTGTTCTACAACTGCTGGCGCCGACTTGGGCTCATCCAACACTTTATTGTTGGCTGCGTCTGACGTCACGACGTCTGTCTGAGGCCGCAATGGAATTTCGGTAAATTGCTCCTGCTGGTGCTCCTTTTTACCGTCCAGAATATCCGGCAAAAAAATTACCCCTAACGCCATCAGCACCACTGTGCCTACCAAACGGTTGTGAAATTGAGACGACAAATCCTTATTCCTTTCCAATAGCTTGGACAACTTCTTTGAATCCTGAAACAGTGTAAAAGGAGCCAAAGACAATTACCACATCAGAGTGTTGCAAGCGTGATGATAAATCGTGCCAGGCGGACATCATGTCCTTATATTGATGACTGAGCGTTGTGGCAGGCAAAGCCTCATGTAAAGTTGTAGCAGTCGCGCCACGAGCATTATGTAAGCTGACCAGAAACCATTCATCAACAACCGGCGACAGCACACTTAGAACCCCGTGAATATCTTTATCCTTCAACATGCCACAGAGTCCATAAAGTTTTCCTTGGCGAGGTAACTGGTTAAGTTGCGAGGCCAGATAGCGAGCGGCATGGGGATTGTGTGCAACGTCCAATAAGATCAATGGATGCTCGCGGAAATGTTCCATGCGCCCCGTCAGTGTGGCTTGTTGCAAGCCCTGCACTATCGCTTTTAGCGGTATCTGCCCAAACAGTGACTCCAATGCTGCCAATGCGGTCGCAGCGTTTGGTAACGGTAACTGAGGGACTGGCAGATCAGTCAGGTGCCAATGCTCCCCCTTAAAACACCAATGTTGTGAACTGGTTTGTTGCCAGTCAAATTGTTGTCCGACGCGTTTGAGGATGGCACCTTTTGCTGCTGCTACGTCAGCCACCGTGATGGGCATATCGGGCTCACCCACTATCGCGGGGCGTTGGTGACGGAAAATACCCGCTTTTTCGTAGCCAATCTGTTCGCGGGTACTACCCAAAAATGCCTGATGATCCAAGTCAACCGCAGTAATGACGCTGACATCCGCATCAATAATATTGGTGGCATCCAAACGGCCACCCAGTCCAACTTCGAGAATTACGACATCCAGAGCGGCTTGCTTAAACAGCTTAAATGCGGCGAGCGTGCCATATTCGAAAAAACTCAGTGATACCTCGCCACGGGCTTTTTCAATTTCGCTAAAGGCGGCGATAAATGCTTCATCGCAGGCATCTTTACCTTGTATTCTCACCCGTTCGTTGTAACGCAGCAGATGGGGGGAACTGTAAACCCCTACCCGATATCCGGCATTTTGCAAGATCAGCTCCAGCATCCGACAAGTGGTGCCCTTACCATTGGTCCCACCAACGGTAATCACTTTAGCTGGCGCTAAATCCAACAGCTGCATGCGACCAGCAACCGTCGCCACACGGTCCAATCCCATCTCAATTTCCTGCGGATGGATGGCTAACAAGTAGTCTAGCCAACACTGCAAAGCTGCGTCTTCAGCGGGAGGGGTAATGACATTAACGGAATCAGATGAGTTCATTTTATACTCTTATAACCTGTTGTATTAGCTAAAATTTAACAAAAAATTGAATCAATCCGCCAAAAATAACGGGCCAGCAGCAACAGTAGGCAGGTTAAAATGTTCAGGATAAGTCACATGCACCAAATATAAACCGTGAGGTTTGGCAGTGGCAGCCGCTTTAGTACGATCTTTAAGTGCCAGCAATTGACCAAGCCAATCAACGGGTTGATTGCCCAAGCCCACCTCCAACAGGGAACCCACAATATTCCGCACCATATGATGAAGAAAAGCGTTCGCCTCAACGTCAACGATGACATACATTCCTTGGCGACTGACACTGATCCGGTGCAGGTTACGAAACGGAGTTTTTGACTGGCACTGTACCGCCCGAAAACTGGTGAAATCGTTTTCGCCAAGCAGATATTGCGCAGCTTCATGCATCTTAGCGACATCCAGTTCACCGTGGTAATGACTCACCCCAAGACGCAAAATACCAGGACGAAAATTATGATTGTAGATAATGTAACGATAACGTCTGGCAGTCGCGGAGAATCGCGCATGAAAATCTTCTGGCACCACCTTCATCCAACGCACCGCGATATTATCAGGCAGATTAGCGTTTACACCTAAGGTCCAAGCGCCATCGTTACGGATAGCCGTAGTGTCAAAATGGACCACCTGCCCGGTAGCATGGACACCGGCATCAGTGCGACCAGCACATTGTAATTCAATAGGTTCGTTGGCCACTATCGATAATGCGCGTTCTAACTGCCCTTGTACTGAATCCACTTCAGCTTGTTTCTGCCAGCCAAAATACCCACTGCCGTCATACTCTACGCCTAGCGCAATCCGCATCATTTTCTCCTTACTTTCAAGGCCGCGGATTCTACCATATCCGCTAATCGGAAACCGCTGCAAAAAGACCTCGCGAGTATCCGAATAAGCATTACCTTTATCATTTGTATACAAAAACGGCACCCGCAGGTGCCGTCAGTTAACTTGCGGATCTACTCAATTTCCTTCATTAGGGATTCCGCTTCCTCTTGCTGCCGTTCATTGCCGTCCATCTGCACCTCTTTCAATAGTGCCATGGCGGCATCGCGGTCATCAATTTCGATATAGGCTCTGGCGAGGTCCAATTTGGCATTGACAGAATTTTCTTCGTCATCGACATCAACGAGATCTTGTTCGTTTACCAAAGCATTTAAATCACCCATATCGACATCTAATGCCTTGTAAGGATCAGATTCCTGCGGTTCGTCGCTGGCATCGTTCAACAACTTATCAATATCGATAAAACCGTTCTCTTTTTGAAATGCAGATAGATCGGCATCAGATACCGATTTAAGAGGCCTTTTAGCAATTTCATCTGCATCCAACGCCGCAAGGGCTTCGTCCACGGTTAACTTACTGTCTTGCTCATCATCAAAATGCAGGTCATAGCCATCATCTTCCGGTAATGACGGTTCTTCTTTGGCAAAACGCTTTAATAGTTCGTCATCACTGACATCCAGCGGTTCGGCATCCAATGACAAGTCATAGTCTTCAATCTCCTCTTCCTGAGCTGATTTTGGAGCTTTAAGATCATCAAAAAAGCCAGCATCCTTTTCCTTGAGTCGACGGCTATCGGCAACTGGCTTTTTCTTTTCAACGGCGCTGAGTTCTGCCAGCAGCGCATCCAAATCGTCATCCCTCGCTGTAGTGGATTTTGACAATTCGTCTTCCAACGAAAGTTCTGTCTCTTCTTCATCGACAGTGGCGGCAATCGTTGGCGCAGCCTTCAACAAATCGTCGGTGTCATCTTCAGTTTCAGCATCGCGTTCAAGTTCGGCTAACAGCACGTCCGCATCTTGTTCATCGTCATCACTAGCCGCCAGGTCTTGCGCTAATTCAGCCGCGATCTCATCTTGCAAACTGTCATCAGGCGCGGATTGGGGTTCAATCGGTGGTTTAGTTTCCAGCGCTGCCAGCAGCGCATCTACATCGGTATCTTCCGGTTCATTGTCATCGTCCAGCCCCAATTCAGCGGCGATGACGGCATCAAGATCTTCTTCAGTAGATTTCGTCAGCGCGGTAGCCGCATTTTCATCGACCGCTGAAGCCTTAGGTGCAAACGCCGGATCAGGCTCGAAATCAATCACAAAATTATCTTTAGCTTTTGCCTCTGGCTCTTGCTCTGGCTCTGGCTCTGGCTCTGGCTCTGGTTCTGCAGTTTCAGCGAAAGAGTCTGTTGCAGTCACGACTTCCTGCTCACCAAACTCTTGCTCCAGTGCAGCAGTCACATCTTCTGGCAACGTATCCGCCAAAGAAATATCTTCTTGGGACACAGGTTTACTTTCTTCAGTGTCTTCCAGTCCTTCTAACAACGACTCAAAATCATCATCTTTAAGCGATGTGTCAGTATCTTCAGCCTGCTCACCCATCGCTTCCGCCCACAAATCATCTAGCGACTGCGCATCATCGCTACTGAATTCCGCTTCAGCTTTCTCACTTCCCTCGTCAATGAACATTTCATGTTCAGGCATATCACCGGTAAAAGAAACTTCATCCAAAGTCTTAGGTTCAGGCTGTAACTGCGCTAAATCTTTAAGTTGTTCATCCAGCTCATTTTGTTCATCTAAGTGAATGGCACTAATATCTTCACTATCCAAATCAGCTGCATCGTCATGGGCATTCAGGGACGGAATGCTGTCCTCTGCGGTCAAATTCCCTTGCGCGGCAGGTGCAGCAGTACTGACCTTACGTCTTCCGAAGAAGAACCAGCCAAGGAAGCCCAATAATCCGGCAGGGATGAGTGCAACAACCGCCAGATACAACGGATTCCCCATGATGGTACGCCACAACGTTCCTGGCTGTTCACTTTGAGCAACTTGCGGTTGTTGTGGCTGCTTAACTGCTGCTTCAGCAATTTTTGCAGCAACAGGCTTAGGTGCTGGAGCGGATGCAACTTCAGCATTCTCAGCAGTCGCTTCTGCTTTGGCACTGTCAGTTACTGCGGGGGTATCTTGTTTCGCCGCCACAGGAGCTGCTGGCGCCACATTTTCATTAACTGTCTTCGCAGCAGCTAAATCACTTTGTAACTGCTCCACCTGCGATCTGGCGGCTTTTAATGACGCTTCCAACACTGTGACGCGTTGTTGCAGTTCCTCAAGTTGCGATTGCAGCTGTGTTTTCTCAACACCAGCCGCTGTTAACTGACTTTTGACCTGGCTCAGTTCATTAGTGAGTTTCAGATTTTCTGTCTGCAGATTATCAACATCAAGAGCGGGTAAAGATTTAGTGGTTGTCTTTTTAGGTGTGGCTACCGCAGCAACAGGCGCAGATTTTGCCACTGGAGCGGCGCCATGGGCAGATGTGGATGTATGCCGTTTCCACGCATTATCGTCTGCTTCAGCTCGCTGCTGGGCAAGACTTCTGGGGATAGCCAGCATCACCTCTTTTGAGGGAATTAACAGGTACATGCCTTTTTCAAGGCTGTTGTAATTATTACTGGTAAAGGCCTGTGGATTTGCGTCGTAAATGGCGGCCATTACCTGATAAATACTGACTGAGCTGTCAGGTCGAACCTGATTTGCGATACTCCAAAAGGTATCTTTTGTGGACGTCGGGCCATATTGCCGAGGTTGTTCCCTGCTTTGCCCGTCGGGACCGGTAACTTTCAAATCTTGCCCGTGCACCGACGGAGTTACAAACTGCGAGCTAAGGGCCAAAAAAGCGGCCGTGAGGCCTACGAGATATGAAGTGCGAAAGTTCATCAACTATTCCCTTCCAAGCGCTGATATTCGCCTGTAAATGACTGGCTTTAGGCATTTGTATTTATTGGGATTACTATAAACTAGAAATGTAGTAGCTGCTACTGTTCACATTTGCAAAACAAAAAAAGCCTGCGGCAGCGCAGGCTTTTTAACATAAACCGAACGGTAACTAAGCCGTTACAGATAATCGCGAATCAATAATTCACCGATTTGCACACTGTTTAATGCCGCACCTTTACGGATATTGTCCGATACCACCCATAAATTGATACCCTGTTCATGGGAAATGTCCTTGCGCACTCGTCCGACATAAACCGGATCAGTCCCGGCACCTTCTGTCACCGCAGTTGGGTAATCATCGTCATCTTCAAACAACACAATCCCCGGGGCATCACGCAATACCGCTTTCACAGATGCGGCATCAGTGGGCTGTACAGTCTCAATGTGAACGGCTTCAGAATGGCTATAAAACACTGGCACACGCACCGCAGTCGGATTGACCAAAATGCTGTCATCACCCAAAATTTTGCGGGTTTCCCAGACCATTTTCATCTCTTCTTTGGTGTAACCGTTATCCATAAACTTATCGATATGCGGTAGCACGTTAAACGCAATCTGCTTAGGGTAAACTTTTGGCTCAGATGGGGTGCCAGACAATAGCTTAGCGCTCTGCTGCGCCAATTCTTCAATGGCTTTTTTACCAGTACCAGAAACAGACTGATAGGTCGCTACGTTAATGCGAGAGATCCCGAAGTTATCATAAATCGGTTTCAGGGCAACCAGCATCTGAATGGTGGAACAGTTAGGATTGGCGATAATATTACGGTTACGAAAATCCGCAATTGCCTGAGGGTTCACTTCCGGCACGACCAATGGAATATCCGCTTCGTAACGGAAATGTGAGGTGTTATCGATCACCACACAACCAGCGTCAGCGGCAATTGGTGCCCACTTAGCAGAAACATCGCCACCAGCAGAGAAGAAACCAATCTGGGCCTTACTCCAGTCGAAGGTTTCCACATCAAGAATGTCCAGATTTTTACCGTGAAACGTAACGGTTTTGCCGGCACTGCGGCTGCTGGCGAGTGGATACAGGTTAGCGACCGGGAAGTTACGCTCTTCGAGGATCTCAATCATGGTTTGACCCACAGCACCCGATGCACCTAACACAACGACATTATATTTTTGCGACATTTACCGATGGACTCCAGAAAAACCTAATTCGGACAACCAATCTACCCCATAACCACTCAGGTTTTCCAGAGCCAAAGCGCTGAATTCCCGCCGATGACGGTGATTTTTTCTCATATTGTCAAATTCCCCAGGAATTTGATGAATTTTCCTGAATTGCCGATCATCATCACGCAGGTCATAAATGAAGCGGCAAAGCGATAGCAACTCTTTTTCGGTGGGCGCAGCATTCATCAGCAACCGAGGATTCCAACGCTTTGGTAACAGATCATCAAGTGATTTGCTGGCTGGCATGCCCATCATCTGCTGCAATTGCTGATACAGCATCAATGTGCCTCTAGCACGGCCTTCCAAACTGTAGCCGGCGATATGCGGTGTCGCGATATCGGCCATATCAACCAGCGCTTTGATAGGATTTGGTTCCCCTTCCCAAACATCCATGACCAATGCCAAATCGGAGCGCTCGCTTTTTACGCTGATAAGGGCGTGATTATCAATCACCTCACCGCGACACGCGTTTATGAGCCACGTGTCGGGCCTTAAACTGCGCAAACGTGTTTCATCCAGAAGATGAAACGTGGCGTCTTGGCCATCAACCGTCAGCGGCACATGCAGCGTAATGACATCACAATCAGCCAATAACGTTTCCAGTGAAGCAAACTCGCGAGAGTCGCCATTTCGTGCTTTAGGTGGGTCACACAATACAGTCGAAACGCCGTAGGCCTTAAGGCATTTGGCAACAGCGCTACCGGTATTACCTGCGCCAACAATGCCAACCTTACGCTGTTTCAGTGATGTGCCAAATTTAGCCGCCAGTTCCAACAGTGCAATAAACACATATTCCCCTACAGAAGTGGCATTACAGCCAGGAGCATTAGTGAAGGGGATATTCCTGGAAGCCAGATAAGCCATATCGATGTGATCGGTACCTATCGTTGCACTACCGACAAATTGGAGTTGGTGGTTATCGCGCAGCAGGGCTTCGTTTACACGGGTAACGGAGCGAACTAACAGTACATCAGCATCGGCAACTGTCGCGGCATCAAGCTTCCGACCGTTGACAGCAACGATGTCGCCCATAGGTGCAAATAATTGCTGCACGTAGGGCATATTCTCATCTACGACCAGTTTCATTATCTCGTTCTTTCCAGTACAGGATCCTGGGGAAGGATTAGTTTACCTTAAATCCGGGATAGCGTCCGTTGTCATCCCAAGACTCAAAAACAAAAAAGGAAGCCGCAGCCTCCTTTTTGATTATTCATTAAACGGGAATTATCCCTGATATTTACGCATCACCAGCGTAGCGTTGGTGCCACCGAAACCGAAACTGTTGCTCATTACAGTTTTCAGATCAGCATCGCGATATTCACGCACAATTGGCAAGCCTTCAGCTTTCTCATCCAACGTTTCGATGTTGATAGAAGGGGCAATAAAACCATTCTGCAACATCAACAAACTGTAAATCGCTTCATGCACACCAGCCGCGCCCAAGGCGTGACCAGTCAATGATTTAGTTGAAGCAATAGGTGGTACGTGATCAGTAAACACTTCACGAATGGCTTCCAACTCGCGCACATCGCCAACCGGGGTAGAAGTACCATGGGTGTTGAGGTAATCAATAGGCGTATCAACAGTTTCCAGCGCCATTTTCATACACCGAACCGCACCTTCACCACTTGGAGCCACCATGTCATAACCATCTGATGATGCACCGTAGCCGATAACTTCCGCATAAATCTTGGCACCACGCGCCAGCGCATGTTCCAGCTCTTCAACCACCACAATGCCGCCACCACCGGAGATCACAAAACCATCGCGATCCGCATCATAGGTACGAGAGGCTTTTTCTGGCGTATCGTTGTATTTAGTAGACAACGCGCCCATCGCATCAAAGCCCATGGTCAGCGTCCAGTCAATCTCTTCGGCACCACCGGCAAATACCATGTCCTGTTTGCCCATCTGGATCAGTTCCACGGCATGGCCAATACAATGCGCGCTGGTCGCACAGGCTGAGCTAATAGAATAGTTCATGCCTTTAATTTTGAATGGGGTTGCCAAACACGCACTGGCTGTGCTGGACATAATCCGCGGGACAATATAGGGCCCGACACGCTTGACACCTTTGGTACGCAAAGTATCCGCAGCCTGTACCTGATTCGCAGATGAAGCACCACCGGTTCCGGCAATCAAACCTACACGAGGATTTGAATATTGCTCTTCGGTGAGATTAGCGTCCTCAATGGCTTCTTTCATCGCCAGATAAGCATATGCGGCGGCATCACCCATAAAACGCAATGCTTTACGATCGATCAATTCACTTGGATCAAGTTTGACATTGCCCCATACCTGACTGCGCAGTTGCATTTCTTCAAACTGTGCAGAGTGGGTAATCCCACTGCGACCGGCACGCAGGGAATCGGTAACTTCCTGCTTGTTATTGCCGATGCTGGAAACAATGCCGATACCGGTGATCACAACTCTTTTCATGTTTTACTATCCATTCCGTACTGTAAGTACTTTCGATTTGCTGACGCAATGTTAGCTGTTTTAACACGCTTAAGTGGTCAGCTTTCCATAAATATAGATAAAATAATGCCAATTTCAGAACCTATATAACATCCTTGTGGTTGTTACAGGAGATTTATCTGCCCTTGCCTGCTGCAAATCTATCGTTACAAACAATTATAACTCACTCCATAAGCTATCTCGGCGGCTGTGGTAGCAAGGCATTACCTGCGCTACTGCAATATTGTGGCAAAGAAATGCAGCACCATCCGACACAAAAGTTTCATCTGCTGGTATTTGCGGCAGATGATAACGCGGATGCGCCAGCACAACATTGGCAAACACTGCAAACGCTGCTACAAAACATGCAGCCAGCTACACTTATTGCTGAATTATTGCAGCTGACGATACTTCCCATTTCTGGTTGTCAAAGATTAGCACTGGAACGTGGTCGTATAACTATCGACCTTTATCTAAGCTGCAACACTCACACCCTAAAAGATATCGTTGTACCAGCTACGTGGATCTCACAATGGTTCTGGCATACCTCATTTTTGCCGGAGATGGCACTGGTATGGCAGTTGGCACGATTAAGCCAAGATCATTGTGTGATTCGGCTATCGGAACCCGATACCACATTGAAACAACATTTTGTTACCGCCGGATTTCAATATTTCCACGGCGATAAGGAAGTCACCACAAAGCTCGCTGCAGATGATATCGCAATCTCGGAACGACAAGCGCTTCGACACCAAGCTTTGGCGCAACTTTTACCCTTTCCCCGCTATTGCTGGCAACCCCTCGCACGTGATCAGCAGGTAGCAATTATTGGGGCCGGCATTGCTGGCGCGTCGTTAGCTTTGTCTTTAGCGGAAAGAGGTATGCGAACTCACGTTTTCTGTAGTGACCAAGAGGCGGGAGATAGTGCCAGTGGCAACCGACAGGGCGCACTCTACCCGCTACTGACACCAGAAGCAGATCCATTAAACACCTTTTTCCAAAAAGGCTTTTTGTTCAGCCGCCAACGAATTATCCAACTGGCACAGATGGGGATGGATGTGCCACACGATTTTTGCGGTGTGCTGGTTACCGGTTTTGATGCGCGTAGTCGCGCGAGACTTCGCAAAATAGCAGAAGGCCAGCCTTGGCCGACACAATTGTTGCAGTGGTTATCCACTGAGGCAGCCAATGCACAAGCGGGCGTCGATGTTAATGAAGCAGGGATCTATTATCCGCTTGGCGGTTGGGTCAATCCGAAAAAGCTGACACAGGCAAGCCTGCAACAGGCTCAGGAACTTGGATTTGCCAACCTCACATTTGATAGTGAGATCTGTAAGCTTATGCCGAATAACGCCGGTCAATGGATGCTCACCGATAAACATGATATCTGCTACGGGCCATTTACCGCTGTGGTGGTCGCCAGCGGGAGTAATATGGCGCAATTTTCACAAACCTCCGAGCTACAAGCCACGCCATTTCGCGGACAAGTCAGCGAGGTGCCGACTCAAGCCGGACTGGCTAAAATCAAGACGGTACTGTGTGCCAAAGGCTACCTGACGCCCGCTTGGCAAAACACCCATTGTTTGGGCGCCAGTTATATCAAGGATCCGCAAACGCTGGCTTATAGTGAAATCGAGCAGCAGGAGAATCTCGAGAAAATTCAGCAGAGTTATGCAGATGCTGAATGGCCTTTCGGCATCAATGTTGGAAGCCAAGCACGCGTAGGCGTGCGCATGGTGACTCGTGACCACCTGCCGATGGCAAGCGTCGTGCCGGACGTTAAGTTAATTCAGTCTTTAGCGATAAAACAAGCCAATGACATCAACTTCTGGCGAGAAACAGCAGCACCGATACACAACGGACTCTATGTTTTGGGAGCGCTCGGTTCACGAGGATTATGCAGTGGGCCTTTAGCAGCAGAAATGCTGGCGGCAGAATTAACTCATCAGCCTCTGCCATTATCATTATCGGAGCTTGAACGCCTTAGTGCTAATCGCATGTGGCTGAGAAAGTTATTGAAAGGAAAAACATTATAACGTATTAAAACAATAACCCCCGTGTAATACGGGGGTTATTGTTTTAATCATCAATGCGGCGTTGTAACTCAAGCCAGGCATGTTCGACTAACCGATAATCGGGATCTTCCAGCTCTTTTGCGGCTTGCTTTAAACAGTGTTGCATTTTAATCGCCAAAGCCTCTGTGCCCTGCTCTGACTCAGCTTCCAGTTCTGCCAATACCACAGCAAAATGCCCCTGCAAATAACCGCTGGCAAACAACGCATCGTCGTCGCCGTTGGCTACAATGTCCGCCAGCCAGTGTTCCAGTGCCTGTTCATATTTTTCCAGCATGTTTTACTCCGCAAGATCCGGGTTAGCTACCTGATACATCACATAATCACGATAGCCGGTAATGATTCGAAAATAGCCACTGAGTTCAGCATCCAGCGCCGGGTCGCCACTATCCACGATTAGCGGTTTTCCTGCAAGTGCTTTCAACTTGGTTTTGGTGGCAACAATAATGATATTGTCTTTACCAATTCGCCGGATAAGTTCGGGAGATAATTGCTGGTTACCCCGTCCGAGAATATGCCCCTGGCCACCGATAAGTGTGATCACCAGCTTAACCGGAAAGCCATCAGTCGCGGCCAATAGCTCTGACGCATTGAGGTCACGGCCAATTAACTGCCTATCTTGGACAAGATCGACACCAAGCAATGTATTATCTAATCCAAGTTCTTCCATAATGGCTGCAACGGTCGACCCAGACCCCATGATGTAACGCTCATCTTCCATATGCTCGATGACTTCAGCGGCAATGTCAGCCAGCACCAGTTCATCAACCTCACGCCCGCCCATCTTCACAGACTGAATATAACGGGGTGCCGCAGGAACAGTCATTTCACCATAGCGTTTGGCGCGAACGGTTCCAGCTCGAAACGCGACTTCATCAATATCCATTACATCGGCTTGCATCAGGCTCACCAGCTGCCCATCTAACAGCATTTTCAGTACCATGCCTGACGCATGTGGAGTGATGCCATAGACGCCGGAATGAATTTTCACTCCCGCAGGAACCCCGAGTACCGGAAAACCATCGTCAACTACGCGGAAGATATCCCGAGCAGTGCCATCGCCCCCCGCAAATAACAGCAAATCTGGTTTTTGCGCAAGAATGATAGATGCCACCTTACAGGTATCTTCAGCCGTCGTATTTTCAGCCGGTTGGTAACAACAGCTGACAGGAAAACCCATTTCCTCAACTAATGTCTGTCCCATACTGCCGGCGGCAGTGATGATCTGTAGTTTTTCTGCATAAGGCATAATGACGTCTAGCGCCTGCCGCATCCTGTCAGTCGCTTTAGGGATTGCCCCAAGCCGCAACGCTTCCTCAGCAACATTATCACTGCCTTTAAGCGCGACACTGCCGCCAAGCCCGGCAAGGGGATTAATAATCAGTCCTAAGCGGAATGTTGGTTGCATCAATGATTCTCCTGCTTAGGCGGCAACTGCGAGCTTACGATTATCCGAAGAATTCTGATCTTCTGGGGGGAGCGCCAGCACAACTAACATCGCAGCAACCGCACATATTGCGGCAAATATCCAAACCATCCAAGCACTGCTACCGTCGCCCCAGATATGACCACTGATCCAGTTGCCTAATGCGCCACCCACACCAAAGCTGAGGCTGGCGTATAACGCCTGCCCTTTACTACGATGCGCTTTCTCAAAATGGCGGTGCACAAACTGAATAGATGACGCATGGACCAAGCCAAAGGTAAAAGCATGCATGACCTGACTAAGTGCCAAAATCGGCATTTTTTCTGGAAGAAAAGCCACCAGCACCCAGCGTATCGCCGTAACGGCCATTCCTGTCATCAGTAGTGTCCGAACCGAAAAGCGACCCAATAATTTGGGCGCTATGGCAAACATAAAAATCTCGGCAAAGGCACCCATCGCGACAAAGATGCCGGCTAACGCCTCGGAATATCCCACCTGTTTGAGATACAACACAAAGAAGCCATAAAAAGGCCCGACACTGGCTTGCAATAGCATCGCCGAAAGCAGGAACCAGATGATGGGTTTGGTTAATTTCAACGGCGAACTCTTGTCGTCTCTAACCGCCGTTGAGGCGCTTGCAGTCAACGGCATTGAGCAAAAAAACAATCCGGCAAACAACACCAAGCCGACATAGAGCACCGCTTCGGGTCCAAACCAATTGACAATGGCACCGGTCGCTATCACCCAGATAATGTAACCGACGCTACCATAACTGCGGATACTGCCGTAACGATTGGATTTATCACCAAGCGTCTCAAGCGTGATCACTTCCATCTGTGCCAGAATGGCATTCCAGAAAAAAGTATAAAACGTCAGACTAAGCGCCAGATAGATAAAACCGCCGTTATAGAAAAAGCTCAGATATCCTACAGCCGCAGTGAGGCTCCCAAGCTTAACTAACTCCGAACGACGTCCGGTGCGATCAGCGACCATGGCCCAAATATTGGGTGCAATAATACGAGTACCCATAAATATCGCCATCAGGAAACCGATCTCAGCGGCGTTAAAACCGCGATGTTCCAGAAACAGGCCTAAATACGGAATTAATGCGCCAAGAATGGCGAAAAAGAAAAAATAACATCCCGAGAGCCAACGCAGTTGGCCCTCTGGGAGAAAAGAATTCATCATGGTGTTTATCGCATGCCCAACACAGGGGTGGGACTAACAACATCCAGATTCTGTGCTCGGTGACGCAACAGATGATCCATAAGCACAATTGCGAGCATCGCTTCTGCGATGGGCACTGCTCGAATACCGACACAGGGGTCATGACGGCCTTTAGTCACCATTTCCACTTCGTCACCCTGCACCGTCATACTCTTACCCGGAACACTGATACTGGATGTGGGCTTCATGGCAATATGAGCCACGACGGGTTGCCCGGAAGAAATGCCGCCTAGCACACCGCCCGCGTGATTGGATTCAAATCCAGCAGGCGACATCAAATCTCTATGCTCTGAGCCATGCTGAGTCACCACCGCGAAACCATCACCGATCTCAACGCCCTTAACGGCATTAATTCCCATTAATGCATGGGCAATGTCGGCATCCAGACGATCAAATACAGGCTCTCCGAGACCAACAGGAACATTAGTGGCAACCACACTCACTTTAGCCCCAATAGAATCACCTGATTTTTTCAGCTCACGCATATACTCATCAAGTGCCGGGATTTTACTGGCATCCGGGAAAAAGAAATCATTACGTTCAATCTCATCCCAATCCACCTGCTCAGCAATGACTGGACCGAGTTGGGATAGATAACCACGGATCTCGATTCCGAAATGTTGGAACAGATATTTTTTGGCGATAGCGCCTGCCGCAACGCGCATAGCCGTTTCTCTTGCAGAAGAACGACCACCCCCGCGGTAATCGCGGGTACCATATTTTTGTTGATAGGTGTAGTCAGCATGCCCGGGACGGAATAGATCCTTGATGTTGGAATAATCCTGACTGCGTTGATCAGTATTCTGGATCAGTAAGCCAATGGAAGTCCCGGTAGTTTTACCTTCAAATACACCCGAGAGAATTTTCACTTCATCAGGCTCACGCCGAGCCGTAGTGTAACGGGAAGTGCCTGGGCGACGGCGATCAAGATCGCGCTGCATATCGGCTTCCGTTAATTCCAGCCCTGGCGGGCAACCATCTACGATACAGCCCAGTGCCGGACCGTGGCTCTCGCCAAAACTAGTGACAACAAAATTCTGACCTATGCTGTTTCCCGACATCGAACTGCTCTACCCCTGATATGCTGAATTACAAATAATTATTTAGCGTTATCTCTCCAGGGAGAAAACGTATCTTGATATTCCATTAACTGATCTTTGGTGAGCACAAACACACCATCGCCACCCCGCTCAAAACTGACCCAAGTGAACGGGACTTCTGGGAATTGCTCAACCAAATGCACCATGGAATTACCCACTTCTATCACCAGCAGACCCGTATCGGTCATATAATCGGCCGCCTGGGCGAGAATGCGGCGAGTGATATCCAGACCATCATTGCCTGAAGCTAAGCCCAACTTTGGCTCGTGATGGTATTCTTCCGGCATATTGGCCAAATCGACCGCGTCTACATAAGGTGGATTTGACACAATCAAATCGTATTGAGGGCCTTCGGGAATGGAACTGAATAAATCAGACTGCATCGGATACACACGATCCATGACCCCTAAAGTTTCAATATTGATTTGTGCCACTTCCAGAGCATCGCTACTGATGTCCAGCGCATCAACTTCTGCATCTTCAAACGCGTAAGCACAAGCTACCGCAATACATCCACTACCGGTACACAAATCCAACACTCGATTTACCGGCTTGTTGTACAGCCAAGGACTAAATCGATTTTCAATCATTTCCGCGATCGGCGAACGCGGTACCAGTACGCGCTCATCCACATAGAAATCCAATCCTGCAAATGTTGCTCTATGAGTCAGATATGGCACAGGTAAGCGTTCACGCACGCGACGAATGATCAGCTCGACAATCTTGTGCTTTTCACTGCTGGTAAGGTTTGCATGAATAACTTGCTGCCCAATCTCATCTGGCAGATGTAACGCATGAAAAACTAGAGAAATTGCTTCATCCCACGCATTATCGGTACCGTGACCGTAATAGATACCTGCATCGTTGAAACGGCTGACGGCCCAGCGCAACATGTCGCCTACGGTTCTTAATTCTGTAACCGCTTCGTCAACAAAGATCTTATCCAAAATTGCACTCCGGCTTAATCAAAACTATCCCATTGTAACTGAACTCTGTTCAGAAAAAACAGAATTGAATAAAATGCATTGATGAACATTAAATATGACAAAGATGGACTGACTGAATTTCAACAGCTCGTTGAGGGGATCACCCCATTCTCTCAAGATAAGCGCCACTTTAAACCGCCAGTAAAAAGTCGTAAGCAGCTGATTGAAAAAGAAGTTCACAACCAAGCCGACAGCTATTTTTCCGATATATATCAGCCGTTACTGCCGATAACCGGCCCTATGCGCTGGCGTCGGGAAGATGTTAATACGATGGAACTCAAGCGATTACGTCGGGGAGATTACATTCCCGAATTATTGCTGGATTTACATGGCTACCGACAAACTGAAGCAAAATTGGAGCTCGCAGCGCTAATTCAAGCCTGTGTCCAGGAGTGTCAATTATGTTGCAGTGTGATGCATGGACATGGCACGGGAATTCTAAAACAACAAGTTCCCTTATGGTTAGCACAGCATCCGCAGGTAAAAGCATTTCACCAAGCGCCGCGCGAATGGGGTGGAGATGCAGCGTTATTGATATTAGTTGATATTGGTGACCAACCACATCGACGTTAACTGCTGATTTTGTGATAAAAAAGCGCCTTTCGGCGCTACAGTGCTATTTCTGAGGTTAGCTGATGCTATGTGCAGTCTGCTGCCACATCAGTTCTGAATGGTGTCCAATAATATCAACCATCGCGACTGAGGATGTCGCAAACAGCGGTGGTTCAATACCTGGAACCAGTTCACTTACCATATAACCCAGCAACGGCATATGTGAGATCACCAATACGTTTTCTGCCTGATACTGCTCGGCATACGCCAGCACCAGCCGCGCCGCCATCTCAGGGTCGGCAGCTGGCACCAGTTCATCTAATACTTTACTCTTCCGCGGTGTCGGAAAATGGCTTGAAACTTCCTGCCAGGTTTGTTGGGCGCGAACATAAGGGCTGACCAACACCAACTGAAATTTAACCCCGGAAGACTTCAACCACTCGCTCATTAAAGCAGTATGATGAAAACCCGTTTCTGTTAATGACCGTTCCCTGTCGTACCTTGCTTCATGGCCAGCTTCCCCATGGCGCATCAAATATAGCTGCATACATCACTCACTACAGAAGATATTATTCTGATTATTTCTCTATTGTAGCCTGTTCTCTGTTGGCAGAAAAACCGCATGTCCGCAATCTTTATGCGAAAACTACTTCAGGTATTTGCCAAAAAAGCTAATGGCCATCAATATATAATGAATCATCCTCCAAGGAAGCTTACGCTTGACCTCAATGCAATCCATCACTGTCAGCCTTAACGATCACCGGGATTACCGATATCTGGAACTGACAAACAGCCTCAGGGTCCTTATGGTCAGTGATCCTCTGGCCACCCAGGCTGCTGCATCCATGGCGGTCAATGTGGGCCACTTTGACGATCCTGTCAACCGTCCAGGTATGGCGCACTTTTTGGAGCATATGCTATTTCTGGGGACAGCGAAGTATCCAGATGCGGGAAGCTTTTTGTCGTTTATCAACCAGAACGGTGGCAATAACAATGCCTGGACCGGTACTGAACTGACTAATTTTTTCTACACGGTACCGCCCCAAGTATTCCCTGAATCATTAGATCGGTTCAGTCAGTTTTTTATAGCTCCCTTATTTAATAAGGAGTTAGTTGATAGAGAACGCCACGCAATTGAATCTGAATTCCGCTTAAAACAGAAAGACGATATCAGACGCATTTATCAAGTCCTAAAAGAAACCGTTAATCCTGCTCATCCATTTGCCAAATTTTCCGTGGGCAATCTTGAAACGCTGGCGGGTGATGAAGAAGTTCTGCGGCAAGAATTGTTGACATTCTATCAGACACACTACAGTGCCAATCTCATGACGTTATGTCTGGTAGCCCCCTTGTCACTTGAAGAACTGGAGTTTCATGTACATAAATACTTCAGTGACATCGCCAATCAGCGACTACAAAAAGATTATCCAGATACACCGCTTTTTAATGATGAACAGCTGAGTAGCCAGATCCAAATCCTGCCACTGAAAGAACAAAAGCGGGTCACTATCAGTTTCAGCTTGCCGGCAATTGAAGAATATTATCGTAGTAAACCCCTGACCTACATCAGTCACCTGTTAGGCAATGAGGGTGCGGGCAGTCTGCTGGCCTGGCTTAAGGATAAAGGACTAGCCAGCAATCTTTCAGCTGGGGGCGGCATTAACGGCTACAACTTTAAAGAATATAACATCAGCATCCAATTAACCGATGCTGGCTTGATTGCGCTGGACGATGTGATCGCTGCCTGCTTTTCATATCTAAAATTGATCCATCAAGAGGGCCGCGATAATTGGCGCTATCAAGAACGTGCCAATTTATTAAAACTGGCCTTCCGCTACCAAGAACAGATAAAGCCGCTAGATCTCGCGAGTCATCTCAGCATTAATATGCAGCACTATCCGGCCGAGGATATCATCTTTGGGGATTACCGCATGGACGGAAACCACCTGCAACAGATGGATGAATTGTTGGCATTGATGACACCTCAAAACATGCGGATACAACTCGTTGCGCCAGATTTGGATACGAATAAGCAGGCTGCTTGGTACTTCACGCCTTATAGTATGTCGGCTATTTCTCTGTCTCGATTGGCTAACTGGCGAGATGTAAACAAATTAGAGGGAATTCATTTACCTGCTCCTAACCCCTTTATCGTTGCAGACAGTTTAGCGCGCGCTGAAAAATCCACCGCAGACGTTCCCATCATTGTTGCCGAAGGTGCAGGCTATCGCATTTGGCATCGCAAGGATGATGAATTTAACGTTCCTAAGGGACACTTATACCTTTCTTTAGATTCAGAGCAAGCGAGCATGACAGTAAGACATGCTGCGCTGACACGGCTTTATGTCGAGATGTTACTGGATTATCTGACTGAATATACCTATCAAGCTGAAGTGGCCGGACTTAGCTACAACATCTATCCCCATCAAGGTGGAATAACACTGCATCTGACAGGTTATACCGGTAAACAGGAAACCTTACTAAGTCTATTGATTGATAAAGCTAAGGACAGCAATTTTACTCAGCAACAGTTCCACAATATAAAGCGACAGGTACTGCGCAGTTGGTACAACAGTGCCAGAGCGAAACCCATCTCACAGCTGTTCACCAGTCTGACCGTTACCTTGCAACGTCGCAGTTACGAGCCGTTAAAAATGGCAGAAGCCCTTGAAGACTGTACGCTAGAAGATCTTAATCAACATATCACCGCTTTTTACCAGCGCATTTATCTTGAGGGGTTGGTTTACGGTGATTGGCTAGAAAATGAGGCCAGAGCATTAGCGAAAAGACTGCAGCATATTTTATCGTTGGTCTCTAAGCCGAGTCAGGAATCTGCGCGTGAGTTGATTAATTTACAGGGCACGGGAACCCTGCTGCGGGAGCTTGATATTGCGCATCCCGACAGTGCAATCATTGTGTATTACCAGTCGGAAGCCGCTGAACCTTCGCAAATGGCATTGTTTAGTTTGCTCAATCACGCGATGTCATCGCCCTTTTTCCATGAATTGCGGACACAAAAGCAATTAGGTTACATGGTAGGTACCGGATATCTGCCTTTAAACAGGCATCCAGGTATGATTTTTTACGTTCAGTCACCGGTTGCGGGACCTTTACAACTGCTCGAAACCATTGATCAGTTCATTGCCGATTTCAACTACGCCGTGATGCAGATTACCAATGAACAGTGGGAATCCACAAAAGAGGGTCTGATCAATCAAGTCATGGAACATGATGCAAATCTCAAGACTCGCAGCCAGCGCTATTGGGTGAGTGTTGGCAATAAGGACTATCACTTCGATCAGCGTGAACAGGTTGTCTTAGAGTTACAACGCCTAACTCGTGCGGATTTAATCAAATTCATGATGAAGAAAATGCGCACTAAGCACAGCGACCGATTAGTGTTATTCAGCACCGGGGAACAACATCAACAACATGAACCGTTGATGGCTGGAGAGATAATCACAGATCTAAGATCATTCAAATTGGGTGCCCATAAGTTCAACACTTAAAAACCACGTTAATTAGTGCGTGTTAATGAGAAATGGAAGTGATTGATTAGATGAACAAGATCATCAACTGAAGCAATGTGATTAAAATTAATCCAACAACAGTGTGCTTAGTATCAGCGGTATTGCGAGTAATGCTAGTATCGACGATAGCATCAAAATAGTGTCATGAAAAAGTTAAACTTTGACAAACACTTTACTTTCTGAAAGAGTTAACTTTCAGAGACTTGGCATCCACTATAAAAGATTACATTATGCCTGAAAATTCACTTTCAAAGTTGCTGTGTCTATTCACCCTGATCTCATTGTTTCTGACAGCAACGTGCCGCGCCGACGAAAATTTGGAAGAAATGTCATTCCAAGCTGACGTATTGCTTAATTATGACAGTTATGGTGTTACTGATGGATTATCACAAAGTACAGTTACCTCAATTACAGAAGATGATGATGGCTACATCTGGATCGGAACATTGAACGGACTAAATCGTTTTGATGGTAAGGACTTCAAGGGATACTACGCTAGTGAAGACTCTGGATTAAAGAGTTCCTATATAAAAGCTGTTTTATATTCAAGTGATTTTGATAAATTATTTATAGCGACAGATGAAGACTTATATTTTTTTGACAAAAACACAGAGAAATTTACTGGCCTCGGAATAAATGAAAACATATTAAGTATAAATAAATTCTACAACAGCATAATAATTATAACAGACACTTCTAAATACAAAATAGATAAAGAATATAAAAAAAATAAACTCGATATAAATGTAAAAAATTCCGATATAAAAAATATAATACTCCATAACAATGATATTTATATCACAACATATGAAAACAAACTAATCTATAATGGTGAAATTATTGCAAACGATGTCTCAAGTATATCCTGGACTAAAAACAATATTTTTATATTAAAAAACAATTTATTATACAGCGTTAGCGATAATCACATAAAAAAATTATTGGATAAAAAATTTGACCACATTTTTAGTGATAAAAATGAAGTCTATTTAACTCGTGACAATACTTTTTACAAAGTACATAATGGACAATCATTAGTCTTGATTGGCTCTTTAACTAACGTTCCTTCATCTAATTTAATTTTATATAAAAAACTGTCTAACGGAATTTTAATATCCAACGTCAGCAACGGGTTTATATACATTAGAGAATCGAAAAACCTTGTTAAAATGTTAAAAAATACTCCAAGTCAAGTTTGGTCATTAAAAGATAATGATGAAAAAATCGTAATTGCAGGAAATTCAAAACTCATTAATGTCTATGATAAAAACTTAAATATCAACACTGCCTACAATGCAGATGATGTTGGAGCAAAGTCCGCTGTTTTTACAAAAAACTATTTATATATTGGCGAAAAAAGTGGATTAATTAAAATAAATATAGATGATAACCAAAAAAAAATAATAATTAATGAACCAATATCTGCGATAAAGGTTTTTTCAGATTATCTCTATGTAGGAACAGCATATGGCGTTTTATATAAATTAAATATTGCAAATGGAGAAATTGAGGAAAAAACAGAAATATATAAACTAAATCCAATATTTGACATATTGCCAGAAAAACAAGATATATATATCGCTAGCCAGGCTGGCCTATTTATTTTAAAAAATGGTTTAGTTAAAAATATTTTTGACAAGGATATTATATTTTGCTTGGCAAATAATAATTCTGGACTTTTCTTTGGTACGCGTTCAGGAATTTATAACAAAGAAGACAATGGAACCATAAAAAAAATATTTGATCTAAACAAAAAACCTATCTTCTCTATGATGATAAGAAATGATCTCCTTATAGCATCATCAATAAAAGAAATTGTTTTACTAGACACCAAAAATAAATCTTCAATATTATTAAACACTAACTATGGCGCACAAGTAGAGTATAATACCCAGGGAATAATTGGCTATAACAACGGATTCCTCTTAGGGGGAAATGAAGGAATTAGTTATATTAACATCCCTCAGATTTTTGATTACATCAAAAAGCAAAAGGAATCCATACTCACAACAGTAATCGATGAACTAATGATATTTAACGCCCCTGAGAAAGTTGGAAATGGGATATTAACCGCTTCAATATCAAAAACAAAAAAAATAAAACTAAAATATACAGATTACCCTTTCACATTAACCTTTAGCTCTCCCAATATAGATATTAACAAAAAAGATATAGAATATAATTACAAACTGGATGGTCTATCTGACACTTGGATATCATCAAAAGGCATCAATTCAGCAACATATACAAATTTATCACCTGGTAATTATGTATTTAGCATCTATGCCACAAATCCTTTAACTCTTGAAAAAGGTAATATTACTTCATTAAATATCGAAGTAACCCCCCCGTGGTGGCTTTCAATCTATTCCAAAGCAGCTTACTTTCTTACAGCATCTCTAATTTTATTTATGTTACTAAAAGCATTCCTAAAGAAAAGAGAGACTCAAAGACAAATCGCATTAAGTGAAGAACGTCTGAAACTTTCGTTGTGGGGAAGCGGCGACGAGATGTGGGACTGGGATATAGAATCCGGTAAAATTTTCCGGTCTAATATCTGGGGAGCATTAGAATTTCCGCGAGATGGCCAACGCTCAGGTAAAGAAGGTGAAGAAAGTAATATTCATCCTCAGGATCAAGAACGTGTACGTGAAGCACTGAATAAACACTTTTACGGAGAAACCGATCATTTCGAAGCAACTTACCGAGTAAGAAGCAAAACAGGTGAATGGTTATGGATCCTCGATAGAGCCAAAATTGTTGAGCGTGACGATAAAGATCATGCTACGCGTATGACCGGAACCATCAAAAATATCAGTAGTTTTAAAACAGCTGAAGAACAGTTAAGACTTTTTGAAAGAGCAATAGAAAATATCTCTGAAGGCGTGTTTATTTTAGATACTGAATTTCAATTTGTAGAGCTTAACGAAGCCGCCTGTGATATTACTCGTAGTACAAGAGAAAAAACTGTCGGTACAACTATACACTTTAGCCGCTATTCGGATGAATATAATAAACAAATAAAGCAACTTTTAAGACAACAGGGACAGTGGAACACCGAAATTGAAGCTATTCGAGGAGACAATTCGATATTCCTGATGGAGTTGACCATTGACGCGATTTATGATGAGCAAGGGGTATTAACTCATTATGTTGGGGTATTTTCTGACATCTCGCATCGAAAACAACAAGAAGAGGAATTACGACGTCTCACTAACAATGATCTGCTCACTGGATTACCTAACCGTTCAAACCTGCAAGTGACACTCGAAAACTTGGTGAAAAAAGACCATCACCACACATTAATGATCCTTGATTTGGACAACTTTAAGAAGATTAATGACTCACTTGGCCATCAAGTTGGGGATGAATTGCTTTGTTTGGTTGCCTCACGAATCGCTAATATTATTCCTAAACATACAAGTCTCTATCGATTAGGTGGCGATGAATTTGCAATTTTAGTAGATAAAAACCCGGATATTGGCTCCAGCGCATTAATTGCTAATGACGTAATTGAAGCATTCAACGAACCCTTTATTATCGCAGATGAAAGCCTTGTCGTTGGCGTCAGCATTGGAATTGTGCTGTATCCTGAAGATGAACAAAATGAGCAAGCGTTGCTTAGAAAAGCCGATATCGCGATGTATCATGCAAAATCAGCCGGTGGTAACCGCTATCAGTTTTATTCCGAATCGCTCAACCGCAATGCGCTAAGGCAATTAGAAGTCGAAAGCTTGATCCGAGAAGGATTAAAGGACGATCTATTTGAAGTTTACTTCCAGCCTAAAATTAGTTTACGTACTGGCAAGCTCGCCGGAATGGAAGCGTTAGTAAGATTAAATCACCCACTACATGGCATGATCCCACCAGGAGAGTTTATTCCTTTAGCAGAGGAAACTGGCCTGATTGTTGAGATAGGTGATCTTGTACTTAAGAAAGCATGCTTCGCAGCGCAGAAATGGCGAGAGCAAAATCTATTTTCTGGTCGGGTGGCCGTCAATTTATCGTCACGGCAATTTGCATTACCTGATCTTCAAACGCGAATAGAGTCAATTTTACGACTAACACGCTTACCGGCTGCAAATTTGGAATTGGAGATTACTGAAGGGACAGTAATTAAACAACCTGAGAAAGCGATAAAAGTTATGCAACAATTGACTCGAATGGGTATCAGCTTGGCTCTAGACGACTTCGGTACCGGATACTCATCGCTTTCTTATCTAAAACGCTTTCCAATTCATACACTTAAAATTGACAAAGCCTTTGTGGATGATATCGACAAATCGGATCGTGACTTAAAAATGGTCGACTCAATTATCACAATTGCACATAACATGGGGCTTTCAGTGGTTGGTGAGGGTGTCGAACAAACAGCTCAGCTTAATATCCTACGAGCGCTTAATTGTGAGGAAATACAAGGATTTATATACAGCAAAGCGATTTCGGAAAGTGATTTTACTGAATATCTACGCCTTGATAGTATCGAAGCCGCCGATCAACAAAATGGAACCAATTAATTGTTGATTTAACTGTCAAATTAAAGTTGGCATAACATCTGCTTTATCTCTCTTGTACAGCGTCAAAACTTGACCGCTAGCCGAGTAACTTACTGAATAAGAGAGATAAAGAGATGATGAAAAGAATATTTTTAACTGCTTTGGCGTTTGTCAGCGTTTCTGCCTTTGCTGTCACTAGCTCTCAGTCAGCAGAAACAGCGGAACTTACAGGGGTACCCTACATCAAACTGAAACCAACTGAAGTTGCTGGTGTTCCATACATCAAACTCAAACCAACTGAAGTCGCTGGCGTTCCGTACATCAAACTCAAACCAATTGAAGTTGCTGGTGTTCCATATATAAAACTCAAACCAACTGAAGTTGCTGGCGTTCCATACATCAAACTTAAACCAACTGAAGTTGCTGGCGTTCCATACATCAAACTTAAACCAACTGAAGTTGCTGGCGTTCCATACATCAAACTTAAACCAACCGAAGTTGCTGGCGTTCCATACATCAAACTTAAACCAACTGAAGTTGCTGGCGTTCCATACATCAAACTTAAACCAACTGAAGTTGCTGGCGTTCCATACATCAAACTGAAAACAATTGAAACAGCTGTAGCCTAAGAGGTAAAAGACTATGATCAACTCAATCAAAAAAGTACTGGGTTTTTCCAAGCCTCAACGCAAAAAAGAACAACTGCCTGCAGGGTTGCAGCACTTAGAAGTTGTCACCGCAAAGGGTTGGTGGAATTAAATAGTATGGTTAAAAAGAAAAAGGGAGCTAAGGCTCCCCTTTTTATTGCTTAAAATTAATAAACACCACAGATTTAAAGAGGGGCTAGTTATTATATCGGTGGAAAAACTTCGCCGTATGGCAATTGCCAGCTGGCGAAAAATTGCCCACTTCCCTTATATTTATTCGAGTCTTAATAAGTCGCTACATGATTTATTCAATAATCTGCGGCAACGCCACAGTCCCAGTAACGCCACCAAGAGAGCGCCACTAGCTGGAGCCCCCCACCACCATAACCAATGTGCATAAACTCTCAGGTCAAATACCTGAGTTTTTAATATCCATATCGAAAACTCAGTCACTACTGCGGCCAATAGTCCGGCAATACAGCCCAACAATGCAAACTCTAGGGCTGTCGCCCATTTGAGTAAGCGACCTGGCGCGCCAAACGTTCTGAGGACGGCCAATTCACGTTGTCGCGTTGCCATACCGGCTTCTGTCTGTGCCACCATCACCAAGGCGCTTGCCATTACCACTAAGATCAACACTAATGTCAGTGCCAATGACACTTGCGAAATAATTCCTTTTAGCTGGGCAATGATCGCCCCGACATCAATTATCGAAACCGTTGGGAACTGGCGTATAAGCGCTAGCACAACTTTTTTCTGGCCATCATTGAGGTGAAAACTAGCCATCGAGGTGTAGGCAAATGGCGATAGAGCCTGTTCGGTAAAGATCATAAAGAAATTAGGCTGCATCGTTTCCCATTGCACTGAACGTATGCTAGCTACCTTAACGGTGACATTTTGATTATCTATGACAAAACTTAACCTATCACCAAGAGCGATCCCGAGCCGCTCGGCCACTCCGGACTCAACGGAAACGTCATCTTTGGCTTGATTAAAGTGCCCTTCCAAAATTTGATTATTCGGTGGTACAGCATTACGCCAAGTGAGATTGAGTTCTCTGGAAATACCTAACCGACCACGTTGTCCCTGGTCCTGTTGTTCGGGAGTAATGACTTCTTCACCATTGATCGCATTTAAACGTCCTCGAATAACCGGGTAGATGTCGGTCGCATTAATCTCGTGTTGCTGTAAAAAATGTTGTAATGGCTTAACTTCTTCTGGCGCAATATTCACTAAAAAGTAATTTGGCGCATTTTCTGGAAGCTGCTTTTGCCATTCATTAAGCAAGTCTTGTCGTAGTGCGAGAATGGTCAGCAATAGCACTAAGGCACTGGAAAAGCCCACCAATTGCAGCGCATTTTGTTTAGCCCGCCGCCGCAACCCTGCCAACGCTAATGCAAACGGATTACTGGTTTTCATGCCAACAGTTTGCCCCATGCGGATCAACAACATCCCCATTAGACCTAGCATTAGACCCAATAAGACAACACTAGCGATGACCGTCAATGTTAATGCTAATGAACGGGAATATAACCAGCCCAATAGCCCCATAGCGATTAAGCTTAACGAGAGATGCAGCCACATCCCTATGCTGGAACCTTCTAGCTGCCGCTGCAGCACTCGTAAAGGTGGAATATCCAATAATCGCAATAACGGATATGCTGAGAACATAAACGCGCTGATAAACCCTGTGGCAATGCCCAGCATTAACGGACGGCCTAATGGTGCCGCATATGCCGCAATATCACTTGGTAGAGCTAGCGTGATGGTAGCGTCCAATAGCAATCCACCTAATAGGCCAAACACCACCCCCGCAACCGTTACTAACAAAAGATGTGTCCCGAATAAGATCCGGATCTGCTTGGCACTGGCGCCAAACGTTTTCACCATAGCAACAACATCATAATGGCGCTGACAATAACGTTGAGCGGCAATACCTATGGCGGCGCAAGCCAATGCAATCCCCATTAAACTCGACAGTAATAAAAAGCGCTCAGCGCGTTTAACGGCACTTGCAATAGGAGAATCACCCGACTGCGTATCGACCCACCGCTGAGAACTGCTCAACAAGGGCTTTGCATAGGTTTCGAACGCCTGTAGCTGTGGCGAATTTCCGGCAAACTGATAGAGATAAGTTACCCTGCTGCCCGGTTGAATAACACCGGTAGCAGCCACATCATCAAGACGCATTAGCACTAATGGCGCAGAAGCAAAAATATTAAATCCCGCATCAGGAAGGCGATTAATAACCGCCCCTAGAATGAATTGACTGTTTCCTAACTCAACAGTTTTTGGCTGGTCAAGTAATGCGCCTAAACGGCTTTCGTACCAGAGTGTGCCTTTAGTTGGCATCGTATCTGTAGCACCATTCTTTAATTCAATTTTACCTTTTAATGGATAAGCATTATCTACGGCTCTTACTGTGACTAATTGAAAAGCATCACCGCTGTACACCATAGAATTAAATTGAAGGTTTCTTGAGAGCTTCAGACCCAGTATTTGTGCCTGTTTTAAAATTGTCTCATCTACAGGCACTGGGGAATTGATGATACGGTCCGCAGCAATAAATTTACTTGCCTGTCCATTGATGGCTACTTGTAATCTTTCGCTGACACGCGCAAGTCCTGTAACCGATAACACCGCCAACGTCAGCGCCAGAATGATCAGTAACAGTTGGCCCTGTTTCAGCTCTCGTTTAAATAAGCGCCAAGCTAATGTCCATTCCATCATTACCCCTCCTGAGCCGATGCTACATCTCCACTAGCTTGTTCAAACAACTGGCCATCCTCCATCACCAATTGACGCTCGCAACGGCTAGCCAGATGTAAATCATGGGTGACTAACACCAGAGTGGTCGAACTTTCCTGGTTCATTGCAAACAGCATATCAGCGACCTTATCGGCATTCTGCTTATCCAGATTGCCGGTAGGCTCATCGGCAAACAACACTGTAGGTTCACAAATAAAGGCTCGGGTAATTGCAACACGTTGCTGTTCGCCACCGGAAAGCTGCTTTGGATAATGCGCTAATCGATGCCCTAACCCGACCCGCTCCAGCATTTTGCGCGCTTTTTCTCTGGCACCGGCAATCCCGGCCAGTTCAGCTGGCAACATCACATTTTCCAGTGCATTCAGTGTGTCCACCAACATAAAAGACTGAAAAATGAAGCTCACCTTCTGCTTTCTCAACGCCGCTTTTTGCTCTTCGTTAAGCGCAGACAACGGTTCGCCATCCAGCCATATTTCACCGCTACTTGGCGTATCTAATGCTGCCAACAATCCAAGTAATGTTGACTTACCTGAACCTGACGGCCCGAGAATGGCAACACTCTGACCTCGCTTGACATCCAAATTAATGCCTTTCAGGATAGTCAGTTCACCTTCCTGAGTTGTTACTGTTTTAATCAAATGGGAAACTTTTATGGCGCTGTTGTTCAAAATCGCTTCCTTATGTTGTCGTCCTGCAATCTATCTATTACTGGTGCTTCTCGCTTTACCACTCCATGCCGCCACCTTACTAGTATTAGGTGACAGCCTTGGGGCCAGCTATGGCGTCGATGAATCCAAAGGCTGGGTTGAAGGTCTGCGCAAAGCTTTACCTGAGCATACCATTATTAACGGCTCTGTCAGTGGAGAAACAACAGCGGGAGGCTTGAGACGATTGCCGGGATTGTTGCAATCATCACACCCTGACGTCGTGCTGATTGAATTGGGAGGGAATGACGGCTTACGAGGATTCTCACCGAGAGAGCTCAAAAATAATCTTTCACGAATCATCGACCTTTCGCGCCAGTCAGATGCTGAGGTTCTGCTATCACAAGTAATGGTACCGCCAAACTATGGGCCACGTTATGAAAAGGCCTTTACGGCCGTATACGATGAGCTAGCAAAACAGGAGTCAGTGACACTCATTCCTTTCTTTATGACAAAAATTGCACCTCATCCTGAACTGATGCAGCGAGATGGCATACATCCTAACGAACAGGCCCAACCTCAAATCACCAGTTTTATGTTGCCCTGGGTTAAACAGGCTTTGGAGAAAAAGCGTTAAAGCCAGATATGAAACAGATCGACTTCATGACCTAAGAACTTACCACGTGAAAGTATCTGCATTCCCAACTTGTTGGCCAGCGCCACGGATGCCCTATTCCCCGGCAGGATTAGGGCAATAGCTTCATCAACGCCGCAGCGTTCCTTGAATAAAGGTAAAGCAGCACTCGCCGCCTCGTAGCCAATCCCCATCCCCCAGTATTGCGGAAAATAACGATACCCAAGTTCTACGCGGCCAAACTCAGGTAAATATTTGGGGCCACAAAAGCCAATGACCTGGCTACTGGCTTTAAACTCAACCGCCCAGCGGCCATAACCGTATTGCTGATAATCTGCATATATCACATCCTGTAGTACTCGCTCTGCATCAGATAACTGTTGAAATGGTGCAGCAGGAATGTACTCCAGTATCTGGGGATCACGATTCATTTCATAAAGCGCCGCCACGTCGTTATCCGTAAAATGTCGCAGAATGAGCCTGTCTGTGGTGGCAACAATCATCCACATACCTTCAGATTAGTTTTATTCTTGAAAACGGTAACTTAGCATAAATAAATGTCGTGCATAAAGGTGCTTGCGGTCTATATTTCAGCAACTGCAAAACGGTTAAAATATCCACATTCGTTAAATGATGATTTACAAGGAATCATTATGTTGCTGCAAAAACTCTACGTACCTTTGGCGACTCGCACCAATCAGTACATTATGGTAGATATTAAGGTTACTGACGCCTTACTGGCGCATTACGATAGCTATGAACAATGCTATCGCAGCATCAGTGAACAGTTTTTTAAAATGGCGGCTGACCAGGAACTGTTTAATGTCCATGTGATCGCTAACGACAAATTACCAGTAGTCCGTTACCACACTGAAGCTTACACACTCCAAACCGCTGAGCAGATCCTGTTCTTCTATAACCCTGCTTACCATGAAGCGCAGAGCGTTTACTTCGAGTCAGATTATAAAGCCCGCAAGTTGCGTTTCCTGTTTCTGGCCACCGGGCGTGATATTCGTGCCAATGCCGCGAACTTTCACAATCGGGTGCGAGCAGTGATAAAGGATTTGCTGCCGTTATTGCCTGAACAAAATCTGACAGTGAAAATTCGTGACCATCAACATATGACTTATGATCTTTTTGCTTCTGCAAAAGATGAGCATAAGACCTATGGCTATAAGTTGCGCAATATCTATATGCGTTATAAGTCCAGACAGTGTGAATTGCCGACCAATTACACCTCCACAGCCTATGTGAAAGTTACATTACCATTGAGTCGTCAGTTAAAAATGGCCGTGCTGAAACAGGATACTGGTGACTACTCAGCGCTGTACCAATATCTTGAAGACCGGTTCCTGGCGGCGACAAACCAGAAACATCTGAAGCATGTTGCCATGGTGGGTAACGGTTTAACTCCACTGGTGCGCAACAGCAAATATGAAGAATTGGGAACCACTAAAGAAACGGTCATGATCGGTTTTAACCCCAATGACAATGAACCCAAATTTCTGCAACACTGGGATGGTAAGAAACAAGTGGAAGCGGTGGATTTCATTCTGGTCGCCACCAATGATGATTATGCGGAGCCCGGCTATTGCCGCTATATGAATCAAGTGGAAGCCGCATTGAAAGAATTTGCCAAAGCCATCGAACTTGATCCTAAAACTCAGGAAATGATGGTCGGCTTCTATCAGCACATCAGTTATCCACTGTAAATAGCTGCCGATACAACAAAGGCAAGGTGAATCACCTTGCCTTTGCTTTTTTACCCGTCTAACGCATTACATTGGCCGGTTCTTTTGCAAAAGTCGGTCATAACACTCGCTCAACATCAGTGAAGCGCTATGGGCCAATTTATCAGTGATCTTTTTGCGGATCTGATAACGCACTTTAATGACCAGCTTTTCATCCGCCAGCTTCATCAATAAATCGTCGCTGGTACCAATTTCATCCACTAGGCCTAAATCTACCGCTTGTTGACCAAACCAGTGTTCCCCGGTAGCCACTTTGGAGACATCAAGCTGCGGCCGGAAATTGGTTACAAAACCTTTAAACAGTTCATGCGTTTGCTCCAACTCTTCGCGAAACTTGGCACGCCCTTCATCGGTGTTTTCACCGAACAACGTCAACGTACGTTTAAACTCACCAGCAGTGTGTTGCTCGTAATCGATGTCATGTTTACGCAATAACCGATTGAAGTTCGGCAACTGTGCGACAACACCTATGGAACCCACAATAGCAAAAGGCGCAGCGACGATATGATTAGCAACACACGCCATCATATATCCACCGCTGGCAGCAACTTTGTCAACGCAAACGGTAAAAGGTACACCGGCACGCCGCAAACGTTCTAATTGACTGGCCGCCAGGCCATAACCGTGCACCATACCACCGCCACTTTCCAGATTAATCACAACCTGATCATCTTTATCGGCGATCGCCAGAACCGCAGAAATTTCTTCACGTAACGAAGCAACTTCCGACGCTTCGATCCCCCCTTTGAATTCCAGCACAAACACCTTCTGTTGTGGTGTTTCGGCAGTTTGTTTCTCCTTGGCTTTTTGCTCAGCTTTATATTGCTTTTCGTAAGCTTTAAACGCCTTCTTATCTAGCAACTCTTCTTTGAGATGATGACGTAATGACTGTAGTTCTTCACTGATGTGTGTAAGCTTGAGTTCTCCGCGGTCATGTTTCTGCTTCATTGAAGCCGCAACGATGATAATCACAACCGCAGCAATCGCTACGACGATAGTAATGGCCTTTGCCAAAAACATTCCGTATTCGTACAAAAATTCCAAGTTACTGAGCCCCGGCAGCCTTTGGCTGCAACATACTGAAAATTGGCAGCCATTTTAGCAGCCAACATTTTGATAAAAAACCTGTATTTCTGTCCTAGTGACTATTGAACACAATTATCTGGACCAACAAGTCGAAAGGCTTGAATGATAATTATTGCTAAACTTAGCGCCGACTGTGCTAACATGCGCCCCCCTATAGACGGCTACCATTCAAGGTTTTTTCATGACTCTGACATATATTCCCGGCAAAGATGAAGCGCTGGAAGTTTCTATCAATACCATGCAGCAAAGATTGGCTGATCTGGGATTTGATATTGAGCAAGCATCCTGGTTAAATCCAGTGCCCAATGTATGGTCAGTGCATATTCGGGATCGTAACTGTCCAGCGTGTTTCAGTAATGGTAAAGGTGCCAGTCGTGATGCGGCATTGGCCAGCGCGCTCGGTGAGTATTTTGAGCGACTCGCCTGTAACTACTTTTTTGCTGATTTCCATTTAGGTCAGGAGATCGCTAACAGCCCATTTGTTCATTACCCCAATGAAAAATGGTTTCCGCTGACTGACGACCGTCCGCAAGGATTACTTGATGAATATCTGTGGCAGCATTACGACCCACAACACGATTTGGATCTCTCCACACTAATCGACGTGCAATCGGGTAATTCGCAACGCGGTATTTGTGCCTTGCCCTTTGAACGTCAGTCCGATGGCGCACAAATTTATATTCCGATGAATATCATCGGCAATTTATATGTCAGTAACGGCATGTCTGCCGGCAATAGTCAAACCGAAGCCAGAACTCAGGCGTTATCTGAATGCTTTGAGCGTTACGTCAAGAATAAGATTATCTCGGAATGTATCTCCCTGCCGGAAATCCCCCCCAATGTTGTCGCACGTTTTCCAAAAGTTCAGCAGGCAGTTGCGGCGTTGGAGGCTGAAGGCTTCCCAATCACGTGCTTTGATGCATCTTTGGGCGGTCGTTATCCGGTTATCTGTGTAACGTTATTTAATCCGCAAAACGGCGGCTGTTTCGCGTCTTTTGGTGCTCATCCTCGCTTTGAAGTGGCATTAGAGCGTACGGTAACTGAGCTATTGCAAGGTCGTAGTCTCAAAGACTTGGATATTTTCCCTTCACCATCGTTCAATAACGATGAAGTTGCCGATCATACCAACCTAGAAACTCATTTCATTGACTCTTCGGGCCTAGTGTCCTGGGATCTGTTTCGCGAAAGTCCCGACTACCCATTCAGTGACTGGAACTTTAGCGGCACCACCGAGCAGGAGTTTGCTCATCTGCTTGCCAAATTTCATGACGAAAATGCCGAAGTTTACATTGCCGACTATAGCCATCTGCAAACCTACGCCTGCCGCGTGTTAGTACCAGGTTACTCAGAAATCTATCCGGTGGATGACCTGTCATTTGCTAATAACAACCGGGCCATGCATCTGCGTGAATTAATGCAATCCTGGTTACAATCGCCCACGGACCAAGATAAGGCGACCGCAGTTCTCAATGAGATTGATTCACTGGATGTCGACGAATTCCAACCACTAGATCAATTACTCTGCATAGCTGTGGATGCCAACAGTCCTTGGGCAACCCTACGTATCGGTGAATTGCGCTGTTTGCTTGCGTTAGCAATACAAGATTTAACCGATGCACACGACTGGGCACAATGGACGGTAGACTTCAATGCCTACGGAATTACCGCCGAAAAACAACCACGGTTACGCTTCTATCATGCGCTGCTGGCATTGCTGCAAATGATGGAAGAAGATCGTGAACCAACGGAATACCTACCCAAATTCCGCCGTATGTTTACGGCAAAAGATATTGATATAGCTCTGGCTCATATCAACGGTGAGGCCGCGGGTTATGACTTACCATTAGCAAACGGACTATTAAGCTCAGCAAAACACCAAAGTCTGCTGCAAGCCTATATGAAACTGCAAAAAGCCAAGACGGCATATAACAACTGGCTTGCTTAATGTGAAAAAACCGGCTTAACGCCGGTTTTTTGTATGTTCTAGATTATTACGAAACGGACTTGGTAGAACTGGTTGTCGCCTTTTCACTCTCGGCAACCTTAGCATCCTGGGCGCC
Organism: Shewanella yunxiaonensis; assembly: GCF_018223345.1. NCBI lineage: Bacteria > Pseudomonadati > Pseudomonadota > Gammaproteobacteria > Alteromonadales > Shewanellaceae > Shewanella > Shewanella yunxiaonensis. Next base: position 1,525,928 of record NZ_CP073587.1, on the reverse strand, counting down.
TGAGGCTTTTTCAGTAGCCCAGATCCCCAGGCCAATGAAGCCCGCACCGCCAACAATATTGCCCAAGGTAACGGGGATAAGGTTGGAACTTACAATATGATTGAAACTCAAGGCTTCCAAAACTTCTGCAGTATACCCATGGCTCAACAGCAGATCTGCAGGTAATAAATGTTTAAAAGCGATACCTAAAGGCAGCATAAACATGTTGGCGATACTGTGCTCAAAACCAGTTGCGACAAACAGCGCCACAGGCATCACCATCAATAGTGCTTTAGTACCAACATCTTTACTCATATAAGCAAACCAGGCAGCTAGGCAAACCATAATGTTACACATCATCCCAAGGACAAACGCCTGGCTCCAGGTATGGTGAACTTTATGTAAGGCAATCCCGATAACGTTCAGCCCCCATTGACCACCATCTGTCATATACAGACCACCAGCACACACCAGTCCGACAAGCACCAATGCGCCAACGGCATTACCGACATACACTTCAATCCAACAGGATAACATTCTGGAGAAACTCACCCGGCCCTGTGCCCACGCCACCGCAGACAATACCGTGCTAGTGAAGAGTTCCATCCCGAACAGCACCACCAGTATCAAGCCAAGGCTAAATACTACACCGCCCATGAGATGTACCGCGCCCCAATGCGCATCGGAACTTCCGGTTGTGACAGTAACGTAAAAAACGAAGGCCAGACCGATGAAAAATCCAGCGTAGATCGCTTGTATAAAGCGAAAAATGGATGGCTTATTGACTTTTCCTTCACCACTAGCGATGACATTTTGCAAATGTTCAGAAAACAGTTTCATTTTTTTACCACCTTGTTGGGCAGCAACCGAGTTTTTTGGCTAAGCATATAATCAGCGAACAGGCCATTAACTACTCGGTCTGCCGAAACATTGATTAATTTCGACCGCAAAGTTACCAAAAATTAGAAACTTTTGATTTAAAAGCAAATTTTGCAAAACCACATCGTCGTCTGGTTATTTATGCATCATTACCCTGTCAAAAATCAATTCGCACCACTAAAGATGTTACCTATGTCTCAGATCCTTCCAATATTGGCTGACAGCTCAAAAATTGTTTTATTGCCAACGGTTCGATCGATGTCTGACCAGGGTCACATTCTTTACCGCCATCTTGAACTGACTAATAATTAATCAATATGAAGCATTGACCGAACAGTCTTTGGCTGTAGTGTGACTGCGCATGTTGATTTGATCATCTATAGGACAGTGCCTTCCCTATAACATAAATTCATCATCCGTCAGTGACTAATCTCGTATTTTTTATGTTAAAACGGACCAGCCAAATCCAAGTTGAGGTGAATGATGCGATGTAATATTCCGTTGAAGAATTCTGTGTGCTTGTTCAAAGATTAATCTGAACAGTGGGTTATCAATGGATTAGAGTAATTACTCGCAAAAATACTGAATGAATCATCTGCCATTTAGACTTTTTTTAGTGAATATCACTGCCTGTTACAGATCTTAATTGTTCAAAATTTGATAACTGGCTAGCAAATTTAGCATTAACTTAAGCCAAAGAGATATTAAGTGGTGCGACCACTCCCAATCTTATGCTAATATCTTTCTGGACAATTGGTCTTACCAATTTAGGTTAAGGGCATTTACAGATATTCTTCAATCGGTAAGAGACCGGTTGATTTGGTACCTGAAGCCTTGCTCTCCCACCAGAGAAGCAGGCAGTTAGACTGAACAGGGGTTAACGTCCCAAGGAAGCAGACTGGACAGTAATCCCGCCCACTTTATCAAACAAAAGGTGAAGTACGATGACCGACACAACTGATCTGTTCCAAAAAGCGTGGGAAGGGTTTGTTCCTGGAGAGTGGAAAACTGAAGTCAATTTACGTGACTTTATCCAGAACAACTATACACCTTATGAAGGTGATGAATCCTTCCTCGCTGGTCCTACTGCAGCCACCAACACTTTATGGGGAAAAGTGATGGAAGGCATCAAGCAGGAAAACCGAACTCATGCTCCTGTCGATTTTGACACTGACAAAGTCTCCACCATTGATTCTCATGACGCTGGTTATATTGACCGCGAACTTGAAACCATCGTTGGCTTACAAACTGATGCGCCACTGAAACGTGCCCTGCTGCCTAACGGTGGTATTCGCATGGTAGAAGGTTCATGCGAAGCCTACGGTCGTGAACTGGATCCTCAGCTTAAGTATATTTATAGCGAACTGCGTAAAACCCACAACCAGGGTGTATTTGATGTCTATACCCCAGAAATTCTGGCTTGCCGTAAATCTGGTGTGTTGACAGGTTTGCCTGATGCTTATGGTCGTGGCCGTATCATCGGTGACTACCGCCGCATTGCGTTATACGGCATCGACTACCTGATGAAAGACAAATTTGCTCAGTTCTCCTCACTGCAAGCACAGATGGAAGCTGGTGAGAATCTGAGTGATGTCATCCAGTTACGCGAAGAAATCGCTGAACAACACCGCGCCTTGGCTCAGATGAAAACCATGGCAGCAAAATACGGTGTCGATATTTCTGGCCCTGCGACCAATGCCAAAGAAGCCATCCAATGGACTTACTTCGGCTACCTGGCTGCAGTGAAGAGTCAGAACGGTGCGGCGATGTCCCTGGGTCGTACCTCAACCTTCATCGATATCTATATCGAACGTGATCTTAAGAAAGGCTTGCTGACTGAAGAGCAGGCTCAGGAAATGATTGACCATTTCGTAATGAAACTGCGTATGGTTCGCTTCCTGCGTACCCCAGAATATGATGAACTGTTCTCTGGCGACCCAATTTGGGCTACTGAATCCATTGGTGGTATGGGCCTGGACGGTCGTCCGCTGGTGAGCAAAACCAGTTTCCGTTTCCTGCATACGCTATACAACATGGGACCGAGCCCAGAGCCAAATATCACTGTGCTTTGGTCTGAGCAACTACCCGATGCATTTAAGAAATACTGTGCCAAAGTATCTATCGACACCAGCTCCATCCAGTATGAAAACGATGATCTGATGCGCCCAGACTTTATGTCTGATGACTACGGTATCGCCTGCTGTGTGAGTCCGATGATCATTGGTAAACAGATGCAGTTCTTTGGTGCTCGCGCTAACCTGGCAAAAACTATGCTCTACTCCATCAACGGTGGCGTCGATGAAAAACTGAAAAAGCAGATAGGACCAAAATCTGCCCCAGTGACCTCTGACGTACTGGACTTTGATGAAGTTATGGCTCGCATGGACAATATGATGGACTGGTTGGCAACTCAGTATGTAACTGCCCTGAATACCATTCATTACATGCACGACAAATATAGTTATGAAGCAGCCTTGATGGCGCTGCATGATCGTGATGTTCGCCGCACCATGGCTTGTGGTATTGCCGGTCTGTCAATTGCAGCAGACTCACTGTCTGCAATTAAATACGCCAAAGTAAAACCCATTCGCGACGAAAACGGCATTGCCGTTGACTTTGAAATCGAAGGCGAATATCCAAAATTTGGTAACAACGACGCTCGCGTTGATGACATCGCCTGTGATTTGGTACAACGCTTTATGGATAAGATCCGCCATAAGAAGATGTACCGTAATGCAATTCCAACGCAATCTATCCTGACCATCACCTCTAACGTGGTTTATGGTAAGAAAACTGGTAACACACCTGACGGTCGCCGTGCCGGGGCACCATTTGCTCCTGGCGCAAACCCAATGCATGGCCGTGATGAAAAAGGTGCGGTTGCTTCACTGACTTCAGTGGCAAAACTGCCATTTGCTCACGCTCAGGATGGGATCTCTTACACCTTCTCTATTGTGCCTAATGCTTTGGGTAAAGAAGAGCCAGCTCGTCGCGCCAACCTAGCGGCACTGATGGATGGTTATTTTGCTCACAAACCAGGGCATGAAGGTGGTCAACACCTCAACGTTAACGTGATGAACCGCGAAATGCTGGAAGACGCCATGGTACATCCTGAGAAATATCCTCAGCTGACCATCCGTGTATCCGGTTACGCAGTTCGGTTCAACTCTTTGACACCTGAACAACAACAGGACGTAATTACCCGTACTTTCACCAAATCCATCTGATAAGATTGGCTGCAATGATAACATTGCAGCCTTTTTCAGGAGCGTTGATGACAGTTACAGGAAGAATCCATTCGGTTGAATCCTTTGGCACAGTAGATGGCCCCGGCATTCGTTTCATTGCATTTATGCAGGGGTGTCTGATGCGCTGCAAATACTGTCATAACCGTGACACCTGGGATTTGGATGACGGCAAAGACGTCACGGTCGATGAACTGATGGAGCAAGTGCTCAGTTATCGACCGTTCTATGAGTCCAGTGGTGGCGGTGTTACCGCCAGTGGTGGGGAGGCCGTGCTGCAGGCTGAGTTTGTAGCCGCATGGTTTAAAGCCTGCAAACAAAACGGTATTCACACTTGTCTCGACACCAATGGTTTTGTACGCAAATACACACCGGTGATCGATGAACTGCTAGACAACACAGACCTGGTGATGCTTGATATTAAACAGATGGATGATGCTAAACATATCGATCTGACCAAAGTGAGCAATCAGCGGACGTTACAGTTTGCACAGTACCTTGCGAAGCGGCAACAAAAGACCTGGATTCGCTATGTTGTGGTAGGTGGCTACACTGACGATGAAATTTCGGCCGAAATGCTAGCCAAGTTCATTGAGCCCATGAAAAATGTGGAAAAAGTGGAGCTGTTACCGTATCACGAACTAGGAAAGCACAAGTGGTTAGCTATGGGTGAGACATACGAGTTAGAAGGTGTCGCACCACCAAGCCATGAAACCATGGAGAAGATCAAAGCAGTGTTCACCAAACACGGGATTAATACCTGTTATTAAGGTTAAATCTCGTCCCAGAAACTGGCTTCAAGACGCTCAAATGCCAGCTTCAGAATCACTGCCATATCCATGTAACAGGCTTTAGCACCAAGTGGACGAGAACTCGCGCCTTGTTCAATTAATCTGGCGTTGAGTTGATTTCCCCACTCCAGCAGAGATAACGGTAGCGGATGACGAGCACGCCATCCCAACCAGAAGATCCCCTGGAGCGGCATACTGATAAAAAACAGGATGGTAGCTAATGCCTGAGGCAAATAGGCCCATCCATATAAATACAGCTGGCTGCCGCCAGCAAGCAGGGCCAACCCCGGCATCAAGGTAGTTGCCAAACGCGTTGCGCGGATCACGCGAAACTCGGGAAAGTGATACCCCAATTGTCGGACCATGGGCCAGGTCTTCATATAATGCTGACCATCGCTCAAGGTTTTAAGGATACCTGAATTCAAGGAATGCCCCCTGCGCAAGAATGATTGCTTTTACCTTAGCACATTTCCAAAAACTGGCCCAACATAGAACAGTGGGAATGAGTGTTAAGCACACAGGTTCGGAAGGTGGCTTTCCCGGATCAGTTAATAAAACGGCATAAGGTTTATTAAGATGTCAAATAAACTGGTATTGGTTTTAAACTGCGGCAGCTCATCATTGAAGTTTGCCGTAATAGATGCACTCACAGGGGAAGCCGAAGTATCTGGGCTGGCTGAGTGCTTCGGTTTGAAGGATTCGCGCATCAAGTGGAAATATAACGGTGAAAAGCACGAAATGTCGCTGGGAGCCTACACTGCGCACCGTGAAGCGGTTGAGTTTATCGTAGATAAAATCCTCGGACCACTTCCGGAATTATCTTCAAAGATTCTGGCAATCGGTCATCGTATCGTACATGGTGGCGAAAAATTCACCCGTTCTGTCATTGTTGATGACTCTGTCATTGATGGTATTGAAGAATGTGCCTCACTCGCGCCGCTGCATAACCCGGCCCACCTTATCGGTATCCGTGCGGCCATTGCATCGTTTCCTAACTTACCGCAAGTCACGGTATTTGATACGGCCTTCCATCAGTCAATGCCAGAGCGGGCTTACATCTACGCCCTACCCTATAAGTTATACCGTGAACATAGCATTCGTCGTTACGGTATGCATGGTACCAGCCATCTGTTTGTCAGCCGCCAAGCGGCAAAAATGCTCGATAAGCCTGTTGAAGAGTTGTGTCTGATTTCCGCACATTTAGGTAACGGCGCGTCAGTCACCGCGATAAAAGGTGGCAAAAGTGTGGATACCTCAATGGGCCTGACACCGCTGGAAGGTTTAGTCATGGGAACGCGCAGTGGCGATATGGATCCTTCAATTGTCTACCACTTAGTGCATCAGTTGGGTTACACCGTTGATGAAGTCAATACCATGCTGAATAAGCAAAGTGGCCTTTTGGGGATCTCAGAACTGACTAGCGACTGCCGCGGTATTGAAGAAGGTTACGCCGAAGGGCACAAAGGCGCCACGCTGGCTTTAGAGATCTTCTGTTACCGACTGGCCAAATATATCGCCTCTTATACCGTACCGTTAGGACGTTTGGATGCCATTATCTTCACCGGTGGTATTGGTGAAAACTCCAACTTAGTACGCCAAAAGGTATTAGAAAATCTGGCTATCTTTAATTTTGAGGTAGACGACGAACGTAACAAAGCCGCTCGCTTTGGCAATGAGGGGATCATCACTGCTGATGGCAGCCCGATTGCCATGGTAGTGCCCACCAACGAAGAGTGGGTCATTGCAGCAGATGCATTAAAACTGATTGAATCATGATCAGCAGTAGCACCCTATGTCGTAGAATTACGGCATTCGGTGCTTGAATAAGCAATAAAACTGAATTGACGACTCTCAAAGTTCGCAACGGTTTTTACACGAGGTTTTTATGTCCCGTAACATTATGTTAATCCCTATTGGAACCAGCGTTGGCCTGACTTCCATCAGTTTGGGGATAGTACGCGCGTTGGAGCGTCACGGTGTCAAAGTGCGTTTTTTCAAGCCTATTGCACAGCTTCGTCCTGACGATAAAGGTCCAGAACGTTCCACCACCATTCTGAGTAAATCTCCAACCGTAAACCCGCTGGAACCATTTGATATGGTTCATGCGGAAGCTCTGATCCGAGCGGATCAGACCGATGTGCTGATGGAGCAGATTATCGCGCGGGTCTCTGAGTCGGTTGGCGCTACTGAGACATTGATTGTGGAAGGTCTGGTACACACACGCAGTCACCATTTTGCTGATGATATTAACTACGCCGTTGCCAAGGCATTAGATGCCGATATCATCTTCGTCGCGACCCCAGGAAATGACACGCCAAATGCCCTGATGAATCGTCTGGAAATTGCTTATCATTCATGGGGTGGAGCCCAGAATAAACGGCTGATCGGTGCCATCGTCAACAAGATTGGCGCACCAGTGGATGAAGAAGGCCGTACCCGTCCTGACTTGTCTGAAATGTTCGACCATGATCCGAGTCAGCACATTGATACTGTTGGTATGTTCCAGTTACCGGGCAAAAGTCCATTGCGGATCCTCGGTAGCGTACCTTATAACCTAGATCTGGTATCACCACGTGCGTCTGATCTGGCGAAACATCTGAGCGCCCGGATCCTGAATGCCGGTGAAATGCACACTCGCCGTCTTCGTAAAGTGACGTTCTGTGCCAGATCACTGCCCAACATGGTCACTCATATTAAAACTGATTCACTGTTAGTAACTTCCGGCGACCGCTCTGATGTGATTGTCTCAGCCTGTCTGGCGGCAATGAACGGCGTGAAAATCGGGGCACTGCTATTGAGCGGCGGTTATGAGCCAGAACCTGCGATTATGGAACTGTGTGAACAGGCTTTCGAAACTGGATTACCGGTTTTCTTGATCGATAGCAATACCTGGCAAACCTCACTCAACATCCAACGTTTTGATCATGAAGTGCCCGTTGATGATGCGGTCCGTATCGACCTGGTACAGGAATATGTCGCCAGTCATATTGATCAGAGCTGGATTGAAAGTGTCACTGAAAACTCGCCTCGCGAAAACAGACTATCACCACCAGCATTCCGTTATAAATTAACTGAACTGGCGAGAGCTGCGCGCAAAACCGTGGTACTGCCTGAAGGTGATGAACCGCGGACCATTAAGGCTGCGGCAATCTGCGCCGAGCGCGGTATTGCACGCTGTGTGTTACTGGGTAAACGCGATGAGATTATCCGTATTGCCAATCTACAGGGTGTAACCCTGGGTGAAGATATCGAAATTATTGACCCCGATGAAGTACGCGAAAACTACGTACAACCAATGTTGGAATTGCGTCGTGGTAAAGGCCTGACAGAAGTCGTTGCCCGCGAGCAACTGGAAGACAACATGGTACTGGGTACGATGATGTTAGCGCAGGATGAAGTTGATGGTATTGTTTCTGGTGCCGTACATACAACAGCAAACACCATCCGCCCACCGTTACAGTTAATTAAAACTGCTCCGGGGTCTAGCCTGGTTTCTTCCATCTTCTTTATGTTGATGCCGGATCAAGTGTTGGTCTACGGTGACTGCGCTATTAACCCCGATCCAAACGCTGAACAACTGGCAGATATTGCGATTCAATCCGCTGAATCGGCAAAAGCGTTCGGGATTGAACCTCGAGTGGCAATGATCAGTTACTCTACTGGTAACTCTGGCAGTGGTTCTGATGTAGATAAAGTGCGTGAGGCCACCCGTATCGCCAAAGAAAAACGTCCAGATTTGGTGATTGACGGTCCATTACAGTATGACGCAGCCGTAATGCCTAACGTAGCACGCTCTAAAGCACCAGACAGTCCTGTTGCCGGTAAAGCTACCGTATTTGTATTCCCCGATCTGAATACCGGTAACACCACCTATAAAGCGGTGCAGCGTAGTGCAGACCTCATCAGTATTGGACCAATGTTGCAAGGTATGCGTAAGCCAGTAAATGATCTCTCCCGCGGAGCACTGGTAGACGATATTGTTTATACCATTGCGCTAACGGCGATTCAGGCAACGCAAAACTAATAGCATTACTTTGTCTATAAAAAGGCGCCGAACACGGCGCCTTTTTTACGCCAATTGTCCCGTCCTGAAATACGTTGACATAAAGAGGACTTCTTTATGGCGACATCAACTAACTCAAGCCGTAAGCGCACGCAACGTGATTACACCTTAACCTTTAAATTAGGTGTCGTAGAACGTGTCGAAAAAGGCGAGATGACGTACAAACAAGCCCAGCAGCGCTTTGGCATTCAGGGTAAGACAACCGTACTCGTTTGGCTCAGAAAGCATGGTAGACTCAATTGGTCGAAACCCTTTCAGCATCCCCTTATGCCACATTCAAAAGAAACCCCAGCACAAACTATCAAGCGCCTTGAGCGTGAGTTAGCCGAAGAGAAACTGCGTAACCAAATCCTCAATGGTATGGTCGATATCATGGATAATGAATACGGAGCTGGTTTAAGAAAAAAGTACTTATCCGGTATGTCTGGCAAGCCAAAGCCAAAAGAGAAATAAACCTGGCAGCCGTATGTCGTGCTGTCGGTATTTCAAGGCAAGGTGTTTACCAGGCAGTTGCCCGGATGAATAGTCGGAGAGCGGAATTATCGGTCATCAAAGACTCCGTACAATACTGGCGTAAATATATGCCGCGATTGGGCACACGCAAGCTCTACACATTGATAAAACCTATGCTGATTGAACAGGATATCAAACTCGGACGGGATGGATTCTTTACCTATTTGAGAAATGAGGGCTTGCTGGTGAAGCCTAAGCGAAGTTACACCAAAACGACGTTTAGCAAGCACTGGATGAAGAAGCATCCCAACCTGCTGAAAGCAGACGGGCTGCATGATGCAGCGCATGTACTGGTCAGCGATATCACCTATCTTGAGTCAGACCAAGGCGTGCACTATCTGTCACTGGTTACCGATGCCGTATCACGCAAGATAGTCGGCCATCACTTGAGTTCGGACATGAAAGCAGACAGCGTGGTGAAAGCGCTGAAAATGGCGGTTAGCGATAAGCGCTATATCGCTAATGCAGTGCATCACTCAGACCGGGGAGCGCAATATTGCTCAGCCGTTTACCAGGATGCGCTGAAGGCGAGTCAAATCCAGCCGTCAATGACAGACGGTTATGATTGCTACCAAAATGCGTTAGCTGAGAGAGTGAATGGCATACTGAAGCAGGAGTTTTTCCTGTATCGATGTAAAACGCTGGAAGAGCTGAAGAGACTTGTTCGAGAATCGATAGCGATATATAACGAAATGAGACCACACCTGAGTTTAGATATGGCAACACCCAATCAGGTGCACAATAGAAAAGGCCAGCTACGGGAGCTGGCCTAAAAACTGTCAACCTATCTTAGGACGGGACAAATCGGAAAATAACCTCGTCATAGCGCTACGCGACAAAAATTAACCATCAATATTTTAAGCGTTAATTCAATCTGTTAGAAAGTTCGCTGTAAGTATTCAACAAAGTTGTCCACAGATTTTGTGGATAACCATGACGGTTGTTCAGTGATGATTCAGATGCTCAACCCTATATATCCTTGCGGCTTGCGGTAAACGCTAAAAAACCGGATACTTGCACTATCGGTCTCTATTTGTAGTGCTATGAGATACTTAATATTTTTCTGCATGTTATGCCTTAGTGGCTGTGGGGACACCGTCAAAGACGGTGAAGCGACGCCGGAACAAATATCCTTGGGATTCTTCCAGGCTATCTACATTGATAGAAATGTTGAAGAGGCCACCCAATATGTCGATGCCCCCATAAAAGAAGTCCTGCGCAGTTACTATATTGCCGCTTCGGTGCAGCGTTATATGTTTAATCTATCGATGACTGACGTTACCTTGTCGATAGAAGACATCGATATCGACTTTTTCCGCAAATTCACGGATGAAGTTACCGTCGTAGTAAAGTTAGTGGGTAAAAAAGCGGGTGAAAACTGGGCGGATGACCGCACTATCAAACTAAAAAAACGCGGTAACAGCTGGATTATTGTAGAGATTGTACCTGAAACCGGGAAAACCAACGTTGGTGGATTTTAGACGAGGCTTATCCTGAGGCGTTGAGCATGCTAAACTCGAGTAAGTTTTCCGAACTCACTGGCCAATCATGAAGCAGTTACTGGACTTTCTCCCTCTCATCATCTTCTTTGCTGTCTATAAGTTATACGACATCTATATCGCCAGTGGCGTATTGGTTGCCGCTACCGCACTTCAGTTGATTATTAGTTACGCCATTTACCGCAAATTGGAAAAATTGCACGTCATCACTTTTGTGGTGGTCGCGATTTTTGGTTCGCTGACGTTGTTTTTACATGATGATGTTTTCATCAAATGGAAAGTCACCATTGTTTATGCCTTAATGGCACTGGCATTGGTTGTCAGCCAGTGGCTTAAGCGACCAGTGCTAAAATCTATGCTGGGAAATGAGCTCAAAGTCGATGATCGGATCTGGGCCAGAGTCACCTGGTATTGGGTGCTGTTTTTTGCGTTATGTAGCCTTGCTAACCTGTATGTGGCGTTTCACCTGAGTCAGGAGACATGGGTCAACTTCAAGGTGTTTGGCCTGACCGCTGCCACGCTACTCAACACAGTGATTACTGTTTTATATCTGTTTAAACACATACCCGAAGAACAACGGAAGGAACTTAAATAATGTGGTACATGATCTCAGCACAAGATGTTGAAAACAGCTTAGAAAACCGTTTATCAGTACGCCCAGCTCACCTTGCGCGTCTGCAATTGCTCGCTGACGATGGGCGCTTGATGGTCGCAGGGCCACACCCCGCCGTAGACAGTGATAATCCAGGCGCAGCCGGTTTTACAGGTTCACTGGTGGTCGCTGAGTTTGAATCGCTGGAAGCAGCAAAAGCCTGGGCTGATGCAGAGCCTTATGTTGCTGCTGGGGTTTATGCCAGCGTCATTGTTAAACCTTTCAAACCGGTTCTGCCGTAAATGAAAATTGTTTCATTCAATATCAATGGATTGCGTGCGCGGCTCCATCAGTTACAAGCGTTGATTGACTGCCATCAGCCAGACATTATTGGGCTTCAGGAAACAAAAGTGCACGATGAAGCCTTCCCATTAGCTGAAGTTGAAGCGATGGGTTACCAAGTACAATATCATGGCGGGAAAGCCCATTATGGCGTGGCTTTACTGTCAAAAGTTGAACCATTGAAGGTGCATAAAGGCTTTCCCACAGATGCCGAAGATGCTCAGAGACGTCTGATTGCAGGAGAGTTTATGCAAGCTAACGGGCGTCTATTAACTGTCATCAACGGTTACTTCCCGCAAGGTGAAAACATTGCGCATGAAGTGAAATATCCTGCCAAAAGAAAGTTCTATGCTGATTTAATGCGGTGGTTGAGCAGCAGCTTTAGTCCTGAACAAGATATTGCGATTATTGGCGATATGAATATCTCCCCTATCGATCTTGACATCGGCATTGGTGACGTTAACGCCAAACGCTGGTTACAAACAGGGAAATGCAGTTTTCAGCCTGAAGAGCGGCAATGGTTTAACACCTTATTGGATTGGGGACTTGTCGATACGTTCAGACAACTTCATCCGCAACGGGAACAACGTTACTCTTGGTTTGATTACCGCAGTCGTGGATTTGACGACAATCGAGGCCTGCGCATTGACACCATCCTCGCAAGCGCACCTTTAGCTCTGCGTTTGAAGGAGTCAGATGTAGATTATGATTTAAGGTCCATGGAAAAACCTTCAGATCACGCACCTATCTGGAGTACGTTTGACTGCGGCAAATAAACTTGTCGATATCGTTAATCTGTATCCAATTTACAGGCTCAAAAGAAAATGCCCGGCTACTCACCGGGCCTTTTTCTGTCAGTGATTTAGTTACTGCAACTCTGAATCACTAGCGGATTAGTGATAACAATCGCTGGCGCACCCGCAGCAGCCGTTGCTGCAAAAGTTGCCACTTCAGCCTGCATCTCGGCTGTTGCGGCGGCGGCCATACCATCAGTCACGCCACTTACCTCTGAAGGATTGGCAATTGAGCTATGGTGTCCTTTCGTAAAACGCACCGCTCCGGATGATGCACTGGTATCGACGCAATTCAGGCCCAGATTTGTAATCAATGGCTCGGTGCCCGACAACGGGAAGCCACTCACACTATTTGGTAACACCTGATCTGGTTTATTGCCAGCACCATCACCGACAATTTCAATCAGGTGCACCGGCAGTCCTGACGCTTGCAACATACTGACTTGACTAATCGGGTCACTACTATCAATCGCGGTTTGCACAGCGAAAGCAAAGGTTGGTAAGAAACTCTGGTAAACCGAACTCACTAATGCTGCATATTCAGCAGAATCCTCAGCATAGCCTTCGGTATTGGCCGCAGTGACCAATGCCTTAAAAGTGTCACTGGCAGTAATACTGGCATAAAGCACCGGAGAGAAGGTGGCAGAACCCGCAAAGCTTCCAGCCAGACCACCACTTGGCGCCACTAATGATACCCCTTTAATACCATAATAATTAGGTAAAGCATTACCGCTGATTGGATCAATCAAGCCACTGCTTGCATAAGTCGCAAAGTCAGTGCCAACGATTGCTCCCAAGCTCAGGCCTTGAGCAGTCATTTTATCTGCATCAAATAACGGTGTTGCACCGGTAGCGGCCTGAGTTGCACTTAATCCACCTAAAGCCAAACGCAATGCTAGATGGTCAACAGTCGCCTGGCGGAAGTTATCACGCACTGACAGTGTACTGGCAATATTCACAAACACTAACGCGCTGCCATTAGTAAAAGCATTGGGCTTACCAATAACAGCACCAAACGATGGGTCGGTAGCAGAAACCTCATAGGTCCCATCGCCATTAGCATCAAACGATCGTGCACCGTGTAATGGCATATCCATCGCAACAACAGCCACCCCTGCTGCGGCATAACTCCCCGCATAAGCTAAAGCCATCTCCTTACCGCCCCCAAGTCCATGCATGGCTATCGTGGCAGGCCAACCTGTGGTCGGTGCGCTAAAGGTTTTTCCCTGACTAGCATAAAATGCGGCCAGTTTGGTCGCGTTGGGTACCGTAATGAGCAACGGTACGGTTTCATAGCCTTTAATGGCTGGGATAGGATTAAAGCGCGTAAGGTTTCGGGTTAGATCAGCATTACTGCCATCATCCAATGTCCAGGTTTTACCAACAAGTAAAGACAGATCAGCTAACGCTGCACTCGGATCAATGCCGTAAGCCATAGCTTGCTCTGCAAAATGACTTTGGCTCAAGCTACCATTCTGTAATGCCTGCAATACTGCGACCGGACTATCGCCCAGCGCTACCCAATGACCATCGATAGTGCTACAGCTGGCAGAAGAACAATCACCATAAATCGGTAACTTAATGGAAGCAGTATAAACGTCGGCCATATCCGCTAGAACATAAGCGGTACCATCCGCCACCGTTAATCCTGCTGTGGTTGCGGCGGTATAGCCCGTAGCGACAGGGGCTTGCACCCAGCTCGGGGCATAAGCAGAATTGCTTTGTAACATCATCAATTTAACGGCTTCATATACATTGCTGACAGACTGAGTTGTGAAGAGTCCAGCATAGATAATGCTAGCACTATCAATGCCATAAGTGTCTGTGAGAACTTTTTCATAGCTATTGACTAATGTCTGTAACATCAGTTGTTCTGCTGTTTCCAGTGGATGGGTTTCAATATCCATTTTCAACAATGCATACGTAGTAGACGGTGCAACACTGCGACCTTCTGTATCCTTAATTAACGTCGTTGCCACATACAGGTAGGAGTGCGCGGGCTTCAACGGTTTTAGTGGCACAACGATGATATTGTTACCTGATACCTGAGTGATAAAATCCTCTCCCCACGTCAATTCATCACTCACCTCACAAGCACTAACAGCTGCTTCAGCCTGACACGCAGCTTGCGTTGATAATGGTCCACCGCTTACCGCTTCAAACAGACGTATGGCCCCAGGCTGAGTTACAGAAGACGCCAACAGTCCAATCGCGTTACCATTACTATCAGTCGATGGTGCAAAACCAATAGTGATAGGCTGTGTTGTCGACCAACCATCTAGCGCCCCCAACGCTAACTGCGGATCAGTATAATCGCCCGCACTTTCTCCCGGCATATTGAGTGTGCCATCAAGCGTGCCGCTGAGCAGCAAGTCGTTTGGCACAGGTATCGCAGAATTAGCCGGATCGAACACAAGATGCGTCTCTGGCACTAATGGTTCGGTACTGTCCTTCAGTTCGTCGTAACTGTCCCCACCGCAGGCTGTGAGTCCCAATGCCACAATGGTTGTGGTGACCACTATCAGTCTGTTCATATTTGTAACCCCAAGTCTTGTTGTAGTAGTTTTGTTTCCCTGACAAATTGGCCACAATACCCCAATGCTTGTGACTGCAGGAATGAGACCTATGTCTCAATCTTTAACAAGTTAATGCATATTTGGTGTTTTAGCTACAGAACAGAAACAAATGAAACCAATGTATTACGGCACTAATCAGCCATTTGTTTTAAACAACGAGGGAAACGCCTGCCAACAGCAATAAGGTTGCGGGTTACTGAAATTACGGGAATTGTGCTGATGTTGGACTATCAAGCGAAAAAAGATTTATTAACAAATAAAATTATTCTGGTGACTGGGGCTGGTGATGGCATAGGTCGTACAGCAGCCATAACTTATGCCGCACATGGTGCTACGGTTATTTTACTGGGACGCACCCAAAGAAAACTGGAAGCGGTATATGATCAGATAGTCGCCCAAGGCTACCCCCAACCTGCAATCATGCCACTGGATTTGGCAAGTGCCACAGTTGGTGATTACCAACATATGGCAGCGCTAATCGATGCACAATTCGGGCGGCTGGATGGCTTGCTGCACAATGCCAGTTTACTGGGGACTCTGACATTACTGGAACAACTTCCGCTCCAGGAGCTGGAACTACTGCTCAAGGTCAATGTGGTGGCAGAACTTGCCATGACACAAGCGTTGTTACCCTTGCTTAGACAAGCAAGTACGGCTTCTATCCTTTTTACCAGTAGTGGTGTCGGACGCAAAGGACGTGCTTATTGGGGAGCGTATGCTATCTCAAAATTTGCCACTGAAGGCATGATGCAGGTGTTAGCCGATGAGATTGATGGCAGTTCAGTAAGAGCTAACAGTATTAATCCCGGGGGCACCCGTACGACTATGCGTGCCAGTGCCTATCCGGCAGAAGATCCTCTCACGCTGAAAACACCGCAAGAAATTATGCCGCTATATCTATACCTGATGGGCGATGACAGTCTCCATGAAAATGGCCAGGCTTTCAGTGCACAACTTAAACCTACTATTTCAAAATGATTAACGATAAAAACGACAAGGAAATGAATATGGATCAGTCATCCACTTATCCAATTGGGACACCGGGTGTGCCTTGGGGCGATAGCGAAAAAACTCAATGGCGCCAATCACGTGCAATCCAACGCAGTTATCAAGCAGAAGTATTAGACAAAATCTCTGCATTAGCGGCAACGTTTGACATCATTCAATACGGAGCACTGAGCTACGATACCAAACGTTATCCGCTACTGGCACTCAAATCAAAAAACTGGGATGCAGCCAAGCCTGGGGTATTAATCACCGGAGGCGTCCACGGCTATGAGACCAGTGGGGTTCAGGGGGCATTACTTTTTGCCCAATCCCAAGCGCAGCTTTTTACCAACGATTTTAATCTGCTCATAGCGCCCTGTGTTAGCCCCTGGGGCTACGAAGTGATCAACCGCTGGAATCCATTGGCGATAGACCCAAACCGCTCGTTTTATGTAAACAGTCCTGCCGAAGAGTCTGCTTCATTGATGGCCTTAGTTGCTGAACAACCTTGTGAATTTTTAGCGCATATTGATCTTCATGAAACAACCGATACCGATGAAAGTGAATTTCGGCCTGCGCTATCGGCAAGAGATGGCAAAGCATATCAGCCTGGCGAAATTCCCGATGGCTTTTATGTAGTTGATGATAGCGCCCATCCACAACCGGCTTTTCAAAAAGCGATTATTGCGGCTGTTGCAAAAGTCACCCACATTGCGCCAGCCGATAAAGACGGCAATATCATTGGGTCAAAGGTAGTGCAACCCGGGGTTATTGAATATGCACTTAAGGAGCTAGGCTTATGCGCCAGTGTTACAGGGGCGCCTTATACTTGCACGACGGAGGTTTATCCTGACAGCCCTAATGCCACCGATGACATCTGTAATCAGGCGCAGGTTGCCGCAGTTTGTGGTGCGCTCAAATTCCTGCTTCAAAACGGCTAACCCCTAACAACGCTAAAGATAAAGGCCACTATTCGTGGCCTTTTATGTTGAAATAATTACTGGCGGGTTGTCTTTCCCTGTGACGTTTTCTGTTTACGTACCGCACGCCGCACTTTAGCACTGCGTACTTTGGCTCGTGCCACGCTGTGCTTATCCATTCCCAACATGGAGCGGGTTTCAGGTTCTAGTCCAGCGAGCTGTCGTAGATAGTTCACTTGCTCCAGCGGCAACTCCATCCAGCCACCACGAGGCAACGTCTTAGGCAATTCAATCATGCCATAGCGGACTCGGATCAAGCGACTGACCTGCACTTCTACCGCTTCCCACAAACGCCGCACTTCTCGGTTACGGCCTTCATGTAATGCCACGTGCCACCACTGGTTAATGCCTTCACCACCCGCCGCTTTGATTTGATCAAACTGTGCCGGACCATCTTCCAGCATCACGCCAGTACGCAGCTTTTGCACCACCAGATCGTTGACTTCACCAAAGGTACGCACCGCATATTCACGTTCCACTTCATTTGACGGATGCATCAGCCGGTTAGCGAGTTCACCATCAGAGGTAAACAGCAACAAACCTGAGGTGTTGATATCCAAACGCCCGACAGCAACCCAACGACTATCGCGGGTACGCGGTAGTCGATCAAAAACCGTTGGCCGACCTTCCGGATCTTTGCGAGAACAGATCTCACCTTCCGGTTTGTGGTAAGCCAGCACCCGACAAATCACATCTTCCGCTGACTTGAGCGATACCTGGCGACCATCGATACGGACCTTGGCATCTGCTTCAATGCGGTCGCCAAGATTAGCAATTTCTCCATCGACACTCACCCGGCCTGCAGCTATCCATGCCTCCATCTCACGACGGGAGCCATGGCCAGCACGGGCCAAGATTTTCTGCAATTTTTCACTCATTAATAGACTCTTCTATGGTTTCCGGCATGGTCTTCATTCCTGAAAACACTGCCTCTAATGATTCGGCATCCGTTAACGGTGGCAAGTCTGCCAATTTATCGAGGCCGAAATAGGCCAGGAACTCCGCTGTCGTAGCAAACAATGAAGGCCGTCCCGGCACCTCTTTATGCCCCACGACACGGACCCAGCCGCGATCAGTTAAATTTTTGATGATCTGACTGCTGACAGCCACACCTCGCACAGCTTCAATTTCCCCTCGGGTTACTGGCTGCTGATAGGCAATAACCGCCAAGGTTTCTAACGTGGCACGTGAATATTTTGGTGCCTGCTCCTGCCACAGCATCTGCAATATTTCACTCAGACTGTCGCGAGTCTGGAATCGATAGCCACCCGCGACATTCACCAACTGCACGCCACGTTCCTGATATTCCATTACCAGTTCATCCAACAATGATTTCAGCCTTGGCACAGATACACTGAAATCCGCTAACACCGTTTCTCGTAACACTTTCACTGATACTGGCTTGCCCAACACAAACAAGGTGGCTTCCACCAGTTGCTTTAGCTGAGAATCATTGATTTGCGCCAAGGACAGCCTCCGTTCCAGTTAAAATGCCTTCAGATATATTGGCGCAAACGGTTCACTTTGCACCAATTCCACCAGCAAGCCTTTCACCAGTTCCATCAATGCCAGAAAACTAACTACGACTCCGGCACGGCCTTCACTAATACTGAACAGCGCTTCAAACGGCGTGTAACGCTCACTTGAAAGCTGTGTCAATATCTGACTCATACGTTCACGCGTCGATAATTGCTCTTTTCGTACTTGATGATCACCGTAGGCTTCTACCCGCTTTAACACGTCGCCAAAAGCACGCGCCAATTCCAGTAGGCTCACGTCAGGAGGCACCAACCGAGGTCGAATTTCTGGGGATGGTGCAGCGCTAGCCTGGAATACATCTCGCTCTAACCTTGGCAAATCATCCAACCGCATAGCAGCATCTTTGATGCTCTCATAAGCCTTCAACTGCCTGATCAGCGCTGCCCGCGGATCATCTTCTTCGTCAGCTTCCAGTTCCGGTTTAGGTAACAGCAAGCGAGATTTAATCTCCGCCAGGGTTGCTGCCATCACCAAATAATCGGCAGCCAACTCGACTCTGGCCCCCTGTAACATCTCAATGTATTCCAGGTACTGAGACGTGATCTGCGTAATCGGCAGATCAACCACATCCAGCTTTTGTTTGCGGATCAGGTACAGCAACAGATCCAACGGTCCTTCAAAGGCTTCGAGAAATACCGCCAGCGCTTCAGGAGGAATAAACAGATCGGCGGGAAGTTCTTGTAAGACTTCACCACGCACTACAACCAAGGGTAAGCTCTGTTGCACACCTTCAGTCATCCATTTTCCTCTTTGTCAGGGCGCTGACGAGCGCGCGATTATAGCGGGTAATCATGGTTAAAGAAACGGCGAAATATCCCCTGCGCCTTCACGGACGATTTCCATACCGTCTTCGGACATGTCGATAACCGTAGTGGGCTTTTCGCCAAGATAACCACCAGCGACAATGGCATCGACTTGATGCTCCAGCTCATCACGGATTATTTCCGGATCGGATTCCGCGACATCATTGCCGGGAAGTACCAAGGTCGTCGACATTAAAGGCTCACCGAGCACCTCCAGTAACGCCAGCGCGATCACGTTGTCCGGTACACGGATACCGATGGTGCGCTTTTTCTCGTTCTGCAACCGCCGAGGTACCTCTTTAGTGGCTTTAAAAATGAAGGTGTAGGGACCAGGGGTGTTGTTTTTTAACACTCGAAACGCCTGATTATCTACTCGCGCATAAGTGGATAATTCAGAAAGATCTCGGCACACCAAGGTAAACTCATGGTTATCACCTAGCTGACGGATCCGGGCAATACGAGTCATTGCGTCTTTGTTGCCAATCATACAACCCAAGGCATAACCGGAATCGGTGGGATAAACGATAACCCCCCCATTTTTGAGTATATTCACGGTCTGATTGATCAGACGCGGCTGAGGATTCACCTCATGTACATAAAAAAACTGACTCATTGTTTAACTGTCCATTGCTCACTGTGCCAAACCCATTCTAACCCCTTGGGCCGACGTAAATTTTTTCCAAGTTCCAGCCAGCGGCCTGGAAAATGAAAATCGCTGCCAACTGACGCTTTCAAACCATTCAGGTTTGCCAACTGAGCCAACTGCACTAAATCTTCAGGTGATTGTTGCCCTAAGACCACTTCCATGGCATCACCACCGGCTTCTTTAAACTCTCTGACAAGTTTCTTTAACCACTTCCCCTTAAGCTGGTAACCACTCGCATGCGCTAGCACCGCGATGCCACCAGCGGCATGGATCACGTCGATCGCACTTCGCATATCGCCCCAGTTATTAGGCACATAACCGGTTTTACCGCGGGCTAAATAACGTTTAAACACTTTACCAATGTCATCAACAATCCCCGCCTGCACCAGATAACGGGCATAGTGTCCGCGACTCAATGCTGCGTCCCCCGCTAATGCCTGGGCTCCTTGATAAGCGCCCATAATCCCAGCTTTCTCAAGCCGATGACCAATCTCTTGCGCCCGTTCGTTACGCAAACAACGTTGCCGCTCAAGAAACGCTAATAACGGCGGATAATGGCAATCAAATGCCAGGCCCACAATATGGATATCATAAGCATGCCAATGGGTTGAGATCTCTACGCCATTGACCAGCGTTATTGGTTGAGACAAGCCAAGATTAAACTGCTTGGCAATAGTTAAGCCCGCGACCGTATCGTGGTCGGTAATGGCTAATACATCTACACCGTTAGTTTTTGCCCGGGTGATAAGTTCGGCAGGAGACAACGCTCCGTCGGAGGCTGTGCTATGGCAGTGCAGATCGATACAAGATTGTTCAGTAATCATCTGCTTATTGTACTTGAGTTTGTTGTACAAATGCGATTTATCTTGTTTACAGCGCACAATATTTTCAAAAAGTTAGTAATAAGTCGTTGACATTACCTGCTGTCTGCGGTTTTCTATAAGCCAATTACTGAGCTGGATTATTTCGTCATGTATAACATCGCTTCTCTTAACATCGTATGGTGGTGGCACTCCCCTTAACGCGGGTGGTGTGAAGCGCTGTATTCAAACGAGACAGCAAGATTCAACAAAGAAGCCCGCAAAATTGCGGGCTTCTTTCGTTTTTAACCCAAGAAGAGCTGCAGAAAGGGTAAAACGCAATGCAACACAGGACGGAAAAATGAGCAGATTTAAGCAAATTGCCACGGTCAACTATCGTAAGCAACCGCTTCCCTACCAGGATGATCCGCTGCGACTGTACAAACAGATTACCAATGACAAACCACACACTATGTTGCTGGAATCTGCTGAAATTGAAAGTAAAGACCACCTAAAGAGCTTTATTATCACTGACGCCGCCTTGAGCATTACCTGCATGGGACAAACCGTCAGCTTCAGTGCTCTCACCGAAAATGGCGCAACCTTGTTACCTGCCATTGCACAATACTTCAAACCACTGGCCAACATCAGTGAAAGCAACCGCTTGTTGATTGTCACCTTCGCTAAAGCAGTTGGTGAACTTGATGAAGATGCTCGCCTTAAAGCGCTGTCTCCCCTTGAAGGATTGCGTGTGCTGCAGCAAGGTATCCGCATGGCCGGTGAGGATTGTTTTGAAGGCTTGTTTTTAGGCGGTGTGCTTGGTTACGACCTGATTGCCACTGTTGAACCATTACAAGAAGTCGCTAATAGTGATAATCACTGCCCTGATTATCTATTCTATCTCGCTGAAACGCTTATCGTAGTAGATCATCAACGGCAGGATGCCGAGATTGTTACCCATGCGTTCAGCCAGGATAACAAAATCACCAAGAAGCTAGACCAGCGAGTCGCTGAGATTATAGAACTGTGCCAACAGCCGTCAGAAGTTCCACCATTGCGAGGTGTCCGTACTGAAGTGTCAGCTAACATCAGTGACGCAGAATATGGTGCCCAAGTAGAGCAACTTAAAGAACATATCCGCGCGGGTGATATTTTTCAGGTAGTGCCCTCTCGTTGTTTTCAACTGCCCTGCCCCAACACGCTGGGGGCTTATCGGGCACTGAGACTCACCAATCCCAGCCCATACATGTTTTATTTACGCACCGCTGACTTCACGCTCTTCGGCGCATCGCCAGAAAGTGCCGTGAAATACGAGACTCACACTAATCAGGTAGAGATGTACCCAATTGCCGGGACTCGTAAACGCGGCAAGGATGCTGACGGTAACATTGATGCTGACCTCGATGGTCGTATAGAACTGGAATTACGGCTCGATAAAAAGGAATTAGCAGAACACATTATGCTGGTTGACTTGGCTCGTAATGACATTGCCAGGATCAGTGAAAGTGGTACTCGTAAAGTGTCGGATTTACTTAAAGTTGACAGATATTCTCACGTGATGCATTTGGTCAGTCGCGTTACCGGGCAATTACGCAGTGACCTTGATGCCCTGCACGCTTATCAGGCGTGTATGAATATGGGCACACTCGTAGGTGCCCCCAAAGTACGTGCCGCACAACTTGTCCGGAGTGTCGAACAAAAGCGTCGAGGCAGTTATGGCGGGGCCGTAGGTTATATCAACGGACTGGGCGACATCGATACCTGTATTGTGATTCGTTCTGCCTTTGTCAGCGAAGATACCGCATACATCCAAGCGGGGGCGGGTGTCGTTTATGATTCTGAACCTTTAGCCGAAGCAGAAGAAACCCGGCAGAAAGCTCAGGCCGTTATCAGTGCCATTAAGTTGGGAGGTGGCCTATGAAAATCTATCTGCTCGATAACTTTGACTCATTTACCTATAACCTCGTTGATCAGTTTCGTAGTCTCGGGTTCGAAGTGGTCATTTATCGTAACGACATCAGCGCCGATACCATCGCGGAAAAGATGTTGGCTGAACCAGTACAAGCAGCCTTGGTATTGTCGCCCGGTCCTGGCGCCCCATCGGAAGCGGGCTGCATGTTACAGTTAATAGATAAAGTCGCTGGCAAACTCCCGATTTTAGGGATCTGCCTTGGACATCAGGCATTGGTCGAATATTACGGCGGAAAGGTAGGCCGTGCGGGTCAGATTGTTCATGGAAAATCCAGCCCGGTTGAACACAGCACGAAGGGGGTCTTTGACGGGTTGCCATCTCCGCTGCCGGTTGCCCGTTATCACTCTCTGGTAGCCACTGAAGTGCCAGAATGCCTAGAGGTGATCGCCAGTTATGATGGTATGCCCATGGCAGTGCAACATAAACAACATGCATCTGTCGGCTTTCAGTTCCACCCAGAATCTATTCTCACCACCCAGGGCAGTACTTTGCTGGTGCAGACCCTGCAATATTTAACGTTTGATCGCAGGGAGAGTCGTAATGCCTGATATCCAACCTTTAATGGAGCAACTATATGCGGGACAGTCACTTAGTCGCAGTCAGTCAAAAGCGCTATTCGCACCGCTGATCGCGGGAGAACTCAGTGAAGCCGCTATTTCAGCGTTATTGATAGCGTTAAAGATCAAAGGTGAAACCATTGACGAAATCAGCGGTGCTGCCGATGCACTGCTGGCAGCAGCAAAGCCTTTCCCGATGAGTGGCAAGGGCGTTATTGATATCGTCGGTACTGGTGGCGATGGACATAACACCATTAATATTTCCACGACCGCCTGTTTCGTGGCTGCCGCCGCCGGTGCCAAAGTTGCCAAGCATGGAAATCGTGGCGTATCGAGTAAATCCGGTGCATCCGATCTATTGTCAGAGCTGGGAATTAAGCTCACTATGTCGCCTGAGACTGCCGCCCATTGTCTTAGTGACATGGGGATCTGTTTTCTGTTTGCACCTCACTATCATGGTGGTGTTCGTCACGCAGTACCTGTGCGTCAGGCACTAAAGACCCGCACCGTATTTAACGTATTGGGCCCGCTTATTAATCCTGCACGCCCAGATTACATGTTGCTGGGTGTTTATAGTCCAGCGTTGGTCGCTCCGATTGCCGGAGTGTTACAAGCGCTGGGTGTAAAACGTGCCATGGTCGTCCATGGTGCCGGACTGGATGAAGTAGCACTGCATGGTGAAACCTTGGTCGCTGAACTAAAGGACGACAAGATAACCGAATATCGCCTGACACCAGCAGATTTTGGCGTCGCCACCGCGACGATTGACGCGCTGGAAGGCGGTACGCCAGCAGATAACGCGGCTATCACTTTGGCGGTTCTCAACGGTAAAGGTACAACTGCCCAGCGAAATGCAGTTGCAATCAACGCCGCGTGCGCCCTGTATATCAGTGGCCTCGCAGACAATTTACGTGCAGCAACCTTGCTGGCTCTGCAAACAATCGATTCCGGCCGCGCCGCCATTCTCGTGCAGCAACTGGCAACAGGGAGTCAACTGGAGACGATCAATGAGTAATGTGTTAACTCGCATTGTCGACACCAAAACTGAACATATCGCTAGTCTGAAAAAACGCTTTCCAGAAGAAAGTCTGCGACCACAAATATCACATCGCAGTCTTTACCGAGCGCTTAGTGGTCCGAAGGCCAGTTTTATTCTGGAATGCAAAAAGGCCAGTCCTTCTAAAGGGCTTATTCGTGATGATTTTGATCCACAGTCAATTGCGGCGACATACAGCCATTACGCCAGCGCCGTATCAGTGTTGACTGATGAGCAATTTTTCCAGGGGGATTTTAATTTTATCCCGTTGGTACGCAGCCAGGTGGACCAACCGATCCTGTGCAAGGACTTCTTTATTTCGCCTTACCAGATAAAACTAGCGGCACATCAGGGCGCTGATGCAATTCTGCTGATGTTGTCAGTTTTAGATAACGTGCAATACCGGCAATTGGCGGCCGAAGCTGCCAAATACAGACTGGATATTCTTACTGAAGTCTCCAACGAGGAAGAACTACATCGCGCCATTGCGCTAAATGCACCACTGGTAGGGATCAACAACCGTAATCTGCGAGATTTGACTACGAATATTGTCAATACTGAGCGACTAGCCCCCAAATTACCTAAAGACATGCTGGTGATCAGTGAGTCGGGGATCTACACCCATGCCGATGTCAGACAACTGGCACCTTTGGTGAACGGTTTTCTGGTAGGGAGCTCGCTGATGGCAGAGGATGATTTAGATTTAGCCTGCCGCAAACTTATTTTTGGTCACAACAAAGTCTGCGGCATTACCCGCAGTAGCGACCTGCACGCTGCGGCTGATGCCGGTGCCGTTTATGGCGGATTGATTTTTGCCCCACAATCTTCCAGAAAAGTTACGCTGGAACAGGCTCTTGAGTTAGCAAAAAGTAATCGCGAACAGAAACAACACTTGTTGCTGGTAGGCGTATTCGTTGATGCCCCGACAAGTGAAATCGTTACCGTTGCCGTAGCACTTAAACTAGATGCCGTGCAACTGCATGGAAAAGAGGATGACACGGCGCTTGCCCGACTGCGTGAGGGCCTCGACAACGCTGGCATGAGTGCCACTGAAATTTGGAAAGCCATTCCGGTAAACGCCGAGGGAGAAACGGCAGCCATCAGTATCCCCGCTCATGCTGACCGTGTTCTTTACGACAGTAAAACCGGGGCCAGTTTTGGTGGTACTGGTAAAGCGTTTAACTGGCAGCAACCACTGCCTAGCAAAGCAGATGCGATGTTGGCCGGTGGTTTGGGACCGGATAATGCCGCTGAAGCGGCAGAACAAGGATTCTTCGGACTGGACTTTAATTCGGGTGTGGAAGTGGCTCCCGGTATCAAAGACAGTGACAAAATTTACGACGTACTGGCAGCCGTCAGGGCGTAAACCAAAAGATTGACTGCGGTACGCCGCGGCGAAGGAATTAAAATCATGAGCGAGACGTTACTCAACCCCTACTTTGGGGAATTCGGCGGTATGTACGTACCGCAAATTCTGATGCCAGCCCTCAAACAGCTGGAGCGGGCATTTGTAGAAGCGCGCCAGGACCCAGCATTTCAGGAAGAATTTCAGGATCTGCTGAAAAACTATGCAGGGCGCCCCACTGCATTAACGCTGACCCGCAATCTGTCACCAAATCCTAAAGTAAAAATTTACCTCAAGCGTGAAGACCTGCTGCATGGCGGTGCTCATAAAACCAATCAGGTGATCGGTCAGGCATTGCTGGCTAAACGCATGGGCAAAACTGAAATTATCGCAGAAACCGGTGCAGGACAACATGGTGTGGCTACCGCGCTGGTCTGTGCATTGCTCGGTCTGAAATGCCGGATCTATATGGGCGCAAAAGACGTTGAACGCCAAAGCCCTAACGTATTCCGGATGCGACTGATGGGGGCAGACGTAATCCCCGTACATTCTGGCTCATCCACCTTGAAAGATGCCTGTAACGAAGCCATGCGTGACTGGTCAGGTAGCTATGAGCGTGCCCATTATCTTTTAGGAACAGCCGCCGGTCCGCATCCCTTCCCGACCATCGTCAGAGAATTTCAAAAGATGATTGGTGAAGAAACCAAACGCCAGTTGCAAGAACGCGAAGGCAGATTGCCTGATGCCGTTATTGCCTGTGTTGGGGGTGGTTCCAACGCTATTGGCATGTTTGCTGATTTCATCGATGAGCCTTCTGTCAAACTTATTGGCGTTGAGCCAGCCGGAAAAGGCATCGAAAGCGGCATGCACGGTGCACCATTACGCCATGGCAAACTGGGGATTTATCTTGGGATGAAATCGCCGTTGATGCAGGATAACGAAGGACAGATTGAAGAATCCTACTCCATCTCTGCCGGGCTAGACTTCCCATCTGTAGGACCTCAACACGCCTATCTTTATGCATCCGGTCGTGCCAATTATGAATCAGCCACCGATGATGAAGCATTGGAAGCGTTCCAGCTGCTAGCGCGCCATGAAGGTATCATTCCGGCACTGGAATCCGCTCACGCAGTCGCTTATGCGTTGCGTTATGCCAAAGAATGCACCGAAGACACCATTCTGGTAGTGAACCTTTCTGGTCGTGGCGACAAAGACATTTTTACTGTTTCAGACATACTGGCTGCCCGCGAAGCCAGCCAGGAGGCTTAACATGAGTACACGTTACCAAGCGTGTTTTTCCCGTCTTGCTGCGGAAAAACGCGGAGCATTTGTTCCCTTTGTAACGCTGGGAGATCCTAATCCTGAGCAGTCCCTGGCGATTGTGGATACTTTGGTCGCTAATGGCGCCGATTGTCTGGAACTGGGCTTTCCTTTTTCCGACCCACTGGCAGATGGCCCAGTGATCCAGGGAGCCAATCTTCGGGCATTACACAGTGGCACGACCCCTACTCTTTGCTTTGAGATGATTGCGCAGATCCGCGCGAAATATCCCGAACTTCCAATTGGTCTGCTGCTATATGCCAATCTGGTGTACGCCAACGGCATACTCAATTTCTACCAACGAGCTAAAGCCGCAGGCGTTGACTCCGTCCTGGTTGCAGATGTTCCTGTAGAAGAATCTGCGCCATTTGTTACGGCAGCTAAAAGCGTGGGGATCGCGCCCATTTTTATCGCACCGCCAAATGCAGATCATGATACGTTGGCGTTGGTTGCCAGAACGGCGGAAGGATATACCTATCTGCTATCACGTGCCGGTGTCACCGGAGCTGAAAACAAAGCGGGGATGCCAGTTCATGAAATTCTTGATTCACTAAAACAATTTGATGCTCCGCCGCCGCTGTTAGGTTTCGGCATTGCGGAACCCGCCCAGGTCAAGGCGGCTATCGAAGCCGGTGCAGCCGGAGCCATCTCGGGTTCTGCGGTAGTAAAAATTATTGCCGCGAATCTGGATAATCCGGCGTTGATGCTGGAACAACTAGGCGCTTTTGTCAAAGCAATGAAAGGTGCGGCATAGGCCTGAATCATATAGATTAAGTTACTGATTAAAGGCAGGAATAATCCTGCCTTTAATTTTTTATAAGTAATCGCTTTTTATGGAAAAATACCATAAAAAAATCATGGTCTTTACCTTGAAAAAATAGTGTTTGGTACCATATTACAATCAGGTAATCGAGGGATTACCGAAAGGTTGAATCACCTTGGGATGACATCACATAAGGAGGTCAATATGAAATTACGTCCTTGGAATCCTGCAGAAGAATTCGACAATCTGTTCAGTCGTTTTGGTTCACTGGCTAACTGGACAAATCCGTTTATGGTCGGAGAACGTCACTGGTTGCCGGCCACCGATATCAGCGAAAATGCTGATAACTACCTGTTGAAGGTAGAACTGCCGGAAATGAAAAAAGAAGATATCAGCCTCAATATAGAAGATGGCTGCTTAGTGATCTCCGGCGAACGTAAACATGAACACACAGATGATAAACAGCATATGACCGAGAGATTTTACGGTCAGTTTGTTCGTCGTTTCCAGTTACCAGATAATGTCGATGACAATGCTATTGATGCAAAATTCGACAACGGCATGTTGTATTTAACACTGCCCAAAATTGAAGTGAAAGCTGACGTAAAACATCAGATCGATATTCACTAATTGTTGATGTTACTCACCTAAAAGCCACCTCCGCTTGAGGTGGCTTTTATATTTTTGTCTCTCAATGTGTTTAACATAAAGAAAACAATTAGCTTTTGTTATTTACAACACTGTTAGAAAACTGCTTTTTGCTGAATCTCAATCAGATAGACCATTCCATTCTGTCAAATTTGTGCTAGATTTCTGGCGTACTGAATATATGCAGATTACAACTAATGTTAACGTCTCTGCACCTCTACAGGTTTTGTCATTACCTGTAAAATAATTTGTAAGGAACCCCGTTGTTACGGGAGATACCGGAAAGTCACATAACCCAGAGTCTGCTTATGCCATTCAATTTATTGTCTGCGACAGAAACTTTTAACAATTCATCCTTTAATACTTTTAAGGACGCCTCGGCAGTTCGCAAAGTAAAGCTTCGCTTGCGCAATTTGAGTCGTGGCTTGCTGATTTCCTGCAGTTTGCTATTAAGTCTGTCAGCATGTGCTGTCGGGCTGCAGGTAACACCCAAAGAGGGTGAAACCTTCGATTATGCTTGGCTAAAGGGTTTTGCCCGTAACTTGGCTACCGAACCCTACGTCAGTCATAAAGGGGAATTACCCAGCAGCCTGCAACATCTTGACTGGGATGATTACCAACAGCTGCACTTCAAGAAAAAAGCCGCGTTATGGCGTAATGACGACGTAAACTTTCGGGCAGAGCTATTCCATTTAGGGTTATATTTTGACACGCCGGTGCAAATGTATGAACTGCAAAATGGTAAAGCTACTCCCATCAAGTATTCCCCTTCCTTGTTTGACTATGGCAAGTCGAAAGTGGATGGCAAAGCCTTACCTAAAGATCTGGGATTTGCAGGATTTCGCATGCAATTCCACACCGACTGGCAGCGTGACGTTATAGCCTTTCTTGGTGCCAGTTATTTCCGCGCAGTTGGGCAGGAAATGCAATATGGCCTATCGGCTAGAGGGTTGGCAGTCGATACTGCCATGGATCATCCTGAAGAATTTCCAATCTTTACCGACTTCTGGCTGGAACATCCCACCAACAATTCAGATGTCACCACTGTGTACGCGCTGATGGATTCGCCTAGTGTCACTGGCGCCTATCGTTTTGATATTCAGCCAGGTGCCCGATTAAAAGTGAAGGTTGATGCGGCAATTTATCCACGTAAAGCCATCGCGCGTCTTGGTGTCGCCCCATTAACCAGTATGTACATGGTGGGTGAAAATGACCGTCGCACAGACTATGACTGGCGCCCAGAAATCCATGATTCAGATGGTCTCGCGATGCACACAGGTAACGGTGAGTGGATTTGGCGACCTTTGAATAACCCCGCCGAATTGCGTTTTAACGCCTACAGCGACAATAATCCCAAGGGCTTTGGTCTATTACAACGCGACCGTAATTTTGACCATTATCAGGACGACGGCGTGTTTTATGAAAAGCGGCCAAGTCTGTGGATTGAGCCCACCAGTGACTGGGGAAAAGGTTCAGTACAGTTGGTAGAGATCCCAACCCTGGATGAGACCTTTGATAACATCGTGGCGTTCTGGAATCCTGCGCAACCTATAGAAGCCGGACAAGAATTACTGTTTAGCTACAACATGTATTGGGGCGGCATTCCACCTCAGCAGTCCCCCAAAGCTAAGGTGGTAGACACCTTTACCGGTATTGGCGGGCTCATTGGAAAAAAACGTCCTTACTACAGCAAACGTTTCGTCGTGGATTTTGCTGGCGGTTCATTGCCAATGCTCAGTAAAGATGCCGAGGTGAAAGCCGTTATTTCGGTGTCTCGAGGTCGCACAGAAATTGAATCTGCCAGACCATTACATGAGATTGATGGCTACCGGGCGATGTTTGATTTGGTGCCACCCGATGAAAGTACTGACCCGATTAATATCCGTCTGTATTTGGAGTCTGACGGACAACCACTGTCTGAAACCTGGATGTATCAGTGGAACCCACCGCCAGCGGCGCAGCGCCAGCTACATAACGCGGGGCACCTGAAGTAACAATATGAACGCCGGTTTATGCCGGCGTTTTTATATCTGTTACGTAATGTCACAGGATCGCGCAGCCAGTACCCCAACCGAGTCAGCGTTAACCGGCTTAGGCTCGCGTCCTCAAATGCTCGGAACTATCGAAACTGCAGCGTCGGGTCACATCTTACAGTACTGTTCTTTTATCTTAATATTTCGTTAAGAATGCCAAGGGTAAATTCGGTTTTGCATAGCCATTGACGCAGTTGTAAACCACCAGTTCACGCGGCCGTCAATCCTGTCCCAAACCCAGTTACCGCGAACAGCATCTGTTCGTCTGAGAGGCAGCAATGAAAGCATGTTTAGCCGTCTGCGGCTTGCTCCTGTGTTCAACTCCCGCTTTTGCTAACGGTAATTCCAGTTTAAACAGTGAGTTAGGACATTTCGCTGGCGGCGTATTTACCTCTAGTGCCGTCACTGCGCTTAGCAATTACATTGCGCCAGAACAAAACCGAGCATGGAACGGATTTTGGGTGCCAACAGCAGTGAGTTCACTGGAAGAGTTACGTGAATTTGCCGTAGGCGATAATACGGCTGGCGAAGCATTGCTCGATGCCAGTTGTTTTGCCGTGGGGGCTTTCATTGGCAGTTACAGCACCAACCACTTTTTGCTGACGCCAACCGTCGGTAAAGATGGTGAAACAGGCCGTTACTTCGGCTTAAATCTGGCCTTTCGTTTTTAAAAAAATAGTGATGATAATCCTGTAGTTAATCATCGCCGGGTGATAACGCTTGTGATCAGCACCAGTAGGAGTCAACCACAGTGACGCCTACGAAACACAAAGCAATCTTTTTTTATCCCAGACGTTTATGAAAACGTTTGGATGCGATCAATACCCCGACACAAGTGAATCCCAGTAACCATAGCGCATCTTTCCCAAGCGATAGCACTTCAGCTTGCCGTAAAACCACGCCACGAACCATCCGTATAAAATGGGTCGCCGGAAACGCTTCAGCAATCCACTGTGCGGCCACTGGCATGGCCTCGTAAGGGAACATAAAGCCTGATAGCAAAATAGAGGGCATCAGCACAAAAACGGTCATCTGCATGGCCTGTAACTGTGTTTGTGCAATCGTACTGATCACTAACCCCAACGTGAGACTGGCACAGATAAACAGCAGAGAAGCCAGCAACAACGAGTCCAGCCCCCCGCGCACAGGTACCGCAAACACCCAATGTCCCACACTAAGAATAATGGTCACCTGAATAAGCCCGACTAACACATAGGGAATAATTTTGCCGAGCATCAGTTCCAGCGGTTTTACTGGCGTGGCAATCAAGAACTCCATATTGCCCTGCTCCCGCTCCCGGACAATGGCCGCCGAAGTAAACATAATCATGGTCATGGTCAGAATGACCGCCAGTAATCCTGGCACAATGTTCACTACCGAGCGCTGCTCTGGGTTGAAATACTCGACCACCTCAAAAGTCGGTACCACGGCAGTTACGCTGCGATTTGCCAACTCGTCCAATGGCATGGTACGCAATGCCCGAATGGTGGCCGCCACCATAGTATCTGAACCATCTACCAGCCATTGCGCCACCGGGCGCGTCACAGCAGAACGTTCACGCTTGCTGTCAAAGGCTGGATGATTAACTAAACGTTCACCAAAATCCGCAGGCAGATACAACACCGCCTTCACTTCACCATTGGTAATGGCTTTTTCCGCCGCAGCAGCCGATGAATAATGATGTTTAAAATCTACGACTTGCGAAGCAGTCAGCGCCTGTAATAACGCTCTGCTATAGCTGCTTTGACTTAGATCTACAATACCGGCTGGCACATGCCGAACATCGGTGTTAATGGCATAGCCAAAGAGCATTAGCTGTAATAACGGGATCATCACAATCATGCCAAATGTCATGCGATCACGCGCCAACTGCTTCAACTCTTTGGTGATAATCGCGAGCAATCTAGCCCACATGCCGGCCTCCGGTACAGGTAACAAACACATCTTCCAGGCTCGGCCTGACCACCTCAAGTTGATGGTTGCCGCAGAGCGGTTGCAGTAAGCCCAATGGATCCTGTTGGGCATCATTCACCAATACCCGCAAACGACTGCCAGCCTGAGAGGCAGAAATAACGTCCTTCAGTGTGGATAACTGCTGCTTTAATTGACGCAATCCCTCACCACTCACTTCTATCACTTTGGCGCCCATGGATTGCATCAACTGCCGTGGCGTATCATCCGCACGTTTGATGCCGTGTTCCATAATCGCCAATTTATGACAACGCTCGGCTTCATCCATATAATGGGTAGACACCAAAATAGTGGTCCCGGCAGCGCTAAGATCAAAAAGTTGCTCCCAAAAGTCCCGACGGTTCTGAGGATCGACAGCCGATGTCGGTTCATCTAGGAACAATAGTTCCGGACGATGTAGGGTGGCACAAGCTAGCGCCAACCGTTGTTTCTGCCCACCACTCATGGTGCCCGCTAACTGCTGGTGCCTGTGAGCCAGTCCATATTGTTGCAATAAATCATCAATGCGACTTTTACTGGCTTTACCGCGGACGCCATAGATCGCAGCCACAAATCGCAGGTTTTCCAATACTGACAGATTTTCATACAGCGAAAATTTCTGCGTCATATAGCCAATACGACTCTTGAGTTGCTCCTCATGCCCTTTAAGCGTCTGCCCCAAGATAGCGATTTCACCCTCACTGGGCTCAAGCAATCCAGTCAATAAACGAATCACCGTGGATTTACCACTGCCATTGGGTCCGAGGAATCCATAAATGGTACCTTTCGGAATGCTCAGATCCAGCTGGTTAACGGCAACCAGGTCACCAAATCGGCGTGTTAGCCCTTTGGTGCTAATCGCTATCTCGTCAGTTAGCGCTTCACCTGCGTCCATAGCATTCATGGTAAGCGTACCTCAAGCGCGATCCCTACTGGCAAATTTGCAGCATCAGGTAAATCGATATCGGTGAGATACATCAGCCGCGCGCGATCTCGTTCATTTAAGGCAAAATAAGGGGTAAATGCAGGTTGGCTGCGGATATTACTCACGGTACCGATGAGCGGTTGTTGACGGCCATCTACCCACACTTGCAGTTGCTCACCCTTATGGACTTTGCCCAACGCCGTTTGCGGTAAATAAACCCGCGCATAGGCTCGGTCAGCAGCGAGTAAGGTCACGAGTTGCACGCCTGCAGCCACTCTATCGCCGGTTTTCCAGGGCAAGATATCGACTTCACCGGCTTTAGGCGCTTTTAAACTCAGATCTGCCAGAGATTTTTCTGCCGAGGCAAGTGCGGCGGTTGCTTCATCAACCTGTGCTTTTGCCTGCGCAATCTCTTCGCTGCGAGTACCATTTTTTAGTTCCAGCCACTGTTGTTGCGCCTGCTCGGTCAATGCTTGTGTCTGTTTTTTTAGCGCGGTGGCGGAATCCAGATCGGCCTTACCTACCATCTTTTTCTGGTACAACGCCTGGGCACGACGGAATTGTTTATTGGCATCTTCGGCTTGCGCTTTAGCGGCCTGCATTGCCGCCTCAGCCGCCGCGAGTTGTTCTGCCCGGGCTCCCGTTTTTAGCTGTTGCAGTTGAGCTGTCACCTGATCCAGAGCCGCCTGACGTTGTGCAACCGTAGCTTTGGCATTACGGCTGTCTAACTGCAACAGCAGCTGACCAGCCTTAACCTGTTGACCTTCCGTTACCGCAATATTGCTGATCTGTTCTGCTATCGGTGCCGATAGGATCATGCGATCACGCTCCAAGGTCCCCATCGCACGTTCCTCATCCGCCCCGGAACACCCAGTCAATAACAGCAGCCATAGCCAGCAGATGTGCTTGTATTTCATTTGTGTTCTCCAAGCCCTGAGGGCGGCATATTATCAGGATTAAATAACCCTTCGCGCATCACAATACGGTTATGATTTAGTAACTTAGTTAGCCATACATCCGTAAGTTCCATGCCAAATTCCTGCATCAATACTCTTGGTGCAATTAAAGGAAAAACCATGAGGCTGATAAAGCTAAGGCGGATCAATTGAGGGTCAAGCGAAGTGTTAAGTTGTTGTCTGGCGGCGAGCTGCCGTACCCAGTCACTGGCGTTGCCCAACATTTCCCGAAAAACAGTGGAGAGAATAGTGAATGCCTCATTATCCCCCTGATTGTTCAACACCTGAAAAATCAGCCGAGGCAGTGCAGGATTGGCCGACATCATCTGATAGTAGGCCTGCATGAGCTCTTCCGGGGAGTGCAGTTCGCAACTCAAATTATGTTTGAGAATTTGGGCGACAGGGGCAATGGTTTCACGCACCATTGTTTCAAACAGCCCAGCCTTTGAACCAAAGTAATATCGGATCATCGCTGCATCAACATTTGCCCTACGCGCAAGTTCACGAATTGATACTCGCTCATAGGCATTATGCAGAAAACACGCTCTGGCAGCGTCCACCAGCGCCGCGCGAGTTTGCGGATCGCCCTTAGGTCTTCCTGGTTTTGCTGGCATCGTTAACTCCTAAAATTCATCTACTGATGAATATAACCAACAACACCGTTAATCGCAGGGAGTTTAATTCAACAAAAACAAATACGATGTAGAATTGCCGTAAACAAAAACGGCCACCTGCAGTAACGCTGCAGATGACCGTTTGGGATACGAATCCCGGTTAAAGACTTAATGTAAGTCCGACGAATACCGCCCGACCAGGCAAAATAATTTCAGTATCTTCATCATCTTTTGCAGGTTCCTGATTAGTGATGTTGGTCAGACCGGCACGCAACTTCACATGGTCATTAACCTGATAATTACCACCAAAATCTAACAGCGTATAACCACTTTTACGCTCGGCACTGCTATTGAGATGTGAGCCGTAGTAATTGCCAGACGCATACAACATAAACGCATCGGTCAAGTGCCAATCGAGTTTCAGATTAGCCGTCTGACGAGGACGTCCCGTCAGTTCTTCGCCTGTTCCGGTTTCCGTATCGAGATAACTGTAGTTGCCATTCAGACTAATATCTGCAGTTAAATCCATGTTGCCAGTGAACTCAATCCCCTGCAAAGTCACTTCATCTTCGTTGTAATACGTACGAGTCGCACTGACACGGTCCCAAGTTTCAACGGTGATCAGATCCTTTACCCGATTGTGATATACCGTAGCCGAGAGTTCATAGGTTGGCTGGTGCCACATAGCGGACAGCTCATAGTTAACACTGGTCTCAGGTTTGAGATTGGGGTTACCCGTAAGATTACACGCTCCACCACAACTGACCGAAGCAAAGGTCGCAGAAGACTCGTATAGTGATGGTGCCCGAAACGCAGTACCCACGCCGCCTTTCACAACTAAGCCATTATCTGCGTTATATACCAAATATGCCCGCGGACTAAACCGCTCACCATAATCTTGATTGTCATCATAGCGACCACCAAGCGTCAGACTAAACTGTTGCAGCAAATCAAACTGATCCTGAACGAAGAGCGAATACTGTTCCGAGCTATCGCCACCGGTAGTCGGGTACTGGACGACATCCGCCACTTCTGTCTTGTGGTATTCGCCACCGATGGTCAAGTCCTGCGAAAAAGCAGGGACAAAGGCCGTGCCGCGATAAATGGTGTTGATTTCATCAATGTCACGACCTAAGGGCGGTTGCAGGCGATATTGCGTGTTGTAATCATACATGGCTGACTTTTCACGATACGCCATCAGTTCTGTGCCGCCCCAGCCCCATTCACCTTTGTGGGTCAGACTTAAGGTATTACGTTCGATTTTTTGTTCACGCTGGGCCGTGGCTGAATAGTTAGTCAGCGGGACCTTGTCATTGTCATATTGATAATCGAGGTCGAGCGTCTGATTATCTGCTACCTGCCAGTTAAACGCGGTATAAAGCTTTTTGGTATTGCGTTCTTCAATAGAATCGTATGCCGGAGTCAGTTCCTCATTATTCCATGTATCTTGGTCCGCCGTTTCAGCGGTAAACATCACGCCTAACGTATCCGTTAGCTTACCGGTACCAAACAAGTTGCTGCGGGTACGATCACCACCATCACCATCGGTCATGGCACTATATTCGGTATCGAGTGTCAGCTCCCAGTGTTCATCCGGCTGTTTGGTAATGACGTTGATTACCCCACCTACGGCGTCAGAACCGTACAACGCAGACATAGGGCCACGCACCACCTCCACTCGCGCAATAGCATCAACCGGAATGGCCGTGACATCAAAATTGCCACCACGCCATAAGCCATTAGAGGAAGACACGCGTTTGCCGTTAATTAGCATCAACACGTAACCCTGGCCCATCCCACGAATATAAATATCATTACGCCCCCCCGTACCGGTGTTGACACTGACACCGACACTTGAACGTAATACGTCACCTAAATCCTTTACCGGCATCTGTTTGATTTCTTCGGCGTCGATGACTGAAATGGATGCGGGTGCGGTGCTTAGCTGTTGGTCTTTGGCGCTGGCCGTGACTACCATTCGCTCCATCTCACCATCATCGGCCCATAACTGGTGGCTTATGGATAACGCCAAAACACTCAACAACTGCGCCATAACACATTTCTGCATGTTTGTTCCCCAACATAATAATTATCGCGTTGAATCCCATAATAATTTGGAGTTTCAACAGTTCAGCTATTTCATTGCAGGGGACATTACCACACCGAATAAATGTTTTAAATGATATTTATTATCATTTGCATTTCTATCTTTTAAGTGTGACAAATCTCATATCGGCATGGCTTGAATAGCCCATAGTGACCAATCTGAGAGATTAAAATGGGTTATCAGAAAAATCTTTTGGGGAATATCGATAATAAACCCTCCATGATTAGAGGGTTTATTCAAGGGGCAATCACAAACGTTACACTAATCCAACAATGCTTCTTCATCGGATTTCACGGGCAAGGATTCAATCACGTCATCCTGGATCTGATAGTAAGCATCCTGATATTCATGTACGTCCATAAAATCTCCGATGTTATCTGGAATTTGCGAGTTAACCATCATTGCAGTCACTCCGCTGTCGCAAGCCATGGTAGCAACTATGCATCAGGCACGATGTCATTACACGCTGGCAACAACATTATACGTTGGCATCTCAAAAATTACAGTTTTGTTTCATTTCTGACTAACAAAAAAACATCGTTAACGGTCTTTATAATGATTATTTTGTATTTAATGAAAGTAGTTACGTAATATTTTCACCCATTATAAGACTAGAAAGATCTGATGCCCTGCGTTTTAAAAGCAATTTATTCCATAGCTACGATGGTAATTCTGCTATTGCTTATATAAAGGTGCATTTCTATCTCTGGAGATCTTGCTATGAATCATCTTTTAGATATGGAGGCTCGTACTTTAGCGGGGCTGTTTGGGAACGGCGATATTCTGGGCATGAGAATGTTTATGGAGCGTATCCATTTACCATTAGATGTACAGGATCGTCTTATTTTTCAATTCTCTGCCATGACTCATGCCGATGCTGCCAGCATCGCATCACTATTGGAAAGTGACAGTCAAAGCATAGTGCCCGATAACCTGCGTTATTAAACCGGTTCACCATCATAGCGGTAAACAAATACTTTCAGCGCTCTTTCAGGGTCTTTATCAGCAAATACCGGCGGATTATCCAACTGATGCAACAGTGTTAGTTGTGGTACCGCCGCTAAGACCTGTGCTTTCAAAAAAGCCCGGTCCAGTTCCGGTGCATTGAGACATAGCAACACCTGTGCGCCAGGCGTCAGAAGTTCCGGTAAGTGTCGTAATAATCGCAAGTAATCTTTGGTAGCGACAAAACTGCCCCGTTGGTTACTTGGCGGATCAGCAATCAACATGTCAAAGGGCCCAAGTTTTTTTAACTTGCCCCAAGAACTAAAAATGTCATGACCGAGAAACCGCGCGCCTGCTGCAAAGCCATTCAGCAGATGATTCTGCTTGCCTATTGCTAAAGCACCTTTGCTCATATCCATGTTGACCACTTCATCTGCCCCCCCCGCCAGCGCCGCGACCGAAAAACCACAGGTATACGCAAAAAGATTTAATACCTTACACTGTGCCGCATGAGCTTTTACCCACGCACGACCATTGACCATGTCCAAAAACAACCCATGATTTTGCCCCCTTAATAAGTGCACCTGAAAACGACAGCCATTTTCCGTGACAATATGGGGTTCTGGCACTTCACCACAGAGTATACGAGTATCACTTTGGTAACCGGCACGATATTGGTAAACAAGATTACAGGGACGCTTTAATTCCGCCATACGTTGGCATAATGCCTGCTGCAGTGCGGTAATTTCTTCGTCAGTGAGTGACGTAAAAGAAGTCAATAATAATACTGGTGCAAACCAGTCCAAATTAAGGTGCTCACAGCCCGGAAATAAACCGCCTCGGCCATGAAATACACGCGTAGCATCCTCAGGTAAATTCAACGCTTTGATGGCATCCAATAACAACTGCATATTAACCTGATATCCTTTTATTCTTTGTCTGGTTCGGTAGTCGGTTGCTGATTATCAGCGGCAAATGCGCTGGCATCATCGGCTAACAAAACAGCTAATTTACGGCTGCCATCGCCGGATTCCAGCGCAATTTTAACAATCATGGTAAGAGGTACTGACAACAACATTCCAACAGAACCCAGCAACCAGCCCCAGAATATCAAGGACAGGAACACCACTAATGTTGACAGGCCCAGTCCTCGTCCCATAAACCGAGGTTCAACAAAATTGCCCATCACCATGTTTACGCCCAGATAAAGCAGCACCACACCTCCGGCACCGGTTGGCCCTAGTTGGACAAATGCCAATAGCACTGGCGGTAACGCCGCAATAATGGAACCGATGTTAGGGATATAATTGAACAGGAAAGCTACGACCGCCCACAGCAAAGGGTAATCCACGCCCATCATCCACAAACCAATACCGACAATAGCGCCCGTTGCCAAGCTGACTAAGGTTTTGATCACCATATACTGGTTAACCGAATGCAGAAAGCGGTCAATCTGCGACAAACGCATATCCGGATCGTCCAATGCCATATGCAATTTACGCGGCAATGACTCAGCTTCAAACAACATAAAAACTATGGTCAAAATGATCAACAACAGGTTGGCCATGACGTTTCCAACGCTGGACAATGTATTAGTAGTGAGTGATAGCGCCATACCCGGATCAAAATAGGCTAAGACTTTCTCTTTGGAGATCTGGATATTAAATTCGCGCAATTTATCCAATATCCAAGAAAACTGATCGACCAGTTGCGCGCGATAAATCGGTAGATGCTTAGAAAATTCATTGATTGAGCCACCCACGACCGACGCCAGCCATAACCCTGCCAGTACAATCAGTGCCATCAGCGCCAGCACGGCTAACCAGCGGGGCACACGATAGCGCGTCATTGCAGCAATTGCCGGGGTACAAATTACCGCAATAAATGCCGACAAGACAAAGGGGACAACAATAGTTCCAGCGGCCTTTATCCCCGCCAAAACCACGACTACACAGGCCATTAAAGCAAAGGTACGCAGCGTCATGGACGGATTGTAAGGCTGCAGCATCGCTAAATTCCTTCTTGTTATCAGATAAAGTTGCTAATCTTCCAGATAAAACTGCAAATCAAACAATAAGTAATCACATGATGAACCCGGAATTGGCTATTATACGCATTAAAAATCTCAGATTGCGCACTTTTATCGGTATTAAGGATGAAGAGATCAACAACCGTCAGGATGTGATTATCAATGTAACCATCCATTATGTTGCCGATAAAGCACGTAAAACTGATGATATGGAACATGCACTCAACTATCGAACTATCACTAAAGCCATCATTTCCCTGGTGGAAGATAATCGTTTCTCGCTATTAGAGCACCTCACCGGCAAAATTCTAGAAATTGCCAGTGAACATCCATGGGTGGAGTACGCCACGGTGGAAGTCGATAAACCTCATGCGTTACGCTTTGCCGATTCCGTTTCTTTACAATTGAGTTGGCAGCGGCAGGATTGATTTTATAGCAGTTTTTTTGCTCAATCCTATAATCAGCATAAAGAGATTGGTCTGGAGATAAGGCATGAAGATACTGATTACTGGCGCTACAGGTCTGGTTGGTACTGCATTGGTCGCCAACCTGGAAACTGAACATCAATTGGTGATTGTCAGTCGCAATCCATTAGTGGCCAGACAAAAACTGGGCATTCACCACGAATATCTTCCTTCTTTAGACGGCCTCACTGATCTTAATGGTATTGATGCAGTCATTAATTTGGCCGGGGAACCCATCGTAGGTAAACGCTGGAGCGAAATGCAAAAACAGGTGATTTGCCGCAGTCGGTGGGATATCACCTCAAGACTCGCTAGTTTAATTAAAGCCTCTACTACGCCCCCCAGTTGTTTTATCAGCGGCTCCGCAATCGGTTATTATGGTGGTCAGGATGAAACACTACTGGATGAAGACGCAACACCGGTAGAAGAGTTCAGCCACTACATTTGTGCGGAATGGGAGCGCCGCGCGTTGATCGCGCAATCCAGTAATACTCGGGTCTGCATTATTCGCACTGGGGTCGTGCTTGCGGCTAACGGCGGCGCACTGGCGAAAATGTTACCCGCATTCCGATTGGGGTTAGGTGGACCCATTGCGAATGGTCGCCAAGGGATGAGTTGGATCCATCTGTCTGATCTGGTGGAATTGATCCTGTTTTTACTGAGCCATAAACAGGCTCATGGAATATACAATGCCACCGCGCCCTATCCCGTCAGTAATGCGGAGTTTGCTCGCAGTCTGGGCAAAGTCCTGCAACGCCCGGCCATACTGCCAGCCCCTGCATTTATGTTGAAACTGCTGTTTGGTGAGATGGCTGAACTACTAATCGAAGGCCAGTATGTGATCCCGAGTAAAGCGATGAACGAAGGTTTTCGTTTTCAGTTTCCAAAGCTGGAGCAGGCTCTGGCAGATCTGTTTTGATAATGAGGGTGGCGGTTTAAACCCTACAAAGGTTGCAGTTTAGCGTCCAACAACCCGATCAATAACAGTTCACCCTCAGGCGAGAGACGAAACTCACCGAAACGAGCAGCGCTGAAATGTTTTGCTTGCCCTTCCTCAAAAAACCAGGCATTGCTGGCAATACGCACCCTTCCCTTACGAACTTTAAATGGGATGAGCCGCTGCTGCCCGGTCATATTGCTCTCAATATTCGTCAACCGATAACCTTGGTAACTCGCGGGGCCGTGCGATTGTAAGGTAACCAACAGCCATCCCTGCAAGTTACTTTGCCAGATACCGTTTTCCCGCAGTGCCTGGCGTAATTGTCGAGCAACAGTAAAATCCAACGCCATATAATCACCTTGCATCAATGACCTGGGGTCCACAGGTGCAAGTTCGAGTACTAGTCGTTCGCCATATCGCCATAATTGTTCTTTGTGCCATACCGCACTATTGACCAACAATAGACTCAAGAGGCCAAGCACTAGCGCGATTAATGCCACTTTATAAGTTGGGCGATAGACTTCATTCATGTGTCGCCTCCCCTGCATCATGCGACGACTGAGTTTGATGCTTAACAAACCAAAGCGTTAACAACAAGGTTAAGCCTAAGCCAAGCAACAACCAGGATTTGGTAAACAGGGTGTATTCCAATGAATAGTAAAACCAACTACCAAAGCCCAACATCGAAACCA
The DNA here is from genome assembly GCF_018223345.1 of Shewanella yunxiaonensis. Lineage (NCBI taxonomy): Bacteria > Pseudomonadati > Pseudomonadota > Gammaproteobacteria > Alteromonadales > Shewanellaceae > Shewanella > Shewanella yunxiaonensis. The sequence goes on along the minus strand of NZ_CP073587.1, from coordinate 1,483,604 downwards.
CACCGACGACGATGAGCAGCCATTCAGCCGTCGCGAATCCCAACACGATTATGCTAAATGCGGCGATTAAACCGCGGATCCAAATCAGCCATCCGACGAACAGGATAAGTAAGATCAGGGTTATCAGCCGCTGTTTATACGTTGCCGGTCGCCAGTGACAGAAGAAATACAACGAGGCCACCAGGATCAATAGATCTAACATCACCGGCCAGAAACTCAAAAGTGACCACTGGTGTTGATGGAATAAACTACTGGCGCTTTTTAATACAGGCTCCTGTATCCAGGGAAGCAACATCGCGCAGGCAAATGCCAAGGGTCGCAACAAATCTCTACCGCGTCCGAAATGAGGCTCGCGAAACCATAGCCAGAAGCTGCTGAGCATCAACAGCGGCGATATAGCGACGCCTAATCCTTGTTCCAGTAGCCACAGCGACATGGCAGCCAACATCACCAATGCTGAACAAAAACGGATACTAAACAAAGGCAATGTGAGCCAATGCAACAGCCCGAGAAACAATAACAGCAGGTACACATCAGCACTGCTAAGGTGTAAGCGCTCAGACAAACCAATAGCAAGTCCACTTAAAGAGGCCGTCGCAAAACAAAACCCCAATTGCGAAACAAACAGCCCACTCGCGTGACTTTTTTGCTGGAAGACAATAAATGCCGCCATTCCATAGCAAATCAGCGCACTAATGATGAAACCATCAATTTCAGGGAGTGGAAGAAATAGTACCAAACTCCCCAAAAAGCCCAGCATAAAACCACCGGCAATCCATGCGGCTAATGCTTGTAATACCACCAGATACCAAGGTACTGGCGCGTTATCAGGCATTAGTCCTTGCACTAATCGTTGTTCTGCCAGTTGTTGCCAAAGTATCTGAGCACTCATGGCTGCTCCTCAAAACGACGCTGCAACTTCAGTAACCACAAGCTCACCGCGACAGACATTCCCACAGAAGATGCAGACATCAACAAATAGCCGTACGTTTCTAACTGCGACGAATTGAGCCAACGCAGCAGCCACATTTGGGAATACACGATCTGAGCAAACATCAGCAAAGCTAGCCCATACAAACAGTGGCGATTCCAATAAGTTACCAATAACACCACAGATATCAGCCACCAAAAGCTCTGTGACCATGACCAGAGAAAATGGCGATTCCCTTGTTCTAGAAGAAAATTACCCGTAAAAATGGCATCAGCGATAACAATCAACATAAAGACCCACATTGCTAAGCCAGCCAATGCTTCGGAGAACTTAGCCCCACCCCAACAAACAGGCTTTCGCCGATTGAGAAACAATAATGTCAGATGCAACACGAGGTTCAGTAATACCTGCCACCATAATAGGCAGCTGAAGGTTTCATCGGGGAACCATTGTTGAAATAGCGGCCAATCATTAACTTGAAACCACAAAAATAGGGAAAGGTTCAGTAGTAATGCCAATAGTCCAATATGCCAGTCACTACGACCTAACCAAATCCAAGGTAACGACAATACCGACCAAGCTGCAAAGAGTTGCCAGTCATCGGCACCTTGCTGATACGCCTGTCCGATGTAGGCTAACACCCCGCCCGTAGCTATGGCGGTCAGTAAACTACTCCAGCTGACAGCATGTTTAACTGCAGGATGATGAGAGACATATTTAAGCAAAGCCAGTGGCACAATCATTAGCACCAGCCAGATGGCCTCAAGCAGGGCTAACTTACTTAGACGCGTCAAATAATGCCAGTTATAAGCAATGAAGCAGATGAGTGATGAACCGAAACACATCACACTACTGCCAAGCAACAATTGGTTAAGGAAGCGCAGCCACTGCGCAAATGAAGCATGGGTCACGCTCTCCAGCGCTTGTGGCATTGTTTCATCAGTGATCGCTCGCTGCGCATACCAATGATATAGCAGCGATTTGTGCCTCATCCTCGAATCCATTGCCCATCACCATTTTGCGGTTTCTGCCATTAGTAGTGTGAGCAAATTTTAAGCAAAATCAAGCGGTAAAATATAACTAGCTCGGCATGATCACAGCAATGAGAATTTCAGTGGCTCGTGGCAGAAATTCAGTAAAACAAAGCCCGCATCAAGCGGGCCATTACCTTCACATTTTTGCCATCACCCAGTAATCTAACCGTTTTTGTGGATCGTTAAGGATGTCTTGGCACTTATCCTTATAACGCTGCATCAGCGCGCCCATGCCCTTACCACCGGTTGACTGCATCATCTCTTCAGTGGCCTTGGTAATCGCTTGCTGCGCCGCATCTTCTGACTCATATTTTGCTGCCAGTTGTTCTGCTTCTTTAGCATTGTTCTTCAACCGCTCACCGACCGCGGCCATCTGTGGTGCATTCATCGCAGCCACCATCTGTGAGCCCAACTGATAATACGCGGCACACTGATGTAATTCTGAAGTAAATGCCTGTTCCGCTTCGCCGGCCAAAGCAGATGAACTCACGCCGATGGCCATCGCTGCCCAAACGAGTTGTTTGACTATCATCCTGATCTTCCTTTTTTGTTGAATGAATAAAAACTACTTTAGTCAAAAATGAATTTCAAGTTGATTACGATCACAAAATTCCCGGTCCTTAACCGGGAATCCAGGTAATCGTTGAGGTAAACGGCTATAGCGCGGAATTACGGCTGTTTATGATGTGCCAGCATAATTTTCAGATGCTGTTTAATCTCTGGCCATTCGCTATCAATAATGGAGTACACCACGGTATCACGCACAGTGCCATCTTTAAGCAGGCGGTGGTTACGCAAAATGCCATCCTGTTTAGCCCCAAGACGAGCAATGGCCTGGCGACTCGCCTCATTATGGAAGTGGGTACGGAACTCAACAGCGATAACATCAAGCGTTTCAAATGCATAGGTCAACAATAGTAATTTCGTCTCGGTATTCACAGCAGTACGCTGCACACTTTTGCTGTACCAGGTGTAACCAATTTCAATGTGACGATTAGGTTGATCCCAATTACACAACCGGGTACATCCGACAATAGTACCGGTTTCTCGACACCGCACGGCAAAAGCCAGGGCCTCGCCACGTTGTTCAGACTCCTGCGCCGTCTGAATATACGCTTTCATTTCATCAGGATGGGGAACACTGGTATACCATAGATTCCACAGCTCACCATCTGCCACAGCCAAAGACAGTGCTGGCAGGTGATCCATACTCAGCGGTTCAAGAATGACATACTCTCCGGATAAATAACCTTCCTGTCCCACAATGCTTCTCCTTCTCGCCTAGTCTTTCTTGGTGGTCAGGCCGACACTCACAATAGTGCCGCAGACCTTTTATTAACAGACTAGCACGAATTCCGTAGGAATGGACAAGCTAATGCAATACAAATTCAGAGACTTATGGTCATCAAAAGCCGTAATGGCTGTTACTGACACGAAACCAGCCGGCGATGCTACCGCGACCACGCCGTGTGGGGAGCACTTCATGAGGAAAACGTTCACTGAGGAAGATCACTAAGGTGCCAGCTTCTGGGGTAATCTGCTGTAACAATTGATCCTGTTCATCAAAAAGCTGCAGTTCTCCCCCTTCATCACTTTGCCAGTTTTCGTTAAGAAACAATACAGTGGTAAGAATACGATTGCGGCTTCCGGGTAAAGCATCAACATGTTTGCGGTAAAATGCTCCCGGACGATACCAGGCATAATGACTTTCATAATCAAACAATCCCATGAACAGTCGGCGATTGAGCCCGATACGCAATTGATCCATCAAACTCAACCACTGCTGATCAGGCTGATTATCCGCCGTTAACCAACGAATACGATCGCTGCGAACCGTCTGATTAAGTTGTTGTTGTCCTCCGCGACCAATCGCCGCATCACGAAAATTCGGACCTTGTTGTTCGGCAAGACTTTGGCGTAATAAACCGATAAGCATTGGCGCAACAATCTGAGGTAACACGATATAACCAGCATCTTGCAAGGCATCCGCTACCAGGTCAAAAAATGCCTCACCGCTCATATCGGTCATAGTCATGCTCCAGCGTATTAAGTACGCACCAAAGGGAGCATGAAGCTAATCTGAACACTTCAAATTAGCAATAATTTACAGTTTCAAATCAAATAGTTACTCACAAAATTATTTGAGGTGTAATGAAATAACCAACCGAATAATAAACATACATATCCATCAGCTCTATAGAAATGGATTATTGAAGAAGACACCTAATGCAGGACTTGTTTGAGTAATAACTAATGCCGAATAACAAAATGCCGGCACTTGGCCGGCATCAAACTTAATTCAGTATTTATTACAGGTAACGGGCAAAGGCACTGCCATCCTTTTGTGGTTTCAAAGGCATATCGATCGCTGGCGTCCCCAGGTACAGGAAACCGACGATTTGATCTGTGACCTCTAACCCCAATGCTGTATTAACGGTTTCATCAAACGCAAAATTGCCGGTGCGCCAGATGCCACCCAACCCTTGAGCAAATGCGGCCTGCTGCATCGCCATCACCGCACATCCGGCCGCTAATTGCTGTTCCAGCTCCGGTACCTTTTTGATATCACTGCGGGTTTTGGCTACCACAGTAATAACCATAGGTGCCCGCAAGGGCATATTTCCCGCCTTGGCAATGAAGTCATCGTCTTCACCCGCCTCAGTCGCAGCGGCGACAAAGACGTCGGCCAGACGGTTCAATCCCTCACCGGTCGCAATGATAAATTCCCAAGGTGTCAGACCACCATGATCCGGCACTCGGGCGGCAGCATCCAAAATGACTTTCAGTTGCGCTTCACTTGGCGCTGGCGCAATCAACCGCGGACAGGATTGACGTGTCAAAAGAAGAGTTAAAGCATCCAAAATTAAGTCCTTTAAAACAAAACGCTCTGTGAGCCTAGCATAACAAATTCGCCGCTAATGAAAATGGTTCAACGAATCAACTGCCAACAACTCATCCAGTTACGCCACTAAGATCATCCAAATCACTGATCAGCTCGTCCAGCTTGCGCAGAATATGTTGTCTTTGCTTGGCAGTCATCTCCTTGGCAACTTGTACCAACATCTGTCCCAAACGTTTGCTGTTGGCATTGAGTTGTTGCTGAAACGCTGGTGAACGCAACTGTTCTGGAGTTGTCAGCAGAGATTTCAAACGTGTCCTTAACTGAGATTGGTCATGGCGGTTATCCAGCGTGTCAACAAACTGTGCATACCACTCATCACGGTAATCCAGCCATAACCTTATTACTTGTAATCGTTGCTGATTGTAACTGTGTACCAATTGCTGTTGTGGAACGGTCAAGCGTCCAATCCAGTCTTCTAGCGTGTCCTGTAACCGTTCGTCGGCATCGGCAATAAGTTGTTCTGGTGTTTTATGCTGATAGCGCTTGTGTAGCTTTTGTTGGTCTTTGCTGAGCTGTTGCTTAATTTGCGCGACTTGCTGCGCATCGAACGAGGCCACCAGCGGGACAATATCGTCGAACGTCTTGGAAAATATTCGCAACCAATGTTGGCGAGCCTGATCGGTAAAATTCGAAAGAAATTCGGGTGTTAGCGTTCCCTGTTGCAGAGCCGTGCGTAGCGATTTCAGATCTGCACTGTATCTTGGTAACTCCTGTTTGCGATGCCATACCAGAAAGGACTGCAGCGCTTTGTCAAACTGCCGCTCCTGGGCATCATTTAACGTGACGTAGTCATCCAGCCGCCACTCAATTGCCCAGTCGAGAAAGGAATATGTCATTTTGGTGGAACAGGCGGTTAATGTCAGCACCGTTCCCAGTAACAACCATAGTCGTCTCATCCGTCAGCATATCCTTGATAACGGTCGGCGCCGCTGGCCGGGATAGAGTTCACTCTCCTATAAGTTGTCGGTAGTTGTCAAACCAACCGAAATACTCACGGCCATCGCGGCATTGACCATCGGCCATTTGTAATGCCCAGGCACAGGAATACAACCAGAAGATATCCATTGCCGCCGGTAGCGCCTGCTGACTACCGATGGTCAAACAAGGATGATCTGAAAGATATCCGCCAATTAACCACTGGCGCGCATCCGGAGCTAACTGATGACAAGCGATAACACCAGCAAGCTCAAACAGTGGATGTGAGCTACAACAATACTCAAAATCAATACAAAACAATTGGTTATTATGCAATAACAGGTTATGAGCACTAAGATCGCGATGACAAAATTGATGTGTCACTAAGCAGGCATCCAGAAGGTCAAACCGACGGGACAGTGACAACTGCTGCAGCCAATGAAGTCGTTGCAACCACTGTAGCGCAGCCCAGGTCCCCGCCCCGGCATAATTGCCAGTTGCGGCCATTTGTTGTAAGCGGCTTAAGTAAATTTCCCATTGCTGCCTCAAACTGATATCCAACATTGGCTTTGGCAACTGTTGGAGTCCCTGCATTAACCTTAACAGCTGTTTGGCCGGATATAATGAAGTTGGGTCTGGGGTAGGAACATCGGGATCCAGATTAAGTGCACTCCCCGGTAATTTATGTGGTACCTGTGCCGCAAGTTGCCGCCAAGGCACATAATCACGACCAAGCCCCGTCGCTGACTCTGATAACCAATCACTGAGGTAAAAGTGTTTTTCAGGATCGACCCAGTAGAGTTTGGGTGCCAACCCGGCACATTCGGCTAATTGCCAACAGTCAATCTCGTTGTTTCGATCGCAGATCTGGTCGGTAACGGGTGAATTGAGTCTGAGTAACAGCGATTTATGCTCAAATACCAGCCGAAAACTGCGATTACTCAAACCCAACGGCTGCGACTCGATGAGCTGCGGCTCAGGTAAAGACAAAGTCCGCAATGCCGCAGAAATAGGCTCAAAGAGTTTGCCGCTAATCTCGTGCAACTTCATCAATGATTTTCCAGCAATGGACGCTGCTCACGCCAATTCGCCCGCCACATAAAATAGCCCGCCACGGCCAGTACCACGTACAGCACAAACAACAACGAGGTCAGCATTAATCCTTTGCTGACATAGAGGTAGATGGAAACGGAATCAATCACCACCCAATAAAGCCAGTTTTCCAGCACTTTTTGGGCAACTAACCATGTGGCCATCACCGCAAAACAGGTGGTGGCAGAATCCAGGTAAGGAAATGAGGCGTGGGTATGATTTGCCATAAACCATCCCACCGGGAGTGATAATAATGCCGTGCAGACAATCAATAGCAGATGTCGTGGCCACGACCAGGTGCAAACGGCAAGCTCCTGCTGCTCATCACCACCGCGACGCCACATCCAGTAGCCATAAAGCGCCATCACCATGTAATACACATTCAGAATCGACTCCATCAGCAGTGACACTTTCCAGAACAGTACAGTGTAGATAGCCGTACTCGCCAGTGCAGCGCCCCAACACCAAGCGTTAGCTTTCATTGCCAACAGCAGATAGGCCAATGCCAGCAACACCGCCAGCCCTTCCCACAGATTCATACCTTCTGCTTCAGCCACCGCCTGATTGATTATCTGCCATACCTCAGTCATCTTCAGGTCCTACGCGTCAGATCAAATTCACCTTCAAGAAATTTGCAGACAAATATGGCTTTACCAAACTGCTCATAGGCGGCTTTCATCTCAATAGAAAGCATCCGCATCACCTCATCAAACTCACCACTGACCTGAGTTGATAACGAATTGGTGACCCTTTCTACTCCGGGATAACTGTCCAGTCGTTTGATCAGCCAACGAATGGGATCTTTGTAATTGTCATGTAACGGATACATGCTGATATCAACGGTCAGTTTCATACCTTACTCCTTGAGAAAGTCCCGGCGCTAACACCGGGACGGTGCAATTACATGAATTTCAGCTTGAACGTGACACCTAACTGACGTGGGTCGCCATAGCGGATGTACTGCTTATCTGCCCAATCTTGATCCGGTTCATTGCCGAAATAAAAGCCACGAACCCCATACTGCTTATCAAACAGATTCCGGCCCCAGAAATACAACGCCCAGCTATCCGCATCATAACCCACTTTGGCGTTGACGATGGCGTAAGGCTTGGACTGCGAATCGTTGCTGTCAGAATAGTAGAACTTACTCTTACCGCTGGCATTAACGTTGGCAAACCAACCGTTATCAGCGTGCCAACTGGCACCTAGGCTGTAAGTCCAACGAGGCGAATTCGCCAACTCGCGACCACTTAAATCGACCGGATTACCGTATGAATCCTCATAGATATAAGTGCCGTACTTGGTTTTCAGGTACCCGACACTGCTGTATAACTCCAATGTGTCGGTGGCGTACCAGTTAGCTTCCAGTTCTGCACCATAGTTACTTGAACTACCGGCGTTATCGGTGAACAGAATAAAGCGCTGCGGATCGACAGGATCCTGAATTGATGCCGAGACCTGCTGATGTTGACGGTCCATATAAAACAGTGCGAGGCGGCTGCCAGCTACGCCATCAAACCACTGTGATTTTAAGCCCAGTTCGTAGTTGTAAAGAATTTCAGTATCAAACTGCTTCTTATCAGACAGAGATGTGGGTAACGTCATATTGAAGCCACCAGCTTTGTAGCCTCGGGCAACCCGTAAATAAGCCTCCTGTCCTTGGGCAAGCTGTTTTGAGAGCGCAACATGGCCACCCCACATGTTTTCAGATGGGCTGAAGTTATCATTGTTGCTATCACTGTAATCGCTACTACGCTGTTCGAGTCGCAATCCCACCGATAAGCGATAACCTTCCCCCAGATCAGAATCTAGCTGTCCAAATACGGCATAGTTATTGGCACTGTATTTGGACTGCAGCACTTCATCCGGCGAGCCGTTATATTCAGAGTACAGGTCGTTATCTTCAGCCAAATCCATCAAATAAATTCCGGCGAGCCAGTCGGTGGTGCCACCGAAAATCTTACCGGCATCATTAGAGGTGATGCGGAATTCCTGGGTCAATGTGCGGCGGTTGCCTTTCTTATCCCACCAATAGTTATACTCGCAGGCTTCACCATCGCAATCCAATGCAGCCCAGTAGTCCGGGTTCGCCCAATCACCATCATAGCCGTTATCAAAATGCGTTTTAGCCCAGCTACTCAGTGAGATCAGCTCAAACTGATCAAAACCGCTGTAGGTGAGTTTTAAACTGGAGCCGGTAGTGCGCTGGTTATCAAGACCTGGTTGATCTGTAAGGGTATTTTTACCATTGTTATCCAGCGTCCAGGCGTCATAACCGTCTTTATAATCGGCATGCAATACGGTGAGATCCGCTTGCAGATTATCGGTGGCATACCAACGCAGTTTAAGATGCCCGGTAAATTCATCACGTTGATTGGTGTCATCACGGTTCAGATACAGGTTATTCATGTATCCATTTTGTTTATGTTGCTGTAGTGCCACCCGATAGAGCAATTTGCCGGAATCGGTTAGGGGTCCGGAACTGTAACCGCTGAGTGTACGCAAGTTATCCTCACCCAGTGACAACTCCAGCCCATGTTCCGCGACTTGCGTTGGGTCATTACTCTTCAGATAAATCAATCCGGCTAGTGCATTCGCACCATAGCGAGTGCCTTGCGGACCACGCAGCACTTCAAACTGCTGCAGGTCATACATGCTCGCTACCATACCCAAACCTGACAGATCGATATCATCAACAATGAAACCTACGGAAGAATTGGGAGCACCTTTGTAATCTTCCTGCTCACCAACACCACGGATCTGAAAATAACGAGGCCTGGCAGTTGCCCCTGACCAGTTGAAATTGGCGACGTTATTGAGCATATCTTCGAAGTGTTCAGCACCCTGATCTTCAATACGCTGCTGATCGATAACAGTGACACTTGAAGGAGTGTTGTCTACCGTTGTACCACGAAAATCCGCACTCACCACCATCACTTCTATTGGCTGTTCATCGGAGGATTTGTCAGTCGTATCTTTAGTATTGTCGGCGGCGAAGGCTGCTGGGCTTAACGCTAAGTGCACCGCAGCAGCGATAACACAGGGGTAAAAAATTTTAGACATTTGGACCTCAAATATTTGCATGTTTGAGATCCGGCTTTGGATAAGCGAAGTGATAAGTACACGGATTGTGGCCCATTCCTACGCCGGTACTAGCCGGATCAGGTTCTAAGGGTTCGTCGTAAGACATCTCAGTTCCCTAAAAAAACAGGCGAACACCCCTTGGCGCGAGCAAGTATACATAAATTTGTTAACAAAGAAGAGCCATTATTGTGATATTTGTCACCTCAGTTTTCTTTCGATGATTCAATTGCAATCTATCGAATATTGAGCCTTATGGACTGGGTAGATTTGGCATGCGACAACCGATTCAAACTGCTCGGCTTCATGAATCTCATAAGATATGTTCAACAACCAGGACAAACATCTCTGAGTCACAAAGGGGCCGTATAGTGTGCTAAAAAATAAAAAAGCCTGCCGGGCAGCTAACCACAGCAGGCTTGGACACACATCACATATATTAGTAGCGGTAACTGACACTGCAACGCAGCATCCGTGGTTCTACCGGATGATAGTGCAAATCTTCCACACCGCTGTCATCCTCACCGGACAAACGCGAGGTATACCAGTAGTCAATATCATGCTCATGGCTATTAAATAGATTGAGTACTTCCACTTTGAAATCCCAATCACGATAACCGTACCCCAGAGACAAGTTGACTAAGGTTGTTGCGTCCGCTTGATGTGCTTTTAAGCTGTCTAGTACTCTTTTACCGAGATATCGTAATCGTATAGCGGTGTGTATGCCCGCTGCTGCAGGCTGATAGTTTATGCCAGCACTGGCTACCCAAGGGACAGTACCATCGACGTATTTACCTTCCAGCGTTGCATCTTCAGTAAATCGGGCACGGGTAACGGCAATTTCTGCGTCTACGCTGAGTGCATCATTGAGCCAATAATATGCAGAAATCTCGGTACCGTAGCGTCTGGATGCTCTACTGGGTTCAGTCGTACCGGCATCACCAACATAAAGCAGTTCTGAATCCAAATCTAAATACCAGAATGCTGCGGAAATATTGATGTATTCTCGATCAAAATAACGAAAACCAAGTTCAGCACCAGTGGAACGGACCAGTAGATCCACTTTGTCCTGAGGCTCACCGGTAACCGGATCCACCTTGATAGTGGCGCCTCGCGCATCGTTAGAGTGAAATCCCTGCCCGGCACTGGCATACAATTCCAGATCATCGCTAACCAGGTAGGATAGCCCGCCTTTCAGACTCCAGATGCCATCGTTAGCATTACCACTGTTTAGCGTATTGTCACTGTCAACATCGGCGTTGTAGTAATCATAACGGGCGCCAAGACGCAGTTTGAGGTCATCGGTTAACTCGGCTTCCAGCTTGCCAAACAGGCCGCTAGAAAACTCATCCACCGCATCGTCGCGCACGGTGCCGATACGCTGACGCTGCTGTGTGTGATACAACGCGACCTTGCCAATGTGGTCATAGCGGGTTTCAGCTCCCGCCGTCACATTGGTGTTAATGCCAAGGGGTGAAACGGCCCAATCTCGTGCCAACTTACCGCCCCAGATCTCCCGGTTATCCACTTGCTGAAACTCATCACCATCCTGTGGATTATCGAGAAAATAAGTGAAATTGGAAAACAGGTTCAAACGTGAGCGGATAACATAAGCGCTGGCGCGCCAGTTAGCATCGACATATTGTGACGACAAACTATAACGGCTCGAATCCCCGCCCAAATCAGTGTCTAATGAACCGTACTCATCAATGATACCAGCAGTGACCGCACGTTCAGGGATCTGATCGGCTGAGTTCCAGTCGTTACTATATGCCATCGCGGTGACCGCCAGTTGTCCATTACCCACGTGTGTCAGATAACGGCCAACAGCGTTCACTTTACGGACATCTTCCTCAACGTCTGTCCAAGGGCCTTTATATCCTTGTAATTCAGTGCCATAAATAAACTTATTGTCTTGCCACTGCTGTTGTCCGGTTGCTAGCAGTCGCTGGTATCCATATTGACCCAACGTCAGCTGTACCTGTCGATAAGGCAGATCATCTGTTAAAGCAATGTCTGCCGAACCCGCGCCGGAGAAATCCCCAATTTCTGGATAATATGCCCCTTTGTAATAGTGGATCTGGCCGATTAGCTCCGGAATAAGGAAATTAAGATCGGTATACCCTTGTCCATGACCGTGGCTGCGCATGTTGATAGGCATACCATCAACCGTTGTCGCAAAATCGGTGCCGTGATCTAAGTTGAATCCCCGTAAAAAGTACTGGTTGGCCTTTCCCGAACCGCTGTGCTGAGTCACCAGCATCCCCGGTACAAATTCCAACACTTCCCCCGTGCGCAGTAATGGCCGGGATTCAATCTCCCCAGCGCCGACAATTCCCTCTGAGGCTGAACTACTCTGTCCGAGCAGATTAACTTGCCTTCCAAATACCGCAACACGTTCAATAGGTTGTTGATTGGCTTTGGCGCTTTGGGATTGTCCGGCATCATCGGCATGAGCGGTGACAGCGCCACACAGCAGTGGTAGTCCACAAACGATGGGTGACAACAATTTCATAAAATATTTTTGTTTAGCAGTTAGCGTGTAGGAAGCAGTTTAATGATGACGAGTATTACTAAAATTGATCAAAGTCATACTTGGTATGATTTTTATATTTTTTGTAATACTATTTATACAAAAAATAGCCTGTGTTTTATTTTAGTTTTATTAATCAGCGTATTAAAAATTACGATATGATTATTTTAAAAATAGTAATATTTTATTTTTATTGCGGATGAGTTTAGTGGCAATGAGATGATTTATTCCCCCTATCCGAGAACCGGTTTATCTCCCAGGGGAATGCTTTTGCAATTTGCGCTGCAACGTCCGACGATGCAATCCCAAAGCTTTAGCTGTGGCAGTAACATTGCCATCATGCGCCAGCAAAGTGCGCTGGATATGTTCCCATTCCACCTGAGCTGGCGTCATGGGTTTAGGCGATTCGGTGACGAGGCCGGTTGTAGACCCCGATAACCGTTGGATGATTTCATGCAATCCCACTGGCTTTGCCAAGTAATCAGTAGCACCTCGCCGCATTGCTTCTACGGTAGTAGCGATGCTGGCATAACCGGTAAGCATAATGAGCTGGGTGGGATTGAAATGTGCCTTCAACAGCGGAATGCCGTCTAAACCGGACTCTTGCTCTAGCATCATATCCAATAAAATCGCATTCACCTGTTGTGCGGGCTGTTGCAGTGCAGTAGCCACTGAGGCGTAAACAGCAACCTCATAGTTCCCAGTCTGCTGCAGACGTCGTTGCAGCACTTGCAGATACGTACGATCGTCATCGATCACTATGATTTTTTGCATGAGGCTCCAGCGGCAATTCAACATAAGTGACTATCTTATCGTCGCGGCGATACCAATTGACCTTTCCATGAAATTTTTCAATGGTCGCATTCGTCAGCACCGCGCCCACGCCATGCCCTTTTTCACTGGGCAATAAGCGGAAACCTAACTGCGTTAACAACGCTTGTGACACGCCGACCGCAGAATTTTCAATTTTCAACGTCCAATAATCCGCAGTCGCTGCTGCGTAAACATCGACTTGGCAATGCGATTGTGTCTGTGCGGCTTCACAGGCATTGATAATAATATTGGTCAACGCCGGGAGCAGCGTGCCGTCCGCCCGAATTTCCCCATAAGGCGCCATATCTTGCCAATACCAGTTTATTGGTGTTTCCGGTCTGGCTAATAACAGCAGATGTTGTAATGACTGCCACAGATGTTTTAACTCGTATGGTCGCAATCGAGCAGCTCGCACTTCATCAGCAATAGAACGCCAATTGCGTAATTGATATTCGATGCGGTGTAACTGCTGATCCAGTTCTGTGAGAACAGAGCCTGGCGTTTGCTGTTCCAGTAACTCCTCAATCAATAACCGCATCGACTGCACCGGCGTTGCTACATCGTGAGTTAATTGGGCTGCTGCAGTACCAATGGCAAGTAACTGTTCATTTCGCAATTGCCGCTCTCGCAGTCGATGAATGGCTTGTTCTCGTACCGCGAGCTGCTCACGCAGGTACCAAACGACAGCGGCAACGAGTATGGCGGTCAGCACAAAACCTATCACCATACCGTAATAGTGACTTGTCATGACTCCAGCATGTTCACCATGCCGCGGCAATAGCCATAACTGACTGATTTGAGAGGCAAGACTCACCGCCAATACCGTTGCCGCTGACAACCAGGGCAGCAGCATAAAAGCCAAAACCACCGGCAACAATAACACGGCATTAAATGGATTACTGGCAGCACCGTTGGCCGCAATAATGCCATTAGCCAACAGCACTTCTGTTAACAACAGCAGCAACATCCAACGCGGTGACGGGCGTTGCCACAACAACATCACCAGCAACAGTATCATTACGTATTATTCCGTTATACGTGGTTACCACAGCATACCTTAAAACGAGTAGCTGACGCCAAATTCAAGCGAACGCCCAGAACCTACCATTTGATTGAAGCCTACACTGCTGTCAGCTTTGTAATCTGCAATACTGACACCACCTAATGGCAATTCGTAGTAATGATCCAACAGGTTATTTAAAGCCAGACTCAGTGTGACCTGCTGCCACTTCATGCGACTAGTGAAATTAATCAGCGAATAAGCAGCCGTATCATTTTCCAGGCGTCTCGGATCGACGCGGTCCTTTGCCGCCACCCATTGCCACACGACGCTGTTTTGCCAGCTACCCAATTGTTGCTGCAACGCCAGTGCCGTCTGCAATGGCTTAATCTGATAAAGCGGTTCGTTGCTGTTATCTCGTTCACCATGCGTGGCACTGATACTGGCATCTAACTGCCATGATCCAGACAGATTATCCGCCAGCCGGTAACCGGCATTAATGCGTGCGCCGTAAAGTGTGGCATCCAGATTGATAAACTGCAGCAGGTTACGCTGTCCAGCCGGCAGGCCGCTTTTATTAAAGGTTCCAATAACTTGAGCATCGATATAATCCTGTACCTTGGTATACCAACTGGTCGCGGAAAATTGCCAACTCTCGGTATTGGCTTTGTAAGCAATACTCAGCGTTCTAGCCGTTTCAGGCTTCAGATTGATATCACCCACATAGCCATTTCCATCACCGAACCAACCGATCATCGTGGATGCCATCACGCCCTGGCCCCAGCTATAACGCTCATAAAGATTAGGCGCCCGATTTTTCTGAGCTAATCCAAACTCCAGTTGTTGAGCTGCAGAGAGCTGATAGCGGGTCATCAGCGTGATATCCAACAAGTTATCACTGCGTTTATGGTTGCTGTTGTTAAAAGCTGAGGCGGCGGTGGCGTCAACGTTGGTCATGCCCATCATCGACATTGAATTATAGGCTTGCACTTCACCAGCATTGGTCATGACATACTCGTAGCGGCCGCCCAGTGACCACCACCAATTTGGATTTAGATGTTGCTGCCATTCACCATATAGCGCAGCTCGTAAACGCCGCCCATTATTGATATTGACGTAGTCATTCGGCCCCATCATGGATGAGCCAGTCACTGCGGGCCAGTCATCATCCAGGTGGTAATCGTACGTTTCCTGCCCCAGCAGCAACATGCTGCTACTACTCATGGGTAAACGCCAGTGCAGCTGGTAGCTATAATCATCACCATCAGTGTTCATCGGCATCATCCCGGTTTTCTCCGGGGTGAAGAATCCCATCTTATGGGTGACAGTGTGCCAGTTTGTTTGCGCACTAAACTCACCATCATGATTAAGTTGTTTTAGATAACGAGCTAACACGCCATAACTGCGGTTATCCGTCATATCCATGTATTGATTGGCAAACCCTTGAAACGGGATATATTGATGGGTTAGTTTCAAGGCAAATTGCTGTGTGGCATCGCGCCAAGCAGCAGTCAGCACATGGTTTTGCGAACGGTACAACGTATCCAAGACCTTATCGCCGTTACCATCCTTATAGCTATTAGCATCTTCATATGCCCCCTGATAATTCAGACTGAAATTGTGACTGGCTAACTCCGCACCGACACCCAACAACAAAGCATCATTGATACTGTGATAACCTGCTGATATATAGCCACTATTCCATTGAAGTGAGTCACTTTCTGAAAACTTGGGATTGAGACTACTGATTTCAATCACACCGGCAATATTGTCACCTCCGGCACTGACAGGTGAGACACCGGCAACCACATTCGCATCGGCTACTTGACTGGCTGAGATATAAGACAGTGGTGGATTCATCTGATTAGCACAGGATGCAGTAACATCATTACCGTCTATCAGCACCTTAACACGATCCCCCATCATGCCATTGAGTATGGGGAGCGCCGATACACCTCCGGCTTCAGAAAAATCTACCCCTTGTTGTTTTAATAGCGAATCAACCGCGCCTAATGTGCCATGATGCGCTGGCTGCTGACCTATCACCTCGAAACGTTCAACAGACGCCATACTGTCGGCTTCGTCCGCCCATGCCGAAAGACTAAAAGCAGCAGTCATGGCCATCAGCATTGTGCTGGCTTTCCAACCAGAATGTTGTACATAAAAATTCGTGTAGTCACTCACAATAATCACCTTAAACGTCAGTCACCTGTAAAAATTGTGCGCATTATAACGAGAGCTTGATCACATAAGGCGCGGCATATTGTCGCACCCCGACCAAAGATAAATTGGCGCGTGATTTGTGGCGCGATTTATTGCGTCACAAAGGAGTGGTAGGCTAACGCGGATTGAACCTAACCTGCCAAGAGATGATATAACCCTATGTCCCATCACCAGACTGACAGTACGTTGCTGGATAAATTGTATGATTTGCTTACCGGTGAACATGGTGAGCGCGTCAGCAAGGACATTGATGAACGGGCTGCCAAAGATCAACCGCATAACTTCTTCAGTTATCTTACCGCTAACTGCATGGGAAAAATTGCCGATGAGATCAGCAGTGCGCGCTTAATTTTACCTTGGTTGTTTGGCTTACTTGGGGTGCCAGCATTTTATACTGGCTTATTAGTGCCACTGCGAGAAGCCGGCGTGTTAATTCCTCAATTAGCCGTTGCCGCAGCAGTGCGGCGCCTGGCTTACCGCAAATATGTGTGGCTGGTGGGGGCGTTGCTTAGCGCAGTGAGCCTATTTGGTATGGCATGGGTGGCCATCAGTCACCATGGTCACACCGCAGGTATATTGATCATTTTGATGCTGCTAGTTTTCAGTCTGGCACGCGGACTATGTTCTGTCTCCGCTAAAGACGTGCTGGGAAAGACCATTGCCAAAAGTCGGCGGGGACGGCTAATGGGACTGAGCAGCGGCATTTCAGGCGTTGCCGTGTTATCAGTAGGCATTTGGCTGGGAACCATAAACCTTAAAGACGCCAGTGTCAGCCTATTTGCAGGCCTATTGTTGGCCGGGGGAATATTATGGTTGCTGGCTATCACTATATTTGCCGCAATTAAAGAACCTGCAGGGAACACAGCGTCAGAGGGCAGTACCATTTTCGCAGCATTACAACAATTAAAGCTGCTGAAGACTGATAAACCGTTTCGTCACTTTGTTATTGCCAGAACATTGCTCCTTTCCGTGGCGCTGGCACCACCGTTCTACGTGTTACTCGCCCAGGCGGTAGCGGGGACGCAGCTGACGGGGCTAGGCATTTTGATCATTGCTAATGGGCTTGGGACGAGTCTTGCCTCACCATTTTGGGGATATCTGGGCGACCACTCCAGCAAACGGGTGATGATGATCGCCGCATCGGGCGCTGCGCTGTTAGGTATTATCACCTTTGTGGGCGTCACTTGGCATTGGGCTTGGCTTATCAACCCATACGGAATCGCCGTATTGTTTTTTGTGCTGAATATCATGCACGGCGGAGTGCGCCTAGGACGCAAAGTTTATCTGGTCGATATGGCAAACCAGGAGACTCGAGCAGCTTATGTTGCCGTTTCCAATACTGTTGTCGGCGTACTGATGTTAAGCGGTGGCTTTGTCGGGCTTCTCGGAGACTGGTTTGGTGCCGTGGCCGTGGTATTACTACTCGCATTAGCGGCACTCGGGGCCGTGTTTTATCTGCGCACGCTGCCAGAAGTCAGTGAACCATAACATTGATGATGTGGATACGAGAGAAAACAATAAGCTGCTGTATGCTTAAACGATGAACTCGATAAAAAATCGCTGGAGGTAGCCTTGAAATTTATCACGCTGCTATTGGCATTACTGATTATTGGTCTGATGCTTTATAAGCAGCTAGAGGGGCTCAATCACTCAGTTTCGAGCGCGAGTGATGTCACCACAACCAACAGTGGTGTGCCCCTGGTGCCAACTTCGCCAAAAGATCTCAACACATTTGCATCTCAGGTAAATAAACTCGTCACAGATTCTGCTGCTCAACAGCAGGCGCAAATTCAACAGCAACTTGATGAAAGCAATGGCAATAAAAAGCAGCCCTAATAGGCTCTGTGACGAAAAAGGCGCCTTAAGGCGCCTTTGGCTTAGTTATGTCTCTCAGTATTATGCGAAAGAATCACGCAGTGCAACCGTACGATTGAACACCAGATGATCAGCACTGGAATCCTTGCAGTCAGCACAGAAATAGCCTTCCCGCTCAAACTGATAAGCTTTCTCAGCAACAGCATCTACCAAACCTGCTTCCACAAAACCATGACGCACAACCAGTGAATCTGGGTTTAATGCTTCGTCCA
Organism: Shewanella yunxiaonensis; assembly: GCF_018223345.1. Taxonomy (NCBI): domain Bacteria; kingdom Pseudomonadati; phylum Pseudomonadota; class Gammaproteobacteria; order Alteromonadales; family Shewanellaceae; genus Shewanella; species Shewanella yunxiaonensis. The sequence continues at coordinate 1,464,993 of NZ_CP073587.1, read as the reverse complement.
AGGTATCAGCGCCAGCCGGATTCGCAGTACTGAACAAACGATCATACAAGCGGAACTCAGCAGGCAGCGCTGTAGCTTTATCCACCCAGTGAATGACGCCCTTAACCTTACGACCGTCGGCAGGATTAGTCCCTTTAGTATCAGCATCATAGCTACAATATACTGTGGTGACATTACCCTGTTCATCTTTATCACAACGTTCAGCTTTTACAATGTATGCGTTACGCAGACGAACTTCCTTACCCAATACCAGACGTTTGTATTGCTTATTGGCTTCCTCGCGGAAATCTTCGGCATCAATATACAGTTCAGCGCTGAAAGGTAACTCACGTTCACCCAGCTCTGGTTTATTTGGATGGACCGGAGAACTGATAATTTCAGTCTGACCTTGCGGGTAATTTTCAATCACCATCCGAATGGGGTTGATCACTGCCATTGCACGTGGAGCATTTTCGTTCAGCTCTTCACGAATACACGCCTCGAGCATACCGATTTCCACCAGGTTATCTTGTTTGGTAATACCAATACGCTCACAGAATTCCCGGATAGACGATGGGGTAAAACCGCGACGTCGCAAACCGGCAATCGTCGGCATCCGCGGATCATCCCAACCGTTAACTAATTTACGCGTTACCAGCTCATTCAGCTTGCGTTTAGACATCACGGTATACTCAAGATTTAACCGTGAAAACTCATACTGACGGGTACGACCTTCATAGTTAAAATCGTCCAGGTGATCCAACACCCAGTCATACAGACGACGGTTATCCTGGAACTCCAGCGTACATAAACTATGCGTAATATGTTCCAACGCATCAGAGATACAATGGGTAAAGTCGTACATTGGATAGATGCACCACTTATCCCCAGTCTGATGGTGATGAGCAAACTTGATGCGATACAGGACCGGATCACGCATGCACATGAATGGCGATGCCATATCAATTTTGGCACGCAGACTACACTCACCTTCCTTGTACTCACCCGCACGCATTTTCTCAAATAACGCCAAGTTTTCTTCAATTGAGGTGTCGCGGTAGGGACTATTTTTACCCGGCTCCTTAAGCGTACCGCGATATTCGCGCATCTGTTCGCCATTCAGGAAACAGACATACGCTAAGCCTTTTTTGATCAGCTCTACAGCATAACCATGTAGCGCATCAAAATAATCGGATGAATAATGAATATTGCCACTCCACTGGAAGCCGAGCCAGCGCACGTCCTCCTTGATAGAATTGACGTAATCAATATTCTCCTTTTCCGGATTGGTATCATCAAAACGCAGATTACATTGTCCCTGGTAGTCGCGGGCAATACCGAAGTTCAGGCAAATAGATTTTGCATGACCGATATGGAGGAAACCGTTAGGCTCCGGCGGAAACCGGGTATGCACACTGGTGTGCTTGCCACTGGCTAAATCCTCATCAATGATATTGCGAATGAAGTTACTCGGACGTACTTCAGTGTCCAGCTGACTCATGTAATTCCTCTTTGCGAACCTTGCAATCTTTATAAAACGGGCATGATCCTACAGATCATGCCCGCTGACAATGCTTCTAGGATAAAAACTGTAACAACGCCCGTCAACGTTCCTTCAAAAAGAAAAAAGCAGCAAATAGCGCTGCTTTTTCAATCTAATGTCCGGAAATTACTCAGTAATAATTTTTATTCCGGGAATGATTTGCTGAGTCCGTTTGGCTTTACGTTTCAACCACAGATAAAAACTGACCAACGCCGCAGCGAAAAATGCGATCCAGGAACATGATTGCACCGGATGCTGAGGAATGGTTGCCGCTTGGTACACCACGGTTGAAGTGCCATAAGCTAAAGCCAGCGTCCAGCTTGCGGCAAAACTGGCCCAACGCGGTCCAAACTCATTCACTAAGGCTCCCATTGCGGCGACACAAGGTGTGTAAAGCAGGATAAACAACAGGTAAGTAAAGGCAGATAGCTGACCACTAAATCCTGTCTGTAATGCACTAAATGTGGTTTGTTCTACCCCCTGCTCTGCTGCTGCCTCATCGACATTATCAACATGGCCAACGGACAACGACAGCGGATCACCAAGATTAATCCCTAATAAATTTTGCGGAATGGTGCTCAGTGCCTGTTTAAAGCTATCACTCAGAGGGGTTAATTCACCTTGAGTCTGGGACTGGCTGCTATACAGATTGTTGAGTGTACCGACTACCGCCTCTTTGGCGAAGATGCCCGTAACAATCCCAACGGTTGCCTGCCAGTTATCCGACTGTAATCCCATAGGGGCAAACACCGGCGTGATCTTCTGGCTTGCCACACTTAGTAAAGACTCTTTACTGTCCTGGTGACCAAAGGTGCCATCGGTACTGATAGAGTTAATAAAGTTCAGTACAGTTACGACTAACACGATGGTTTTACCCGCACCCAAAATAAAACTTTTAGTTCGCTTGCCGGTACGGCCTAAGACCATCCGCGGTTTAGGTAATTCATACGTTGGCAGCTCCATCACTACCGCAGTACTGTTGCCCGGTAACAAGGTTTTGCGCAACATCAAACCAGTGCCGATAGCGGCAAAGATCCCGATGACGTAAAGCATAAATACCAAATTCTGTCCGGATTCTGGGAAGAAAGCCGCAGCAAACAATGCATATACAGGTAACCGCGCACCACAGGACATAAACGGGGCCATCATACCTGTGACGATACGCTCACGTTCACTCCCTAAGGTCCGAGTCGCCATGATTGCAGGAACAGAACACCCGAAACCTACAATCATCGGCACAAAGGCTTTACCGGGAAGACCGATACGGCGCATCAGACCATCAACGACAAATGCAGCCCTTGCCATGTAGCCAGAACCTTCCAGTACTGACAATGCCAAGAATAACGCTGCAATTACTGGAATAAAGGTACAAACGGTTTGGATACCTTGACCGACACCACCAGCAAGAATAGTAATCAGCCACTCAGGGGCATGTGCACTCTGTAGCCAAGCACCGAGATGGTCAACAAACAACGCACCGGCAGAGATATCAAAAAAGTCGATAAAAGCACTGCCGATATTGATGGCGAACATGAAGGTGAGGTACATAACCAGCAGGAAGATGGGAACACCCCATATTGGATGCAGCACTATCTGGTCAAGCCGATCGCTAAACGTTGGTTTGTCTTCCGCATGAATTGCTGCTTGATAAAGGGCTTCAACAAAATCGAACCGAGTTGCCGCCGCATGGATCTCAATATCTTTACCATCTCGAGCAAAGGATTCTGCGCATTGTTCAACTTCTTGATTATTAGCGCCATGTTGACAGGCATTACACCCTTTTGCGTTAGCGAGCTTTGCCAATGCACGGCCACGGCTAAGGTTGGGCTCAGCTTCACGTAATGCGGCAACGCTGGCTTCAATTTCAGGGCCGTAATCCAATAATAAAGGTGCAGATGACACATGGCCTTCAAAAAACTGCACCACCAGCGCTTTCACTTTTTCGACATCTTTAGCATCGCGAGAGGTCACACCAATCACAGGACAGCCAAGTTTTTTACTCATGGCTGCTGCATCAATGTTGATCCCACGCTTGGTGGCAGCATCGATTTTGTTCAGCACTACAACCATAGGGATACCCAGTTCCCTAAGTTGAACCGTTAAATACAGATGGCGCTCAATATTGGTGGCATCGACCATATTGATAATGCCATCCATTTTCTGAGTGGCGAGAAACTGCTGGGCAATCTGTTCGTCCAAAGAACAGTCGCAGTCGCTTTCTGATGGCAGAATATCGTATATGCCCGGCAGATCTGTCAGGAATACATCAACGCCATGTAGCGTGAAACGGCCGGTTTTTTTCTCAACCGTCACCCCTGCCCAGTTACCAACCTGTTGGTTAGCTCCAGTCAAAGCGTTAAACAGCGTTGACTTACCAGCATTAGGGTTCCCAACAGTGACACAATGAAACTGCTTAATCATCTGCCCTCTCCACTTCAACTATCTGTGCCAGCTCTTGGCGCACACACAATTTACTGCCACGGATTTCGAGTTCAAGACCCGACCCCATCGGTGCGCGACGAATAAGTGAGAAATGCGTATTGGGTGTAATCCCCAGAGACAAAAGCTTGCGTTTAACTGCGGATGGCAGTTCCAAACGCCCGATATCAGAAATTTTTGCGCGATCGCCGGGGTTCAATTCACTTAACTTCATAGCCTCTACCACTTAACTGCTAGCTCTGCACTACCGTGAGGCAACTGCAAGAGTCATTATTAACGCTAACTGTAAACGATAATAATTTTCAATTGTGTCTGTATTATGTGTCAAATCTACGCAGGAATAAACGGTCAAATGAAAATAAACTGCTGTTTGTGGCAACTTTGTGTGCTTGGTCAGAAAATTAGGGAACAGGCTAATTTTTGCGTCACAAAAAGGAGATATACATCAAGGTTTATCACTCAGCGCTGCGGCAGGTATTGTAATGCGGTTTTACAGTGCGCGTCGTCTACAACGCAAAAAAATTGTTGCCCAGACGCTGCCAGATACTACGGCAAGCATTGCAGCGGCTCTGTCTGTAGCTTTGCTCAAAATGAAAAATGATTCATTTTTAAGATGAATTCCCTATTCATCAGTCTTTTAATAACCACTTTGTAAATTTGTCCAGAAACCTTACTAGTCGTTTATAAATAGTCAGATCTCAATCACATAACCTGGCTAAAATAACTGCGAATTGACTTACATTTGGATAGCCTTATGTATGGAAATCTCACTCCACTCACTGTAGCGACAACTCCAAAACTAATGCCCGTTACAGAGAGAACTATAAACCTTGCAGGGATACATAATGATGAAACGGTTTAATTTCAATGCCGCGAGCAAAGCGCTGTTGGGAGCCGGGCTGTTGTCTTTGGTGCTCGCCGGCTGCGGCGGAAGCGATGGCACAGACGGCCAAGACGGAGCCCCCGGTGAACCCGGATTAACTACGCTCAGCATCGACAACGCTACTACGCTAAAAGCCGATTTTACTGATGCTTCTATTTCCAACGGCAGCGTTAGCGTTACCTTCTCTTTAACTAATGCCAATGGTGTGGCGGTTGTCGGTCTTACCAAGGATTATGATCTACGCTTTGGCATCGCCCAATTAACCCACGTAGTTGACACAAATTCTGATGGCTCCACCGGTTTTGATCACGGTTACCAATGGCAGTCGTACATTAACGTCACCAAAGCGCCTTCTAACGTACCGACTGACGTAGACAACCTCAATCCATCCACTCAAACTCAAGCAACTGTTGAGTCTGTATCAAATTGCGACAATTGCCTGGTGGATAATGGTGATGGTACCTATACCTATACCTACCAAAACAATATCGCTAACGTGACAACGCCAGTCTCAGTGACTTATGACGCCGATGATACTCAACGTGTCACACTGGAACTCAAAACTGACACTCTCGCGGTCAATGCGCATTTTGACTGGCAGCCGTCCAGTGGCATGACCTCTGGTATACAGACCCGCAACGTCGTATCGATTGATGCTTGTTATACCTGTCACCAACCAGACAGTCTGAAAGCTCACGGCGGCCGTCGTCTGGATCTGGCAAACTGTGAAGCTTGCCATACGGCAACTTCCGGTGACCCAGAATCAGGCAATAGCATTGACTTCACTTACATGATCCATGCAATTCACCGCGGTTCCGCTCGCGTTACTTACGATGCGGATGGTAATGAAGTTGCTGACCCATACAAGATCGTTGGCTACGGTGGCAGCGTTGAAAACTTTGGGGAAGTCAACTTCCCGCAGACACCTGCCGCAAATTGCGCGGTTTGTCACGTACAAGGAACTAGCGCGCCAAGCGATGCGGCACTGTTTACTGAAGAGAAAAGCAATACTGCTTGTATTGCCTGTCATTCAGAAAAACCTTCTGCTCACCACAGCAGCACCGACTGTATGTCTTGCCACAATGCCGAATCACCATATCCAGGCACTGGCAGCGCAGTTAAACGTCATGGCGATGTGCTGAAAGCTTACACATTGGCACAAGAGATGAGTGTAAAAGTGTCCAATATCGGCCTTGATGCCAATGGTAAGCTGACCTTCGGTGTACAGGTACTGGATGCGGATGGTAATGCTGTCGATCAGACTTATATCAACCAAAGCAGTCGTATGGTTGTGGGCTGGGACATCGACAAAGACTTCCCAGCATACAGTGAAGCGTCATATAGCAACCGCCGCGCTAGTTTAAGCGCCGGAACATATGATGCCGCTACCAAGACTTACACTGTGACAATTACCAGTATGAATATGCCAGCAGATGCCAGCGGCAAGACTTTTGAAATTTGGTCTACGCTGCAAGCCTGCTTCAACAACGGCGGTTATGGCGTTGATGATATTCAGTTAACTGATTGCAGTGCAGACAACGTTCGTAAAGTTTATATCAAACAAGATCCTTACAAGTTTGTTTGGGGAACTACCGGCGAAGACGACACCGCAACAGTAGCCACTCGTCGTAACATCATTGATGCAAACAAATGTCTGGGCTGTCATGGCCAGGAAATTGTTCACAACGCTAATGGTGTGAACTGTCAGGCTTGTCATACACCTGATAAAACATTGAAATCAGATTCAACTTATCCAGGTGGCAAAGTACCGACTAGTTTTGCATTCAAGGTACATGAACAGGAAGGCCATTACCTGAAATATGCTGGGTTAGGGTCAGGAACAGTGCTGAAAACTGACTGTTCTACCTGTCACACTGATGACGGAATTACCTTGGGCCGAGATCCGGATCGCGCGTGGCGTTACGGTGACACTGACAATGGCGGAGCCGAAATTTGGGTATCTTCCGATGCCGGGGCTTGCCTGAGCTGTCACCAACAATACCTGACCGATGCGGCTAAGTCTCACATTGAAACTAACGGCGGTATTCTCGACGGTATCAGCGCCGATGATGTTAAGCAACGTGCGGCAGAAACCTGTAAGACTTGTCACACACCATCACAGCTGATGGAAGCTCATGGCAACTAACTAAGTAAGCGCTACCACGAAAAAATGAAGGAGGCCTAGTGCCTCCTTCATTTTTTGTAAACAATAAGTTAGATAGTGTATCAAGTTATTTAGTAAAAGCTGTAGTACAAGTTTCATTAGTTAACTATCTCTTTCAAAATAGAAAGATCCAAGTCACACATTAACGCCTGTTTAGAAGCATTTATTGATATTCTGCGTTAGCCTTTCCGTGGGAGATACTTTATCCAGCATGGGGTCAACAAGCTGATTACAACACCAATCTACCGGACAAAAACGGCAGGATGTTGACCGAGTGCTTCCATATTGCAGGGAAAAATAATGATGAACGCAAGTAACTCAAAATTCGCACTACTGCTTGCTGCCGGTGCGTTATCCATGACCTTAACGGGTTGTGGCGGCAGCGATGGAGCAGATGGTGCAGCCGGTTCTGACGGTTCGGCTGGTGGCAGCCCCGCCATGACGATCGATGCTTTAAACTTTACCTTTTATGATGAAACTATCACCGATGGTGTTGCCAGTCTTCGTTTCCAGGTAACCAACCAGGATGATCAAGCTGTGGTCGGGCTGCAAAAAATGCGTTTCTATGCATTGCAGCTGTTACCTCAGGGAGCAACTGGTGTCGGTAACGCCACACAATGGCAGTATATTGTCGATGAAACCTGTGACCTTGCTAGCACTTGTCCAGGTACCTTTGTAGACAAGAAAAACGGTGTATATACCTATACCTTCTCCACTAATTTCGCTGACACCTCTGCTACCAGAACCACTTTTAATGCAGAGCTCGCACAGCGTTTCATGATCCGTGCTTATAACACACCGTTACCTGATGGCACCGCAGTACCTAACTCTAATGCCATTGTTGACTTCACCGTTTCCGGTAACGAGCCCGGTTATTCCCGCAAGATTGTGGCCACGGCTAGCTGTAACAAATGTCACGGAGATGTGAGCACTGCACATCACAGCGGTTCTTATAACGACGTCAACATGTGTGCTAGCTGCCATACACCTAATCGTTTGAGTAACTCTGATGATCAGTTCAGCATGTTGATCCATGCTAAACATTTTACCGTCGATGCTGATGGTGTACCGCAACCGGTATATGAAAGCGAAGCACTTAAAACCTGTAGCACATGTCACAACGATCAGGGGGATTTAACTCCTGATTGGGGTAACTGGTCTAAGGTACCAACCGCTCAGGCCTGTGGTAGCTGCCATAGCGATATCGATTTTGCTACTGGCCAAGGTCACAGCCAGCAGTCTGACAACTCTAACTGTGTGGCTTGTCACAACAGCGAATGGACTGAAGAAGTTCACTCCACAGACTATCAAAACAAAGAAGCCGTGATCGCTAAACGCGGTATGACAGCTACTCTGGTTGCTAATGATGATGACAGCGCCACACTGACCGTTACGTTGATTGATGCTAATGGCAATGCTTTGGACGCCAGTTCTGAACTGAGCAAAATTAAGCGCCTGGAAACTATCACCAACGTTGGCCCTGAATTCCCAATTATGGGTTACAACGTTAGCCCCGGTTCAGGTGTGGCCCATGTCACTAAAGACCTGATTACCGACAATACCTTGCAGAGTGATGTCAGTATTGTCGATGGCAAACTGGTTTACACTACACCAGCCTTACCCTTTGGTAGCGGTGATACAGACACAGCATTTACTTTCATCGGTCTGGAAATGTGTACTAGCGGTGCAGATCTGATTGCTTGTACCAGTGACAGTGATACTACCAGTATGAAAGCACAGCTGGCCTTTGGGACTAAGTCTGGCGATGCACCAACCTATCGTCATACTGACTCTGTTAGTTTTGCCGCTTGTCAGAAATGTCACGGAGATAGCTTCCAACTGCATAAAGGCCATCACACTGGGTTCGTGCTGAGTGATCAGTTGGGTCGTGAAGTGAATGGTGAAATGACTGTTGGTCTTGACGGTTGTGTTGCCTGCCATACTCCAGATGGCACATACGCCAGCGGTGCCAACAAAGGCGCATTTGAAATGAAACTCCACGTAGTTCACAACGAAGTGGGCGTTATCACTGAGTGTACTCAGTGTCATACCAGCTTCAATCTGGATTCATTTAAAAACAAAGGCGCACTGGCAACTGCTGCTGGTGAATACACCACACCGATCACAGCCGTTTGTACTTCCTGTCACGCACTGGGATCTGATGGTTTGCATTCTCAAGAAACACTTGAAAGTTATGGTGCGGTAGTCAACGGTGATTACACCGCTGCCAACCAAGCCGCGCAGTCAGAAACTTGTTTCTACTGCCACAAACCAACAGCTGCAGACCACACAGTGGTGAATATGTAATTTGCCCGAACCGCAGGGAGGAAACACCTCCCTGCTTTCTCCGAAGTTTGGACAAATCAAGGATGCCAAATGATGAATACAAACCAAAAAATACAAGCAATGCTGAATACTACGTTAGTGGCTGCAGTATTGTCTTTAGGGCTAGCCCATACTGCGCATGCCGCACCGTGGGATAAAAAAATGACTCCTGCGCAGGTAGAATCTGCCCTCGATAAAAAATTTGAAGAAGGTAAATACTCACCTAAAGGTGCTGATACCTGTTTAATGTGTCACCGCAGAACCGGCAATGTCATGGAAATTTTTAAAGGGGTCCATGGCGCCATAGATTCCAGTAAAAGTCCGATGGCGGGATTACAATGTGAAGCTTGTCATGGTCCTCAAGGTAAACACAAAGGCGCTAATGAGCCGATGATTACCTTTGGTAAAGGGTCAACGCTGTCACCACAGAAGCAGAACTCAGTATGCCTTAGCTGTCATACAGATGATAAACGCATGAACTGGGAAGGCAGTCACCATGACAATGCTGATGTAGCTTGTGCTTCTTGCCACACTATCCATGCGGCTCAAGATCCTGTTCTGTCGAAAGCTACAGAAGTAGAAGTTTGTACCAGCTGCCATACCAAAGAAAAAGCGGATATGAACAAGCGTTCTGCACACCCGCTGAAATGGAATCAGATGACCTGTACCGATTGCCATAATCCTCACGGTACCAGTACCGAAGCGGATTTGGTAAAACCAACGATCAACGAAACCTGCTACAGCTGTCATGCCGAGAAACGTGGTCCAAAATTATGGGAGCATGCCCCTGTCACTGAAAACTGCGACAGTTGCCATAACCCACATGGCTCAGCTAATGAAGCCATGTTAAAAGCTCGGGCACCAATGCTGTGTCAACAATGTCATGCCAGTGACGGCCATACCAGCAATGCCTATATGGGTAATACCGGATTAGGATCAACTGTGAATGGTAGCGCCTTTACCGGTGGTAGAAGCTGCCTGAACTGCCACAGTCAGGTACATGGTTCTAATAATCCATCCGGCAAATTGCTGCAGCGTTAAGGGAGCAGGAAGATGAAATTTAAATTTAATTTGATCACTATTGCTTTACTGGCCAACGCTAGTGCAGCAATGGCAGCAGATGGTTATGGCATCGCAGATGCCAACACTGCCCATCTCAATACAAAAAACTGGAAGTGCAGTGCCTGTAAGATTGAAACAGGCGCAACTGGAAGCGTTAGTGTCGGAGCCGGATACAATAACGGTGATGATATCCACTCAGCTAACGCGCTGGCCGCAGAAAATAAAATTGTTGGCAAAGTCGACGCAGATGTGACTTATCGTGGAAAAGATGGTTACAAAGCTGAAATTAAAGCCACTAATCTGGGCATGGAGAACGGCCGCGCTGAAGTGAGCTCAGGTAAGATTGGTAAGTACAAGGTTACTGCCAATTACCGTCAGATTGCCACGTACGGTAGCGAAACCGGAATGACACCGTATTCCGGTATTGGCTCAAGTTATCTGTCTCTTCCAGATAGTTGGATAACCGCAGGTTCCAGTGACAGCATGACCGGGTTACAATCAAGCCTGACTACATTCGAACAATCACTTAAGCGTAAACGCTATGGTATTGGCTTGGAGTACCGGGCAGATCAGCTCTGGAGTACATTTGTCAATTACCAGCGTGAAGATAAAACTGGTGTAAAAACGACTTCCGGTACCATCTATAATCAATCCACCATGTTGCCAGAGCCTGTCGACTACAGCACCGACACTGTCGCGGCGGGTGTCAAACTCAACGGTGAGCACTGGTTTACTGAGCTGTCTTATAACGGTTCATTCTTCCGCAATGATAATGAGAGCCTTGGTTTTGATAGCGCCTTCACTACCTTGGATGGGTCAACTTCTGGCTATAAATCACTAGATCCTGACAATGATGCCCACACGGTATCACTGAGTGGTCAGTACCATGGTGGTGGCAGTATGGTTAGTGGCCGGCTGATGATTGGCCGTATGTCACAAGATTCAGACTTTGTAACTTCCGGCTACAGCTACGCCTTACCAGAAAGTAATCTGGATGCAGAAGTCGATATCACCGATATGGATATTCGCGCGGTGCATAAGATCAGTAATGATCTGCGGATATCCGGCAGCTATGACTATTACGACCGTGATAATCAGACCGATGTTTACGAGTGGACCCAGATCAGTGTCAACAACGTTACCGGCAATGCCGTGTACAACACGCCTTACGACTCTACTAAACAGAGAGGTAAGCTGACAGCGGACTATCGCATTATCAGTGGTGTGAAACTGACCGGTGGCTATGATTACGATCGTACCGAACGTAACTACTCAGACCGTGAAATCAATGACGAAAATACAGTGTGGGCCCGCCTCGGGGTCAGTACTTTTGAGCACTGGAATATGTCAGTAAAAGGTAGTTGGGGCAAACGCGATGGTTCTAATTATGATGCCTCGCAATGGACCTCTTCTGAATCCAATGCCCTGTTGCGCAAATACTATCTGGCAAATCGCTATCGTAAGATGGTGGAAGCCCACGTGACTCATACACCACTGGAAAATCTTACCATTGACGTAGGTGGTCGATATGCACTGGATGACTACAGCGATACTGAAATCGGTCTGACACAATCACGTGACATGAATTACGATGCCAATATCAACTACCAGTTGCTTAAAGATCTGAACTTAAACCTGTTCTACAGTTATGAGAATATCAAGAATGAACAGGCTGGTAGTTCTACCTACAGCACACCTAATTGGTTCGCTAACACCGAAGACAAAGTGGATGTAGCGGGTGCGGGAGTATACTACGACAACTTGTTGGAGAAAAAACTGCGCCTGGGACTGGATTACACTTACTCAAAATCTAGCTCTACCACTAAAGTACGTCAGGGTGTAACCGGTGATTATGGTGATTACTATTCCAAGGAACATGATATCAATGCTTATGCTCAATATCAGGCCACAGAAAAAGTAGCACTTCGTCTGGATTACAAAATGATCAAGTATTTGGACAACGACGATGCCAATGATCTGGCCGTCGATAGTATCTGGAACGTACTCAGTTTTGGTGATACCAGCCACGATTACACCGCGCATTTAGTGATGCTAAGTGTCAACTACAAGCTCTGATATAAAAAAACGATTAGAAAGCCCGCATGTCGCGGGCTTTTTTCTTGCCAGAATAATCCATTAGTCTAATTTAAGCTGTTGAATCACAAAGATTCTATATTTCTCTTGCCAGCTGTGAAAACCTAACATAGAATCGCATTACATTTATTTAACATACAGATGTTATCCTCGTTAAATAAGCATGAATTCCGGTTGTCAAACCGTCACAATTTTACCTTGTGATACTCAGGCGGAGGGACCCGCCCAATTTTTTACAAGGAATGTGACTCTCGGTGCACACAAGCCTTGCAACTAGCGCCGGTTTACGACAAGGTATGTCAGATTATTTATAACAAGCCCCAAACGGTATGAACTCCAGTTCCTTTCTTCTTCGCATACGCATAGTTTTTGCAACCATTTTACTCACCAGTTCCCTGCCCGCTTTTGCTGATCAAACTAATGGCGTACTCGCTAGTGTCTTTGTGATCCTGGGGTTAGGTGGCTTCACCCTTGTGAATTTAGCGTTGCAGTTACTATTTTATTTTAACGGTCAGTACAACAGTCGCCGGTTTGTCATTACCCATACCTCACTTTCGTTACTGATGCCATTAATTGCCGCTGCGATGGTCTTGGCGGATAACAGTTCTACCGCATATCTCACCCTAAATTTGGGGCTGATTATTATTGCAGCCGCCTTGGCATTATTGCCGCTTCAACTAAAAAACTCTCCCCGCAGAAGCGGTCCGCATGCGGGTTGGATAATGTTAGCTGCCGCCGCAGTACTGTCTTTATTATCCCTGTTAGCCTGGCCGTTATCTGTCATTGCAGCAATTCTCGCTTGGTTTACCGTCAATCGCCAACCCCAGGAAAACCGGTTGTTCAAAAGCTGCCGCTGGTTGTTAATATTACTACCTGCAGGCTGGTGTGTTTATAAGTTGTATTACATTTGGCAACTCTTACTGGGAAGTTAGTCTAGTGCTAATGAAATTTCCGTCAGACAGTCTGTTACAACAGGTAAGAGCCTGTAGTTTATGCCGGGAATTTTTGCCATTACCGCCCAAGCCCATATTACAGGCTGCCACCCCCGCTAAAATCTTGATTGCCGGACAGGCTCCCGGTCGGGTAACTCACGAGCGTGGGCTGCCTTTTGATGATGTCAGTGGGGACAGGCTTCGGCTATGGCTAGGGGTCAGTCGAGAACAGTTTTATGATCCACAACTGTTCGCACTCGTCCCCATGGGATTTTGTTATCCCGGTACTCAGGAAAAACAGGGGCGTCGCCAAGGCGATCTGCCGCCGAGGCCCGAATGTGCCCGCCAATGGCGACAGCAACTATTGAATGCCTTACCTAATATTCAATTGACTTTACTATTGGGAAAATATGCCATGGCGTGGCACTTAGCAGGCACCGAATTTGCCAAAGCCAATCTGGCTCAGGCGGTTGCCGCTTGGGAGTCACTCTGGCCCAAATTATTGGTGCTGCCACACCCCAGTCCACGTAATCGACTGTGGTTAAAGCAACATCCACTCTTTGAACAGACATTGTTGCCCTTATTGCAGCAGCGTATCGCTGAGCTGATAAACGGATAACCATCATGTACTTTCTCGACGCTGCCACCGCCCAACAGATTGTCGATCGCACCATGCGCATTATCGACCACAACATTAATGTCATGAATAGTCAGGGAGTTATTCTCGGTTCCGGCGACAGCAGTCGTATCAATACTATTCATGAAGGGGCGCTGCTAGCCATCAGCCAAAACCGCACTGTAACGATTGATCAAGGCAGTGTTCAGAGTTTGCATGGTGTGAAGCCCGGAATTAATCTGCCGTTGCATTATCATGGGCAGATCATCGGCGTGGTGGGTATTACGGGTGCCCCAGAGCAATTAGCCCAGTATGGCGAATTGCTAAAAATGACGGCTGAAATGATGGTGGAGCAGGCAAACTCCATGGAAGTGGAACAATGGCGGAAGCGACAACGGGAAGAATTCATTCTGCAGTTGATACGCCATGAAGGAACCTATCCAGAAGAGATGCAAACCTGGGCCAAGCAATTGCAGATTGATCTCAGTCTACCGCGAGTCGCCGCAGTTATTGAATTACCGGCACAGGAACAACAGCATACGAGTCTACGAGACATTCAATTGCTCCTGGAATATCCACAGCGTAACAACTTAGTCGCGCTGACAGCGATGGATCAACTGGTCATCCTCAAACCAGCATTTCTTGATGGTTGCAGCTGGGATCCCTCACTCGAAGATATTCGAATTGAAAAACTATTGGCACGCTTACCCACAGATACCAAAGGCCGACTGAAGATTGCATTGGGGCATTATTTTCCGGGTGCCGGCGGTATCGTGAAATCTTACCGCACCGCCTGTGAAACCTTAGCGCTAGGAAAGAAACGCGCGCCAGAGCAGACAAAATACCTGTATCAGGATCATGTGTTATCGGTATTACTGTCAGGACTTGGGGACGATTGGCGCGGTCAGGAACTTGCAGCCCCATTTCAATTGTTGCAAAAACGCGATCGCCGCGGCGTTCTGACCAAAACCCTGCAGGTATATCTGCAACATTTTGGTGATCAGCAACGTTGTGCTGATGCTTTATATATTCACCGCAATACACTGCGTTATCGGCTGGAAAAAATCACCCAAATCACCGGAATTGATCTGAACTCGCTGGATGGCTTACTACAGCTTTATCTTGGTGAAGTGCTGGAACGACTGCGCTCCTAGATTTTTTGTGCAAACCTCCAAAAAATTGTGATATCCAATCGCAATTTCCGTGATCATCCCCAAAGCCATTCCAGCCCTCCCTCCCGCATAATGGCAGAGTCCTTGTACCTATTAGATACGGGATATAAACGCCTATTGATACACCCAAATAACAAAAAATTAAGGGACCATCATGAACCTGGTATTGATATTACTGGGAGTGATCATCTTTATCGTGATCGCCACATCCAAACTCAAGCTTCATCCGTTTCTCACGCTGTTGCTGGCAACGTTTATCGCTGCACTTTGCTTCGGCTTACCGCTCAAGGATATTGCGAAAACCGTCAGTACCGGTTTCGGTGGTATTCTGGGTTATATCGGTCTAGTGATTGTATTGGGGACAATCATCGGAACTATTCTGGAAAAAAGCGGTGCTGCTATCACCATGGCAGATTCAGTGGTTAAATTACTGGGTAACCGTTTCCCCACACTTACCATGTCCATCATTGGTTATATTGTGTCAATTCCGGTGTTCTGCGACTCCGGCTTTGTCATTTTGAACAGCCTGAAACAATCCATGGCCAGTCGTATGAAAGTTTCCAGTGTTGCCATGAGTGTGGCGCTGGCAACCGGTCTGTATGCGACTCACACCTTTGTACCACCAACACCTGGTCCTATTGCAGCAGCCGGTAACCTCGGCTTAGAAGATAGCTTAGGCCTAGTGATTGGGGTTGGTCTGGTCGTCGCTATCATTGCTGCGGCAAGTGGCTTATTGTGGGCCAATCGCTTTATGAAGGATGTGCCAGAAGGCGAAGGTGCTGATGAACTAGTACATCAGGCAGAAGAGTTCGAAAAGGTTAAAGCAGCATACGGTAAACTGCCGGGCGCAATGGCCTCTTTCGCGCCAATCTTTGTTCCGATTCTGCTGATCTGTATTGGTTCTATCGCTAACTTCCCGTCAAAACCACTCGGCACAGGCAATCTGTTTGCATTGCTGCATTTCGCGGGTCAACCGCTGATTGCGTTGATGGTAGGATTATTGTTGTCATTGCTGTTACTGAAACCAGAAAAGCGCATGCATGAATTTTCTCAGCGCATTTCTGAAGGCTTAACCAGCGCTGCGCCCATTTTGCTGATCACCGGTGCCGGTGGTGCATTTGGGGCAGTGATCAAGGCCACCCCCATTGGTGATTACCTGGGAACTACCCTGTCAGCACTGGGGATTGGTATCTTTATGCCATTCATCGTTGCAGCAGCACTTAAATCCGCCCAAGGTTCCTCAACTGTAGCGTTAGTAACGACCTCTGCCATGGTAGCACCTATGCTTGAGTCAATAGGTTTAGGTTCTGAAATGGGCCATGTGTTGACCGTAATGGCTATCGGTGCCGGTGCAATGACAGTATCTCATGCAAATGACAGTTTCTTCTGGGTGGTTACCCAGTTCAGCCGCATGAGTGTGTCACAAGCCTATAAAGCTCAAACCATGGCAACGTTAGTTCAAGGTATAGTGACCATTATCTTTGTATGGTTGCTGAGTTTGGTATTGTTGTAATATTCCGTGTTGCTGCCGTCCCATTGGGCGGCAGCCTGCTGTAACAGGATCAATCAATGAAAATAGTCATCGCGCCGGATTCATTTAAAGAAAGTCTGAGTGCTATGGAAGTTGCGGCTGAGATAGAAGCAGCTTTTAAGCTTCACTTACCCCATGCTGAATATCTGAAAGTCCCGGTTGCCGATGGTGGCGAAGGTACTGTGCAATCAATGGTAGATGCCACTAATGGCAGCATCATTGAGATACAAGTGACTGGTCCGTTAGGAAATAAAGTCAGTGCCCACTACGGTATTCTTGGTCAAACCGCAGATGCACCGCTAACTGCGGTGATTGAAATGGCGGCAGCCTCAGGTCTGCACCATGTCAAAATGGCCGACCGCAATCCACTGTTCACGACGACTTATGGCACCGGTGAACTGATTAATGACGCATTGTCTCGCGGTATTCGTCATATCATTCTGGGGCTAGGCGGTAGTGCAACCAATGACGGTGGAGCAGGCATGGCACAGGCGCTTGGTGTCAGATTATTGGATCAGGCTGGTGAAGAATTGCCGGTTGGCGGTGGCGCATTGTCACAGCTGGCAAGTGTCGACCTGTCACAACTGCAACCGCTGTTGTCAGAATGTACGGTGGAAGTTGCCTGCGATGTTGATAATCCACTCTGTGGTGAACGCGGTGCGTCAGCGGTATTTGGACCACAGAAAGGCGCGACACCCGAAATGGTACAACTGCTGGATAAGGCACTTGGGCATTATGCAGATGTGCTTGCTCGTAGCGGTTTTGCCGACCTACGTGAACAACCAGGGGCAGGAGCTGCTGGCGGTATGGGCCTCGGAGTGATGGCTTTTCTGGGGGGCAAATTGCGCCCTGGCATTGATATTGTCATGGAAGCTGTGGGACTGGCAGAAAAGCTCATTGGTGCACATCTGGTCATTACCGGTGAAGGGCGTATTGACGGTCAGACTATCTATGGCAAAACCCCAATGGGCGTTTTGCGACTGGCCAAAGCTCAGCAGATCCCAGTGATCGGTATTGCTGGATGTCTTGGTGATGGAGCAGAAAAAGTTCTGGAAAAAGGAATGGACGCCATTTTTGATGTGATCCCGGCGGCCACTGATATCGAACATGCATTGCAGCATGCCCGCCCCAACCTGCACAGAGCCGCCCGAAATATTGCCGCCATGTGGGCATTAGGACAACAAAGTAAAGCTTGATTGTACCTGTCCACTGTCGATGACCTGGAACGTGCTCCGTGCGGTTCCGGGTCATTATCTTCAGCCACGTGATCCAACTCCCACTCTTCAGAACTTGTCGCCATAAACGGCTTGCAGTAAAGTGAGCACCCCAACCAATTTCGCCGAGCCTTAGGCTGGCGTTTGTAAGCTGAGTTCCAAACCATACATGACTGAAAAGCCACGCAAAGCAACTGCCTCCACGCAGAGCATGATGCGCATCTTCACTGTGCCAGAAGCGCCTGAGTCTACCCTCAGCAAAATCGAACATGCATTGTCTGAAGATCTGGCTGGCTTTTTGACGCAGAGCATCGTTGCGCTGGAAAAGCCATTGGGTGAGATTGAAAAGGATTTTCAGGCTTACGACATTCCCATGGAACCGACATTTGTCTCTGATTACACTGAAGAGATGATGCAAAATTTGGTAGCGCACTCAGTGCACACCGCGGCACCGAGTTTTATCGGTCATATGACCTCCGCCATGCCCTATTTTGTGTTGCCACTGTCAAAAGTCATGGTGGGGTTGAACCAGAACTTGGTCAAAATCGAAACCTCAAAAGCGTTTACACCATTGGAACGCCAGGTTCTTGGCATGATGCATCATCTGGTATTCGGAAATGAAGCCTCGTTTTATGACCGCTGGATGCACAGTGCGGACCATTCGCTGGGCGCGTTCTGTTCCGGTGGTACCATTGCCAATATCACGGCATTGTGGATTGCCCGAAATCAGTTGTTAAAAGCCGATGGTGATTTTCCTGGTGTCACCAGTGCCGGATTGATGGCAGCACTACGTCATTATGGCTGGCAGGATTTGGCCATTCTGGTCTCTGAGCGTGGTCACTATTCCTTGGGGAAAGCGGCCGATCTGTTGGGGATTGGGCGGCAAAATATTGTATCGATCCCTACTGATGCCAATAACAAGGTTGATGTTGCGAAGATGCGCGCCGAAGCGGAACGCTTGACGGCTGCCGGCATTCGCGTGATGGCTATTGTAGGTGTTGCTGGCACCACTGAAACCGGTAATATCGACCCACTCCCCCAACTGGCCGATCTAGCAGCGGAATTCCAATGCCACTTTCACGTCGATGGCGCTTGGGGGGGAGCCAGCTTGATGTCATCGAAGTATCGTTATCTATTAGACGGTATTGAACGCGCCGACTCAGTCACGATTGATGCACATAAACAGTTGTATGTACCAATGGGAGCGGGCATGGTGTTATTCCGTGATCCTAAACTGGCACGGGCGATTGTGCATCATGCCGAATATATTCTGCGGCGCGGTTCTAAGGATTTGGGGTCACAAACGCTAGAAGGTTCTCGTCCCGGAATGGCCATGCTGGTGCATGCATGTTTGAATATTATCGGACGTCATGGTTACGAAATTCTTATCAACAATTCATTGGAAAAAGCCCGTTTTTTTGCGGGACTCATCAAAGCAGATCCAGATTTTGAACTGATCAGTGAACCCGAGTTATGTTTGCTCACCTATCGCTATGTGCCGCAACAAGTCCAGCAAGCACTCAGCGCCGCAATTGCAGCTAACGATTGGAAAAAAGTTAATTGTATCAACGGGCTACTGAACGAACTCACGCAGGTTGTACAAAAAACTCAACGCGAACAAGGGATTTCCTTTGTTTCAAGAACGCGTTTGCAACCCGCACGTTATCAGCGACAAACGGTCACCGTATTTCGTGTCGTGCTGGCAAACCCATTAACCACTGAACAAATTCTCAAAGATGTGTTGGCAGAGGAACAATTACTCGCCAGCCAACAACATGGACTACTGATGAAGTTACAGGCCGCCTGTGAATAATCGGATATGTACTGGCATGGTTTGATAAGCACAAAGCTAAAAAAGTTGAGTACGACATGAGATTGTCGTCCAATTCTGTGGTTATCGTCTTTACCGAAATGGCCTAAATTTCTGATAGATAACCATTGCCAAACGGCACATAATTGCAGTGTTACACAGACGCAAAAATTCGCCCATTCTTTGAATGAGCCTAGTGCTAAGAGGTGAATCGCTATGCAATGTAATGTGGGAACTACTGATAAAGTCATCAGGGCCATTATTGGCCTCGCTATTATGGCCGCTGGCTATTATTACCAGTCTTGGTGGGGCATTATCGGCATTATACCGCTGCTTACCGCCGTCTTTGGCTGGTGTCCGCTATACGTGCCATTGGGCATTTCAAGCTGCAAGAAATAATGGCTTATCAGATTAAAACGCCGACATTGAACGTCGGCGTTTTTCATTTCAACTGTATGTTATTGCGGCAAAGAAGCCTGATGCTGTTTTATTAAGACATCCATCCGCAGATTACCTCTTGATTCAGCCGCCTCAAGATTGTCCTGTGGTAACAATGGCTCCACCAACTGGTAATAACATTTAATTTTGGGTTCGGTGCCGGATGGACGGACCACTACCCTACCACCATTCTCCAAATGATAAATCAGCACATCACTAGCAGGGAGATTAATCACCTCCACATGCCCGTCAGCAAAAACTTGCTGATGGGTCTTCAAATCAGCCACAGATAACACTTTCATACCGGCGATCGTTTGCGGCGGATTCTGGCGCAACCCACCGCCAATATCAGGAGTATCAGGCTTAAGTGCTATACTCACTTGCCGATTGAGATAGATTCCGTGTTCACGATATATCGCTTCCAGTTGCTGCCACAGACTCTTACCTGCTGCAATGACTTCTGCCGTCATCTGCACAAAGGCCAACAAGGCTGATAATCCATCTTTATCCCATACCAAATTGCCAACCGTGTAACCCAGAGCCTCTTCATAAGCGAACAGGAATTGTTGCTTATCGCTCTGCTGTTTCATTCCCACATTGGCTAACCACTTAAATCCGGTAAGGGTGGTATAACATTCACCACCAGCAGCCTTGGCAATTTGCGAAAGCAACGCAGAAGACACAATAGTGGTGCCCACCAACCGTTGATGCGCTGGCGCCTTCTGTAATAAATAATGGCCTAACAACGCGCCAACTTGATCCCCTGATAACATCTGATAATTATCACCACGACGCACAGCCACGGCGAAACGGTCAGCGTCTGGATCGTTGGCACAAGCGAGTAACGCTTGATACTTGCTTGCTTCTGCGATCACCAGATCCATTGCACCGGCTTCTTCTGGATTAGGAAAATTGACGGTTGGGAAGTGCCCATCAGGTTGTTCCTGTGCAGCGACTGAATACACCCGCGTGAAGCCCGCATCAGCCAATAGCACCTTGGCCATTTCAGCGCCCACACCGTGCATCGCAGTATACGCAATACCCATATCTTTCTTGCGAGTGCTTGCTTGTAACAATGGCATCGCGCCAACAGCCTTACGATAACTCAGATAAAACGCATCCCCCAGCCATTGCAGCAGCCCTTCTTCTTCAGCATCAACCAATGATTTCACGGGCACTTTGTGAATGGCGGCTGCGGTGATACAAGCAGCGATACCCGCGTCGTGCGGCGGAATAATCTGAGCACCATTGCCCCAATACACTTTAAAGCCGTTATATTGCGGCGGGTTGTGACTGGCAGTGACCACCACGCCAGCCGCAGCACCAAAATGTTTAACGCCATAAGCCACCAGAGGTGTTGGACAAACACGGCGGGTAATTCGCACGGTAATTCCCTGAGCAGTCAGCACTGCGGCAGTATCTGTGGCAAATCGCGCCGAATCCAACCGACCATCATAACCAATGATAACTCCGCGACTCTTGGCATCCGGGAGCTGCTGTAGCAAATACTGCCCCAGACCGGCAGCAGTCTGTCGGATCACTAATTGATTCATCCGAGTGGGACCAGCACCAACTTCGCCCCGAAGTCCTGCGGTACCAAAGGCTAAGCGTCCAGCAAAGCGCTTAACCAATTCTTGGTCATCGCGTTGCTGCATTAACTGTTGCAATTCTTCACGCGTCTGGGGATCAGGATCCATTTCCAGCCAGGCATTAAGTTGCATTGCCAATCGACTATCCATTTTCATCCTCTATTTTGGCAACTGAATGGCATTCACCATAGGCAAATTGCCCTTGCTTCTCAAGTCACATTGCCATCATTGGCGAGTTTCTCACCGTCCCAAAAAGAAGCCACCATAAATGGTGGCGGCTAATGTTTTTACGTTGTTTATTGCACTCAGTGGTGTAACACAAACCAACATTAAGCGATCAAATTAAACCTTCGGCTTTCATGGCACGTTGTACCGCTGGTCGCTCAGCAACTTTGCCACACAATGCCTGCAATGTTGGCCATGGGCTTAAATCAAAGTTCACCAACCGCGCCCACCCCAACACGGTAAACAGGTAAGCATCTGCCGCGGTGTAACTATCACCGGTCAAATAGGGCTTGCCGGCCAATTCAGCGGCAATCCAGTTCAGGCGACGAGTTAACAATGTTTGAGCGGCTGCACGGGCGTCGTCACTCGCGTTAGGATTAAATAAAGAACCCATCGGTTTATGGATTTCGGTGGAGATATATACGAGTAAACTCAACAGTTGGTAACGTGCCTCACCGGCGGCGGGTATAAGTCCGGCCTCAGGTTTCAAATCAGACAGATATTGTGCCAGCACAGAAACCTCTGTCAGTACATGACCATTATCCAGAACTAACGCGGGGACATATCCCTTGCTGTTTATTGCAGAAAAGTCTGCGCCGCTTTTGGTGGTTTTAGTTTTTAGATCCACCTGTTCCAGCTCGAATGCCAGTCCCAGTTCTTCGAGCAAAATATGCGGTACCAATGAGCAAGCGCCCGG
Organism: Shewanella yunxiaonensis; assembly: GCF_018223345.1. Classification (NCBI taxonomy): domain Bacteria; kingdom Pseudomonadati; phylum Pseudomonadota; class Gammaproteobacteria; order Alteromonadales; family Shewanellaceae; genus Shewanella; species Shewanella yunxiaonensis. The sequence goes on along the minus strand of NZ_CP073587.1, from coordinate 1,442,280 downwards.
AGTGAAATACAGTTTCATAAAGAGCAATCATCCTTTGTAAGTTAACTGGGTGATATACACCGCGGAGAAGAAACACCAGTCTACTGTTACATTTGTGGCAGACAAGTACTTACTGTGGAGTAAGTATCTGCCTGCGAATAACATTCATCCCATTTAAGCCGTAGCTAATTGCGGACGTTTTGCATAACGATTGGCTAGGATCGCACAGTAAAAAATCTGCAACGGGTGGTACAACATAATCGGCAGCAGTAGCATGCCAAGGCGCGGATCAACACCAAAAATCACTTTCGCCATGGGGACGCCTGCCGCCAGCGTTTTTTTAGTTCCGCAAAATAGTGCTGCAATCTCATCTTCTACCGGGAAGCCTAAACCTCGGGTCAGTCGCTGTAACAAGTACACCACCAGCAATAGGATAATCACACACAACGCGATTGCAGTCGCCAACATTGGCACCGAGAAATCGTGCCAAATCCCTTGCGTGACCGAATCACAAAAAGCGTTATAGATAATCAGCAAAATCACCAATTTATCAACTTTGCCAGTCAATGACTTATGCCGTTGTACCCAGCCGAGCAGTGTCGGACGCAGTAACTGCCCGGCAATCATCGGTAACAACAACATTTCGGCGATGCTGACAATCGTATGTGTCAGATCCAGAGCACCACCGGCAACCCCCATAAACCATCCCACCAGCAACGGCGTGATAAAAATGCCGATGATATTGGAAAGCGAAGCATTAAATATGGCTCCTGGCACATTACCGTGCGCCACACTAGTCATGGCAACTGATGAAGAGATAGTGCTAGGCAACACTAGCAAATAACAAAATCCCAGGGCCAAGGCCGCAGGCAATAACAGATTGAACAACCAAGCAAAACAAAGCCATAACAGCGGATATAACACAAAGGTGGTGCTTTGGGTCAGCAGGTGCAAACGCCAGTTGCCTAGTCCGGCGCGGATCGCCGCAGGCGACAAACCAACCCCGTGTAAAAAAAAGATAATCCCGATACCAATACCGGTAATTTTATCCAGATGCATCACGCCACCAGAATGGCCAGGCCCGGGAAACAATGCGGCCAAAGCGATAGCCAATACCATGCCTAACAGGAACCACTCTTTTTTCAAGGTTTTTACTAACGATGTATACAGTGCCATTTTCTCTTCCATTAATGCGGTGCGTATATTTACACATTGGCAATGTGCCGATAATTGCCCTAGAGTAATCCTCAGGAATTTTCCGACTAACGGCAAAAACCAAAAAAATGTCGAAAATAAGACAAAAGCGATTGATCCCGTCATTGACTGCCCTACCGCGACCGGTTTATGCGCGGGCAGAATCCTGGAGCGAAAATGGTAGCCAGACAGATTGGCATTGCCATCCTTGGGGTCAGCTGTCTTACGCATTGTCGGGTATCTTAATCGTCAACACCCGCCGTGGCCGCTATGTAGCGCCACCGCAATATGCCATCTGGTTGCCGCCCCAAGAACAACATGAAGTGGTATCTGGTGGTGCCGCAGTGATGCGCAGTCTATATGTGGATTCGTCGCAACTACTCCACCCCCGTTGGCAACAGCCTTTGGTATGCGAAATTACACCACTGATGCGAGAACTGATTATCCGGTTCAGCGCTAATCCAGCAGAATATCTGGCAGATACCCCCGCTGCACGTCTGGCTCAAGTGCTGCTGGATCAACTGGCTGAGCTGCCATCCGCGCCACTGCAATTACCCATGCCACAAGATCGACGACTCCAGCGCTTATGCCAGCAATTACAGCAAACAGATGACAATGTACCGCTGGCACAACTTGCCCTGTCACAGGGATTAAGTGACCGCAGTATCAGCCGGTTATTTAAAGAAGAAACCGGCATGACCTTCCGCCAGTGGCGCCGCTCATTACGCTTATTCAAAGGGCTGGAAGCTCTGCGTGATGGCACATCAGTCACCACGGTCGCCCTCGATTGCGGCTATGATTCAGTCTCAGCCTTTGTGGCCGCTTTTCGCGAACAATTTGGCAAAACACCAGGACAATATTTCAAAACCTGAAGCGTCTCAACGCACTAATGGTGACCGAGCGCGCCAATTTTTGCGCCAGCACTCTTTTCGCGTTGAATCTTATGTGCTTCTATAACCGCATCACTGTTAACGGACCAACGAAATGAAAGATGAAACGATTGCCATCCACTATGGCTACCAGACTGACCCCACCACCAAATCTGTTGCCGTGCCGATTTTTCAAACGGTAGCGTATGAATTTGATAACGCCCAGCATGGTGCTGATCTGTTCAATCTGGCAGTTCCCGGCAATATCTACACACGATTGATGAATCCAACAAACGACGTGCTGGAAAAACGTCTGGCGGCACTCGAAGGGGGTGTCGGTGCCCTGGTCGTCAGTGCCGGTGCCGCGGCAATTAACTACGCCATCCTCACATTGGCACAGGCAGGCGATAACATCGTCTCTACGCCGCAACTATATGGTGGTACCTATACGTTATTTGCCCACATGCTGCCGAGCCTTGGCATTCAGGTGAAATTTGCCAAAGATGATAAGCCAGAAAGTCTCGCGGCACTGATCGACGATAAAACGAAAGCGGTCTATTGCGAATCTATCGGCAACCCGGCAGGAAATATTGCCGATCTGGAAAACATCGCCAAATTGGCCCACGCGCAAGGCGTACCGGTAATTGTCGATAACACGGTTGCCAGTCCGGTGTTATGCAAACCCATTAATTTTGGCGCCGATATCGTGGTGCATTCCATCACCAAATATGTTGGCGGTCATGGGACGTCGCTTGGTGGTGTCATTATCGACTCAGGCAAATTCCCTTGGGCGGAACACAAAGAACGGTTCCCGGTATTTAATCAACCAGAACCCTCTTATCATGGTGTTGTCTATGCAGAAGCCTTTGGACCTGCCGCCTTTATCGGTAGAGCGCGTACAGTGCCACTGCGTAACACCGGCTCAACACTGTCGCCAATGAACGCATTCCTGTTGTTGCAAGGACTGGAAACCTTGCCGCTACGTATGGAACGTCATTGCTACAACGCAGCCAAAGTTGCCGAATTCCTCAAGGCGCATGACTTAGTCAGTTGGGTAAGTTACGCAGGACTGGAAGAATCCCCCTACTATGCACTGGCGCAGAAATATATGAACGGCACACCTTCTGCGATTCTGTCTTTTGGTCTGAAAGGCGGCTATGAAGCTGGCGTACGTTTTTATGATGCACTGAAGATGATTAAACGCTTGGTAAACATTGGCGATGCCAAGACCCTGGCATGCCATCCAGCGTCAACCACCCATCGTCAGATGGAGCCTCATGAGCAGCTGCAAGCTGGCGTAAAACCGGAGATGATCCGCTTGTCCATCGGTATTGAACATATTGATGACATCATCGCCGATCTGGATCAGGCGTTGAAGGCTTAATGGCTCTACGGGGCAGTTGCTATGCTGCCCCTGTTCAGGAACGTTTATGCATCCCGACAAAGTCGAACGTGACCAAGTTCACCAACTGACTGACTTGCCGAATATTGGCAAAGCGATGGCGAAAGATCTTGAGCAACTGGGGATCTCTGCCCCCAAACAGCTATGTGGACGAGATCCATATGAGTTGTATCTGGCTCTGTGCGACTTGACGGGGCAACGTCAAGATCCCTGCGTATTAGATGTATTTATTTCAATTACTCGGTTTGCCGACGGTGAACCGCCAAAAGCCTGGTGGCATTACACTGCCGAGCGCAAAACTCGCTACCGTTTATAATGTCGGACGGTCGTTTTCCTCAGCTTAAGTATTAGTCAGTGCAGCGATAATCTGAGGCATCCGCTGTTTCATATTTTCAACAAACTGCCTTAACTTTGCCGGATAAAAGTACGCGCCGAAATGAATGCGGATTTTTAAACACATCCACTGCACGTATGCACAGACCGTTGTTGACGCCTTCAATTTTGCAGCATAGATCTCATTTTCAATTTTGCATAATTAGCCGAACTTCACATTCTGATATCAGCAAAATCTAATCAGCTTTTTTTTTGACCAATACCGCAATTTCTATGTTCTCGTCCGGGTATTTTTAACATCCGGGCGTGATTAAATCGCCTTGAAATCTCCCCAGCAAAGCAGATCCGTCATGCGGCACAGGGTGTCACTTTGGCAGATCGTAAGGAAATCATCACATGAAAACAGCGGTTTTGGTTATAGACGTACAGCGCGCTTTTTTCGAGCAGGAACCTCTGCCATATAGAGCCTCCGCGACTGTCAACAACATTAACTCAGTAACTGAATGGGCAAGAGCACAACGCTATCCGGTTGTCTATGTTCAACACCAACGACCAGGGTTGGAACCCGGCAGTGACGGCTGGCATTTGCAGCTGGATTTGTTAGTTCGTCATGGTGATCAGTTTGTACAGAAGAGCACCCCAGATGCCTTCCAAAACACTATTTTGAAACCATTACTGGATCAGCATGGTATCGAGCACCTGATCATCTGTGGCTTCGCCACTGAATTCTGTGTAGATACGACTGTGCGCCGTGCCGCGGCCCTGGGATATTCCGTAGATTTGGTTGCAGATGCTCACACCACTATGGACAAGGCCCATGCTGATGCCGCATGCATTCGCCACCACCATAACTGCACGCTGCCCGCAATTACCAGTTTTGGCCCGACTATCCGCGCGATACCAACTGCGCAGTTAACTGCCACCGAAACCGTTGCGGCAACCCTGGCGCTTTAATTGCCCGCTGCTGAAGCGATCAGTGACTGCCCATAAAAAACCGTGGTGATTGGCCACGGTTTTTTATTGCTGACGAGTATGGTTAGTTTGGGATGATGTTTCTCACCTGAAAATCAAACCAGCTAGCTCGACCATTAGGTGCGGTGGACTTAACCTGCACCTGCTGAAATCCATGCAGTGTCACTGGCACCCAACTCTTATTTTCGGCATCGATGGCAATATTATTCGCATCGTACCAGGTAAAGCGATACTGCAAATTCTGATCATATGACGTATGGCTTTGCAAGGTTGCATAGCCATTAAGCTGACCGCCGCCCGGATACGCTTGTATACCTTCAACACTGAGCTTGCGCCCCATGCTGCCATTGTCAACCCGATTAACGCCTTGAGAATTCGCATAAATTCCAGCGGTATTGGTCACACAAGCCCCAAGAGTGAATAATGCCATTATCGCTAGCACAGCCGTTTTCATCATAGATACTCCTTCATCAATCGATCAGAAAATGCGCTCTCGCCGTAGCAATCAACTGTTTGCGATTTGTTTGCCAGCAATTGATATGCACATTGGCGACACGCCGCCCTTGCCGAGTGATATAGCATTCAGCATAAGTGTCCTTGTAGTAACCAGCGCGCAGGTAATCGATAGAGAAATCCACCACCTTAGGCACTTTACTCGTTTGCATAAATACCATCAGTTGGATGATCGCCGACATCTCCATAAACCCAGCCATCACCCCGCCATGTAACGCAGGCAGCACCGGATTACCGATATTGTCTTCTTTGGCTGGTAAGCAAAATACCAACTCATCACCGAAGCGGTTGACCTCCATACCAATAAAACGGGCATAGGGCACGTGCTCCAGCAGATAGCTAAAATCATTGGTCTCGGCGACTTTAGCGACCAGAGATTTAACATCACTTATCTGAGTTTTGTTGTCGCTCATGCGTGCTACTCATCTCCCATTAACGCTTGCCTAAATGCGTCACCGATCATCTCTGGGCTTATCCGCATAAAGCTCCCCACGGCATGCGCAAGTGGATCATCAATGCTGTCCTGATAGGCAATACCGCGAGTAAAGGCCACCGTGGATGACAATCGATAACACTCGGCAAATCCATATATGGGTTTATGTGGTTGCGCCGGTTTCATATAGTCAACACGAAGATCCAGCGTCGGTGAGATTTCCAGTGAATCAAATTTCTGCTTAATCGCACACACAACTGCACAACCACTGGCGGTATCCATCAGGGTAGTGATCACGCCGCCATGCAATACGCCGGTATCAGGATAACCAATCAGCTTTTCATTGTATGGCAATTCCAACAACACATGATGTTCGCTAGCTTCATGCACCTGCAATCCCAGACGGCGACACTGAGCTAACTGGTTAACAAACCGGGTTGCCAACCCGGTCATAGGGAAAAATTCGGGATTGGTCTTCATTTATCGCTCTTGCTACTGCTTTTGCGACTCAGCATCGGCCCCAAAGGTTCGCCACCTAACAGGTGCATATGAACATGGAACACTTCCTGACCACCATCTTCATTGCAATTGACGATTAACCGATAACCGCCTTTGGCAATCCCGGCTTCTGCAGCCAGCTTGGCCGCCACAGTAAACATCCTGCCCAACGCCTGCTCGTCAGAAGACTTAACATCATTAACCGTTGGGATTACATGGTTAGGTACAATCAACAGGTGGGTTGGTGCCTTGGGCGTGATATCCCTGAAGGCTGTTACCAAATGGTCCTGATATACAATATCTGCTGCAATCTCGCGCCGTACAATTTTACTGAATAGGGTTTCTTCGGCCATAGTCCACTCTCCGGTGTATTACTCTCAACGCCTTAATATCACAGTTTTTTGTCTATTTAGCCATTATAACCGAAGCAATCACAGATGGAGCGTTCAAACCATCATGCCATGTCGAATTTGCTGTAAACCGGCAGCAACAGCCTTCAAGTTGACCACCATGCTGGCAGCATAACGGCACGGCATAAAATCGTCGAAAATTGTTATCTGTGATTGCTGTCAACAGTCATTTTTGGCAGCATGATCGTCATCTTAAGCTCACCAAACTTTCTCGTCCCATGATCCGTTATCAGATTACCGCTATCGATCCGGTGGCTCATCTGTTTGAAGTTGCATTGCGTATCGATAAACCCGCCCCAGTACAACAACTGTGGTTACCCGCCTGGCTGCCCGGTAGTTATATGGTGCGCGACTTTGCAAAAAATCTCATTGATATTCGCGCCTTCGATGAAATCAATCGACCACTAGCGTTGCAGCAATTAGATAAGCAGCGCTGGCAGGTTGCATCAACTGCCGAAGTTCTGCATCTGCGTTACCGTGTCTATGCCTGGGACTTATCCGTGCGAACAGCACATTTGGACCAGACCCACGGTTTCTTCAATGGCAGTAGCGTATTTCTGGCGGTATCAGGCCGCGAACAACATGCGCACGATGTCGAAATTCTACCGCCGAAAGGCATTGCCGGATGGCAACTCGCGACCATGTTGCCGCGCATGAGCGGCGAGGACTGGCAGTTTGGCCGTTTTCGTGCCAAGGATTATGACGAGCTTATCGATCACCCGGTGGAGATGGGCACTTTTACCGTAGGAACCTTCGAAGCCTGCGGCGTGCGCCATGACGTGATTCTCACCGGCCGCCATCAATGCTGTATGCCGCGATTGCTGACCGATTTAACGGCGATCTGTGAAAGTCAGATCCAGCTTTTTGGTACGCCAGCACCATTCGAACGTTACCTGTTCATGACACAAGTATTGAAAGATGGTTTTGGTGGACTGGAACACAGCGCCTCAACCGCCCTGCACTGCTCTCGCCATGAGCTGCCAACGTCACTGGATGCACCGCTGGATAAAGACTATCGCAACTATCTGACGCTGTGCAGCCATGAGTATTTTCATAGCTGGAACGTCAAGCGCATCAAACCCGCCGCATTTATGCCCTATCAACTGGAGTCAGAAAGCTACACCAGCCAGTTGTGGGCCTATGAGGGCATTACCTCCTACTACGATGACTTGATGACCTATCGCAGCGGCCGTGTAGACAAACAAGGCTATCTGGAGCTACTGAGTCAGACATTTACCCGCGTTTACCGCGGCAATGGTCGCTTACTGCAAAGTCTCACTGATTCCAGTTTTAATGCGTGGACCAAGTTCTACAAGCAGGATGAAAACGCCGTTAATGCCATCGTCAGTTACTACACCAAAGGCGCGCTATTTGCCCTGTTCCTTGATTTGACGTTGAGATTAGAGACAAACGGTAAAAAATCTCTGGATGACCTGATGCGTGCACTCTGGCAGCGTTTTGGTCAAAAAGCCGTTGGCACCGATGATGATAGCCATCAACAGCTCTACGGTGAGTTGCTCGGCCGTGATGCCAGTGCTGAATTTGCCTGGCTCAGCAAGGTTGACGATCTGCCACTGGCAGAACTTTTAGCTAAATTTGGCGTTGAGCTAAAATTACGTGCCAGTAGCGGCAACAGCGATCAAGGTGGCGGCGATGCTGACGGACTCGCTATCGGCTTTGGCGCTAAGTATAAAGCGGAAGGCTTGGGGATTCGGATTACCAGCGTCAGCAATGGCTCTCCGGCGCACAAAGCAGGACTCAGTGCCAAAGACCTGTTGATTGCCGCCGATGGACTGCAAGTCGGAGCGCAGTTCGAGCAAGCACTGCAACGATATGCAGCAGGCGCAGCCATTACTCTGCATTGGTTCCGTGACGATGTGTTGATGAGTGGTGAGTTACCCATCGAGGTTGCCGCCAAAGACACAGTGTCACTTATCCTGAAAGATGAACAGCAAGCCAAAGCGTGGCTAGACTAAACCTTTTAGCATGCGGATTAGAAAAGAGTGGTGCCAACCGCTCTTTTCTTCGTTTGAATGCAGCGGCAAAATCCTCGCGATAAGGCAAACAAGTGAGTTAACACCCTCTGCGATTTGTAAACATCATCGACGCTTTAGCAACTTAAGCCATGAGATCTGTATATCTGCTTCGCAAATGTCACAGATTGCTTTACTATGCGCCACCCAGTCGAGTTTCATTAAAATGAAAAGGCCAATATGTCTGCCAATGCACTCTATACCGACCTTTCGGGCTATTACGATTTGATGTGTGTCGATATCGACTATCAAGCCCAAAGCCACTGCATCCGCAGACTTCACCAGATATTTGGCAATGGTGGCAATACACATCTCGATTTAGCCTGTGGCACCGGCCCACATGTGCGTCATTTCATCGATTTTGGTTATCAAAGTCGTGGACTGGATATCAATCAGCCCATGCTCGATATCGCGGCCTCTCGTTGTCCAGAAGCAGATTTTATCCTGCAAGATATGAGCAGTTTTGAGGTAGATGAACCACTGGATTTGATCACCTGTTTTCTTTATTCCATTCATTACAACGGCGGCATCACCAAACTGCAAGAATGTATTGCCCACGTTTACCACGCACTAAAGCCAGGCGGCACTTTCTGCTTTAATGTGGTAGCAAAAGATAAAATAAACAATGCTTTATTCGTCAAACATAGCGCCAAGCAAGACGACGATTTATTTTCCTTTCGGTCCAGTTGGTATTATAGCGGTGAAGGCGAAATGCAATCACTAAAACTCAGCATTGAAAAAACCAATGCCACCGAAACCCAAATATGGCATGACGAACATCCCATGGTCGCGTTCAGTTTTGCAGACTTAATCGCACTGTTACAACCTTACTTTGAAGTGCATATGTTTGAACACGACTACAACAAAATCATCCCTTGGGACCAGCAATCCGGCAATGCCATTGTGACTTGTGTGAAGATTTAACACCCTCACAAAACAACACATTAATCCGGCACTGTTGAAAACGGCGTCTCATTTGCGTTGTTAGACTCGTAAGTACATGACATTAAAATACAATTCATGAAAGATTGCCGTATTGTAGGATTCACTTTTTCCGTTTTGCGGTTAAAGTGACAATCGCTACCCCCGCTAACACCAATATTGCGGCCAGAGAACTTATCAACCTTATCGGTTCATCAAGAATAAGCACGCCGAGTATCGCGCTAATTATTGGCACTGACAGTTGCACCGAACCGGCACTAATGGTGGCGATGCGGACCTTCACCCAATACCAGACTGCATAACCTAAACCTGATGCTAAACCACCCGATATAATCGCGTATCCCGCGCCAAGCTGGTCTAATTGTATTTGCGAATAAAATAGCAGCAGCATTATCAGTGACATGGGCACAGCGATGAGAAAACTACTTGCGGTGTTGATGATAGGAGCGTCATCCGATTTTCCTATGATAGAAAAGCAGCCCCAAGCCATACCGGATATCGCCATCATCACCGCTGCGCCATAAGGTGGCGCCGAAGCGCTGGGTAACAAGAATAAGACCAATCCCCCCAGAGCCACGATCAATCCAATGAGACTAGCGCGCTCGCCTTTCACAAAACCATAGGAAATCATCGTCAACTGCGCGGCCGCAAACAGTATCAATGCTCCAGCCCCGGTACTTATTTCACGATATGCCAAAGCAAACGCCGCCGCATATGTAAAAAGAAAAACTGCAGAGAAGCTGGTAGTTAACGAAATAACCGGTCGGCGACGCAGCATTATCAATATGAAACTCAGCACTATTGCCCCGCTGATGATGCGGATGACGGTATAAGATACCGCGTCAATGGCGGTAGTTTGAAAAGCCAGACGCGCAAGTAACGAATTGGCCGCAAACGCAAACATAGTCAAACACGTCAGCAAGACGACAAAGACAACCATCTGCTTAGGGCCTTGCTGAACGGCAAAACTTAACTTTTCGGGCAAGTTCTGACCTCACGCAATAATGATTAGTTAAATGGCTTAATGAAAAAATAATAGTTCATTAATCGCGAGACAAAGTCATTGCGTCGAGACAGTTATCGCCGTCACTGACGCGCATGATTAAGGGAGCGGCTCAAATCCGACAGTGATCCAATGACGATTATCGGAGCATTCGCAACAGCACATATTTGAGTTCATTCCGGTAATGTTCTAGGCAGAGAAAATTAACATTAACCTCGTCTTACCGCCAAAAATACGCCTATCGACATCAAGATCAGGCCCAGGACGCGTTGTAATGTAATGGTGTGCATTGGCGCCCCTAACAAGCCAAATTGATCTATGGTGGCCATCGATATGAGTTGACCCAGCAGAACAAAAGCCACGGCATTACCAACACCAAATTGAGGGGCAACCCAAGTAACACTCAGAACATAAAAAGCGACAAATGCGCCCCCTAAATAGAAATAAAAAGGGAGTGACAGGGTTGGTATTGGTTTGAGTCCGCCTTCGACTACAAACAGGAAAATAATTGAAATTAACAAGGCGACGAAAAATAAAATACAGGCTGCAAATGCGGGGCTTCCTGATGTTGAGCCTAAAGTCGCACTTAATGCCGCCATCACTGGGATACCGATTCCGGTAGCCAGCATGAGGCAAGCGAAAAACAGTTGGTGTGCCATTTTGGGGTCCTCTCGGTACATTCAGGGGCAGATAGCTTGACGTGGAAGTAGTGTATGTACTTCGTTAGGATAGAAATGGGAATCGTAAATTAACTTTAGCCTTATATAAGAACCAATGTACAAATTAACCAAAATTTCACTGTTGATTGCGCTGTTTTTCCGCAACTGTCGTTGAACAGCCAACAGCGACGGAGCATGTAATTCGTAGTGATGTTTAAGAAATCTTTGTGCCTTAAGTCTGATATAAATTACCCTTCCATTACTCTGCAAACATTCAGAGCTTAGGCATATAAATATCAGCTTATAAATACCCAAAGGAAACTGGATAACTAACAACTGGCGACAATCTGTCATATTGCCGCCATGGGTTAGCGTCTTGGTCAAGCAGGTTTGATGTTCTGATTCATCCTGAACAGGTTGTGCGGATCAAATTGCTTCTTGATCGCTTGCAGTCGCGCATAGGTTGGACCATAAGCCGATTCAGTACGATCGGATTCGTCCTGTGTCAGGAAGTTAACGTAAGCACCACCACTGGCAAACGGTTTGGTCTTCGCAAAAAATTCACGCGCCCATGCAATACAATGCTGGTCGTCTTCAGCCAAATCCCATCGGCCATGCACATTCATCACGTAGTTGGCATCCCGACTTGAATAGGCCATCGCCTCGGGCGTTGGGCGACTGGTCGCACAACCAATTGAGGCAATAAAGATCTCGCACTGCGCGGAAGGTAGCGTCGCGGCATATTCAATCGCAGCATCAATTACCCCATCACTGAGTTGGGTAAAATTATGCGATTTCCAGTAGTTTCTGGCCCCAGGGGTAAGCAACGGATCAAAGGCTTGTTGCCATGCGCTGAATGGTTGTACACCTACGTGCTCGCCAAGAACAGTGCCAAACTGCCGTAAAGGTGCGATGAGTTTCTCACCTTCGGCAGGATCACCTGCATAACATAAAGCAAGCGCAATCATCTCTTTGCCGTGCACCGCCTCCGGTAAGAAAGGTAAAGGCGGTGCTTTTCGGGCTACCATCCAGACGCTCAGTTCTTCCGGTGCCGTCTCGGTAAAGCGCGCAAATTGAGTGATAACAGATTTTGCTTGCTCGAACGGGAAAACAATCAAGCCACTGAGAACATCCGGACCAACTGGATGCAGCTGAAACTCAAACTGCGTGACAATGCCGAAATTACCGCCGCCGCCACGTAAGCCCCAAAACAAATCTGCATTTTCAGTCTCACTTGCATGTAACTGACGACCATCGGCGGTAACAACCTCCGCCGACAGCAGATTGTCGACAGTCATGCCATATTTTCGGCTTAACCACCCAAATCCTCCGCCCAGGGTCAAGCCGGCAATGCCAGTGGTCGAGTTGATGCCCACAGGCGTTGCTAAACCGTACTTTTGGGTCGCCGCATCGACGTCAGCCAGGGTACAACCGGGTTCAACCTTAGCGCGTTGTGTTTGCGGATCGACCTTGACCTGATTCAACAGCGACAGGTCAATCATGATGCCGTCATCGCAAATGGCATTACCCGCAATATTGTGTCCGCCACCGCGAACGGCTATCAACAACCCATTTTCACGTGCGAAATTTACCGCTTCAACAACATCAGCAACTGACTTGCAACGGGCTATAATGCCGGGTTTACGGTCGATCATGGCATTCCAAATCTTGCGAACTTCTTCATAGGTGGGGTCATTTGGCAAAATAACGTCGCCGTGGAATTGCTTTTTGAAATCGTCGATGACGGCTTTTTGTAAGCTTTTCATACGATTGTCCTCTCATGCTTTACATGAGCACTGACGAACATGGAATCGTATTAATTCGAACGGCGTTCAGCATACTCATAGTAAAACTTTAAAGATGAATAGTTCTTACTACGAAACTAGAACTGTTGGCATTTTTAGCGTAGCAGAAACTCACTCGGGGACATGCCGTATGTAAGTGTTCCGATCAGTCAGGGAGATGAGCCATGGCTCGACGAGGAGGCAATAGAACCCTTGAGTAATGGCAGTATCGGTAAAATTTAAGCCATTCGATTAAAATACTTGTCTGGTATTTGCCCTGCTAGGTGAATTTTCGAGGTTGAGGTTTATCCATGTCGCGTCCGAACGAAGCCTAAAATTCAGTCCCGCATCACCAAGTCATGATACTACTCGTTCCACACCAGAGCCGAAGAGCGATGATCATCCCTCTCCCTTTTGAAACCTAACAACGCCCGAGGTTGCGAAAAGAGACAACGCGACGAGGAGTATTTGCTGTTGGCTGATATTTCACTATTAACATGATTGCCGACATAAATGACTCAGTCTGATGAATCATTGTGTCCTTAGCGGATTAGCTTAAGTATCGCTCGACATTAAAAAGCACGAGCAGCGTCTACAGCGTTAGCAAATTCACTAAACCACTACCGTTTTATTTCATTGCCGTGTTAGGTACGAAATATGTGAGGACAGCCAAGCAATTTAATAAGTTTATCTCCGTCAGTTTCCAGGCCATCAACTTGTAGTGAAATTTCTATAAGCGTCTGAGGCACATTACTTTCGTTCAGACTAATAGTATGCCGTTGTGTCAGGTTAACAGCGTTGCAATAACAGACATCTTGGCAAATACCACAGCCGACACATAGGGCTGGCGTAAAACGAAGTTTTGTCAGATTGTCCCCGGTATCCCGGTGCAACGCCTGTGTTGGACAACTGCTTGCACAAATGCCACATCCAACGCACTTGTCTGAGATTTGTGGTCTATAAAATATTGGCAATTTAACATCAGAATTATCAAGATGTCGCAGCTGCTTTAAGGCGAAAATGAACTGTTGCCAATTATCGGGAATCCGTGGTGATGGCGGCATAGTAACAGTTGATACATCATGTTGACTGTTCTCTTTGACAGATATAGTTGCACATTCATCCATGTTTGACTGTTTCCATAGTCTCGAAAAAAAATTCCGCCGGGAAACTCCCGAGCGGGACAGTCCAAGGTTATGTGTTGACGAGGACGAAATTGCTTCTAGGGAAAAACTCTGCAGAACTCGGATGTGTACTGATAGTTTTAGAGTAAACAATAATTGTTGTAACGCTTGTTGGCGATGGATAACGAGTGGAAAAACTTCATGAGATGGGCATTCCCGACAGTCGCCACACACTAATTGAATATCGATCGCCCCCTGAGCAAATGTTTGCAGTAATGCAGAATTATCAGCAGCGACCAAGCAGGTAATAAATAGCGCATTATCTATATCGTGGGCCACATTTTGGCAGGCAATTATTGCTGTTGAGTTCTTGTGGATTGCTGTATTAATGTATTTATGCAGTGCATTGATATCATTGTTTTTTAATTTAATGGCCCCCATCGGGCAACTTGCTGCACACGCGCCGCATTCAGTGCATATATTAGTATTCTGCACCACCTTGCCATCTGATAATTCCAAGGCGTTTGTCGGACATACATCTACACAATGATGGCAACTGGACGAATGATGTAAATGCCGGGCGCAGCGAGATGATACTCGGATTTGAGGTGCTACGCTCCCAACCTCATCTTGTCCAAAATTCAGCAACCCGGCCATATAATCCTCACTGTTCCATAGCTGTAATCATTGACATTGCCGCTCTTCGTCCATCGGCAATAGCTGTGACAACCAAATCTGAACCGTGAACAATATCGCCCCCCGCGTACACCTTAACGAGTGATGTCTGCAATGCATTTTCAGTGGATTGTTGAGTGACGATATAACCGTTGTTGTCTAGTTCCACCCCGATTTCATCTAGCCAAGGCATATGCTGAGCCTCAAAGCCCAACGCCAAAATAACCCGTTCGGCAGCAATAACCCTTTTAGGTCCAGCAATCACAACAGGTGCTTTTCTGCCACAGGCATCCAGTGCCCCCAGTTTTGTTGACTGGACAATTACCCCCGTTACTTGAAGCGAGTTATCTAACTGCAGCTCTACTGGTTGAACATTAAATCTAAATTGCGCACCTTCTTGCTTTGCAAGCGCCACTTCTTTAACCGATGCAGGCATGCTGGCCTCATCTCGACGATATAGGCAGGTAACTGACGCTGCATTTTTCCGCAGTGCTGTTCTGACACAATCCATCGCGGTATCACCGCCGCCGATGACAACAACATGTTTACCCATGACATTCAGATATGGTTGTTGTTCAGTTTCAGAGAACCCCATAGTATGACGATTAACGGCCATTAAATAAGGTAATGCCTGGATCACGCCTGAGGCATCTTCGTGCTCAAGACCTGCGGTTTTGGATCTGTAGGTACCGGTTCCCACGAAAACTGCATCGTAAGTTTTTAGTAATTCATTGAAGGATATGTCTTTTCCTACCTCGGTATTGAGGTGAAATTCTATTCCCATTTCGCTGAACAGCTGTTGGCGTTGTTGCAGAATTAGCTTGTCCAGTTTATAGGAGGGAATGCCAAATGAGAGCATACCGCCAATAACAGGATATCGGTCAAAAACCACTGGTTGTATTCCATTACGGATAAGAACATCAGCACAAGCAAGTCCTGCTGGTCCAGCGCCAATTACTGCCACACGTTTATTTTTAGGCTTCACCCGACTCAGGTCAGGTTTCCAGCCCTGAGCAATAGCTGCGGTTGTAACAAAATGCTCAACGGTGCCTACTTTTACCGGACCATCCAGTTTTCCGAGACTGCATGCCCCTTCGCACAATCGTTCCTGTGGACAGACCAAACCACAAATTTCCGGCAAGCTGTTAGTGCTATGCATCACTTCCACTGCATCTATGAGATGGTTGCCACGTAACAATGCCATCCATGCAGGAATTTCGTTGTGTAAGGGGCAAGCTTGTTTGCACAGACCACATTGGATACAACGTAATGCCTGATTGAACACATAGTTTTGCGTCGGTTGTTTTGGAGACAGCGGTAAAGCTTTAGGCGTGACACTCTCAATGGTTGATGTCTCTGAGGTAATCGTCGGAATAATGGTCTTAGGCGATATTTTCAGCCAACGGGAGAAAGGAAAAGAAATTGCGTGTACTGGACAAGCAGCAGAACATTCCGAACATTTTGTGCATCGAGCTCGGGGGGCTGATTGTTCAGGGTGGTGTAAATCAATATCTTCATAACAGGCTTGGGTACACAACTGGCAATCGAGTCCTTTGCTGCGAAGACAGGCTTGCTGATCAACTGTCGGACGCCAGAAGTGGTTAAGTTTACTGAGCAGCGACATCAACGCTCCCAGTGGGCAGATATTTTTACACCAGTGGCGTAATAAAAATAGCTCTATGATTAATGCTAACGGAAAAGCAATCAGTGACCATGTTGGCTCGTTATATCCGATGAGCCGCCATATCACGATAATCGAACCAAAGGTCAGACCAATGGGACATATCAGACAAAATACCGGAAAACCGAAAATAGCTGTTGATAGTAATGTTCCCCCTAAAACAAAATAGGAGGTGTTATTGGATATTGACTTTGTTTTTGGCGTTTCCGCATGGGGTAATGACTGTGCGCCCGACGTTTTGTCAGCTACAGGGTGTGTTGGCTGATTTTGAGTCATAGGATAATGCAATGCAGGCTCGACTACCTCGGTAGTGGGTCGGGTCGATGCAACAATTTGATGTTTTTGCTGTAGACGAGGGAACCAACTGCGAAACAGCGGCATTGGACAAACCCAAGCACAAAAAAATCGGCCTAAGAATATTACGATGATGACCAATACGGTCAGGGCAATCACTACACGTGGCAGGAAGCTGTGACTTGCCAACATCGCTTCTAAGCCACCTAATGGACAGATGGCATCAATCATTCGATAGCCAAACGCAGAGATCGTGCCGGTGCCGGTTTTAAAAGCCAGACCAATAATCCCTATCAAAATAAATAAGCTGATAGTAAATGCCCGCCAAAAAGAAGGGTTACGTGATTTCATGCTCTTAAACCTCTCCATCTCTGGGCCTGACTTCAATGCCACGAGTTTTTCCACCTACGTAGGAACGTAACACCAACGCCGGACAGACTTTTTCGCATTTCCCACAACCGTTACATTTTTGAGCATCGACCACTGGTCGATTGTGAGCATCCAGATAAATTGCGCCATAAGGACAGGCATCGAAGCATACGGTGCATCCGTCGGCATTCCAGGCAATACAGGTATCTGTAATGGTTGCCAGCCCAATCTTTACAGTTCTTTCGTCAAAAAGTTGTAGGGCTCCAGTGGGACAAACTTCGGTGCATTTACCGCACATGGTGCAGTAGCCATCATGAAATTTCATGATCGGAGTACGGGCTTCTGCCAGCCCGTCTTCCACATGAGCGACTCCAATAACTGACGTCGGGCATACGCTACGGCAGCGGTCGCATTTTATGCATTTAGCGAGAAATTCAGCCTCGTTCTGACCACCTGGTGGGCGGAGTAACCACTTCTTTGCAAGATAGGTCGCTATCCAGCCCAGTCCTAGCATGCTACTGATGGCGGCGATCCCCATCAGAAATCTCCGCCTACTGGGCCTGATAAATGATTTGGCAGCATCTCCCATTTGTGCAGATTGTTGCGGACTTTTCATATTGGCACTGCTCAGCAATAAAGCGTCACGTGATAAGCGCTTGTACTGAGTTTCCTTACTCTGAAATGGTGACTAAATACGAACGTTTAATTGTTCGTTCTGGTAGTCTGGGTTTACCAAGACCGCTGTGCTCGGGCTCAATTCTTCCAAGATATCCAGATCCAGTTTTAAAAACCGATCAGTTATCTTAGCGACAGCTTTATAAAAATCGCTGGAAGCACATCGCTGAATATCTTCACAGAAGTTAGGAACCCAATTGAGTAAGTGTTTTTGCAAAAATTCTTTTTGGGTATCAATGGCACGGGTAATTGTTGACCAGTCATCCTTCGACATCGCTTGTTGAATTTTATGGCAAAGATACGCCATAAACTCACACTCCAATGCTATATGATCCTCTGGAATATCCAGTGATGCTGCTTTATCTAATCCATTAGCATGGTATGTCGCTACCACATCTACCCATGCCTCTTGCATAACGAGTCTTTCTGGGCTGGTATAGACTGACTCATAGGGGTGAGCCACTAAACCTGAATAGATGCCAGCACCTAAAAAAACTCTGGCATAGTCAACCGCCAGATCGGTCTCGTTTTTTTGATGTTTTAGATAATTGGTAAGTAGTTGATATCCCTCATTGAGCTCGGCGTCACCACTATTTTTAGGAAACTGCATTTCGGCCAGTCTTTCTAGTAATGATTCATCCACTTCTAACTTGTATAAGCGCCCTAGCAATAGATATAGCTCTTCACGATTACCAATGAGCATTGCATATTCCGCATTCTGATCCATCTTATATTCCTTTTCTTTTTATATAGCAGGGAGTGAATAACTCCCTGCTATCAGTTACCACATAGTTAATGTCTGTAGTTGCCCCCACCAAAACGGACAGCTTAACTCGCCACTTTAAGAGCTCGATACTCTCTAGGTGACATCATTTTCAATCCACTGTGTGGGTGGTAATTGTTGTAATCGTCAAACCATTCAGCGAGCTTTGCAAGCACCGTGGCTGCGTCTGGACGGTCGTTCAGGTATACATAATCTCGTTTAAACGTCTTCACGAAAGCTTCTGCCATGCCATTGCTTTGCGGGCTTCTAACTGGCGTCGTGCACACCTTAAAACCGAGTGACTTGGCGAACTGCCGTGTTTCTTCGGCGATATAACAACTGCCATTATCGGTTAACCATTCGACGGTATGTGGCAACTCTCGGACATCTCCGAAGCGCTGTTCCATGCTTTCAACCAAAATGTCTTGAACCATGTCAGCGCGGATACCCGTCGTTGTGGCTACATAACTCATAATTTCACGATCACAGCAATCTAAGCTAAATGCCACGCGCACTTTTTCTTTGTTCCAGCACGTTATTTCAAAGCCATCTGAGCACCAGCGAGTGTTTGGGTGCAACGTAATAACCTGACCGTCATGAGCGCGGTGCTCACTTACACGACCGGTATGTTTGCGTAACAGCAAGTTGTTTTGTTGCATCAGGCGATAGACGCGTTTTGGATTCACTCGCGTAATTACATGCTGCTCTGCTTTCAACTGGCGATTTAAATGCGCAGTAATCCGGCGATAGCCGTTGCTTTCACGCTCCTCGCAGATGTCGATTATTAACGGCAATAACAGCGCATCATCAGCCTTGTTGTAGCGTACTGAGCGGCCTTCTCGGCGCACGGACAAACGTTGGTATAAGTTCGAACGCGACACGCCAAGAGCCGCAGCTACTCGGAGGACAGGGAATCGTCCGGTGGTAGCAATGGCATGCGCGATATCAACTTTTTTGACTGGGCTATCTCCAGCGCCTCTTTTAGAATTTCGGTTTCCATCGTTTTACGGCCGAGCAACTGCTCAAGCTGTTTCACTTTCTTTTGAAGCGCCTTATGGTCTGCAGCACTGACGACTTCGTCACCAGACTGGATAGCAGACATACCACCATCTTGCATGAGCTTTTTCCACTTAAACAATAGACTCGGGGTTATGCCGTTTTGCCTGGCAACCAGCGAAACCGAATAGCCCGGCTGCATAGTCATGGCAACGAACTTTGCTTTTTCTTGCGGAGTATAACGACGGCGACGTTGTTCGCCAGTAATAATTTCAATACGTTCCATAGACACTCCTTAAAGATAGGTCTAAGCCTATCGCTTAACTAATGAGTGTCCGTTTTAATTGGGGGCTATTACAATGTCTTAGAAGAATTGCCAAACAGATGTACCTAGCTTGAACATCATCAGACGGAATGAAATTGCGCCAATAAACACACACACCAGTGCAATTATGGCTAAGGTTGAACGTGAATTGTTTGCAGGTTTAATCAATGCCAATATCGCGGGGATAACAATGCCAACTAGCACGATACCTGCCCAGAACAATGGCGCCAGATCGCCTGACAATATCCGTGTTGCAGACCGACTGTAGTCCGGGAAATCGTCAGATGAAATATGAACCACATAAGCAATGATTAATACCGCCATAACTAATAAGGCTAACAGGGTCAGTGACTTAGTAGTAATAGAATCGCCAACAGACAGGTTTGGCTTGTGCATGATGTTATACGCAAAGCATGCAGCCACCACAGCTGTCATTAGGTATATCAACGGTAAAATCAAGGTATCCCATGCCGGGCGAGCACCCATGATATAGGAATCTCCCACGGCAAAAGCGAGGATAGCGGCCAGCACGACACCAACGGAGGCAATAAATCTCAAAGTGCCTAGAGCCGCGTTACGTTTCAATGCCACTAAGTAGGCCACAATGCATAACGCCGTCAGTCCAATCATGGAAGATTCCATGAAAATCCCTGATGTTGGGTGTCCCAAGGCACCAAAGATCCGTTCCGGATGGCCTAAATGCATCACACTCGAAAAACCACCAAGTGAAAGCAGAATAATGGCTGCAACGGCTCCTGACCAACGAACTTTAGGATCAAAACCCCGCCATTCGTTAAAGCCTACTGCCATAAAGGTGCCAGCTCCTAATGCGACAAAGGATGTAAAAAAGACTAATGCCCATTCATTACCCATTTTTGTTTTCTCCCTCAGTTCTTGGTGGTTGGTGAAACTCCCGCCAGGTTTCTTTTGGTTCTATCGCCTGCCATTCAGCATTTTCTTTGTGCAATATGTAACGCACTGTAGGGTGATTTCCCCGATCAGGAAGTGAGTGCACATTTTCAGCACCTGCGTTAGCAACTACTTGGGAAACAATGCTCTTTGGATCGTCGATGTCACCGTAAAACCTCGCCTGAGCCGGGCACGCTTTGACACATGCGGGCTCGCCCCCTACATCGGTGAGGTGTTTACACATGGTGCATTTCTCAACCACTTTTTCCTCAGCATTGAAAGAACGTGCGCCATAGGGGCAGGCCATCATGCAATAACGGCAACCAATACATTTTTCCTTGTCAATCAATATGCTTCCATCATCGGCCTTGTAAGATGCACCTGTCGGGCAGACTTTTACGCAAGGTGCGTCGCGGCATTCCTGACATACTGTTGGCAAAAAGTACTGTTGTAAGTTAGGAAATTCTCCGACGGGACCAACGGTGAGCACTTTCCCATAATAGTCACCGAGCGCCACATTATTTTCTTGCTTGCATGCCACTTCGCAGGAGTAGCAACCGATACAGCGATCTAAATCGATCACTAATGTCTTTTGTACCATCGATTAAGCCTCCGCTTCTGGAGTTGGGTCTGAAGGATTTGGTAGCCATGGAGCGAATTGTTCCGGCTCTGTCCAAACACCTTCAGGTGCCGAATCTGCTTTGTAGACACGCACCTGATACCCACGCAACGTGTAGGTACCACAAACGTCATTAAACGGTGCATCGTTTTTGGATAGTACGTTGACGTTCATTTCTTTCCAGCCGTGGCTTTCAGTATTCAATGTTTCAGGGAACCAGAAACGCTCCATATAAACGGTGCCGGGCGCTATCCCTTCTGTCACGCGAGCTTTGGCTTGTGTTTTGCCACGCCGAGATTCAACCCAAACCCAATCGGATTGCTCAACCCCATATTTTTTGGCAGCAACCGGATTGATCCAAATCTCAGGGACTGGGTAGATTTCACGTAACCAAGGAACGTTTCTCAAGGTGCCGTGATGGAACATAGGCAAACGCCCGTTAGTCATAACCAATGGAAATTCTTTACCAACATCGGCATTCGGATTCTCATGAGGTTCAGCGTAATACGGCAAAGCATCATAATCTTGCGAAGCCGGAGGTAAGTCATAGGTAGCGTAAGGGCGTCCAGTACGACCAAGCTCAATGAAGCGCTCACCGTAAAGTTCAAGTTTTTTGGATGGAGTACTAAATCCAACAGGCAAACCAGTTTCTGGATCTACTTGTTTATAAACATAATACTGGTGCCATTTGTCATACGGCATAAATTCCATCGGCGATTTCTTAATGAACTCTTTCCAGGTAATGGACAAAGGCTTAAGTCTCGCGTCTAGCAGCTCTTCCATGGTGTTCCAGTAAGGCAGATCTCGTCCCATAAACTCGGCATCAAAAGCCTTTTGGCAGTTTTCATGTCCCATATCTGCTAGCCGTTTTGCCAATTTGGACCAGAACAAGGTTTCATCCATGGTTTCCCATGTATGAGTTACAGCCTGGCGACCACACAACATATTTAATGATTCAACCAACATGTTGGTCTCAAGCCATTCGGCTGCTGGCAATAACATGTCTGCATAACTGGAGAATGACGTTGGATACATGTACATGTGTGCAATAAAATCAACTTTATCTATTGCTGGAAGCCAAGAGGATGCATTTCCTAATACAGCAAATTTATTCCCTGAACGCTCAATCCAAACCCGTGGTTGATATGGCTTGGCCGTTAAAATTGCGTTTAGAACTGTAGGTATGTGAGCTGCACCCCATTGCAATAGTCCTTTATGTTCTATTGCACCTAAACGCTTATTGAGTTGCTCTTCGCTTAATAGTTTTCTGGCTTCTGGAACAATATATGTGGAAGGTTCCATTGTTCCGCTGTGAGGTCGCCGCTGCATCAGTGCACCGGGCTTTTCAACGTTCCCCATAATTGAGTCAAGAATACAAATAGACATTGCTGCCTGAGTGGAGTTTGGATGTTGATCTGTTGCAACCCCCAAAGAAATACCAGACGGGCCTTGAATATATAGTTGTAGTGCTTGTTCAATCTTATCTTTTTCAAGCCAACAAATTTTAGCAGCATGTTCTAGGGTATATGGTTCAACACGATCTTTTAGCAGCTGGAAGCCCGTTTTATAAGTTTCGCCGCCCACATTAAACTCGCCTTCCAAAGCAGGAATTAGCTTCTCATCCCAAGGATAAGTCAACGGCTTTGCAGACTTAGATGTAGTATCCCAAATAACAAATGTATTGCTGTCTCCATCTGATACTAATTCAGAAGCACGCAACAGCATATGAGTCTTTGTATTAACCAGAAATGGCAAGTTTGTCCATTTCAAGACAAAGTCTTTATCATAATGATTATTAGCGATTACATAACGGATCCAGCTCAACATCAAGGCGACATCGGTACCTGGACGAATAGGTAGCCAGACATCTGCACGAGCAGCGTCGGGGGTAAATCTTGGATCAACAGAAACCGTGCGTACGCCCTTGCTTCTTAGTTCTGTTAAGATTCGACCACCACCAGCAGGGCAGCTATAAGACACACTTGTGCCCCATAATACTAAGGTTTTAATTTTAGAGTCTTTGCTGTATAACTCGAGCGCCTCAGAGTCCGCAATACTGCTGGCTGGACCACCGTACATTAAATCCCAAGTTAATGTTCTTGGGAGATAACACTGAGAGCAACCTGGTTCAAACCAGTTAGGTGTACCAAAGGCATTACAAAAACGAGCAATACTTGGAAATTGTGGGTTACCACCACCGCCTGTAGAACAAAATACAGCCTCAGCACCGTATTTTTCTCTAGTATCCATTAACGTGTCAGCTAACTTTTGCAGTGCATCATTCCAGCTGATACGTTTCCATTTATTTTCACCTCGCTTACCCACACGCAACATAGGATATTTATTGCGGTTAGGATTGTACAACGCTTGGATGCCTGCGAGTCCTTTAGCAC
Organism: Shewanella yunxiaonensis; assembly: GCF_018223345.1. NCBI lineage: Bacteria > Pseudomonadati > Pseudomonadota > Gammaproteobacteria > Alteromonadales > Shewanellaceae > Shewanella > Shewanella yunxiaonensis. The sequence goes on along the minus strand of NZ_CP073587.1, from coordinate 1,418,433 downwards.
ATAATGTGCCTTTAGACATAGGATATTCTGGGTTACCTTCTAGCTTGACTACCCGACCATTTTTTACGTGGGCTAGAACCCCGCAGTTATGGATACAAGCACGACAATTTGTTTTGACGATTTTTATTTCACCACCAACACCAGAAGTGGCGTCGTGAGTTTCGGCTTTAGCTTTTGGAATTAGACCATCAGATAGTGACAGACCTAAAGCACCAGAAACACCGATGATTGTAGTGGCTTTTAAAAAATCTCTTCGATCAAAAAAAGATTGTTTCATAAAATGTCCTAACAATTCACTCAATTAAATATTTATAAATTGGTTATATAGCATTTTTATTAAAAATTTTTCCGACCATAAACCTCCATGCCTGAATGTTATCCATGATGAACTTCATGAACTCGCCGTGAGGATATTAATTAAATTCATAAAAATCTAATGAAAGTATTAGTCAATAATTTATTTTGATCAGCCAATAGAATTGCGGCGTAATTAATTATTCACTTAAATTAATCAACTACTGTTTATATTAATTTTTATTAAATTATATATAATTAATTTTATTGATTCATATGCATTACATGTCCATTTAAACTGCTGCATGACTTTTTAAATTCTATATAAAAGGTTATTCAGCATCTATTATCTTTCCAGAAAGCTAATCATTAACAACATACTAGTATCTTTTTAGAAAGATAATGTGAGTTACATAACTTTCTTGGAAGATATTATTTTTTAAAAATGTTTTTTAAAACAAACAAAACTGCATTTACCATGCTTCTATAGCAAACAGGTAACTACGCATATTTTGGCAATTCATGCACAGTTACTCCGTACGAACGAGAGCGGAGTTTATTAAAATAGTTATCGTGAGATCGTCCCAATTTGCTGTAACAGTAGATTTGGATTGGTCGTCAATGCATTAGCATAATTCAATATGACTTCAACGGAATTTGTGCTTTTAGAAACATTACTTTTTCTGACTTTTCCTACCAAATGATGCCATCTAAGTTATATCCAACGCTATTGATGTTGGTATTCCCATATTTTTCGACCTAAAAGACAGCACACCTTTGTGAATTACTAAAGAAATAGTTCAAGATTATAGAGAGAATGAAAAAAGGTAATTTTGCTAAAGAAAGTGAGGTAATCGCTACTAATCTACTATTTTTTATCGATTCGCTGACGTCATCAAAATGATGACATTCCAAATTGCTTAGAGGTCATCAGCTCTGGAAGCTGCAGCAGTTCGGTATATTAAATTTGTATTAATTATGTCACTTAGAGTAAATAAATAATTTTATAAAGAAAAAGCGCCCACAAATGGGCGCTAGAAAATACTGTTCCCAGAGAAATAGAAAACAGCATACAACGATTGGTAAGCGCGACTTCAACAAGGAACGGAAAAAGAGTCGCAATCAGATGTTTTGTTACTTACCCCCAAAACTGAATTTGTAATTAACTCGGAATCGAGTCTCTTGCGAGCCGGTGTTCATGTTAGTCCAGTCAACATCCTGATACGCGAGGCTGACAGACAAGCCATCCAGTGCATTATTAAATTGGTCAGTAAATTCATACTTCACAAAGTAATCGACCTCAGTGTTTGCCCCCGGATACACCGTCAGGTTCAATGGGCGATTATATTTTGCCCACCAAATCATGGCGCTTAAACCTTTAATGCCAACCCGGCTGAAATCGTAACCGGTTTTTACACCGCGAGCGATTTCGTTGGCAGCAAAAGAGGTTTGATAGGCTTGCATAATGATACGACCAAAGCCCCAAGGGCCTAAGAAGTCAGTATCACCGGTTTTGGTCCATTCAAATTCAGTGTAAAAGTCTTTGTATTTAATCCCTGATTCGAATCCATATTGGTAGGTATCAATATGCTCATCAGCATATTTTTTACCGGTTTCTTTCTGGCTGACATAGGACGGCATGAAAAATACATTGACATCGCCGAGCTGCTTACTGAGTTTGACCCGGAAGTAGTTCATATCCATGTAGTCTTCCATGTGATATGTCCAGGCTTCGGCATTGGTTTTGAAGCCGAGGTTCTCGGTAGGCAGATTATATCTTGCCCCCAGTATTACCATTGGCTTGCTTGGACCATCTTCACTCAACGCCGCCGACAACGAGCTGTAGTCGCTATCATGCCAGCCAGAGTAGTCGGTAATGTAGTAAGCATGCAGCTCTAGGTCTTTGACACTGCGATTGATAACCGACAAACCCCGATAAGTTTTAGGCAAGATTTCACAGTAATCATGCCACATCATCGGAGTAAAGATTTCCTGTGCGCCCCACGTGATAGTCGTGTCGTACCAATTGCCTCGGACGTAGTATTCCAGCATTTTGTTGTAGCCATCATGATGATGACCGTCACCATTATCCTGCAGCAGATTGTAGCCCGCATCGTTACGGTCGTTAAATACCGGGTTCGCAGACGCAAAGGTCATCCCCAAGCTAACTCCGTTGTAACTGGCTGTTTTTAAATAAGCAACGCCGCCTAATGCCGTATCGCTACCCGACGTCTCACTCCCCGTTTTCAGTTTATAGGAGTATAGTTTCAACTCACCGTTCACGGTCCCCTTAGTGAACATGTCAGAAATCGAGTCTGCGTCTGCAGCATAGACGTTGTGAATGACGCCCGCCAACATTGTCAGACTGAATAAAAAGCTGAATTTAGCTCTCATCATTATCTCCAGCGAATTATTGTTATCGCTTGTATATTCCACTCACCAATTTGAACGGTGAGTGGAATATCTATCTATTTAAATTTTGACAACACTTATCCATCCCAATAATTTTTATTGGAAGGAATTATTATTTAAATTTAAAATAAGCGGTTATTAGTTAAGGTATTTTCCAACCAAATGTATGGCATTTATAACATACAGAATCTTCTTCTTTAGATTCGCTATGTCCTTTATGACAATTATCGCAAGACATGTGGCCCAAGTGATTATCGTGTGGGTTAGCATCATCCAAATATAAACCTGAACCACCAGCATAAATAGATTGTTTATATGTTTTCTTGGCTAATGCATCCCAACCACCGTGACATTTTAAGCAACGGTCAGCTTCGATTTTTGGATTATTTGCGTCACCGTGACAAGAAGTACATTTTAATCCTTTTGCCATATGTTTCTGAGCCAGAAACTGGTCGCTTTTTTCTGCAGCAGAAACATTATATGCAGCGACCATCGCAAACAGGGACAAAAATATACCTGTTATTAATTTTTTCATATTCATCTACCTAGATTTTTAATTTGACTTAAATGTTTAATTCGTCTTATTTCTGACTTTTAATCCATTCAGCTGCGTTGATACCTGCCATACGACCGGAAGTCGTTGCAAAACCAGCAGTTAGCCCTTCGATCAACATATAACTATCAGAATAAAGACCACCGGCGATGTTACCTACCGCATAGAGACCAGGAATTGGGTGATTATGAGTATCAATGGCCTCCAGTTTTTCGTTAACTTTGACACCGCCAATGGTAGTCAAGTTATAGGCAGTAACGTTTACTGCATAGAAAGGGCCCTTCTTAACTGAATACATCAGGTCTTTTTTAGACTTACCAAACTGTTCATCAACGCCGGTTTTAACATAGCTGTTGTAGTCTTTAACTTGTTGTACAAAGCGGGGGGTATCAAAACCAGCAGCTTTGGCTAAGTCTTCAAGAGTATTGCCCTTATAAGCGCTTTGCTCTTTAACCGCTAAATCTAGGAAATGTTGTAATTGAGGTAATGGACCAGCCTGCTTATCGGCCTTTTTATTTAAATAAGGACGAATATTGGCAAAGGAATCCACCATACCAGTTTCGTGAGTCATAAAATGGTCAATAGTCGCTTGATCATAAATAACCCAGCCACGACCACCTACCGGAACCAGGGCATTTGCCACCAAAGCGTTGTCATATACCTTGTCTTCGTCAAAATAACGTTGGCCATTAGGCGCCACCCACAGCGTTGGAATACGGACGAGCGGCTCTAAATCAGAAAATATGACAGACTCACGATTGTCCGGAGTACAGATACCAGAACCATGATATTCGGTGATGTTTTCACCTTTTTTAGCAGCACCAAATTTCCAGGACATTTTAATGCCGGAACCATCGTTGTATAACCAACCCATAGGGTGGCCGACAATGCCGAATTCATCCAACATTTTCTGGTTACCCAAGAAACCACCAGTGGCTACGATAACCGCTTTGCCGTGCAATTCGACTTTTGAGCCATCTTCACGTTCAGCAATGACGCCACCCAATGACCCATCGGCATTTTTAATCAGGTCACGACCCGTGGTTTTCACCATGATGGTCCCCCCCTCTTTTTGGAAGGTTTTACCTAATGCCGCAATAGAATCATGCGAATTCCATTGGTGGTAAATTACGGGTTCGTTACCAACATGCGCCAACTGTCCGTTTTCTTTGGGCAGATAGATATTGGCACCGTTTTTATTCAACCAATCAATGGTGTTGGCTGATTCATTCACTTCCAGTTTGCCAAGCTTGGCGTTGAACAGCAGATGGGTATAGTCTTCCATCATTTTGAAGATGTAGTCTTTTGTTACATGCATACCACGCTCACGCTGCATTTTGGTATCTACACCTGTCATACCGCGGGAGAACTGCGAAGCACCGATAGAGTTTCCACGCTCTAACAATAAAACTTTCGCGCCGCCCTGTTCCGCAGCCAGAGCGGCTGGCATTCCTGAAGCACCTGCTCCAACGACGATAACGTCGTAGTTCACGTCTGCTGCTCCAGCAGCAAAACAGAGAGGACTAACGAGTAAAAACAACCCGCTGGAGATTGTAATTCTCAGTCTTTTCATGTTCTAACACCCTTTTGGTAAAAACGAATATTTATTCATTCTTATGGTTTATAGTCGAATCGAGCGACTTGATTTGCATTTATTTAGTTAGGCATATATTATTCAGACCTAATGATTAGAATGCTAACCAACGTCTTTCACGATTAATTTTTTAACTAAAATAACGTTAGCAATATGTCCAGAAACAAGACAAAATCTACCCATCTAAAGCTAATCAGAATATGTTAAGCTTTATTCAGTATTTTCTTGTTAAGTATCTGGCGCGCGTCAAACTAAAAAATTTAACCCATTGACAGAATTAGATTTCAGCGTGGATGTTTACATAGTTTTGCCTCAGTTAATTTAGTAACATGTTAAATAAATTTAATATGAACCATTATCTTTCACTAGAAGATAATTATCGGCGCAGTTTGTTCCGTCCTAGAAAGATAGTTAGCAACACATATCTTTCTAGAAAGGTAACTGATAAAACATACTAATGTCTTTCCAGAAAGATAATGTGAGATGTGTAACTTTCTTGGAAGATATTTTACAAAGATATTTATGAAAACAGATCCCAAAGCATACGAAATACTTCTAACTAAAGCAGAGAAACACTGGCCCGAGGTTGCGACCCCCCAATTTGCTGCAACAGTAGCTTTGCAGAGAGTTGGTCGTTTGTTTAGCGAAAATGCCAAAAATACACTTGCAGAATTTAATCTGACTACAACCGAATTTGAGGTTGTGTCAACATTACGTTTTTCTGATTTCCCTTACCAAATGATGCCCTCCGAGTTATATCCACGGCTCTTGATGAGTTCAGGAGGACTTACTAAGGTTCTGAAGTCTGTAGAAGACAGAGGACTTATCACTCGGCCTCAAAGTGAAGGCGACCAAAGAGTAAAGCCCATACAGTTAACAGAAAAAGGTATCTTGCTTATGGAAAAAGCAATGGAGGTTGTTCAATCGAGGGATGATTTGCTGGCATGGCAGCATTTTTCGACTGAGAAGACAAAGCACCTTTGTGAACTACTAAAGGAATTGTTGGATATTTTAGAGAAAGAACGGTAATGGTGATTTTGGCAAAGCGAGTGAATGAGTAAGTGAATACTCATTTGAAACTCGCCAAAGCCTGGCGCTGGAGAGTTTGGAGAAATCATTACAGTGTATTGGAGGGATGATTAGCCAACATCATTAGGTGTGTACCGTTCTTGTAATGCTGAATTGATCCATAATTGATAGGTTGGCTCCAATTGCCCTTGTTGCATCAGCGCAACAGCACCAGTAATAACCCTAAAATCACCAACGCCTGAATCCCACAAACCACCTTAAAAAACCGCAACGGATCACGTTGCAGTAACGGCACAAACTGCCCTGCGACCACAACCCTCGCTGGTGTTGACAGCTCATGAAAAAACTCATGGGTATCGGTTTGGCGCTCTGCTGGATCAATACTGAGCGCACGGCGCACCGCGGCGTCCATCCACGATGGCACTTCTGGTGCGAGTTCAGTAATAGGTTGGTACTTAAGCGCGGCAAAATCCTTAGCAGTGCGACACGCTGCAAGTTTGCCATAAAACGGCAGTTTGCCGGTGAGCATCTCAAAGGTGATAACGGCAAGCGAGAATAGATCGCTTTGTAAATTGCCAGAGTGCCCCAGCAACAACTCAGGCGCAGAATAGTCAGCAGTACCGAGAATATGGTCACGCTCGATTGGTGAGGCAATTTCAGCCAGACCGCGGACATAGCAGGAACCAAAATCCAGCAACTTGATACGCTTATCGTGAGTCACCATGACATTGCCGGGCTTTAGATCGCGGTGCACCATCTCGCGTCGATGCAAGGCTCGCAGTCCAGCCTCCATCTGCGACACTAAATGCAAGGTAGTTTCTGGGTCACATTTTTTAGCTGCAAGCCAACGGTCGAGCGGCTGGCCATTTAAATATTCAGTCAGGTAATACAGCGCAGATTTGGATTTCTCATGGTCCACCAATGCCACCACATTTCGATGGCGAATGCGGCTGCCAATCCAGCTTTCCTGCATAAAACGTTCAATGTATGCGGCATCATCCAAGTAGTTCACTGATGGGGTCTTCATACACGCAAGTTTGCCTTGTGCATCTTCTACCAGATACACCTGACTGCGCTCGCTTTCATGCAGTATTTGCCGCACCCGATAACCATCCAGTTTCTGTCCTATGGCCATGGGCGGTGGAAACGGTTTGCTGGAAAGGCTTAAATACAGGTCGTTTTTATCCATAGAAGGCAATGACGTTACCTGCAGATATTGGCAGCTGAGGTTGTCATCGCTTTCAGCGGCTAATGCCAGTTCCACCAACGAACGACACAGATGTCCACAATCTTCCTCGTCTTGTCGCGGATGTTGTCGCAGATGTTCGGCAATCATCTTGTCCGGCACATGCCCATAAATGCCATCGGTCATCAGCAACAAACCATCGCCAACCTGCAGCGGCAAACAGCTGTAATCGATTTCTAATTTGGGATCTAATCCCAGCGCTCGAGTAAGAAAGACCCCGCCGCCTTTCCCGCCCTTGCTACACGCATGATCACGCGTAAGTTGACTAAGTTCGCCCTCACGCCATAGATAAATTCTTGCATCGCCCACATGCAACAGATGCAGACTGCAAGATTTGACTATGGCCGCGCTAAAAGTACAGACATAACCGCGGCTGGCCTCACGGAAATCGCGGCCAAGGCCTAGTAGCCATTGGTTGATAGCAGCTAGCACCCGCTGGCTGGATGTCTGCACCGACCAACTCTGCGGCGTTGAATAGTAATCGGAGAGAAAACTGCTTACCGCGGCGCGGGCAGCTTGCTGCCCGGCCTCTGCGGCACTTACACCATCACAAATAACTGCGGCTATGCCCTTGCTGTGTAAAAGCTCATCCTGCGGAACACGAATACCGATAGCATCTTCGTTTCGCGGTTTCACTCCTGCACTCGAACATTGTCCAGTCCATAGTTGCAACCCACTGGTGACAGGCAACCCCGGCTCAATGAGCAAGTTGTCAGCGGCATCGCGCGTCGTTGTCGGGCATTGTGCAGTTAAGGACGTAGCAGCATTTACCATGGAAGTTCCTTATGCCGAGATTAACCCACGCTTATCAGCGTCACTTCACCATTCTCGTCCACTTCCGCCATATGGCCTTTAGGTTCGCGCATCAGAAACAGACAACCTAGTCCAAACAGCGCTGACACGGCAATGGTGTAGAAGAAGGCTTGTACTGACACCAGAGAATATACGGTCAAAAAGAATACCGCACCGACATTACCATAGGCACCCGTCATCCCGGCAATTTGTCCAGTCAAACGACGTTTGATCAGTGGCACCGCCGCAAATACGGCACCTTCACCGGCTTGTACGAAGAATGAGCATGCCATGACGGCCACCACTGCTAACGGCAGATTCCAGCTGCTATCAATATGAGCCACGGTGAAGTAACCTGCGGCCAGACCTGCGGTCAGGATCAACAACGTCGATTTACGGCCGAAACGGTCAGAGATCCAGCCACCACCGGGACGCGACATCAGGTTCATAAAAGCATATGAAGACGCCACCATCCCCGCTTGAGCCAAACCTAAGCTGAAGGTTTCCGCGAAGAACATTGGCAGCATAGAGACCACCGCCAGTTCTGAACCGAAGGTCGAGAAATATAACACGTTCAAAACCGCCACTTGCTTGAACTGATAACGTTCAAACTCGGGGACTTCTTTTTCAAACACATGACGGTTTACCTGCCAAGTTTTGTAGAAGTCGATCATTAACAGCACCGCCAGCACCACAATCACGGTCGTCACCATTGTTGGTGTGAGCATTTTTACGCCAGCAGGTGACAGTTTCCAACACAATAACCCCAGCGTGGCATACATCGGCACTTTCATCACCAGCAGCAGCCAGAAATCGCCTTTGCTGGTCACTTCCATGGCACCGGATTTCTTTGGTTTAAAGTACGTCGAGCCTTTCGGGGTATCGCTCGCGCCAAAGTAGTAAATCACACCGATGACAATGCTCATCACCCCCGTAAGTGCAATTGCGGCACGCCAGCCGTAGGGTTCTCCGATAGCTAATGCCAATACTGGCAAGCTGAACGCGGCCGCTGCGGAACCGAAGTTACCCCAACCGCCGTAGATGCCTTCCGCAGTACCCAGCTCTTTGGCCGGAAACCATTCGCTGATCATGCGAATACCGACCACGAAGCCTGCACCGATAAAACCCAACAAGAAACGGGCAATCGCTAACTGAGTAAAGCTGTCAGCAAAGGCGAACATGAAACAGGGTGCCGAACAGATGATCAGCAATGCTGAGTAAACTTTTCGAGGACCAAATTTGTCAGTGACCATGCCAATTACCACCCGGGCAGGAATGGTCAGCGCCACGTTCAAAATCAGCAGGGTTTTCACTTGTTCTTTAGTCAGTCCCAAACTTTCACTGATCAGGCTCATCAGGGGCGCGGCGTTAAACCACACCACGAACGATACAAAGAACGCCATCCAACTTAAGTGCATGATTTTCATCTTGCCCTTGAAAGAAAACAGATTAAATTTTTCCTGACTCATGATTATGCTCCCGCCAGCCAAACGCCGGTCTCATCAATACGAATATCCACTTTTGTTGCCTTCAGCTGTGGTTCTTCCAGACACTCACCCGTGGTGAGACGGTAATGTTGCTTGTACAGCGGTGAACAGACGTATAACTCACCGGCTAATTCACAGATCTGGCCGCGCGCCAGCAGGCTAACGCCACTGGCCGGATCACGGTTATCCAGCGCATACACGCCTTGTTGTCCCAGATTAAAAATCGCCACAGCACGCCCAGCTACCCAGGCGGCGATACCCTTCCCTACTGGCAATGCGGAGGGATCACACACTTTTTCCCAGCTCATAGGGTTTCCTCCTCAGTTGCTGGTGCTACATTGATGACGGGAATGCGTTGGCCCCGCACCCGTTGGTACTGCAAAACAGCGCACTCTGGCGCAGCCTGCGGATTGATGAACTCACTGAAGCGCGCACGTAATTCAGGGGTTTCAACACTGGTTTTCCACTCGCATTGGTAGTTGTCGACCACGGTTTGCATCTGACTTAACAGCTCATCACCGATGCCGAGCGAGTCTTCTAAAATCACTTGTTTGAGGTAATCAAGACCGCCGTCCAGGCTTTCAAGCCATACCGAAGTACGTTGCAGTTTGTCGGCGGTGCGGACATAGAACATCAACACTTTGTCGATCAGATCCACCAGCTCGGCATCGTTCAAATCACTGGCAAATAGATCTGCATGGCGCGGTTTCATGCCGCCGTTGCCGCAAATATAGAGGTTCCAGCCTTTGTCGGTGGCGATTACGCCGATATCTTTGCCCTGCGCTTCAGCGCATTCGCGGGTACAGCCGGAAACGGCCATCTTCAATTTGTGAGGTGAGCGCAAGCCCTTGTAGCGATTCTCCAGCTCAATCGCCATGCCGACTGAATTTTGTACGCCGTAGCGACACCAGGTATTGCCGACACAAGATTTCACGGTGCGCAGCGATTTACCGTAGGCGTGGCCAGTTTCAAAGCCCGCGTCAATCAGGCTTTCCCAAATTTCAGGTAAGTCAGATAGTTGTGCACCAAACAGGTCGATGCGTTGACCGCCAGTGATTTTGGTGTAGAGGTCGTAACGTTTGGCGACTTCACCGATAGCAATCAGTTTGTCGGGGGTGATTTCGCCACCGGCAATCCGCGGTACCACCGAGTAAGTACCATCTTTTTGTAGATTGCCGAGGAAGGCATCGTTGGTGTCTTGCAGTTGATCACGGCTCTCTGACAACACATGACCGTTGTAGAGCGAGGCAAAAATTGACGCAGCGGCAGGCTGACAGGTGTTACAACCCACACCGTGAACATGCGATTTACCGTATTTGGCCAGCAAGGTGGCGAAGTCTTTAATGCCTTCCACTTGGCACAGGTGGAACAGCTCCTGACGGCTGTACTCGAAGTGGCTGCACAGCGCTTTGCTCACTTCAACACCTTGCGCCGCTAAGCCTTCGTTGATCACCTTCTGCACACTGGCAGAGCAACCGCCGCAGCCAGACGCCGCTTTGGTACAACGCTTGATATCGCCAAGCGACGCCGCACCATCAGCCACGGCATTGAGAATGCTGCCACGGCTCACCTGATGGCAGGAGCAGATCAAATCGTTATTGGATTTTGGCAAGGCTGGCGCATCACCAGACAGCAACAAGGCGGCTGCGCTACCTTCAATCTTGTGGCCGCTGAGATAGAGGTTCAGCAGCGTGCCGTAATCACTGGTATCGCCCACCAGCAGCGCGCCGGTGATCACGTTACCTGCATCATTGAGCCACAGCTTTTTGTAGATGCCCGCAGGCTCATCCATCAGTTCAACAAAACGGGTGTCGTCGCTACCACGGCTGTTACCAATGGCGGCCACATCCACGCCCATCAATTTGAGCTTGGTGCTCATATCGGCACCTAAGAAGTCACCGCTGTGTTGCTCGGCGATGTCAAGGGAATGAGCGATGTGCCCCAAGGCGATTTTCGCCATTTGGTAGCCAGGCGCGACTAAGCCAAAGATACGATCTTGCCAACTGGCGCATTCGCCGATGGCGTAAACATCAGCAACAGTAGTTTGGCAGAAGTTATCGACGGCGTAACCGCCGCGAGCACCTTTCTCCAGCGCACAGGTTTCAGCCAGATTGTCGTAGGGACGAATACCGGCTGAGAATACCAACATGTCGGTGTCGAGCAGTTCACCGTCAGCAAACTTGAGGCGCAGACGCCCCGTTTCACCGTCGACAATCTCTTGCGTGACTTTGCTGGTATGGATTTCCACGCCAAGTGCGGCGATTTTGTCTTGCAACAGTGCACCTGCTTTGGCATCGAGCTGCACCGGCATCAACTGCGGGGCGAATTCCACCACATGGGTTTTCAAACCGAGCAGTTTCAGCGCATTAGCCGCTTCCAAGCCGAGCAAGCCACCACCAATGACCACGCCAGTTTTGGCATTTTTTGCAGCGGCTTCAATCGCCAGTAAGTCATCAGTAGTGCGATACACCATGCAGCCATCGCGCTCGCGGCCATTAATCGGCGGGACAAAACCGTAGGAGCCAGTCGCTAGTACCAGCTTGTCGTAGTTTTCACGACTGCCGTCAGCAAGCAGTAGCTGTTTAGCGTCACTGTCGATACCAACAACCGCTACACCAAGTTTTAAGCTCACGCCCCATTCGGCATATTGCTCAGCGGTAGTCATCGCTAAATCATCTAGTGCGGCACCATTAAAATAAGATGACAACTGCACGCGATCATACGCCACACGTTTTTCTGCGCCGATCACCAACACCTCTAGCTGTTGTTGCAGGCGTTGTTCACACAACTGTTCAACGAAGCTGTGACCAACCATCCCATTGCCGACTATGACCAGTTTTGGTTTTGTGTTTGACATGTAACCCCCGTGCTCTCGCTTGGTATTTCGAAAACTGTAAAAATAAATGGCGCCACCTCCTCAGCGGGAGAGTGGCGCCATTGCCATATTTAATTAACTGATTTTATTAATAATGCTGAAGCCCGTAGGCGCATACAGCATTAAGCTACCGCGACGTGCTGCAATAACTGTCTTGCTAATTTGTCCATGCTGATGCCACTATGCATCGATTTTTTCCGAAGCAGCTGAAAGGCTTCATCTTCGTTGTGACCCCCTTGCTTGACCAACATACGACATAACGTGCTAATCGCATGATTCGCTTGTAATTTACTGTTATTTGCGCGCGTTAACGCTGCAGCAACACTGTTGTCCTGTTGCAGCAATCGCAGCATCACCGCCAGCGTGGCATTGACTGTTGCGGCTTGCAGACTGCTATCTGCTGCCCCAGGACGCGCCACATTAGCAAAACGCGCCAATACGTCTTCATCGGTTCCTAGTTGTTGCAATTGCGCTTGTGTACCTTCAGGTGCGCACACAGGTAATACTTCGCTGGTCACTACCCCATCACGCCAAAACAACAGTTGATTCTCTATCCGCGGATTGATTTCGGCTTCACCTTGGTGCCCACGAAAAATCACCAGGTCTTGCTTATGGCAACTCGTCGCCATCGCATTGAGCACCGCCAGATAATGTTGATCTAAGCCATGATGAAAATAGCTTCTGACCCCATATTGGCAGTTGGCTGGATTAAAAAAGCGGACGGCTTGTGTCAGCAGACTGCGCAGTCCCAGTGTGCGATGCAGTTCCCTTACCCGAGGCCAGAGCGGCAGCATGCTATCAAGCGCCATATACACCACGCCTTTGCTGTCGAGCGCTTTGGCTGCGCCGTTAGCATCAATGGCCGTAGGAATGCCCACTTGCTTGACGAATGCCGCGACATGATTACGCTTTGGCGACGCTAACTCATCGCCATGCAATAGAATGCGTTGTTGTTTTTTACCCAACCGCAGCGCGGCAAACAGTAACCAAGGAAATTGTTCACGTTTACCGGCATAACACGGCCAATCCAGCGTGGCGGCGAGTTCAGGCACGTTGGCAAACACACTAAGATCCCGGAGTCCCATCGCTGCACCGGCAACTTCTGCTGCAGTTTCACCACGATGACGCATGATCATCAGCACTGCACCCAATTGCAGATCATCCATTTCGCCCTGGGTCCACAAGTGGATCATCGAACGAGCCTCATCGACCGTCAGCGTACGCGCTTTTTTCGGCCCCGATGCCACCGCATGCACCAGCTCGCGCGCAGTCATCGCAACTTCAAAGTCAACCGGCGATAGCATGACGCACACCTCCGTTATCAAACTCACTATCGATCGTATTCAATAGTTGCTGTAGCTCGCTGCCCACGGATACCACCTCACCCAAAATCATCAAGGTTGGGCCCGCACTGGTGATGGTTTTGGCAACGGATGCCATGGTGCTGATAGTGGCGTAATGCAGCTGTTGTTCATTACGGCAACCAGCACTGATAAACACCATTGGTAAGTCAGCGGCAGCCCCAGACAGCAACAAAGAAGCCGCAATTTTTTGTGCCTGATCTTTGCCCATGTAGAAGACTAAGGTGCTGCCTAAATCCAGCAATGAACGCCAATGGTGAGTAGTATCACCGGTTGCCTGATGACCTGTGACTAAGGTGACAGAACGCGAAACACCACGATGAGTCAATGGGATCGCCGCTGCGGCAGCACAACCTAATGCAGCGGTCACGCCGGCCACAAATTGCGTTTTCACCCCATGACGCGCCAGAAATAATGCTTCTTCACCACCTCGGCCAAACACGCCAGGATCGCCGCCTTTAAGACGTAGCACTTTTAATCCTCGCAGCGCTAATGACAACAATTTGTGATTGATGGCATCCTGGCTCGCAGAAACATCACCGCCGCGCTTACCCATGTCGTAACGCTCACACTCTTCTGGTAACAGTGCCAAAATCTCGCTATCAACTAATGCGTCAAACACCACCACTTCTGCACTACAGATCAGCTTAAATGCTGCCAGCGTCAGATTGCCCAAGCTGCCACACCCCGCGCCCACCAGCGCGACGTTTCCAGCAGACAATTGTGGTAATGAACTCCCGGCTAATAGCGCCTGCATTTCAGTTGCCATGACTCGCCTCCCCCGTACTTACGGCCTGTGTTTCTGACGTTTTTGGAAATTCGGCTTCCAGAATTGACAACAGCTCGCCACGACAACTGCCGCAACCAGTACCACACCCCGTCAGTTGTTGAATACCCTCCAAACGACTTGCTGGCGCAAAGCTGTGCCCGACAGTAATCACCTGTTCGCGGGTAACGCCTTTACAAACACACACCAACGGGCTGTCACCAGCTTTCACCAGTTGTTCCAATTGGGTAATGGTGTTGGCGTTGATAGAGAGACCGATCAGACGAGATACTGCTTCTTTATCGATGGCAATGCGTAACGACGATACCAAATGAATCGAGACGATTTTTCCCGCCTTGAGCTGACAATGCACATCCACTTGCTGCACTTGCCAACTGAGGCCATTGGCAAGGCCAGTGAGCTGTGTTTTGGCCACCGCGAAATGGTAACAACTGGCTTGCGGTAAGCGCTGTTCAAAACGATAGTCATATGGCAGATTATCGATGCTTTCGCCCCAGGCAATACCTTGCATCAGGTCATTTATGGGGCTCAATTTGACGCATTGCCCCTTGAATGCAGGCTGTTTGGAACAGAGATCTCGACGACTATCCAACAGCAGATTGACGCTGGCATTGGCTGTTTCGCGGCCAGTCCAGTGAATCGACATAAACAGCTGATCGGGCTGGAGATCATCATCAGCAAGCGCTTGCACAATCAACTGTTGACCATTGCTGTTGCTAATCCTGACTAATTGCCCCGCAACGATTTGCCTATCGGTTAATGTCTGCGAATGTGCGAACACACAAGGTTGTGGTTCATGGGATGTTAGCGCTGCCACATGGCCAGTACGACTGCGGGTGTGCCACTGGTCGCGACTGCGGCCAGACAACAAGATCAGGTCGTCCGAGCTGACCGCCTGAACAACCACTTTCGGCACGACAAAACTGGCACGACCATCCTCAGTAGAAAACACGCCATCGGCATAAAGGCGACGGTTATCGGTGTAGCCGTTTACCGGCCATTGTTGGGGCTGCATGGAGGCATATTCAGCCTCAGTGATGTCTGCGAAGCCACTGAGATCCAACTGCTTACCAGGAAATTCACTGACCACCTTAGCTGACAGGGCAGCAAACTCCCGAAAGATATCAGCTTCATTACGATAATGAAATCCTGGATACCCCATCGCAGTTGCTACGTCGCATACCATCTGCCAGTCGGCTCGTGCTTCACCGGCTGCGTTAAGAAATGGCCGCTGCCGCGTGATGGTGCGTTCACTATTGGTTGTGGTGCCAGATTTCTCCGACCAACCCTGTGCGGGTAGTAATAAATCAGCAAGCTTGGCGGTATCGGTATCCTGGCTGATGTCTGACACCACCACAAATGGGCATGTTTGTAATGCCTTACGTACCAGCGCGACATCCGGCATGGACGCTGCCGGATTGGTCGCCAAAATCCACACGGCTTTGATCTTGCCATCAGCCATTGCCTGAAATAGATCCACCGCGCTCAGGCCAGGTCGGGTCGCCACATTACTGGCGGGCCAGAATTCAGAAAGTAACCGATGTTCTTTTTCCGAAAAGCCCATGTGGTTTGCCAATTGCGTTGCCAATCCACCAACTTCCCGACCGCCCATTGCATTTGGTTGCCCGGTCAGCGAAAAGAAACCACAACCCGGTTTGCCAATATGCCCTTTTAGCAGATGGCAATTAATGATTGCGTTGGTGGTATCGGTACCATTCAGTGATTGATTCACGCCCATACAGCTGGCGGTGACCACTTCTTCGTTATCCCGATAAAGCGCTAATAACTGGGCAAATACTGGTTCAGAAACACCACACTGTTTCAGTACTGAACCGTCATCTTTAAGCCAGCCCGCAAGCTTTGTAAGTGCGTTATCAAGACCAGAGGTATGAGTGTTAACATATTCCTGTTTTACCGCATCGCTAACAGCAAGATGGCGGAATAACAGAGAGAATAACTGCAAATCTTTACCGGGTTTGATGGCGATGTGCAGATCTGCCTGACGCGCTGTAGCGGTACGACGCGGATCGATAACCACCAATTTGCTACCACGGCTTTCGCGCGCCCGCAAGATCCGCTGAAACAGTACTGGATGAGTCCACGCGGTATTTGCACCTACCAATACAATCACCTTGGCAACATCAAAATCCTGATAACAACCCGGCACCACATCTTCGCCAAAAGCACGCAGATGCGCGCTCACCGCAGAAGACATACAAAGCCTAGAATTGGTATCGACGTTAGCCGTTCCCCAATACCCTTTCGCCAGTTTATTTGCGACATAATAATCTTCAGTCAGCAACTGTCCGGAAAGATAAAAGGCAACTGAATCGGAACCATATTGCTGAATGGCTTCAGAGAAAGTATCCGCAATCAATTGCGTGGCGTGAAGCCAACTGATGGTCTCATCTGTGGCGGTAAGGCGTGGGTAGCGTAAAGCGTGCGGCAGCGGCAGCGTTTCCAACAAACGCTCGCCTTTCTGGCATAAGCGACCAAAGTTGGCAGTATGGTCAGCATCGCCTTTTAGCGAGTGACCGTTTGCCCCTATTTGAACCTGGATGCCGCAACCAACACCACAGTATGCACAGTTTGTCTGGATCTGTTTCACCGTTAGCCTCCCATTCAACTCACGAAAGACTAGTGCAACAGATAGGCCAAAATTTAGACAACCATGATTTATAATGAGTTTTTGAAATATAGGTTAAATTTTATCTTTAACCTTTGCGCAACAACAGGGCAAAAAAGTATTCCTCTGAACAAGAATGGTGCAATTTTTCCTTATAAATCATATACCTATAAAGAGGTATATATGGGTTTTCATACCTCTATATAGGTATATTTTATCGATGTAAAATTGAATTTCTATGGTGAAAATAGCGGGTTCACTCACCCAAACGCTCTAGACAACACCGACTCGCTCATCGGGCGTTTACATTGGAGCATTTAAACCCTGAGTGAAATTAATCATTGTGGCTGTCGAATTCACAAAAAAAATGCCGACGTTATGTCGGCATTTTTAAGTAATGGGAAGTAACTGTTATAGAGTTACTTATTTACCCAGAATTTTTTCAGCAGTACGACCATCATCGTGGCAGCCTTCACAAGTTGGGCGCTGACCTACGACTTCATCATGTACTTTGTGGCAATCGTTACACTGCAGTTTGCCATCGTGTGGCTTGTGCACAGCGTCCATATCAGCCAGCGGACCGTGACAGCTCTGGCACTGCTGGAACTCGTATACACCATCAGAAGATGGCGCACCATCTTTATGGCAAGTCTCACAACCACCGCCCATATCGGCGTGGAACTCATTGATCTTCTGATCTGCGGCAAATGCAGCAGGAGACATTGCCAGAGCAGCCAGACTTGCACCAAACAATGCACTTAACAGTTTCTTGCTCATAATCATATCCTCGAGTTTTGACAGCTACTGGGAATTCTTATGTCAGGGTTGACCCCCATCCAGCCGCCAGTAAATAGCACGACTTCAAATTAACTTAGCCAAGCTTTAGGTACTAAGCAAACTAAATTTAAGTCGGCGTTACTTTAACAACAACGGATTAAACAAAATGTGCGCTAAATCAAGTTAACTGCGAACTTGGATGGACTTTTACAAAAATTTTACTTGATAAAACAGTCAGTAATACATTTGACAGCAAACGCTTAATTAAAACTGAAGAAGGCCTAAAAAGACCTTCTTCATGCATGATTTTGTTTCAATTACGCAGCGCTACGTAATGCTTCGATACGCTTCTCTAACGGTGGATGGCTCATAAACAGTTCAGCCATTGAACGCTTACCATTGATGCCAAAGGCGGAGATGGTAGCAGGCATATCACCTACAGCAGGCCCCTGACGCAACCGTTCCAGCGCCGCAATCATCTTGTTACCACCGACCAATTTTGCAGAGCCGGCATCAGCACGAAATTCTCTTACACGAGAGAAGTATGCAACGATAAGCGATGCCAAGATACCAAACAGCATTTCCATCACAAATACCACCCCCATGTACGCAAAGGTGCCAAGACCTTCACCCTCTTCGTCATTATTAGCCACGACATTGCTGACGATACCTGCCACCACCCGCGCGGCAAAGATCACGAAGGTGTTCACCACACCTTGGATGAGGGTTAACGTTACCATGTCACCATTAGCAACGTGACTCATTTCGTGCGCCAGCACCGCCTCAACTTCATCAGCATTCATGCCGTACAATAAACCGGTACTCACCGCGACCAATGAGTTGTCTTTACTCGGTCCGGTAGCAAATGCATTCATCTCTGGTGACTGATAAATTGCCACCTCTGGCATTTTCAGTCCGAGTTGCTGAGCCTGACGCGCAACAGTTTCCACTAACCATCTTTCAGTATTATCACGAGGATTAGTGATAACCTCACACCCCATAGCTTGTTTAGCCATCCATTTAGAAATAGCCAAACTGATAAAGGCACCGCCAAAACCAAATATTGCGGCAAATACCAAAAGCCCTTCCATCGAACGGCTGTTAACACCTAACAACGACATCACAATGGAAGCTACCGCTAAAATAGCTAAGTTTGTCGCTATCAACAGAATCACACGCTTCATATCAGCTCCTGTGCATGAAATCCGCTACATTATCATTTGATACAGACATAATATGTCCAAAATACTGCTTTTCAAGAGAACGTCAGATTAATTTATGTTTATTTAAGCGTAAGTCCGCGGCCTTATTGCAGAATGGCTGCAGTCTAGAAACCACTGATTAAACCAAACTTAATAGAACATGAGCATTCACTGAAGTGATAGCGGCAAGCCGTTGTTGCTGTGTAATGCTTTTTGCTAAGATGGACAGATCAATTGACCAGTCAGGACGACTGTATGGCATTTAATGCATTATTACTGAGTAGTTCCAGAGTTGGCAACACTCCCTACCTAGCACACGCCCTAAGTTATATTGAGCCGCTTACTGTATCTGCACGCAAGTGGATCTTTATCCCCTATGCGGGTGTCAGCATGACTTATGACACCTATCTGGAAGCCGTAGTCAATGGGCTGGCTCCACTAAAATTAGATATATCGTCAATTCACCAATATGGCGATCCTAAGCAGGCAATACGTGATGCTGACGGTATTCTGGTGGGCGGTGGTAACACCTTCCATTTACTGCATGAGTTATATCGTTACGATTTGCTGCATCTTATCCGAGAACAAACTGCAGCGGGTAAACCGTACATTGGCTGGAGTGCCGGTTCAAATATCGCGGGGCTGAGCATTCGAACCACCAATGACATGCCGATTATTGAACCGCCGTCATTTACTGCGCTTGGATTGGTACCATTCCAAATCAACCCACATTACAGCAATGTGACCTTACCTGGTCATAATGGCGAATCCAGAGCGCAACGGATCCTGGAATTCACTTGTGTTGATCCACAAACACCGGTACTGGGAATTCAGGAAGGTTCCGCATTAAGGCTACAAGACGATAAGCTATCGCTGCTAGGCGATAAAGACGCGTATTTATTCAGTGGTGTGGAGCAGGAAATACCGGTACCCATCGGCAGCGATCTGTCACATATGCTACATTCTGCTATTTGATGAATCTGCATTTAAAGAGCCACCTGATACGATGGCTTTTTAAATGAGATCAATTAACGCTGCTGCATTAATGGCGTTAAGTCTAAATAACTCGCCATGTCCTCAACCGATGGCTCTGTCAGATGCGGTATAACGCCGAGACACGGTGACTGCATCATTTGTTTGAGGCTTGCCAAATTTTCTTCAAATCTTGCCATATCAGCCTGAGCCCGATTTGCCACCCAACCGGCGACTTGTAGGCCATCAGCGCGCACCAATTCCTCCGTCATCACAGCGTGATTCAAGCAGCCGAGTTTCATTCCCACGACGATGATCACTGGCATCGCCAACGCTACCACGGTTTCAGACAGGTAACGGTTATCACCAAGGGGCAGTCGCCAACCACCGGCACCTTCCACCAAACAAAAATCCGCCATGGCATACTGGGTCAGATCTAGCTGCGCAAATACTTCCTCCGGGCTTAAATCTACCCCGATATCGGCAGCAGCAATATGCGGCGCAATGGCTGGTTCAAAAGTGAAGGGATTAATTTTGTTGTAGTCCAGCTTCAGCGTCGACTCGGCGATGAGCATCCGCGCATCAGCATTACGCAAACCGTCGGCGGTGCGCTCGCACCCGGAAGCGATAGGTTTTACACCCACGGTTTTCATGCGGTATGAAGTGCGTGCTTTATGCAGCATTGCCGCAGCTACGTGAGTCTTGCCACTGTCGGTATCAGTACCTGTGACAAAAAAAATCATGATGTTTTCCCTAAAAATACCGCCCTTATTCAGTTGCAAGCGGTGATCAATACAATGTTATACGTTAGCGGTATTCCCCTCGCCATTCTCAGTGATTCAGCCGTTTGTTGTAATTGTTGCCAGCGTTGACGACCACGCAATCCGCGATGTGTCGCTATCATCGACGCGCCAACGCCTTTTAAGGAATACAGTAAGCTTCTGAGATCATCGAAGTAGCAAGTTAATTCCTGTTGTTCAACGTGCAGAGTCTGCCAATCCACCGAACTAAACTGATGTGATATTTCACCAACGACAGCAAATTTTTTGCGCGACAGACCTAACATAGAAAGTTGCGGCAAACTGTTGCCTGCGACCAGAGACAATCGCGCTTTAGCGCCGGTACGCAAAACCCGCTTAAGTTCACGCGCGACAGCCCCAAGATCCTCGCACCATTGTAAAGCCAGATTAGAATAAACTGCATCAAACATTCTGTTTTTAAATGGTAAATTCTGAGCGTCAGCACATATTGGCGAATAGGTTGGGAAATCAATCCTTAGCTGTTTTAGCATCGCGGGTGCGATATCTAAGGCTGTAACACGCTCGGGTTGAAATGAAGAAAATGCAGTGCCGGGTCCGCAGCCAAGATCTAACCAATGCCCCCCCTGACAAGCCATACCATCCAACAACATACGAGCAGTCATGCGCTGCACGGTATCGTGTTCACCGTAGATAGAGGCCGCGCGGGAAAACCTTGCCGCCACTTGCATTATTTCAGCATTCATCACAACATTCCGCGATTGCCTTGGCCAGATCGATGAGTTGCTGTGGCTGATGGGCAGCGCTTAGCGTCAGCCGCAAACGCCCCTGGCCATGCGGCACGGTTGGAGGCCGAATAGCACCGACCAGAAAACCACGTTGCTGTAATTTGTTGGCCACCAGCATAACTCTGGCACTATCGCCCAGTACTAACGGCTGAATGGCACTGCGCGATGCCATCAGCGTAATATTCCTGCGTTGACATTCGTCATGAAATAACTGGATATTTTCGTTGAGCCGCTGCTGCAAGTGACCATCTAACGCCAATGCCAATGCTTGAGAAACTCCGGCACAGGCGGCCGGAGCCAGCGCAGTCGAATAGATATACTCGCGTGCATTAGCCACCAAATAGTCAATGAGGGTCTGCGAGCCGAGAATGGCGGCGCCCTGTCCCCCCAAAGCTTTTCCAAAGGTCACTAATCGAGCAAATGGTTTAACCGATAAAGAGTCACTTAATAAGAAGCCATGAGCATCGTCTATGATGAGCGGACTTTGATAACGTTGGCATAATTCAGCTAACGCTCCCATCGGAGCTTCATCACCGTCCATGCTGAAAATTGATTCAGTGACTAACGCGCTGCCTGGCGCTTTAGCCAGTTGTCGCTCTGCTGCGTCGATATCATTGTGAGGGAAGCGCTTAAGGGTGACTTGATGATCCCGTAACGCATCGATCATGGATGCATGGATCAATTTGTCGGCAACAACAGTATCTTCTGCGGCAAACAGCGTTTTCAGCAACGCAGCATTACCCGCAAAACCACTTGAGAGCAGTAACGCTGCCTCAGCACCAGATGCCGCACAGAGTTGCTGCTCCAGCATCGCATGAGCCTCGCTATAGCCACTGACTAACGGTGAGGCAGTACTGCCTGCACCATATGTTGCTAATGCGGCGGTTTGCGCTGCAATCACCTGTGGGTGCGAGGCCAAACCAAGATAGTCATTCCCAGCAAAATCGACCAGCGGCTTACCATTGCGCACTAATAACCGTGGAGACCCCGCGATGGGCGTGGTCATTTGACGGTCACGCCATAAACCAGCGTCTTGCAATTGTTGCTTACGAGTTTCAATACGTTGTAACAGCGTCATAGCAGTACCCAGAATTACAGCGCTCCGGCATCATAGAACTGGCCACTGACTTTATCTGCAACCGCTTTGGCATGATTTACCGCATGTTTCAGTTCTGTGCCTTCATCTTCCACCATCGCGGCTTGTCCCTGCTCGGGTTTTACCCCAAGACGACGAAAGAGGTTCATATCATCGTTTTCCTCGGGATTAGTAGTTGTTAACAATTTACAGCCGTAAAAAATGGAATTAGCGCCAGCGAAGAAACACATTGCCTGCAGTTCGTCGGTCATTTTTTCCCGTCCAGCCGATAACCGAACTCGTGACAATGGCATCATGATGCGTGCGACGGCAATGGTTCTGACGAACTCAAGTGGGTCCAGATCCTGTTGTTGTGCCAACGGCGTACCAGTAACTTTCACCAGCATGTTAATCGGTACAGAATCTGGATGTTTTGGCATATTGGCCAACTGCTGCAGCAAGCCGGCGCGATCGGTGACCGTTTCACCCATGCCGACAATGCCGCCTGAACACACTTTCATGCCAGCAGCGCGAACACGTTCCAGCGTGTCTAATCGATCCTGGTAGGTGCGAGTGGTGATGATATCGCCATAAAATTCCGGCGATGTATCGAGATTGTGATTGTAATAATCCAATCCGGCGTCAGCCAGTTCTTGCGCCTGCTGAGCATCTAGCATTCCCAGTGTCATGCAGGTCTCCAATCCCAGCGCTTTTACTTCTTTCACGATTTGTGTCAGATATGGCATGTCACGCTGTTTAGGATTGCGCCATGCGGCGCCCATACAGAAACGTGTAGCTCCCGCGGCTTTGGCACTGCGAGCTTCAGTGACAACCTTTTCCAGTTCTAGCAGACGTTCCTGCTCCAGCCCGGTGTCATAACGCGCACTTTGTGGACAATATTTACAGTCCTCAGGACACGCGCCGGTTTTGATAGACAACAGCCGACTTACCTGGATCTCATTTGGATTAAAATGTTGCCGGTGCAGTGTATGTGCCTGAAACAATAAATCATTCATTGGCAAAGCAAAAAGTGCTTCGATTTCTTCACGCTGCCAATCATGGCGTAATTGCATCTGCGACATAAACACGGGTTCCTATTGAATACTCATACCAATAGCCAAGGCGACTTGAAGGCCTTACTAAATTTGGCTAGCATACCCGTGCGCCGACGTTAGTCAACGCCATTTATTTTAACAGGTTTACATCTGGTTATAATATGAACAATATTGATTATGCATTTGATCGGCAACATCTGTGGCACCCATACAGTTCCATGTCTCACCCAGCACCGGTGTTTGGTATTGCTTCGGCATCAGGCGCAACGTTGGTTCAGGAAAACGGCAAGCAGTTGATTGATGGCACCAGCTCCTGGTGGGCTTGCATCCATGGTTATCAGCATCCCGTTATCGTCGATGCCATGCAACAGCAGTTACAACGACTGAGTCACGTGATGTTTGGCGGTATCACTCATGAGAGTGCCATTGAACTTAGTCGGCAATTATTAGCATTATTGCCCCGGTCATTGACGAAAGTGTTCCTGGCCGATTCCGGCTCGATCGCGGTGGAAGTCGCGCTGAAAATGGCATTGCAATATTGGCAAGGTCGTAACGTTCCGAAAAAGCAAAAAATTCTCACCATTCGTCATGGTTATCATGGTGATACGTTTGCAGCAATGAGTGTATGTGACCCCGAGGAAGGCATGCACACCATGTTTGGTGACAATGTCACACCGCAATTATTTGCCCCGGCCCCTAAAAGCCGCTTTGGTGAACCGTTATGCCAGTCTGATATTGATGGTTTACAACAAGTGCTGGAACAACATCATCAGCAAATTGCCGCGCTTATCCTGGAACCGGTAATGCAGGGCGCTGGCGCGATGTGGTTTTACAGTGCTGACTATCTTAAACTGGCACGACAACTGTGTAATAAGTACCAGGTATTATTAATTGCGGATGAGATTGCCACCGGATTTGGTCGTACCGGAGCGCTATTTGCCTGTGATCATGCGGGCATTTCCCCTGACATTATGTGTGTTGGCAAAGCCCTCACCGGCGGTTACATCAGCTTGGCTGCTACAGTGTGCAATGATGAAGTCGCTGCGGGTATTAACCAATCGCCCGCAGGCGTCTTTATGCATGGTCCAACATTTATGGCCAACCCACTCGCCTGTAGTGCGGCGCGCGCCAGTCTGTCACTGATGGCGTCTGGGAAATGGCACCAGCAAGTCAGGACGATTGAGGCCCAGATGCGCCAGGAATTAGCTGCGGCGCATTCATTACCCACCGTGAAAGATGTTCGCGTTTTAGGCGCGGTGGGCGTACTTGAGCTGCATGAGACCGTGAATACTGGCGTGCTGCAAGCAGAGTTTGTTAAACGTGGGGTGTGGGTGCGTCCATTTAGTCGGTTTATCTACATTATGCCACCATACATCATCGCAGCTGAGCAACTTAGTCAACTGACTCAGGCAATGATTGAAGTTGCAACATTACTTCCGCAAATACAGCAACATTCCCACCAGCAAACACTCAGCCATGGGTGACTACTCACCGCCCTTAATCGGGCGATGCTTCTTATTTCGTTAGCCGTTGCTCGATAGTATCGAGACTTACGCAGCTTCCATAAGCAAAAACGACCGTCCAGCCGCTTTTAATTCCAGAATCCCTTTATCACGGATATTAAGAGCGGCATTTAAGTCCCGATCTATATCCGGTGTTCCGCAGTTAGGGCAATCCCACTGACGAACTGATAATGGCATTTCTTCCATTTTATGACCGCAGCAATGGCAAGTTTTAGAGCTGGCATACCACTGATCTATTTTTATCAGGTGCTTGCCTTGCTCCTTTGCCTTATATTCCAGCTTATTAATAAAACTGTTCCAGCTTGCATCAGCAATATGCTTTGCCAATTTGCGGTTTTTCATCATATTGGCTGATTTCAGAGTCTCTACGATTATTGCTTGGTTTTCGTCAACAAGGGTTCGACTGAGTTTATGTTGAAAATCAGCGCGAGCGTTCGCTACTTTTTCATGGCACTTGGCAACCAGCAAACGGGCTTTAGCCCTGTTTGCACTGCCTTTTTCCTTTCTTGATAACTGGCGTTGTTTGCGTCTGAGATTCTGTTCAGCAAGTTTTACAAATCGAGGTTTCGCAGTCTTTCTGCCATTGGATTGAATTGCAAAATGAGATAAGCCTAGATCGATACCTGTAACCTTACTCACCGAATGTATAAGGCTAGGCATTTCTATTCCATCATCAACAAGAATAGAGGCGTAGAACTTGCCTACTTTGCTTAGACTGACAGTAATGCTCTTTACTTGCCCGATAATCTCTCGGTGGATATTTGCCTTTACTGGCTGCATCTTTGGCAGCTTAATCGCGGTATCCAACACTTTAACACCGACACAGTGATAACTTGATTGCTTGCCGTGTCTGCGTTTGAACTGCGGATATTTTGCTTTTAGCTTCGGGTTAAAGAAATTGTCGAAAGCGGTATGCAGATTAATGACCGATTGCTGCAACGCAATGGAATCGAACTGCTTGAGCCATTGATATTTTCGTGATTTTTTCGCCGCAGCAAGCAATGGCTTTAAGTCCTTTTTAGGGCTTAAAGATACACCATGCTTGCGGTACATGTGAGACTTAATATGCAGGGCTTTGTTATACGCAAAACGCACAGCACCAAACTGAGCGATTAAAAACTCAGCTTGCTCTGATGTTGGTTGACGACTCCCCCACCTCGCTTCGCGCCGACTTAAGTCGGGAAGGAAGGGGATTCTTAATTAGGCCACAAAATCTAGCACTACCGAGGGATTAACCTCTACTGCATCAGCAGTTAGCGCCGGATTGAGGGTAGTATTAAGCAACGTGCCGACCGTCAGTCGGACTACTACGTTCTGTCGCAACGCGACGGGTCGTAGATACTTCAACGCATCAGGCGGAATGAAGGTATTTTCCAACATTCTGCCATTATGGTGATATTTGTTCAGTTGGTTGGTGGCACCAACATTGTCTCGAACCCCAATATAGCCGCAGTGACGGCAATAATAGGTTCGACCTGTGGGTTTGTGGCATTTGCCGCACACAGGGCAAAATTGGGAACTGAAAGCTTCATTCTGCATCTTCAGCGTGACGCCTTTAAGCCGACCTTTGTACGCAAGGTAGTTGTAGAGTTGGCCCAGTGGATTGCCGCTGTTCATCTGATTGGTACGGCGAGAGCCTTTCTTCTTTTGTCTCGCGCCGCAAGACATCTCTGTGATGTCACCAACAACCAGTGTTCCCGCTTCACGCTCAACGCAAAAATCAATCATCCGGTTGGCCGTGTGGTGCAGCAGGTTATGCACCCGTTGGCGGTATTTTGCCAACATTCTGGCTTTGGCTATCCGCAACTTGCGATTACGCCGTGAGCCTTTCTTGGTTTTGGATAGCAACTCTGAATAAATAGCCAGTTTGCGATTTTTACCTTGTATCAGCGACCGAAGTCCCCGACCAACAATACCAAGCGATTTCACACCATCGGTCATGACCGTGGTGTGAATAACGCCCATATCGCCAGCAACCACGTTTAACCCTGCTGATAATGGTTCAACTACTTCGTTGCTGAGTGTTATACGTAGCTCACGGAATCCCAGTTCGGCCGCCACAATCTTTCCCATTGGCAGATTCGTCGGCAGTTTCACCTGTAGTTTCTGGCCGGTTTTACCATTTGAGAGGCTTAAGCGATTGCCCTGGCGCTTAATGGCACTGACTTTCCACATCACCACCTGGAATTTCTTCTTGTCACGCCACGGATAGCGAGCCTTCTTGTCACCGGATTTACGTTTGGCTCGGGTTGAGTCGATGTTGGCAATGAACTTGCCAATGAGGGCTTGTATCGTTTGGCTATGGAGGCTGAAGCGGTTTTTGAAGTGTTTTTCTAGCTGACCTTGTGTAGGCCATGACAATTGTTTGCGACGGCAGTATTTGTGGAGTTTAACAAGACGTCGCCACAAAGCTCCTGCTTCCAATCGGAGCAGGGTTTGTGCGGCAGTGGGCGCACCAATGTTGATTTTGATAACCCGAACGTCTTTCATTTAAAAGTCTATAATACTGTACATAAATACAGTATTTCACCACTAATCCAAAAACACAAGCATCCGATGTTCCATCAGAGCGCTATTCATCCTCCACCTGAAGTAAGAGGCTTTTCGCGCATCTTGGTAAATGCGTACTTTCGTTGCTCTTAACATAAACTCAACACTGGATAGATATACAGATATCATACCGAAGAAAGGATTTTTCTCAAGCCGTTCTCACTGCTTGAGAAGCGCCTTATATCCCCGCCCGCATTGGCCGAGGGTTTACGGCGCAATTGCTAACATCCGTGACGGAATAAACTGGCGACCTCGGTCACCAGTTTATTTTTCTAACCACTAGGTCTTAGAAAACAAACTTCCTTTCAAGATCTTATCTACAACTCCCGGCACTATTTCGCTGGCTTTTCCTTGATAATGCAGGTGAAACAAACTGTGAGGTTCTTTAGCGGTAATATTCACTTCTGCCGTTAAGGCACCATGGTGATTAGCAATATCGACAAAGCCTGCAGCAGGATAAACCGTGCCCGATGTTCCAATAGCAATGAACAAATCGCAAAGCTCTAACTCGTCATGAATGCGATCCATACTGATAGGGATTTCACCGAACCAGACAATGTGAGGCCTTAGACGTTGCGCAGGAATACAGCATGTACAACAATTCTCTGGGCCAAACGGTTCATCCAAGGTAAAAATCTGTCCCGAACGGGGACAACGGCCTTTTCCCAGCTCGCCATGCATATGCAACAATTTACGGTTACCAGCACGTTCATGTAAGTTATCCACGTTCTGCGTCACCAGCAACAACTTACCAGGAAACTCCTGCTCAAGTCTGGCTAACGCTTCATGTGCGGCATTTGGCTTTACCGCGGCGTCATTCAATTGTTCCCAACGATGATTGTAAAACTGCTCAACTAATTCAGGATCTCGCTGGTAACCTTCTGGTGTTGCCACATCCTCTATGCGATGTTCCTCCCATAAGCCATCCTGATCGCGAAAAGTCTTCAGGCCGGACTCTGCAGAAATGCCGGCACCAGTAAGTACAACAATGTGATGGTACATCCCCTACCCCTGTTGTTTTTTTGTCATCTTGCATGTTGCCCCATACAGGAACAATTGTGCCTTGGTATAACCACACCAGAATTAATGGTAAAAACCAGCTTTTACCACAAGGAACGATAAATGGGTAACAGATGCTCGCAAAAACGCCAACAAAGGTTTAAGTTTTTGAATAAGCCCCATATAATGAAATCTACTATCCAATTCCGAACCGCTAGTTCAACAAAGGGTTCCGCAAGAAGAGATAAACCATGACAGATGGAAATCAGGCACTAAAAAAAGCTGGATTGAAAGTCACCCTGCCTCGGGTCAAGATCCTCGAACTGATGCAGGGTCCAGAAAATCAGCACATCAGTGCTGAAGATCTGTATAAAAAATTGCTGGACATGGGTGAAGAGATAGGACTGGCGACGGTTTATCGAGTGCTAAACCAGTTTGATGATGCTGGTATTGTGACACGCCACCATTTTGAAAGCGGTAAAGCAGTCTTCGAACTGGCAACCCAAGAGCATCATGATCATCTGGTATGTCTGACATGCGGTAAAGTGATGGAATTTACTGACGAAGTGATAGAACGCCGTCAAAAAGAGATTGCCAGCAAACATAATATTAAACTGACCAACCACAGCTTGTATCTTTACGGTGTCAGTACCGATGGTAAATGCGATCACGGCGAAGAGTAATCATCTCAGCAGATGAATGCTGTAAAGTGGGTCAGAGCCTGATTCGCTTAACTTACAAAAAAGGCACCTTTCGGTGCCTTTTTTAATGCCGATTGGATATTACCAACCAGTCTTTTCACGCAGCGCTTTACCAATGTCAGCCAGAGAGCGAACAGTCGTCACGCCAGCGGCTTCCAATGCAGCAAACTTATCAGCTGCAGTACCTTTACCACCGGCAATAATGGCACCAGCATGTCCCATGCGCTTACCCGCAGGAGCAGTCACCCCAGCAATGTATGACACAACGGGCTTAGTCACATTGGCTTTAATGTATGCTGCAGCTTCTTCTTCTGCAGTACCACCGATTTCACCGATCATGACAATGGCTTCAGTCTGAGGATCGTTCTGGAACATTTCCAGCACGTCGATGAAGTTAGTGCCAGGAATTGGGTCACCACCGATACCTACACAGGTAGATTGACCAAAGCCTTCATCGGTAGTTTGTTTTACTGCTTCATAAGTCAGAGTACCGGAACGAGATACAATACCTACTTTACCAGGCTTGTGGATATGACCAGGCATGATGCCGATTTTGCATTCGCCGGGGGTGATAACACCAGGGCAGTTAGGACCGATCATGCGTACACCAGTCTGTTCCAACTTCACTTTAACCTGCAGCATATCCAGTGTAGGAATACCTTCGGTGATACAAACAATCAGCTGAATACCGCTATCGATGGCTTCAAGGATGGCATCTTTACAGAAAGGGGCGGGAACATAAATCACCGACGCAGTTGCACCAGTGCCAGCAACAGCATCTTTTACGGTATTAAATACTGGCAGGCCCAGATGAGTAGAACCACCTTTACCAGGTGACACACCGCCAACCAGTTGAGTACCGTAGGCCAATGCCTGTTCAGAGTGGAAAGTGCCTTGACCGCCAGTGAAACCCTGACAGATAACCTTGGTATCTTTATTGACTAAAACTGACATTATTTGCCCTCCACAGCTTTAACTACTTGCTGAGCAGCGTCGGTCAGACTCTTGGCAGCAATAATGTCCAGACCGGATTCAGCGAGCACCTTGGCACCCAATTCGGCGTTGGTACCTTCAAGACGCACGACAACGGGTACGTTAACACCAACGTCTTTCACGGCACCGATAATACCTTCCGCGATCATGTCACAACGCACGATACCGCCGAAGATATTAACCAGTACGGCTTTCACATTGCTGTCTGACAGAATGATCTTGAATGCTTCTGATACACGTTCTTTAGTTGCACCGCCACCAACATCGAGGAAGTTAGCTGGTTTACCGCCGTGCAGATTGACAATGTCCATAGTCCCCATTGCCAGACCAGCACCATTCACCATACAGCCGACGTTACCGTCGAGTGCCACGTAGTTCAGTTCGAATTTAGCCGCATGAGCTTCGCGTGGGTCATCCTGTGAAGGATCGTGCATATCTTTGATTTTTGGCTGGCGGAACAGCGCGTTGCTATCAACACCGATCTTACCGTCCAGGCAATGCAGGTTGCCTTCGGTAGTGATAACCAGTGGGTTGATTTCCAGCAATGCAAAATCATAATCCAGGAACATGGTCGCCAGACCCATAAAGATCTTGGTGAACTGTTTTACCTGATTAGCATTCAGCCCCAGTTTGAACGCCAGATCACGACCTTGAAAAGGCTGAGGGCCAGTAATTGGATCAATTACCGCTTTATGGATCAGCTCTGGCGTTTCTTCAGCAACTTTCTCAATTTCCACGCCACCTTCGGTAGATGCCATAAACACTACACGACGGGAAGCACGGTCAACCACAGCACCCAGATACAGTTCATTAGCGATGTCAGTACAGCTTTCTACCAAAATTTTAGCAACTGGCTGTCCTTTTTCATCGGTTTGATAAGTAACCAGATTCTTGCCTAGCCATTTTTCAGCAAAGGCGCGGATCTCTTCTTTATCTCCGGTTACCTTTACACCGCCAGCCTTACCGCGGCCACCGGCATGCACCTGACATTTTACGACCCATTTGTCGCCACCAATGTGTCCAGCTGCTTCCACAGCTTCCTGAGGGGTATCGCAAGCGAAGCCCTCAGACACTGGTAAACCATATTCAGCAAATAAGGCTTTTGCCTGATACTCATGCAAATTCATGATGATTTATCCGTTTACAACGTTTCAGTCCAACTGGCCCGCGAACGGGCCAGCTACGAGATCACTGCCTGTAGTCCCCCTTACAGGTCAAGCAGCAGACGGGTTGGGTCTTCCAGTAAATCCTTGACGGTCACTAGGAAACCAACTGACTCACGACCATCAACGATACGGTGGTCATAGGAAAGAGCCAGGTACATCATGGGCAGGATTTCCACCTGACCATTTACAGCCATCGGACGATCTTTAATCGCGTGCATACCCAGAATTGCGCTCTGTGGCAAATTCAGGATTGGTGTAGACATCAGGGAGCCGAATACACCGCCGTTAGTGATGGTAAAGTTACCGCCCATCATATCGTCAACGGTCAACTTACCGTCGCGGCCTTTGATAGCGAGATCGCGGATGGCTTTTTCCATATCAGCCAGAGTCAAGGTATCGGTATCACGCAGTACTGGCGTTACCAGACCACGTGGGGTAGATACCGCAATGCTGACATCGAAATAGTTGTGATACACCAAATCGTCACCGTCAATGGACGCATTCACTTCTGGATAACGTTTCAGTGCTTCAGTTACCGCTTTTACATAGAACGACATAAAGCCAAGACGGATACCGTGCTTTTTCTCAAATACGTCTTGATATTTCTTACGAATATCCATGATTGGCTTCATGTTGACTTCGTTAAATGTGGTCAACATCGCGGTAGAGTTTTTTGCTTCCAGCAGACGAGTAGCAATGGTCTTGCGCAGACGAGTCATGGGCACACGTTTCTCACTACGATCGCCAGCCAGCTCTACTGGTGCGGGGGCCGCTGCAGGGGCAGCCTTTCCAGCAGATTTCACATAGGCTTCTACGTCTTCTTTAGTGATACGGCCGCCGACACCGGTACCTTTAACTTTGCTAGGGTCTACGTTATGTTCAGCAACCAACCGGCGTACAGAGGGACTCAGTGCATCGTTGCTTTCTTCAGCAGCAACCGCTTCAGCTTTTGGTGCGCTGGCTTCGGCCTGGGCTTTAGTCACTTCTTGACCAACAACGGCACCGGGTTCAAATTTGGCGATCACTTGTTCAGCCAGTACGGTTTCACCTTCCTGAGCCAAAAATTCACTGATGCAACCGTCTTCCGGCGCAACCACTTCCAGTACAACTTTGTCGGTTTCGATGTCCACCAGATTCTGATCACGGGTCACCGCCTCACCGGGCTTCACATGCCAGGTGGCAATAGTCGCATCGGCTACGGATTCTGGCAGAACTGGTACCTTGATTTCGATACTCATGGAACGCTTTCCTTTTTAAAAAATTTATTACTTCAGATTTAATGCGCTGATAATCAAAGATTCTTGCTGGTGCGTATGCAACTCAGGATAACCACAAGCTGGCGCTGCCGAAGCTTCACGGCCAGCATAACTCAGCTGTGCACCTTTAGGGATTGCGGTCCAGAAATGATGCTGGCTGCAATACCAAGCGCCTTGGTTCTGAGGTTCTTCCTGACACCAAACAAAATCTTTCACATGCTGGTAATCGGCCAGCACTTTTGCCAGTTCTTCATGCGGGAACGGATACAGCTGTTCAATACGAATAATGGCAACGTTATCAATATTCTCTTTACGGCGGCGTTCCAGCAGTTCGTAGTAGACTTTACCGCTACAGAAAACTACACGGTCAACCTTAGTTGGGTCCAAACTGTCAACTTCAGCAATGACGTTCTGGAAAGTCCCTTCGGCCAGTTCCTCTAATGACGAAACTGCCAGCGGATGACGTAACAACGATTTAGGTGACATCACCACTAACGGACGACGCATAGGACGTACAACCTGACGCCTTAGCATGTGGTAGACCTGCGCTGGCGTTGAAGGTACACACACTTGCATGTTGTGGTTAGCGCATAACTGCAGGAAACGCTCCAGACGCGCACTGGAATGTTCAGGCCCCTGACCTTCATAACCGTGAGGCAACAACATGGTGAGACCACACAAACGGCCCCACTTCTGTTCACCAGAAGACAGGAACTGGTCAATCACGACCTGCGCACAGTTAGCAAAGTCACCAAACTGTGCTTCCCAAATACCCAAACCTTCCGGCTCAGCAGTGGCGTAACCGTATTCAAATGCCAGCACGGACGCTTCTGATAATACGGAGTCATTGATATCAAATGGGCCCTGCTTGTCAGCAACATTACGCAACGGCAGATAGGTAGTGCCGTCATTCTGATTATGCAGTACGGAATGGCGATGGAAGAAAGTACCACGGCCGGAGTCTTGACCACTGATCCTTACCCGTTTACGCAATTCAAGAATTGTTGCATAAGCCAGAGTCTCAGCAGCCCCCCAGTCCAGTAATTTCTCACCGGCAGCCATGGACTTACGATCAGAATAGATTTTCTCGACCCGCGACTGCAGTTTAAAGCCTTCTGGCACATCACTGATTTTACTTGCCAGCTCTTTTAAATGTTCCAGAGGTACGGTGGCATCGTAGACTTCATCCCACTCACGATTCAAGTAAGGAGTCCAGTCCACAGTGTGCAGCGTCATTGGCCGCCACTCTTTAACTACACAGTCGCCTTTATCCAAGGCATCGCGATAATCGTTGACCATCGCAGTGACTTCTTCAGCTGAAATACTTTGCTGGTTGATCAGATTATCGGCATAGATCTTACGTGTGGTGGGATGCTTTTTAATCTTGCTATACATCAGCGGCTGAGTGGCACTTGGTTCATCCGCTTCGTTGTGACCATGACGACGGTAACAAACCAGATCGATTAAAATGTCACGTTTAAAGGTATTACGGAAATCGACTGCCAACTGTGCAATGAAGGCAACCGCTTCTGGATCATCTGCATTGACGTGGAAAATTGGTGCCTGCACCATCTTGGCGATATCAGTAGAATATTCGGTAGAACGCACGTCCTGGTGATTAGAGGTAGTAAAGCCCACCTGGTTATTCACCACAATCCGGATGGAACCACCAACTTTATATGCCCGAGTTTGGGACATGTTGAAAGTTTCTTGGACGATGCCCTGACCGGTAATAGCTGAATCACCATGAATAGTGATTGGCATCACCTGCAAACCATCGGTACAACCACGGCGATCCTGACGCGCCCGTACAGAACCCATGACGACCGGATTAACAATTTCCAGATGTGAAGGGTTAAACGCCAACGCCAGATGGACATTGCCACCGGGAGTTTCGAAATCAGATGAGAAGCCCTGATGGTATTTCACGTCACCAGAACCTAAATTGTCATGGTGTTTTCCAGCAAATTCGTCAAACAATTCTGCAGGACGTTTACCGAGAATGTTGACCAGCACGTTCAGTCGGCCACGGTGAGCCATACCGATAACAATCTCTTTCGTACCTGCATCACCGGCGCGATAAATAATCTCACGCAGCATAGGTACCAGCGTGTCACCACCTTCCAGTGAGAAACGCTTAGCTCCGGGGAATTTTGCCCCGAGATATTTTTCCATACCCTCGGCAGCATTCAGCCCTTCAAGAATACGGTGTTTTACTTTTTGGTCGTAACTGGCCTTACCAAGTGTTGGTTCAAGACGATGCTGGATCCAACGTTTCTCTTCGGTATCGGTGATATGCATGTATTCTGCGCCGATGGAACCACAGTAGGTTGCCTTCAACGAATTCAGCAAATCTGCCAGTTTCATGGTTTCGCCACCATGGTCAAATGACCCGGTGTTGAATTCACGCTGCATATCCTCGGCGGTTAAACCGTGGAAGGCCGGATCCAATTCCGCAACCTTATCACGCTTCCACAACTCCAATGGGTCGAGGTTAGCATTTTGGTGACCACGGAAACGATAGGCGTTAATGAGCTGCAGAACCTTAACCTGCTTAGCATCCACTTCGGGATCGGACACTCTAGCGGCACCTTTATGGCGCCCTTCCGTAGCGAGAGAACGGAAATAGTCACGGATCTTGGAGTGGGCTGCTTCCGGTACATCGGATGACGCACCATTGACGGGAGGGAGGTTATCAAAAACCGCACGCCAGTCTGCGGAGACTGACTCTGGGTCTTCTTGATAGGCTTCATACATCTCTTCTACATAGGTCGAGTTCGCCCCATTCAAGTGGGAGGATTCGAGCCAAGCTTTCATGATGCCTTGGTGCATTTCTGTTCCTTTAAATCTTGCTATAGGTGCATTGCCTGATGTTCATCAGATAAAGACCGCCAGAGAAATCTCCGTATTGCGCGGCAAGTTGTTGTCCTTTACATACAAAATAGAGCCACCTCTCCGCTAGGAAGAAGTGACTCTAGACGAGCCTATACCATTATGGATGATTGGCTGTCTTCTTGCATTTATACCGCCCGTTTCAACAACATGGACTTGATATGTCCAATAGCTTTGGTTGGATTCAACCCTTTTGGACATACATCAACACAGTTCATGATCCCGTGACAACGGAATACGCTATATGCGTCATCTAAATCCGCCAGTCGTTCTTCAGTTGCAGTATCACGACTGTCGATCAGGAAACGATATGCGTGTAGCAAACCGCTAGGACCAACGAACTTATCGGGATTCCACCAGAATGACGGACATGCAGTAGAACAACAAGCACACATAATACACTCGTACAACCCATCCAAATGTGCGCGTTCTTCAGGAGATTGCAAATGCTCACGTACTGGTTGCTTACCATCATTGATCAGGTAAGGTTTAATCTTTTCATACTGTTTGTAGAACTGAGTCAGGTCGACCACGAGATCACGCACTACTGGCATACCCGGTAATGGCCGGATTTCCAGCTTGCTACCTTTAAAGGAAGATACGTGAGTGATACAGGCCAGACCGTTTTTACCGTTCATATTCATGCCGTCAGAGCCACAAACCCCTTCACGACATGAGCGGCGAAAAGCTAACGATGGATCCTGCTCTTTGAGCTTCAACAGCACGTCCAGTACCATCAGGTCAGAGCCGTCTGGTATTTCCAAGCTGTAATCCTGCATGTAGGGCTTAGTATCTACATCAGGATTGTAACGATAAACTGCGATATCCAATTTCATCTGTACAACTCCTTAGTAGGTACGTTTCTTCGGTGGAAACGCTTCACGGAACTTCGGTGCCATGTTGACTGGACGACGATTCATGGTCTCGCTGACCGGATCAAACAGACTGTGACATAGCCAGTTAGCATCATCACGCTCAGGATAATCCTCACGGCTGTGAGCCCCACGGCTTTCAGTACGGTAATTTGCCGCATAAGCCGATGCGATTGCAGTCGCCATCAAGTTATCGAGTTCCAGACATTCAATACGCTGGGTGTTGAATTCTTTGGAGTTGTCAGACAGCTTGGCATTTGCCAGACGCTGACGGATCTGCTGCAGCTCCTCCAGACCTTCCGCCATGGCTTCACCGGTGCGGAATACGGAGAAGTGCATCTGCATACACATCTGCAAATCTTTACGGATTTTGAACGGGTCTTCGCCGTCTTTATTGCTTTCCCAGCGATTCAGACGTTCGAGCGACTTATTGATCTCTTCTTCAGTAGCGGCTTTAGGGCTTTCACCATCTTTCAGCACTTCGCCGAGATGATGGCCTGCAGCACGACCGAAAACAACTAAGTCTAACAGGGAGTTACCACCTAAACGGTTGGCACCATGCACAGATACACAGGCAATTTCGCCGACAGCAAACAAACCTTTTACATCCTGTTCAGTACCATCTTCATTACGATGGATAACCTGACCGGTAACACGGGTTGGCAAGCCACCCATCATATAGTGACAGGTTGGAATTACTGGAATTGGACCATCAGCCGGATCGATATGAGCAAAAGTACGGGACAATTCGCATACGCCAGGCAAACGGGCCTCAAGAGTTTCTTTACCCAGATGATCAAGTTTTAGCTTCAGATGTGGACCGATATCACCGTCGACACAGCCACGACCTTCACGAATTTCAGTCATCATCGCGCGAGCAACAACGTCACGAGAAGCAAGGTCTTTCGCATTGGGCGCATAACGTTCCATAAAACGTTCGCCATCCTTGTTCAGCAGGTAACCACCTTCACCACGGCACCCTTCAGTTACCAGCACACCAGCGCCAGCAATCCCTGTAGGATGGAACTGCCACATTTCCATGTCCTGCAGCTGCACGCCTGCGCGGGAAGCCATACCGACGCCATCACCCGTATTAATGTGGGCATTCGTAGTCGACGCAAAAATACGACCTGCACCACCGGTAGCCAAAACCGTTGCCTTGGCCTTGAAGTACACGATATCGCCGGTTTCGATTTCCATCGCAGTGCAACCGACAATGGCACCGTCTTCATTTTTTACCAGATCCAGTGCATACCATTCAGAAAACACCTGAGTTTTGTTTTTTACGTTCTGCTGGTACAGGCAGTGCAATAATGCGTGTCCGGTACGGTCTGCAGCTGCAGCCGTACGAGCGGCTTGTTCACCACCAAAATTCCTGGATTGACCACCAAAGGGACGTTGATAGATTTTACCGTTATCGAAACGAGAAAAAGGCAGCCCCATATGTTCCAGCTCAATAATCGCTTCAGGACCAGTCTGGCACATATACTCGATTGCATCCTGATCACCGATAAAGTCTGAACCTTTCACAGTGTCGTACATATGGTATTGCCAGTTGTCCTCGTGGGCGTTACCCAGCGCTACTGTAATGCCCCCTTGAGCCGATACGGTATGAGAACGAGTTGGAAATACTTTAGACAAAAGCGCACAGCTCTTGCCTTCTTTAGAAATCTGTAGCGCAGCACGCATACCAGCACCACCGGCACCGATAACAACTGCATCAAATTCACGAACTGGAATAGCCACTTAAACCCCCCAGACAATCAGTATGCCGGCTGCCAGGTAAACAAAGGCAGTCACCACAAATACGAACTGCAATACCCCACGCAGCGAAATGTTCTTGACGTAGTCAGTGAGCACCTGCCAGACACCAATCCAAGCGTGGATCAGCAGCGCAATCAAGGCTAGCAAAGTGAACACTTTCATTGGCATAGCAGCAAACAAACCATGCCAAACATCATAGGTGAGAGGAGAACTTACTGCGGCAAATGCGACAAGGAATACGGCATAGGATGCCAATATAACTGCACTTGCTCGCAACATAATAAAATCATGGACACCACTGCGCCCAAAACTTGCTGCGTTGGTTACCATACCCATACTCCCGCCAACACTGAAAATATAATTGCCAGTATAAACACTGCCTTAGCAGAGGCTTTACCAGATGCTAGTTCTTCCCAGCGACCGGTATCCATCACCAGGTGGCGAAGACCGCCCAACAGGTGATAGCCAAGTACAGTAAGGATGCCCCACAGGATAAACTTTACAAAGAAGCTATCGAGCATGGTTTGCACATGGTTAAAGCTCTCGGCGGACTGTAATGAGGCATTTAATAGCCACAACAGAATACCGACAGCAAATAACATGATGACACCAGAGACACGGTGGAGGATGGATGCGATTGCAGTCGCCGGAAAGCGAATGGTCTGCAGATCTAGATGGACAGGTCTTTGCTTTTTCACGTTCTGCTCACTCAGCTCCATTGAGCATTTTTGTTATATGAACCAATTTTGATGAAAATTAGTTTGTGACGCAAGTCACATTTTTACATTGGCAAATGGTCTGCGTATTATAAACAGGTAACTAATTGACCTAAATCATATTTATGTATTATACAGCGATAGGTAAAAGCGTTCTGTTCATAGCCCCCAAGAACCGCAGCAAGTATACGCGGGGCAAAAGTCAAATACAAACATCACATTCTTGAAATTTTATTTTTTTTGGCTGTTTTTACCGTAAGCTATAGAGTTAACAGGGAAATTGGTCTTACCTATACCAATGTCTAACGGATTTAAACGCTTATTTAAATTGAAATGTGATCTAGATTACTTGTAAAGTAATTGCCGTTTGATACGCCGCACTCACATAATTGAAGTTAAGGAGATTGGGGTATGGCTGAATTAGTAGCCAAATTGGAACTTCCAGGGAACGACTCAATAGAACTGCCAGTAAAACAGGGAACGGCTGGTTTCGATGTGATCGACATCAGTAAACTGGGCAGCAAAGGATACTTTACTTTCGACCCAGGATTTCTTGCCACCGCCTCATGTGAATCAGCAATTACCTATATAGATGGTGAAAAAGGTATTCTGCTGCATCGAGGATATCCTATTGACCAATTAGCAGTAGAATCCAACTATCTGGATCTGTGTTATCTGCTGCTGTACGGAGAATTACCGACTAAAAAGCAATACCAGGATTTTAGCAAGACTGTCAGTATGCACACTATGGTGCATGAGCAGCTGACTGCTTTCTTCCGTGGTTTTAGACGTGATGCTCATCCGATGGCAATGTTGTGTGGTGTTACTGGAGCGCTGTCTGCGTTCTATCAAGATTCATTGGACGTTACGGATGAAAGACACCGCGAAGTTGCCGCCTATCGGTTGATTGCAAAGCTGCCGACAATTGCTGCGATGTGTTACAAGTATTCCGTTGGTCAGCCATTCCAGTATCCGCGTAACAGCCTCAGTTATGCAGGAAACTTCCTGCAGATGATGTTCGGTGTCCCTTGTGAAGAATATAAGGTGAATCCGATTGTTGAGCGCGCGATGGACCGCATATTTATCCTGCACGCTGACCACGAACAGAATGCCTCAACTTCTACCGTGCGTCTTGCCGGTTCATCTGGCGCGAACCCTTTCGCCTGTATCGCCGCTGGTATTGCGTCCTTGTGGGGCCCAGCTCACGGCGGAGCCAATGAAGCATGCTTGAAGATGCTAGAAGAGATTGGTTCAGTTGACCGTATCCCTGAGTTCATCGAAAAAGCCAAAGATAAGAACGATCCGTTCCGTCTAATGGGCTTTGGTCATCGTGTATACAAAAACTTTGACCCTCGTGCGAAAGTGATGCGCGAAACCTGTCATGAAGTGTTGAGCGAACTTAAGATCGACGATCCTTTATTGGACGTTGCGATGGAGCTCGAACGTATTGCCCTTGAAGATGAGTACTTTATCTCCAAGAAACTGTATCCGAACGTAGACTTCTACTCTGGCATCATCATGAAGGCCATCGGTATTCCAACGAGCATGTTTACGGTAATTTTCGCCTTAGCGCGTACCGTAGGTTGGGTGTCACATTGGAAAGAGATGCTGGATCAACCTGGACATAAGATCAGTCGTCCACGCCAGTTGTATACAGGACACGAACAACGCGATTTCATCCCTCGAGATCAACGTTCTTGATTTCTCTAAAAAAGGCGCCTCGGCGCCTTTTTAATTAGTCATTCCAACTTATCTGCCATCCGCCCTATCTAACCCCCTTGTAAGTCGCATTTAACGATTTGCTCACTTGGATTGGTCAATTTCACCAACTAGTAAACGCTTTTGCTACATTCTCTGGTTAAATTCAACCAATCCAATCAAAAATACTTATAACATATTGATTAATAATAACTATTAATCATGGCACCAGTTTTGCTTTTATGGCTGTAATCTGAATGATAAGGATCTTCAAATGAAACTGACATCCACCTTTATTAATCGTATTGCAGTTGCTAGCGTTGTGGGGCTAATGCTTAGTGGCTGTGGCGAAGAACAACAAGCCAAAAAAGACGAGCCGTTTGCTATTCCAGTTGAAATCGCTACCGTCGCTCAAGGACAGGTGTCGTCCTATTACAGCACAACGGCCACACTCGAAGCCCCCGAAGAGGCCAATGTTGCTACCCGGATCGCTGGGGTTATCGAACATATCTATGTGGAAGAAGGTGATCGGATAAGTAAAGGCCAAGTTCTGGCGCAGATCGACGCCCGAAAACAACGCTATGAACTGGAACATTCAGAAGCAGAAGTAAAAATCCTGTCTCAGGAGCTGGAACGCTATCGAAAGATGAAAAATCCCGAATTCATCAGCGCCGATAGTGTTTCTAAATTGGAATACAGCCTGCAATCGGCCATTGCCCAAAGGGACCTAGCTAAACTGCAGGTGCAAGAAAGTGAAATCCGCTCGCCTATCGATGGCATCATTGCAAGTCGCTTTGTCAAAGAAGGCAATATGGCCAAGGAGTTTGACAAGCTGTTTTACGTCGTTAAGCAAGATGAACTATATGGCATCATGCATCTGCCAGAACAGCAACTTGCGAGTCTCAAACTGGGTCAAGAAGCTCAAGTCTACAGCAACAAGACAGATCATGTTGCCGCCTCAGTGCTGCGGATAAGTCCTGTCATTGACAGCAACAGTGGTACTTTCAAAGTAACCTTGTCGATCCCTAACCAAGAAAACCGGATGAAAGCTGGCATGTTCACCCGTGTGCAGCTGAAATATGACACCCATAACAATGTCCCCGTTGTCCCCTACAATGCGGTGGTCAATCAGGACGATACCCAGGCACTTTACGTGATCCAAGATGGTAAAGCACAGCGCCGTGAAGTAAGACTTGGCTACCGCCAGGACGATAAAGTCGAAGTGACTAGCGGTATCAAGCCAGGCGAACAAGTGGTAGTAAGAGGCCAACACAATCTGAAAGATCAGTCAGTTGTCGAAGTGTTGTCACCATTAAGCCTGACTGCTGCCAAATAACTAAAGGGGCTTTTGCAATGTCAATGATTGATACCTCAGTCAAACGCCCAGTTACCGTCTGGATGTTTATGTTGGCCATTATGTTATTTGGGATGGTCGGATTTTCACGGTTAGCGGTAAAGCTACTGCCGGATCTCAGCTACCCGACACTCACTATCCGCACCCAATATAATGGTGCGGCTCCAGTTGAAGTCGAACAATTGGTCAGCAAACCCATTGAGGAAGCGGTGGGTATTGTAAAAGGTCTACGAAAAATCAGTTCGGTCTCGCGTTCGGGAACATCTGACGTCGAATTGGAGTTCGAGTGGGGAACAAACATGGATCTCGCCGGACTAGAGGTTCGCGAGAAGCTTGATACGATTGAACTGCCACTGGATGTTGATAAACCGGTACTGTTGCGGTTTAACCCCAATCTTGACCCCATCATGCGTTTGGCTCTACCCGCAAAAGATGGCAGTGAAGCTGAACTGAAACAACTGCGCACCTATGCTGAAGAAGAGCTTAAGCGCGAATTGGAAACGCTTCCTGGCGTCGCCTCAGTGAGACTCTCCGGCGGTCTGGAACAAGAAATTCATATTCTGTTAAATCAGCAAAAATTATCTCAGCTAAATCTGAACAGTGAACTGATCAAACAACGGATCGCGCAAGAGAACATCAACCTGTCGGCTGGCAAAGTAGTTCAGGGCGATAAAGAATATTTGGTAAGAACTGTAAACCAATTCCGTAACCTACAAGAATTATCCAACATTATCATCTATAAAAATGGTTCAACTTTGGTACGTCTTGGCGATATTGCCCAAGTCACCGATGGTTTTAAGGAGCGCTCAGATATCACCCGTATTGGTGGTCAGGAATCGATTGAACTGGCGATTTATAAAGAAGGTGATGCCAATACAGTGGCCGTTGCCCAAAAAGTACAGCAACAACTGCAACGCATGAAAGCCCAAGCGGCTAAAACAGGCGCTCCGACACCGGAGGTGATTTATGATCAGTCGGAATTTATTGAAAGTGCGATCAACGAAGTCACCGCTTCGGCATTGATGGGTAGTCTATTGGCCATGCTGGTGATCTATCTGTTCCTGCGTGACATTATTCCCACCCTCATCATCTCCATTTCGATTCCGTTTTCAGTAATTGCCACCTTTAACATGATGTATTTTGCAGGACTAAGCCTGAACATTATGTCACTTGGCGGCATCGCACTGGCGGTCGGCCTGTTGGTAGATAATGCGATTGTCGTACTGGAAAATATCGACCGCTGTAAGGCAACCGGGATGAACCGACTGGATGCCGCCGTCACCGGAACGCGCGAAGTTGCTGGGGCAATTACCGCGTCAACACTGACCACACTTGCCGTTTTTGTGCCGTTAATATTTGTCGATGGTATTGCGGGTGCACTTTTTAAAGATCAAGCACTTACAGTAACTTTTGCCTTATTAGCATCGCTATTGGTGGCACTGACATCTATTCCAATGCTGGCCTCCAGAGAGGGTTTTAAAGCCTTACCTCCCTTAGTTAAAAGAGCATCCAAGCCGCTACCTGACAGCCGCTGGGGCAAGTTCCGCTATTATGGTACCACAGTGTTTGCGCTCCCCTTTACCTTACTATTTAACTGGCTGCCACGAACTCTCATGACTTTCATCCTAATGATTGTCAGGTTCATGAGTTGGCTCGTAGGCTTAATTATGCGGCCATTATCGGCGGTATTTAACGCTGGGTATCAACTGCTCATACGGTTCTATCGGCCGTTACTCAATAGTGCGCTACAGCACAAAGCGGTAACAATCGCCATCGCGTTAGTGTTTACTGCTTCTGCTGGATTACTGGTTAATCGCCTGGGAATGCAGCTGATCCCGCCGATGAATCAAGGCGAATTCTATGTGGAAATTCTGTTGCCTCCCGGCACTGAAGTTAGCCATACCGATAAAGTGCTGCAACAGCTGGCTTCATCAATCAGCAACGATAATGCCGTAAAACACGCATACAGCCAGGCGGGCAGTGGCGGGCTGATGACATCTGATACCAGTC
Source organism: Shewanella yunxiaonensis (assembly GCF_018223345.1). Taxonomy (NCBI): domain Bacteria; kingdom Pseudomonadati; phylum Pseudomonadota; class Gammaproteobacteria; order Alteromonadales; family Shewanellaceae; genus Shewanella; species Shewanella yunxiaonensis. The sequence goes on along the minus strand of NZ_CP073587.1, from coordinate 1,374,256 downwards.
GTGGCGGAGAAAACTGGGGCCGACTACAAGTGGTTTTGGTAGATCACCACGCTTTTGAAGAAGTAGCCGCTAAGCTGCGAGCCCGAGCCCGAACAATTCCAGAGCTAGAAGCCAACATTGAGTTTCCGGAGCTGTTTACCTTTAAAACACCGTTGGAAATCGAGCTGAGTGGTTACGAGCTTGGCCCATTAAAAAGCAGCGCTGATGCGTTGGTAACAGCCTTGGAAACGGATCCACGATTTACCGACATCAACAGTACCTTGCGAGATGGACAGCCAGAAATCACGATTCGCTTCGACCACGCGCGGATCGCAGCGTTGGGCCTGGACGCACCGACAATTGCCTCCAGGATTGCACAACGTGTTGGTGGTACTGTTGCCAGTAAATACACCTTGCGTGAACGCAAAATTGATATTCTGGTACGCAGCGAAGCCGATGAGAGAAGGCAGATAAGTGATATTGGTGCCATGCTCATCAATCCTGACAGTCCACATCCACTGCCATTAAGTGCTGTCGCCGATGTGCAGTTGACCATCGGTCCTTCAGCCATAAATCGCGTCAGTCAACAGCGGGTAGCGATTGTCTCTGCCAATTTAGCGTATGGCGATCTAAATCAAGCCGTTAGCAGCGCCCGTCAGTTACTGGCTCAGGTGCCAATATCAGCGTCAGTACAAACCCGTTTCGGTGGACAGAATGAGGAAATGGAAAGCTCTTTCAACTCGCTGAAAATTGCACTGATCCTGGCGGTATTTCTGGTCTATATCGTGATGGCCAGTCAATTTGAATCGCTGCTGCATCCCTTGTTAATCCTAATGGCGGTACCAATGGCCCTTAGCGGCAGCGTCTATGGTCTATGGCTCACCGGCAGTAAATTGTCTGTCGTTGTGTTTATTGGACTTATCATGCTGGCGGGAATTGTCGTAAACAACGCCATTGTGTTGGTCGACAGAATTAACCAACAGCGGGCAGCGGGCGTCGATAAGCTGGAAGCTATCCGCGAGGCTGCTGCATCACGGTTACGGCCTATTCTGATGACAACCCTCACGACCACACTTGGCTTGCTACCCATGGCTATCGGTCTGGGTGATGGTGCAGAAGTGCGAGCACCTATGGCTATCACGGTGATTTTCGGCTTGAGTTTATCAACCTTGCTGACACTGGTCGTTATCCCGGTACTTTATGCCTTGTTTGATCGGAAAACGTTCACGGCCAAAGCTGCTACGCCTTCCGATGACGACAAAGTGACAGGAGTCAACGCATGAACCTGACAGCACTCGCGTTAAAAAGACCGGTCACGACCAGCATGTTCTTTATCGCCATCTTGTTATTCGGAATGGCGGCCGCACGCTTGTTACCGCTGGAAATGTTCCCCGGTATCGATATTCCGGAAATTGACGTACAGGTGCCCTACAAAGGTTCTTCTCCGGCAGAAGTTGAGCGGGATATTACCAATGTGCTGGAAGAATCCCTGGCAACGATGGGCGGTGTGGATGAGCTGAGGTCGAAATCGAGCCAGGATGGCAGTGAAATCGAAATTAAGATGAAATGGGGTGAAAACGTTGCCACCCGCAGTCTGGAAGCCCGCGAGAAAATCGATGCGGTGCGACATTTACTGCCTGATGATGTCGAGCGAGTGCTTATTCAGCAATTCTCTACCGCTGACATGCCAGTGCTCACCGTGCGCATATCCAGTGACCGCGAGCTATCTGCTGCATTTGATCTGCTGGATAAGCAGTTGCGCAGACCATTAGAACGGGTTGACGGAGTCTCCAAAGTCACGCTTTATGGAGTCGATCAGAAGCAGATTGAAGTCCGGATTGATGCCCAACGTCTTGCCGCCAGTGGTATTGCATTACCACAACTGCGCCAACGGTTGCTCCGAGAGAACTTTATCGTTAGCGGCGGTGATTTGCGTGACGATGGGATGCTGTATCAAGTCTCACCCAAGGGAGAGTTTCGTAACCTTGATGAAATAAGCGCATTAACCATCGCACCAGGGATTCATCTTGGTGATGTCGCAGACATCCGCTTTGCGCTGCCTGAGCGGACAGAAGGCCGCCATCTTGACCAGAAATATGCTGTCGGTTTGGACATATTCAAGGAGTCAGGTGCCAATCTGGTGGATGTTTCCAATAAAGTGATGAAAGTTATTGATACAGTCAAAAAAGACCAGCAATTTCGCGGTATTAAGCTGTTCATCATGGATAACCAAGGGTTGGAAGTAGAATCCTCACTGCATGAACTGTTGATGTCAGGCTTGATCGGTGCACTGCTGTCGTTCGTGGTGTTATATCTGTTTCTACGTAACCTGCCGATGACGCTCATTGTGGTGTCGTCGGTGCCAATCTCTATCGGTCTGACACTCGCCGGCATGTACTTTCTCGGTTACAGCCTCAACATACTTTCCATGATGGGACTGTTACTGGCGATTGGGATGTTGATTGATAACGCTGTAGTCGTGTCAGAAAGCGTGCTTCAGGAACAACAACATCATCATGGTGGGATAGAAGGCATCATTGCCGGGGTCGACAAAGTATCACTGGCGGTACTGGCCGGGACACTTACCACCGCCATCGTATTTTTACCCAACATTTTTGGGGTCAAGGTGCAGCTGACCGTCATGTTGGAACATGTCGCTGTCGCTATCTGTATCTCCTTGGCCGCTTCGCTGTTGGTGGCAAAAACCTTAATTCCGTTATTACTGGCCCATATCAAACTGAAAAAAGACGTGGTTGACGCGGCCCCACCCAAAATGCAGCGGCATTATCAACGCAGTCTCGACTGGGTATTATCACACCCTAAAATATCCACCCTGATCGCTGTTTTGATTTTGCTGTCGACCGCCTTACCACTGCAATTCGTGCAAAAAGACAACGAAGACAGCGACAGTACAGAACGGATGTACATTAACTATCAGGTAGATGGTCGCCATAGCCTGCGAGTAACGGAAGCAATGGTTAATCAGATGGAAGACTATCTCTACGCCAATAAAGAGAAGTTCTACATTGATGCCGTATACAGCTACTACGCTACGGACGAAGCAAGTTCAGTGATCCTACTCAAGCCCGATTTACCCGTAGACGTCAATGCGCTCAAAAAGCAGATCCGCGCTGGTTTTCCCAAATACGCCTTTGCAAAACCACAGTTTGGTTGGGGAGATGAAACCTCTGGTGTGCGCGTTACCCTTACCGGCCGCTCCACCAGCGAACTCATTCAACTTAGTCAGCAGGTAATACCGCTGTTATCTCATATCAAAGGGTTACAGGATGTTCGCTCCGAGCTCAATGGTTCCCAAAAAGAAGTCGTGATCCATATTGACCGTGAGTTAGCGGCACGCATGGGACTGAAACTCAACGATATTGCCAGCACAGTTGGCACCGCATTACGTGGCACGCAATTACGTTCATTCCGTCATGATCCCAGTGGAGAACTGCGAATTGAGCTGTTATATGAGCAACAGTGGCAGCAATCACTGGAAACGTTGAAACAGCTTCCTATTGCCAGGATCGGGGATAAGGTATTTTCTCTAGGCACTATCGCCAGCATTGCGATTGAACCCCGATTTGACGTGATCCGCCATTATAATCGGGAAACCGCCTTATCCATCGGAGCCAATCTGGAAGGCATCACCATGGAACAGGCGCAAAAAGAGATCACTCAGGTAATGCAACACGTGAATTTTCCTGATGGCTATCGATTCTCACTTACCGGCGGATTTGAAAAGCAGGATGAAGAGCAATCAGTGATGCTGATAAATATGCTGCTGGCGGTAGCCATGATTTATATCGTCATGGCCGCGCTGTTTGAATCGCTGTTACTGCCAAGCGCGATTATCACCAGCATATTGTTTTCCATCACTGGGGTTTTCTGGGCACTGCTGCTCACCCACACCCCCATGTCAGTGATGGCAATGATCGGCATTCTGGTGTTGATGGGCATTGTAGTCAACAATGGCATTGTGCTGGTTGATCAGATTAACCAGATGACACCTGATTTGGATCAATTGTCACGGGTAATTTCTGATGTCTGTATCACCCGGTTACGGCCAGTATTGATGACGGTGGGCACCACTATTTTAGGGTTGGTACCTTTAGCAGTTGGTCATACCCAAATCGGCGCAGGAGGTCCGGCGTATGCCCCAATGGCAATCGCTATCATTGGCGGACTCGGATTTTCTACCCTCACCAGTCTGTATCTGGTGCCTCTGTGTTACCAGGCGTTTTATCGGATGCGGCACCATAGTGCAATGTACTTCGGCCACGCGTTGCAACTGAGCCGAAGCTTATTGCCCTGGACCTGAGACTTCTTTTAAAGAGCCGCTTTAGCGGCTTCTTTGTTAGAGTTAAAATAGCGATTCCGTACTTTATTCCCTATCTGCAAACAATTCACGGGACGAGCAAACATGATGGCAGGCGTGCTGAAACAAACATCAACATGGTTAGGCAAACTGCTGCTGGTATCGTACATAATGACACCACTGACATATGCCGCCGAGCAGGATGCCTTTGCCAACGTTACCGTCAAAACGACTGAACTAGCACCAGGTCGCTATATGCTTGAAGGCGCAGGAGGCAATATCGGTGTCAGTGCTGGTAATGATGGTTTATTGATTATTGATGATCAATATGCCCCTATGGCAGATAAGATATCTGCCGCTTTGCACGAACTCCATGATGGATATCCGAAGTACATCATCAATACCCACTTTCACGGTGATCATGTCGGCGGTAACAATTTCTTTGGCCAATACGGCACCATCATCGCACAAACTCAGGTACTTACCCGTCTAAAAGAACAACGCATAGAGCGCAATGCATTGCCGGTCTTGGTTTTTGACAGTAGCCTGGAAATTCATTTTAACGGTCAGGTCATGAAACTCATCCACCTCGGTCCAGCGCACACGGATAGCGATACTATTGTCCTATGGCAGGATGGAAAAGTCGCACATACTGGCGATCTGTTTTTTAAAGATCGGTTTCCTTTCATCGACCTAGAACACGGTGGCTCAGTCATTGGATATCGCGATGCCGTGGCCCAAATACTGGACCTTGTTGATGACAACACCCAAATTATTCCCGGGCATGGTTCGTTAGCAACAAAAGCCGATCTGCTGCGCTTCAAACATATGCTTGATGACTGTATTAACTGGATGTTGGATGGCAAACGAAGTAGCAAAACCCTAGATGAAATGCTCGCAACGCCGTTACCGGAACGCTGGCAAAACTGGGGGTGGAATTTTATTCCTAAAGAACGTTGGGTCCGCACCTTATATAAAGGACTTCCAGCTCAATAGTACCATTCAAAATACTGCTGGTCAGGTTTGTTACCTAGATAAACCTTTCCTAAAATTTAAAGGAGAACGGGTCAAAAAAAGGTCTCATGTTATGGACCAGACAGACAAACACCTTCCCGCAACAGATAACGTTGAAAAACGTTATTTTTTATTGCTGGATCCAGAAGATTGTCTGCAACAATGTCGTCAAAAACTTCAAAATACCGCTTGGCGTTGCGTTCCGGTCAACAATGCCACCCAAGCGCTGCAAGCAATTCACAAATATAATATTCAGGTGGCAGTCGCCACCATCAATACGAGTAATCAGCACTTCCTGGCCAATGAAATCGATACCATCCACCAGCAATTTCCCTGTATTTACTGGCTGGGAATTTCTGACACACCTTTAAATAAGGATAATAGCTGGCTGTTATCCGCTAATTTCGTGGATTACTACCACCTTCCGGTGGACTGGTGTCGTGTGATAAATGCCATTGGTCATGCATGGGGAATGGCGCAGTTGTGCCCGACCATCCCCGCCTTATCCAGCAAAAATCCTATTATTCCAGATATTCAGGGTGACCATCCGATACTGCAGGCGCTGCGACGCAATTTGCAAAAATTTGGGGCTGCCGATGAAACTGTATTGCTCAGTGGTGAAACCGGCTCAGGGAAAGGACTCTGTGCAAAATGGCTGCATCAACTATCGAAACGATCTGATGGGCCGTTTATCAGCGTTAATTGTGGTGCATTACCGTCGGGAATTATTCACTCCACGTTATTCGGACATGAAAAAGGCGCATTTACCGGAGCAGATAAACGCTATATTGGTCAAATAGAACAAGCCAATGGCGGAACCTTATTTCTGGATGAAATTGCCGATTTACCGCTAGATTTACAAGTCCATTTGCTGCATTTCCTCGATGATCACACCATTATGCGCATCGGCAGTAATACCCCTTTAAAGGTGGATTGCCGTTTACTGTTTGCGTCTCACCAGGATCTGGAATCCGCCGTCGATGAAGGACGTTTTCGTGAAGATCTCTTTCACCGGTTAAATGTATTACGCTTACATGTACCAAGTCTCAGAGAATACCGCAGTGATATTATGCTGCTGGCACAGCAGTTGTTGGATGACTGTCTGGGGGCGGATAAAAATATGGTATTCAGTGATGACGCCGTAAAAGCCATCTGTAGCTACAGTTGGCCAGGCAATGTGCGTGAACTACGTAACCGCATTCATCGCGCAGTGGTGTTGACTGACAATAAGATAATTCAGGCGCAGGCGTTAGGATTGTCAGCTAATACCATTGTTGAATCCTGCGAAGCACTTAATTTGCAACGGGCAAAACTGGATGCCGATTTGTTACTGAAAGCGGTAACCGAAAATAATAACAATATCTCAGCCGCGGCCAGACAACTGAATATTTCACGGACGACTTTTTACCGCTTGATTAAAAAATGCAATATTCAATTATGATAACTCCCAGCCGTATAAGGGATACTCTGCCAAGGAGCAAGCCATGTATAAATACGGTTCAGTCATTAGCCTGTTGTTAACATGTGCGGCATTGGTTGCCTGCCAACCTAAGCCGTCAGATGATCAGCAGCAACTACAGATGTTGCGGCAGGATGTTAAAAATCTGCAGATCCAGCTCAAGCAAGTCGCCAAACAGGTGGATGAAATTCACCAGATAGCAACTGATTCCACCCGGCCTAAAACCAAAACACTACCGACATTAAAAGACCTGGATTTGGGGGGAACCCTGCCCTCTTTGGGGTCAAAGGATGCCAAGGTGGCAATTCTGGAGTTTTCAGATTTTCAGTGTCCCTACTGTAAACGGTTTATGGATACCAGTTTTAGCAAGCTCAAATCAGAGTTTATTGATAATGGCAAAGTACTGTACGTGGTGCGTAATTACCCACTGAGCTTTCACAGCAAAGCCGAAGGCGCGGCCATTGCGGCTGAATGCGCTAAAGCGCAACAGCAATATTGGCCGATGCGCGAACGGTTATTCGCCAACGTCAAGACATTAGGTGACGAACTTTATGCTAGCGCTGCCGAGCAGTTAAAACTCAATATGGATACATTTAAAAAATGCCTTGCTGATCCTGCGATAAAAACTCAGGTCGCTGCCGATCTGGCTTATGGCCAGCAGTTAGGGATTAATGGCACCCCCAGTTTCGTCATTGGTAAAGTCAAAGATAACCAGTTGATTGAACCCGAACTTTTGGTTGGTGCACAACCCATTGAAGCCTTTTTGCCGCTGATATCCAAAAAGCTCGCAGATTAACGCCTACAGCTTTTTACCGTTACACAGAACGACTTTATCAGCAGCGCTGTGTAACGGTAACGCATTATATTTCACCGTTCATTCTTACCATTGCCCTCCCCTAAACGCAGCAATCAATCTGTATCACCGGAGGTCACGTGTTGCACCCACATTACACAGATAGTCTATTGAATTTAAAGCATTAATCACAACAAAAAACAAATGTGTAACATTCAAGCAACACGATCCCCATTTAAACCTTCTGAAATATATAAAAAACACTTTAAAAACAATGCAATAACTTTGTGGAACAACGTTTGCTAATTGACGATGCATTCTTATTGTTGTTGCACAAACCGTGCTGAACTGGAAGAGGTTGCATGACTAAAACGGCCTTCCTTGATCTGGTCTCAACACAGTACGTACATCAATCCCAGTTGGATCGATTGCTATTTATAAGATCCAGGAGGAACACAAGATGAAAATTGTCAAATATTACCAGCTAATCAGGACATTAGGCATCGCCCTGTTCTGCGCTGCCGGTTTGTACAGTATCGGTGGACTGACGCCCGCAAATGCGTCATTTTTCCCGCAACTAACTGATCAGGCGTGTATGGCAGAACAGGCCGGGTTTGCATTGAACTGTACCGCGAATGACGTACGCGTCAGTAAGGTCGACCATATCACTAATCTGGATGGGTCTACTCCGGTAGAATGTACACTGGGCCAAGATGTGACATTTTTGGCCGATGTGACCATCACCACCACCGCAAACGAGCGTTACGACTACTCCGTGTACCTTCCTGAAGGTTCTTGGAGTGCTCAGGACAGTGACCCAACTAATACCTGTTCTATTCTGTTAGGCAAAACCAATGGACCTGGGGTCGATCTTGAAAATGGACTCGATGCCTGTGCCGATATCAGTAAAGCGGCCGGATACTCTGCGACCCACGTGTACACCGGTGAACAAATCACCATGTACTGCCGTGATGATGACAGCTCAGGCAAGGCAGAGTTTAACTACTGTATGGCCTGGCACAACAAAGAAGGTGCCGACTGTAGTGAAAATGACCCTGCGGCGCCGGGTACCCCGTCTAAATGTCGTTGTGATGCGTTTGATATCGATGTGTTTGTCAAACCTGAACCCCCAACAATCATGAAGTCAGCAGCAACTCCTGCTACTCATACCGAACCAGGTGGAGAATACAGCTTTAATGTCAACTTCAATAACCCCAACGATTACACCCCGATCTTCCTCACTGCATTAACTGATGAAATCGACGTGGATGGCGATGGTACTTATGATCTGACTATTAATCTGTGGGGGGCAACATCTACCGGTACCACCGATGGTGTGTATCTGACAGAAACTAACTGTACCCAGCCGGCCAACGGCGGTGAAATTGCCGCAAGTGGCTCTTACAGCTGTATGTTCAAGGTCAAGATTATTGATAGCCACCTGCCGTTTGTGCCCGATCCTCAGCTCTATAAAGACTATATCAAGGCACATCTGGTGGATATAAACGCGGATCCAGTACTGGACGGCGACAGTTGTGCCGCATTTAGTGGAGCCGTTGATGGCGATCATTGCTCTTTGGAGAAAACGGTATCAATCACCAATGTTCCCCCGGTGATCGATGTCCAGAAAACCACCAATATAGATCAGGTACCCGAATCTGGTGCCGATGTCATCTATACCGTCAAAGTCTTCAACCTTTCCGGCGATTTTGATGATCCGGTAACACTGACATCTCTGATGGATGATAAATTTGGTGATCTGAATGGTAAAGGTAGTTGTCTTACTGGTGTTTCCATTTATAAGGGCACTGGTAATGAATACATCTGTACATTTACTGAATTTATCTCTGGCACCGGTGCGGGTTCCCACACCAATACGGTAACCGCCAAAGCCGTGGATGACGAGAATGCAGAGGCGACCGATAACGATTCAGCCACTGTAACCATCAACGATATCCCATCAGCGATTACCCTGGAAAAAACAGCAAATCCGACTAGTGTGCTGGAGACTGGTGATGATCCGAGCGTGACACGTACTGTGAACTACACCTTCAGAGTTTCGGTAGATTCTCAGGTTAACGGTCAGAATACTGTCGATTATGTTACCTTCACTTCATTGACTGACGATAAATTTGGTACCCTGACTGGTGACTGTATGATCACTAACACCAGTGAATCCGGTGCCATTTCAGCAACTCCGCTGTTAGGTTATGTGCTGTATCCCGGACAATGGGCAGAGTGCGTCATCCCAGAACAGCTGAAGGGTAATGCCGGCGATTCCCATGTGAACGTTGCTACCGTTAACGGTATTGATAGTGATGGTCAGCCGGTAACCGATGACGACAACGCCACTGTGACCTTCACACCGACATCACCTGCCACCGATCTGAAGTTTGCTGCCAGCATGCTGGTAGTGCTGGAGATGCATAACGCCGGTATCGAAAACGTCACTCTTAACCTGTTGACTTTAGGCGGAGTTGACGTGTTCCCAGGTGCTGATGAAGCCGGATTCCGTATTATCAACGCTGGCGGCGATTTTGATGGTATGGCCTACCCACAGTGTGATTCTGGACATGAGCTAGGCTACAATGGCTCTGCTACAGACACTTATGCCTGTGCCTTTACTATTGAGTTCAAGCCAGGACTGGAAAATACCAATCCAATCAGCTTCCTGAACGATGTTGTAGTACAAGTAGTTGACGATGAGGGTGCTGATTCAACCTCTGATGTCACTATCCAGGTAGGTACTGCAGAATAAATTGTTATTCTCGGTAATACCTAACAAAAAGAGCCAGTATTCACTGGCTCTTTTTTATATCTAGCATCAGTTTAAGGCTTACCCTTACCTTTGCTGGTACTGGTCGTTGTATCCGACGTTGATGACAAGGTAACTGTCACTGTCGCAGTCGAACTGCTTTGGCCATCAGTGATGGTGTAACTGAAACTATCACTGCTTTTAAACGATTTGGAAGGGGTATAACGCAACACGCCATCAGCTGACATAGCGACGCTACCCTTTGCGCCTTGGGTAAAACTGACGATGGACAGTGCATCACCATCAGCATCCGTATCGTTTTGCAGCACGCTAACGTCTACCGCGACTTTACTGCTGATTGACACAGAATCATCCACCGCTACAGGAGCTGTGTTGGCAGCCTGCGCCACACTGTAGCTCGTCACCGCGCTGTTACTAATGCCGGTAGCGGTATTGCTGGCAGTGAATGTCAGGGAGTAATCACCGGCACTCGTATCTGTCGCTGAAGTAACCACCAAAGATAGGGTCTGGGTAGTACCACTTGCCAGCGTAATGCTGGCAGAACCTGCCTGCCATCCAGCAGGCACAGTGGCTGAGATTGCATAACTCATATTATCGCAGCTACTGTCGTTACCATTGCTGACCTTGACTGTGTAGGTTTGTTGAGTCCCCGCGGCTACTGAAGTACCACCACCAGTAACCACAATAGTTGGGGCCAACTCATTACATGTAGCTTGAGGGCTGCTGATGATATAACTAGCGCTGGCGCTGCTTTGTAACGTGCTGTCAGTCTCACTTGATGTCGTCATGCTGAAATCATAAGTACCATCATTAGCAGTGAGTGGCGATGCAACTTGCACCGCTACGGATTGCTGTTCACCTGGTTGCAGCGTCACACTGGCCGTTGTGGCACTCCAGCCAGCAGGCACTTGGGCTGCGACATCAAAGGTTGAGGCGTCACAACCATCACTATCAAGGTTGCTGATGATCCCTTGGTAAGTCACTGCCGTACCTGCTTCGACTTCACCGCTAGTCGCTGTCTGTAAGCTCCAGCCAGGAGTACTGGCGGTACAGGTGTTTGCAATAGTCGCAATGACATAACTGACCGTCTGGCTGTTACTGTATTCAGCGCCATCATTAGTCGCAGTGGCACTGATTGGCAAATCATAATAACCGTCTGCAGCAGTGGCAGCCGAGGTGACATTCAGCGTCACGGTATTACTTTGCCCAGGAGAGAGGGTCAACGTCTGTGCAGTCTGCTGCCAGCCGGTTGGTAACGCTGTGCTGACGGTAAAGCTGCTATCACTACATTCCAAACTGTCACTATTGGTCACGGTAACGCTATAAGCCACTGAGCTACCTGCTGTTACCCAATCACTGCTACCGGGGGTCACAGTAACCAACGGCTGAGACCGTACACAGGAACTGCCCTGATAGGTCACATAAACACTCGCATCTGAGCTACTTACGCTTTCCGTCGTAATAGTGACGCCTGCAGCGCTATCGTTATAACTTTTTCCGGCGGCTAATGCGGCATCGTCCAAATCAAACAAACTACTTTGAGGCGTCATGTCCAGCAGTTCGCTACTTTCAATATCGTTGGCACTTTCGTTAAGGTGTACCAGCACCCCCTGGGTGTCAGCCTTACCCGCCAAGAAAGCATCAAAACCAATGGGTTGACGATACTCCAGGTAATACCACAATGCGTCACCTGTCAGACTATCGGTGCCACGACGGACTTTTAACCCCTTCGGCTGACCGTCTCGGGCGGTTTCATAAGGTGTTATCTGGTAACTGCCATCGGTGTCCGCCTGTACAATATCAGCACTGGTCAACCAACCAAGGCGCTCTTTATTGAACAGGTTAAAATGGCCTTCAGACTTACCCATGATATCCAGCGTATCGCCGTAAGTAATCGCTATACAACTGTCACTCAGATAACCGCTACCACAGCTCAGTTCTTTCGCATGTTTTAAGCCGAGGTTATGACCGAGTTCATGACCAATAGTCAGCAGATTCATTTCGCCATTGATCCAGGCACGAGAAGGGCTACCACCGATGGTCCCCTGACCCCGCCAGCCACAGGTGCTGTTTTGAGGGAAGATATAAACCAGACGCTGGTACTGTGACAGATCGATACCATTATCTGTCGCCGCTTGCTGAGCATATGCATCCAACGACATGTAGTCACAGTTGGTATCTACCGGTAGCGTGTAATAGCCCTTAACATCACCGCTAAGCGATGTCTGACCATATGACGCTTCCTGGTAATACTGATTAATAGTGCCAAAGACCATCTGTTGAACTTCAGCAATAGTCCATGGTTGAACTGTCGGATTGTCCTGAAAATTAAGTAACAATACTAGCAACTTCTGATCGCCAGTGGTGCCACTGAGCACACCAGAGCTGGTCACAGGATCTGCCGTAGTAGTGTTATCAGTCGCCGCCAGCACCTGCAATGAATCGCTATCGTCAGCAACCGCTACGGCACTGACTTGCTGTTCAGTGTTCTTGAATTGCCAACCTTTGACTTTGACATTCATGCCTGATTTCAGCGCTTGTTGCTGTGATGCTGAAACTGCTAACTCAATGTTGTCGTTTTTATCATTAGAAATGAAATAGCGTATGCGATGAGTGCCATCTTCACTGTCTTCATTAACCAACAGCAACTTACCCTCCAGTTCGCCATACTGTGCCAAATAAGGCTGTATTTCTGTGGGTAATTGGCTCCTGACATCGGCGGGAAGAATTGCATTTACTGCCGCTTGGGGATCTTTTCTGAACAGCGCCAATAGCTTTTGCTGTCTTGTTTCTGCATTACTGACCAACTTGGCAATGTCCGCATTTCCATTGCTTTTTGTCACTGCAACACCTTGCTTTCCCAAAGCGATTGAACGCGCTTCTACATCAGCTTTTAAGGTTGAAGTATTGCTAGTTTTGGAGGCTAAACGTTCGTCAACAGACGTACTCGCAAACAGCGCCGGACTGAGCACAGCGCTACATAACAGTATGAAGGCGGAAAATTTCATGATCGGTCTCATTTAAATTTTGAGCAAAACACATCCCTGCTGCAGACCGTATAAAAACGATGCGGCAAATTTGTATTTCTTGTATTTAACTATTTGAAACTTATATGCACGAAGGATTTCCCTTCCGCCATTTCGTGATATATGTCTCATTTTTTATTTCTAACAGGTTTTTACCTGTTTAGAGCAGGCATTCTAGGAAAGTAACAAAGCAATGTATATAGGCTGAAACCCAGTAAATTCGAGGGTTTCAGTAGTTTTCCTTGGAAAACAAGCAATAAGCATGATTAAAAAATATACTGGTCATACCAGATTATTTTTTGACCATTTTTCATTGGTTTACAATTTTAATATCTTATTAAAATGCATTTAAAAAAAGAAACAGTCAGTTAGCGCTATTTGCAACATAAAAATAACAATGAATGTTTTTTGACGCTGTTAAATTTGAGTGATGGGATCGGCTAATTCAGGCATGGCGAAAATGCCACAGCAACCAATAAACCGGACGGATATCACGACCACCGATATCCCGAAAAGGACGCAGCAAATAATACAACCATTGCCAGCTTGCAAGAAAACGCTTGGTCTCTTGCCAGATCTGTTCGCCACCCGCATTGCGATAACATTCAATTACCCTCGCAATTTTGTCATTTACTGGCCCCAGATAGCGGTACAAACTATGGATATAAACCACCAGATCGCGCATGTACTGAAATAGCAGGCTTTTTTCTGGATGATGAGCCTCAAAATCAATAAACGTTACCTGCCCTTGTCGCCAACTGATGTCCCTTAATGCGGGTCGGCCATGGGCAAACCCCATGTTATGTAGTCCGGCTAGCGCTCTGGCACTGTCTTCTAGGATCTGCTGCAACATCTCATCGTCGATAAGAGGCGAATTCAACCAATCCTTTAATGTAATTCCCGCATCTTCCACCACGAAATAACCTGCACCAGAGTCAACAATCCGAGGCACCGGAGCTGAATTATTTTTCAGCAACAATAAGGTGCTTTTTTCATGTTCTAATGCTTGTTGGGGATTGGGCTTTAACACCCTTTGAGTACCATGCAGAATTTCCGCTTGTTTCAACCAGAAATAATTTCCCTGGTAGTCGAAACGGCATACACGTTGACCCGGATGAGTATTGAGCACCTGCTGCACCCGCTCTCTAAGACTTTGCTCCATAACAGGACTCCATTCCAAAATCAGAGCAATTATCTCTCCACTACCGTGGTCATATCAAAAACTTACAGCATATAATACCAATTAAATGTTAATAATTAGAATATTATACAAATCAAAAACACTTCATTTGGTTCTTGTTAACACTTGCCATTACCAAAATTAAACAACAGAAACAAAAACACCACCTAGGTTGGTGGTGTTTCATTTCTCGCGAAAGGATTATTCCTGACGTTCCTGCCAGTTTGTTGCTTTGTCTGCCAGCAATACTGGAATTCCATCATCAATCGCATAAGCCAGTCGATCTACCTTACAGATCAGCTGCTGGTGTTCTTTATCGTATTCCAGCTTACCTTTACATACCGGGCACGCCACAATTTCCAGAAGTTTTTTATCAAATGCCATCTCTGACTGTCCTTTCTCATTACTCATGTCTGTTGGTCATTACTGTCCGCACTCGGGCCAGCAACTGCGATTCAAATTCTGCCGAAAACACGGCGTCTACTGCCAGGTACCACCAGTTATTATCACCGGCAAACGCCCGGCATTTTACAGCATCCTTCTCTGTCATCAGTAACGGCTGCTGCGAAGAGAACATCGCAAAATCTTGTACATTATAGGGATGATGATCCGCAAATACCTTGGTCTGTGCCAAGTTAAAGCCCTCAGCCTGTAATGTTTCAAAAAAACGCTGGGGATTGCCAATTCCCGCAATGGCGGTTACAGGTTCTGCGGTGGTCGGTACACTGTTCGGGTTAAGTGATGATACGGCGCGTAATCCGGCAGATTTTAGCGTCATAGCATAATGGCCCTGAGCATCCTGCTTGGCACCATTGCTCAGAATAAAATCCACAGTGCTTAACCGCCAGGCCCCTTCCCGCAATGGACCAGCTGGCAGCAACATACCATTGCCTAACCCTCGCTTAGCATCGAGCACCAGTAACTCTAGCGCCCGTCCCAAGCGATAATGCTGCAACCCGTCATCACTGATAATAACATCCACAACGGCTGACTGTAGCAACAACAAGCCTGTGGCAATACGATCACTGCCGACAGCCATCGGCACGCCAGTACGATTTACTATCATACAGGGTTCATCACCAACATCTGCCGGCGTTGAATCAGCAGTGACCATACGTGCAGTTGTCTGCTCACTACCATAACCGCGGCTGATAACGCCCGGGCGATACCCCTGACGCCGCAGCAACTCGATCAGATATATCACCACTGGCGTTTTACCACTGCCACCAACAGTAATATTACCGACCAGGATCACTGGCACCGGCAAAAGCTGTTGCTGTTTTATACCCAAACGGAACGCTAACCGACGCAAACCACTTATCAAAGCAAATAGCCATGATAACGGCCATAACAGCCAACGCGACCAATGGCGACCATACCAGATGCGGTTAATCAGTGTTTCCACCTGTGGTTAACTCCCAAATTGCATCTGATACAGTTTGGCGTACATTCCATCCTGAGCTAGCAGAGTCTTATGATTACCGCGCTCAACGATTTGGCCCTGATCAACTACCAGAATTTCATCAGCGTTTTCGATGGTTGATAGGCGGTGAGCAATCACAATTGACGTACGATCGCGTCGAAGGTTATCCAGTCCTTTCTGAATAGCCTTTTCAGATTCGGTATCCAATGCGGAAGTAGCTTCATCAAGGATCAGTACCGGAGCGTCCCGTAAAATGGCACGAGCAATCGCAATACGTTGCCGCTGCCCCCCTGACAAAGTGACGCCATTCTCACCAATTTCGGTATCAAGGCCCTTAGGTAATTTTTCGATAAACTCCGTGGCATAGGCCAGTCTGGCGGCATCTTCTACTTGTTCACGGCTGGCAGTTCCCGGATAAGCATATGCAATATTGTTGGCAATTGTGTCGTTGAACAATGTCACCTGCTGAGAGACCAATGCCACCTGACTACGCAAACACTTCAATGAATAATCATAGATACTGACATCATCCAGCAGTATATCGCCTTGTTCCAGGTTGCTGTAGAAGCGAGTTAACAAGCTGGCAATTGTGGACTTACCAGAGCCAGAACGGCCAACTAACGCTAAGGTATGACCCTGTTTGACGTCAAAACTCACATTTTTCAACGCCCGATTTTCCTGTCCAGGATAACGGAAATCTACATGGCGAAAACTGACATTTCCCAGCACCCGCTCGACTTCATGATGGCCATTGTCCTGTTCAGGAGGCGTATCCAATAACTCAAATACCGTGGTACAAGCGGTGATGCCGCGCTGAAACTCAGCATTAATGCGAGTCAGGTTCTTGATCGGCTGTAACATAGAAAGCATGCAGGCCAGCACGGTAGTAAAAATCCCAGCGGTCAGTTCTCCACGCAAACTATCGAGGCTGGCCGCAAAAATCACCGCCCCTAAGGCGAAGGAACCAATAATCATCACCAGAGGTTGACTAATGGCCTGGGTGGTTGCCAGTTTCATATTCTGATAGCGGTTGAAATCATTCGCTTTTTCAAAACGCTCGGCTTCTGTCTTCTGTCCACCAAACACCAGCACATTCTTGTGGCCTTTGATCATCTGCTCCGTCACCGTGGTGACGGAACCCATCGCATTCTGGATCTGTCTGGAAACCTTGCGAAAGCGTCTACTGACGATCGTGATCACCAGCGCGATAGCAGGAGCAATCACCAGAATAAAAATGGATAATTTCCACGACAAAAAAAACATCATTCCAATCATGCCGATAACGGTGATGCCATCACGCACAATGGTGATCAACGCATTACCCGAGGCGCGGGCAATTTGTTCGGTGTCGTAGGTTACCTTGGAAATAAGACTACCGGAGTTTTGTTGATCCATATAACTGACCGGCAGTTTGAGAATGTGTTCAAACACCTGTTGGCGCATCTCCTGGATAACCTTGGTACTCATATAGGAAATACCGTAGGTTGAGATAAAGTTAAACAGGCCACGCAGGATAAATAAACCCACGACGATAAATGGCGCCATCGCCAACACATCATTTCCAGACTGAAAACCTTGGGTGGACACAATATCGGTACCCACGGTAACCGCTGATTTGGGTGCAAATCCCTCATCAACAAACGGTTTTATAAAACCCATAAAGGTGACATCAACCGCACCGTAGCCAAGCAGTCCCAGTACGGAAATGATGAACACTTTTTTCAGATGCTGGACATAAGAAACTAACCTTTTGAATACTATCCAGGTTTCATTTTTCGGAGTATTGGCCATGGGTGACGGTAACTGCAATGATATTGGCAAAGTCGGCATTCTACTCTGGATTGCCTGTGTTACCAAATCCAAACAAACGGTTGTACCAATAGGGGAAAATACGTTTACGGTAGGGATAAACTTCAATCCCCTGATCGTTGATGACAAAGCTTAGCTGTCCCTGCTCTCCCGTAACTAACTGATATGAGTTTAGCTTGCGGTATCTCGCCTGAACTTCCGGTTTAGGAAACTGCCAACGATTGCCCAAACCGGCTGGATAAACCACCCAGATTGGCCGCACCGCAGCAACAAAATCGGCAGTGGATGAGGTTCGGCTGCCATGATGTGGCGCTAGCAGGATATCGGCTGTCAATGAGATTGCCCGACGTAACAGTGCAACCTCACCTGGCAATTCAATATCTCCGGGCAACAGCACGACATGTTGGCCGTCAGAGACACGTAAAACGCAGGAGCCATCGTTACCGGCCGCCGCAGTCGCTGGACCGAGTATCGTGAGCGTTAAAGCATGCCAATGCCATTGTTTGGGTCGGCAATCAGTATATGCAGGTAAACCTTTAACATCAGTGATCAGTTGCGTCGCTGGAAATGTCTGCATTATTGCCTGAGCACCGCCAGCATGGTCGTTATCACCGTGGCTGACCAACAAATAGTCGAGCTGCCAAATTCCCTGCGCAGCCAAAAAAGGTAAAACGACCTGTTCGGCGTAACTATATCCGGAAGGAAATGAAGCTCCCGTATCAAATAGCAGCGCATGGGGCCCCTGCTGCACGACAACCGCTAACCCCTGGCCAACATCCAACACATGTACTTGCCACCCTTTTGAATGAAGCACGCTACTCCATTGCCCCAATTGCAACACGGCAGGCAAAGATAGTAGCAGGGGCAGCCACAAATAAGTGCTGAAAGGACGCCAGTACCACACCAATACCGCGGCCAGTAAGAACAATAGACTCAAAGTCAATGACCACGGCAATAACACCCAACTGCCTGGCAGATGATCACTTAATTGCCATAACACATTGGCTGGCAACAAGGCCCAATCTGCCAAATGCCAGGGTATCAGCGCAAAATTATCAGGAAAATTCAGCACACTGAAACAGCCCCAGAACAGCAGCGCCATTAACGCCAGCGGGATCGCCACCAAGCTGAACCAGGGGACTAACAATAAATTGATCCAAAAACTGTGCAGACTGATACCGCCGAATAGCAGCGCCTGCACCAACGTTAAACCTAAGCATAAACGCCATTGGATCCGCCAAAATTGCCTGAACCAGTGGAAAAATCTACGTTGCCAAGACTCATCACTTGATAGGCGTGGACGTTGCCACTCCCACAGAATTAACGCCAGCGCTATAAATGACAGCCAAAAGCCGCCACTTAACGGGGCCAGAGGATCCAACAGTAAGACAACTGCCATTGCCCACAACCAGCGCTCCCAAACAGATACGGCACGCATTGACAGATTGACCAATATCAAAGCAAGTAACATTAATAGCGCTCGTTGTACCGGTATTCCAAAACCCGCTAACCACGCATACACAGCAGCCGCAGCTAATGCCAGTAATTGCGCCACCAGCAAATTACGCCGCCCGGTGGTTGGCCAAAGGCGCGTGAACGCGAAACGAGACAAGCCATACAACCACAGGGCAACTACTGACAGGTGCAAACCAGAAATCGCCACTAAATGACCGGTACCGCTCTGGCGTAGCTGCCGCCAACGTTGTTCATCAATATACACACGTTCCCCCATCACCAATGCCAGCAGAATATCGCCATTGTTAAATCGGTTCAGGATAGGAGCTAAATGCGTTAATAATGACGCCCGCCAATCATCGGCAGTCTGCTCTCTCACCGCAGAAATCACGCTACCCTTAACAGTAATATGCTGCGCTAACAGATAACGTTGTTGATTAAACCCACCTTGATTTAATACTGAGGGAAACGCGCGTGGACGCACCTGAAACTGCCAATGTTCACCTATTTGCGGTAATAAGGTTGCCGGAGGGGAAAGTTGTTTTACGTCCCAGCCCAGACGCCAGTGTCTGGCGGCGATCCCATTATTGGATTTTCTTGATTCAGCAACTTCTATATTAATCCAGTCGCCATTGCGGTTAACCAGTGATATGATTTTCCCCCGCACAGTCAGGGGTGTCGTCTGTCCCCGAAGCGATGAATATTCGTCCACTTCCTGCAACGACAATATCGAATGGCAATACACTGTCATCCACAAAATCCCTGCAAGGGCTCCGCACATTAGCGCTTTTACGTTATTTGCGTAATTCCATTGCCAGAGTGCGCACAGAAGTAAAGCCCCTGCAATAATTAACTGTGATAATGGAGTGGATGGCATCGTTGGCCAGAAAATGGTCGACGTGATTGCCAGGCAAAAGCCGCTCAGTATGTAATTCATCAGCTAAGTTAAGACAGCAATCGAATCTTATGCCAAAGAAACTGATAAAAAAGTTCCTACCTAAACCCGAAGTTCTACGGGAACACAAATACCTGCGTATGTTTGGTGGTTTGCTGAATAACCCGAATCTTTGGGCACTTACCCGTCGTTCAGCCCCAGGTGCATTTGCTATTGGCTTATTCGTAGCCTGGATCCCCATGCCTTTTCAAATGGTACTGGCCGCTGCACTCGCCATTGCCTTTAACGTGAATCTGCCAGTCTCAGTCGCATTAGTTTGGATTACCAATCCAGTGACTATGCCACCGATGTTTTATTTGGCGTATCTGGCCGGCGCCAAAATACTGCACCATCCGCCAGAACAGTTTGCCTTCGAATTATCATGGAAATGGATTGAAGAGTCCTTTTCAACCATTGCGCCGCCCTTTTTCCTGGGATGCTTTGTCTTCGGCGTTATCAGTGCCGTGGTGGGATATGCGGTCGTGCGCAGCGCCTGGCAATATTCAATCTATATGCAGTGGCAGAAACGCCGCGGAAAATAAGTATGTGTCGCCATAGTCAACAGGCCGCGTAAGCGGCCTGTTGTATTTTTAATGCTTAGCGTGCGGCCAAGGCTCTCGCCGGTGCGATACGACTGGCGCGATATGCCGGATATAACGTTGCCAGTAAACTCATTATCAGGGCCATCAGTAATACCAGTATTACATCTGACAACTCCAACCGAGATGGCAAAAAATCAATAAAGTAGACATCAGCTGACAAGAATTGGTGGCCAGTCAGCTTTTCAATAAATGCCGTGATTGCTGAAAGATTACGCGCCAATAACACCCCGACGACCGTGCCAATCGCACAGCCGACGACCCCGTTCAGTGCACCCTGCACCATAAACACAGCCATCATCGCTTTACGACTAAATCCCATCGTCATTAAAATTGCAATTTCTGCCGCTTTATCCCGCACCGCCATCACCAACGTCGAGACAATATTGAAACAAGCTACCGCAATAACAAGTGCTAAAACCAGATACATAATGGTACGTACCATCTGGATATCCTGATAAAGATGGCCCTGCGTGCGCGTCCAGTCACTGATATAAAGCATCTGTTGCTGCTGGTAACCAAGTTCACGGATAAGTCTTGGCGCTTCAAAAACCCGGGCAACCTTGATACGCACCGCATTAACCGCATCGCCAAGCCCCATCAGTTTTTGAGCATAAGCTAAAGGCATGTAAGCATTGGCATAGTCTAATTCACCACCGACGCTAAAGCTGCCGCTGATAACCAAGGTATGGCTACGCGCACGACCGATATCTGTTGCCGCAGATTGGCTTTTAGGCGGGGGTAGGTAAAGCGTCACGGAATCGCCGATTTTTAACCCCAGTTTTTTCAGCAACGCTTGTCCCATCACAATATGATTGGCATCGCCTTCCAGACTCTGCCAGCCTTGTTGAGACAGGTAATTGCCAAGGGCGGATACTTTCTGCTCCAAGGTCGGGTCAACGCCGGTTATCTGGATCCCAGCAAACCCGCCAGGTTTCTGTATCAATCCCTGAATTTTTACCATGGGTGCGGCGGCGGTAATACCGTTAATGGCACTAGCATCTGCCACCATCTGTCGCCAATCGCTAATGGGTTGTCCGGCGGAGAGCAGTTCGCCTTGAGGTACCACGCCCAACAAGCGCTTTTCCAGTTCACTTTCAAAGCCGTTCATCGCAGACAGCACCAAAATAAGCACTGCCACACCTAACGCTATCCCAGCAGTGGATGCAAAAGAGATAAAACTGACAAAGCCGCTGCGCTGCCGCGCCCGATAGAAACGCCAACCGATCAGTAAAGGCAGCGCCGATTTCATACGTGGTTCTCCATTTCACTCAAATGGCCATCGACCATTTGCAGTTGTCGATCCATACGCGCCGCCAACTGATGATCATGAGTGACAACCACAAACGCAGTCCCCAACTGCGAGGCCAGTTCTCTAATCAACTCGTAAACCGCTTCACCGCTACTGGCGTCCAGATTGCCGGTAGGCTCGTCGGCTAAGACTAGTTTCGGGTTGTTGATTAACGCTCTGGCAATCGCCACGCGTTGCCGCTCGCCGCCAGAAAGTTCAGAGGGTAAATGTTGCAGTCGATGGGCGAGTCCCACCCTGGCTAGCAACGCTTCAGCCTGCTGCCGTACCTCTTGTTTATTACGCCCGGCGATCCAGCCCGGCATACAGACATTTTCCAGCGCAGTGAACTCAGGTAGCAAATGATGAAACTGGTAGATAAAACCCAACGCTTGATTGCGAATTTGAGCCTGTCGCGCGGCTGAGACCTGATACAGCTCTTCACCGTCCAATAATACCTGCCCTGCGCTTGGCTTATCCAGTGTGCCGATAATATGCAACAAGGTGCTCTTCCCCGAGCCCGAACTGCCAACAATTGCTAATTGCTCACCCGCATTTACTGTCAGCGCCACCTCATGCAACACCGGTGTGCTAAGTTTACCTTCTTGATAACTCTTGCTGACCCCTTGGACTTGCAGTAATGGCATATTCTGCATCTGTTCTCTCTTAGCTTTATTCATAACGAAGGGCATTGGCTGGCTGCACCGTTGCAGCTCGTAACGCCGGATAAAGTGTCGCCAGTAACGTGATGACGACAGTGCCGATGGCAATTGCAAGTAACTGTTGATGATTGATAATCACCGGTAATAACTGACCGGGGCCAAGAATACTGATCCCCACACTGTTAAGTAGCGGATTGATATATTCGGTAGCCGTAATACCTAACGCCAGCCCGAGCACTAGACCCAACAACGCATTGAGTGATCCCTGAAACACAAACACCAGCATAATGTCCACACGCCCGAGTCCCTGCGTTTTCAGCACCGCTACATCTGATGTTTTATCGACCACCATCATCACCAGTGCCGATACGATATTAAATGCAGCAACGGCAATGATCAGGCTGAGCATCAGCGACATCATGTTCTTTTCCATTTTTACAGCAGCAAACAGGTGGCCATAGCTATCGCGCCAATCACTGGCTGAAACGTTTAAACCTTGTTTTGCCAATAACTGCTCGACTTTTGGCGTCAATTGCGGCGCGGCAAACGGATCGGTCAAGAACAAGCGTAAATCTTGGATTGCATCTGGAGACTTACGCATTAGTCGGCGAGCATCGGCATAATGGATATAGGCAACATTGGCATCAACCTGTGATCCCATATCAAATACGCCCGCGACCACAAAAGTGCGTTGACTTGGCACCGGCCCTAATGGTGAATACACCACGCCATCACCACTTAGCAGCCGCACTTTATCACCGCTACTGACATTCAGTCGTCTGGCTAACTCGCCACCGAGCAGCACCTTGTAACTGCCACTCCGCAGCGCGTTGTAGGCTTCTGGAAATGTATGGTCAGCGATCGGTGACAACTGACGATCAGCATCTGGAATGATGCCGTAGAGTTGCACTGCACTGATATTCTCGCTGGACTGCACCATCGCTTGTGTGGCGATAGAAGGCGCCGCGCCACGCACTCCCGGTAGAGTTTTCAGCGACTCAGCCAAATTTTGCCAATCACTGAAGGGGTGTTCACTATGCACGGTGAGTTGTGGTACAGCACCTAAAATCCGCTGTTTGAGTTGCCCTTCTAAACCGTTCATTACTGAACTGACAATAATGAGTGCGGCGACTCCGAGGAAAATACCACTGACTGCAAAAAAAGTGATAAAGGAGGCAAAGGCATTAGACTTACGTGCCCGCCAATAACGGTAACCAATAAAACAGGAAAGAACCGGGTTCATGGACAGAACAGCGTCTCCTCAACCATGACACGGCCAAATCCGCGCCAAGCTTGCTAAATCATTGAAGTGGGCACGATAATAGGTGGATTGACCGGTTAAATACAAGAGACTTTGCCTTGTTTCCAGAATCCAGTGCTTATTTCAGTGTGCCGCACCCATTTGACGCTTATATTTCGTTATGGCCAGCAGAACTGCCATTGCCAGATGAAGCACAACTGCAAGCTATGAAATCCAAAGGGATGCAGTTGATGGGCGAAGTCAAAGCGCTTGAAGGTGACTGCCTCATTCACCTGCGGCAGATGGGTGACGATGGCCGAGCCATTGTGGAATATCTGAAATTGCAATCACGCAAGATCGATTTGGTACTCCAGCACCTATTGGAACAGGAAGCGCGGGATGGCGAACACTGTATCGGTCTACAATTTGGTGGCAGCGGCGTGCGGCTGCAAAGCCAGATAACCTTACCGCGTGGTAGTCTGGTTAAATTACTGTTGTTTGTGCGCGAAGAGATCCTGTCAGTCTTATGCATGGCTAAAGTCACTGATAGTCGCGAAGATCCCGATAGTCCAGGGTCATATCTGTTGGATATGGAATATAGCGTTATCACTGAAGCTGAGGTAGAACAGTTAGTGAAGGCCAGCTTGGTGATCCAGCAGAAACAACTGAAGCTCCGCAAAGTGAGCCGCTGACGGCACTGGTACTCCCCGACGCAAATCTCTACAATGTGCGCAATCCTTTCAGAATGAACCTTTTTTTGCCGCTTCAATGACCGTTTTTTCTGTTCTGGCACCGCAGGGTGCCACCAAAGCGGGAGATATCCGCTACCTTGGCTTGCCAGAAGGTGTGCCCCGAGCATTAACGTTAGCCTCTTTGGCGCAACAGCACGGTGGCATCACGCTACTGGTGACACCAGATACACCAACGGCGCTGACACTCGAAGCTGAACTGCGCTATTTGCTTGCGGATAAAGTGCCAGTGTGGCTGTTTCCAGACCGGGAAACCCTGCCTTACGACAGTTTTTCACCACATCAGGACCTGATCTCACAGCGACTGGAAACGCTATCACGTCTGCCCAGCGCAAAACAGGCATTAGTGATCGTCCCGGTGACCACACTGATGGTGAGATTACCGCCTAAGGCATTTCTCAGCGCCAATGTGATGTTGCTGAAACAAGGCGACCACTATCCGCTACAACAGATGCGTGAACATTTGGTGAATGCCGGTTACCACTTAGTTGGTCAAGTCTATGAACATGGCGAATTCGCCATCCGCGGTTCTATTCTGGATATTTTCCCGATGGGCTCGACAGCGCCGCTGCGAATCGAACTCTTTGATGATGAAGTAGAGTCTATCCGCTATTTTGATGCTGACACCCAGCTATCTCAGGAGCCGGTTGACGCGATCCGCATGTTGCCAGCTCGCGAATTTCCAACCGACGATGCAGCGATTGAAGGTTTTCGTCTGCGCTACCGGCGTTACTTTGAAGTGGTAGTTAAAGAACCTGAGTCAGTTTATCAGCAAGTCAGCCGTCACTTGATGCCAGCAGGTATTGAAAACTACCTGCCATTGTTTTTCGATGAAACAGCCAGCCTGTTCGATTATCTGAGCAGTGACGTGCAGTTAATCACTATTGGTGATTTACAAACTGCTGCCGATGCCCATTTGACCCAAGTACAACACCGCTACGAAGACCGCCGCGTTGATCCATTGCGACCACTGCTGGCACCCAAGGATCTTTATCTGCTGACCGATCAACTGTTCGGCAGTTTTAAAGTCTTGCCGCGTGTTCAAGTAGACCTGCCGGACAGCCATAAGCATCAGTGGCATGCAGCCGTTAATCAGCTTCCAGATCTGAGCGTTAATCATAAACAGAAACAGCCGCTCGCTGCGCTGGCAGAGTTTACCGCACAACATGACAAAATCTTATTTAGTGCCGAATCTGAAGGTCGCCGCGAAGCACTGCTGGAATTATTAGCCAAAATCGATCTCAAGCCGCTGTTGTTCGGCGGTATCCGTGAGTTTTTGCAGAGTGATAGCAGTATCGGCCTGATTGTATCGCCACTGTCGGTCGGTTGTCAGTTGCAGGATCCCCGGTTGAGCATCATCTGTGAAACCGAACTGTTCGGTATGCGTATTTCACAGCAGCGACGCCGCGATAAACAGCGACAGATCAGTCAGGACGCGCTTATTCGCGATTTGGCGGAACTGAAAGTCGGTCAACCAATTGTGCATCTTGAACATGGTGTAGCCTTGTATCAAGGATTGGAAACCCTTGATGCTGGCGGCATGGTGGCTGAA
Organism: Shewanella yunxiaonensis; assembly: GCF_018223345.1. NCBI lineage: Bacteria > Pseudomonadati > Pseudomonadota > Gammaproteobacteria > Alteromonadales > Shewanellaceae > Shewanella > Shewanella yunxiaonensis. The sequence goes on along the minus strand of NZ_CP073587.1, from coordinate 1,348,000 downwards.
TATCTCAAGTTGGAGTATGCCGGTGGTGACAAACTCTATGTGCCGGTGTCGTCACTGCATCTTATCAGCCGCTATACTGTCGGGCCGGATCAGGAACCGGGACTCAACAAACTGGGTAATGACACCTGGGACAAAGCCCGTAAGAAGGCGATTGAGCGGATCCGAGATGTTGCGGCAGAACTGCTCGACATCTATGCCCGTCGCCAGTCCCGCCCCGGCGTGGCAGCCAAACTGGATCAACAGGATTACGCGCTGTTTGCCCAAAGTTTTCCGTTTGAAGAAACAGTAGATCAGGAAACCGCCATTGATGCCGTGTTGCTGGACATGCAATCGCCGGTTGCGATGGATCGTCTGGTGTGTGGCGATGTGGGTTTTGGTAAAACGGAAGTTGCCATGCGCGCAGCATTTGTCGCAGTTAATGCAGGTAAACAAGTGGTGGTGTTAGTACCAACTACGCTACTGGCGCAACAGCACTATGAAAACTTTAAGGACAGATTTGCCGACTGGCCGGTGCGCATCGAAGTGATGTCACGCTTCCGCACAGCGAAAGAGCAACAACAGGTGATTGACGCACTTGCCGATGGCAAGGTCGATATCGTCATCGGAACCCATAAACTGCTGAATTCTGAAGTACGCTTTGAAGACCTTGGCTTATTGGTCATCGATGAAGAACATCGATTTGGCGTACGTCAGAAAGAGAAGATTAAGGCCTTAAGAGCAAATGTGGATATTCTGACGCTCACCGCAACCCCTATTCCGCGGACGCTGAATATGGCGATGTCAGGGATGCGTGACTTGTCGATTATCGCTACCCCGCCGGCCAAACGACTGGCGGTAAAAACCTTTGTCCGCGAATACGATAAAAATACTGTACGCGAAGCGATTCAACGTGAAATTCTCCGTGGTGGGCAGGTGTATTTTCTGCATAACAATGTGGAGACTATCGAAAAAGCCGCCGAAGATATTCGGGAACTGGTGCCACAGGCTCAGGTCGTTGTGGCCCACGGGCAAATGCGTGAACGCGATCTGGAACGCGTGATGTCGGACTTTTATCACCGTCGTTATAACGTCTTGGTCTGTACCACTATTATTGAAACCGGTATCGACGTTCCAAGTGCCAACACCATAATTATCGAACGCGCCGATATGTTTGGACTGGCGCAATTGCACCAGCTCCGCGGTCGTGTTGGCCGTTCACATCATCAGGCCTACGCCTACCTGATGACACCGCATCCCAAACGCATGACGACCGATGCCAGAAAACGCCTTGAAGCGATTGATGCACTCGAAGATCTGGGCGCAGGTTTTATGTTAGCAACACAAGATCTGGAAATTCGCGGTGCAGGTGAACTACTCGGTGAAGAACAGAGTGGCCATATCTCAAAAATTGGCTTCAGCCTGTATATGGACATGCTGGAATCAGCCGTGAATGCGCTCAAACAAGGTAAAGAACCATCGCTGGCACAAATGCTTAATGAACAGAGCGAATTGGAACTGCGGATCCCGGCGCTGTTACCGGAAGATTATGTCGGCGATGTGAATATTCGCCTGTCGCTGTACAAACGCATTGCTAATTGCCGCAGTGAAACCGCATTAGATGAGCTAAAAGTAGAACTCATCGACCGCTTTGGTTTGTTGCCAGAAGCCACCCGCAATCTCATGCAAATGACGCTACTGAAACACCAGGCCACCGGTTTGGGAATTAAAAAGCTGGAGATGCACAGTCGCGGCGGCAGTCTCGAATTTCGTGAAGATCATCGGATCGATCCTGGTTTCATTATTGGGCTTCTCCAATCTCAACCACAAATCTATCGAATGGATGGTCCGAATAAGTTAAAGTTCACGATGGCAACTGAGAGTAGTAAGCAGCGATTAGATCTGGCTACGTTGCTATTAGCACAGTTAGCACAACACACTCTGGGAGATAAATAGTGTTTGCAAAATTTCTGCTGGCAGCGCTGACAACAATGGCTCTGAGTCCCATTGTTCAGGCGGCACAGTATCCATGGTACGAAGTGGAAATCTATGTTTTTGAACGCCAATCCCACAGTGATGAACATTGGCCTGACACTCCACTGGACTTAAAAACCACTAATGCAGTGGATTTGCTTACGCCACAAGTTGCCAGTGATATTACCGGCGTCAGCATGGCATTAGGTGATTGTGGCAAAAACAGCTGGAATACCGTTGGTAGTGTAAGTAACAGCGATGGTACTAATACTCAGCCACAACAACCGTGCCATGGGCTGGAAAGTGCTACCACCTTGGTAATGCCGAAAATTATGCCCGTCAATGTATTACCAAAGAATGTTCAGACCGCAGATTTACAGACCGCAGTGCTGGAAGGCGCAGACCAGGCACAATTTGGGGACATGATTGCTAAACTCCAACGCCAAGCGGGCGTACAATCGCTGTTGCATATGACTTGGAAACAAGAAATGAAGCCACGGCGTCAGGCTCAGCCCTTGCACTTGTTTGCCGGGCAAGATTTTTCTGAGCGTTTCCAAGCTAATGGACTACCGATCAGCCAGCAAGCTGTCACCCAAAGCAGTTTTGGTGGAATTAACGAGTTGATGCCACAGGAAAAGCCCGCGCCAGTATGGAAATTTGATGGGCTGTTGAATATCTACCTGAATCACTATCTATACGTAGAAACCCGCTTTAACTTGCGTCAACCTGGGCAAAAAAGCATTTCATTGGAGGGGCAGCCTGCAACTGTCATCCCTTACCTTTACAGCATGCCAATGGAACAAAACCGCAGGATCCGTAGCACGGAAATTCACTATTTTGACCATCCGGCAATGGGCATGATTCTGCAGGTAAGACGTATGCAGCAACCAGATGGAGCTGAGCCGCAACAGGAACCGGAGTCTCAGGAGATTGAAGATGATCAACCGCAGACGCCACCGGCGGCTGAGACAACTACGCCATCCGCCAAGAATATCCAGCCGCTACAAAATTAAACGGTAATAGAAAAGTCGAGGTAGATTTCATCTGCCTCGTCTTCTTCTACAAATACGTTGTCCACTTTGGCATTTGCTGGTCCCGTCTCACACCAGGCAATTAGCTGATCGACAGCAGGGAAAGCACCTTGCGCCAGGATCTGTACACTGCCATCATCCATGTTGCTGACATAGCCGGTAACCCCAAGCGCATTGGCCTTCTGCAACGCTGAATATCGAAATCCAACGCCCTGCACTTTGCCCCTAATGGTGATCATCACCCTTTTCATGCTACCCGCTCCCCTTTGTCATTGCTCTTATAAATCAAGCACTACGAACGCGAAAAAGCAAAAATAAAAAGGTGATGTCCATTACATCAGGCCATACGTCCACCTGCAGTTGCCTTGGTACGACAACCTAAATTGTTTTTACCATCATCAGCATCAATTAAAGCTGCTTTTTGAAGGCCTTAATCGATACCATATGACTGGATAATGATGGAAATTTATGAGGCTGCTGACGATCCCAGATAACCTCATAATATTGACTCAGTAACGTTTCACTTCGTTGACTGTCGAGTATTTCATCGTTGACCGAAAGAAGACACAGTGCCCGTCCACGATTCTTGAGTCGAAATTCCTTCACGCATTTTTGCGCAATATCGACATATTCTTCGGGACGGTCAATTTTCCCGGGCATATTTTCTTCCGGCCAGAGATTGGGATTAACTAACACCGTTTTGATCCCCGCCAGAAAACCAATACGTTCAGCCCAAAAGCCCCCCAAACCTACCCCCACCAACAAGGGTTGTTTATCGTTGGTCAGTTTCAGCTGTTTGCAAACTTCATTGAGCAGGTGCTGCATATCATGTTTAGGGTATAGCGTGCTATAACTCAACAATCGCACATCATCGTCAATAAACTGCAATTGTCTGACTTTTTCATAATTGCCAGGACTGGTGGCATCAAAGCCATGCAGATATAAAATCATCGTCACGATTTCCTTAGCTGACGGTTTCTCTCTCCAAACTAACCAACCTGCGCACAAAAGATCTTGTGCCAAGTCAAATTAACTGGGAAGAAGCTCTGACGCAAGTGTCACCGCCTGCTGCCAGCGAGTGTCATTCTCCAGTGCTTTCATCAATCTGGTACTATCAGGCTTTAATGACGCCAATAATCCCGCAGGCGACTTTGGCCACAAAAAATCATGCAGCAATGTTCTGGCCCCTTCGGGTTCATTACACACCAGCACGATGTCGCATCCAGCGTCGATTGCCGCTTGTGCTCGCTGACGGTAATCACCTGCGAATGCGGCACCTTTCATTCCCAAATCATCTGAAAAAATAACACCATTAAAGCCTAGCTCGCCCCGTAATACCTGTTGCAGCCAAAAGGTTGAAAAGCCAGCGGGCTGACTATCTGCCTGCGGATAGATCACATGCGCCGGCATAATCCCTTGCAGCGTTCTCTCAGTAATCAGGGCCTTAAACGGCACCATATCATTTGCCTTTATATCTGCCAACGAACGGTCATCAACAGCCTGCGCATGATGAGTATCAGCGGCCACACTACCGTGCCCCGGGAAATGCTTGCCGACTGCCGCCATTCCGGCATCATGCATGCCTTCGATAAAGCGACGAGCTAATGTAACCACATGCGCCGGTTCGGCAGCAAAACTACGTTTACCGATAACTTCACTGATACCATCCAGATCCAATACAGGAGCAAAGCTTAAATCAATATCACAAGCGAGTAACTCTACCGCCATTAGGAAGCCCAACTCACGCGACCAATTCATCGCTTGTTCGATACTTTCAGCAGCAGGCAAAATACTCCCCATCGCGGGTATCTGGCTAAAACCCTCTCGAAACCGTTGAACACGTCCCCCTTCGTGGTCAACAGCGATGACCAACTCCGGCCTTATTTGCCGTATCGATTGCACCAACTCAATCAATTGTGAACGATTACTGTAATTGCGGCTAAACAAGATAACGCCACCAACTGCTGGGTGCTGCAATACTTCTGCTTCATCGTTCCGTAAAGCGATTCCTGCGATATCCAGCATTAAATAACTCATGCATTTTCCTTATAGAAATTGATACTACTGCCGATGATTCAGTCTCACCAAGATATTCGCGCACACTATATTTATACTGACTAATAGCGCAGCAAGCCACAATGTTAGTCTGACTAATGCGAGCAGATATAGATTAAAATATCTAATGCATTACCTATCACAAAATGTGGGATACTTAATTCAATATCCGGTCAGCAAATTACCGCTAAGATTACCGGTAAATTTCACTGGGAGCGAGTTTTGCGCTCCAGGAAGCACAACGATATCGAGCACTATCAGGGTTTATATTTCATGATCAGCGTATTCGACATGTTCAAAATCGGCATCGGCCCCTCCAGCTCCCATACTGTTGGGCCTATGAAAGCCGGCAAATTGTTCATTGAACGTCTGTTACAAGAAGAGCTGTTACCGCAAGTTGATGAACTACGCGCCGAGCTGTTCGGTTCATTAGGACAAACAGGGAAAGGTCATGGTACAGGAAAGGCGGTCATTCTGGGATTAATGGGCGAAGATCCGGAAACTGTCGATACCGACAAGGTCGAAGCAGTATTGCAACAAGTACACGACTGTGAGTCGTTAACGCTCGCAAGCGGCCAAATCGTTAAATTCACGCTGGAAAACGGTATCACCTATCATCGCCGTAAGACACTTCCAGCCCATGCCAATGCCATGACTTTATCTGCCTGGCGGAACGGTGAATGTATCACTCAACGGACTTATTATTCTGTTGGCGGTGGATTTATCTTGAATGAAGAGGAAATCCAGCAACAGAATGCCTCGCCTGCGACCCCGTTACCTCCAGTTCCTTATGATTTTAATACTGCTAGTCAACTAGTCAGTTTATGTGTTGATAATGGCCTGAGTATTTCATCGCTGATGTATGCCAATGAAATGACCATACTGCCTGAGCGTGAAGTCACCGCGAAACTTTGGCATATCTGGCAAACCATGAAGCAATGCGTCGATAAAGGTTGCCGTAAGGAAGGAATACTGCCGGGAGGTCTCAAACTACGACGTAGGGCGCCAGCCTTATACCGTCGTCTTAAAGCGGAAAGTAAAAATACTATCGATCCACTGAATGCCATGGACTGGGTCGACTTGTTTGCGATGGCAGTTAATGAGCAGAATGCCGCTGGTGAACGTGTTGTAACTGCCCCTACCAATGGGGCTGCCGGTATTATTCCGGCGGTCATGAGCTACTACGATACCTTTGTGGAGCCATTAGACGAAGATAACTGCGCCCGCTTTTTGCTGACAGCTGCGGCAATTGGCATCTTATATAAAAAGAATGCATCAATCTCTGGCGCTGAAGTGGGATGCCAAGGCGAAGTCGGTGTTGCTTGTTCCATGGCGGCAGCGGCGCTGACAGAGATCATGGGCGGGACTGTTGAACATGTCGAAAACGCTGCCGAAATCGGTATGGAGCATAATCTGGGCTTGACTTGTGATCCCGTGGGAGGCTTGGTGCAAGTTCCTTGTATAGAGCGCAATGCGATGGGCGCCGTAAAAGCGATCAACGCCTCTCGCTTGGCATTACGTGGCGATGGCAATCACAAGGTATCACTGGATAAAGTGATTAAAACCATGATGGATACCGGCAAAGATATGCGCAGTAAGTACAAAGAAACCGCGAAGGGAGGACTCGCGGTGAATATTGTCGAATGCTGATACCACAACATTATATACAAAAGCCCGGAATTTCCGGGCTTTTGTATTAGAGCCAAGAGTTAACGCACCGGTAAATCAACATCTGCGAACATCTCTTCAATGAGTTGTGCATCTTTTAGTGCTTCTGCTTTTTCAACCACATCGCGTGTCAAATGTGGCGCAAAATGCCTTATAAAGTCATACATATAACTTCTAAGAAAATTCCCTTTGCGGAAACCGATCTTAGTCGTACTGTGAGCAAACAAGTGACTGGCATCAATTGCGACCAGATCACTGTCAATAATCGGATCTACCGCCATTGAGGCGATAATGCCGACACCTAATCCAAGTCTGACGTAGGTTTTCAGCACATCGGCACTCGTGGCACTAAACACCACTCTGGGCTCGATGCCGGCTCGTTTAAAGCCCTTCTCAATCTCTGATGCCTTATCGAAACCAAAGACATAAGTCACTAAAGGAAAACGGGCCAATTCTTCAATGGTGATATGACTACGTGATGCCAACGGGTGATCTTTTAACACGACCACTGAACGATTCCAGTGGTAGCAAGGTAACATAATCAGATCTGTATAAAGATGCATGGCTTCGGTTGCAATCGCAAAATCGGCGATACCGTGGGCGGCAGACTCACTGATCTGTGCTGGACTACCTTGATGCATATGTAAATTAACTTTGGGATATCGGGCGATGAATTGCTGAATGATTTTCGGCAGTGCATAGCGCGCCTGTGTATCTGTCGTCGCCAGCGTTAAATCGCCCTGATCTGGCTTGGTGTATTCTTCGGCAACTTTCTTAATACTTTCTACTTTGCCAAGAATATCATTGGCGATGCGGATCACCTGTTCACCCGCAGGAGTGACATGTGTTAAATGTTTGCCGCTGCGGCCAAAAATCTGGATACCAAGTTCATCTTCCAGCATCCGTACCTGTTTACTGATCCCCGGTTGCGATGTGTACAGATTTTCAGCGGTAGCAGAGACATTCAGGTTATGGTTAACGACTTCGGCAATATAGCGCAATTGCTGCAGCTTCATGTTGATAAATCCTTGAATTTCTGTACCGCGCAGTGACAGAATGATAAGCGGAGATCGCCAGACTATAATCAAACGTTATAGTACAACGGAATAACTAAATCAAATAGGAATATAATGAATTTCCTGTCGGAGATCTGCGATCTCACTCATCAAGCTAGTCTATGATAGCTAGGCTAGTTTGTTGATTTAATGTAGCATTACCAAAATTATAAAATTATCGGAACAACTATGGCATTTACCCTGGTACTGGTGCTAATCGGTGCTTTGCTGTTGTTAGTGATCGGGATTAATACCCTGCAGCAACAAAAGCAGCGTGCAGAGGCGTTAAGACGAACTGAATTGGCTCGTCAGCGTGCCATTCTTGAGGAAACGGAAGAGGTGTTGGCCAATACCGGCATGTTTCCCTGTACCAGTCATACTAATCTAGTGTTATACAAGCGCATCAAAGAAGCGGCGCAGCAAGCTAAGATGCTCTGCAACACCTCTCAGAAAGCAGATTATGAACGTCGGGTGTTAGATCTCAATGGCATGATTGAAAGCATGCAGAAAGCACCATCGCAACAACCTTCTATTGAGAACTTTCGTTTGCCTGATAATGACCGGCAAATCTTAGTATTAGTGCAAACCCTTAAGAAGCTGAAAGCTATCATTCGCGATGAACACAACAAAGGCAAAATGGATCCCAATGTCTTTGCCAATGAAGAAAACCGGATCAATAGCCTGCAATTACGAATTAACGTGGAAAGTATGCTGTCGCGCGCTCGCAGTGCTTGCTATCTGAAACAATATGGCTCCTCAAGACAGATGGTGACCAAAGCGCTGGGAACCTTAAATACCATCAAAGCACAAACCCCGACAGATCCCTTTATCACCAAAAAAGTGGAAGAAGCTAAGCTGTTGTTAGAAGAAATTAACAGTGCGTTAAAATTGGCTCAGCCCAGTGCGCCAAAAGCAAAAGACGAAGACGACATCGATTTACTGTTTCAACCCAAGAAAAAATGGTAAATACACAAACGCCCTGCAATGCAGGGCGTTTTACTCTTTCATGCAGAGAAGTTAATTAACTTTTCTTCTTAGTGTTGAGAACCTGCCACTTTCCATCCACATAATGTGCTGACCACCCAGTCGCTTTACCATTGACTTCACTAGCCACGTACTGCTCTTTGGTTTTACGACTAAATTTCACCAACGTAGGATGCCCATCGTCATCTTTTACCGGGGCATCAGCGAGATATAGGTATTTCGGCCACAATAATTCACGATATTTCACTAATTCAGCCACTAGCGGCGCACGGGTCTCACGTGATTTAGGGAAAGTACTGGCCGCCAGAAATAACCCAGCAGCACCATCGCGTAGCACAAAATACGCATCAGATTTGCTGCATTTCAGTTCCGGAAGATGGATAGGATCTTCTTTTGGCGGTGCGACTTCACCATTCTTCAGTAGCTTACGAGTATTTTTACACTCAGGGTTAACGCAGCCGAAATATTTACCGAAACGACCGTTTTTCAGCTCCATGTTGGAACCACAACGGTCACATTCAATCACCGGACCTTCATAACCTTTAATCTTAAAGTGACCGGTTTCGACCTCATAACCAGGACAACTTGGATTATTACCACAGACGTGCAGCTTACGCGTTTCATCCAAGAGATAACTGTCCATCGCTGTGCCACACAACCCACAACGGTGCTTAGCTCGTAACGCATCAGTTTCCGCATCTTCACCATCGGTAATAGCTTCTTCACCAGGTGTAAGGTTCAGCGTGGTTTTGCATCGTTCTTTAGGCGGTAACTCGTATCCTGAACACCCTAAAAATACGCCAGTAGATCCAGTACGGATGCCCATTGGCCGACCACAGGTAGGGCATTTGATATCCGTCAGTATCATCTGATTAGGGCGCATACCGCCCTCTTCTGCCGGTAATTCCGCTTTCTCTAGGGTATGACTGAATTCTTTATAGAAGTTATCGAGTACCTTTTTCCATTCGAGCTGCCCTTGCGCCACATTATCCAATGTTTGTTCCATCTCGGCGGTAAAGTCATAGCTCATCAGATCAGAGAAGTTTTCTAGCAGGCGCTTACTGACGATTTCACCCATTTTCTCAGCGTAAAAACGGCGATTCTCTACGCGCACGTAGCCACGGTCCTGAATGGTGGAGATAATTGTTGCGTAGGTTGAAGGCCGACCGATACCACGTTTTTCGAGCTCTTTCACCAAAGAAGCTTCACTGTATCGCGCTGGAGGCTTAGTAAAGTGTTGCTTAGGATTCAGCGTTTGCAGAGACAACATGTCACCCTCCGCAACGTAAGGGAGTGTGACTTCTTCCTCGTTCTTCTTCTTCAATGCCGGCTGTACACGCGTCCAACCATCAAATTTCAGTGTGCGACCAGTCGCTCTTAGCTCAAAGTCTCCAGCGGTAACGGTTAAACGCGTAGCATCATACTGAGCAGGGGTCATCTGGCAGGAAACAAACTGGCGCCAGATTAACTCATACAAGCGCTGAGCATCGCGTTCCATATCAGACAACGTCGCAGCGTGAACTTTCACGTCTGACGGACGAATCGCTTCATGGGCTTCCTGGGCACCTTCTTTATTACCATAATGATTGGGCGCGGCAGGTAAGTATTGCTCACCGAACTCTTTGGCAATCATGCTACGTACGCTGTCCAGCGCTTCCTGACTAAGGTTGGTGGAGTCTGTACGCATGTAAGTGATGTAACCGGCTTCATAGAGACGCTGTGCCAGCATCATGGTCTTTTTCACACCGAAGCCTAAACGGGTACTGGCAGCCTGCTGCAACGTTGAAGTAATAAATGGCGCACTTGCCTTACTTTGAGTCGCCTTAACTTCTCTGCCAGTAACTTTGTAAGCGGCATTTTCCAGCAGCTTAACCGCGGCCATAGCTTCGGCTTCATTGCGTGGTGAAAATTCCTGATTTGCCTTTTTTACAACTTCAAGCGTCAGCGGCTCTGCTGCAAGAGTAGTGACATCAGCATTCACATCCCAAAATTCTTCGGGCACGAAGGCTTTAATTTCTGCTTCACGTTCAACCACCAAACGCACAGCCACAGACTGCACCCGTCCAGCAGACAAACCTCGCGCCACCTTTTTCCACAGCAGCGGCGATACCATAAAGCCGACGACACGATCGAGGAAACGCCGCGCCTGCTGAGCATTAACCATGTTGTTATTCAGCTCACCAGGATGACTGAATGCATCTTGAATCGCGCTTTTGGTAATCTCGTTAAACACGACACGGCGATAACGACTGCTATCACCACCAATCACTTGCTGCAAATGCCAGGCGATAGCCTCCCCTTCACGGTCCAAGTCGGTTGCGAGATAGACTTTATCAGCGTCTTCCGCCAGCGATTTCAGCTCTTTAACGACCTTTTCCTTGCCCGGCAAGATCTGATAATTTGCTTTCCAGCCGTGTTCAGGGTCGACCCCCATACGGGAAACCAATGCGGAATGCTCTTTTGCCTGCTTATATGCGACCTTTTCTTCCGGCGTCATTTTTCGGACATCGGCAACGGACTTAGTCTTGCCATTCGGCTCGGCAGAAGAGGAAGTCGGCAGGTCCCGGATATGACCTACGCTCGACTTAACGATGTATTCTTTTCCAAGATATTTGTTAATAGTCTTGGCTTTAGCCGGCGATTCGACAATAACTAGCGATTTTCCCATAGTGTGATTAGCGCCAAAAGATCTCTGAAAGGTAAAAATTGCCCCCATATATAGAGGGTTGTCTATCGACTTGCAAGTCGAACGCTGCTTTTAATGCGACGGCAACTCACTTTTTAAGCAAAGGAAAAATTATTTTTATAAATAATTTTGCGTTATTAAAAACTAATATTTCATATTCAAGCTACTGGCAAGTAATAGTTATGCAATTGTGACAAAAAAGCCTTTATTCGTTACTTTTTCATAGGTTGTTAGCTGACGGGGCATCAGTATACTGGCATTAAATATTGACGATCACGCCCTGCATCACAGCAACAGGAAACGCCATGAAACAGTTCGAAGCGAATTTCGACGGGCTTGTCGGCCCGACTCATAACTATGCTGGATTATCATTTGGTAATGTCGCATCGCAGAGTCACGCGGCACAAGCCTCGAATCCCCGAGCCGCAGCGAAACAAGGCTTAAAAAAAGCAAAGGCATTGGCGGATATGGGGCTGGTACAAGGTATCTTAGCACCGCAGGAGCGCCCAGATGTGCACACGCTGAGGCGATTAGGCTTTTCTGGTACCGATGCTGCTGTTTTGCAAAAAGCTGCTAAACAGGCCCCGGCATTACTCCAAGCATGTGCCAGTGCATCAAGTATGTGGACGGCCAATGCCGCAACCGTGTCTCCAAGTGCTGATACTTGTGACGGTAAAATTCATTTCACCCCGGCAAGTCTCGTGGACAAATTCCATCGCGCAATAGAACCCGCAACAACCGGCAAACTTCTTAAAGCGATTTTCGATGATAACCGTTACTTCGTACATCATCAGCCATTACCTTCACACCCGAGCTTAGGCGATGAAGGTGCCGCCAACCATACCCGTCTTTGTCAGGCTTATGATCAGGCTGGTGTTGAAATATTTGTCTATGGTCAGTCTGCAACCAATGCCCATTTACCTAAACCCCAGAAATATCCTGCTCGCCAAACATTGGAAGCGTCCGAGGCAATTGCCAGATTGCACCAGTTAGATAATGACAGTACCGTGTTTATTCAGCAGAATCCTGCGGTTATTGATCAAGGGGTATTTCACAACGATGTGATTGCTGTCGGCAACCAGAATATGCTGTTTTACCACGAACAGGCGTTCTGGGATGGCAAGAAGAAGTTGGCGGAACTGCGCGGCAAGTTGCAAGGGCCTTTACATCTGGTAGAAGTGCCCAATCATCAGGTAAGTGTCACCGACGCTGTAAAAACCTACCTTTTTAATACCCAAATCATCACACTCGCTAGTGGTGAAATGGCATTGATTGCACCGACAGACTGTGAAGAGAACCCTCGTGTAAAAGCCTATTTAGACCAATTACTGACGATGGATACCCCTATCAAACAAATCCATTTCTTTGACGTAAAGCAAAGCATGCACAATGGTGGAGGGCCGGCATGTTTGCGGCTTCGGGTTGCCATGAATGACACAGAGATAGCCGCACTCAATCAGCATGTATTGTTAACTGATGAGTTGTTTGAAAAATTGAATCGCTGGGTAGATCGTCATTACCGTGATCGACTGGAAGTTACCGATTTGGCTGATCCACAACTATTAATCGAATCCAGAACGGCATTAGATGAGCTGACTCAGTTGATGAAACTGGGCAGTATTTATCTTTTTCAACAGTGATAGTTCTATTTGTAAAAAGAACTGCCCGATAATTACCGGGCAGTTCTATAACTAGACGTTATTAAGGAGCCTGTACAACAACTATTGGCAAATTAACAACTTCCGTTACGGTATCGCTTCCATTTCCCGATGGTCCAGGCGTTGTTACGGTTACCAGTAAATTTCCTGCTCCTGCAGCACCACCTTTCAAACTCACAGAAAAACTTCTTCCGCCGTTATAATTTGAGTTTGGCCATACATATTTACTAGAACTGGTTATGGTAGCCCCATTGGCAGAAATATCGACTTCAGTTCCTGCTGGCATCTGCTGATTATTAACATCGGAGATAGTGAAATACACCCTTGCAGAGCCACCTTCAGTAATATTTACTACACCATCAGCCACCAACCCATCATCGTCATCAATCAGAATATTGGACTCCTGAGTAGCATATGCCTCACTTCCCGACATTATCAATACCAACGACCGACGGACATTTACAGATTTAGAGGCGCTACACAGCACGGTAGATGCTGCACTATCGTCACACAATACCCCATTGTATTCACCATCAGCAAAATTGTACTCATTCAGACCAGTTGGATTATTGGCATCAACAAAATCGGTATAGGTTTCATGATCCCCCGAGGTGTCTGTAGAGCCACCTTTATCATATGCTGGAGTGTAAATACCATCTTCGTTGTGATCGACAAAGGCCTCTGGCAAATCATAACAATCACCACTGTTATCACGACCACAATCCGTTCCATCACCAACAAAACGACTGAACTCAGTATCAGTGTCCATGATGTTATTACTGTTTAAATCAGGAAATGACTCTTCCCCTATTGCCGTTGCAGTAATAGTCACTCGACCACCAAAAGGCTGACCATAATAGTTGCCTAGATACTTATCTCCTTTGAAATTGGTTAACTCAACCTCAGCAGATTGGGGATCAGCTATTTGATTCCCAGAAGCGTCGAGTAATGGTCCATTGTTATCAACGCCAACAGGACGCGGTAACTGGCTTGTCCATAGAACAGAACAAACCCCATCAGTCGTCTGACATGACCCCTCAATAGAACCACCTTCGGCAGTAAAGACTACAGCAGTACCATTGGGCACAGGGTTGTTGAACGCATCAGCTAAACGTGCAGTTACAGTGACCTGAACACCATCATAATTCCAACCTTCAACGTTATAAGTTGATGCGGATAAAGAGAAGCTATCCTGATCAGGCTTACCTGTAGTAACAACGAGTACATTTGACTGACTAGAAATCAATGGACTTGAGCCGTTAACACTCGCAGTAACTCGAACAGACGTTGCCACAGTTCCTGCATTAACTACCGTTTGGGCAATCCCTTGACTATTAGTCGTGGCTAGATAAGGGTCTAATGTTAGCCCTCCAACTGTTGTATTTAAGGAGAAATCAACATCCTTATTAGCGACTGGATTTCCATTAGTATCTAAAACCTTAAACCTTAATGTTGAAGACTCATCACCTCCGGTTCCTTTAATACTAATTTGTTCTGGAGAAGCGTCTATAAAAACAATACTTCCAGCATCAGCAGACAACACGGTAATGGTACCAGTGGCAGAAAGACTTTGACCGCCTACGTCAGCTGTGACAGTTATCGCATCAGGCCCGACACATCCTTGAGCAAGATAAGTGCTGCTTGCTTGCCCATTTATAGCTGTAATTGGTGAGCTAATTTCTGCCTCAGGTACTGATTTATTTGAACATGTAGATGCAAAATTAACGTCCACTGGCTCAGTAAAAGGATTACCGTTCCCATCTTTTAATTCGACGGAAATTGTAGCTGTCCCTCCCGCAGAAAGCGTTGATGCACTCACCAAAGCTTGGCCTGACACGAATGGAGTCCCACTTCCCATAACAACATTTGTGGCGCCTATTGCAAATATCTTTTGAACTGACTCGCCGGTTACCAACGATGCAGTTGCCGTCCCAGCACCAAGTTCACTTCCTGCATAGAGCCGGACACTTGCGACCCCTTCACTATTGGTTATCGCAGTAGAGATCGGCAGATCTCCCTTTGACACGGAAAAAGTGACAATTACAGTCTGTGAAATACCGGTAACTTTTGCGGTAAGTACACCTGGCGTTGTCGAGTTAATCGTATCAATTGGATTTCCAGCCTCATCTGTCAGCGCTAAAGTAACCTGTGCGCTTCCACCACTAGCACCTCCATCACCAGCCATAGTGAAGCCCACTGTAGCTGACTCCCCGGAGGCGATCGACGCTGTAACTGTACCCGCACCTGCGACATCTGAAGTTGCCAATGTCACCGTAGCTACACCGTTAGTATCAGTCAGTGCAGTACCGATAGCAGGGACAAATACACCAAGAGAGCTGTTGCTTAACTTAAAGGTCACCAATTGCCCGGCAACCACTCCCGTAGCACTGTTGGTGACTGTCGCACTCAATGTGGCAGGTGTCGCTGCCGAGATATTGGCATTTGAAATTGCCAAAGCAATGGTAGTGGTTTCACCACCACCAGCGCCATCACCGGCCATAGTGAAACCGACAGAAGCTGATGCTCCGGAGGCGACTGATGCGGTCACAATACCCGCGCCGGCAATATCAGCAGTGGCCAAGGTCACTGTCGCAACACCGTTAGCATCTGTCAGTGCTGTACCAGTCGCCGGAGTAAAGCTCCCAAGCGTACTATCACTCAGCTTAAAGGTCACTAATTGCCCGGCAACCACTCCCGTAGCACTGTTGGTGACTGTCGCACTCAATGTGGCAGGTGTCGCTGCCGAGATATTGGCATTTGAAATTGCCAAAGCAATGGTAGTGGTTTCACCACCACCAGCGCCATCACCGGCCATAGTGAAGCCTACTGTGGCGGTGGCACCAGAGGCAATCGACGCCGTAACTGTACCGGCACCTGCAACATCAGCAGAGGCCAAGGTCACTGTAGCAACACCGTTAGCATCAGTCAGTGCGGTACCAATAGCCGGAACAAATGTCCCAAGCGCACTATCATTTAGCGTAAATGTCACCAATTCACCAGCAATTGCTCCTGTCAGTGAATTTTTGACAGTAGCCGTTAATGTCGCTGGTGTGTCTGCGGCTATATTGCTGTTTGAGATGCTTAACGTAACTGAAGTTGTTCCGGTTGGCGGGGTAGTACTACCACCAGTGGAATCGGAAAGTGCACTGCCGCCCCCGCCACAGCCACTTACCATAAAACCTAAAATTAACGCCCAAAAAAACTTAACCGCTGACTTCATTGTCAGCCTCCTTGTCATATATTTGAACTTAAATATTTTTATATGCGTTACAGCTTAAAATAAACATTATATTCACACAATGATTTCATTTTTATCATTTCATGGACATGTATTTACTTTCAATATCTATGGTCCAATATTCCCTGAATTGCGCTTTCTTGATAGGCTTAGGGCGCCAAGAATAAAATCTATAAATTTACAGGAATAATTATGGCGTTTATGAAGAGGAAGATAGGGCTAACCGGCAAAATCTTAATTGCCATGGTGCTCGGTGTTGTCGTAGGTCTAATTCTGCGCAATGCGTTTCCTGACAGTCAGTTTGTCAAGGAATACATCACAGATGGTGTACTTAATGTTATTGGAACGATTTTTATTAACTGTCTGAAGATGCTGGTTGTACCCTTGGTCTTTATCTCACTGGTATGTGGTACCAGTTCGCTCAGCGAACCTTCAAAATTAGGTCGTCTGGGCGGTAAGACCCTAGCATTTTATCTGTTCACTACTGCGGTTGCTTTAGTTGTGGCGATCTTTATCGCCGTCATTATCCATCCAGGCAGCAATACGCTTTCCACGGCGAATTTGGCCTATGATGCCAAAGAAGCGCCAAGCTTAGCCCAGGTGATTATCAGCATCGTACCCACAAACCCTATAAAAGCGATGACTGACGGCAACATGTTACAGATCATTATCTTCGCAGTGATTTTTGGCTTTGCCGTGTCACATGTAGGAGACAAAGGCCGTCGGGTAGCGGCAGTATTTGAAGATCTCAATGAAGTTATCATGCGCGTTGTGACGCTGGTAATGTATCTGGCGCCTTTGGGCGTATTTGCTTTGATGGGTAAGTTGGCACTAACACTGGGGCTTGAAACCTTTGGCGATGTCGTTAAGTACTTTGGCGTCGTTATCGGTGTATTGCTGTTCCACGGATTTGTAGTGTATCCAATGCTACTGAAACTGTTCACAGGCCTAAATCCACTGATTTTTATCCGCAAGATGCGTGATGCCCAGCTGTTTGCCTTCAGTACAGCCAGTTCAAATGCCACCCTACCCGTCAATATGGAAACAGCAGAACACCGACTAGGCGTCGATAACCGCGTAGCATCTTTTACGCTGCCACTCGGTGCCACAGTCAATATGGATGGCACCGCCATCATGCAAGGGGTTGCGACTGTATTTATCGCGCAAGTCTATGGTATCCATCTTTCTATCCAAGACTATTTTTCAGTTGTCGTTACCGCAACGTTAGCATCGATCGGAACCGCTGGGGTGCCGGGTGTTGGTCTGGTAATGCTGGCAATGGTGTTAAAACAGGTTGGACTTCCAGTTGAAGGTATTGCACTAATTCTGGGGGTAGACCGTCTATTGGATATGGTGCGCACCGCAGTAAACATTACCGGTGACAGTGTCGCCACATTGATTGTTGCTAAGAGTGAAAAAGCTTTTGATTCAGAGATATATCATGATCCTGAAGCAGGAAAGCTGCGTAATTTCGTCCCCAAAACTGAAGCTGAGTAGTCAGCTAGGTTGAAAAAAGGCGCCTAAGGCGCCTTTTTTCATTATCACAGTTACCGTTCCCAGTAAGCTTCTTCCAGACTATCTTCCCTTTCCGGTAATCCTCTGGATAAGCGAGGACTATTCTGCGCAAGGACTTCATAAGCCACACGATTAGCATATTTGCATATCTGCGAAAAAGAGGAGTAACACAGTCCGCCACGCTTATGTTTGATAGATCCAGGAACCCGCGCTTTGTGATAATAATTCGCTGCCAAATCATGCAACAGCGCGGCAAGTGCGCCATCTCCAGCACCATTAGTGTTGAGGATCTTATCCGGTCCGCCCATGTAAGGAGAAATATGAGCGAAAACCTTAATCGGATTATCGCAATCACGTTTACGTTTGGGACGGGAAAATTCATACCGGTTAAATTCGGGAATACTGCCTGGGAGCAACAAATGAGCAGTTTCGCGTTTTTCAGCTTCGTCTGCATAGCCCGCTGTATATAATCCAGTAGCACCAGCAGTAGTCAACACCATATCACACCACTCCAGTGCTTTTTCCGAAGCCAACAGCGGATCGTCAAAGCCGGTCAACGCAGCACCTTCGTCCTCGTTCATCGCCAGTACCGTTATATGTTCACGGATAAAATCTTGCCAGAACTGCGGATCTTCCTCTATCAAAAAGCGGGTGCCAAGCGTCAGGACTACTGGGACATCTGCAGCCTTAGCATATGCAATTGCCTGCATTGCTGCCTCGCCGATACCGTCTTCTTTATTTGCACGCATCAGATACGCTGTTAACACCAGTGCAGCTCCGCCCTGTATTAATGGCTTACTGATGTGTTCTGGCGTGAGCTTATCCATAGCCCCTTTACTGATGGCAAATGTCCTTTCGCCTTCAGCAGATATCAGTGTAAAGCAGCGCCCAATAGGGCCATTAACTGGCTGCAAATAATCTAAATCGACTTTTGACGAGGTGTGGCACAGATAACGATAGGCATAACTTCCGACTTCAATCTGTTTGCTCATCACGCCAAATAACACTGAGCGATCATCTGCCAACACAGAGTAGTTGTGTACTGTGTTACCGATAGTCCCGCCAGCAAATTCTCCAGTAATCAACTGTTGTTGCTGTAATTGCTGATACAAACGCTGCGCCGCAATATCATCAATTAACGTAGAGTTTCCTTTGGGCAAACCATAGTCCGCCAGCAACTGATCGTCTATCTGCGCTTCAATATCCACCAGCGTCTGATCGATCCCACAAATCCAGGTGTTAACCGGCAATGGTTGAGTCGTCAATTGGGCCAATAGTGGATCGCGATTTTTAACCGGGAAGTAGTGTTTGGATTTTCGTTGTCCTGGAAACTTCATGGTAACTCTCTGTTTTCAGCGAGAAGAACAAAATAAAACTGCCGCGTATTAGCGGCAGCTGAATTGCGTTGAATTTTACCACATCACTGGAGACTCTCCAGCGCTGTTATCGCCAATTTTCTGTGTGAGAAACCACTAAATCCGCCAGGAATGCCATATGTTGCTCACTGTCGTTAAGACAGGAGACAAAACGATATTGTTCACCACCGGCATGCAGAAAGGTCTCTTTGCCACCTTGCGCTATTTCTTCCAGCGTCTCCAAACAATCAGCCGCAAATGCCGGGCTGATAATATCCACGGATTTAACGCCATTAGCCGGTAAGCTAGCAAGCAATTCGTCCGTATAGGGTGTCAGCCAAGGCTCCTTACCAAATCGAGACTGGAAACATACTTGCCACTCAACTGCTGACAGTGCCAAATGCTTGGCCACCAGCGCGGCAGTCTGCAGACACTGACTTTTATAGGGATCGCCTTCATTAATGTATCGCTCTGGTACCCCGTGAAATGAAAACAGCAGTTTGTCAGCCTTACCATACTGTTGCCAGTGATTGCGGATACTATCTGCCAATGCGGCAATGTATCCATTGCGATCGTGATAATCTTTTACGAAGCGCAGTTCTGGAATATTTCGACGAGGTTTCAATGCGGCTGCCACTCCGTCAAAAACGCTGGCAACGGTAGAGCAAGAATATTGAGGGTATAACGGCAGCACCAACACTTTATCGACGCCGGCACGTTGTAGCTCGTCCAGACCATCAGCAAGCGAAGGACTGCCGTAACTCATGCCCAAAGCAACCGGAACAGACACCCCGAGTCGGGAAGCCAACTGGTTGGTTAATGCTAGCTGTTGACGTTTACTGATCACCATCAAAGGAGATCCCTCTTGCCACCAGATAGACTGATAGAGTTTAGCTACTTTTGCCGGGCGAATATTCAAAATAATGCCCTGCAGAATAGGTTGCCATTTCCAGGCGGGCAGATCGACAACTCGCGGATCGCTCAGAAACTGTTTTAGAAAGGCGCGGACGGCTTCTTTGGTAGGTGCGGTAGGCGTCCCTAAGTTAACCAGCAAAACTCCAAAAGGCGGATGACTGTGTGACACGGCAGATTTCCGATTGAAATAACATGGCGTCAAGGTAACACCGCTGAAAACATAAAAAAAGTCCGCAATGGCGGACTTTTTCCAATTATGAGAATCGGGTTTACCGATAGCTTATGCGAGAGCCTTTTCAAGTGCAGCACTGACGGCGGCTACGCTCTGAGTTCCGTCGAATTTACTGTACTTGGTTTCGCCTTTCGCGGCCATAGCACTGTAATAACTCACTAATGGTTCAGTCTGCTCATGATAGATTGCTAAACGTTTGCGTACGGTGGCTTCTTCATCATCCGGACGGATCATCAGCTCTTCGCCAGTCACATCGTCTTTGCCTGATTCCTTAGGTGGATTGAAGACTACATGGTAAACACGACCAGAACCTGGATGTACGCGACGGCCGCTCATACGTTTTACAATCTCTTCATCTGGCACATCAATTTCAATCACATGATCGATTTTGATACCGTTACTTACCATCGCATCTGCCTGAGGAATGGTACGAGGGAAACCATCCAGCAAAAAGCCTTTAGCACAGTCATCCTGAGCAATACGTTCTTTCACCAGTTCAATGATCAGATCGTCAGATACCAGTTGTCCAGCATCCATCACCTTCTTGGCTTCCAGTCCCAACGGGGTACCAGCTTTAACAGCAGCACGCAACATGTCGCCGGTAGAGATCTGTGGAATACCATATTTTTCCATGATGAACTGAGCCTGGGTACCTTTACCGGCACCAGGGGCGCCCAATAGGATAATGCGCATATTAAGATTCCTCTGTTCGCATCTGTAATTCTTGTCAGGGCGGGAATCTTCGCATAAATGCACACGGTTGAGAAGGTTTTTGGTTTCGACCTTCGCCGTAGGAATGTAAGAAAAAGTTGGCAAATTCAATCAATAATTTATTGAGTTATTGGAGGAATTTGCCGTAATTATCGATTAATACAATAAGCTGTATAACTTGCGTCGATATTGACTGGCGAGGGCATTACCCTGCCCCAAGGCTGATAATAAGGTGAGCAGTTGTTGTTTAACGGCACCGTTCCCCAACGTTAAATCGCGCGACAAAGGTGTAAATAGCAATTCCAATGCTTCTTCATCGCGGTGGGCCTGATGCAGTGCTGTTGCGAGCTTTTGCAATGTCTCAACATCCTCTGGCTGCGCATCTAACTGTTGTTGTAACGCACGAATTTCAGGTGTATCAGCCGCCTTTTCTGCAAGATCGAGCTGTGAAACTAAAGAGTTATAATAACCATCCTGATCCGCCAATTTAATGGTCGCCAACAGGGTTTTAGCGGTCGCCAAATCACCCGTTAGCAGGCATGCTTCAGCATAAGGCAAAGCCACAAGAGCCGAGTCCTCTTCTGCATAAGCGTCTTTCAGTAATGCCAAGGCTGCATTCGCATCCCCCTTTTGCAACTGAGCCTTAGCCTCATTCAATTTCAATTCCCAGGCTGCAGGCAGATGTTTTTGCAAAATAGCGAGGATCTGTTCCCGACTCTGTACGCCAGCAAAGCCATCTACGGGTTGTCCTTGGCTTAGCAGCAAAGTGGTTGGCAAGCTACGAATTTGGAAATAAGAAGCTAACTCCAACTGCGTTTCACAGTTAACAGAGGCCAACTGCAGTTGCCCCCGGAAAGTCGCACAGAGCTGCTCCATGGTCTGCAGCAACGCTGTACTTTCCGGCATCTGCTCGGCCCAGAAGACCAGCGCCACCAGTTGCTGCTTGGAAAGCTCCACCACTTGTTGAATATTGTCGCGAGTAAGTTCCATAGTGGTTTCCATCGTTATTCCCGGGAACAGGTCCGCAGGTAATGATTCATTAAATAATTACGTTTTACACGTCAGGATTAATAAGAAGGGGCCGCAAATGGCCCCTTTCTATCGGCCTACTTCAGGCCATCTAGCAACATTTTGTTGACCAATCCAACAAAGGAGGACGGATCTGACAAGCTACCTTTTTCTGACAGCAGCGACTGTTGCAATAATAAATTACTCCAGTCTGCAAAACGACTTTCGTCCTGCTCATCATCCAGGCGTTTTACCAATGGATGTGCCGGATTAATCTCAAAGATCGGCTTCACTTCTGGAACCGGTTGACCTGCGGCCTGCATCAACTTAATCATTTGAGTCGACATTTCACCTTCGCCGACAACGACGCAGGCGGGAGTATCCGTCAGACGAGTGGTGATCCGCACGTCACTGACCTTATCCCCCAACGCATCCTTGATCCGCTTCACCAGTCCTTCTGATTCGGTGACCAGTTTTTCCTTTTCGGCTTTCTCTTCGGCATCTTCCAAATCGCCTAAGTCCAGATCGCCGCGAGTCACAGAATGCAATTGCTTATCTTTGTATTCGTTGAGATGGCTAATTAACCATTCATCAATACGATCAGATAATAGCAATACTTCCACATCTTTCTTACGTAACTGTTCCAGATGCGGGCTGTGAGCAGCTGCTTCATAGCTGTCAGCAACTATGTAGTAGATGTTCTTTTGCCCTTCTTTCATGCGTTCGATGTAGGCATCCAGTGATACATTCTGAGTCGCATTGTCATTGTGAGTTGAAGCAAAGCGCAACAGACCGGCAATACGTTCTTTATTGCTCCAGTCCTCTGCCGGACCTTCTTTTAATACCTGACCAAACTCGGTCCAGAATTGCTGGTATTTTTCGGCATCATCCTGTGCCAATTTTTCCAGCATGCTCAGTACACGTTTGGTTAAGGCACTACGCAGCGCCTGAGTCACTTTATTATCCTGCAATATTTCGCGGGAAACGTTCAGTGGCAAATCATTGGAATCAATCAAGCCCTTCACAAAACGCAGGTAAGATGGCATGAACTGCTCTGCATCATCCATGATGAATACGCGCTGTACGAACAACTTCAGACCATGTTTGTAATCGCGATTCCACAGATCCCAAGGCGCTTTGGATGGGATATACAGCAGACTGGTGTATTCCTGTTTACCTTCTACCCGGTTGTGACTCCACAGCAGCGGATCGCTAAAATCATGAGAAATATGCTTGTAGAACTCTTGATACTCTTCATCAGAGATATCCGCCTTGTTACGGTTCCACAATGCGGTCGCTTTGTTCATTACCTGCCAGTGACCTTCAGTCGCTGGAATTTTTTCACCATCAGGCCCCTCTTTTTCTGGGGTACCTTCCTGCCACATTTCTACCGGAATGGAGATATGGTCTGAATACTTAGTAATGATCGATTTCAGGCGCCAATCATCGGCAAATTCTTTCTCGTCTTCACGCAGATAGAGGGTAATTTCAGTGCCACGGTTTTCTTTAACGATGTTGTCAACGGTAAAGCTACCTTCGCCATTAGATTCCCACAGCACAGCCTCTTCCGGCTTAGCACCTGCGGCACGGGTGCGTACAGTCACTTTATCTGCCACGATAAAGGCAGAATAAAAGCCAACACCAAACTGGCCGATGAGCTGTGAATCTTTGGCCGCATCACCAGACAGATTTTTGAAAAATTCCGCAGTGCCTGATTTGGCAATGGTACCGAGGTGTTCAATCACACCCTCACGGGTCATACCAATACCGTTATCATCAATAGTCACTGTGCCTTTGTCTTTATCGGTGGTGATGCGTACTCGCAATTCACCATCGCCTTCGTACAGTGAATCATTTGTCAGAGCCAGATAACGCAGCTTATCAGCGGCATCGGCGGCATTTGACACCAGTTCACGCAAGAAAATCTCTTTGTTGGAGTACAAAGAGTGGATCATCAAATGCAAAAGCTGCTTCACTTCAGCTTGAAAACCAAGAGTTTCTTGTTGTGACATGAATAGTTCCTTCGTTTATCGCTAACTAATGGTTAAAACACACCAAATTGGACTGTTAGTTAAAGTGGGGGCCATGAATATTTTTTCAAGGGCTCAGTAATAAAAAGCGAGCACTGAAAAAAATATAGCCCCGCGGGTGCAGGGCTACATTGGCAAACTTGGATAAACAAAATTACAGCGGCAGACGACCGTTAAATGACAACGCCAATGTCGTGCTATCAACATATTCTAATTCACCACCCACCGGCACACCGTGAGCGATACGACTGACTTTGACCTGGTAGCGGTGAGCGATGTCGGCGATGAAATGTGCGGTAGCATCTCCTTCAACGGTGGGATTGGTTGCTAGGATCAGTTCATTGATTTGGCCGCTGGAGAGGTGTTGTTCCAGTAGCGCCAGGCCTAATTCATCAGGGCCAATACCGTCTAATGGTGACAGGTGTCCCAGCAGAACAAAGTAACGACCACTGTAATGGCCACCGGCTTCAATTGCCAAAACGTCGGCAGGCGTTTCTACCACACAAATAGTGTCAGCATGCCCACGTCTGGCACTACCACAAATCGGACACAATGACTCTTCAGTGAAGGTGCGACATGACTGGCAATGGCCAACCTCTTTCATCGCTTTATCCAGCGCATCTGCCAATTGCAGACCGGATTTACGATCCCGCTCCAACAACTGAAATGCCATCCGCTGTGCCGACTTGGGGCCAACGCCCGGTAAGCAGCGCAATGACTGGATAAGCTCGTCCACCAATGGACTGAATTTCATCGTCTAATCCACATTTCTGATCAGAATGGCAGTTTCATGCCTGGAGGTAATTGCATACCGCCAGTGACCTGAGCCATTTTCTCTTTCTGATTTTCTTCAACGCGACGAGCAGCATCGTTACAAGCGGCAGCGATAAGATCTTCCAACATCTCTTTATCATCTTCCAGCAGACTTGGGTCGATTTCGACCTTGCGTACGCTGTGATTACCGGTCATTGTCACTTTTACCAGTCCGGCGCCTGACTCACCAGTAACTTCCATGCGGGCAATCTCTTCCTGCACTTTTGCCATACGTTCTTGCATCATCTGGGCCTGCTTCATCAGATTGCCCATTCCACCTTTTCCAAACATAACGTTATCTCTTCAATTAACAGTGAGTGACAGGTTAAAGTCCGCTGATCTTACCCAAATATTCGTGCTTGGCAATCCATAGCTTGGCACAAACCGAGTTGCATCACTGCGGCAGCTGTCCATCAGGAATTAAGGCGGTTTTATGCGCCAATTGTTCTGGGTTATAGCTGAGGGAGTCAGGCACAAGGTCTGCTCCCATATGTTGTTTTAACCAACGCACATTTGCGTCAGCCATCAGTTTCTGTTCAGCATCGGCTAACAATTCATTTTTGAAACGCTGGCGGATCTCTTGCGGGGTTTCTCTTGTGGAGTCAGAACCGACACTAAACTCTACTGTTAATGGGCGTTGTAATGCTTCAGCTAGCGCCTCCTGTAACTGCGAGATAGCCGCTACTGCCGCTAAATGCTTCTGATCCGGCTTAAGTACCAACGTACATTTTTCAGTGAGAGACAGACACACGGAATTTGCCGCCAATTGCCTGACTCGTCCACGAATAGGCATCGCCGACACTAACTTATACCAAGCTAAATCGGCTGGATTTCCTGAAGGTGCCGCCATTGCAGTCACCGCTACCGGCTTATCCGCTGCAGTCACGTCGATATTGGAGTTAACAGTTGCATCGCTACTCGATATCGTCGCCGCTGACATGGTCGCGTCTAGAGGGTCAGCATTTTCGATAGCCTCAGCGGTTAATAGTGCTGACGGCCCCAGAGTTTGGTCCGACTCAACCTCAGTGGACTGTGCTAGCCAATCACTATAAACATCGCCATTATCATCTTCACCCGCCTCATCAACAGCACACGATGAGGCTTCTACGGATAAACTATCATTGCTAGCCGCCATTTCATTAGCGGAAGCAATTTCCTTTACAGAACTTTCAGCGTTTTTTTTTGAGGGGTTATTTTGGTGATGTTCCGAGATAACGACTGGCGCTTCATCGTTCGCCAGCGCATCAATGTCTTGTAATAACAAATCGCGCGTCGCCAATACCTGATCCAGCACATCGTCGCCAAACAGCGGTTCACTAACAGCTGCGGATAATGCCGATTCGTTATCGTCGGTTGATGACGCTTCAACATCTACAGACATTTCTGTCGCAAACATATCCGTGGTCAATTCATCCTTAAACGGCGGCTCATCGTCTGACAAGTCAACAGCACTATCTGACATGATATCTGCCACCGATGGCTCTGCCTGATAGCGATGTCCCATGCTTTCTGCCTGGGATAAAATCAGCGATTGTTCAGCGGCAAAAGCATCGTCGTTCTCGTCATCATCGTCTATAACTTCCGCGACTTCTGCTGCAGGATCATTGATAGCCGAAACAGAAGATGCCGCTGCTGCTAATGCTGAGGTTTCAGCGAGTTCATTGTTTGGAATGGACGATAGGACCGGCTCCAATTGCCGAACCGGTTGTGAAACTGGTATCGATGTCACTGCAGCGGGCGTCGTCATAGTGACAGTGGCTTTAGTACCTACTTCACCCCACCGTTTAGGCGAAGTTTCTGGCACGAATGCAACCGCTCGTAATAATGCCATCTCCAAACCCGATTTAGGATCTGGAGCAAATGGCAAGTCTTTACGTCCTTGCAGCAATAATTGATAGTAAAGTTGAACCTGTTCTGCTGACAGTTGCTGAGCAAACTCCTGGATCTGTGTTGCATATAGCGACAGCTGTGCCGCCGCTGGCGCAAATTGTGTGAGGGTGATCTGATGCAACAGTTCCAGCAGACTGCGTAGCACTTCATTGGCATCAGCACCAAAAGCCAAAATACGTTCAGCTTCCTGCATCAAGGGGGCGATATCCGCGTTTATCAATGCTTGCAATAATGAGACGACCTGACGTTCGTCAATGGCCCCCAACATAGTCTGCACTTGCTGCAGTTTTATTTGTCCGGCACCAAAGGCTATTGCCTGGTCGGTCAGACTGAGTGCGTCACGCATACTGCCGTTAGCGGCCTTGGCCAACAATGTCAGCGCTTGCGCCTCAAACGGCAAAGCTTCAGCTGTCACAATATGCTGCAGCTGCTTGGCGATTTCGTCCTGGGTCAGGCTCTTCAAATTGAATTGCAGACAGCGTGACAACACGGTGACGGGAAGTTTCTGAGGATCTGTGGTTGCCAGCAAAAACTTAACGTGCTCTGGCGGCTCTTCAAGCGTTTTCAGCAATGCATTAAAACTGCTGCGCGACAGCATATGTACTTCGTCAATGAGGTACACCTTGAAACGACCACGAGTGGGACGATACTGAACGTTATCCAATAATTCCCGGGTATCATCGACTTTTGTTCGTGAAGCCGCATCCACCTCAATCAGGTCAACAAAACGTCCCTGAGAGATTTCCTGACACGCACTACATTTACCACAAGGAGTTGCAGTGATGCCTTGCTCACAGTTAAGCCCTTTTGCAAATAAACGTGCCAGACTGGTTTTACCCACACCGCGGGTACCAGTAAAAAGATAGGCATGATGCAGTCGTTGCTGATTCAGCGCGTTAACAAGGGCGTGCAGGACATGTGACTGCCCTACGACTTGTTCAAAACTGGCAGGTCGCCACTTACGGGCTAACACCTGATAGGACATGAAACTCCCCAGAATAGATTGATTTCATATTACGGGAGCAAGCTCCTCGGATCGCCAAAACAATAACATGAGCGTGTCTGACATGCTACCCAGGACGATCCGGAGATAAAGGGAAAGGAGATTAATCTCCTTCAAATTCACACAGTTTCAGTACTTCTAAGCCCAAAGACTGCAACCGATTTTCGCCACCAATATCCGGCAGTGAGATCACAAACGCTGCATGACTTACTTCACCACCGAGACGACGAACCAATTTGACGGTTGCTTCAATCGTGCCGCCGGTAGCTAATAGATCGTCAACTACGAGCACTTTATCGCCAGGGACGATAGCATCGGTGTGCATTTCCAATGTATCGTGACCATATTCGAGTTCATAAGTCTCAGAGATAGTCTCACGCGGCAGTTTTCCTGGCTTACGTACGGGGACGAAACCAACACCCAACTCTAATGCTAATGGTGCGCCAAACAGAAAACCGCGAGCTTCAGTACCGACAACTTTAGTGAAGCCAAAGTCTTTGTAATGCTCCACAAATGTGCGAATAGTGGTCTGATAGGCAATCGGATCTTCCAGTAAACTGGTGACATCACGAAACAGAATTCCGGCTTTCGGATAGTCAGGAATAGTTTTAATGCTTTGCTTAATCAGCGCTAAGCTGTCGGGATTAATAGCCATAGTTTTAATACTTAGTTCGTCGGTATCTACCGGCCTTACACAACAAAAAAGTCCACACCAAGGTGGACCGCTTCTCTAAATCCGGCTAAAGCTTAAGCCCCTTTGCCGTTAGTTGCAACCGGGATCATCCGATTGTGTGTCGCATCGCAATATCGCTTATTTCTCGCCAACACCTGATGTTTCTGCGACCACACCAACAACCGGTAGCCTCCACAAATAAACCATTAATATCAATAACATGAATAGTAATAGCAGTTTCACCCACACCAATGAAACCCACCATATACTTAGACTAAAACTGCACACAGTCAAGATTAATGCACGTCGTTTTAATGCTAAACGCAGCCCACGCTTTTGCTGCCAATCGCTCAATGGTTGAGCAAACCAAGGATGTTGATGCAACCAACTATGTAAAACCGGACTAGAACGGGCAAAACAATACCCTGAAAGCAACACAAAAGGCACGGTGGGCAGCAAAGGTAAAACGATACCCGCGATGCCAAGTGCCAAACTGATGATACCCAAGCTCAAAAATACACTGCGTTTGATCATATTTTATAATGACAATAGTTCTCATTTAAATACTATATTAGCAATACGCCTGCCTGTCGCAAAGTTTGTTGCTGATAAACTGAAACTGCTATCAGAAACCGATTCGTATCAGGTAAAATGCGCGGCCTTTATCCTTTTTGTGGAATAACTAAACGTGCGAGTCATTCTGGCCCCGATGGAAGGGGTTGTTGATCACCTGATGCGTGAACTTCTGTCCTCCATCAATCCTTACGATTTGATGGTGACTGAATTTGTCCGCGTGGTAGACCAGCTACTGCCAGAAAAAGTCTTTTTCCGCATGTGCCCCGAACTGAATAATGGCGGTGCCACTCAAAATGGCACACCGGTAAGGGTACAACTTCTGGGACAGGAACCCGGATGGATGGCAGAGAATGCGGTGCGCGCAGTCGCTTTAGGCTCTCGTGGTGTGGATGCCAATTTTGGCTGCCCGGCAAAAATGGTCAATCGCAGCAAAGGTGGCGCAGTACTGCTGCAGTACCCGGAGCAAATCCACAATATTGTAAAAGCCATGCGTCAAGCCGTCCCAGATGCGCAACCGGTCACCGCCAAAATTCGGCTGGGCTACGAAGACAAAAACCTGTTTATGGAAAATGCGCTGGCAATTTACGAAGCCGGCGCTACGGAATTAGCCGTCCATGCTCGTAGTAAAGTAGATGGCTATCGCCCTCCTGCTTATTGGGAATATATCACTGAGATCCGACAAAGAGTTTCCATTCCCGTGATCGCAAATGGTGAAATCTGGAATCGCGATGATGCATTGCGCTGCATCACCCAAACAGGCTGCGACAGTGTGATGGTTGGTCGTGGAGCTATCACACTCCCCAATCTGGCGGCCCACATTAAAAATGGTGACGCACCTTATAATTGGCAACAGACATTGTCGTTATTGCTGGAATACACTCGGCAACAGCAATCACAACCTCGCAATGATTACTTTCCTGGACGCATCAAGCAGTGGTTCAGTTATCTCAATCGTCACTATCCAGAAGCTGACGTGTTGTTCCGGGACTTGCGTGTGCACAAATCTACGGATGCCGTGGTAGATGTACTGTCAAAAGCCGCCTGAACGCCACACATTACTTTCATAAGTACTGCTTTTGACTGATATCACAAGAAATCTCCACTGGATTTGATCCGTATCATAGTTGACCATCCACTGCCAATTAGACTAATAAGTCCATAAGCAAGCAAAAGGCGGTACAGAGTGAGTGGTTTGATCAGACAAAGATTGTCAGCAGTCGAGACGGATCTGAGACGTGCAATCACTGAGCTTAATACCGACTGGGCTGATAGGTCTATTAGCGAGATCATTGATGCCATGGTCGGTGCTGAGTTGTGCCATCATCCGCTATATGAAAAGCTTAATCGTCTGGATGCTGCACAATGTCAGTTGGATCTCGGACTCTATGGAATGTGTGCTGATTGCGAAAGCGAGATTGAACCAGAACGACTGGCTCAAGATCCTACTGAGCAACGCTGCCAATGTTGTTCAGAACAATATGCACATGAACATCGGCGGGAGCTGCGGCTCAGTCATTGATGTCGGTTTTAAGGGTCCATTAATAACCGATGGATTAGCAACAAAAAAGGCGCCAAATGGCGCCTTTTGTTTACCGGACATACCGATTAACGAGTACGTGGGCAGATTTCATCAGCAGCGAAGAAATAAGCGATTTCACGCTCT
Source organism: Shewanella yunxiaonensis (assembly GCF_018223345.1). NCBI lineage: Bacteria > Pseudomonadati > Pseudomonadota > Gammaproteobacteria > Alteromonadales > Shewanellaceae > Shewanella > Shewanella yunxiaonensis. The sequence continues at coordinate 1,317,291 of NZ_CP073587.1, read as the reverse complement.
GCAGATGCCAGCGCATCTGAACCATGAACCGCGTTTTCGTCAATGCTGTCAGCATAATCTGCACGCAGAGTACCACGAGCAGCTTGAGCTGGGTTAGTTGCGCCCATGATTTCACGGTTAGCTGCAACAGCGTTTTCGCCTTCCAGCACTTGTACCATGATAGGACCAGAAGTCATGAAGCTTACCAGTGCACCAAAGAAAGGACGTTCGCTGTGTTCAGCGTAGAAACCTTCAGCCTGCTCTTTGGTCAGGTGAACCATCTTAGCAGCAACGATTTTCAGACCGGCGCTTTCAAAACGGTTATAGATAGCACCAATGTGGTTTTTAGCAACAGCATCGGGCTTGATAATAGAAAAAGTACGTTCAATCGCCATGACTAGGATCCTTAATCAGCGAGTTTCAAAATTCGCGCGGATTATACGCAATAAATATGACAAATCCTAATCCAATCTCACAAACTACAATGATTATGCGATATCGCAACAAAGATAACCGCTGGAATGATGCCGAAAACGACAAAGGACGGCAAAAACCGTCCTTTGATTACATCTTCTCGCTTATTTTTCATCCATCCAGCATTGCAGAATGGCTTCAAGGATCTGTTCGTTACAACGTTGAGGATCATCATCAAAATCCTCCAGAGCTAGGATCCATTCGTACAGATCAGTAAAACGCACAGTCTGAGGTTCCACATCTGGATACGCTTCTAAAAGCTCCAGAGCCACATCTAAAGAGTCAACCCATTTCAAAGACATAGGGCCTCCAATGTTACTTATTACTATCTGATGACATTATAACGTTAATGTTAATCGTCACCATCAAAACAAAGCCGGTCTGGGACCGGCTGTTAGACTTTATCAACCTTCGCTGACCTGATTTACCGTATATTTGGGGATTTCGACCACTAAGTCTTCATCCGCCACTTTCGCCTGACAGGACAGACGGCTTTCTGGTTCTAGCCCCCAAGCTTTATCGAGCATATCGTCTTCCAGATCATCGCTTGGTTCCAGGTTATTGAAGCCTTCACGCACAATCACATGGCAAGTAGTACAAGCGCAGGATTTCTCGCAGGCATGTTCTATCTGGATACCATTGCGTAATGCTGCATCCAGGATTGATTCTCCGGTCTTGGCTTCTACCACCGCACCATCGGGGCAAAGCTCCTCGTTGGGCAAAAACACTATCTGAGGCATGATTTCACCTATATCTTATCAACCGACTGACCTTTCAGTGCGGTCTTAATTGAATTATCCATCCTTCTGGCGGCAAAGTCCTGTGTTGCAGCATCCACTTTTTCAATGGCAGATTTAATAGCTTCAGCATCATCGCCAACAGCCGCAGCATCCAGTGCCAAAATAGTACTGTCGATCAACGCTCTTTCTTCTGCCGTCAGTAAGTTACCATCCTGTTGCAGTGCAGAATTAAGCGACTCAATCACCCGAGCCGCTTCTACCCGTTGCTCGGTAAGCATACGTAACTCAATATCCGCCTTGGCATACGTCATCGAATCCTTGATCATGCCAGCAATCTCATTTTCAGAGAGCCCAAATGACGGTTTCACCTGGATACTTGACTGTATTCCGGTGGATTTTTCCATCGCAGTCACGCTCAATAAACCATCGGCATCTACCTGGAAGGTCACTCGGATATGCGCCGCCCCGGCTGCCAATGGTGGTATACCTTTGAGCGTGAACCGCGCAAGTGAGCGGCAATCTGCCACCAGTTCGCGCTCACCTTGAACCACATGAATGGCCATCGCCGTCTGACCATCTTTAAACGTGGTGAACTCTTGGGCTCTGGCAACGGGAATAGTGGTATTGCGTGGTACGACTTTTTCTACCAGGCCACCCATAGTTTCAATCCCGAGAGACAACGGGATCACATCTAACAGCAACAGTTCGGAATCCGGCTTGTTGCCTACCAGAATATCCGCCTGAATAGCCGCCCCAATGGCAACTACCCGATCAGGGTCGATACTGGTCAGTGGTGCTTTACCAAAAAAGTCCCCTACCTGTTCACGTACCAGAGGTACGCGAGTTGAACCACCCACCATCACGGTTTCTAACACATCAGCGGCATCAACACCGGCATCGCGCAGTGCTTTACGACAGCTGCTGATTGTTTTACGGACCAGAGACAGGATAAGCGCGTCAAATTCGCTACGGGATATATCACACCGTAATTGCTGAGCCTCGATCGTTAATACTGCGGTCACCACATCGGACTGACTCAGCACTTCTTTCACACGCCGGGCTTCCATCAGTAACTGACGTTCCTGTTGGCGGTTCAGTTCAGTAATCCCCATGCGCTGCCGCAACGCTTCGGCTAACAGATGATCAAAATCATCTCCGCCTAAACGAGAGTCCCCGCCGGTTGCTAGCACTTCAAAGACGCCACGATTCAACCGCAAGATTGAAATATCAAAAGTGCCGCCACCGAGATCATACACCGCGATGACACCTTCCTGGCCAGAATCCAGTCCATAAGCGATAGCCGCAGCGGTAGGCTCATTCAACAGGCGCAATACTTTGACACCGAGTAGATTGGCAGCGTCTTTGGTACCTTGACGTTGGGCATCATCAAAATACGCTGGTACCGTAATGACAACACCTTCTAAATCACCACCTAAGGTCGCCTCTGCGCGCGCAATTAATGGTCGCAGAATCTCTGCAGATACCTGTATTGGATTGACTTTACCCGCAGCGGTAACAAAAATGGGTAAGCCATTTTCACTGGCTTCAAAATGATAGGGGAAACGCTGTTCGCCCTGCAGTACATCGGCAAGTGAACGCCCCATAAAGCGTTTTACTGACACTATGGTGTTTTCCGGATCCAACGCAGAATTAACCAAGGCTTCTTCACCAACTGTCAGGCCATTGGTCCCATAGTGCACAACTGATGGTAACCCGTGTCTGCCAACTTCGTCGGGTAACGTTGCAGCCTGACCACTGCGTACGGAAGCAACCAGCGAGTTGGTCGTTCCGAGGTCAATACCCGCGGCCAACTTGTGTTGATGAGGTGCGGCCATCTGGCCGGGTTCAGCAATCTGCAAAAGTGCCATAATGTTCCATTCTAGGTTAAAAAATTGGCCCAATCAGATTGAGCCAATTTGTGTTCTTTTCGTCTGAAATCTCGAATTCGGCTAGTCGTACAGTGAGTCCTGAATACGGATCAACTCATCTTGTAATTTTGCCATAAATTTAAGCTTTCGAACCTGATCAGCGGCCACAATTGCGGCGGATGCCTGATCATCAGCAAGTTGCTTACGCAGGTTTTCCAGCAATTGCTTACGGTATTGCGAAAAATCACCTTCCAGCTCGGCAATCCCCGTTTCAATATCATCGCTGCCGCGTAAATCTTCCAACGCTTCCCGCCACTCCATCTGCTGCATCAAAAAGCCGGTATCTTTCATCGTGGTTGATTCATTATTGATATCAATCCCTCGAAGCGACAGCATATGTTCAGCTCGGCGAATAGGATCCTTTAGGGTCTGAAAAGCATCATTTACTTGGGCAGTTTTAGATATTGCCAGCAGCTTTTGTTGCTCACTGGCATTAGCAAACTTATCCGGATGCACTGCTTTTTGCAGTTCTCGATAGCGTTCTGCTAGCTCCGCGACGTCGACATCGAAGTTCTGAGGGATCTCAAACAGCTCAAAATAGTTCATAAGCGTACAACGGTTGCGGGAAGTTTATACAGTGAAACTCTCGCCGCAACCACACTCCCCTTTGGCATTCGGGTTATTGAACTTGAAACCTTCGTTAAGGCCTTCCTTAACAAAATCCAGTTCAATCCCTTGTAGATAAATCAGACTTTTAGCATCAACGATGAGGTTGACACCTTCAATCTCAAATACCTCGTCATCTTCGTTAAGTTCGTCAACGAATTCCAAGACATAAGCCATACCACTGCAGCCGGAGGTTTTTAAGCCCAAACGCAGACCAATCCCCTTTCCACGATTTTGCAGAAAGGTTCTTACTCTATCCGCCGCTGCAGGCGTCATTGATATTGCAGCCATGTCAACTCCTGGCATTACTTCTGATGCTTGGATTTATATTCTTCCAACGCCGCCTTAATAGCGTCTTCTGCCAGAATTGAACAGTGGATTTTCACTGGTGGTAATGCCAGTTCTTCCGCAATATCGGTATTCTTGATAGCAGCGGCTTCTTCCACAGATTTGCCTTTAACCCACTCGGTCACCAGCGAACTGGAAGCTATCGCGCTACCACAACCATAAGTTTTGAACTTGGCATCTTCAATGATACCGCTGTCATTAATTTTCAGCTGCAGTTTCATTACGTCACCGCATGCTGGAGCCCCCACCATACCAGTCACAACGGATGGATCATTCTTGTCGAAAGAACCTACATTGCGTGGATTTTCATAGTGGTCAATTACTTTTTCACTGTATGCCATATTACTGCTCCAAATTCATCTGTCTGCTGGGAATTTAGTGGGCTGCCCACTGTACCTGATTGAGGTCTACCCCATCCTTGAACATCTCCCACAAAGGAGACATCTCCCTCAGCTTGCCGATAGAGCTCTTAATGGTTTCTATCGCGTAATCAATCTCTTCTTCTGTGGTATAACGGCCGATGGTGAAACGAATAGAGCTATGTGCCATCTCATCATTGAGACCCAAAGCCCGCAGCACATAACTGGGTTCCAGACTGGCTGACGTACAAGCCGAACCGGAAGACACTGCTAAATCTTTCAGCGCCATCATCAGCGACTCACCTTCTACATAGGCGAAGCTAACGTTCAAGCTGCCACAGAAACGGTGTTCCATATCACCGTTAACATAGGTTTCTTCAATATCTTTAATACCGTTCCACAGCTTATCGCGCAGATAGCGGATACGGCTGCTATCTGATGCCATTTCTGCTTTAGCAATCGCAGCGGCTTCACCCAAACCAACAATCTGATGGGTTGGCAATGTGCCACTACGCATACCGCGTTCATGGCCACCACCATGCATCTGAGCTTCCAAGCGAATTCGAGGTTTACGACGCACGTACAAAGCGCCAATACCTTTAGGGCCATACATCTTGTGACCAGAAATGGAGATCAAATCCACCTTAGTCTGCTGCACATCCAGCGGCAATTTACCGGCGCCCTGAGCTGCATCAACGTGGAAGACAATACCTTTGCTGCGACACAGCTCGCCAATACCGTCGATATCCTGCACCACACCAATTTCATTATTGACATACATGATGCTCACCAGAATGGTGTCCTCGCGCATGGCGGCTTCGATACGCTCCAAGGGGATCAGACCATTGCTGTCTGGATCCAGATAGGTGACTTCGAAGCCATCACGTTCGAGGTGACGGCAAGTATCCAATACCGCTTTATGTTCAGTCTTGCTGGTGATGATGTGCTTACCTTTTTTCTGGTAAAAATAGGCCACACCTTTAATCGCCAGATTGTCAGACTCTGTGGCACCAGAGGTAAACACAATTTCACGAGGATCGGCGTTAATCAAATCCGCAACCTGATTACGGGCGATGTCTACCGCCTCTTCAGCCTGCCAACCGTAACGGTGAGAACGGGATGCGGGGTTACCGAATACACCGTCCATAGTCATGTACTGTGCCATTTTTGCAGCAACCCGAGGGTCAACTGGGGTTGTTGCGGCATAATCCAAATAAATAGGAAGCTTCATTACACACTCCGTACTTCGCAGTCTCTGCCGAGGCTACATACAACGTACAATTATCATTATTTATGGCTTTAACAGAGTTGGCCTCAGGCACTGATCCTCTGTTGCTCCTGATGTATCTGATCCTGCTTGATAGAGATAAACTGCACATCGCGCTTCTGCATCAAAGCAGCAAGACTGATACCATTTAAAAAATCAGAAATTTGTTTACTCAAATCTCCCCAAAGAGAATGAGTCAGACAACGAGTGCCACTCTGACAGTTAGACTGTCCCTGACACTTTGTAGCATCAACCGATTCATCAACGGCATTCACTACCATACCCACTGAAATATCTGCTGCTTCACGGCCAAGACGATAACCACCGCCTGGTCCACGAACGCTGGCAACCAACCCTTGTTTTCTCAGTTTGGCAAAAAGTTGTTCAAGGTAGGATAAAGAAATGCCTTGTCGTTCAGAGATATCTGCGAGAGGAACAGGTCCCTGAGCCGAGTGGATGGCAACATCCAGCATAGCAGTGACGGCGTAACGACCTTTAGATGTCAGTTTCATGAAAACACCACAGCTCTTGATTGGAGATGTTTAAATTTCATCATATCCTAGTATTTTAGTCAAGTATAAATCCTACTTTCCTACTAGGATAATGACCCACTTCATTTACGAATACCCTGACGGCTTGGTCGGTTATTTAACATTTTTAGCCGCCAGGATTCAATGCTGTGAGTTCACATTTAACTATAAAAAGTCAGATTTCTGGATCAAACGCATCCAATGCTTGCTGACGCTTCTCTGCTGCCGCTAATTCAGCCTCACAGAAATCGCCAACATCCAGTTGTGGCAATCTTTCAGTACAGACTGCCCCCCCCATAGTCTGAATAACTTGACACAGCTCGGCCAATTTAGAATCCATCAGATGCATGTGATCTAGCATCTGACCAATTGCATTGGCAACGGGATCTGGATTATCGGGGGAGACCGCATATGCATCAAAACCGTATTTTTTGGCCATTGCATTGCGACGTTCACTTTTCTCTTTTGACTGTTGGGTGGCGACAGTCACAGCTCGGCCTGGGATACCCACAACGGTGGTATCTTTTGGCACATCTTTTACAACAACAGAGTTTGAACCCACACGGGCGCCATCGTGCATCGTAATCGGCCCCAGTACCTTAGCTCCAGCGCCAATAACAACGTTGTTACCCAGCGTTGGATGACGTTTTCCTGCTTTCCAGGTGGTTCCCCCCAAAGTTACGCCATGATAAAGCGTACAATCGTCGCCAATTTCTGCCGTTTCCCCAATGACTACCCCCATGCCGTGGTCAATAAAAAAACGGCGACCAATGACAGCACCGGGGTGGATCTCCACGCCCGTTGCCCAACGAGCAAAGGTGGATAAACAACGGGCTAAAAAATAAAACTTGGCAGACCATAGTTTGTGACTCACCCGATGCATCCATATCGCATGCATACCGGGGTAGTTGAGCAAAATCTCCAACGCGCTGCGAGCTGCAGGATCGCGATGATAGATGGACTGAATATCCTCTTTAATTCTTGATATCACACCCATTTGAATTCCTCGACTACTCTTGGTTGCCTGATTTATCGACCACTTTCTTTTCAATCGAAGTCAGGATGCCACGCAGAATATTGAGCTCCTGAGTTTCAATTTGTGCTTTGGTGAACAAGCGCCGTAACTTTTGCATTACCTGTCCTGGATGATTCTTGATAATGAAACCAGTCTCTTGCAGTGTTCTCTGTAAATGCTCATAAAAACGTTCATGGTCTTCTGCCGAAGGATATTCCACGGGTTCAGGAGTAGCCTGCTGCAGTTGATTTAGATGCGCGATACGCGTTTCATAGCAGACAATCTGTACTGCCTGAGCCAAGTTTAGTGAACTGTATTCAGGATTAGCAGGAATGAACAGATGGTAATTGCATTTTTGCAATTCTTCATTGCTTAACCCATTCCGCTCACGACCAAAAACAATTGCCACTGGCCCATTCTTGCTTTGAATAGCCAACTTTTCTGCGGCTTCCCGGGGTTCCAAAACCGGCCATTCCAAGGTGCGACTACGCGCACTGGTAGCCACTACCAGACCACAGTCATGGATGGCCTGGTCAAGCGTATCTACTTTAACCAGACATTTGAGTATGTCTGAGGCACCAGCAGCTAACGCAATCGACTGACCGTCAGGTTCTACCTGCGGGTCAACAAGATAAAGGGAAGATAACCCCATGGTTTTCATGGCCCTGGCCACGGATCCGATATTACCCGGATGAGTGGTACCCACCAGTACCACGCGAATATTGCTGAGCATGAAACTTACGTCGAATCAGAAAAACAGGACGCGGATATTAACATACCCATCATTTTTTTAAGATAGAAAATTCGGCAGTTGCCATCCTAGCCTGACCGAGTATAATGCGCCGGTTGATTTTCGTTCTTTTACATCCAGGGGATTGCAATGCATCCGATGCTCACTATTGGTGTGCGCGCCGCTCGTGCCGCGGGCCAAGTTATTATGCGTGGTTTTTCTGAACTAGACAGAGTTCAGGTAGATGCCAAAGGTCTAAATGACTTTGTCTCAAATGTTGATAAAGAAGCTGAAGCAGCGATTATTTATCAAATCCGTAAATCATATCCGGACCACACTATCGTTGGCGAAGAAAACGGTGAAAACCGTGGTGAGAATCAGGACTATATTTGGATTGTGGACCCTCTGGATGGCACTAACAACTTTGTTAAAGGCCTGCCCCATTTTTCAGTCTCCATTGCTTTACAACACAAAGGCAAGACTGAAGTAGCCGTGGTTTATGACCCAATTCGCGACGAGCTATTTACTGCTGTCCGTGGTCAGGGAGCCAAACTCAATGACTTCCGCCTGCGTGTCAATAATCCTGTCGATTTAAGCCATAGTCTGGTTGCCACAGGTTTTCCATTCAAAGCTCGTCAGCATACCGAGACTTACTTGAAGCTTTTCGCTGAAACCTTCGCGTTGTGCACCGATATCCGTCGTGCCGGATCTGCAGCATTAGATCTCTGCTATGTTGCGGCAGGACGTGTCGATGCGTTCTTTGAAATCGGACTTAAGCCTTGGGATATTGCAGCTGGTGATCTGATCGTGCGCGAAGCCGGTGGCACCGTGACTGACCTGTCTGGTGGCTACAAGTACTTAACTTCTGGTCATGTTGTCGCCGGTGGTCCTAAAACAACCGGCTTGTTGGTAAAAAGCTTCCGTCCGCTGTTAAGTGATGCGCTGAAGTAATCACTGACCATCAGTAATGCGTCTGACTAAAGCCACTTTCGAGTGGCTTTTTTGTGATTCATCGCCACTAAAACAACGTTACAACTGTTCAACGATAGTGAACTACCCAGCGACACGCGAAGCGTGATCTCTGGGCTTCGGTAGCGTTATGCTGCCGATTTTTCCTCAGTTCCCGTACTTAACTTTGAGAGTTCAAAGACTTTCGTTTTACCAAGTAATTTCTGCCGAGGCGTGGGGTTTACCCTGACGATGGTTCCAATCGCCATTAAATCTCGTTCACCTGAGTTTCTGATACTGATTGAGGCTGAATAGTCTCGATCATTGTCTATACCACAATTAACGCAAGTGAAGGTTCTGTCTTTCAAAGTCAATTTATTGTGGTGATTGCAAGCGCAACAAATGCCTGTTGAGCGCTCGAATCTGCCGATTTCATGATGGATTTTACCTTCAAGTTCAACCTTGTATTTGGTTAAGTCAGAGATTAAACCCATGATGTTGTCAGCCACCATCTGACCATTAAACTTCTGCATTGCCTTTACGTTCAAATCTTCAAACACCACAATATCACTCGCATTGGTTATCTGTCGGGCTGTCTTGTGGGCAAAATCTAATCGTTGTCTGGAGATTTTTCCGTGTAAAGTGTTGATGCGGCTTTTTGTTTTATTCCAACGAGCAAAGCCTTTCTTTCTTCTGGCTAACTGCCGCTGTAGGGTGTTTAGTTTTTCTTTAGATTGCTTGAGGAACTTAGGGTTGCTCACGGTCAACCCATTTGAACCTACCACCGTTTGCTTAGAGTTAATGTCATAACCGACAATGGAGTTAAGTACCTTTTTAGCCTCTTTGCACTCCACTTCCTGAGTAATGCTGCATTCCCATTTCCCATGTCTGAACTGAACGGTGACTGTCTTTATATTACTCACAAGTCTGCGATGGAGAACGATACCGACCTGCCCAATTTTAGGTAGGCTGATGGTGCCATTTTCTATTCTGATGCAGTTGGAATTATTTACGGCTCTGAAGCTGTCATTATGAAGCTTTTTGATCTTGTAGCTCACTTTGAACTTCGGGAATTTCTGGTGTGCTCCCTTAGATGTCCCATTTCTGAGTGCAGTATCTAAGTCGCGAGCAACTTGTTGGGCGGCTGCGGAGTCAAACGCTTTTACCCACGCAAACTCAGGGAGATTTTTAACTTGCTTAATATGTGAGGCCATATCCGTGTAAAAAAGAAATGTGCCATCTTGCTCATGTTGGCGCTGATTTTCAGACAACAATAGGTTCCACAATCCACGCGAATAAGAGCCAAACTCAATGAGTTTAGCTTCCTGCTCCGGTGTAGGCTTGAGGCGATAATTGTATCTAAGCGTCTTTTCCATATACTGGTATTATGTACAGTATATAGGGGTTATCAACTATGGAGTACAGCACAAGATCCCACTGTAAGCACCTCATAGCCTTACACATTATTCTCGTTGTTAAATAGTGCTGACACGGTACGCAAGTACATTCAAGAACAGGGCTAGGCGATTCATCCCAGCGACAGCAAAGCTGATCACTGGGTTTTCTCGCCAACGTTCTATAAATGTGTGAACTCTGTCACGCACTTTCCCATGCCTTATCCGCCAGCTTTTGTCGATAATAGAGTCATATCCTTTTTATGGGAGTTTTCATGGAATTATATCGTAAGTACGGTTCCAGAAGCCTGAAAGCAGTCGAACATCTAGTATTGATCCTGATCGCCATTGCCACCATCGTCGCGATTGGTCAGGAAGTATTCCACCTCGTGGATATGGGTTCGGTGGAACTGGCTGATCTGCTGTTACTGTTCATCTATCTGGAAGTCTTGGCGATGGTCGCTAACTATGCAGAATCTGGCAAATTGCCGGTTCGCATGCCGCTATATATCGCAATTGTGGCATTAGCCCGGTATCTGATCCTGGATATGAAAGCGATGGAAGACTGGCGCGTACTCGCGGTGTCATTATCTACACTGGTGCTGGCGACGACCGTTGTTGTCATCCGCTGGGGTCAGCTAAAAATGCCATATCCTAAAAACCAAGATTACGACAATTGACATAGAGCCCGGCGGTGTCCGGGCTTTTTTATGAGTTTTGTTATCTATTAAGGACTTGGCGTAATTTTGTTCTGTGCTATGTTTAACGAGCCGGGTCACTTAGCCAATTATGACAGGAACCACATTATGGGTGACGATAACGTTGAAAGCTTTAAGGAAAGAAGGACTTCGCTGCGGGTAGATTTGGAATCTGAAGAGGTTCGTTTAGGCTGGCAGGATAAAGATGAACAATTACGCACAGATACTGCAACCTGTGTAGATCTGTCACGTAAGGGATTACTGTTTGAATATCGACAGCCATTTCCACAGGGAGCATTGGTGGAAGTAACCTTTAACAGTGGCAGTGATGCGCAAAATACCGTGAAAGGACAGGTCTGCCGTTGTACTGAGAGTCAGACTGGCTACCGTATAGCATTACAGCTGTTTTAAGGATCTGCGCATAATTGGTAGCGTATGTCCTAAAATTTGGCGAACCAAGTATCTAATACGCAAGGAGAAAATATATGATACTACTCGTTGGCGGCGAAAAAGGTGGCAGTGGAAAGAGCTGTCTTGCACAAAATCTCGCGGTACATATTACCCAAAAATTCAATGCCAACGTGTTGATGGTCGATTGTGATCCACAAAGAACAACGTCTGATTGGATCCAGGCTCGAAATACCGATGCGTCATTACCTTCTATCAACTGCATTCAACTGTATGGCAAAATTCGTAACGATTTGCTCAGCCTAAATGAACGCTTTGACTATGTGATTGTCGATTGTGGTGGACAGGACAACTTAGCCATGCGAGCAGCAATGTCGGTAGCCACTTATGTTGTCATTCCCCTGCGTCCCAAACGTCGCGACTTAAAAACACTGCCACATATGGAAGATATGCTCAGTACCTGTAAGATGGTAAACCCTAAGATGGTCGCCACTATTGTACTAACCCAATGTCCGGCATTACCAACCCAGGCAAAACGCATACTGGAAGCGAAGGAAGTAGTGGAGTCATTTGGCTTAAGGGTGCTGAATTCAGTAACCTTCAGTCGCAATATTTATGATGACAGTGAAGAAAAAGGATCATCAGTGATTGAACTGGAACCGGATGGTAAAGCTGCTGAAGAAATCCATGCGATAGCAGACGAATTGTTAGCCATCCCACCGGAAAACTCCTATGAGCTTAACTGATTTAAAACGTAAACAACAAAAGCAAAAACCTAAGACAGTGTCGATAGAAGATTTTATCGAAGATGCTGTCAACTACGCTGTCGGGAAGCCCAGCCGGATAGAAAAAGCGGTTAACCAGCCTAAAAGGAAATCGCCACCACGAAAATTCCGCCACGCGACGTTCAGTTTGAGTGAAGCCAGCATCCGTCAGTTAGACGATGTTGCGCAGTCTACCGGGATAGCGAAATCCCGGCTACTACGCATGTTTATTCACTATTACTGCGACCTGACAGACGAAGAGCAACAAGCTTTACTGACTCAGGTCGAGGGTGATGCCGCCAAGAAAGGTTAGTGATTGCAGATCAAACTGGCGTCGGTAGTGATGCCTTCACTGCGATCGATAAACTTGCCTTTCTGCTCCAAAAACTGAATTAATGCAGTGGCATCCATATCACTGGCACTGCAGGTGTGAAAGCGAGCATCTGCGCCAAATCGTGCCGCCATCTGGGCCAATAGTTCAGCTTTGCTTAATCCTTGAGGATACTCAAGTAATAACTCCAATACTGCATGGCCATGTACCGAATCACTCATCTTGTTGTTAGCTCCAGAAGAATCAATAAAGATGCATATTAAATCTATTTTTTGGCCATTTTACTGATTTAGCGCAATATCACTGGCAATATTTGATTCCCGTCCGCAATATGGGAAAATCCTCGCGTCCGTCAACTGAGCAGGTCTTTCATGTCACTTATTCTCGCCCTGACGCAACAGATGTGTCTCTACCTGGTGATTGTTTACCTCACCAGCAAAACGCCGTTATTCAAACTGTTTACTGAAAACTCTACACGTCTGCCACATAAGATATTTATTTATCTAGTATTTTCTGCGTTCTGCATCATGGCAACCTATTTTGGCGAACAGACACATGGCGCTATTGCCAATACTCGCGCGATGGGCGCTGTTCTGGGCGGTCTATTAGGAGGCCCGACAACCGGAATTCTGGTAGGCCTCACCGGGGGTATTCATCGCTACACGCTCGGAGGCTTTACCGATATCGCTTGTGCCGTATCAACAACGATGGAGGGTCTCAGTGCTGGGATGATCAACCTGTATTTGCGACGCCATGGGAAAAGCGAACTGGTATTTCACCCGCTGCTGGTTGGATTGGTCACTTTTTATGCTGAAATGATGCAGATGTGCATCATTTTGCTTCTGGCACATCCTTTTGAAGAAGCACTGGAATTGGTGCGACAGATCGCACCACCGATGCTGATAGTCAACTCTCTAGGGGCTGCATCGTTTATGAGCATGGTGCGCGATCAAAAAACCATGTTCGACAAGATGTCTTCAACCTTTTCCACGAAGGCATTAAAGATTGCCGAACGCAGTGTCGGCCTGCTTAGTAAAGGCTTTAACGAAACGAGTAGTACGCAAGTGGCACAAATTGTCATTGAGGAAACCAATGTGGGTGCCGTTGCCATTACCGACCGTGAAAAATTGATGGCGTTTATCGGCATCGGCGCTGATCACCATCTGGTAGGCACGCCTATTTCATCGCAGATAACAATGGATGCCATTCATCAAAATAAAGTGATGTTTGCTGATGGTGTTGAATCCCATTACTCCTGCTCTATCTCAGCCAATTGTAAATTGGGCTCAAGCCTAGTGATCCCGTTACGCAGTGATAATGAGGTCATTGGAACGATTAAACTCTATGAGCCCAAAAACAAACTGTTCCTCAACATCAACCGAACCCTCGGCGAGGGGATTGCCCGATTGTTGTCCAACCAAATCTTGTATGGGCGTTTTGAACAACAACAGATCCTACTGACTCAAGCAGAGCTCAAATTATTACAGGCCCAGGTGAATCCCCATTTTCTGTTTAATGCGCTCAACACTATCAGTGCCATTATCCGTCGTAATCCCGACAAAGCACGGCAGTTGTTACAGCAACTTAGCCAGTTTTTACGTATCAATCTCAAACGCACCACGGGACTTGTCAGTTTAGGTGACGAGTTGGAGCATATTGAGTCTTACCTCACCATTGAGAAAGCCCGCTTTATCGACAAACTCAAAGTGACTATCGATATTCCCCAGAAACTATATTCCATGCAGGTACCTGCATTTACTTTGCAACCGATTATCGAGAATGCGGTAAAACATGGAACGTCTCATATGATGGAAACCGGCATTATTGAAGTAAAAGCTATTGAGCAAGGAAAAGACCTTATTTTGGAAGTGACGGATAATGCGGGCTTGTACCAGCCACGCTCAGATTCAGATGGTCTGGGGATGAATTTAGTACATAAACGGATCCAAAACCTTTATGGCGATGAATACGGGGTTACTGTCGACTTTGAACCTGAACTATTCACCAAAGTGAAGATCCGACTGCCAAACAAAGGAGCCAGTAATGATTAGCTGCCTGATTGTTGATGATGAGCCTTATGCCCGTCAGGAATTGGCAGATTTGCTCATTCAATATGGCGATTTGGAAATTGTTGGCCAATGCAGTAATGCCATCGAAGCGATGCAGGCTGTCAGTAAATACAAACCTGATCTGCTATTTCTGGATATTCAGATGCCACGCATCAGTGGTATGGAACTGATCGCCATGCTTGATCCAGAGAGCATGCCACGCGTTGTTTTTGTCACAGCCTACGACGAATTTGCCGTCAAAGCATTCGACAATCACGCGTTTGATTATCTGCTCAAGCCATTGGATGAAAAACGTTTACAGCAAACATTGGATAAGGTTCGAAAGGATTTGCAGCCAAAATCGCTGGATGTGTTGCTGCCGAAATACCTGGAGCATTTGCCTTGTTTTAGTGCTAATCGACTCAAAATTATCGCAGTGAAAGATGTGGAGTATGTGTTCAGCGACCTAAGTGGTATCCATGTTGCGACAGCCAAGGAAAAAGTTCACACCGAACTGACGTTAAAAGTGCTGGAAGAGAAAACACCGTTGCTACGTTGTCATAGGCAATATCTGGTCGCGCCATCTGCAATTGCGGAAATTGAAGTATTGGAAACCGGTGCCGAAGTGACCACTCACAGCGGTGCCAAAGTACCAGTCTCCCGACGTTTTCTTAAACCATTGAAACAAGCCTTTGGCTTTCAATAAGTTATTAACATCCCCGCGATCTAAGTGGTAACAATCAGTTGCCACTTGTCCAGACGATTGACCGCTCACAAGCGTATTTGACCGCTAAATTATGCTCAAAACCGCTCAGCTTTATCAGCAACCGCTCAACCACTACTTTTAACCGCTTACTTAAACTCAACTTGGCGTTGTTACGGATTTGTTTACACTTGCTACGATTCTAAATTTGGGGAGACAAACCTATGTTGTGGTTCCTACTGTGTGTCGGTCTGCTGATCGGCGGTTACTTTATCTACGGGACCTTCGTTGAGAAGGTGTTCGGTATTAATAAACAGCGCCAAACTCCGGCTTATGCCCAGAATGACGGTGTTGACTATGTGCCAATGTCAAAAGGTAAGGTCTATCTTATCCAGTTGCTTAACATCGCTGGTGTGGGCCCAATCTTTGGTCCTATCCTGGGGGCGTTGTATGGTCCAGCGGCCATGTTGTGGATTGTAATCGGCTGTATCTTTGCCGGTGCAGTACATGACTACTTCTCTGGTATGCTGTCTGTACGTAACAATGGTCAGTCTGTACCTAACTTAGCCGGGAAATATCTGGGTAAGAGCGCGAAAACGTTCATGAACATTTTTGCACTGGTACTGTTACTGTTGGTTGGTGTGGTATTCATCTCTGCTCCAGCAGGCCTGTTAGGCAAGTTGACAGGGTTGAACGTAACTATGTTTGTTGGCATCATCTTTGTGTACTACCTGATCGCCACCATCGTACCAATCGACAAGATTATCGGCCGCCTGTACCCATTCTTTGGTGCACTGCTGCTGTTCATGTCTATCGGTCTGACTGCTGCGATTGTCGTTTCTGATCAACACACACTGTTAGCTGGTTTTGGTCCTAGCGACTTCCTGCAGAACCTGAACCCGAAAGATGCGCCACTGTGGCCGGCCCTGTTCATCACCATCGCCTGTGGTGCCGTATCTGGTTTCCACGCTACTCAATCTCCTCTGATGGCTCGCTGTGTTGAAAACGAATCCAACGGCCGCTTCGTGTTCTATGGTGCCATGATCGGTGAAGGTATCATCGCGCTGATTTGGTGTGCGATTGCTCTGTCATTCTTCGATGGCGTGCAGGGACTGAGTGATGCAATGGCTGGCAACCCTGCCAACGTTGTATACAGTGCATCTACCGGCCTGTTAGGCACTGTAGGTGGCTTCCTGGCGGTACTGGGCGTAATCATTCTGCCTATCACTTCAGGTGACACTGCTTTCCGAGCTGCTCGTCTGATCCTGTCTGAATACTTCCACATGCCACAGACTAAGATCTCTAAGCGTTTGGTACTGGCTATCCCACTGTTCGTACTGGGTGCCATCCTGACTCAGGTAGACTTCGGTGTTATCTGGCGCTACTTCGGTGTTGCTAACCAGGCAACGGCAGTGATGATGTTGTGGACTGCTTCAGCTTACCTGCTGCGCCATAACAAACTGCACTGGATCTGTACTATCCCAGCAATGTTTATGACTGACGTAGTTATCAGCTTCCTGCTGAACTCCAGCACACTGGGTGCAGGTCTGCCAATGACTGTTTCTACTATTGCCGGCACTATTACCACCATCTTTATCACTGGACTGGTAATGTACATTGGGAAAGGCAAAGCGCAGGAACTGGCTGCCACAGAAGCTGAAGAAGCTTAATAATTAAATTAAATCAAATAACGCAACGTGAAGACCTAAGAGCCAGTCCAGATGGACTGGCTCTTTTATTATTCCGTCAAAAATTTATTCGTTGAACCATATATGATTTTTCAAAGATAACGAACTCATCCCTTTGCGCTCTCAATTTTGAATATATACATCGGAATTCGAATAAAAGGCACTTAATTCATCGTTTACTAATTTACAATAAGGCAACGATGTTAACATCATGGTGAAATTTATTGAGGATATTCAAATTGTTACTCTAAAATATCGACTTTAATTTTAGATTAGACATTGCGATTTCGCTGTTCAATAAATGACAAAATTGAATAGCCTCGCAAGAAAACTAATAAGACTTTCATGCATTTATAAAACATTTTAGTTCGTGGGTGAAACAGTTAGCTCACAAAGCGTCCATTTATATCAGAGCAACTATCCCGTTCAATTTAACTATTTTGTTTTGGGGAAAAATACATGAAATACTTTACCTTTACCCGATTAAATCCACATGCACTTGTCATCTCCGCTGCTCTCGTGCTTTCAGCATGTGGTTCAGATAACAACAAATCTGCTGCCGAGGTAGTGGCAACACCAGTAGATGCTGAAGATCAGCAACTCACCTTTGACGCTAGTGACTACACAAGTCTGACGGTGAATATCGACGGTACAGACAAGGCGATTCGCCAATATCGTATCGTCTACGTCGCTAATCCGATTGAAATGGCGACAACACAATCTCGCTTTGGTCAGACAATCACATTAGAAGATCCATACGTTTATCAGACGATGATCATTTCTGTTCCAGAAGCATCTGTTGAAGACCAAAGCACAGCCATTTATTTTGCAGTAGATAATTCTGGCTGGTTTAACAGCCCGGTCAGCACCACCATCACTGATGGCGCCGAATTTGTGAGTACTAGCGATACTGACAATATTGGGGCAGCACTTAAGGCTGGTTATGTGGTTGCAAATGTCGGAACTCGTAGTCGAGGCATTCGTGCGGCTGATGGACATTGGGCCGGTAAAGCCCCAGCGCCGGTTGTTGATTCAAAGGCAGCTATCCGCTATTTACGCTTAAACGACGCAGTCATGCCCGGCTCTGCGGAACGGATTGTCGTCAACGGTACTAGTGGTGGTGGTGGCTTAACATCAGCAGTTTCAGCCAGCGGTAACAGCGCCGACTATTTGCCATATTTGAATGCCATCGGTGCTGCTGGCATCACTGGTTCGGGCGACAAACTATCCAGTACTTTAAATGACGATGTTTTTGCAGCTATCGCTTATTGCCCTATCAACAACCTAGGAAACGCAGATATTGGCTATGAATGGCAATACAATGCAGTCCGCTCAGATAGTAACACTGGAGCCATCAATGGCGTCGCCTACTCTGCAGGCGTTCAACCAGCGGCATCCGCGGAAATGGCATCAATGTTTCCAACTTACCTTAACAACCTCAATCTAAAAAAGGATGACGGCACAGCTATCACAGATCAAAACCTTAATGACCTGCTGGTAGGCGAGCTTAAAGCTGAACTTGAACGTCAGATTGCCGCCGGTGTTACTGTTCCAAACCTCGGAGAAACCTTCAACGTTACCCAAAGAGGTACAACTTATAGTCTCACCAACAACTGGCTCACGCTCAGAGGCACCGGTACCACGGCAACTGTCAGCAATATCGACGTAGAGAAATTTCTTGCCTTCGTTGCGTCATCCATCAATCTAAAAACGGTTGTTGCATTCGATGCTACTGCAGAAACGGGTAATCCGAGTGTTAGTGGCGAAACTAACTTGTTCGGTTCGGATTATTATGAATATGGAAACTTCAACGCATGGACTTGGACCAATAACGAAGTATTGGGCGATGGCTCTGGTGTTGATGATACAGGATTAAGTTGGGCAGACTATCTTGCGGATACTGATAGCAATAACCTAGCAGCGCAAATTAATCTCATTAACCCGATAAACTATCTCGAAACGGCTGACGCCGACGTGGCACCACATTGGTATGTGCGTCATGGAATGGTCGATCGCGATACAGCATTTGCCATGCAGTTAACGCTGTACTATGCGCTGAAAAACAATGCCAAAGTTGAAGATGTTAGCTTTAAGATACCTTACTTAGTACCGCATTCTGGTAATTATGACGTGCAAGAAGCATTTGCATGGCTGAAAACTACGTTGGCTAATAATCCTCTTTAATTTCCACAGAACGTGCCCATTGGGCACGCTCTACCCTAGCGATTAATGACCTCTAGATGTGTGTCACGAATGCAAGACCAGACAATCATGTTAAATAGCGCCGGGACGTAGATGTTTCGCGAATGGAAATGCTGCTTTTAACCGTTGAATTTCAGTCTCATTAGTGATCCGCAATACCCATTGTCCTTGTTCCCAACAGCTCAGTAATTCACTATCCGCCATCGGCTCAAACGAACGAGAAGCATCACGCCGAATTAACTCCACTAACGCCTGAGGTGGCACTTCATCCTGTAGCACCAAATCCACTCGTTGTAACCAAGGAATAATGGCAATGGGCAGCAGCTTTGGCGTCACATCCTGCTGCAATAACAATAACTCACCAAAGGCATCTTCCTCGGTAAAACATTGCTGATAGCGAGTGATAGTGTGACTGTCGTAACGCTCCCCATTGTTACGCAAAAAACGCTCCCAGAAGCGCCTACGCTGAGATGGATTGAAGTGCTTCTGCTGTACTTCATGACGTTTTTCCGCAATAAAATCCATCAGCGGCGACAAGGATTGTGGGAGAAGTGCTTCCAGTTTACCGCGGATATCTTTTGCGAAAACCGGCGCTGCACCAGCAGTACTGACCGCTACGACTAAGCGTCCTCGGTCGACTATTGAGGGGGTAATAAAATCGCAGTTATCGGGATCGTCAACGACGTTTACTAACGCACCTTCCTCCCGGGCTAATTCGGCTAATTGTTGATTAAGGAGGTTATCAGCAGTAGCGATATAGACTAAATCGACATCCTGCAAATCGGTAGATACCACCTCTCGACCGGAAAGTTCAATCCGTCCGCTATCTGCGTAATCGGCAATGTCATCACACACTTGCGGTGCTACAACATGAATATCAGCATCAGTACGTGCCAGAAGATCCAACTTACGCGCAGCGACCTCTCCGGCACCAACCAACAAGACGGATAAATTTGACGTATCAATATACAGAGGGAAATAGCGCATCGTTCCGGTACCCAAGACTGTTAGAAAATTCTGAGACCAGCGTGAACTAGCTCAGGTTACCAGATGGCAGCATAATCCTCAGTTGTGGCATTCACTGCGTTCGGCACTGCAATTCCAACACAGTTCAAAACTCGCGTCATTAAATTCATGACATTGCAAACATTGCCATTGAGGGAGATCGGCATTTAATGTCGCCAGCTGCGTCTGAGCTGGCTCCAGTTGAGATTCCGGCACCCACAATTCCACAGTTTGTAAATCAACCGGTAATTCACCGACACCGCCCATGAGTGCTTCGCCACGCAATTCCACAGTAATACCACAGGCTTCCAGCATACCTTTCCATGTATGAGCCTGAAGCAGATTTCCACCGGCAACTAATATCTTACGTTCTTCCATGTGACTTCCTACCACTGCACTTTGCTATTTAGACAAAGAAAAAACAGGAATGATTTAGATGAACAAAAAATGAACTGTTCAAATTTTGTTAATCGCCATGCTACTTCCTGAAAGCACGCCTGTCGAGTTGCCCTGCGTAAAAATTTACTTTTCATCAACATTTGAGCGTCATCGTGCGTAAATATTGAGAAACCGGCTAATAAAAAAACCACCCGTAGGTGGTTTTTTAGCGTTAATAGTGGTTACGGCATGATGGAAGGCTGATCTGCACCTTCTTTCTCTACCTGCACCGGCATCATATGTTCGCGACAGACACCAAGTTTGATGGCTAGGAAGCTCGCAACATAGATTGAAGAGTATGTACCTACGGTGATACCCATCAGCAACGACGTGGCAAAGCCATGGATCAACGTACCACCCTTCAGGAAAAGCGCGATCACGGTAATAATCGTTGTACCGGTTGTGATGATAGTACGACTCATCGTCTGCGTAATTGACGCGTTAACCACTTCTGTCGGTGTCGCTTTACGCATCTTCAAGAAATTTTCTCTGATACGGTCAAATACCACGATAGTGTCGTTAAGTGAGTAACCTACTACCGTTAACACGCCGGCGAGCACTGTCAGGTCAAACTCAAGCTGTAAGAAGGAGAATAGGCCAAGAGTTACTGTCACGTCGTGCGCCAACGCGGCTACCGCACCTACTGATAAACGCCACTCAAAACGGAAGGTGACATATATCAAGATACAGATCAGCGCGACTAATACCGCTAATCCGCCCTGCTCTGCGAGCTCTTTACCGACCTGAGGACCAACGAACTCGACACTCTTTTGCACGACATCAGGATCCTGAGCCTTAGCAGCACTGAGTACCAATTTGACCTGGTCATCACTTTTCACGCCTTCTTTAGTCTGTAGTCGTACCACAACATCACGACTAGAACCAAAGTTCTGCACCACGGCACCAGAGGTAATTTCACGGTCCAGCGTATCACGCATTGTGCTGAGATCTGCTGGCTTACTGAAAGTCAGCTGAATAGACGTACCACCGGTAAAATCCAGCCCCCAGTTGATGCCTTTGGTACCTAACGATACCAACGACAATACGACCAGGATCAACGACATAATACTGATCGGCAATGCATGCCGGAGAAAGTTGACTGAGCCTTTAAAGGATAAAATCTGCAACATTTCAACATGCTCCTTATATAGACAGCTTTTTAAGGCGCTTACCGCCCCACAAGGCGTTCACAATCGCACGTGTACCCACAATCGCGGTAAACATGGATGTAGCAATACCGATCATCAAGGTCACAGCGAAGCCCTTAATGGCGCCAGTGCCCACTGCAAATAGGATTAATGCAGTGATGAAGGTGGTAATGTTTGCGTCAGCAATGGTTGAAAATGCGTTAGCATAACCTTCATGGATCGATTGCTGGATTGAACGACCTGCCCGTAACTCTTCACGAATACGTTCGTTAATCAGCACGTTACCGTCCACAGCCATACCGACAGTCAACACCATCCCGGCGATACCTGGCAGCGTTAACACAGCGCCAGGGATCATCGACATGATACCCACGACCATTACGAGGTTCGCGGTCAATGCTAGGTTAGCAATCACACCAAAAGCACGGTAGTAGAACATCATGAATAACAATACTACTGCCATACCCCAAATCATCGCCTGTAAACCATTCTGAATGTTTTCAGCACCAAGGCTTGGACCAATGGTACGTTCTTCAACAATGGATACAGGGGCAATCAAGGCACCGGCACGTAATAGCAATGCCAGATTCTGCGCTTCACCATGGGTTAAGCCGGTGATTACAAAGTTACGACCAAGACGCGCCTGAATTGTCGCCACAGAAATCACTTCTTCCACTTTATTCATTTTTACTGAGCCATCCGGATTGCGTTCGCCGCTATCCTTGTACTCAATGTATAAAGTGGCCATTGGCTTACCGATGTTGTCTTTAGTGACATCGGAGAAAATGCTACCGCCCTTGGCATCGAGGTTAATGCTCACTTGAGGGCGACTGTATTGGTCAAAAGAAGGTTGCGCGCCGGTAATATGATCGCCGGTTAACATGACTTCTTTTTGGAGTACTACTTCACCGCCTTCACGACGTTTGTAGACTTCTGAGCCTGCAGGTAACCGACCAGCTTGAGCTGCCGCCAAATCAGTTTTCTGATCCACCATGTGGAATTCGATTGAAGCTGTTGCCCCAAGAATTTCCTTAGCACGAGCGGTATCCTGAACACCAGGCAGTTCTACAATAATACGCTCTGCCCCCTGACGTTGAACGACAGGTTCAGCAACACCGAGTTCGTTGACACGATTACGAATAGTGGTGATGTTCTGAGTCAGTGCATCTTCTTTAATCTGACGCAAATATTGCTCACTCATCGTAGCGTGCAACACTAATACGTCACCAGCTGAAGCATTGGTAAACACCATTTCATTATTGGAATGGGTTTTCAGATACTGTTCAGCTTTTGTCAGAGACTCTGCATCACGGAAATTGATGTCAATGCCTTTTGGCGTTGCCTTGACACCTGCATAACGAATGCGTTGTTCACGAAGTTCACTACGGAAATCTGCAACTTTAGCATCTTCCATCTTGCGAATGGCTTCACTCATGTCCACTTCCATCAGGAAATGCACACCGCCACGCAAGTCGAGACCCAGTTTCATGGGAGTCGCACCAAGCTTTTCCAACCAGGCTGGAGTCGCAGGCGCCAGGTTCAACGCAACCGAGAAATTTTCACCAAGCGCAGAAGCAATCGCTTCTTTCGCCAGTAACTGATCTTCAGCATTGTTTACGCGCACCAGCAACTGGCCATTTTCCAGCTCAGAACGCTTAATCGCGATGCCCTTGGTAGCAAGCAGTTGATTGACTTCTGTCTGTGTGGCGGCAGTGACTGCCGTACCACGGGTTCCCACCACTTGAACTGCGTGGTCCTCACCAAAGAGGTTGGGGATAGCATAGAAAGCACCGACGGCGATGATAATAATCACCATCAGGTTCTTCCACATAGGATACTTATTTAACACGCCTCAGCTCCCTTGGCTTACAGCGACTGCATAGAGCCTTTTGGCAATACCGCCGCAATATAGTCTTTTTTGATGGTGATTTGAGTGTCATCGTTAAGACTGATCAGCACATAATCATTGTCCTCAGCGATCTTGGCAATCTTGCCTACAATGCCACCGCTGGTTAACACTTCATCACCTTTGCCCAAAGAAGCCATCAGATTTTTGTGTTCTTTCACGCGCTTGGACTGCGGACGGAAAATCATGAAATAGAAGATCAGTGCAAAAATCGCCAGCATAAACACCAATTCCATGGTGCCGCCAGACTGAGGAGCTCCATTGGCTGCACTCGCGTAAGCATTTGAAATAAACATAGTTCTCTCTTCTTATTAACAGTGGATTCAATCAATCGGATCAGGCACTTCTCGCCCCTGACGGCTATAGAAATCCTTTACAAAGGCGTCTAATGTACCTGTCTCTATGGCGCCACGCAAACCTTCCATCAATCTTTGATAATAACGGAGATTGTGAATGGTATTGAGCCGGGCTCCGAGCATTTCATTACAACGGTCGAGATGATGCAGATAGGCTCTGGAGTAATGTTTGCATGTATAACAATCACACTCAGATTCCAATGGTGATGTGTCATCCCTGTGACGTGCATTACGGATTTTTATCACACCATCACTGGTAAACAGATGACCATTACGTGCGTTTCGTGTGGGCATCACACAGTCGAACATATCAACGCCTCGCCGAACACCTTCCACCAGATCTTCTGGTTTACCCACGCCCATTAAATACCGTGGTTTATCGGCCGGGATCTGCGGACAGACATGTTCCAAGATCCGGTGCATATCCGCTTTAGGTTCACCCACCGCTAAACCGCCGATAGCATAGCCATCGAATCCTATTGCTACTAAACCCTTCAAGCTTTCGTCACGCAAGGTTTCATAAACACTGCCCTGAATAATGCCAAATAACGCATTAGGGTTTTCCAGCCGGTCAAATTCTTCGCGGGACCGTTTAGCCCAACGCAGCGACATCTCCATCGATTTGCGCGCTTCGTCGGGTGTTGCTGGGTAAGGTGTACATTCATCGAAAATCATCACCACATCTGAGCCGAGCGCATGCTGAATTTGCATCGACTTTTCTGGATCGAGGAAAATTTTCTCGCCATTGATAGGAGAACGAAAATGCACGCCTTCTTCGGTAATTTTACGGATATCGCCAAGGCTGAATACCTGGAAACCACCGGAGTCGGTTAAAATTGGCCGAGGCCAATTCATGAAATCATGCAAATCACCGTGTTTTCGCATCACTTCTTCACCGGGACGTAACCAAAGATGAAAAGTATTGCCCAGCAGGATATCAGCGCCAGTGGCACGGACTTCTTCCGGGGTCATCCCCTTTACGGTGCCGTAGGTTCCCACCGGCATAAACGCTGGGGTTTCTACCGTACCCCGCTCAAAAACTAATCGTCCACGTCGAGCGCGGCCATCAGTGGTATCCAATTCAAATTTCATTTATTACCTCGTCAGAGAAACAGTCCGACTTATAAATGGCCTGAAGCCATCAAACAAAAGGGCAACCAGAAGTGCAGCGCACTCCTCTGCCCTGTTTAAACGCCATACGGTTTACAGCAATAGTGTACCGCAATGGCTTATCTCACTTTA
This sequence comes from Shewanella yunxiaonensis, assembly GCF_018223345.1. NCBI lineage: Bacteria > Pseudomonadati > Pseudomonadota > Gammaproteobacteria > Alteromonadales > Shewanellaceae > Shewanella > Shewanella yunxiaonensis. The sequence goes on along the minus strand of NZ_CP073587.1, from coordinate 1,292,036 downwards.
ATTTCTTAGTCACAAACATGGCATCACCATAACTGAAGAAACGGTATTTCTCCGCAACTGCATGATGGTAGGCAGGCATCACATGTTCAAATCCGGCGAAAGCACTCACCAGCATGATCAACGTGGATTCTGGTAAATGGAAATTAGTCACCATCGCATCTACAACTTTAAAATCGAATCCCGGATAGATAAAAATATCGGTATCGCCGCAGAATGGTTGGATTTCGCCGCCATTGAATTTGGCAGCACTTTCCAGTGAGCGCACCGATGTTGTGCCAACCGCAATAACCCGTTTCCCCGCAGCTTTAGTCGCACGGATCGCTTCAACCACATCTGCCGGCACATTGGCCCACTCGGAATGCATGTGATGCTTCTGAACATCATCTACACGCACCGGCTGAAAAGTACCCGCACCAACGTGCAATGTGACAAAGGCTTGCTTCACCCCTTTTGCTTTCAGCTTTTCCAGCAGGGGTTCGTCAAAATGTAACCCCGCGGTTGGCGCGGCGACTGCGCCTGGATTTTTACTGTAAACCGTCTGATAACGTTCTTTGTCAGCATCCTCATCCGGCCGGTCAATATAGGGTGGCAAAGGCATGTGGCCTACGGCTTCCAACATCGCCAAGATGGTGCTATCGCCCTGTAATTCCAGTTCGAACAGTGCATCATGACGCGCCTGCATTTTCAGTTGATAACCGCCATCAAGCTCAATTGCTGAGCCCACTTTCGGGGATTTAGAACTGCGGACATGTGCCAGCATCCTCTTATCATCGAGCATTCTCTCGAGCAGGATTTCCAGTTTGCCACCGCTGGCTTTATGACCAAATACTCGCGCTGGCACTACACGAGTATTGTTAAATATCATTAAATCGCCTTCTTCTACCAAATCCAGAATATCGGTGAAATGAAGATCACTGAGCGCACCACTATCACCATCCAGACGCAACAGTCTGGATGCACTACGTTCAGGCATAGGGAATTTAGCGATCAACTCTTCAGGTAGATCGAAAGCGAAATCTGCAACTCGCATTGGGGGAGCCTCTGCTTAGCGATAAAACGGCCGCTAGTCTAGGGGCTGGTCGAAACAAGATCAAGAGTCCTTGGGTTCTGACTTCGAAACATCCTCCTGCTTATGTTCATCCATTACAGGCGGGCATGACAAGATTTGCTCAAACGGAATGTCTATTTGCACCCGTTTGCGTTGAGGTTGGGGGTCTTTACCAATGAATTTGCCGATCCAGTTCCACATCATCCTTGATCCTTTAAACCAACAGCCTTTAGAAAGGTATCGTATACAATACTATATACGCGTGCCGGCATCTTTGATGCATTTCAAACTCTGGTGGGACATAATAGCCCGATGATAAAAACGCGCAAGTACAAATTATGAACTTTCTGGCCCACTTACACCTGGCGGACATCAGTGGAACATCTCTGGCAGGCAACCTGGCGGGCGATTTTGCTAAAGGCAATATTGCAGCTCATCCTTTGCATCTGCAACAAGGAATTTGGTTACATCGTCAACTCGATCGTATCACCGACGATCATGAGCTCATCAAAGAGTTGCGTTGGCAATTTCCTAAATCGCTGCAAAGAGTGGCACCAGTGTTGATTGACTTGGCATTTGACCACATGCTCGCCCGCTGTTGGGATGAATACCATCACACCTCGTTGCCACTATTTTGTGACCAAGCCTATCACGCGTTGGAACAAACGCCGCAATTGCCAGAGCGGCTTCAACGTCTGGTGCCGCTGATGAAACAGGACAATTGGTTATTGTCATACGCGCACCGCAATGGCCTCGAAGCGGCCCTGCAAGGCGTCAGTCGCCGGGTATCACAACCTCAACTGTTCCAAGGTGCCGCCAATGCGCTGGTATCACTGGATGTAGAGGTAGAGATTGCCTTTCGTACTTTCTATCCGCAATTGATGGCCTATAGCCGGATATTAGCGCGCAAAACACCGGAACAATATCTGTGATGATGGGCTGTTTCTGCTAGAATGCGTCGCGACTAAAGGAGCCTTTATGCAGAAGTTTGATTATCAGCCCCCAGCGTTACCTTGGCTGGATATCCGTTATAAAGACCGCGACATTATTGTGATAAATAAGCCGGCAGGGCTACTATCCAATCCAGGTCGGGCTGAGGATACTCACGATTGTGCGCTTACCCGCTTACAACAACTTTACCCAGAAACATTACTGGTCCATCGCTTAGATTGCGCCACCTCTGGGATTATGGTGTTTGCTCGCAGTAAAAAGGCAGAGTCGAATCTGAAGACACAGTTTCAGGAACGTCGTAATGACAAACTGTATATCGCCGAAGTCGCCGGTATTGTCAAAGATGATGAAGGTACCGTAGATCTGCCATTAGCGGCAGATAAACAAAATCCGCCGCTGCAAAAAGTCGATGAGGAAGGACGTAAAGCCGTGACGCATTACCGGGTGTTAGCGCGCCGAGAGCAGTCAACCCTGTTAGCACTGCAGCCGGAAACTGGCCGAACCCATCAATTGCGTGTGCATATGTTGGCGCTTGGCCATCCCATCTTAGGGGATGATTTCTACGGTGATGAACAGGTACAAAAGGCTCGGCCAAGGCTATGCCTTCATGCGGCCAGTTTGATTTTCAATCATCCGTGGTCTGGCAAAGAGATGCATTTTGTCAGCATGGCCGGCTTTTAGAGACCGGTCAGGAAGTTAAAAACTGATTTTTTCCGCAGTACAGTAACAACCATTCTCGTTACAGAATGCGAGGGTATCGTTCCCTTGTAACAACAGATATTCGCCAAAAACATTGCCGTCTTTTTCTTCAAGACGCACACCATCTGCGGTATCAATAGCATTCATTTCATCCAGACTATGGCAACCATCACTAAACCAAGATGCCATTATCCATTTACCGTTATCACGGAAGAGATGTACCTCGTCATTTAGATTTTCTCGCTGATCGCGCCAACACCCTACTAACTGGCGTTGTCCCTGATGATTCAGCAGTAATCGGCGACGTTTTTCAACTGCAGAAATGCCGGAAAGTTTACTTAATCCCCGCAATTGCAATGGCACTTTATCTTGGATATCCAGCAGTAATCCCATAATACTTTTGCCCCCAAATGCAAAAAGTAATCAAGACGTGAAGGACAGATCGAACCACTCATTGGCACTATTACTATTAGTGAGTGATGACCTTGATATGTGTGCGCAGTGTATCGCATTAACAATTGAAAGACGCGATCAATATCACTCTACTAGCGCTATTTCAGTGTTTAGTGAAACACCTCACAGTGGAGATCTTATAGGATAAAGGCAGCCTTAAAGCGGCCTTCATCCTAGATATCATGACAATATTAAGACTGCTGTTGGCGTTCAGCCCCAATACAAGCCGCCGCGGTGAATACCACATCCGTAGAGGAGTTCAATGCGGTTTCTGCTGAATCCTGCACTACGCCGATGATCATACCAACGGCCACAACCTGCATGGCAGTGCTGTTATCAATACCAAATAAACTACAAGCTAGCGGGATCAACAACAATGAGCCACCTGCCACACCTGAGGCGCCACAAGCAGAGATCGAAGCGATTAAACTGAGCAGCAAGGCAGTAGGAATATCCACCGGAATACCCAAGGTGTTGACCGCCGCCAACGTCAGTACCGTGATGGTAATTGCGGCACCGCCCATATTTACCGTTGCCCCTAACGGGATCGACACAGAATAAGTGTCCTCATGCAATTTAAGACGCTCACACAATGCCATATTGACCGGAATATTCGCGGCACTGGAGCGCGTAAAAAAGGCGGTTACCCCACTTTCCCTTAAACAGGTCAGAACTAATGGATACGGGTTCTGATGAGTCTTATAAAAAACCAGTAATGGATTCACCACCAAAGCGATAAATAACATGGCCCCAAGCAATACGGCTAACAAGTGCGCATAGCCTGCCAACACGCCGAAACCAGTTTCAGATACTGCCACAGCGACCAAACCAAACACGCCCAACGGTGCCAGACGGATAACAAAACGCACCATCTGCGAGACACCATGAGCGATATCCCAGAACACCTGTTTACTAGATTCGCTGCCATGGCGCAGCGTAAGTCCAAGACCAATAGCCCAAACCAAGATCCCAATATAATTACCGCTCATCAGTGCATTAACGGGATTATCAATCAGTCGGAACAACAAGGTATGCAACACTTCACCGATATCTTGTGGTGGTGATAACTGTTGTTGGGATGTCTGTAGTTCTAATGAAGATGGGAACATAAAGCTTGCGGCAACAGCTGTGAGTGCCGCCGCAAAAGTACCAACGAGATATAGGATCACCACAGGTTTCATGTTGGTCTGGGTATTTTTCTTCTGGTTAGCAATGGATGCTGTGACCAGCAGGAAGACCAAAATGGGTGCTATTGCTTTGAGTGCACCAACAAACAATTCTCCGAGGAACGCGATTTTTCCGGCCCACTGCGGCGCGATAACTGCGAGCAAGATCCCGGCGATAATACCGGTAAAAATCTGTAATACCAGACTGCCACGAAGTATGCGCTGAAAAATAGAGGAAAATACGTTCATCACTAAACCTATCATTATTATCATGATGGCGGGCGCCATTGGAGTTACGTTTTTATCGGAGATGCCCCAGCTTGTCCAGCCAGTATCAGGTAAAAACACTAAAATACATGAAAATAAGGCGAGTGATTAATCCCCGGTCAGTGATTTTGCACCACGCAACATGGCTTCCACCAGTTCACGGGCATCAAATTTTGTCAGCGCTTCATTTGCCCCGACCTGATGTGCCTGACTCACGCTAATCTCACTGGATAAAGAGGTGTGCAAAATAATATAGGCATGACGTAACAGTGTATTGTCTCGGACCTCAAACGCCAATTCATAACCATCCAGACCCGGCATCTCAATGTCGCTCACCAGAATATCTACCGGACGCTGTTCAGCCGCACCTTGCTCCATAATGGATAGTGCTTCCTTACCATTGGAGGTTACATCATAAGGAATGTTGAGATCATCCAACGCATCGCACAATTGTTTGCGGGCAACTTTAGAGTCATCCACCAATAAAATGCGCAAAGGCCGCAGCAATTCTCGTTGAATATCGGTGACCCCCACCAGCTTCTGTGAAGCCTGAGGGAAAATTTTTGATAACAGCAGCTCTAAATCCAGTAACTGAATGAGTTGATCGTCGTACCGTGTAACCCCGGTCAGAAACGCATTTTTGCCTAGATTTTGTGGGGGTGACTCAATGTCACGCCAGTTACACTCAACGATTTTATCAATGCCTCGGACCAGAAAGCCAATCACCATCCGCTGACAGTCAGTGATGATGATATACCCTGACTTCATCTCGTCTTTCGTTAACGGGGGATAGCCCACCGCGGCCGCCATATCAACCACCGGAAGTGTGTGTCCACGGATCGCGGCAGCGCCGACGACCGCCGCATGAGCATTAGGTAATTGACTTAGCGGTTGATACGGCACCAATTCACGGATTTTCAGTGTTCCCATGGCAAACAACTGTCGTTGTGACAACCTGAACAAAAGTAATCCTTGTGACTGGTTAGCCTTGCTTTTCATGGGGTCTCCGCAAATAAATGACGTCATTAAACGGCGTTAGCATAACACAGCGGTGAAAAACTACTGTGAGGATGCCAGGATCTGCCGCACAGATTCAGGCTTGCATACGATACAGTACATCAAACACGAATTGATCCCAGCCTTCGTTGGCAAAAGCATCATCATACAATGACCGAACCTGAGCCACCGCGTGTACAGGTGCGGCACCTTGTGTCATTAAGAAGTTAGCCATCATGACACCTAATACCCCAGCGTCAGCGGCAGTCATCAATGCTTTATGGCCCTGCTGTTGCTGACTCTCAACAAATGACAATGCCGCTGGCAGCTGCAGCGATAATTGTTGCAAAAAGCGATCGTCCGGACTCGGTTGCAGTGGCAATGCCAGTTGCAGCGCGATGATTTCCGATGGCAGTTCACAATCAGTGACTGGTTGCAATTGCAGTACCGCTTGCAGCGCATGCTGTTTAAGCATTGAGGGTAGCGACGACTGCGGCGTAATGGCCAATGCGGCTACAGATTCATTTAACCAGATAAGTTCCACTTCTATTACCACTAAGTAACTGGAATATCGACGATGAAAGATACCCCAATGTTTATTCGCAATCGGTGATATTCTGCAAAAATTTATTTAGATTTTGCTTCCAAGTCCAACAATAGTTGCTTCATTTGCAGCCCCCACGCATAACCGGTCAACTGACCATTTTTACCAATTACCCGATGACAGGGAATGATAATTGCGATGCGATTGGCGCCATTGGCGGTGCCAACCGCACGTGCAGCCGTAGGCTGTTGTATCTGGTCAGCAAGCTCGCCGTAACTGCAACTATCACCGTAAGGTATTTGCATCAACTGTTGCCATACTTTGCGTTGAAATGCCGTACCATCGGGTGCTAATGGCACATTGAACATCTGTCTCGTTCCTGCAAAATACTCTATCAATTGCTGTTTCGCTTGCTGCAGAATTGTCTCTGCTTGCTGGTGACTCGGCTTGGGTGCTGAAACCAATTCAGCACATTGTGCCGAGATAGGACGAAGATAACATAGTCCGGATTCGTTAGCGGCTAACCATAAAACACCACACGGCGAGTCTAATATCAACTCCGCGATTGGTTCGGCGTTGGATGGCACCTTTAGCATTGAAACGACATTGCTCATATTATGACTCCGATACTGAATTTTTAGCCTTGGTTGATGCGGCCTGATGCCATAACGACAGAGTTAAGTAGCTCCCCCAAGGTGAAATGCTGGCGGCGATAGTCTGACTAAAGCTATTAAAATCCTTTATCTCGGCGACTGCAGCCATTTGCTGTAATTGCTTTTTAATAACTAAATCACTGCAAAGTAAAATGTCCGGTGCTGACAATCCCCGCATGGCAGCATAGGCAACCGTCCACGGGCCAATACCCTTAATATCGAGCCAATCGTTCAGCAAATGACTGTCGGTAATGGTCTCTGTTGCTTCATCTCTGTGATGCAAATATATGGCCAATCGCTGTAATGTCTGCTGCCGACTTTGCGGCATCGGTAATGGGAGACTTTCCTGAACAGCCAGCAACTCCACCGAAGGAAAAAATACACAATCCCTGCCATTAACAATCTGTTTTTCACCATATTGCCGCACCAACTGCCCCAACAATGTCGTGGCCTGTTTAAGGCTAACTTGTTGTCCTAACACCGCTCGGACACCCGCCTCAAATGATGAACTGCAGCCGGGTAAACGCAACCCTGGCATGACCTGTAGCTCGGGTAAATGCGCCTGCAACGCTAATAAGCGTTCGTGGATAATCACTGGTTCAGTATCTAAATCCAGGATCTGACGGATCCGCTGTAACCATAACGGAAGCAATTCCAAATTGCCGTCAGCATCCAATGCTATCTCAACGGAAAAGCGGTGTTGTTCCGGTTGATTGATGGCAAAAAACCAGCCTCGTAACTGATGCTGCTGATGCTTCACTAACAGCGTTCGACCATAACCTTCGTTACCATGCTGTTCAAACCATTCCATTGCTGGCACGGCTCGATAGTGGAAAAAACTGCGAAGGTGTTGCCAGTCATAAGGGGGGCGATAACTTAAAAATAACCGCATAGTGCCGTAATCAGAAACAGATTTATGACGACGAATGGCGGACGGTGTCATTTGCAAGCGCTGTTGAAACACTTCATTAAAGCGACGCACACTATTAAACCCGGAAGCCAGCGCCACCTGAGTGATGGTTAACCCGGTTTCGTGCAAAAGCTGCTTTGCCAGGAGTAGGCGGCAATATATGGCATACTGTACAGGCGATGTTCCTATCGATTGAGTAAATAATTTACGCAGCCAGCGACTACTAATCCCCAGACGTTCCGCCAGCGAATCCACAGCTGATTGGCTGTCGCCATTTAACGCCCCCTGCTCTATCAGACGCATCGCGCGTTCTAACGTGGTGCGAGTGCCGCGCCAAGCACAAGAACCGGGGGCGCTCTCTGGACGACATCGTAAGCAAGGACGCAAACCCGCTGCCGCAGCCGCAGCAGCGCTGGCAAAATAACGCACGTTATTCTCATTGGCACTGACCGCAGGACATACCGGCCGACAATAAATGCCCGTACTTAAAACCCCGACAAAAAAGCGGCCATCAAAACGGAAATCCCGGCTTAATCGCGCCTGGCGGCAAGTGTCTGGATGTAAGTCCACAAAGCTCATGAGCAGTCACCAATGACTATCGAATATTGCCAAGGTTAACCAACCCAAGGTCGCTTAACCAGCGGAAAACGGAACTCAATTATCATCGTCGTTCCTAAACACAATGAAACCATTAAGCCATGCAGCAACTGCGATAAATAAGGTATGCTAGCGTCAGCATTGGCAAAGAAGAAAAACCATGATCCAGAAGTTGTTTAGTATATTTGAGGGTTGGACCAACCCGTTACCGGATGTCGATCCGGCCCAACCCCCCAAAGGACTGTTTGCGTTTTGCCGCCATTACACTCGCGGTTTTGAAGTTCCACTCGTCATCATGTCAGTACTGACTGCCACCTTAGCGGTTTTGGAAGTGTCATTGTTTGGCTTTATGGGACAACTTGTCGATTGGTTAGTCACCAAAGACCCGGCAACATTACTGCAACAGGAAGGGACGAAGTTATTGGGAATGACACTGATGGTACTGGTGTTAATTCCGCTGTTAACACTGGCTCATGCACTGATTGCTTATCAGAGTTTGCTTGGTAACTACCCCATGTCAGTTCGCTGGCTGGCACATAAATATCTGCTTAAACAAAGCGTAGCGTTCTACCAGAATGATTTTGCGGGGCGTATCGCCGCTAAAGTGATGCAAACGTCCTTAGCCATTCGCGAAACTGTGATGAAATTGCTCGATGTATTGGTGTATATCCTCGTGTATTTCACTTCTATGGTGATCATGATGGCCCGTGCTGACTGGCGTTTAATGATGCCGATGATGCTGTGGCTAGTGATATATATCAGCTTGCAATGGTATTTTGTGCCGCGGTTAAAGCGCGTTTCCAGTGAACAAGCCGATGCCCGCTCAACAATGACCGGTCGCATTGTTGATAGTTACACCAACATCACAACCGTTAAATTATTTGCCCATACCCATCAGGAAGCAGATTACGCACGTACTAGCATGGCAGGCTTTCTGGACACGGTTTACCGCCAAATGCGGCTAGTTACGGGTATCAACGTCAGTGTTCAGGTACTCAACTACTCATTGGCGTTTGCCGTCACCGCGCTGTCGATCTGGTTGTGGATGGGAAGTGCGATTACCGTGGGAGCGATTGCCATTGCAGTGAGTTTGGCATTGCGACTTAATGGTATGTCACAGTGGATCATGTGGGAAGTTAGTGCCCTATTTGAAAATATCGGTACCGTCACTGACGGTATGCACACCTTGTCACAACCCGCCAATATTGTAGATGTTCAGGAAGCGAAACCATTATTGGTGAGCAAAGGTGCCATCGACTTTAATCATGTTAATTTCCATTATGGTGAACAGAACGGGGTATTAAACGATCTGGATCTGCATATAAAACCTGGAGAAAAAATTGGCTTGGTTGGCCGTTCCGGTGCAGGTAAATCAACCATGGTTAACCTGCTGATGCGATTTTATGATGTGGAAAAGGGCAATATCTGCATCGATGGACAGAACATCCGGGAAATATCCCAGGATTCATTACGCTCCAATATTGGTATGGTGACGCAGGATACTTCCCTGCTCCATCGTTCTATTCGCGAGAATATTCTCTACGGTAGACCAGATGCGACTGAAGCGGAGATGCTGCAAGCAATCGAAAAAGCTCAGGCAAAAGAATTTATCGCCACCTTGACTGATCCCAAAGGTAACAGTGGTTTAGATGCACAGGTTGGAGAACGCGGCGTTAAACTTTCTGGTGGTCAGCGCCAACGTATAGCCATTGCCCGTGTGCTGCTGAAGGATGCACCAATACTGATCCTTGACGAAGCCACCTCAGCACTGGACTCCGAAGTCGAAGCCGCTATTCAGGAAAGTCTGTATCAGCTAATGGAAGGCAAAACCGTTATTGCTATTGCGCATCGTTTGTCGACCATTGCTGCGATGGATCGCCTGATAGTACTGGATCAAGGGCGCGTTATTGAGCAGGGAACACACCAAGAACTGTTGCAGAATAATGGCATCTATGCGCATTTGTGGGCGCATCAGACCGGCGGTTTCCTCGGCGTTGACTAAGAGATATTTATTGTAAGAGCGGAATAGAGATTAATACGGATTGTCACAGATGCTTGAATCGGCAGCAACCGATACAAGGATATTACAATTTGTCCCGTCCTAAGATAAACGGAAATACGGGCTATTCCAATCTTAGGTTTTAGAGCTTGCAACAGCAGCAAACCAAGAGTCACCGATTAATTTGCCGCTGCACTGGTAGTATTTTTAACTAACGACAGGTTCATCATCATGGATATGAACCCATGCTGCTTTATCTTTAGAATAAACTTGGATTTTAGGGGCTAAATCTTCAGAATAATTGTCAACTTCTCCGAGTGGAACCATAAAGTCCGTAGGAAAATGTTTTCCATTAATGCCATAAACCGTAGAGCCGCAATTAGCGCAAAAATATTTTTGTGATACTTCTGAAAAATGATACGTAGAGATCTCTTCCCTGCCTGAGTTAACTTTGAACTGAGACTTTGGCACGACAATCCAAGAACTATAATCGGAACCCTGTAATTTCCTACAATTATTGCAGTGGCATTTAACTACCGTTTTTACTGGCAACTCAAATTCCCAGCTTACATGTCCACAATGGCAGCCACCTTGAATCTTATTCATTTAAATGCTCCAAGCCAATGAAAATTAGACATTTTATATCGTGCAAATATACATATTAATAACGGGCTTTTCCACTTTGATCGATGTCTAGCTGAGCATGACAATTCACGCCGCCTTAGGAGCCAATATCATCTAAGAGGTGAGTCTCTCACCTCTTATCAGATGGTTAAATTCACTGTGCGACTAAAACCCATACCCATGCTGAGCCAAGTGCTTATTTTTGTCATTAACGTAAATACTGAATGACAGATTTTAAGGAAGCTAAGGCTTCGGAATCTGCTGGTAGTGCCAACAAGGATTTCCCACAAAAATCAAATTCCGCAACAGAACTGTCTTGAGGGATAACGCCGACTAAATCCACATTGATATCGGCAAGCTTAAATTTTAGCGTAGTTCTATGTTGATCTGATACACGATTAAATATGACACCATAACGTTGGCATTCGACAACTTTAGCATCACCTGTCACCATAGATTTAATTTGTTTAATTGTCTCAAATCCTCTGACAGAGGCATCAGAAATAATTAAAACATTGTTCAGCTTTTTCACAATTTGTCTATTGATCTGTTCCAGGCCTGCTTCTCCATCGATCAAAATAGTATCGAATTCTCCACTTAATTTACTAATTGCCTGCTGCAATAAATCATTTACAGGACAAAAGCACCCCTTCTCTTCTGAACGGCCCATCGCCAAAAGTGAAAAGTTCTCACATTCGTAAAGACTCTCATAAAGAAGGTAATCAAGTGAGTTGGTAAAATCAACCAGATCATTTTTATCGGTAGACTTTGCTTTGTGAATAAGCTCATCTCTAACTTTACCCATGGTACTTTCAATTTTTGCATCTATTGCATAGGTTAATCCCTGAGCAGGATCAGCATCGATAACTAGCACTTTTCCAAAATCTTTATCTGTTGATAGTAGTGATAAAATCATTGATGTAATGGCTGTTTTCCCGACACCGCCTTTACCACAAAGCGCAATTATTCTTTTATTTTCCACTGCAGCCACCTTTTAGTTTATTAGTTGCTTTACGTATATTTGTACAGGTACTTTTATCACTACACGAACCACAATGAGTAATAGAACCATCTTGAATATTTATACCTTTTTCCAGCCAAACAGATTCCTTAATAGATTTAGTAATTTTTTTTACTTCGGATAATTCTTCTGATAATTTTCTAATGTCATTATCTTTATCTGATGTAAAGTAGATCTTGACACTTTCTATTGTTGGTATTTCTGATAATAAAGAAAAGATGACACCTTGTGCTAATGTCTTGATCGAAAACCCCAATTTTAACAGTGATTTTGATATTCTATACCAAATGATTTCATTCTGACTTTTTAACATTAGTCCATCAAAATATATCCCGCTTCTAATAATTTCATTAGCTTTTATAACATCACGGTTAGTAATTAAACTTCCATTAATAATAACAACCTGTCCAAACGCGATGGTGGCATCTTCAATATTTTCCAAATTAAGATTACCGTTTATGATGATTTCATTAATATTGGATGCTTTGCTACTATATTCTGCAAGCAACATTGATACTGAAGTGGTAGTAGGACCTCCCAACTCAATAGCAGAATCACTTTTTAACACTAATCGACTTACGGACTGGTCGCCAAAACGAAATAATTTTTGAGAAGCTAATGAAGAAATACAGCTTTCTTTAGTCAATTCAATTTTGTAATTTTTGACATTTGAAGAAAATATTTTATCAACATTTTCTATGCTAGTTGTGAATACATCCATAAGTTCTATCCTAAATTTCTATTAACTCAGTAGCAAAATGGGCAGCGCCTATTGCTCCGACTAACTGAGGACTACAGTCGAATCTCACAATTTCAGTATTAAGTTTCTTTTCTAGAAATTTAACTAAGGATTCACTTTTTGCACCGCCACCACTAAATCCCACGGGGAGCTCAAGTCCAACGCGATTAATCATAGCAATCAGACGTCTTGCAATAGAATCAACGAGTCCCGCTGCAATATTTTCAGGTTTCATACCGTCATTAATGAGTGTGATAACTTCAGATTCCGCAAATACACTACACTGGCTAGAGATTTTAAGTATTTCTGTATGAGATAAAGCTAGGTCTGAAAATTCTTCTAGAGAGCAGTTTAGTGTACGTGCCATTGACTCCAAGAATTTCCCAGTTCCAGCAGCACATCTGTCATTCATATTAAATTCGGCCACTCTTCCTTTATTAGTAATTGAAATAATTTTGCAGTCTTGCCCTCCCACATCAATAAGCGTTCTGATGGTCGGATTTAGCTCAAATGCGCCTCTTGCGTGACAAGCAATTTCAGTGACATTTTTTTTAACGAAGGATAACTTTGAGCGTCCATAGCCTGTAGACACAATATTGTCTAATTCAGCTAAATCTTTCATTCCGATAGCTGACATAGCGATTTCTAGCGCCTTTAAAGCAGTTTTTTCGGGGGAAGTAGTAGATTTTACGACGGCAGATGAAATAACTTTTTTATCTTTTAATATAACAACTTTCCCTGCCGCAGAACCCAAATCACAACCAGCTACAATCATTGGTTTTTCCTCGCGAATGAGTAAGGTGGCGTATTTACGCCACCTTGTATGAGCTAATCAAAGCAAGCCATGAGCATTAAAAAATGTAAGCGTTTTCTGTTTAATAACTTCCATTGGTGTATAACTAAGATCAAAGTTATCAACAGTAAGTACCAATAGTGGTACGCCGAGATCTTTACAAAGCTCTTTTACAAACCCGATTGATGCAGATTGATCTTTGTGACCAACATGGCCAGAGAAAATGACACAATTGCAATTAAATTCCGTCACCATTTGGGTGATATCTTGGAGCATGATGTCGATATTACCTCTAGCTTGTCGAATCATGGGAACTTCGGACAAATTGCGCTTAGCAAGGCCGGTCAACATGGTATCCAATGTTGATGTATCAATATGCTCATAGGGTGTGAGGCACTGGAAGTCAGTCACAATATTGGCGTTACATTCAGTAGCCAAAAATTCAGCATATTCATCTGCCCATGTTGGAATAAGGTCCGTCCAAGCACAACGGATCTTTTCATTTGGTACGGCACCGATGCCAGCTTTAACCTTTTGTTCGGCGTCATATGACAGCATCTTAAAGACTTCAACCGTACCAGGATTTCCCGCTGCAATATGCTGTGTAATAGGCCAACCCAATTTTGAACCCATAAATGATGGGTGCGGACAAGGGAGCGCCCGGCGGTATTCCATATATTCAGCCAGGGCCTCATATTGTTGATTGGTAACTTCAACAATCTCTCTCAATCTGTCAACGTCAAGTTTGAGATTAAATTTCTGCTCCAGAAAAGCGATAAGGCCTTTTAACTCTTTTACGAAATAGCTCCAATCTTCATCGGTGCTGCCATAAGAAGGGTCTAAAGCATAAGTGTCAATATGAGCCCAATCATCTGAATTAAGCCAGGCCTCATGTAATGCAGACTGTGCATCACAGGGTTCTAGCATGGCGATCATTGCTGAAGGGATAGGCGCTAAACCATTTTCAACAGCATAAGCACCGACTTTAATGAGACTACACATATCTGTGGGAATGTCAGTAAGTGCGGTTTTTTCCAAATCATCGGTGAAAGCTTGATGCGCTAGCATGTTATCTACAACACAATAATAATGTAGACCCATAGCGGCGTAGATTTCAGGAGCATTGCCATACCAACTTGACAGCAATGGCTTGTCATTTTCAATACAATCAACGGTTTTGCAGTCATTTTCGTAAATTAATTCAAAAAATTTTATCAAAACAGGATTAGGTTCTGGACTTGCTTTAATACCATCTATGAATGATTTGATTCGATCACGATATTCTCTAAATCTTTCCAAACCAGGCTTTATTTTATTCATTTTAAGCTCCAATACTTTCTATAAAGGCTTGAACTCTGGTCTTTGTTTGACCGACGCCACTAAATATGTATTCAGTTTCCAAATTTAAGTATGGAATACTGTTCCGTTTTGAAAGCTTCTTCATATTTAGCAATTCAAATGCCCAATGATCACATTGAAGAATACGTATTCCAATAATTCCGTCGACATTATGACTATCTAATAAATCTTGAACATATTGGTTACGTTCATAAGTTGTTCCAAAAAATCTTGGGTCACAAGGTTTTATTGAAAGATAGTAGTTGGCAATGTCACTAATAGGGTTATTAGATAATGGAATATCTTTTTTACAGTCTCGAGTGCCATAACCCAATGAGTCTGTAATAACAAATGCCCCAGATTCCTCAATGAGCTGTAAAATATTTGAGTTATCTAATTCTCCACCTATTACCATTACTTTCTTAGCATTAGCATCCGCTTCAAATTTATATGATTGACAAATATTAACGAGTTCACTCAAAAGAGTATTAAATCTCTCTCTAGGAAAGCAGTGACTTGCGATCATTATCGTCATCACATCTGCTGCAGATATCAAACTGCAGCCTTGTGCTCGAAAGTCGTAAAGCTGTCTCTGAAGATTTTTAGTGACATTATGCACTCTGATAGCAGTTTTCAGACTTTCATCAGATATGCTAATTCTAAAAAATTCCTCAAATCTTGATTTAAAAGCTGAAATTTTCTTACAAAATTCTTCAATTTGCAATTCGCCGGCCTTTTTTGGCAGCGGAATAAAATAAAAAAATCCGGTATCGATTTGATCTTGCCAGTTATCGAATAACCTTCGAAGATGATCACAGTTATTTACTGTAACTAATCCATCTAAAAAGTCCTGAGCGCCTTTAGCAGCTTCGTTGTAGAAATGTCTCACTAAGCTGCAGTTAATTTGAGAAAATCTGGGTTCAGCTAATTCAGTTCCCTGACTATTTAAAGCATTTACACGATAAGGCAGAAATCCCGCAGCAGTAATAATTTCTTCTGGAAAATAGTTATATAAACAACCAATTATTTTACCACCATCTTTTTTCCAGTCAGATATAACAATAGATTCCTTAGGTTCAAGGACGTCTTTGAATAACGCCATAATCTCTTTTTTTCTAGCTAATAATTCTTTCATTACACACCCCAATTTATTAATGTTCGTGTACTAAAAGTTTGGCTAACTGAGATTGGCACATTTTTACTGCTTCAGCTGCTTCTGGATTATTCTTCTCATTTTCTTTGATATAGACATCCCAAACATCTGATAATGTCTTTAGTTGAATTAATAATACATCTAATTGAAGTGAACCATGATGACCGCACATAATACTCTCCTACAGTGGCACTAGTTCTACTAGTGCCACTTATGATATTGATTAAGATTTATAACGGGACAACTATTTTAGCCCAGAGCTTTTCGCCTTCAGTTTTATTTTCGGCACCGAATTCATTTTGATATTTGAGTTCAATACTCATACCACTACTACCATCATATTTAATTGATGGACCAATGCCGTTTACCTTACCTTTATAATCACCATTAGTAGCACCACTACCAGAATCGGCGGTAACCTGAGTGTAGTAGTACCCTGACAATCCAAATGTCCATTGCTTATAGTGATATCCAGCAGCGTAGTCTATATGGAATTCGTTGCCGGACTTATAATCGGTATCATCATTCTTTGTATTGAAGTCATACATAAACTTAGTTGAAACTTCGATACCATTATCTGCCAAATAAGTAACAACAAATACAGGTTCGAAAGCCCAGTAATTACGACCCAAGTTTACGAAATCATTTTTGTTGTATTCACCGGTAGGCATATCAAAATCTACTGCAGCGGCAGCATGCCAATTTTTATTGAAGTGCCATGAAACATAAGGACCAACAGTAATATCACCCAAGCCGCTTTTCGTTCCACTTCCTACCAAAGATGTAGCACTGGCATGAGCTAACGGAATTAATGAATAAAAGCCTAGCTGTCCCCCAAACACGCCAATGTCAGTTTGATAAACCATACGATTGACTGTTGCTGTTGCATCTAGCTTCATATTTATTGGTAACGCATTACCATTAGCATCCGCTAGTTTACTTGCTGAATAATGATTCACATATTGTAATAAATATAATCCAGGTGGTGGTAATGCTCCTGACAGAAAGCCTTCTGCACCATTTGGATAAATACCGCCGCCACCTTCTGTAGCCATTGCCCCACTAACAAATAGTGCACTAGATAGTAACGCATATTTCAACGCTGATTTTTTCATTTTTTATCCTTACTTATTATATTAATTTTTAGTTTTTAATATACTTAACAGCATTCTTTGCGGCAGTTCTGCCTGAATATACAGCAAAGCCATATGCGTGGCCTGACGCCCATAAGGTATAAGTATCTGAATAAAGACCGGACACATCATTTCCTGTCGCATATAATCCTTTAATTTCCGTACTGTCTTTTCTTACGGCTTCCATCTTAGGATTCGTTCTAATGCCACCAAGAGATGTAAATTGGAATACACTTAATTTAATTGCATATACATTTTTTTCATTGAGAGAAACTAAATTACTGCGGCCTTTTAAATAGTCATAGTCATATTTATTTTCACAAGCCTTGTTATAACTTTTGAATGCATTCTCCAAGTTTTCATAAGGAACCCCGATTTCTTTTGCTAGTTCCTTAACACTTTTTGCTTGTTTAAATGCCTCGCTCTTAGCAGAAAGGGCGACTTTAATCTCACTATTTAACTTATTGAGCTTTTTCATTACTGGTACGATTACACCAACGCCATTATCAACCCCATGGTTTACGGCATAATCAACTAAGTTTTGATCGAAAATAGCCCAGCCAGAGCTGCCTGGTTGTTGGTGAAGTGCGTTACCCGCCTCAGCAAAGCTAAAAGCGATCTCTTCGTTGACAAATCGGTTACCTAGATTGTTTACCCACATATTGGTGGGTTGCCAGGTCATGGTAAATAAATCACCCATAGGGATAATGCCTTTACCACTAGTCCCGATGTGCATCATGAGGATCTCATCACCACCGTACGCTCCAACTTTATGTGCCATATCAATGGCTTCACCTGTTTTATGAAGTGGTAAAGTTCCAGGTGCAGTACTGCCGTCAATGCCGGTAAATTCTTTGATCTTTTCTGGACTATTGCCAAAGCCACCACTACCAATAATGACCGCTTTCGCATGAACGATAACTTCGTTACCTTTATGATCAGTACCCTTTACACCTTCCACTTTTCCATCTTTATAGATCAATGATGTACCGGGAGTACGCATCAGAAATTGTACGCCGTCTTTTTCTGCACGCTCCTGCAAGGTGGTGATTAAGGCCCCACCGTGTACAATATGACCGTTTGGCTGAATAACATGCCAAGTAGCCGGTTCCATTGGTGAAATCTGTACTGCTTTAAAATTAACGCCTAAGTCTCTTAGCCAATGGATATCATCAGCACTAGCTTCAATAAAATCCCGCTCAATTTTTCCATCGGTTAAATAGTGGGTGTATTCTTCTATTTTTTCGAAAGCCTCATCTCTCGTTAGTCCATAGGAATTAAGCTTTTGGTAATCTGATTCGACGGCAAACAAACCTTCTGCAAAGTTCGATGCGCCACCAAGATACGGATTTTTTTCTAAAAGAATGACTTTGGCTCCAGCATCGGCAGCTGTCACTGCCGCTGAAAGCCCTGCAGAGCCACCACCAACAACGGCAATATCTGTCGTATACTCAACCGTTTTTGCATCTGCGAAATTAGCGGTAGTAGCAAAAATTGAGAAAATAGAAGCTGCTATTAATGTTTTTTTCATACTGTTCACCACTCTTATTTAATTTTGCTAAACTGCTTATCTCTAGTAATAGGACCATGACAATCTTCACAGAACACTTTCAGTTCCGTATGAGATGTATGGCAGCTAGTACATTCTAAATTTTTGAAATGCGGACTTTGGTGAACGTTAATTTCCATGTCTTTAGTTTTTTCAGCTAGTGCATCATAAGATTTGTGGCATTTAAGACATTGATCGTTATTTACGTAGTCATTTACATTGCTTTTGTGACATGCATTACATTTAACTCCATTATCAATATGGAATTGTTGCCATTTCCATGTCTCTGCAATTGTCGAATTACACATAGTCACACCCATAAAGATTAAGGCTGTAACCAACAGGTTTCTTCTCATTTCGTATTCCCCATTTGCTAATAATATTTTTGAAAGCAAATTTATATTATTAAACTTTGCATTGTTTACAAGTTGGGTAACACTATGAAATTAAATAGGTAGTTTTATCCTAAAGAGATTTTCAATGTCTTATCATCAACGTAAGTTGATGTATTTTCTGGCGTGTTTATTTAAATACTTTATTTAATAGGTAGTATTACCTATTGATCACTAGGTAAATATTGCTATCCAACACTGTTTATATTTGTGACATTATTCAAAATGATTTATGTTTTTGCACTGTTGTTTAGTTATTCTTAATTTTATATGTGATAGTTATCAAAATATAAGTAAATATGCGCCATATTTAATCTATTTTTTAGTAATATACAGTATAGGTATGGGTGGAAAAGGCTGGCTCTCCAATGATGAACGACAAAACAAGCACCTTGATTAACGAAGACATACTAGAAGATAACTTCAAGTATTTACTTCAAAACATACCAATAGCTTACATAGTCATGGATGAGCTAAGTCAGTTTATAGGATTCAACCAAGCCTTTTTAGAAATGCTGGGATACTCAGCTGATGAGCTACTAGGAAAACCTTTTCATTATTTACTCAACGACAAAAGTGAGATAGAAAATCATTTAAAAACTACGTTTCCTCGCCTGATGCAAGATGGTTTCCATACCGCAATTTTTTCTTTAAGATCAAAGAATAATAATGTGGTGCATGTCAAGGCACATGGCTTTTTTGGTTATTTATCGGATAAGAAAACCAAAATTGCACATGGCTTCTTAGAAAACTTTACCGCTGAACATGACGCATCATTGGCTAAATTAAAATTGGAACGCGAATCTAAAAATGTTTTGGATGTAATATCTGAACACGTTATGTATTTCAGCCCAAATGGTAATTTGGAATGGTCAAACAATCTCAGCGCACCATTTTCTAACTTATACTGTTCTCGTGAAAAGAAAATCTGTGGTTATGAACAACATTGCCTCAAATGCCCAGTGAAGTATGTTCTTGAATTTAAGAAACCGTTTAGCACAGAGGTATCAGTAAATAAATCAGTTTTACAAATATCCGCATATCCGGTGTTTGAAAAAAATGACAACCTAATCAGTATAGTGCAAATAGTTAGAGATATTAGTGAACGGCGAAATTTAGAAAATTTTGTTGTCCGAGAATGTAATATTGAAAGACTAAATGTTGGTAGAGATATTCATGATGGATTAGGTCAAGAGTTAGTTAGCCTAAATTTACTTTCAAGAACTCTTTTAAATAAAGTTATTGATAAAAATAGCGCAGTATATGACCTAGCGGCAAAGATTGAAGAAAATGCGAGAAGAGCCACTTCATTATTGCACTCTACAATTCAAGGTCTCAGTCAAGTTCCTGACTCACCCGATGGTTTAAAAATTGCGTTGTCAAATTTAGTAGAGTCCATAAGTATTGCGTATACAAAATCGTGTGCTTTCATATGTAGGCACAATATTGAAATTGATGATTATTTAATTTCTACTAACCTTTATTACATTGCCAGCGAATCACTTACTAATGCGCTAAAGCATAGCAATTGTGATGAAGTAGTTATTCTTTTAGAGCAGGAAGGAAAAATTGTCACATTATCTATTAAAGATAATGGAACAGGATTTTCTTCCGCTGAACATCGCCGCAGTGGCAACGGTTTAAAAATTATGCAATATCGCGCTTCTATTATTAATGCAAATATTAGCGTAGAGTCGGATTCAAATGGTACAACAATCACTTGTAAACAGATGTTAGGAGGTCAGTATGAGTAATATTAATGTTTTGCTTGTAGACGACCATGTGGTGATTAGAGAAGCGCTAGCCAACTTATTAAATGAAAATGAAGAGATAAGTGTGGTCGCTCAAGCTAATAACATTCAAAAGGCCTTACATGATGTTAGGGTGTTCCCCATTGATGTCGCGATAGTAGATTTATCATTAGGTCAACAAAATGGTTTGGATCTGGTTCGCTCAATTACCGAGATTTATCCTCTGGTTAAATGTTTGGTATTTTCGATGTACCCAGAAGCATTATACGCTGAGCGATCCTTGAGAGCTGGTGCTAAGGGCTACGTGATGAAAAGCGAGTCTCCAGATGTTCTGATTTCCGCAATTAAGAAGGTTTACGCAGATGAAATTGCTTTAAGCCGGTTGATGACAAAAGCGCTAATTTCATCTCATAGTTCTGAAATTTTTGCCCCTGTCACCACTTCTTTCTCTTTGCAAAGCTTGGGTGATAGAGAACTAGAAATATTACTTTTAGTTGGAAAGGGTAATTTGACCAAAGAGATTGCTCAGCGGTTAAATTTAAGCGTTAAAACCGTTGATGCAGTCCGCCAAAAGTTAAAAGTAAAACTCGGTCTTGGTTCAGCTAGTGACTTGGTTAAGTTTGCTATCGAATATGCGAACTCCATAAACACGTAAACCTTGCAGCCTCGAGGCGTTTTTGGAATATTTTTAGGATATTACTGTCTTATCTTCAGCGCAGTTGAGTTGAGAACGTAATTGAAGAATTTCCTTTTTAGCTTCGCTCAATTCGTTACCTTTCGACTGCTCCGGTGAGGGGCTACAGGCTTTTACCCATTTATAACGACTATGCTGGGACACACCTAAATTCTCAGCCACATCATTGATGGAATATCCCCGTGCGGTGACTTGTCTTACCGCTTCATCCTTAATTCTGGACGGTATCTCTGATTGTTCATAGCGGTTCCCCAATGCTCAAATAATAGCTACAGGATATCTACTGAACACAGTCAACTACAGTAATTAATTGTTTTCTCGATAAAAACAACAAACTCGCTGTTGGGAGTCAAACCTGACATGACAGTCTTTTTGTATAATCGATTTTAGTTTACGACGAGCTCTTTGAATACGAGATTTAGTGGCAACTAAGCTCAGATTGTTGCTATCCGCAAAGCTTTGCTGGCTGACGCCTTGAAGATCACAACGAGTGATGATCTCCCGCTCATGTACGGATAGTTTTGCTAATGCATTGGGTAAACACTCAGTCAAACTATCGACCACAGACTGCGCTTCCTGCTCATCAATATGATCGTTAAAAGATGGCTGCAAGACCACTTTTTGTGATTGTCTAACAGCATCAATTAATAAATTTTTAGCCACTTTATATAGCCAAGCTCTTTGATTTTGGATGTCACAAAATTGTGTATTCTGCTTAAGCGCTTTCAAGAACGTATCTTGCAAAAGGTCAGAACTAAGCTGCATATCTCCACTTTGTTTAAGCAGCCAAGCATAAATTTGTGCTTCTGAATGATGCCACGTTTCTAACAAACATGGCATGACAGAAGTTTTTTTTAAATTATTCATAGTGCTTATACTTCTTTTGAAAGCAACATAGACAAATGCTATTTGCACTCACACATTATCGACAGAGCATAAAAAATTAACTTATTGATTATAAATAACTTGTTAAATTTCTGGTAGTTCAGCAAGGCGTTCTGTTGTCCCTGAAGTTGCAATAATAATACGGCATACATTCGCCCCTACCGCATCAGTCTTGTGATCCTTTTCTCATGGGGATGCCTGCAGTCACATATGAAAAATCATATATATCTGCGCCAACAAATTAAACACTGAGTGTGAAAAACTTGACGCATTCGACATTGCTAGCCAAAGGCTTGTGTGTTCAGCTGAAGAAACCACTTATATGGTGCGTGGGCATGTACCTTTATCTCATAGATAAAATTTACGGAAAATTTGCTGTTCTATACCCGATGTAACATTTATCGTTACTCACTAGGTTTGTTAACGTTGGTTAGCCATACGTAAAACATTGGAAGATAAAATAACGACAATACAGTGCCAACAAGTAATCCACCGATAGTAGCATCAGCTAATGGAGATAAACGCTCTAGACCGACAGCACGTTGCATAGCGATGGGGATCATGCCAGCAATTGTACCAAAAGCCGTCATCAAGATCGGGCGATATCGCAATCGGATTGCTTCTACGGCCGCGTCATAGGCATTCGCACCGGCCTCCCGGCGTTCTCGAATGAAATCCACCATAAGAATTGAGTTCTTAATTACAATGGAAAACAACAAAACAATACCCAAAATCGCAGGCATAGCCATAGCTTTACCAAAAGCCAGTAAGCCCCATACTGCCCCAATAGCTGACAGTGGCAGGATCAAAACTGACAAAGCACCGAGACTGAAACTGCGATAGGCCGGTACTAGAATGCCAAACAACAGTAGCACTCCGGTACCAAGGCCGATTAGCATACGCTTGCTGGACTGACTACCTTCTGCATCATCGCCCATCTCGGCATAGGTTACGCTAGCGGGAAGAACCTTGCTTGCTGCAAGTACCGCTGCATCTTTTATGAAGCTAATCGGTGCTGTATTACGATACGCCAAAATATCAAGCGTATAGCGCATACCATTGGTGGTAATCACGGCAACTCCAGGTACCCGTTCCACCTGAGCCACTTGGCCAAGAGGAATACTCTTTCCGTTAGCCAACTGAATTGGCAATAGCAACAGATTTTCAGGTTCATTTCGGTAAGGCGCCTTAAAATACAGCCGGACCGGAAGTGCTGTCACTGTGGGCAATTTACTTAATGATGCCCCAGATATTCCTTTGATTGGCAATTGCGAAATGACGGCCTCAGGAGTCAGGTTAAGCGCCCGCAGCTTGTCTTCATTAAAAACAATATGAGCTTCATTGGCATCAGCATCCCACGTTGAAGAGATGGATGTTATCCCCGGTACTTTTTGGAGTGCGATCTTAACCTTAACAGCCGCCGCCGGGAGTTGTCGCCAGTCCTCTGCATAGAGCCGAATATCAACAGGGGCCTTGACTGTTGAGAGAACGGTTACACCAGAATCAAACACATCAGCAAATGCAATACCGGGTAAGGCGTTCAGTTTTTGACGCAAATTTGCTTCTATTTGCCAACTAGTTTGTTTACGTTCTTGACGGTTGACATAGGCAAGTGTGTAGATTGCTTCGGCTGGCAATTGCCCAGCCCCCATAGAGAGGACGCCAGGTTCAGAACCATAGGCTACTGATATCCGCTTGATGCGCGGATCTTTCATTAAATCTGCCTCAAATGATGTCAGCCTTTTCTCTGCACTTTCTACCGTATCATTGGCACTGAATTTAACATGTACTTTGACCAATCCTGTATCCATAGGAGGTAATGCATCACGGCCGATCAAGGGCATTACAATCTTTAAACTAACTACTAGGAGGACAAAGGCGGGCAGAATTAACAACCATCGACGAAGTTTTCTACCAGCAAATGAAAAGGACAGAAGTCTTTCAAAACCGGCGGCATGAGGTGCTATACCACGCTGGTAAAGTCTTTCCATAAAGCGCTCTAGCGTGTTCTTAGGTGGTAAGCCATTGCGATACCAGAAAGCAGACAGTCGTGGAATAAAAGTAACCGCTATAAACCATGAAACAAATACAGCAATAATTACAGTGAGGATCAGGTGTTTGAACAACTGCTGAGGCAGTTCGCCCACGGCCATCAGTGGCGCGATGACCGCCGCAGTGGCGAGTGTTCCAATGAAAATCGGTCCCAAAACTTCGCGAGTCCCGTAAACAATGGCATCTTCCACTTTTTCGTGCAATGCGCCTAGATGGCGCTCAATGTTTTCCAATACGACCACGGCATCATCGACTAACATGCCAAGAGCGAGAATAATTCCGGTCATAACCAGAATATTAAGTTCGCGTCCCAACAGCCAAAGGATACCCATCGTCGCCAAAAAAACGAGTGGAATGCTCACTAATGCGGTTACGACTGCCCGCCAATTGCCAAGGAAAAACAGGATCACTACGCTCGTAAATAAAATTGCATCTCTTAGCGCCTCTACCATGTTGCTGTTGGACGTTTGGATCAACTCCCCCTGTGTATCGGCAACCGAAAATTCGATATTGGGATAACGGGCTTGCAGCCTTGGAATAACGGCATTCGCATCATCGATTGCCGCTTGCACAGCACCACTCGGGGGCCGCTGAATAGAGACGGCAATTGCGTCTTTGCCGTTGCCATGGTAAGCAGAAAATCGTTCGCCATGAGATAAGGACAGTGTCGCCACATCACCGAGACGCACGCCATTAAGTAAAGGTAATGAGCGGAGGGCATCGACCGAAGCCCGTTCTCCATAAACTGTCACTGTCAGGGCGGATGTATGATTTTTGGCAATCCCTAATGGCCAGTCACGATTTAGTTTGGTCAGGATATCTTGAGCCTTCGACGCATCCAGATGGTAACGGGCAAGCCGCATCGGATCAAATTCCACACGTACAGCAGGCTCATAACCGCCAAACACCTCTACGTTGGCAATGTGTGGCTGAGTTACGAATGCGGCACGGATATCATTTTCAGCAATGAGACGCACGGTTTCTAAATTCAATGCACTGCCAGGTTTTGGAGAAAGCGCTAAAGTCATGACTGGATTGGTGAAACCACCAGTCGCATATACTGACGATGAAGGTGTATCCACTGGCAATTTCGAGCGCACCCGCGAAAGCGCGTTGTTAACGTCGATGAGCGCAGCATCCAGTCCCTTTTGATAATCAAATTCAGTCCGGACAATCGATACTTCATTCTTGTTGACAGTCTGTACATCACGGATTTTGGCTAATGACCATAACTCCTGCTCCATTGGTTGCGCCACTTTTTGAGTCACAGTCAAGGCCGACGCCCCCGGCAGCGCGGTGATAACTGTAACTTGGGGACGTTCAATATCCGGAAACATGTTGCGGGGCATATTGAGATAACCGATGATGCCCAGCAGTGAAAAGATAAGCAGGATCATTCCCAGTAACAAAGGCCGCTTGTAAAAGAATTCAAAAAGCATAGTTACTTACCAACCATAAACGGAGCGCCTGCCTGTAGACGCGCTAGAATGTCAGGGCTTGCGCACGCTAAAGCTCCATTTACCCGCGGGTCTTGAGTAACCATTCCTTCTTCCCCTTCGGCCTGGATATCAAGATCAAGCGGTATTAGTTTTTCTCCTTTGATATACATAACAGTGGCACGGTTTCCGTTGCTACTCACAGTACAGCCCTGAGGGATCAATAAACCCGTTCCTGAAAACAACACGACTTTTACAGCAGTCCTGCTCCCCGGAAGCAGACCATCCATCACTGCACGCGCCTCGAACCGTCGAGAACCCTGTTCAGAAGCTTCCGGCCAAGATGTTAGTGGTAAAGTCCGTCCCTGAGCGGTAAGTGCCACGGGCACAACTTGTTCCGGCATATTGACGACCAGACGCATGCCGGCCCGCGGATCAGTGATTTTCAGCAGCGGCTTGCCTGGGGTGGCCAAATCACCGGGTTGAGCGAGACGCTGGCTGACTATGCCATCGAACGGTGCAACCAGCGTGGCATTGCGCAGGTTTTCACGAGCAATCTCCAATCGCACACGCGCGGCTGCAGCAGCAGCTTCATCGAACTGTAATTGTTCGGTGGATATTCCACCTAGTTCATGTAATGCCTTTGAACGCCTCAATTTTTCTTGTGCTGCAACGAAAGCACTTTCAGAAGCGGCGAGATCAGTATTGAGAGAGTTACTTTGTGACAAGACATCGCCGGATGTGCTCATATCGAGCTTGGCCAGCAAAGCACCGCGTTTGAATCGGTCCCCTTCAAAAAAAGGCAATACCGTGACATAACCCGTCAACCGACTCGATAACACGGTATCGTGAACGGCCAACACTTCGGCTATGGATGATTGTGTCAATACAACCTTCGATGGGCGGATTTCAACGCGAGAAATGACCAGTGGAGTGATGACTGGCATAGGTTCAGCAGCCAGTTGCGCTTTCTTTTTGAGTACCAAACCGACACCAACACCAATGATTACAAGCAATAAAACGATTATTTTAATTGGAATTTTCATAGTCATTCATTCCCTGTCCGCGGATATTGTTTCCAAAGCAGCAATATAAGCGTTCGGTTTGGTTCCAATCAGCATCTGTATCCCCGACCAAGCCGCCACAGCCTTTGCTTGCGCCTGTGCTAAACGAGTTTCCGCTTCCAACAGGTCGTCTTCATGACGGAACAGATTCTCCATCGTTTGACTCCCTAGACTGTGCATTTTTCGTTCTACTTTGACGAGTTCACTGCGGTAAACAACTTCCTTTTCCAAGGCAACAATCTCGGTTCTTGCCATGTCGTATTGCGCTGAAAGACTGCTATATGCTGCTTCCGCTTCGCGTAAAGTCGCTCGAGTTGCCTCCTGTGAGGCCTTAGCAGAAGCACGCACAGCATCAAGTTGACGATAGCTGCTTACACCAAAAGGTAAGCTAATGTTAATACCTATGCTCCATGTATCACGTGAGTCTCCATTTCCCGCATAGTTCTTTCCGAAATTGCCATCCAGAGACACCTGTGGCATTAAATTAGCGCGAGCTTCTTTGACTGCAGATTGGGCACTCTGCTCTGCCGCCTTGGCGATCTTGACAGTCAACGCGTCCTGAACCGACGTATTTGTTAATTCAGGGACAAGCACTTCGGCCTCTACAATAACGTTTGGCTTTCCGCTGGATTCTGACAGACTAGCTTGCGTTGCAAAGATATCCCCTTGAATTTGAGTTTCATCTGACAGCAGACGGGCGAGCTGACTTTCAGCATAAGTCAACTGAACATGTGCGGAACGTCCAAGTGCGACTTCTTCTGTCAAACGTTTGTGCATACGCTCAACCTGTCCCTTATAGGCTAATAAGGCCAGTTTACGTTTCTTCAACGCATATAATGTGTAATAAGCCCCAAGAGTTTGATGTAGTTTTCTAAGTTGCTGTCGCCGGTATAGCAGATGTGCAGCCACAGCTTGGTTGTTGGCATTATCAACGCTCGCTGCGATCTGCCCAAAGATGTCGAGAGGCAGACGATAGGAGATACTCAACACAGTAACATTATTGTCAATCAATGGGTCTGGTAGCGTCCCCGGCGCGTAATAGCCAACCACATGAGGGCCCTCATAGCGACGTTGGTCATACCCAACAGCTGCCTGACCATAAAATTTTCCCCTAGCAGCATCAATCTGGAGCCTAGCAGCCTCAGATTGAAGACGTGACGATAATACTGACGGGTTATCCAATGTCGCCCGTAACAGATCGCCCAATTCACTACCCAAAGACTTTGCTGTTAGCGTGCAGTTTAATATTCCTAATGTGAGGACAAAAATTAAGGAACATTTTTTATAATTCATAGGCTTCCCGGAAAAGTATTCATATGATGGCGATTGCATGTTGAGCTTTCGTTCCACAACTACATGCAAGCGATGAGTATTCCTTAAAGGTAACTCTCGATACTTCAAGAAGAGCAAAAGAAAGGCGGTGGTCGTTGCTGAATAGATTTTCAATCTCTATGCCAAACTCTCTCGCTATCAATGCATTCGTATCTTTATAAATAGAGCTCAACGCCAATAAAGTCTCATTTAGGAAGACGAACGAAACCGCAAAAAGATGCAAAAAATAATGAGAAACTGAACTTAAAAACCTATCTACCGCGGTATGTGATAATTTACATTTCAGTTGTCTATTTTGAGCGGATGTTCTTTAGTTGAAATCACTCTCACACCGTAACCCGCAGTCCTCGAGCACGATAGATAAAAGACCCTAATTAACGAGTTAAGTATTCCCAAGGCTGCTAGTGGTTTGGGATGACAGATGCAGAAATTCAATGGTCTGTTTTTGGGAAGCTTTTTTACGAAGAACGATCAGGCCAGAGAGGTCATAATAGACAATAGCAAAGGTTGGCTTGCATAAATCGATACCCGGCGCTTGAATAAACGCGGTAGCTCACCTCCTGTCCAAACTTAATCTCAGCATAATTGCTAAAATTGGAGGCCCACTATCACATTAAACCCAACAATACGGGGCTTTTTAGCAACTGATATAAAATGGGCTCGAACTAAATCGCAGGCATAAAAAAACCGCCTGAGGCGGTTCATTATGTGTTGGTGGAGCTATGCGGGATCGAACCGCAGACCTCTTGCATGCCATGCAAGCGCTCTCCCAGCTGAGCTATAACCCCAAATTCAGATCCCAGACGGAAGTGAATTGGCATCCCCTAGGGGATTCGAACCCCTGTTACCGCCGTGAAAGGGCGGTGTCCTAGGCCTCTAGACGAAGGGGACACTGGACCGAAACTTTACTCTGTTTCCTGAGGCGGTATGAAACCTGCTGACTCTTTTATTTTACTGATATAAGGCTGTATCAGTAAAATTGGCATCCCGAAGGACCCTGAATAAGCAATTGGTGGAGCTATGCGGGATCGAACCGCAGACCTCTTGCATGCCATGCAAGCGCTCTCCCAGCTGAGCTATAGCCCCGAAATTCTTGTTCCGAAAATCGGTTTTGGCATCCCCTAGGGGATTCGAACCCCTGTTACCGCCGTGAAAGGGCGGTGTCCTAGGCCTCTAGACGAAGGGGACCCTGGACTGAAACTTTACTCTGTTTCCTGAGGCGGTATGAAACCTGCTGACTCTTTTATTTCACCGATATAAGGCTGTATCAGTAAAATTGGCATCCCCTAGGGGATTCGAACCCCTGTTACCGCCGTGAAAGGGCGGTGTCCTAGGCCTCTAGACGAAGGGGACCCTGGACTGAAACTTTACTCTGTTTCCTGAGGCGGTATGAAACCTGCTGACTCTTTTATTTCACCGATATAAGGCTGTATCAGTAAAATTGGCATCCCCTAGGGGATTCGAACCCCTGTTACCGCCGTGAAAGGGCGGTGTCCTAGGCCTCTAGACGAAGGGGACCCTGGACTGAAACTTTACTCTGTTTCCTGAGGCGGTATGAAACCTGCTGACTCTTTTATTTCACCGATATAAGGCTGTATCAGTAAAATTGGCATCCCCTAGGGGATTCGAACCCCTGTTACCGCCGTGAAAGGGCGGTGTCCTAGGCCTCTAGACGAAGGGGACCCTGGACTGAAACTTTACTCTGTTTCCTGAGGCGGTATGAAACCTGCTGACTCCTTTATTCCACCGATATAAGGCTGTATCAGTAAAATTGGCATCCCGAAGGACCCTGAATAAGAAATTGGTGGAGCTATGCGGGATCGAACCGCAGACCTCTTGCATGCCATGCAAGCGCTCTCCCAGCTGAGCTATAACCCCTAATCTCTTAAACATTTGAGCATGCTACAGCGAACTGTCACCCATGTCCCAAGTGCGAGGCGCATTCTATGCAGCACACCCAAATGTGTCAACGCATTTTTTAGGAATTTAATCTGGCTGCTACAAATTCAACCGCTTTGGAGATTCTTTGCTCGCAGCGCGCTTTTCCGATAAGAAACAGCGTAATATCTAAGGATGGAGATTGGCCGACACCAGTCACGGCAACACGCAGTGGCATACCCACTTTACCCATACCCACATCGAGTTCTGTCGCGGTTTCTTCAATGGCCTGATGCACCGCTTCCTGAGTCCATTCGGGTAAAGCGGCTAGCTTCTGCTGCACCAATTTTAATGGCTCCAGCGCCACCCCACGTAGATGCTTTTTGGCAGCGACTTCTTCAAACTCAGCAAAGTCTTCATAGAAGTAGCGGCTATGCTCAGCCATCTCCTTCAATGTTTTGCTACGTTCTGCCAAAGCAGTCACAACAGCAGACAATGCTGGACCATTGCTGGTATCAATCTTTTGATCCTGCATATGCCATTGCAAGAAACCGGCAACATACTCAGAGTCCAGCGTCTTCATGTAATGCTGGTTCAGCCATTGCAGTTTCTCGGTATTGAAAGCAGATGCGGCTTTGTTGATGTCATCCAGCTTGAAGTACTGCACCATCTCATCAAGAGAAAAGATCTCCTGATCGCCATGGGACCAACCCAAACGTACCAGGTAGTTCAACAATGCTTCCGGCAGATAGCCATCGTCACGATATTGCATCACACTGACTGCACCATGACGTTTTGACAATTTGGCACCATCATCACCAAGGATCATGGACACATGTGCGTACTCAGGAATAGGAGCGCCCAGTGCTTTCAATATATTGATCTGTTTCGGTGTATTGTTGATATGGTCTTCACCACGGATCACACAGGTGATCCCCATATCCCAGTCGTCCACTACCACACAGAAGTTATAGGTTGGAGTGCCATCACTACGTGCGATGATCAAGTCATCCAATTCTTCGTTGGCAATTTCAATGCGGCCACGCACGTGGTCATCAAACACCACGCTGCCTTCTTGTGGCATTTTAAATCGGATTACGTAAGGCTCGTCGGTGTCACGCGGAGCGGCATCACGACAGCAGCCATCATATTTCTGACGTTCACCTTTAGCGGCCTGCTCTTCACGTAGCGTTTCCAAACGTTCTTTGGAGCAGTAACACTTGTAGGCTTTACCCTCTTCCAGCAGTTTTGCAATCACTTCATTGTAACGGTCAAAACGCTTGGTCTGGTAATAAGGGCCTTCGTCCCAATTCAGGCCAAGCCATTCCATACCTTCAAGAATGGCATCCACTGCTGCCTGGGTTGAACGCTCCAGATCCGTATCCTCAATACGCAGTACAAACTCACCCTTATTGGCCCGTGCATGAAGCCAGGAATAAAGAGCTGTACGGGCACCGCCCACATGTAAATAGCCGGTTGGGCTAGG
Organism: Shewanella yunxiaonensis; assembly: GCF_018223345.1. Lineage (NCBI taxonomy): Bacteria > Pseudomonadati > Pseudomonadota > Gammaproteobacteria > Alteromonadales > Shewanellaceae > Shewanella > Shewanella yunxiaonensis. Next base: position 1,260,433 of record NZ_CP073587.1, on the reverse strand, counting down.
AGCAAAACGCGTCTTGGTGGTCATAATCGAACACAAACCTTATTGATAAGGAGCCTGTTCACAGGCGAGTGAAAAAAGAGCGCTTATTCTACCAGCCCTGGCAACAAAGGGGAAAGATCAAACCGTAGCGATATCTTGGTGATACCTCATTGCTATTGCGCAGTTAAATGGGTGGAATTCCACCCATCGACCATTTAAATGTGAGCCATTTCTCACACATATATATTTTACATGTGACATACGTCAAACAATCTACACTTTAAGAACCAATAAGTTACAGGAAAGTTAACAAATTGGCGCGCAACTTGCCTTTAGTCAGGGCAACCATTGGGAAATAAAGCTGTTTTCCCGGGTACAGATACGGATTTTATGGGGCTCGTATCTGGAAAACATATAAATCAGAAGGATTAAACGATGACTATAAAAAGTACTAAGCACATCAGTCTGTTGTCTCAGTCGTTGAAGACGTTGGCAAAACTGGCAATCGTCGGTTCAGTGATGGCCACCAGCTTCTTAGCTTCTGCTGAGCCGATAGAAATCAAGTTTTCTCACGTAGTAGCTGAAAATACCCCTAAGGGTCAGGCAGCACTGAAGTTTAAAGAGTTAGTGGAAAAGCGCTTACCAGGGGAATACACCGTGAGTGTTTTTCCTAACTCACAGTTATTTGGTGACAATAACGAATTAGCGGCACTGTTACTGAACGACGTTCAGTTTGTTGCGCCATCCCTCTCTAAATTTGAACGTTATACCAAAAAACTGCAGCTGTTCGATCTGCCGTTCCTGTTCAAAGATATGGATGCGGTAGAGCGTTTCCAGCAAAGTGAAGAAGGTCAGAAGTTGCTGGGGTCCATGAAGCGCAAAGGCCTTGTCGGTATTGGTTATCTGCATAATGGTATGAAGCAGTTCTCTGCGAATGAACCATTACTGTTACCAAAGGATGCAGAAGGTAAGAAATTCCGCGTAATGGCATCTGATGTGTTAGCCGCACAATTTGAAACATTGAACGCTATGGCTGTTAAAAAGCCATTTTCTGAAGTGTTCACGCTGCTGCAAACTCGCGCAATCGACGGTCAGGAAAACACCTGGTCTAACATCTACTCTAAGAAATTCTACGAAGTTCAGTCATACATTACAGAAAGTAACCATGGGGTGCTGGACTACATGGTGGTGACTTCAGATACCTTCTGGAAGAGCTTACCTGCAGATAAACGCAAAGTAATCAAAGAGTGTATGGATGAAGCAATTGCCTACGGTAACAAAATGGCCGCAGACAAAAACGCTGAAGATCGCCAGGCCATTATTGACTCAAAAGAATCAAAAGTGGTTGAGCTGACGCCAGAGCAACGTCAGGCTTGGGTTGATACCATGAAGCCTGTATGGGGCAAGTTCGAAGATCAAATTGGTAAAGAAGTGATTGACGCTGCGGTAGCAGCCAACCAGTAAAGTTGTCTGGGGGCTGGCAGCAGCCCCCCTTTTCCACTGGGGATGGATTATGTTATCTCGATTCTTTGCTTATTTCGAAGAAGGCTTTCTTAATGTGCTGATTTCCGCCATGACCATTCTGGTTTTCGTGGAAGTCGTCGCCCGGTTCTTCTTTAACGTTGGTTTTCTGTGGATGCAGGAACTAACACTCACCATAGCTGGCTGGTTTGTCCTATTTGGGATGTCCTATGGCGTCAAAGTAGGTGCGCACATTGGTGTAGACGCCTTTGTGAAAAAACTGCCCCGCAGAGGCCGCAAATATACCGCATTGGTAGCCGTCATTATCTGTCTGGTGTATTGCTGTCTGTTCCTGATCGGCAGTTGGGATTACCTGAAGCAGATGTATGAGACGGGTGTTCCAATGGAGGATATTTCTTTCCCGCAAGCCTGGATGGCAAACCTTGATGCAGACAAAATCTGGGACACCTGGCGCATAGATGTGGAAGATCCCCGAGTGCCATTATGGATGTCACAAAGCATTCTGTTATTCGGCTTTTCAATGCTGACCTGGCGCTTTGTCGAACTCTTCATTGCCGTAGTACGTAACCAATCTATTGGCTTTAGCTTCCATGATGAAGCCAAAGAAAGCATGCAGTTGGCGGATGAAAATTCCAACAACGGTAACACCCACGACAACAATCATTCAGATCCACAGGTGAAACCATGACAATTGCTACGCTGTTTATCACACTGTTTCTCTGTATGCTGCTCGGGATGCCGATCGCAATTGCGCTGGGTTTCTCCAGCATGCTGACCATTTTGTTATTTTCCAATGATTCGCTAGCTTCCGTGGCGCTAAAGCTTTACGCCTCGACTTCAGAACACTATACCCTGTTGGCAATTCCATTTTTTATCCTGTCTTCGGCTTTTCTATCGACCGGCGGTGTTGCCAGACGCATTATCGATTTCGCGATGGATAGTGTCGGCCATATCCGTGGCGGCCTGGCAATGGCATCCGTCATGGCGTGTATGTTATTTGCTGCGGTATCAGGTTCATCACCCGCGACCGTAGCTGCCATTGGTTCAATTGTAATCGTCGGGATGGTTCGCGCCGGATACCCGGAGAAATTCGCCGCTGGGGTTATTACCACCTCGGGAACACTGGGGATCCTTATCCCACCATCCATTGTGATGCTGGTGTACGCTGCCGCGACTGAAGTCTCTGCTGCCAGAATGTTTATGGCGGGCTTGATCCCCGGTCTGATGATGGGTGGTTTATTGATGGTTGCCATCTATATTACAGCCCGTATCAAAGGTCTGCCGTCCCAGCCATTCCCGGGATTTAACAAATTGTCCATCTCTTTTGCCAAAGCAATGGGTGGACTGATGCTAATCGTCATCGTCCTTGGCTCGATTTACGGTGGTGTAGCCAGTCCGACTGAGGCGGCGGCGGTAGCGTGTATCTACGCCTATCTGGTTGCAGTCTTCGGTTATCGAGATATCGGGCCATTGAAAAATGTCGCTTGGCGCAACAAAGGTGAAGCACTACCGGCAGCGATTCTTCGCAACCTGTGGCATGTGGTACTGGGTATCATAAAAACGCCGACGGATAAGGAAGTGCGCACAGTGGTGCGTGATGGGGCCAAAGTGTCCATTATGCTGCTGTTTATCATCGGTAACGCGATGTTGTTCGCGCATGTGCTGACGACTGAACGCATTCCGCATCATATTGCTGAAGCAATTGTAGGCTGGGGACTACCAGCATGGGGCTTCCTGATCATCGTTAACTTGCTGTTATTAGCAGCAGGTAACTTTATGGAACCCTCCGCGATTCTGCTGATCATGGCGCCAATTCTGTTCCCTATTGCCGTCAAACTTGGTATCGACCCGATCCACCTGGGCATTATCATGGTGGTTAACATGGAAATCGGTATGTTAACGCCACCGGTAGGACTCAACTTGTTTGTGACGTCGGGAATTACCAACAAAAGTATCGGCTGGGTCATCAAAGCCTGCCTGCCATGGCTGCTGTTGTTACTGTTCTTCCTCGTGTTAATCACTTATGTGCCGCAGATATCGCTGGTACTGCCAGAGTTTCTTGACAGTCTGCGAAATCCTTAGCCCTTGAAAAAACATGAAGTATCGGCGAGTCTAGGCCAGACTCGCCGTAATTCAAGGCAATGGCCCGACATGCAAACGCAATCCTCTCCGCGTAAGCGCCTGCTGATCAGTATCTTGCTGATCGCAGGGCTTATTGCGATGTTAAAACTGACATATTGGTATCATTTGGAACAGGGCTTCTCCAGAGCACTGCCATTGGCCAATCGGCAATTAGAAGAAGTCATTAATTTCATTGATGGCGCCTTAATTCGCTACGAAAGCATTCCCCATGTACTGTCAACCAACCCGCTGCTGGCTAAAGCATTGAAACTCAGTAATGACAGTAACGAAATAAAACATATCAATCGCTATTTTGAAGAAATTCAGCACGTCACTGAAGCTTCGGACATCTATCTACTCAACCAAAGCGGCGATGCCGTGGCGGCCAGCAATTGGCAAAAACCTTACTCATTCATCGGGCAAAATTATGCCTTTCGTCCTTACTACACCGAAGCAATGGCTGGCCGACTGGGCAGTTACTATGCAGTGGGAACATCCTCTGATACTCGCGGCTTTTATTTCTCCTATCCGATCCAGGAAAAGGGAGAAGTCCTGGGAGTAATTGTGGTCAAGGTCGATATCGCTGATATCGAAGAACAGCTCACTGGCCTGGCAAAATCAGGACAATATGAACTCGCTATCAGTGGTGACGATCAGGTGATCTTTGTTGCCAGCATGGACAGTTGGCGGCTCAAATCTCTGGTTCCGTTAGATGAGAATAGTCGTCAGGCAATCTATCAAAGTCGCCGTTATGCTAACCGGATCATTACGGCGCTCACCGTAAAGCCGCCCTACTCGCCTTTTGAACATTCGGTAACAGCACCGATTTATCAAATTCCCACCGATGATGGTAAAGCTCAGTATATTGATTCTCGCAGTGAAATGACCAAAGCTGGCTGGAATGTGCACGTCATGACTCCGGTAAAGCCATTATATTCCGCGTTACCGCCGCTACTGATGTTATCTGCTTGCCTTTATCTATTGGCGGCGTTGGGATTACTGTTCAGTCTTGAACGTCGCAAAAACATGCAGCGAATGCAGTTAGCACAACAATTGTTGGAACATCGGGTTCAGGAACGTACACAAGAGTTACAAGATGCCAACGATAAGCTTCAGGAAACACAAGACGAACTCGTTCAGGCCGCAAAACTGACGGTTATAGGCAGCCTTTCTGCCAGCATTAATCATGAAATCAACCAGCCGTTAGCCGCGTTACGCAGTTATGCGCAAAATACCCAAATTTTGCTGAGCCGCAATATGCAGGATAAAGCGCAGGAAAATCTGACCACTATCATCAGTCTGGCTGACCGACTGGCGGATATTGTCTCGCAATTCAAAAGTTTTACCCGCAAAAACAAAGGTCAGGATAAGCTTACCGATATTCGTGCGACCGTCGAAGATGCATTGACCATTGTCACTCCGGAAATTGAAAAGCAACATGTTGAATTGCAGATACAAATACCAGACACCCCATTACGGTTTTTTGGTGATAAAGTAAGATTACAGCAGGTGCTGGTAAATCTAATCAGCAATGCCATCACCGCGATGCAGCAATCTGTAGAGCGGCGGCTAAACATCACTATCAGCGCCGGAGACCAACTTTGTATTGAGATCCGCGATTCCGGTCCCGGGGTAAATGAAAGCCAAATGGAAAAGATATTTGAACCGTATTTCACAACCAGCCAACGACAAGGACTAGGATTGGGCTTGTCTATCTCCCGAAGGATTGTGGAATCGATGAATGGCAGTATCACCGTAGCCAATGCCGCTAGCGGCGGTGCCGAATTTAAGATCTTGCTGCCATTATGTCCTGCAGAGGAACACGCATGAGCAATGAAGACATCACTGTGCTTGTTTTGGATGATGAGCCTCACATCGGTACAGTGTTAACACAATTATTTGAATTAGAGGGTATTTCTGCCAAATCCAGTACCCAGCCTCAAGACATTTTAAAACTGCTTGATAGAAACTGGATGGGCGTTGTCATCACGGACGTCAATATGCCGGGGATGGATGGCATCAGTGTGATGCATCAGATCCAGCAGCGAGATGCCGATATTCCGGTGATTTTAATTACCGGTTTTGGTGATATAGCAATGGCAGTCAGTGCCGTAAAACAAGGCGCCTATGATTTCCTGGAAAAGCCGTTTAACAACGAACACATTCTTGATGTTGTCAAACGGGCATTGGAGAAACGAGCACTCACATTAGAAAACCGTAAGCTGAAACAGGAACTGGAATCCCAGAGTCTGCCGGGCCCCCGCATCCTCGGTAATAGCCCTGGGATCCGCCAGATGCGTCACATCATCCATCAGGTACTGGATACCCCCGCCGATATCTTGGTACATGGCGAAACGGGGACAGGGAAAGAGCTTGTCGCTCGTTATCTGCACGATCACAGCCCCAGAGGTGCCGCTAATTTTGTTGCCATTAACTGTGGTGCTATTCCAGAAACCATTATCGAGAGTGAATTATTTGGTGCCGAAGCCGGCGCGTTTACTGGTGCGGAAAAGACCCGCATTGGGAAGTTTGAATATGCTAACGGCGGCACTTTATTTCTGGATGAAATCGAAAGCACGCCAATGTCACTGCAGGTTAAATTATTGCGGGTTCTGGAAGATCGTAAGGTGGTACGTCTAGGATCTAATAAAAGTATCGATCTGGATATTCGCATTATCGCTGCAACTAAAGTGGACCTAAAAGCCCTGTGCGACAAAGGGGAATTTCGTCATGATCTCTTCTATCGGTTGAATTTAGTAACCATTGAAATCCCGCCGCTGCGAGACCGGAGAGAAGATATTTCGTTGTTATTTCTGCATTTTTCCAGAGTAGCGTCCGCCAGGTATCACAAAGAGCTCATTGCATTGGATGCGTCACAGGTTGCCCGATTAAGTACTTATGAATGGCCAGGTAACGTGCGCGAACTGCGTAATCTTGCGGAACGTTATGTGTTACTTGGCGCAGACGCAGCTTTTGGAGCCATGAGCAGTGGTGACCCACTCCACAGTGGTATGTCACTCACTCAGCGGGTGGAGTTTTTCGAACGCCTACTGATTGAAGATGCCCTTAACCATAATAAGGGCTCAATTAAAAACACCATGGAACAGTTGGAATTGCCACGTAAAACGCTCTACGACAAAATGCGCAAATACGGACTGGAACGCAAAGATTTCATTAATGATGAGCTTTAACTAGCTGAGGTTGTGATGCAGCGGCGGCCAGCCGTTGCTCACTGCCCAATCGCCACACCGCTATGGTTATCACCACCATCAACAGTAATGAACCCACCACAATGCCCTGCCAGGCATTATGATGCCAGAACATCATCAGATAAGGCCCCCCCATCGCAGCGCCAAAATAGTAAAAACATAAATACAGAGATGTTGCCTTAGCTCGGTGACGATTTGCCCGCATCGCAACAAAAGAGTTACAACAACTGTGTGTAACAAAGAAGCCACAGCTACTGAGCAAAAAGCCTATACAAATGGTGATTTGATTTTCTACCAGTGTCAGTAAGGTGCCGGATAGCATCAATAACAAGGAGATCTTGAATAACGGTAACTGCCCATGCCGGGAAATCCAGCGCGCGGTAAAATATGAGGCAATGGTACCGCTGGAATAACAGAGAAAGATCAAGGTTGCCTGAAACCGGCTCCAGTCATAAGGTTCATCCATCAACCGCAATTGAATGAAACTGTACTGGTTCACCATCATCATAAAGGTCACACCGCCGATGATGTAAGCCAGCCGCATTTGGCTGTCTTGCAGATGCCGCCAGAAGCCGCGCAGATCGATGAGGCCTTCCTGGCTGAATTGCCAGTGCCGAGCACGATGTTCTCGCTTGGTGGCACTGTCAGTACTGGGCAGCAACCATTGGGTAATCGTTACGCCTATCATGCTTACGACTAACAGCACCCACATAGCACTTTGCCAATCCAGATACTGAGATAACGCCCCACCAAGTAACCGCCCGACAATCCCTCCGAAACTGTTGGCCGTGATATAGACTGCGGCGGCTTTTAACATGGTCTGCGGCTGCAATTGCTCTTTGAAATAAGCCATTGCAATTGCCGGTAACGATGCCAATAAAACACCTTGCAACAAGCGCACAGCAACCAGGCCATTAAAACTATCCACATAAATCAGCAACAGATTGGACAATGCCAATGCCCACAGGCTCCAAACAATCGGCTTGTGGCGCCCAATACGATCCGAGATTACCGCATAGATAAGCAACGAAAACGCTAGCGTAAAACTGGTGACAGATAACACCAAGGTAGAGCGGGCAGTCGATACATGAAAGTGTTCAGCGATCAGCGGTAACATCCCCTGCATCATGTACAAATTGATGTAAATGCCAATTGAAGCTACGCATAACGCCCAGATCAGCCGAGTATCCCGAGACATGCGTGCCAGTGAGCCGCTTACCATGATGTGACATACCTCAAACTTTTTATCAACTGCACTAAGATTAGCACGCGCTAAAACATAACAATAATAGATAAAAAATATGACTTTCATTGTTTTTTGTTATGCTAGTCACTACCCATCCTTACCTTTATTGATAAAGCCGGGCAATGGATATCAAACAGCTGAAACATCTGGAAGCTCTTGTCCGCTATGGCAGCTTCACCCGTGCGGCGGAGAAACTTAACATGGCACAGCCAGCGCTGAGCCAAAGCATTAAACGCCTGGAGCTGTCATTGGGGGTAACGCTGGTAGATCGAAGTCAGCGTAAGCAAGAAAGCGGCCTCAAATTAACGGCTGAAGGCGAAACGCTACATCAACATGCACTGTTAATTCTGAAACAGGTACAACAGGCCGAAAACCACATCCGTTCGATGGCTCAATTGTCATTGGGGGAAGTACGCGTCGCCGTGCCTGGCATGCTCGGTTCTTTTTATCTCCCCAGTCGTCTGATGGCATTTCGGCACAAATATCCTGGACTGAAACTGTCGCTATTTGAGGGTGGAACCCGCGATGCATTGCGGATGCTTGATCAGCAGGAAGTCGATATTGCGATCATCACTGCACAGGATCTGAAACCTGAATTTGATTCGAAAGTACTGATCAACGAACAGATGGTGGTTGCCACGTCACCAGAACATCCATTAGCAGAGCAAAGCAGTGTTACCTTAGCACAATTCTTTGACCATGATTTAGTGATGTTCAAACGCGGCTATTACCACCGTGAGTGGATCCTTCAACAAGCAGAAGAGTTAGGGCTACATCCGAAGATCGCATTTGAAACCAACCTGATCAATCTTATCAAACAGGTCGTCAGTCAGGGATATGCCATTACTACCGTATTGGAAATGGTGATCACCCCCAAAGATGGCATCGTGGCGTTACCTTTTTCACCGCCAGTGTATCTGGAACTGCATATTGCCTGGAAAAAACAGCGACCATTAAGTCAGGCCGATCAGGCATTTGTCGCATTTTTGCTAGAAAACACCTGATCGTTTCAGCTCATTCCTTATTGATGCCGTAATCACGCAACTTATTAGCAATCGCAGTATGTGATACCCCCAGCTTTTTGGCCAGTTGCCGGGTGGATGGATAAGCGGGATAAAGACGACGCAGCAAGTTGGCCTCATACTGTTTCATCGCTTGCTCCAACGTCCCGTCGAACTGAGCATCGACGTAACCTTGAGCTTCATCATGATTAGGCAGTTTAAGCTGTTCAACTGACAGTTCACCGGCTCCATCCCACATAGACACCGCGCGGAAAATAGCATTTTTCAGCTGCCGTACATTTCCCGGCCAAGCGTATGACTGCATAAAGCTACGACATTTAGGGGATATCCGGCGTACCGGACAAGATAACTGAGCGCAGTAATGTGCCAAAAACATCTCTGCCAACGGCAAAATATCGACTTTGCGTTCCCGTAACGCTGGTAGATGAAATGCCAGCACATGGATCCGATGATACAGATCATCTCGAAACAGTCCTTGCTGACAGCGAGCAGGCAGATCCTCTTGGGTCGAACAAATAATTCTGACATCCGGTCGGACATCCTCTTCGCCCCCGACACGTCGAAAACTGCCATCCTGCAACAATCGCAACAGTTTTACTTGCGCCGCAGAAGACATCTCGGCTACTTCATCCAGAAATACGGTGCCGCCCTGGGCTTCCTCAAAAAATCCACGCTTTATCAGCTGACCCTGACTGGCATATCCGAACAGTTCTTCTTCAACCGCACTATCAGGGATCGCCGCACAGTTGATGGCAACAAAGGGCTTTTCCCGACGCATACTGGCGTCATGACAAGCCCTGGCCATCATCTCTTTTCCGGTTCCAGTTTCCCCGGTGATAAGTAGCGGCGCATCAAGTTGTGCCATGCGTTCTGCTTGTTTGAGCACTTGCTGCATACGCTCACTCACAGCCAGCACATTGGCAAATCCTTTATTCTGACTTTGCAGTGCATTGAACTGTTGACCGACCCTGGCCGGACTTTTCAGCATCACCACTGCTCCGGCCCGAATTTCTCCCTCTTCGTCATCCGGCAGCATCACAGGTAACATCTCGGCCAGATATTCACTGGTGCCAATACGAACTCTGGCTGACTGTGGCAATAACTGCGGCTCACCCAGCCAACGTCCAAAATTGAATCCTTGCACCCAGTGATTTAAAGGTTCATCCAAAATTTCATGAACCTGCATTCCCAACATAAACTGGGCAGCGTCATTAGCAATACGTATTCGGCCTTTGGCATCGAGAGAAAAGACACCATCCGGCAGCGTCTTCAGCAGTGTTTTCAGCGCATAGTGCTCCTGCTCTGAAGGCATAAAGGCAACCGTTCTGACATCGTAGACAGCTTCGATTTTGCGGATCTGCGGCATCAGTGCGCTGAGCACATCAAATGAAATATCGGCAAATTGCAGATAGAAAAAACCTTTATTGCTGGCATCGATAGACATCAGATTGATGCCGTACGTTTCCAGCACAATCAATATATCTTTCGCCAGACCGACTCGATCCTGACAGCTGATTTCCAGACGCATAATGACGGCATTCCCTTATGATCTTTTAAGGCTTTTAGTTGGTGCTGCGGCATCTATCAGATACCCACACAGACTCGTTTATAACGTTAGAGGGTTCTGATCAAAGTGGCAAGACATCTTTACACTCAAAGATGGATTTGCACGTGACTGCAGAGAAAATAACCACCGCTACTAAATAACGATCCCGTTGTTAACCCCTATAATTTTTATCGGATAAATCAGTTAACTCTTAGCCATGCAGGTTAAAACTGTCATGAAGCCCTCACGATTCACATAGCATTTATTTGCTGTTTGTTTACAATGACAAGCTTTCAGATGGCCTAGAAATAAAGGAAATGGAAGCCAATGAAATCCAGCATTATTCGTAAAGCCGTTATCCCTGTCGCCGGACTTGGCACCCGTATGTTACCTGCAACCAAAGCAATCCCTAAAGAGATGTTGCCGGTAGTAGATCGCCCGTTAATCCAATATGTTGTGAATGAAGCCATTGCCGCGGGTATCAAAGAAATTGTATTGGTGACACATGCCAGTAAAAATTCTATTGAGAACCACTTTGACACCAGCTTTGAGTTGGAAGCCCAACTGGAACGTCGTGTAAAACGTCAGTTGCTGGATGAAGTTCAGGCAATCTGCCCGAAAGACGTTACCATCATCAGTGTCCGTCAGGCAGAAGCCAAAGGACTGGGACATGCCATTTTATGTGCTAAACCTGTGGTCGGTGATAATCCCTTTGCTGTATTGCTGCCCGATGTCCTCATCGATGAAGCCAGTTGCGATCTTAAGCAAGATAACCTAGCCGCTATGGTTAATCTCTACGGTGAAACAGCTAATGGGCAGATCATGGTCGAAGGGGTACCACAGGAATTAGTCGATCAGTATGGTATTGCCGATGTCAGCGGTCAGAAACTGCACCCAGGTGATTCAGCGCCGCTAGCAGAACTGATTGAAAAACCTGCCGTTGATGAAGCACCGTCTAACCTCGCCGTGGTAGGACGTTACGTCTTGCCAGCGGAAATCTGGCCACTATTAGCCAAAACACCTAGTGGGGCCGGTGGAGAAATTCAGTTAACTGATGCCATCGCTATGTTGATGCAACAGCAGCAAGTTAACGCTTACTACATGAAGGGTAAGAGCCATGACTGCGGTAACAAATTAGGATACATGCAGGCGATTGTTGAACATGCCGTACGCCACCGTGATTTAGGCGTCGAATTTACCCGTTATTTGAAGCAATTTGTGAAAGGATTGGATTGATGAACGTTTTGGTTACCGGTGGCGCTGGCTACATAGGCAGCCACACTTTGGTAGAAATGCTCAACGCTGGCATGGATGCGGTGGTTGTCGATAATCTTTGCAATTCATCGGCTGAATCGCTGTTACGTGTGGAGCAATTAACTGGAAGAACCGTACAGTTTTATCAGGGTGATATTCTCAATAAACCCTTGATGCAAAAAATATTCGCTGATCATAAATTTGATGCAGTTATTCACTTCGCCGGTCTTAAAGCTGTCGGAGAGTCCGTCGCAAAACCGTTGAAATACTATCAAAACAATGTATGCGGCACCTTAATTCTGTGCGAAGTCATGCAGGAAGCCGGTGTGCATAATCTGGTATTCAGCTCTTCTGCAACAGTTTATGGCGATCCTGCCAGTCTGCCGATCACGGAAGACTTTCCCACCAGCGCGACCAACCCCTATGGTCAGTCCAAACTCATGGTGGAAAATATTCTGGCAGATTTTCAGCGCGCAAACCCGCAATGGAATATCGCCCGGTTGCGTTATTTCAATCCAGTAGGTGCACATGAAAGCGGCATTATAGGGGAAGATCCCAATGATATTCCTAACAATCTGATGCCTTACATTTCACAAGTCGCCATCGGCAAAAGAGAAAAGCTCAGCATTTTCGGCAATGATTATCCAACTCCTGATGGAACGGGTGTCCGTGACTATATTCATGTTGTGGATTTAGCCATCGGCCATGTTAAAGCCCTGGAAAAGCTACAAACATCCCCAGGATTAGTCACCTATAACCTGGGCACCGGTCAGGGTTATAGTGTGCTGGATATGGTGAGTGCTTTTGAAAAGGCATGTGGTAAGAAAATTCCCTATCAGATAGCGCCACGCAGAGCGGGTGATATTGCCGCTTGCTATGCCGATCCTACATATGCGTTGCAGGAACTGGGATGGAAAGCGACACACACGCTGCAAGATATGGTGAATTCAAGTTGGCACTGGCAATCTAAAAATCCCAATGGATACCATGCCTAATGGTTGACTCTTTCCGTCGCCGTTTATTTTCTGGCAGTTCCAAAGCGGGCTCAATAATAAGGCCGCCTTGGAGCCTGCCAGAAACAAAATTTACCGATCACTGTAGTCGCTGTAACAAGTGCATAGAAAGCTGTGAAACAAGCGTTCTGATCATCGGTGATGGCGGATTCCCAGCCATTAACTTTCAGCGGGCAGAATGTACATTCTGCGGGAAATGCGCCGAAGTCTGCCCAGAACCGGTGTTTGAGTCCACGACTCTTCCACCATGGCAAATCGTGGCCAGTATCAAGCCAACTTGCTTAACATACCAAGGCGTTGCTTGCCAAAGCTGTAAAGACTTCTGTGGCGAGTCTGCAATCGCTTTTTCTCACAAAGTGGGCGAAATGCCGCACCCCCTTGTGAATATCTCACAATGCACCGGGTGTGGAGCCTGCGTGAGTGCCTGCCCAGTATCCGCAATTAATATCAGTATCCCCAACACCTGATCCAATGACCAAATAAAGCGAAAGTTGATTTGCTGTCGCCTGTCAAATCTTTGTGGTTTTGCTAAGGATAATTTCTCGATAACATCATGGTAACTTTGACTGCGATAAAAGGTCCCATAATGTTTGGTAAAAGCAAAAAAAACGCAGAAATTACTTATATTGCCGCCGGATGTACCATCACTGGAGAAACCGAATTTATTGGCAATGCCTTGATTGGTGGCACTATTTTTGGAAAAGTGGTCGCAGAGCAGAATGTTACCATTGAACCTAAAGGTTCGATTGATGGCCAACTTGCCTGCCAAGAATTAAAAGTATCCGGCATATTTAAAGGCAAACTTCAGTGTGAACGACTCATCATTACCAGTTCTGGCACTGTGGAAGGGGAAGTGGCAAGCAAAACCATGGAAATTTTTGAAGGTGGCCAATTTATTGGGGTTCGAGTTAAAGAAGAGATGAACCTGCTGCAAGATCTTAAAAGCGAAAATAAACTTAATAAAAACAATTTGTTTGAAGGGCTTGAGTTGCAATCTGAGTAATTGAACAAAATTTGAATGTAATTTTGTCTAACCACGTGGCGAGACTTATGACATAGATCACAATTTTATTACATGAAAAGCTGAAATACGCATATAAGGCGGGTTATCACAGTTATTTTCAAAACTTATGTTTAGAATTACATGATATTTCGTAAGTTAATTAACTTTAACTAGATTTCAGCTTTCGAGTAGATATCTCTATGGCAAGCCGACTTTTAAAGCAATTGTGTGATTTAGACATTTTCACACTCATGGTGTTCAAAACCATTTACGAAACCGGACATGCGAACATAACGGCAAGGGAATTGTCAGTCTCAGCTCCCAAGATTAGTCGTTGCCTTAGTTCTCTCCGCCTCGCCTTTGATGACGAGCTGTTTTATCGACGCCAACAGAAACTGAAAGCAACACCGCTGGCAGAAAATCTGTATCGTCCCGTATGTGATTTCATCCAATCAGTTTACCAACTGGAGTTGCAGGCTAACGGCAGTCGAGATTGCCGTTCTGAAGGTTGTCTGCAAATCGCAGTGGGTTACGGTTTGATGAGTGCCCTATCCAAAATATTTGGTCAGAAAGACATGGCCGACAAACTCGGCAAAGTGCGCTTGTATAAATGGCAGAGTGACTCTGCTGATCTGATCCACAGCGGGGAACTCGATCTTGGGATCAGTATGGACTTACCTGAAAATCAGGAATTGCAACTGACCAACATCGGTGAGTGCCAGGAAATTGGATTGGTCTGCAGAAAAGACCATCCAATATGGCAGCATTACCCGAATATCACATTGGAACAGATAGCGCGTTACCCCTTCGTGTACATGTGCATCCGCAATTTTAACGAACGCATTGATCCGTTTGAACTTTATTGCCAGCAAGAAAATATTCCCACACCAGAAATGGATTGTGTTGAAGATTTCGAAGAATGGTATGCGCATCTGCTGACAATGAACAGTATTGCATTTGCACCCGCGACAGAATTGTGTCAAGCCGAAAGGATCAGCGAACTTAAATGCCGATTGTTACCTGCAAGTGAAGTGAATAAATTGCAGAGGACTCTAGCATTACCTTGCTATCAATTGATTGAAAAAGCGGACGACTATAGACGGTACAGCACAGAGCAACGTCAGCTAATTTTAGATGTTATTTCCAAGTTGCTGAGCTTCAGAGCTATTCCTGACGAACGACAATTTGGCACCTAAAACACCTTTGATCGAGATGGCCAGTACCTTGCTGTAGTGGATAGCTGGCCATTGATTCACCTAGTTTTTCTTCGTTTTTAGACCCTCATTTGTAAATTTCTAAAATTAAAATTACTTATTTCAGTTTTAGAAATTTCTCTTTCGCTTTATTAACCCACGTTTCACAAATTGTGCATGTACTAACGTATTACCTCATTAGTTATAGGTATATTTATGCGCACTGCAAAATAGCAGTACACATATATGAACAAGGGACGCAATGATGAAAAATCATAACAAGTCATTACTCGCGTTATTCCTGGTGGGCCTGTTCGGGCTTTCTGCCTGTACATTTGATGGCAGCGACGGGAAAGACGGTGTAGACGGTACTAATGGTACCAATGGCACCAATGGTACCGATGGTACTAACGGTACCAATGGTCTAGATGCTGGTTCAGTAGTATCAACAGTCTATAAGGCTAACGATGTTACTATCACTATCGATCCAGCAAGCAGCACGCTAGCTGGTAGTGGCGCATTTGCATTGAAATTTACTGCGACTGCCAAAAACCAAGCCGGTGAAGTTAAACCGCTGACAGGCATTAGTGAACTGCGCATTGCATCAGCAACTGCGGTGACCAACACCACTGATAATGGTCCAGCGGTATACTGGCAGAACAACAGTAAAGCTGCTGGTAACAGCAGCACTTACATGTACTGTTCTCTGACTGGTGCTCATAGCACTACTGATGCTTGTACACTGGTAGAAGATGCAACCAATCCAGGCACATATACCGGTACTTGGGCTCATGATGGTACCGCTCCTATCATGTATGCTGCCGACGATCTGAATGCTCCACATCGCATTTTTATGCGTTTGAGCAATATCACTGATGCTGATGGTAATGCACTGCCTGACAACGTGTTATCAACCACTACTTATGTCCCAGCGACTGGGGAAGTTGGCGTAGAAAGTGGTAAAGATACTGTAGCCAATCAGGCTTGTATGAACTGTCATGGTGAAAGCGTAACTACTGGTGGCATCGCTGCAAGTGTTGGGCACAAGTACCAAAACGTACAGAACTGCGTAGTATGTCATAACCCTGGCTTAGTCGATGCAGCTAACGAAGCAAAAGGCTATATTTATGACTTGCCAGCTATGATCCACCGTATTCATGGTGGGAAAGATTTGGCTGATTACGGATTGCCTCAAGGGCCAAACTGGGCAGAAATTGTATACCCAGCTCCATTGGCTGAGTGTACACAGTGCCACAGCACCGATGAAGGCAAAACCACATGGGAAACTCCAAATCGTGCAGCTTGTAGCGGTTGTCACTCTGGCATCAACTGGACTACCGGTGAAGGCCACTCAGAGTATACTCTGGCCCAAGCTGATGATAGTCAGTGTGCATCTTGCCACTCAACTGGCGCTTTGGCACCAATCAATGCTCACAAAGTGGGTAAACGTGCTGAATACGCAAGTCTGGTAACCGTAGACTTTACAGGAGCTACTGCTGCTGTATCTGCTACTGATTCTACTATGAAGACTCTGACTTTGACCGTTAAAATGACCATTAACGGCGCTCCTGTGACTGATGCTTCAACTCTTGTATATAGCAGCTCTAACACTAATGGTGTGATCAAGAAAGACAGCGTCATCATTGGTAACGTTGACGACTCCGGCAGAGTCACTGCATGGAGAGATGTCTCTGGCGCGCCTACAATCACATTAGCAAAATTCAAATTTGATGCTAACGGTGTGGGTACTTATTCATCAGATGTACCAGCTACAGTTTTCACTACTAGTACACTCTATGTTGGTACTGAAGATAACTTCTGTGCTGATAATGGTGCTGCAGTGACATGTGGTAATACTGATGCACAGTTTGGCGCCTCTAACCCTATTGGCGTAACTTCTACTGTTAAGTTCTTCAGTATTGTTGATGGTGTTGCTGCAGTAACTGCTCGCATGGCAGATCCTGCTCGCATCACTGTAGCAGAATCTAAGTGTGACGCATGTCACAGTTCTTTGGACTACGCAAAAGGAGCAAACCACGGCGTTTACACCTTTGATCAGTGTATGCAGTGTCACAACGACACCCACGCAGGTTCAGGCCATGCTGCAGTATCATACTTGGATGAAGATGGCACCACCTTGGTTCCAACTGGCGTAACATTTGCGAACCGTGATTTGGTAACTGTTGCTCACCGTCTGCATAGCGGTAACTTCGGCGAGTCTGAAGGTATTGTGCTGCACAAAGACGGTTCTGTGACTGGATTCCCTGGCGTTCAAGGTGATTGTTCAGCCTGCCACAAAGACGGCGTAAGCTTCTTTGCGGCTGACGGTGGTCTGACTTCAGGTAAACGTTCTATCGCTGTTACTGGTGGTTACGTAAGTCCTGTAGCTGAATCATGCCGTAGCTGTCATACCAGCGCATCAGCTCTGGCACACTTCCAGACTAATGGTGCTACTACCTCTGACGCACCTGATTCATCATCAAATCTGCCAATTGAGTCTTGCGCAACCTGTCATGCTCAAGGTAAGACCTTCGGTATCGACCAGTTCCACGTAATCAAGTAAGGAATCTTCTGGGGCTTCCTGCAAGGCCCCAGTTATTCCCCCCCCCAAAGGAGACCTGCAAGGGTCTCTTTTGTTTTTACTCATACCAGTTAGGGTTTATCAAGGGAGCAAATGTTATATGGCTAATGGCTAACGCCATCGCCTCCATCCTGATTAGATATGTTTATATCATCAACATACCAGCATCAACGTTCTCCAAAGGAAGTCCTGTGAACTTATACCCCTTTGATGTAGATTTATAACTAACAATGATGCAAATAATTACAACAAAGCCACTCTGATATTTTCTCAATCAATAGGTAAATTGTTAGGTGATTGCGATGCAATACTACAATGGGCATCACTATGTGTACTTTAACGTAATGACATACAGTAATGTCTTCAGTTGTGAGTTCGATTTCTTGAACAATAGAATTGCTTTGGATATGTTTTTTGGTGACTTAATTTGGGTAACTATCAGACGATAGTATCACTCGTTAAAACTACTTTGACCAGCCATAAAATGTCTCGGTTTAGGCGCGCGGCTTAATGCTGCCATTGTCTACATCTATCTGATTAAATTACCTTTTAACTATTAATTAACTGAATGTTAATGCAACATCCTAATTGTGAAATTATATATTTCGCATTTGTTAATTTTATATCTAGTTTTTTAGCTCATATTTCACATATTGCGCATGTACTAACATAATCCACTCAATTTGTACGTATATTTATCATACTGCAAAAGCAGTAATATAATTTACGAAAGGGACGCAATGATGAAAAAACATAACAAGTCATTACTCGCGTTATTCCTGGTGGGCCTTTTCGGGCTTTCTGCCTGTACATTTGATGGCAGCGACGGGAAAGACGGTGTAGACGGTACCAATGGCACCAATGGTACCGATGGTACTAACGGCGTGGATGGTACTAACGGACAAGATGCCGGTGCAGTAGTATCAACAGTCTACAAGGCTAGCGATGTTACCATCACTATCGATCCAGCAAGCAGTACATTAGCTGGCAGTGGTACATTTGCATTGAAATTTACTGCAACCGCCAAAAACCAAGCTGGTGCTGTTAAGCCTCTGACCGGCATTAGCGAACTGCGAGTCATATCAGCAACGGCCGTAACTAACTCCACTGACGATGGTCCAGCCCTATATTGGCAGAACAATAGTAAGGCTGCAGGTAATAGCAGCACTTACATGTACTGTACTCTAACCGGGACCCGTGGTAGCACAAATACCTGTACACTTACAGAGGATGCAACCAACCCAGGCACATATACCGGCACATGGGCTCATGATGGAGCGGCTCCAATCATGTATGCGGCTGACGATTTGAATGCCCCACATCGTATTGGTCTACGCCTTAGTTATATTACTGACACCGATGGCAATGCCCTGCCTGATAACGTTTTATCCACAATGACTTATATACCAGCAACTGGTGAAGTGGGTGTCGAAAGCGGCAAAGATACTGTTGCTAACCAAGCATGTATGAACTGTCATGGTGAAAGCGTTACTACTGGTGGTATTGCTGCAAGCATCGGGCACAGATATCAAAACGTGCAAAACTGCGTAATGTGCCACAACCCAAGTTTGCAACCTTCTGCAGCAGATGCAGAAGAAGGCTATGTTTTTGACTTACCTGCGATGATCCACCGTATTCATGCTGGTTCTCACATTGCCACTGAGCAGTTCAAGTCATGGGGCTTTATACAAGCTGAAGGGTGGAATGAAATTGCCTACCCAGCACCTTTGGACCAGTGTACTGTTTGCCATAGCACTGAGGAAGGGCAGACCTCTTGGGAAGTTCCAACTCGTGTAGCTTGTAGTGGTTGTCACTCAAACATCGACTGGACTACTGGAGAAGGCCACTCAGAGTACATGTTGGCCCAGACTGATGACAGCCAGTGTGCCGCTTGTCACTCAACTGGTGCCTTGGCGCCAATCAATGCACACAAAGTTGGCGAACGTAAAGCCCTAGCTAGTTTGGTTCAAGTTACCTTTACTGGTGCAAGTGTCTCTGCTGGCACATTGACTGTAACTGCTGATGTAACTGTTAATGGTGCATTATCATCAGATCTCTCTGTACTGGGTGTAAAATCTACACTCATGGGTAATGTTGATTCAAATGGTGAAGTGCATCGTTGGGGCAGTCGCCCAGCATTGACCAGCGGTAACTTCGATGCCGGTGTAGGCAAGTTGACGCTGACTCGTGCACTTGGTGCCACCGAAAATGCTTCAATGTACACAGGTACTATCTATGTTGGTACAGAAGCGACATTCTGTGTTGGTAGTGACAAAAAAGCCGCTACTTGTGATGAAACAGCAGATCTTGCTTACGGTAATCCTATTGAAGTTGTCCACAATAGTCCTGTTTTCTCAACAGCTATTGGTGTAACTACTAAAACCAAGTTCTTTGACTTGGATACAGTAGACGCTGCCGATGAAGGCACTGCCGCTCGCTTCACTGATGATAATCGCATCACCGTTGCTGTGAGCAAATGTGAAGCGTGCCATAACTCATTGGATGTGACTAAAGGACCTACCCACGGCGTATACACATTTGATCAATGTATGGACTGCCATAACAATGATTATCCCGGTTCTTACCACGTTAATGCTGTTTACAAAGATGCTGATGGTAACAGCCAAAACTCTGGCGTTACCTTCTACAACCGTGATTTGGTTACCGTAGTTCACCGCTTCCACGCGGGTAACTTTGACGTTATCGAAGGTATCTACAAGGATGCCGATGGTGATGTTGTAGGTTTCCCAGGTGTACAAGGAGATTGTTCTGCCTGTCACAAAGAAGGTACAAGCTTCTTTGCTGATGATGGTGGTCTGACTTCAGGTAAGCGCTCCATCGCCGTAAGCGGCGGTTATATCAGTCCAGTGGCCGAATCATGCCGCAGTTGCCATACCAGTGCATCCGCTCTGGCTCACTTCGAGTCTAACGGTGCGATTACTGACACGCTTCCAGCCGGTACAGCTATCCTGCCAGTTGAGTCTTGCGCAACCTGTCATGCTCAAGGTAAGTCTTTCGGTATCGACCAGTTCCACATAATCAAGTAAGAAATCTCTAGGGCTTCCTGCAAGGCCCTAGATATTCAACCCAATAAAAAAGAGATCCAGATGGGTCTCTTTTTTCATTCTGTAATGGCTGTTCTAAATAGCGGTGACACATTTATCCAGAACAAACACAAATATTAGTTGAATATCAATTAATTATGGTTAATTTTAATGGGATACTCTTAAATTACTATGCCTACATACAGACAAATAGCCATCAGCATTACTGATATATCTTCACTATTGATAACCCGCAGGGTTAGTTTACTGTTGCGCTCTATTAATTTAATGGTTTCGGAAGAGGGAAAAATAGCTAAGTAACATCCTATTCGCATCTATAGCTATTTTGACTTAATTGATACTGTCACCATTGCGTATCTGCTGGGCTTTATATTCCTTTAATTCCTTCAGCAGTTGTTGTGGTGCCATTGGCAGGAATTCGGTAGGGATATACAGGTGAAAACCAAGATATTTGTCCAACATCAAGCAGCGGCGACCAAACATCGCCAATAAGCCGCGGTATCGATCACCATTCACCACCAACGGCTCAAACTCAGCTGACAGATAGTGTTCCAGGCTTTGCAAATCTTCATCATTCGCTACTGCGGTCATCACCAATGAGCGCTGTTCTGCCAATAAGCCAGTGGCTAGCCGAGGAGAAATAACATCCAGTAGCGGATTCACGGCTTTCAACTTGATCCCCAGATAAGGCAATGTCAGCCAATCGATGCCATGCTGGATCCGCAATAAATCAAAACGCTGAACATTATCCCAAGCGACTGTCAGCTGGCCTCGGCGGTGATAAAAGGTGAGTCCCTCGGGTGCCAGCCGCAACACAATTTCTGGCTCTATGCGCTTGGCAATTCCCAGCACCAGCGCAACCGCCCCACAGGAGAAAAAAATCAATGCGGGGACAAACAGCTCGCGCCAGACAATAAATAAACATAACCCAGTGAATAGGCTGATACTTCCCAGCAAGGTTAGCGTCACAGCATTACGCTTGCTTAACGTGCGAACCTCAATTACATCAGTATTCATTTTATTAGGAATGGGCCTCTAGCAGAGTTCACATACCTAACATAATACGAATGCTTAACCAGGTCATACCTAAATATTCGTGGATCGCCTTTGCAGACTTATTCAGATTCTCAGTGCTAAAGCGCCACCAGTGATCACGCCGTGCCAGAAAGTCAGTAGGTGCAGCGACTGGGTCCATTCCTGCCATCTTAAAAATCTTCATGGCACGCGGCATATGCGCTGCAGACGTCACCAACACCAGTTGACGGCCCCCCACGGCATCCTCTCCCATATCGGTCGCCGATGCACCAAAAGCTTTTCTCAATGCCAGCGCTTCTTCTATGGTGTCGCGCGCATCAGACAGTTCGAGGATCCTTTCAGCATTTGCGCCCATATCCACTGCAGCATCATGCATTTGCTGTGCATGAGAGGTTGAATTTATGCCGCCGGTCCAGCCACTCACGACCAGTAGACAATCAGGACTGTTAGCCTTCTTCACCTGAGCAACACCTTCAGTCAGTCTTGCCAATGCTGTGGTGGAAAGCTTATGGCGAGCTTCTCCCACAATTGCATCATCATGCCCAGAACCAAGCACCATCACGACACTGGCATGTTTAGGTGTATCGGTCCTTACAGCGTATTGTTGTTCTAAGGGCCAGAGTAACCAGTAACTGCCAAAACTACTGCTGAGTAATAACAGCCAGGTCATCGACACCAGCACTAACCCCTTGGCAAGTTTTGGCTTGCGACGCCAGAACCACAATGCCAATAACAGTAAAATCACGGCCAGAGGTATTGGCATGAAGAGTTGAGATATCAGGTTTTTAATCAGAAACATGGGTATTCACGTCTAGGGTATTAATCTTGGATCAGTGTACTGGCAAGGCTTTGTCCCGGCCAGTGAACTAATCTTCATAAAATGACTATAACGGCCATAACCAGGCCGCACCGCGGACGCCGGAAGAACTACCATGCAGGTTTTTCACCACAGGAGTTTCACATTCGCCACCTAACACATAAGGTTTGAGCAAGGCGGGTAAACGCGTATAAATGGCATCCACATTGGACATTCCACCGCCTAAGACAATGACGTCAGGATCGAGAATATTGATCATCGATGCCAACGAGCGCGCCAGACGGTCAAGAAAGCGTTCAAAAGCGGCATTGGCCTGCTCGTCGCCCTGTGCGACCAACTGCATCACGTCGTTACCAGAAACCACGTTGCCATGCGTGGCTTGATTGTAATCTCTCAGAAAGCCCGTACCGGAGATATAACATTCAGTACAGTCATAGTTGCCACAGAAGCACTTAGCGGAACGAAATTCCTCTGGGCGCATCCAGGGTAAAGGAATATGGCCCCATTCGCCGGCAATGCCATTACCACCGGCATGGACTTTGCCATCCACGGCGATACCGCCACCAACACCCGTTCCAAGAATCACGCCGAATACCATGCGCTTACCGGCACCGGCACCATCAACCGCTTCCGAAACTGCAAAACAATTTGCGTCGTTTGCGACACGGACCTGACGATCAAGCCGCAGCCCCAAATCTTTATCCAGCGGATGACCATGCAGCCATACTGAATTACCGTTTTTGACTTCTCCGGTAAACGGAGACACGACGCCGGGGATCCCCACACCTACAGTGCCCTCATGGCCTAACTGACGTTCCGCATCAGTCACCAAACTGCAAATAGCATCAAGTGTTCCGGGGTAATTTTTAGGCGTGACCACGCGTTGCCGATAGAGCTCTTTTCCGGCTTCATCCAAAGCCACCAGCTCAATCTTAGTGCCACCTAAATCAATCCCAAATCTGATCATTCTGTCTCCCCGGACATTACTTCTGAATCCAACAACCAATCTGCACTGCAGGCAATAAACCAGGGATTGGTCAATTGTGCGGTTTGGTTATATCGTAAAGGCTCACCACCGTCGTAACGCAGTAGTTTACCACCTGCATGTTCCAACACCGCTTGCCCTGCGGCGATATCCCACCAACTGGTATCACCCAATCGAGGATATAGGTCGGCCCGCCCCTCTGCCAGCAGACATAACTTGAGCGAACTCCCCACTTCAAGCAATTCAAAATTCTGGAGAGTTGCTAAAAAGTCTTGCAGTCCGGGCGTTACATGTGAGCGGCTACTTACTATTACCGGCGTATTACGGCGCGAAGGCGCGCTGGCGGTGAGCGACGATACTTGATCTTTGATGATTTTCCAACTGCCAAGACCTTTGCAGCCGCAATAACATTCACCAGTCACAGGCACATAGACCACACCAGCAACGGCTTCCCCCTTATCAATAAGCGCAATATTGACCGTGAATTCACCATTTCGTTTGATAAATTCCTTAGTGCCATCCAGTGGGTCAACTAACCAAAATTGTTGCCATTCCTTACGTTGTTCCCATGCAACAACAGATTCCTCAGACAACACAGGCCATTGCGGGAAATACCGTTGGAGGTTACGGTTAATGACTTGATGGCTAAGAAGATCAGCTTGGGTGACAGGCGTTTGGTCAGCCTTCAGTTCCACATTAAAGTCTTGTGTGCGATAGACTGACATTATCGCGTTGCCTGCTGCGATAGCAATCGCCTGTAATTGCTGCATCTGGCTATGATTCAGCATAACGACCTCAAAAGTTGCGCAGTTCTACTGCGTCAGCTATTGGAATTAAAGTAATCCAGCAGATCATCTACGGTACGATGCCCCCTACCCTTCAAAAACGATAGTAACGTCTTAGGAGCGTAATTTAATAAACGCTCATGGGTATAACCCGCTTCATCAATAATGCTTAACGCTTGGTCAAACTGACCCAGCGTAAATGCAATATGGGAATCTGATCCCATCACCAACTGCGCATCATATTTAACTGCCAGTTTAGCAATAGATAAACAGGTCGGCTCACTCCCCTTTCGTGAGGAAACAAACGAGGAATTATTGATTTCCAACGCCACATTATATTTAGCGGCCGTTTTAACAATAATGTCCTGTTCGATGGGATAACGTGGATTTCCCGGATGCGTAATGATGTCCACCTTGCCGCTTTGAATGCATGCCAGCAGCGCTTCAGTATGGTTAGCCACATCAGTGGGCGGAAACACCGGTTCATGAAAACCTGCCTGCACCATATCCAGTTCGGCCAGATAATCACCGAAGTAGTCAATATCCCCCCGTTCATTGCTGATATTGGCTTCAATGCCACGCAAAATTGCAACACCGTCGACGACCCGGGGTAACACTCGAAGATTTACGAAATGCCAGAAATAAGGAGCATCGGCCATCGCCGGGCCATGATCTGTCAGCGCAAACAATTGGATGCCACGCTGTTTAGCAACCGCCAGATAATCATGTACGGTACTGTAGGCGTGGGTGGAAGCGACGGTATGAGTGTGGGTATCGACCGGGAACATAACAATCCCTGCTGCAGTAAATGGGTGACTCAGGCATTAATTTTACCGAAAAGGTCACTTAAAAGACAGATTCAAGCTATGAGACATCAGCGCGCTTTCCTATACCGCAGGTAATGCGGCGGCATTAGGAAAACGCCGATGAACCCAGCCCCCGTTAACAAGTGAGGATTTTGCCTTTATTAATGTCCTGCTGAAAAATTGCTAACTTTTGTTACTACCTATAATCCAGATAAGGCCAAGACCCACGGTGAAATTTGAGTTTGTTTGTAACAGCGGACTGTCAGTTGCACTTGAGCCAGAGAAGTTATCATATCGCGCAAATGCCGCTAGCATCATGTGGTCAAATTTAACCACTATACCTGACGAAAATTCGGTCACGGCATAGCCCGCATGGCTACGGTATGCAGGTCTGCCACTAGTCGCGTACTGATCAGAAACGCCATAAAAATAATCCAGATACTCAGCGTTCGCCCAGTTAAACGTGAGGCGATTGCTCCAAAAGAGCGTTTTGTCATTCCAGGTTGAGATAACTTGCTCTGACTCCAACCCGAAGCCTGCACGATAACCTATCTGGTCCAGATAACTAAAATCCGTAGCAAAGGCCTTTCTACCAAAGAGTTGGGCCCGGAGATATCCTTTGCGTTTTTCAGGCTCAGTAATATAAAACAACAACCGTGGTCCTGCTTCTAGCGTCCATCCCAGATCAGGCATGCCTGTGCGTACTGAAGACTTATCGCTGTTAACCGGAATAGCACCTGAGAATGAGGCTTCCAATTTCCAACGGTTGGATTGAAATAAGTTGCCTACCAACCCTTCTCGGTCAACCTTGATGTGGTCATCTTTATAATAAAAATATGGCAAAGGTAAGACATACGAATCCTGATCTTTAGACCCCGGATAAGCGGGCAAACTAACAGCAACGACTCCAGCGCCATATTCAAATACTGTTTCAGCACGCACAGATGCGCTAAAGCTGATAAGCCCCATTAACACGATTGCAATTTTTCGCATAATTACTGCATTTTCCCCTGTCGATAGAATATCCACGCAATTTTTTACTATATTGTATTCTTTAAAAAAAATAACACGCCAACCCTAGTACAATCGTCGACCAAGCTAGTTTTATCGAATAATTCCGAGAGCAAACAGTATTTAGGGCAAAGATAGGTAACAGAGGAGTTTCCCCACGCGAAAAATGACTGCATTTAACCTCAGGCTATGCAAGTTTTCGGATTAATTACTGCCATAGTTCTGTAAATGTTGAGCTTCGCTATGTAACAACTCAGCTTGTGCACGTTTTAAATTTTTTTGCGCTTTTTCAAAATAGCTAGGAGATGCATCTATTGCTTGCTTGAATATGCTAATTGCCTTGTCATATTGTCCCTCCAGCATGAGAAAATAGCCAAGATCATTTAATGCGTCAGCTTTACTCATGGTTTGTTCAAACATCGACAACGCCAAATCATCTTGGTGTTTTCTGATATATATCAGCCCAAGATTAGACCACGCGCGGGCGAAACTAGCATCATCTTGAATTGCTCGTTTTAAGTAGCTCTCAGCCTGTTGCAAATCGCCACTAAGGTAGTAGGAATACCCTAAGTTAGTCGCAAGAGCTGCTGAATGTGGCTGATAATCGAGCGCCAGATGGAAATAGTCTCTGGCCAACTGGTGGCGATCTTGTAAGTCATTCAATACACCTAATGCATTGTAAACCCGCAGTGGCGATTGTTGATCCAGTGGAAAGTTGGCCGGTTGGGATATCGTGCTGCCTTTGTTTTCTTTTAATCGGCGCTGATCTAATTCGATAGCTTTTTCCAAATGAATACGCGCTTGGGCATATTCATGTTGATCCATTTCAATAATTCCTAGCTCTGCATGAGCCAATATAAAATCTGGATCTAACTGTAATGCCTCATTAAAAGCGCGAAGGGCAATATCTTCATTACCTCGCAATGTATGAATTTTAGCAATCTTGTAGAAAGTTTTTGCATTGGTCGGATTGAAATCCAGCGCCTGAATATATAAATAGAGCGCTTTATCCAAACGCCCTGTTTGTTCCTCCTTCAGGGCTTTATCTAATGCTTCCTGTTCACTTTGAGGAGGTGCTTTCGGTCGCGCGACCAGCCGCGTTTGATCGTCGAAAAGATCTTGTCTTTGAGGTTCCTGTTTAACTGCCTGGGGTGCCGAATGGCTGGCACAGCCCGTAAGATACCCGCCAGCTATTATCAACATTCCCAAAAGAAGTGGTGTGCTAAAATTGCGAGCGTTTAGTTTCAACAATGACCCCATAGTTTCGCTCCATGCAAATGAAAGGCATCAGCCATTTAACAGTGCTTAAAATGCTTGTCCCCACACTTTCATAACTTTGAGTACTGCGGGCCCTACAGCCACAATGAAGAATGATGGCCAAATACAGAACATCATTGGGAAAATCATCTTAACTGCCAGCTTGGCCGCTTTTTCCTCAGCTTCCTGAAGCCGTTTATTCCGGTATTCATCGGAAAATACCCTCAAGGTTTCAGCAATTCCAGTCCCTAACCGGATGCTTTGTGAAATGGCTGAATTAAGCCCCTTAATATCTTCCAGACCAGTACGTTCAGTAAATTCTTGTAACGCCACCTTGATCGTCAACCCCGCACGAGCTTTAGAGCAAACCAGTTCTAATTCACTGGCCAGTGCGGGGTGACTAAACGCCAACTCCTTGGCAACGCGGCTTAATGCTGCGAGTAACCCTAAGCCGGCCTCACAGCAGACAACCAACAAGTCCAACGCATCAGGAAAACCTGTTCGCAATAGCCGCATTCGTCGAGTGGCCATGGATTGCAAAACTAACGACGGTGATAAAAAAACAATGCCAACAATCAAACACACAATATAAATACTGGCAAGTGCCGATAAATCCGAAAATATGTTGAGGACAAGAATCGAAATGCCGGCCCCCAGTAACAGTAATAACAGGCGAATAGCACTAAACACCGCTAACGCACTTTCAGAATGTAACCCCGCATGGATCAATAAACGCCGGGTTTCATCATTCGAAAGGTTTAGAAATGGCTGTTTACCTAACTTACTTATCCCATGTTCCAAGGTACTTGTCATATTGTTAGAGGCCTTGGGACTGACAGCTTCATGTTGACTCAGCCCCTGCATTTTTCGCCTGACAGGCGAATAGACTCCGGAGATCAACAAGGATACTGAAATGGCTAATGTCACCCCGGCAATCGCTGCCACAGAGTAGATGGCCCACTTTACATGCAGGGGGTCATCAAAAATAGTACTGAATAGTCCGATTAAGTATTCCATATTACATGTCTATCCTAATCAGTTTACGTATCCACAATCCACCGACGACCATGCCGATGGCGCCCCAAATCAGTAATCGTCTCCCATCTTCAGTACCGGTTAATTCAGCAACATAACCCGGCGTTTGGATATAGATAACCGCAAATAAAACGAAGGGGAGCAAAATCAAAATCCAGGCAGATAAACGACCCTCTGCCGACAATGTTTTAACACGACGTCTAAAGGTAAAACGTTGACGTATTACCGTTGAAAGATTCTCAATGTTCTCAGCAAGATTACCGCCCGTTTCTTTTTGCACCATGACAGCGCTAGCAAATGCCATCGCAGAAACACTTGGAACTCGCTCGATAAACCCCAATAGTGCACGTTTAGTATCTTTGCTGTAATTGATATTGGCGAACATCAGGCTAAATTCTTTTGCCAGAGGTCCCTGCATTTCTTCTGTGACTAATTTGATTGCATCCGAAAATGAATATCCGGCCTGCAATGCCCGGCGTATTACATCCAATGCATCGGGGAAACTGCTTTCTATCGCATCCATTCGCTTTGTGATATCACGATTAAGCTTGAAGTAAAACAGCATGATAGTGACTATACCAACGAAGCCACCGGCCAATGGTTCACGTAGGTAAAACCAACTGCCGATCCCAAGCACTAAAGCACTGCCGACTGCCATCAATAGAAACTGATGACCCAATAATTTGTAATCAGCCAGTTCCAACCGGTCGCTCAAATTCTCAATAAACTCAATGCGCTCTAATGCTCGGCCTATAACCCCTACTTTGCTCAGACGGTTTCTACGTAATAGCGACGTTTCAAAATTCTTGTCACCTGCCTCCTCTGATAACTTTTTAAGACGTTTACGCACTAACGACGTATTTGCCCGCTGAGGGCTGTATACCGGTAAAAATAGCGCCTGTGAGAGAAATATCACCGCAATAAATATCAACCCCAGGAAAATAACTTCATTAGAAAACATAGGCAAAATCTCCTAATAATTCGCGAAGTTGTCATCACAGTTAAACAGCTGATAAGGTAAATCGATACCTTGTTGCTTCAATTTGCTATGGAAGCCCGGGATAACTCCCGTGGCTTCAAATGCCCCGATGATCTTGCCGTCAGCATCAATGCCTTTACGCACAAAATGGAACAATTCCGACATAGTGATAACCTCACCTTCCATGCCGTTGATCTCCTGGATACTGGTGACTCGCCGGCGACCATCTTCCTGTCTTTCAAGTTGCACAACGAGGTCTATTGCTGACGCAATCTGAGTCCGGATATTACTGACAGGCATATCAAAACCCGCCATACACACCATGTATTCAAGGCGTCCCAAGGCATCTCTCGGACTATTAGCATGTAACGTAGTTAAGGAGCCTTCATGCCCGGTGTTCATCGCCGTCAGCATATCCAGAGCTTCGCCGCCACGCACCTCACCAACGACGATCCTGTCCGGCCGCATACGTAAGCAGTTTTTAACCAGATCCCGCTGAGTCACCTCACCGCGGCCTTCGATGTTTTGTGGACGAGTTTCCAACCGCACAGTATGAGGCTGCTGCAACTGCAGTTCTGCAGAATCTTCGATGGTGACGATACGTTCATCGGCAGGAATATAACCTGATAGCATATTAAGCAGGGTTGTTTTGCCACTTCCTGTCCCACCGGAAACCAAAATGTTGAGCTTACCTTTGACGGATCCCTTAAGCAGTTCGACCATATCTTCTGTAATTGAGCCGTACTGAATAAGCTCACTCGCAGTCAGTTTATCAACCGAGAAGCGACGAATTGACAGTGCTGGACCGTCCAGCGCCAATGGCGGAATAATGGCGTTAACCCTGGAGCCATCATCAAGTCTGGCATCTACCATAGGTGATGACTCGTCAATGCGGCGACCAACATTAGACACAATACGATCGATGATATTCAGCAGATGGGAATTGCTGTGAAACTTGATGTCGACGGCTTCTAGTTTTCCGTAACGTTCTACATAAACTCGATCAAATGAGTTAACCAAAATATCTGAAATCGTAGGGTCCGCAAGTAAGGTCTCCAAAGGTCCTAACCCAAGGACTTCATCAATAATTAACTTAACGAGACGCTGACGGGATGCCAAATTGATCGGCATATGCATGTCACCCATCAGTCGCTCACAAATCTCGCGGATCTGCTTTCGGGCATCGTCTTTGGAGATGGTTTCGATTAACGACAGATCCATAACACTCAGCAATTTATTGTAAAGCTGGATCTTTAGTTCCTGTTCTTCAACACTGAGGGGTTGATATGGTTGAGTCGATATCTTGCTTTCCATCCGTGATCCCCCTTATCTCTTATTTCCCAAATAGACGTGACAAAAAACCTGATTTGTTTTTTTCCTGGCTATCATGGATCGGAAGAAAATGCGTTGTAAGCGCTGTTAGATCTTTGAACATCTGTTGTCTTTTTGCCACTTGAGTGATGGGTAATCCCAGGTCAACACATTCACTTGCCAGCTTGAAATCGTTCGAGACCACAAATACTGAATCAACGCCTACTACATTCTTGATATCAGAGAGCTTGATAGCCGAGTTAGCTTTATCATATCGGTTGACCAGCAGATGAATGCGATCTTTGCTGATACCCATTTTATTGACGAGCTGATGCACCAGCGCCTGAGTTTCGCGAATGAACGCCAAATTCTGTTGTGTGACAACCAGGAGATCAGCATTACGCAGAAGTTCAGCGTTCCAGGCTTCCAGTCCGCGCGAAAAATCGATAATGACTTGAGAATAATGTTGGCGACATTTCCATATCAAATCATAGATTTTATTAAGTTTAATTTCCTCACGGGCATTCATTAATGAGAACGGTGCTGCCGCCAATAAATGCAGACTATTCCATGAAGTCATAGCACTCTTAAGCGCGATCTCATCCATGTCATCTAATGACTGTAAGGCTTCTGCAATGAAATAGTTCGGTTCGAGACCCAATATGTGGGCTAACGAGCCATATTGCAGATCAGTGTCCAGCAATGCTAAATCGCTGTGTTCCATCTTGGCTGCAATCACCGCCATACATGCAGCAATAAAACTGGCACCGGCGCCCCCTTTGCCATTAACCACTGCCAGTACCGGCGACAACTTCGCAGTCTCGCTTAACTGCAGCGATATTTTTTGTAGCGCCTGAAATAATTCAACATCGTCGGCACCCAGCGGGATAAAATCACTTACCCCATATTGAAAAGCCAGACGAAGGACAGTTTGTGGCGAATCCTGCCCGAGAATAACAATATCAACACCATAACTTGCTGCGCATTGCAGCGCTGCTTCAGCTTGAACAGTATTATCCGGCAACACTAACAAGATGAGATTGAAATGCCGACCAGTGTCACTAGTGGTTTTCCTACGGGTAATATCAGCAGTCTTTTCCCATGTAAGATTGATGCAACTGTCCAAGTTCTTTTCCAAATGTGGTAAGAATTTTTTTTGGCTGTCCAATAGCAATGCAGTAATTGGGAAGGACATAGTTATCGTTGCCTTATCATTAGGAACCGCCGATTCACTGACGTCTGAAACCAATAATTCCAACGGCTTATCCATGATTTCTCCCTTACATAAAACGCCTTATGTTTACTATAGTCGTGATCCGTAAGGTTCACTGTTATTTATTGGCATGTTGTGGTTCCTCCAGGAAAGACACCCAGACTCTCGCGTGGCAACGTGGTGGTAAATACTGGAGAATTAAGTGTGCGGTACAAACCTGGAACGAGAAACTCGTGCTGATAATTACGAATTTGCGCCTGAACAAAAGAAATATCGGCGCCATTAGCCTGAGTTGCCGCGGTACCGTCATATTTTAGGTAACGAATAAGCACATTACTGGCGTTGAGATTGGGAATTAACTTAGCGCCATTGAACAGCGCCAAATTGCTAATATCAGTCGCAGGACTACATACCACGGCGAGACGGGCAGTTCGGCGTGAAGCTTCTTGCAATACGCTGTAGGTGTAGAACAAACGCCCGATTTCTATTGCGCTAAACAACAGCACAAAAAAAACACCTGCGACAATAGCGAATTCCACCACATAAATTCCGGATTGCTTTTTCATAATGCAGTCACCGCGTAACTGGCGTTGAGATTAAAACTCAGATCAATACTCTCGCCGAATCCGAATACCGGCAGTGTCTCAGAGAACAACGGTTGCCAATCATAGTTCGCACTTACCATGACCTGTCTGCTCCCCGAAGGTGCATTGGCAATATTGACGTTAGCGATTGATAAACCATAAAGCAGTGGCGTTCCGCTGCCAGTAATGTTGCCGTATACCAACAGATTTTTAGTTTGAGTGATGCAATTGCCACAATTAGCGTCAGACAGCGGACTGGGTAATGTTGTTGTCACCCTTTTATCCACGTTATTAGCGAGGTATCGGCCAGCATCCCTGACCAGCTTGGTTAGGGTATTGTATTGATATAACGCACGGCCTAGCTCAGCAGTGGCGAATATCACCA
The DNA here is from genome assembly GCF_018223345.1 of Shewanella yunxiaonensis. Lineage (NCBI taxonomy): Bacteria > Pseudomonadati > Pseudomonadota > Gammaproteobacteria > Alteromonadales > Shewanellaceae > Shewanella > Shewanella yunxiaonensis. The sequence continues at coordinate 1,227,516 of NZ_CP073587.1, read as the reverse complement.
ACAAAAAAAACGGTAATAAAATGGTCAGTTCTACTGCGGCAACACCTTTTTGACTTGATATATGCATGTAGACCCCCTATGAATCCGGACTGTCAGGATCTCGATATAAAACAATCGTCGAGGTATTGCTGACAAAATTAGGATCCAGAGAAGCATTGCCAGCCCCGGCGCACTCTTCAACAAATTCACCGATAACATAGGCTTCATTACCTTTTTGCTCCACATCCTGCGTTAAGAAAAAACATCCTGTGGTCAAGGTCGTAATATCATTACGCCCGTTACTTAATCCGTCACACTTACCAATGACTACTGGCAGATTACGTCTGCCTGCCGCTGCAGGAGGTGTTTCATCAATGCAGTTGCCAATATCTTCATTAGCGAGGTACTGTGCATGCGAATAATAGGCCTGTCCTGCCGGCATCGGAATGATGTTGCCATCGCTATCAACATCCACGCGATCTCCCTGACAAACATTAAAATCCCGGGGATGATCAGTGGCATTCAGCCCCCCGCCTTGCCACTCACCAAATCGCGTGTTAAGTCCCTGTACTACCGGTCCAACTTTGTCACCTGGTTCCGTTGGCACAGTGTCGCCAGCTTCAATACAAGTATCAGGAGAAAATTCGCCCGCCAAGGCCTTACGGATCTCGTCGCCACCGGTACCGGACAGCGCAAGCAACTGAAAATTGCCCGGGCCTAGCGCACTGTTCTGATCGGCGCTGGACTTCATCGCATATAGTGTTTCCGTCTTAATACCATAGGGTCCATCAGGGTCATCTGGATCATCATTCACCGCACACACTAATAATGGCACTATGCGATTATTACACACGATATCTGTACTACGACCTGCCACCGCAGATGCACGAACACGTTTATTAAAGTTCATTACCTGCGCCAGATAATTACCTAATGACACCTGTTCAACCCTCACCCGCACATATTCGGAACCTTCGGCTAGCGTGGGGACGAAGGGATCTGGAAGGGCTGAAAACTCAACAACCACATTGGCTGTCACCTGGGTGCTGGTATACATAGGAGAATCTAACGAAATATTAGAGCGAAGCGCATGATTTTCACCATAAGCAAGGTTTTGAGACAGGATCAAAACCGCCGCCTGACGAGCATCAGCCAGGGTACTCCCGCCCTGCAACGATTTGGCAGCACTTAATGCTGCTGCATCCACGGCATTTTGCAGTCGCCCTTTGCTAAGCAACATATCGCTACCGTCTAGTGCCAGCGCCACTACAGCAATAATGGCAAACAAGCCGATGGTAAACATCACAGCAATTGCTCCGCGCTGGCGCGACTTACGTGATACCAATACCTTTTGCATGATGGGCTCCAACCGAACTCATATCATTTCGAATTCGAAATGATTGAGGTGTCCATCTGTTGACCGCTAGTCGGTGCTACGCTGCTTTCTCGATAAGTCACCATCACCTTACGGCCATAGTTACCCTCGAGACTGAGGATCATGCCGTCATTGCGTTCGGCCGCGCTCGGATCGAGCACTTGCACCTGCTTGATACGGTTGTAGCTATCGACCATTGAAAAATCGTACAAACTAGTACAAGCCGACAACAATGCCAGTGGCATTAGAACAATGAAGTAGCAGGTAACTTTCAGACTTCTATATAAAAATTTCATATAGCTAGCTCCGTTCTAAAGTGAATGACCGTACTTCTGTTGGGTACCACTGTCTTCCAAATTGGCATTAGCTTTCGCTGGGACATAAGGCGTCTCACTACGTTGCTGCGGATGCTCTTTTCTAGACATCTTACCTAAGAGATAAAACTCCACATCTGATGGCGTAACAAAACCATCAGTGGGTAAGGAAATATCTTTCTTATTGAAGGGTCTAACTAACCTAGGGGTTACCAGAATGACCAGTTCACTTTGACCACTGGTAAAGCTCTTACTCGAAAATAGTTGCCCCAAGATTGGGATATCGCCTAACCCGGGGAATTTATCGACGTTTTCCTGTAAGTTATCGCTGATCAATCCACTAATCGCTATTGTCTGCCCATCAGCTAATTCAACAGTCGTGGAGGTATGGCGTTTTACCAGCGCTGGAACCACCATCACTGTTGAGGTTGTACTGGAAGATAGCGTTACCGAATTAGCAGTGCTGATATCGCTCACAACAACATTTAAACTCAGGTTGATCTTGCCCGAATCCAACACCGTTGGCACAAACTTCACTCCGACCCCATAATCCCGATATTGGATTGTGGTATCCCCATTTCTTCCCGGTACCGGAATAGGGAATTCGCCACCGGACAAAAATTCGGCTGCTTGTCCGCTCATCGCCGTCACATTCGGCTCGGCGAGTACTTTTGCCAGTCCATTCTGTTTAGCCACATCGAGCGCATAGTTAACCAGAAGCTCCTTATTGATAAATTGGGCAAAGAGCCCCTTACTTACGCCACCGGTGTAATCTTCCAGAAGTCCGGTTCCTCCACTGAGAATACCGCCAGACAGTTTGGCATCTGAGTTATAAAACAGGAACTTGGAGTCAAGCTGACGAGCAACTTCCCGTTGAACTTCAGCAACCACGACCTCCAACATCACTTGATGGCCACCACCAACACTCATCATGTTCAGCACCTGCCCCTTAGACTTGTCGATGGATGCCGCATCCACATACGCTTGGGCTAATTCCACTGCAGTATTCATTTTCTGCAGATTCGATGCTTGTCCACTCAGTACTAACTGCCCCTGAGAAGTCTGCACTCCGAGCGTCTCATCCGGTAAAAAATCATGTAATCGTTGTTTTAACCCATTGAGATCATGGGTAACTTCTATGTCCATCACCTTGACTAGGACATCGTCTTTATTCCAGATCATTACGTTGGTACTGCCTAAGTGCTTGCCCAACATATAGAGTTCGCTGTTGGGCAATAATTTGATATCTGCAATATCAGGGTTCCCCACCGAAACACGATTCACATCTTTAGATAGTTTGATGACCCGCGATTTAAAGATGGGGATCAGCTTGGTATCATTTTGGGCTCCTATCGGACCACCAGCTAACGCGGAATTACTGATAAACAGTATGGGAAATAACACCAGCAGACAGCATCCCATTTTAAACAGAGGTCGAGTTATGCTCAGCATGGGGCACTCCTTTGTAACTTCTTGTTATAAAATGTAAATTAATAAATTTTTATAAAAATCACCTAAAATCAGTGCGAGCTTTTATCAATTCTGAACCTTCACTTCCTGCTCGCTGATGCCTTTTAATATAAAAACTTTTCCATTACGTTTAGGCGTGGGAACGTAAACCACTCGATCCACCGGCATAGGTGCGGGCTTAGACTCGGCGCTAACTTCAGCAGTCGGTGCTTTGTTAATATCAGCAATTTCCACCTGAGCCTCATCGTTTGGATTCCTCAATGCCAACTGTAATGAACCACGCCCCTCGGCAATCATTAACACTTCTGCCTGCTCCAGGCTCAGTTCCAGAGTCACCGCCCGTACCAGCACAGGTTTGTTCTCATCGTTGGATGAACGTTGATCGATAGCCAGAATTTTTACATTAGCAAGCACAACATCGGTTTTCAGACTGCCCTGCTTATAAAGATTGATGACATCTACCCGATTGCCGGGTAACAAGAACCCAGCGACACCAACGACATCATTGACACGAATAGTGACTGCCCGCATTTGCGGTGTGATCAGACTGGATAAAGTACTTCCCTCACCTTTTTTGGTCAGACGTTCCGCTCTGAGCACTTCGCCTTGATAAAGTTTCTGGTTAACGACCATGCCTTCAGCATCTTCCAATTTAAGAATCGAACCTTTGGGGATCATCGACTCGGGAACGGAAGTTAGCATCATGTGTTTTCGCTCAAGAATAGTTCCCATCGGTACCTGTGTTGCCATGGTAACAACGGTATGAGTCTCTGCGGCGGTATTCTGTTTTGTATTGGAGTTCAACCAGGTGTTTGCCAGGTAAACGGCAAAGACACCAAAGACCAGAGATAAGACAACAAACAGTATAGTTTTATTGTTCATAGTGAGCTCCCTGAGTTTAATGACAGGTATACATAACCCGCCGTATCAAACAAAATAAATAGACCAAGCGGAATCAATCAGCGACCGGGTCACTTCAGGTTCTAATTTCATAAAACTCATCTGATCAGAGATGATGCCTAGTAGATCTCTTGGGTAACAGGGGATCAACGGCTTGTTACAACGTTGGTGGTATTCACGTAATAAATACTGAAATACCTCCTCCGGGCAATGAAGTTGCAACTCCTCACACACACGGAACCAAATCTGTCGGTAAAGCATTTCGTTCAGCGCATCGAAATGAATTTTGTAGCCCAGACGCCTTAAAAAAGCTTCATCCACTAATTCTTTTGGATCTAAGTTAGTCGAGAACAGCAAGATCAATTCAAATGGAATTTCAAAATGCTCGCCAGATTGCAGCCCCAGAAAATCTCGGCGCTCCTCCATCGGAATAATCCATCTGTTAAACAGTTGCTTGGCACTGATGCGCTGCCGGCCTAAGTCGTCTAGCAACAATATGCCGTTATTGGCCTTAAGCTGCAGAGGTGCCATGTAAGTTCGGCTATAGGGATCAAATCTGACCTCCAGCATCTCCGCGGTAAGTTCCCCACCGGTTATTCTTAGCGGACGATGACAACGGAGCCATCGCGGATCATGTCCTTGAGCGAGATCCAGCGGATTGTGATTTTCTGTGAGATCAACCTGATGGTGTAGTTCAGGATCGAACACCTGAATGATTTCATTGCCTATAGCTAACGCATAGGGGATGAGTACATCGTCCCCGAGTGCCAGATTGAGGTGACGACACAAGTAACTTTTACCCGTGCCCGGTGGGCCATAGATCAGAACCGGTCGACTGGAGTTCATCGCGGGTCCAATCTTGTATAGCAAGTCTTCCGGCAATACCAAAGCCTTTAACCCTTGCTGTAACATTTCAAAGGTTACAGGATTAGCCCGGCTCGACTGCTGTCGACATATTGGAGTGTATTGTTGTAGCGGCACCGGAGCCAATCCCAGATACCCGTTTTTGGCGAATGCCTGCTTGGCATGAATATCGCCAGCCATACTTAACGCATAACGCATCTGGCCATCCGCAGTCGTCTGGCGATTTTCAATCCATGCAAGTTTCTTGGCGGTGTCCAGCAACCCTTGCAAGATACCGCCAGTGATGCCCATTTTGTTGGCGAGTTGCTCTCTGGTTAATACACCGTCAGTGAAAAGGTGTTTAGTCAGGAGATCTAGCAACAACGATTCCGACAACCCTGTTTCGGCGATAGTTGTAGGACGTCTAGCAACTGCAGCATGTGGAGACACATCTCGCGGTGATGGCTCGACCTGATACAGAGAAGCCTGTTGATTGTTTTGCAACATCTCAGACACCTCCGATCCAGTGCTGTACGGCACCGTACAGTTCGATTACCTGATTATCTAACGAGCAAGCCCAGACCCAGCCAATAGCCAGAGCAGGCGCATAAGGAACCTTCTGTCCAGCCGCTTCGCCAGCTTCAGGCCGGAAATAAACATGGTAATAAACACACAGCCAGTAACGCTTAATCGTTGTAAATACGCCTCTGAAACCAACTTGCCATAACACCAACAGTAATGTTGTCACTGCCCCAGCAGTGATGCCATAGAGCAAACTCCACATCAGCAGCTTGGGTCCCATTAAGGCACCAATACCCATCATCAATTTAATGTCGCCGGCACCCAATACTCTCAGCACAAATACTGGGAACAACACCCCAAAGGCCAAAGCAAAGCCCGCCATGGCCATCAGTACGCCATTGAGTTGAGCAAAATAACCATTGACGGCAAAGCCACAAAAAATGGCACACAGACATAACAAATTAGGAATACGGTGGTAATAGAGATCCAGAGCAATTGCCACGAGGAAAAAGGCACCAGCCAATACTATCTGCAGTAGCAATTGCGTATCATTCATGGCGATCTATCCTTCTCTCACATCTATCCAGTAGCGCAAAGAAAGTGTCTGGCAGGTGGTTAGCCCTGCGCAGACACATATGAGATCTCTATCATGAGGAACAATCTGTACTGGCACCGTTCACTGCTTTGCCTAAGCAATCAATCTTCGCTGTTGCGTTATCACCTAAAGTAACAAAGGCAGCGATCATTCCCCCTACCACTAAACCGCCAGCGATGGCGTACTCTACCGCTGTTAAACCGCTTTCATCCTTTACAAATTCCGTTAATAAACTTCTAAAGTTCATATCACTCTCTCCTCTACACCCTTATAAAATCTGCCATGTAAGGTACTTACCGAGACAGTCACGGCTGGGGGCGGTATTCCAGCATTCCCATCAATACTTAGCTAAGGGAACTTAAACCACAGTACTCACCCTTTACTCAACTTCGTCTGGCAACTTACCTAGCGGTACGTTTTTCCCTATGCCTGACTGAACCCAAAGATTCCCGAGATCCATACAACTCTTACGCTATGTGCCACATTGATAATGGCCTAATAGCTGTATTTAAAGGTAGCAAAGAGGAGAATTAGAAATTTATTGAATAAGTAAGTGATCAGTTTATGATTGCAAAATCACAGTATAACTAAATGGTTAGAAATGTTCATAACGTACTGATATTAATCATAAATATATTATACGCCATCACAAATTAACTTAAAAAATAATATTTATGAAGGTATTAATTGAATAATCCTCGGTCTAAGAATTTAGTTAACTAATTGTTTAATTTAATTTTTTATATTTATAATTGATACCTGTTAATTTATTGTGTAAATACTGAAAAATATGATCAGTTAATTATTCAAAAATAATCGATTTGGTCTAATCTTTAGTACGCAACTAAACCACCAGTGACACTTAATATCACTGCCTTTTGGTTTTAAAATCGTATTTTAATTCTGCATATTAGATTAACTGACCGAAATTTTGTTTAAAATACGGTAAACAGTTGATATTTCATAGTCTATACCAAAAGATCTTGCAATATAGGCTTGAATGGCTTGTCCGGTCACACTATGCCCGTCGCAGTGAGATTGACAGCGCACGATGTAGTCGGCAAGTTGTCTTTGCTGCTCAGAGCTCAGCCCTGGACGCCGTCCAGAACGCCTTTTATCAGCCAGACCAGCAATACCATGAGACAGGTAAACGCTCACCCATTTGTTTACACTCGTGCGGCTGACTTTTAAATAGTCCGCAATCTGGGAACGAGACTGACCTTCAATAAAATGTTGCAATGCCAATAATTTAATCCTCATTTTGGCATTTTTTTCTCTGCGAATTAACGACGCCAATTCTTTAATATGTTTGTCCATAGTTCGCGCCCTTTATTGCCAAATGTAACTGCATTAACTGACGTATTTGTTCGTCTTGCTTATAAATATCCTGTCGGATCTGTAACAGGCCGTCTTCATCCACCCAAGTTGTATGATAGTCAACAAAAACCGCTATCGGATTAACAATACGAAAATAACTAGGAGTGTTGCGGTTTAACGAATGTTCGAGATCAGTCACACCAATCTCAGACTGTTTAGACATTATGTATTGCAGTAACCCTTCAGGATTCTGTAAACGGATACAACCGTGACTTAACGCCCTGTTATTAAGATTGAATAATGATTTTGCAGGTGTGTCGTGCAGATAAATGGCATCGTTGTTGGGGATAGAAAACCGGAACTTGCCTAACGCATTACCAGGCCCAGGTTCTTGCACCAACTGATATTGATTGAGTAATGCTGGCAATTGTTCTGGCGGTATGTGTGCCAGAGACAATGGAGTCGCCGACGGTTTGCGTAATTGAAACCCCTGACGGGCTAAATAGCCAGGTTCAGCACGGTTTTTTGGTAGTAGCTCATCATAAATGATACTGACTGGCGGTGTCCAAGTCGGATTCACAGTAAACTGGGTCAGATACGTCGACATCAATGGTGTCGGAGTTAACGAATTACCAACAATGATCCTCATGCTCAGCACATCAACATTATTATCCACAACATGCAGTTGATACGCCGGCAGATTTATCCATACATAATTGTCAGGTAATGGTGTTGGTAAGGCTAACCAACGCCACAATGTAACTTGCATCTGCGTGACCCGTTGATACGGTGTAGTGTTCAGAGCCGTAACGGTTTGCGAGTTAAGAGTACCGGTTTGTTCAAGTCCATGTCTGGCCTGAAAGTGTTTAACTGCCTGACTGATATTAGGATCATAAATAGCATCACGGTAAGCATCTGCTGCTTGAGATTTTAAATCGCCAAGTTGCGTTAACATCCACCGCAACTTAGCAATTTCCGGTGTTCGTTGACCTAATCTGAAAGTGAATGATGAGAGTGTTGGCCAAACATAACTGCACAGTTGGCGATAGTGCGCCATTATCTGTCTTAATTTCTCAATCTGTGGCGTTGCTGGCAGTATATTTTCAACTGTGTTTGCCAACAGCCCTTGGGAAACCAACTGTCGCAACTCATTATCAGACTTGGGATACGTTTTTCCGGAAAAATTGGTAAGCAGTGATAAACCGCTCAGGAAAAATTGTGTATACGCCTTGTCCACATTTGCTACTACCGCATCATTAATTGGTGTGAGTGGCAAGATCCCAAGATCTTCCATCAACGCCAACATACTAATGGTATAGGGTCTGATGACACCTTCCTGATTAAACCAGATAAATTCGTTGGTTGAATCTATTTTCTTGACCCGCATCCCGGCTCCAACAGCGGATGCCGTGATATCTGCCGCACTGAGTTGAGTGCCAACGCAGATCAGCATAAGACACATGATGCCCTTCAGCCATTTAGCAGAAACAAATCGAGTTAATGAAAGCATCTGGGTGGGAAAAAAGCGTATCCAAGAACCTTCTATTCTTAATGGAAACTGAGGCAGATACTCCAAGTGATTAGACCACGACGTGAAAAACGAGCCTGTATTGGCACATTCATTGGCAAGTTTAGCGTCAAAGTCATCCATTTCCCCAGTATCAGGTTTCGGACTTGCAAGTGAAGTAGATTCCCGCGTGCAGCGGATCATAGATACGGCTCTCCCTGTCGACATTATTGAACATCGGTTTAATCAGACCGGTACCTAAATCTCTAGTACAAAATCCCATTAACAACAACTTTGACTGATCAATAGACAATCGAATCTTTCTCAAAAGGGAGCGCAGAAAGAGTAACTAGCAGTATATCCTAAGATCCTGACTATACTTTTATAAATCAGGGTAAAAGGGATTGATACCAACAGGTGACTATAAATAAAACGCAAGCAATACAGATAGGGCTGAACCTGATTATTTTGCTGTTGCTGGCCATTATTCTATTACCTGCCTGGCAGACAGCACAGGCGCGTTTTGCTGTGGATTCGGGGCAAGAGTCCGGAAAAACACTAGCAGAGCGCTATTTGATTTTGGGTGACTGGCCATCGGGAAATACTGCTAACGCTTTGCTTCAGTTTGACCGGTTTCAAATGCAAAACAATGACCAGTCGACGCAGATGTCATCAACGACAATGCAACAAAATGCTAAACAGCCGCCCGAAACGGGCCAATAACTCGTAGAGATTCAAGATAAATACATAACAAGCACATAGGGAGCCGAGGGTATCAACCTACTTAACTGAATGGCCACAGTAGTAGAACTAGGCAGCAATGTGATAATTCAACAGGGAGAATACATGCCTACAACAGTTGTTCAAACGCATTCGCCTATATCGCTGTCACGGACGTATATCCGAACTCTGGCATTAATGGTGCTGTTGTTAGTCGCCTGTGTTAACTACAAACAATTGATCCAGTTTTATTCAGTATTTTCCCTTGCGAGTACCATGACCGCAATAAATAAGGATCAATTACTCAGTCAGGGTCTGATACTGGATATCAGCTATTTTTTTGCCATTACACTTTTACTACATGTCTGCTGGGCAGCTGTGATTACGATTTCCTGTCGCCCATGGTTTCAACATATTTCCAACGACACTATCAAGACGCAGATCTGGCTATTGTTGGTGTTACTGCATTTTATTTTAGCATTGGCAACCAATGCCTATTTGTACCCGACTTCGTTGTTAAGTATCTTCCGCAACACACCATTATCTAGTCTTCCATTTATTACACTTTTAACCACTTTATTAATAGCAAACTTTCTATATGGATTGATGGGTATCCTGTATCGCTTTATCTACTGGGGTTGGGTCAATAGCCTATTGGTGTTGCTGCTGCTCTCTGGCGGCGTATTAGCGCTTAACAGCACCATCCGCAACACCAGTACAGCTCAAGCTAGACCTAATATTTTTATCATTGGCATTGATGCTCTCAGGCCAGATCATCTGGCGTTTCGAGGTGCAGATGTCAGTCTGGCCCCCCACCTGAATGCACTTCTTTCAAAAGCATTGATTTATGATCGTACCTATACCCCATTGGGACGCACCTATGTTGCATGGATGAGCATATTGTCGGGTCAATACCCAACCACCATGGGAGCACGTTTTAACCTGGCACCACCAGAACTGGTACAGAACAGATTTCCGTTGGTGCAAGCCCTGTCAAAGAGCGGCTATCAGACCCATTACGCCATGGACGAGCGACGTTTCAATCAAATAGATGAACATTATGGTTTCGATAAGGTTGTGGGTCCTAAGATAGGTGCTGCCGATGCCATTATTTCCAACATGGCAGACCTACCACTGATTAATCTGTTAGTTAATACCCCAATAGGTAAGTATCTTTTCCCTTATCTTTATATCAACCGCGCCTATGGCAAAGTCTATGATCCCATGGTTTTCAACGAGGAGGTGTTGTCCAGCCTATCTCTGACCAGCCCCAACTTTTTGGCAGTTCACTTTTGCCAACTGCACTGGCCTTTTACTTCGAAGGACTTTGTTGAACTCGATTTTTCACGTTGGGATGGCAACTACAACCACTATATGTACCAACAAATGTTGAAAAAGCTTGATCAGCAACTCTATGACTTTTTTCAAGGGCTGCAACAACGTGGGCTATTAGATAACGCCATAGTGTACTTACTGTCGGACCATGGTGAAGGCTTTATGCTGCCACAGGAGCAACTCCAAGAGGCTGATAGTAATAGCTCCCCACGCATCAATGTTGCAGCTTGGGGACATGGAACCAACATCTTAGATCAACAACAATCGCAAGTTTTGTTAGCACAACTCAGGTATCGCAACGGTCAGATAATTAATAAACCACATCTCGTTGAGGGGTTGTTCTCTTTGGTAGATATCGCACCAACGATATTTGCTAAATTGCAGATACCCCACGAACAACAGCTCAATTTTGACGGCCAACCACTACCGACAGCCACTCAATTTTTAGCCACAAAACGAAAGATTTTTATCGAATCTTCAATACCAGTACGGTCTATTAATTCCAGCTTTATCAATGAAAAAAAAGTTATGTCCGAAACCGCCTCGCATTACGAAGTCAGAGACAATGGTAGAGCAGTTATGAAATCTGCTAATTACAAGCAGAATATTGCCTTAAAACAACGAGCGGTCTATTACCGCCATTGGCAGTTGGCAATGTTGCCCCATTACGATGACCTGGTTCTCGTTGATACAACATCACAACAGTGGCAACGGTTAACCAATTACCATGGCGATGCGCCATGGCAGGACATGCTCTCCGAATTATGCAAACATTTCGCACATGACGCTGGTATAAATGAATCCAATGATTGTAGATCTTCTGTGAGCCCTTCTACTACTCAGGTGGAAGATCCACATGACAAATCGATGAAAGTGAAAAATGGCGTTATAAACAGTTTATAGCTGTGTAGGTGCCACTGTTAAGTAAGATGTATTTCTGTAGCACAGGCTGGAGAATTTCATTGAAAACAAAAACGTACTCTTGGTTGCTGTTAATTTCATTTATAACTGTGATATTGTTAGGAACGATATATGCCAACAATTTATCAAGACTTATTGGTTTTAGTAGTGTATATGATTTAAAAAGATTTCTTGTTGTAAGTTTTGTATGTTTTTTTACATTATTATTATGCTTCATTAATAATTTTAAATTTATATATATTAACAATTCCATAAAAATCACATTAATTATGTTTACTTGTTTATTTTTAATTTCAACCTTAAGGAGTGAACATATTTATTGGAGCATAGTGGAAGTTGAAAATATTGGTTTGTTAATAATATCTTTCTGTTTATTCATTATATGTTTCAATTCAATTGATAAAGATAAATTGATTTTTTTAGTCTATATTTTTGCATTGACTTTTTCAATATTAACATTTATACAATGTATTATACTCCTGCGTTCTTCTTACATACATGCACAAGGCTTCGGTATCCACGGGTTGATTTCAGGTTACGTCAATGTAAGATTTTTCAACCAACTACAGGTTATGTTGATACCATTACTATTGTTACCATTTTATTTTTTGCATTTATTTAAATTTCGCATTATTTCTATAATAATAATGGCGTTACATTGGATGGTAATTTTGCAATCAGAAGCCAGAGGCAGTTTAATATCACTCATTTTTGTTGCTGTCTTATTGTATTTTATTTTACCAAGAGAAAGCCGTAAAAATTTTTCTCGGCCATTACTGCAATCTATGCTGCTAGGCATCTTACTTTGGTTGATTTTAATTATCGCCATACCTTCATGGCTAATAGGACACACTGATTTTAAAGTCAGAACAGGCAGTTCCGGTAGGTTAGACTTATGGCTCTATGTTATTAGGACTATACCTGAACATTTATGGTTCGGGTATGGCCCAATGGCATTTGCATGGGCACCGGATAAACCTCTACCTCATGCGCATCCACATAATGCTTTTATGCAACTATTGTACGAATATGGTGTTATTACAACTGTATTAGTCAGCAGCGGATTGTTAATTTGGATTTATAGAAAACTGAGACATTTGCAAAAAGACATGGAACCCCAAAATATTGTGGTTATGTATTCCATATTATCAGGGATAGTTTATTCAATGTTTAGTGGTGTTATAGTAATGCCTTTTTCACAATTGATATTAACATTTTTATTTGCATTTATATCTAAGTCAGAATTAAAAACATGCTATAAAATGACAAATTTTACTCGTTTTTTAATATTCCTCTATATAGTTTCAATATCAACATTGCTTTTTAATAGTTACCAAACTCAGGATTTGAAAGGTGTATATCCGAAAACATTATATCCCAGAATTTGGGTTAATGGGGTAATTAATTAAGACATTAAAAATATAAAAAAATAGCGATGCAATACATCGCTATTTGGGAGTTGATAGGAAAACTTACCTGTAATAGCTTTGGTACCAATCCGCAAAGGCTTTAACCCCTTCACTTATTCCAACTTTTGGCTTGTAACCCACGGACTTAAACAGGTCTTCTGTGTCAGCCCAGGTTGCTTGCACATCACCATCCTGCATTGGCATCATGATCTTCTCTGCTGTTTTACCTAATGCCCGTTCCAGTTCAGCGATAAAATCCATCAACCGCACAGGGCTGCCGTTACCGATATTGTAAATACGGTAAGGAGCACTGCTGGTTGCTGGGCTCCCCTGCTCTACCGTCCAAGACGGATCGGGTTGAGGCACTTTATCAGCACATAGCAATACACCGGCAACGATGTCATCAATATAAGTGAAATCACGACTCATATCGCCGTGATTGAACACTTTGATAGGCTTATCCGCACTGATGGCTGACGCAAACAACATCGGCGCCATATCGGGGCGTCCCCATGGACCATAAACGGTAAAAAATCGCAGGCCAGTGGTGGGTAAGCCATACAGATGAGAATAGCTGTGAGCCATCATCTCATTGGCTTTCTTAGTAGCGGCATAGAACGACACGGGGTGGTCAACAGAATCACTGGTGGCAAATGGCATCTTTTTATTGAGGCCATACGTTGAACTGGAGGACGCGTAGACCAAGTGTTCCACTTTATTGTGACGACAACCTTCCAGCACACACAAAGTGCCGACTAAGTTACTATCTGCGTAAGCAAAAGGATTACTGATGGAGTAACGAACCCCCGCCTGTGCGCCTAAATGGATCACCCGCAGAAACTGTTCTTTGGCAAACAACGCTGCCATACCCGCTCTATCGGCAAGGTCCAGTTTCAGAAATTGAAATTTGTCAAAGTTGGCCAAGTTGCTGAGACGGGCTTGCTTCAGACTCACGTCATAATAGTCATTGAGGTTATCAATACCGACAACCTGATGACCCGCCTCACACAATTTTTCTGACACGCGAGCACCAATAAAACCCGCCGCACCTGTGACCAAATATTTCATTGCCAAACCTCTTATTACGAGCAACCCACCTATCGCATGGGTCACTTAACTTACTTAGTCCTGACCGAACAGGTCGCGGGTATAGACTTTGTCGGCTACGTCTTTCAACTCTTCCATCATACGGTTGGAAATAATGACATCAGACATTGCTTTAAACTCATTTAAATCGCGGATCACTCGGGAGTGGAAGAACTGATCTTCTTTGAGCACGGGCTCGTATACCACCACTTCAATCCCTTTCGCTTTGATCCGCTTCATCACGCCCTGCACCGCGGATGCGCGGAAGTTGTCGGAACCGCTCTTCATGATCAAACGGTACACACCCACAATTTTCGGCTTGCGGCTAATAATGGAATCCGCGACAAAGTCTTTACGTGTACGGTTGGAATCCACAATCGCAGCAATCAAATTATTCGGCACATCATTATAGTTGGCTAATAGCTGCTTGGTGTCTTTCGGCAGACAGTAACCACCATAACCAAATGATGGGTTGTTGTAATGACTGCCTATGCGAGGATCGAGACAAACGCCATCGATGATTTGACGAGTATCCAGTCCGCGAGAGTCAGCGTAGGTATCCAGTTCATTGAAGAATGCCACACGCATTGCCAGGAAGGTGTTGGCAAACAGTTTAATTGCTTCGGCTTCAGTACTGTCGGTAAATAAAACCGGGATATCAGATTTCAGTGCACAGGAAGCAAGTAGTTTGGCAAATTTTTCAGCTCTGGCCGAACGCTCCCCAACAATAATCCGTGAGGGATATAAATTATCGTATAGTGCTTTCCCTTCTCGCAAAAACTCCGGAGAAAAGATGATATTTTCCGAGCCATTTTGCTGCCGCATCTGCTCGGTAAATCCAACAGGAACAGTCGATTTAATGATAATGCTGGCAGCGGGGTTGATCACTACAACATCCTTAATCACTGACTCAACAGAACTAGTATTAAAGTAGTTAGTTTTAGGATCGTAATCGGTAGGTGTTGCGATGATGACAAAATCCGCATTCTCATATGCAGATTTATCCAAAGTTGCAGACAGGTGCAGCGTGTTACTCGCGAGATACTCCTGAATCATGTCATCAACAATCGGTGAACGGTGCTGGTTAACCATATCTACGCGCTCAGGAACAATATCCAAAGCGATTACTTCATGATGCTGAGCCAATAACACTGCATTGGATAAGCCAACGTAACCTGTTCCTACAACAACAATTTTCATATTTATTTCCGGTTCTCTTATGCGTATTTTCACGCACCAGAAAAGCATGAGGACTGAAAGTTGCCCAATGATAAAACTTATAGAGTGTTATGTCAGTCTTTACGGTAAAAGGAGATTACGGAATGGCTAAAATCCGACAATTTATCTGAAGGTAAACTGTTAATCCCCGCAGCAGCTGCTCTTCCACCACCGGTGGCAAACTGGCTACAAATATCGCCAGCTCCCTGTCGATTGTTAATTGGCGCTCGTAATGAAATCATCAGGGTGCCATCTGCATTGTTGGTGACCACTGCAACGGCTTTATCAGGGTTGTCATTCGCTAATGCATTACCCATCACTCCGCTGACACGTTTTGCCCAGGGAGCATCCGGCAATTGATACATTATCAATGTGTGATCATCATGAACCGGTGACAATGCTTCTAGATTTGCCATATCGGCCTGATAAGCTGCCTGTAATTTATAAAATGGCGATGAGGGATTTTCGCGTAATTCAAGAGGTGAACGGTACATCACCAACTGATGGAATAACGTATCTGGTGAGATGTGTAAATCTTCAATTGAACTACCATAGCCGTTGTAATTCACCAACGTGCCAAGTTCTTGTAGGAAAACGATATCATCTTCATTCAGGTGTTCCACTGCAGCTAACTGGTTGGCAGCAGTCACCATATTGTCACCAAAAGCAGCGGCAATCGCCCATTGCTGAAACTGACCATTCAATAACTTATTGACAATTAACGCCGTGCAAGTGTCAGGCGCCAAATCAATGTGCACAGCTAATAATGGTGAATCCGGGATATCACCAGTACGATGATGATCGATGTAACTTATAGGTATGCCATTCGCCAACAAATCTTTCAATGCTGGCAGGTTTTTCTCCATCGAAATATCCAGTACTTGCACAGTGTCACCGACTGCAGCTTTGACGTTTTTAAGTAATACGATGTCCCGTTTGACGCCTGTAACCAAAACTGCGTCTTTCGGTTCAGCTAAGCGCAATTGTACTAACGATAGAATGCCATCAGCATCACCGTTAAACACATCATAATGCATTGAAATTTCTCGTCTATTATCGGATCAGATATTCGCCATTCTGCAGATATTGCAGAATAACGCTTACACATGCATCAATATCCATTTCATCAGTTTTTATATGAATATCAGGTGTTAAAGGCGCCTCATAGACAGAATCAATGCCAGTAAAGTGCTTGATCTCACCTGCACGAGCTTTGATATAAAGGCCTTTGGGATCTCTTTGTTCACACACCGCCAAAGGCGTATCGATAAACACCTCAATAAACTCGCCTACCGCATGTAATTGACGAACCAGCTGACGATCTGAGCGAAAAGGCGAGATAAAGGCTGTCATCACAATTAAACCTGCATCGACAAACAACTTGGTGACTTCAGCAATGCGGCGAATATTTTCAACGCGGTCAGTATCATTAAACCCTAAGTCTTTATTGAGGCCATGACGCACATTATCCCCATCTAAAAGATAGGTGTGATACCCAAGTTCAAACAGCTTTTGTTCAAGGGCATTAGCAATAGTGGATTTGCCTGAGCCACTCAATCCAGTAAACCACAACACGGCTGGTTTACGATGTCCTTTAGCATTGGCCCGCGCCTTTTTACTCACGTTATGCTGGTGCCAGACCACATCAGGGGAATGTTGATTTGTCATAAAATCATCCTTCACAGGTGCCAGTTATCCCGGCTTAAATGGGAAAAATTCCGGCACCATCAACACTACAATTGCGCCATAGGTTAATGCCACGGGTAGCCCCAGCTTCAAAAAATGGGTCAAGCGGTACTTACCTGCGTTATAGACCATAAGATTCGTTTGATAACCAAACGGGCTAACAAAGCTACCACTGGCGGCAAAAGCGACGACCATCACAAAGGGCAGAATATCGACGCCCAGTCCCTTGGCTAGACCTACACCTAACGGAAACATCAGTGCAGCTGCCGCATTATTCGTCACAACTTCCGTCAACAACCAGGTTGCAATATAGGTCAGCAACAGGAGGTAAAAAGGGTCCAAACCCACCGCATAATCCTTGACCTGCTGAGAGAACCAAGCGGTAACCCCACTGTTAACTAGAGCATAAGATAATAAAATTGCTACTGAAACGATTAACCAGATATCTAATGGGAAGCGCCGTGCCAGCTCATTTACCGTCACACACCCAGTGAAGATATATACTCCGAGTAACAGCAACATTGCCTGCATCAAATCTGTGACGCCTAATGCCGATAATGTCACTGCGGCAATAAAGCCGCCAATGGCCAACCATTCACAGCGACCACTGAGTTTCTGATCCGGTTCAACACCACTAACACTGATGAAATTCTTCGAGATGTTATGACGCCGACGATAATCTTCCCCGACGGCCAACACCAGAAAATCACCGGCTTCAATCGTGACCTCACCAAGTTTGCCTGAAATGTTGTGACCATCACGACGGATAGCGACTACAGCGGCATCAAATAATGCCCGGAAACCAACAGTCTTCAATGTGCGTCCCACCAGAATACTTTCCTGGCGCACTACCACTTCCGTCAGTTCTCGACTCAGCAGTCCATCTTTATCGGCAAACAATTTGAGTCCAGTGAAGTGGTGTAGCTGCATCACCTTATTAATGTCACCCGCAAAAACCAGCCTGTCGCCCTCATATAGAATTTCTGCCGGCGAAACGGGGGATATCAATTGATCGTTACGGATCACTTCGACTAAAAACAGCGATTCAAGATGTCGTAAACCATTAACTTCGACACTCTTACCAACTAGAGGCGAGCCTTTGCTCACCTTTGCATCAATAAAATAGCCTTTGGGACTCAGATCATTCGTGCGACTGTCGGGTAGGAACCGACTGCAAAATCCTAGTACGATGCCGCACCCGAGCACCAAAATAATGCCTACCGTTGCAAATGAGAAAAAGGGCAAAGATTTGCCGGTTTCATTAATATAAAAACTGTTCACTATCAGATTGGTAGAGGTCCCAATCAGTGTCACTGTGCCGCCTAGAATGGCGGCATAGGACAAAGGCAACAATAAACGGCTGGCATTGTGGTAAGGATTATTGCGGATAGGAGCCATCAGCGTAGCAACCACTGCAGTGTTATTCAGAAATGCTGAACACACTGCGGTGATCCCTAACAGCCTCAACCAGCTGGAACGGTAACTTTTAACAATAACTTTAGTGGCTATCAGCCTCAAAAAACGCGTTTTCTCTAGTGCCAGTGAACACAACATCAACAAGATCAGTGTCACCAGCCCAGAATTCGCCATACCCGACAATATTTGCTGTCTGTTTACCAGACCGAAAGCGACCAGACACAGCAACAGTCCGCCAAAGATCATAGCGGGGCGCGTCTGGAACCGGATAAGCCCAGCAATCGTTGCCGCAAACAACAGTAGCGTCAGGTAGGCGTCTAGCGTCATTCATTCCCATCCAATATATGTGTAAACGATAGACACTAGTCTTTGCTGATGTCTCGCACACCCCAGTGTGGGTATTGCTTACGGATCAGCGCATTGAACTCCAATTCAAACTCACTGTACTGTTTGCGTAACGCGCCTTCCGACTCAGTGATTTGACCAATCATTCCCGCGCCAACAGTGGCATTAGTGAGTCGATCAATGATGATAAATGCTCCGGTATTACGGTTATCATCATATTGATCAAAAGGGATTTTTTCATTGAGAATGAAGCGACACTCGCCCATTTCGTTGAGCGACAACTGTCTGGACTCACTGTGCTTGAGGGTATTGACATCCACCTTAAAATTTACCGCTCGTACATGACCAGACGTGAGCTTACTACCGGCTTTGATGAGATATTCCCGGTCAGCATAAAGAGGTTCTTCAGACATCCAGACCACGTCAGCATCGAAGCTGTCACTCACTAAGCAGGGCTCATGTGGCCTTACCAGCATATCGCCACGACCGACATCAATTTCGTCATTGAAGGTAAGGGTAACCGCCATGCCGGCAGAGGCTTTTTCCAAATCACCGTCGAACGTTACAATTGACTTAATCTGACTGCGCTTCCCCGAAGGCAGCACAGCAATAGTGTCACCGACACGAATATCGCCAGAAGCCACCGTGCCACTAAAGCCACGAAAATCCAGATTGGGCCGGTTTACATACTGCACTTGAAATCGAAAGGCATCCGCGACTCGGCGGTCGATCGTTACTGTATTCAGTAGTTTCAACAGCGGGGAACCTGGGTACCAACTCATATTGGTACTTTCATTCACCACGTTATCGCCCTTCAGTGCAGAAATTGGCACAAAACGGATATCTTTAAACTTCAGTTGTTCGGCGAAATCACGGTAGTCCTTTTTGATTTTCTGGTACACGTCCTGATCATAATTCACGATATCCATCTTATTGATCGCGATGATCACGTGTTTAATACCGAGCTGTGAACAGATGTAGCTGTGACGTCGAGTTTGAACTTGTACACCATGGCGGGCATCAATCAGAATAATGGCCAAATCACAGGTCGAAGCACCAGTGGCCATATTGCGCGTGTACTGTTCATGCCCGGGAGTATCGGCAATAATGAATTTTCGCTGTTCAGTAGCGAAATAGCGATAAGCCACATCAATGGTGATCCCCTGCTCTCGCTCAGACTGTAAACCATCCACCAGTAAGGCTAAATCAAACGCTTCATCTGTTGTGTTAAACCGCTTGGAATCCTTCTCAATCGCGGCCATCTGATCTTCAAAAATCATTTTGCTGTCATACAGCAATCGGCCAATTAAGGTGGACTTCCCATCATCGACACTACCACAAGTTAAAAAACGCAAAATATCCTTGTTTTCATGGATCTTCAGGTAACTTTCGATATCAGTGGCAATTAATTCTGAACTCGGTGACATTTATTTAAATTCCTTACTTTCTCACATGTATCAATGGAAATATTTACGGCAAAAGATCAGAAGTAACCTTCCATCTTTTTCTTCTCCATTGAGCCGCTACTGTCATGATCAATTACCCGCCCTTGGCGTTCAGAAGTCGTACTCAGTAGCATCTCCTGAATGATTTCGGGAAGCGTTGATGCCGACGATTCAACGGCACCGGTAAGTGGATAACAGCCTAAGGTTCTGAAACGAACGGTACGCATTTGCGGAACTTCGCCCTCTTTCAAAGGCATACGCTCATCGTCCACCATGATCAGTGCGCCATCGCGTTCAACAACAGGACGTTCAGCAGCGAAATATAGATCTGGAATTTCAATATGTTCTAAATAGATGTATTGCCAGATATCCAACTCAGTCCAATTGGATAGTGGGAATACACGGATACTTTCACCTTTATTCACTTTACTGTTGTAGATGTGCCACAACTCAGGTCGCTGGTTCTTGGGGTCCCAACGATGTTTACTATCACGAAATGAATAAACCCTTTCCTTGGCACGCGATTTCTCCTCATCACGACGCGCGCCACCAAAGGCGGCATCAAACCCGTACTTATCCAACGCTTGCTTGAGTGCCTGCGTTTTCATGACGTCGGTGTGTTTAGCACTGCCATGATCAAAAGGATTAATGTTGAGTTTTACCCCCTCCGGATTAGTGTGTACAAGAAGCTTAAAGCCGTGCTTTTGCGCCATCTCATCACGAAAGCGGATCATCTCTCGAAACTTCCAGGTAGTATCAACATGAAGTAAAGGAAAAGGAATTTTGCCAGGGTAAAAAGCTTTACGAGCGAGATGCAGCAAGACAGAAGAGTCTTTGCCTATGGAGTACAACATCACCGGATTATCAAATTCGGCAGCGACTTCACGCATAATATGAATCGATTCAGCTTCCAGCGCCTTCAAATGCGTCATGCGCTGCTGATTTATGCTTTGTTCCACTCCACCTAACCTCTCGCTAAAATCCGGTGTGAAAGTATCTGATAACACTAACTGACACCAGCGGCTTTGCCTATGTTTGCGTTTGTTTAAGCGGAGTCTACCAGATGCCTATATACTCTAAATCTTCAATTTTGGAACTTATTATTCCATTAGTGAATATATGGTTAAAGGTTCAAATTCAATTCCGGAAGTCAAAGAGTTACATGAAGATTTGACCATGACATTAATCTGGACTGCATCTCTGATTGCTCATGGCTGTTCTCCTATGCTCAATTTTTAGGCCGTACCTTTATCCATGCATGGTTGCTAGAAGTGATCATGCTGCTCACTTCAATCCATCCTTCGCTTTTCATCCAGGAACAATAGGGGATGCGGACCCATAAATTGGGATCATGAGGTACCCAACTGCAACCATTTACCACCCGAGTTACTAGATTCACATCCCCCGGCTTGCCATAACCAAAGTTAACTTCAACAAACTCATCTTTCGTGACAGGAAGTGATACTGGGCTGAATGCATATTGTCGACTCACGGTTTCCTGAACGCCACCGCAACAATAGACTCGCCCGACGACAAGATAGCCATCCTCAAAGTTGCTATCTTGGGTGATTGCGTATGACAATTCTTTGCTTAGTGACTGGCTCTCGGCATCGGCATCCCAATAAGGAGAAATGAAACCTGTAGCATTATGTATGAAACTGGCATAGCGGACGGGGTCCTTGAGAACGTCACTTTTTTCGACATTCAATACCTGCATGACACGGAGGGAACCGAGTGGGATCTTGTTTGGAAAAATATCGCCTTCGTGATCCTTCTGCATTGTGGATTGATTTAATGAACATCCAGCAAGAAGTCCCAAAATGGGCAATATCAGTATCATATATTTGCCAATCATTGTTCCCCCCCCCACGCTAAGACACATGGACTAACGACATTTAACGCAATTGCAATACCAATGGTATACCGGGGCAAAGTGACACATTTAAATCAATCGCTGATGTTGGCTTCGACATACCATTTACCGTCCTCCAACAGGACCAACGGTCGAACCACAAAATCTCCCGGTATTGAATCGACTCGATTGAACTGCCAATCTACAAGCTCTCTACTCCAAAAGTTTTCATTGGCAGTCGCATTAACTACCACATAAGTTACCTCACCCGATAAACACGCCAATTTCAAGGAGGCTTTTCCGCTCAGGTATTTAGCCGAGAATTCTAAAATATGCTCCCCGGCAGTAAGGTTAAGGGCCACCAGTGTCTCCATCCACGGTGTACTTGGATTATCCTTATTCGGTTCAGTATTTCCCAGCCACGCATCCCTTTCTCCATCTTGGAACCAATACACATGAGCAATCCGTAGCGGCAGTCTACGGATCGGACCAGCATCCACCGACACTTGATCTGCACATCCCGAGTTTCCGCACCCTAGGACAACTGTACAGCCACTTGACGAACCGATATGCTGTAGAAAGACATCACGGCGACGTGGCGACACAAGAAGATTATCTTCTCGCTCCCCCTCGGGATCGAGAAAGAACATGAGATCCCCGGCACGTAGATGCAACGACATGAAATTCCTTTGAATAGGCGAGATTTTACGCCATGAAGCGGGTCGTCTGAAAACTCCGGTCGCCACAGCACTGACTCGTCCACTGGAATTGTATGCAACGAGCGTGTAACGCTGTAAAAGGTCCTTGAAACGTGCGAAGGGAATTGGCCAAGGTGTCACCGCAACCACGACATCGGTCTGTTCAGTATCTGAGCTAAATAGGTCAAACCCCCAGTCTGTACTGGAAAGATGGGGAGTACCGAGCACACCCCGTACAGCCACGCGATCCATCTGTCCCACGGTTACTTCTGATGACCTGTCGGGAATGAAGGCAATTGGGTCTTCGGGTGAGATGGAATCAACCGCACATCCTGTAAGTAACAACAATATGATCACCAACACGCCACACGTCTTAGTCATCGCTAATATTCTCGTATGATGGAGAGAATCGTGATTGCTACGCATCCTAAAATCATCATTTGATCATAGGATAATGGCTGTGAGTAATCAAAAATCTGATGGTGATGTAAAACTAAATCAACTAGATAACTTATTGTCCTATAGATGAATTTTCACTTGCACAGTCCCCCTCTGCCAAGTTATTAAAAAATTCGTCAGACTTTCTGATATCAAGGTTTATTGCATATTGGCTTTCTGATGAAAAGTGACAGGTTCATATCAGAGAAAATTGAGAATACTGAGAAAAACTATCCACAAACTGATACGAATCACTAGTCAGTTGTATATCGGATCGCAACACAGAAGAAAGTCTGCCCCTAGTAGCAGGTGAAATCCGAGGGGTGGGAAACCTTCGTTTTTGATTTTTTCAGCTAGCTTTGAAAACCAAATGCGCGCGGTACCTGTTTTATTTTCACATGGTCCGGGGTGACGAAGAAAGTTTAGCCTACGATTTGTCATTCGCTCCACAGCACGTTTGTGCCACATTCCGATCCATTATCACAATTTTTATTGCGTCGTCTTCTTGCTAATTGAGCAATTTAACCTAATGATTAGTTGCGGTATCTATTGCTAGTATTGTAGATTATTGACAGCTATTTCTATATGAAAGCACGCTGCCATGGGCAGATTGTGATTTCTTAGTTAAGACAACTCTTGTAATGGTGATAGCAAGATTCGTCATTCACTGGTCACCTAAATGAAGATTGAAAATATGAGTACAGGTAAAGTTAAGTGGTTCAACGCAGATAAAGGCTTTGGTTTTATTACACCAGATGATGGAAGCAAAGACTTATTCGTTCATCATTCAGAAATTAAAATGGATGGTTATAAATCACTTAATGATGGTCAAAAGGTTGAATTTGAAGTGGGTAAAGGCCAAAAAGGTCCTTGCGCCATTAACGTTAAGCCACTGTAAATTGCTTTAAGATACATAGCATTACCATCACACAGACCCATGGTGATTTACTCTGGGTCTGCTTATTTTCGTATCAGTCCATTCCGCATTTTGTCTATAGCATCTAGCAGTCGATTCAATACAGTTCTGCACAGAATTCTTTTTAATCCATACTCAGTGCAAGATAAATGACACAACAGTATTCTGCTGTATTGTTATCCAATCGCATTATCCCCTTCCTAAGCCCTATCAACATATGTATCTTATATAGTTCACAAAGGAATCTCTTGAACCATATATAGTACAAATTAAACTTGATGTTTTTTACAGCATTTATAAAATATGTATCGTATATAGGTCACAAATAAACATAATGCACTATATATGGAGCATTTATGCCAAAATCCATCATAAGAACTTATTCTCGGTATACTGAGGAAGCGATAGACTTATTGGCGAAACTCATCCGAGCCGCACGTTTAGAGAAGAAAATGACCACTGTTGATGTGGCTGAACGAGCTGGAATTTCACGGGGAACGCTTTCACGTATCGAAAAGGCTGATCCAAAATGTGAGATTGGAACTGTTTTTGAAGTGGCCAAAATTGTTGGGGTAAGCCTATTCGACGCAAATCCGCGCCAAATAGCGATGCATAATAAATATATAGATGAAAAGCTTTCGCTATTGCCTATGAACGCAAGAAAGGTAGTGAGGAGTGTAGATGATGACTTCTGATAACTGTTAAATTGCATCTAAAATTGATCCAATTCAACCCAAATTTTGCATGTGGAACTGATCCGCTTATCTCACCATCAATGACAACAATTCAGTATGTTAAGTTATCCTAGGTATGATCACTTTACTGTGCAAATGGTGGATCAATTTTGAGTGCAAACTAACATTCATGCTCTTACCCTGGCACAAATGGCCAAATGAAATTTTAACGTCACATTTCACAATATCGTCCTCTAAATCGCGATGCGATTATAGAAGGAAAATTTCGCCAGTTTTGTTAAATTTCAACCAATCTATTTGGATTAAACCCTTGAACTAATTCATGCCCAGCATACCCACGCTGGTTGGTTGAATAACAAATATTGTTATACATAAATGCTCGGCAGTCATGGTTGTGCCCATAAAGCCAAATCGAGATTTTATCGGATAATTGAGAAAACTCTGGGCATTCAGAAGCAAATGCGGGACTTAAATTCGAGCCCCAGTATTTAGGCTGAACAGCTGTTGCACAGGGTAAATGATGGGTTACAACCACATTTTTGGTAGCAGTTGAATTCAACAGTGATTGGTAAAGCCACAACCTAGACGTTCTATGCAATTTCGCCGCTATCTCGGGAGTAAATCGTCCTTCGTGAATGCGAATACGTCGATAATCGTTCAGCAGGGCGCTAGCCAGTTTCATAGATTCTGCAGCGTGGCCATTTAATTCAAAATCCGTCCAAAAAGTTGCGCCATGGAATTGAACGTCTTCTATTACAATACTTTCGTTTTCTAAAAAATGAACATGTGAATATTCTTTTGCCCTCCCCCGACATCGCACAATCAGTTTATCCAAAGGCTCGCCACCGTAGGCTTCGTGATTTCCCAGAATTGTTATCACAGGCTGAGGAAACTGAGCAGCCCAGTCAATTGCGTCAGTACCAATGGCAATGTCGCCACTTAGAACAACAACATCAGCATCTGTTTTCGGCGCAGCCATCTCTTGGAACTCTAGATGAATATCCGATAGATGAAGGATCTTCATTTTGTAGCCTTACTAAATTTTGGTCACCAAGGAGCGATTCAGTCAGCCCTGCTAGGAGGTGATAAACGCGTTTGGGGACACTGTCGTTGTATGGCGAAATCAAACTGATTGTCTAAAACCTATCCTAGAGGCGCAGACAATATTGAATCAAAGCCTGCCGGATACTTTGTCTTGTACTTAAAAATAACAATGGGTAAACAACGCCCGTTGCCTCAGAATAGCGATAGAACGTTCGCAATTGGAGTTTTGAATCAACATAGTCGTGATAAGTTGTGAACCCAAATTCTGCCGCCTCTACACACAATTGAGCGCTACCTGGATGTTTATTCACTCTTTTCTCAAATCCAACAATGAAGCCATCAAGAAGCTCTTGAGCCGCCACCTGTCCAATATGTCTAGCTAAATAGTAAAACCTTTCATGAAGCTGACCTTGAAAAGCTAGAGAATACTCAAATTTCATCAACAAGCCCTTTCAGTCCGGCTCGAAGGTCGGAAGATGACACTGTTCGGCCGGCCTGAACGTCCTTTTCAGCAAAAGATAGAAGTCGTAGCAAAGCCATCTGTTCCTGCTGCATCTCGAACTGAACTGGATCTTGGACCACGTATAGAGGTTCCCCATTCTGGGTTACTACTACTGGCTCAGATACATCCATAGAAGCCAGCTCTTTCTTGAAGGCCGACACTGTTGTGATACGAAGTGAGCTAGATAAGGCCATGTTTAACTCCAATAATGAAAAACAGCTGCCTGTTAAAGGATAAGCCCTATTAGCGCAGAAGTCCACATTTGGACATTATATGGTCTTTTATGTGTATTCCGGCAAAGTTGAACAGCTATTCTTGCTAAATTGCGTCCCCAATTGAGCCAATTCAACCCATATTTTGCATGTGGCACTGATCCACATATCTCACCATCAATGACTACATATCAATATGTTAAGTTATCCTAGATTGGTCACATGACGGTGCAAATGGTGGATCAGTTTTGAGTGCAAATTAACAGGCGAGCCAAGCTTTATGAGAATGTGGGGGTTATGAGGCGCTTACTTTAGATTTAATGAAAATATAGTTTCACTTTAAAGGTCCCACTGGAGCACTATTCATCCACAAGAATGAAGAGGCTTTTCGCGAATTTGGATAAAGCCCCACCTGTTTTAGTAGTGATAACGACAAGAAATTATCGTTATAGCTTGATCATCGACTACGTAAACAAGCCTATTGGTGTCATCAATACGACGAGACCAAAAACCAGATAAGTTCTCTTTTAAAGGTTCAGGTTTACCAATCCCCTCAAACGGAGAGCGCTTAACATCATTAATAAGTTTATTGATGCGCTTGAGTGTTTTCTTGTCTTGAGTTTGCCAATACAGGTAGTCCTCCCAAGCGTCATCAGTCCAGGACAGTATATGTTGACGACTACTCATCAATTAACTCACGTGCTGTTGTTTTACCAGCTCGGTACTGTGCTATCGAACGGTTTAGGTGTTCAGCATTTTGAGGAGAACGTAGTAAGTGAACTGTCTCCATAAGGCTATTGTAATAATCTAAAGACATAACCACTGCATCTTCAGAATCGCGGCGCGTAATAACTGTAGTATCAGCATCATTAACTACACCGTCTAAAACAGCTTTGAGACCATTTCTAGCTTCAGTAAAAGATACGATTTTCACAAGTACCTCAACATGTACGTTTAATGGGACAAGTATAGTCTTCACCGTTCTACTTGTACAGTTAGTTGAACATGACAACTTAATAAGGCAATTAAGGAATAAACATAAACGCACGCCAACATCTTCGACTGTGTTAACCAGCTGCGATGTTCCCCCTTCAGTTTATGCTGCTCATATTTAACATTAAATGTATTCAAATTTAGATACATTAATAAAATGCATGTATCGATAAATTGATACATAATTACAACCTAGTACTTGGCAAAATGTGTTAGTGATACTGATGACCAGCGTAAAAAACTCAATTTCTGTTGCCGAAATAGCTAAAAGACAGGTAGCAGATAAGCTCGACTCGATGAGGACAATAAAAACGCCTAAGAAACCCAAAGCTGGTTGGATCAGGACTATCCGAAGCGTGTTGGGGATGTCCGGCGCTCAACTTGGTCATCGACTGGGTTTATCCCGAAATCAGGTATCGATACTCGAACGCAAAGAAGCAGAAGGAACAATTACCTTACGCCAATTATCGGAGTTAGCCGATGGACTCAATGCGGAAGTGGTTTACATGGTCATCCCTAAGCAACCCATTGATGAGTTTATTGAAAACCGTGCATACGAACTTGCTTTAAGCCGAATGAGACAAATCAATCAAACGATGTATCTGGAGTCCCAAGCGTTAAATGAAGAGCAGCAAAACCGTCTAATCATAGAACTTGCAACTCAACTAAAACAACAGGGTGGCAGGGCACTCTGGAAAGAAGGGATTAAAAAAGAACAGAAAATCGGTGAGTAAGGCATCAAATGTTCAACTTAAATCGACGTTAAACGACACCAAGAAAATTCTGCTATGTGTAGATCCCATGCAGTAAGCGTTCAATTAGCTTTATGACCTCTCCAGCTCCGGCTTCGCTTCTTATAAGCGAGGTTGGCGCTCTACCTTGCAGTGCGAGTGATGGTTCATTCAACCACTTGTATGCATCAACCCGTTGCTGGTTGCCAGTAAGCATCTCCGCCCTTTCCAAAACTCGCAAAAAACGAATAACCTTTTCTCCGTCATATGGTTCAAGGCATCCATTAGATAGAGCACGGGCATAGCTGAGATTGCTCATACTGATATGGCTAAGGATGTCGGAAACATCCACTCCGACCTGTCTTGCTATGTTAACTAACACCGATGGTGGCACCCCTTTTTCGATAAAATCGACTAAAGCGACACCCTCAAGATTTTCTAACCCGGCATCTTGCCATAGTGTTGATATAGAAGAAGTTACCTCAATTGGGGGCATAGCTGATCTCCAAATGACTCTGGAACGTGTTAATAAGACTGATATTAACTATTGACGACTCCCCCCTCTTCGCGACACGCCGACTTACTTGCATAGTGAAGAAAGGGAATTCCTAATTACGCCAAAAAATCTAGTATTGCCGATGGATTAACCTCTTCTGAATCAGCCGCCAGCGCCTGATTGAGGGTAAAAACACGCGACTCTAGGCGCACGACAGTAAAAAAACCGCCATTTACGGCGGTTTTTAAGTGTGTGGTTGGCGTTGGTTAGACGCGTTTCCACTAAATAATTTCGTACATATTCTTCATTGGAATTTATTCTATCCCAGTGCAATTTATTAAGTCAATAATGAATTAAACCAGCACATCAAGAATATCGAAAGCTACAATCACAATTACAAGCTAATTAACTACATTGTAGTTTAAATCAGGTGCAAAAACGCAAAAAAACAGTGTATGAGACGCAAAAGAAGTATTTAAAAATTCTTTACTAATTAAAAAAACAAAAGCATCAATTAAAAAATAAAAACTTTACACAGCCAAAAATCAATCAACAAAAAGGTTATTCAAAAATCAAAAAGCCACACAAATAAAAAACATTTACAACTCAACAAAAAATGAAGAAAAAAGTAAATTCCCCACAAATAAAATCATACATATTTTACCTATCATATATATGATTGGTAAACTCAAATAATTAAATATTAGAATAATTTAATGTACTGTTTAAATAAAAATTTGCCTTTGTTAAAAATCCTGATAAATTAAGGATTATGCACCTTTAAAAACTTAAGTATAATTTAACCACAACAAACAAATAATGACTCATCGTAAATAGTAGCCACGCGGGTTAATCATAGTGGATATATTGCATATTATCCATAGGGGAAATTTTATGTCACTATCCTCAAATATACAAAAATCAAATCGAAAACGGAATTCTGGAGGAGTTTTCCCCCATGCTGCTGCGAATGCTGTAACGTTAGCTATTTTTCTTGCAAAACTAGCTAATTTAGACAAAGCATACCGAGGAAGATGTACCTTGGTCGCATTAACACTGTGGTTGATGGGGCGATGGCTGGAGATCAAAGAAGCAAACGAAATTCCAGATTTTCAGCGGATTAGAGGTAGTGAAAATTGTCAAAGCAACTCTTTCCGCACAATTTACGACCGTTCAAGGTCTTCGTGTGAATATGCCATCCCGTATCAAAAACAAGGAAAATCGATTTACTTATGGCAACCAATCCCCCAGCAGCTCAACAAATTTTTTCAACTGGTCATCAGTAAATGCCCATATAACGAACCATTATTGAATACTGAAGCGAAGAATAAGCTATTTTCCATTGTGAAAACTGCCTGGAAAACTCCAAAATCATTGCAACGACATCAACGAGTGACGAAACGAACATTTTTTCAATATTTTATTCATTGTATTCAGAGAGATAACCAACTAAGTGCAACAATTAAAGGACAACTGCTACCAATAGATAAACAAACACATAGAAGCGCTTCTGCTTACCAACAACTCGATAGTGACCGTATACGTAGCTCAACGTACAAAGCTTTCAACGATTATATATCTAGAGTTATCAGTGCAGCTCGAAAATATGACCTTCATTCACGCTATAGCTGCTTTGCCGACGACATTAAAATATCACTGATCAGCAACAATATTGAAGAAGCGAATTACTTAAAAAATCACGGCCGAATTGCCCAATATCACACTGAAATCGTTGGCATGCCCGAACCCTCCGAACCAATTCTATTCGGTAGTCAGCGTTTAGTTGATGAGAGTGAAACCTGCGATTTCTTTAATCGACTGCATAATTACGTTAAGCAACAAAGGCCAAGGGAATGCTTACCCAACAAGCTTGACACCAAACGCCATCAAGACTGGCTCAATTACTTCAATGCTGCAACATATCGAATAGCGCTACTCACAAATTTATTAACTGGACTTAGGCCCACGCACTCGGACAGCTTTCAATGGGACTATTATACAAGTGACGATATCGTATTCGTCAAAGATAAGGGCCGACTAAGATTAATCATTCTTTGTGATTACTTACAAGCGGAAATCCGTCGCTACCTGAAGCTGAAGTACCAAATTCAAACCAAATTGTCTGATATTAAGATTAATAAGAATTTATGGTTCTGCATCGATAGTAAAGGGGCGCAATACAGTCTATCAAACCTCCTCCTCCGCGAATTCATCAAAGAGTTTTGGCCTGGGGTTGTGCCCTATCAGTTCAGGCATCTCTTTTCCCAAAGTGCAATTAGTACTCACTCGTCTGCAAGACTCGCGGCCAATGATATCGACAGAGTACAGGGGCATTCAAACTTCGGAGAACATCTCGGCGCCGATCAAATGTTCCCCGCTTCGTTCATAAGATTGAAATCATATTTGAACACGTTACCTAAACGCTTCGGTCTAGAAGAGATGCCTTATGACTAAGTTCGTCCAAACACTAGCAACTAGAATCTCGGAATATGTTCTGGAACTCGGCTTACCTTATGCGGGGATCGACGAGATCTCTTGGCTGCTTGAACGCTGGCCTATTTATAGTAAGCCTTCAAGGACAATCGATGTAGGTGACGTAACAGAAGCTAGTTCCCATTTTGAAAATTTGGCCAAAGGAAGACGTAAGCTCTATTGGTTTGCACTGAATAATATCATTCAATATTTGGGTGACACCTGCCAATGGCAAATCCCCAAAAAAAATGAAAATAAGTTGATAGACCATGAGTTAAAGTGGATGGAAGCAATAGTTCTGGAAGCCAATCATGTGTACTAGCTCAGACCTGATCTGACAGTTACCCATTTTTCTGGTGCCTCCGTCAGATTAGATTTGAGCTAAATTCTTTTCAGCCCAAATCGCTTTCCCATCAACGAGTGTCGCCATTGGTGTTCGGCCACAACACATTTTTCCCTGATGAGTCCGTTCATTGTTGTAATACGCCAGCCATTCGTCCAGATCTTTTTGCAGTTCCTCCATATTTCCGTAAAGCTTTTTACGAAACGTTACCTGATAAAACTCATTCAAAATCGTTTTATGGAAGCGTTCACAGATACCATTGGTTTGCGGATGACGCGCCTTAGTTTTGGTGTGCTCTATGTCGTTAATCGCTAGGTACAACTGATAGTCGTGTTGCTCTACTTTGCCACAGTATTCTGTTCCTCGGTCAGTCAAAATACGCAGCATGGGTAATGCTTGAGCCTCAAAGAACGGCAGCACTCGGTCATTGAGCAAATCAGCCGAAGTGATAGGCGTTTTCGTTGTGTACAGCTTGGCAAATGCTACCTTGCTATAGGTATCAACGAAGGTCTGCTGATAGATGCGACCAACACCTTTAAGATTGCCGACATAGAACGTATCTTGCGAGCCCAAATAGCCTGGATGGAAGGTTTCAATTTCACCACAAGCTTCATCATCCTGTTGCTTGCGTTCCAGCGCTGCGACCTGCGCATCTGACAAGATAATACCTTCTTGCTCGACCTTGGCTTCCAAAGCCTTTAAGCGCTTTTTGAAGTTCTCTAAATCGTGCCGCAGCCAGATAGAACGAACACCACTCGCCGACACAAATACGCCTGTTTTGCGCAGTTCATTACTGGTGCGTGATTGGCCGTGGGCAGGAAATGCTATCGCATGTGCGATGACGGCTTGTTCGGTTGCATCATCGACACGGTTCTTAAGGTTAGGCGCTCTTCTGGACTGATTGATAAGCGATTCAACACCACCACTTTCAACCAATTCCTGGTAGCGATAGAAGGTGTCTCGAGATACGCCCATCACCTTACAGGCCTTAGAAACGTTTCCCAGTTCTGCTGCGAGATTGAGTAAACCCGCTTTGTGTTTGATAATCGGATTGTTAGTATGAAGCATGAGAGTTGCCTTATGTTTTGATTTAAGATTCGACACCTTTATCAAAACGGGTAACTCTCATCTTTTCAAGATGATGTGTCAGATCTAGTCTGGACTAATACAAATCATGCGAGTCAAATACGGCTCTCTTACGAAAAGGATAAACAGCAACTTATTCTCAGCAGACATCACATTTCGTCCATATTAATCGCTTTATCCATCGCATTTGATGTCGCACCACTCTCGCTAAAGAAAATCGTCGACATCATCAATAATCGCCAATCTATTGATTACACGACGTCTAAACCTTGCTTGAGAATCTATCACGCACCTAACAAGAACGAGCAGAGTCGGTTTTACACACATTATGCGCTACCGCCATTCGTATTACGTCTTCTTACGGATTTTTACGCACAGAATGCTGAACCAATAACTGAGATAAATTTGCTCAACAGCATCAACGATTGGGCCAAGAAAAATAAGTTAACGGTTGGAAAGCCGATCACTTGGCAACGACGTTTTCAGTGCAGATGGTTCACTCATTACAAAATCCCACCAATGTTCCTCAAAGATATGTCATATCCGGAAAGACATGTCGGCCGTTATCACGATCAACCAACCAACACACCACTATCACATATTTACGAAATCACGTGGAATGAATGCTGGTTCGAGTCACGCCCATTAGTTCAGGCAACCGCGGTCAAATGGCCTCACAAAGCGCTCCTGAAATCTAGCCACAATGCACGATCGAAACTTGAAACGAATGAGCCTGATTGGCACTCAGATAATATTCTGCCGCAAATGCTATATCTCTATACCATCAATACAATCCGTTTTGGTGGGTTAAAAAAGGAAAAATTAGCCCTTAGCACCATCGAGCAATATACGAATCTAGAAAATCGGTTAGAGCATTTTCCTCTTTCGTATTCAGATGCGACGAATGAAGATTCATTAAACCGATGGGCACATAATCTCTACCGATCAGTAGATACGGAAAATTCTCAAAAACATATTCAGTATTTCCTAAATTTCATGAGTACTCAGGAGTTGACCGAAGATCTTGATATCAATGCATTTAATTTTCCGACCAGCAAGCCATCCGTTAATCCGTACCGCATAGACATCGATGGGTTAACGGATCTTACCCAAACGCTTCTGATAGCCCCCACTAGTAATCCCTTTCGATCATTATTTGCTGTTACGTCCTGCCTACTTGGCACCTTTGGCATGCTGAGACGAGGCGAAGTAATGAGGCTACGAAACAGAGATATAGTGTACACACACTCAACAGGGCAATTAGAACTTTATATAACTCATACCAGTGAGGGGCGCACAAAAAGTGGGAAATCCCGCAATGTTTATACGGTAATACCAAAGCAGTTTCGTGATATTTTTCATTATGTAATCAACCTTAAAAAGCAGTCGAATAATGAATTACCGTTTATTGGCTTCGAAGGTGAGTCGCTTCACTCACGCCAACTCTATTACCTGAGCCCAGTGTCAAGGACACTAAAGTGTCTCTTTGGGCAAAAATTTGGCTTTCATCAATTGCGTCATACTGGCATTCACTATTTTGTTCAGCAAGCACTGCACTTAGTATCTCAACTTCCAGAAGTTCATCGAGGCGAGACAGCGTTAGAGCGTGAGATATTTTCAAATGAAACAATTGACGCAAGATTTGAGTACTGGCTTGAATTAGCGAATCCAGCTCAAATAAACGATGGCTTACTTCTGGACGAAGTGTGCGCCCAAATCGGCCATGAATCTTGGTCAACGACTCGGTGGTCGTACTTACACGGAATCGATTGGCTGCTAAAGATCATTAGTCCTCCGCACCATTGCTTTGCAGCAAAAGCGTATAGTAAGGAAGAACTTAAGTATTTACTTGGTTTACCCCCTTCATCGAAGGAGCTTTACCGTCGAGTAAGAAAACTGACTAAACGGGATTGCTACAGCACTGACGTGCCGGAGCAAAAATCGCAAAAAATATCTTTATCAGAAGATTGTTTAAGCGCCGCTATTCATAAAGTAAAAGCTCCCACTCCTCCCAAGATTTCAACAGCGTGCTTACCCCTTTGGTTCGAATCACTAGATTCCAGTCAACTTACTTTATTGGGTTACATCTTTACTAACATGCAACGTGGACAAAACACGGATTTCGGTGGGTTGAGCAAGATATGGTCGCATGGATGCAAACACCTTATCGAATCAACAGACAAACAACGGGTGACTGCACTTAAGACATTGCCCAAAATCGAATTAAGCACTGATAGTAATTCACTCTCCATGACACTCGCATGCAATATCAAAAATGCTCGGGCCTTCACCAAGTTTTTCCGTCATAAGGATTGGAAATGGCTAGTGTTTCACTTCACGTTGTCGACAAATCGAAAGTTAAGAAGCGATCGCCAGGAAAAGATTTTAAAAACTGAGTTTGCACAGCCAAATGACGTTGTGACACTAAAAAAACATGCCGTCGGTGATACAACACTCACAATTTCGTTTCACCCCAAACCAGGGATAACTCTGGATATCCTCCAATACAGCTATCAATATTTGTTACGCCTCAGGCAAGATGAGGAGCGCTAAATGAAACTAGTGATACCAGCATCACAACGTTCAATACTTCACACAGCGATTGACTGTATTGACTCTAGATACGCCGAAAGCACCGTTTTGTTTATCACTAATAAAGCAGAAAGAACGCTTACTATTGTATCAGGGCAAATGCCTAGATTGGCACAATGTACACTTTTCCTTGATGGCCAATCACCTCATATTCAAGATACTCAATTTGCTCTCGACACAGGATTCTGCAAACGTTTACTTGATTTTGTCCCACAACAAACCAGGGATATCGAACTTGGTATAGTAATGAAACGGAACGAGGCTCGTTCTGTCACCGTTATCGATGAAAGTACCGTGAACAATGATACCCTTGGGCTAAGCTGCGGTAATTGTCTGGAGATCAATAAAAAGCACACAAATTACCTCACCAGTAACTCATGCCGTCCATTTATTTCGGTGACAAAAAAGCAAATCCAGGAAATTCTGGCGAAAGTGAGTCAACTGATGCCATTTGATTTCATCGAAATCAACCGTGACCAACAGACTATCAAAGTACAAACAGGCAACTCAGTTGTTCATATCCCAGTTGCTGAACATATAGAAATACCACCATTACATATGATCCTAACGCCATCTGAGAAAGAGTTGCTTGAGACCCTATGCAATGACCCATCGGAAGAAAACATTGAAATAGCCCAACAAGGGATCGAACTGACCTTTCAAACCAAACAAAGAATCATTACGTGTGAATTAAGTGACAAAAGAACATTTGGCAATATTAACTCATTAAATTTCCGTCAAATATTGTCATCTGTTATTAACTTTAGAGAGTTGCAGCGGACTGTTAAAAAATGGCAAAAAGCTCACAAAGACATTAAGAGATCAGACACCGTACTTATCCATTTCCACGCACACGACGTATTGATTTATGCAATTACAGAAAAAAACGAACATGCTAGTTTGATTAAGGTTTATGGAAACACGAATTTCATCGACGAATTGGCTAGTAATCTATTTCACTTCAGCGCGAGAAAACTAACTAAAATTCAAAGTGCAAAACTTATAGATAGTGCTAAAACGAGAGTGGATGTGTTAGTAGACAATTCAGACGTTCTCAAATTGGCGATATTCCGCTCAATTGAAGACAAAGAACCTAGTGACAGCCTATTTTTGGAAAAGGCAGAGCAGCATCTTCCCAAGGTTCTGAAGCTCCAACGGATTCTACAAGCTGGACAGCAGCGAGTTGAGCTCGATGACTCACAAAAGCAATATGAATTTGATTTTTTATTTGATTAAAAAACGCAATTTTATATTTATCCCATCATATTTAAAAAAGAGAAATTTCGACAAAAGATAATCACATCGTTCATCGCTACCGAAAACCACCAACACGATATCAATAAATACATTAGAAATACAAGGTAAAAATTTATACTTTATATATGTTTTTACCAAATTTTTAATAAGATTAAAAATCAAATATTGAATAACCTATTATATACAGCATAGGTAACAGTAAATCATAAATCTCAATAATGATATTATAGCATACTATTTTCACCATATTTCAACTTGACAATCAACAGGATTTAAAATATTATTTTCAATAACATCAAAATTCTCTGATAATTAACAATGTTGGATTACTGAGTTATTTGTATTTATCGAAAAGAAATTACGATTGCTTTTGGCGGCATACACTTATCAATATTTTTATTTATTACATTAGACGTGCAAATTTTACAATCTATGGTTGAGGTGTTTGTTTATGAATGATTGAACGCGTTCTCGCATGATTCAGGTAGTACGAGTCCCGGTGTATCTACATAAATTTATTGAGCAAGCAAAAACGTTAACTGCGATTTAATCGCAATAGTTGACAGACTATGTATAAGCAAACAGAGAAGAATGTTTACAATGAAATCAGATATAGCTCCACTTTTTTACTTGCTTGAAAAGCCTAATAAAGAATTAGTGCTTAGCCGACTGAATCACGATAAAAAATTGGAGATTTTAAATTGTGCTTCACATTTTTTAGTGCTTGAGAATGGTGTGTATGAACATTGTTCAAAAGAAGTTTATATTGATGATGCTCTAATTGCATACAGTGATCTCGTCTGTTTTTCACCAAATTTCAAAAGTAAAATAGAAAGCTCTATCGTAAGTTTATTTGATTCTGATTTTAATAATAATGACAGCAACTTTAAAATATTTGATAAATCCATAGAGCCACAAAATTTCTCATATAAAAATAAACTTAACAAAGAGTCAAATTACAATGTCAGGCGCAATTTTTTAGGTAAGAAAAAACCATCTAAAGAACAACAATCAGCTATTGACATATGCGAAAATGGATTAGTTGTTAATAGTTTCGCAGGCACGGGAAAAACAGTTCTTGCAAGTTACATAGTTGAAAAGTTGGGACATGATAAAACTATTTATACATCTTTTCTAAAAGAAAATTCTATTGAAGCTAAAGAGAGGGTTACAAAAAACTCGTTTACTCAAGACTCGCTTGCATACTGTCATGCCCTTGAAAAATCACCATTTAAAAGCAATTTCAACCCGAAAAATCAAAATAAAAAATCTGAAAGTAATTCTGTTCAAATGATTTTGGGATTACCAAGAAAGCTGGATATTGGGAAAAACACATTAAAATCTTATGCAATATCTTCTATTGTGCAAGATACAGTTGCTAATTTTTGTAATAGCATTGATGATATCGTCTTACCAAGGCATGTACCAATCCAGGTCTCCAATGATAAATCTATAGAGTTGATCACAGGCTGGGCGAGAAATTATTGGGACTTTCTTTTGTCAAACTCTCGTGATAACAAGCATGTTATAAAGTTTCATCATCTAATGAAGTTTTGGTCTCTACGCCCTGATATACAATTACCACAAGAAATATCCAACATTATTATTGATGAAGCCCAAGATACAAATGGTGCTTTTTATCAAATATTGAAAAACCACTCAGATAGAAATATAATCGTTATTGGTGATAGGCATCAGCAACTATTCAAATGGCGAGGAGCAGTTAACACAATGAGTTTGTTTGATTTGCCAAGGCAGTCATTGACATTATCCAGACGTTTTGGTGAAGAAATTGCTATTGGTGCTAATAAGCTACTTTCTTTACATAGTGAACCTCCGGAAAATAAGATTCGATCTCTCGATAATATTAAATCAGAAATTATTTTTTACCAAGATGGAGATGTTTTTCCTGAACATATCGGAGCGATCTTAACTAGGACAAGGGCTGAAATTATATCAATTGCCAAAAATGAATTAGAAAATGGACATGCAATAAGCGTAAAAACAGAGTTTAATAGTGTTAAGTATCTCTGTAGAAATATAGTTGCGTTGGCTAACGGGAAAATTTAATATATAACACACCCGTATATATCCAGATGCTATTCAATAGCAAATTTAGAATCAGAATTGTCATCCAATCCAGATGGTGATGTTTTTTTTGCTCTTAAATTATACAAAAAATATAAGGATGATGTTTTAGCTATAATTGAGCATGTTGAAAGTCTCAATCAACCTGAGTCCGAAGTAACACGTGTTATAAGTACAACACATGCACTCAAGGGGCGTGAATGGGATAATATCGTAATATCAACAGATTATCTGTATCTTTTAGAACAAAAATCAAGCACACTTGATGATGAGCTATGTGTTATTTATGTAGCTCTAACAAGGGCTAAAAGAAAAGCTTATATTCCTCTCGGATTAAAAAAATTTTTTAATTGATAATTATTCATGATGATTTAAATTGGCAGCTTGGCACATTGGGCTATGTTCATTATGCGGGGCGTTGTTGATCAAATCAATCGCAGATAAGCCAGTTCCCATCATGGTTCGTGGTGTTAATTGAGCCTCTGGCGAATGGGCATACCTAGTCCTATGACTTTGTTCATCACCTTCACGCCAGCCAATGCCTCGCCGACCTGTCCATTGTAGTCCCGTAGGCTTAGTTGCGGACTGATGAGTTGTTTGTAACGATACATGGCGGTTTCTGACAAAGAACGTTGATGATAGTCATTGTCTTTCTTCCATTCTTCGAGTGTATCGCTTTTCAACGCCTTAACTGCCTCATTCCTCGGGTGACCGGCTTCCCAGTAACCCGCATTCTTCCTGGGGGGAATGGTCGGCTTGCTGCTTTTTCGTTTCAGCAGCTTATGGCAGTTCTTGGTATCATAAGCCCCATCGGCTGAGACTTGTTTTATCTTACGTCTCCGTGGGTTCAACAATGTGGGCAGAACCTCACTATCGGCCACGCTTTCAAGGCTCACTTCCGCTGCGATGACTTCATGCGTTGCGGCATCCACGGCTAAATGCAGCTTACGCCAAGTGCGACGTTTTTCTTTACCGTACTTACGAATTTTCCATTCACCTTCGCCGTAAACTTTCAGACCTGTGGCATCGATAACCAAGTGAGCAATTGCGCCACGACTTGGGTTGCGGTAGCGAATGTCGACAGTCTTGGCTCGCTTACTGATACAGCTATAACCTGGTGATTTCAAAGGCACGCTCATCAAGCCAAATACCGAATTGATGAAACCTTCCAGTGCTCGTAAAGGGAGATTGAATAGACCTTTAAGCATCAATGCAGTCTCAATCGCAGTGTCGCTGTACTGAAATCCTCTGCCTCGGCCACCATGATGTTCGCTACAACACCAGTGGTTCATTGCCTGCTCGTCTATCCAGAACGTCAGTGAGCCCCGCTTAGTCAAAGCTCTGTTATATTCCGGCCAATTGGTGATTTGGTGCTTGGATTTGCCCACTGCTATTTATTCCTGTCTGCTATTTACAGGATCTGATCGCATCAGAGGCAGAAGGTTCCACATTTAGGCAACAACGCCCACCTCATATGTACGGATTTCTTCCGGTCAATATAGGTTGAAAATCAATCAATGGCAACGTACAGCAATCTGACGTATTGGAAGCTCATAACGCCGCCAGCAAGGGCCGAAAAACCAGAGCGAAACGGCGGTTTTTTTGGTTCCTGCTGGCCTTGTTAAACGCGGACTCGGAACAGTGAGAGCACATCATCGTGCCATTGAACTGGGCATGGAAATATGGCGCCGATAAATGGTCTCAAGAGAAGCGAGAACAGTTCGCTAAAAATTCTCGGAATTTAGTAGCTGTCGAAGCATTCTTAAATCGCAGAAGGGAGTCAAAGGTCCTGATGTTTGGTTGCCACCGATTAAATAACTGATCCTAATTCTGCTACAGCTCTGCCAATCCATGTAGGTTTCCCGGATAGGGTGAAGCGGTTTCCATAAATCGCCTCACCCTACGTAGCAACTGCCACATCTGCGAACACTTATGATTGCGTGTCACCGTTTCATGAAGTGCATGCCACAGCTTCTCAATTTTATTCACCCAAGGGCTATAAACGGGCTGAAACAGGAGTGTGAACTTGGGATTGTTGCTTAGCCAAGCCTGCACTTTTTTGCTCTTATGAATGATGTAATTATCCACGATTAACGTGATAGTTTTTGCTTTGCGATAGCTCTTCCGAAGCAATTCCATCAGCTTAATAAATAACGCCGAACATTTTGAGTCTCTGCCTACATATTTCACTGTGCCTGTGTCGGCATGTAAGGCCCCCGCAAGATAATATTTTTCGTTCTGGCCAGGTGTTGCCACTAACCGTTGTTTCCCTCGAAAGCCCCAATCTGCACCTATCTTAGGGTTTAAATGGATATCAACTTCGTCTTCATAGAAGACAGGATTATCGGCATTGCAGTTATCCAGAGCCGCTTTAATTGCCGCTAACTTTTCGTCCTTATGTGGGTCTCGAATTCTGAGTGTCGGTGCGGCCCGTCGCCATACTATCCCGAGTTCTGGCATCCATCGGCGTAACGTCGAACTATGAATATGAATTCCTGCATGTTTTCGCAATACTTTGGCGAGCAATTCGGTACTCCAACGACTACGCTGATAGCCTAAATCTTGTGGTGAGCAAGGGATTAGAAAATGTAGCAGCTTCACTATGGCATCGCCGGGTAAGTACGGTGGTTTACCCAGTTCGGCATCTTTC
The DNA here is from genome assembly GCF_018223345.1 of Shewanella yunxiaonensis. NCBI lineage: Bacteria > Pseudomonadati > Pseudomonadota > Gammaproteobacteria > Alteromonadales > Shewanellaceae > Shewanella > Shewanella yunxiaonensis. Next base: position 1,186,048 of record NZ_CP073587.1, on the reverse strand, counting down.
AATCCGTTTATTCCCAGTTCGTTATACTTGCTACACCAGCGATTTACAGAAGAACGAGCCGCGCTAAGCAGGCTTGCGACTGTCTGTCGGGATAGTCATTGATGCACAAGTAACACAGCATTTGCTCGACGGCTGAAACGCTTATCTTTGCTTCGCTGGACGATTTTATCTAATCGGCGTCGCTCGGCACGATCAATCAATGTTATTCTGTTCATACTCAGTGTGGGTGTGTGTGAAGTGTGGTTTGGCGACTTATCTGATCGCTCATTTCACACTGAGTTCCCTTCGCAGGTGATCTACACTTCGGAACAGCTATTTAATGCTGAGCAGTACATTTTAAGATTCTAGAGAATTCTAAAGCTTTATGATTTAAATACCGTATTCTGATCAGTGGTGCAGTTTTAACCACGAATTAGCCTTTACAATTCAAGTTTAAAAAGTTTATTGACAATCCTTAGGTGACTTTAAGAAAATTATATATATTTCAGAAGGATATCATTTGAAACCGGCAATTTTTCTACATCTTATAAGTAACCAATAGATGTCAGAATCATTTCGGAGCAGCAAGGTGTCTTAACGTTCTATTTTTAACCCAAGTGAAGGAAAACTAAATGCCATTACCACTTATTATTGGTGTCGCAGCACTAGGCGCAGCCGCTTTTGGCGCAAAGAAAGGATATGACGGGTATCAAAAACATTCTGAGGCCGATGAGATTGTTGACAATGCCGAAAAGAAATATCGAACCCACAAGAATGTTTTCGAATCGCATGAAGAGAAAACAACCAACGCATTTACAGAGCTAGGCACACAAGAACTAGATATTGGCAAGCAGTTCAATGAGTTTAACGAGTTAGCTACCGAGCTTTTGGAAAAACTCAACAATGCTAGCGGCAAACGTTTAGCAATCAACATCCCTGCACATAAGCTACAAAAAATTGAAAACTACAGTTACACCGCTGTCGGTGTACTAGGAACTGCTGCTGGTGCTGGTATTGGTGGTATCGCAGCTGGGTTTGCTGTTTATGGTGGTGTGATGACTTTAGGTGCCGCCTCAACAGGAACAGCTATCGCGTCGTTATCAGGTGTAGCAGCAACGAATGCAACCTTAGCAGCAATTGGCGGTGGGTCATTAGCAACCGGTGGTTTAGGTATGGCCGGTGGCACAGCTATTTTAGGTGGAGCCGTTGCTGCGCCAATTCTTGCAATTGCAGGCTGGGCATATGATAAACATGGTGAAGAGTCTCTGGATAATGCAAGAAAAATTAGACGTGAAGTAAATGAAGCTGTTGAAAAATTAGAGACTATGTCTAATCAGCATCTAGAAATTCAAGCTTATATATCAAAAGTAAAAGATGCTATTGATGCTATTTACATTCAATTTGAGGAATATTTCGATTCTCTTCGACTTGTGAGTCGAGTGATAAAAAATGCACAAAAAACTGGTGCAAATGTAAGCGAAAATCTCAAAGATGACAGCATCATTACAGATATAGAAAATGGTTACGCTCTTGCGGCTATAATCGTCGATATTATTGAAACTCCTATTTTTAAAGTTAACAAGAAAGATGATCAAGTTGTTATCGATGAAAATGGTGCACCTTCTCTTCAAACAGATAAAGATGGCTTCAACATCCTTAATTCGGATGAAATTGACGTTGCAATTAGTAATGCAAATTCAGAAGCAGCAAAATACTAAGTGTTTATAGGAGGGGAATCCCCTCCTTTCTGTTATGGAAAACAATAAAAATGAATGCTGAAGTAATCAATTTTCCTTGGCAAAAAGAGCTAGAAAAGACAGTAGTTCAAAGCTTAACCACCACTTTCGGTTTAGATTTTCTTCTGTTTGAAGATAAGATAGGTGGGGACGTAGACACAATTAATAATGTCAGAAATGGCGTACATGCTACTGATGCTGAGAGAAATAAGTTTCAGCAAAAAGAGGAATATAATTCAACTCCATATCATCAACATAAGGACTACATTCAAACTGGTCGTAGCGATAAAGAGTCTCATAGACAGGGAAAACTAGATGATGGATATAGGGCCCAAACTATGTCTGCTAATGAACTAGGAAAACGCGATCTTGACCATGTAATGAGCGCCAAAGAGATCCACGAAGATGCTGGTCGAGTCTTGGCAGAACTTGATGGTGTTGAGCTAGCTAATCAACGATCAAATTTAAAATCAACTCACCAAGCAGTCAATCGTTCTAAAGGAAAGTCATCTGTATCGGAATATTTGGATAAACTACCAAATTTGATTGAGGCAAATGAAAAGCAAATTCTTGCTGATGAGTCTCGTCTTGCAAGCATGCCCAGAAACACGCCAGAAGAACAACATAAAGCTCGTGAATTACAGGATAAAATTCAAAGTACAAAAGATAAAGTAGCTCAACTGAAATCCGTTGATCCTGAAAAAATGCGTCAGGCAGATAAAGAAGCTAGAGACAACTATAACCAACAAATCAATCAGGCTTATTATACCAGTAGCAAATTTTTAACATCTACGGCTAAGGCTTCCGGCATAGCCGGTCTTAAAATGGGAGCGAGGCAAGTCTTAGGGCTTGTATTGGCCGAAATCTGGTTCGAACTTCGTAAAGAAATACCAAAAATTTATCATAGTTTGAAAGATAATTTTCAATTTGATGCATTTATCGAGAAAATAACTAATACCTTAAAAAATATTTGGAAACGCGTAAAACAAAGATTTTCAGATTTTCTTACATCATTTAAAGATGGTTTTCTATCTGGTGTTATGGGTAGTCTCACGACAACGTTGTTTAACGTCTTCGCCACCACACAAAAGCAATCGATTAAGATCATCCGTGAAATATGGTCCCACATCATCAAGGCCATTAAAGTTTTAATTTTTAACCCAGAGAACCTCTCGTTTGTAGAGCTATGTAAATCAGTTGTATCTATATTATCATTAGCGATATCTACTGTACTAGGTAGTATTACATACGCCCAATTAACCCCAATTTTAACCTTTCCGTTAGGTGCAGAGCTCGCCGCATTCGCTGGTGCTTTAGTTACAGGCATCGTCACATTAGGCTTAAATTATTTTTTGTTACATAGCGAAATTGCTCAGAAGATTTGGAGCTATATCGAATCGATAATGCCTCACGCAGGTACACTCAAAAAATATCAGGCTATCAATGAAGAGCTAGATAGATACTTGCTCGAGCTAAGTAAGCTCGAGTTTAATCTTGATCCATCGGAGATTATCAGTTTTTCAAATCAACTAAGTGCTTGTAATGAAGAGGTGCTTAAGTCTAGCTTGATTGCAGAAGAGATTAAGAAGCGAAACATTGCACTTCCATTTGCGATCGGGAATACTGCCAGCACCAAACAATGGCTAGATTCTTTGGTCAAAAAATGAGTGAGTTTCCCTGTTTTAAATGTGGCCGTTGCTGCCAACTAGTCTCAACGGCCCAAGAAACTAAAGTCCTCGATCGGGGTGATGGAGCTTGTCGTCATTACGATGATGAAACAAAATTGTGCTTGATATATGAAAACAGGCCCGATATCTGTCGTGTAGATAAGCAATTTTCGCTCAATTATGCGAAAGAATATGATTGGGAAACATTTGTAGATATCAATATTAAAGCTTGTGAATATATTCAGAGAGAGGGTTCTTAACAGCAGTGAATAGCCACTGATTTCCCAGAGACCATTTAGTTAGATTGGAATGACCTCGTTCAGCAGAACATCCTATGGTTATTATTTAAGCACAAGAGCGTTACGCAATCAGAGATATAACCCCGAATATGGTAAAAACTAAGAAGATGTTCAACGGTCAGAAAGATAGATAAGTAATATCACTCCAATAATAAGCAAGAGTGGTAAGCACCTGATTATCCAGAGAGTGTAAAAAAATCTGTGTAAGTGGCATTCTTCTCATGAACTTTAAAGGAATGACGAATGCCAATATCAGACCAGCTTATCGATCAGTTATTAGCTGACTACCAATCCCCTGAAGACTTGCTTGGTGAGCAAGGTATCTTGAAGCAGTTGACCAAAAAGCTTGCCGAACGTGCGCTTGAAGCCGAGATGGAGCAGCATCTTGGTTATGCCAAACATGATGCCGCCGGTAAAAACAGCGGCAACTCCCGTAACGGTAAAAGCCGAAAATCCGTGCGCAGTATTCACGGCGATATCGAGCTTGAAACACCGCGTGACCGCAATGGCAGCTTTGAGCCTAAGCTTATCAAGAAAGGCGAGAAACAGCTCAGTGGCTTTGGTGAGCGTATTGTCTCGCTGTATGCCAGAGGTATGTCTACCCGAGATATCCAGGCCCACTTTGAAGAAACCTATGGCATTGACGTCTCGCCGACCTTTATTTCTCAGGTCACCAATGCCGTACTGGACGAGGTTAAAGCCTGGCAGCAGCGGCCGTTAGCCCCGGTATACCCGATAGTGTATCTGGACTGTTTAGTGGTGCGCAGCAGCGATTCCGGCAGCATTCAAAACAAATCCGTTTATCTGGCCCTTGGCGTGAACACCGATGGTGAGAAGGAGCTACTGGGCTTATGGATAGCACAGACCGAAGGTGCTAAGTTCTGGCTGTCAGTGATGAACGAGCTGAAAAACCGCGGTGTGGAAGATATCTTTATTGCCTGTGTCGATGGCCTCAAAGGTTTCCCGGATGCCATCGAGGCGGTTTATCCTAAAACGCAGGTACAGCTGTGCATTGTGCATCAAATCCGCAACAGCCTGCGCTTCGTTAGCTGGAAAGAACGTAAAGCTGTCGCAGCAGACCTTAAAACCGTTTATGGTGCGGCCACCCTGCAACAGGCTGAGCAGGCATTAGCGCAGTTTGCCGAAATGTGGGATAACCAGCATCCAAGCATCAGCAAATCCTGGCGCGACAATTGGACAAGGCTTAGCGTGTTCTTCGACTACCCGCCGGAGATACGCAAGGTCATTTATACCACCAATGCTATCGAATCACTCAATGCCAGCCTGTGTCAGGTCACCAAGACTAGAAGGTCGTTTCCAAGTGATGATGCGGTGCTGAAGTTGCTGTATCTGGCTTTACACCAGATTGCTAAAAAGTGGACAATGTCACTGCGAGATTGGAAGCCTGCTATGACGCAGTTTATGATCATGTACGGTGACCGTGTATCGTTGTGATAAACAGCCACTTACACAGAAAATTTTATAGTCTCATTATCCACGCACCAAATTCATATGAAGTCATATTTGTGTTGAAGTCAAAAGACACCTATGTTTGCTGAAACCTAGTCACAATAACGTTTACAAGCTTTCCAAAATCGCTGTCGGTTGCCAATGCTTAAGGCCAAGGCAGCCACAACGGTTCAAATCGTTACTCAATTCGATGGCGTTCAGAGTTTAATCTATCAACTTAAGGTCGTTATAGATCTTCTGGATACGCTCCTTACCGTGCTTTCGCTCCAACTTGCGTACAACGAAATGACCCGTCGCCATATCTTGAAAATGATCCATAAATAAGGTATTGATAATAGCGCCACCTGCGGCCCCAATTGCAGGCACAGCCTGTGCGGCAACCTTTTCGGTTACTTGGATGCTGAATCGTTCTGCAATACTCGCGATAAATCTAACCAAAGCCGGCGCTCCATCTGCCGCTAGGGCATTGGCAGCTAAAAACTCTGCGGCATCTGATACGGCTTTTCCTAGTGCAGTTCTAACAGCGTAGTATCCACTTTCTGAACCATCATCAGAAACACTCGGCCCACCAAGAGCGAAGACTTCCAAACACGCAAGCTTAACCTCATCCTGAGAGATTGATTCACCATGGCTTCTTGCAATGTCAGCGATGGATCTGAGCATAATGGTGGTGGAAATTGGCAACTCGACCGCAAGAGCTGTTAGTCCAAAGAAACCGCCAACCCCGCCAGATATTGCCACGCCCAACTTGTGCCATCTATTTGATGATTCATTTCCTGGCAGATCTTTCATTGTAAAGATTGCAGCTTCGGACGCCTTCATTAATGAAGCTTTTGTCACTTCACCAACATTCTTTTGCCAACCGTCAGGCAGTAGACCAAACCCCTTTTCTATTGCTGATCCGATAAAGTTAGTCGCCTTCGCAGCGATACCGGGATTTTCGAGTAGCATTTTTGCATTTTTTAACTCTTGCCACTCGCTTTCAGATAAGTTGAATTCCATATTTTTACCTTAATAAATAGCGTTCAGTAGTCGAACTACTTGTTAATGACATATTCTCAGAAAACCGCCTGTGGCAATTGGCTGTCACAGATATCCGACACTCAATTATTTACAATGACTATCAACAGCTTGAGAAAAACCTAGTGCATCAATTTTTTTCCTTCACGCTTTCGTATATCTCTTGAATGAGGAGAATGTCTTGTACGCCTACCTTTTCAATCACACGGTCAATCAGCTCATCTACTTGCGTACTAAGTTCATCCTGAAAGACGTATTTCTCATCGACCAATTTCCTGACTTCACGTTTAACAATGCTCTTCTGAAGAGTTTCAGGTAAAACCTTGCTCAAAACGCTTTTGATAAATCCCATGTGGTTCGCCATTTAATTTTTATTCCTTTTGTTATTTGAATTGCCGCGACTCAGTTAACCGACTGCTTGGCCCATTAAGACAAAAGCTCATTCATAACTAGGCAAATCTAACGAGCCGCCACACTGGTCCACATTGGGCAAAAAATTACCCGCATTAGGACTAAATCTGTCGCCATGACGAAGTGCTTCCTGACATACCGCTGTGTTTGACGCTAATGCTGCTCCTACAGCGATTTCACCAACAACACAAACCAAGCCAACTATCAGATCTGACGATGTAAGTGACAACTCTAGGTTTCCCGCTTTCAAGCTCAGAACGTCTTTATTCTCACCTTGATTTCTTATTTCCATTTCAGCCACCAATTGATATTTACCAAGTGATTAATAAACTACTGGTTTATTAATACTGACAAGAATATAACTAAATTTGTTTATGTCAACTGAATTTTTAGTTAAACTATAAAAAATTCGGAGGTACCAATGGAAACGTCGTTCAACACTGTCTTAGCCCTAACAATCAAACAGAAAAGAGAGGAACAAAAACTCACTCAAGCTCAAGTAGCAGAGCTTATGGGGATGACGAGTGCCGGGTGGGGAAAAATCGAGAATGGGCAGGCAACGTTATCTGTTGATAACATTTATAAATTTTGCCAACTCAAGGAGATTAATATCGATGTTTCTTCACTGATAAACTTAGCTGAACTTCGAGTCAATGAGCTGACTAAAGCAGGATGGAGCGTTGGCACGCTTACCAAGAGAGAAGATGACAAACTTCTATGGGGATACTCTTTCGATAAATCTTTGTCCTCAAATTTAAAAGTGAAGGCTGCATTTTTAGGCGTCGCTGCCGTATCACCCGCATTGGGCGGAATTATTAGTGCTGCGGTGATTGGTGCTGAGTTAGCGGGTAAGTTTTTTGAAAAAAAGGACGATGACTCATCTGATAAGTGATTTATACAGATGTCGAAATCGCCAGCTTGGTAAGGCGATAAAAAAGGAAGTGTCGAAACGCTATACAAAGAAATTAGCATCAAGTACTGGACATAGATCCAGTATTGAGTAATATGGTAGGTGAGATTTTCACCAATAGTTATGCTGTTAGAAAATCGAAGAAGCAGTTGGGGCAGAGTGGCGGCAACCACCCTACCCCGTACCGGCTGCCAGGCTCTTAAACCCAACTCAGCCGATGGCGCGATCTTAGCGAAATCCATCGGAGAGGGACAGATCTATTTGATGGAGGCCATGATGGCTCATATTCGCGTGCGCCCGAACGGACGTATTCAGTTCGATCTTCATTTGTTTGGTCGTCGTTTTCGTGAAGGTACGAAAATGATGGCAACCCCCAAGAATCTTAATCAAGCCAAAGCGACACTAAAGCAGATGAATGCGGAAATCGATCTTGGTACCTTCCAGTACCGCGATTATTTTCCCCGCAGTAAAAAGGTTGCCTTGTTTGAATCCTTGCAACGAGAAAAGCATCCTGACCGCCTGTATCCGTTCTTTGATACCTACGCCAATGAATGGTTTGAGCGGCAGAAAGCCAAGTGGAAAAGCAGCTACGAGAGCACCGTACGCAATACTCTCGACCGTTGTAATAGCCCCCAATTAAAACGGACACTCATTAGTTAAGCGATAGGCTTAGACCTATCTTTAAGGAGTGTCTATGGAACGTATTGAAATTATTACTGGCGAACAACGTCGCCGTCGTTATACTCCGCAAGAAAAAGCAAAGTTCGTTGCCATGACTATGCAGCCGGGCTATTCGGTTTCGCTGGTTGCCAGGCAAAACGGCATAACCCCGAGTCTATTGTTTAAGTGGAAAAAGCTCATGCAAGATGGTGGTATGTCTGCTATCCAGTCTGGTGACGAAGTCGTCAGTGCTGCAGACCATAAGGCGCTTCAAAAGAAAGTGAAACAGCTTGAGCAGTTGCTCGGCCGTAAAACGATGGAAACCGAAATTCTAAAAGAGGCGCTGGAGATAGCCCAGTCAAAAAAGTTGATATCGCGCATGCCATTGCTACCACCGGACGATTCCCTGTCCTCCGAGTAGCTGCGGCTCTTGGCGTGTCGCGTTCGAACTTATACCAACGTTTGTCCGTGCGCCGAGAAGGCCGCTCAGTACGCTACAACAAGGCTGATGATGCGCTGTTATTGCCGTTAATAATCGACATCTGCGAGGAGCGTGAAAGCAACGGCTATCGCCGGATTACTGCGCATTTAAATCGCCAGTTGAAAGCAGAGCAGCATGTAATTACGCGAGTGAATCCAAAACGCGTCTATCGCCTGATGCAACAAAACAACTTGCTGTTACGCAAACATACCGGTCGTGTAAGTGAGCACCGCGCTCATGACGGTCAGGTTATTACGTTGCACCCAAACACTCGCTGGTGCTCAGATGGCTTTGAAATAACGTGCTGGAACAAAGAAAAAGTGCGCGTGGCATTTAGCTTAGATTGCTGTGATCGTGAAATTATGAGTTATGTAGCCACAACGACGGGTATCCGCGCTGACATGGTTCAAGACATTTTGGTTGAAAGCATGGAACAGCGCTTCGGAGATGTCCGAGAGTTGCCACATACCGTCGAATGGTTAACCGATAATGGCAGTTGTTATATCGCCGAAGAAACACGGCAGTTCGCCAAGTCACTCGGTTTTAAGGTGTGCACGACGCCAGTTAGAAGCCCGCAAAGCAATGGCATGGCAGAAGCTTTCGTGAAGACGTTTAAACGAGATTATGTATACCTGAACGACCGTCCAGACGCAGCCACGGTGCTTGCAAAGCTCGCTGAATGGTTTGACGATTACAACAATTACCACCCACACAGTGGATTGAAAATGATGTCACCTAGAGAGTATCGAGCTCTTAAAGTGGCGAGTTAAGCTGTCCGTTTTGGTGGGGGCAACTACAACCGTTACCTCATGCCCAAATTTGGCAATACGCTGATCTCGGAAATTAATCTGGCACAGGTGGACTATTTTCGTGAAGATTTGATGACTGAGCAGGACCAATACGGGCAGCGCAAACTGTCTAACCGTCGCATTAATGGCATCCTCTGGCCCTTGGTGGCGATTTTAAGCCTGGCGGCAGAAGAGCATCAGTTCACCTACCCGCTCCGGCGTTACAAAGCCCTGAAAGAAGAACGCGCGGATTCACACCCGATGACGATTGTGGAAGTACAAAAGTTTCTGGATACCGTTGAGATTGAATGGCGTGATTATTTTATCGTGCGCTTCTGGACCGGGATGCGCAGCTGCGAAATTCATGGCCTGCAATGGGAACACATTGATTTTGACCATCGTTTGATCCGCATTCGGCAGAATTTAGTGAATGGAGAACTCGGGGATGTGAAGACCCCCAAGTCCCGGCGGGATCTGAGGATGTGCGACACACTTTTTGATGTGTTCACACGACTGAAGGAGCGCCAGCGCTGCGATGCCAAGTTTGTGTTTACTCACCAGGGTAAACCACTCGACACCCATTTCGTCAGCACTAAACTGTGGTATCCGACACTGAAAAAGGCAAATCTCATTCGTCGCCCCTACGAAACCCGGCATACAGCTGCCGTGCTGCATATTGCGGCGCATGAGAACCAGCTCTATATCTCACAGATGTTGGGTCACAGCGATACGAAGTTATTGTTTAACGTATATGCGCCGTATGTGGCCAATGCGTCACGTCAGGATGGTTTGGCGTTCAGTAAGTTGATGCGTGAAGGCTGTATGGCTCAGCCTGCATAATGTGATGGCATAAAAAATCGCGGCTAACTTTCAAGTCAGCCGCGATTTTTTATAGATGTCTTATCTGGGTTTGAATAACAATTATCTCACCAACATTTCCCCACAGATATCCTAAAGGCGTATCTCACCAAATTGTTATCAGTTGAGATTTTGATGTTGGGAAATGCCAGTAAACATTGTGCTATAAACAACCAAATTCCATTGGTTAATCACACCGCCAATTTGATGACATCACAAATCTGCTCAGCAAATTGTTGTACTTTCCCTTTATCTTCGCCCTCAACCATAACGCGCAACAGTGGCTCTGTACCAGATTTTCGCAGTAACACGCGCCCTGAATCTCCAAGCTGCTCTTCCACTGCGGCAACTGATTGCTTAACGGCATCTTGTTGTAATGGATTTTTATCCCCGTTAAAGCGCACATTAATTAGCACCTGAGGCAACAGAGTGATGGGTTCTATCAACTGCTCTAATGTAACTTGTCTGCGCTGCATTGCAGCAAGGACTTGGATACCAGCCACAATACCATCGCCGGTAGTGCAGTGATCTAAATTCACAATATGACCGGAATTCTCACCACCGATACGCCAACCTTTTTCAGCGAGAAGCTCCATTACATAACGGTCGCCAACCTTCGCCCGAGCAAATGGAACATTTAATTCCTTAAGCGCAAGTTCCAGACCTAAATTTGACATTTGAGTGCCAACTACGCCACCCGATAACGTGCCCCGGTGATATGCGTCACTGGCTAATATATAGAGGATCTGATCACCATCAACGACTTGACCGTCTTTAGTCACCATCATAATTCGATCACCGTCGCCATCTAACGCAATGCCAAGATCTGCATGATTCTCGACAACCGCTTTACAAATGGCACCCATAGAGGTTGCGCCAACTTGGTCGTTAATATTGGTACCATTAGGCTCTGCACCAATCACGATAACCTCAGCACCTAGTTCTCGAAAGACACTGGGAGCGATGTGATACGTTGCACCATGAGCACAATCAATCACCATCTTCAGCCCTTCAAGAGAATGCGAAGATGGGAAATGGCCTTTGCAATATTCGATATAGCGTCCTGCAGCATCAGTGATACGTGATACTTTCCCCAAAAGTTTTGATTCGACACAATCTATCGGACGCTCAAGTTCCGCTTCAATATCCAATTCCAGCTGATCATCAAGCTTGGTGCCATTAGCAGAGAAAAACTTGATGCCATTGTCATAATAAGGGTTATGTGACGCACTAATGACAATCCCTGCTTCAGCACGAAAAGTCCGTGTAAGATATGCGACTGCGGGTGTTGGCATAGGCCCCATTAGCATGACATCAAGCCCTGCTGCACATAAGCCGGCCTCAAGTGCTGACTCAAACATATAGCCTGAAATTCGGGTATCCTTACCTATTAATACCTTTTTAGTACCTATGCGTGATAACACTCGGCCTGCAGCCCAACCTAATTTGAGCGCAAGCTCTGTGGTCAGTTTGCCTTCACCGACTTTGCCACGAATGCCATCGGTACCAAAAAATTTCCGTTCTTTCACTTAAATTTGTCTCCAGCAATAAAGGGATTCAGTTGGTTTTGGTGAAGTTTACACCTTAATGATTTCAATAAAACTTACACAATTCATTTTTGCGTTATCCGCGATTTTCATACTGCTGAGCTATCCAATTCTGGTATTCACTATTTTCCACATTGTCGACCCATTGAATCGCCACTACTTCACTAGACGACTTTTAGCCTCATTGGAATGGACCTCGTTCAGTAGACACCCTATGACTATTATTTGAGCATAGGAGAACAGCCATGAGCAATCAGAGATATAGCCCCGAATTTAAAGATGAAGCAGTAAGACAGGTCATTGATCGGGGATACTCAATCAGTGAAGTTGCTGAGAATTTAGGGGTATCCCAGCACAGCCTTTATAAGTGGGTTAAAGCCTGCCGCCCATCACCCGAGCACTCAAAAGACAACGAGTTGATCGAAGCTAAAAAGGAAATCCTTCAATTACGTTCTCAACTCAAGCGTGCTGAAGAAGAAAGAGACATTTTAAAAATACCCGAGGGGCACACCGAGGCCGCAAGGTACTTTGCAAGCCAGCCAGAGTAAAGTACCAGTTCATTAACGAACATCGTCGTATGTTTCGCATTGCGGTTATGTGCCGCATACTCGGTGTTGCCAGGGCTGGCTATTACTTTTGGGTTGAACAGCCGCTGTCAGATAGAGCGCTGGAGGACCTTCGTATCCTCAAGCTAATCAGGGACTCTTATGGTGCCAGTCATGGAGTCTATGGTTATCGGCGTATCCATCTTGATCTCAGAGAACTCGGAGAAACCGTCGGTAAGAATCGCGTACTGAAGATCATGCGTCATCATGACATCAAAGCGGTACGGGGCTATAAACGGCATCGATATGGCGCAGGACGGCCTTCAATTGTGACGCCTAACTTGCTACAGCGGGAGTTTAATGTCACCACGCCAAATCAAGTGTGGGTAACCGACATTACCTATATACGCACTTGGCAGGGCTGGTTATACCTTGCCGTAGTCATGGATTTATATGCCCGGAATATCGTCGGTTGGTCGATGAAACCGACCTTGGCCCGAGAGATTGTGATTGACGCGCTCCTGATGGCTGTTTGGAAACGTAAACCCAAAGGAACGGTTATGGTACATTCGGACCAAGGCTCTCAGTATGGGAGTGACGATTGGCATCGCTTTTGTCGGACTCATGACCTCACGCCCAGTATGAGTCGCAGAGCGAACTGTTGGGACAACGCGGTAGCCGAATCATTTTTCAGCAGTTTGAAGAAAGAACGGATTAAAAAGCGCATCTATAAAACACGCGATTTAGCTCGAGCCGATATCTTTGACTATATCGAAGTGTTTTATAATCGTAAGCGTAGGCACAGTCACCTCGGCGGTATGAGCCCGGAACAATTTGAACAGCCTTATTTTGAGGCATCAGGGTGTCAATGAAATACGGGCCATTCCAACTCATGCCCGTCGCTTCAGCTTGTTGAGTCAAACTCATACCAATCTGACCTGCAGCGCCAAGCAGCATTAAATCTATACTCATCAAGAAGCCCCAAATTAAAAAGCCGCCTTCTATGAAGGCGGCCTAGCCCTATCTGAGGGCAAATATTAATCATCCTTTCCATCTGAAATGCTATCCAACCTAGATCGTACGCAAATTATCCAGATTATGTACTTAATATGAGCATGTTACAGATTGCTAGGAAAACCCAAATTAAGAAAATTTTACTGAGCTTTTTCTCATGAACAGTATCTCATATCTTAGTGTTATTCCAACTAAGCTAGGAAACTAAGGGAACGACATTGCTGCTATCTGCGCCACTACTATGTTTTTTGTCAGCTTTCTGTTGCCAAACTAAGTCACAAATACCATCAGTTGGATTAAAGCCAGTCGGTGTAGAAAGAAGAATATCTCTTATCACTTCATGCTGGAATCCATGACAAGCTTTATCTAATCGTTCCAAGATCGATTCAAGTTGTCCCCACGTTAAGAAGGCTTCATTTGCCGTCATGATCCGCTCATGCTCAGTGCCAGTGACATTGTTACCAATAAGCAACTCTTCATAAAGCTTTTCACCTGGCCGCAAGCCTGTAAATTCAATAACGATATCACCATCAGGATGGTTATCATCTTTTACTTCAAAGCCACTTAGTCGAATCATTTTAGTTGCCAAATCAATAATCTTTACTGACTGGCCCATATCTAACACAAAAACATCCCCGCCTTTACCCATTGCACCTGCTTGTATCACCAGCTGAGAAGCTTCAGGTATGGTCATAAAGAAACGAGTAATTTCTGGATGAGTTACTGTAACAGGACCACCATTGGCAATCTGCGTTCTGAATAGTGGAACAACAGATCCAGAAGAGCCTAATACATTACCAAATCTAACCATACTAAAACGAGTAGGCCCCCCCTTATCTGACAGAGCTTGCAAGACCAACTCAGCCATACGTTTAGTTGTCCCCATGACATTGGTGGGTCTAACTGCTTTATCTGTACTTACTAATACAAATACTTCAACGTTTGCCGCAATAGCCGCCTGAGCAGTGTATAAGGTTCCGAACACATTGTTACGCACACCTTCCACAACGTTATACTCGACAAGCGGAACATGTTTATATGCCGCAGCATGATAAACTGTCTGCACCTCGAAAGCTTCCATGACCGCCTGAACTCGATTCTCCCGCTGCACTGAACCCAACATCGGATATATTTGCACGTCAAGAGAAAGCTCTTTAGCGATAGCATTAAGTTCACGATCAATGGAATAAAGGCCAAACTCAGACAACTCGAACAACACCAATTTTTTAGGACATTGCTTCAGGATCTGCCTGCATAGCTCGGAACCGATAGAGCCCCCAGCCCCGGTCACCATCACGACTTTATTACGGATATTGGCTGCCAACAGATCAGCTCTGGGAGTCACACAATCGCGACCGAGCAAATCATCGATTTCAACTTCTTTAATGTCGCTATAAAGCTTTTTACCACTCACCAAATCAGCCATAGCGGGCAATGTCAGCACTTGTATGGCTAACGATTGCAACTGCTCCAAAATGGCCTGACGACGAGAGCGAGATGCACTAGGTATAGCAAGTAGTATCTTGGTTGCAGATTTTTGCTTAACTAAATTACGAATAATAGAGGGGGAATGAACATGAACACCTTGAATCACGGTACCATGAAGAGATTCGTCATCATCGACAAACGCAAACGGATAATATTCACGACTTTGCGCCAAGGCAGTGAACAACTGCCGGCCGCTGACGCCGGCACCATAAATAATTACAGGCTCCCCTACACGTTTCAAACCCGAACCAACCAATGAGCGTACAATAGCCCTAGAGCCACCAATAAACACTAAAGAAAATGATGCATAAATTATTGGCACAGTTCGCGGCAACTGCCCGTCAACAATATAAAATGCAAAAAGGACCAACATTATGGCCGAAAGCAACACGCCGACACCGATCGCCGTAATGGCTTGCAACCCCATATAGCGCAATACCGCCCTATATAAGCCTAATTTCGCAAAACCCACTAAGCTCAAAGGAACGACGATAAAAAGCAGCAACCAATGTTGAGGGTTTGCCAGTACAGCAATGTCATCAATACGAACGAGCAATGCAGACCAAAAAGCTAGACTCAAAAACAATGCATCAATAACGAGACTGACTGCACGTTTCTGATTACGTTTTAAACTAAACAAAAATTGCAAAAAATCCATTTTCGCTCCAAAAGAAAGAAAATTCATAATGTACAACGAGTTAAAATGTACGCGAATCGTGCACAATTGCTAAGACCAACATGCTAGCACAGGTACCGCTCTAAAAGGATCTTTTGAACGAGGTCCACTCCAAATCTAACTAGACGGCGTCTAGGAAATCAGCGGCATTTCAGAGTTAGTGCTAGTACTTGAGATCAGTAACTGATTATGAGGGTTGTCATCACCTAAAACGTCAAGGTACGCGTTCGATACGAACTATATCGTTTACGCCGGAATTGTAAAGCGGCTCTCAGACCATCGCCGACGCTGAGAAACCGCCTGAGACACTAAAGCCACGCCATTTGGAAAATTGAGACAATTCAAATAAACGCATTGTTATGTGGAACAGGTGACAAGGCGACATATCCCAATAGATAGCAAAAATAGAGCTACTTTTGCGCGGATAATAAAACGCTTCGAATTACTTTACAGGCCTTATTGATTTCTTCTGTTGTCAGTGTTGGATGAACTAAAAACATCAAACTAGTCTGACCAAGTTCTACTGCATTAGCTAAACGATGTTTTGGCCGCCATGGTGTATTATCAAATGCTTTTTCTAAATAAACCTCTGAACAACTACCTTGATAAGCTGGTACACCTTGCTCCATGATTGCGTCAACGATTCTATCTCTCGTCCAACCATCAGCCAGATTTTCGGGACGCACAAACATGTAATGCTTATATTCTGCATGCTCACTGTACTCTGGAACATTGACCATACGCACGACAGATAAATCTTTAACAGCCTCATCTAGTTTTGAAGCATTAAATTGACGTTGTGCCGTCCATTGCGGCATTCGTGTCAATTGAATACGGCCTAGCACAGCCTGAATCTCCATCATACGCCAGTTTGTACCGAAGCTTTCATGTAACCAACGAAATCCCGCAGGATGTTTGCGATTATAAACAGCATCGAAGCTTTTACCGTGGTCTTTATACGCCCACATAAATTGCCACAGGGCTTTATTATTGGTGGTCACCATTCCCCCCTCACCGCCAGTGGTCATAATCTTATCTTGACAGAAGCTCCAAGCCCCAATATGACCGATAGAACCTACACTTCGTCCTTTATACCTCGCCCCATGTGCTTGTGCACAATCTTCAACTACTGCGAAGGAGTACTTTTTAGCCAGCGCCATAATTGGGTCCATATCTGCAGGCATACCAGCTAAATGAACCACAATCACAGCCTTGGTATTTGGAGTCAAAACGGCTTCTATCGTCTCAGCCGTGATGTTTTGGCTATTGAGATCAACATCAGCAAATACAGGATTTGCACCAGCGTTAACGATTGTTGAAGCTGAAGCCAAGAAGGTACGTGGCGTGACAATCACATCATCGCCAATACCGACACCAAGAGCTTTAAGAGCTACATCTAGTGCTAACGTACCATTACTCAAGGCAATGGCAAATTCAGTACCAGCCCACTCAGCAAACTCTTTTTCAAATTTACGGCACTCATTACCAGTCCAATAGTTTACCTTATTGGACAAAAGCAGACGGCTTACTGCATCAGCCTCTTCTTGAGAGAAAGAAGGCCATGGAGAAAAAGGGGTATTAAACATAACATTTTACCAAGTAATAATTGATCCGGCCCAAGAATAACCAACCCCAAAACCACATAAGAGAACGTTTTCGCCTTTACGTAAAAGATTTTGTTGCTCGGCCAACTCAAGACCTAAAGGAATTGAAGAAGATACGGTATTGCCATAATCCCTGTAAGAAACCAAAAATTGATCTTCTGTGAATTTCAATTTTTTCCTCAATTTATCAAGCATAAACTTATTTGCCTGATGAAATACTACCTTATCAATATTCTCTATATCAAAAGCAGATTTACTTAACACATTTGTCACCAATAAAGGTACCGACTTTAACGTAAATGACAGTATCTCAGCACCATTCATATACAAATCAGCAGATGAACGAAAATTTCCACTTTTATCACAAACTTCCGAAAATGAATCTGAGTTTAACGGATGTACACTACCACCATGTGGAACGATTAAATTTCTGTCACCAGCACCATCAGTCCCAAAAACAAAACTACCTAAAAGCTCATTTTCTGACTTTACACCTTCGACCAAAGTAGCGGTAGCAGCGTCACCGAATAACGTACGGACACTCTTATCCTTTTTATTTATATACCGAGAATAAAGCTCAGAAGTAAGTAATAAAACTCTTTTACTCTGTCCAGATTCGATTAAGCCTTTCGCTATACTCAAACCATAAACATAACCAGAACACCCTAGGTTAAAATCTAAAGCTCCAGCTGATGTAGGAACCCCCAAAGCATTCTGAATAATGCAAGCTGTAGTGGGTAATTTATAATCTGGGCTTTGAGTACACAACAATATGAAATCAATACTGTCAGCAGTTACACTAAGTTTAGCAAATAACTTTTTAGCAGCGTTGATAGCCATTGAGGAGCAGGTTTCAGTTTCGTCAGCTATAGGTCTGGACTTGATTCCTGTTTTTTCATATATTTTATCTACACTCCACTCCGGAAAATCATTAGCTAACTGTTCATTAGTCAAACGATTATCAGGAATATAAGAGGCAACTCCTCTAATGGCAGCTTTATTGTGCACTGTAACCTCCATCAACATATAAAGTTGAACCTGTTACCCAAATTGCTAAATCACTTGCAAGATATAAAGCAGCATTTGCTACGTCTTCAGGCTTTCCAAATCCAAGCATGTGTTTATTTTTAATTAACTGATACTGCTCGCTAGTAAGCTGGGAAAAAAGCTTTTCAGCCATTTCGGTAATAACAACCCCCGGAGAAATACAGTTAACCCTAATATTATTCCGAGCTAACTCAGAAGCGATAGACCTGCTTAACCCTAACAATGCTGATTTTGATGCTGAATATGCAGAAATTGCGGGTTCACCACAAATAGACGCAACCGAACTTAAAAAAATTAATGAGCTACCATCTTTATTGTATCTCGAGTTTTTCCTGAAAGACTTAGCTATAAACTGAGCAGACTTAACATTCGTATCAAATATTTCATCGAAATCAGACTCTTTAAGCGCTTGCAATGGAAGAGTTTTTTGAATACCGGCACAGTGTACGACAGAGTCAATTTGGCCGATGAAATCACATGCTTTCTGAAATAAATTTTCGATTTCAGTTGGCTTAGAAACATCACAAACAATTGAAAGATTGTCTGTCCCGACAAGAGAACTGACAGTTTGATCTAACCGTTCTAAATCCCGCCCTACCGCTATAATACGAGCGCCTTGTCGGCTAAAAACTTGAGCAACAACACGTCCAATACCTGATGACGCCCCAGTTACTATTACATTTTTGTTTTTTAAAAGATCATTTGCCATCAGAGAACTCACTTACTGGAATCAATTTAGTTTGAGTCAAATCACAATGAACGATGCCCCAAGAAAGTCCTACACCGAATCCAACTAATAGAGTATTTTTATATGAATTACGAGGTGAATAACAAAGAGTCAGAGGTATAGACGCTCCACTAGTATTACCAAATCGGTCTATAGAAATTGGAACCTGTTGCTGAGTGAACTTTGATTTCTTGGACAAGTGTTTAAGCATAAAGTGATTAGCCTGATGATAGAAACAATTATCTATATAATCCGGAGTTAATCCCAGATTTTCAATAAACCCATTAACTAGCTTTGGCACCGTTCTAAGTGTGAATGAAAAGACCTCACCACCATTCATTTCAAGAAACGAATAATTATCAGCTCGTCCTAACAGTTTTCTTTTGACCTTAGGTACTTTCGCTATAATATGTTCAAAACCTGAACCATCTGTACCAAATTCAAATGTAATTTTAGAATTGTCTGTAAACGACACCAAAGTGGCAGTTCCGGCATCGCCAAACAATAGTTCTGTACTTCTATCATGGGGTTTTACTATTTTACTGACAGTATCCCCCACAAGCAGCAACACATTTTTTAAACCTGAGTTAATCAAGCTAGATGCGACTTGCAAACCATATACATAACCGGAGCATCCCATATTTATATCAAATGCCATTGACGAAGTAGGAATACCAAGCTTATCTTGCAAAATACAGGCTGTTGCAGGTAACTGGTAATCAGGTGTTTGTGAAACAAATATTACAGCCTGGACTTTTTCTACAGGTACAGATACGTTTTTGAAAAGGTTCCTAGCTGCGTCTAAACACAAATCTGCACTGGTTACAAATTCACCTGAAATATGTCGTTGTTCAACACCTATACTAGATATAAGCTTTTTAACTTCAATTTCTCCATAAACACTAGATAAATCAGAGTTGTTTATACATTTTCCAGGTACAGTTGCAGCAATAGCAGATATGCCAACGTTTTCTATAGTTAACATCTAGGACTCTCGTAAATTATTTGATAAGTTCTAACAACTCGGCGATTTTCGTGGCTTTGATAACTTGAGAAGGTGACACGATTTTATCAAACTCATTATCAACTTCAGATATAAAAGTTACTACAGCTAGAGAATCCCAATTATCCTCATTTAATTCTGTTTCCAATGTAACGTCGTCCATCTCGATGATTTCAGCTACAATATCCAACAACTTTTGTGTATTGACCATATTTATTACTCCTACTTTATTTTCTTTGCGGGATTACCAAACATAGTAGTTCCGCTTTTCACCTTCGAAATAATAACACTTCCAGCACCAATAACAACATCAGCACCAACTATAGTACTAGGAATAACTAATGAGTGAGAGCCCATGAATACTCGGTTATCCAACGTAACAAAACCGGTCACATCACAATGACCGCTTAATGTACAAAAATCACCTATTGTGGCATCATGTCCAACTGTGGAATTTGCATTCAATGTACATAATTTGCCGATACTTACATTTGTAGTAACTACAGCGTTTGGGGCCAGTACGCATCCTTCCCCAAGATCAACGTTATGACCTAATATTACAGATGGATGAATATAAGTTAAAAACTCGAATTTCAGAGCTTTATAAAAATCATAAAGTTGATTTTTAAGGCGGCAATTGGCAACGCCCATCAACAATATAACATCTTCATTATTAAGATCTTCAGATTTCAACTTTCCTTTAACAACATGACTAATATCATACCCCTCGAGAGCATATTCATTGTCATCCAAAAAACCACCGAACACGTACCCATTATATGTAAAATCAGTCCTTTCTAGATAGGAATATAGCTCTCTTGAAAAACCTCCCGCACCAAGCAGGTATATCATTTTATTTTTCACTATCATCCCCTGTAAAAGCTTTCATAGTAACTTCACCATCTCCTGAAATTCCTTCTTTGATGAAAACCTTTTTTACTGTCATTAGCAAAATCTTCAAATCTAAAAAGAACGAATTATTCTCAACATACCATACGTCTAGTTCAAATTTTCTTTGCCAGCTAATTGCGTTGCGTCCGTTAACTTGAGCCCAACCAGTAACCCCCGGCTTTACCTCATGACGCCGAAATTGCTCTTTACTATAGAGTGGTAAATACTCAACCAACAAAGGTCTCGGACCGACTAAACTCATGTCGCCTTTTAGCACGTTCCACAACTCTGGCAGCTCATCCAGACTTGAACTCCTAAGCCTGGCACCAAAATGTGTCATTCTCTCGGAGTCAGGTAAAGGATTCCCTTGCGAATCCAATGCATCCTTCATAGTTCGGAACTTAAACATTTTGAAAGGTTTGCCAGACAATCCTGGCCGAATTTGCTGGAATAAAATAGGAGAGCCTAGATTCGAGCGTATTTTTAAAGCTATCAAAAAAATCAAAGGTGAAAAAAGCAAAAGCAAAAGCAATGAGACAAAAATATCAAAAGTCCGCTTAATCATAAAGTTCCTCAAATACCTTAATAATTTTCATTTCAATTTTACTCTGCTCCAGGTTTTCGATAAAAAAACGCCGAACATTTTGAGTTAAACATGAAGAATAGTCATAATTGAGAATCGCTTTTTCAAGTGACAAATTAGAATCTTGTTGATAATTAATACCGAGATTGTACATTTCAACATAATTAAATATATCGCCTCTCATTGAGTTTATAATGGGTAAGCCGTAACTAAAATATGACAACGCTTTATAGGAGAAACTCGCATTAGTCTTTAGATATCCATTAAAACCAAAATGACATTTACTTGCAATTTTCTTCAAACTATTTTCACAATAGACTACTCCATGAAATCTATGTTCCACACCAATCCGTTCCAACTCTAATTTGAGCCAGTCCAGCCTATCACCGCTACCTACGATTTCGAAAACATACTTTTCAGGATATTTTTCAAACAGAGAAATTAGAGACTCAAAATCATAAAGTTCACCTATATTCCCAAGATAGAGAATCGATATTTTTTTATCCGAAACATCATGATGCAGAACAAACTTGCTATTCGTTCCAAATAATATCTGATATTTTAAATCAACCTTAGCCAGAGATAGGAATGTTGATGATAAAGATATCGTAAAATCTGACATTTTAAAACATAAAAAATTAAAAAAATGCCAAACCTTTAAAAATGGACTAGTTAAATAGTTCTTTTTAAATGGTAAGGAATATGGCCAATAATCTATAATATCTACAATAACTTTTTTCCTAATGAAAATTTTTATAAGTAAAGCAGTAAATGCAAACGGGGCTGTGACATAAAAAACATCTATACCCCTTGAAATTTTTACGGCTTTTAAAAATAAGAAAATAGCTAAGAAGAAATGCGAAGCAAAACGAAAAACTGATTTGTTATTTGAGTAGTTTAACGTTCTAACAGTAATAATTTTATCACTATCGAAATGCACTCTCCTTTTGAGTTGATGTGAAAAATCACTCGTCAAAACGACCACATCATTCGAATGATTAAGTAAAGTATCACGAACAAAAGCAGGACGAGATATACTCTTATCGTCTACAAAAAAGGGAGAAACAACACATACTTTCATATGACACCTTAGAACCGATAAAATAAGACGGTAATATAGACAGAAAGCCTGTCTAAAAACGCCGCATAGGTCCAATTTTTATCAGCAATAAGTTTAACTCTTTTAACAACATTTTTTTCAGAAGATACTAAATCATCCAGGAATTTGGAGATGTCTTGATTAGTATTAATACTTTTAAGGTGTTCTGCAAGCGTGGAGCGAGTCTTATTACCTTCTATGATAAACCTGAAATATCGCTTAAATTTATCTTTGAAATTAGTGACACCACCAACAACATTTGAACCATGTTGACGATATAAAATGTGCGACTCAGAATCATAGAAAACACGCCCCTTGCAATATGCTACTAATAACAAATACCAATCGTGCATTGGTATGGAGGTTGGCATATTAATTTTGAGAATTTCATTTCGCAACTTACTGTTGATTAAACATGTACAACCTGTACAAAAATTTTTAAACAATGCATTTTGAAATGAAGGAATCACATTAGTTACGCGGATATTACTATCTAAAACCTCAAGTTCTGCATCAACCAGAGTGTACTTCCCACAATAAAGAAATGGAACATCTAAACTCGCCTTTTCAACAGCCCGGCCAATTTTATTAGGTAACCAATAATCATCTTGGTCGCAGAATGCGTAATATTCATACCCATCCACGACTTCAAGTAATTCTAAAAAACTATTAACTACACCAATATTTTCACCATGTATGACACGTATATGCGGATGTTTAGTTTTAATATCATTTAGCTTACACAAACTGTCAATACAAGTGGAGCCATCGTTTCTGATATAAATATCTACGCAAATACCATACAATCGTTGATTCAATATAGAAAAAATTTGGTCATCTATATATTTGTGACCGTTATAAAAAGAAAGTAAAACAGCAACCTTAATCACAAATTTCTCCGATATGCATGAGGGCAGTATGAAAGCAATCCAATTATGTACCAAAAAAAGAAGGATGAATAGAATAAATCAAATACATTAGTAAATGCAGCCTGAATGATATATAAAACGATAACAGCCAGACTGAATATTGAGTTTTTAGTGAAAGCTCTTTCAATAGCAAATAGAAGAATTGATAAAAATAACATAAAACCTAAAAGACCTAAGTCCGATAATATTCTAAAATAGTTATTATCAAAAAAATGTATTGCAGACCATAATTCCCCTTTATGTGAAGATGCACCTAACCCCAATCCTAAAAGCAAAGTTGTTGAGACATCATATATTTGACTAATTGAATTAAACCTATCAAACCCCGATGAAATACTTTGCAACCTTAATAACACATTAGAAGCTAAGATTGATTCATAATCATAATAAATAAAAGCAAACAAACAAAGACAAAAAATAATTATAAAAAATATTTTTTTTAAACTAAAACGTCTCATTTCGTAAAAAGAATACAAAACTAACATGATAAACAATAATCCAATCGCGGACCGTTGCAAACACAAAAAAACAGCTAAAATAGGAAACGCTACCAAATATCTTTCGTATTTACCAATTTCTACTTTTAGCTCACTACTAAAAAGGTATAATATTGTCAAAATTAAAGCTAAAGATCCCATTGCCATTGAATTATCCAAAATCCCTAGAAACCGCAAATTATCTAGATAGCCATCACCGAACCCATATAAGCTATTTAAATATTCCTGATATCTAAATGGTCGAAAAAAAAACAATAGCAATCCAATAAAAATAAAAAAAGTATTAATTCTTCTAACGAAAGATAAACCATTTATGTTAACAAGGAACCCAAAGATAAAGAAGACAACTTGAGGTAAAAGAATGAATACAACACAATTCAACAAATTATATTCGAAATTATCAGTTTTGCTTATACCAATATAAGTTATATCATTAGCAAAATAAAAAATTACTGAAAATATTTCGAAAAAGACGAATAAAAGAAAACTTGCCAAAAGCGGATTATATCGTATACTGCGAATACTTAACTTAGAAATAAAGCATTTAATCAACAATGGTAAAAATATAAAAAAAACTAAATATGAATATAATCCTACTTGAAAATCCCTACCGAGAAAACTCACTCGTATAAACATTAAAAAATTAACAACTAAAAGAATAAATATTAATATCTTTTTAATAAATGATACCTTGCCATTCTGCACAATTGGAGTTACTGCACTCATTTTTTAATAGAACCTGAAAACAGTAGAGATACCAATTTCTCTGAAGAAGATTGATAGTAATTTATACCTGGAAATTTATCATGATAAAAA
This sequence comes from Shewanella yunxiaonensis, assembly GCF_018223345.1. Lineage (NCBI taxonomy): Bacteria > Pseudomonadati > Pseudomonadota > Gammaproteobacteria > Alteromonadales > Shewanellaceae > Shewanella > Shewanella yunxiaonensis. The sequence goes on along the minus strand of NZ_CP073587.1, from coordinate 1,161,303 downwards.
AGACAGGTGCTAATGTATTTATCACTTTTTTCACATTCAAAAATGGTATTCAACTTTAAATTTAGTGAGTATTTATTAAAAACAGGTTCAGAAGGAATTGCATCTTCAAACTGACGATATAGTCCACGCTCATTCTCTATATAATTTTCAAGGTCATAGCAATAAAAGATTATCGGCTTACCAATAAGCAAATAATCTATATAACAACTTGAGTAGTCAGTAATTAGAGCCTGAGAATGCTTGAGCAATATTAATGGATCTATTTTCATATCAGTAATGTCAACAATATTACTAAACCTATTCAATTCAGGATTATTCTCTTTGTGATAAAAGTGTTTTTTAATAACAAACTTGCATCCTAATGATTCACAAAGAGAATCAATAAATTCTAAATCAAGAAGATCATCAAATTTAAAAATTACATTGCCTTCATATCTATGAGTTGGCATATATAATATATACTTTCCTTTTAAGATATCAGGTAAAGTCTCAAATTCTAAAGAATTATCAAAAAAAACATCTGTTCTGCATTGACCGATATTCAAAATTTTTTCTTCTTCTATATCGAATGCCGAACAGTAAGTTTTTATTAATCCCTTGCTCGGACCAACGACGAAATATTTTTTTTTATGTAAAAATTCCGCTATTCTTCTTAATCTTTTACCAGAGGATGTATATGTATCATAGTTAATTTTCTTCAATGGAATTCCGTGCCACAACTCAATATGTGTAGCACCACCGAGTAGATGATAGTCAACATCAGCTCTACCTGTTACAGTAAAAAAAAATGCTGCTCTTAACTGATGATAGAAAGCTCTAGGTTTTCCTGACAAAACAACTCTAACTTCGCCACCAAACTCTTCATTAATTTTACATAAAACAGCTTCACTCTTACAAACCCAAGTAATATCAAAACATCCTTTGTAATTTTTAAGCAGATAACGTAAAAAATATTTCGTATTATCCCCATATTCTTGACCAAACCAAGCGCCAAGTATTAATTTTTTTTTATTCCTAGGAATAAAAAAACTGATTATCCATGTAGATAAATAAATTATTTTTCTTATAAGAAATGACATTTTTAAACCTGCTTTTTAACTTAGATCTCAATTTGAATCAAAAAGCTAAGAATTGTTAATTTTGAACCGGAATTTATACTTAGCCGATGGTAATGAGTTTACGTAGTTGAACTCTGTATCTTTACCTGCACAAAAAAAAGACAAACCCTAGTTAACATAACAACAAATTCAACAAACAAAATACTATAACACAAATTAATAGTACTAATATTATCAGTCGTATATAGTATAATTAAACTAACTACCTGTATAGTAGCAGCGAATATTACTGTTTTATTAGCAAAGTCAACTCTACCAACAGATGCAAATGCCGGATAGCCAAAATTAACACTCACAAATGTAAATAACAGTGTAACTAAAAAAATCCTTAATATGTCTGCGCCATCGCTAAATTGCGTTCCAAAAAACAACACCATTATATTTTCAGCATAGTAAATGCAACCTGACACACCAATCACAAGCGGGACTAATAATAATAACACCGTTTTATATAATACTTTTTTATTCCCGGTTCGTGTTAAGTAAGGAAATAGCACTTGGCTTACGGGTGATGTCACACTCTGACCAGCTTGATAGATTTTCTCGGCGCTGCTATATAAAGCAGCTGCATTAAAACCCACAAATGTACCTATTATAAAAGTACTAGCACTGGTATATAACCCAACAGCCAAACGGGAAATAAAAAATATTGCACTATTTTTAATAACGATATAGATAGTAGAATGATGTGGAAAGGCAATCCAATATTTTTCTTTGTATATAAAATAAAAACCAATAGCTGAAGCAAAGAAACTACTTATTGCAAAACAAATGAATACCGTTGATATTTGCGAATGTTCTTTCACAAATAAAAAAACTAGTGCTAGGTATGAAAGTTTTGCAGCCACCATAAATGTAGTAACATGTTTCATCCTCTCAATCCCGACAAAAAACCAGCTTGGTTGAAGCGAAGCGAAAAAAATAGACGCTATAAGCCCAAATTGAAGAGCAGGATCATGTGGAATTTTATTGGTAATATTCAAATAGAAAAGTATCACCAAAGAAACAATTAAAAACAAACAGACTTTTATTAAATACACAGCACCAACATAATTAGCAACCTCATCTTTTTTATTTTTGTTCTTAGCTAGCCAATGAGGTGCAGATAAGCAAAAACCGTAATCAATAAAAACTAATGCTATCGCACATAGTGACATTGCCATTGCAACAATACCAAAGCCTTCTAAGCCAAGTACCCTTGTGAGATAAGGAAATACCAACAAAGGGGCAATGTAATTAGAAAATTGCACTATTATCATTGCAACAATATTTTTTTTTAAGTTATTCTCTTGCAAATTATTCTCTGATATTAATAAATAAAATTTATTGTTGAGGTCCCATAGCCTTTACGATCTCAATAACATCATGTAAAGAATTCTGAATCCTATCTAATTCGCTTCTATTTATTTGTGATAACTGAGATTTAATTGAAGTCGTGGATATTTCTTCCGTTCGTTGCAAATAAATAACTTTGCAATACGGTTCTAGATGGTCAAATCGACCTTTCCAGTCATCTCCCATCGCAAAAATGGTAGCATTATATCTGATAATATCATCAATTTTCTGCTCCCAATGATGTTCTGCAAATACTTCATCAACGTATTTACAAGCTCCAACGATTTCAGCTCTTTCGTCATATGAGAAAAAAGATGTTTTACCTTTGATCTTATTAAACTCATCGGAAGATATACCAACCACTAATTTATCGCCCAATGCCTTCAATCTTTTTAATAAACGAACATGACCGACATGAAACAAATCAAACGTTCCATATGTAATAACAACATCCTTCATGATATTTCGCTCACACAAAAATATTTTATTTAAATAGGTCTGATGATAAAAATTTGGTTGCCAACTTATCTTTTTCAGATAAATTTAGTTCACCGTCAAAAGGCCATATAATTCCTATTTGATTGTCATTCCACAGAATTGAACGTTCACTTTCTTTCGAATAATAATTTGTAGTTTTATATAAAAATTCCGCAGTGTTACTTATTGTTACAAAACCGTGAGCGAATCCTTCTGGGATCCATAGCTGACGCTTATTTTCCGCTGAAAGGTTAACCCCAACCCACTTTCCAAATGTTGGAGAAGTTTCGCGAATATCCACCGCAACATCAAATACCTCCCCCACAACGCATCTAACTAATTTGCCTTGAGCATAAGGAGGCAATTGATAATGTAAACCTCTTAATACCCCTTTACTTGACTTAGAATGGTTATCTTGCACAAATTTAACTGGATAACCTACTGCCGCTTCAAATTGCTGCTGGTTAAAACTTTCAAAGAAAAAACCACGTCCGTCACCAAATACTTTTGGCTCAATGATCTTTACGGCGGGGATCTTGGTGTCGATAATGTTCATTTTAATCTCAAAATTTCCGTTAGATTATTATTGTGCGTAGATGACCGTAGTTTACCACTGATTTAAATGTGTTAACGCTGTCAGCCAATCGCTTGGCATAATGCCAAATATTTGTTCGATTTTTTGGCAACTCAGTTTTGAGTTGGTAGGTCGTTTCGCTGGAGTGGGGTATTGCTCTGAAGTTATGGCGTTTACCCTTATCTGCCTATCGATAATACCCTGAGACTTAGCTTGCGTGAAAATATCAACTGCAAATTGGTGCCAGTTGACATGAGGCAATCCAGAGAAATGATACACACCATACTCTTTATTACCGACATTCAGGGCGTTGGCCATCACGATAAGTGCATTGGCAATATCACCTGCATATGTGGGGCCACCGAATTGGTCAGCAACAACTCCTAATGTGTCTCTTGTTTTGGCTAATCGCAGCATGGTTTTTACAAAATTATTGCCGTGTTCGCCAAACACCCATGCAGTACGAAGTATAATATGTCGAGGACACTCTTTAGCTATGGCTAATTCACCCGCGAGTTTACTTTCCCCATAAACTCCTTGCGGAGCTACAGGATCTTCTTCATTGTATAAACCTTGTTTGTCACCAGAGAAAACATAATCAGTTGATATGTGAAGAAGTATTGCTCCATTCTTGTGCGCAGCAGCAGCCAAAAATCTTGGTCCGTCACGGTTTATTGCATAACAAAGTTCAACGTCTTGTTCTGCTTTGTCTACAGCGGTGTAGGCGGCGGCGTTTATAATAACATCAGGGGTAAATTGCTTAACTATTGCATCAACTTGAACCGGATCTGTAATATCTAACTCTTGACGGGTTAACGCTAAAAATTCAATTTCTGGCTTTTGCTGTAATCTGTTTACCAAGCAACTGCCGACTTGACCATTACTGCCAGTGATTAAGATCTTCATTATCAGGCTTCACTCAACAATCGCATGAGATAACGCCCATATCCATTTTTAAGCATAGGGCTAGCTTTTTCCTTTAGCTGTTCAGCGCTAAGCCATCCGTTACGAAAGGCTATTTCTTCTAAACAAGCCACCTTCAGTCCTTGAACATTCTGAATTGTCTCTACAAATGAGGATGCTTCATGCAGACTTTCGTGTGTGCCTGTATCTAACCAAGCAAAACCACGACCAAGCAATTCAACATTCAGCGAGCCATCATTTAAGTACATTTCATTGAGCGTAGTGATTTCTAATTCACCACGAGCTGATGGCTTAACCAATTTTGCGAGTTCTACTACACGATTGTCATAGAAATACAGACCTGTTACTGCGTAGTTTGATTTGGGCTTGGCAGGCTTTTCTTCGATGGAGATCGCCTTCATATTATTATCAAACTCAACGACCCCGAAACGTTCAGGGTCTTTTACCTGGTAACCAAACACAGTTGCCCCACTTTCTCTGCTAGCAGCACTGCGTAAAGTTTTACTAAATGACTGACCGTAGAAAATGTTGTCACCAAGTACTAAGCAAACACTATCTTTCCCGATGAATTGCTCTCCGATTAAGAAAGCTTGAGCTAAACCGTCGGGACTGGGCTGAATAGCGTATTGAATACTTACGCCAAAATCTCCGCCATCACCTAATAAGCGGGTAAAGCTTTCGTTGTCTTCAGGAGTGGTGATAATCAAGATATCCCGGATGCCCGCCAGCATTAAGGTTGATAGTGGGTAGTAGATCATGGGTTTGTCGTAAACTGGCAATAACTGCTTTGAAACACCACGGGTGATAGGATAAAGGCGGGTACCGGAGCCACCAGCTAGAATAATACCCTTCATTTTCTAACTCCCAGACCTAGACGAGTCCCCTGATATTCACCGCTTCTTACTCGTTGCCACCACTGCTCATTTTCGAGATACCAAGTAACTGTTTTGCGCAGACCTGTTACGAATGTTTCTTGAGGCTGCCAGCCGAGTTCATTCGCAATCTTTGTTGCATCAATGGCGTAACGTCTATCGTGCCCTGGTCTGTCTGCAACATAGGTGATCTGTTCACTGTAACTGCCATCTTCTTTAGGCTTGATATCATCAAGGATATGACAAATCGCTTCTACTACCTCGATATTTTTCTTTTCGTTATGGCCGCCGATGTTGTAGGTCTCCCCTACTTTTCCTTCAGTGACCACTTTATATAAAGCCCTCGCGTGGTCTTCAACATACAACCAATCACGAATTTGATCGCCTTTGCCATAGATAGGCAGCTCCTTCCCATCAAGGGCATTAAGGATGACTAGTGGGATTAGCTTTTCAGGGAAATGATAAGGACCGTAATTGTTTGAGCAATTAGTAACGATGGTGGGTAAACCGTAAGTGCGACGCCACGCACGAACTAAATGGTCACTGGATGCTTTAGAGGCAGAATAAGGACTACTTGGTGCGTAAGCGGTTTTCTCGGTGAACAGTGGCAATTCCCCAGGCTCTTCATCAGGATGAGGTAAGTCGCCATAAACTTCATCTGTCGAGATATGGTGAAAACGAAAGGTGGACTTTTGTTCGGTATTGAGTTTATTCCAATAGGACCGAGTGGCTTCTAAAAGCGTATAAGTACCACCGATGTTAGTTTGGATAAAAGCAGCAGGGCCATCAATTGAACGGTCAACATGCGACTCCGCAGCCAAATGCATTACTGCATCCGGTTGATGTTCTGCAAACACTCTTTCTAATTCGTTTGGGTCACAAATATCCACTTGTTCAAATGCATATCTGTCACTCGAATCAATTTCCGCTAGTGACTCTAAATTACCCGCATACGTAAGCTTATCTACGTTGACGACACTATCATTTGTATTTTGAATTATATGTCTTACAACTGCAGAGCCGATAAACCCAGCGCCACCTGTTACTAAAATTTTCATTTAAAATCTCTAATTACTATAATTAATATGACTAGAACTTATTATTAGAATCAAAACATTAAGAAGAGTGGAACCTATAAGATGTCTCATCCAATCGGATTAGCTGAGACAGTTTTTATTCATTTTGAGACAGTAAAAAACATCTAACACACTGTAATTACTTGATTTTAACTGCCGTTCCACAATCTCTCAATAGGTCATTTTTTGACAAAATATCTTACCAATACTAAAAAGACTGCCAGCATGCCGCCCAGTAAAGTTCCCAGCACACAAATCAACGCTCTCTTTGGTTTGAATTTCTCTTCAGGCACCAGTGCTGGATCGACCGTTTTAAAAATATATTCATCGCGGACTTCAGCAAACATAATAGTCTTTGCTTGTTCTTCCACTAACTTGTACAAAACAGTTCGGATATCAGCGACATTGGTTTGTTCGATCTGTTTTTCCAAATATTCAGTGCTGCGCTTTGCTTCTGTAACATCCCGTTGTTTCATTACCTGATTGATATCTGTAACCAACCAGTCAACCCATTGTTTGGCGATATAGGGAGATTTGTGCTCAATCGATACCGTTACTAATCCTGACTGCTTATCACTGGTTACTGAAAAAATTTTGGTAAACGCTTTGTATGCTTCCTGCATAGAGGGCTTAGCCTGCAAAGGAGGTTTAACTTTTCGCACCCATTCCTTAGTGGTGGCATCATAGAGTTCAGAATCATATGAAATTTTATTATCGCTGAGACTCCATTTATCAACCGCCATGAGCTCTGGCAAAATGTGGTGTTTTTCAATGAAATCTGAAGTGAATTTTCGTGACTGCATCACTTCGATGGCTAATTCAGTCTTATCTGCACCACCATTTTTTCCCAAATTAATGCCGGCTAGGCTTGCCAGTCCACCAAACTGGTTTGCCAAAGCAGATAGCCCACCACCTTGAGCCTCTTCCGCGGGCGCCAACAATGCCTCTGACTTATAAATATTCGGCATCCACAATGCTAAAGCAACCGCGCCTATAGCAAATACTAGAGTGATGGCGATAATGAGTATCTTTCCGGCCCAAATAACGCTAAAGAGTTCTCTCAGGTCGATTTCGTCACTTGTCTCAAACTGCCGCGGGGCAAATTCAGCATCTTGCGGATTAGAAATGGTATTTGACATAAAAATATAGTGCTAAGCCGTAGCTATAAGTTGTAAGAAAAGCTAAGCAATATTGCATCAGCTAGAGATAAAAATAAAAAGGTAACTCAAGTACCAAGGTACAAACGTTATGCCAATGGCAGCATGTGATGGTCTAGCGGAAATAACTTAAACACTCACAGGCCAATCCTCTTTTTCGCGTGCCGCGCACATAAATTTATGTACGCGGCATAAAGCTAGTTACAACTACAAATTGGCAATGGCCGCAAGTGCAACTGCTGAGTTATAAAAGATTGATGTGACTTGCGACCATAACGTCAGATTATCTTTGTACTCAGTATCGAGAGGTACCACAATGGTATCGCCAGCAGAGAGGTTATCCTCACTCGAAAACCAGAAAGAATTATGTGGCATCATCACTGAACCATCTGCCTTTATGACATAAATGCGGTCAGTATCTGCACGTTTCCTAGCGCCGCCAGCCATCTCTAAATACTGATTTAGCGTCATGCCACTCTTAAATCTGTGAGTTGAGGGATGTTGTACTTCGCCTACTACAGAAATGATTTGCTTTTGTGCCGGCACATACAGCACATCTTTATCCTCAAGTTGCAGATCAGCCTGCTTTATTCCTAGGGAGATTGCTGGCAGATCGATAACTAAACGTCCAACAGCCTTGATATGTTCTAAATCAGTCAGCATTTTCTGCGCATCATCGTAATTCACCACGGTACCGTCTTTGGAAATACCTCTCGTGGCGATGTCTCGACGCAGTTGATCAGCCATCTGCTTGATTTCAATCTCTTCCTGCTTTTTGATTGAATCACGCACAAAGACTGCAGATGGCAGATAAGCATTATCAGTAAAGCCGCCTGCGCGAGTTAACACCTGTTCCAGTGTTTCGCCGCGACGAATACTGTAATTACCAGGGAACTTAACTTCACCCCGAATTTCAACAGACTGAGTCTCTTGCCACTCTGGAGTTTTCAAAACGGTCAGAACATCTCGAGGTTGCAAGCTGATATCAGCTCCCGCTTCATGATCCATCGCCTGCTTCACATTTACATTAAGATGCGCGATTGAAGAAGAGTCAGCATCCGTATAGGTACGGGTCAATTCTGCTCTCTGAATGTAAGCGCCTTCTTTCAATCCCCCAGCCGCCGCAATAAGATCACTTACAGTGGCCTTTTCAACAAGCGGGTATATACCGTCATATTGTATCTCGCCATTAATGGCGACCACTTTGGCTTCTTTGCCTGCACGGCTCTGAGTCTTAAGTGTTGCAATAATTGGATAGAGTAATTCCTGACGATTAAATTCCGAACTTAGTTTGATTAATCCTCTGTCATTGAAAAGCTGTAGTAACATCTTTTCCACTTCAGTTGACACTAAATCGGATTCTTGTGGGGCGGCATCGTCTTTAGCAAGTACTACACCCGCTAACTGATGTCTCTGCCCCAATTTTTCTTGCCCAAGTTGACTAAAACCTGACTGGAAGAGATCGGTATTAACTAACGAGTTGTCAGAGTTATTTCCTTTGGTTTTACTAATTTTCTGAATCTTATTAACTCGGTCTTTTACTAGTCTGTTTAGCTCGTAGCGATTTCTGATATGATTGCTTGCATTAAAAATAACTACTTTATCTTTAGGCATTAAAAGCACGTTATCTTGCGATGCAGTGTCTGTAATGGCTCTTGCAGGAGAAAATTGCAGTACTTTGATATCACCTACATCATTAATCTGCCGCACAACTAATGCGTATTTAAGATCGGCCCCCGCTAATAAATCACCATTTATAGTCGGTATGAGACTGCTGATTTTTTGGCCTTTAACCCATTGATATATACCAGGTCTTACCGCTGCACCAACCAAAGTGATAGCATTATCATATTCTGAAGAAGCACTCTTTACTCGCAGATAATCTCCATCTTTAGCGACAAATTTCTGGCCTGCTGAAGTTGTAAGATCGACGTTAATGATTGATTTCAATCCATCACGATTATAGCGCTCAATTGTACTACTTTTGGGGTAGGCTCCAGGCTTTAACCCAGCTGCCATTTTCACCACATCGATTAGATTTTCGTTTGGCTTCAACTCATATATTGCGGGCCGTTGCACATCTCCGGACACACTGATGGTGGGTCCCATTGCGGGAATAAACACAACATCGCCAGATCGGAGTGACAAGTCCTTTGAAGAATCACCATTCAGTAAAAGATCATAAAGATCAAACGTCGCAACAACTTTGCCCTGACGTTTCAACTGGATATTACGCAATGAGCCTATATCACTAACACCACCTGATACAAATAGCGCCTGCGTGATGGTAGACAAACTAGATACGGTATAAGAACCTGGTTTGTATGCATCTCCAGCAAGAAAAACTCTAATGGAACGCAATTCACCCATAGTGATGTTGATATCAACACCAATCATCTGTTGTTTAATTTGCTTTGATAATAAATCTCTAAGCTCTGAGAAGGACAAACCATTAACGTTGATAGGTCCAAGTCCAGGGAATTGCAATATACCTTCTCTGGTCACAGTCAATTCGTACTGTTCATTATCCTTACCATAAAGTTGCACTTTAATCGTGTCTCCAGGCCCCACCATATAATTAGAAGGCACTGGCGCATCAGAAACTGGAGCAAATGTGGTTGGAGACCCCGCAAACATCTCATATCCAAACCGCTTTAATGGCTGGTTCTGATCGTCTTTAAGGAAGCCCAAATCATCATCTTGCTTTTGGGAATCATCTGATTGGTCATTCCTAGGCTGAACGACCGGGGTGTTGTAGTTATTTTGGTTTTGAGTTGAGGATTGACTCTTCGCCGAAGTTAACTGGGACGGATCGATACCATATTGCTCGGCTAAACGGAGCTGCTCTGACTTGGGCAAACTTTTGAACTGTTCGACCATCTGCGGCGAAATTGTAACGGCTTCGGCCTGAACCAATCCGAAAGACAGAAGTGCTGCCAGCGCAAGTATTATCTTTCTTTTAATGAATGACACTCAAAAACTCTCCATCGAAAAAATGCTGCACAAATAAAACATTACAACTTCATCATTAAACTTAATATTGCGCCAAAATACTGACACTCAGCAAAACACTGACACATTTAGAAAAGAAGCACGCTACCGCCCATGGATTACGGCCTCCAAACTGCCTAACAATTTCAAATTTTAGATATAACTATTTGTTTTTTATTATTTTTGAAAAACAAAAATGCACACAAGAGCTTGATTTTACTTCAACGCCCTAAGCAAGTCAGTTCAAATATGCATCCAATTGCTAAAAATTATATATTTCTTATAAAAAACAAAAGAAAGCCATACATTGCACAATAAATGGAATGCATTTATAGATAACATCATACGGTTTTCATAATTCAAGCGATAAAACTCCATCCATGCAGTATCTATCTCTAAGAGAGCATAATCAGGCACATACCGCAGATATCAGTGAAGTTTTATCGACAATGAGTGATTGCATTTGTCCGAGGAAATTAAACAAAATCCGACACCGCTTATCACCACATTGCTCTTGAAAGACACCCTCTAGATCAGCAAATGGCCCGTCAGTAAATTTGACTTTATCACCATTCGCTAATGCTTTGGGTACCACTATAGGCTCGTTCATTTCTCGGTATTTGAGATGAGAAATCAAACGTTCGTCAATGGCACTCAATTCTTCCCGACAATTCACTAATCGAGCCACACCGCGAGTAGAATGCAGTTGCCGAACGCTAGTGATTGTAGGGTCAAATTTTATGAATAGGTAGTTAGGAAACAAGGGTTGTTTCTTTACAACAAGCAGACCTTTTTCTTTCTTTTCCATTCGCAACATCGGCAGATAGGTTTCTAACTGCTGCATAGTGAGATGCTGTTGTGCCCGCACTTCGCTGCGGGGCTTACAGTACAATAGGTACCAGGCCTTCATGCTGAATCTCTACTTCTGGATTAAGTGACGTCCTATCACGAGGGAGAATGATAGCAAAATCAGCTTTACGATTAAAAGCAAAATTCCACGACAAATTGTCTCAAATCAAATCCATTGTTAACATATTCTTAATATGTCTATTAGATGAACAGCCACGATACAGTGTGTTAGTTGTCCATCTTGACGATAATTATCATGCGTACAATTTTAGAATTTTTGAAATTTCAAAGGGTAACAGACTATAAATGAATAGGTTGTACAGAATGTAAACCTTATACTCGCAGTAATCTTGATAACAACTTGCCAATATTTTAACCACCAAAATTGTCAAACCGACATAAGTAACACAGTTGATCAGTAAATTTAATATAACAAATAACGAAGGTGGAACAATTTATGAGCCCAGCCGCAACTGACAAGACCTTTTTAGGGCACCCTCAGGGCCTATATCTGCTGTTTACTACCGAGTTATGGGAACGTTTCAGCTATTACGCGATGCGTGCCATTTTGGTGTTGTACTTGGTCGACAAAGTCCGCAACGAAGGCGGCTATGGTCTTGGTTGGGATCAGGATGACGCGCTACGCCTCTACGCGGCATTTACTGGTCTGTTCTATTTGACGCCTTTGTTTGGTGGCTGGCTGGCAGACAATGTGCTAGGGCAGCGGCAAGCAATCTATCTTGGTGGTACCTTGATGGCCTTAGGCCAGTTTTCTTTGGGACTTCCTCACCACTGGATTTCAGGCTATGAAACAGTGATGTTTTATCTCGGTTTGGCTGGGCTTGTGCTGGGTAATGGTTTATTCAAACCGAATATCTCCACTATGGTCGGGGATCTGTACCCGAAAGGCGATCATCGGCGTGATGGTGCATTTACCATTTTCTATATGGGCATCAATCTGGGCGCCTTTCTGTCGGCAATCGTTGTCGGTACCGTGGTTCGTTACTTTGATGGCGATTATCAGGCCGGCTTTGTCTGTGCTGGCATCGGCATGCTGTTATCACTGTTATTACAGTTTCTGTTTGCGCAGAAATTACTCGGCGATATAGGAACCTTACCTTCAGCCAAGTTAGAAAGACTCAAGCTAGGACAACAGATCAGTGCTCAAAAAACGCCACTCACTAAAGTAGAACGGGATCGTATCAAAGTGATTTTAATCATGGGCGTGTTTACCGCGATATTTTGGGCAGGTTTTGAACAAGCCGGAGGTCTATTTAATTTGTTTGCACTGAATTTTACCGACCGCATGATTAGTGACTGGGAAGTACCCACGGAATGGTTTCAGTCACTCAACTCACTGTTTATTTTTATATTAGCTCCGATAGTCGCATCAGTGTGGATCCGCTGTGGTGAACGTGAGCCTAATTCACCGGTGAAATTCGCTATGGCATTAGGATTTCTGGCGATAGGCTTTCTGTTCATGATCGCGGCAGTACTGCAAGTCGATGAAAGCACCTCAGCCAAAGCGAGCATGTTATGGCTGGTGGCGGCTTACTTCTTTCATACTCTAGGCGAATTGAGCCTGTCGCCGATAGGATTGTCCATGGTGACCAAACTGGCTCCCCTGCGTTTGATTTCCTTGATGATGGGAAGTTGGTTTGTCTTTACCTTTATCGGCAATTATACCGCCGGCATGGTGGGGTCATTGATTGGTAATAGCGACGACCAGAATATGCAGCTGAATAATGTTCTGGCCATTTTTGCTGGAATTGCCATTGCTGCGGTGATTGCCGGAATTATTCTCTATTTTATGGCCGATAAACTGGTGGACTGGATGCATGGTGCAGAAACCAATCTTCATACCCGTCGCGAGGAAGAAGTGCTAGAGCAGGAACTGGCCGTAACAGCAACACATGAAGTCATCAATAAACACTGATTATCTCGTAAAAGGCTGCGTTCATGCAGCCTTTTACTATGGTTACCCAATATGCATCTGCACAAATCCGCCTTCAACAGTATCAGGCGAATACACCAGCCCATGAAAATCATTTGCCATTAACATTTGCTTATGGGCGGGAATACCGGTAACCAAGCACAACGTGTCATCACCGTTTAATTGACGTGATTGCATCGACGGATGCCCCCACGCAAAGAGTCCTAGTTGCATGCTATCCGCTAATGCCAGACGGGTTAACGCTTCACCATGACGCAGATAACAGCGTAGCCCTCTCCCTGCCTGCGCCACCTGTAATTCATTATGCTTTAAATGCAGCGCCACATAGATAATATCGCAGTAGAGATCGACCCCGGCATTGACCAGACGCTCGTTAAGATATTTCAACATGGACTGAGGGTTGGTCACAGTGTCATCAATACGATTATTACTGTCTTTCACTTTTTGATTGACGAAACTCTTCAGCAAGACACAGGCAAAAGCCGCACGATTATCTTCAGGATAAAAATGTGCCATATACATGATGAAATGCTCCCCCCCCACCATCGCGGAATCAATGAAGTAAGGGCTTACCCGGTTATGGGTTAGCAAGGTGTAATCAACATGCACTTTGGGATAATCAATGGCGGAGCCCGGAAACAACTGCTGTTGGACACATTTGGCTGCCTCTGTATTTTGCTCAAGTAGTGCCAGATTCTGGTTGAGTTCAAGATAAGACAACTCATCAATATCGTCATTTAGTCCAGTGGGGGCTACGCCTGTAGATGCCAGACACTGGTTAATAGCGTATTCAACGGCATGCAAATCACTAAGCGGCTTAACCAGATAGTCGCTGGCGCCAAGACGTAAGGCTTCAGTAACCAGTGCCATACGCTGATTACCGGATAGAATAATAGAGGGAATTGAGGAACCACTGTTATAGATATGACGTAACATCGTCAGCCCATCCATGTTGGGCATATTCAGATCGGCAAGGATGATGTCGAAACGTTTTTTAACGAACTGTTCCAGACCATCACGGCCATCTCCAGCTTCGGTGACTAAAGCTCCGCGAGTTCGCAGAAACCTTGCGATCATATCCCGAAATACCGGATCATCTTCCACCAATAAGATATTTAAAGCTTCAAGCGCCATATAAACTTCCCGGCAAGAACCGTTACACTGGCGCCGCCACCGAAATGCATCTAGGCATATCAGGTAGTTTTAGACGGCAGCTAAAGGCTACTCCAGCTCCTGCATATATTCGTCAAGCAACTCATCATCATCCTTTTTTGATGGAACCTTTCCGTCATACACCTTGTAATCCACATACTGGATATAAGCGTCCTTGACAAAGCTGTATGGGTCGAGTGCGTTGTCTACCAAACGTTCTTGTTCAATTGCGGCAGCTCGGGCATTCAGGCCTTGAATTCCCCATTTGAGAACTTTTTGCCACAAGGTAAATTCTGCCATGGGAAAGTATAGACCATCCACCCAGTCAGTCGCGATTTCTCGAGTCACAAAGGGACCAGCAAACGGTGCCATAAAATATGGACCATTGGGCACGCCGTAATATCCCAATACCTCGTTGAAATCATCTTGCTTGCGTGGCATTCCCATCATGTCAGCCACATCAATCAAGCCCAAAATCCCAACAGTAGAGTTAACCACAAAACGACCACCAGCATTCAGCGCCCAGTGCCATTTACCCTGTAGAGTGTTATTCACTACGCTATGTGGCTCATCCAGATTTTGGACAAAGTTATCCAACCCCGTTTTTATCGGTTCAGGCACATAGTCCCGATACCCATGAGCTACTGGTCGTGCGACATATCTATCTAAATAATTGTAGTTAAAATTCCACATTGCCCGGTTGAAGCCTTCCCAAGGATCTCGCGGGTCTTTATAGGTAATAGAAACTTGTTTATCAGTTGGTTGAGTAATATCACCCTGTGCAGGCTTCTCCTCCGCTAATGCAGTGGACGCATACGTTAGAGCGAAAACCATTGGAAGCCACGGATACTTCATGTCTTTCTCTTCTGGGGTAACCTATTCTGAATATTAGTTGGGATTGGCTAAAGGATATAACTGTTCAGGCCGATACAGTGGTAATCAAAGCGCGTAGTAAACGTCAAAAGTCTGTCCATTGACCTGTTCCTTGGCTGTAAGGATACTGCGCTGGCAAAATAGATCAAATTCATATTTAGAATGTATTGTTCGAAAATACACATTAAAACCCTGGATTGAAACAATGAATCCAATAAATGGCACAATACCGCCTGATCTGCCAGGTTCAGTACCACCGGTTGCCGGTAACAGCACGGTATTGCCCGTCAATATTGATATATCCGGCGATGAGTTACAGATAACGCTACAGGGGAAGCAATTTACCCTGCAAACAATCGACGTACAGCAACAACTCAAATTAATGCTACAACAAGGAAAAGCTGCCGCATTAGAGCTGCAAAATCCGCTTCCAGAGGTGATGCAGGGCCGTGCTAGTCAGTTATTGGTACTCGCTGAAGCGATCCAGATAAAATTACCTGACGCCCTTACGCAATTGGCATCACAAAATGGCATTCCAATGCCATTATTGATGCAATTAGCCAGTCGGCCGCAAGGCTATCCATTACCGCCGGTGACAGTAGAAAAAAATGATATGCGCTTTGCCGGCGGAACGGTCATCACCATTCCACAAAACGTTAAGCTTCCTACCGGACAATATCTGGCAAAGGTGGTGGCAGATGGTGAAACGCTACAGTTAAAACTAGAACCAGTAACACATCGCTTTGATATTAGCTTAAAGGCCACAACCAATGCTGTTACTGCAACACCAGCCACGCCCGCGCAAGCCGCCATCGTGACCAGTAAACCCGATATAAGCGCTATCTTCAGCCACTGGATAAAATCGTTAGAACAGGTGCCGGCACCGCCAATAAAAAGTACGGCAGACACGGCTTCAGCAATCCCCATAACAGCCAGCAGCACTGTTTCCGTATCGCCAGCGACTAGTACCCCAGCGTCCGCTACACAATCAGTTGATATGATAAAGATGGCTACCGCTAGCAACACACAGGGAACAACCGTAAAAGCGGATACTGCAGCGATCCCCCTAGATAAACCGCTACCATTATCGAGTCAATCGCAGCCTTCGAGCCAAATCAATAAGCCTGTTGATATTCCAGCACCGCAGCAAACAGCTGAAACACCAGTAAATATAGCGGAGCCTCCCGCACAAACAGCAGGCACCCTACCAGCCTCTCTTAACTTTTTACAAAAAGCATTCAATAAATTAGGGGCCGTGCCAAGAACAGAGTTGCATGCGATGGAAGTAAAGCAAAATGTTGCGTCGGAGTTGCTTAAACTTCTGCCAGCATTGCAACCTAAACCACTAAGTAACCTTGCCGAACCGGTAACGCTAATGGCAGAGATGGCGGCACAAATGCGCTTTCAACCCAGTGCGCCAATTACCGCCCCCAATGCCACACAGTCAGATGCGGTAAGCACTATTTTGCAGTTGCTGATTGGGGTAAAAGCCTTTAGTCAGCAACAACACATCAGTCCTAGGCTTCGCCAGTATCTTCAAGCGCTGCAGACTCGCATCAATATCGCCCCACAGTTACTGCAAGCCTTACAGAACAATGATTCTTTAGAAAATGTTAACCATATGGCGCAGAGTATCCGCCTTTACCAGCAAGCCAGCGCCGATAATCAAGGGCAATGTTGGTATGTCACCTTGCCCTATTACCTCGATCAACGCCAAGAGCAGCTGGAAGCAAAATTCGAGCATACCGCTCAAGGTTCAGAAGGTGCCGATAAACGCAGCCAATGGCAACTACAGCTAAAATTTAATCTGAGTGGTGGTGCACTGCTAGCCAAGGCACAGATGCAAAATCATAGCGTTAACCTGCATTTTATCGGCAGTAGTCAGCTATTGATTGATAAAGTAAGTAACCACTTCGCAGCATTATCCACGAAGTTAACTCAGATAGGATTGACGCCAGCAGAGTTATCAGCACATGTCGCCCCGGTACCAGCCACCTTATTACCGGGCGATCACTATCTAGTGCAAATTAAAGCCTGAGGAATACCAATGTCTGACGAAGCCAAAGCGCCACCAAAGCAAGCTGTCGCGTTAAGTTATGACGGTAAGTCTGCTCCTACAATTACGGCGAAGGGACGAGACTTGCTGGCAGAAGAGATTATTGCTGTCGCCAAAGAAGCCGGCGTTTATATCCACCAGGACGAACATCTCAGCAACTTTCTGCAGATGTTAGAATTAGGCGAGACCATTCCGAAAGAGTTGTATTTGTTAATCGCGGAATTAATCGCGTTTGTCTATATGCTTGATGGGAAATTTCCCGATCAATGGGATAATGTGCATAAAAAAATTACCGAGCAAGTATAGTACAAAGGAGGCTAAAGCCTCCTTTTTTGCACTCGGTTAGTGTTTACTATGCATGCGGATCAATAACTCAGCTTCTGCTTTAGGTAGTTCACATTCCCGCATTAACTCATCAACACCCGCGCCCAACTGCACCATTTTTATCGCGCGACTGTATAACTTAGCTTGCGGCTCTTGCTGCATCGACTCATCCAATTTTACGTCTTGCTCCACAAGCTTACGCTCCAACGACAACAACCGGCGTCCTACACCGATAGTGCCACTGCGCAGTTCCTGGAGTTCTCTTTTTAACGCTTCCCGTTGCCGATCGCCTTCTTTTACCAACACGGTCAACGCGTCGACTTTGTTTCGCAACCGGTTGCCCTGCTTTTGCAAAAACAACACCAGACCGAGACAGGCAACAATGTACACCAGCGCTGCGATCATAAAACCATCGCCTATCATCGGTGATCACTCCTTACGACTAACGGCAATACGGTGAATATCCCTCAATGCAACATTACAGCTGGGCGAGCTCAGCCCATTCTTCATCTGACAGCAATTTATCCAAATCCACTAGAATAAGCAGTTCATCACCGCGGTTACTGACGCCCTGAATGAACTTAGCGCTTTCTTCGGTACCAACATTCGGCGCGTTATCAATTTCAGAGCGACGCAGATAAACCACTTCGGCAACGCTGTCTACCAGAATACCGATAACCTGCTTTTCTGCTTCAATAATCACAATACGAGTGGAATCATCTACCTCTGCAGCAGCAAGGCCAAAACGACTGCGGGTGTCAATGACTGTCACCACATTGCCACGTAAGTTAATGATCCCCAGCACATAATGCGGCGCACCAGGCACTGGGGCAATTTCGGTATAGCGTAACACTTCCTGGACCTGCATCACGTTGATGCCATAGGTCTCATTGTCTAACTTGAAAGTGACCCACTGCAGTACTGCATCGTCTTTACCTGCAGCTACAGCAGCGACATTTCTTGATTCTGTCATATTTACCTCAGTTTATTGGATCCTGACATCCCAATCCGGCATTGAGCATTTCAACAAGTGCCCGCACATGCAAAATGCCACACATTTGTTCCTTAACCACCCCGGCTAACCAGGGGCGTTTCCCCGCTTTCCCACGCCAATTGACCTGGGACTTATCAATTTTGACGGCATTAACCAGCGATTCGCAGGCCAATCCCCAATTGCTATCTTCTAACACTACAAGATATTGATAATTTATGGATTGTGCCAGCTTATCATCATATTTTTCCGGCATAACCCACGCACCGGTGTCCACAATATTCAATTGAGAGTCACGATAACTCTGCACACCTTTAAACCAACGGGGTCTGCCGATGATATGGTTTATATGTTCCACCGGTACAATTCCCCCCAAACTGAGCAACGGAACCGCCAACGTCAGGCCTGCCACATTAAAAAATAACACCTGAAATTCATCATCGAGCAGCTGCTCCAACGGCACGATATTTTTCGGTGGTTCGCTACCCGTTTGAGGCTCTGTAGTAATAGAGGCTTGAGGCTGAATATCTGTAACGACTGCTGTTTTAATTTCAAGTCGCTGACTTTCTTGAACAGTTTCTACAGGAGATAATGCTGAAACATCCACAACATGGGAACTAACTTCAGCCGTTGTGACTTGAGCCAGCAGTTGCTGCAATGCTTGCTTATCCAGTGACGATTTTGTCTCTAGCCGGGTATCGACGGCTGCAGTTCTCTCTGGCACCACAGCGGCGGCTTTAATGGTCGCTGTCGCAACGTTATTTTCCGCAGGAACAACCTCAGCCGCCGCAGGTTCACGCAACAGTACACTAAAATAGTCAAAAACAGTTTCATCAACCGATTTTGGCATGTGCAAATGCTCCCTTCAGCAGAAAATCCAACAATCGTTCATAAGCATGAACACCTCGTGAGTGCGGTGCATAGTGGCTGGCTGGCAGATGTGCCAGGCTGGCATCTCTGAATTTTGTATCCACGGGAATAACATCCAACCACAAGCGCTCACCATAAGTATCACCAAGATACTGTAACGCCACTGGAGATGCCTTTGTTCGCTTGTCATACATAGTGGGAACGACTGAATAGCTGTAGCGAGTATTTTTGGAGCGCCCCATCAATTCCATAGTCTTAATCATGCGCTCCAGGCCTTTGATTGCCAGAAATTCTGTTTGTACCGGCACAATGATATGCTGGCTAGCCGCTAACGCATTCACCATTAATACGCCAAGCACCGGGGGGCAATCCACCAACGCGACATCATAATCAGATTCGAGTAAATTCAGCAGATTGCGCAGGACTAAGCCCATCCCTTCATGATGCCCCAGCGCCCGGTCGAGTGTTGCCAATGCCATCGTCGCAGGCAACAGATCTAAACCATCGACAGAAGTGGGCACGATATGTTGTTTGACCAGATCGCGAGACAAACGGTCATGAGCAACAAACACATCATAGAGCGAAGCGGGGACTTCTTCAGAATCAATGCCAAGATAATATCCCAGCGATGCGTGAGGGTCGGTGTCAATCATCAACACCCGTTTGCCACGTTTCACCAGCACACCGGCAAGGCTCACCACCGAGGTCGTTTTGCCTACGCCACCTTTCTGATTCGCAATGGTCCAGACTCTCACATTTGACCCCTCTTTTGCCTTACACCTGTGTTTTTAGCCGGAGGTTACTGATCTTTCACATCACGGGTGGTCACGCGGATCCCGCCATGCGGCAAACGTATTACTTTAACGCCATCTTTTAACTGTTCAACTATTACCGGTGAATTCAGTGATGTCGGCACAGTTGGTGCTGACCGAATATCGTTATGTCGCTCAGCAGGGCTCCGCTGAGTCGGCGCCTTTGTTTGTTCAGGCTTGGAGTCCGAAGCTGATGGCTGCTGTTTGGCATTATCCAAAGACTGCTGCAACGACATTTTGCCCTCTTGCACCGGCTTAACCACATCCAGCAAAGATGCCATCTGTTCAGGGTGTTTAACCATCCAATCTGCAATTTTTTCTGCTTGCGCATCAGGAACCATCAGCACTACCTGCGAATCCTGAAGCTGCTTAACTTCTTGCTGCAACGCTAAATTCTTTCGATGTGATTGCCAACTAAAAGCGGCTAATACCAAAACTGCCAACGACAGCAGAAATATCCCGAGCAGATATCCTGTCTGCCTGTCAGCAGTTTTAGCCACGACCGGATTCCCGCAAAATCGCTTCTGCCATATTATCAAGCGGGATGGAATGGCTAGAAATACCGGCGACAGTCACGGCCTGAGGCATACCATATACCACACAAGAAGCTTCATCTTGTGCCCAGATGGTAGCACCAGCACTTTTTAATAACCGCGCGCCTTCGCGACCATCCGCGCCCATTCCCGTCAATATTACACTCAACACATCGCCCCCAAACGCCTTAGCTGCTGAAGCAAAGGTGATATCCACGGAGGGTTTGTAATTCATATCGGGTGTGCCAGCAACGACCTTGATCCGCCCACTGACACCGGCCCGTTCGACCATCATTTGCATGCCACCTGGCGCCAAATACGCACATCCCGGACGCATAGCATCACCATTAGTCGCTTCTTTGACCTCAATCTGACATAAGCTGTTGAGTCGAGCAGCGAATGCTGGAGTAAAAGCCGCGGGCATGTGTTGGATCAGCACAATAGGGTGAGGATAATCCGCGGGGAAACGCGTTAAAATCCGTTGTAACGCGACCGGACCGCCAGTAGAGGTACCGATCAGTAACAACTTATACGGCTTACCACTGGCACGCGTTGGCACTGCAGCACGCCCCACATTGCGTTCAGCCGGCCGGGGAGCCTCGACTGGTGATTGCGTGCTCGATAACCCGCTACTGAAGGTGCTTCGTGCCGGTGTAACCGATCGGGAAACCGGCCGAAAGACCCGGCGACGTCCTAATGCGCGTACACGCTGTTGTAACAGCTGCACCGCAGCTTCTTTATTGGTCGCAATATCTTCAAATCGCTTAGGCAGGAAATCCAGCGCCCCCGCATCCAGAGCATCCAATGTTGCTTTAGCGCCCTCATGGGTTAACGATGAAAACATCAGAATCGGCGTCGGAGTATTTTCCATAATTTTACGCACAGCGGTAATCCCGTCCATCACAGGCATTTCGATATCCATGGTGATGACATTGGGTTTTAATTCTGCGGTCATCCGCACCGCTTCCAGACCATTGGCTGCCATCCCGACAACTTCAAGCTCTGGGTCTTGATTCACGATCTCACTTACTCGCCGACGAAAAAAACCAGAATCGTCGACGATTAGCACTTTAATAGCCATTCAAATCCTTAAATACGATTCAGCGTCTGGAGCGGGAAGCGTAATGCTTTAGCAATCCCGGTACGTCCAGGATCAGCGCAATTCCTCCATCAGACGTAATGGTGGCACCGGCCATCCCTGGAGTTCCATGCAACAGGGCACCCAATGGCTTGATCACCACTTCTTCCTGACCAATTAATGCATCAACGACAAAGCCGACATGCTTTAACCCCAACTGCACAATGACTACATGCCCCAGGCGCTTTTCACCTGATTTAATACTCCGGGGATGACGATTAAGCCATTGTTCCAGATAAAAAAGTGGTATTGCTTTGTCTCTGACAATCACGGTCAACTGGCCATCCACCACATTGGTTTTACCCAGATCTAGATGGAAGATTTCATTCACGCTGGACAAAGGTAGCGCAAACACTTGCTTTGCCACCTCGACCATCAACGTTGGCATAATCGCCAAAGTCAACGGCACTTTAATTTCAAGGCGAGTACCCTTGCCTTTCTCTGAATCAATATGCACGGAGCCGTTAAGCTGCGTAATGCGGGTTTTCACCACATCCATGCCCACGCCACGCCCAGAGATATCAGAAATTTCGGTTTTTGTGGAAAATCCGGGGGCGAAGATCAGGTTATAGGCATCCTGATTAGACATTCTGGCGGCAGTATCTTCATCCAGCACACCACGCTTGATGGCAATTGCCTTCAGCTTTTCCGGATCCATACCCGCACCATCATCCTCAATTTTCAAGAGGATGTGGTCGCCTTCCTGACTCGCTGCCAGGGTAATGATCCCCGTACGAGACTTGCCACAGGCTTCGCGCACGTCCGGCATCTCAATTCCATGGTCTACAGAGTTACGGACCAGGTGTACTAACGGATCTGCCAGAGCTTCTACTAAGTTTTTATCCAGGTCGGTTTCTTCACCCACCATGCGTAATTCAATATCTTTGTTGAGGCTACGCGCCAGGTCGCGTACAACTCGCGGAAAGCGCCCGAACACCTTTTTAATTGGCTGCATTCGGGTTTTCATTACGGCACCTTGCAGATCTGATGTCACCAGATCCAGGTTTGCCAGCGCTTTACTCATATCCTCATCTTCACGAGAAACGCCAAGACTCACCAGTCGATTACGAACCAGTACCAGCTCACCCACCATATTCATAATCTGGTCTAGTCGCGCGGTATCTACACGTACAGTGGTTTCCGCTTGCGGCGCACTATTACCAGGATGGCTGGCAACTGCTTTGCTGGTTGCAACTTCTTTGGCGGGAACTGGAGCTTTAGTTTCCGTGGGGACGGTTTTAGCAGCAGATACGATGGTTTCAGCCGCTTTGGGTGTTACAGGTGCTTTAGCTGCCGCGGCCACTGATGTTTTTTCAGCAGCGGCTTCTAGTCCTGGAGCCTTACCCTTGCCATGCAGTTGATCTAACAACGCTTCAAATTCATCTTCAGATATCTCATCTGAATCCACCTGATGGCCGCTGGTTTCGACCGCGACTGGCTTGGCTTCAGGATTATTGGAGAATTTGCCTTTGCCATGTAGCTCATCTAATAAGGCTTCAAATTCATCATCTGTAATATCATCAGCGGTTTGGGGGGATGCGGGGGTGACCTTAACTGGTGTTACCGCGGTAGATGGCCCCTTGCCCTGACCATGCAAGGCATCCAGTAACGCTTCAAATTCAGTTTCATCGATATCGTCAATGCTGCCGCTGTCAGCAGCAGGCTTTGGTGCGGAAGCAGAGGGTGTTTCCACCGGAGAAACTGACGCCAACATCTCGTCAAATAATGCATCAGCGCTGTCAGCAGCTTCTGTCTCGGCCATATCAGCGATGGCAGTTTCGTTAGCGACGTCGACAGCTGCACCTGCCCCAGATTCAGAGGGTAATGGTGCGCCGGAACTCAACAGTTTGAGACTGGCCAGCAGCTGCGGATCTGCGGGTTGTTGCTCTTCTCCTGCTTGAGTCTGACCAAACATCACATTGATGGCATCCAGCGCTTGCAGGATGATATCCATTAATTCTGCGCTGACACTGCGTTTGCCGGTACGCAATAAATCAAAGGTATTTTCAGCTTCGTGGCAGACATCCACCATAGGGGCTAGTCCCAAAAAGCCGGCACCGCCCTTTACGGTATGAAAGCCACGAAAGATTGCGTTCAATAAGTCGGTGTCATCTGGATTATTCTCCAGCTGAACTAACTGCTCCTGAAGCAATTCCAAAATCTCTCCGGCTTCGATTAAAAAATCCTGCAGGATCTCTTCATCAACATCAAAGGCCATCAATATGACTCCTCATCAGAACCCAAGACTTGAGAGCAAATCGTCCACTTCATCTTGGCCTGCCACCACATCCTGTCGGCTACTGGCATTATGAATAGGGCCTTCAGCATCGATATTATTTTCTCTGACGCTGGTAAGGCTCTCATTGGGCTGCGCCCCAAACATGGTCAACAATGACACTAAATTACTTTCGACTTCTTTTACTAAATCAATCACACGGCGGATCATCTGCCCAGTGAGATCCTGGAAATCCTGCGCTAACAAAATCTGGTTCAGCAATTCATGTAAGCGGCTTGAGTCTGCTTCGGTTTGCGCCATGAAATGCTGTACGTCATGGCAAAGCGTTTTAAACTCTTCAAGGGAAAGATTTCTGCGCATCAGTCTGTCCCAGGAAGGTTTGATATTGGTCAAGCTGACACTGAGCGCATCGGAAAGTGGCAGGCACTCTTCTACGGCATCCATCGTTTTGTTGGCCGCCTGTTCCGTCATATCGATGACAAAACTCAAACGCTCCTTCGCATCAGGGATATCGTTATTGGTCAGCTCCACCAAACGACTATCAATCGGAAATTCATTTAACGAATTGTGTAACTGTCGGGTCAGTTTACCGACTTCGGCAAACAGTTCCTGTTGGATAGGCTGGCATAACTCACGAACGACTTCATCCGCTTGTTGTTGTTGTCCGGCCGATAGCAGTTCGACTAAATGCTGAGCTTGTTCTAGCGTAATGAGCGCGTTTTTTTCAGCCATCATAGCTCCCCCGAAATCAACCGAGTCGTTCAAAAATTTTGTCCAACTTCTCTTTCAGGGTTGCCGCAGTAAATGGTTTAACGACATAGCCGTTGACCCCTGCTTGAGCGGCGGCGATGATCTGTTCGCGTTTGGCTTCAGCAGTTACCATTAACACCGGAATATTTTTCAGATTTTCGTCAGCTCGAATCGCTCTTAACAGGTCAATGCCCTGCATCCCCGGCATATTCCAATCGGTGACGACAAAGTCGAAATCACCTTTCTGCAGCATTGGTAGCGCAGTTGACCCATCATCGGCTTCTTGGGTGTTGTTAAACCCAAGATCCCGCAACAGGTTTTTGATAATTCTTCTCATCGTTGAAAAATCATCAACAATAAGAATTTTCATGTTTTTATCCAAAGTTTCCTCCGCAGAGCTGAATTTTAAAAACCGCTCAAAAACTGCTTAATTCTGTGTCCAATGCCTGAGCTTAGCTTTGAGTCGTAGCATTGCCTGACTGTGGATCTGACTGACTCTAGACTCACTAACATCCAAAATAGCGCCAATTTCTTTCAAATTGAGTGCTTCATCATAATAAAGCGACAGAACAAGCGCATCTCTTTCCGGCAGAAGTTTGATCGCCTCGGCCAAAGCGTCACGAAACTGATTATTTGCCAGCATCTCATAGGTGTCATCTGCCGCCATTTCATCGGCGAAAAAAGCATCAGGTGCACCACCAAGATCTTCAATTCCTATGATTTTACCGCAAGATACGTCACTTAGAATGTGATGATATTCATCAAGTGGCATTTCCAGTCGTTCCGCAATCTCGACATCGCGAGCATCGCGCCCCAACTCCTGTTCCAGTTCATCAATGACTTGAGCAATGCGCCGTTGATTGCGATGCACCGACCGTGGTAGCCAATCACCGCGACGAATCTCGTCAATCATCGCGCCTCGAATACGGATCCCAGCAAAAGTCTCAAACTTGGCGCCTTTACTACCATCAAACTTTGCGGCGGCTTCCAGCAACCCCATCATGCCAGCTTGCAGGAGGTCATCCAGTTGGACAGAAGCCGGTAAGCGTGCCAGTAAATGATGCGCAATCCGTTTCACCAGCGGCGCATACTGGTTAACGATTGAGCTTTTATCGTCAAAACCGGCATACGCTGCGGCCATTTTATTCACTGGTACCTTCCTCCTGATATTCAGGTTTTTGTACCAAACGTTCGACAAAGAATTCGAGATGACCGCCGGGTTGTTGCGGTATCGGCCAGCTAATCACTTTATTGGCTAAGCCATGATAAGCGATACTGGCTGGGGACTTGGGAAAGGCTTCCACAATAAGTTTCTGCTTACGAACCGACTTGCGTAAGTTTTCATCAAAGGGAATCGTCGCGACCAACTCCAGCGCAACGTCCAGAAAGCGGTCGGTGACTTTACTGAGTTTGGCAAAAAGTTCCATCCCTTCTCGCAAACTGCGCACCATATTCGCCACAATTTTAAAACGGAAAACGCCATGCTCGCGGCTAAGAATTTTAATCAGCGCATAGGCGTCAGTAATTGATGTCGGTTCGTCACAAACCACCACCAGTACATCTTGTGAGGCCCGGGAAAAACTCAGCACCATGTCGGAAATGCCAGCAGCAGTATCCACAATGAGTACATCAAACTGAGTTTTCATTTCGCTGAAGGCACGAATCAACCCGGCATGTTGCGCCGGGCTCAACTCTACCATGGCCTGAGTACCTGAAGTAGCGGGAATAATCCCAATACCTTTAGGACCACGCACTATAATGTCATCGAGTTCAGCTTCACCGGACAACACATGGGAAAGATTGCGTTCGGCTCTGAGACCCAGCATCACATCGACGTTAGCCAGCCCCAAATCCGCATCCAGCACCATTACTCGCTTGCCCTTTTCTGCGAGCGCCACGGCAGTATTAATTGCAACGCTGGTTTTACCAACGCCACCTTTGCCACCGGTAACGGCAATTACTTTTACTTTATCGTTTTGTTGTTGATTTATCATTCGTAAACCACTCGCTTGATCCCGGGTCATAGCTTTACTCAAATGCATAGGTCATTTCGGGTGACCTGGATTCAGGGTTAAAATCTGTCGCTTCTGTCCGGTTTAAAACAGCCAGAGCCTGCTTCGCCAATCCTAACGTATCAGCGACTTGCATATCTTCCGGCACTCTTTGTCCATCAGTGGTATAACTCAACGATAAACCACTTTGGATTAACACACTTAACGCCGCCCCCAAGGACACCGATTCATCCAGCTTAGTTAATATAGCGCCAGCCAGCGGAATCCGCTTGAATTGGCTGATAGCTTCTTGCAACACCCGCCGTTGTCCAGTAGATGGCAGCACTAAAAAGCTGCGGATAGGCAAGCGGCTGTTGGCAGTTAGACTGTCAAGTTGCTGACACAACCGCATATCCCGCTGCCCCATACCAGCTGTATCAATCAATACCAGTTTACGATTGCGGAATTGATAAACAATCTGCTCCAACTCATTGAGATCTTGGGCTTGCTTTACCGGACATCCCATTATCTTGCCATAAGTTGCCAATTGCTCAAAGGCTCCGATTCGATAATGATCGGTGGTGATTAACACCACGGAATCTGGACCGTGATGCGCAATAAATCTTGCGGCAATTTTCGCCAAAGTGGTGGTTTTACCGACACCGGTAGGACCCACCAAGGCTACAATGCCCCCTTGACGTACAATATCATCACCTTGGTTACTCAGCAGATTAGCAAGTGACTGTGGCAACGCTTTTACCAGATCAGCCGGAGAATAATGCTGTGATAATGACGCTAATTTATTAGCAACCTGAGGGGCGAATTCCGCTTCCAGCAGCCGCCGCTCAAGCATTGCGCCCACTGGATCATGGCGATTCTTATAATCCATCATTAACTCGTTCACCTGATGAGTCAGCAGATTGCGTAAAGAGGACAGCTCCTGACGCATGGCTTCCAGCTCCTGCTGTTGTTTGACATTGTTATTTTTGCTACTGAGTGTAGACGCTGCACCAATATCCGGCTGATTTTGCTTTGGCTTACTGCTGGCATCATTTGCTAGGCCGCGTGCCCAGGCGGGTAATTCATCCTCTTTACCTGGTTGCGGTTGT
Source organism: Shewanella yunxiaonensis (assembly GCF_018223345.1). Lineage (NCBI taxonomy): Bacteria > Pseudomonadati > Pseudomonadota > Gammaproteobacteria > Alteromonadales > Shewanellaceae > Shewanella > Shewanella yunxiaonensis. The sequence goes on along the minus strand of NZ_CP073587.1, from coordinate 1,133,141 downwards.
TTCGCTAATTGCTGATTCAGTCGGTTGTGTTGTCTTTCCAGTAATGCCTGTAACGAGTCTGCGGCGGGTGCAGTTTTAGCTTTGCTTTCGGTACGTATATGTCCCAAAGACACTTTATCTTCACTGAGATCGCTAAATACTGGTGCCGGTGCCACAGTTGGCTGCGGCTCGTCGTAGTCAACTGCCGCCACAATCTCAATGCCGCCAGTGACTTTCTTGTTAGACATAATGACCGCATCCGCCCCAAGGGTGTCTTTTACCTGTGCCAGCGCAGCACGCATATCTTTGGCAAAAAATCTTTTTATTTTCACTCTTCGTTACTCCTACTGGCCTACAGCGGAAACAATACGGATCTGCTTTTCATCAGGCACTTCCTGATATGAGATCACCCGTAAGTTCGGGATAGTGTGCTTGACGAATCGTGACAAAGTGGCGCGCAGCATACCCGATGTCAGCAAAATAGCGGGTTGTCCCACCATCTCCTGTTTCTGTGCTGCACTGGCAAGGGATTTTTGCATCCGCTCTGCCAACCCGGGTTCGATATTCGGCCCCTCACCGCCTGTCGCTTGCATAGACTGATGCAACATCTGTTCCAGCTCAGGCGCCAAAGTAATGACAGGGATTTCTGCTTCCGGACCGGCTATTTCTTGTACAATCATGCGTTTAAGCGCAATACGCACCGCAGCCGTTAACACTTCGGTATCGTTGCTCTTCGGTCCATATTCCAGCAAGGTCTGGACGATAGTGCGCAGATCGCGCACCGAAACACCTTCATTCAACAGGTTCTGCATCACCTTAACAACGTTACCCAGCGACATAACGTCAGGCACAAAACCATCCACCAGTTTCGGCGCACGTTTGGCCAGCATATCCAGCAGCTGTTGTACTTCTTCGTAACCAAGTAGCTTGGCCGCATTATTTGTAAGCAACTGACTTAAATGGGTAGCGATAACAGTTGAAGTATCCACCACGGTATAGCCAAGCGTCTGCGCATGTTCACGTAATTCAGGCGCAATCCACACCGCATCAAGGCCAAACGCCGGATCTTTGGTTTCTACACCATCGAGTTTGCCAAACACCTGGCCAGGATTGATTGCCAGTTCACAATCATGGCGTACTTCGGCCTCACCGCAAGCTACCCCCATCAGTGAGATACGATAGGCGCTAGGTGACAGATCTAAATTATCGCGAATGTGCACAGCAGGAACCAGGAATCCCAGTTCCTGCGATAACTTTTTGCGTACGCCTTTAATACGACTGAGAAGTTCACCGCCCTGCCCTTTATCAACCAACGGGATCAGACGATAACCCACTTCTAAGCCGATGGTGTCTACGGGGCGAACATCATCCCAACTAAGTTCTTTGGGTTCATTAAGATTTTTTTCGGTCGGACCTTTTTTGGCCAGGTCCAACGCCTGTTGTTTATTCTTTTCGTTACGTTTAAAAATGAAATAAGCGCCGGTAGAGGCCAACAACGCAAAGGAAAGAAATGCCAGATGTGGCATGCCAGGCACAATGCCCATAACGAACAGCACGGCGGCAGCGATCATCAGTGACTTAGGATTGTCGAACATCTGCTGAACGACTTGTTGCCCCATATCGCCAGACTCATTCTGCCGTGTCACCATTAAGGCCGCAGCGATAGACAATAAAAGGCCTGGGATCTGTGCCACTAAACCATCACCAATGGTCAGCAAGGTATAAATTTCAACCGCCTGCGAGAAACTCAAACCATGTTGCACGATCCCGATGATAAAACCGCCCACGATGTTAATGCAGAGTATTAGAATACCGGCGATAGCATCGCCTTTGACAAATTTAGAGGCACCATCCATAGACCCGTAGAAATCGGCTTCACTGGTTACTTCCGCACGGCGCAGACGGGCTTGATCCTGATTGATAATGCCTGCGTTAAGGTCGGCATCAATCGCCATCTGCTTGCCAGGCATCGCATCCAAGGTAAAGCGGGCACTGACTTCAGAGATGCGGCCAGCGCCTTTAGTAACAACGGCAAAGTTGATGATAATGAGGATCAGAAAGACCACCAGACCTACGGCATAATTGCCACCAATCACCACAGTTCCGAAGGCTTCAATCACCTTACCGGCCGCCTCCGGACCGTTGTGACCTTCCAGCAACACGACTCGGGTAGAGGCAACGTTCAGCGCCAAACGTAGCAAAGTGGCGACCAGTAACACGGTGGGAAATGCGGCAAAATCCAGCGGCCGACTGGTGTACACCGCCACCAACAACACCACCAATGCGAGTGCAATGTTGAATGAAAACAGAATATCCAGCAGAAACGCCGGCATCGGAAGCACAATCATCGCCAGCACGGCGAGCACCAGTAGCGGAGTACCAATCCCTTTAAAGGTGGCAGGTTTAACCTGGCGCAGTTGCCCGAATGTCGCTCTTACATCCATCTTTCAGCCTGAGTTTTGACACTTTAGTCCCATTAGGCAAAATTCAGGCCAATCACCGTTTAATATTGGCGGAATTCTTCAGGTATTGGCTGGTTAAGTGGCAACGGTGTAGGTTTCCGACCACGGCCTTTCTGGTACTGTCGTAACTGATAAACATAGGCCAGCACTTGAGCAACAGCGGTAAACAAACCTTCAGGAATTTGCTGCTCCAGTTTTGTAGTATGGTAAATCGCGCGAGCAAGTAATGGTGCGGCGACAATGGGCACATTATATTCCCGGGCAATTTCTCGGATTTTAAAGGCGATTTCGTCAGTCCCTTTTGCAACCAGATACGGCGCCGGAGACTTTTTCGCATCGTATTTGAGTGCGACCGCAAAATGCTCCGGGTTAACCACAATCACATCCGCTTTGGGCACCTCAGACATCATCCGTCGTTGTGCCATCTCCCGCTGCAACTGACGAATACGTCCCTTCACTTCAGGCTTACCCTCTGTGTCTTTGTATTCGTCTTTCACTTCCTGCTTGGTCATCCGTAACTGCTTATTGTGATTCCATAGCTGATATGGCACATCGATAACCACGATCAGAAGGGTCGATGCACTCAGCAAAATAAAAATCCAAATCAGCAACTTAAGCCCATGCGCAACATTTCCCGGCAGATTATCATGTGACAGGCCTAAGATTTCCGGGAAATAATATGTGAGTAACAGATAAGCCGCTATGGCGACCACTGAAAACTTTGCAATCCCTTTGGTGAGTTCAACTAAGGCTTGGATACCAAACATACGTTTAAGACCCGTCATCGGGTTCATTTTGCTGCCTTTCGGCATGATGGCTTCTGAGGAGATAGTGATGCCGCCAAGCACTATGTTACCAACGAAAGCGATCACCCCGAGCATGGCAATAAAGCCCAATATCGGCCAGCCAAGATCACTGATGACAGTTTGCCACACAGTAAACATACTGTTGGTGTCGAAGATCTGACTATGATCCATCGTGTAAATATCGGTCATCGCCGACTTAAGACTGCGGGCGATATCGGGTCCCAGCACTAACAGGCCAATGCCTGAAGCCAACAACACTGCCGAAGTACCTAACTCGCGAGAACGTGCAACCTGACCTTTTTCGCGCGCCTGCTCTAAGCGCCTCGACGTCGCCTGTTCGGTCTTTTCCTGGCCGTCCTGATTTTCAGCCATCAGAACCCTCCGTCGACTTTACATTGCAGTTGCGCAATATCGCACAGCAGCACCTGCGCCGCGTGCCACACATCATCAAAATGTGCCATTACCGGGCCGAGCGTTAGCCACAAAATGAGCAGACCACCGATCATAGTGACCGGAAACCCGATAGAGAAAATATTCAGTTGTGGCGACGCGCGGGTCATCACGCCGAAGGTCAGGTTGATGGTTAGCAACGCTACAATCGCGGACATTGACATCGTCAATGCCGCACCAAACATGTAACTGCCCCATTCAGCCAATTCACGATAGCTGGCGATGTTGATCCCCTGCGTGGATACCGGAATGGTATTAAAGCTGGCAACCAACATGCGGATCAGCACCAGATGCCCATCGACACTGAGAAAAATCAAGGTCGTCAGTACCAGAAAGAAGTTACCGACGACTGGCGTCTGTTGCCCGGATGCAGGATCTACCATCGAGGCAAAGCCCAAACTGGTTTGCATACCGATGATCTGCCCGGTCAGCACAAAGGTCTGCATCAGCAACAAAGTGACAAACCCCATCGCAGAGCCAATCAGCAACTGCTGAATTGTCACAAACACCGATTGCAGGGATAACAGTTCTATTTTGGGCATGGCGGGTAACACTGGTGCCACTGCCACGGTGATGGCTATCGCCATCAACAATCGCACCCGTGTCGGCGTAGTACTGGCACCAAATATCGCCATAACCATCAACATGCTGGCAATACGAAACAGCGGCCAAAGATAAGCCGCCAGCACCTGTTGAAGAGAATCGAACAGGATCTCCATGGGTTATCCCACCACTTGCGGGATCCGCTGTACCATTTCCATGAAGAAATCCATTAACGTCTGTACCAGCCAATGACCGAGAAACATTAATGCAAACAAAGTGGTTAACAGGCGTGGCAGAAAACTCAGTGTCTGCTCGTTGATGGAAGTTGCGGCCTGAAATACCGACACTATCAAACCAATAATCAAACTGGGGACAATCACGGCAGACACAATGATAACGATTACCGACAGCGCTTCACGTAGGACGTCGACAAAAGCTTCCGGTGTCATAGGTTGCCTCCCTATTGTCCAAAACTGTTGGCGAGTGTGCCCATGACCAGCGTCCAGCCATCCACCAACACAAACAGCATGATCTTAAATGGCAACGATACAATCATTGGCGATAACATCATCATCCCCATCGCCATCAAGATACTGGCGACGACCAAATCGAGCACCAGAAACGGGATAAACAACATAAAGCCAATCTGAAATGCCGTCTTTAATTCACTGGTAATAAATGCCGGGATCACCACCGTAATCGGGGTATCTTCCGGCTTCTGGATATCTTTATATCCGGCAATTTCAATAAATGAGTTGAGGTCAGTATTGCGTGTCTGCGCCAGCATAAACTTTTTGAGTGGACCTTCACCGACTTTCACCGCCTGTTGCAACGTCATGGTATCGTTCATGTAAGGCTGCACGGCTTCGTCATAAATCTTGTCAAACACCGGAGACATAATGAAGAAGGTCATAAACAGGCTAATACCAATAAGCACTTGATTAGAAGGTGTTTGTTGCAGTCCCAATGCCTGTCTCAGGATCGCCAGTACCACGATAATCCGGGTAAAAGAGGTCAGCATGATGATCATCGCTGGCAGGAAGCTCAGCGCCGTCATCAACAACAAGATCTGCATGGTTACCGAATACTCGGTACCGCCATTGGGCCCGGTAGTCACGGTCACTGCCGGAAATAACGCATCCTGAGCCTGAGCAACAGATGGCACGAAAAACGCGACTAAAATCGCTATCAACAATGACCATCTCATTGCTGATCCTGCCTAGACAGTTTCAGTCGGTTAGCGAAGCTGTTAGCTTCCACGGTGACTGGATTTTGCAATTTATCGAGCAGCGTAATTTGACTGGAAGTCACGCCCAACAGATATTGCTGACCATCAAGCTCTGCCAGTACCAGGCGCTCTTTTGGGCCTACCGGCGTTTGTGCCAGCGTCTTGATGACCCCGTGGGTGCCACTTACCAGATTCAGACGTTTAAGCAGATAAGCCAGTGCAAAAATGATCAGCAAGACTAATAACAAGCCGCCAAACATCCCGGCAAAGGCACTGATATCCAGAGTCCCTTTACTGGTAACGGCCTGTGCAGCATCAGCAGTGGTGGCAAGTGTTTGACTCATAGTTGACTCACTTGAGTTTCTTAATTCGTTCAGTCTGACTGATCACATCAGTCAAGCGAATACCGAACTTATCGTTAACCACAACAACTTCACCATGGGCTACCAGCGTACCGTTAACCATCACGTCCAGAGGTTCCCCGGCGACACGATCCAGTTCAACCACCGAGCCCTGGTTAAGCTGCAATAGGTTACGAATACTGATAAAGCTGCGCCCCACTTCCATCGATATGGTTACCGGAATATCCAGAATGGTGTCCAGCTTGGGATCATCCACATTTGCGGCTGTCGCCGTGCTTTTCAGTTCATCCAGCTCCACGGTTTGGGCTTCTTGTTCGGCTTGTTCTGCCATTGCTGCTGCCCAATCGTCCATCTCATCGTTACTCATGCGTATTGCACCTTATATTTCTGAGAGATCTTTTGACTTATTTTTATGCGTCACTAATTGCAACTCGGTCTTAACTGTCTCTGGTCGTGGAATTTTGGTTGCGATCTGCAATGCTAGGTTATCTTGTACTTTCCCCAGTTTACAGCGATAGGTTGGCAAATCTTCAATCCGCATCACCAGATATTCCGGTAAATCTATCGGAATGACATCGCCCGCTTTAAATTGCATCACATCGCGTAGAGACAGCTCTTTTTGCACCACAGTTGCATCAAACCCGACTTTCACATCCATGATTTCATCTTTAAGCGCTTGAGACCAACGCATGTCGGTATCCTGCTTATCACTTTGTACGCCAGCATCCAGCAATTCACGGATCGGCTCAATCATGGAATATGGCATGGTGATATGAAAATCACCGCCGCCACCGTCAACTTCAATGTGGAACGAATTCACCACCACCACTTCGGTCGGGCTGACAATATTGGCCATGGCCGGGTTGACTTCGGAATCCAGAAAATCGAATTCCACATCCATCACCGGAGCCCAGGCATCTTTGTAATCTTCAAAGATAATTTTCATCAGTAGTTGAATGATGCGGCGTTCTGTCGGTGTAAATTCACGGCCTTCAATTTTGGCATGAAAACGCCCATCGCCACCGAAGAAGTTATCCACCAAAATAAACACCAGTCTCGCTTCCATGGTGATCAGCGCCGTGCCTTTCAACGGATTAAACCGCACCATGTTCAGACTGGTAGGCACAAACAAGGTATGCACATATTCGCCGAATTTCAGCATCTGCACGCCATTGATCGACACTTCTGCAGAGCGGCGCATCATGTTGAACATACTGATACGCATGTGTCGCGCAAAACGTTCATTCACAATTTCCAGCGTTGGCATGCGCCCACGAACGATACGATCTTGAGAGGAAAAATCGTAACTTTTCGCCTCAAAGCCAGATTCTTCGGCTTCGTCCTCATCGATATCATCAACGCCATGTAACAGCGCGTCAATCTCGTCCTGGCTTAATAAGTCGCTCACGATATCGCCTCTATCCTGTTCAATCCTAGGCTATTGCATCACAAAACCGGTAAACAGCACTTTTTCCACCAGTTTGCGTCCGGTGACCGGTTGCAAGGTGTTTTGCACATTCAACAGTGCCAGTTGCCGTAATTCATCTTTTCCGGCCTGAGTGCTGAGTTTGTCAACACTGGCACCACTGAAGGTCGTCAGCAGCGCATCTTCCACCAGCGGAATATGTTTTTTCAACACAGTGTCGTCATCACTTCCGCGGACCATCAGCTGTACTTTTATCTCAACCACACGGGTCTGATTATTGCCCGGCAAGTTAAACAGAAATGGTCTTGGCATCGCTACATAAAAAGCTTCCCTGGTAGTGTCTTTTTGCTCGGTCTTTACCGCTTCAGCAGCCGGTGCGACTTCCTTCTTTTCACCACCTAAAAATAACCACAGCACTACCGCAATGACAATTAACACCAGCAGACCTATGCCGCCGAAAATTAGCAATTTACTTTTGCTCTTGCTTTTGCCTTTTTCATCTGTATTTTCCTGCAATTGCAGTTCATCTTGCTCAGCCATGAAATCTTCCTGTTATTCCACCAATAACGTTTCTGCCGTCATAGGTTACCTGCTCAGGCATAATAATCTATAGCGGATGTCGAAGTTAACGTCGGTTCCGTCGAACTAGTGAGTTCTTCGCCGGAAATTTCGCCAGAGGTGACCGCGACATCACCACGGCTATTGGCATTTCCTTGAGCATGACTTTGTTGCCCACCACCTTGAGATACCTGCCCATCAGCCAACTGCATACCTTGTTGCTGTAATAGATCGCGTAAACGCGGCATGGATTGTTCCAACAAGTCTTTGGTGTGTGTCTGTGTCACATGAAACTGTACCTGGGTATGCTCACCTTGTACTTGCACTTTTACAGTCATGGCCCCGAGTTCAGGAGGATCTAAGCGGATCTCAGCATGATGTACGCCATTATTAACCATGGTCAGCAACTGCTGTTTCATCGCGGGAGCAAAACGCTGGATCAGCTCCTGTGTATTTGGTTGCAGTTGTTCTCCCGCTGCCCGCAACGATAACTGGTATTGGGCCATCTCATTGCGATTTATTGCACCGGCATTATTCAACGGCGAGGGTGCCTGGATCGATTTCAGCTCCAGCGGACTCGTTTCTTGAACCACTTTATCGTTGGCGGATTGAGCCATAACCGCTTTTTCGCTGAAATTAGCCGCGGCATTTTCCAAAGCAGCTTTAACACTGTCGCTAAACTTATCCAGAGAACTGTCTTGCTGGCTTGCACTTAACTGTGACAAATCCGTTGTTGACGCTGAACTCTTTTGTGTTGATCGCATTGCGTTTATTAATGGCAATTCAACGGCAAGCGGTTTGTTGGCCTTACCTGGATTTTCTTGGGTTTGCTGCTGCTCTTTATCGGCAGCCAGTAACTGTGCTAACAACTGCTGTAACTGCCCAGACGGTGATGTTGGCGTCGTGGTCGCGGCAGTGGCTTGCAGAGATTTGGCATCATCGCCAGTATTTGACGCTTGAGCTGGAGTTACCGCAGATGGCTGCAACGCTACGAACAAGGCAGCCAAGGCTTCAGCGAGAGACGTATCGTCGTCACCTGTCGTTGACGCTTTTTTGTCATCAGCGGCTTTATCGTCAGTTGCGGATGTCAGCAAATTTACGTCTGAGTCTGGATTCTTTGCCGCGCCCTTCGCACTCCCCTCAAGTAATGTGTTAGCGGCATTTTCAGTGGTGTTGTCTGCTTGCTGCAGCTGTTGCAGCAATGCTTGCAACGTTGATGCTGCTGGCTGATGACCTTGGCTATCCGTCTGATTACCCGCTTGCTGTAACAAGGCCGCGAGCGCTGCCATCAATTTTGCGAATGAATCTGCGACCGTTTCACTGTCATCAGTGACAGCAGTGGGGTTAGTCACCGAATCCGCAGTATCACCAGTCTGATTGGCGGCCTTGAGGTTTTGGGTCATCATTGCAGCTAATTGCTGCAACAATTGTTTGGGATCTTTGCTATCGGCTAATTGTTGCAACTGTTGCTGGTCCAGCCCAGCTAATTCTGCCAATTTTGTCACCGCCTTTTGTAATTTGGCATCAGGCGGCAACTTTTTGCCCATTGAGATCTGTCCCAGCACTGTCGCGACTTGGTCGTCTGCGCCAGCATCATTGCCAGTCACCTCATTAGCATTATCAGTAACAGCTTTCGTGTCAGTTTTCAGTTGGCCAGTAGGACTTTGATCTGAGCCCTGCAGTTTGGATTGAGCTTGCTGAAGTGCGTCAAAAAAACCAGCATTATCATTGAGTTTTGCCGCGTCTGACACGGCAGTCCCTTTAGCACTCTGGGTTCCCAATATAACGTTGTTGGCGAGCTGTTGCATGCTGTCCTCCAGCAGGGGGCAGAACACTCTTTGGAGTGCGAGATTACTGCGACCCGAAATTTGGCAAAGTCTATTGATATAGCGATGAGAAAGCAAAAACCAGGCCAGCTATTAGATGGCGATTTATATCCCGTTGGTCAGCTTTCTGCGTAAAAATTGTTGAGCGGCAAATTCGTCGATCAGCTTTTGCTCTTGTTTGTCGGCACGTTGTTGTCTTTGCAACGCTTTTTTCTCTAGTAACATTTCCACGGCTTTCCGCTTTTGTTGTTTTTCCATCCAGTGTTGTTGGCGATGCTGCTTCTGCCGGTCAGCCTCAGCCACCACCGCCAGTTGCTGCTTAATCGCTTCATCTACCTGCCGCACAAATCGATGAAATTGTTGATAGTAATCGGCGCGAATTGGCTGTCCCTGTTGTGCGGCAAGTTGCCGCATATAATCGAGGCGATAGTCACGTAATGCTTGCAATTGATTAAGCCGTTTCTGATGTTCAAACTGCGCGGCTTTGAGTTTCAAGGCAGCTTGTTCTTCCGCATCTTTGGCTAATTTCAATACCGTAAATAACGGATCCTTAGTTGCCATCTTTTTATCCTACACCCGGCACTGCGCGGCCAACTGTCCCAACATCTTTTCACTGTCGGAAAAACTTACCGATTCATGCATCCTTTGCCGTAAAAATGCATTGGTCGCCGGCTGCAAGCGAATAGCATTATCAATACGAGGATCACTACCCTGCGCATAAGCCCCAATAGAGATTAGATCACGATTTTGCTGATACAGGGAATACATCTGTTTAACGCGGCGCATCGACTCCAGGTGCTCAGCCGAGATCACCATCGGCGCAACACGACTGATGGAGGCTTCAATATCAATCGCAGGATAGTGCCCGGAATCAGCCAAGGTACGTGACAACACTATGTGACCATCAAGAATGGCACGGGAAGCGTCAGCAATGGGATCTTGCTGATCATCGCCTTCCGTCAATACCGTATAGAATGCCGTGATTGATCCCTGCTTGTCGCTGCCATTCCCTGCACGCTCAACCAGGCGTGGCAATCGTGCAAATACTGACGGCGGATACCCTTTGGTTGCGGGAGGCTCCCCCACCGCTAACGCAATTTCACGCTGCGCCTGAGCGTAACGGGTCAGACTATCCATTAGTAGCAACACGTCATAGCCTAAATCGCGAAAATACTCGGCAATGCGGGTAGAGGTTTCACATGCCCGTAACCGCATCAACGGCGAAGTATCCGCTGGCGCAGCAATCACTACCGAACGCGCTCGACCCTCGTGACCGAGGATCTCTTCAATGAACTCTTTTACTTCGCGACCACGCTCTCCCACCAGACCAACCACAATAATGTCGGCAGTGGTGCCGCGAGTCATCATCCCCAGCAACACACTTTTACCGACACCGGAGCCGGCAAACAACCCCATTCGTTGGCCTTTTCCCACGGTTAGCATGGCATTGATCGCACGAACGCCGACATCTAAAGGTTCAGTAATGGCGCGACGTGCCAACGGATTAATCGGTTCACTGTGCCGCGTGGCTTTTTCCTGGCTGCTAATAGGCCCCAAACCATCCAAGGGTTGACCATTACCGTCCAGTACCCGGCCTAAAAGCTTCATGCCGACGTTAAGTCCGGTTTGTTCACCTAACGGCATAACTCGGGCACCCGGCACCACACCGCGCAACTCTTCAACAGGCATCAGATATAGCAGTTCATCGTCAAACCCCACCACCTCGGCAACCAAGGCCCCAGCGCTGGTGTCAATTGCGCAGAGACTGCCCACCGGCGCCCGGCAACCTGTCGCCTCCAGCGTTAATCCGACAACGCGCACTAATTGCCCGCAGGCAACCGCCTGGTAAGGGCCAATATGTTGCTTGAGCTGGCTAAGCTCGTTAAGCAGATGGTGTCTGCGATGTTCCATCAACCTCTCCTGCACCATGAGCGATATCCGTTGATGGGGCGTCAGCTTGGGTGTTTGTGGCTTTGGCTTGCAATTGCTGTGTCTGTTGCTGTTCTTCTCTGGCTAACAGCTGCTGACGATGCCAAACCTCAGCAAACACTTGCTGTAACCGCGTCTCCAGGCGCATATCCACTTGTGAACGTTGACAGCTGACAAGACAGTCACCGGCGCTTAATCCGGGATCTTTCTCCAATTGCCAATGGTTCCGAGCTAGCTGTTCCGCACCATACAGTGATTCAACCAATGCCATATCGTCAGGGTGCAATCTGATAACCACTTTTTGTTCTTTGATCGGCAGCGCGTCGATGCCCTGGCGCATCGCGGCCAGAATATGTTCGGGATGGGTTGCCAGTTCGTGTGCGATAACGCTACGGCTCAACTGTTCAGTCAGCGTCAGCAATGATTGTTCTATCTGCAGGTCCAACAGCGCCAACGGTGCGTTGAATTGTGCGAGCAACTGCTCGAAACGCGTTAACAGTGTCTGCGCTTGTTGTAAGCCTTCCGCTTTTCCTTGCTCAAGTCCTTGCGCAAAACCTTCGGCATGACCTTGCTCCAGGCCTTGTAGTCGTCCTTGTTCCAACCCTTCATTAAAACCAGCAGTTTTGCCTTCTGCAAAACCTTCCTGCTCGGCATCTGCCCGAATGGCTTCAATTTCAGCCATGGTTGGCGGTGCTACGGGTTTATCAACCTTAGCCGCCCGATATTCCGGAGCTTTACGGCCAAAGAGATTACTCTCCGTTTTCGGGGGTAACGATGCTCCGACATCCGGTAAAGGCCACGCGTCAAAATCCGTGACAGTTTCTGGCGGGATAATATTTTTTGATGGTATATGATCAGCCATAGGGCAGCCCCTTACAGGAACTCTTCGCTACCGCCACCGCCGAGCATAATTTCGCCGGCATCTGACAGGCGGCGGGCAATAGACAGGATCTCTTTCTGTGCCACTTCCACTTCACTGACCCTCACAGGGCCCATCGCTTCCAGATCATCACGCATCAATTCTGCAGCACGTTTTGACATGTTATTAAAGATCTTCTCGCGCAACTGATCATCGGTCCCCTTCAGCGCTTTCATCAATACATCCTGCTGAACTTCACGCAGCAAGGCTTGCATACCACGATCGTCGACATCGATAAGGTTTTCGAAGACAAACATCAGATCCTGGATCTGCTGTGCCATCTCTTCGTCAGATTCGCGCAGCGTTTCCATCAACTGACTTTCGACGGCGGTATCCAGGTAGTTCATGATATTGGCAGCCGCCTTGAGGCCACCCATCTTTGCGGCCTGTGCGCCGCCCTGACCAGCGAACTGTTTTTCCATGATATCGTTCAGTTCCTGCAACGCCGCCGGTTGAACTTCTTCGAGGTTAGCAATGCGCATCATCAGATCGAGGCGCGTATTTTCCGGGAACTGCGCAAAGATCTGCGCCGCCTGATCCGGTTCCAGATAGGACAGCACAATAGTTTGAATTTGCGGATGTTCATTCTGAATGATGCTGGCAACCTGACGTGCATCCATCCATTTCAGCGAATCCAGACCTTTAGCACCACTGCCCATCACAATCTGTTCAATCAGATTGCCGGCTTTATCTTCACCCAAGGCCGCGGTTAACGCTTTACGGATAAACTCCTGGCTATTGAAGCCGATAGAAGAATACTTCTGAATGTCGTCCAGGAATAACTTGTGCACTGCTGTCACGCGTTCCTGACCAAACTCCTGCATATTGGCCATCGCCATCCCCACTTTCTGTACCTGTTTGGGTTCCAGATGTTTAAGGATCGATGCCGCATCTGCTTCACTCAGGCTCAACAGCAATATCGCAGTTTTATCGACGCCACTGAGAGACTTCACATCAAAATTGCTAGGCACTCTGGCCTCTTCGTTATTTGCCATCGTCTTGTAACCAGTTTTTCACGACTTGAGTGGAGAGTTCAGGTTCATTTGCCACCAGCGCCCGGATGGCCTTAATCATATCATCATCTTTGTGCAGATCCGGGATTAAGATGGAACCATCTTCGGCGTAACTGTATTCAGCATCCGGCTTATGCAGCATTCCCAAAGTATCAGCTGCATACTGATCTTCAATGTCCGCTAGCTCATGGCCTATTTGAGGCTCATCCGGCATTTTTGAATCGTCAGCGAAAAGGAGTTTTTTCACCACGGGTTTCACCACGAATAACACCAGCATCAATATGGCTAACCCGCCTAACACCATTTTCATGGCGCGCCAAAACCACTCCTGTTCCCACAATGGCACTGGCGGTAACGGCTCCACTAACTGATCCATGAACGGAACCGTCACCACCTCAATAACATCACCGCGTTCACTGTTATAACCGATGGCGCCTTCCAGCAAACGCCGGATATTCGCCATTTCAGCTTCAGTACGCGGCACCCGAGTGGTGTTGCCGTTCGCATCGGCGGAACCGGATTTGAAGTCTATCGCCACCGAGACACTCACACGGCGGACATTCCCCACCTGCTGCTTGGTGTGGCTGATTGTGGTGTCGAGCTCATAGTTACGGGTCGCCTCGTTGTGACTGCTGCTGGATGTTGGCTTTTCAGTGCTGTCACCGGTGGCTTTTTGGGGAATATTTGAGGCCGCTGGCGGTTGATTGCTGAGCGCCCCAGGAACGCCGCCGTTAACGCCATTAACCGATTTGTTATCGACGGTCATTTCACTGCGCAGTGCCGGCAAATCCGGGTTGAAATGTTTGGCGGTCTGCTCAACCGCCGTAAAGTCCATATTCACATCGACCTGTGAGGTAAAGTTCTCCGGGCCGAGGATTGGGATCAAAATGGAATCGATTTTATTGCGATATTCCTGTTCTTTCTGCTGGATCAGGTCCAGCTCACGACGAGCGCGGGCGGATACCGCATCCTGACTGCCAGAATTCAATAGCCGACCACTGGCGTCAGTCACGGTGACTTTACTTGGGTCCATGCCATGAACCGCAGAGGCCACGATATCCACAATGGAATCAACTTCTTCCTGGCCCAAGCCACCTTTACGGGTGGTTACCACCACCGTGGCACTGGGTTCGGCACGGGTACGCGCAAATACGTTTTCCTTCGGCAGCGCCAGGATCACTTTGGCGCGACTGACACTGTTCAGCTCTTCAATGGCATGAGCCAGATTCATTTCCTGGCTGTGTTGCAGACGCGCCTGCTCCATCCGCTGACTAACACCAAAACCTGAGTCTTGGTTCAGAAAATCTTTGTCTTCATTGCTGGTAGAAACCCCGGAGCGACTGAGCAGCAATTTGACCTGTTGGTATTGATCTTCCGGGACTTTAATAACGTCGACATCAATCTTGTAAGGAATACGGTTTTTATCGAGGACATCCAGCACCTGAACCTGCTGATCGGTATCCATTTTGCCCAATGGTCGATACTCAGGCTCCTGGGCCCAGATCATGATAAATACCGCCAGCGCCAGGCAAATCGCCAGCGCCAGGATCATCGTGACCTGACGCAGCATATCGACACTGCCCAGCATCCCCATCACACCGGATTTATTTTCCTGCTGTGCACCGCTGCTGGTAGTAGGAAGAGAGGCGCTGTTTTCCGCTACTAATTCTGTACTCACGTTGGATTCCTGCTTTCGTGGCTAGCCGGTTTAAACCGGCATACTCATGATTTCTTTGTAAGCTTCCACCAGCTTATTGCGCACCTGCACGGTTGCTTCAAAAGCCACGCTGGCTTTCTCTCTGGCAATGACGGTATCTGACAGACTGACGCTGGTATCGCCCATGTCCAGACGAGTAGCCAGGTTAGACGAGGTATTTTGCAGTTCACTGACATGGCCAACGGCCTGACTCAACAAGTCCGCAAAATCTGCTCCGCTGGTGTTACCCACCTGCCGCAGCGATGAAGGGGCAATGGAATTAGGTGATATTTCACCTTTAATTGACTGCATTTCCTGCAGTAGAGGGTTGCCACCGATCTGCATGCTTTGGTCTCCCGTCGTCAGCCATTTGACGGCTTAGCTATTGATAACGGAGGTAATGCAAAAAGGTTGCCAATGGTTACACCTATGCAACATCGACGCGTTGACTGCATAAGAAAGCGGCAGCGCGATGGCTGCCGGTATCATTGATGCTGAGGTTAGGCGGGAAGCTCGATGCCCATCTCTCGCATGCGCGCCATTTTATAGCGTAAGGTTCTGGCACTGATCCCGAGTTTTTCGGCGACCAGTTTACGACTGCCATTACACTGGTTAAGGGTTTCCAGGATGATCATATGTTCCTGCGCCTTGAGTTCGTCCCCCAACCCCTCCGGCCCATCATATGCCTGAGGTTCTGACGTCAGATTTACGTCTTGCAGATCAATAATAATATCCGCCGCTTCAATGACGTTATTGCGCTGCAAAATCATTGCTCGCTGAATAACATTATCCAGTTCGCGCACGTTACCCGGCCAGCGATGGCTCAACAATCGACGAATGGCGGTATCTGAAAAAGTCGGTACTGGATGAATACCGCCGCTGCGCGCATGACGCGACAACAGATGTTTTGCTAATGGCGCAATGTCGCCCGGACGTTGATTCAGCGCAGGCCAGGATAATGGGAATACGTTGATGCGATAATAGAGATCCTCGCGAAAATCCCCCTTGGCCGCCATTTCCTTCAAATCACGGTTGGAGGTTGCCAGAACCCTGACATCCAGCTTGATGGTTTTACGGCCGCCGAGTCGCTCAACTTCTCGCTCTTGCAATACGCGCAGAAGTTTTGCCTGCAAGCCAAGGTCCATCTCCGAGATTTCATCCAATAACAAAGTCCCGGACTGTGCCTGCTCAAACTTGCCGGGACAGGCCTGATAAGCCCCGGTAAAGGCCCCTTTTTCATAACCAAACAGGGTCGCTTCCAGCATATTCTCCGGAATGGCCGCACAGTTAATCGCAACAAATGGCGCTTCACTTCTGGGACTTTTCTGATGAATATAACGCGCCAGTACTTCTTTACCGGAACCACTCGGGCCGAGGATCATGACCGAGGCTTCAGACGCTGCCACGCGAGCTGCGAGCTCCAGCAGTGCGACGCTCTTATCATCGGCCACCACCGGTTCACCGGCATCTGCTTTGGGTCGCAAATAACGACTGACCTGATTCAGCAGCACTTCTGGGGCAAACGGCTTTGCCAGATAATCGACCGCGCCTAATTTAATTGCACTTACCGCACTATCAATGGTGGCATAAGCAGTCATCAGCAACACCGGTATCTGCGAGTAATGCTGCTGCAGATAATCTAACAAGCCCATACCGCCAATTCCCGGCATCTGTATGTCACTGATCACCATATCAAACTGGCATTTTTTTAACGCCATGATGGCTTCTTCGGCGTTGGCAACATCCACACACTGGTAGCTTGCCATCAGCAATGTATCCAATAAGGCTTCGCGCAGGGATGCATCGTCTTCGACTAACAGGATCCTGATATCATTCATACCGTGCGGTCTCCATTGGCATTGTCGTTGCTGTCGACCATGGGTAACGAGAGGGTAAAACTGCAGCCTTTTTGTGGCTCACAACTGAGCGAGAGCTGGCCGCCATGGCTTTTTATGACCGATTGCACCACCGCCAATCCGAGTCCGGTACCATGGGTTTTCGTGGTATAAAACGGTTCCAGCACTTTGCGCTGTAATTTCTTTTCGAGACCATGGCCATTATCGATGACGGTCAGGCTGACATATTGAGCATCACGCGTCAGGCGTAACACAATGTGATTGGCCTCGGCTTCAATGCTGTTCATCACCAGATTATTAATGGCGGAACTGAGGCCATAAAGATTGGCGAGGACTTCACCGTCGTGCTGTAAATCAGCCTCGAGAACCACCCGATTTTTCTCACAAATGGCTTCACAATTAGCCATCACCCGATTCACCACTTCCGACATCGCCACGCGTTCACCAACCTGCTCCTGTTTACCGCGCGCGATCAGCAACATATCGTTGACTTGTCGTTCCAGCTCTCCAAGGCGGTCGAGCAGTTTTTCCTGAAAGCGATGACGAGCAGGCTCATCCAGACGAGGATTGCCAAGATTCGCCGCGTATAGCAACGCCGAGGATAATGGCGTGCGGATCTGATGCGCCAAATTGGCAACCATTTTCCCTAGCGCCGATAACCGCTGTAAGTGCGATAAATTTTGCTGCAGTAAACGGGTTTCGGTTAAGTCAGTGATCATAATCAGCTGACCAGGTTCCGGTGTGAGGGGGGTAATTGCGAGTTTTACGCGACGGCCATTGCGCAGAGAGACTTCATGACCATCATCCTTGCGCGGCGCAAATGAACGGTTAATGATGCTGAGCCAACGCTCGCCCACCAGCGGAATATCCAGCAGTGACGCCGCCACAGGATTAGCATCAGTGACAATGCCGTCGCCATTGAGGATAACCACCCCAGAAGGCATCGCCTGCAGAATATGTTCCATTCGATTGGACATATTGGCGGCTGCCTTGACCTGAATCCATTCATGCCCACGATGGGAAATGGTTTCCAGTTGTGCAAGCGAATTGGCTGCCATATCAACCCCGTCAAAAAAATGCTATTAACGAGGTAAAAGCAGAATCTATGCCAAAAAATAATCTTTATGAATCAAGTAAATGCTGATTATTCTTTGGTCATGCCATACTTACGCATCTTTTCTACCAGCGTAGTACGACGGATCCCGAGCATTTCCGCGGCGCGGGCAACCACATTGTCTTGTTGATCCAAGGCTTGGCGGATCATATCAATCTCCAGCTCAGCCAACAGGTCTTTCAGATTCACCCCTTCCGGAGGTAATTCACTGGGGAAGCGGGTTTCTGGAATTTCTACCGGTTCTTCATCATTGAAGATTGACGCCAGCGCATCACGCTCCTGCATCTCTTCATTGACATCAACGGAGTACTCCGGCACATCAATATGGCGATACTTAATCGGCAAATCGTTAACATCGACCAAACCACCGGGATAGAGGATAGTTAAGCGCTCAACCAAATTAGATAGCTCGCGCACGTTACCGGCCCAGTCATGTTCCTTCAACGAATCAATGGCTCGCTGAGTAAAGCGCACACGGCCTTTGCCTTCATTAAATACCCGGCTGACCAATTCTTGCAGTAATAATGGAATGTCGTCTTTGCGCTGCGTTAACGGCGGCATTTCAATCGGGAAAACATTAAGCCGATAATACAGATCTTCGCGGAACTCACCCGCTTCAATCATGGCTTCTAAATTTCGATGAGTGGCAGCAACAACCCGGACATTGGCTTGAATCGCTTTGGCACTTCCCACGCGTTCAAATACTCTTTCCTGCAATACCCGTAACAGTTTTACTTGCATCTGTAACGGCATATCACCGATTTCATCTAAAAACAGCGTGCCGCCTTCGGCAAGTTCAAAACGGCCTTTACGGGCACTGATGGCACCGGTAAACGAGCCTTTTTCATGACCAAATAGTTCGCTTTCCAACAAGTCCGGCGGAATAGCA
The DNA here is from genome assembly GCF_018223345.1 of Shewanella yunxiaonensis. Lineage (NCBI taxonomy): Bacteria > Pseudomonadati > Pseudomonadota > Gammaproteobacteria > Alteromonadales > Shewanellaceae > Shewanella > Shewanella yunxiaonensis. The sequence goes on along the minus strand of NZ_CP073587.1, from coordinate 1,114,085 downwards.
CCGCAGTTAACCGGAATAAACGGCCCATCACGACGATCAGAAAGATAATGAATATTACGTGCGACGACTTCTTTACCGGTACCGGAAGGCCCGGTCACTAATACGGTCGCACCGGATTCGGCGACTTGATTAATCAGATGACGAACCTGGGCAATACCATCACTGCGGCCGACAAGACTACGGAACAATTTGGTCTGGTTAGCACTGGTGGGCACTTGAGGGCGTTTAATCTGACCGAACACCTGGCAATAATGCAACAGTTCGGTGACTTGCGTGTAACTCAGCGGCTCTTCAATGATACCTAAGACATTGGACGCACTGGGCGTCACCTTGCCAAAACTCAGAAACGGTTGCCATGGAATACGGGTGAGCAGCATAGTGATCTGCGCTTCGGTGAGACACTCAGGCAGTATAATCAGTGCCCGGCAACGCAACTCTGGCGTCAGCTTCTCTGCCACATCTGCGGCAATAACATCCACCTGTTCCCCAATGAACTCCAACACACAAGACAAGCGACTGGAACGCTCCGATGGATTGCCGACAAGTAAAATTCGTTGATCTGTTTGCATCATTCAGTAGGCCGCTACGGTCTGATAATTATAGGAAATTATTAATCTAGTTGTTTTTGTGTGTCCAAAACTTAGCGCGAGACACAACTTATTATTCACGTTTATAGCGAAAGCCACAGCCATGCTGAATATTGTATTATCAGCAAGACATTAGCAACCCCGCAATCGCTTTTATGTCTCAAACAGAGAGATTTTAGACCATTTTGAAAGCGCTTACCGGCCACAGTGTCAAAATCTCGACGCCTGTTAAAATACAGGCGCCGATTATGGCGCCTGTATCATGGAAATTTTGAGATTATGCCGGCTCTTTATTCGCCGTAATATAATGCTTGTCTGCCGGAATCGCGTCCCACGCTTCTTTTATTTCGCGCAAGATAGCGGACACATCATCCAGTGCCTGAGGGTCATTGTTAATATTGGCTTCGGTAATTTTTCTTAAAGAGAAGTCATATAATCTATCTAAATTACCCGCTATGTCACCGCCAGCTTCCATATTGAGACTGCTCTTCAGCCCCGTGATTATCCCTACAGATTTACTGATATAAAGAGCTTTGGCCTCCAAATTATTCTGTTCGATAGCATAACGACATTGAGCTAACCGCTCTAACGCACCATTAAACATCAATTGAATAATCCGATGCGGTGAAGCTACTGCAATTTCACTTTCCAACGACACTTTACGATATGACTGCAGCGAACTTCTCATATATACCTACCTATTCGAATCAACTGACTTATAAACATTGAGCTGGCGTTTACCTTTTTTCAAAACCGAGAGTAAATCTTGGCGTTCCTGTTGAATCTTCTTTGCTGTATCTTCGAACTTTTTTGATAACAGCAATTGCTCATTGAGCAACTGCTTATCTTTGATTTCATTCAGATACATCGACAATAAATTTTGACGCCTGCTGACCATCCCCTGCAAATTTGATACCAGTATTTCTGTTTTTTCATCATCAACAGGCAACGAAAGTATTTCATCCATAAGAATGCCTAACTCTTTGTTAAGTTCATCCAACTGCTTTTCGTTAACCATTTTATTTCTTTATAAATTAGTTGTTTACAACACCTGGTAAGGAATCTAATGCACTAGTCACACTCGAACTCTGGGAGTTTAGCTGAGCAACGATGAGATCCATCGCATTGAACTGTTTAGTTAAACGGGCCTGTAGCAATTCCATTTTTGTATCTAAATCCGTTCTTTGATCTTCTATACGGTTTTTTTCATTAGTATATGAAGTATTGCGACTCTCAATTAATCCCCCAGATTTTACATAACCTTCTATCAGTGAATCAAGGGAGGTTGCAATGCCACTATCACTAGTAGCAAATAGAGATTCAATGCCACTCATGTTATTAGCCAGTGCATCATCTAACTTTGCAGAGTCCACAGACAACTTGCCGTATCTGTCAGTGGAAATACCAATATCATACAATGCTATAGATCCTGCATCTGTGGAAACACTATTACTCAATCTGTTACGCAGTTGAGATTCCAAAGTCCTAACTAAGGAATCACCTTGCAAAGCACCTGCTGTCTCTGTATCGACATCATAAGAGGACAAAGAACCAATTTTATCCATCAAAGTGTTATACGCATCAACAAAAGCCTGGATATTGGTTTTAACGCTTTCATTATCCTGAGCGATTGTCAATGTTGTTGATTGTCCAGAAGCTGCACTAGTGAGATCTAATGTGACACCTGAAATGCCATTTTCGATAGTATTACTTTGAGAGGTAAGCTTTTGGCCATCAATATAAATTACAGCATCTTGAGCTGATTGCAATTCTTCAAGGTTTCCGGTGCCAAACATATTAGATAAACCCGTCCCTGAAGTATCAGTTGCTGTTACTGACATTTGATTATCGGTGCCTGAGCTATCTGAAGTAAACACTAACCGACTGCCACTATCTGTATTAATAATGGTTGCCGTAACGCCAGCATTATCCGAAGCGCTGTTAATTTTATCAGCAATATCTGACAATGTATCAGTACCAGCTATATCAACAGAAAAACTACTGCCATTTACAGTAAAAGATAAACTACCAGTACCGACAGTAGATGAAGAGTTAGCTGCAGCAACACCTGCAAGCTTCTGAGACTGAGCTAACGTATCAACAATTATATTGTAAGAGCCAGCTTTGGAGTCTTCGTTTGCTGAGGCAGTAAAGTAACTATCACTACTTTGCGTGACAGTACGTAAATTCAACGCATCACCGGAGCTTAATTTATCTAATGCATCCTGAAACGTTGAAAGTGCACTTTTTAGAGTACCTATGGCTGATACCTTGGATTCAATAGTACTCTCTCTATTGTCCAGTAAAGTTTCCTTAGGTGTACGCTCCGCATCCACTAACGTCTGCACAATAGTGGTAATGTCCAGCCCAGAACCTAGACCTGTTGCTGTAAGAGCCATAAATTCCTCTCTTAAATGCTATCTAAACCTGTGTTTTCATCAGCAGGCCATCGGCAACTTCGGATAATTTAGCTGCTAATTTCAATGCCTCTTCTGAGGGGATCTGTCGGATAATATCTCCAGACTCCATGTCCAAAACGCTCACAACACTTTCTCCAGACTTATCATCAACACGAAACTGTAAGCCTTTACGCATCAACTCCATGGTCTGCGACAACTGCTCAGTGACAGTTTGCAATTGTTCTTGCGAATCCGCACCGTTATCCTGGGGGTGTTGCTCATTCCCTGCACTGCTATCTGAATTCACATTATTTGTCATTTGCCTATTGAGTGCATCTTGCGTTGCCGCAACTGTAGCTCCGGAAGGTACCGCATTTACGCCAGTTTTGACGTCTACAGCATTGAACGAATTGATACTAAGATCAATCATATTTACCTCCAATTCAGTGTCTGATACTCAATTACTGCAAAAGGCGAAAAAGGGAGCTTCGTGTAACCGAACCTCCCTTAACACTCGGCGCCCAATGACTATATTACATCAGTGACAGTGCGATCTGAGGCAACTGGTTAGCCTGTGACAACATGGCTGCACCAGTTTGCTGAAGCACCTGACTCTTAGTCATTGCAGATGTTTCTTTAGCAAAGTCTACATCTACAATGCGGCTCTTCGCATCAGCCACGTTTGCCTGAGTGTTCGCTGAGTTAGAAATGTTATAGGACATACGGTTTTGAATCGCACCTAAGTTCGCCCTTTCTGCATCTACAGCTGCAATTTGAGTATCAACCAATGCGAGAGTTGCGGTACCTACGGTGCCTGCGGCATCACTTCCCAAAGTGCTCATGTCTGCAATGGAAATGCTGATATTTTCAGCTGAAGTATGACCGGTCTGGAAGGTTTTACTAGCAAAAGAACCATCCAATAACTTGGTGTTACCGAAAGCAGTGTTTGTTCCAATAGCGTCAATTTCAGATGCTAATGCATTGTATTCAGATTGCAGCGCGGCAATGTCTGATGAAGAATTAGCGCCGTTAGTTGCTTGAACAGACAAATCACGCATCCGCTGCAACATGTTAGTTTGTTCTTGCATCGCACCTTCAGCGATTTGTGCCACGGAGATGACATCATTCGCATTTCGCATGCCCACATCCAACCCACGAACTTGAGAATTCAAACGGTCAGAAATTGCCAAACCTGCAGCGTCATCTTTTGCACTGTTGATACGAAGACCACTAGACAGACGCTCCATAGAGGTCGCTAAAGCATTACCAGTAGCATTTAGGTTTTTCTGAGCCTTCATTGAAGTAACGTTTGTATTTACTGTTATCGCCATGATTGTTTCCTCTAACTGAATCTGACTTAATCACTTGCCTGTCTGACTAAGCCAGGCGGAGCTGTTTGTTTACACCATATGTAACGGCAGAGGATTTTCAATCTTTAGCAAAATTTTATAAAAATTTAGTGCTTTTTATAACTCGTTTTAAATCAATAAATTAAAAAACAAGTTAAACAGCATAGCAGTGATTGCTATTATGCTGTTTAACTTGTAATAGCCAACTCTTAATTACCCAATAATGATAGCGCTATCTGAGGTAATTGATTGGCTTGGGACAACATAGCTGCACCAGTTTGTTGTAACACTTGGTTTTTGGTCATGGCTGCCGTTTCCTTAGCAAAATCCACATCCACAATACGGCTCTTGGCATCAGCTACGTTTGCCTGAGTGTTGGCTGAATTAGAAATGTTATAGGACATGCGGTTTTGAATCGCACCTAAGTTGGCCCTTTCATTATCTATAGCGGCAATTGCGGTATCAGCCAATGCGAGAGTTGCGTTGCCTACAGTTCCAGAAATAGATAATCCGCTCATATTTGCAATAGAAATGGTAACAGCCTCAGCTGCAGTATGACCAGTCTGGAAGGTTTTTGAGGTAAATGTTCCATCTAGCAATTTAGTTTGCCCAAATGCCGTATTGGTACCAATATTATTTATCTCAGTCACCAATTGATCATACTCGGCTTGCAGTGCAGCAATGTCTGATGGAGAGTTCGCACCGTTTACAGCTTGAACTGACAAATCACGCATGCGTTGCAACATGTTAGTTTGTTCTTGCATTGCACCTTCAGCAATTTGTGCCACGGAGATAACATCATTGGCATTTCGCATACCAACATCCAGACCACGAACTTGAGAATTCAGGCGGTCAGAAATTGCCAAACCTGCAGCGTCATCTTTAGCACTATTAATTCGTAATCCGCTAGACAAACGCTCCATTGAAGTCGACAGAGCATCTTTTGAAGCATTTAGATTTTTTTGTGCCTTCAGTGAGGTCACATTCGTATTAACGGTAATAGCCATGTAAAGTTCCTCTTCCTAGTTTTCACGCCAAGACTCGGAGCTTGGCTACCTTAGTTAACAAGTTGTTTGTGTGTCAGTGACGCAATCAATCGGCTATAACGCTGTTAACTCATCACGACAAGTAATCAAATAACGACACTGTGCCGACCTGACTGAACAGGGTTGATACCGCATTCATGGCCAGTTGTTGTTTCTGGTATTCGGACACTGCCGAGGCATAATCCAGATCCTGTAACACTGACAAAGCAGAGTTGTTTACCAGTTCAGTGTCTGAGTGGTTACTGGCATAGTTATCCAGTGCACTGAGACTCGTTCCCGCCTGACTGCGACCAATACGGATCTGATCTACGCCGCTATCGAAATTATTCAAAAGCTGTGCCAACTGTGATTGACCGGCTGGGGTATTGATAGTGTCGCCGTCTTCAAACAAGGTGATGGCTTGTTGTACTGTGTCAAAAATGCTGGTGGTCGACTGTGGTTGTATGGAAAAACTGTCACCGGCACTGGGGGTTCCGTTAAGCGTCAGGTCTACGCCATTAACCGAGATTGGCGTTGTCGGGTCATAGTTATTGATGGTTTTAACCACATTGCTAGCACCATCCAGAATTTGCACATCAATGCCACCGCTGCCGTTATCAAGAAAATTAAAGCTGTAGTCATCAGGGATATAACTGGTTGGATCGGTTATCTTTGCTGATGTTACGGAAAAATCCCCGCTCTGGACCGCCGAATAATTGACGCTAAAGTCACCCATCGCATTGGGCGCATTCATAAACGCCGCAGCGCCAGCAACATTGGTTGGCATCGCCACGCCCGCGGCCACTAATGCTGTACGCACATCACTGTTGCCGCTGTACACCATGTTGCCATTGTTATCGAACGCAAATGGCTGGGTATCACTTTTAGTCCCGGCAAACAGATAGTTACCGGCCTCGTCCTGAGAATTGGCAATGGTTTGCAGTTGGTCGAGGCTTTGACGCAATTCATCGGCAATACTTTGCCGCTCGTCATCGGTGTAAGTACCGTTAACAGCCGCCAGCATCCGATCACGAATTGACATGGATAAGGTTTCGGCATCACCTAGCTGGCTTTCGGTCAACGATAAATGCTGGTTGGCATAATTGATGTTTTTCTGGAATTGCTGAATTAACGAATTCTGTTGTGTCAGATTATCGATACCAATCGCCGCGACCGGATCATCCCCCGCAGTATTGACCCGCTGACCACTGGCGATTTGATCCATCAGTTTGCTGGTTTGCGTCTGATTTTTATTGAGGCTGCTGATGTTCTGGTTATACATCTGTGCGGTGGATATACGCATAATCACCACTCCTATTGCACGGCATTGAATAAGGTGTCAAAAATCGAATTGGCGGTAGTCATCACCCGTGCTGAGGCCATATACGCCTGCTGAAACTTCATCAGGTTGGCCGCTTCTTCATCCAGGTTGACGCCGGATTCAGACTGCATCCGGTTATATGCCTGGTCGTAGATGCTTTGGGCAGAATTCATACTGACTTCAGCCGCTTTAGTCTGGCTGCCCACATCCAATTTGGTTTGCTGGAACACGTCCGCCAAGGTTGCGTTACCGCCTTCCATGATTTTGCTGTCAGCAAGGTCTGCCATCGCAATAGCGTTGCTGTTATCACCGACCGCAAGACTGAGATCGAAGGTGTAACTATTGGTACCACTGGCAGGTAACGCATCCACTTGAAAAGTAAACCCGTTATCGCTGATTTGCGGCGGGGTACCGGTTGTTGTGCCGATAGTAACAACGGCATCATTGGCATCCGTTGCGGTGTAGTTTCCCAACGCATCGATGGTGTAAGTGAGTTCACTACCGGTCCCGGGGAAATTAGTGTCGGCACGGTTATCGATACTGACCAGCGATGCTACAGCACTGCTCGCGTTAGCCGTGTCGGCAGTGATTTTAGGTGATGCAGCGGCCAATCCTTTCGGATCGGTCATTTCCACCTGCAGAGTTCCGGCAGCATTGGCGGTCGGTCTGATTTCAAAGCGATCGCCAGCAGCTAAAGCGCCCGTATCAATATTGAGGGTAAAACCGTCGGCACTTTGCAACGCGGAACCATTAAGTGTGAGATTAGCAACGGCGCCAGTCTGATTATTGGTCAGCTCGTATGTCCCGCTAGTGGTGTAACGTAGCTGATAGCTATCGCCGGTCAATGCGCCGACATCATCAATAGTCGCACTGAGGACGGCAGTGCCACCATTACCGGTATACGCCCCCACCCGTCCCTGCGCCATCAGCGGATCGTTGATATCGGTAAAAATATTCTGGCCGACCTGACCGCTCAGATCGAAGCCTTGTGACTGCAGCGTATTAAAAGCATCGGCAACACCAAGCGCCATTTGCCCTAACTGCTGAGATGCTGGCTGCAGGGTATTATCGCGATAGTCATACAGGGCTCCCAACTGCCCGCCGAGTTTTGATGGATCCACTTTTAAGGTGGTGTTGCCGAGGGTATAGGTTAACGCAGACTCTGTCGGATAGGGATCGCCCGTCGTGGTGCCCATCGACATGGCAACTTCACCGGACACCAACATAAAGGAGCTGCCCATCATGATGCTACAACCGCCGTTGTCTAACGGAATGACGTTAACTTCGGCATATTGACTCAGCTCTTTGATCAACGAGTCCTGTTTATCCAGTAACTGCGGATCGGGTGTGTCTGTTTTCATCAGTTCCTGGTTGATGTTAGCCATCTCTTTACTGATCTCATTGATGCGATCAGTGATGCCGGAAATTTCATCATTGGTTTGGTTCATCTCACTGTCGAGATAGCCATCCATCTGATTAAAATTGGCCGCAAGTTGTTGTGCGGAACTGAGTACCGTCTGACGGATTCCGGTATCAGAAGGTTGATCAGCTAAGTCATTAAGACTCGAGAAAAAGCCGTCGAGCGAAGACGTCAGTGTACTGCCGGTATTGGAGAGCATCTGATCCAAGCCACTCAGTTTGTTGTAACTCATCTCAGCGGTGCTCAGTGTCGTCTGGCCTATGCGTAATTCTCTGGCAGCAAAATCGTTATATATCCGTTTAACATCCGCGACATAAGTGCCGGTGCCATAGTAATTCCCCCCAAGATATTGAGAGTCCTGGGTGGCTTGCGTCGCGACCTGACGGCTATAGCCGTCAGTGTTGACATTGCTGATATTATTACTGGTCACGCCAATCTGGGACTGCGCTGCCAGCACCCCAGACCGTGCGATATTCAACAAATCAACCGACATGACACTCGCTCCTTAACCGGTGGCAGTTACTGACTGCCAGCCCCTTGTGTAAACTGCCCCAAGTCACTTTTGATGCTCTGCATCACCTTGATCACCTTGCTCGCATACTGCGGATCGGTGGCATAACCCGCTTCAGCCAGACCGCGCACATACTGCACCGGATCGGCTGCGGCAGCTCTCGCCTTGCTATAGCGACCATTTTGGGAAATCAACGACACATAATCGTTGAAGCTCTCTTTTAGATTGTCATAGACCCGGAATATGGCATTCTCACGGACCGGAGTCCCCTGTTCATATTCGGTGGTAGACGCATTAGTGCTCGCGCCTGACCAACGTGGGTCAGCCTTGATATTGAACAAATTATTGCTAGGCTGACCATCTGATGTTTTCACCATTTTCTGGCCCCAGCCGGTTTCCAACGCCGATTGCGCCAGTATGACCTCCGGTGTCGTCCCCAATTTCTCCGCCGCATCACGAGCATAGGGGTACAGCACTTTGACAAAATCTTCCTGCGAGCTAATCGCGCTAGTGTTATCCGGCAACACTTTGCCGCTTAAAATACTGTCCAGCGTGTCATAATCCAGCGTTCCGGCAGTTTTTGGCTGCTGACTTACGGCTGGGTTCGGGGTCTGTACCCTGCTGGCATCGCTGGTCTCAGCATCGACTCGCTGCTTCGTCGGCACGTTAAACGTCATCGAGGTATCTGACGCAACAGCTGCCTTATCAGATACCTTCGGCGCTGGTGCCTCAGCAGATAACAAAGGCTCACCGTTGGTACTGCGCATCACTGAAGCGGGCGTGATCCCGGAGTCCTGAGGATCGAGTTGTTGCACCATCAAATCCGCCAGGCCCAACATGCCTTTTTGCGAGAGATCCACGGACATCTGCTGGTCGTGCATCTGTTCATAAAATTTGGTGTACTGCGAGTTAAACGGACTGTCTGATTCAAATGCAGCGTTGGCATCACGCATGCTCTTCATCAGCATCTGCACAAAAATGCTTTCAAACTGCTGCGCCACCTGTTTAAGCGCTGACTTCTGATCTTTCTGGGCCTTGATACGCAAGTTATCCAGGCCGGAAAGATCCAGAAATTGTGATGAGTTGGAAAGTTGGTCCATTGTGAAGTCCGGCTAGCGTCAGAAATCAGATGACAATAAGCTCACCATGCAAAGCGCCGGCCACCTTTAATGCTTCAAGGATGGCCAACACATCCGAAGGTGCCGCGCCCACCATATTCACCGCCCGGACTAATTCATCCAGAGTGGTGCCGGGGTTAAACAGGAACATCCGCTGATTCGACTGAGACACGCCGATAGTGCTGTTTGGTGTCACCGTTGTGTTACCCGCAGCCAACGCATTGGGCTGCGATACTTGAGGATTTTCAGCGATGGTGACGGTGAGTCCGCCATGGGTAATCGCGGCAGGCAACAACCTGACGTCTTTGCCAACGACAATGGTACCCGTCCGGGAATTGACGATGACCTTGGCGGCTTCATCAGCCGGCTGTACCTGAATATTTTCCAGCGTCGCAAGAAACGATACGCGTTGCCCCGGATCTCGTGGGGCACTGACCCGAATAGACGCCGCATCCAGTGGTTTTGCCACATCTGGGCCCAGCAGATTGTTAATGGCATCGGCAGTACGCTTAGCTGTATCAAAATCGGCCCGCCGCAAATTAAAGGTCAAGTAATCCCCGGCATCAAAGGGGGAAGCGACTTCACGTTCGACAATGGCACCGTTGGGAATACGCCCAACAGTAGGGGTATTGTTCACCACCTTAGAACCGTCCATACCATCGGCGCTGAACCCGCTGACTACCAGGCTCCCTTGAGCAATCGCATACACATTACCGTCCACCCCGCGCATAAAGGTTTGTAGTAAACTCCCACCGCGTAGGCTTTTAGCTTCACCAATACTGGATACCGTCACATCAATCGTTTGGCCGGGTTTGATAAACGCTGGCATGTCCGCATGAACTGCCACTACCGCACTGTTTTTGATTTTTGGTCTGATGGTATCATCCAGCGTGATACCGAAGTTTTTCAACATGGTTTTGAAAGTCTGTTCGGTGTAGCGCGTCTTCTCGCCGGTTCCAGGCAAACCGACGACCAGACCATAACCAATCAGCTGGTTTTCACGTACGCCCTGAATATCAGCGATATCTTTAATGCGTTCAGCCTTTATCGGGAGGCACAGCAGCAATCCAAGTAGCAGCCACCATTGGTTTTTCATTATTTTGCTCCTTAGAAAGGCCACCAGTCAGACATAAAGAATTTGCTCAACCAGCCAACTTTTTGCGAATCGGCAAAGGTACCGGTGCCGCTATATTGAATGCGGGCATTCGCCACTCTGGGCGATTGCACGGTATTGCTGGTAGTAATGTCTTGTGGACGAACAATACCGGTGATACGAATGAACTCATCACCGTTGTTGATGGTGATCCATTTTTCGCCGCGAACCACTAGGTTGCCGTTGCCCAATACCTGAATCACATTGGCAGAGATTTCGCCTGAAAGACTATTGCTTTGGTCCGTTCCCGCTGAACGTTTGGTATCCATGCTGTCGCTATACCCCAAGTCCAGCGACTTACCATTAATCGTCACGTTACTGCCAGCGGCTGTCAGCGGATTGACGGTAAGATCAGAGCCTTTCGATATCTGATTAGCCGCGCTTTTTTTCGCTTGGGTCGACTCCACTAATTGGATAGTAACGATGTCCCCAACCCGATGGGCTTTCAGATCAGAAAATAAAGGTGTGGCCCGATTATGTTCAAATATGGAACCGGTTGGCACTAAACCGCTGTTGCCATCATCTGGATAGACAGGCGCGTAATAAGGATCATCCGGGATTGGCTTTTGCTGGTTGGCAGCACAGGCTCCCAGCAGCAACAACGGCAACAGTTTTAGTATCAGCTTCATAGCCTTACCCTACTAGAGGTTCTGATTCACGTATCCCAGCATTTGGTCTACGGCTGAAATAACCTTGGAGTTCATCTCGTACACGCGCTGGCTTTCGATAAGATTCACTAGCTCCTCTGTGACGTTCACGTTGGAAGTTTCCAGTGAGCCTTGCTTGATACTGCCCATGCCATCTAAAGACGGTGTTCCTTCGACGGGAGTACCACTAGCGCCAGTTTCCAGATACAGGTTCTGACCGATAGGTTGCAGACCGGATGGATTGATAAAATCCGCCATGGTCAACTGTCCTACCACTTGGTTGTCAGCCGTTCCCGGAATTTTTACGGATACTTCACCTTCTTCGGAGACGGTAATACTGGTGGCGTTATCCGGGATGGTAATGCCGGGTTGCAATACATAACCTTCACCGGAGGTAACCATCTGTCCGGTATCGTCCAGAGAAAACTGACCGTTACGGGTATATGCGGTGGTACCATCAGGCATCTGGATTTCGAAGAACCCCGGCCCCTGGATCATCAAATCCATCGAGTTATCCGTAGTTTCCATATTGCCTTGGGAGAAGATCTTCTGGGTGGCTACCACTTTGGTACCCGCGCCCAGATTCAGCCCGTTAGGCAACTTAGTGTTGGCGGCACTGATGCCCCCTGCCTGATTCACGGTTTGGTACAACAGATCTTCAAACACTGCCCGCCCTTTCTTGTAGCCGACGGTGCTCGCATTAGCGATGTTGTTAGAAATCACCGATATATCGGTCTGCTGGGCATCAAGGCCAGTCTTACTGATCCATAAAGCGGGATGCATAATCGTTACTCCTAGCTAATGCGAACCAAAGCGGCAGATGACTTGTCGTTTTCCTCTGCCGTTTTCATCATTTTTACTTGCAGTTCAAATTGGCGCTGCAAACTGATCATACTAACCATCTCTTCTATCGGGTTGACGTTACTGCCTTCAACCGCGCCACTCACCACGCTCACAGCCGGATCTGCGGCGGCAGGCTGACCACTTAAGGTACGGAACAGACCATCTTCGCCACGCATCAAATTTTGATTTCCGGGATTCGTCAGCTTGATTTGACCAACATTCTCTTTGACTTCCGGCGTCGCCCCCTGTGGGGTGACCGAGATCGTTCCATCAGTTGCAATATCAAGTTTTTGAACCGGCAAAGGAATGTTGATTGGACCATTCTGCCCCATCACCAAATGACCGCTGCTATTGCGCAGCATGCCATTAACGTCAATATTCAGGCTGCCCGCCCGGGTATACGCTTCGCTACCATCATCAGCCTGTACCGCTATCCAACCTTGATCCTTCACCGCGATATCAAGATTGCGACCGGTGGTCTGAATAGGGCCAGACTTAAAATCGGAAGACGGCAATTCCGTCATCGCGAATACTCTGGTTGGCAATCCCTCTCCAAACGCTTGCATCGCCCGCGCTTGCTCCATATCGGCTTTGAAGCCATCAGTATTTGCGTTAGCTAAATTGTTTGCCCTGACCGCCAAAGCATCCATATTTTGCTTGGCACCCGTCATCGCGATGTAGAGAAATTTGTCCACCCATTGCTCCGTCAAAAATTGAGCTTATGCTGAACAAAGCAAACTTCATGCCACTAAAAGATTGGGATTTTGCGAGGTAAAAAAGAAGAAAAACAGTTTATTGGCGCAGCGCAAAAAGGTGAGCGGCAAAGTATTGCCGCTCACGACAATACAGTTACCGCTCGGAGAGAGAACTTAACGGATCTGTAATACGGTCTGTTGCAGCGTATTATTCACTTCCAGTGTTCGAGAGTTTGCCTGGAAATTACGCTGTGCAGAAATCAAGTCTACCAGCTCAGTTGTCAGGTCGACGTTTGAGCTTTCCAGATAAGAAGATTTAATCGCACCAAACACACCGCTATTGGCTTCACCCGCCAGCGCTTCACCAGACTCCAGACTGGCTTTCCAAGACGTATTCCCGACTTGAGTCAGCCCCTGCTCATTGGAAAAACGCGCCAATGCAACTCTTGCTAACGGGACGGTGGAACCATTACTGTATTTCGCCGAGATCAGACCATCACTGCCCACTTCGACGTTAGTTAAGCGCCCCACAGTAATACCGTCTTGAGTTAACTCCGTCGTACTAAAGCTCTCAGCGTATTGTGTCGGTTGATTGAACCCGATGGAAATCTGCTGCGAACCTTCAGCCGCCGCACTGAGTACATTAGCACCAGAGATGCCTAGCTGTTGAGTCGTGATCGTGGCGGGGCTAGAACCTTTATAAGCACCGGTGGCGTCAAAAGTCAGGACGGCGCCAGTCCAGCCACCCGTGGTTTGAGCTGTGCCTGTGCTGTCTGGACTGCCATCACCCGTAGTATCCATTTGATAAGTACCCGCAGCGCTGTCCAGATTAACCTGCTGGCCATCCACGGCATAATAGACCACCCAGTTACTTTCACCGGTGTAAGCACCATCCTGAGGTTTAACGAAGTAGGAGGTCAATGTGTGTGACTCACCCAACGAGTCATAGATAGTTACCGCGGTTGAGTTATTAAATGTGGATGAATCCGTTGGATCAAACGCTGCCGGATCTAACGCAGTGGAGTTTGAATTCAAGTTCATACTCATGGATACATTTTGAGTGGCTTGCGGGCTGCCAGCGGTATCAGGGATCTGTACTGGTTTAGTGGTACTTAAGCTGACTGATGCAGAGTTGCCATCGGAATCCACCTGAAAACATTGCAAGTAGTTACCTTGTGAATCCACCAAGAAACCATTTTCATCACGCTTGAATGCCCCGGCACGAGTAAATGAATAGTCCTGGGTATCAATAGAAGACGAAGTCACGAAGAAGCCATTACCACTGATCGCCATATCCAGCGCGTTATTGGTAGACTGCAAATTGCCCTGATGGAACTGTTGCGCGACCTGGGTGGTAGTGACACCGCCACCAACCGCTGTCTTGCTGTTGGAGAAAATCGAGTTTGCATAAACATCGGCAAATTCTGCCCGTGATTCCTTAAAACCAGTAGTGTTCACGTTGGCAATGTTATTTGCTGTTGTATTGAGATCTTTTTGCGCCGCATTGATCCCGCTAAGAGCGATGTTAAAAGACATAATCCACCTCTTGTAATTTTTACTTCTGTCCGGTCAATCCCGGCGCATACGTTAACCTTCAGAAACCGCCAACACATCCGACAGTGCTACACCGCCAACGCCTCTAACGTTGAGTACGGCCCCGGTACTGGAATTGAGCGAAACACTGCTGACATGGCCATAGGTGCTGACGTATAGATCCTCAGACGTGCCATCGACCACACCATTGGCGGTAAGCGTATATTGACCAGGTGCCACAGCATTGCCGCTGTTATCCAGACCATCCCAGTCAACATCGACGTTGCCACCCGCACTGCCATCAACAGTAAAGTTTCTGACTACCTGACCGGAAGCATCCTGCACCGCCACTTTAATACTGTTAATTGGTGTCGAAGTGCTGATAACCCCTTTTAGCGTAGGATCATCCGCGGATACATAACCGGTGCCAGAGGGCACCAACACTTTTTGGCCGACCAGACCTGATGCCTGCAATGCCTGGCTAGAGGTCATTACAGTATTGAGACTGGTGATCTCGTCATTTAACTTGCCGATCCCGTCTACTGTAGAGAATGATGCCATCTGCGAAATCATCTGGTCATTGTCTACGGGATTTGAAGGATCCTGCATTGACAACTGAGTACTCAGCAACGAAAAGAAATCTGCCTGTGTTAAGGACTGATTGTTGCTGGTTGAACTGGTACTGGAAGTATCAGTTGTTGAAGATGTCACCGAACCGATAGTACTCACGGCCTATCTCCTATCATTTACCTAACTGCAGCGTTTGCTGCAGCATGGACTTGGTAGCATCAGCTACCTGAACATTCATCTGGTAGGAGCGCGATGCAGAGATCATATCTGCCATCTCCTCTACCACGTTGACATTGGGTTTATATATGTAGCCATCGGCATCGGCTAACGGGTGATCAGGCGCATATTCCTTCACCAGCGGCTTATCGCTCTCTACAATCCCCGATACCTTGACCGAATAACCATCTTGTTGCTGCTGCCCATTGGTCGCCTTCGCCAGCTCGGCTTCAAATACTGGGTGCCGGGCTTTATAGGTGGTATCCACACTACTGGACACCGAATCCGCGTTGGCGATGTTGCTGGCAGTGGTATTCAACCGCACAGACTGGGCAGACATGCCAGAACCGGCAATATTAAAAATATTGAATAGCCCCATGATCAGTCTCCTCTTATCGCCTTTTTCATGCCGGAAAACTTACCATCAAGAAACCCGAGAGACATTTGATATTCCAACGCATTTTGCATAAACGCCTGTTGTTCTTCCTGCATGTCTACGGTATTTCCATCACCGGTGTCAGGTTGATCTGGCACGCGGAACCTGACGTTTTCCTGGACCAATGACTTCATATCAAAATGCTTTTCGGAAGTAGCCGCCATTTGCATGCCTTGCCGTTTTCCCATGGCACTCTGCAATGCCGCATTAAAATCCACATCTCTGGCTTTATAGTTGGGAGTATCAGCATTGGCGATATTACTGGATAGCACTTCCGCACGCTGTGCACGGATCCCCAGGGTGTATTGATGAACGCCCAGAGCCTTATCAAAACTGATCGCCATAAAACCGCCTCTCAATGGATAGTTTTTATGTGCAAGCAAACTATGTGCCATATAGCAGGCTATATGTGTCTGATAAACCCCAACGAGTGAAACAGCAGCAATAAAAATGCCAGCTTTTTAGCTGGCATTTTTATATTGTTTAAAATCAATAAATTAATATCAGATTTTACGTTGGTAATAGATCCCTGGATTGCAGCGAATCATATCAAACTCATCAGATAAACCCGCAATAGACTCTGACGCACCCAAAAACAGGATGCCTTTGGGGTTCAGGGCGGCAGCAAATTGCCGCAGGATTTTTGCCTTGGCTTCAGGAGCAAAATAGATCAAAACATTTCGGCAAAAGATAATGTCGAACTTACCGAGCAAGGTATAGCTTTCCAGGAGATTATGCGCTCTGAAGCTGACCAAACGCCTGACATTGTCTTTCACTCGCATATTGCCACTTGGTAAAGCATCAAAAAACTGACGTTTACGCTCGTCAGATAAGCCTCTCCCCAATGCCAGGCTGTCATATTCCGCGTTCTTACAACGCTCCAGCATTGAAGGTGATAAATCCGTTGCCAGGATTGAAGCACTTCCAGGTAATCCACCCGGACGACGTTGCTGATATTCAAGAATGGTCATTGCCAAGGAATAAGGCTCCTGTCCAGAAGAACAGGCCGCCGACCAGATTTTGAGGGGCCTTCCGAGTCTGGCAAACTGCGGCAAGATATTGTTTGGCAACAATTCAAAGGGATAACGGTCACGGAACCAGAGGGTTTCGTTGGTAGTCATGGCATCAATAACTTCAGCCCGTAACTGTCTCTCAGTGGGACGCATGGACTGCTTCACCACTTCTGATAATGACGGCAGCCCATATTTGCCCATCAACGGCGCGAGTCTACTGCGCACCAGATATTGCTTATTTTCACCCAGCACAATACCACTGTGTTGTTCCAAGAACAGCCGGAACTGATTGTACTCGGTTTCTGCAAGAGATTTATCTGGCACCTTGATATCCCATTTTATAAAACTTGTTGGTACTGAGCGACAGCTAATACCGGTAAGACGCCGCGTTATACCGCAGCATCACAGACAACACAAGTCACTATCAACACTCTTTATATCATCGGCACGGTTAGTAAATCATGACAAAGTTAGATGTTTATCAACTGCGGCTGCCAATTCGTCTGGATTGAATTTAGCAATAAAGTCGTTGGCACCCACTTTTTGTACCATTGCGTGATTGAATACGCCACTCAATGATGTATGTAGTACTACCTTGATATTCTTAAGTTTTGGATCATCTCTAATCTCGGCCGTCAAGGTATAACCATCCATTTCAGGCATCTCAATATCGGAAATGATTAACGGAATTTCCTTGGCGACATTATCCATTTCACTGGCGATTAGTTTCAGCCGATCAAGTGCTTCTTTGCCATCTTTCGCGGTGTCGATCTGCAAGTTCAGTGATGACAAGGCTCTGACAATTTGTTTGCGTGCCACCGCGGAGTCATCCACGACCATAATATGGAAATTCTGCTCACGGTCGATATTGATCGCTTTATCAACTTCTTCACTGATTTCAGTTTTAGCAGGTGAAATCTCGTCCAGAATTTTTTCGACGTCCAATATCTCCACTAACTCACCATCAATTTCAGTCACCGCGGTGAGATAGGAATACCGTCCAGCACCCTGTGGGGGCGGCATAATGGCGGACCAGTTCATATTGATAATACGTTCAACTGATTGCACCAAAAAGCCCTGAACACTGCGGTTATATTCGGAGATGATGATAAAACAGTTTTTGAGATCTTCTATCGGCCGGCCACCGGTAGCGGCCCCTAAATCAATGACCGAAATAGTTGTTCCGCGAATGTGCGCCACGCCTTTCACATAAGGATTCAACTTAGGCAGCATCGTTAACGGAGGACACTGTAAAACCTCCTTAACCTTAAACACGTTGATGCCAAACCGTTGGCGACCATTTAGTTTGAATAACAGCAATTCAAGGCGGTTCTGCCCTACCAATTGGGTTCTTTTGTTGACTGATTCAAGAATACCTGACATAAGCCTGCCTTGTTGTTCGACAAAATAAACTCACCTTACCACTATTTACGGAAAGGCATGTAACTTGCTGTGATCGTTCCATCTGGTGTTTCAGTCAAAGTTCTGACGCCATCAAACTCGTTGCCAATTAAGGCGTTTGGAACGGATGAAGTATACGTGTAAATCGGTTAACTACACCACTTTGTATATGATGAAACTAAATTTAGCATACATTTTTTTAGCGATTGTGGCGTTCTCCAGCAAAACGTTAGCACAACCAGCGGTTGTTCCTGATATATCGGCCATTCAGGCATTGGCTAAAGAAACAGTTGCAAAAAAGCTGGAGGCACCGGCGTCTGCCAACGTCACGATCACGCCACAGACTATCGATAGCCGCATACTCATTCCCCGTTGCGCATCGCCAGTTAGAGCAGAACTCGCTTCGGACAGAGAGATAAGTCGCAACAATACGGTAAAAATTAGCTGTGATAGCCCTGATTTAGATTATCCCTGGCAAATATACCTCTCCGTAAGAGTCGACATCAGTTATCCTGTAGTGGTTGCCAAAGAGACATTGGCGCCCGGAGAGCTATTAAGCGCAGCGCAATTGGAAGTACGGTACATTGACCAATACAGTGTTAACGGTGAGCAATTCAGCAACGTTGACCAACTAATTGGGACCCGACTCAAACGGCGAGTCAGCAAAGATTACCCCATTTTTGTGAGTAATATTTGCTTTGTCTGTAAGGGCGATTCAGTGTCTATCATTGCTAAAACGGCACAATTCCAAATAAAAACGGTTGGCGTAGCCGAAGAAGATGGTAACCTTGGTGAACAGATACGGGTAAAAAACGCTCAATCTAACAAGATGATAGAAGCCGTAGTCACCCATGTAGGTGAAGTGCGGGTAAATATGTAAAAAAAGTCTCAAGCTAGACTGTTGTGTGCCGATAATAGAACTAGAGTTTATTTGAAAGTGTTGGAGCCAAAAGGCTATGGACATTAAACAACTGCAAAATCAACCTCGGGTGAATACTAATTCAGTTACCCGAAGCAGTGGTAAAGCTGAACAAGATACCGAGACTAGCAGCGTTGCTAACAATGACGATTCCGTCGTTGTTTCTGCCCAGGCTCAGCAATTACAAGGGATGCAAAGTAAAATTGCGTCTATGCCTGATGTGGATATGAAAAAAGTCGCTGAAATAAAGCAGGCAATTTCTGAAGGACGCTATAAAGTGGATCCGGAAAAACTCGCGAATAACATCGCTCAGTTTGAAAGCAACATGGTCGATCTTGATCAGGATTCTTGATGACTCAAGTACATGATCTGGAAATCACCTTACAGCGACAGGCGGCGACGCTTGGTCGCCTTTTGTCGTTGATTGAGGCAGAAACTAAGGCATTGATTGAACGTGATGCCGACGGTCTACTGCAATTGGCAGCCGATAAGCAGCAAACGTTAGAACAAGTGGCTAAGCTGGATAAAACGCTGGCAGAGCACCCGCTGAAAGAACAGTTAAAACAGACACCGCTGTCACAACAAGTTAGTCAAATCAAAGCGCTGCTAGCTGAATGCCAGCAAAAAAATCAAGCAAACGGTAAATTGATTGAGCTTTGCTCAGCAAGCACCAATCGTTTAGCGCAAGCCTTACAAATGAGCCGTAATGCTCATAGCCTCACTTACGATGGTAAAGGTAAAACTTCCACTATTTCTACTCTGGGTAACGATCTAGAAGCATAACCTCAGTTTTACCCAAGTAAAATCATCCTCTATGACACAAAATTAAAGCGGCAAAAGACTGCCGCCTTGCCGCCAAATTCATTGGGTACGAGTAAATTTAGAAATAAGTGATCTGCTTAACTCGCTGTGGACGATTTTGCTGCTGATACAATTGCCACACATTGGAAAAATCCAGTTCTAATTCGGTAACGTAATGATCTCCGGCAGGATAACTACGAACAACTTTGGCGCCGCGAATAACGCCGCTCACGGAAACCTTTACCTCATCTGACTTCAACATCCAATCACCGACCTTACTTTGTGATGTCAACTGCTGACCATAAACTTGTTCAGCAAGCTCTCGATAGGCGTCAATTTTCGATGCCTGCATTGCCATCAATACCCGTTCAGATGGATTTTTTGAAGGTTGTGACGCTAATGGCGCGTACCCAACGGCAGTTAATTTGGGAAAGGTTGGTGGTGGCACGGTTTCCCACTGCACATAGCGATCACGACTCGTACAACCGGAAATCAGTATCAGGATGACTAACGAAAACCATAATCTCATTTTGATTCTCCAACCGGATGTACCTTCGCTTCACCAGTAGCACTATTGCGGTACAGTAAACTTGCTTTAGAAACGACCAACTGAGAAGGCAACAAATAGTCTGGCAGCGCCTGCTGCGGTACATACAGTTCTGCAGTAGAGATGACTTTATTGCCTGTCAAGGTCACGATGCGACTGTTAATCACAATGCCGTTACGGGCCAAGCTAACAGTGGAGACTAATACTTGATCAACCGCAATATTGCTCGGCACTTTTTGCCAATCGCGGCTCAACAGAAAGTCCCCTTGCGGCGTTACTCTGACCGAATCAGCCACGTTTAAATCGACTAGGTGAAACCCCACCTGCTGCATGCCCGCCATTAATCCCTGTTGTAACTGCGCCGCCAGATTATCTGTGCTCTGCATATCTTCTACCATGACAGGCGTTGCGACTAACAATGGTTGATTCAGATCCAGCACGTCACTATAACGCACCAGATCCTTGGCGAGCTTCTGGGTCACGTCAATGATCCCAGCCTTAGTCGTTGCAACGGGATCAGCCACGGGCTCAACGGGCTGGGGGGATTTGCAGCCCACCAGCATTAGCGCCATCAAAACCATTGCTTTTTTCATATCTAGTCCATCAGCTAACGCTCCGAACGGCTATGAAACGGAGCTCAATTTATTTCTTGTCTTTCAGTTATCGGCAATTGACCACAACACTTAAGCGCTTTTACTTAGCACCAGACCAATTCACTGGCATAAATTTTGAATAATTACTCCGTATATCTGACGTTTCGACAGATATTTGGCCATTGGTTGCTACAGGAAAATCACCATGAAATCTCTCGTTTGCTTACTGACATTACTCAGCCTTAGCCTGCCTTGCCAGGCATACTGGGTAGAAGCAACAGGTGAAGCAAAGATTATCAATGGCGATAGCGACAATGCGCGAGAAGTTGCAGTGAAAAACGCCGTCAGAATGGCCCTTTTACAAAACGGTGGTAAGTTTCAGGCAAGCCAGACAACAAATAAGGGTCAACTGACTGACCAGGCTCTAACGCTATCAGCAGCAAACAATATCTCATCGATTCAATTATTAAATGAGCAAAAACAAGGTAATCGGCTAACAGTTACCGTCAAAATCGATCTGCTACATCAAGATCAAGAAAAATGTAGTAATGATGGGCTGAAAGCCGCAATTTTGATCCCGCGAACCACTATTCGTGATCGCAGCCAATTACGCTATGGTCGTCTTGAACAGTTACCAACGGCTTTTTCAGAACACTTAGTCAACGCATTGCAACAAAATTCAGCGTTGAGCGTTCCAGTATCGCTTGTGAATCAAGAGGTTAATATTCCAGCATTAACGAATTCAGATGGCGGATTTAGAGCACCAACATTGATCAGTGAAATGACCGATAGCCAATACCTGTTGATACCTGAACTCACCGACATCTCAGTTGCAGAACCCACTTCTGCCATTCTTGGATTGTGGCAACATGCACCTATCAGACAATTTCAACTGAAGTTAACTTTATATCATGGCATTAGTGGCGAAATTGTCTGGCAACACGAATATAGTCAACCGAGCGAATGGGAATTTGCTAAAACCGCTATGGTCAATCCTACTTCCAGTGAATTTTGGCAGTCGGAATATGGTGAGTCTGCCGAGCAAATAATTACAGAAGCCGTTAGAGATATTGATGAAACACTCAGCTGCCGTCCGTTACTGGCTCAGATTATTGCTCTAAATGACAGCCAGATAGTGCTTAATATCGGAAGAAAAAATGGCGTAAAAAAAGGCGATAAATTTAAAATAGTATTGCAACATAACATCATGGATCAGATCAGTAAAACCCGCGCAATTGCAGTCGCCACCACTGTTGATGTTGAAATAGCGCAGACATCTGAAAGCACATCCACAGCAATGCTCAACGGAGAAAGCGCAGCACGAAGTATCCAAGTCAACGATATTGCGCTGAAGAATTAAGCAGTTAGATTTGAGCCCTTTTAATAGAGGCCAAAAACAGTATAATCACTGCCGTCTCCTCATAGCTCAACAGGATAGAGCAGCCGCCTCCTAAGCGACCGATCGGGGTTCGAGTCCCTGTGGGGAGACCAATATACAGATTTTTATATATAAATCAAATGTTTATAAATAATCATATTTCTGTGCCGCCCCTGTGCCGCCCCAAAACACCACCTGAATTTTTTGTATATTAGATTTCATTGAAGTTAAATTTTTAAGACTCTCGTCTAAAAATTGGACTGTTCCATCAATTTCCGTTAGTTTTCATTCATCATGGATCAGATAAGAAAACCAACCAAAATGGATGATGTTTTTGCGCAGTTCGCAAACAGTGATGATTTAAGCTTCGTTATTTCTACCACTCCACCAGACTTGCAGTCATATGCCCTTGCTGTTGTCGACCTCAATGAATTTCCATTACCTAAATCCACGGTTGAAATCGTTGATGGACATCCTTGCTTTCACGATCTTCATATTCCATTTACAGACGGACTAAAGGAACTGGGTGAGATAGATTCCAATGGCGACATCATTAAGCAGTTAGCCAAAATTGATGGCATTCAACAAAGTCTGAAAGCGCAGCACCAGCAAAATATTCAAACCTATATTGGCTTTTTCGCCCCATTGAGAGATCTACCACTAGTCGAAGACATGACGCTTATTCGGCATTTCTCTAACGCTGGCTCGTTAGCAAGTGGCTTTTCACCTTTTGCTGCTCATGGCAAGTCAATTAATATGATGCCGAAATTCACCAAAGAATCTCAGGCTACGCTGCAATCCGCCCTTGCTTGTCAAATGGCAGGCCTAACCAGACCCGCAGCAAAGTTGTTTAATGAATTTATTGAGTATCAACTTGTTGATATGAACGACGGATTTCAGTGGCTATTGGAAAGTATCATCAATGAAATTGGAAGGATTAAAACATCATCAAAAGCAGGGAAATCAGGGCGGGCAAAAAAATTTGCAATTAGCGACCAAGTAAAAGCCTATGCTATACAGTTGTTCGACCAAGGTGATTTTAACAATGCGCATCATGCTGCTCATGCAATAGTTGGCAGAGTAAAAAAATATGGAAAATCAATAGGATTTGAATTTAGTAGTGATTATCAAGCCCCGAGAACTATTCACTTGTGGCTTTCGAAACATATTAAAAGCAAATTTGAAGGAAGTAGTTAAGAGATGGAACTAGTTGAGACCTCAAGCTTAAGATTTATTTTTCCTCGTTCACGATATCCGATTTATAACGCTTATCTAAATCTGTTCGTAAACTATCTAAGGACTCAGGAGATAAATGTAAGTGAATCTGATTTAAAACAGCTGTCTATCGCTCTTGGAATTAAAACCACTTATTTATACAACTCAGTAATGAGTAATCGCTGCGAAGAAAGGGCAAAAACTCTTCTAGATGAAAGCATTTCATTGAAAACGTGGATAAAAAGACTTCTCGCCGAAAGAGGGACTGAAGTAGCTGAAGCTACTAATCTATCAGAAGCACAGTCCATTTTATCTCGCTACCAAGAGAAATTTGACCAGATTGAAGCTCGTAAGCAAGAAGCCATTGAGCAAGAAAAAAAAGCCAAGTATGAACAGTTAAAAGCAATTCAAGAAGCACAACAAAAAGAGTTAAAAGATATTCGAGAAGCACATAAAGAACTATACGTAGACTTCGATGAGTTTGACTCATTCGGTATTCGAAAGGGCTCCAAAGCTGAAAAAATTTTACGTACGCTGAAACACCGTGCAATCACTCAACAAGATTTTAATTGGTTAAAAGAATATGGCTTCTGTAACGATCTGATCGAAAAACATTACTACCTTCAACAAGGACAACAACAATTTAAACGATGGAGGCAGGAACATAAACCGTGGGACCTTGTGAATGCTAGCGCCTCGTATAGGAAAGCGGAAAATTTAAGTAAAATTAAAAAGGAATTGGATCAGCATTACCCTTTTAAAACTACATTAAAAAACAAAAAACTTCATTCTGCGCTGCTCACCACCTATGGTGGTGTTTGCCGAGACCTCAAGGAATATGAAAAAGGGATTCGATTGGGAAATGAAGCACATCAAACATCATCATTAGATTTCAGACCATGTACCTTATTAGGTGCAATTCACATGGAAACTGGAAAGTTTGACTTAGGATATGATTGGTATCAGAAGGCTAAAGATAGAGGTTTCAGTGAGAAAGCTTATGACAATGATCTGAAAACTATCTACCAAAGAGCATCAGATGAAATCAAGCATCGACTCAAGCAATCCCTGCTAAATAAGGGGCATAATTATCGTTGGCTACAGTGTACTAGCTCAGACCTGATCTGACAGTTACCCATTTTTCTGGTGCCTCCGTCAGATTAGATTTGAGCTAAATTCTTTTCAGCCCAAATCGCTTTCCCATCAACGAGTGTCGCCATTGGTGTTCGGCCACAACACATTTTTCCCTGATGAGTCCGTTCATTGTTGTAATACGCCAGCCATTCGTCCAGATCTTTTTGCAGTTCCTCCATATTTCCGTAAAGCTTTTTACGAAACGTTACCTGATAAAACTCATTCAAAATCGTTTTATGGAAGCGTTCACAGATACCATTGGTTTGCGGATGACGCGCCTTAGTTTTGGTGTGCTCTATGTCGTTAATCGCTAGGTACAACTGATAGTCGTGTTGCTCTACTTTGCCACAGTATTCTGTTCCTCGGTCAGTCAAAATACGCAGCATGGGTAATGCTTGAGCCTCAAAGAACGGCAGCACTCGGTCATTGAGCAAATCAGCCGAAGTGATAGGCGTTTTCGTTGTGTACAGCTTGGCAAATGCTACCTTGCTATAGGTATCAACGAAGGTCTGCTGATAGATGCGACCAACACCTTTAAGATTGCCGACATAGAACGTATCTTGCGAGCCCAAATAGCCTGGATGGAAGGTTTCAATTTCACCACAAGCTTCATCATCCTGTTGCTTGCGTTCCAGCGCTGCGACCTGCGCATCTGACAAGATAATACCTTCTTGCTCGACCTTGGCTTCCAAAGCCTTTAAGCGCTTTTTGAAGTTCTCTAAATCGTGCCGCAGCCAGATAGAACGAACACCACTCGCCGACACAAATACGCCTGTTTTGCGCAGTTCATTACTGGTGCGTGATTGGCCGTGGGCAGGAAATGCTATCGCATGTGCGATGACGGCTTGTTCGGTTGCATCATCGACACGGTTCTTGAGGTTAGGCGCTCTTCTGGACTGATTGATAAGCGATTCAACACCACCACTTTCAACCAATTCCTGGTAGCGATAGAAGGTGTCTCGAGATACGCCCATCACCTTACAGGCCTTAGAAACGTTTCCCAGTTCTGCTGCGAGATTGAGTAAACCCGCTTTGTGTTTGATAATCGGATTGTTAGTATGAAGCATGAGAGTTGCCTTATGTTTTGATTTAAGATTCGACACCTTTATCAAAACGGGTAACTCTCATCTTTTCAAGATGATGTGTCAGATCTAGTCTGGACTAATACAGCTACAGTAATTGTTTAGTACTACCACAGGGTGTGGTAGTACTTTTACAGGGTGTTGTAGTACTTTCACACCCTGTCATGTGAATACTCTTTAACTCCACTTACCTAATCTCGCTCCTGACCTCATTACTTTAATCAGGAGCAACAATGATCAATTCACTTTTAACCCCTCAACAGGTCGCCGAGATGCTCGGTGTGACTGAAGGCACTCTGTCAGTGTGGCGCTGTACTGGTCGCTACCCTCTCCGCTTTGTCAAAGTCGGTCGTCGCGTAATGTATCGCCAAGCCGACATTGACGCATTCATTGATGGGAGGGTTTATGAACACACTCTCTAACCTCTTAACGATGCTGACACATTTACTCATGTTGTTTCAGCTAATCAGGATTCGTGACGTTATAAAGTTTCGGCCTGAAGACATTCCATTATCAATGCGAGACCCCGTAACGGAACAAATCCAATCAAACGATGTGTACCCGTTAACGGATTCGGTACTCGTTAACGAGTCCAAGCCACCGTTACGAGATCCGCGCCATTACGTAACAGGTTCAACCGCTACCGAATTAACACCGAGTACTAAACCGAATTCGGTACTTGATACGGAGGGCGAACCGAATGAGTAACCGAATCACTAACCGAACCGTTAACCAAACGGAAAACCGAACAGACCGAATTGATACCAAACTAAGCACCGAACAAATCGACCTGCTGTTTTGGTTAGCTAATGGTAATTCGGTCGAGCTTTGTACCGAAGTCTGCCCTGACCTCGGTACTGTGGCTGAATTAGCAGGCTTTGCCGGTCACTTTTCAAAGCGCACTATCTATCGCCTTAAACGGGAAGGACTCACCCAAGAACGAGATCTATTCGTAACGGGGTTACGCTGGACATCACTCACGCTAAACAGCAAAGGGCGACAGCTCGCTGAACAGTTGGAGGGACAAGCTCATGCCTGAAGTCCATCCACATGATCATAAGTGGGTTAATAACCAACTTAACGGACTACCCAGTGCGTTCAAAAAACGCATTATGGAAGAGTATGTAAAACTGCCAACCCGACAGTCATCAAATCTGAGCATTCTCGAAACTCGCGAAGCGATAGCGACAATTCTTGGCAAAGATAAGCGCTTTTACACCGTTAACGTGGAAGACCGTGATCGCCGCCTAATTGCCAAACGCCGCTCCCGTGAATGCTTAACCCTGTTTATCGAATCCAATAAGCAGCTTGTTTTCGCTTACTATGCAATTACGCGCTTCTTGGCGGCTCACAGCATCGAACCTAAACCACTCAACAAAGACGTACGCGAAGCGCTGAAAATGGGCACTTTAACTGATGTTCAAGCCCTGAAGGTGCGCGGCGTAATTAACCGAGCGATGGATGAAAGATGGTGGCAACAGAAACTCGGGACGCAACATAGCCGACAGATTGAAAGCATTGCACGCCACCTAAATTTGGTAAACAAGCAACGAGGTATCTATATCAGTGAAACCTCTAAAAAGTTATACGAGAACCAACGCTGGCACACAAAAAATTTCCTGCAAGAGACTATCGCTATCAATGAAGACGGTTTCAGTATGAGTCTTGCGGAACTTTCTAGCCTTAATGTATCAAATCCCAAAATCCGCCGCGCCGAGTTAATGGTAAGAATGCGTGGATTTGAAGACTACGCTAATAAAAGTCAATTCTCAGCACTATTCCTTACCATGACCTGTCCGTCGAAATATCATCGTGCATTTTCTAAAACAGGAGATGCCAACCCCACATGGAACAACGCCACTCCGCTAGATGGCCAGCAATATCTAAACCTAACATTTGCCAGAATCCGTGCCGAAATGAAACGACAAGGAATTGCTGCATTTGGTTTCCGCATTGCAGAACCACACCATGACGGTACACCACATTGGCATTTATTGTTATTCCTAAAGCCTAAACAAGAACAAGCCCTAGTGAATATCTTTAAACATTACTGCTTTGAGGAAGACGGCGATGAACAAGGTGCAGAAAAACACCGTTTAAAAGTGGAATACATAGATCCAAAAAAGGGCTCTGCTACCGGGTACGTTGCCAAGTATGTTTCAAAGAATATTGATGGTGAAGGTATAGATGCCGACAGTTACGGGAAAGATGCTAAAACCTCTGCAGTTCGTATTCGAGCCTGGGCTTCTTGTTGGGGTATTCGCCAGTTTCAACAAATCGGCGGCGCAAGTGTTACTCCTTGGCGTGAACTTCGCCGACTCAAAGCTATTCCGGAAAATGGTCCGGAGTTGATTGAACAACTCCGTAAAGCAGCAGACCAAAGTGATTGGCAACTTTATACCGAACTCATGGGTGGCGTCTTCTGCAAGCGCAAAGAACAAACAGCACGTCCTCTATATGAACAGCTTCAAATCTGCAAGCAGACTCCTGAAACCATTCCAGCAAATTCGGGAATAGATTCCGGCATTCCTGCAATTTTCCATGAAAACACTCAGGAATCATACGGCAATACAATTCCTGGAATCCCGAGCCATTTCGGAACAAACGCGGGAATGATGCAGGAAACTATTCCGGAACATTCCGGCAATTTTCGGGAAATCAAATTCAACAGATATGGCGATGAAGCACTAAAAAGGCTGAAGGGAATTGTAAGCCTTGGGGTTGAAGTGATTACACGCCCCCATGAATGGACGCTTTCTCGTGCAGTAAGCACTGACTGATCTTACTTGGAGTTCTGTCAATAACTGTACTGAAACCTAACAGAAAAGTGGTTGGTAAACTCGGTTGAAGTTGTTACATTAATGTACGAAACATTTAACATCAAGGACGATGCGCTGTCATCAGCCCGTGCGGTAGCTGTGCCTTCAATTTAGATTCTTTAGCGAATTCGCACAAAGGTTATGTAATTTAAAGCGAGAACACATGGACTACAGTGTAATTCTTAAGCCTTTTTACGATTATTTATATATCTACTTAGCAATTCTACTAATCGTAACTTTCCTGAAAACGCCATGGTATAAAGGTAAATTTGGTGAGTTTTTAGTAAATACGGCAGCAAAAATCAGACTTGATAAAGAAACCTACCATCTCATTAAAAATGTGACGCTTCCAACTGATGGTGGCACTACTCAAATAGATCATGTCATTGTTTCAATTTATGGCGTGTTTGTAATTGAAACAAAGAACATGAAAGGTTGGATTTTTGGCAATAAGGATCAAAGAACTTGGACTCAAAAGATTTTCAAAGTAACACATAATTTTCAAAATCCGCTATTCCAAAATTACAAACATACAAAAACTCTTGAGTCGTTATTGGGTCTGAATGATCAACAGATTTTTTCTGTGATTACCTTTATGGGTGATTCGACCTTTAAAACAGAAATGCCAGAGAATGTGACATCTGGCGGTGGCTATGTTCGTTACATTAAATCCAAAACTGCCCCTGTTCTCACAGAGCCTCAAGTCAAAGAGATAATCGCTAAAATCGAAAGTGGTCGTTTAACGCCATCATTCAAAACTGATCGTGCGCATGTGGCTCATCTCAAGCAAAAAATAGCAGAACGCGAAACTCAAAATCTCTGCCCTAAATGCGGTGGTCATATGGTCATGCGTGAAGTGAAAAAAGGTGACAACGCAGGTAAACAATTTTTGGGTTGCTCTAATTATCCACGCTGTCGTGGCATTATTAATATTAAGTGAACAAGAGCAATAACATAAAAAATACTAGATGAGGGACCGCTTTTCGGCCTCACAAGTATAAGTTATGCATAAGGATTACACATTGAAATGAAAGTTCAGTCGCTGGTAATTGCAATAATTCCAATGTTGTCAATGTACAGCTCTAGCTATGCCAATACAATTGATGATGCTCTGAAACTTCCAATCAATGCTTTTAAAGATCAAATATACAAGGCATTAAAGGATGACAAAAAACTAGGGTCACACATACCTAAAACAGCTAAAGAACAACAACGGGAAAAGCTACAAATCTGTAAGTTTTGGCTTGATCAATATTCACATTCAGCAACAGAAGAATACGAGATAAAAACAATAGACTCCTGTACTGCTGCCGGAATAGATATGTCCAAATATCGAAAATAGGATGAAAATTAATAGCCATGCATAACAAAGCCTAGTGTAAACATCCCTTTCTCACTGACATCCTAAACTAGAGTTTTCTGCCTGTGGTCGCTGCTGGACCTCGGCTAACGCAGATATGCCCCGGTAATCATCCCATTTTTAATGGACGTTAGAAGTAGAAGGTTGCGTTATTAAAGCCTGTTTGTATTTCGGTGGAGCAGCAACAAACGGACTTTGCGACCTAAAAATTTTATCCATATATCCCGTGTGGTGTAGCTCACCAAGACGCCTAAAAACTGGACAGGTATACAGTCATATCGAACTCGCAAGCATTTTGACCGATTTTTAGTCAATATTCGTGCGCACTTTCTCATTATTGCCAAAATAAATAACATTAAAATTAAGCACTTATATTTTCCATTAGCTAGATAATTGGTTTGGAAAACGCGCATGCGCGTTTTTCTGGATGGTGTATTTGAGAAAAAGCTGATAACTTCTTTTTAATACAACAAGTTAACGATGCGCGTTTTTACTGGTCTAATGAGGTAAACGCGCATGCGCACTAATAAAATGTTAGGCCCTTTGTAACAAATATCTTCGGAGTAAATATGGAAGTTGATATTAGAGAGATTCAAGGAAACTGGACTTTAGGTTATTCACTTGCAAAGCACGTACTACATAGTGTTTGCATTGGGGAAAATGAATGGGGACATCCAGTGTTTGATACAACTCGTTCGGAACCCGGCGAGGCATTATTTCAACTCAAATATCGAGACGACTTCAGTCAGGTCGAGCCCATAGCTCAGCAGCTTTATGATTCTTTCTCAGGTTACTTTGGAAGCTCTTCTCTTGTTATTCCTATGCCAGCATCTAAAGTACGAGCCAGACAGCCTGTCACAGAAATTGCTAGGTCATTAGCTCAAAAAATGTCTATCCCATGCTATGAGAATTTACTTGTAAAATCGAAAGCAACACCGCAAATGAAAGATATTGCGTCTAGGGATGACAAAGTTTCAACCCTAGTAAGTGCCTTTACAATTAATGACTTATTACATACTGGCTTATATGATGTCTTAATTGTTGATGATCTGTTTGATACAGGGTCATCGTTAGAAGCTGCAACTACCGTTCTTCAACAACATGATAAAATAAGAAAAATTTATGTTGCAGTCATCAGTAGGAAACGATAATGAAAAAGGTCTTTATTTCTGGGTCAATGAAAATAAAAAATCTTGACCCGCTTGTGTTGAAGAGAATTGATAACATTATCGAGCAAGGTTATATCATTCTTGTTGGTGATGCTGATGGGGTTGATAGCTCAGTGCAAGAATATCTTAAAAGTCATAGTTACAACAACGTCTTTGTCTATTGCACAGGCTCACAACCAAGAAATAATATTGGTAGATGGGAAGTAAAGAAAGTTGAAACTACCGCTCAACCTGGTACTAGAGCCTATTTCACAGTTAAGGACATAGAAATGTCAATTGACTGTGATTACGGTTTAATGATTTGGGATACAAAGAGCACAGGAACTCTGAGTAACGTTCTTGAGCTTCTCCAAAGAAATAAGAACTCATTGGTTTTTGTTAATAAATCCAAAATATTTGAAAAAGTTAAAGAGATTACCGGACTGGAACAGCTTTTAACCCACATGAGTGAGTTTGCGCTAAAAAAAGCTGACGCAAAGCTAAAAGTTCAAGACAAAATCATGTCACTAAAAAATGAGCAAAGTAAATTATTCTAGTTTTGGCCTAACAAGAAAATCCAGGTGACGCCTACGGCGCACCTGATCTAGGCGTTAGAGCAGCCCAGTAATCGAATAATGAGAGTCTAATATGGAAGTTGCGAATAAATTTGAACTGCATTACTACCTAAATGATGAGTCTCATCAAATTAATGCATTTCTCAGGAATAAATGTGAAGCTGAGCTTCTAGCAATTATCTCCGAAATATCAGCCATTTTAGATATTGAAGCTGAGCTTGTTGCAACTGCGGCTAGAGAAGGTGGTTTTCGGGAGTTCTGGGACGTTATTAAAGGTAACGCCAATGCGATTACTGTAGTTCTGCTCGTCGCTCAATTAATGCTTACAATAGCACCAATGCTTCACGAGTCAGAAAAGGAAGCGTTAGAAAAAGAGCTTAACAGACTCCAAATCGAAGAGTCTAAGCTCAATATTCAAAAATTAAGGGAAGAAGTAAAGGCGGCCGGTCCTTCACCTGAAGCAATAGAAAAAACAGCCAAGCACCTCTCTAAAAATCTAAAGATCATTAAGAGAAAATCTAACTTCTACGCCGCCCTCAGCAAGAAACAGGAAGTTAGCAAAATTGGCTTCTCTGTACTCAACGCCAACTTTGTCCCGCAAACTGATGAGCGGCAGGTAGAACGGCGCGACTTTAGAAAATATGTCCTTAATAGCAATAAACTGAGAGCTGAAGAAGTTGAAGCCGAAATAGAAATCGTCTCTCCTGTACTCAAGGATGGGAAGTATAAATGGAAAGGGATATACAATGACCAACCAATTGGTTTTGATATGCTTGATCTTGCGTTCAAAGATATGGTGCTACTAGACAATATCCCCTTTCAGCACGGGTCATCCATAATTTGCATATTGCGAATAGACCGAGAATTAGATGAAGTTGGTGATGTTAAAGTAACTGGATATGCTGTAACAACCGTGATCGAAAAAATTGATGGCTCTACTTCCATAGAAACATCACAAGGAAAAAAATACCGGCATGCGAAAAAGTATATGGAAGGTCAAGGCACATTATTCACCTAATGCCCTAACAAACGCGTCAATTGGGGCTGATTTTCCGCTGGCGCTCCAAACCAGGCCATTACGCGGGCGTTAATCCATAGGGATTTTAATCCGGAACTCACGAATTAAAGTTAGGAATCTAGATCGTTTTTGTCCCAATAACAAATAAAGTTAACCATCGCAATTATTAGTTACAACGGCTAAAAAGCTCCATCTTTTCATCAGTAGTCAAGGATTCGATTTCCCTTACTAACCTATCAACCTTAGACTCATGCTGCGCAGTCCCTAAAAGCTGTGCTGTGGTAATCCCAAGCTCACGCCTGACCTGCTCAATATCCAAATGGGCATATGTACTGGCGGTAATACTGATATCACTATGCCCTAACAGTTTACTGGTGGTTTGAATGTTGCCGCCACGCATGACACTCCAACTTGCGATAGTGCGCCGTAAGTCGTGAATAGTGACACTCTCACCTCTGCCCTCACCGCGTAAGCCTGCTTTTTCCGTAATGCGATACCAGAAGCTATGTTCTCCTGACCGTTCGGTCACGTGACCAACTTTAGTTAGCAAAGAGGGAAAGACATACTTTTGCCCTGCCTCGGCATTCGAGCTGCGCCGCTGTAAAATTTCCATCGCTTCTTTGGTCAACGGCACAGCGTGCGCTTTTTTCGCTTTCATCTTGGAGGTGGGAATCAACCAAATGCCGCGCTGGTGATCGATCTCGTGCCACTCCATACTGAGCACACAGCTTTTGCGCTGTCCGGTCAGTAACAGCATCATCACGATATCGCGGTGAATTTCCGGTTCATCTTCCAAAGCAGCCAACAATCGCTGCATCTCATCCTGATTTAAAATGCGCTCGCGTTTCACTTCCGTCAGCTTACGGATCTTGGCAAATGGGTTTTCCCCTTGTCCGGCATAGAGCGACTTCATCAACGTCAGGCATTTATTGCGCACCGATCCCGAAGTTTTGATTAAGATGCGCTTGAGCAGGTTCTCCGCTTCACTGACGTCTATTGCGGAGATCGGTAGCCCACCTATCGGCTCCTGTAGATGATTGCTCCAAGTAGAAAGCGCATCCTGTAATGATTTAGCCCTTCGCTCCCCCACTTTTATCCGGAGCTGAAACTCGATTACCCAGGCATCAAACAGCTCCTGCACTGTCATGGCTAACGCCTCCTGACGAGCGAGCTCTTCTTTGGCCTGTCGCTTGGCCTCGTTGGGATTTTCGCCACTGGAAAACTGATAGGCGATTTGCTTCGCCAGCTTGCGAGCATTCTCAATGGTGACGTTAGGAAACTCGCCAATCGTGACGGAGGTGTCTTTACCTAAGTGCTTACGGCGGAAGCGGAAAACCTTCTTGCCGGAAGGCATAACCTCTAAAAACAGGCCGTTCACCGACTCACGGTGGCCAAAATCAGGCACTCTGTAGCGTTTTTCGGGAGTTTTTAGTGACTCGAACACACGTTTTGTGAAACTATTCTCTTGGATCATATATACTTAACTCTAAATCCTGTGCCGCCTATGTGCCGCCTTATGGGTTAATTTAGCATAATTTTGGTTAAAATACATACATACCATAAATCACTATCTTATTGATAAATAAGTATTAATTAACTTTCATTAAGGTAGAGTAAAGTCCAAAATCTCTCCTGTGGGGAGACCAGCTATTTTTCTAACAAGATGTCTTCGAAAAATTCTCAGTTACAAAACCCCAGTTTCATTTTCTAAATACTCTTCGCCACTTTTAACACCTCGTTTGCCAAATTTCATAAAAAAAAACTCATTACCTATAGGCATTTAACACATATCAGAGTGTATTTAGTGAAGGTTAGATTTTCTAAATAACTGATCCTAATTCTGCTACAGCTCTGCCAATCCATGTAGGTTTCCCGGATAGGGTGAAGCGGTTTCCATAAATCGCCTCACCCTACGTAGCAACTGCCACATCTGCGAACACTTATGATTGCGTGTCACCGTTTCATGAAGTGCATGCCACAGCTTCTCAATTTTATTCACCCAAGGACTATAAACGGGCTGAAACAGGAGTGTGAACTTGGGATTGTTGCTTAGCCAAGCCTGCACTTTTTTGCTCTTATGAATGATGTAATTATCCACGATTAACGTGATAGTTTTTGCTTTGCGATAGCTCTTCCGAAGCAATTCCATCAGCTTAATAAATA
This sequence comes from Shewanella yunxiaonensis, assembly GCF_018223345.1. NCBI lineage: Bacteria > Pseudomonadati > Pseudomonadota > Gammaproteobacteria > Alteromonadales > Shewanellaceae > Shewanella > Shewanella yunxiaonensis. The sequence goes on along the minus strand of NZ_CP073587.1, from coordinate 1,079,096 downwards.
ACGCCGAACATTTTGAGTCGCTGCCTACATATTTCACTGTGCCTGTGTCGGCATGTAAGGCCCCCGCAAGATAATATTTTTCGTTCTGGCCAGGTGTTGCCACTAACCGTTGTTTCCCTCGAAAGCCCCAATCTGCACCTATCTTAGGGTTTAAATGGATATCAACTTCGTCTTCATAGAAGACAGGATTATCGGCATTGCAGTTATCCAGAGCCGCTTTAATTGCCGCTAACTTTTCGTCCTTATGTGGATCTCGAATTCTTAGTGTCGGCGCGGCCCGTCGCCATACTATCCCGAGTTCTGGCATCCACCGGCGTAACGTCGAACTATGAATATGAATTCCTGCATGTTTTCGCAATACTTTGGCGAGCAATTCGGTACTCCAACGACTACGCTGATAGCCTAAATCTTGTGGTGAGCAAGGGATTAGAAAATGTAGCAGCTTCACTATGGCATCGCCGGGTAAGTACGGTGGTTTACCCAGTTCGGCATCTTTCAATCCGTTTATCCCCAGTTCGTTATACTTGCTACACCCGCGATTTACAGAAGAACGAGCCGCGCTAAGCAAGCTTGCGACTGTCTGTCGGGATAGTCCTTGATGCACAAGTAACACAGCATTTGCTCGACGGCTGAAACGCTTATCTTTGCTTCGCTGGACGATTTTCTCTAATCGGCGTCGCGCGGCACGATCAATCAATGTTATTCTGTTCATACTCAGTGTGGGTGTGTGTAAAGTGTGGTTTGGCGACTTATCTGATCGCTCATTTCACACTGAGTTCCCTTCGCAGGTGATCTACACTTCGGAACAGCTATTTAGAACGCAAATGACCCAATTGGCGCGAGACTACGCTAAGCTGTAGTTACTTTAAGGAATTTTAACCAGACCAATTAGGAACAAACATCATGAAACTAAAGCGAATTATTCAAACAGTGCTCGTCGCTGCATCTTGCACTTTAGTTATAACACAAGCATACGCGACAGATAATGTTGATAAGACCAAGCAACAGACTGATAAAAAAGCAGAATATAATAAGGAAATGGCTAATCTTAAACATCAAGAGGCTAAGGACAAAGCCGACGAAAAGCATGCTGCCGCAACAGATAAAGCGCAGATGATGCACGAAGAGGCAAAGGACAAAGCAGATCAAAAACGCGAAGAAGCACAAGACAAAGCTGAATGGCAGCGTGAAACGGCTAAAGACAATGCCGAACGAAAACGAGAAGAAGTAAAAGACAAAGCCGACTGGCAAAAAGAAAAGGCTAAGGACAGTGCCGAAAGTCAGCAAGATAATAAAAAAAGTCAGGCTGAAAAACATAGTAAAAAGCTAAAGGAAAAGCTTAAAGAAGAGAAGAATAGATAAATATCGACTTTTCAGGTAGTGTTTAGAAATCTGTGTCATTTCAGTATTATGTATAAAACAGGAATGACACATGACAACCAACTTCGACTTAGAACAAGCTTCAGTCTGGACAAGATTTAACAGGCAAAGATGGTTTCTTAACCCCTCTCATCAAGCAGATCACAGAAGTTGCCTTAAAAGCAGAGCTGGAACAACATCTGGAAAGTGACGACCAGCCTAACCGTAAGAATGGCTCCACCAAGAAAACCGTTAAGTCATCTGTCGGTACATTCGAACTTGATACGCCGCGTGATCGCAGTGGTTCATTTGAGCCTCAATTAGTTAAGAAGAACCAGACTAAACTGACCGACGAAATTGACCGTAAGATTTTATCCATGTTCTCACTGGGCATGAGCTACCGCGATATTCGGGGGCATGTCGAAGATATGTATGGCGTAGATGTTTCTGAAGCCACGATATCCAGCATTACCGACAGTTTGATACCTCAGCTAAAGGAATGGCAGCAACGGCCTCTGGATGGTATTTATCCTTTTGTCTGGCTCGACGCAATCCACTATAAAATCAAAGAAGAAGGTCGCTACGTTAGCAAAGCGATATACACCATTTTAGGGTTGAACATTGACGGCAAAAAGGAACTGCTGGGTCTTTACCTGTCTGAGTCTGAAGGGGCTAACTATTGGCTTTCAGTGCTGACCGATCTACATAACCGAGGCGTTAAAGATATCCTAATTGCATGCGTGGATGGCTTAACTGGCTTTCCTGAAGCCATTTCCACGATTTATCCAGATACAGAAGTTCAGCAGTGCATCATTCACCAGCTGCGTAACTCAATGAAATATGTAGCCTCGAAGCACCAGAAGGAGTTCATGGCAGATCTAAAACCAATCTACCGTGCCGTAAGCAAAGAGGCTGCGGAGATGGCGCTGGAACACTTAGAATCGAAATGGGGTCACCAGTACCCAATCGTGCTACGCTCCTGGCGAAATAAGTGGCTAAATCTATCCGTTTACTTCAAGTACCCAGAATACGTACGTAAGGCCATCTACACAACGAATGCCATTGAGGCGGTACACCGTCAATTCCGTAAGTTGACTAAAACGAAGGGTGGTTTCCCGAACGAAAACAGCTTGCTTAAGCTTCTGTACGCTGGGATATTGAACGCCTCTAAGAAATGGACAATGCCCATTCAGAATTGGAATATGACATTGTCGCAATTGGCAATTCACTTTGAAGGGCGCCTAGACGAGCTCTTAGATATTTAGCCCTAATTAGCTGACACAGAATTCTGAACGCCCTCACTTTTCAACCTAACCTTGTATGAATAGCTGCCGCCGCTTATGCGGCGGAGTCTTTGATTGTAATTTAGAGCCTGAACACGCCGATTTCGGATAACAACATCATTACTTTCTCACTAATAAATGCTGCTTTCCTGCAATTCATGAAACCCGGTTAGCTTACTGAGCACTCATTGACTATAATGGCGCCGCCATGCAACCAGGGAGAGCCCTTTGAGCTTTAGTTATATTCCGCTAACTGAATACCGGCGTCAGTGGATTTTCAACCATCATGAACTTCTGGTCCCTGCAATAGTCCGTGAAGATATCAAACCATTAACAGCCAAAAGCTCAATGGAGATATGGAATCGCTGGATCAGCAACAAAAGTAGCTGCGCTGAACAATTCACTAAAGGGGACTGGGCTGACCGTAAATCTACCTGGCATCATACTGACAACTGGCAATCACAATGGGACAGCGAACAGCCAGATTTGCCAGAAGCCCTCGCCCAGTTTATTCCGTGGGCTGATGACACTCGAGTCTATTTTTGTATCGAAAAATATGAAGTGATAGAAACCAGTTGGGCCACTTTTAAACAACACTGGAAGTGTTTTCTCTTCTGCGACGATGGTCCACTGTTAATCAGCAACCAACATCGGCAAGCTGTTTGGTTTAGCCAGGATGGTAACTATCGTCTGGGATTACGCAGCTGATTATTTATGGGGATTTTTATGAAATTGTTGCCGTTAAGCTTAGTGTTTCTAATGATGTCAGTATCTGCCTCTGCGAGGGAAATATCTGGGGTTGAAGTTCCTGAAGCCCTATCCATCGATAGCCAACAACTACAATTGAACGGTGCCGGAGTTCGCAGCAAGTTTTTTATGGATTTGTATGTTGGCGGTTTGTATTTACCAGAGAAAGCGACCACCGCTACCGCTGTGTTATCTGAGAACTCCGCAGTGGTAAGCCTGAAAATACTTTCAGGTTTGATTACATCAGAGAAGATGCGTAACGCCATTGAAGAAGGATTCGATGATGCAACAGAAGGTAAAACTCAGCCAATTGCCGAGGAAATAAAGCACTTCACAGCATTGTTTGAAGATGAAATCAAAGTCGGCGACGAGTTTTTATTAGTCACGAATAAACAGCACGGGGTTACCGCATACAAAAACGGCGTAGCCAAAGACACCATTGCCGGTGAAGACTTTCGAGAAGCCTTGTTAAAAATCTGGTTAGGTGATGAGCCCGCACAAAAAAGTTTGAAAAAAGAAATGCTCGGTCAATAACGTTGGAGACCCTGCAGTACCACAGCGCTCAACAACGAGTGTGAAATTGCAGGGCCGGCACCGCACTACAACATGACTGCTGTACGCCAAACTTACCATTAAGGTAAACACCGACAATAAAAAGCGCCATCACCAACTGCGCGATAACGCTGATAAATTTCTGAACACATGTGGCGATGATTTGCAGAACAATGCAAATGTGGTCCATATTTTCGATTCGCAGTGGCTGTCATAAGATCACCCTACTTAACGAAGCCTTTAGCCACATTGTAACCAACTGTTATTTATATAAATATTAAGAAATTTATCAATCTAGCAGCATCATTTGTCTGTAAAATGACCGGTTGTCATCAAGTAGCGTCTAATTTGATCCAAGAAAATAAAGCGGCTGCCGATACAGACTATAATGACGGTGATCATCCGTTCCTGAGCAACCTCCTGTTTTCCATTCAATATGTTCTTAATGAGCATGATGGGGACATGAAAAACAGGCATAACACCACTTATAACTAGAGATAAACAGATGAATTTTCGCAACTGGCCAATAGCCAAACAGATTGGGACGCTCGCATTTATACTCACGGTACTGGTGTTTGGTATCGTTGGGGTCTTTTCCTACAAAACCGCAGCGCAGGCGCTAAAAGATAAGGCGCTTTCCGCGATGGCCAAGGAAATGCACAGCGTAAATGACCTGCTGGAACTGCAGTACAAATCTTTATTGGTAATTGCAGATCGTAATGCAAGTGTATTCAACGAGATGTATCCCGGTGAGTTTTCTAAACCCGTTGGTGAAACCACCGATGTGATGGGTAAAGCGACCCCGACACTGAAACACAACAATGAGCTGGTGAATTCATCTATCAGCAAAGTGGACCGTTTTGCCAACCTTACCGGCGGAAATGCCACCGTCTTTGTAAAAGATGGAGATGACTTCCTGCGGATCTCTACCTCACTGAAAAAAGCCGATGGGACACGCGCAGTCGGGACCTATCTTGGGAAAAATCACCCTGGTTACAACAAGCTGCTCAATGGCGAAAATTATAAAGGCTATGCCAATTTATTCGGTAAAGATTATATGACTGAGTATCGCGCCATTAAAGATAAACAAGGCACCGTGGTGGGCATACTCTACACAGGTTTTGATATCAGTGAATCGTTGGCCCAAATCAAACAAGCAGTTAAACAATTGCGCATAGAAGAAAGCGGCAGCTATAGTCTGTTAAATCAGGAGCAGTCAGTTGTGGCTGATAACATCTTACCTGAAGGAGAAAAGCCTACAGCCGCCCAATTGGATGGACTGCCACTACAAGCATTACTCAACGACCACAACCTACAACAATACCAAAGCGCTGATGGGACACCAATGTACGCGATGAGTGACGTTATTCCAGGATGGCAGTGGCTACTGGTTGGCAAGGTAAAAGCCAAAGAATTGAATGAAGAAAGCACAACGTTATTGCTGATAAATACTGCGGCGTCATTTGTCGGTATTTTGGCAATTACCGCATTTTTATCATTGGTATTGCTTAACACGGTCAAGCCACTGCGGCGTCTGCAACTACATATGGAAGAGTTAGGTAAAGGCGATTTAAGTGTCGACCTTCCGGCCACAGATAGTCAAAGCAATAATGAAGTCAGTCGTATCACCGCCAGTGCGCGTCACATGACACAAAACTTACGGCAATTGATTCAAGAACTGCTCAACTCTGTACAGACCGTAGATTATCAGGCAGAACAAGCACAGGAAATTGCTAAACTCAATGGCGAAGAAGCGAAAGCACTGATGGGACAAACCGATCAGATCGCCACTGCTATTGAAGAGATGTCGACTTCGATTCGTGATGTTGCCAACCATGCGGGACAGAGTGCCGAACAGAGCGCTGAAGTAGACAGTGCTTCTCGCGATGGTCACCAGCAACTTAGGCAGGTTGTGGATAGCCTTAAAACACTGGCACAGCAACTCAATTTGAGTCAGCAGGCGGTTGAAGGCGTGGCGAAAGAAAGCGAAGCCATCAACACCATCACTGATGTGATCAATGGTATTGCTGAACAAACTAACCTTTTAGCGCTGAATGCTGCCATTGAAGCGGCTCGCGCCGGCGAACAAGGCCGTGGTTTCGCCGTAGTTGCCGATGAGGTTCGCACACTTGCCAGCAGAACACAGGCATCGATCTCCGAAATCAGTCAAACCATTGTGCATCTGCAAGCAAAGATAAAAGATACCGCTTCCCGTATGACACAGAGTCATGAACTCGGTAACAGTTCAGCGAATCAAGGTGAAGCTGCCAATCAACAGCTGAGTGCCATCACTGAGCGTATCGCTTCGCTGGCTATCTCTGTCAGCAGCATAGCCAGTGCGACTGAACAACAAAGTGCTGTAGCCGATGAAGTGACTCGTAACCTGCATGAGATAACGGAATTAGCCAGAGAAGGCGACACCAGAGCGCATGAGACAGTGAAGTCAGCGCAGGAGCTGGCAGACGTAGCCGCAGCGCTAAAACGCCAAATCGGGGTGTTCCGGGTTTGATATTAACGATAAAAAAGGCGCTAACTGCGCCTTTTTTATCGTGCTATTGATTAGCGTTGTAAATTTGCTATGGGCACAGCTTTCATCATGACTTCGGTAGTGTACTTACCGTTATTGATCACAGGGTAACGATCGTAGGTCTGAAAAATCACTTTCCCTTGATAGATGATCATGGCCACCACGCCATAGTTGGTTTTACGGTTCAGCGAGTCTGCTGGCAGGATAAACTTAAATGGCACCGGTACCCGGGCGACGTTAAAGGTCTTTTGAGCAATGATTGCGCCTGGCGTGTCTAAATCAATGATCGCCATAGTGATACTACAGCCATCCGGTAACATGATTTTCTCACGATAAGAGGCGGCGCCATTTACCACAACAGGTGCAGGCGGTTCTACTGTGACGCACCCAGCCAACCACAATCCACTCGCAGCCATCAATAGTGATTTCATTATCCGCATTTTTCTATCCTTCCATTTTAGGATTTGTCATTCGAATAAGTCCTTCCTGCGAAGCAGATGCTACCAACAGCCCCTGTTGGTTAAAGAACTGACCACGGACAAAACCGCGACCACCATAAGCATTTGGACTATCCACCGCGTACAACAGCCACTCACTCATATTGACTGGTCGATGAAACCACATCGCATGATCAATGGTAGCCATTCGCACTCCAGGCGTTAAAAAAGACACCCCATGCGGCTGAACGGCTGTTACCAGGAAATTAAAATCTGAGGCGTAGGCCAGCAAGTAGTCATGCATACAATGTTCTGCGGGCAACTCACCATTCGCTCTCATCCACACGTAACGGGTCGGTTCTGAAACCGCCGGCGCAACGGGATTGAGCGGATTGACCATGCGCATCTCAATTGGTGAATCGGCTAAAAATTTTTCAAGAATTTTTGCCGGAACTCGGTCACGCATCGTCATGGCAAGTTCCTGCTGGTTCAGTAACCCATCAGGTCCTGGCACCTTAGGCATACTGGCTTGATGATCAAAACCAGTTTCAGGCTCCTGAAACGAGCAGGTCATATAAAATATGGGGCGTCCCTTCTGAATCGCCTTTACCCGGCGAGCGCTAAAGCTACCGCCATCACGCATATTTTCCACATCATAAACAATGGGTAAGGTTTCATCCCCGGCGCGCAGAAAATATGAATGCAACGAATGGACTTGACGCTCTGGGGGAACGGTTTGTCTAGCAGCGCTTAACGCCTGCCCCATCACTTGGCCACCAAAAACATGGCCGAAGCCTAAATCCTGACTCTGACCACGGAACAAGCCCATTTCTACCGGTTCCAGTGTCAGCAGTGATAACAGCTCATTTAATACTTGGCTCATAGTGTCCCATCAACGCTTAATCATTAACGATAAAGAGTAACGCAGACATGCAGTTAAACGCCAGCTTTGGGAATTATTCTAGTAGCACACCATGTTCACGACAGGCGTTTCTCGCCCATTTGACTATCTGTTCTTCACCACTTTTCTCAAAACTTAAAGGATGGGCTTTACTGAGTTTAGGCCAGGTCTTACCCACCAGCTCAGGGGTACAATCATCGGCAGTAAAATAAGCGGGAGCGGTTTCCGCCAAGCGCACACAACTCACACTGCCCGCAGCGGCTAACACATGCTGTCCGGTGGGGGCGGAATCGCCCAGCAGGTACATGGCAGCAGCAACCGGTGCTTCAATCGAAAACATGGCTCCGACATCATCAGCCATATGATGCGCGGTCATGCCGGTCACGACTTGGGCACAGAGACTGTTAACACAGATGTTGTAGCTTTGCCCTTCCAGACTAAGGCTGTTAACCAAACCAATTAACGCCATTTTTGCACTGGAATAAGCAGCCTCAAATTGATCGCCAAACAAACCACTGGCACCCGTTAGCATCAAAATGCGGCCAAAAGCCTGCTGCTTCATCATGCCCCAGAATGCGCGGCAAAAAAGAAAACTGCCGGTAAGATCGACATCTATCTGGCGCCGCCATTCATTCATGGTGATTTTTTCAAACGGAGCTGACTTATGCACACCGGCACATAACAGCAAGAAATCCACTTTGGCAAATTGCTGTATGACTTGGTGACAAACCTCTTCCACCTGAGTTTCGTTAGTGACGTCGCAGTACCAATATTTCACTTCGGCACCCAACGCGGCGATGGCCGCCGCAGTTTCCCGACAATCCTGATTGTCGATAAGCGCAATCTGGGTACCGCGTTGAGCCAATGCGATTGCAAATGCTCGGCCTAATCCTGAGGCGGCGCCCGTAACTACTGCAGTCCTGTGCTGGAAACGCATAATGTCAATCTCCTGAGCATATTGATGCCGGGATAGATTTACGGCTTATTTACACCAATTTCGTTACTACTACAGATCCATTATGACTGTATTTTTCTTGGATAGTCGCCTAACAAATGTGCGCTGTTTCAAACTCTTTTACATGCATTTATCCGATTGTGCTAACTTTCGCATGGCTTCTTGATATCCTATATACAGTAGTAACTCGGTAAATGTGAAACGTGAACATGAATCCTTGGTTTTTGGCAATACGCCCTCGGACTCTGCCAGCTGCGGCAGGGCCACTACTGATTGGCAACATGATGGCACTGCCTTTGGAGAAATTTAGTTGGGTTGTTGCTATCGCATCGATGACCTGTGCGCTGCTATTGCAAATCGCGGTAAATCTGGCAAATGACTATTTCGATTTTAAGAATGGGATTGATACTGAAGATCGTATAGGGCCAACCCGCGTAACCCAAAGCGGTATGCTAGCGCCTTATAAAGTCCGCAATGCCATGGTGTTATGTCTGTTGTTATCATTAGCGGTAGGCAGTTATCTTATATGGCACGGTGGCTGGCCAATCGCCATTCTTGCTGCAGCATCCATGCTTGGAGCTTTGGGCTATAGCGGTGGCCCCTATCCACTGGCCTCCCATGGCCTAGGTGAACTCGCCGCATTTGTCTTCTTTGGCTTGGTGGCTGTGGTTGGCAGTTATTACCTACAAGCTGGGGTGACCACTACCGCTTCCTGGCTGTTGGGTTGCGCGGTTGGCTTACTGAATGCCGCAATAATGTTAGTCAATAATACCCGCGATATTATGACCGATACCAAAGCCGGAAAGAAAACACTGGCGGTACGCATTGGGGAGGCTCAGGCTCGGGTGCTGTATCAGGCGCTGTTATATCTGCCGTTTGGGCTGATCATTGCAGGCTTCTTGCTCGGACAATTGCCAGGATTTCCAGTATTGCTGGCGGGATTGTCGCTGATTATGGCGCGCAAATTATCTTATGATTTCTATCAGGGTTCAGGTGCCGCACTTAATCCGCTGCTGGGTAAAACCGCAAAACTGACCATGATGTTCAGCGCGTTATTTAGTGTGGGATTAATGTTCTGAGAACCTTTTCCAGGTAATCAAAAGGCTTCCATTGGAAGCCTTTTTATTTTCCGACCTTGAACTAACTAGTCGATTTTTACCAGCGTACGCTCAGCTTGACTCCAGTTCAGATGGTATTTCTCACCCGCTGGTTTATCTGTACGTTCGAACGTATGAGCGCCAAAGAAGTCACGTTGGCCCTGTAACAAGTTCGCAGGCAATGTGTCACTGCGAAAACTGTCGTAGTAAGCCAGTGCTGAACTGATACATGGGACAGGTACACCTTTCAATACCGCAGTAGCCACCACTTGCCGCCACTGCTGTTGTAATTGCGACAGAGTATTAGCAAAACTTTCGGCCTGCAACAGATTATCCAGCTGTGGCGCGGTTTCGTATGCATCAGTAATCGTCTGCAGGAAACCGGCACGAATAATACAGCCAGCGCGCCAGATACTCGCAATCGACGCGAAATTGAGTTGCCATCCCTGCTCTTTGGCGTTCATCGCCATCAACTGAAAGCCCTGAGCGTAAGCACAGACTTTGGCACAATACAGTGCAGCTTCCAGTGCATCGATAAGCGTTTGACGCTCGGTAGGATCACGTTTAATTTCAGGTCCGACTAACTGTTTGCTAAGCTGCATGCGCAGATCTTTCTGGGTACTCATCGCTCTGGCATATACGGCCTCGGCGATCGTGGGCGCCGGACAGCCCATTTGCAGACTGCTGACGGCCGTCCATAAGCCAGTCCCCTTCTGCCCAGCCTTATCGAGGATCATCTCCACCAACGGCTTGCCGGTCAGCGGATCGGCTTGTTTGAGCACTTCAGCACTGATACCGATGAGGTAGCTGTTAAGCTTGCCTTGATTCCACTTTTCAAATACAGAGGCGACGTCTGCTGCCGACAGCCCCAATCCCTGATGCAGGATCTGGTACGCTTCACAGATCAGCTGCATATCGGCATATTCGATACCGTTGTGCACCATTTTGACGTAATGACCGGAACCAGATGGGCCAATATACGCGGTACAAGGTTCGCCATCGGTGTCCCGTTGTCCGGGGTGTGAACGCTCGATAGGCTTACCAGTGACACGATCAACTTTAGCCGCAATCGCGCGCCAAATCGGGGCGAGGTGTTCCCATGCAGCTATATCACCGCTCGGCATTAATGACGGCCCAAAACGCGCACCGACCTCACCGCCAGAAACGGCTGAGCTGAAAAATATGAATTTACCTTTGTAGATCTGTTCACGATCTATGGTATCGGTCCATAGACTGTTACCAGTATCAATGACGATATCGTCACTTTCGATGCCAGCGTCTATCAATGCCTGACATACGCCATCAACCGGTTTCCCGGCAGGCACAGAGAGCAGCAAAATTCTGGGCTTACTGAGCGATTGCAGCAGCTCAGGCATTGAATGAAAACCTTTAAGTACCAATCCACGCTCAGGTACTTCGGTCATCGCTTGCTGTTCTGCGGCAAAGACTTTTGCCTCATCCAGATCAAATGCGGCCACTCGGTAACCATTATCTACGATGTTGAGGGCCAGATTTTTGCCCATGACACCCAAGCCGATAACCCCAATATCAGCAGAATGGAATTTCATAATTTTTCACCAGTTGTCGTCGCCATAACCACAGGCCAATCACGACCAAATTCAATAAAGGAGCATATTATACTGAGCTTCTGTTGTTTTTTTCCAACAAAGTATCTCGATAACTCAGCCTAACTTAATCAATTGATCAAAAATGATGAAAATGAAAAACAATAAAGCCCACATAATCGTGGGCTTTAGCATTAAAGTTAGCAAGTTTTAGGCATGTTGTTGCACTAACGCATCGGCATAGCCCATACGCGTCAGCGCATCACGTACCAAATCTAACGTCAATGGATCTTCTATCGTCGCGGGAGGAGTATAAGACTGATTGTCAGCGATTTTACGCATCGTACCGCGCAAGATCTTACCTGAACGAGTTTTAGGTAATTTCTGCACCGCACTTACCAGTTTAAATGCCGCCACCGGTCCAATCTCTTGCCGAACCTTAGCCACCAGTTCGTCATGTAATTGCTTCTCGCTGATATCAATTCCATTTTTTAATACCACAAGACCCAACGGCACCTGCCCTTTCAGTTTGTCATCCACACCGATGACTGCAGCTTCTGCTACTGCCGGATGCTGACATAACACTTCCTCAAAGCGTCCGGTGGACAAACGATGTCCCGCCACATTAATGATGTCGTCAATCCGACTCATAATGTACAGATAACCGTCTTCATCCATATAACCGGCATCCCCAGTAAGATAATAACCGGGATACATGCTGAGATAACTTTCCTGATAGCGCTTATCATTTTGCCAGAGCGTCATGAGTGTTCCTGGCGGCAGTGGCAGCTTAATGACTACGTTACCGGATTGTCTTGGTGGCACTTGTGTGCCAAATTCATCAACGACTTCCACCTGGTATCCAGGCACCGCTCGTGCAGGAGAGCCCGGTTTCACAGGAATCGCCTGTACCCCCATCAGATTAGCGGCCACCGCCCAACCGGTTTCCGTCTGCCACCAGTGATCTATCACCGGCTTGCCCAGTTTTGTGCCGGCCCAATTTAGGGTGTCGGGATCACAGCGCTCTCCAGCTAAGAATACCGTTTCCAGGCAACTCAGATCCGCATCTGCAACAAAGTCGCCATTAGGGTCTTCGCGCTTAATCGCCCGAATAGCGGTAGGGGCAGTGAAGAAACTTTTCACGCTATATTTCTGGATAGTGCGCCAGAAAATACCTGGATCAGGCGTACCAACGGGTTTTCCTTCGTACAGAACTGTCGTTGCACCCACCAGCAGCGGTGCATAGACAATATAGGAATGCCCGACGACCCAACCTACATCCGATGCGGCCCAAAAGGTATCACCCGGATTGATGTTGTAGATATGCTTCATCGACCAGGCGAGCGCTACGGCATGACCACCGTTATCGCGAACCACACCTTTCGGCTGTCCTGTAGTACCCGAGGTATACAAAATATAAAGTGGATCAGTGGCCTCAACCGGCACGCATTCCGCCGGTGATACGTCTTTAATTGACTGTTGCCAGTCGTAATCGCGTCCTTCCTGCAAATCCGCAGCATACTGACTGCGGCCCAGGATCAAACAACGTTCAACTTTATGGCTCGACTGCTCCAAGGCCTTATCCAGCAGCGGCTTGTATGGCACCACACCAGAAGGTTCGACACCACAGGAGGCGCTCAGTACCAACTTAGGTTTCGCATCGTTGATTCGTGTAGCCAGTTCATTGGCAGCAAAGCCACCAAACACCACGGAATGAATAGCGCCAATACGCGCGCAGGCCAGCATCGCATACACTGTTTCAGGCACCATTGGCATGTAAATCACAACGCGGTCACCTTTCACCACCCCGACAGATGCCATGTAACCCGCCAACCGACTGACCTGCGCCTGTAGCTCAGCGTAGGTCACGCCATATTCGGTGCCAGTGACCGGACTGAAATAGCGAATCGCAAACTGCGCCCCCCGCCCCGCCTGAACATGGCGATCGACTGCATTAAAGCAAGTATTCAGCTGACCCTTATTAAACCAGCGATAAAATGGCGCATTACTTTCATCCAGTACTGTTTCCCACGGCTGATACCAGTCTATGGCTGTGGCACATTCACCCCAGAAAGCCGCTTTATCCTCTATGGACTTCTGGTACAGGGTTAAACCCGGATCTGTCATCTAACTGTCCTCCCCAAGGACCGCCTCTCGGCGTAACACCCCCTTCCTTCCGCATTCATTAATAGACGCTTTTATAATCAGACCCTATTAGACGTTAGCCTAAACAGGGCTTTTTTAAGACCTTTTGCTAATTAGCCAACTGGACTGACCTGCCTTTATTCAACAGCTAATACTCAAAATTCTGCGCTAAAATACACACAGCAAACTTTACCTTTACGTAAACTTTCTATATCGTGCGCATATTGCTGCTAACTGAGTGTTATTAAATGAATATCCGACCAACGCCCCAAACCACTTATTCCATCAGTGACCTGTCACGGGAATTTGATATTACGACTCGGAGCATTCGGTTTTATGAAGATCAGGGGCTGTTGAAACCTAAACGCCGCGGTCAGACTCGTATTTACAGTCTGAAAGATAAAGTACGGCTGAAGTTGATTTTGCGCGGTAAACGCTTGGGATTTTCGCTGGCAGAAACCCGTCGCTTATTTGAATTATACGATGCCGATAAAAGCAGTGTGTCACAGCTCAGCACCATGCTGGAGCTTATTGAAGAGAAAAAGACCTCGCTGCAACAACAGATGGATGACATCAAAATTGTGCTGATGGAACTGATGTCAGCAGAAAGTCAATGTCGCCAAGCATTAGCAGAAATCGCTACCGAAAAAACCGGTTAATCACGCCGCTGCGATCATCTGCACATTGTTGCGGTCTTCAGCGTCGTTACAGGAGCCAACCATGATACCCAGTTATTCAGGACTTGACTTCGGACTTGGAGAAGATATCGACATGTTGCGGCAGGCCGTTGCCACATTCGCCGCGGCTCAGATTACCCCTCTCGCAGCACAAATCGACCAAGACAATCAATTTCCTACAGCGCTTTGGCCACAATTAGGTCAAATGGGGCTGTTGGGTATTACTGTCAGCGAAACTTTGGGTGGTGCCGGCATGGGCTATCTGGCGCATGTGGTGGCAATGGAAGAAATCTCACGCGCCTCCGCCTCTGTCGGACTGTCTTACGGTGCGCATTCTAATCTGTGTGTAAATCAGATATTCCGTAACGGTACGGCAGCACAGAAAGACCGATATCTGCCCCAACTGGTCAGTGGTGAACATATCGGCGCCTTAGCGATGAGCGAACCCAATGCGGGTTCCGATGTGGTATCCATGAAGCTGCATGCCCGTAAACAGGGCGATCATTATCTGCTGAATGGCAACAAAATGTGGATCACTAATGGTCCCGACGCCGATGTGTTTGTGGTTTACGCCAAAACCGAACCCCAACTGGGAGCCAAAGGCATTACCGCGTTTATTGTTGAACGAGACTTTCCCGGATTCGCTACCGCGCAAAAATTAGACAAATTAGGGATGCGTGGCTCTAGTACCTGCGAACTGGTATTCACTGATTGTGAAGTGCCAGAAGCCAACATTCTCGGGCAGTTAAATCAGGGGACCAAAGTGCTGATGAGCGGCCTTGACTATGAGCGCGTGGTACTGGCGGGCGGACCATTAGGCATTATGACAGCCTGCCTCGATCTGACACTCCCCTACACAACTGAGCGACAACAGTTTGGCAAGGCAATTGGTGAGTTCCAACTGGTGCAGGCCAAACTGGCCGATATGTACACCGAAATGAATGCTGCCAAAGCTTATGTTTATGCCGTAGCAAAAGCCTGCGATCAGGGGCGAGCCAGTCGCAAAGATGCGGCGGGTGCGATTCTTTACAGTGCCGAAAGGGCAACTCGCGCCGCGCTGGATACCATCCAACTGCTGGGGGGAAATGGCTATATCAATGACTATCCGGCCGGACGCTTACTGCGCGACGCCAAACTGTATGAGATAGGCGCTGGCACCTCGGAAATTCGCCGAATGCTCATCGGTCGTGAACTGTTCAGTGAATGTCACTGAGCCGCCATCTAATCAATAGCGGAGCCAACCACCATGACCCGCATCATCAGCCAGATCAATCCCAGTGATAACGCTTTTATCAGCCGTCAGCAGTCGATGCAGCAGTTAGTGGATGATCTCAAACAGAAACTCACAGTGATTGCTCAGGGCGGCGGTGAACAAGCCATGCGGCGCCACTGTAGCAAAGGCAAACTAGCCCCCAGAGAACGGCTGGCGCAATTGCTGGATGCCGACGCTCCATTCCTTGAAATCGGCCAGTTTGCCGCATATGAGGTTTATGATGAAGTCGTGCCAGCCGCGGGGGTGATTGCGGGTATCGGCCGTGTCAGTGGTTGCGAGTGTATGCTCATCGTCAATGATGCCACCGTTAAAGGCGGCAGCTACTACCCGTTAACGGTTAAGAAGCACTTACGCGCCCAGGCCATTGCTGAGCGTTGTCGCCTACCTTGCATCTATCTGGTTGACTCCGGTGGCGCGAATCTGCCGCTGCAAGATGAAGTGTTTCCTGATCGCGAGCATTTTGGCCGGATCTTTTTCAACCAGGCGCGCATGTCAGCTAAAGGCATTCCACAGATTGCCGTGGTAATGGGACTATGCACTGCAGGTGGGGCTTACGTCCCGGCGATGGCCGATGAATCGATTATTGTGGCTAATCAGGGCACCATCTTCCTGGCTGGACCGCCACTGGTAAAGGCTGCCACAGGTGAAGTGGTGTCGGCGGAAGAACTGGGCGGCGGTGACGTTCACACCCGCTTATCCGGTGTAGCCGACCATCTGGCTCAAAACGATGCCCATGCATTGCAATTAGCGCGGCAGGCCGTGTCACGCTTGAATCGTCGAGCCCCTAGCTTGACACCACAATCTGCAGCCATGCCGCCACTATACGACTGTCAGGAACTCTATGGCATTGTCGGTACTGATCTGAAGAAACCCTATGACGTTCGCGAAGTGATTGCCCGGCTGGTCGATGGCTCAGATTTTGACGAGTTCAAAGCCAATTACGGCAGCACACTGGTATGCGGTTTTGCCAACCTGCATGGCTACACCGTAGGTATCATCGCCAACAACGGCATCCTATTTTCCGAGTCGGCACAGAAAGGGGCTCATTTCATTGAGTTATGTTGTCAACGACAGATCCCGCTACTGTTTTTACAAAACATTACCGGCTTTATGGTTGGTAAAAAATATGAACAGGAAGGCATCGCCAAACATGGCGCCAAAATGGTAATGGCTGTTGCTTGCGCCAATGTGCCGAAGTTTACCGTCATTATTGGCGGCAGCTATGGTGCCGGCAATTATGGCATGTGTGGCCGCGCTTATGACCCTACCATGATGTGGATCTGGCCCAATGCCCGTATTTCGGTGATGGGCGGCGAACAAGCGGCCAATGTGTTGGCGACGGTCAAACGCGATAGTCTGGAACGCCAGGGGCAAACCTGGTCACCGGCTGACGAAGCCGATTTTAAAGCCCCCATCGTCGAAAAGTATGAACGTGAAGGTAATCCTTATCATGCCAGTGCTCGTTTATGGGACGACGGCATTATCGATCCAGCGCAAACCCGCGACGTTATCGGACTGGCGCTGGCAGCGGCTGCCAATGCGCCAATCGAGCCCTGTCAATTTGGCGTATTTCGCATGTAGGAGAACATTATGCAGCACATTCTACTTAAGCGGGATGCACACGGTGTCTGTCATCTCATCCTCAATCGCGCAGATGCCGCCAACGCCTTTGATGAACAGCTAATCGCCGAATTAATCACTCAGTTAAATCAGCTCGCTATCGACCCGAGTTGCCGAATTCTGCTGCTGCGAGGCCAAGGCAAGCACTTCAGCGCCGGAGCCGATCTGCACTGGATGCAGCGTCAGGCAAAAATGGATGAGCAAGCCAATATCGCCGATGCCCGTCAGTTAGCAACGCTAATGCAAACGCTGGACAGTTTTCCCAAACCAACCGTGGCGTTAGTACAAGGCGCTGCCTTTGGTGGCGCGTTAGGGCTTATCTGCTGTTGTGATATTGCGATTGCCAGCAGCGATGCCCGCTTCTGTCTAAGCGAAGTCAGGTTGGGACTTATTCCGGCGGTGATCTCGCCCTACGTCAATCGCAGTATTGGGATGCGGCAACTGCGGCGATATGCACTCACGGCTAAATTGATCGATGCCGTCACCGCCTTACAGTTAGGATTAATACATCAATTAAGCGATGACCTGGAGAATTCGGCGCAGCAAATGATCAGTGCGTTACTGCAAGGCGGCCCCGCAGCTCAGCAGCAATGTAAAACCTTGCTGGCACAAATTGAAACTGCACCATTTGATGAAGCACTCACTCACCTTACCGCCCAAGCTATCGCTGAAGCCAGAGCAGATAAAGAAGCGACTGAGGGCATCGATGCGTTTTTTGCTAAGCGGCAGCCAAGTTGGCAACCAAGTAGCACATCCCCAGTGCAGGAGTCTGAGCATGACTGAAGCCAGCATTCGCAAGTTACTGATTGCCAATCGCGGCGAGATTGCCTGCCGGATCATACGAACCTGTCAGCGACTGGGGATTAGCACAGTGGCTATCCATTCAGCCGTTGACCGCCAGGCTTTGCATGTCCGCGCGGCCGATGAAGCGGTAGCACTGAAAGGCAGTTCGCCATTGGCACCCTATCTGGATATTGAGGCGATTATTGCCGCGGCCAAGCGCTGTGGCGCCGATGCGATCCATCCGGGCTATGGTTTTCTCTCGGAAAATGCCGACTTTGCCAATGCGTGTACCAAACATGGACTGATTTTTGTTGGCCCGCCAGCCAGTGCCATTGAAGCGATGGGCAATAAAAGTGCCGCCAAAACGATTATGACCGAAGCGGGGGTGCCGTTAGTGCCGGGTTATCACGGTCCGGAGCAATCTGCCAGTTTTCTGCAACAGCAGGCACCCATGATCGGTTTCCCATTGCTAATTAAAGCTGCATTTGGCGGTGGTGGTAAGGGAATGCGGGTGGTGGAAACCGCTGCGGATTTTGCTGCTGCACTAGCAGCGGCAAAGCGTGAGGCCAACGCCGCATTTACCGATGATACCGTACTGTTGGAGCGTTACCTGACGCAGCCGCGTCACATTGAAGTACAAGTATTTGCCGATCAGCAGGGGAACTGCATCTATCTGGGCGATCGCGATTGCTCATTGCAACGTCGTCATCAGAAAGTCATTGAAGAAGCGCCAGCCCCCGGTCTCAGTGATGAACTCAGGCAACAAATGGGGCAAGCTGCGGTGGCAGCAGCAAAGGCTATCGGCTATTACGGTGCGGGCACTATTGAATTTCTACTGGACAACGACCAGCAGTTCTACTTCATGGAAATGAATACCCGCTTGCAGGTAGAACATCCGGTGACAGAACTGATCACTGGTCAGGATCTGGTGGCCTGGCAGCTAACCGTCGCTGTTGGTGAGCCATTGCCGTTGACGCAGCAGCAAGTCTCAATCAATGGATGTGCTGTGGAAGCCCGAATTTATGCCGAAAATCCCAGCCATAACTTTCTGCCAGCCTGCGGCCCCCTGCTGTATCTGGCAGAACCAGTGGCGGAACATCTGCGGCTGGATACCGGGGTGCACCAAGGTGATGTGATTACCCCCTTTTACGATCCGATGATCGCTAAGTTAATCATCTGGCACCCACAGCGCCGTGAAGCCTTACGCCAACTGACACAGGCATTGCACCAGTATCAGATAGCAGGGCTTCAACATAACATTGTGTTTCTGGCATCCTTGACCTCACATCCCGCATTTATCAATGAAAACTTCAGCACCCATTTTATTGAACAGCATCTCGATGAATTGCTGCAGCAAGCCACTACACCGGCGCCGACAGCTGAAGTACTGGCTGCGGTAGCGATGGTGAAGCTGCTGGCATTTAAACCACAAGATCAGGTTAACAACGGATCGCCATGGCAGCAGCTAGCAGGGTTTCGACTGAATGCCGCGGCGGAATGGCACTTCCAGCTGTGTTATGCCGCAACCTCGACCAGTTTCCATTTGCAGGTGCGGCAACAAGCTATTGGTGAGTATTCACTGACAATCAATTGCACTTCAGCCACTGATTCCGCTCAAACAACCGTGTTAGTGAGTGGTGAATTAACCACCGCACAGCAACTCAAGCTGACGTTCAATGGCATGAGTCAACACTGGCATTTCTGTCAGCATCAACAGACGCTTTTTTTGCTGCGTGAAGGTCACGTTTGGCAGTTTGAGAGTGGACCGCAGCGTTACGATATTGGCCACGACAATGCCGATACCTCGCTGCAAGCCCCGATGAATGGCACCATCGTGACGTTGTTAGCACAGCCTGGCAATTTTGTCCGCAAAGGCAGCGGGCTACTGGTACTGGAAGCAATGAAAATGGAGTACCAGATCAATGCGCCAGCAGATGGCACTGTTGACCGCTTTTTGTGTCATGCCGGAGAACTGGTAAAGGACGGGGCATTGTTAGTCCAGTTCACTGTCAGGGAGTCGGTCTGATGTATCCATCATCCATCAGTATCTATGAAGTCGGTCCACGCGACGGTCTGCAGAATGAGCGCCCAGTGGCAATGCGTGACAAAGTGCAATTGATTAATCACTTAGCCAACGCGGGGCTCAAGCGAATTGAGGCAGGCAGCTTTGTGTCTGCCAAATGGGTGCCACAAATGGCCGACTCGGCAGCAGTACTGGGACAGATAACCCGCCATGCCGGTGTGAGATACTCAGCACTGACACCAAACCTTGCCGGATTTGAGGCCGCACTAGCCGCCGGTGTCGATGAAGTGGCAGTGTTTACCGCTGCCTCTGAAAGTTTCTGCCAGCGCAATATCAACTGCAGTATCCAGGAATCAATCACGCGTTTTGCCCCATTAATGAAACAGGCCAAGCTTGTCGGCATACCAGTGCGAGGTTACGTGTCCTGCGTACTGGGCTGCCCTTACGAAGGCTACATTGCACCAACACAAGTCGCCGCAGTGGCACAGGAATTACTGCAACTTGGCGTTTACGAAATCTCCCTCGGCGACACCATTGGTGTCGGCACCCCACTGAAAGCCAGAAACATGCTCGATACCGTTGCCAGCAAGGTGCCAGTAGCGCAATTAGCGCTGCATTTTCATGACACTTATGGACAGGCGCTGGCCAATATTCTCGCGTGTCTTGATGCCGGGATTACGACGCTTGATACCGCAGTGGCGGGTCTTGGGGGTTGCCCCTACGCCAGAGGTGCGTCTGGCAATCTGGCGACAGAGGATCTGGTGTATATGCTGCACGGTTTAGGCATACAAACCGGCGTGGACTTACCGAATCTGGCTCGCGCGGGGGCACAGATCAGTCAGATACTCAAGCGTAATAATGGTAGTAAGGTCGGTCAGGTGTTAGCCACTGAACAGTGATAACCAGCACAGGAGAACACGCCATGGCGGGTCTCAATAAAGTCGTTCACAGTTATTCCGAAGCGCTGTCAGGGCTTGAAAACCATATGACGGTGATGGTGGGTGGTTTTGGCTTATGCGGCATTCCGGAGGGGCTGATCAGCGAGATGGTCAGACGGCAGGTGACCGGGTTAACCGCTATTTCCAACAATGCAGGTGTTGATGATTTTGGCTTAGGTCTGTTACTGCGGGGGCATCAGATCACCACCATGATCGCCTCTTATGTGGGAGAGAATGCGTTATTTGAACAGCAGATGCTGAGTGGGGAACTCAATGTCATACTCACCCCACAAGGTTCGCTGGCAGAGAAAATCCGCGCAGGTGGGGCAGGTATTCCGGCATTTTTTACGGCGACTGGCTATGGCACGCCAGTGGCCAAAGGCAAAGAAACCCGCGAAATCGGTGGTCGCCATTATGTCCTTGAACCGGCGCTGACGGCAGATTTTGCCTTAGTCCGCGCCTGGAAAGCTGACACCATGGGCAATCTTATCTACCGCCATACCGCGGCCAATTTCAACCCGGTGATGGCCACTGCGGGCAGAATCACCGTGGCTGAAGTGGAAGAGATTGTCGAAGCGGGTGCACTCGATCCGGATCATATTCACACCCCCGGCATCTATGTTGAACGGGTGATCCAAGGCAGTTTCGAAAAACGCATTGAAAAACGTACCGTCAAAAGCAGTCACGTTTGAAGGAGAACAGCATGGCACTATCCAGAGAACAGATGGCAATGCGGGTCGCCCGCGAACTGCATGATGGCGACTATGTGAATCTGGGGATTGGCATCCCTACCTTAGTGGCTAACTATATTCCAGCAGACATTCAAGTGATGCTGCAGTCAGAAAATGGTTTGCTGGGGATGGGTGAATTCCCAGAGGAAACAGCAGTTGATGCCGACCTGATTAATGCGGGCAAGCAAACGGTTACCGCAGTTAAAGGCGCCTCGTTTTTCTCCAGCGCCGACAGCTTTGCGATGATCCGCGGAGGCCATATCGATCTCACGGTACTGGGCGCATTTGAGGTGGACGTCAGCGGTTCTATTGCCTCCTGGATGATCCCCGGCAAATTAGTCAAGGGAATGGGGGGTGCTATGGATCTGGTTGCCGGCGCGCGGCATATCATTGTCACCATGATGCATGCAGACAAAGCGGGCAACTCAAAACTACTGCCACAATGTACTTTACCGTTAACCGGCGTCGGCTGTATTCACACAGTACTGACCGATTTGGCACTGTTACAGATCTATGACGGTGCTTTTCACCTAAAAGAATTGGCTCCCGGCGTGACTATCGATGAAATAAAAGCCAAAACCGCTGGCAAACTGGTGATTCCGCAGCAGGTGCCAACAATGGAGTTTTCACCCAGAGTATTCCGGTGATGAGCGACAGTAGCTATCTGAAGCATTGCTTCAGATAGCGTCGGCAAAACTTAGCCACGCGAACTGGCATCTGCATCTATTTGAATAGCGTGGTTTAGGATTGACAACAAAAAGGCACCGCTTGAGATGCCTATTTACACGATGATCATGCTACTCAGTTGGCGCTCGTGACCGTAGTGCTGATAGTGAAGTTGGTAACCACAGAACCGGCAGTATAATTGGCAGGCGCAACATACATACCATTAAATAATTCGTCGTAGCTGCTCAGCGTGCCACCGCGGTAAACAGTATAACTGGAACCGGTTGCCAACGCTGGACTGGAAATCAGTACTGCCGAAGCGGAATTAGGCATCTGGTACGCAAACACCGCATTCCCAGATGCATCCGTTACCACTAAGTTTCCTGAATTTATATTACTAAGGGCCACGGTATTCTGTGTTGTCACAGAACGGGTAACACTGCTATTGCGTCCGCCAATACCTACAATTAAGCCACCGGTAATTTTGAACGTATTGTTGTCACAATCCAGCCCCCCGTCTGCCCCGCCAGCACCATCAGCAACAACAACACCGCCCGTGACCGTTAACGTACCATTAGAGTCGATAGCATCATTCTGACTCGCTGAAGCATAAATGTACCCATCATTAATAACCAGAGCATTACCGGCGTTCAGCGCGTCATCCGTGGTCTGAACACTTAAATTTCCACCATTAATCGTAAGAGTCGATTTGGCTTCAATACCCTCGGGAGACAATGAGTCATCCGCTGTTTCAAACGGGGTACCAGTAGTGACAATGGTAATATCACCACCGTTAATGGTGACTCGTGGATCAGGATCATCATCCGTCGTTGTCGTTTCTGAATCTTCGGCAACCTTCCACGCAGCGGTTATGGCCTTGTCATAGCTTTCAATGTTAATGGTGCCATCGTTGATAACAATAAAACCATAACCACCGTTATCATTCTCTTTTCCCTCAACTTTTATCCCTTTCCCGGCGCCATCTTCAGTCACAATATTCAGTACACCACCATCCATCACAAAGGCATTGTTAGCACGAATACCATCTTTATTTTCTGAAGTTATCTCGATAGTGCCGCTAGCAATACGCACATGTTTATCACTACATATGGCATGTTTTTTGGTCGCAGTGATGTCAAGTTGGCCGGTGCCATTAAAAATTAATGGCCCTTCACTGAAAAATGTGGCCTTTAGATCCATATCACTACCATCAGGTAACGTGCGATCACTCCAAGTGCTGCTGTCAGTTAATATATTGGTGGTATCTTCCAACAGCGAAACAAATGCGCGTTCATCACTTTGAATATTGATAGCGGGCCCGTCGCTACTATCAATTTCAACACCAGCAAGAGTTAGCTTAAATTCACTATCGCTATAAAACGTTACAGTCTTTTCATAACTGCCATACAAGGCATAATTGATCAGCATCTCATCATCATTGGTAGCATTTACGGTAAGACCATCACTACCTGCAACGATGGAAATAATTGTAGTACCGTCATAAGTCACGGGGATAACCCCATCAGACGCCGTACCGATCACCAATTCATTACTCTCACTTTCTGCCGAGATTCCGTCAGTACTGAGATAGATATTAATGGTATCAAAGTTCAATTCTGAACTATCATCCGCAGCGTTTTGCCCCGTAGTAAGGTTCCAACTTTCAGTCACAATTGTGCTGCTATCAGCGGTATCAGTCGTATTGGAGCCATTATCTGATGCATCTGATGTCTGCGAACTATCGCTGCTAACAACAGTGGCATCATCGTTTCCACCACAACCACCCAGTAATATTGAAAATCCAATTAAAGATATAACCACCAGTATATTCGGGAGTTTTTTCATACGTTGCTCTTCAATAAATAAATTTAAAAATGACTGCAAACTGGAGAGATAACGCGGTATAACATCGATATGATAAAATTATCTCTTATTAATGAATTCTATTGATGTTCTCATTAAACAACTGTCGTGATAATGACGAGATACTGTAAAAAATTTTAAAAATAGTTATATTCAACCATATTATTGGCTTTTCTGACTTTTTAAATAAATCAATTGATTTATCAAAAATATTGAAATGGAATTCCGATTTATCAATTGCCCACCCCTTTCTGAATTTTGAAGGTAATAACAATATGAAAATATCTACAAATATTACTTTTGGCCCATTAGCCCTAAAACCACTTTGTGTACAACAAGCTGATGCGTTTTTAGTTCACATCAACGACAACCGCGATGTTTATGAGGATGTGATTCCGTTTGTCAGTCGCACCCATGACTTGAGAGACATGCAAGCTGTCATCAGTGGCAACCTTGACCGTCAGTCGCAAGGCCTAGGGCATTATTATACTCTCTGGGATGGGGACACCATGGCCGGATATCTACTGGTACGAGAAATCAATCACGACGCTAACTGGGCAGAGATAGGTTATATGCTCGGTACAAAGTGGCAGCGTCGGGGGATTACGACCATGGCTTGTCACTGGCTGATTGAGCAATTGCTTGCTTCAGGGATTGATAAAATCGCCTTGTGTTGTAATGACGATAATCTCGGCAGTATGGCCGTTGCCGAAAAGCTGGGGTTCAAACTAGAAGGTAATCTGCGCCAGTATTTTATCGTTAATGGTAAACGCCGCAATATGTGCTGTTATGGATTACTCAAGGAAGAATGGGCCCATCGCTCTGCGTGTTAATCTCAAATATTTCATGGTTCTATACAGGTCATACAATAGGCTGACACTTCATTACATCGGCTTACAGGCGTCCCTCTTATAATCCTGAAAAATATGTTGTTATAAGGATTTTCAATGACTTTTTACAGCAACACCTGTCGAGTTTCAGGTGTTTTGTTGCTTGTAATGCCACTGCTATTAGGCGGTTGCAGTAGTACTGGCCACAATCATAAAAGCAATTGCGGGGGAACGCAGAAAGGCATGTCCACTGGTGGTCATGGCGGCGGCCCTGGCGGCATGGGCGGGGGTCCCGGCGGAGACATGGGGGGCCGCCATGGAGGTGGCATGGGCGGCGGTCCTGGCGGTAAGGGCGGGATGCCTCCAGGCGGTGCCGGTAATTGCGATATCACAGAGGGTGAAATGGATAAGAATGCGCTGCCAGCGCAGCAACATTCTAAATATTTCAAAGATCTGAATGATCGTACGGCAGATATCAACGCCTATGCTGATGCCTTAAAGGAAAAAGGATTACTGCCTGGATATCAGGGCGAATATCACCCCTATCTGGCATTGACCCGAGGTGAACTGGCAGCAATGCTCTACGCCTTTTATCGTTACCCGAATAGCAGTGCCGCTTATGATGATGTAAAACCTGATATTTTCTACTATCAGGCAACCTTGCACGGCCGAGCAGCCAAAGTCTTCAAAGATACGTTTTCCTTCAACCCTGACACTCAGGTGACGCGTCAGGACGTTGCCTTGTGGATGTATAAAAGTGAATTACTTGCCGGTATGCCGACCGACAGTATTTCAGAAGATCTTTCTTCTGTAAGCGATGCAGCCAACATTACATTGGGGTACGAAAAAGCGGTCGCGACCATGCTAAAACTTGGTGTGATGCGCACAGATTATGATGGCAACTTTAATCCCCAAGAGGCGTTCAGTCGGGCGGAGTTTGCCCCCATATTTTACCGATTAGTGACCCGCAATGAGGCGCCAACTGATTTCAAAGGCCGACCACCGCGTCCGGATGGTTCAAGAGTTCGTGACGGCCATCAACCAGATCAATTTGGGGAACCCCCGAAAGACTTGCCATCGCCAGAGTTAAATAATGGATTTGCGCCTATGCCTGAACGTCCGGTGGATCATGGTGGTTATGCCAATACCCTAACCGCTGATGTGAATCACAGTAGCTATCGTTCAAGTGCAGATAATCAGAACGCGCTTCGGGTGACGGGTAAGGTTCATCCCACGCTCACCGATATCACCGTATTCAAAACTGCGGGTAAACCTGTCACAGAAGACGCCGCAAATTTTTATGGGGCTAATGCAGCCGTCTTAGCCCTGAATGGTGCCGATGTCACCTTGGTTCGAGGTAATATTCAAAGCAAAGCCAGTGGCGGCAACGGTATATTTGCCTATGGCACCTCCACGAAAGTTCACGTCAACAACACCTATATCCGTACCACCAGCGACAATGCCGGTGGCGTCATGGTTGCTGGTGGTGCCGAAGTATATGTACAAGGCGCGGATATCGACACTCAAGGTCGCGCTTCTGCCGCTTTGAGAAGTGATCGCGGCGGCGGCAAATTAACCGTAAATGGCGGTCAGTACATGGCACAGGGAGAAGGCTCTCCCGCGATATATAGCACTGCCGATATCATTGTGAATGATGCCAAATTGACAGCAACGACCTCAGAAGCGGTTGTTGTAGAAGGTAGCAATAGTGTGCAGCTAAACGGCAGTGTTGTGAGTGGCAACATGCAGCGCAAAGGTGCTCAGAATCTACAGAATGTCATGTTGTACCAAAGCATGTCAGGTGATGCACAACAAGGCACTGGCCGCTTTACCATGACAGGTGGTGCATTGACCGCCAACAATGGCGACATGTTTTATGTGACCAATACCCATGCAAAAGTCACCCTGCAACAAGTCATGCTCAACCTTGCTAACAGCGTACTACTGAAAGTAGCGGGTAACGATGCGCGCAATGGTTGGGGACACATAGGTAAAAATGGCGGCCACTGCGAGTTTACCGCAATTGATCAGCAGCTTGAGGGCAAGATCCTGGTGGATAATAGTTCCAGTCTGCAACTCTCTCTGGAGGGTAACTCGATGTTAACAGGCAGTATTAATGCTGATGGCACCAATGCTGAAGTGGCAATGATATTAAGCCCTACCAGCCACTGGCAATTGACTGCCGATAGTTATCTGAGCAACTTCAAAGGCAATTTAGCCAATGTGGATGCTCATGGCTTTAGGCTGTATGTGAACGGGGAACAACTAAAATAAGTGAGTGCCAATTAGTTAAACCCGCCACTTGACGGGTTTAACTTCGGAGATTGCCGCAACCTTACGAAGGAAAAACATGTCGCCACAGATGGGAAAAAGGCAGCACTAATAACAGTGCCGGTAAAAAATTCACCACGGAAAAATTCATGATTTTCGCAATCCGCAATCCTATCGCTAACATAATGATGCCACCTACGGCAGAAAAATCAGCGTAGGCTATCGCATCCATATATGGCTGAATCGGTTTTGCCAACAGAAACAACGACGCCTGCACACCAAACTGCACGATTGCGATCATCACGACTCCGGGACCTAGCGCTATCGCAAATATCATGGCGGTCACTAAATCCATCATTGATTTAACCAATAACAGTTTATAGTCGCCATTAAGCCCTTCGGTGATGGCACCAATCACCCCTAACCCGCTGGCACCAAACAGCACAATCAATGCTGTGAACTGTTGAGAAAACTCAGTTTTTCCTAATCCCCGCGGCATGGGCAGAAAACGATTAATTTTTTGCTGAATAATGGCGGCGACTTTGGTGACTCCCGCCTCGAAATAAAATAATTCGCCAATAGCCGTTCCTAAAATCAGCGACATCACTACCACAGGCATGTTGTGCCCTTTGATGATCATCGAAATCCCAATGGCCACTGAAGCCAGCGCAAAAGTGGCGGGTAACCCATGCTGCAGTCGTTTTGGAATAAACTTACAAAGCGATGCCCCCAATAAGCCACCCACAATAATGGCACAACTGTTAATCATGGGACCAATCATCATAATGCGAACACTCCGAGAATAACGCACCACCGTTACCAGACGACTGACAACACTGGCTTAGCACACCAGAAGAGGCGAGATCTGATAAAGAGGAATTTCAGATAGAAGACAGGCTGGGCTTTCAATAAAGGCTTGCAGCAGTAGGATGATAGAAAATCCAAGTCCCTAATACTGCCTACCCACTCAACTGCAAAAATTCAGCAGCAAAGCCATGCTGACTCACGGAAGTCGAGGATAAACAGCCTAGATTCATTGCATCACTTTGTGCCTTGACAGGGTACACCATATTGGTACGCGGATCACGCTAACACTAATATTGCGGGGTACTTCAGCGATTTGGAATTTAATTCTGGTTTGTCTTGCCGCTCATGACTATTTTTTCTCCAGAGCGCATAACGCAATCATCCATCCTTGGTTTTCTGTGTCCCTGGGGAGGGGTTATGTCCAAAATCTTTTTCTTCCTGACATTGCTACTGTTAGGCGGTTGCAGTTGTTCTGCCTACCAGCCACCGATGGCGAATGTTTATATGCCGGATCAACACACATTAGTCTTCAGCGGCGAGACTAGAACTGAAAGTGTTAAACAAGCATTAGCTCTGGTGCAAAATGCTAAATCTCCGGTCACCACATTAATTATTACCAGCACAGGCAGTAATCCCGCGGGCGGAATGATGTTGGGGGAATGGGTCTATCAGCAGCAAGTCGCTGTAGAAGTTCGGGAGATATGTGCGGGCAGTTGTGCCAACTATATCTTTACCGCAGCCAGTAGTGTCAAGGTCGACCAAGATGCCGTGATTGGCTTTCAGGGAGGGGCTTGGCAGCAACACTGGGACAAGCCCTGGTACCGATTTTTAGTGCCAGGCTTTGATGAACATAAATGTCTATCAGTTACCGAATGGCGTGAGCGTGAAATCGCCTTCTTTGAACGTATTGGTGTCAGGGAGGAAATCACCCTCATGGGACAAATTAAGCCATTTGCTCAGCAGCGTTCCGGTAAATCTTGGTGGAGCTATCGTGCAGCAGACTTTAGTAAATTTGGCCTTCGCCAGGTACATGTTACCGATAACTACGACCGGCAAAGTAAAGTGGATATTCTTGAGTTTGCGCCTGGGCAACTGGAAAGCTACCTAGCCACTAATACTCTGCTGAGTAACGTAGCCCATTGAAAAATAGTTAACGCAGAACCATAGCGCTCCCCGCATGCTAATGGCCTTTAACCCATAAAGCAGGACTGGTCAAATTGACTGGACAATTCGTCAAACCACGCACAGTATTGTAACTAAATTAACTTAAACAACTAATTGCTTATAGGGTTTGCCATGGTTTTACAAATTGTTATCGCACTGCTGTTTATCACCAGTTGTTTTATTAACGTCCGTAAACGTTCCGATGAAACAGAGGTGTTACAGAAAATCGGTGAAAGTAATCTTGAGATTGAAATGCTGGTACAACAGGGGTTAGATCGCCTGACTGATGAAGGTGCGGTGTTTCTATGGTCTGCAAATGGCAATAAGGGACTGAATCTGGCGCTGACAGCTAATGCGGTGGCGCAATTGAAGGAACAGGGAATCATTAATCCAGCGTCATACTTTTTGCATAAAAAAGTCGCTGTATCTGGAGCGGTAATGAAACTCAACGGCCAACATCTGTTACCCATTCAGGCCGCAGATCAAATCCAGATCCTTAGTTAATCAACGCCCTTTTATAAAAAGACAAAGGCCGTAACTCACCGGCCTTTTCAGTTATGTATGCCTATTGTTCTTCCCGAAGAAATACTGGCGTATTAGCTGTCGACTGTGCGGCGCAATAGTAGTAACCCGCACGGTTAAACTGCTGCAGTTCTTCCGCCTTTGTTATTGGATGTTCCAGCAAATAACGCGCCATTAAGCCGCGCGCCTTTTTGGCATAGAAGCTGATAATTTTGTATTGACCATTTTTGGCATCTTTAAAAACTGGCGAGATTAGCTGACCGCTAAGTTTCTCAGGGCGTACCGCCTTAAAATACTCATTAGATGCCAGATTGATGATCAATTTATCCGGCTGCCCCAGTAATGCTTGGTTAATCCCTTCAGTAAGGGTATTGCCCCAAAATTGATACAGATTTGTCCCTTTCTGATTTTGCAGCGGTATTCCCATCTCCAGACGATAAGGCTGCATTAAATCCAAGGGCTTCAATAACCCGTATAAGCCAGACAAGATCCGCAGGTGTTGTTGGGCATTTTCCACTAAGGTTTCAGACATGGTATCGGCATCAAGCCCGGTATAGACATCACCACGAAAGGCATACAGTGCCTGCTTAGCATTATCAGGAGAAAAAGGAGGACGCCACTGCGCAAAACGTGCGGCATTCAGGCCAGCGATTTTATCACTGACTTTCATCAATGATGCAATTTGTGAAGGGGTTAATTGGCGGCACTCCGCCATCAACTGCTCACTGTACTGTAGATATTCGGGCTGGGAATATTGTTTCACCGCTGCAGGATGTTCAAAATCTAAAGTTTTTGCAGGCGAAATCAGGATAAGCATTCGTCACTCCAATTGGCGTTTCAATTGTTAATATCATACTGATCCATAATAAAAAAACCACGCAGTGATTGCGTGGTTTTTTCGATAGGCTTAAACGATGTCAGGTATTAGCCTCGACAACGACTGCCTCGGTTACTGGTTCTTCTGACTCGCCATTCCAGATATCGTCATCAATCTGCGATGCCAGATCTGGAAACTGTCGTTTATCAAATACCGGGCTTTTACCTTCACTCAATTGCTCTCGATAATCATTGATAACTCTCATGGCAACCCCAGATAACAGTACCAGTGCCAGAATATTCACCATGGCCATCAGCCCCATGGAAAGGTCAGCCATATTCCACACCAACGAAATCTTCGCCACCGAGCCAAACATCACCATCGCCAGCACCAGTAGCTTGAATATGGCGATGGCCTTTTTGCTATTACCGGTAAGAAACAACACGTTGGTTTCAGCGTATGAATAATTGGCAATGATCGACGTGAAACAAAACAGCAGAATTGACCCCGCAACAAACCAGCCGCCCCATGAACCTACAT
Source organism: Shewanella yunxiaonensis (assembly GCF_018223345.1). NCBI lineage: Bacteria > Pseudomonadati > Pseudomonadota > Gammaproteobacteria > Alteromonadales > Shewanellaceae > Shewanella > Shewanella yunxiaonensis. The sequence goes on along the minus strand of NZ_CP073587.1, from coordinate 1,048,003 downwards.
GATGACTCAGCGCATTAATGGTCAGTTGAATACCATCTTCAGCACTGTTATTCCATTCACCCGACAATAGAATAATGGCGGCAGTGGCACTGCATATGACGATAGTGTCCATAAACACGCCTACCATCTGTACAAAGCCCTGTGACGCCGGGTGGTTAGGTGTCGGAGAGGCACTCGCTGCGACATTAGCTGCACTGCCCATACCGGCTTCATTAGAAAATAGTCCACGCGCAATCCCGGCTTGTAATGCTTGAGATGCTGTGTACGCAACACCACCCGCGGCCACTTCCTGCCAACCAAAAGCACTTTTCACCACCATGACTAAAATTGCCGGGAGCTGACTAATATTCATTGCGACAACAACTAACGCGATAGCGATATAAGCAAGCGCCATCACCGGGACAATCACTTCCGAGACTCGAGCGACTTTGCGTAGTCCGCCCATAATCACTAAGGCACTACCAACGACCAGCAAAACACCTATCCAGGCGGGTTGCCAACCGAATACTTCCGTCATCGCCCCGGTAATAGTGTTAGCCTGTACGGCATTGAAAACCAAGCCAAAAGAGATAATCAGAAATACCGCAAACAGGATCCCCATCCACCGTTGTCCCAGTCCACGTTCCATATAATAGGATGGACCACCACGGAACTGTCCGTCTTTATCCCTCACTTTATAGACTTGGGCGAGGGTTGACTCAACCATTGCCGTCGCCATGCCCAGCAATGCAATGACCCACATCCAGAATACTGCGCCCGGGCCGGCGGTACTGATAGCAACAGCCACCCCGGCCATATTACCCGCACCAACTCTGGCTGCCATGCTGGTACAAAAGACTTGAAACGACGACAAACCACTGTCGCAACCTTCACGACTGGTCATCATGATCCGCGCTGAATGGCCTAAATGAGTTACTTGAATAAATAACAATCTAATTGTGAAATACAGACCTGCACCGACAAGCGCATAAACCAGTAACTTGCCCCATAACAGGGAGTTGAGGAAATTAACGATAGTTTCAACCATGAGCTTAACTCAAGGGCGACAACGGCAAGTCATTGACCATGACCACCGCAGGACCCAAGACATCCTCCCAAGACCAACAAAATAGACATCAGGCATAAATTGAACGCAACCGGCCAAACATCACCGTTTCAAGGCCTCCAATTCATATCCACCACATTGTTTTAATTATATTTTTTATTATCTCTGCAATTTCCCTTATTGCATAAGAAGGCGATACAAATCATCTAAAATAGATGCACAACAACATCTGTGCAGAATATCGCCGACCTGCCACAACAGGTTCCACCATCAATCTACCCGAAAAGAATGCATGAATACAAATCTGTTGCACCCAATCAAACCATAAGCTGGCTAACGGCAAATATTCCGCAGTAGATACGAAAAAAATCTCACAATTTTTAATATTTTTAGATGAAATACCGCTTTTGACTAATAAATCATAATCGCTGACAACATGTGAAAGCCCAATAGAAAGCAGTGCAGATTATTTATGATGATAATTTTCCGATTGTCATAATTTTCCATTTGATTAAAGAACAACATCAAACATGTATTTGAAATCGCGGTTATTAGACTGATTTTAACTATATTAAATCTGGATATTTACCAAATATTCACATATAAGAATCATATACATTACAAATAAAGGAAATTTTGTGCTGTGTGTGGAAAGTTTTTTAATAACGCCAGATAATTCTCAATGTTGATTAATAACAACGGGATTTATCCCTCGCTAGGTCGAATATACGACTAACAAACTTCATAGGACATGGAGAGTATGATGAACGCTAAACTTACTTCTTTATTACTGGTTTCTGCTATGCCATTTGTTGCGGCAGCAGCAGAACAGGAACTGACGCCTTGGTACATCGGTGCCGGTGCAGGTATCAATAATTACGAACCTAACTGTGATCAAAAAACCATGAAAACCTGTGGCAAAGATGACCCATTCGCTTGGGATGTTTTTGGCGGTTACATGTTTAGTGATTACTTTGGTGTTGAACTCGGTTATCGCAATCTGGGCCGTGCTGAATGGACTGACTATTCCGACGTCAGAGATGATGTGGGTGTCAAAGGTGCAACATTAGGCTTGGTTGGTTTCTGGCCTATAGCACAAGATTGGGCCGTGTCTGCTGAAGCGGGTGCGATGAACTACCTGATCTCTAACAAACAACAATATGGCACTCACTACTACAGCGATAGTGGTGTAGCACCTTATTTTGGTGTGGGGGTAGGTTACAACATCACCGAGAATCTCAAGCTGCAGGCAAAATATCGCCGCTACGAAAATCTTGATGAAGAAAAGTGGAACACCCTCAGCATGGAAAGTAACTACTGGGGATTGGAACTGAGTTATCGCTTTGGCTATAGCACACCGGCACCAATGCCAGCACCAGAACCAGCACCAGCTCCCGTCGCTGCTGCGCCAGTCGATAGCGATCATGATGGTGTAACTGATGATATGGACCAGTGTCCAAATACCCCTATCGAACACAAGGTTGACGCTAAGGGTTGTTCTATTTACGTAGAGAAGCTGGAAACCCTGAAAATTGCCGCTAAGTTCGATAACAATTCATCCGTGGTAAAACCAGACTCCATGGCTGATATCGAAAAAGTCGCCAGCTTTATGAACAAATATCCAAAAGCTGATTTGGAAATTTCAGGCCATGCCTCGCTGCCAGGTAAAGCCAGCTACAACCTGTGGTTGTCTCAAAAACGTGCTGACGCTGTCGCCAAGATCCTGGTGGATAAATATGGCATTGCAGCCTCTCGTATCACTGCCAAAGGTTATGGTGAAACCCAGCCATTAGTGCAGGGAACTTCTCCTGAAGCTAACGAAGCAAACCGCCGCATTGAAGCTCACATCAGCTTTAAAAATAAGCAAGCACTGCTGAAATAAGCTGTTAGTTGATACCGAACAAAAGCCGCTGTCTTCAGCGGCTTTTTTGTTGCCGCGATAGTCGGTACACTGGCACAACAAAAGTTTGTTGCGTCAAACGATTTGCCTCCGGTTGCCATGACTATCCAGTGAGTGGCAAGATGTGCGAACACATTACAAGTAAAGATCATGCAAGTTTGACAGAATATCTGTAAAGGACGTTATCCATGGCGAATACACTCGCACAACTGAAATCCATGACTACCATAGTTGCCGACACCGGTGATATTGAAGCAATTAAACGTTATCAACCGGAAGATGCAACCACTAACCCGTCTTTGATCCTCAAAGCTGCGCAAATTCCCGAATATGCGGGACTCATTGATAACGCAATTGCTTGGGCAAAAACTCAAAGCAGTGACAAAGCCCAGCAATTGGAAGATGCCGCAGATAAACTTGCAGTCAATATCGGCGTCGAAATCCTGAAACTGGTGCCTGGTAAAGTGTCTACCGAAGTAGATGCTCGGTTGTCTTTTGACAAAACAGCATCAATCGCTAAAGCGCAGAAACTGATAAAACTCTACCAAGAAGCGGGCATCGATAAATCACGTATTCTGATCAAACTCGCATCCACCTGGGAAGGTGTATGCGCGGCAAAACAACTCGAACAATCGGGCATCAACTGCAATTTAACGCTGCTATTTAGTTTCGCCCAGGCCAGAGCTTGTGCTGAAGCGGGCGTATTTCTCATTTCACCCTTTGTTGGCCGCATTTTAGATTGGTACAAAAAGAGTACCGGTTCAGACTACAGTGCCAGTGAAGATCCTGGCGTGCTGTCTGTTACGAAAATCTATGAATACTACAAACGGCACGGCTACAATACCGTCGTGATGGGTGCGAGCTTCCGTAATACCGGAGAAATCATCGAACTTGCCGGTTGCGACCGTTTGACTATCGGCCCGTCATTGTTAGAAGAGTTGGCCAACAGTGACGTGGTTATTTCCCGAAAGTTGAGACCGGCCGACGATACTCAGCCTGCACCAGCGCCCATGACCGAAGCAGAATTTCGGTGGGTATTTAACGAAGATGCCATGGCGGTTGAAAAGCTGGCAGAGGGGATCCGTAACTTTGCCATCGATCAGGATAAACTGGAGGCTATGCTTAAGGCTAAGTTAGCTTAAGCTCGCTCTGGATATAAAGGACTATGAATTTATCCCATGAGTAAACTCACCCGATATACAAGTTGGCAGGCACTGACAGGACTGGTAAACACCCTACCCCACATGCGGCAGTTGTTTGCTGATGATCCGCAACGCTTTGATAAATACTCGCTTAAAGACTGCGGGCTGCTACTAGATTACTCAAAAAACCGTATTGATGCCCAAGTTGTACAACAGTTACTGCAACTTGCAGCAGAGGCGGGATTACCGCAAAAAATTGCCGCGATGTTTGCTGGTGCGCTGATTAACACCACCGAAAAACGTGCCGTCCTGCATACAGCTTTACGTGCACCTGCTGATGCCGATATTCGGGTCGATGACTGCAATGTCGTCCCCGAAGTACAAGCAACCCTCAAAAAAATGGCGGCGTTTATCGACGCGTTATATCACGGAGAGTGGCGCGGTTGTACTGGCAAGAAAATTACCGATGTGGTTGCCATCGGCATTGGCGGCTCATTTCTCGGTCCTAAAATCGTTTCCGAAGCACTGAAACCCTACTGGAACGGCAAACTCAACTGCCATTTTGTCGCAAACGTTGACGGTAGTTGTCTTAGCGATAAGCTTGAAGCGCTCGATCCACAGACGACCCTGTTTCTGATGTCCTCTAAATCTTTTGGTACTCAGGAAACGCTCACCAACACGCTTTCAGCTAAAGCTTGGTTCTTAGCCAAGGGGCATACACAAGCGGATGTTGCCAAGCATTTCGCTGCTATCACTTCGAATGTTGAAAAAGCGACAGCGTTTGGTATTGATGCCGATAACATCTTTCCGATGTGGGATTGGGTGGGTGGCCGCTATTCGTTATGGTCTGCCATAGGACTGCCGATCGCATTATTGATTGGTATGGATAATTTCCGCCTGCTGTTGCAAGGTGCGAGAGAAATGGACGTGCATTTCGCCGCAACACCACTAGCGCAAAATATGCCCGTAATAATGGGATTGTTGTCTATCTGGTATAACAACTTCCAAGGCGCACAATCGCATGTGGTGTTGACCTACGATCATTACTTGCGCGGTTTACCGGCTTACTTCCAGCAACTGGATATGGAAAGTAACGGTAAGTCCGTTACCTTAGATGGTGAAACTGTAGACTACAGCACCGGGCCGGTGATTTGGGGTGGCGAAGGCACCAACGGTCAGCATGCCTATCATCAACTGCTGCATCAAGGCACAGCGTTAATTCCCGCTGACTTTATTCTGCCATTGCAAAGTCATCATCCTTTAGGTGAACATCATGCACAGTTGGCCTCCAATTGTTTTGGCCAGACACAAGCATTGATGCAAGGCCGCACCTATGAGGAAGCCTTGACAGAACTCGCTAACAGTTCTTTAAGTGCATCTGAAAAGCAGCTGATTGCCCGTCATAAAGTGATGCATGGGAATAAACCCAGTAATACCATCCTGATGGATAAACTGACCCCCGAAACCCTAGGTGCACTGATTGCACTCTATGAGCATCGGACCTTTGTGCAAGGGGCTATTTGGGATATTAATGCCTTTGATCAATGGGGAGTTGAGCTTGGGAAAACATTAGGAAATGCTGTGTTAACCCGACTTTCTGCACCACAAGACTGTAATGACCTTGATAGCTCCAGTAACAGTCTGATTGGTTTGTTTAGAAAACAAAGAATTTAAATCATATCAAATAATTAAGGCCGGCATTCAATCCCGGCCTTATCTCACTTCACATCAAGAAATTTCATCTTAATGTAAATGTCTTAAACATTTAACACTGGGGAAACATTTAGCTTGCACCCTGTTCAGCAAGTATGCTATTTAAATGCTGACAAAACATACAACAACAGGAGGTTGCCATGGATCAATTAGATTATGGTAGTGCGCTTGACCTAGTGGAAGAAAGACCCAGCCGTTCTCGCAACTCCAAAAAACGTAAATGGCGGGAGATTGAAGCGTTAAAGGAAAAACACCGCTTAATGCGGGAGCTTAAGGAAATCGATAGCAGCTTTGATGCTGATTTGGAAACCCTTCTGATTTAGTATGTAAAAAAGGCCATGGTCAATACCGTGGCCTTTTTGTTAGAAGCTGTCCCGTCCTGAATGACGTAGCAGTATACTGCCGCTGCCCAGGTATGTTTATCTTAACTCAGCAGGTACCGCAAATACGGTATCTTCTTTGCGCCCTTCAACTTCGGTTATCACACTAGGCGCTAATTGAGCGATAGCGTCCACCACTTGCTGCACCAGCACTTCTGGCGCAGATGCTCCTGCGGTCACCGCCACTTTAGTGACCCCAGAAAACCAGTCAGCGTCAATATCCGCGGCGTTATCCAGCAAGTACGCCTTAGTGCCAGACTTCTGCGCGAGTTCTTTTAGGCGATTTGAATTTGAGCTGTTGCGAGAGCCAACAACAATTAATAGGTCCACATCTGATGCAATCTTACGTACCGCATCCTGGCGATTCTGGGTGGCGTAACAAATATCATCCTTACGCGGCCCCTCAATGCAAGGAAAACGCTTTTGTAACGCGGCAATGATATCTATGGTGTCATCAACAGACAGCGTTGTTTGGGTGACGAAGCAAAGGTTTTTGGCATTTTTAACCTGAAGCTTGGCAACGTCTTCCAGAGACTCAACCAGATACACTCCGCCCTCAGGATTATCATATTGCCCCATGGTGCCTTCCACCTCTGGGTGACCGGCATGACCGACCAAAATACACTCGACGCCTTTACGGCTGGCACGGGTCACCTGCAGATGCACTTTCGTCACCAATGGACAGGTCGCATCAAAGACTTTCAGTCCACGCTGTTTGGCTTCGCCACGCACGGCTTGCGACACGCCGTGTGCACTGAAAATCACAATGCTGTTGTCTGGGACCTGATCGAGTTCATCGACGAATACCGCCCCGCGGTGTTTCAGATCTTCCACCACATAGCGGTTATGTACGACTTCGTGTCGCACATAAATTGGAGGAGAGAACAGTTCCAACGCCCGCTCTACAATACTGATAGCACGATCCACACCGGCACAAAAACCACGAGGATTGGCCAGAAGAATATTCAGAGCTGATGGTTGTGGCTTGGTATCAGTCATCGTTAAGCTCCTGTAGCACTTCTAACTGGAATGTTAGTGTCTGTCCGGCCAATGGATGATTCATATCCACGGTGACGGAATCTCCCGCAACTTCTCGAACAATGCCTGGAATTTCAGCGCCATTAGCACCGGCAAAGCCGACGATGACGCCGGGCTCCAGCGTCATATCGGCCGGGAAACGGGTACGGTCCAGATAATAGATATTATCGGGATTTACCTCTCCAAACGCATCAATCGGCGCTAACGTGAAATCATGTTTGTCGCCTACAACGAGCCCAGAAAGCTGGGCATCAAACGCTGGGCTTAAACTACCATCGCCGATATTCAGACGTACCGGTTTATGATTTGCTCGGGTATTTTCTGCGGTGGAACCATCTTCCAGTAAGATTACCATATGACACAGTAGAGAACGCTTCTCAGACATAGCTATTCCTTTGTTGCAGCGGGCTTTTCCTGGGCCTTATCGCCAAAAAAAGCCTCCCACACAATCAGAAATGCGCCGACACAGATAGCCGAATCAGCGATATTAAAAGCAGGATAGTGGCTGGTCTGCCAATGGAAATCGAGAAAATCCACCACAAATCCGTGCACCAGGCGATCCAAAAGATTACCCAGCGCACCGCCAATGACCAGGGTATAGGCTACTGACAGCAACCTTTTTGCCGCAGGTAAGCGACGTAACCAGATGGTCAGCACAACACTGAAACCCACGGCGACCAAGGTAAACATCCAGCGTTGCCAGCCACCAGCATCCCCGAGGAAACTGAAAGCGGCACCGTAGTTGCGCACATAGGTCAAGTTGAAAACCGGCAACAGTTTTACCGATTCATACAGATCAAAATTGGCCAGAATCCACTGTTTGGATAGTTGGTCCGCCATAAAGGCCAACACCACTATCCAATACCAGCGCAGACCACTCTGTTTCCAGTCAGCAGGCATACGGTACCTTAAGCGAACAGACGTTGCTCGCCTTCCCCTTCAATATTGGTCACACAGCGACCACAAAGATGTGGATGCGCAGGATTTACGCCTACATCTTCACGATGATGCCAGCAACGTTCGCATTTTTCTGCAGCCGCTTTGCTAACCTGCAGTTTCAATGCCGACAATTCTGTGTCAGTGGCATCGGCAGGCGCCTGCGCCAACGGCTGCACGGTAGCTTTCGAGGTCAATAGCACGAAACGCAATTCATCACCAATTTTTGCCAGTGCGTCAGCGAGTGCTTCATCAGCAAATAACACCACTTCAGCTTCTAACGCCCCCCCAATCAGTTGGTCACGACGCCCCTGTTCCAAGGCCTTGTTGACTTCATCACGCACTTGCAGCAACTGTTGCCAGTAGCTATCGCTGAGATCGTTGTCCAAGGTGACAGATTTAAGGCCGTCATACCATTCCTGAGTAAACACATAAGTGTCGCGTTTGCCCGGCATTAACTGCCAGATTTCATCGGCAGTAAAGCTCAGAATTGGCGCGATCCAACGGACCATGGCTTCCGCAATCAAGAACAGGGCTGATTGGCAGCTACGGCGCGCATGACCATTACTTTTAGCGGTGTACTGGCGATCTTTAATGATATCCAGATAGAAACTACCCAGCTCTACCGAACAGAACTGCATCAGCTTCTGCACCACGATGTGGAAACTATAGCTGTTGTAAGCTTCCAGTAACTCCTGCTGCAATGCGGCGGCACGACGCACCACCCAGCGATCCAACGCCACCATCTCTTCGATAGCGATGGTATCCGTTTCTGGATTAAAACCATTCAGATTAGCCAGCAGGAAGCGCGCGGTGTTGCGAATACGACGATAGGCATCGGCACTGCGTTTCAGAATTTCGTCGGAAACGGTCATTTCACCACTGTAATCCGTGGAGGCTACCCACAAACGCAGAATGTCAGCCCCCAGCTTATTGATGACTTCCATTGGTGCAATGACGTTACCCAATGACTTGGACATCTTGCGGCCTTTGGCATCGACCGTAAAACCATGGGTCAGCACTTGCTTGTAAGGTGCCTTACCATTCATGGCAGTGGACAACATCAATGACGACATGAACCAGCCACGATGCTGATCTGAACCTTCCAGATAAAGGTCAGCTTCTTTCCCATGAAATTCCGGACGAGTCGCGACCACAGTGGCAAAAGTTGAGCCGGAGTCATACCACACATCCAACGTGTCAGACACTTTGCGGTAGTTAGCAGCATCGGCACCCAGCAGCTCTTCGATGTCTAAATCCCACCAGGCCTGAATACCATGTTGTTCAATACGCGCAGCAACTTTTTCCATCAGCGCAACAGTGTCGGGATGTAGCTCATCGGTATCTTTATGGACAAACAGTGTAATGGGGACACCCCAAGTACGCTGACGGGAAATACACCAGTCAGGGCGGTTAGCGACCATTTTCTCAATGCGGCCTTCACCCCAGTCAGGGATCCATTGCGTCTGTTCAATCTCTTTCAACGCATCACTACGCAACCCTTTGTTATCCATAGAGATAAACCATTGCGGTGTCGCACGGAAAATAATTGGGGTTTTGTGGCGCCAGCAATGCGGGTAACTATGGCGATAGGCCTGATAATGTAACAGCGCGCCACGCTCTTTCAACACGGCGACGACATCATCATTGGCTTTGAACACATGCTTACCGGCAAACAATGGAGTGTCATCTTTATAGACACCGTTGTCACCGACCGGATTCGCGACTTCCAAACCGTATTTTTGGCCTACCACGAAGTCATCCTGACCGTGTCCAGGCGCAGTGTGCACCACACCGGTACCGGAATCAGTGGTGACGTGATCGCCTAATACCACCGGTACTGTAAACTCATAAAATGGATGCTGGAAACGGATCAGTTCGAGCGCTTCACCTTTGCAGCGCCCCAATACTTGGGATGCTGTGGCGTCATAACGTTTGAGGCACTCTTCATAAAGGGCTTCTGCCAGCACCAGTGTCCTCTTGCCCGATTCCAGTTCAGCTTCTACCAGCACGTAGTCCAGCTCAGGGCTGACACACAAGGCGCGGTTAGCTGGCATAGTCCATGGCGTGGTGGTCCAGATCACCATGGCTGGAGCAGTAACCGCTGTAACGCCAAATGCTGCGGCGACTTTTTCCGGTTCTGCACAAACAAAGGCTACATCAATAGCGGGTGAAGTGCGGTCTTCATATTCCACTTCCGCTTCGGCCAGTGCCGAACCACAATCGGTACACCAGTGCACCGGCTTCACGCCTTTTTGCAGATGACCATTGCTGATAACTTTGGCCAATGAGCGAACGATATTGGCTTCCGTATTGAAGTTCATTGTGAGGTAAGGATTATACCAATCCCCCAGCACTCCCAGACGAATAAAGTCCTGACGCTGGCCATCCACCTGAGTCGCCGCATATTGACGGCACTGTTCTCGGAATTCTGCCGCTGAAATTTTCTGGCCCGGTTTACCCACCTTCTGCTCAACTTTGAGTTCAATAGGCAAACCGTGGCAGTCCCATCCCGGTACATAAGGTGCGTCAAAACCGGACATGGTCTTGGACTTTACAATGATGTCTTTCAGGATCTTATTAACTGAGTGACCAATATGAATACTGCCGTTTGCGTATGGAGGGCCATCGTGCAGAATAAACATGTCACGGCCGCTACGGCTGTTGCGGATCTGCTGATATAGCTGTTCATCATTCCAGCGTTTCAGCATCTCGGGTTCCCGGTTTGCCAGGTTACCACGCATCGGAAACTCAGTTTCCGGCAGATTCAAAGTTGATTTATAGTCGCTCATTGATCCTTTACCATTTATATGGCTGATGACTCAGCCCGCATCATTGCTGAGTAACGCCTTAGCGTCATCAACATCATTCATAATCTGTTTTTGCAACGCGTCCAGTGATTGGAACGGCTTTTCATCACGAATTTTCGCCACCAGTTCCACTTCAACCCGTTTCCCATAAATATCGCCAGAGAAATCAAATAGATTGACTTCCAGCAAACAATTCTGACCTTTCACTGTCGGACGGAATCCAACATTGGCAACTCCGTCATATTTCTCGCTACCCGACCACCATAATCTGACAGCAAAAACACCGCGTACCGGCACAACCTGCCGTTTTAGCGCAATATTGGCGGTGGGAAATCCCAAAGTACGACCGAGCTGCTGACCATGAACCACGCGGCCAGACAACGTAAATGGATGACCTAATAATCGCCGCGCCTGTTCCAGATTTCCTTTGGCCAGAGCTTCACGGACCATAGTAGAACTGACGCGTTGGTCTCCCACCAAAAAGCTCGCAGTGTTTACCACAGCAAAACCATGATGTTCGCCGGCTTCACAAAGCATTTCAAAATCACCGCGACGTTTCTGACCAAAGCGAAAATCATCACCAATCACCAGATAGCGGACACCAAGTTTATCGACCAATAACGATTCAACAAACTGTTCCGGCGGCAACTGCGCAAATTGGTGATCAAAACGCACACACAGCAGACGATCAACGCCTAACTCGGCTAACAGGGCAATCTTATCTCGAAGCAAACTGATCCTTGCCGGGGCATTTTGACCAGCAAATAGCTCCTGAGGTTGCGGCTCAAAGGTCATCAGTGTGGCAGGTAACCCTAATTGCCTGGCTTTCTTGACCAGATTAGTAATTACCTCGGCATGCCCACGATGAACACCATCGAAGTTGCCGATGGTCAGCACACAACCGCGGTGATGAGCCTGAATATTATGTATTCCGCGAATCAGTTCCATTAATCAAACAACTGCACACAAGGAAATTTGCGGATTATATACCAGCTAAATTGCATAATCAGCCCTTGCGCAGCGGTTTACGCCATGGACGTCCGCCCAACAGCAGAATAATCAACAGATAAACTGCGACACCCGCTAAGATCAGGCGTAAAAGATGCCAGATTCGTTGATGAATAGACCAATGCAACCAATCCGACATCGCTGGAGACAACCACACTAACACCAACACCATCGTTGTCACCGCCAGCAAGACCTTCAGTAAAAAGATCAAGGTATTGCTGCTGACACGATAAACCCCCGCTAAATGTAAACCTCGATACAACATACCAGCATTTAATAATGCCGACATCGATGTCGCAATCGCCAACCCGACATAACTAAACGGAAATGCCAGTATGATGTTGAATACCATATTGCTGAGCATGGCAATAATGCCGATTTTTACCGGAGTTTTGGTGTCTTGGCGTGCGTAATACCCCGGCGCCAGCACTTTAATCAGCATAAAACTGAGCAGGCCACTGCCATAAGCAATTAATGAACTGGATGCCATATTCACATCTTGGATATCGAAAGCACCGCGCATAAACAACACCATCAACATCGGTTTAGCAAGCACTATCAACCCGGCCATGGCGGGCGCACCAAGCAAAATTACCGCCCGCACGCCCCAGTCCATGGTCTGTCCGAATTCGGTGCTCTCAGCATTAACATGCTTACGCGACAACGTGGGCAAAATCACCGTAGCAATAGCAATACCAAACAGGCCCAGTGGAAATTCCAGTAATCGATCTGAGTAGTACAGCCAGCTGATAGAACCTGTCATCAGAAAGCTGGCTATAAAGGTATCTAACAGCAGGTTAATTTGTGACACTGACACCCCAAACAACGCTGGTAACATCAGCTTCCGAATTTTAACCACACCAGGGTCGTGCCATCCCCAGGTTGGTTTAACTAATGCGTGTTCCCGCAACAGGAATGGAATTTGAAATAAAAACTGGATTATGCCACCCGCAAACACGCCCCACGCCAGGCCAATTTCCGGACGTTCTAACCTGGGACTCAGCCAGATAGCCGCAGCAATAATCGCAACATTCAGAAAAACCGGCGTAAATGCTGAAATCGCAAAACGACCACGGGTATTAAGAATAGAACCTGATAACGCAGTAAAGGTGATAAACCACAGATAAGGGAAGGTAATTTTCAGCATCAAAGATGCCAGCTCAAACTTGGCACCATCGGGTTCATGATTTACCCAGGCGACAAACCATCCAGCCCCAAATAAAGCCGTCAGCACTGGCGATGCCAGCACGCCCACCATAGTAACGACCGAGACCAAGATACCAAGAGTTCCCGCGACTTTTGACAGTAGTTGTCTGACTTCATCACTGGATTTAGTTTCCTGATACTCAGTGAGTACAGGTACAAAAGCCTGTGCAAATGCCCCTTCCGCAAATAAGCGTCTCAGAAAATTGGGAATTTTGTTGGCAAAGAAAAAAACATCTGCACTGACACCCGCGCCCATCAGGTTAGCGACCACCACGTCTCGGATAAGCCCTAAGACGCGCGAAATCAAGGTCATCACGCTAACAATCAGACCTGAACGCACCAGTTTTTTACTCAATCAGACTTCCCCGGAAAACCCATGACCGACTTGCTGGACTTGTCTCAAATTTTCCATCGGACACTGTCACATGGCGGCAATTACTGTTAGAATGCGCCCCATCTTACACGAGTTGGGTTGAGGAAAGCCAAATCGCCAAGGATTTATTTGCTTTATATGGCGGATATTCCATCATTGTCGTTGACAAAAAGGCGAAAAACGGGCATCCTCCTCGGCCTTTAAAAGTCTTAATTCCCAGTTTTTAGGAGTTGCACCTTGGCTAACAGCAAGACTGCAAAGAAACGCGCGCTTCAGTCTGAAAAGCGTCGTCAACACAATGCAAGCCGTCGCTCTATGATGCGTACTTATGTTAAGAAAGTTATCGCCGCTATCCGCGCCGGTGACCACAAAGCTGCTGTTGAAGCATTTGCTACAGCACAGCCTATCCTGGATCGTATGGCTACCAAAGGCCTGATCCACAAGAATAAGGCTGCTCGTCATAAGGCTCGTCTGAACACCCGCATTAAAGCGTTGGCTGCCTAATAAGCACTTATGAAAAAAACCGGCGAAAGCCGGTTTTTTATTGCCCTAATTTTTTGAGAATTTATCGCTTAAGAGAACAACTTGAGAGGATAGCGTTCGGAGAAAGGCAAAATCACATCAGTAGATAAAACGAGCTAACAACTACAACGTTTTGGCTGGCCATGTCCACTACTATTCTTCCGCAGCAGTCACATACTGCGCTGCGGATAACTTATCCAGGCTACCAGCCAAAAATTGCTAATACGTCTCTAAAAGTGCACGCAACCGTTTAATGGCAATAAAGATTGTCAATTAAACGGATCATCTCTTTGACTTCGTCACTCTTCAGAGAGTAATAAACCGTTTGTGCTTCCTTTCGAGTGGCTACCAGATTATCTTTACGCAGCCAGGCTAGATGTTGAGACAATGCGGACTGGCTTAAGCCGAGTTTCTTATTCATGTCTCCGACACACATCTCCCCTTCATTCAAGAGATAGCACAGAATAAATAATCGTCTCTCATTAGCAAGTGCCTTCAGCAATACGACCGCATGGTCTGCTCGCTGTTGCATTAATTCTATATTCATAACGAGCCCACTCTCCTTTAATAAATTCCGACCCTAATATAGCCGTGGCTAACGCAGTTAGTCGGGACGCAAAGCACATTTTTTGTTAGATTGTTTTTAAAAATGGGACACACGTTATAAAAAAGAAGGAAATTGATGAAAAAGCCTACCCTGCTATTATGTGCTGTAACGCTGCTATGCAATTTATCACTCCTAAAAGTTTCAGCAACTGAGTATACAAATCAAGAAGTTGTCAGCAATTTACAGCACAATGCCCTGAAATCAGATTTGGCATACAAAATTGCCGAATCCCTTACTGTCGAAGTCGGTCCCAGACTTGCTGGCAGCCATGAAAATGCCCTGGCAGTGGATTGGGCCGAAGCCAAGCTGAAATCACTCGGGTTTGATAAAGTTTACCGCGAACCAGTCACGGTTCCAGTATGGCAACGCGGAGAAGCCAGTGCCGCTGTAATAGCGCCATATCCGCAAAAACTGATAATCACCGCATTAGGCGGAAGTGTTGCCACGCCAACACAAGGGTTGCAGGCAACAGTAATCCGTTTCAACGATTTGCAGTCCCTTATTGCAGCCGAGCCTTCCTTAGTTGCGGGAAAAATAGTGTTCATCGACCAAAAGACTGAACGCCATAAAAATGGTAGCGGCTATGGTAAAAGCGTTGGCGGCCGAGCTAACGGCGCAGTTGAGGCCGCCCGCAAAGGCGCAGTGGCAGTGCTCATCCGTTCAATCGGTACCGACCATGATCGTATGGCACATACAGGGCTGATGCATTATCAGGATGGTGTGCCCAAAATCCCTGCGGCGGCATTAACGAACCCAGATGCGACCCAACTGGACGCCATGTTAACTCGCGGTCATGAAGTGACCTTAGCTCTGAAGATGACGCCAAAAGATCTTGGCACCACTACCACTTACAACGTTATTGGTGAAGTTACCGGCAGCAGCAAGCCAAAAGAGATTGTATTACTGGGTGCACATCTGGACTCATGGGATGAGGGCACTGGCGCGATAGATGATGCTGCTGGCGTTGCTATTGTCACGGCAGCGGCAAAGTTAATAGGCGATCAGCCAAAACGTCCGGCCAGGACTGTGCGGGTGGTGCTCTTTGCTGCCGAAGAGATTGGGTTGATCGGTGGTAAAGCTTATGCGGCGCAACATCAAGCAGAAATGAATGACCATTACATTGCCGCCGAATCCGATTTCGGCGCGGGACGAATTTATCGCGCAGACGTTAAGGTAAATAGTGCAGCGTTGTCTGCGGTACAGCAACAGTTATCAGTATTGGCGGCACAAGGTGTCACTAATGGTGATAACCAGGCTCGAGGAGGCTCAGAAGTATCATTGTTACCTGCCTACGGGGTTCCGGTTGCCTCACTGCGCCAGGATGGTGAAGACTACTTTGATTATCACCATACGCCCAATGATACGTTAGATAAGATTGAACCGGCGGCGTTAGCACAAAACGTTGCGGTCTATGCGTCATTTGCCTATCAGATGGCACAATCAATACTGCCGTTAAGACCATTAACCAGCGGTTCTAAGTAATAATCAGTGGGGAAGTTGTAACCGTTGCGGCTTCCCTGTGAATACCCTGTAACACACATGTTCAAAAACAGCGCAACATTCTCCCGAACACCATTTCATTTGTGACACTCATCACCATTTATGTAGTAAACTCTCTACTTAGGTCTCATTTTTCAGTTTTTTAAACTGGAAATGAGCGAGAGAAAACATAATTTCTGCGATAATTCACTTTAGTTACGAAAGTTTCAAAATTAACCCAATGATCCCCTTATTCGAAAAACCCAGCGTTTTTGCCAGTTTCATTTATCGCCACGCCCGCATTATCCACACGCTGAAAATTGCGTTAGCTCTGTCTATCGTTGCCCTGGGAAACTGGATCAAACCAGTGCCGCACTTCATTTGGGCCATGGTAACCATTGTGATCATTATGATGGGTCTGCCACAGGTCGGTGGTGCCATCGAAAAATCCTTACAACGTGCCATTGGGACCTTGATAGGCTCGGCCTATGGGGTGTTTCTGGTGGTCGCGATCGACAGTTACTGGAACCTGATGGGGTTACTGATCCTTGGTGTGTGTGTGGTGGTTTTGCTCAACGCCGGGCGATACAGCTACGCCTATCTGGTGACCGGTTTTACCATGATCATTGTGATTGGCGACGCCAATCACGATACCTCTGAAGCATTGTGGCGCAGTGCCAACATCCTTATCGGATGCGTTATCGCGGTGCTGGTTTCGCTGTTTGTGCTGCCGATTAAAGCCAAGCAGGACTGGCGCGCCCAGTTAGGTAAATCATTCTCCCTGATGGCGAGCGTGCTGGACAACCATGTCAAGGCCAGCTCTGATTCTGAATTACCGGCCGAACGCAGCAAACTGGAAAATGCCATGAAAGCGGTACTCGCCCAGAAGAAGCTGCTGTTCTCCTTAGAGTGGGAAAGTCAGACGCTGAAAAAACACCCTCAAATCCTCACGGAATTGGCAAACGAACAAGTACGGGTAATTACCTTACTGGAACTGCTGCTGATGACTCATTGGAGCGAGGAAGAGAATGAAGCATACAGCCGTATCAAACAGATTGCCGTTCATCTGCAGCAAGACTTTGCCGCACTGGCAGACTACGTAAATAGCAAAACCAATGAGCGCCCGAAACTACCGGCAGGACTTGAACAACAACTACAACAACAGCTGTTGTCAGCCCAACATGGCACTATTGCTACCGATAGTACGCAGGCAGACTATCAACACTTTGCATATAGCGGCTATAGCTGGCTTATCTATCAGCTGGCGTTGGCATTATTGGCGATTGATAACGAGCTGGATAAACTGGAACAAGCTTATGCTAATCAGAAGCTACTGTTAGCGAACATCATCGGTGAATAAGCACAGTTAAGCCGTTAATGGGTAACGGCTTAATGGCTAGTTGAAATCATCAGTCCCAAATCAGTTCGCGGAAGTGTTTACGGCACACAGATTCATAACTTTCATTGCCACCAATCGCAACCTGCACCCCTTCTCTTACCGGATGACCTTCACTATCACGGCGCACCACCATATTGGCTTTGCGCCCACAGAAACAGATAGTTTTAAGCTCTACCAGTTTGTCGGCCCATGCGAGCAAATACTGACTGCCACTGAAAAGTTCTCCCTGAAAGTCAGTACGCAGGCCATAACACAGCACGGGAATATCGAGCTTATCGACGACATAAGCTAACTGCTTAACCTGTTCTTTGCTTAAAAATTGGGACTCATCCACCAGCACACAGTGAATAAACGTTTGCTGGTGCTCAGACTCAATAATTTTCACCAGGTCGTCATCACCATGAAATATCAGTGCATCACTTTCCAGACCAATACGAGATGCCACCTTGCCGGTACCGAAGCGATTATCAATCGCCGGGGTCATCACCAAGGTGTTCATACCACGCTCACGATAGTTATATGAGGATTGCAGTAAAGAAGTGGATTTCCCGGCATTCATCGCCGAATAGTAAAAGTAAAGCTGAGCCAAAACCGCTGCTCCCTGAGTATTGGATGAGGCTCATATTACCCTGTTTACACCCAAAAATCAGCGCCCAGCACTGTGTCTGAGCGCATATGCCACGGGATAAAGTTAATCAAATTGTTACAATTTCAGTCCGAGGTAACGCCTTCAAAACCGAGTGTTTCAGTTTGGATTAAGTCGTGATTGTTAGCGTGCAGCGTTCATCTGCTAACGACAATGGAACCGTATAATATGCACAAAACTCTTTTAGCATTGGCACTGGGACAAGCCTTGTTACTGACCGGCTGTGTCGGTCATGACAATAAATCGCAGGTTGCAGTAGTCACTGACGCCGTGCAGCAGAATCCCTTCTTTACCCCCAGCGTATTGCAGTATCAAGCCCCAGATTTCAGCCAGATCCACACGCAGCACTTTCAGCCCGCGTTGGAAGCTGGGATTGCCGCGCATGACAGAGAAGTCCAGACGATTGCCAATCAGGAAGCACTGCCTACCTTTGACAACACCATTGTGGCACTGGAAAAATCAGGTGCACTCCTGGGTCGCGTTTCTGCTGTTTTTTACAATCTGAGCGGTTCCAACAGTACCCCAGAAATCCGTCGTATTCAGAGCGAAATGGCGCCCAAAATGGCGGCACACACCGACAATATCAACCTTAATCCTACACTATTCGCCCGTATTGATAAGCTCTATCAACAACGGCAACAGTTGGGGCTGAATGCCGAGCAGATAAGGCTCATTGAAGACTATCACCAGCGCTTTGTCTTGGCCGGCGCACAGTTGAGTGAAGCACAGAAAGTGCAAATTCGAGTCCTCAATGAAGAACAGTCCAAGCTTACCAACGAATTCCAGCAGCGACTGCTAAGACTTACCAAAGCTAGCGCCGTGGTGATAGATGATGTGGCGCAACTTGATGGTTTGTCTGATTCCGCCATCCGCAATGCCGCCAAAGATGCCAAAGACGCAGGCCATGAAGGTAAATACCTGCTGAATATCACTAATACCACGCGACAACCGGTGTTGGCACAACTGCATAACCGCGAACTGCGTCAGAAAATCTGGCAGGCATCGGCGAACCGAGGGCTCAGCGGCGCAGATGAAACGGTATCGCTGGTTGCTCGTTTGGCCCAACTGCGCGCCGAAAAAGCGCAATTGCTCGGATTTGATAATTGGGCCAGCTATCGTTTGGCACCACAAATGGCGAAAACGCCACAAGCAGTATTTGAGATGTTTGGCTCGATGGTGCCAGCGGTGGTGGCAAATACGCAGCAAGAAGCTAACGCCATTCAGGCGATGATCACCAAGACCGGCGGCAACTTCACTCTGCAGCCGTGGGATTGGGCTTATTACGCTGAAAAAGTGCGACAACAGCAATACGACTTGGATGAGAACAGCCTGAAACCCTATTTTGAATTCAATCGGGTACTGCAGGACGGCGTATTCTACACCCTTAATCAACTTTACGGCGTGACGTTTAAACCAAGACCCGATCTGCCGGTATATCATCCAGATGTAAAAGCCTGGGAAGTGTTTGATGCTGATGGCACTAGCTTGGCGATATTCTACGGTGACTATTTTGCCCGAGAAGGCAAACGTGGCGGGGCCTGGATGAGTTCTTTTGTCCGGCAAAGCACGCTACTGGGGCAAAAACCAGTGGTGGTCAATGTCATGAATATCCAGAAAGCACCTGATGGCGAACCAACGTTTGTCAGTTATGACCAGGTCACCACTATGTTCCATGAACTTGGTCATGGCACCCATGGCATGTTTTCTAACGTCACCTACCCTAGCCTCTCTGGTACCGCTGTTTCAAGAGACTTTGTCGAGTTTCCATCCACCTTTGAAGAAGATTGGGCCGGTCATCCGCAGGTGTTAGCCAACTATGCCAAGCACTATCAGACTGGTGAGCCGCTGCCGAAAGATATGCTGGACAAACTATTGCGCTCCCGTAGCTTCAACATGGGCTTTGATACGCTTGAGTATATGTCCGCTGCGTTACTGGATCTGGAATGGCATAGCCTGAGTGCAGATGCGCCCCTGCAAAATGTTGAACAGTTTGAAGCTAAAGCATTGGCAAAACATGGGGTGAATTTAGCAGCAGTACCACCACGTTATCGTTCCAGCTATTTTGCGCATTCATTCCCAGGCGGCTACAGCGCCAGTTATTACGCCTATATGTGGAGTGAGATCCTCGCGGCAGATGCCTTTGCTTATGTGCAGACACAAGGGGGACTCAATCGTGATATCGGCATGAAGTTCCGTAAGGCAATTCGTGAAGTTGGCAACAGCGTGCCACCAATGGAAGCTTATGAGAATTTCCGCGGGCAACAACCCACCACCGATGGACTGTTGAAACGCCGGGGATTGATGTAATCAATGGTTAGCATTGAGCAGTTATCGCGATAAAAAACGCAGCAGTCGCTGCGTTTTTTTATGCGGTATGACTAGTTATCGGATTTTAAGCGGAACCAGAACAACCCAATAAAAAATAACACTAAACAAGATAACAAGCCCAATGCGACCGACTCGGTATAGCCCATCACCAGATAACCACCCAGCGAGATAACGGCGACTAATAATGCATAAGGCAATTGCGTCATAACATGGTCAATATGGTGGCAGCTCGCGCCGGTAGAAGACAAAATGGTCGTGTCTGAAATGGGTGAGCAATGATCGCCAAATACCGAACCTGACAATACGGCTGCCATCATTGGCAACATCATCCCCTGATGCGTTCCCATCGCCATATCTGCCGCGATGGGCAACATAATGCCAAAGGTGCCCCAACTGGTGCCGGTAGCAAAAGCCGTAAACCCAGCCAGCACAAACAATACCGCTGGCAGCAGCGCAAACGGAATATTACCGCCCGCCAGACTCGCCATAAATTTACCGGTTTCCAACTGACCGATAATGCCGGAAATTGTCCATGCGAACAGCAGAATATAGATCGCTGGCAGCATCGACTTAGCCCCCACATATATGCCCAGAGCGATTTCTTTAAATGACAGTTTCTGTCGCACCGCTAATACCAAGGTGGTGAACAAACCAAGCAAGGCACCAAAAAACAATGACGAACTCACGTCGGTTTTTTCAAAGGCACCAATCACCGAAAAAGGTTTGCCTTCGCTTGAGAGCACATCGGCACCGCTGGCAATCATAAAATACAGCGTAGCAACAACCAGTACCGAAATTGGAATAAACAAACCGCCCACTTTACCGGTTTCGGCTTCTGCCAGTTCCGCGGTGGCGCCAGGAGGCACGCCTTTGGCTTCATCATAGAGTTGGCCCTTGCGCGCACTGAGTTCATGGCGTCGCATCGGACCAACATCCAACTCAAACATCGCCACAAACAACAACAGCAACAATGCAAATAAAGGATAGAAATTCATCGGGATCATCTCGACAAAAGCGGTTAGATGTCCCATCGAAGTCACACCATGCGTCGTCAGAATGCCACCAATCAACGCGATGATATAAGCCCCCCAACTGGATACCGGGGAGATCACACATACCGGTGCTGCTGTCGAATCCAGCAAATAGGCCAATTTAGCCCGGGAAATATAATAACGGTCAGTCAGCGGTTTGCAGATACTGCCAACCACCAGACTATTGAAGTAATCATCAATAAACACCACACATCCGAGAAACATCGTGAGTAACTTAGCGTCGCGGCGTTTGCGAATGTGCTGTTTAGCCCAGTTTGCGAAAGCACGGGCAGAACCACTGACGGTGATCAGCGCCGTGATCATTCCCAGCACAATCAGAAAACCTAAGATATACAGGTTCCAGCTATTCGGTGCACCATCGCTCCAGAATAAGCCAGACACCTTGTCACTGAGATAAATAGCAGAGTCAGTCACTGACCATTGATTCAGTAAAAGCGTACCAATAAGAATACCAACGCCAAGCGATAACAACACCTTACGCGTCATGATCGCCAGGATGATTGCCACCACAGGGGGCAAAAGAGAAAGTGCCGAATCGGCATAACTGAGTACTGTCATTTTTAATATATTCTTGTGTGACCGGCGGGAGGCACAAAAAGGTAGGTCACAGACATTACTGTACTGTGTTGAATACCTGGCCGATCATAGATGATCGACGTCTTTTCAGTAGCGCTCCACGGCAGTTAATTCGACTATTGCTAGCCTACCATGGCAGTGCTGCCCCTATTCGGGAACAGCCCCAACAGCGGAATTGATCGTTCCAGCTGTTTCGGCACCGGATCCTTTCGCGGCACATTAAACGGTATCACCCAGCTTGCCGTTACTTATATCAGGTGCGCCTCTACTTCTCAGATCGCCAGCAGGCGTGAGGCAGATAATAAAAAAGGCAGCAAGGGTGCTGCCCGTTGCTGCCTATCCTGACGCAGATATTGAATTAAATCAACTCTGCCAATCTTGGCAACGCCTCAAACAAGTCAGCCTCCAGACCATAATCCGCAACCTCGAAAATTGGCGCTTGTGGATCCTTGTTGATGGCGACAATAACTTTCGAGTCCTTCATACCCGCCAAGTGCTGAATAGCCCCGGAAATTCCAACCGCAATATACAGTTCAGGAGCGACAATCTTACCGGTTTGTCCGACCTGTAGATCATTGCTGATATAACCCGCGTCCACGGCAGCACGAGAAGCCCCCACTGCACCACCGAGTTTATCGGCAAGCGTTTCTAACATAGCAAAATTTTCGGCACTTCCCAGCGCACGACCACCGGAGATGACGACTCTGGCATTACCAAGTTCTGGTCGTTCGGATACCGCCATGGTATGGGATAACTCATGGCACACAGATGCCACCACCTGATCGATTACCACTACATCGGCATTTGCGTCGCTGGTTATGGCATCAAAAGCACTGACGCGAACAGTCGCAACCTTCACCGCATCTAGGCTTTTCACGGTTTCCAACGCATTACCTGCATATATCGGGCGCACGAAAGTATCAGCATCAACAACTTTAATGATTTCGGACACCATCGCGACATCCAGCAATGCTGCGACTCGAGGTAACAGATCTTTGCCTGCCGAAGAGGCCGCCGCCAACACATGGCTATGCCCAACGGCAATATTGGCGACCAGCTTGGCCAGATTATCCGCAAAGTGTGCTTGATAAACCGCATTATCTGCGACTAATACCCGCTTAACACCGTGCAATTTGGCCGCCGTATCGACGACCGTCGCGCAATCACTGCCGGCAACCAATACTTCAATTTCATCAGCCAGATTTATGGCGGCAGCCACCACCTTGGCAGTCTCAGCTTTCAGGCTGACATTATCATGTTCGGCAATTACTAATACGGTCATCTCAGATCACCTTTGCTTCATGTTTCAGCTTATCTACCAGTTCCTCGACAGAGGACACCATCACCCCAGCTTTGCGTTCAGCAGGCGGAGTCACTGACAGTATCTGCTGGTGTTGTTTTAGTGTTACGCCCAGTTCAGCGGCAGTAACGGTGTCCAATGGTTTCCGTTTGGCTTTCATAATATTTGGCAGCGATGCATAGCGTGGCTCATTGAGACGCAAATCGGCGGTCACTATGGCGGGCAGCGGTAATGTCAATGTTTGTACGCCACCATCAATTTCACGGTTCACGGTCAGTTGTCCACCATCGACATGGAGTTCTGAAGCAAAGGTGGCCTGCGGCACATCCAGTAAAGCCGCCAGCATCTGACCAGTCTGATTGTTATCACCATCAATGGACTGCTTGCCCAGCAAAATAAGGTCTGCCTGTTCCCGTAACTGTACTGCCTGGAGCACTTTAGCGACGGATAAAGGTGATAACACTTCATCAGTTTCAACCAAAATAGCGCGGTCAGCCCCCAAAGCCATTGCGGTACGTAATTGTTCTTGAGCCACTTTGGGACCGATACTCACAACCAACACTTCGTCGGCTTTTCCGGCTTCTTTAAGACGGACCGCTTCTTCTACGGCAATTTCACAAAAAGGATTGAGCGCCATTTTAACATTGGCGGTGTCTACCGCTGTATGCTCGGCATTGACTCGAATGTTAACGTTGGCATCTACCACACGTTTTACGGGTACCATTACTTTCATAGGAACGTCCTTCGCTGCACTCGTAACAAATGTTTTGATAATACCGGAGTTCCCGTCAGGGTGCCTCCTGTTTGCAGCAACTCTATGCTACGTTTACGTTCACGTCAATATAATTTAAACAGGTGTTTTATTTTCAATTTATTGAAGGTAATTTCTAATCGCTGAAAAATACGTGCTGAATTTAAGTCTAAAAAATATGGGAATTAAAAAAAATCGCCAATTAACAGAATTTCATTTGATCCATTTAAATAATGTTTCTATTATTCGCAATGGTGTCTTTTTAAATCCCAAGTTTTATAAGAAGTGGAATCAAAATAAATATGAGCGAATTTCTTGAAATATTGACTCACGCACGTCGTTTTAAGGCAGCGGTTAAAGATCTTAGCGTTGAAGAACTACGTGATCTTGCCAGTAAACTGGAAAAAATCGTAACTGAACGCGAAGAAGAAGCTGCTGAAGAAGCCAAAGCTCAGGCAGATCGTCTGGCTAAAATTGAAGAAATCCGTCAGCAGATGGAATCCGTTGGTCTTTCTGTTGAAGATTTAGGTGTTGTAACTGCAGTTAAACCGACTAAAAAACGTGCACCGCGTCCGGCAAAGTATAAAATTGAAGTTGCTGGCGAAACTATTACTTGGACCGGTCAAGGCCGTATGCCAACTGTCTTTAAAACTGAAGTTGAAAAAGGTCGCTCAATGGATGATTTTCTCATCGACTAATAGCGCCAAGTATTTAAAAGCCCCGCTAATCGGGGTTTTTTTATATCTAATGCACGTACTTTAATAAAACATTATATATTTATAATACTTACAATTAGTCATTGTTTTTTACATCGTTTGCGCAATAACAGTACTGCTGTCATATTCACTTAAAAAGGTCATTCCATTGATGAACTGCAGATGTTCACTGTGACGCTTTGCGCCCTAGCCTATATGGCCTCTCAGGCTAAACCCCGCCAACTCAATGACAACTCAGCGGATAACCGCGTTAAGCTATCTGCCCTGTTGCGGTAGTCAGCCAGTGCACTGCATGATGCCATCCGGCTAATAGAAAATAATAAATTTATCAAAATCGTTGCAGGAAATGACATCCCGATAAATGGCTATGAAATTAATCTATCCGGTTATCGAATTTACCCAAAATTTATTGACCACTATGCAGAATAGGCGCTTGTACAAACGCAAAAGCTAAACACATTTTCGCCGCCGATATATAAAATAAAACCTATCGAAGGTAATGCAGCTAATTGGCACTAATCACACAGAAAAGGAATGGATTTCTCAGATATATCCCGATAAAAGAGCATAAAGAATGGCTTTACTGCCGTACAAAGTGCTTACTTAGATGGAATATTTCAGGGTGCAGCAGAGTCTTTATCACTGGCAGATAAAACGTAAATGAGGTGGTATATAAATCCCGAACTAAGCAATTTATGGCCTTTAATAAAGGTAAATCGGCTCAGGATTATCCGACGGCTTTAATGGGCGTTATCGCCCTTATGTGCCAGGCGGTTAGTGTTGCCCGTTGGTATAATGACCGCGTTACCAAAGCCAAGGATTACTCAGAAGACATTCCAGCCGCAGCAGTTAATATCGCACTTAAACAGTTAAATAATATAAGAGCATAAGCGGTAATATTTAATGGTGGCATTCTTAACAATAAATTAAGAGCAGCGCAGTTATTAAGCGACAAAACCCGGCTATGCAGCTATTAGGATCGGTGCAGGAATTTGCACGCATCAACGCACTGGCAAGCTATCGACCACAACGGGGATTGCAATTAAATTTTCCTGCAGCGCCAGAGGTCAGAGATGAGTCCTCGGCTGCCAATGTATCCTTATCGCAACTGCACCACCGGGAACGAGCGCTCCAAAAAGTCCAGCGCTGGTCGCAGCCTGAGCGAGCCGATGAACCGATTGGTCAGGCATTCAAGGTGGCGGAACTACGGAAAGAAGTCGGTATTCCCTTTGTTATTGATCTTAGCGATGACGGGGACAGCCGCAACCAGCCCTCAGCCGCACAGACTGTCTCAAGGGGTTTTAACACCGGAAGCAGCCCTAAAAGCCATAACCGACGATGCGAGTTAGTTGGTGCCACCGGGCATGATGCCATGACTGAGGGCTATGATGTCAGTCTGGTAGTCAGCGATGGCGATGTTCTCGACCCAATGCCCCGTAAAATTGAAGTAATATATATAGATGGGCATCAGATTGATCTGAATTATCGTTATCGTCAGCTTTATCAAATGTATCTCAAGCGATAGAATTGACATAAGCGTTCTGCTTTGTCGCAGGGCGTAATCCGCCCCTCTATTCATAAGGTCCGACCATGAAACAACTGGTTATTATTCCACTCGCTGCAATTATTTGCGCCTGTGGCAGCGACTACAGTTTTAACTCCAATCTCGATCGCAAGGCATTTAAAGAATATTTTAAGCCTTCTGAAGTGCAGCTGTTTGATCATACTCAACCGACAGTGCCTTATGACACGCTGGGCATGGTAGAGGGTAATGCTTGCCAGATGGAAGAAAATGGCGCGCCCGTCAGTTTAGCGGATGCCCGCACGGATGCTCGCCGTAAGGCCGCTGATATCAAGGCCAACGGCCTGATTATCAAAAGTTGCACTGAGCTAAAAGAACCCGGCAAAGGCTGCTATAGCAGTGCCATTTGTGTAGGACAAGCTATCCGTCTGCACCAGAAGAACTGATCTTTCCTTTATGCAATTTGAAAACCGAATTGAAGCCGTTGCTGTATGCCGAACGCCTTATAAACAGAAGTTCGGCATCCCCAGACAGCCAGGACTGGTGGATTTTGTCCGCGGCTATGTCGAGCTCGTTCCCCCATACAACCACATTGATGCAGTAAGAGGACTGGAACAATATTCCCATCTCTGGCTGTTGTTTTGTTTCCACGAAAATCTGGCTCAAGGCTGGAAAACCACGGTGCGCCCGCCAAGGCTGGGTGGCAATGAAAAACTCGGGGTATTTGCCACTCGCTCGACCTTCCGCCCCAATGGTATCGGTCAGTCGGTAGTGAAACTGCACACAGTCCATCAGCAAAAAGGCAAAGTGGTATTGGAGATTTCGGGTATGGATCTGCTGGACGGCACACCGGTTATCGATATCAAACCCTACATTCCATTTTCCGATGCTATTCCTGATGCACTTGGTGGTATTGCCCAGCGAGCCCCGGAACAGGTAGATGTCGGTTTTACCGATGCCGCAGAGGCACAGATTGCTAAGATCAGCGCACAGTATCCCGGCCTTAAGCAACTGATAATAGCGGTGCTGGCGCAGGATCCTCGCCCCGCCTACAAAAAGGCGAAAGATGACCCTAAACGTTATCAGGTGGCGTTATACGATCTGGACATCTTCTGGTACGCCACCCCATCCGGTATTGAAGTGGTGGAGCTGCAACCGGCCCCCTCACAACGACAAGAGCAGCAACGCGATGCCGACGCCTAGTGCTGAAGCGTTACAAGAGCAGCACAAAAAGCGGCTGTCGTGGATGCCTTGGCTTTGGTATCGCTTAAAACCTAAACACCTGCTGTGGGCAACCCCCTGGCAACAACAAGTCCAGCAACAACTCTCGGAACTGGAAACCATCACTATTGGCGACAACTGTTTTATCGCGCCTGAGGCGGCGCTGTTTGCTGAACCCGGCCGCGCGATCACCATCGGCAGACAATGCATGATTGCCGCCAACTGCTTTCTCCATGGGCCCATCACCCTAGGCGATGAAGTCAGTATCAACCACAGTTGCTCAATGGATGGCGGTGGCAAAGGCATTATCATCGGAAACCAGACCCGCATCGCCAATAATGTCACCATCTATGCGTTCAATCACGGTATGGCACCGGATATGCCGGTGTATCGTCAAAGTAGCCAATCCCGAGGCATTGTTATCGGCTGTGACGTATGGATTGGTGCGCAAGTGGGAATTGTCGATGGCGTGACGATTGGTGATGGTGCCGTTATCGGCATGGGTGCCATTGTGACTAAGGATGTGCCAGCATGGGCAATTGTTGCGGGTAATCCGGCCGTTATCATTGGTGATCGGCGGGAAAAGCCGCTCTCTGGCAGTAATATCGATTTGCCATCGGACTGACCAGCATAAAATTGTGGATTTCCCCGCAGTGGTAGCGTGACATCATCAAAGCAGGTGATAAAATGTCGCCCATTCAATTTCATGGGGTCCTGGGTAAATGCGAATCAGCCAATACCTGCTATCAACTCAAAAGGAAACTCCTGCCAACGCAGAAGTGGTTAGTCATCAACTTATGCTGCGCGCCGGGATGATCCGTCGCAATGCTTCCGGTCTATACAGCTGGTTGCCATCTGGTTTGCGTGTTCTACGCAAAGTGGAAGCCATCGTGCGCGAAGAGATGGAAAAAGCTGGAGCCATCGAAATCCTGATGCCAATGGTACAGCCAGGCGATCTGTGGGTAGAAAGTGGTCGTTGGGACAAGTTTGGTCCGGAACTGCTGCGCTTTGTTGATCGCAATAACCGCGATTTCGTATTGGGGCCAACTCACGAAGAAGTGATCACTGACCTGATCCGCAAAGAGATCAGCTCATACAAACAGTTACCGCTGACCCTGTTCCAGATCCAGACCAAATTCCGCGATGAAGTGCGCCCACGTTTCGGTGTGATGCGTGCGCGTGAGTTCCTGATGAAAGATGCCTACTCTTTCCATCTGGATCAGCAGACCATGGATGATACCTATCACGCCATGTACACCGCTTATTGCAACATCATGTCACGTATGGGACTGGAATTTCGCCCGGTACTGGCTGATACCGGTTCTATCGGTGGCAGCATGTCCCATGAGTTCCATGTGCTGGCCCAGAGTGGTGAAGACTTGATCGCCTACTCCACTGGCAGCGATTACGCCGCCAATATTGAGAAAGCTGAGTCACCAATGCCAACCACCACTCGCGCGGCAGCCACTGCGGTCATGCAATTGGTAGATACCCCCGATGCCAAAACCATTGACGAACTTGTCAGTCAGTTTGGTCTTGCCATCGAAAAAACCGCTAAAACACTGATTGTTCGCGGCGACAGCGAAGACACGCCATTGGTTGCAGTGATGGTACGTGGCGATCACGAGCTGAACGAAGTCAAAGCCAGCAAGCTGCCAGGCGTGCTGGCACCGCTGGAATTTGCCACTGAAGCAGAAATTCGCGCCGCCATTGGTGCCGGTCCGGGTTCGCTAGGCCCAGTTGGCCTGAAAATGCCGCTGTATATTGACCATGCGGTTGCGGTGATGAGTGATTTTGGCGCAGGCGCGAATGTCGATGGTAAGCACTATTTCAACATCAACTGGGAACGCGATGTCGCACTGCCACAGGCATTTGATATCCGTAATGTGGTTGAAGGTGAAACCACTCCAGACGGTAAGGGCGTTTATGCCTTCGCCCGTGGTATTGAAGTGGGCCATATCTTCCAGTTAGGTACTCGTTATTCACAAGCGATGAATGCGAGCGTGCTGGATGAAAACGGCAAGGCGCAAATCATGCTAATGGGTTGTTATGGTGTCGGCGTCAGTCGTATCGTGGCCGCTGCAATTGAACAGAATCATGATGATCGCGGCATTATCTGGCCAGATGCGATTGCGCCGTTCAAAGTAGGCATTCTGCCAATGAATATGCACAAGTCTCATCGCGTTACCGATATTGCGGAACAGCTTTATAAAGATCTGCAAGCCGCGGGTATCGAAGTGCTGTTTGATGATCGTAAAGAACGTCCTGGTGTGATGTTTGCTGATATGGAACTGCTGGGGATCCCTCACGCCATTGTGATTGGTGACCGTAACATTGATGCCGGGGTGTTTGAATACAAGAACCGCCGTACCGGGGAAAAACAAGAAATCCCGATGGCAGAGATTGTCGACTTCATCAAAAACGCCACCGTTTAACTTGAATTGAGTACCTTGTCTGACAGGGTACTCGGTCAAAAACAGTCGGCCGGTTACGCCCATAAAAAAACGCAGCAACGCTGCGTTTTTTTATGGGTAACTTCAAATCAAGCTTGGGTATTAACCCCACCGCCCTGAGACACCATTACCATCGCTGGGCGCAACAGACGCTCATTCAGCATGTAACCTTTCTGCATTACCAACATCACACTGTTAGCAGGATACTCGGAACTTGGCTGCATACCGATGGCCTGATGCTGCTCGGGGTTAAATGGCTGTCCTAACGGATCAACCTGCTTCACACCAAATTTTTCCACGGCAGCCAACAGGGTTTTCTGGGTTAGCTCCACCCCTTCAAACATCGCCTTCATGGTCTCATCGGCTTTATCAGCGCCCACCAAGGCACGTTCCATGTTGTCGATGACTGGCAGTAATTCGTTAACGAACTTCTCCAGAGCAAACTTATGGGCCTTTTCCACATCCAATGCCGCACGACGACGGATATTGTCCACTTCGGCAGCGGCACGTACCACTGAGTCTTGCTGCTCGAGGACTTTTGCCTGAACTTCAGCTAACGCCTTTTCCAGCTCTTCAATACGGAAATTGGCCTGGGTCAGTTCATCGATGGCACTGGCACCTGCAGTTTGTTCCGTGCTATTGCTCTGTGCAGCGGCAACGTTTTCCACCTGCTCCTGCTCTGCGTTATGTGACTCTTTGCTCATTTTCACTCCAGCTAAAAATGCCTTAAATGCTTTGTTTCTGCATGCTCTGCGCATATTATGGGGATCAATTGCGCCGTTTCAACCCTTGGGTTCTAAAAAGTATGACCGCAGAATTTCACACAATCGGCTTGATTGGTAAACCACACCATCAGGGCACTACTCAAACATTAAAGCGTTTGATGCACTGGTTGCAGGCTCGGCACCATCAAGTGTTGGTAGAAGAGCGGGTTGCCACGGAGTTAGGCCAAGGAGTTGAAGCCGTCGACCTACTGGAAATCGGCGAACGTTGTGATTTAGCCATTGTCGTTGGTGGTGATGGCAACATGCTTGGTGCTGCACGGGTGCTGGCGAAATATGATATTGGCGTCATCGGTGTCAATCGCGGTCATCTGGGATTTCTCACTGACTTACCACCAGATGCTTTTGAGGAATCACTGTCAAAGGTCCTCAAAGGCGAATATGAAACTGAGCACCGGTTTCTGTTGGAAGCGGAAGTTCACCGTCATGGCGAACTGAAAGCGTCTAACACCGCAGTGAACGAGGCGGTACTGCATCCTGGCAAAATTGCCCATATGATTGAATATGAGGTGTATATTGACGATCAGTTCATGTACAGCCAACGCGCAGATGGCATGATTGTCTCTACACCTACGGGGTCAACCGCTTATGCACTCTCTGCTGGCGGTGCCATTCTGACCCCTAATCTTGAGGCACTGATCTTGGTGCCGATGTTCCCACATACCCTCTCCTGCCGACCGATTGTGGTCGATGCCAAAAGTACCATCAAGCTAGTGGTTTCTCCTGATAATGGCGAAACACTGGAGGTGGGTTGTGATGGCCACGTAACGCTGGCGGTCATGCCGGGTGATGAAATCATCATTCGTCGCAATACCAGCGAACAATTGAAGCTAATCCATCCGAAAGGTTACAACTATTTTCACGTGCTTCGACACAAATTAGGTTGGGGCAGCAAGCTATTTTAACGAAAGTTTTCTAACAGAAAATCTGACGATTGATAACACTTTTGATACTTTCTTTCATAATTTGATTTTGAGAGAAATTATAGTGCTACACCAACTTTACCTGACCAACCCGCCTGAATCACTTTTTAACCACCTGTTTTTTAAGCTACATTTGTATTTGCTTATGTTTTGTACATATTTAGCTATTTCTAATGTGATCTACTCCACATTAGAAATAGCTAAACAAATCCTAAGTTTTAATCAATGGTGAAAAAATCAGATCAACAACTTTCAAAAACAGATGAAATAATGCCTATAAATAGAAATGCCACATAATCAATCAAAACCTCATTCCCTTACAGAATTATCTGTTAAAAAAACTTGTGATATTAATCACAATTAATACAATGTCTTTCCTGCGCAACCTCTCATAGCCGCAAAATGACGGCCTTCAGCCTTCTCATGATGATCTAGATCATGTTTAAGCTGAGCAAATTGACAAAGATTATCCACATATAAAAAAACTGGCCGAGATCCGTTGGGGGCTTGGACCGGAATAATGACAACTACAAGCAACATGAAAATAAGAGGCAAACATGACCTTTCTGCAACTCCTCGCAAGTCTGAGTCCAGTCATCAGCGTAATGCTGTTCCTGGTGTTATTACGTATGCCCGCATCCAAGGCGATGCCGATCTCTATGGTGATTACCGGTCTGGCTGCAGTGTTTATCTGGCACATGGATACTCATCTGCTGACTGCATCAGTCGTTGAAGGCCTGTTGGCAGCGATCACACCGCTGACCATCATCTTTGGTGCGGTATTTCTGCTGAACACCTTGAAATACTCTGGCGCCATGGACACCATCAGGGCTGGTTTCACTAATATCAGTGCTGATGCGCGGGTACAGGTGATCATCATCTGCTGGTTGTTCGGTTCTTTCATTGAGGGTTCTGCCGGCTTTGGGACACCTGCCGCTATTGCTGCACCACTGCTGGTATTATTGGGTATCCCGCCAGTGGCCGCTGCCGTTGTGGCATTGATTGCTGACTCCGTCTGCGTGTCCTTTGGGGCTATCGGTCTGCCAGTACTGTTCGGTATGGAACAAGGATTGATGCAAGGTGGTACTAGCATGGCTGCTAGCCAGATTGCCCAACACGGCGGTCATTACACTGGCTACGCTCAGTTCATTGCCAATCATATGATCACCATGGACCTGATTTGCGGTTCAATCATCCCCTTGATTATGGTGTCCATTCTTACCGGCTTCTTCGGCCGTAAGAAGTCCTTTAAAGAAGGCTTGGCAATCTGGAAATTTGCCCTGTTTGCAGGTTTCGCATTTACCGTACCTGCCTGGTTAATCAACTACTTCGCCGGCCCAGAATTCCCATCCGTTATCGGTGCGTTGGTGGGTATGGCATTGGTGATCCCAGTTGCCCGTAAAGGCTGGTTACTGCCGAAACAACCATGGCATGACTTTGCAGAAAATGAAGAAGGTGCGACAGTGGCACATGCTGAAGCCCACTTCAGCCAACTTGCTGCCTGGACTCCTTACTTGATTATGGCTGCATTGTTGGTGTTATCACGTACAGTTGCACCGCTGAAAGCCTGGTTAGCCAGCTTTAACATCAGCATCACCGGCATCATGGGCACCAGTCTGAAAGCCAGTTTTGCTACGCTGTATGCTCCGGGTGCCTTCTTCGTTGCTGTTTGTATCTTGGGCTTTTTCCTGTTCCGCATGAACAGTGAGGCCATCAAGAACTCAGTCACCGTTTCTTGTAAATCCATGATCCCAACCATCATCTCTCTGGGTGCATCAGTACCGATGGTGAAGATCTTCCTGAACTCTGGTGCCAACGAAGCTGGCCTGTCTTCTATGCCAGTTGCGCTGGCTAACCTGCTGGGTAGCAGTCTTGGTTCGGTCTGGGAATGGATAGCACCAATCGTGGGGATCTTCGGGGCCTTCCTGTCAGGCAGTGCCACCTTCTCTAACATGATGTTCTCTGGTTTACAGTACAGTGTTGCTGAAAATATCAACGGCAATCACACTCTTATCCTTGCGTTGCAGGGTATGGGCGCAAACGCTGGTAACATGATGTGTGTTATGAACGTGGTTGCTGCTGCGACTGTAGTAGGGATGGCTGGCCGCGAATCAGAAATTATTCGTAAAACTATGCCGGTAGCGCTGGGCTATGCGCTGCTGGCTGGGACCATCGCCTTTGTATGGGGCGGTTACTAAACGTAACTTATAACAGACTGGAAGCAGGGGCCGATGTAGCCCCTGCCAACTTATGTGGCTAATGTTCAAAAGAGATGTCTTATGTCAATCAATTATCAAGCTGTAACTGAAAGTCTGCGCCAGTTGCTGGGGGAACGCGCCGTTAGCAATGATCCGGTGCGACGTTTTGCCTGGTCGACTGACGCCAGTTATTTCCGCATTGTGCCGGAAGTGGTTGTTCATGCTGAAACGCTGGATGATGTGAAGAAGACCTTAGAAGTGGCACGAAAGCATAAAGCGCCGGTCACTTTCCGTGCAGCCGGTACCAGCCTTTCTGGTCAAGCGATTGGCGAAGGCATCTTGTTGATGTTGGGTTTTGATGGCTTCCGCACGATTGATATCAGTGCTGACTCCAACAAAGTAACACTGGGCGCGGCGGTCATCGGCTCCGATGCGAACGCGGCACTGAAGCCCTTGAATAAAAAAATCGGTCCAGACCCGGCAACACTGGCCTCGGCAATGGTTGGCGGTATTGTCTCCAACAACGCCTCAGGCATGTGCTGTGGTACTGCCCAGAACAGCTATCAGACCATCGCTTCAGTGAAACTGGTTTTGGCCGATGGCACTGAATTAGATACGGGCTCCGAAGCTTCAAAAGAAGCCTTCCGCCAATCTCATGGCGAATTACTGGAATCGTTGAAGAATCTTGGCGAGATGGCGCGTGCTAACGAAACGCTGGCTGCTCGCATCCGTAAAAAATATGCCATCAAAAACACCACAGGTTACAGCCTGAACTCGTTGGTGGATTTTGAAGACCCATTTGACATCATCAATCACGTATTGGTGGGTGCCGAAGGAACTCTGGCCTTCGTAAACGAAGTGACGTACCACACGGTAGACGAAGCTAAATTTAAAGCCTCAGCGCTGGCAGTATTCTTCAATATGGAAGACGCTTCCCGCGCAATCCCTCCCATTCAGGGTGAAAGTGTCGCCGCGGGCGAACTGCTGGACTGGGCCTCAATTAAAGCGGTTACCGGCAAACCGGGGATGCCTGACTGGTTGAGTGAACTGCCTGAAGGCGCAGCGATTCTGTTGATTGAATCCCGTGCCAACGACCAGGAAACCCTGGAAAAATACACCCAGGATGTTATTCAAAAGCTGTCACACATTGAGACTGAACGCCCAATTACCTTCAGTACCGATCCGGCAGTCTATGGCAAATATTGGGCAATGCGTTCCGGCTTGTTCCCTATCATCGGTGGTGCGCGTCCAAAAGGCACTTCAGTCATCATCGAAGACATCGCGGTAGAAGTCGAACATCTGGCCAGTTGTGCGCATGACCTGACCGCACTGTTCCACAAGTTTGGATATCATGAAGGAGTTATTTACGGTCACGCATTGGCCGGTAACTTCCACTTCATCATCACCCCGACATTCCATTCTGAAGAAGATATCACTCGCTTCCATGACTTCATGGATGCCGTCGCTGACATGGTGATCAATAAATACGACGGCTCAATGAAAGCAGAACACGGTACTGGCCGTGCGGTAGCCCCCTTTGTAGAGCTGGAATGGGGTCATGAAGCTTATACGCTGATGAAGAGCATCAAGCAGATCTTCGATCCACAAGGCCTGCTGAACCCTGGTGTTATCCTCAATGATGACAAACAGGTACACGTCAAAAACATTAAGCCATGCCCAGTGGTTGATGATTTTGTAGACCGTTGTATTGAATGTGGTTTCTGTGAAAAGACCTGTCCAACTTCAGCGTTAAACCTGACACCACGTCAACGTATCGCCACCCTGCGTGAAATTGCCCGTCTTGAAGAGATTGGTGACAAAGCCGCTGCAGAGCAAATGCGTGCCGCTGCCAAATATGATGTGGTAGATAC
The DNA here is from genome assembly GCF_018223345.1 of Shewanella yunxiaonensis. Classification (NCBI taxonomy): domain Bacteria; kingdom Pseudomonadati; phylum Pseudomonadota; class Gammaproteobacteria; order Alteromonadales; family Shewanellaceae; genus Shewanella; species Shewanella yunxiaonensis. Next base: position 1,012,106 of record NZ_CP073587.1, on the reverse strand, counting down.
TTGTGCCGCCTGTCAGTTGTGTACTATCGCTTGTCCAGTAGATAACAGCATGGGACAACTGGTACGTAAACTGCGTACGCCATACATCACCACTACGCAGCAGAAAGTGCTGGATTTCCAGGCAAAACACTGGGGCGCAGTGAACACCGCCTTGAGTAGTGGCTTCAATATTCTCAACATCATTCATAAAGTGACTGGCGACAGCATCACTAACGGCATGATGAAAGCTGGTCGGGCGATTTCTGCTGAAGTGCCATACTGGAACCCTGACTTTCCGAAAGGCGGCAATCTGCCTCAGCCATCGACACCAAAACCAGGCCAGCCTACTGTGGTTTACTTCGCAGCCTGTGGTGGCCGTACCTTTGGCCCGACACCGGTAGACCCAGATGATCGCACTTTACCGGATGTCGTTGTCACCCTGCTGGAGCGTGCCGGTTACAACATCATCACCCCACCAAAGACTCGTAGCCTGTGCTGTGGTCAGATGTGGGAATCCAAAGGTGATTTCAAAAATGCTAACGGTAAACGTGATGAGCTGATTGAAGTGCTGCGCCAGATCTCCAACAACGGTGAAATCCCGATTGTGATTGATGCGCTGTCATGTACCTACCGCACGCTGACTGGCAACCCAGACTTCAAGATCCTGGATCTGGTGGACTTCCTCCATGATGAAGTGATGCCGAAGCTGAAGCTGACTAAAAAAGCTAATGTGGCGCTGCATCTGGGCTGTTCTGCCCGTAAGATGCACATCGAACCTAAGATGGAAGCGATTACCGCGGCCTGTGCTGAACATATTGTCCGACCAGCGGGCATTGATTGCTGTGGTTATGCCGGCGAGAAAGGTCTGTATAAGCCGGAAATCAATGAAACTGCGCTGCGTAACATTAAGAAGTTGCTGCCAGCGGAAGTACACGAAGGTTACTATGCCAACCGCATGTGTGAGGTGGGATTAAGTCACCATAGTGGTGTGCCATATCGTCATCTGGCATATCTGCTGGAAGAATGCAGTCGCGGATAATTGATAACCAAGGGGAGTGATTACTCCCCTTTTTCATTTATGCGATGTAAAAAAATTTCGTGGTAAAAATCCAACGGAAATATAAAAATAAAATAATAATAATCAAATATTTATATTTTTTCATTTTTGAAAAAATATAAATCATCATTTACTGAATAGGTACTGTCGCTCTGTTGAGCTAAGGTATATATTCGCAAGCACATTCGACAATCAACATAAGCTGAAGCAGTGACCCACACTGCCACCTGTCCGAATGTGAGCAAAGTTGATAAAAGCACTAAGGAAACGCCATGAAGATAGCTTTATTTATCCCTTGTCTGGTCAATCAGCTGCTACCACAGGTAGCGATTGCCACAACGGAGTTGCTGGAAAAACTGGGGCATGACGTGATACTGCCAGAAGGGCAAACCTGCTGTGGTCAGCCAATGACCAACTCAGGTTGCTTTGACGAAGCGCGCAGTACCGTGATGAAGTTGCTCAATGCGTTCAAAGGTGTCGAGTGTGACGCCATTGTCTGCCCAGCTGCCTCCTGCCTGGTGGCCGCCAAGGAAAACTTCCACGAATATGACAACAGCCCTGAAGCCAAGGCTGTTATCGATAAGCTCTATGAGCTAACCGAATTTTTACATGATGTGGCTCCGGTAGCTAGCTTCCCACGCCCATTCCCACATAAAGTCAGCCTGCAGTTATCCTGCCACGGTCTGCGTATGTTGGAACTGGCTAACGCGAGCGAAAGCATGAAACCCGGCTTTAACAAGATGGCGGCATTGCTGGAAAAAGTGCCAGGCGTCGAGATCCTCTATCCAGAACCTCGTGATGAATGCTGTGGTTTTGGCGGTACGTTTGCCATGGATGAAGGCGCAGTATCGGCCAAGATGGGCAATGATAAAGCCCAGGCACACGCAAATACTGGCGCCGAATATATTGTCGGATTTGACCCATCCTGTCTGATGCACCTGGATGGATTAGTCCGTCGTCGCAAACTGCCGATTGAAATCCGCCATCTGGCGCAGATCCTCAACGACGCCATCTAGGAGCCACGTGATGTCACAAGCACAAACCAGCGCTGGCCACGCCGACAAGGCCGATATTTTTTGCAAAGACGAAGCCCGGGTAGACTGGCACTCCAAAGCATTGTGGTTACTGCGCCAGAAACGCGATCGCGCCGCCGCTGCGGTCCCGGAATGGGAAGAGCTGCGTACTCTGGGTTCAGAAATCAAACTGCACACGCTGACCCACCTGCCCCAGTATTTGGAGCAGTTTGAAGCCAACTGCCAGAAGAATGGCATTATCGTTCACTGGGCCAAAGACGGTGATGAACACAACCGCATCGTCCATGAGATCCTCAGCCAGCACCAGGTGAAAAAACTGGTGAAATCCAAGTCGATGCTGACAGAAGAATGTCACCTCAACCCTTATCTGGAAAGTAAAGGGATTGAAGTTATCGACACCGACCTCGGTGAACGTATTATTCAGCTCAACAAGCAGCCACCATCACATATTGTGGTGCCGGCAATTCACCTGAAAAAAGAGGAAGTGGGTCAGCTGTTCCACGAAAAAATTGGTACCGAAGCCGGTGCCAGTGACCCGACCTATCTGACCCGTGCAGCGCGTGCCCATCTGCGTGAGCAATTTCTGACGGCGGATGCCGGTATGACCGGGGTAAACATGGGGATTGCTGAAGAAGGCGCCATCGTGGTGTGTACCAACGAAGGTAACGCCGACATGGGCTGCAATCTGCCGAAACTGACATTGCACTCCATGGGGATTGATAAACTGATCCCGAACAAGGCCGCAGCATCTGTATTGCTGCGCACACTGGCGCGTAATGCCATCGGACAGTTGATCACTACCTATAGCAGCTTCTACCACGGTCCCAAACCTGGTGGTGAAATGCACATCATCATCGTGGATAACGGCCGTAGCGAAATGCTGCAGGATAAACTGCTGGCAGAAAGCCTGAAGTGCATCCGCTGTGGTGGGTGTATGAATACCTGTCCTGTTTACCGTCGCAGTGGTGGTTACAGCTACAACTACTTTATTCCTGGCCCGATCGGTATCGCCGTTGGTTCAAAACACGATGACACCAACACTATTCCATGGGCTTGTACCCTGTGTGGTTCCTGTACCTATGTCTGCCCGACCAAGGTACCGCTGCACAACATTATCGCTTATCAACGGCGTCTCAAAGCAGAAGCGGGCAAACTGCCTTATGGCAAAGCTGGCTATATGCCAATGGTGGGCAAAGTGATGTCCAGCCCGACCTTGTTGAACTGTGCCATGAGTGTGGCCCGTTTCAGTCTGCGTTATCTGCCGGGCAGTCTGCTCAAGCCATTTGCCGGGGCTTGGGGTAAATACCGTGAGCTGCCAAAAGCGCCCGCCTCCAGTTTTGAGGCTTGGTACAAGAAGAACAGGAGCAAATAACATGTCCAGTAAAGCCGAAATGCTGGCAGCACTTAAGTCTGTCGCCCTGCCTGAACATCCAATGCCTGCAATTGAGATTGCGCCGCGTCTGGATGATTTGATAGGCCAATATGAAGCCAGCCTCAAAGCCTGTGGTGGCACACTGATCAAAGATAACGCCATGGAGGCGTTACAGTCTCAGGTAGCAAGCCTGGTAGCGGAAGGCAAGCAGGTGATTTCGCGCGTAGATGCCGTGGCCGGTAACCGTGAGGTGCCAAGCGATCCGCATGCGCTGAAAGATATCAACTACGCGGTGATCTCCGGGCAATTAGGTGTTGCCGAAAATGGTTCCATCTGGGTAACCGAAGATCTGGCCGGGATCCGCATCGCACCGTTCATTTGCGAAAACCTGATGCTGGTGCTAAAAGCCGAAGATGTTGTGGCTAACATGCACCAGGCGCTGGCGAAAATCAGTCTGGATAATACCGGTTTTGGTGTGTTCATTGCTGGGCCATCAAAGACTGCTGATATCGAACAAGCACTGGTTATCGGTGCCCATGGGGCCTGCACTTTGAATGTGTATCTGATTTAATCTTCAGTTACCGATATGAAAAGCCGCAGTGATGCGGCTTTTTCATTGGGTTAATTTACTGTTTATTAGTCTCGTCGGTTTGCTGTTTAATCACTTGCTGTAACTGTGACCAATGCTTGCTTAAGCCGGTTAGCAACTCCATCGGCAAGGGAAACACAATGGTTTTGGTATTTTCCCCGGCGACTTCCGTCAACGTTTGCATATAGCGCAGTAATAACGCATTAGGTTCTTCAGAAAGGGTGTGAGCGGCTTCCACCAGCTTCTGCGAGGCTTCTTTTTCACCTAAGGCATGAATCACCTTAGCGCGCCGTTCACGTTCCGCCTCTGCCTGTCTGGCAATAGCGCGGATCATGGTCTCATTGAGATCCACATGTTTGATCTCAACATTCGCTACCTTAATGCCCCAGATATCGGTATGGGCATCCAGGATCTGCTGAATATCGGCATTGAGCATATCGCGGTTGGCCAACATTTCGTCCAGTTCATGCTGACCGAGAACCGAACGCAAGGTTGTCTGTGCCAGCTGACTGGTCGCATCGAGAAAATCTTCCACATTGATAATCGCCTTCTGCGGGTCCACTACGCGGAAATACAGCACCGCATTAACCCGTACCGACACGTTATCACGGCTGATCACATCCTGTGACGGCACATCCATTACCACGGTACGCAAATCCACTCTGACCATCTGCTGCACCACGGGGATCAGAATGATCAATCCGGGGCCTTTTACCTTATAAAAGCGCCCTAACAGAAAAACTACGCCTCGTTCATATTCCCGCAGAATGCGAAACATCGACAGAATCAAGGCCAATACCAACAGTAAGCTCGCGGCAATGGAAATATTCATACTGGAAATCATTTCATTCATAGCTGACTCCTCTGGCTATCGCTCGTGGGTGACAGATGTAATGTCAAACCCCTGATACCATCTACCCTCACTTGCTGGCCTGGCTGCAAAGGCATGTCACATTCAGCCTGCCAACGCTCCCCCATAAACAATACTTGGCCGCGGCCAGGGAACCCCGATTCTACTTTTGCATAAGCGCCAATCATGGCATCCAGGCCAGAGACTAAGGCCATGCGTCTGGCCCGAAGAATGAACGTCAGCAACACCACAAAAAACAGCACACTCAATAGCCCCAGCACAAATATGACCGGCCAGGCGATACGGTATGCCTCCAGGTCACTGTCTATCAGAAAGATGGAACCGAGAACAAACGACACTACGCCACCAAAACCGAGAATGCCAAAGCTCGGCACCAGTGATTCAGCTATAAGCAAGGCAATACCCAGTAACAACAGCCCCACCCCGGCATAATTCACTGGCAATAGCTGGAACGCGTATAACGCCAACAACATACAGATGGCACCGGCCACCCCGGGGATCCCAACGCCTGGATGATAAAATTCCAGAACCAACCCATAAATGCCTGCCAGCATCAGAATGTAGGCGATATTAGGATTGGTGATGGCATTGATAAAGCGGGTGCGCCAATCGGGACGCTGATCTATAAGGTCAGCGTTAGCGGTGTGCAGTAACACGGACCCGGCGGCAGTTTGTAGCTGTTTCCCATCAAGTTGGAGCAGCAGTTGCTGTGGCGATATGGAAATGTAATCAATCACCCCAAGCTTTAATGCTTCAGTTGCTGTGAGTGTCGCCGCGTCTCGCACTGCCTGTTCCGCCCACTCGGCATTACGCCCCCGCAGCTGCGCCAAACTGCGAATATAGGCGATAGCATCATTGAGCATCTTTTTCTCAGCACTGGAAGGTGTCGCGTCATCTTGTTTGGACTCAGCGCCGCCCAACTGAATGGGAGTAGCCGCACCAAGATTGGTTGCGGGTGCCATCGCCGCCACATGACAGGCATATAGCATGTAAGTACCGGCACTGGCCGCTCTCGCGCCTGAAGGATAGACCAGACAAGCCACAGGGACCGGCGACGCCAAAATGGCCTGATTAATATCGCGTAAGCTGGAGACTAAGCCGCCAGGCGTATCCAGTGTGATCAGCACCAATTCCGGCTTTTGTGGGCGAATGGCTGCCAGCGCCAGTGCCCGATGCAGGTAATCACTGACACCTGGGCCGATCGCCCCCTGCACCTGCAACAACACCACCTGCGGGCGAGTATTGGATACCTGGGCTACGGCCACCGGTGCCAGCAGTAAAGATGTCATGCTCAGCAGCAATAACAAAAGACGTATCAAGGTCATAGCAGCTTCTCCAAACGCTATAACCTAAGCATAGTAGTTTTTGCCACACAGCAATTGGCTGGAGAACTTCAGAGAATGGGAGACAGGGTGATGCCAGCAGACATCCCCCTGGAGAATTCAGGAAAAAGCGCGGACTAACAGCTGCAGAATGATACCGGAAATGATGCCTGCCAATACGTCATCGGCCATCACGCCCAAGCCGCCTTTGACATTTCTATCCAACCAACGAATTGGCCAGGGCTTCACAATATCGAAGAAACGGAACAGGACAAATCCCACAATCGGCCACTGCCACCCATGCGGTGCCGCTAACATGGTCAGCAGATAACCGGCGACTTCATCCCACACAATCGCCTTATGGTCATGCACCCCCAAGTCGCGACAGGTTTTATCACAGATATAAACCCCAGCAACGCACACCAGGATGGTGATTATCACGTACATTGGCAACGGCAACAGACTGAGCAGCAGATACAAGGGAACGGTCGCCAAAGTCCCAAATGTCCCCGGAGCTACTGCCGCCAACCCACTGCCAAACCCGAGCGCCAGAAAGTGCACGGGGTTACGCAAGCTTAACGCTGCTAAGGCCTTGTCTTTTGAAAAGAAATTCATTGAAAATGCTCGAATCCGATAGGGGCAGGTACAAATTCTTCACCACGGAACTGCAATTTAAGCTTATTTAGCGCCTGAATTTGACCGATCTGTGAAAAACGCACGCCGGCATGGCTCAAGGCCGTATCCAATGCGCCCCGTTGCGCTTCTGGCACGGTGAACAACAGTTCATAATCTTCACCGCCTGATAAGGCATAATTGATGGCAGTTTCAAGCGCTACACTGTCACGCATCGCAGGTGACAGCGGCAACTTTTCCACATCAATTACTGCCCCGACGCCCGAAGCTTTAAGAATATGCTTAATGTCGGAATTGAGTCCATCCGACAGGTCGATAGCACTGGAGGCCAGCCCTCGCAGTGATTGCCCGGCCAGCACGCGTGGCGACGGATGATAATGACGATTGATGAGATAATCCCGATGTTCACTGCTGACTTCGCGTTTCCCCAGCAAGATATCCAGCCCTAAGGCCGAATCGCCAAGACTGCCGGTAACATAAATCCAGTCGCCTGGCTTAGCACCACTACGTGTAATCGCTTTGCCTTCCGGCACCTGTCCATGCACGGTAATAGTGATAGATTTGGGGCCTCGGGTGGTATCGCCGCCCACCAGGGAGATCATGTAATAATCAGCGGCTTCAAACAACCCGGTCGCAAATGCTTGCAGCCAGACATCATCAGCGGTTGGCATGGTCAGCGCCAGCGTCATCCAGGCGGGCTCGGCGCCCATTGCCGCCAGATCCGACAGATTAACGGCTAATGCTTTATAACCTAATGCCTGGGGAGGCATTTGCGGCAGGAAATGCACATTTTCTACCAAGGTGTCGGTAGAAATTGCCAATAATTTATTCTCGGTGGGTTTTACCAGTGCACAATCATCGCCAATGCCCAGTTTCACATCCTTGCGGTGCTGGCTTTGACCGGTAAAGTAATGTTCGATTAGTTGGAATTCTTTCATTGTTACTCTGGCCGCTTTCGGCCTCCCGTCTGGCAATGAAAAAACGGTACCCGCAGATACCGTTTATCGAGTCCCGCAATTACTTGCTGTTAACCAGCTTATCCAGGATGCCGTTAACGAACTTATGGCTGTCTTCCGCACCAAAGGTCTTGGCCAATTCTATGGCCTCATTAATCACCACTTTGAATGGCGTATCTTTACGATATTTCAGTTCAAAAGTGGCCAAGCGCAGAATCGCTTTTTCTATCGGGTCAACTTCATCCAGCGGACGTTGTTCCAGATGCGGGATGATCAGTTGATCTAACTCCATATGTTTGCCAGCAGCGCCCACAAACAGCTCGCGGAAATAGGGCACGTCGACCCCATCGATATTCTGTTCAGTCAGAAATTCGTGCTCAACATCGGCAACATTGTTCCCGCTTAACTGCCATGAATACATGGCCTGTACCGCTAACCGGCGGGCTCTGCGGCGTTCAGAAGGTTTCATGGTGGTTCCTGTTACAGATGTTGTTCAAGCTGTTGCAGCACGTTGATCATTTCCAGCAGACTCAGCGCTGCTTCTCCGCCCTTATTGCCGACTTTCACACCGGCGCGATCAATCGCCTGCTCGATGGTGTCGGTAGTCAGTACCCCGAAGGCCAGCGGAATATCAAATTCCAACGCAACATGTGCTAGGCCCTTGTTACATTCACCGGCAACGAAATCAAAGTGCGGCGTGCCACCACGGATCACAGCACCCAGCGCTATAATACCGTCAAATTTTCCACTGGCGGCAACCCGGCGGGCAGTCAAGGGCAACTCATAAGCTCCTGGAACCCGAACCACAGTGATATTGTCTTCACTCACCTGGCCAAAGCGCTTGAGCGTATCCAGCGCACCTTCCAAAAGACTGTCCACAATAAAACTGTTAAAGCGGGACACAACAATCGCCACTTTGGCATTTTTTGCTTCGATATTACCTTGAACCACGTTCATGTCGTTACCTAACTAAACTAAAGAGCACCCGATTAAGGGCAAAAATCGGCGCTATAATAGCATGCAATCCGTGCCCGCGCCGCTGAGTTTTAACAAATAATCACTTAATTACTGTCAGAGTCATCCGGAATATACTCGGTGACTTCCAGACCAAACCCCCCCAGCGAATGATAACGCTTAACTGAGCTCAATAACCGCATGCGCTTGACGCCGAGGGTTGCCAGGATCTGTGAACCAACACCAACCCGCTGCGAAGTTTTCTGAGAACGGTGAGGTAACGCTTGTTCGCCTTTATCTTCAGCTTCGAATGCTTTGACTTTGGCGATCACATCACTCATCGGTTCCTGATTACCTAACAGCAACATCACGCCGCCTTCCTTACCAATGAGTGCCATGGCTTTATCGAGCGGCCAACTGCGGACTTCATCGCGTTCGGAATACAGCAGATCGTGGAAAGTGTTTTGCAGATGCACTCGCACCAGCAGGTTATCAGTAATTTCCCCGCGTACCATCGCATAGTGCAACTGGTTATCGATGGTGTCGCGAAACGCGTGCAGTTCAAACTCACCGAAACGGGTTGGCAGTTTACATTTACCTTCCAAAATCACGGTGGTTTCGGTGTTATTGCGATATTCAATCAAGTCGGCAATGGTGCCCACTTTGATACCATGCGTCTCGGCAAATGCTTCCAACTGTGGGCGACGTGCCATAGTGCCATCTTCGTTAAGCACTTCAACAATGACGGCCGCAGGCTCCAAACCAGCCAAACGCGCTAAATCACAGCCAGCTTCGGTATGGCCGGCACGTACCAGCACCCCGCCATCTTGTGCCATCAACGGGAAGATATGTCCGGGTTGCACGATATCTGCTGGTTCAGCATGCTTGGCAACGGCTTTCTGAACGGTTACCGCGCGGTCGTGGGCACTGATGCCCGTAGTAACACCTTCGGCCGCTTCAATGGATACGGTAAAATTAGTCGAAAACGGCGCACTGTTATCTTTTACCATTAACGGCAAGTGCAGCTGCTGACAACGTGCTTTGGTCAAGGTCAGACAGATCAGCCCACGGCCGTAACGAGCCATAAAGTTGATCGCTTCCGGGGTGATTTTTTCAGCGGCAATAATGATATCACCTTCATTTTCCCGGTCTTCGTCATCCATCAGAATGACCATTTTACCCTGACGGAAATCCTCGACGATCTCTTCAATACTGTGTAACGCCATGATACAACCCCATATACGACTTTAGGAGCCACACTTTGGCAGCAATTGGGCTCGCCAAAATCGTGGTTTAGTAAGTGTGATGAATTCTAACGTGTAATCGGTCAAGCTCCAGTGCTTGGTTAAAAATTATCACTGATTAACGAATAAATCCGGCTCTGGCGAGCTGCTCCAGCGACACACCACCGGCAGCCTTTTCTGCTGATGATTGCTGCATCAGCCGCTCCAGATAACGGGCAATCTGATCCACTTCCAGATTCACCAAATCGCCCGCTTTGAGTAATGGCAATGTCGTCTCGCCGGACGTATGTGGCACGATGGTCAAACGGAAGCGATTATCCTTGACTTCATTGACCGTGAGGCTGACACCGTCAATGGCAATCGAGCCTTTATGCGCAATATAGCGCGCTAATGTTTGCGGCGCTTCCAGCCAATATTCTGTTGCCTTACCGCGAGCACTGATTTCCAGCACTCGCGCCTGTCCGTCTACATGCCCGCTAACCAGATGTCCGCCCAGACGGGTACTCGGCGTAACCGCTTTTTCCAGATTCACGGCCTGCCCGACTTGATAACGGTCAAACCCGGTAAGACTCACGGTTTCGGCAGAGATGTCGGCCACATAGCCATCCGATAACCGTTCAACCACGGTCAGACATACACCATTAGTGGCGATACTATCGCCTAACTGCACATCACTGAGATCCAGCTTGCCACTGGCTACCGTCAGGCGAATGTCATCACCGCGGCGCTCAATGCGGCTGAGGTGTCCGACAGCTTCAATAATTCCGGTAAACATGATTAATCCCCTAGTTTCAGCGTCAGGCGATTATCGACACCTACTTTACGTTGTTCTATTAATTGTAGCGATGGGAGGTCCGATAACTGTTGATACTGTGGCAGTTGCAACAAGTTGCGCCCGCTGGCACCAAGAATTTTCGGTGCCTGATACAACACCAATTCATCCGCCAGCGCATTACTGATAAATGCACCACACAAAGTTGCGCCCGCTTCCACCAGCACCGAGTTACAACTCGTTGCCAAATACTGCAACAAGGCGCTGAGATCTATGCGTCCGGCCACATCGGGTAATTGTAAACACTGTACATTTGCTGGCAGTGTTCTCATAAATTCTGCGGGGTACGCCTGACAACTGACCAGCAGAGTTTGCCCCGGCAAAGACAGCATACGCGCAGTCGCCGGCATCCGGCAGCGGCTATCCAGCACCACACGCAGCGGTTGTATGAGTTCATCTTCATCAAGTTGCTGCTGTAAGTAGCCCAATTGCTGATATCGCACATTCATTGAGGGATCATCAGCCAACACTGTATCAATGCCGGTAACGACAGCGCAGCTTAACGCCCGTAGTCGCTGTACATCTTCGCGTGCCGCTGGCCCGGTAATCCATTTGGACTCGCCATTTGCCAACGCGGTCTTGCCATCAAGACTCGCCGCGAGTTTCACCGTGACGTATGGTCGGCCACGTTCCATTCGCGACAGGAACCCCGGATTCAGTTTGCGCGCTTCATCAGCGAGTAATCCTGAGCAAACGTCAATCCCGGCAGCTTGCAACATGGCGATGCCACGCCCGGCGACCTGGGGATTAGGGTCAGTCATGGCAATCACCACCCGCTTCAGCCCCTGCGCAATTAAACCGTTGGCACAGGGCGGTGTCCGGCCATAATGACTGCACGGCTCCAGCGTGACATAGGCGGTCGCCCCTCGCGCTTTGTCACCCGCCATGCGCCAAGCATGGACTTCGGCATGCGGCCCGCCCGCACGTTGATGCCAGCCTTCCCCCACAATCACGCCGTTGGCATCAACGATAACGCAACCGACATTAGGATTAGGGCGGGTGGTATAACGGCCACGACGAGCCAGCATGATAGCCCGGCTCATCATGGTGATATCAATGGTCGACCACATGATTACTTCTTCTGCAGACTGGCGATAGCTTCGCCAAACTCTGAGACATCCTCAAACGCACGATATACCGATGCAAAGCGGATATAGGCCACTTTATCCAGCTCAATCAGCTGGTCCATCATCAGATTACCGATCATCTCAGAGGTGACTTCTCGTTCACCGGTGGCGCGCAGCGCCGATTTAATTTTGTTGATGGCTTCTTCGATTTTATCGATGGAAACCGGACGCTTTTCAGCAGCACGCAACATACCACCGCGCAATTTGTCCTCGTCAAACGGCTGGCGCGAACCATCGCGTTTAATCACTCGAGGCATTACCAATTCCGCGCTTTCAAACGTAGTAAAACGTTCATGGCACAGCGTGCATTCGCGACGACGACGCACCTGATGGCCATCCGCCACCAATCTGGAATCAATCACTTTGGTATCAGTCGCACTGCAAAATGGACAATGCATTATGCCTCCTGCGCAAAACAAACCGGGCTGTTCCAGCGGGGAACAGAAACAAAAATGGCCGCTGAATGCAGCGGCCATGCCAGTTTAATCGATCTGCCTGAAAAGGTTAACCGTAAACAGGGAAGCGAGCGCACAGTTCCAGCACTTTGCCTTTCACTGTGTCAATAACGGCTTCATCACTGGCGTTGTCCAGCACATCACAGATCCAGCCGGTGAGCAGTTTAGCTTCGGCTTCTTTAAATCCACGACGAGTGATCGCCGGAGTACCAATACGGATCCCGGAAGTCACGAAAGGTGAACGTGGGTCATTAGGCACAGAGTTTTTGTTAACGGTAATGTTGGCACGACCAAGGGCGGCGTCGGCTTCCTTACCAGTCAGTTCACGGCCGATAAGATCTACCAGCATCAGATGGTTGTCAGTGCCGCCAGAAACGATCTTATAGCCACGTTCCAGGAATACTTCTACCATCGCCTTGGCGTTGGTCACAACCTGCTGCTGATAAGCTTTGAATGCTGGCTCTAACGCTTCTTTGAACGCCACAGCCTTACCGGCAATCACGTGCATCAGTGGACCGCCCTGACTGCCCGGGAATACCGCTGAGTTCAGCTTCTTATACAGATCTTCGTCATCGGCAGCGGAGAGGATCAATCCACCACGAGGACCCGCCAGGGTTTTGTGCGTAGTAGTCGTCACCACATGTGCGTGTGGGATTGGGCTTGGATATACACCTGCAGCCACCAGACCAGCAACATGGGCCATATCCACAAACAGGAAAGCACCGACTTTATCAGCAATTTCACGCAGTTTGGCCCAATCAACGATACCGGAATAAGCGGAGAAACCGCCGATGATCATCTTCGGCTTATGTTGCAACGCCAATGTTTCCAATTCAGCGTAATCAATCTTACCCTGATCATCGACACCGTAAGGAATGATGTTAAACAGTTTACCGGAGAAGTTAACCGGTGAGCCGTGAGTCAGGTGACCACCATGAGCCAGGTTCATCCCCAGCACAGTATCACCGGGTTTCAACAACGCCATGTACACAGCGTAGTTTGCCTGAGAACCTGAATGGGGTTGCACGTTGGCATAAGTCGCGCCAAACAGCTGCTTAGCACGGTCAATGGCAAGATTTTCCACCACATCCACATACTCACAACCGCCATAGTAACGCTTGGCAGGATAGCCTTCGGCGTACTTGTTGGTTAACTGTGAGCCTTGGGCCTGCATGACCCGTGGGCTGGTGTAGTTTTCGGAAGCGATCAGCTCAATGTGTTCTTCCTGACGACGGTTCTCATCTTCAATAGCCTGAAACAGCTCCGCATCATAGTCGGCGATGTTCATACTCTTCTTCAGCATTGGTTACTCCAGCTGGACAGTCTTATCGGTAGGGTTGCGCGTATTCTACTCTGCTCTGCGTCACAATCCCAGCACAGAGGAGGATGAAAATCCTTCCACAGAAAGATGACAGTGTTTCACTTTGCGAACAACTGGCTCACCTGCGAGATACAGCTTCATCTGCTTGCAATACCCCAAATGCAATGCCAGTATCTGAAAAAATTAAAATAACCTCAAGGAACTGCTTCCGAGATGAACGTGCGGCTGTTTTCGCTGTTATTGTTAATGTTATTAAGTGGCTGCGCCAACTATGTGGCGCATCAGATTGCCGAACCACAGCGCCAACCCAGTAAAATTGTCGCGTCAGAGGATTATTACCAGAACGTGGATTTACAGCGCCACGATAATTGTCAGGCGCCCTGTATCCACTATGTCAGTGGTACACCGTGGACTGCCCAGCCCCCGAACAATTTTGCGGCAATGGATATTGTCTTTGGTGGTAACACCGAGATTTTGCCAGCGCCCTTTTCCGTCAAAGGGACGGTAGTATTGCTGCATGGCTATGGCGCCAATTGGAGTTACATGCTGCCGTGGAGCTTTTATTTTCAGAGCCGCGGTTTTCACACTTATATGCCAGATCTGCCAGGTCAGGCCAGCACCTCTGTCAGTGATTTCAGCTATGGTACGCGGGATGTTAATTACCTGAAGCCCTGGTTTCTGGGATTAAATGCACCGCGACCACTGATCATCGTCGGACACTCAATGGGCACCATCAGTGCCACTTATCTGGCAAAGGCACTGAATGCAGACGCGCTGGTGTTATTAGCCCCCAGCAGTCCGTTAAAACAAGCAGCTCCCGGTGCAGCCAGAGCCTTTCATCCGTTTTTGAGTCTGCTGATCCCCAACAGCAGTATTAATGCGGGAACACAGCAGGCGTTGCAACAACTGAGAATTGCCGATGTAGATACAGATTTGCGAGCGATGCTGGCAGGCTGGGCCCAACCGACATTGGTGGTGAGTGCGGCGCAAGATGAGGTGATCGCTACCGACTGGCCAGCACAATTGAATAGCCTACAGATGCAACGTCATCAGCGTGATGGCAATCATGTGGCGGTACTAAAGCCTGACAGCGACGCCCAGCAGCTGATGGACAACTGGCTTAAGACGGCACTGTCTTTATCCATGAAGTTACCGGCTGCCAACTGATGGCAGCCATCTTCCTAGCATTAATAGAGATCCCGGTGATAACGTCCCTGACGTTGCAACTCATCTAACAGGTTATCACCTAGAATTTGTAGCAACACTTGCTGCACACCCGCGCCGATCCCGTCAATAGCACCACAGACATAAATATGGGCGCCAGACGCCAAGTACTGTTGCAGTCGCGCGGCTTCTGCCTGCAGACACTGCTGCACATAACGGCCTTGTGGCCGTGACCAGGCAAAATCCAGATGGCTGATGACACCGGCATCAACGAATCCGGTTAATTCCGCCGCGTAGTAATTATCCAGCTCCGCGTAGCGCTCGCCGAACAACAACCACACTGGCGTTTGATAATTCAGCTTTCGGCGTTGCTGCAAAAAGCCGAGATAAGGTGCCAGTCCAGTACCCGCCCCGACCAAAATGAGTGGAACATCGGCCTGTGGCAGGTGAAAATTGCTGTGCGGCTTCAATCGTACTTGCCAGTTGCTGCCGACATCAGCAGTTGCCAACGCCCCGGAAGCACGCCCTTCCCAGCCATCAGTCCCGGCCACCCGACGTACCATCAACTGTACCTGGCTATCGATGCTGGCAATAGAATAGCTGCGCGGGGCCAAAGCAGCAGCGGCATTCACATATTGCTGAGGAGATAAACTGTTCTGAGTGACGGATAACGCTTCCAGACACTGTGCCTGTGCCTGCCATAACGGCATGACACCAGTATGCGTGCTGACCATCGCATCCGCGTCCAACCCTATCTGCCGCAGGTATTCACGGCTTTTAGCCTCTGACCATAGCGGTAATAGCTCAAGAATATCGCCTGCTTGCCAGTTGCCATCCACCTTGAATTCAAGATGGTACACCTCTCTGCCGCTGTCAGGATTAAGGCAGCGATGTTCAGTCAAGGTCGCTTGTTGCCAGCTGTCTAACGCTAATGATGAGGGCTCCAGGTGTAATTTTTGTGCCAACGCCGCATTCCATTGTTGCAGAGCTAGCTCGGCGCCGCGGTCAACTTCTTGAAGTGGCAGCAAGGTGCCAGCCCCCAGCTCACTGAAACGCTGTGCAAGCCAATGACCAAATGCACAGAAATGTTGATATTGGCGGTCACCAAACGCCAACACGGCCACATTCACATGATTAAGCGCCAATGCGGTAGTCGCTAACTGGTGTTGAAAGGCGATGGCGCTATCGGGCGCCTGCCCCTCGCCATAGGTTGACGCTAGCACCAGCACCTGCCGATAAGCACCCAAGTCTTGTGGCTGCATGTTGGCCAAAGAGCGCAGATGCACTCCGGCACCTTGTTGTTCCAACCAGTTTTTGAGGCGCTGACCATGAGCGGCTGCGGTACCACTCTGACTGGCGTAAGCGATCAGCGTTTCAGCACTGCCGGAGGCTTGTTCTTTGGGACGGGCGCGTCGATTAAAGAACAGCCATACGCCGGTCACGGCAAATGAAGAAAATGCCAGCCCCGCCAACGACCAAAGTAATTTACCGGTTAACCCGAAAAATAATCCGGTGTGCAGTGCATAAATGTTTGCCAGCAGATAATCCCCGCCATGCAGATCCGAATATCGCTGCTGCTGTAACAGCTTACCTGCGGCATCAAAGATCAAGACCGAAAATGCCTGTGGATGAGGAGCATCGGCTTCCAGATAACGGATCCGTACATTGCCGGTAGCTTGTGCCGGAAAGTACCAGCGGGCGAAATGCCCATCCGGTTTAATCGACAGGAAGTTATGCCAAACCGCATCCGCATTTGGAGTCACGGCAACGTCCGCCACCGCCGTTGGCTGCGGTGATCCAAGCCACTGCTTTACACCATTCTTATACCAGTCAAAAGCAAACCAAGGACCGGTCAGCGCCATGATAAATATCGGGATAAACAACCAGGTACCTATCAGCGCATGGAATTGCCACAACGCCAAACGACCTTTGCTACCACGTTTCCACCATAACCAGTCCTTGATATTGGTTAACCGGTCTGGCGCTCGGCGAATAAACCCGGCAAGCAGCAGACCAATTGCCATCAACGCCGCCGTGCCGGTAATGACGCTACCGACTGAATGAGGCAGCAGTAACCAGCGGTGCAATGCCATCACATCGTCGAAAAAGTTACTGACCGCCGGGAGAGGTCCCAGAATTTTGCCATTATAGGGATTGAAGATTCGCCATTCACGCTGCTGAGTTTGCCGATCTTGATACTGTGCGCGACCGGGGTACTGGGGCTCTGCTTCCAGATAAATACGTTGCAAAGTTTTGCCCGGCAACGCTAGCTGCCGACTCAACTGTGGCATCGGCAGCACTGGACCACTGACCGCCACCGTTGGGCCCGGCAGCATCGCGGTAATCTCGTCTTCCAACGCTAATAAAGCGCCTGTCGCACCAACGATCAGCAATACCAGGGCACTCGCTAACCCCAACCACTGATGTATACGGAAACTTATCCGTTGACTCCAACTTCCTGACATAATTTATATGAGAATGATTTTCATTAATGTGTATCATACCGATAAAAAAACGGCTGCCAACCCCAGATTGCTAGCAATCTGGGGGAAGCGATGATGGCATGGGAATATTAATAAATGGTTAACTAGTAACGAAACCGTTGTACCCGCGCGTTCTGTGCCTGAACTAGCTGTTCCAAATACTGGCTAGCACTAACGAAGGCACTGATCCCGTGATAGTTTTCTTCGGTTATGGCGGCAATCTGTTGCAGATTATCGGTGATATGCTCGGTAGTACTCTGTTGCTCAACCGCAGCACTGGCTATCTGCTGGCTATTACCAGTGACAGTGGCAATTAACTGCCGGATCGCTTCCATGCTAGCTTCCGCTTTAGCACTTTGTTGCAGATCGGTATCCATCTGCTGCTGGCACAGCTGCATCATGCTAACGGTGTTGTGCGCCCCCAACTGCAACTGTTCGATAATGTTTTTGATGATGTTAGCCGACTCGGCAGTTTGTTGAGCCAATACACGAACTTCACTGGCAACAACGGCAAATCCCCGTCCATGCTCACCGGCGCGAGCGGCTTCGATGGCGGCGTTGAGTGCCAGCAGGTTGGTCTGCTCCGCCACACCTCTGATCACATCCAGCACCCCACCAATCTGCTGCGAGGAACTATCTACTGTCGCTAGTGAGTTCGCGGCTTGCTGTAAGTGTTGCGCCAGGATTCGGCTACCGGCAATGGTTTCCTTTACCCGTTCCCGACCCACATTTACCGCTTGTTCCATAGTAAGAACACTTTCCAACGATGCTGACGCTGATTGGGCAACGTCTTGTACCGCACCGCCCATCTGGGTCATCGCCGCCGTCACTTGTAATGTCTGTTGCCGTTGGCGATCCAGTGCCGCATGCGCTTCACCCGCCTGATGGCGATTTTCTGTGGCCACTTGTTTTAGCTGCCCGGCACCGTCATTTAACTGCGTCAGTAATTGTCGTATATGTGCTAGTAACTGGTTGGTGCTGTCTGCCAGCAAGCCAAACTCATTATGGCTTTGATATTCAACATTACGGGTAACATCGCCGGCGACCGCCGCCCGTTGTACTGTCAACAGTTCGGCCAACGGACGTTTGATCGAACGATAGGTATTCACCGCGATAACGAGTGCTAACAGCAGAGAAAAGCCCAGCAATCCCAATGATAACCAGAAGCCTAGTGCCAACGCATTGTGGACTTGCACTGCGCCTTGAGTGACACGCGCATGTGCCGCTTCATCGACAGCCCCTAACACGGCAGTGGCATAATCGATACTGCCGCCAGTCATATCGGTCAACGAGGCCACCTCATTGGACGCGGTCACATACTGTTGTTGGGTCTGCTGCATCTGCATCAGTAGTGCGGCCAGCGCGGTTAACGGTGACTGTTCAGTAACGGTGTTCGGTACTTGCTGTATTGCATCACGGGTGCGGGACAAAGCAAAATCATCATTAGCTTCGAGGATTTGCAGCATGAGGCTTTGCAGCTGTGACACGGCACCGCCCTGCCCGGCGGCAGCAACCGACGCTTCGCGCCATTGATGACGTAACTCGTCCATTTTTTGCTGAGTCTGTAGCTGTGCCAGATGTTGCTGCCCCAACGCCTTACCCTGTTTGAAATAGTCTTCATCAAGGTTATCCAGGGGGGCGATTAACGACTGTAACTCTTCACTGTCGCCAGCGATCTGCTTGAGCGCTGCCAGAGCATCAGCAAAATTCTGCTGCAGTTCACCAAAGTTGTTGATGGTGGTGATGGTCAGATGTTCATCTTTGAGCCCAGGAACTGTCTTCAACTGCCGATCCGCGTTGAGCAATACTTTGGCCAGCGCATTAGCCTTCAACACTAACGGCGTGGCGTTGTCGGTCATGCGGGTGACTTGCTGCCGAACTTGGCGAGAGGCCCAGATATTGGCGACACTGCCCAACAACAGACATATCACCAGTAGCAGTAGCCCCAGCATTACCTTCTGCGTAATCGACAACCGCAGCCGTCCGAGCAATGAATTCCAAGGTGTTGATATAAATCTAGCCATAAATAACAGCTCTCCCGGTACAACCACACGGGCCGAAATCGGCGCCTTTTTACCGGGTCGAGTTTAAGACGTTTTAATGACAGCCAAATGACAACCACACGCCGCTAGGTTGCCAATTTTTATGGTTAAATGTTTCAAAAAGTTAATATTTTTTAAGAAGATGTGTCTATTACATGCGCACCATAAGGGTTTATAGATAGCTTTGTGGAAATTTACATAATCCTTACAATTTTCCCATTTGCAGCGATATACAGGTCGATATACTGCCGACATTAATAATTTTTGGCCTTCAAGGATCTGATAGGCCTCTGGATTAGACTGCCCATATGAAAAAATCCTCAAAACGCAAACTAGTGTTGTTGGTGATCGTCACACTGATAGCGGTAGCTGCGGTGTGGTACTTTAGCCTGCACCAGGAACCGCCGGTTGCCTATGCCACTGAAGTGGTTCATCGCGGAGATATTGAAAATACCGTTCTGGCAAATGGCATGTTACAGGCGTCGAAACTGGTAAGCGTCGGGGCACAGGTATCTGGCCAGATTAAGGTGCTGCCAGTTGTACTGGGGCAACAGGTCAAGAAAGGTGATTTAATTGCGCAGATCGACAGTCTGAGCCAGCAAAATAACCTGAAAGAAGCCGAAGCATCACTGAATAGTATCAATGCGCAATACGCGGCTAAACAAGCGCAGATCAATCAGGCGCAGCTGGAATACAATCGCCAGAAAGCCATGCTAGCGGATAACGCCAGTTCCAGAGCTGATTACGAAAGTGCTGAAGCAAATCTGACGGTCTACAAAGCCGAATTGCAGCAATTGGAAGCACAGCGGCAACAGGCAGAAATCACCGTGGATAACGCGAAAGTTGACTTGGGTTATACCACCATCAGTGCCCCCATGGACGGCACGGTAGTCTATACCGCCGTCGAAGTCGGTCAGACCGTCAACGCGAATCAAACCACCCCCACCATTGTTGAAATGGCACAGCTGGATACGATGACCGTTAAGGCTCAGATCTCCGAAGCCGATGTGGTAAATGTGAAACCGGGACAGGAGGTCTATTTCACAATTCTGGGAAACCCCAATCACAAATATCGTGGCACTTTAAGAGCGATTGAACCCGGCCCCACCAGCATGGATGGCAACGATAAGGATATGACCGCTGACGATTCCACCGCCATTTATTACAACGGTTTGTTTGAAGTGAAAAACCCCGACCACACCCTACGGATAGGCATGACCGCGGAAGTTTCCATTGTGCTGGATAAGGCTGACAATGCCCTGTTGGTACCGGCCCAGGTGTTGGTCAAACGTACTGGCCCAGCGGCAGGCACTGGTCATGCCGGTTCGGCTATGCGAGGTGAACCAGGCCCACGGCCAGACGATATGCCAAAACCACAGGGCGAGCTGCCGCCAATCGGCAATGATACCCCGCCACTCCGTGCTGGCAGAGCGCCGATGCGTCCTCACTATCAGGTGCCAGTTCTTGTGAATGGGCAGGTCGAGTATCGTGATGTGAAAGTGGGCATCAATAACAAGGTCAATGCGCAAATACTGTCAGGGCTGCAAGAAGGCGAGGAAGTCGTCATCGGGACGCCAACATCCGGGACGGCGTCCAGCAATCGTCGCCGTCCAGGGCCACCGATGGGGTTCTAAGTTATGACACAAGCGTTACTTGAACTCTCAGGCGTTTACCGCACATTTCCCGCGGGAGAGCAGCAACTCACGGTACTGCAAGACGTCAACCTGACGATTCAACGGGGCGAAATGGTGGCGATTGTTGGAGCCTCTGGCTCAGGCAAATCGACACTGATGAATATCCTCGGCTGTCTGGATAAGCCCAGCAACGGGAACTATCTGATCAATGGTCAGGACACCTCGGCCATGGATGCCGATGAACTCGCCGCACTGCGCCGCGAATACTTTGGTTTTATCTTCCAACGCTATCACCTGCTGGGAGATTTAACGGCGGTAGGTAATGTTGAAGTGCCCGCGGTCTATGCTGGCAAAGATCGCAGTACCCGTCGGGAACGGGCCGAAATGATTTTGACCCGACTGGGTTTGGATGATCGGCTGCATCATAAGCCCAGCCAATTAAGTGGTGGTCAACAGCAAAGGGTAAGTGTGGCACGGGCGCTGATGAATGGCGGCGACGTTATTCTGGCCGATGAACCGACCGGGGCACTGGATAGCCACAGCGGCGAAGAGATGATGAAGCTGCTGCAAGAACTGCATCAGGATGGCCACACCATTATTATTGTTACCCATGATATGTCGGTAGCCCAGTACGCCGAGCGTATCATCGAAATCAAAGACGGGGTGATTTTTGCCGATAGTCGTAAGCAACCACGGCAAGAACGGCCATTTACTGCCAAAGCTCGCTTTGCCAAACACGCCTGGTTAACGCACTGGGATCGCCTCGCTGAAGCGATGAAAATGGCATTGTTAGCCATGTCATCCCACCGTTTGCGTACTTTCCTTACCATGTTGGGGATCATTATCGGTATCGCCTCAGTGGTGTCGGTTGTGGCACTAGGGGAAGGCTCCCGGCAACAGATCCTCAAAAATATCAGCTCCATGGGCACGAATACCATTGATATTCGTCCTGGTAGCGGTTTTGGTGACCGACGCTCCGGTCGGGTCAGAACGCTCACGGCTAACGATGCCAATACCCTTAAAAATCTGCCCTACGTTGACAGCGTTACGCCGTCGATCAGCTCGAACGTTACTATTCGTTATGGTAATCAGGCGGTAACCGCGTCAGTTTCCGGCGTCGGACCGGAATATTTCCGCGTGCGTGGCTACCAATTGGCCCAGGGACAGTTCTTCGATGACGATAGCGTTGACGCGCTGGCACAAGCAGCGGTGATCGACAACAACACATACAAATCGTTATTTCCTAACAGCAATCCGATAGGACAGATCATCTTTCTCGGGCGCCTGCCGGTGCGAATTATCGGGGTCACCCAGAAAAAAGACAGTGCATTTGGCAATAACGATTCATTGACGGTTTGGGTGCCCTACACCACCGTCGGTGGACGCATGGTTGGCCAGAGTTATCTTGATAGCATCTCTGTACGCATCAACTCTTCCGCGCCAAGTAACGCCGCAGAACAAGGCATTATCAGCTTGTTGAAAATGCGCCATGGCAAGCAGGATTTCTTCACCATTAATACCGACACTATCCGGCAGAATATTGAGAAGACCACCGCCACCATGACGCTGCTGATCTCAGCCATTGCGGTAATTTCACTGGTTGTTGGCGGCATCGGCGTGATGAACATCATGTTGGTGTCAGTCACAGAGCGCACCCGAGAGATCGGCGTGCGGATGGCCGTGGGGGCTCGCCAAGGCGATATTCTGCGGCAATTCCTCATTGAAGCCGTGCTGGTGTGTCTTGGCGGTGGCGCGCTCGGTATCGCCTTGTCGTTTATGATTGGCGTTGCCTTCTCTTCTGCCAGCAGTGATTTCAAAATGATCTATTCCACCACTTCAATCGTGGCGGCCTTTGCCTGCTCTACTCTGATTGGCATTCTGTTTGGCTTCTTGCCAGCGCGAAATGCAGCCAAGCTGGATCCGGTAGATGCTCTGGCCCGGGAGTAATGTGATGACCGCTAAAAAACTTTTCCCAATCTCTGCTATCGCTGCGGCGATGATGTTACTCAGTGGCTGCGGTGTGTTTACCCGCGCGACTTTTCAGCCACCCGAAGTCATCATTCCGGCAAACTGGCAGCAAACCACGGTGAACCAGCAGGTCAGTCTCGACCCCTGGTGGCAAAAATTCAATAATCCCGAACTTAATCAGCTCATTACTGATGTACTGAAAAAAAACAATGAGTTGACGTTAGCGACGCTTACATTACAAAAAGCCCGGTTAGAAGCCGGGCTGACAGCTACCGACAGGTGGCCCCAAGTGTCAGCCAGTGCTGCTGCCAGCAAAAGTAAATTGCTGGATGGCGGCTCGTCCAGTAACAGTTACAGTGCCAGTTTTTCCGTCAGTTATGAGGCCGATTTGTGGGGCAAAGTGGCAGCCAATGTCGACGCCAGCAGTTGGAGTGCCATGGCCAGTGCCGAAGACCGGGAAAGTACCGCGCAAAGTTTAGTCGCGACCACGGCGTCGCTGTATTGGCAAATCGGCTATCTTAAGCAACGCATAACGCTGAGTCAGAACAGTATTGACTATGCCAAACAAACACTGGAACTGACCCAGAATCAATATGCTGCCGGAGCGGTGTCTAAACTTAATGTGCTGGAAGCCCAGCGCAATCTCGCAGGACAAGAATCCAGTCATAGTGAGTTATTGCAACAGCTGACGGAAGCTGAGAATGCATTGGCGTTATTGTTCAATCAACCGCCGCTTCAACTGTCACTGCAAATTGATAAGCTACCGAATGGCCCCGTGCCCGAAATCGCCGCGGGCGTGCCTGCCGATCTACTGGTGCGGCGACCAGATGTAAAAGCCGCGTTGTATTCCTTACGTGCGGCGCTGGCAAGCAAAGATGCCACCTTTGCCAGTTATTTCCCAACACTGAGCCTGACTGGTGCCGTTGGCGATTCATCTAATGAATTGACTAACCTGCTGCGTAATCCGGTTGGCACCTTGGGAGCGGGATTAACATTGCCATTCCTGCAATGGCAGCAGATGTCGCTTAATAATCAGATGGCGGAGGTGGACTACGAGAGTGCCGTAGTCACCTATCGTAAAACCCTGTATCAAGCGTTTGAGGATGTGAATAACGCGATATCCGCACGACGCCAATACGCCTATCAAGGGGAAAAACTGCAGCTGCAATATACAGCCGCAGCAGCGGCTGAGAAAATTTATGAAAGCCAGTATCGCCATGGTGCAATAGCGATTCAGAACTGGCTGGACGCGCAGGAAACACGTCGTAGCGCCGAAGTATCCTTGCTGCAAAATCACTACAATCAGCTGACGGCACAAGCGACGCTTTATCAAGCGCTTGGTGGCAGTGATATCGCGCCGCCGCTCGCCGAAAATTAAAACTAGACATAAAAAAAGAAAGCCGACGCAATGCGTCGGCAAGTGGTTTCCGAAAAGGCGCTGAGCCGTAGCGCCGTTCCGGAAGCACAAAGGCTAAATCTTAGAAAAATCCCAGCGGACTGGTGCTGTAACTCACTAACAGGTTTTTCGTTTGTTGATAGTGTTCCAGCGCCATCTTATGCGTTTCACGCCCAATCCCTGACTTCTTATAACCGCCAAAGGCCGCATGTGCCGGATAAGCATGATAGCAGTTAGTCCATACTCGGCCCGCTTTGATGCCACGGCCCATGCGGTATGCCCGGTTCATGTCACGGGTCCATACTCCGGCACCGAGGCCGAACTCCACATCATTGGCAATCGCTAACGCCTCTGCTTCATCCTTAAAGGTGGTCACCCCCACTACCGGGCCGAATATCTCTTCCTGGAATACCCGCATTTTGTTATCACCAAACAGCAATGTCGGTTGAATGTAGTAGCCCTTGGCGAACTCTTTAGTCATCGTTTCAACCGCGCCGCCCATCAGGAATTTCGCACCTTCGCGGCGTCCAATTTCAAGATAACTCATGATGCGGTCAAACTGCTCCATTGACGCCTGGGCACCCACTTGGGTATCGGTGTCCAGTGGATTACCGCGGATGATTTTCTGCGCTCTATCCATCACTAACTTGATGAATTCAGGATAGATGCTTTCCTGAATTAATGCCCGCGACGGACAGGTACAAACTTCGCCTTGGTTGAAAAATGCCAGTACCGTGCCTTCAACACATTTACTCAGATAGTCATCTTCAAATGACATTACGTCTTCAAAATAGATATTGGGAGATTTTCCCCCCAGCTCAACCGTCGAGGGGATTAACGAGTCTGCGGCACAGCGCAGAATGTGCTGACCGACCGGGGTTGAGCCGGTAAATGCCAGTTTAGCAATACGTTTGCTAGTTGCCAGTGCCTGCCCGGCTTCTTCCCCAAGGCCATTAACAATATTCAGCACGCCTGGTGGTAACAGGTCGCCAATCAGTTCCATCAGTATCAGGATTGAGGCAGGTGTCTGTTCTGCAGGTTTCATCACCACACAGTTACCGGCAGCCAACGCGGGCCCGAGTTTCCAGGCCGCCATCAGCAATGGAAAGTTCCACGGAATAATCTGCCCGACCACCCCGAGCGGTTCGTGGATATGGTAAGCCACAGTCGTGCTGTCAATTTCCGCCGCAGTACCTTCCTGCGCGCGAATGCAACCGGCAAAATAACGGAAGTGATCCACCATCAATGGGATATCAGCTGCCAGCGTTTCACGCACGGCTTTACCGTTATCCCAAGTCTCAGCCACGGCTAACATTTCCAGATTCTGTTCAATCCGATCCGCAATGCGCAACAACACATTACTGCGTTCAGTGACGGAAGTGCTCCCCCAAGCATCCGCCGCCGCATGCGCTGCATCCAGCGCCAGTTCAATATCGGCGCTATCTGACCGTGGTACTTTACAAAAAACCTCACCATTTACCGGTGAGATGTTTTCCATATAGTTACCATTGACCGGTGCCACCCAATGACCACCAATATAGTTTTCATATTGCGACTTGTAAGTTACGACTGAGCCAAGCTCCCCGGGATTGGCATAAATCATCTGTATCACCTCTTAATTTGGTTATGGTACGAGTCATTACAGATGCAGCTTAGACCGCCGATCGAGATCACACTTTTCCCGGCGTCTTTTTCATTTGTCTGAGCGTCCATCGCTCAAAATTAGACCAAGGTCACATTAACATTCAGACGATTTTAAATTAGAACTAGTTAAAACAGTTGTATTGGAGAAAGTGGATGCCACTATCACAGATCTCTGGCAATTTGCTGCCACGCGGTAACCGTGCAATCCGGCAATTAGTGGAAAATCGCACCCTTTACGAGTCTCATGGGGTCGATTTAGCAATATATGACACCTACCAGCAGGCTGATGCCGTGCAACTTGACGCCGAACAGGTGCTTTACTGCGCTATGGTCAGTGGCAAAAAAATTCTGCATGCCAATCACGACTATTGTGCCGAGTTTCTCCCCCACCAATCCTATGTGATGCAACCTGGTGAACAGGTGTATATAGATTTCCCTGAAGCAACCACCGAACAACCGACGACTTGCCTAACTCTGGCTTTCAGCCAGGAGCGGCTACAACAAATGGCTGAGCAATTACAGCGAGTAGCGCCTGTTGAAGCGCAACCCGGCTGGCAAAATCTTGCACAAACACAACTGCATGTCTGTCATTCTGCGGCAACCCAACAATTGCTGAATCGCATCGTAAATGCCTTTGTCCTGAAAGATCATGACCGGGATTTAGTGTTGAATTTTGGTGTTAATGAACTGATATTGCGCTTGGTACGGCAATATGGTCAGCAAACATTATTGGAACTGGCTCACATAGACCCACAGCGTAACGCATTAACGGCCGTGCTGGACTACATCGAAAGCAATCTGCATCAGCCTATCAGCATTGAAACTTTGTGTTCTACTGCCTGTATGAGCCGCAGCAAACTTTATCAACAGTTTGCAGTACTGGCGGATTGCAGTCCAATGGAGTACATCCAGCAACGCCGGTTACATCGCGCCAAACAATTACTCGCAGAGGGACAAAGCGTTACCCAGGCATTTCTGAGCACAGGCTTTGTTAATGCTGGCCATTTTTGTCGCCGATTTCAGCAACGTTTTGGCATTACCCCGAGCCAATATGCGGGCGTTAACCAACGCCCGACACTTATCAGTTAACCCTAACTAGCGGTTTGCGACCCGCTGGCATCAGTCAATGCCAGCGGCGCCACAACCGACGGCATATTTCAGCGCCAGCCCCCACAGACAGACATTGTGCTTTCGAATGAAAAAGCGTTTGCTTACCCAGCTATAACCCTATGTACACCATGGAAATCTTTAGCCAATTAGCGTATTTTATTCGCCAATAAAATGAGTTTACCGTGCAGTGTCACTGATGGAACGACAAGAGAAGCAGCCCCCATCACAGTCTTACAGCGAAACACCCGTGATGTGGGAAGATGACGCGGCTTATCGGCGAACGCTGCTGCAAATCATTCTGTGGGTGGTTGCCGTACTGGTCTCGGCTTTATCACTCAGTAATCTACACCATACCGACAAAACCGTTTCCATGATGGAAGCGGCGATTGCGATCTACTGTTTAGTCTTTCTGTTGCGACTGCAACACACGGCAAAGACCACTTGGTGGACATCCGGGCTAATGCTGATTGTCGGCAGCGTCATTATCTACGGGATGTACAGCAAGGGACTCTACACCGATGGTTTTTACTGGTTGCTATTAATGCCCCCCGCCAATATGTTACTGCTGGGGTTGGTTTTGGGTGGCATTTTTACGCTGTGCTTTGGCGTTCTGGGTGTAGCGGTCATGGTATGGGCGCAACCCAGTATTGACGGCACCTTGGACACAGCGCTGCTGATTAACGCCAGTGTCAGCTATCTGTTTCTGTGGGCAATGAGCCATATCTTTGAATTTAAAAGAGCGCAGATGGTCCAACGGTTAAGAGAAATCGCGGCACGCGATCCCCTTACAGGCTTACATAACCGGTTGCATCTGGAAAACATCTTCCAGCAAATCGTCAAGTCTCATGCCTCCGAGAAACAGTCCTTCACCCTGTTACTGCTGGATATTGACCACTTTAAACACCTGAACGATGAAAATGGGCATGAAGCGGGTGATCTGATTTTATGCCAACTGAGTCAACGTATGACTTTTCATACCAGACAAAGTGACTGGTTGTTCCGCGTGGGGGGAGAAGAATTTTGTATTCTGTTACCCACAACCCGTAAAGCACAAGCCATGGAGCTGGCGGAACGCTTACGCAATGATATTCAGCAGTTGAAGCCCTACTTTCACAAACAGACGCTGCAATTTACGGTCAGCATGGGACTAGCGGAATGGCCACTTGATGGCAAAGACTTTGACACGCTATATCGCCAGGCGGATATGCGACTTTACCAAGCCAAAGCCCGTGGCCGTAACCAAACTGTCGCCGGTCAGTAATCCTTCAGCCAGCGAGTTGTTAACCACACCTTCAAGGCAAAAAGCACAGGGTAGTAACGCGCAACACGGCAATTTCCTTCACATTTTCAACCTAGCATTTTCCGCGAAACAAGCCAGTATGAGTTGTTATTTACATGGCTTTCACAAACATTAATAGTATTTAAAATCATATAGATAAAATCACTCATCCCACACAAACCTTTCCGCCAGATTAACATCCGTTCATTTGAGGAACTCTTCTAAAAGTTTGCCGGTCTTGCAAATGTAAGCCCCTCTCGGGCATGCATAAAAAACCTAGAAAGATTCATGCATACGGAGAAAAGATGATGACAGCGCAAACGACTCTGCATCGTTTAACTGCAACAGTTTCCATCAATGCCGCTGCCCCCCTATCTCAGCGGCCTTCTGCGGGCACCCCTTGGCCCGACACCCGCTGACCCCAAGGCGGGTATTTTCTTATTCGTTGAATACCGCGATTTGATGTCGCGGAAATTTTTACCCATACACCGGAGAACAACATGATACAGGTTGAACACCTGACACGCCGATATGGCGCTTTTACCGCGGTGAATGACGTGAGTTTTCAAATCGGCCGGGGCGAAGTGGTCGGTTTGCTGGGCCATAATGGCGCCGGGAAATCTACCATTATGAAAATGCTGACCGGCTTTCTTGAACCCACCGCTGGCAATATTTACATCGACAAACTTCAGGTAGGCAAAGACACTCGAGCAATTCAGGCACGCATCGGTTATCTGCCAGAAAATTGCCCGGTATGGCCTGACATGACGGTAATAGATTATCTCGAATATCAGGCATCCTTACATGGTGTGGAGCCGGTACTCATTACGCGTCGCGTTGCTGAAGTGATCCGTCGTTGTGCGCTCAAACAAAAGGCCGTGGCTTCCATCCAGACGCTCTCTCGTGGTTACCGCCAACGCGTAGGCGTTGCACAGGCGCTGCTGCACCATCCCGACATTATCATTCTCGACGAACCGACCAATGGTCTGGACCCAACACAAATTTTGCAGATGCGCCAACTGATCAAAGAGTTGGCAAAAACTGCCACCGTCATTGTGTCTACACATATTCTGCAGGAAGTTCAGGCTGTGTGTGAACGGGTGTTGATCATGCGCAATGGCCATCTGGTGATCGACTCGCGTATTGAAGAGTTGCAAACCGCCCATGGCTTGCAATTAGCCGTCAATCAGGATGCCAGCCAAACTATCCGCGCCATTGAGGGGGTCAGTGCCATTACCCCGCAAGCCGCCAATGATGGCTTATGGCATTGCCATATTGATGCCGCCCCGACGTTGGCCCCCATGATAGCCTCGGCCGTCTGCAATGCCGGACTGCAACTCTATGCATTGGAAATTCAAAAGCGTGACCTGGAAAGTGTCTTTGCAGATGTGAATCGGGAGGTCATTCATGGCTGAAATTCGCCAGATAGCCCGTAAAGAATTTCGCGGCTTTTTTAATTCACCGGCAGCATTCCTGTTTTTAGGCGCCTTTCTCGCCGTATGTCTGTTCGTCGTCTTTTGGGTGGCAGGATTCTTTGCCCGCAATATTGCCGATATCAGGCCGCTATTTCAGTGGATGCCACTGCTGATGATCTTTTTAGTGGCCGCTCTTACCATGCGCAGCTGGTCAGAAGAGCAGCGCAGTGGCACGCTGGAATCACTGTTAACCAGTCCGGTAGCGCCACTAAAACTGGTATTCGGCAAGTTTGCGGCAATGTTGTCCCTGGTCGCACTGGCGCTGTTGCTGACTTTGCCCTTACCCATCACCGTCTCCTTTATGGGGCCGCTTGATTGGGGACCAGTGATTGGCGGTTATGTGGCATCGCTGTTCCTGGCGGCAGCCTATATCGCTATCGGTCTTTACATGAGTTCGCGCACCGATAACGCTATCGTTGCCTTGATCCTTACAGTAGTCGTCTGTGGACTATTTTACCTTATTGGCACACCACAACTGACCAATCTGTTCGGCTATGAAACCGGTGATCTGCTGCGCTCATTAAGTACCGATGCACATTTTCAATCCATCACCCGTGGCGTGCTGGATCTGCGCGATCTTTATTATTATCTGTCGCTGGTAGGCATTTTCGTAGCACTTAAC
Source organism: Shewanella yunxiaonensis (assembly GCF_018223345.1). Taxonomy (NCBI): domain Bacteria; kingdom Pseudomonadati; phylum Pseudomonadota; class Gammaproteobacteria; order Alteromonadales; family Shewanellaceae; genus Shewanella; species Shewanella yunxiaonensis. The sequence goes on along the minus strand of NZ_CP073587.1, from coordinate 981,543 downwards.
CTGCTGCGGCTGGAACGACTGCGTTGGGCAAATAACCCTGAGAATGCTCGTCATCGCCAGTGGCGGCTGGTGACGGGCTTGGCAGTGGTGAACTTCATCGCGGCTAATTTGTGGTTAGCGCCTGTTGGCTGGGCACGCTTGGATATGACCCATGGCCAACAATACACCTTGTCGGATGCCAGCAAACATTATCTGCAACAGCTGCAGGAGCCACTGCTGATCCGCGGTTATTTCTCCGCCAAAACTCACCCACTGCTGGAACCGCTGGTTCCACAAGTAAAAGACTTACTTGAGGAATATGCGGTAGCGTCTGGCAACAAGGTTCGCGTGGAATTTGTGGATCCACAAAAGAACCAGAAAGCCGAACAGGAAGCCGCATCCCGTTATGGCATTAAACCTTTGTCTTTTGAAACCGCGAGTAAATATTCGGCGGGAGTCATGAGTTCCTACTTCAACGTCGTCATCGCTTATGGCGATCAATACAAGGTGCTGGGTTATCAGGACCTGATTGAAGTGAAAGGGCGTGGTGACCATCTGGATGTGGTGCTGAAAAACCCCGAATACGCTGTGACCAGCGCGATCCGTAATGTGCTGCATAAATGGCAGGCAGGCGGCAGTCCTTTTGATGCCATTAATGGCAAAGTCACCTTCCACGGCTATATGTCCGCCACCGATCATTTACCACAACCGTTACAGAAGCTACGGGGTGAGTTAGATGAGGTATTAAACGCCCTCGGCAAACAAGCTGATGGCAAACTGCTCACTCAATTTGATGATCCGCAAAACAACAGTGAATTGGCAAAAACGCTGAAGCAGCAATATGGCTTCGAACCGCAGATCATGGGCCTCACTGATCGTCACCCGTTCTGGTTCTATATGACACTGGAAAACGGTGGCAGCCATGTGCAGATCCCGCTGCCAGAAAAGCTCGATAAAGACGCGTTAAAACGCAGCATTCAAGCCGCTTTGCAGCGTTTAGCGCCGGGCTTTATGAAAACCGTTGCGTTAGTTGCTCCCAAACCGAATTACATGCAACCAGGTGGCGCCAGCTATAGCATGTTGCGCCAAAGTCTCAGCAAAAACCTACGAGTGGTGGATGAAGATCTCAGTGATGGCAAAGTGTCACAAGATGCTGACTTCCTGCTGGTAATGGCACCGGAAAACCTTAGCAATAAGGCGTTGTTTGCCATAGACCAGTTTCTGATGCGTGGTGGCAGTGTGATGGTTGCAACCTCGCCCTATGACGTGAATGTCAGCGAATCTCTTACCGCACATGAGCACCAGAGTGGTCTCGATAAATGGTTGAATCATTACGGCCTGACTATCGACAAACGCATGGTACTGGATCCACGCAACGCGGCACTGCCACTGCCAGTGGAACGCAATGTTGGCGGCATTACCTTAAGAGAGATACGCATGCTGCCATATCCGTATTTCCCTGACTTGCGGGGCAATCAGTTGTCACCCGACAATCCTGTCACCGCGCAACTGGGGCAACTGACATTGAACTGGGCATCGCCGGTCGCTGTTGACAGCAAAAAAGCGGGCAATCGCGACATCAGCAAATTATTACTGAGTTCTGCCGATAGCTGGAGTTCTGCCAACATGAATATGGTGCCGGATTATCGCGGTTATCCACGCAATGGCTTTAAACAGGAAGGCAAACCGCAGTCTTATCCGCTGGCAGTGGCTGAAACCGGTAGTTTTGACTCCTTCTTTGCCGGCAAGCCCTCGCCTTTACTCGGTGATGACAGCGCGACTAAGACCGCTAAAGCAACGGCCAAAACAGCTACCGACAATAGCTTTGGCGGCGTTATTGAACACTCGCCTGAATCTGCCCGGTTGATTTTGGTCGCCAGTAACGGCTTTGCCAGCGACAGCAGCCTGCAACTGGAATCACAGGGATTGAGCACCTTCTACACCAAGCCCATGGATTTCATTCAGAACAGCATCGATTGGTCGCTGGAAGATCCGGCGTTGCTGGCCCTACGTGGCCGGACACAGTTAGCCAGAACCCTGATAGGAATGAAGCTGGAACAACAGCAGTACTGGGAATATCTCAACTATGGTCTGGTGTTATTGGGATTGGTACTGATCTGGTTGTGGCGCCGACAGGTGAAGATCAGCGATCTGCGCCGTTATCAGCAGATCCTGGCGGAGGTATAACAGTATGAAAAAACTCATTTATATTTTGAGTGGGCTGTTGGCATTACAGCTAGTGCTGGCATTCACGCTTAATTTGGAACACCACGGCATTCAGGGACAAAGCAAGCCCAAAGCACTGTTAGCGTTGAAAGATGGCGATATCGACCATATCAGCATTAGTAGTAACGATGGTAAAACCATTGATCTGACCCGCACCGAGGGTAAATGGCGGCTGTCAGATCAAGATGAATTTCTGGCAAATCAGCAGCAAGTGGCCGCGTTGCTACAGCAGATCTTGACGCTGAAACATGCTGGTGCAGTGGCCGACAGTGACAATGCCACTCGTCGTTTCAAAGTCGCTAATAAGACCTTTGAACGCAAAGTAGTGTTGTCCCAACAAAACGTCGATATGGCCACGCTGTATGTAGGCACTTCTGCCAGTATGCGCGAAACCCATATCCGACTGGATGGTGAAGCTCAGGTGTATCTGGCCGATCTGCCTGTGTACCGTCTGCCAGTGACCAGCAAAGACTGGATGCAGCAGGACTTGCTGCAGGTGAAAACGGCTAACATCCAGGCGTTAAAAATCGGTGATATCACATTACGCCGTAGCGATGTCAGCAAGTCGGCCACCGCCGACAAGGACCAGGCACCAGCGGCGATTGCCGACAACGCCAAAGTCCAAAAAATGGTCGATAAATTGATTGACGACAACGGTAACAAACAGGCGTTAACCCAAGTTTCGGGCAAGTCATCTGATAATTCCGGATGGCAATTAACGCCGTTACCCGTCAATAGCCGCATTAACTTCGGCAAGGTTAATCAGGCACTCCAACAACTGGCATCACTGCGGATCAGTGACTTGCTAGGTGTAGAGCAAAAACCGAATTTCGGTCTGGATAAACCGCTGCTGCAGGTTTCTGTGCAACGCAATAAAGGGGATGAGGTAACTTATCGCCTGGCACAGATGACTGACAGCAAAGACTACGTACTTAAATCGTCACTGAGTCAGGAATATTTCCGGCTGCCACAAGCTCAGGGAGATGCATTTGTCGCGGCCTTTAAACCTGCGGCTTTCAGTGAACCCTTGGTAACGGCAACGCCTAAAGCAGACACCAGTAATCCCCCAAAGCCCGTCCAGGTGGCAGTGATAGGCAAAGCGGGTAACGCTAAATAACCCTTTCTTCCTCCCAACCAAAGAAGCCAAAGGCCACCGCAAGGTGGCCTTTTTATTACGTAGCATGCTCGCTGTTACTTTGCATTCCAGTTAGGCGTTTGCTGGTGCAGCATCTGCTTGATAAAGAACATAAACTGCCGCCGCTGTACATAGTCAATCGGCCCGGTGGAACGCCCCACCGTATGCTCCCCACTGGGAACTTGCAGCAGCTCAAAGTCTTTATCGGCATTAATCAATGCGTTGACCAACTGCAATGACGACGAAGGGTCCACATTGCTGTCCTGTTCGCCAAAGATAATCATCAGTGCACCTTGCAAATTAGCGGCATTCACCACCGCAGAACTGCGCAGGTAGCTATCATCAACCGGCCAGCCCATCCATTGCTCATTCCAGCTCATTTTATCCATGCGATTGTCATAACAACCGGCAAAAGCTACCCCAACTTTGTAAAACGCTGGATGGAACAGCAAAGCACTGAGCGTACTCTGGCCACCAGCAGAAGCGCCATAGATGCCAACACCGTTACTGATGTCATACCAAGGATATTTATGAGCGGCCGCCTGATGCCACAAGATACGATCAGGAAATCCAGAATCGCCTATGTTCTTCCATGCCACATCATGAAACGCTTTGGAGCGATTTGCTGTGCCCATGCCATCCAGCTGCACCACGATAAATCCCAGATTTGCCAGTGCCAGCATCCCAATGACTTTGTCACCACCGGAATGATAGCCAAAGGGCCAAAAATCTTTTGGCACAAAGCTGTCGTGTGGTCCGGCATAAATATTTTCAATTACCGGATAATGTTTGCTGGGATCAAAATGCTGCGGCTTAACAATCAAGCCCCAGATATCGGTTTTGCCATCACGCCCTTTCGCCACAAACACCTGCGGCGCTTTAAATCCAGCCGCCGTGAGTCTGGAAATATCCGCTTTGGCAAGGGTGCGTACTAAGGTGCCATCTGCCTTTTTCAGTTCCGCCATGTTAGGCAGATCGACTCGCGAATAGTTATCGACAAAATACTGCATATCATCGGAGAAACTCACATGGTGATTGGCAGCAGTGTGGGTGAGTTCTGTCAGCCCTGAGCCATCAAAATTCACGCGATAATAATGCACAAAGTAGGGATCTTCGCCGGGGTTTACCCCGCTGGCAGCAAACCAGACTTGTCTTTTTGTGTCATCGACATGCACCACTTCGCGCACCGGCCAATCGCCATCGGTGATTAAGTTTTTCACCTTGGCGTGTTTGCCATCATACAGATACAGGTGAGCCCAGCCATCCCGCTCAGACAACCAGAGGACCTCGTTGCCAAGATTGTTGACATCATGGCGATACCCACGCCACTGGTAGATAAAGGTGTTGCTGGTTTCATCTATCACCACCCGCCCCTTGCCAGAGGCCGCATTCACTTCGATTAAGCGTGCCTGCTGGTGACCACGGCGAGTATATTCAAAAGCAAAGGTTTTGCTGTCAGCCCGCCAGTTCAAGTTGGCAAGCGCATAAGCATTGGGGAACAGCGCCGCATCAATATCGGTATGGTTACCGGTGTGCAGATCAAACAACACAGGTTGCGCCATATCAATCACGTCACCCGGTTTCGGATACAACTGTTGGATCACCTCTGGCTGCAGTTGTGCCTTAGGTGAAGACAATACTCTTGTGACATAACGCGGGTAACCGGGGATGACGCGGAAGATCACTAAGTAACGAGAATTGGGCGACCACTGAATGGTTTGCGGATCGTAGAAGTTTCCGGCCGTACCATCCTGACTTAGCAGCAGTGTTTTGCCATCCTGGTCGAGAACCTGCAGGTTATGATCAATCACATGCGCTTGCAGCTTGCCATCGGGCGAAGAGCGTAAATGATTGTCTGCTGGCATACGCAAATCACGCACTTCGTCATCGGCAATCGGTCTGGAATGCTGTGGTTTCTTGGCACACACTGCGGTGCTGAGGTTGCAGTGCCAGGGTTCATAGTGCAAGAGGAAGCTGATGCCATCATCCTCGTACCAAAAATCGTCAAACGGCAGATTTAGCGCAGTGACAGTTTCACCTTCGGCCTGGCTCATACCTTTGGCAACCATGGCTTGGTCAAACGCCGGGCCTTTTTCGCCACTGTCTGCATTCTCTTTGATAAAAGCAAAGCCACCTGCAACCGTCAGGCGGTAATAAAATTCATGAGAATCCGGCACCCAGCGCGCCGGGAAGGCTAAATCTCGCGTTAATCCTTGCCAGTGTTTGCGCAAATCAACACTGGCTTGAATATCTGCTTTTGAAGGTGCGGCCATCAGTGACGGTGTGATCAGGCACGCCAGCAGTGTTGCCAGCAAAGGTAGGGTAATTTTTTTCATTATTTTGGGTATTCCATTTGCCATGGTCAGGGCGAATTTATGGTGCGATATTCGCTCTATATTTGTAGAAATTTTTGCAATGCGTAACCACGGAAACGGTTCAGTTTAGTTAGTGTTTCCGTCAAATTGCTTCGCTAGCCGCTTGGCATGCAAGGAGGCGTTAACGCTCACCGATGATCTAATGCGCTGGCTCTGAGCAACAAGGTACGGATGAGTTCAGTCGTCTCGGCAGGCTGACCACCTTCACGGCAATATTGGATAACCGGTCCGCAGATATCCTCAATTTCCATGGGCCGACCTTTCTCTCGATCAACTTGCATCGATGTCTTGATGGCATCAAAACGGCAGATCAAACTGAACATTTGCTCAACGTCTTCAGCGGTGAGACTGACACCGGCAATATTGGCTGCACGGGCAGTTTCTTCCATCATCCGGTGCACCGTGTGCCGCAACACCGGATCGCTGGTGACCGCTTGGGTATCCATTAAGGTCAGCGCGGTTAACGGATTTACACCATTGTTGATCACCAGTTTCCGCCATAATGCATAGTTGACCTTGTCATATAAGGTGTTCGGGATCCCGGCCTCGGTGAACAACGGTGATAACACTGCCAGTAAGGGCTGCAATCCCGGATTCGCCGCCGCCGATGGCCATGCACCAAAATCGATCTGCGCTTCGCCGGTTGCTTCCACTTTACCGGGAGCCACAATGTGTGCGCCAATTTTTACCGCTAAGCCACCGGCAGTGCGTTCCATTCCCATAATGGCGGCAATATGCTTTTCATTGGTGACACCATTCTGGAGCGATAGCATTGGTGTTTTGGCCGTTACCACCCAAGATTGCAGCTGTTCCATCAGCGGGATAGTGGCACTGCTTTTTGCCGCCAGGATCAGCAGGTCAAAATCCTCACAGGCATAGTCCTGACACAGTCCAGCAACATCGGTCGCAATCACCGGCGCATCAAACACAAATTGCGGATGTTGCAGTTGTAAGCCATGTTGCTGTAACGCTTGCAGATGTTTACCGCGCGCCACCAACACACACTCATGCCCGGCATGAATTAATCGCGCAGCATAATAACAACCAATACCGCCCGCACCTACTATGGCAAATTTCATGATGACGTTCCTTGCTTGCTGAGACTGTTCCATCATGCCGCTATCGTCCAGAAAATCAACAGCAGCAAACAGTTAACTCACACAAATGGCGATGTTCATCAGCTTTTTACCCAGATCAACCTTAGCATGAGCCGGGTTAATTTATGCGATGCCAGTGTTATAGTGCCAGCATACGATTGAATACATCGGAGTTTGTATGACGATCCCTTATTCAGTGCTGGATCTAGCCCCCGTTGCCGTTAACAGCAATGTAAAAACCGCCTTTTCAAATTCGCTGCAACTAGCACAACACACTGAAAAGCTGGGCTATACCCGTTACTGGTTAGCCGAACACCACAACATGCCAGGCATCGCCAGTGCTGCAACCTCAGTCCTATTATGTCACTTGGGTCATGGCACCTCTCGTATCCGCCTTGGCTCTGGTGGCATTATGTTGCCCAACCATTCTCCCTTGGTCATTGCCGAGCAATTTGGCACGCTGGCGACGCTGTTCGGCGACCGCATCGATTTAGGATTGGGGCGAGCACCGGGAACCGACCAAATCACCATGCACGCGTTGCGACGTCAGCCCCAAGCCGTCGTAGACAGCTTTCCGGATGACGTTGCCGAACTTCAACGTTATTTCAGCAATGCCAGTGGCGCAGTTAATGCCATCCCAGGTCAAGGGTTACAGGTTCCACTGTGGCTGCTGGGTTCCAGTCTCTATAGTGCGCAACTGGCCGCGCAGATGGGATTACCTTTCGCATTTGCCGCCCATTTTGCACCGGAATTAATGACACGCGCATTAACCCTTTATCGCAGTCAATTCCAGCCTTCGTCACGTTGGGCTAAACCTTATGCCATGGTATGCATCAATCTGGTAGCAGCAGATGACCGGCAGCAAGCACAGTATCTGTTCAGTTCAGTGCAGCAACAGTTCCTGCATCTTTATCGAGGCAGTGCCGACAAAATTCCGTTGCCAGTCACCAAACTCTCAGATGATTGGGAGCCACATGAAATCCATGCGATGCAGCGTACCCTCATTCGTTCACTGGTGGGAGATGCCAACGATATTCACCGAGGAATCAAAGCGTTGCTGGCGGAAACTCAAGCCGATGAACTGATGTTTAACGGGCCTATCGTTGATAGGCCCGCACGAATGCATTCCTTCAGCATTGGCGCAGCAGTGATGCAATCGTTAGGTTAACTTTGGCTGTCAACCTTTGAATGATGAGGCTTCGCTTGATTGGATTAGGGTGGACACAAGCGTGTTAGAACGTTGGCTGTATCAGGTGAGTTTCAGATAAAAATTTCTATGGGGTAACGCTTCGCCAAGAGGCGCAAAATGCTTGGTTATAATTAGTGAAGAATGAGTGCAAACCAAGCGTTTTGCGTCCCTTTCATAATTGCCTTGTTATACGTTTAAACACCAGCAACCAAAGTATTGGTAAAAATACAATTGCTAAAGCTACACCATAAGAGCCGATATCACCATAAACAATTGTGGAATTAAAAAAGCGAAGAAATCCATTAGGGTCAAATGGTATGTAATTGATATTGCCATGAAATAGTATTGAGCCCAGAATAACAATTGCAATACTTAGCCATGACCTTTTGGGTTCATAGCTATAGACAAGATAAGCTGGGATTAATGCCGCTATACCTATTCCGATAAAGTTCTGCAATATGTGATAAAGGTGAAAGTGTTCTTTAGGAGAAAACCACCATAGTATTTTACCAGCAGCAGCTATACCGATTGCTGAGATAGTCAAAGCGTAGTAACTGGCAGCGATGCAAATACTGAATAAAATTAACTTTAAGTGATTCATACTCGATCTTCCCTGAACGTATAATGTTGTAACTGTGGGGCGCAAGCGCGATAGCGCGCAGCGTCCCGCACGAGTGCCTTGTTATGCCTTGGCATTGATAAATTGTTCATAACATTCGGTATACACCCTGAATCGCCACCGTTAAAGTGAACACTTTGTAGCATTACAAAAACTTGGTCAACTGGAAGCGACTTTGTCGCAAGCGCAGGTGAGCAGGTAACAAAGTTTGGGCAAAAGGTTGATACTCAGAAAATGCAGGCAAGGTCTTAAGTTTGAGGGTACGAGATAGTGATAGCCGAGCAGGAATGGCTTTCGAAGATAGAAAGCCGTGAAGCCTGAGTGTTGCCATTTTCAGCAAACAGCGAAGAGCCGTCAGCCCTGTGGGCGGCTCACAAAAAAGGGATCGTTACCGATCCCTTTGGCTTTTGACGTTGATGTAGTTTTGCATACTACTTTATGCAGTGATGGCCGCTGGCCTGGCGTCCTCCACAGCATTGCGTAAGCGAGCTTTCATCTCGCTGTAAATCTGTGCCGCATAGCTCTCGGCCCAGTTCTGATCCTCGATAGCACTGACGTTCACCGCACAGTACTTGGTTTCTGGTGTTTTCGACGTAGGGTCGAGGTTATCCTGAGTCAACTCATTACAGGCACCAATCCACCATTGATATGTCATATACACAGCGCCGCGGTTGATGCGATCGCTCACGCTGGCACGGCTGATAACTTTGCCTCGCCGTGACGCAACCCACACCAGTTGTTGATCTTTGATGCCAAGTGCCTGAGCATCGGCAGGATTGATGTTGACCAACCCGGGTTCATCCGCCAATGTTTTCAAGGCGGCACAGTTACCTGTCATGGAGCGGCAGGAATAGTGTCCAACTTCACGTACAGTACACAGTACCAGCGGGAACGCTTCGTCGGTCAGCTCTGCCGGTTTGCGCCATTGGGTGGCAAACAGTTGCCCTTTGCCAGATGGCGTCGCAAATTTGTTGTCGGTGTACAGCAGCGGAGTACCTGGATGGTCAAGAGTCGGACATGGCCACTGTACGTGGCCGAATTCCCCCATCTTCTCGTAAGTCACGCCGTAATAGAGTGGGCATAGTTCACGCAGTTCATCCCAAATCTGCTGATTAGTGTCGTAGTGCATGGGGTAGCCCATTTCCGTCGCAATCAGCGAGATGATGTCCCAATCACGTTTGACGTTGTATTTAGGCTCAATGGCTTTCTCAAAACGTTGGAATCCGCGGTCAGCACAGGTGAATACGCCGCCATGCTCTCCCCAGGAGGTGGCAGGTAAAATGACATCGGCGACTTCGGCGGTTTTGGTCATGAAGATGTCCTGTACCACCAGAAAATCCAATGCATCGATCCCTTTACGTACCAGGCTTAAATCAGCTTCGGTCTGTAACGGATCTTCCCCCATGATGTAGTATGCCTTGACCTTACCTTCCAGTGCCAGATGTGGCACGTCAGTGATGCGAACCCCCACTTCTTTATCCATGGATTCGGGATCTATGCCCCAAGCCTTGGCAAATTTGGCGCGGATTGCGGCATCGGTGACTTTCTGATAACCCGGGAATAAGTCAGGCAGTACGCCCATATCACAGCCGCCCTGCACATTATTCTGACCACGGACCGGTGCAACACCGGCACCGCTACGGCCAAGATTGCCAGTAAGCAATGCTAAGGTTGACAGGCTCTTAACGGTTTCTGTTCCCTGTCCAAACTGCGTCACCCCCATGCCCCAGCATATCACCGATGCCGGAGATGCAGCATAAGTACGCATGGCCTGACGCACTTCCTGGGCACTCACACCGGTAATAGGTTCGACTTTTTCCGGCGCATAATCCTTCACGACATCCCAGAGGCTATCGAAACCTTCGGTATATTTGGCGACGTAGTCCTTGTCGTAGAGATTTTCTTCCAGCAAGGTGTAGATGAAGGCATTGACCAGGGTGACGTTACAACCGTTATTCAGCTGCAGATGTTGATCGGCAATGCGCGCGGCTTCGATTCGCCGAGGATCACACACGATGATCTTGGCACCATTCTGTTTCGCCTTAACGATACGCCGCGCCACAATCGGGTGAGAATCCGCACTGTTGTAACCAAAGATCAGCAGGCATTTAGCCTGTTCCAGATCCTCAATGGAAACACTCATGGCACCGTTGCCTAAAGTTTCCCGCAACCCGGCCACCGATGGACCGTGACAGACACGGGCACAGCAGTCTACGTTATTGCTGCCGAGCACCGCGCGGGTAAACTTTTGCATCACAAAATTGGATTCATTACCGGTACCGCGTGATGAGCCAGTGGTCATGATGGCACGAGCACCGTATTGCTGTTTAATTTCCGTCAGGCGTTTAGCGACATATTTGATCGCTTCATGCCAAGATACCGTTTCGAAGGGACCGCCCTTATGACGGCGGATCATCGGTTCACGAAGGCGTGGGGTTAGCAGCTTAGTATCATTGAGAAAATCCCAGCCATAATAGCCCTTGAGGCACAATTCACTCTGGTTAGTGGCGCCTTCTGCGGCTTCAGCGCGAATAATCCGGCCGTTATCTACGACCAGTTTCATTTTGCAGCCCGCACCACAGTACGGACACACTGTTGTGACTTTTTCCATTGTTTCTCTACCTTTAGAAGTACTAAACACAGAACTGGGCACCGTTATCCAGTGCGGTTCGTCTGCGTTTATCTGCACTCAGCATTGCCAAATCGTCACGATCGACACATCTGAGCGCCTCGGTCGGACAAACCTCGATACAGGCCGGGCCTTCTGGGCGGTCGTAGCAAAGGTCGCATTTGTTTGCCTGGGCTCTTTCCCGCAGGACATTGACGGCTGCGCCTGTGTTGCGCACTACCGGGTAGGTCACCACATCTATCACGCCATACGGACAAGCCACCACACAAGTTTTGCAACCGATACAGCGTTGCTGCTGTACTTGCACAAAACCGTGGGCGCGGGTGATAGCATTATTTGGGCAGACATTGGCGCAAGGAGCATCTTCACACTGACGACATTGGGTCGCGGTGCTGATGTTGCCCCCTTTTACAACATGGATTCGAGGAGTGAAATTCACGGCACTGAGTGCAGTGACGTTTCCGTCGGCACGATGGGCAACAGCACAGGCCACCTCGCAAGTGCGGCATCCTATACATTTGTTAGCATCGGCAACAATAAAGCTGTTCATAGTACTCTCCAGTTGTATACAAGCGTGAAGTCCCTGTTCTCGCAAAGCGTCTTGTCATACAAAAGGGGATAACCATAATCCATGCCAAAAATATTTGTCATTAAATACAGTTAGTTATTAAAATTACTCCTAAAATGACAGACACATTAAGCCTTAATTCGTCATGTCATTTCGACAAAACTGTCGAAAGTGTCAGTTATCACCCAAGGAGAGAAAGGAATGCGCGGCGTGGGAATATTGCTGAGAAAGATTAGCAGGATGGAAGGTGGCAATACTCACCACAGCCTTAAACAGGCTGTGGTGTTACAAGCAGATTAAAGCACTTGATGAGCGGCATGCTTTTCACGCCAGACACCGGCGTATATCAACAACAGACCTGCGATGGCATAACTGCCGGTAAACATGACCACGGCTGGCCAGCCACCGTGCTGCCAGAACCAACCACCAACTGAGCCTGAAATACTGGAGCCCATGTAATAAAACAGCAGGTAAAGTGACGATGCGTGACCTTTGGCAGTCTTAGCCGCCGCCCCAACTGCACTGCTTGCGACGGAATGGCCGACAAAGAAACCAGTGGTGACCAAGGCGACGCCACAAATAATACCGATGATAGGTGTCATCAGCGTTAATAAAGCGCCCGCCAACATCAACGCAAATGCCGCGATCAACAATGGTGTTCTGCCAAACTTATCCGCCAGGCTACCGGCCATTGATGAAGACACAATACCAAACGCAAATGCCAAAAAGATAAAGCTTACTTGAGTCTGGTTAAAGCCGTAAGGCTCACCGGTCAGTCGGAAGGTGGAGTAGTTGAACAGGGTGACGAAAACACTGATCAACATAAAGCCGATAATATAGAGCTTAATCAGTTTGATATTCTGCAGGTGGGTTTTCCAGGATTGCAGATGAAATGACAGGTTGAGACCTGGCTTTCTGACAAAATGGCGAGACGCAGGCAACAACATCAAAAAGCCGATAGCAGACAACAAACAGAGTGCGCCGAGCACGCCCATCGCTACGCGCCAGGAAGCAATTTCAGTTAACAGCCCCATACTGACGCGACCCATCATCGCCCCAAATGCCACACCGCCAACATATAACCCCATCGCCTTGCCCAAATCCTTCGGGTCAATTTCTTCGGCTAACCAAGCCATAGCCACTGCGGGTACGCCCCCCAGCACCAGCCCTTCCAGGGACCTAGCCAATAACACACCATGCCATTCAGGCAGTACCGCTACGACACAGTTCAGCACGGCGGCCAATGCCATAGAGCAAAACATTAAGCCTTTGCGCCCCATCGCCTGAGAAAACGCGCCAGCAAGGACAATGGCAAAGGATAAAAAGCCGGTGGTGACAGATAGCGCCAGCGAACTTTGGGTCGGACTGATACCAAAGCTCGTTGCAAAATCTGGCAGCAAAGGCTGTACACAATAAATCAGCGAAAAGCTGGCAAAACCGGCAAGGAATAACGCTATTCCTGCGCGAGTATAGGCTTTGGAGCCTTTTTTGATATACGCGTGGGCATCATCGCTGGCGACGGGCTCAGCGACTGAACTGGGGGCAACATTCGTGCTTTGTGTTTCGATTGGGGTACTACTGTTCATAATATTGACGGCAAATTAAACGTTACGGCTGTTAAATTAACGCTATTTTATTCATCACCAATTGATAGTTCTAATATATAATAAATCACATGTTGATATGTTTTATGTATAGCCATGGAATTACGCCATATTCGTTACTTTCTGGCGATTGCCGAAGAGAAAAACTTCACACGGGCAGCATTAAAGCTGAATATTGCGCAGCCCCCGTTAAGTCAGCAAATCAAAGATCTGGAATATGAACTTGGTACGCCATTATTCCACCGCACTCCGCATGGCGCGGAGTTAACCGATGCGGGAAAAGTGTTTCTGGAGGCCGTTAAAACGTTGCCAAGCCAGCTCCGTCAGGCAAAAGATGCCGTCCAAAGAGCCGCCAAAGGTGAGACCGGTAAACTACGTTTGGGGGTCACCGGTACAGCCGCGTTGCATCCAGCAATCCCTGCGGTGATCCGGCAGTTTCGTCGTCGGTATCCTGACGTTGAACTTACCATTGAGGAAGCCAACTCTCTGGCTTTGGCCGATGGAATGCTGAGTGATCGCCTTGATGCAGCCATACTGCGCCCATCGGATCCCGATCCCAAGACACTGACGATAGAGCATTTTCTTACAGAACAGTTGGTCATCGCCCTGCCCTCAGCGCATCCACTGGCGCGTGAAGGTAATGCGCTGAACATGCTGGCGTTACAACACGAACCTTTCATCATGACGCCGCGTTCACTGGCCGTCAGCTTACATGATGCCGTCGTAGCCGTTTGCCATGCCGCGGGTTTTGAGCCAATTGAGGGACAACCGGCGCCACAGATCGCCTCGATTTTATCTATGGTATCGGCAGAACTGGGAATTTCACTGGTCCCAGAATCGATGCGGCAGTTAAGTGTAAAGGGCGTAGTGTTTAGAACCATCAACGACACCGCCTCTCAAGTGGAACTGGCCGTTGCCTATCCGACAAAGCATCCATCACAACCAGCATTGAATTTTGCCGCGGTCGTTAGACAGCAGAAACAAGCCAGAGAAGCGTTGATGGGAGAATAAAAAAAGCCACATCAAGTATTTTTAACTGCTGATAATTTCGCCTAAGCTGAAGCATTGCAATTGAGATTGTCCATCATTGGAAGGAGCCAAACTATGTCCACCAGTTCACACCGGACTATCACGCACGCTTCAGTGCGAGATATCCCACAAGAAGCATTCGATTGGTATGACGAATATGCCCATGGCATTATCGATCGCAGAGAATTCATGCGACGACTTGCGGGTCTCACCGTGCTCGGATTTAGCATGACCACATTAACGTCTGCGCTTCTTCCCAATTATGCCTTGGCTGAACAGGTCAATTTTAATGATCCACAGATCAAAGCCAGTTATCAGTTCTTTGACTCGCCCAAAGGCTACGGTAAAGGTCGAGGTTATTTGGTTACCCCCAACGAGATTACCGCACCGTTACCCACAGTTTTAGTCGTGCATGAAAATCGAGGGCTTAACCCTTATATCGAGGATGTGGCAAGACGGCTCGCGAAAAGTGGCTTTATTGCCTTTGCCCCCGATGCATTATTTCCGCTTGGGGGTTATCCGGGTAACGATGACGCTGGCAGAACGATGCAGGCCAGTATGGATAAAGCCAAGATAGAAGAAGACTTTATCGCCGCCGCCCAGTTCATCAAAAAACACCCGCAGAGTAACGGAAAGCTGGGGGCTGTCGGTTTCTGTTTTGGGGGTTATATCGTTAACATGTTAGCCGCCACTATCCCTGACGAACTCGCTGCAGCAGTGCCCTTTTACGGGACACCTGCTGCTGAAAGTCTACGTGCAAACGTTAAAGGGCCACTGCTATTACATTTTGCGGAACTGGATAGTCGAGTCAATGCCACCTGGCCGGATTACGAGAAAGTTTTACAGGCCCATCAAGTACCTTATCAGGCGTATCTGTATCCCAAGGTAAATCACGGATTTCATAACGATTCTACTGGTCGTTACAATGAAGCAATGGCGGAGCTGGCGTGGGGGCGCACGCTGCAGTTTTTCAATTTGCATTTGAACGTGATGGCGTAATGTCAATCCATAAAAAAACAGCCTTTACAGGCTGTTTTTTATGGAAGGAGCCAAGGACTACTGACTGTTACATCTAACCTCATTTACGTTTCTCCTGAGCACTTACTCATTAAGCATTTATTCGAGTGAACAGGGGACGCTGTCAATGCAAACAATGCTTTGGAGTCACGTCACCAGGGTATTTACAGCTTTCTGAAGGGCCCCCCCCAAAAGGGGAGCCCTTAGCAGAACATAGTCCCTGGCAAATTACTTACTGCATCTTATGGAACTGGTCGATACCGAAGGACTTACCAATCGCGTGACAGGTTGAGCAAGACTCAACTGGCAAAACAGAACTGGTATTAGCGTCTTCAGCCATTATCGCACCATTTGAACTGAAGTGGGCAGCAGCAGACTGGCTGGTATGACAGCTACGGCATGATTCAGCTACCGGTGAAACATAATAAGTGGTATCGTCCTTAGTAAACGCATCAAACGTACCATCAGCATTACTATCAGTTGAAACCGCGATAGAAGATTTACCTGAAGTCAGGCCACCATCATCAGCAAAGAAAGTCGCGCCATCTTTGTGACATGCAGTACAGTCGTTTGAAACACCTGGATAACCAACAACATTACCGTCAGCATCTTTATAGATTCCGCCAATTTCGTCGAAGTTACCATTGTGGAAACGGTGAGCTACTGTTACTAAATCACGGTTACCAAAGGTTACGCCAGTAGTTACTGTATTACCGTCATCACCTAGATAAACAACATCGGGGTGGTGTGTTGCAGGCAACTTGTTGTTATGGCAGTCCATACATTGATCGAAGGTATAAGCGCCATGTCTGTAGCCCTTGATGTAGTCCAGAGAGTCGTGGCAAGCATTACATTTAGCTTCAGTTACAGAGATTCGGTCGGCATCGACAAAGCGAGCTGAAACTGCGTCACCACCATCTAAATCGAAGAAGGCTACAGTTGAAGAAGCGCCAACAGGATCTTCATCATCAAACATGTAGTCAATGGTATCATCGCCACAAGCCACAATTTCTTCGTCAGAGCTTACGCAGAAGTTAGCTTCTGTACCAACATAGATAGTACCAGTTGCCTGTGCATCTGTGACTGTAGCAGTCAGACTCAGAACTCCGTCAGCCAGAGTACCGCTTGTCAGGGCTGGACGGGAAGTCCAAGCAGTGACTTCACCATTGCTGTCAACGTTACCCATCAGTGTAGAAGCTTTTGCCAGCACAGATAGATCTGCTACGTCAGCTAATGTCGCGCCATTAAAGGTAACGTTTGCTTTGATAGTTACATCTTGCATACCAGCAGTAGCAGACGCCGCTTTGGTAGCGCTGGTAAATTCAACGGTCAGCAATGGAGAAACTTCTGCACGCTTACCGACTTTGTGAGCCTCTACAGGAGATAATGCTCCTGTTGCGTGGCAAGAAGAACATTGAGTGTCATCAGCCTGAGCAAGAGTATAGCTAGAGTGACCTTCGCCGGTTGTGAAGTCGATGTTAGAGTGACAGCCACCACAAGCCGCACGGGTAGGCTCATCTTTCCAAGTAGTCATACCTTCGTCGGTGCTATGACAAACAGTACATTGATCCAAAGGTGCTGGATATGCAATGTCAGCCCATCTGTCGGCTTGTACGAAACCGTATGTAGCCAATTCTACCAAATGTTCACCACCATGTGCCCGGTGGATCATCGCAGGCATATCGTAAACTAAACCAGCCGCTGCATCTTCAGCATCTGGCTGATTTCCAGGGTTGTGGCAAACAACGCAATATTGTTCACCCTGGTAGTTACTGTGTGGCCCCATACTAGCAATGTTGCCAGTATCGCTACTTTGACCATGACACTTCATACAAACCGCATTTGGAACGGTATCTTTACCTGTACTTTCAACCACTTCTCCAGTAGATGGAATATAGTCAAGTACGGGTGACAACACTTTTCCGCTAATAGCATTGCCATCAGCATCGGTCAGATTGTACAACCGCATGAATACACGGTGAGGCGCAGTCAGATCATCGCTAGCATTCATGATCGGTGCGGCGGTATCGGTATAAGTCCAAGTACCGGTATAGGTACCCAGGTTGTCTGGGTCTTCTACCAGAGTACAAGCTTCACCTGTGACTCCACGAGAAGAATATGTGCCATCCAGAGTACAGTACATAGATGAGCCATTGCCCGCAGCCCAACCATTATTCACCCATTCGGTAGATGGGCCATCACCTGTCGCATTAGGCATGGCAGTAGCTGAGTAGATAGCTATTTGACTTAACCCAGTCAAAGGCTTATCAACCCCCGCCTGGTTTTTAGCTGTTACACTGAATTTAAGCGCAAAAGTACCATCACCAGCCAGCGTATTGTCTGCTGGTTCAATGGTGAAAGTTACGTCAGCCGCCTTGTAAATTGTGGTTACGACTGAACCTGCGTCCAGACCGTCTTTACCATCAGTGCCATTGGTACCGTCAGTACCATTAGTACCGTCAGTACCATTTACACCGTCTTTTCCATCGCTGCCATCAAATGTACAGGCAGACAGCCCGAACACGCCCAGCAGGACTAACGCGAGTAATGACTTCTTATGATTTTTCATCATTGCGTCCCTTGTTAAGTATATTTATTACATACGAGGAACTGTGTCGTATCAGATACCTGCTTCATACCAGCGAAGTACGCCAACATACATGTCTGCGTTATTCCTGAAATAAGATGTAGGTTTGCTTATAAGGTGTCTACAAAATGTGTATTAATAAGCATATCTTCAACAGACACACTCCTGTTGCAAATACACTATACCCATTTGTAAGTACTAATTTAATTTTGCGATAACGAATTGTGAACTCAAGGCTAAATTACACAATCTGAAATATTCAATTTCAGATGTATTATTTTCAAAAAATGTAATTAATGAGTAACAGAGAGATACGCTAGAAATATCAAAAATGACTCAAGAAAGCGCGAAGCACTATACAGTAATGACTGGGGACGCATCAATAGCAGACCAACAATTATTTTTACAACAGCTATTTAGCAATCAATAATTAATTAAATTATGGCAAGCTAAATCAATATTAGTGATTGTAAATTTGATTTCATACCAAGAGACAAGAAACGATAAAAGCAATGATGCCATTGCAATAATCAAACACGAAAATACAAGAATTATTAATTGCATTTTTATTGTTATTTTTCAGTAAATTAAAAAATAAATTATGTGTAACAAAAATGCTTTTACGATAAATTATGGGAAAGCTATAAATAGATAAATTTTTAATATAGTATATTTGTATTTTATAATAATTTTTCATGATTATTACCATCAAGATATTTTCACTTAGTTTTATCAGAAATACGCTGTTAACCAATGAAAAATGGGGGCCCACAAAAATCACATTGCATACATTGTATGTGACAGACATCACCGTGACTCTATGACAAAATTTACCTTAATGGATGAAATATTAATTCAATCTTAAATCTTATATTGATGACAACCATTACAGGTAACTCTCTATTTTTAATATGCAACCCGCGTATCTACGGTTCTACTTCACATCCACATCTAAAATAATTATCTAACGAAGATGCTGTAGAAAACTTGAGATCCATTAACAACGGAATACTGCAAGGATGTTTATGTCATGCGCTAACTGGCTAGGTTGTAAGGATGAATAGTGCCAAACTGCCTATGAAAAGTTGAAATTGAATTTCACGGGATCATATTGCACTGAAATGGTGATATATGCTGTACGGCTAATGACAAAATAAAGAAACTAACCACTATCATGCTGTAGTGAATTTGACACCTGATTAATGATGGCAACCGCACCTTTCGACACCCGTCATTCCTTTTCGCACTCGCTTTTGAGTTCAATACGTATGTAACTACATACGCGGTATATGATTTTTAATTTGCTCTGATATGATGAAGCATTCCCTAAATTAAGGTCTACTCCCCTCACTACACAAGGACCGCAAATGTTCGGCTTTATTACTAACACCTTGTTGCCTGTGCTTATTTTATTGTTGATGGGGTGGGTATTTTTTCGCATTAAAATGCTCAATGAGGGGTTTATCGAAGCGGGTTCGAAACTGGTATTCAATGTGGCTTTGCCCGCATTACTGTTTCTCTCGATCAGTCAGGCTGATTTTTCCCATGCAGCTAATGTCAAATTAATTGCCACCGGCGCGGCGGCGACGACCACATTTTTCTTATTGCTGATGCTGTTCTGCCACTTCAGCGTCACACCGCCAAATGCCCGAGGAGTGGTCATTCAGGGCGGCTTTCGCGCAAACATGGGCATTATTGGGCTTGCTTACTGCGCCAATACCTACGGAAGTAATGGTTTAGCCGCAGCGGCGGTGTACCTAGGCTGTATTACCATACTGTTTAACGTGTTATCTGTTTTTGTACTGAATTTTTATCTGGACGGCAAACGTTCACTTATCCAACACATTAAAGGCATCATAACCAATCCGTTGATCATCGGCATTCTGCTGGCTTTACCTATCTCTTATTGGCAAGTGCACTTACCCGAAGTATTACTCAGAACAGGCAAGTATTTCTCTCAATTAACCTTACCACTGGCGTTGATCTGTACTGGCGCATCGTTGCAATTTCGCTCTTTCAGCGCAGATTGGTTTAATATAGGTATCAGCACGTTATGTAAGTGCTTGTTGTATCCAGGGTTTATGGTGCTCTGTGCCTTCCTTATGGGGTTTCGTGGAACCAATCTCGGGATTGTTTTACTGCTGTCTATTGCGCCCACGGCTGCAGCCAGTTACGTGATGGTACGGTACCTTGGCGGAGATCATCGCCTTGCCGCCAGTATTATTGCCGTGACCACTTTAGTTTCATTGCCAGTAACAGCGGCAGCCTTTGGTACCTTATCGATGTTGAAACTGATTTGATGCACTATCGGCCTCCCCTGAACTGCACCCATCTTGAGTGGTGCCATTGCAACTTGGCAAATTGCCCTTCTTTGGCCTCTCTGACTACACTTATTGATGTAGATCAATTTTTGAGCAACAGATATCCTTCTGCTGCCTGAAAACAGAGAGGTCTGATATGAGTAATCATGTATGGGGACTCTTGCTGCATCCGGAACATGAATGGCGCAGCATCAACGCCGAACATGAGACTGTTAGTCATATGTATGCCCACCATATTTTATGGATGGCGGCGGTGCCAGTGTTGAGTTCTTTAATCGGTACTACCCAATTTGGCTGGACGTTCGGGGGAGAAGAATCTTATAAAGTTTCACTGCTAAACGGCTTTGCACTGGGCATCGCTTTCTATGCATTGATCTTGTTAGCGGTTGGTGTTGTCGGCAGTATTATCCACTGGCTAGCGCGAAAAATCCCTAATCGCCCCAGTCGCCGCGAATGTATTATTTTTGCGGGATATACGGCCACACCAATGTTTCTCAGTGGCATTTTTGCGATTTACCCCATTTATTGGTTATGTCTTTTGGCCCTGATTGTCGGGGTATTGTACACCGCTTATCTACTGTATACCGGGACACCCAGTTTTCTCAGTATCAGCCATAAAAAGGGATTTATTCTGTCAGGTGTGACTTTAGGGATCGGTGTACTGGTGTTAGAAGTGCTGCTATCTGTCGTGGTTATGCTGTGGAGTATGGGCTCAGAAAACAGTGTGATTTGGTATTTCTTCCGCTGACCAATTGCCAGTTCTAACAAAAAAGGGACAACCGCTAGTAATAAGCTGAGTTTGTCCCTTTTTTATGTTCAAAACCGCCTAGTTGTGCTGCGTTTTTTCCACCAGATAATTCATTAACGCTTCGAAGCGGGCTTGTGGATCTTTTGCCTGAGTTATCGATGCCAACGTCATAATGTACTGACCGCCAACCAGAAAAGTGGGGACACCTTTGATGCCCAAAGCTTCCTGATCTTGGTACGCCGCAGACAAGTTTTCAAGCGTAGCGTCACTGTCCATCGCTTTATAAAACTTATCAGCATCAATATGGTGTTGCGTCAGGAAAGGCTTAAGATCTTCCTTATCGGGAAGCCGCCGTTCTGAACCAGCAAGATTATGATAAAACTCCATAATCTTATAAATCAGCTCACCGTTACCGGTCTCTTGTAACGCATAGAACACATGCGCATCAAACACCCAACGGTCCTTGCCAATCGCCGGACGGCGCACAAACTTTACCTTGGGGTGCTCATGTTCATAGTGTTCAATAATCGGATTCATTGCCTGACAATGTGGGCAACCTAACCACAAATACTCAATCACATAAGGTTGTTTTACACCGGGAACTTTTACCACCGGTTTAACTGTAATGAAATCCTGCCCTTCTTTAAATGACTGGTCTTCAGCGCGGGCGATAGCGCTGACACTGACTACCGCCAAGAGCAAGCTGGCTAACAACACAAGATGACGTTTCATACAACTACACTTTCCCAAAAAACATAAGCCTTGATAGTGCCTAAAGATAAGCATCAATTCCAGTAATAAATACAATAAAAACATTAACATCTGTTAAGCCAAGCGATGACTACTGGTTAGCATCAACGAACGACTACAACTGATACTAGTTTTGCTGTATCGGATGCTCTGTTTTGGGAATATCAGACACATCAATATCGCCGCCTTTAGCTTTTCCTTTCACAGTGACTGAAGTGCCGTGAGGGGACACTTCTGCGCCAACCTCTAGAGGATTCCAGCTACACCCTTCGACCAATATCAGACTGATAAAGGCCACTGCCATTTTCACCAAAATTTACCTCCAGATATCACTGCTTGCCTAACAAGACGTAAGAATTGCCATCTATCAATGCTCATTTTGAATTCAGACCACTAAACTGATGTTTTATCCGTGTACCTTAGCAATCTGTTATCGCCGTTACTTCCCAACTTGCTCAGCGTTACTTGCCGCTGTCGGAAGCTGACCAATATTCATGATCTGCGTTACCTGTTCCTTTGTCAGAGGGTAAATCGCATCGATACGGCAACGAATAGGTAAAGCCTGAGGCCCCCCACTGAGCGAATCACTGCGTGAGTCAAACATCAATGAATCGAATTGATACAACTGGATCCAGTTAGCATAACGCAGCCCAGTACAGGCATTACGTAATGAGATCAGATAATCCCGATTGAACTGTCCGGTGATGATCAGGTGGGTTTCAGTAAGCTCCTTCCAACCGCTTAGTTTGAATCGCTTTATACTGCGCACACTTTCCAATTTATGGGTCACGATATATTGCTGATAGGCCTTATCCTTGTCACTGTCCGACATCTGATTGCCAGAAGAGGCACACCCAGTCAACCACAGGGTCACTATCATAAGCAGCACTATCCGTTTCATATTTTTTCCTTTATCTCAGGCATTACATGACGATATCCAAGCATTAACGCCTCAATGAATACCGGCTTGTGGATTATTGACATTCTGTTCCTGCACGCTGCGACGCCAAGGTAATCGACCTTCCAGTTCCACTTGTAATGCCATGCTAAGAAAGGTTCGGATCAGCACAATTAAGCCCAAAATGAGGACGCCCTGCATCGTGGGTTTAACAGCCACGGTACGTATGATGTCAGCGGCGACCAACAGCTCCAACCCCAGCAAGATACCACGGCCAATATCCTGTCTTAATTGCCGATACGTATCAGTGGACTGTCCGATAGATTGCACAAATTTATATGCCGCAATTAACAACCCAAACACGATAACGATCACTCCGGCAGCGTCGATCACTAAGCCAACGGTTTCTACAGTCGATGTAAACGATAGCATCGGCTTTCTCCCTTATTAGGTGGGGTGCCATGCTCCCAATAACCGCTGCTTATATTTCTGCCGGAAGTCTCGGAGGAAGCACCAGATTAACCTAGTTTTTCACACAGTAAACACTATTAAAACGCTAGCTTAAGTTTAGTCACAGCCAGCGCCTAACTTTTAGAAATTGAGAGATGACGCTCCCGTTTAAAAACTAGAGTGGTTATGTGAAAAGGAAAAATGGCGATAACTGCTGAGTCTTTGTGCTTGAATGATTCAGGCTAGCCATGCGGCCAGATGTTGTAATGGAAAACTTCCTGCGCTTGGCATTGCTTATTTTTGCCGCCGCTTCTTTGCCATTGATGACGGCATAACGAGGCTATCTGCTGTCATCGCGGATGCCAGGCATCCACAATAATGAACGACGATGCGGTAACCTTATAATTTAATATCAATAGGTTAATTATTTTTCAACCGTTTGACATGTCATCGGTTGCGCAAAAATATCCGCCTTAAACATGCCGATATTTTCCTTGATATCCAACACAATAAACACATTGGTTCGCCTGGATGTAACGCCAACCCATTCGGCATCGGCTTCGGTGATCGATAAAAACGGCGATGTCGAAAGGACTGCACCTTGTCCTTGATAGCATCCTGAATAGATACAGATATCAAAGTTGCCGGCTGAGTCAAACGCGACAGAAACCGGCTTAGTGTTGTCATCACCTTTGGCACCAAACGTCGAACAGCCATCGGCTGGGGTGCATCTGCTCTCAAAGTCTATCTGGCAGTCCCATGACTGCGCCTGCACACCGGTTATGCACCAAAGTAAAAGTGTCAACGTCATCAGGAATTTCATCAACATCGGCTGCTGCGCTCCATATGATAGGCAATTAACCTTTTTGCTTCTGATACCGCGTTGCTTGCATGAACAGCGCAACCTGAATCTATCCAAAAACAGTGACAAAAAAATTGTCAGTTGCGTGCGATTGTTATACGGTTTGGTGCAGTTTAGGAGTGTCAGTAGTTTCCTCCGCACCAACCGCTGCGAAGAGTTGAGTTCAATTAGCCCCATAAACGGCAAGTCAGAACCCCATCTCTGCGTACTTCCTGAAACGCTACAGGAAGGAAGTTTGACGCAAACACCCCTCTCGGCTGATGGTTGTTTTCATGGTAGTGCATTTGATTATCAAGTAATTGATAAAAATCTTATTAATTTCAATCAACAATCAGCTATTTAAATCGGAAGTAACAGATAGCAAGCAGGATCAGAAGATGTCAAACCAAACCATTTACCTTCCCAACTATACTGTTGGTGAAAATGCCTACGACAAAATTTCATATATCACCGCACCTTATGGCAACAAGGCCGTGGTTATTGGCGGTGAAATTGCGATGTCAAAAGCAAAGCACGCCCTTATTGATGGGGTAGTAAACACCCCAGTCTCCTTGTTGGGATTTCTCTGGTATGGTGGTAACGCAACGATGGAAAATGTTCATCGTCTGCAAGCAGAAACTTTGGTGCAGGAAGCTGACATGCTGTTTGCCGTGGGTGGCGGTCGTGCTTGTGATACAGTCAAAGTATTAGGTGCGTTGCTGAACAAACCGGTTTTTACCTTTCCAACCCTTGCTTCAAACTGCGCGGCCTGCACCTCTTTGAGCGTGATCTATCACGAGGATGGCTCATTTAAGGATTATTCTTACCAAAATCATCCACCACTACATACGTTTATCAATACCAAGATTATTGCCGAATCGCCTGCAGCGCTATTTTGGGCAGGCATCGGTGACGCGCTCAGTAAAGAATATGAAGTTGAATATAGCTGCCGCGAAAAGAACTTGTCACACCTGTCACTGTTGGGGTTGGGGATCGCCAAAACTTGTACTTCGCCGCTGTTACAACATGGCGAAAAAGCGCTGGATGACTGCCGCAATAACCGGGTGTCGGCCGAACTGGAAGAGGTGGTGCTGGACATCATTATGCTCACCGGCATTGTGTCCAACTGCACTGTGCATATCAGCGATCAGATTGCGCCAGCCGATCAATATTACTACAACAGCTCATTGGCACATTGTGTGTATTACGGCAGCTCGTTGATCCCGGCTTGTGAGTCCCATTTGCATGGCGAAATCGTCGCCTTTGGTGTGCTTTGCCTGCTGAAATACGACAACAATATTGACGAATTTGAACGTGTTCTCGCTTTCAATAAAGCGTTGGGACTGCCAACCACGATGGCAGATATTGGTTTGACCGAAGCTGACTTACCCGTTGTGGCTCACAAAGCGGCATCAGTGATTGAATGGCGCTACGCCCCAGGCAAACCAACCAAGGAAAAATTCATTGAGGCGATAGTAGAAACCGACCGTGTTGGACAAGCACATAAGTAACTAAAAGGCGTCGCAAGCTAATAGCGACGCCTTTGACTTTTCCACGGCTGCGGCTTACGCCGATAACGCTATAAAATTACGGTGCGCAGCAGACAGGGAAACATCATTTCGGTGTTTCCCTGTTGCTATGACTAGTAGTTGAAAATCACACTGAGTCTGGCAGTTGTGCCGCTGTAAAGATTATTCACGACCCGACTTTCTTCACCTTGATACGACCGGTCAGGCGTATTCAGCACATTATTCAACGCCAGGCGGGTACTCCATTGCTGGTCAAAGTGCCAGGTAAATGACTGATTCCATACTAATACGGCTTCACGAATAGTATCTTGCGCTGCCGACTGCCCCACATCATCTACCGCCTTGCTCTGCCAAGAAAATTGCGAAGCATACTGCCATTTTTCGTCCGCCAGCAGCAGGTTCAGCGCTAGACGATGCTTAGCCCGTTCAGGCATGACAATCGTGCGATCGCCGAGGTTTGCCTCAGAATCCGAATAAACGTAGGAAAGTTGAACATCCGCAGATGCAACGACCGGGAAATCAAAGCCGTATGACCAAAAGGCTTGAAGCCCGCGGATATAACCGTCCTTACCATTTTCGACCCGCGTGACATCGTAAACGATACCGTCCAATGCCTCGGTGGTGACAGAGTCATAGAAAAAGTTGGAGACCTCATTGTAATAAACCCCAGCAACTAACTGACCCTCATCGGCATATTGGTATTCCAACCCGGCATACACATTACGAATGGAGGTTGCTTCCAGATCAGGCGACCCTTCGCTGATCTCACGTGTTGGCTGGTTGATACGACGATAGCGTACAGTATCGTAATACTGTGGTCGCATCAGCTGCTCGAAGTACGCCATTTTTAGCTTCAGATCTGCATTAACCTTGTAGCGCAATTCCAGCGATGGCAATACATGTTGGTAACTGTTTTCCCCCTCCACAAATGCCGCATCAAAACTGTCAAAGGTCTCTGCAACGGTTTCGCCATTTAACGTCAGACTGGTAATGGCTTCCCCTTCCGAGGTGATGTCCATTTCTGGAGGACCACTGACAGCGCCGCGCGTATTGGTCTTAGTGCGTTCAACGCGTAACCCCATACGCCAAAACCAATTATTCAGCTGTTGATAAGCGTTAACATAGGCTGAACCCACCGTTTCTTCGCTGGTGTAGAGATTCTGAATCGACTGCAGAAATGATTGTTCCAAATCCAGTGCAAACTGGCTACTTTGGTTTGCCTGAAAGTACGCCTGACTCTGAGCGTAATCCAGCGCTGTCGGCAACAGGTAGTCACCATTCATAATAGAGATTGCGCCGTTGTTGCCAATCACATCCTGCAAATTAAAGCTGTCGGATGTTGCATTATAAACCAATGTTTCGTTTACGTTATTTCGCTTTTTATTGCGCCAGTCAACCCCGGCGCCTACCCAGACAACCTTGTCAGCCAAGGTAAGTTTACGATCCCAATCGACAATAAATGCATAATCTGTATCAGTAGTCGTCGTGAGCGAAGGTCGATAATTGGCAAAGACGGAATTGCTCACGTCATATAAATCGATATTACCGGCGATCGATTCCGGCAAATAACGGTTGTCGATGTTATAGCTGGACGAGACATTTTTGTCGATGAAGTTCCAGGGTTGCCAAAGCACCCGGTTCACCCAGTGACTGTAATACATCCCCACTTCAGTAGAACCGTTTTCGCCATCGATAGATAAGTCGAGGCGGTGACGATTGATGTCACGGGCGGTTTGGGTTTGATGGAAGTAACGACGTAATTGGCTAGAGGCGATAGATGCCTCACTGATGGTACTGCCATCACTGCCAAGGACTGCATCACTGACACTACCGACACCATTTTGAAATTCCAGACGGTCGCGTGTCGAGGTGTCATCGTAGTTTGTCGACATGCCTTCATAGGTTAATCGGACATTGTCTTGTAGTGTGTAATCAGCACGCCAGCGCATATCTAAACTGGTAGTGTCGAAGGTGTCGCGGCTATAGCGCGGAAAACCCAGCAGCATGGTATCTTTGTCGGATAATGCCGGTTCACTGACCGCCAACCATCTTGCCTGATATAAATCGACGATGCGCTTAGAGGCATTTTGCTGGACTTGAAACTGCAGACTTAACGGGCCAAAACTCTTCGCCAGATCCAGACTGCCTCCGGGGACCACATCTTCAGCGATGTCCTGATAGTTAAGATTACCTTCTACTCTGATGCTGGATGCCTCTTTTGGCCCGGTTGGCAAACTGAACTGCGAGCGAAAATCGACACCTTCAGCATCTGAAGTCGCCCCATAAAAATCGCCCGGAGGCCCCATGGTCTGGTATTCAGAGGCGATCGGGTTGCGTTTCAATAAGATCCGGTCACGCTCACGTGAACTTTGATTGGTTGCATCTTCAGTGGACTTGGTGGCAGTTGTCGATTCCTCAGCATACGCAACCGACTGTGCCAACAAACATAGAACACAAACAGTTATCCGAGAAAACAGCAGGGATGTAACACAATTACTCGAAGGCTGAAGACCATTTTGGTCTGGTCGGGGTGCAGTAGTCATCAGGTACCTTAAAAAGAATAAAACACACAGCAAACTAATTAAGATTTAGATGCAAGGTAAGGGACTCAGCGTTGCTGATGTCCATATCGCCACGTAGTACGTGTTACGCGCGTAACCCTAAGCCATCGCATTCATCGATCAATGTTGTTGTTATGTATAGTTAAAATAATTTTATCGTTATATTTCACGCATATTTTTATGGTTAACGTCTTCCAGCCATAATCCGGTTACCTGCCGTTAATAGCCCCCGTGGCAGACCGTGTGGAATACGGCCGTTAGTCTACTTTGATTAACCTTTCGTTGAAAATAGCTAACTAACCATTAACAGTTTTTTCAATATTAAAAGTAAATTATCTACAAAAATTACATTACTTTTATGTGTATTTTTCAACCAATGAGGTTTATTCGGTAATGATTTTCAATCATTTTAGTGATTTGTTAGTGGACAGCATGATGCAAAGGCACCATTGATATGATCGCTATCGGCGCAGCAGCATAGCCACGCAGTGAGTCGCCTAAAGAGATTTAGAGTGGACACGAGGCTAGAAAAAAGGGGACAGCGAACTGTCCCCAAAAGTTAAGTGTGAGTATTAACGTGTTAACGCATATCAAACAACATGGTGTGGCGCTTAAATTGCCACGGATGCCGGTTTGGCATTCTCTACTGCACTGCGCAGACGCGCTTTCAGATCCTGATAGATCTGTTCAGCATGGTTCTCTGCCCAGCTCTGGTCGTCAATCGAACTCAGGGTAACCGCACAGTACTTGGTCTCAGGCGTGTTAGTAACCGGGTCCATATTTTCCTGTGTCAGTTCGTTACAAGCACCGACCCACCATTGGTAAGTCATGTACACTGCCCCACGATTGACGCGTTCGTTAAAGTTAGCGCGGGTAATGACCTTGCCGCGACGTGACTCAACCCATACCAGCGCCTGATCCTTAATCCCCAGTTGCCGTGCATTATCCGGATGGATCTGTACAAAACCGGGTTCATCCGCCAGCGCTTTCAGGGCCGCACAGTTACCGCTCATAGAACGGCAAGAGTAATGACCAACCTCACGCACGGTACTCAGTACCAGCGGATAATCCGGCGTTGTCAGCTCGCCCGGTTTACGCCACTCGTGAGTCAGCAGTTGCCCTTTTCCAGAGGGCGCTGCGGTGAACTTCAGATCTGTGTACAGTATCGGAGTACCTGGGTGATCCAAGGTCGGACATGGCCACTGAATATGCCCCAGTTCGCCCATCTTCTCGTAGGTCACACCGTAGTACATCGGACACAGCCCTCTGAGTTCGTCCCAGATCTGCTGATCGTTATCGTAGTGCATCGGGTAGCCCATCTCGGTGGCAATCAAGGAGATGATTTCCCAGTCACGTTTGACGTTGTACTTCGGTTCCACCGCTTTGTTGAAACGTTGGAAACCACGGTCGCAGCAGGTATAGACACCGCTATGCTCACCCCAGGAGGTCGCCGGCAGGATCACATCGGCCACTTCGGCGGTCTTGGTCATGAAGATGTCCTGAACCACCAGTAAGTCGAGCGCTTCTAGGCCCTTGCGAACCGAACTGCTATCGGCTTCGGTTTGCATCGGGTCTTCACCCATGATGTAGTAGGCTTTGACTTTACCTTCCATCGCCAAATGTGGAACCAGTGACAAACGCACCCCAGGCTGTGGATCCATCGTCGCCGGGTCGATACCCCAGGCTTTGGCGAATTTTTCGCGGATAGCTGGGTCAGCCACTGACTGATAGCCAGGGAACAGATCCGGCAGTGCCCCCATATCACAAGCGCCCTGAACGTTGTTTTGTCCACGCACCGGCGCCACACCAGCCCCCTCGCGACCAAGATTGCCTGTCAGCAATGCCAACGCCGCCAGACTTTTCACTGTTTCAGTGCCCTGACCGAACTGAGTTACGCCCATGCCCCACATGATGACTGCAGATTCTGCACTGGCGTAGGTACGCATGGCTTGGCGAACTTGCTGCGCAGGCACACCGGTAGCGTCTTCTACCGCTTCAGGCGCATAATCCTTCACCACATCCCACAGGCCTTCAAAACCTTCGGTGTATTTGGCGACAAACTCTTTGTTGTACAGTTCTTCGTCAATCAGGGTGTAGATAAAGGCATTAATCAATGCCATGTTGCTGCCGTTATGTAACTGCAGGAACTGATCAGCAATACGTGCGGTTTCAATCTTGCGTGGGTCACACACTACGATTTTGGCGCCCTTCTGACGGGCTTTGACAATACGTCGTGCCACAATCGGATGAGAATCCGCACCGTTATAACCGAACACAAACAAACATTTTGAATTTTCAATATCGTCCAACGAGACGCTCATAGCGCCGTTGCCCAATGTAGCGCGCAGACCTGCGACGGATGGGCCGTGTCAGACACGTGCGCAACAATCGACGTTATTAGTGCCGATCACTGCGCGAGCAAATTTTTGCATGACATAGTTGGTTTCGTTACCTGTACCACGGGAAGAACCTGTAGTCATGATGGAACGCGGACCATACTTCTCTTTTATTTCTGAAAAACGTTTGGCGACGAATTTAATCGCTTCGTCCCAGGACACGGTTTCAAACGGCGCCCCTTTACTGCGACGGATCATCGGCTCGCGCAGACGCGGTGTCAGCAGTTTAGTGTCATTGAGGAAGTCCCAGCCATAATAGCCTTTGAGACACAATTCCCCCTGGTTGGTGTAGCCATTTGCGGCCTCGGCGCGGATAATCTTGCCGTTATCCACCACCAGATTCATCTTGCATCCCGCTCCGCAATACGGGCATACAACGGTTGCTTTTTCCATAGTTATCTACCTTTACCAGCTTAAGAGTAGAGCTGAGCCCCGGCGTCCAGTGCGGCGCGGCGGCGTTTTTCTGCACTCATGGCCTCAAGTTCATTGCGGTCAATACATCTGAGTGCTTCTGTCGGACAAACTTCGATACAAGCCGGCCCTTGCGGGCGGGTGTAACAAAGGTCGCACTTGTTGGCCTGGGCTTTTTCGACCAGGACGTTAACGGCAGCGCCGGTATTGCGCACCACCGGATGAGTCACCACTTCCATAGCGCCGTAAGGACAAGCCACCACACAGGTTTTACAACCGATGCAGCGATCCTGCAGTACATGCACAAAGCCATGTTCGCGGCGGATAGCATTATTGGGACAAACGTTAGCGCAGGGAGCATCCTCACACTGGCGACAAGCTGTCGCGGTACTGATGTCGCCCCCTTTAACAACGTGGATACGGGGATTGAAGTTTACGGCGCTGACGCCGGTAACATCCCCGTCAGGGCGATGAGCAACAGCGCAGGCTACCTCACAGGTGCGGCAGCCGATACACTTGTTGGCATCAGCGAGAATAAAACGATTCATAATACTCTCCGGTTTTCCACAGGCTTATGTTGCCTGCTGTTACAAAGCACCTACACACTCTTGGCTCTAATACATATTTCAAGCCAACTATTTTTCCCAATTTAAAACATATAGTTAATTATAAATCGCAAGTTGCATTTGCCGTTTTACGACACTGTCGTCATGTCATTTCGACAGATTTGTCGACAATTTCAGCAGCATTCATCCGCGGCAGCCAATCGCGGGATCTTTCGCCAACTGCCATCAGCCAGTTGTCGATGCAGTGCCGAGACCGCCTGACTGACCGCCGCGGTCATTGGATAACAGAAGCCGACGATGTCTGGTTGGATGCCGATCATTACCACCTCAGCCACTGCGTCACGCAAATCATCAATCAGATAATTGAGTGGCATACTGTGAGTGCTCATCAGCATCATTTCGCCAATGCAGTCCGGGTCAACCTGACGAATCTCACCAGGATTGAGGCCCATCTCTGTGGCATCAACCACCACCAACAGTTCTGGAGTCAGATCGCGAATATGGACCGTTTCCGTTTCTGGGGCACTGCCGCCATCCACCACCTGCCAGCCATAAATCGGCCGGTCGACTAACTGCTGCGCCAGTAATGGACCGGCACCATCATCTCCCATCATGCTATTGCCAACACACAGCAGCACTTTTGCAGTGGCGATGTCTGTTTCCTGGCTTGCGTTAGTCATTGAGTCTCCTGACGATCAGGTGAATTGCAGGTTCGTTCTGGATCATTTCCAGCATGGTCATAAGTTGATCGCGCCAGTGCAGAATTTCGTTATCAACATCACCGCGCATAGCTGCCAGCCCTTCCGCCAGCATCACCACGTGACTACTGTTGATGACAATTTCACCGTACTTAGGAATGCCCGCCAGTTTCTGACGAGCTTGCTCGTCAGGAATGGCATCCAGCCATTCCTGATAACGCGCCATCGGACAAGTTAACGCCGGTTTAAAACAGTCAATCACCCCCAGATGATGGCCGATGGCCAGACCGTAATACACCAGTTGTTGCGACTCTGGTTTGGCATCCTTGTCATCGACAAACTTCTGATTGAGGATGAAAAAGGTGACCGATTCGCTCATGCCCGCAGTGCTCCTGTTACCTGTTGCAATTGACCCATGATCTCGCTCAACCGCGGATCGCTCTGTATCTTCAGATACTCAGCAACGGCGGTGTCACTGTCGGCTGTTACCAGCAGTTCCAGATATTGATCGGCAATCTGCCGACCATAGCGGTAACCTGCCAGTTCGCGCGCCTTGCACTCTACTGCAACCCGGAGTTGTGGTGCCACTTGCGGATGGCGAAGCTGGGCTGGATGACTGTCGACAGCAGAAGGTTCACGGGCGTGAATTTTCTGTTCCAACAGTCCCAGAGCCATGGCGAAACCGTACAGGGTCGCCGCCGGTGTTGGCGGACAGCCGGGAATGTATACATCCACAGGTACGATTTTGTCGGTACCGCCCCAAACGCAGTAGAGATCATGGAAGATACCACCACTATTGCCGCAAGCGCCGTAGGAAACGATGATTTTGGGATCCGGCGCAGATTCATAGGCTCTTAAAGCTGGTACGCGCATAGCGCGAGTGACCGCGCCGGTGTACAACAGAATGTCGGCGTGGCGTGGCGACGGCACCACTTTGATGCCAAACCGCTCGGCATCAAACAAGGGGGAAATACTGGCAAAAATCTCAATTTCACAGCCGTTACACCCCCCGCAGTCAACACGATAAACATAGGCCGAACGCCCGATGTTTTTCAGCAGTGACGCTTTCATTTTGGCGATGCTTTCATCGACAGTCAGTGGTACCGGCATACCGTTGGCATCACGTGTGCCTGGTAAAGTTAAACTCATAGTACTGGCTCCCGTAATAACCGACTCAGATTGATCCGCTGTGACTGGGTAATATTGTGGGTGCGTTTGCAGTGCGGGCAGGTGTTAAGCTGTTGGTGCAATGCCTCACGATCTTCATACTGACCAGTTGCCATCAGCAGATCTTCGGCATATTGCAGCTCTTTGGCGACCGCAAATGGCTTGCCGCAATCATGGCAATTGGCCAGTGGAAACGCCGATTTCTGGTACAGATCCTCTTTACGCCACACCGCAAGCTGCACCTCTTGTGTCAGTACAATCGCATGGGTCGGACAGACCTCTTCACAACGTCCGCAGAAAATGCAGCGGCCAAGGAACAACGACCATTCCTGCATGCCACTGGCGAGATTAGTCTGCACCGTCAGCGCATTGGCCGGACAAGCATTCATGCACGCCGAGCAGGCAATACACTGGGATGGATCTTGCTCCGGTTTACCGCGAAAATTCTTATCCACCTCTGGCGGGGTCAGCGGATCGCTGCCGGTAACCACTCCGGTTTGCAGCGCCTTTTTCAGATATTTCAGCATAATTGACTCCTTGGCAGACTACTTCAGCGGGGAATTGGTACGCTCGATGGCGTAACGTTCCACCTCTTTGTAGGACACGGTCTTGCTAGAGCGCTTATTGACGTCGACAAAAGTGACGCGGTCAGTGCAGGAGTAGCAAGGGTCGAGACTGCCGATGATCAGCGGGGCATCGGACACGGTATTACCCCGCAGCATGTAGCGCAGTGTCGTCCAGTTGGCGTAGGTCGCCGCCCGGCAACGCCAGCGGAACAGCTTCTGGTTATCACCGGTCATACTCCAGTGGATATCATCGCCGCGTGGCGCTTCGGTAAAGCCCAGTGCAAATTTATGAGGTTGATAGGTAAAACCATCCACCTGCAGCGGCCCACCGGGCAGATTATCCAGACCGTAATCAATCATGTTGAGGCTGGTATAAACCTCATTGATGCGCACCTTCAGACGGGACAGCACATCACAGCCCTGTTCACTGTGAACTTCCATCGGCAACAGACCATAACCTACGAACGGGTGATCGGCGCGGGCATCACGGGCATGGCCACTGGCGCGTACCATCGGGCCAACGTTACTGAAATCACGGGCAATTTGCGGATCGAGGATGCCGACACCCACGGTGCGTTCTTCCATATTGGGCGTACTCAGCAGCACATCGACCAAATCGTTCACTTCGCGGCGCATCTCCTGCGCCAGCTTACGGGTAGCGATCATGTCATCTTTAAGCAGGTCACGGCGCACCCCACCAATCAGGTTCAGGCCGTAAGTCTTGCGCGAGCCAGTGAGGATCTCCGCCATTTTCATGGACACTTCACGTACGCGGAAGAACTGCATAAAACCGGAGTCAAAACCGGTGAAATGACAGGCCAGACCGAGGTTCAACAAGTGGCTGTGTAAGCGTTCAACTTCCAGCAGAATGGCGCGGATCATCTGCGCCCGCGCTGGCACCTGGATCCCCAGCGAGTTTTCTACCGAGGTGGTGTAAGCGGTGCTATGGGCGAAACCGCAAATGCCGCACACACGGTCTGACAGAAAGGTCACTTCGTTATAGCCCATACGGGTTTCTGCCAGTTTTTCCATGCCACGATGCACATAGAACAAACGGTAGTCAGCATCGACAATGCGTTCACCATCGACAAACAGCCGGAAATGCCCAGGTTCGTCAGAGGTGACGTGCAACGGGCCAATCGGTACGATACGGTTTTTATCGCTGCCCAGTTCGTTGATAAACGGATAGGTTTCACGATCAGTCGTCGGTGCAGGACGCTGCCGATAATCCATGCTGTCTTTACGCAGCGGGAACAGATCTTCCGGCCAGTCATCCGGGAGCACCAGGCGTCGCTCATCCGGTAAACCTACCGGCCGCAGACCATACATATCACGGACTTCACGTTCACCCCAGACGGCAGCAGGAACACGCGGGGTCACTGCGGGATATTCGAGAGTGTTGGCATCTACCAGCACTTTCACCACAATCCAGCACTTCTCGCCCTCTTCCATCGACAGCACGTAATACACGGCGTAATGGCCATTCAAGCTGCGTTCATCATTGCCGAACAGCACACTCAGCCAGCCACCCTGGCGGTAATACAGAAATTCTACAATTTCAGGCAAAAAACCGGTTTTGACGGTAATGGTGACCTGATCCTGAGTCTGTCTTTCCTCTTCCAGAATGGCATGGGGAAACTGTGCGCTGACACGGGCCAGATAACCGGCGGCCTTATGGGCGGCATTGGCAACAGTATTTTGATTAGTCACGGTACATCTCCTGCTGGGAAGGGGTGGATTGAGAAGCAGTAGTGCTGATGGAGTTAGTGCTGGGCATGGCTGGCAGTGACAACGCCCGCAGCTCAGCTTCACCCGCTTCATCGCCGTTCAGCACAATCGTGGTAGCTTGTTGCAACAACTGTGTCACCGGTTGTGGAATATGAGTTCCCATCAGTAACATCAGTGCCAACAACACCGCCAGCGGCGCAGTGGTCAGCCAGCCGAGTTCGCCTTTACTGACGTTGTCCGGCTGTTTGCCCAACACCGACATCACCACCATACGTACCAGCCCGGCCAACACCACCGTCAGCAAGGCCAGCAGCAGCAATACCAGCCACAGATGACCGGCATGGATCCCGGCAGTGACTGTCATAAACTCGCTGAGGAATACGTTGAATGGCGGCATGCCTCCGAGCGCCAGTGCACCACCAGCCAATAAAGCCCCGGAGAATGGCGCCACCCGCAGCAACCCTTTGACGGCGTTCATATCGCGGGTGCCATATTTCAACAGCACGTTACCAGAACCACAGAACAACAAGGTTTTGGCCAAGCTATGGTTAAGCGTGTGCAGCATAGCCGCCAGAATACCCAGCGGGCCACCGATGCCCAGCGCTACGGCAATCAACCCCATGTTTTCCACACTGGAATAGGCCAACAGCCGTTTCATATCGCGCTGTACCAAGATCAGGAAGGCGGCGACGGCGACGGATAAGAAGCCAAACACCAGCAACAGCCGTTGCGGGAATTCAGTACCGATGGCGGCGCTAATCAGAATGTAGTAACGCACAATCACCAGCAGGGCACAGTTCAGCAACACCGCAGACAGCAACGCACTGGTGGGGCTTGGCGCTTCACTGTGCGCATCCGGTAACCAAGCGTGCATCGGGAACAATCCGGTTTTGGTCCCAAAACCGATCAGCACGAAAATAAACGCCAGATGCATCAACGTGCTATCCAGTTCACCCGCATGTTTTAACACTTCGGTCCAGAAAATCGCATCGCCGGGATGGGGCATCACGTTGGCCGCATTGGAGTACACCAATACCGTACCATAGAGGCCGAACGCCACGCCGACGGTACAGATGATGATGTATTTCCAGGCGGCTTCCAGTGACGACTGCTGGCCATAAAGCCCCACTAGAAAAGCGGAACTGAGCGTGGTAGCCTCAATCGCTGCCCACATCACAATCAGGTTATTGCTGGTGATCACCAACAGCATGGTGAACAGAAACAGCTGGAAAAAGCCGTAGTAGCTGCAAAGTGAGCCAACACTGACTTCACCATCAGCGACTTCGTGATTCATATAGCCTACGGAGTAAATACCGGTGATAAAGCCAACGATACCGAGGATCGCCAGAAATAGCGCACTCAGACCATCGAGATGCAACCAGTTATTGGCAGCGAGTAGCTCACCCTGACGATAGACCGTCCAGACCGCCGCCAATGCAGTCACCAGCAGTAAGCTACTCCCAATAACATGCAATAGCGTCACCAGCTTTTGCGCACCATCGCCTGACAGCCGACAGGCAAATGCCAGCAACGATGTCACTAATGGAATCGCCAGCAGGGTGATAAAAAGCTCCAATGTATCCATGTCGTTCACCCTTTTAATGAGATCAGTTTCTGAACATCAAGCGTGTTCATGGTGCGGTAAATACGTCGTGCCATCAGCGCCATGATGATCACCGCAAATATGGCGTCAGTGGCGATGCCGATTTCCACCAGTTCAGGAGCCCCATGAGCCAACAGCGCCAGTGTCAGATGCGCGCCATTCTCCATCAGGCAATAACCGAACACCTGTTTGAGGATGTTGCGCTGGCTGACAATGCACAGCAGCCCGATAAGAAAGTGCCCCAGCGATACCGCCAGCACCGGTTTTAGTTCGGTCAGCATTGGCAGTTGCACCGGCTGCACCGCAAAATAGCTCACTAGCACAATCGCTGCAGCGATCATGAACAGTGCTGCGGTACCAACAACACCGCCATCGGCTTTGGGATCGGCCAGTTTGCAAAAGGCGCGATACATGATCAGCGGCACCAGCACCACCTTGGTGACAAAGGCGCTGATAGACCACAGATACAACTCATGAGCACCAAACATATTCGCCAACGTGATAAAGATGCCGACCAGCACCAGCGATTGCAGTGCATACAAACCGGCAGATAGCGTCGGCTTTTTCGCAGCAATCACCAGCATGGAGGTGACAATCATCAGTCCGGCGAGGTTATTGACAAGCAAGGTTCCAGTCATATGATTTTCTCCCTTACGCCAGCCAGGTTGCCGCGATAACGCTGGAGATCAGCGACATCACAATCAACACCACCAGCACTATCATCATCGACATTGGCACTGCTGAAGCATTGGCCACTTCTTCGGATGGTTCGCCGGGCACCGTGCGACCGAACCACAGTAACAACCAGGCAAAACTGGCAACTGATTCAATCAGCGCAATGATCAGTAGCGGCAATAACCACCAATGTGCCTGGCTCAACTCGAAACCCGCAGCAAACAGCGGGAATTTGCTGAAGAAGCCATTAAAGGGTGGCACCCCGGCAATCGCCATCGCAGCGACACAGAAACCAATGCCCAACAGTGGCATACAGCGCAACAGACCTTTCAACCGTGGCAGCATACGGGTACCACAGGCATAACTGAGGGCACCGGCCACCAGGAAGAACAGGCTCTTGGCATAAGCGTGGTTAAAGATGTAAGCAATACCGGCATCAAAGGCCATTTTTGAATTGAAAATGGACAGTGACAGCGCCAGGAAGATGTAAGACAGCTGGGCGATAGTGGAATAGGCCAGCAGACGCTTCATATCTTTCTGAGGCAGATACATCAGGAAGCCATACACCATCGTGATGGTCGCCATTACCGCCCCGACCACACCGATTTCGTGAGGCACAGTGCCAGCAGACATAATGGCGCGGGCAAAGATGTAAACGCCCACTTTCACCATCGAGGCCGCATGCAAATAAGCACTGACCGGTGTCGGCGCTTCCATTGCATCAGGCAACCACATATGCAGTGGCAGTTGCGCCGATTTACCCCAGGCCGCAAACAATACGCCACCGAATACCACCAGCTTGTCGGCATCACTGAGCTGACTGATTGCAGTCAACTCGAAAGTGCCAGTTTTAGCGAACAGCCAGGCCGCCGCCAGATACAGGCCAACAGATGCGATGTGAGTCACCAATAACGCTTTCAAGGCCGAACGCAATGACTTGGGACTCTGGTAGTAACCAATCAGCCCCCAGGAACAACCGCCAGTGATTTCGAAAAACAGCAGCTGTCCGAGGATAGTGGACGACAGGGTCAGGCCAGCCATTGCGCCGATGAAGATCAACAAAAACGCATAATAGCGATTACTGCCTTCATGGGGATGTTCCCGGTTGCCAGTGGTGAGATAACCACAGGAATAAAGGCTGATTAGGAAGCCGAGGGACACCACAGCGAAACCAATCAACAGACTGACGCGATCCATCACAAAACCAAACAGCTGGGTATGCCCGTAACTGTACAGGGTGAACGTCACATCGGTTTTACCGCTGTCCAGATAGGCATAGGCCAGAGCCGCCATACCCAAAGTGGCCAGCAGCGCGAACAGCGTGCACAGCACTTTGGCGTGTCGCTGTGGCATCAGCGCGATCAACAGTGCGCCAATAAATGGCAGCAGCATGGTCGCAAGCGCAATATTCTCCATAAGAATGCTGACTCCTTATAGCCCGGTCAGATAGAACATGAACGCCAGCGCTGCAACGCCGAAGCCCATCCAGGTCACTCGTCCGGTCAACAGGAAACGACCACGGGCAAGCGTGTTTTCAATCACCGCTGCAACTACAAACACCAGCACCAGTTTGACCACAAAGGCCAAGGTCCCCAGCAACATGCTGGCAACCGTGATAGAGTCTGCTTTGCCAAACGGTACAAAGATGGCGAGAAACAGCCCGGCGACCACCACCTGCTTGAGGCTGATGCCCCATTTCACCAGCGCCAGACCGGCACCGGAGTATTCAGATAGCGGACCTTCTTGCAGTTCCTGCTCGGCTTCGGCCACATCGAACGGGATTTTGCCCATCTCGATAAATACGGCGAAGGCGCACGCCAGCAAGGCCATCGCCGTCGCGGTGGGGGCGGCCCATGGCTGCGACGCCAGGGTGCTGCTGATATTGCTGATATTGGTAGAACCCACTATCAGCGCCACCACCAGCAGCCCCAACATCAAAATAGGTTCCACCAGAATACCCAGCGTCAGCTCGCGGCTGGCGCCAATACCGGCAAAAGTGCTGCCAGAGTCGAGCCCTGCCAGTGAGAAGAAAAAGCGGAAAATCGCAAACAGATACAGCAGAGTGATCACATCTCCCCCCGCCGCCATTGGCGATGCTTGTGTCGCCACTGGTAGCGTCATGGCCACCAGCAGCATGGTGCCAAGCAGCACGAATGGCATCACCCGAAATACCCCACCACAGTGACTGGGAGCCACTTCCTGACGGGTCAGCAATTTCAGAATGTCGCGGTATTCCTGCAACACACCAGGACCTTTGCGACAGTGCATCTTGGCACGGATCACCCGCGACAAACCGGATAGCAGTGGCGACACAGCCATTAACAGCACGGCTTGCAGCAGCCCCGCAACCAGTGCCAATACCAAGGAATTTTGCATCATCATCCTCTACTCCTTAGGCCATGGTGACGATCAGCAGCACAACCAGTGCCGCGACCACATACAGGCAGTAGGCACGGAAATCGCCATACTGGATCCACTGCACCAAACGACTGAGTCGCTGCACACCATTCACTACCGGCAACACCAGATGTTCGTCCCATACCGGCTCCACCTTGGTGACAGCGTCAGTGGTAACATCCAGTGAACGTTGCAACATGGGCGCTGGATCGAGCGTTTTGCGCAGGCGATAAAGCGGTGCGAACAACACCCGCAACGGCTGCGCAAAACTCCCCGCAGACAAGGCCATTGGCGCCTCATAGCCATAGCCACAAGCCCAAGGTGTCCCGCGGCGGGTAAAGCGCAGCCGATCACTGCCACCCTTGACGCTGTAAATCATCAGCGGCAGCAACGGTAATGCCAGCAACAGGATGAATAGCAATGGCGGATTGAGGCTGGTTTGTGCCGCATCACCTGGGAATACGCTGGTGCCACTGGCCATTGTTACAGCCGGGGCGTGGCTTAATTGCGCGGCAATATTGGTGAGCACCGGTGCGATAGCAGAGGCTCCGACACCCAACAGTACACAGAGGATCGCCAGCAACCACATGGCGCTGGTCATGCTGAATGGCACTTCGCGGGCATTCGCCGCTTTTTCGCTGCGCGGTGCGCCACAGAAGCAGATGCCATACACTTTGACAAAGCACATAGCAGCCAACGCGCCGGTAATCGCCAACATCACGATGGCGGCTGGCCCTGCCAATTTTAGGCCCACACTGCCGTCGTGGCTCATAGTGAACAGGGACTGATATGTGAACCACTCACTGACAAATCCGTTCAGTGGCGGCAGTGCGGAAATCGCCATACAGCCGATGAGGAACGCCACCGCAGTGCGCGGCATCAGTTTGGCAAGTCCTCCCATCTGCTCCATATCCTTGGTGTGAGTGCGGTAGATAACGGCCCCGGCACCGAGGAATAACAAGCCTTTAAACAGCGCATGGTTGATCAGGTGATACAGACCACCCAGCAATCCCAGCAGCGCTAGCAATGGGTGGTGGGTTGCAATGCCGATCATCCCGGCCCCCACGCCCATCAGGATAATGCCGATATTTTCAACGGTGTGATAAGCCAGCAGGCGTTTGATATCGTGCTCTGCCAGTGCGTACAGCACCCCCAACACGGAAGAAACGGCCCCGAATGCCAGCACCACGATGCCCCACCACATTTCGGTTGCACCGAGTAAATCGATGCCCACCTTGATGATGCCAAAAATCCCGATCTTTACCATCACCCCGGACATCAATGCCGATGCATGCGATGGTGCCGCCGGGTGAGCGCGTGGTAACCAGCCGTGCAGCGGTAGCATCCCAGCCTTGGCACCAAAGCCAAAGAACGCCAGCAAGAACACCGCCGAGGCTTCACCGACCGGCAAATGCGCGTCACGGAAAGCGGAGAAATCCAGACTACCGGCATGACGGTACAGCAGGAAGAAGCCAAGCATGATCAGCACAGAACCGGCATGGGCGATAAAGAAGTACAACAACCCTGCCCCTACCGCTTCATCATCCTGCTCGGAGATCACCAGGAAGTAAGAACTGAGCGACATCGCTTCAAACAACACGATGAAATAGAAGGCGTTGTCCACCGCGACTAGCGCGACCATGGACGCGATAAACAGATTCATAAAGAATCCCATCGCCCAGGCACCTTTACCGCGGTATTCCTGCAGATAAGAGAATGAATAGAGAGAAGTCACCACCACCAGGAGGGAGATCACCAGCACCATAAATGCTGCCAGCATATCCAGTCGCAGTGTCAAATGAGCAAAAGCAGCAAATGGACCGGCGTAATCAGCGGTAATAACGCCACCATCAAGCAACACCGGCAGCGCCGCAATCACGCCACAGACGCCGCCTACCAATGACAGCCCACCACTGACTCGAATCGCCAAGGCTTCGTTACGACGAAGCAATAGTGACAACAGTGCGCCAATCATATACAGCGCTAACGACAGACCCAACCAACATAAAGGCGCCATCATAATTTATGTTCCCCTTCAGTTGCGGCCACAATAGCGCCATTGGCAGCTTGCTCATGCCAGTCACCGGGATTAGGCATCGCCGCTAACTGCCGTTTACGCGCCGAGGCTTTATCGAGCGCCTCACTGCTCACCATCACAATTGCGCCGGTCAGACAGGTCTCAATACAAGCGGGACCTTCAGGACGGAAACTGCACAGATCGCATTTCACCGCCACAGCACGGACCCCGGTACGCCAATCCAGTAACGGACTGACCGCACAAGGTGAACGCGGTGCTGCAGCAGCCAACGGGGTACAGACGTCATCCGGAATATCCAGTGGCTTGGAACCACTGAGGGTAATGGCACCGAACGGACAGGCAATGGCACACAATTTACAGCCAATACATAAGCTTTCATTGAGTACTATGGCTTCATCCTCACGGCGGATAGCGTTAACGGGACACACAGCGGCGCAGGGGGCATCCTCGCACTGATGGCACATTTGCGGCGCCGATTCCTCGGTACTCCGCATCACCACCAGTCTTGGCTCGGTCTGCAACCCTTGTTGCCGGTGTGCCTCTGAACACGCCGCCATGCAGGTATTGCAGCCGATGCATAGTTGCGGATCGGCAATGACAAAACGGTTCATATACTCTCTCTAAGCACGTGATCCCACCTTGAGCCCATTTCGTCACTTTTGACGACGGCACTGCCACTGGCAGATCTGTCGACACCTGTAACCATGAGCCAAAAACCGGGACAACTTCCCATGAAACGGGGCGTTACACTGTGTCTGGCGTATTTGGCAAGCCATCTGCCTGTAACCCCAGCACCTAACACTCCGGTTAAGCGATCACCCAAGACGGCTGATCAATGTCCCTAGAAAGCATTTTCTGCGCCAATTTCTAAAAATATTTTTAAATCGTTTAAATTCAATAAATTAAAAATATTTTTACTTAAAATAATGGATATAAACCGTATCGACACCCGCGTAATTCGACAGTAATGCCATATCGCCGTAACCCGGCATTAACACTGCTTGTCTGGCTGGCACTGTTCTTGCTCGCAATTAACAACACGAGTAGTGAGTCATCGGATGATGGATAGCCAAAGATGCGTAAAGTTTGGGGGCGTTAAAAAGACGGCAAATAACCGTTAACACTGTCGGCACGTGGCGTACCACACCACAGTATCGGTTTCGACAACAACGCAAATTGGGGATTATGCCAGTAACAACAATTTAGCTAACTTACTGCTTTAAAAATAAAAATAGCGAGTGCGCGGGACAGACATGGCAATTGCGTTAACCACCGCCAAGGAGTTGGGGGCTTGTCGCATTTTGTCAGATGATAATGTGTTTTAATAAATGGTCTGTCTTAGCAATCTGCATGGATGAGCTGCTTATCGGGTACTGCTTGCGAGCTAACCACCGCTGACACAGTGCCTATATGTCGTGATAGAAATGGGGAAACATGGCACAGCGATTTCAATACCTAAATGAACAGAAAAGCTGTCTGAGGCTGACGCACCAACTGCTGGATCAAGCCAGTGTGGAAACTATGCTACAGAGCTTAAATCAGCATTTTTCCGATATTGCGGCGGCATATCACTGTTCGGTGCTAGTCGACGGGCCAATGGCGGCCCCCTGCCTCTATATCCCGACTGCAGATGGCAGCATTCGTTGTTTTGAAGAAGCATCCCTGCTGCAAAATGGCCCGCTTCGTGTCGTCCAAACTTCCCGTACGGTCTTACATCTGGATTGCGAAGAATATCGCCAGCGCTATCCACGTTTAACCGTCAGTATCCGCCCCGAACCTTTTGGGGACTACCTGGCAATTCCTATTCTTAACCACCGCCGATTAATGGGACTGCTGGAGATCACCCGTAGCGATACCGGCCGCTTTGACGACGACGAGATTGCGCAGCTTGAACTGGTCGCCGAAGCGGTCGGTGTCGCCCTCGAACATCTGCAATCACGACTCGCGTTAAGTTTTGAACAAGGTCAACTGTGTGAGGAACGGGATGATTTTCATGTGTTGGTGAACGTGACCAACGCGGTGATCACG
Source organism: Shewanella yunxiaonensis (assembly GCF_018223345.1). Classification (NCBI taxonomy): domain Bacteria; kingdom Pseudomonadati; phylum Pseudomonadota; class Gammaproteobacteria; order Alteromonadales; family Shewanellaceae; genus Shewanella; species Shewanella yunxiaonensis. The sequence goes on along the minus strand of NZ_CP073587.1, from coordinate 937,118 downwards.
GAGCGGAGCGTTGAATCACTGGTCGATAAAATTGCCCGGGAAATTCACTGCTATTTTGGTATCAGTGCCATCAGTGTCTGTCTGCCAGAAACCGACCCTCATAACCTGATGCTGTATAACGCCTTTTTCGTGCAACCCGGCAAACCGCAAGAAACCCAGATGCGCATCAGTGCCGCGACGAGTATCTGTCAACAGGTGCTGGAAAGTGGGGAAATTCTGATCCGGCAACTGACACCAGACGATCCGCTGGCCTCTAACGAACACCAACTGTTCAATTTATGGCCCGCCACCAGTCATCAACTCTGCCTGATCCCGATTAAATTTGCCGGACAGGTGTTAGGGGTGCTCAAACTGGCGCAGGCCGATGAAAACTGCTTTAAAGGCTCGCGCTTGCAGCTGCTGGCACAAGTGGCTGAACGCACAGCAATTGCCGTAGATAACGCCCGGGCGTATCAAGAGATCAATCGTCTGAAAGATAATCTGGTCCAGGAAAACCATTATCTCAGTGAACAAGTCGAAAGCCTAAGCCACCAGCAATTTGATGAAATCATTGGCCGCAGTAACGCCATTACGCAAGTGCTTAAACAGGTGGAACTGGTGGCTAAAACTGACTGTAGCGTACTGTTGCTGGGGGAAACGGGTACCGGCAAAGAAGTGTTTGCCCGTGCCATTCATCGCCTCAGCCCCCGCAGCGGCAAACGCATGATCAAGATGAACTGCGCCGCCATGCCGGCCGGACTTCTAGAAAGTGACCTGTTTGGTCATGAAAAAGGTGCCTTTACCGGTGCCAGTAAAGAACGCCTCGGCCGTTTTGAGATGGCGCATCAGAGCAGCCTGTTTCTGGATGAAGTCGGCGATATGCCGCTGGAATTACAGCCAAAATTGTTGCGTGTTCTGCAGGAGCAAGAATTTGAGCGCGTGGGGGGTAACCGTCTGATCAATGTCGATGTACGGTTGATTGCAGCCACCAACCGCGACTTAAAACAGATGGTCGCTGACAAAGAGTTCCGCTCTGATCTGTTCTATCGCCTGAATGTATTTCCTATTCGACTGCCACCGCTGAGTGAACGTCGCGATGACATTCCGCACTTGGCAAAATACTTTGTCTTTCGCGCCAGTAAACACATGGGGCGAAATATCGACAGTATTCCATCGCGGGTACTGCGACAGTTGCAGGAGATGGAGTGGCCGGGAAATATCCGCGAATTACAGAATGTGATTGAGCGAGCAGTCTTATTGTCCAGCGGTAACATATTGCAGCTTCCACCAGAACTGGGAAGTTACCAACAGCCAGAAGAACCACCGTTAATCCGCCCGCAACCGGCACCGCACCGGAGTGCGGAGGAAGATGATGAATACCAGCGGATCATTACTGTGCTGCAAGAAACCAATGGCATCGTCGCTGGCCCTCGTGGGGCAGCCCACAAACTGGGTCTAAAACGCACCACCCTGCTGTCACGCATGAAGCGCTTGGGTATCGATAAAGAATCGGTGTTGGTCTAACCGTTCAGACCTGGGAATTTTCCAGTGCTGCCAACTCTGCGTTCAAAATTGCCCAGTTCTGGCACGCTTGGTAACAGGCATGGGCGATCAGCGGAATATCTTCATAGGATTTAGGTAAGCACTGTTCCACCGGATCATGCAACTCTGCGGCGCGCTCGGAGGCCATCCGTTTTGCTCGTTTGACTTCTTTACGTAACGCTTCCAATTCCGCTGCAGTCATCATTTTCGCCGAGATGTGCGCAATGTAATGTGCGAAAAAGACAAAACACACGCTATTCCGTCAAGAACCATGCCTGATAAAATTTTTATTAAATTCATATAAATAGAGATTTAACTTACCGATACAGCAATAAATCCTGTCCGAACTGGCCGAAACCGCACAAAACTCAAACCACCAATTTAACCTTGGGATTTCTGATATTGGGCCAGGATTTTGTCCAGCGCATTAGCAAATGCTTGTCGATCTGCCTGACTAAGTGCCGCGGGGCCACCAGAGTCAATGCCACTGGCACGTAACGTATCCATAAAATCGCGCATTGTCAGCCGTGCCCGGATGTTATCGGGGGTAAAAGCATCTCCGCGAGGACTCAGAGCCCTGCCACCTTTTTGCAACACATCAGCCGCCAACGGAATATCCGAAGTAATCACCAGATCACCTGCAGCCACCCGCGCCACAATTTCATTATCCGCCACATCAAATCCCTTCATGACCTGTAATGTGCTGATAAACGAGGATTTAGGGACTCGCAGCGGCTGATTTGCCACCAGTGTCAGCGTAACCTGACAACGCTCGGCCGCGCGATACAGCACCTCTTTTATTACTGCCGGACAGGCGTCAGCATCAACCCAGATTTTCATATTGTTCCATAAATTATGATTGCAGCGCTGACTTTACCCTATTCTGCCCAGCGAAATCATCAGCACTACAGAATTTTGGTATGGGACTATAAATAACAAAGCCGCCTAACAGGCGGCCTTGATAGCAGTTGCGATGAATTATTTCTTATGCCCTGGCAGCATCGCCTGCAAGGTATCATCTTTATCGACAAAGTAGTGTTTCAGCGCAAAACCTACGTGACCCACAATTACGGCCAACAGGGTGTATGCCAATACGCTGTGTATGGTCGAAATGTACGGCACCAGATCCGGAGATTTTGGTAGCAATGGTGGGATAGTGAACAAGCCAGCGACCGGAATCGGATATCCTGCTGCTGAACTGTATGCCCAGCCAGCCACAGGGACTAACACCATCAACAGGTACAATAAATGATGACCAGCATGAGCGGCTTTGATCATCAGCTGACTCATGCCAGTTAATGCTGGCGGCCGATGAGTCACACGCCAGATGATACGCAGCACAATCAAGAACAAACTGATAGTTGCAATCGATTTATGCAAGGTGATGATATTGCTCTTCTGCAGGTCGTGCGCAGCATCGATACCATAGGACAAAAACAGCCCTGAATAGGCACCAATTGCCATCGCGGTTAAAATTACAATTGCCATTGCCCAATGCAGCGCCTTGGCAGTTCCGGTATATGATCTGTTTTGAGTTGCCATGAATAAATCCCTGAAAGTTATCAACTAGTGATGATAATAGTCCTTTTAAAATTATTTAAAATGCCATTTAATCGCAGCAATTAATGCACATTTTCGATAATTTAAACGCGTTCTAATAAAATAAATCGAACTACATTAATGTGATTTCTGCTGGTAACTACGCCAGATAAATACCCAACCTAACAGCACAAAGGGAATGCTCAGCCACTGACCAACACTCATCAAATCAGCCGCATAGGCCGCTTGCGGGGTTTTGACAAACTCCAATAAGAAGCGACTACCGAAAACCAGCACCATAAACACGCCGAAGCTGAAACCCCGTCTCGGGAAACCATTACGACGGTACAGTGTCAGTAACAAAATGAAAATCAACAGATAGCTAGCCGCTTCATAGAGCTGCACCGGGTGTCTGGGCAAATTATCAATCCGCTCGAATACCACGCCCCAATCACTATGTGTGGGTAATCCCACAATTTCTGAATTCATAAAATTGCCAAGGCGGATAAAACAGGCGGTGAGCGCCGTTGGCACCACCAAGCGGTCCAATAACCACAGCAAATCGATGTTGGGATGTTTACGGACAAATAACCAAATCGCCAGAATGACCCCAACCGTGCCACCATGACTGGCCAGGCCGCCGCGCCAGATTTTCAGAATTTCAATCGGATGCGAGAAATAGAAGGCCGGATCATAAAAGATCACATGACCCAGACGTGCACCGATGATGGCGCCGGCAAAGATATACAACAGCAGGTTATCAAGCGGCTCAGTGTCGAACCCTTCCCGGACACAGATCCATTGCATCAGGCGATAACCTAGTAGGAATCCCCCCACAAACAGCAGCCCATACCAATGCACTGCCACTGGCCCCAGATGTATTAATATCGGGTTAACGTTCCAGTAAATCATTGTTGTTCCATGAAAGAGATTTGCGTCAGAGGGTAACATAAATGAACGGGGGCGCGTATGTTCTCAAGTGAGATTCTCAACCTCGCGCAATCATTACAGCCAAACTACCGACGCTGGAGTCAGAAATATACGGATGGTAGACTTGGCCAAACTCGTTAGCCATAGGAAACAACTGTGTCCGCCTCAAGCCAGCCCAAATACTCTCCGTTAAAAGTGCTGTTATATCTGCTGGTTAGTGCAGCCATTATCTATGGTTTACGACACTATACTTCTCAGCCACAACTGCAAAAGGTTGAAGGCTTTGCACAAGGCACCACTTACCATATCAGTTGGTGGTCTGAGAATCCTGTGCCGACTAAAGACATCGAACAACAGTTTAATGCCACGCTAAACCAGATTGATGCGGAGTTATCCACCTATCGGGATGACTCTTATATTTCAAAACTCAATCACAGCAGCTCTACCGACTGGCAGCCAGCATCAACGGATTTTATTCAGTTGATTGAGATTGCCAAGGATATCCATCATAAAACCGGTGGTTGCTATGACCCGACCATCGGACCACTGTTCAATTTATGGGGATTTCAGAAAGATAAATTCAATCTGCCCACTGCCGCTGAAATTGCCGCCGTCACCGCAGAAATTGGCATGGAAAAAGTCGAAGTAGACGTTACCGGCTCCCGCATTCGAAAAACCTTACCCGGATTGCAGCTGAATTTTTCCTCCATGGGCGAAGGCTACAGCATCAGCAAACTGGCAGCGGTGCTGGAAAGCCATGATATCCGCAATTATCTGGTGGAGTTTGGCGGCGATATGAAAATTCGCGGGCATAAGCCCGATGGCAAAAAGTGGCGAATTGCCATCGATCGCCCTGACAAACAAGATGATGAACGACAGCCGTACAGCATCATCACCATCAATGATGAAACTGGCGTGACACTCGATACTTCCGGGACCTATCGCCATCACTTTGATGAAAACGGCAAAGAGTATTCCCATATTCTCGATCCGCGTACTGGTGCGCCAGTGAACCACAATCTGGTATCTGCTTCAGTTTTTGGCAGCGATCCACGCGTCAGTGACGCCTGGGCCACTGCGATGCTGTGCCTGGGGCCACAAGCTGGGCAAACGGTTGCCAAAGAGCAGCACCTGGAAGTGTTTTTTATTGAGAATGACCATGGTCACTTCCATAACGCTGAAAGCGAAGCATTAGCGGCCAGTCATCGGGTGATTTTTGACAAGTAACGCCCCCGCTAGCACGGCAAACCGAGCAACATGGTGTAATCATCTTGCCCGCGCTGTTGACATGGCGTCAGCCAGTTATCGTGCACTTAACTTTCAATGACAGAAACCTGGGGGATTCAGTTACCCATGTTTCTGTCTTTACTCTGAAACAAACAGCAACACTTCTCACCAGTTTAAGCCATGCTAAAACCTTTAAAACCGAAATTGTGCCGTGTATGTTGTAGTGGTCGCTACCCTAAGGTTTTCGCGATACTGAAAGAGAACATCAGGCTGTTCGCCTTGATGGTCAGCTTTTCCGCTTATTGATGATGTCTGCCGGATATCCGGTGAAGAAAAGAGGCGCTCACCACAACGCCCGATAACAACAAGAAAGGAGCTCCCAGTGAATAACACTGCTACCAAGGCCGCTGTCCTCAGCGCGCTGATGGGAACAGCCTTGCCCGCTTTTGCCGATATTCCAGCACCTGTGGATCAAGCCTACCCCGGTACCCTAAAAATCAAGGTGGACGCCACCGACCTGTCTCACCGTATATTTAACGTGACCGAAGTGGTACCTGCCAAACCTGGACCATTGACGCTGCTTTATCCGTCATGGATCCCCGGCCACCACTCCCCAACCGGCCCAATTGACAAAGTTGCGGGTTTTGAATTCAAAGCAAATGGCAAAGTGCTGCAGTGGGAACGCGATCCAGGTAACGTCTATGCGTTCAACATTGATGTACCCAAAGGCGCAGACAGTGTCGAAGTCAGTTTTAAATTTCTGTCACCACAAGATCGCAGCCAGGGCCGCGTAGTGATGACACCGGAGATGTTGAACCTGCAATGGAATACTGTGGCACTGTATCCGGCCGGTTATTACACCCGTCAAATTAAGGTTGATTCCTGTGTCACCCTGCCACAGGACTGGCACTACGCCACAGCACTGGAAGACAGCAATCACAAAGGTAGCAGCTACTGCTTTAAAACTATCGATTTTGAAAACTTGGTGGACTCACCAATGTTTGCCGGTAAGTATTACAAGCGGATCGATCTGAACCCTGGTGCAGATACCCCAGTTCACCTGAACGTATTTGCTGATAAAGCCAAAGATTTGGACGTCAGCGAAGAAGGGCTGAAGGCCCATAAAGAACTCGTACAGCAGATGTACAAGCTCTACGGTGCCCACCATTACAATCATTATGATTTTCTGTTAGCGCTGACTGACAAGCTGGGCGGTATTGGTCTGGAACATCACCGTTCCAGTGAAAACAGCGGCAAACAGGATTACTTCACTAAGTGGGACAAATCCTGGCTGGGTCGCGATCTGCTGGCACACGAATTCAACCACTCTTGGGACGGTAAATATCGCCGCCCAGCCGAGTTGTGGACCCCTACTTATAATCAAGTGAAAAAAGATCACGGATTATGGGTATATGAAGGCCAGACCCAGTTCTGGGGCTACATCGTTGCCGCACGTTCCGGTCTGTGGAGTCATGATAACGCCATGGATATGCTGGCATTACTGGGTGCCACCTATGATAAAGGCCGTCCGGGCATGAAATGGCGTACCATTCTGGACACCACCAATGATCCGACCATCGCCCAACGTGCCCCAAAGGCGTTCCGTAACTATCAGATGAGTGAAGACTATTATCAGGGCGGTCAGCTGATTTGGTACGCTGTTGATGCCAAGTTACGCAGCTTAAGTGCTGATAAAAAGTCGCTCAATGATTTTGCCAAAGCATTTTTCGGCGTGCACCCGGGTGCCTGGGATATCAACACCTATACCTTTGATGATGTCATTGCCACACTCAATGGCATTGAGAAATATGATTGGGCCAGTTTCATCAATGAACGGTTAAAAGGTCACGTGAATCTATCCGATTCCTTTAACGATCAAGGCTGGAAGCTAGTGTATAACGACACACCATCAGCGGCAGTTAAAGGGATGGAAGACCGCTATAAGCGTTTCGACTTCACTTATTCGCTGGGATTCTCTGCCGATAAAGAAGGTAAATTAAGCGATGTGTTATGGGATAGCCCAGCATTTAATGCCGGATTGTCACCAAGCATGACCTTGGTTGCCGTCAATGGTGAAGCCTACAAAGCCGAATATCTAAAAGATGCCATTACCGCTGCGAAAACCAGTAAAGCGCCGATTGAACTGTTAGTGAAAGAGTTTGATCAGTACAAAACGATCAAAATCGATTATCACGCTGGTTTGATGTATCCGCACCTAGAGCGCATTGAAGGTAAACCTGATTACCTGTCTGAAGTTCTCAAGGCATTGTAATTAGGTCTGCACTTGTGAACTCCGAAGCCCGGCGACATGCCGGGCTTTTTTATCCGCCACGACGGATTGGCAGCAATCACCACAATTTAGTAAACTGCCGCCAATTAAAAACACAGAGAGTAACTATGGCTCAGTTTGTTTATAGCATGCTCAGGGTAGGCAAAGTGGTGCCACCTAAGAAGCAGATCCTCAAAGACATCTCTTTGAGCTTCTTTCCTGGCGCCAAAATCGGTGTGCTCGGTCTGAATGGCTCCGGTAAATCTTCGCTGCTGCGTATTATGGCTGGTGTTGATAAGGAATTTGACGGTGAAGCCCGCCCGATGCCTGGGTTAAAAATTGGCTATCTGCCGCAGGAACCTCAACTGGATCCGCAGAAAACAGTACGCGAAGCCATCGAAGAGGCTGTCAGCGAAGCCAAAAATGCCTTAGCTCGCCTCGATGAAGTGTATGCGGCTTACGCTGAACCGGATGCCGATTTTGATGCGCTAGCCAAAGAACAAGGGGAACTGGAAGCCATCATTCAAGCCCATGACGCTCACAATCTGGATAACATTTTGGAACGTGCCGCCGATGCGCTACGGTTACCCGAATGGGATGCCAAAATTGAGGTGCTGTCCGGTGGTGAGCGTCGCCGCGTTGCCATCTGTCGACTGCTGTTGGAAAAGCCAGAAATGCTGTTGATGGACGAACCTACCAACCATCTCGATGCCGAATCCGTCGCTTGGCTGGAGCAGTTCCTGCACGAATATCCGGGTACCGTTGTGGCGATTACCCACGACCGTTATTTTCTGGATAATGCTGCCGGCTGGATCCTGGAACTGGACCGCGGTGAGGGTATCCCATGGCAAGGCAACTATTCCTCTTGGCTGGAGCAGAAAGATCAACGTCTGCAACAGGAAGCCTCGACAGAAAGTGCCCGCCAGAAAACCATTGCTAAGGAATTGGAATGGGTGCGTCAGGGAGCCAAAGGCCGCCAATCAAAAGGTAAGGCCCGTCTGTCACGCTTTGAGGAACTCAATAGTCAGGAATACCAGCGCCGTAACGAGACTAACGAGCTGTTTATTCCACCAGGCCCACGCTTGGGTGACAAGGTGATTGAAGTCCGTCACCTCACCAAAAGCTTTGGCGATCGGGTACTGATTGACGATCTGTCGTTCACCGTCCCTAAAGGGGCAATTGTCGGCATTATCGGCCCTAACGGTGCCGGTAAATCCACCCTGTTTAAGATGATTACTGGGGCCGAAACACCGGACAAAGGGGAAGTGGAAGTCGGCGATACAGTGCAGATCGCATCGGTTGAACAGTTCCGTGACTCGATGAACGATAAAAACACCATCTGGCAGGAAATTTCCGGCGGTCAGGACATCATGCGCATCAATGGGCTGGAAATTCCTAGCCGTGCCTATGTTGGCCGTTTTAACTTCCGTGGCGGCGATCAGCAAAAGATCATCGGGACGCTGTCTGGCGGTGAACGCAACCGTGTGCATCTGGCAAAATTGCTGCAAGCCGGTGGTAACGTCTTGCTGCTCGACGAACCCACCAACGATCTGGACGTGGAAACCTTACGAGCACTGGAAGAGGCATTACTGGAGTTCCCAGGTTGCGCCATGGTGATTTCGCATGACCGTTGGTTCCTTGACCGTATCTGTACCCATATTCTGGATTACCGTGACGAAGGGAAAGTGAACTTCTACGAAGGTAACTACACCGAATATTCCAGCTGGCTGAAAGCGAACTTTGGCACCGATGTGATTGAACCACACCGCCTGAAGTACAAGCGTATGATCAAGTAAATCACGCGGATAACGACTGGCGGCATAAGTTGCCAGTCGTTATGCAAATGCGACATACGAAAAAGGGATGCAAATGCATCCCTTTTGGCTAATTCATCCGTTACAGCGACTGGGCCAATGGCATGCAGTTGAGCTGCAAGGTATCGCCATGATAGGCCAGCTCAGCGCCGCGCATTGGATTGGAAAACAGCATACCTTGCAGCAAATCGGCCCCCATACGTTTGAGGAGTTCCCGTTGACGGCTATTTTCAACACCTTCTACCGTCACGCGAAAGCCCAGATGATGCGCCATTTCAATGGTAGTCAGGACAATCCGCTGCGCCCGGCGATCCACCAGCAAATCATCCACAAAGGCTTTATCAATCTTAATTTCATCGACCGGAAGGTCTTTCAGATAAGCTAGCGATGAATGCCCGGTACCGAAGTCATCAATGGCAACTTCAATCCCCATCTGCCGCAGTTGCTGCAATTTTTCGCAGGTACCGCTCATATTCGCAATCAGCACCCCCTCGGTAATCTCTAACGCAATAGCATCACCAGTGAGCTGATATTGCTGTAATTTATGGCTGATACAGGCAACCACATCCTGTTCGAAATCACTGCCAGCCAGATTGACTGCCACACGAATATTTACGCCTTGCGCACGCCACTGCTGCTGTTGCTGCAGCACTTTATCCATCACCCAATGCGTTACCAAATGGATCATCCCGGCACATTCAGCGAGCGGAATAAACTCCGCCGGTGATACCACCCCAAGCTGCGGATGTTCCCAGCGGATCAGAGCTTCCACTTGTTCGCACTTGCCGGTATGCAGGCTCTCTTTTGGCTGATACACCACGTACAATTGGTTATGCTGCAACGCCTTGGGCAAACTATGAATAATCTGCATTTCCCGCAGATGCACACTGTCATCGCCGCTTTCATAAGCCGCAATCCCACGCCGATCATCGCGCGCCTTCTTCAGTGCCAGATCGACACGTTTTAACATCAAGCTGGTATCCGCATGGTGTTGCTGTAACTGCAGATATCCCACTTTGACCTTGATGCCAATGGGTGTCTTATCGATTTCATAAGGCAGTTGTAGTTGCTGTTGCAAGGCTTCGAGGTCTGCCAGCGTCAGTTGCTGCTCGTAAAACAGTAGAAATTCATCACCATCCATGCGAGCGACGAATCGCGGCTGCGGAGTACTTTGCCGTAACCGGGCAGCATAGCCCTGTAACAATTTATCACCCGCACTAAAGCCAAACAGATCGTTCACAAAACGGAAGCGGTCAATATCCAACATGACCATAGTGCCGTTCGTCACCGGCATTAATGGCGTGATGGCACGCTTAAACCATTGACGATTAGGCAGACCGGTTAGAGCGTCGCGACCAATATTGGTGGGGATCTGTCGTATTAATGACTTGATAGCAAGGTAAAGGGGAACGCCACGCTCGGGCACTTCGGCGATGTCTAAAGGCTGCTTATGTTCTACCTGAGAACGCAGGTCATCTGCCAGCAGGGCAACAAATTGCTTTAAACGCCAATAACGTATCCCTAGGACAACGCCAGCCAACACACTTAAGGTCAACACTGCTATCAGCCCAAAGATCATCGAATATCCCCAAGTCGCCAATCACCTGACGGCATCAGCGTTAGTTTACGGTATACGTTCCAGCATACCGCATTTAAAATCAATCGTAACTTGCTTTTATTGAATGAAAATGTTCTAAAAATTCGTCACTTGCCAAATCATCCGGCGTTACAGGCAAGCCTTTTTTAATAAACACATCTAACCGTTGTTGTAATTCAGGACCAGCACGTAACTCTCCGACATAGAAAGCTGCCGCGCGAATAAAATCGAGGTAAGTCACTTGTTCCGGCAGATAATGCAGATCGGCCCAGCGCTCAACCACTTCCGTGACCTCAGGGGTAAAATCCCAACTGTTCAGTACCGCTCGGCCAATCGGGCCTTGCAGCTTACGCACTAGGGCGCGTAACTGCCCAATACTGGTAAACAGCTCCGGATGAGATTCTGCTTCCGTCAGCACCGGCAAGGCACCAATATTATGTACCAACCCGGCCAATGTCAGCGTGTCGTAATTTAGCTGACTTTCTGGATGTTTCGGCTTATACATCAGCAACATAGATGCAGCGGCAGCGGTTACCTCAATAGAGGTGCCCCACACTTCATCCATCACTTCCCATACCATCTCGTTAGTAGAAATGAACAGCTGCTCCATCGCAATGGAGGTCACAATAGATTTAATCTGGGTCAGACCGATACGGGTCACCGCTTGATTAATGTTTTCTGCCTTGACGCCACGGCTGTAAAACGCACTGTTGGCAACCTTAATCAGTCGGGCTGAAATAGCTGCATCCTGGCCAATAACTTCCGCCACTTGCTTAAGACTGGAATTCTGACGCCCCATCACTTCCTGTACCCTAATTGCCACTTCCGGCAACGTCGGTAAAACCAGGGTATCGAATTTTAATTTCTTCAGAAGACTGACCAACAGCTGGTGCTCTGTTGACATGCGCGCCCCAATGTAACTTTGTTGTTTAAAATCTGTAACTCAGTATATCAGCTATGAATGTTGTCCGGAGCAGATATATCCGCCACTCTGAGATATGGGCAAGTATTTGCGTAACTTTTACACAGTTGCAGATTATCATCAGAATGTTACCAAGAATAACGCGTTTTTCAGTTGTGACGCCAGCGCGGATAAACCAGAGTAAATTAATCAGTCTTTCATTTGCATCGATTGGCAAATTTTCAGTAAAATGCCGCGCCAGCCACACTTTCGTGGCCGTCAGACATCCATGAGCGAGAGTGAGTTATGTTCAAACCTGAGCTGTTGTCCCCTGCCGGGACATTGAAAAATATGCGCTATGCCTTTGCCTACGGTGCAGATGCCGTTTACGCGGGCCAGCCGAGATATAGCTTGCGGGTGCGCAACAACGACTTCAACATGGAAAATCTGGCGACGGGAATTAATGAAGCCCATGAACTTGGTAAAAAACTTTATGTAGTAAGCAATATTGCGCCACATAACTCCAAGTTAAAAACCTATATCAAGGACATGGAGCCGGTGGTTTCGATGAAACCCGATGCCCTGATCATGTCTGACCCAGGTCTGATCATGATGGTACGCGAAGCGTTTCCGGAGCAAGTGGTACATTTATCCGTACAAGCCAACGCCATCAACTGGGCTTCAGTAAAATTCTGGGAATCTCAAGGGATTAAACGCGTCATCCTTTCGCGTGAGCTTTCTTTGGATGAAATCGAAGAAATCCGCCAACATTGTCCGGACATTGAGCTGGAAGTCTTTGTGCATGGCGCACTGTGTATGGCTTACTCCGGACGTTGTTTGTTATCTGGTTATATTAACAAGCGTGATCCTAACCAGGGCACCTGCACCAATGCCTGTCGCTGGAAGTATGATGTACATGAAGCAAAGCAAAATGATGCTGGTGATATCATTGCGATCAATCCAGTCAATGACAGCGCAGTACAGATTGAAAAGCCTACGCTAGGTGACGGCCCAGCCACTGACAAGATATTTCTGCTGCAGGAAGGCAATCGTCCTGGAGAGTACATGCCAGCGTTCGAAGATGAACATGGCACTTATATCATGAACTCTAAGGATTTACGGGCCATCCAGCATGTAGAACGACTGGCAAGTATGGGCATCAACTCCCTGAAAATCGAAGGTCGTACCAAATCCTTCTACTATGTTGCACGTACCGCCCAGTTATACCGTAAAGCGATTAACGATGCTGCCGCTGGTAACTCGTTTGATCGCAGCCTCATGCAACAACTTGAAGGACTGGCGCATCGTGGCTATACCGAAGGCTTTCTGCGTCGGCACGTCCACGATGAATATCAGAATTACGATTACGGCTATTCAGTTAGCGACAGTCAACAGTTTGTCGGAGAACTCACCGGCAAGCGTAACGCTGACGGGTTGGCCGAAATCGAAGTGAAGAATAAATTCAGTGTGGGTGACAGTGTCGAACTGATGACACCACAAGGCAATATCAGTCTAACTATTGAATCACTGCTGAATCGCAAAGGTGAAGCGATTGATTGTGGGCCAGGCAATGGCCATACTGTTTACTTACCGGTACCGAAGGAAGTAGTACTGGAACACGGTATATTGCTGCGCAATCTGCCAGACGGTCAGGATACCCGTAATCCCCATCAGGGTGAATAACCGAGACGTACTATGGCACTGTTGATCGACGATACCTGTATTAATTGCGATATGTGTGAGCCTGAATGCCCCAATCAGGCCATTAGCATGGGCGAAGAGGTCTATTATATCGATCCCGAACGCTGTACTGAGTGCGTCGGCCATTACGATAAGCCCACCTGTATTTCGGTGTGTCCCATTGATTGCATTGATGTAGACCCAGCCCATGTAGAGTCGCCAGACGAGCTATTACTGAAATACGCCCATCTGACAGGGAAACTCAACGACTGACATCTTGCCGCTTTATCCTGTTAGTTTTGACACCAAGGAGAGTCAATTATGAGAATGATACTGATGTTAAGCGCACTACTAATACTCTCGGCTTGCGCTGAACTCAAACAGACCGGCAAAGATATTGGTCACGCCACACGGGATGTCACTAAAGAAATTGGCCACACCACGCGAGATGTGACTAAGGATATCGGTCATGCATCGCGTGATGCCGTCAACTCAGTGAAGCAAGATATCCAAAAAGACTGACCAGTTCTGGCTTAGGCGGCATTGGCTGTTGCACCGTGGGGAACGGGCAGACCTGCCTCGTTAACATTGACGAACACCATCTTGTCAATGCTGACAATGGGAGCCAGAGTCTGCTTATTACGCACCTCACAGCGCACAGTTATCGATGTATGACCAGTGCTGATCAGCTCCAGCCCGAATTCAATCACATCTCCTAGTTTTGCCGGTGTCATAAAGTTGATTTCAGAAATCAACTTGGTGACATGACTGCGACTTTTCATCTGACAGCCTGCGAATATGGCAGCTTCTTCATCTATCCAACTGAGTAATTGACCGCCGAATAGCGATCCGGCTGGATTGAGATGTTCATGTTTAACCAAGCGGCGGCTGTAATATTTCATCCTGATGCCTCCCTTCCGGTAAATGAGTAGATACAGCGAATTTAGCAATTACAACGTCATATTTATTTTTCAATATTTTTCAGATTGTTAGTTGATTAATTCGGAAAAAATGTTGCTCAAATGCACCATTTTCAGACACTGTCTGCACTGTTAATGGTGTTTCCGGTGGGCAAGGATAAAGGGAGCGGGCGCATCGGTGCAAACCCGCAGAACTGAGCGAATTAGTGTGCCAGACACTGCTTAAAAGCGGCGATAGTTGTGTGAATATCGGCTGTCGAAATGTCGTTGTGCGTCACCAGACGCAAAGACTTGCCAGCGCTGATACGCACCCCACATTCGCCAAGCTGCGACGCTAACATCAATGGGTTTATCTGGCTGTCTAACTCCGCAAATACCATGTTCGTTTGAACCAGTGACAGATCGACATTTAACTCAGTCAGTTCTGACAACCCTTCAGCCAAGATACGGGCGTTGGCATGGTCGTCCGCTAATCGTGCTACTTGTTGAGTCAGTGCTAACTCACCTGCCGCAGCCAAGATCCCAGCCTGACGCATACCACCACCCAGCATCTTACGCCAACGGCGTGCCCGGTGAATAAAATGTTCATCCCCTAACAGTAAAGAACCGACTGGGGCACACAACCCCTTAGACAAACAAACAGTAGCCGAATCAAAAAACTGCATAATCTCAGAAATACCGATGTTTTGCGCCACCGCAGCATTTGCCACGCGCGCACCATCAAGATGGATTTTTAACCCTTTGGAAAATGCCAGTTGCTGTGCTTCTGCCAGATATTGCTGAGGGAGTACTTTACCCCCAATGGTATTTTCCAGACTGATAAGCTTAGTGCGGGCAAAATGAAAGTCATCAGGCTTAATGGCCGCAGTCACGTCGTTGAGCGGTAAAGTTCCGTCTGCCAGATTCGCTATTGGCTGTGGCTGAATGCTGCCAAGTACGGCGGCACCGCCGGCTTCATACTTGTAGTTGTGGGCCTGTTGACCACAGATATATTCATCACCGCGATTACAATGTGACATCAACGCTAATAAATTGGCCTGAGTGCCAGAGGTTGTAAACAACGCCTCTTCAAAACCAAACATTTCAGCTGCCATCTGCTCCAGATGGTTCACTGTCGGGTCGTCACCATAAACATCATCCCCCACCACAGCGGCTGCCATCGCTTTGCGCATCGCGGCCGTTGGCTGCGTTACCGTATCACTTCGTAAATCAATCATCAGGTTATCCGAACATTACAGGAAAAGTTTACTCTACTCCGCCCGGTGATAGCTGTACAGTTACGCCCAGACCTTCCGAGGTCAGAATTATACTGAGAATATTAAATGTACATTTCCGATTAAATATTAATTAATAAAATAATATCAATTAGTTATAAATTTTATCCATTAATATATCTAACGTATATTTATAAAATATCTCATTTTTGTTGAACCCGATTTTCGGTCAAAATGCGCGTTAATATGAGTAGTGGGGATTTCAAGATGCAGGAAACTCAATTTGTCCTGATGTTATGGTTTATTGGAATAGTTGCCGAAGCAATGACGGGGGCCCTGGCCGCGGGTAAACAACGAATGGATCTGTTCGGGGTAGTGATCGTCGGCAGTGCTACTGCTGTCGGAGGCGGTACGCTACGTGACATGATGTTAGGCAATTATCCGTTGATTTGGATTGAGAACTGGCATTATTTGCTGGCGATCGTTTTAGCATCACTCCTCACTGTTGTCATCGCACCCGTCATGCAGTATTTGACCAAACTGTTTCTGACCATTGATGCCCTTGGGCTTGCAGTATTTTCTGTTATTGGTGCTCAAAAAACATTGATGCTGGGATTAAGCCCCGCGGTAGCGATTGTGATGGGAGTGATTACTGGCGTATTCGGCGGGGTGATCCGCGATATTCTGTGCAATCAGGTTCCACTGATATTTCGCAAAGAACTCTACGGTATTGTCGCTATTGTGACGGCGAGTTGTTATGTGACATTACAGCTCGCTGGCACTGAACCCTGGCTTAATCTTAGCGTTAGTCTGTGGTTAGGGTTTAGCTTGCGGATGTTAGCCATTCGCTTCAGCTGGTCAGTGCCAACATTTCACTATTCTATTGGGGAGCGGCGCTAAGCAATTTCATGAAAACGCCAGCGAGATATTGCTGGCGTTTTTATAAGTCAGATTCATGACTGCTTACTGATTTCAGTCAATGCTGCCAGCGCCTTGTCATAATCGGGATGGTGACCGATTTCAGGTACCAGTTCAACGTACTGCAACTTTCCCTGAGGATCGATAATGAAGATCGAGCGTGCCAGGATCCCCATGTCTTTGATGATCAACCCGTATTTTTCACCAAAGTCGCGCCAGACTGAATCTGACAGCACTTTGATGCTCTCCACATTTTCTACCTTACAAAATCGTTTCTGGGCAAAGGGTAAGTCTTCACTGATACTCAGCATCACAACCGAGGACGGATCGAAATTTGCCACCTCGGTATTGAAACGTTTGGTTTGTAGTGCGCAAACCCCGGTATCCAGACTGGGAACCGCACTGATCAGGACAGTTTTGCCCTTAAAATCGCTCAGACTAACGGCTTGAAACTTATCATCGACCACTCTGAAACTCGGGGCAACCTGACCGAGCTGCGGCAATTTACCAAGTAAAGATACCGGCTTCCCGCCCATGGTCACTTCTGCCGCTTGCAGCGACATGCTGCTGGCAGTCAGTGCTAATGCAAATAACGCGGCATACTTATACATAACGCTCTCCCTTCATTTACAAGCAAAAAGGCCGACATTAAGCCGGCCTTCTGGCAGTTTTATTCTTTGACTGGCATCTCTTTGATATGCACATCCATTTGCGGATAAGGAATACCGATACCATTCTCATCCAATGCGAGTTTGATCTGTTCCATCAACTCAAAGTGGGCTGGCCAGTAATCGGCAGCATTCACCCAGGGACGTACAACAAAATTAACGGAGGAATCACCGAGTGCCACTAAACCAACGGTATAAGCAGGATCTTTCAGGACCTTAGCATTACCTTCAAGAATGTCGCACAGTAACTGCTTGGTTTTACGGATATCTGCATCGTATGACACGCCAATGGTCAAATCCAGACGGCGCTTATCCATCATAGAATAGTTAACGATGCTGCCATTCATAATTGCAGAGTTCGGGACGGTAATCACCTTGTTATCGGGACTCTTCAATCGGGTCGCAAAAATGGTAATTTCATCAACAATACCGGCAACGCCGCCCGCTTCAATGTAATCACCGACACGACAGGGACGAAACATCACCAATAACACCCCAGCAGCGAAATTAGACAGCGACCCCTGCAACGCCAAACCGACAGCTAAACCGGCGGCACCTAATACCGCCACTAAAGACGCGGTTTGAATGCCAACCTGTCCGAGAGTGGCAATGATAGTAAAAGTAAAGACTACCGCCCAGGCCATATTTGCCACAAAGGAGGAAACAGTCTTATCGACTTTGCGGCTTGTCAGCAGTCGCTCAGTGATTTTTTTGGCAACGCCGGAAAAATACTTACCAACGAAGAAAATCACCAGCGCCAACAGAATTTTGAGGCCGTAAACTGCCACCAACTCTGGCACTTGCTTCATTAACTCTTCGATGTTGTCCATTCACATACTCCCTTTTAGTATTACTAATGTGTGTTGACCCAGCACTGCAGCCAGCGGCGTCCCTGTAAACCATTCATCCTTGATTCATCACACAACAAGATACCCTTTTGTGCAGTAGCTTGCATCCAGAATTCGTATTCTGACGTGCTACAAATGCAGTCAATAACCCCCACAAAAAAGTGACACAAAGGTCACCTTTCAAATTTAAGCTATAACCGCGTTATTTTTCAGGTTTAGGCGGGAAGTTATTCAGTACACCGACTACCGCTTCATTCATCTTGGCAATGCGCTGTTGCGGCGTTTTGTAATCGCGGATCACACCGTTAGCAGTGCCACGCCAAACCAGTTTATTCGTTTTGGCATCGACCATATCGATAATCAATGTACCAACGTCATATTCTTTTACCTGGGTATTGTTCTGCAACGAGCCACCAAAATACCAATGAGGCCCCCAAAACGGACTGTAGCCCAAACTGGTATTGATACTGTCCACTTTATAACGCTTATCCAGCTTAGTCAGATAGTTCACTAAGACATCTGCATCTTTTGCATCCACCTTAATGTAGCCTTTACGCGCCAGATCAGCGTCTACCGCTTCACGTACCCGCTGATCCAACAATCCATTCAATTGATACTGAGCACTGGCCTCTTTCGTCGCAGGTACCCAAGCGTAATGTTTGTACTGGGTAAAATTAACTTCAGGGTTATAGTCCCAGCCGGTATTCAGGGAACTACAGCCGCCTATCAATAAGACTAATGCTGCAAAAATGAGTTTTTTCATGGGATATCACCTGTTTCCCGCGTTTTAACAACGCTCGTTATGTATTAAACAGCTTACATTTCAGTGCACTAAACAACAACCTTTTAAAAATCACCAATAATTTTGTCTGAGTTGACCTTGTACCACATTTAAATGATAATAGTTATCATTACCAAAAATCAGGGGGAAGTTATGATGATCTGGTTCGTATGTAGTTTGATCGTAGCATGCTTGCTATTAGTTACCGTAGAAACGCGCCTAACCCCTGAAGCTGACGGCATTCATATGCCGGGATTAGCGTCCCTTAATCCGCATAAAGCATGGTTACTGTTACCATTAGCGATACTGTGCTGGTTATCATGGCATCTGTTTACCACTAACTTCTCCTTCTTTAGTCTGGCCGCCATTGGCTTTGTCGCAACGCCATTGACCATGCTCATTCCCCGCTGGCGTTATTGGGTATTACCTAGCGCACTGCTATCTATGATTTCGGTGTTACTTGGCACCATCTGGGGATAACCGCCATCACTTTAGCCAGCTCTTGATAAGTGAGACCGCTAACACTGATTTTATATCCCTGCACATAAAATCAGTTTTAGGACCACCAACTACTGGTGGTCCTTTTTTATCCCAGTGCACCATACTGTTAACTATGGGAGCGCTATTCAAATCTGTTAGACTGTCAGCATGATAGCGCTAGGAATATCGTCATGAAAACTGACCCTAATGTAACGTTGGTCTACAGTACAGATAAGGGCCGCATAAAAGAGGCCACACCGACGCAGGAGCTCCCTCAGGGAGATGGCATCGTACGCATCCATCGCGACAGTAAAGGCCGAAAAGGTAAAGGGGTTTCGGTGATTACCGGATTAGCTTTAGATACTGACGCCTTGAAAGCTCTGGCACAAAAACTTAAGAAGCAATGTGGTTGTGGTGGTACGGTAAAGGAGTTTACTATCGAAATTCAGACAGATAACCGTGAGCAACTTAAATCTCTGCTGGAAAAAATCGGTTATCAAGTGAAGCTGGCCGGTGGCTAACAAACATCAAACCAGGAGTCGTTGAATGGACAGTTTGCAAAACCATTTTCTTATTGCCATGCCCTCACTGAACGACACATTTTTTGAACGTTCACTGATTTATATTTGTGAACATGACGCCAAAGGCGCCATGGGGCTGATGGTCAATCGTCCTATCGGCCTCGATGTTCAGGAACTGCTGGCGCAACTGGATCTGAAAGATTCTCCGCATTTATTGCCCACGCTGGAAAATCAGGTACTGGTGGGTGGCCCGGTGAATCCCGAGCGCGGCTTTGTCCTGCATAGTGCCCAACCACACTGGGCGAACAGTAGTAATGTCTCTGATGAGCTGATGCTGACCACGTCTCGGGATATTCTGGCAGCCTTGGGCACGCCCAAAGCCCCGCAGCATTTTTTAGTGGTATTAGGCTATGCCGGCTGGAGCCGAGACCAACTTGAACAGGAATTGGCTGAAAACTCCTGGTTAACCATCCCGGCCACAGAAGAAATTCTATTCAACACTCCCTTTGAAGATCGCTGGGAAAAAGCCACCAATACTTTGGGATTTAATGCCTGGCAGATGTCCGGCGATGTAGGTCATGCTTGATGAGCAAAACAATTCTCGGTTTTGATTTTGGGACCAAAAGTATTGGGGTCGCCGTTGGTCAGGAAATTACTGGCAGTGCTCAACCCTTGTTATCGCTAAAAGCAAATGATGGTGTCCCGGACTGGAACCTGATTGAGGCACTGTTACAGGAGTGGCAACCTGACATGGTAGTGGTTGGTTTGCCGCTAAATATGGACGGCACTGAACAGGAGATGACGCAGCGAGCGCGCAAATTTGCCAATCGCATCCATGGTCGTTTCGGTGTGGCAGTGGCAACCCAGGATGAGCGGCTGACCACCACTGATGCCAAAGCCAGACTGTTCGAATTAGGCGGCTTTAAGGCATTGGGGAAAAGTAAAGTTGATGCCGTTTCTGCCGTGCTGATAATTGAAAGCTTTTTTGAAAATCAGTACTGATGATGACGCTTCCATGAAAAAAGCGGTCAATTAACCGCTTTTTTATTCGCCACGCTTTCAGTTAGATGCCGGTGTCGCCAATAGCTTGTCGATAGCATCAGTCAACTCAGGGCTGTCTGGCGTAACACGCGAGCTGAATCGCTGCACAGATTTGCCATCAGCACTCACCAAATACTTGAAAAAATTCCACTTAGGTTCGCCTGTCTGACTATTCAGATAGGCAAAAACCGGATTCACCTGGCGGCCCTTAACTGATGAGGTCGCCAACATGGTGAACTTTACACCATAGTTGATATAGCAGATCTTGGCGGTATCCTGTTCCTGCTTTTCTTCCTGAAAAAAGTCATTGGATGGGAAACCTATCACCACCAGACCTTTATCTCGATATTTCTCATGCAGTGCCTCCAATCCTTTAAACTGCGGAGTAAAGCCACAATGACTGGCCGTATTAACGATCAACACCGGCTTTCCGTCAGTCAATGCACACAAATCTACCATTTCCTGTGAGTGGAGTTTACGTAATTTAAGATTAAGATAACTCGGACACTGAGCCGCCGCGGCAGATACAGACAGCAGCATCAGTGATAACAACAAGGCGATTTTTCCCTTCATCTTCAGTTCCTTTACGCTTTTTTACTGACAGAACCCGTCACCTCATCAAACTAGCACAAAACATCGCTGCCAGCGTCAGAAATACCATCCGATATTGATATTCAGACGTGAGTGCCACCCATCGACACCCTCATCAATTCCTATCCCTGAACCGCCATCAAACCACATATTTTTCCCGGCAATCCAGTCGACATAGGTATAGAACTTACCTGCCGTCACTGCGCATCCAGTGACATTTTGGAGAGAGTTTTTTAATCCGGTGCCAGAAACCACAGTATGGGTGAAATCGTTATAGCAGGTGATGTTGGAGATAGCGCCCCAACTAACCTCTATGCTGCGTGACAGGTTAGTAGTAACAACGTCTGCTTTGGCGGCGATTTCAAACGGGTATGCAAATGCCGACATGGCCATGCGCTCATCCGGCATGTTGTAATCGTAGTGAATGTATTGCAATTGGGTTTGCCAACTATGCCAATCCAGTTGCCAATGAATGGCCGCGGCATATCCGTCAGTGTCACTACCGGTCGCCCCGCCCGCTACCGGCTGGTAATCAAACCGATTTAGCTGTAATGAGGCGCCAAGTGTGTGGTGGATGTCACCGCTGCTGAAGCTGTGCTCAATGCGGCCATTGAGCTGACCGGCTTCCTCATAAGGCCTTGCCGCCGTAGTTGCTGTATCAAAGGAATAACGCTTAAAGCGGCTACCATCACCGTATTCATCATTGGCGAAATACGCCACATCGTAGCGCCAGCCATCCTGTTCATATTGCCAGTGAACACCTGCATCATAATCATCTTCCAATCCTAGATAATAAGTACTGCCGAACCAGAATGAATGAGAGGCGTAGGGTAATAACCCGAATGGCACTTGGGTAACCCCCACTTTTACAGAGGCATTGTCTGAGAATTTGTAACCCATCCAGGCATGGTGGATCACATTCTGAACTTGATACCAACGATACTGCGCTGATGCGAACAACTGACCATCATCATAGTTAATATCAGCTCTGAACAGTTCAAATTCCAACTTGGCGTCATTATCATAATCTTTCCAGCCATAGTTGAGACGCACGGCACCACCAATATCTAAATCATCGGAAACAGGTACCGCCAAAACCGGAAAGGCAACCTCCAGCACTGCCACTGCAACAAGCACCTTTTTCCTGATTTTCATCATTTTTCTCCGTTTTCAATAAAAAACGGTGCAATATTTTATCAAAAAGTCATATTTAGAGCGAATTTGCCGATTAAAAGCAAAAGGCGCCATACGGCGCCTTTATCATAGTCATACAAAAACTTGCTTAATCCATATCCAGCGTAACGCCTTCCATCGACCCCTGCGATCCAGTTGTGCCACTTTGCAGTTTGATCATCAGGCGCAGATCGTTTGGAGAGTCGGCATGACGCAGCGCATCCGCATAGGAGATCTCGCCTTCGTTATAGAGTTTAAACAGCGCCTGGTCGAAGGTCTGCATGCCCTGTTCATTCGACTTAGCCATGGTTTCTTTCAGCAGGTGCAGTTCGTTGTTCTGAATGATACTGGCAACACGTGGCGTATTGATCAGAATCTCAATTGCAGCGCGACGACCACTGCCATCGGCTTTAGGCACCAATTGCTGCGCCACAATGCCACGCAGGTTTAACGACAGGTCAAACAGCAACTGCCGATGCTTAGTTTCCGGCACCAGGTGCATAATACGGTCCAATGCCTGGTTAGCGTTGTTGGCGTGCAAGGTTGCCATACACAAGTGACCGGTTTCAGCAAACGACAGCGCAAACTCCATGGTTTCCTGACTACGGATCTCACCGATCAGGATGACATCCGGGGCCTGACGCAGCGAGCTTTTCAGCGCCGCATCAAACGATTCGGTGTCGATACCAACCTCACGCTGAGTAATAATGCTCTTGCGATGCTGATGCACAAATTCCACCGGATCTTCGATGGTCAGGATGTGCCCTTTAGAGTTGCCGTTACGATAGCCAATCAGGGCGGCCAGCGAGGTTGACTTACCGGTACCGGTCCCCCCAACCATGATGACCAGACCGCGTTTGCTCATCACCAAATCTTTCAGAATTGGTGGCAAACTCAGTTCTTCCATGGTGGGAATGCGGATTTCAATACGTCGCATAACGCAGCCTGCGGCTTCACGCTGCCAAAAGGCACTAACCCTGAAACGCCCCAAGCCTTTCACGCCAATAGCAAAGTTACATTCTTTACTTTCGTGGAACGCCTTTTTGTTATCTGGCGACATGATTGACTCAACAAACTCCAGGGCTTGTGCTGCTGTGAACGGGTTTTCTGCCAATGGTCGCAACTCACCATCAATCTTGGCACTGGGTGGAAAACCAGCGGTCACAAATAGGTCAGAGGCCTTGCGCGCTACCATTTCCTCAAGAAAAGGTCTGACGTCCATCACGACTCCTTACAGGTTCAGTTGTTTGTTGGAACTCTTAGACAGTGCATCTTCACGCGTGATGACACTACGGGCAACCAGCTGCTGCAAGCTTTGCTCCAGCGTCTGCATCCCATGTGCCATACCGGTTTGAATTGCGGAATACATCTGCGCCACTTTATCCTCACGGATAAGGTTACGGATCGCCGGAGTACCAATCATAATTTCGTGGGCAGCGACACGACCACCACCAATTTTCTTAATCAATGTTTGCGAGATAACGGCCTGCAATGATTCAGACAACATGGTACGCACCATATCTTTTTCACCCGCAGGGAATACGTCAACCACACGGTCAATAGTTTTGGCAGCAGAAGTCGTATGCAAGGTGCCAAACACTAAGTGGCCGGTTTCAGCGGCTGTTAGCGCCAGGCGAATGGTTTCCAGGTCACGCATTTCACCCACCAGGATCACGTCAGGGTCTTCACGCAAGGCGCTACGCAGCGCCGCCGCAAAACTCAATGTATGGCGATGAACTTCACGTTGGTTAATCAGACAGTTCTTGGTTTGATGGACAAATTCGATGGGGTCTTCAATGGTCAGAATATGGTCATGACGATTATTGTTCACATAGTCAATCATTGCCGCCAGCGTGGTACTTTTACCGGAGCCGGTTGGTCCGGTTACCAGAACCAAACCGCGCGGATAGGAGGAAATCTTTTTGAAGATTTCTGGAGCACCCAGTTGCTCCAGTGTCAGAATATCACTGGGAATCGTACGAAATACAGCAGCCGCGCCACGGGCCTGGTTAAAGGCGTTAACCCTGAAACGCGCCAGATTGGGCACTTCAAAGGAAAAGTCAATTTCCAAATGCTCTTCATAATCCTTGCGCTGTTTGTCATTCATAATATCGTAAACCAGACGATGCACATCCTGATGCTTCAATTCTGGTACGTTAAGTTTTCTTACTTCCCCATCAACGCGGATCAATGGCGGCACCCCGGAAGACAGATGCAGGTCCGAAGCGTTATGCTTTACACTAAAAGCCAATAATTCAGTGATTTCCATAGAACGGGATATCCCTTACAAGCGAAAGATTAACATCATGACAACAATAGCAGAGAGACTAGCGCTAGCCCAGCACCGGATTGCACAGGCGGCGGGGAAATGCTCAAGACAAGCGGCTGACATCACATTGCTGGCAGTTAGCAAAACCAAACCGGCCACCGATATCGAAGCAGCTTACGCCGCAGGCCAGCGCTGTTTCGGCGAAAATTATGTGCAGGAAGGCCAGCAAAAAATTCTAGATTTGGCGCCGCGCTATCCAGACATTGAATGGCACTTCATCGGACCACTGCAATCAAATAAAAGTCGGCCAGTCGCGGAACTGTTCCAATGGATGCATACCATAGATCGCAGCAAAATTGCGCAGCGTTTGAACGAACAACGACCCGCCGCAATACCGCCATTGAATGTCTGCATTCAGATTAATGTCAGTGGTGAGACCTCTAAATCCGGGATCACCAGTGAAGCGGAAATGCTGAGTCTCGCGCATGAAATTAGCCAACTGCCGCGGCTGACGCTGCGCGGTCTAATGACTATTCCTAGCGCAGAGGAAGGTGAGAAGCTCATAGCGGAGTTTCAGCAGATGCAACAGCTATATGCCCGACTGCAACAGGAATTTCCCCCTATTGACACTCTCTCAATGGGAATGAGCCACGATCTGGAGCTGGCAGTTGAACATGGTGCCACGATGGTGCGCATTGGTAGTGCTATCTTCGGCGCGCGAGACTACAGCCAAAAACCAGCCTGATTGGCCGAAGTACCCTTGTTTTTGGTACCCTACGCCCAAATACTATTGGAATTCGCGGCATTGCCGCACAGCTTTTGCTAAAGACAGAGGATTTTATGTCAGACAAGCGCATCTGTTTTATCGGCGCCGGCAACATGAGCCGTAGCATTATCAGTGGATTGGTCAGCAGTGGTTATAATGCCGCATTAATTGAAGCCAGCAACCCGAGTACCGGTAAACTGGAGGCGCTACAGGCTGATTTTGGCATTAATGTTACCACCGACAATCTGGCCGCAGCCAAAGCCGCAGATGTGATTGTGCTGGCGGTAAAACCACAGCTGATGCAGCAAGTCTGTGAAGCTTTAAAATCTCTGGATCTTAACGATAAATTGCTGATTACCATTGCCGCCGGCATTAATGCTGCACGCTACAGTGATTATTTCGCGCAGCCAGTAAAACTGATCCGCACCATGCCCAACACACCGATGCAAATTGGCGCAGGCATGAGTGGTATGTACGCCCCCGCCACTATCAGCGATGAAGACAAAGCGATCTGTAACCGGATCATGTCCAGTGGCGGTCAGGCAGTATGGGTTGATAAGGAATCCGATCTCAATCTGGTAATCGCACTTGCGGGTAGCTCTCCAGCCTACTTTTTCCTGTTTGTCGAGGCTATGATAAAGGCGGCTGCCGATCTTGGCATGGATGAAGAGAAAGCCAGAACCCTGGCACAGCAGGCAGCACTCGGGGCGGCGAAGATGCTGCAGGAAAATCCACAGCTTTCGCCGGAACAATTGCGTAAAAATGTCACCTCGAAAGGTGGCACAACGCACGAAGCTGTAGAAACCTTCAAACAGGGCGATCTACCAGGGCTAGTAAAACAAGCTATGAACAACTGTATTGCCAGAGCTGAAGCAATGGCTAAACAATTCTGATTAACCATAGAGAACTACGACATCCATGAATGCATTCGCTTATCTAGTCAACACGCTGTTTGATCTATATCTGATGGTGGTAATTCTGCGTATCTGGTTACAACTGGCTCGGGCAGATTTCTATAACCCTTTCAGCCAGTTTATCGTGAAGGCGACCCATCCGATTGTGGCACCTATGCGCCGTATTCTGCCTGCCGTTGGCGGCATTGATACCGCATCAGTCGTGCTGGCGCTGGCAGTCGTCATAATAAAAATTTTGCTGCTGTCACTGATAGCGGGAGCACAATTCGATTTCGCCACCACCCTATTATTTGCGCTTGTGTCTGTCATTAAGGAAGCCGGAGTTCTGTTGTTCTGGATCCTGATTATCCGCGCCATCCTCAGTTGGGTAAGCCAGGGGAGCAATCCATTTGAATATGTGTTGGTGCAATTGACCGAACCATTACTGAGCCCTATCCGCCGTATCATTCCGCCTATGGGAGGATTAGATCTGTCAGTCCTGATACTGATGATTGGTCTCAATTTTCTGAACATGCTGTTAAGCCAGTATATTCCATACTGGGCTGTGGCCTGATGGCCGCAGTAGTGCAAGAGCAGCAGGACCTGCTGCTCTGTCTCTACATTCAACCCAAAGCCAGCCGCGATCAGTGGGTTGGCATTCATGGTGACGAGCTAAAAGTCGCCATCACCGCCCCGCCAGTTGATGGAAAAGCGAATGCCCATCTGGAAAAATGGCTGGCGAAAGCCTTTCGAGTGCCCAAAAGCCAAGTACAGATAGTGAAAGGTGAATTAGGACGTCACAAGCAGATTCGTATCGTGTCGCCTAATGAGATCCCGGATGTGATCCAACAATTACTCTGAGCTTATCTGTGACCGGCATAGGCTTCTGTCGTCATTACAGTTATAATCCCCGCCATGTTGCAGTAACCCTCAGAATCTCAGTGCGCCGAATTCTACTGTTAGTTGTGTTATGGCTGGCTACAGTCAGCATTGCCTATGCAGAGCAGAATCTGCAGGTTGGGCATTACAACATTCACTACATGGCATTACCCAGCACGTTTCTGACGCCAGCAATTGCCCATAACTACGGAATTGAACGCACGGCTTATACCGGGTTTCTCAATATCGTCGTGCAAGACCTCAACCAACCCGGGAAACCTATGGTACCGGTAGCGATCAGCGGAATTGCCACCAACATTCTTGATGCCCGCTTTAAACTGAAGTTTCGCGAAATTCGCGAGGGCAGCTCGATATATTACCTGGCAGAATGCCCTTATCGGGATACCGAAGAGATCCGCTTTCAGCTAGTGATCCGCAAAGATAATGACCTGAATACTACTCTGGATTTTAGCCAAAAATTCTTTAACGACTAGCCTGATGTTTTGCCATCATCGCCAGAGTTTGGCTATCATTGCGCCAACTCAACGCAGGAAATATCCATGAAAAAAATTGTGTTAGCCAGCGGCAACAAAGGCAAACTGGCCGAATTTGCTGACATGCTGGCAGACTTCAATATCGAAGTTGTGCCGCAGAGCACCTTTAAGGTCACAGAAGCTGTCGAAGACGGCTTGAGCTTTGTGGAAAATGCCATCATCAAAGCCCGTCATGCCGCCAAAGCGACCGGCCTGCCTGCCATTGCCGATGATTCAGGGTTGGAAGTTGACGCACTCCATGGCGCGCCGGGCATTTACTCCGCCCGCTACAATGGCGAACACGCCACCGCGGTATCAAATTACCAAAAGCTGTTAATGGCATTACAACAACAACCTGCACCACGTACTGCGCGCTTTCAGTGTGTATTGGTATATATGCGCCATGAAAATGATCCCACCCCGATCATCTGCCAAGCATCCTGGGAAGGTGAGATTGGTGATGAAGCCAAAGGCGAACATGGTCATGGCTACGATCCGGTGTTTATCCCGCGGGGATTTCGCCAGACTGCCGCCGAACTCAGCAGTGATGAAAAGAACCAACTGAGCCATCGCGGAAAAGCGTTAAAACTGCTGCTGGAAGCCTTTCATCAGCAAGGGATTATCGATTGATGCTGACGTTGCCGCCATTAAGTCTCTATATCCATATTCCCTGGTGCGTGCGTAAATGCCCCTACTGTGATTTTAATTCTCATGCCCAGCAAGGAGAGTTACCGCAGCAACAGTATGTGGATGCACTGCTAGCAGACTTAACAGCAGATTTACCTTATGTGCAGCAGCGCTCGTTGCACAGCATTTTTATTGGTGGTGGCACTCCGTCACTGTTTGATGCCAGTCAGATAGCCCGGCTACTGCAAGGCGTAAGACAACGCATTCCCTTTAGTGATGACATTGAAATCACTATGGAAGCCAATCCCGGCACGCTGGAACATGATGATTTTGCCGCCTATCGGAAGGCCGGGGTTACCCGCGTATCGATGGGCGTACAGAGTTTTGCCACCGACAAACTCAATATTCTGGGCCGTATTCACGGCAGTGACGAAGCCAAAAAGGCAGCCAAGGCTTTGGCTAGCGCAGGTTATCAGAGCTTTAATCTGGATCTGATGCACGGCCTGCCGGGACAGGATCTACAACAAGCACTGAGTGATATTGAAACCGCAGCTGCGCTGAATCCACCACATTTATCCTGGTATCAGCTCACCATTGAGCCCAATACCCTGTTCCATTCCAGACCACCACAGCTACCGGATGATGAAGCGTTATGGCAGATTTACCGCAGCGGCCAACAACGGCTGGCAGAACTGGGCTATCGCCAGTATGAGATTTCCGCCTATGCCAAACCCGACTTCGAATGTCGCCATAACCGCAACTATTGGGAGTTTGGCGATTATCTTGGCATTGGCTGTGGCGCTCACGGCAAAATTACCTTGTTACCGCAGCAGCAACTCTTTCGCACCGTCAAAGTTAAGCATCCTAAAGGTTATCTGGCGGGGAATTACCTTTATGAAGTCAATGATATCGCTACCGACGACCTGCCACTGGAATATCTGATGAATCGTCTGCGGTTGATGGTGCCAATCCCCAAAGCTGAATTTGAAAGTCGCACCGGCCTGGCTGCATCATTATTGGATGAGGGTATGCAGCGCGGCATAGACAAGGGGCTGGTTATCACACATCCCGATAGCTGGGAACTTACCGAAAAAGGCCACTTTTTTGTCAACGAGCTGCTAGGCGAATTTTGCTGAGCGATTGATGATGGCTCCACAATAAAAAAATCCTCCACTAACGGAGGATTTTTTTAACTCAGACACCCAGGGTTTACTGACGCTTGGCAAAAATGTCGGCGTATTTTTCATCCCAAATAGGTGGGGTACCGATATGATTTTTAATGAAATCAATAAAGGCACTCACCTTTGGTGCCAAGTGTTTACGGCGCGGATATACGGCCTGTAATGGCAAGTGGTGTACCAAGTGCCACTCCGGTAATAATGGCACCAACTTACCTTCTTCGATTTCATTTTCCAGCAGGTAAGTCGCCATATATACAATACCCAGGCCACTAACTGCGGCGGATTTTAGCGCTGGCGCGTTATCAACGCGGAAGTTACCATTCACGCCGATCTCGCAGTAGTCGTCGCCGCGCTTGAACTGCCAGACGCTGTGCTCGTGCCACTCACCGTGATAGACCAGACAGTTATGTTCTACCAACTGTTCCGGACGGCTCGGCTTACCGTGATTAGCAATATAGGCAGGTGAAGCTAACAGCATGAATTGGCATTTCATTAACGGTCGAGCCACCATACCCAGCGGCAGCTGTTCTGACATGGTCAGTAACAGATCCAAACCTTCACTTACCACATCAACCTTGTGATCCAGCAAACTGACTTGCAATTCCAGCTCTGGATGGCGCGACATAAATTCGGGCAATGCCGGAATAATATGGGCAGTGCCGAAGGATTGAGAGATACCAAGTTTCAGTACGCCACGCGTGGCATCATTCAGATTATGCACACTGGCGACAGCCTGGTCGGCACCGCGTAACAATTCTTCACCTTGGGTATAAAGCAGATTACCTGCTTCAGTCAGGCTAAGACTACGAGTAGTTCGCTGAATAAGTTGAACACCAAGCTTGTGTTCCAGATCAGCTACCTGGGTACTGACCTTGGACTTTGAGATCCCCAGACGACGCGCTGCAGCACTGAAACTGCCAGCACGGGCAACATGGGTAAAAATCGCAATGGGTTCCAATAGTTCTAACATGAAAGTCGCCTTAAGCCTTTAACTTCTTTAAGTTTTTAACGACAAAGTCATCACTCCGACCTTGGGAGCAATCAACAGAAAACCTGCGAATCACACATCATTGATGAATGTGTTGCCAAGCCATCTCTAGCAACGGTGGCAGGTTAGCGTGGAAAAGTATATCAAGTCTTTGTTCGCTACTCTAACCCCATCGTTCTGTATTCGCAAAAAAGACCGGATAAATCAAATAAAAAACCCCGCACAGGAAGGATGAAGTGCGGGGAAAGGTCTACGTACAAGGAAGTTATTAATTAACGCGATTAGGGCCGACCAGAAATCAGTGGATATGCGGATAACGCAGGGACACTTTTACGCAATTGCCCTTCAATCACCTGCAATTGCTGGAAATTTTCACAAAGCGCATCGGCACGCTTATCTATCGCATCAGAACGGGCATCCATCTTCTGATCGATCGCTTCGCCAAGCTTGTCCATCTTCTCGCCAAAAGCGTCCATGCGTTCACTAAAGTCACCTTCACCATCCATCATGCTCTTACCGATATTGACCATGATGGAACCCATAGACTGCATCACCAGATCTTCAACCTGCTTGGAAAACTCTTCATCGAATGCTTTATCTATGGTGTCGTCAGTTGCGCCAATAAAATAGGTATCGCCATTGTGGTACACCACTTTACTGATACGCTCATGCAGCTTACCCATCATATCGTTGAGCTTGGCACCGGTTTCATCACCGAGCAGCGGCGTTAATGCAGTAGTTACCGCCTCATTAGCCATACTCAAAGCGTCACTTACCACACCGACAACTTCCGGCATCTGTTGAGCCATACGCTGATGATATTGATTCAGCAATTGTTTCTGTTCAGCATTGAGCGGCACTTCCTTACCATCCACATACAAGTGGTCCATCTCAATACGGTAATATTCTTTCCCTTTCTCGCCGACGACCATCTGCTGTGGTGTAAGGGTGACATCGTAATTCAGCGACACATTGCAGCTATCGTGGTGATGGCCAATTTCCATCGCGGCGGCAGACATTGCCGGTATCAATAATGCGCATCCCAGAGTCATGCCCAGCATCAGAGTTTTCATTCGAGTTATCCTTTTCAAATTATTCATCAAACTGAAAGCAGTAAAGCACACACCATGCCAAATTTTATCTTATTGTATTTTATATGAATTTTTACAACATGAATCGATATCTAGCTATGCGGTAGCGAAACACACCAGCTTTTGGTGAATATGACAATAAAGAAAGGTGAAAAGGTTGGAACATGTCCCGTCCTAAGATAGGTTGACAGTTTTTAGGCCAGCTCCCGTAGCTGGCCTTTTCTATTGTGCACCTGATTGGGTGTTGCCATATCTAAACTCAGGTGCGGTCTCATTTCGTTATATATCGCTATCGATTCTCGAACAAGTATCTTCAGCTCTTCCAGCGTTTTACATCGATACAGGAAAAACTCTTGCTTCAGTATGCCATTGACTCTTTCCGCTAGTGCATTTTGATAGCAATCATAACCGTCTGTCATTGACGGCTGAATATGGTTCGCTATCAGTTCATCCTGATAAACGGCTGCGCAATATTGCGCTCCCCGGTCTGAGTGATGCACTGCATTAGCGATATAGCGCTTATCCCTAACCGCCATTTTCAGCGCTTTCACCACGCTGTCTGCTTTCATGTCTGTACTCAAGTGATGACCGACTATCTTGCGTGATACGGCATCGGTAACCAGTGACAAATAGTGCACGCCTTGGTCTGACTCAAGATAGGTGATATCGCTGACCAGTACATGCTCTGCATCATGCAGCCCGTCTGCTTTCAGCAGGTTAGGATGCTTCTTCATCCAGTGCTTGCTAAACGTCGTTTTGGTGTAACTTCTCTTGGGTTTAACCAGCAAGCCCTCATTTCTCAAATAGGTAAAGAATCCATCCCGTCCGAGTTTGATATCCTGTTCAATCAGCATAGGTTTTATCAATGTGTAGAGCTTGCGTGTGCCCAATCGCGGCATATATTTACGCCAGTATTGTACGGAGTCTTTGATGACCGATAATTCCGTTCTCCGACTATTCATCCGGGCAACTGCCTGGTAAACACCTTGCCTTGAAATACCGACAGCACGACATGCGGCTGCCAGGTTTATTTCGCTTTTGGCTTTGGCTTGCCAGACATACCGGATAAGTACTTTTTTCTTAAACCAGCTCCGTATTCATTATCCATGATATCGACCATACCATTGAGGATTTGGTTACGCAGTTTCTCTTCGGCTAACTCACGCTCAAGGCGTTTGATAGTTTGTGCTGGGGTTTCTTTTGAATGTGGCATAAGGGGATGCTGAAAAGGTTTCGACCAATCGAGTCTACCATGCTTTCTGAGCCAAACGAGTACGGTTGTCTTGCCCTGAATGCCAAAGCGCTTCTGGGCTTGTTTGTACGTCATCTCGCCTTTTTCGACACGCTCTACGATACCTAATTTAAAGGCTAAGGTGTAATCACGTTGCGTGCGCTTACGGCTTGAGTTAGTTGATGTCGCCATAAAGAAGTCCTCTTTATGTCAACGTATTTCAGGACGGGACAACAAACACAAAAAAAGCAGTGCCATAGCACTGCCTTTCAATAAATCAGGGACGATTAACCCCACCAGATATCGTAGAGTTCGCTGATCTCTATCTCTTCGACATTGAGGCTTTTCAGAAAACGCTCAACGGCCTGACGGTCATCATCAGTACATTTACCAAGACGTTGAGTGGCGACAACGCCATCCCATAAGCGATGGCCACCGCCATGGAAACCTAGCTCACGCGGCTCAATCACTTCATTGATAAAGCGTTCTACGTGCTCATCAATAGCGTCTTCGCTCAGGCTGTCAGCAAAGCGCCAGCTCACATCGAAACCTAACTCCTGAAACTCATCAACCCGCAACTTTTTGCGCAAACGGCGACTACGAATGGCCATGGCAACCTCTCTGTTACTTTCGTTATTCGGTACGTTCGAACATCAAATCCCAAACACCATGCCCAAGGCGTTGGCCGCGGGCTTCAAATTTGGTCAGTGGCCGATAGTCAGGCCGAGCCACCACAGTACCATCAACTGACTGATTTTTATAGCCTGGAGCCTGGTTCATCACTTCCAGCATGTGTTCGCTGTAGTTTTCCCAGTCCGTTGCCATATGAAATACACCACCGATTTTTAACCGGGAACGCAATAACTGCACAAATTCTGGCTGCACAATACGGCGCTTATGGTGACGTTTTTTATGCCAAGGGTCAGGGAAAAACAGCTGCACGCGCGCCAATGAAGATTCTGGAATAGTGTGCTGCAACACTTCCACGGCATCATGATGAAACACCCGTAGATTTTTCACACCTGCTTCAGCGGCCGCTGCCAGACAGGCACCAACGCCAGGCTTATGGACTTCAATACCGATGAAATCTTTTTCTGGTGCCGCTTGTGCCATTGCCACCAGCGATGCGCCCATGCCGAAACCAATCTCCAGCACCACATCGGCATTACGACCAAATATCTGCTGCAAATCCATCGCTTCAGCCGAGTATTCCAACCCCATGCTATCCCAATGTTGCTCAATAGCCTGTTCCTGGCCTTTGGTCAGGCGCCCTTCTCGCAACACAAAGCTTTTGACTTTGCGCAGATACTTGCCTTCTTCATTATATTCAGCAGTGGTGACTTCGCTCATTATTGCCCCTGACCTGGCCAGACATCATAAAAAGAAGGGCATTATGCAAAGTTCATCGGTGAGTGCAAGCCCCGCTTGTGGAAAAGTATATCAATAAGCGATTAGTTCGCTATCAACCACAGCAATATACCTTGTACAGAGATCCGGCTAAAGCTACACTGCGGCCCATGAAAACACCGTCTTTTTCGCAACGCATTATCACCTGGTACGGTCAGCACGGCCGTAAAACCCTGCCCTGGCAACTCAATAAAACCCCTTATAAAGTATGGGTTTCAGAAATTATGTTGCAACAAACACAGGTAGCAACGGTCATCCCCTACTTCAACCGTTTTATGGAGCGCTTTCCCAATGTGGTAGCACTGGCAGACGCTGATACTGATGAAGTGCTGCATCTGTGGACCGGACTGGGCTACTATGCCCGCGCCCGCAATCTGCATAAGGCGGCGCAGTTAATCCGCGACAAACACAACGGAGAATTCCCCGAACAGTTTGATGCAGTGATGGCACTGCCAGGCGTAGGCCGCTCCACTGCAGGAGCCATTCTGTCACTGTCGCTCGGCCAGTATCATCCAATTCTGGACGGTAACGTAAAACGCGTACTGGCCCGCCACGCCGCGATTGACGGCTGGCCGGGACAGCCCAAAGTCGAGCAAGCACTGTGGCAACTGGCAACGGAACGGTCACCGACCACCGAGATTGCCCAATACAATCAGGCGATGATGGATATGGGAGCTGGCATCTGCACCCGCTCACGGCCTGCCTGTGCGCAATGTCCGGTAGCACTTGACTGTCAAGCGCAACAGATGGGCAAACAGCGCGACTATCCAGGGAAAAAACCGAAGAAAGCCATTCCTGCCAAAGATGCCTGGCTGCTGGTGATCAGACATAACGACGATATCTTGCTGCAGAAACGGCCACCTGCTGGCATCTGGGGCGGACTCTGGTGTTTTCCGCAATACGCCACTAAAACGGTGTTACAACAAGCGGTAACCACGCTGGGTTATGCACCCGACCAACTCGAAGAACTGCCAGGATTTCGCCATACCTTCAGTCACTTCCATCTGGATGCACAGCCACTGCTGCTCACATTACAGAGTGATGCCGACACGATTGCAGCGAAATTACAGCAAACTGCCGAATCGCAGGATGCGGTCATGGAAGCTGCCCCCAGTCTCTGGTATAACTTAGGCCAACCATCACGGGTCGGACTGGCCGCCGCTACCGAGCGGGTTCTGGTCGGCTTAAAACCTAGTGCAATTGAGGAGTAACAGTCTTATGGCACGCACAGTTCACTGCGTCTATTTCAACAAAGAAGCTGACGGGCTGGATTTTCAACTCTATCCGGGTGAAATCGGCAAACGCATTTTCGACAACATCAGCAAAGAAGCCTGGGCGGCATGGCAGCATAAGCAAACCATGTTGATTAACGAAAAAAAACTTAACATGATGAATGCTGAACATCGTAAGTTTCTTGAAGAACAGATGGTGCACTTCCTGTTTGAAGGCGGTGATGTCCACGTTGAAGGCTACGTACCACCAAAAGAAGAAGAGCTGTAACATTTTGAGGCTCTTCTACAAAATATAAATATCAATAGCTAATTAAATCTCGTTTAAATCTATTTATAGAGGTTTATGACTGAGACTCTCAGTTCACCAAGGGGCTAACGGTCGGCGAAAAGGCAATTGCGGTTTATGGTTTCAGCTCGGACACTAGTGCCACAACCAAACGCCCTTATT
Source organism: Shewanella yunxiaonensis (assembly GCF_018223345.1). Taxonomy (NCBI): domain Bacteria; kingdom Pseudomonadati; phylum Pseudomonadota; class Gammaproteobacteria; order Alteromonadales; family Shewanellaceae; genus Shewanella; species Shewanella yunxiaonensis. The sequence continues at coordinate 900,940 of NZ_CP073587.1, read as the reverse complement.
TAACCTTTGTTTCGATATAAGCTCGCCAACAGAAAAGCCAGGGCGACAGCCTTGGCTTTTCTGTCTGGAATCAGCTATCTGCTTCAGACTCACTGATTAATAAGGTTGCCAGTCATCCGCGTCTAACCTTTCGGTTTCTTGGGTTTTACCGCAATTAGTGCAATCAGGATCACCACGGCGATCACCAAGCCCTGAGTTAGCGTCATGCCATGGTTTTGAGGAACAGGTTGTTGCTGTTGAATGGCTGTAGACTGCTCACTAAGCGTTTTATTTGTAAGGATTTTCGTTTCGGGTGAGGAAACACCAGAGGCATCGTCGGCCATCATAATTTGCCATTGACGGCCACAGACCGCTGCCGGATTGACGTCTGTAGCGGCACATTTTTGCTGCAAATTCATCTGACCTCCTGTCTACCATTCATTGAATCCAGCTTAACCTAAATAAGCTATTCTTCAAATTTTCGGCTAACACGGGTCATGGCGAAAAGTAGCCAAAGGTATAACCTTTTAGGGAAATCTGGCTTTTGTGTCCAAATACAGCTTATAGAGACTGCACGGCATGACTCTTAAACCAGGTATAGGCCAGACCAGTAAGCGCCAATACAGTTCCACCAGCACATACAGCAGTCCAGCCACCGAACTGATAAAGGTTGACCGATACCCAGGATCCCAGTGCACCACCAATAAAGTAACAGGTCATATAGCCTGCATTGAGGCGATTACGCAGTTGCTGTTGCAGGCTATAAATCACATTCTGATTGCTGACATGTGTCATCTGCACCGCCAGATCCAGCAATACCACACCAGCCAACAGTAATAGCAGCGAGTTGCCTGCAAAAAACAGTAGCATCCAGCTGACAAGTGAGCAGCCGAGCCCCAGCCAGGTACCGGTATTACCTTTACCGGCATCAGCCAGTTTACCCGCCCAACGCGCTGCGGCTACCCCGGCAACGCCCGCTAAGCCAAACAAGCCGATGGTGGCATCGGAATATTCATAGGGTGGATTGGCCAACAAGAACGCCAGCGGGGTCCAGAACATGGTGAACATGGCAAATGACAGTCCGCCGAGAAATGAACGTGATCTGAGCTTGGGTTCGGAGCCGAATAAGCTCAATAATGACCGCATCAGCTCACGATAACCGATGACAGTTTCAGTCCGATAAACGGGCAAGGTTCGCGCCAGCAACAAAGTAATGAGCAGCATCGCCATCGCGGCCAGCCAGTACACCGCCTGCCAGGAAACCAGCGTCGAGATCATCCCGGCCACCACCCGCGCCAGCAAAATCCCCAGCAACAAGCCTCCCATCACCGTTCCGACTACCCGGCCACGCTGTGAAGGATCGGCCAAGGTTGCTGCCAGCGGCACCAAAACCTGCGCGACTACAGAACAGGCACCGGCCACAGCGGTTCCCAGCAATAACCAATATAAATTGGGTGCCATGGCGTTGATAAAGAGTCCGACTGTTGCCAGTAGCATCATCACGATGATTAAACGACGACGTTCCACCATATCGGCCAACGGCACCAATAATAGTAATCCGGCACCGTAAAACAGCTGAGCGGTAGTGACCAACATACCGGCGGCAGTGTGCGACACCTTAAAATAATTGGCGATAGTATCCAGCAGCGGCTGCACATAATAGTTGTTCGCTACAGCAACACCAGTGGCAACCGCCATTAACAACACCAGTAATGGAGACAGCATACGCGTTTCAGTGGAAGCCATGGTTGAATCCTTAAACATGGAGAGATCGCAGACGCCATATCGCCAGCGGGAGGCATATCATAACAACTCATTACGGATTTAGCTTGACGGTATTTCGTCTGCAGCTGATACAGAGGACAGTAGCAACACCTCCCAACACAACGGTCACTGTGGCATAGTTGATGCCACTATTAGTGGTTCATCCGCAAATTTGCCCATTAACTGAGCGAACAGCGGCGCTCCTGCCAAAAAGCGCTTGCAGTAGTAAAATAACCTGCTTTATCATACGCCCACTTTAAAAACAGCCGTTGTTAATTGTCTTTGAAGTAGCGTACTGGCGCTCAACTCAGTTGCCCGAATAGCTCAGTCGGTAGAGCAGCGGATTGAAAATCCGCGTGTCCCTGGTTCGATTCCGGGTTCGGGCACCACTTTTATGCCGGCATAGCTCAGTTGGTAGAGCAACTGACTTGTAATCAGTAGGTCCCGAGTTCGACTCTTGGTGCCGGCACCATGAATTTAGAAAGCCACTCAATTGAGTGGCTTTTCGCTTTTCCAGCGTCAGCATTGATTCGTTTTATTTCAGACATAAAAAAGAGCGCCGCAGCGCCCTTTTTCAGACATCAGCGATTACAGCGCAGCTTCAAACTGTACCAAACGTGGGATCTGGTTCAGAGATGTCAGGTGGCTGTAGATCGGGCCGAGCAAACCGCGCTTACGCAGATCCAGGAAGTCTTCATCAGACATCTCTGCCAGCTTACGCTCATCGATCAAATAGATACCGTTGATGTTACGTTGCTCGCCTTTCACTTCAACTGTTAGTGTCTGGGCAATTAACAGATTCTTGCTTGCCAGATAACCAAGAATGGCACGGCTCTGTTGATCCTGTTCAAAGTGTTTCAGCAAAGCTTCCCGGCGATTTTTCAGGAATTCAGTTTCTTCGCCATCAGCAAACAGTGCTTCGCCTTCTGCTTTATTGACCTGGTCGCTGCTTTCACGCACGCCAATCCAGACTTTATCTTTCTGCTCTGGGTTCAACACAACTGTCAGAGGGAAGTCACGCAGTACATTAGGAATGTAGTTACCCAACCATTCTTCGCCTTTGACCAGCAGGTTCTGGTTAGGCTTCAGACCTAACATCATCACCGCCTGGAATTCGCCAGTTTCGTTATTTTTGATAAAGACAACCGGTACATCAACGGCCGCATACAGCAGCTCGTGCAGAGAAACAGGTAACAGGTGCTGATCAGCTACGTGGGCATATTTCGGTGCTGAAAACTTAACGTCTGCATGCTTTTGGTTATCAAGCAGCACAAATGGTTCGCTCATCGAAAGCTCCTTGAGGGCTCTTACTTTAAAATTATGTTAAAAAATTGAAAGGAAACTGCTTCCCTTGTACTAGTTATACCCTGTTTACTATCTGATAAAAAACCGTAACCATCGCAAACGTGACACAACTGCCGGGATTTTCACCAGTTGCTTAGTGAAGTTTAAGTTTTGGCCGATGCCATTTAAGCAATCGCTGGGCGAATCGGTAAACCAATGCAGAAAACCAGCCATACAGGCTTGCCAGATGGCGCTGATATAACGACATATACATGATGCGCGCGATATATCCTTCGATGAACAACGAACGCGAACGCAGATTGCCCATGAGGTTGCCCACCGCAGAAAAGCGGCTCAATGACACCAGCGAACCATAGTCGTGATAACGAAACGGTAATTCCGCTTTACCCTCTAAACGGTTAACCAGATTTTTATAGAGGGTATCGGCCATCTGCGCCGCGGCCTGCGCTCTTGGGGGCACGGCTTTACCATTATCCGTAACCATCGCAGCGCAATCACCAAGAGCGTAGATGTATTCCTGACCTTTGACTCGCATACAGGCGTCAACTTCTACCTGGTTACGATTATTGATTGGCAAATCGGTGAACTGCTTCAATAAATCTGGCCCTTTAACACCTGCGGCCCAGACTTTCAGACCGGCGGGAATTATCCCGTCCTGAGTCACAAAGCCTTCTTTAGTTACCTCTTTTACCTGTACGCCGATGTGCAGACGCACACCGATATGATCCAGAACCGACTGCGCACCACCGCTTACTTTGTCCGGTAAGGCGGGCAAAATACGTTGCGCGGCTTCAATCAAGTGAATTTCCAAATGAGACTTATCGATATTGAGGTAGCCGAAATCTTTTACCGATTCCAACACATGATAAAGCTCAGCCGCCAATTCGACACCGGTGGCACCCGCGCCAACAATACCAATGCTGAGCTTTTCATTGGTTTCATCCAGCAGTAACAGATTGTCGAGCAACTTTTGGTGGAACAGATTAGCGCTTTCCAGATTGTCGAGGAAAATACAGTGTTGTTCAGCGCCTGGGGTATTAAAGCTGTTGGAAACACTGCCAATCGCCAGCACCAGACAGTCATATTTTACGTGCCGTTCGCCGAGCAGTTCCTCTCCCTGTTTATTGGCGACCTTCGATAAGGTGATCTCTTTCTGTTGTGGATCGCAGCCGATGATTTCACCGCGCAGGAAACGGTAACCGTTTTTGAGTCCGTGGTCGCGGTAGAGTAAGCCTTCAATGGATTGATCGATGACGCCAACCGCTACTTCATGTAACTTGGGTTTCCAGATGTGGACCGGACTCTTATCCACCAGACAGATCTCGGCTTTACCGCTCAGGCCCAATTTACGACCCAACTTAGACGCCAGCGCTAATCCACCAGCACCACCGCCGACGATCACGATTCTTTTTGTGGCCACATCACCCTCCGACACCAGCCAAAAGCGACCTTATACATATCATAAAACCGCTAATTTGATAATTGCTTCTTTAGCGAAGCTTTTATTAATTTTTATTAAAACAAACAGATAGTGTTAGTTACTGGCTTTATCCAGCCGCTTTAACGTGCGAAACATCCACACGCACAATAATGAACTGCAGCAGGATAATGAAATCCACACACCAGTGATGCCCAGCAATGCACCCAACAACCACAACAACGAGGCCACCAGTAAAATTTTACTGCCGGTCAGCATTGCCGCTTCTTTAGGGCGATTGATCGCCTGAAACAGACTCGCGCCCACCAGCACCATACCTTCAAAGGGTAAACCCCAGAAATACAGATGCATACCCGCAATTGCCACTGGCGCTAATTGCGGGTTATCGCCGGCAAATAACCATAACATCCACAGTGGTTTACCGTAGACAATCAGCCAGCCAATCAGCGCTGTAACAAGGGTGACCGTGAAGGCTAACTTAGCCGCCTGCCGTACTCGCTGTGGCTGCCGGGCGCCGGTGTTGAAGCTGAGGATAGGTTGGGTACCAAGCGCAATGCCTTCAAAAATGAGATAGAACATCGCTTCGGTATAGCCGATGACACCATAGGCAGCGAGGTGCAGTTCGGTGCCTTGCCATAAGATAGCGATGTTATGCAGCGTCAGGACCACCGACAAGTAAAGACTCATCAGCATGCTGGACAGACCCAGACGACAAATGCCTTTTACATGGTGCCAGTGCAAGCGCATCTGCTGTAGATTTAGTTGCAAGCGGGTGCGCGAGCAGAAGAAATGCCGTAAGCAAAACGCTGCAGTCATACCGTGAGACAACATGGTGGCGATGGCAGCTCCGGCTAACCCGAACGGCAACACCACGATGAACAACCAATCGAGGAAAGTATTGAGGATACCGCCGAAAATTAAAATCAGCGTAACGATCCCGGGATGTCCGTCATTACGCAGCATGGCGCCGAAGGTTGTCGCCAATATGGGCAGCGTCCCCAAGGCAAAATACCAGAACAGATAATTACGGGCGTAAGCCAGCACTTGTCCGTTGGCGCCTAACAGTTGCAGTATCGGTTCACTCAACAAGGTGCCTGCAATTGCCAGCGTGACACCACAAATCAGTGCCAGCGTAAAACTGTTACCCACGACCTGGCGGGCATCAGTGACTTTACCTTGTCCCAATAATAACGACACCTGAGCGGCACCGCCCATGCCAATCAGGGTTCCCAATGCGTAGAGGATGGCGCCGACCGGATATGCGAGGGTGATACCGGCAAGGCCATCAGCCCCAAGGTAATGACCGATAAACATGCCATCGATGGTTACATAAATGCCGGTTGCCAGCATTGCCGCAATAGTTGGCACCGCATAGCGCCAGAACAAGCGCGGGATCGGCATCTCCATCAGTGCCAGATCCGCCGCAGTACCGCTTTGAATGCTGGTTGTCATTAAAGCTCCATGCGACCCAAAGACAATAACTGTTGTTCAATGGCAAGCGCATCCAAAGGCTGCTGACTAATCAGCTCCAGGCGCGAGTCCATCGCCTCATCCAGCTCTTCGAAACTGAGTTCACCATCCAGCATGTTGAACGCGGCAATACCGTCAGTGGTGATCATCACCGCCTTGAGTCTCAGCAGTTGCTGGCTGCTAATCCATTGCACCAATGGCGCTAAATCGAATACCCATTGTGGGCTGAATTTCCAACCGTAGCTGTAGGCGTGGGCATCCTGATGAGCCTTAAACACAAAGCCTTGCGCATTAAATGGCACCGCTGCATTGTCAGCAGAGGTGTAATCAGGCGTTGGTTGCAGTAAAGCATTTACTTTTCGGTTAGCGGTTGTAACGCCTGCTGGATGCTGCAGTAATGACCACAACGCCTGCGGAAGCGGTTGCTGCTGCGACCATTGCAGCAGTGGCTGATTGAGATCTCGGTCGGTAACAAATTGCTGTAATTGCTGTTGTACTTCGACCTGTTGCTGCCAAAGATCGGCCTTGGATGCCAGCAAAATATCGGCACTGGCTAACTGCGATACGAATGTGTCATTCGTGAGATAGCGGTTATCTGCCAGTTTACGCGGGTCCAACAGGCATACAGAAGACAGCAGGCGAATGGATTGCGCGAAGACTTCAGACTGTAAGGTGCGGATGATTTGCAGCGGATGACCGAGACCGGTCGGTTCAATCAACAGTCGCTGCGGTTTTGCCTTCGCCAATAACTGCGTCACTGCGACTTGCAGCGGCACGCCAGCGGCGCAGCAGATACAGCCCCCAGCAACTTCGCGGATCACTACATCTTGGCGGCTTCCCATCAGGCTGGCATCGATACCAATTTCACCGAACTCATTCACCAGCACCGCCCAGGTTTCAGCGACGGGTTTCGCCTGTAACAGCGCTTTGATAAAGGTCGTTTTACCTGAACCAAGAAAACCGGTAATCACATGGGTCGGAACAGCGGCAACAATCATAGCAACATTCAGCAGGACAGAAATCTGAGCGCCAAGTGTACCCAAATCTCGGTTCAGCCACACCTGTTATCAACGTCGATGGTGATTGGCTTTATTGCTGCGCGCAGCGGCCTGGAAGCGGGAGCGGCTTTTTGTGGCAGCTTTCGGAGTTGTCACTGCACTGCGATAACGCTCTGGCAATGCGGCGGTGGTTTCGTATCCGGCAGGGGTTAGTTGCGGGATTGAAAGCTTAAGTTCCTGCTGAAGGGCTTGTAGTTGCGATAATTCCTGCGGACTTATGAGGGTATAGGCTTCACCATCCAACCCCGCACGCCCAGTTCGCCCGATACGATGCACATAATCCTCAGACTCTGGGGGCAATTCAAAATTGATCACCCTTGGCAGCGCCGGAATATCCAAGCCACGGGCGGCAACATCGGTCGCCACCAGCACCCGAATACGGCCTTCAGCAAAATCCGCTAAGGCACGGTTGCGAGCGCCCTGAGTTTTATCACCGTGAAACACGGCGTTGCTAATACCATCGAGGGAGAGCTCTTCGCCCAAACGGCTGGCAGCGTCCTTGGTATTAACAAACACCAAGATTTGCTGCCAATTATTTTTGCCGACTAACTCCGCTAACAATTCCGCTTTGCGCTGCTTGGCGACCAACAATACCTGCTGCTGAATGTTTCCCTGTTCGGCACTATGCGGCAATTCAACCCACAATGCCTGTTGGGTGAGTTGCTGCCCTAAGTTACGCACGGAGTCTGGAAAGGTTGCCGAAAACAGCATGGTCTGGCGCTTGCTGGGTAACCATTTCTGCAACCGCTGGATATCTTTGATAAATCCCAGATCCAGCATGCGATCAGCTTCGTCCAGCACCAGAAACTGTAGCTGACTCAGATTGAGATAATCCTGACTGAGATGGTCAAACAGCCGTCCCGGAGTGGCGACCAACACATCAACGCCCTGTTGTAACCGTTGCCGCTGCGGCCGGAAGTTCGCGCCACCATATACCGCCACAATCCGTAACTCGCTACCGGCCGCAAAGGCGGTAATATGAGTCGCCAGTTGCTGCGCTAACTCACGTGTTGGCGTAAGAATTAATGCTTGAGGGGCAGCAGAACTATGTGGTTGCGGATTGGTACTGAGCCTGGCAACGATTGGCAAACCAAAGGCAGCGGTTTTACCACTGCCGGTTTGTGCTGACACCAGCAGATCCTTCCCGGCCAAAGCCGCTGGCAACACTTGTTGCTGCACCGGTGTTAAGTGCTGATAGCCATAGTCAGCGACCGCTTTGAGTATTTGAGAAGGCAGAGAAGTTTCAGAAAACAGCATAGTCAGGCTCGTTGTCAAAAAACGCAGTATACAGGGTTAATGGCTGGCGCGCTCAGTCTGTTGACGGGCGTTTGGCGTCCAGGAAGCGTTGCTCGAATTCGCTGCTAGATACCGGTCTTGAGTAAAAATAGCCTTGGGCATAGTCACAATGGATCCGTTTTAGGATCTCGGCTTGCTGCTGAGTTTCCACCCCTTCGGCAATCACTTTCATACCCAATTTATGCGCCATAACGATAATCGCTTCGCACAGGGTCTGATTGCTGGCATCAACATCGATATTTTTGGTAAATGATTGATCTATTTTTAGATAATCAATATCAAATTTTTTCAGATAGGCCAGAGAGGAGTAGCCGGTCCCAAAATCATCCAACGACACCTGCACCCCAGCATCACGGTATGAAAGTAGCTTCTCAGATACCGCTATATTGGTATCCAGCAACAGCCCTTCAGTGATTTCAATACAGATGCCCCCCCCGGGAAGCTGCTGCAGGGTTTGTAGCCACTCCTGAAAACGCACACCTTCATCGCGAAACTGCACCGGCGACTTGTTGACACTGATCTGGATTTCCACACCCAGGCGCTCGCGCCAATCGGCGCTCTGCTTCACTGCCTGCTGAAATACCCAGTTTCCAATCGGAAAAATCAAACCGGTATCCTCTGCTATCGGGATGAATTGCGCGGGTGGCACCTGACCTCGTTGCGGGTGGTACCAACGGATCAGTGCTTCAGCTTTAGTGATTTTACCGCTGCTAAGTTCAACGATAGGTTGGTAGTTAAGTTCAAAGGCACTGCTCTCCACCGCCTGACGTAGGTCCTGGATCAACCGCATACGGTAATGTGCCTGCTGCTGCATTGATTCAGTGAAGTAATGGTAACGATTGCGTCCCTGGTTCTTGGCGGCATACATTGCCTGATCGGCATGTTTTAACAGCACATCTTCAGCTTCACCATCATCGGGATACAAGGTAATGCCAATACTGACACTGATGTAAGCCGTTTCATCACCCAACTTATAGGGTTCGGCGATACTACTGAGGATCTGTGCTGCCACACGTTCGATACCCTGTGAACTTTCTGCATCGGTGAGAATGATGGTGAATTCATCACCGCCAAGACGTGCGACAAAATCTGATTCGCGTACACAAGTACGCAATCGTTCCGCTGTCTGGATCAACAATTGATCGCCCATATCATGACCGAGGGTATCGTTGACCTCTTTAAAGAAATCAAGATCGAGAAACAACAGTGCCAGCTTACTGCCGCGGCGATGTGCCCGTTGTATTTCATGATACAGCTGTTCTAGCAACATCCGACGGTTCGGTAGACTGGTCAGCGGATCGTAATTGGCCTGGTGCCAGATCACCTGCTCGGAATGTTTCTTCTCGGTGATATCAGAGAACAGCACCACCCATTGTTGTGGCTCGCCTTTTTTACCACCGATAGTGTTGATGGTGAGCCAGGTGATGATCTCCTTACCGTCACGGCATTTTATCCAGAGTTCGCCTTGCCAGCGCCGCTGCTTACCCAGATCCTTTTTAATCGCATGAAAATCTGTGGCTGAGTAACGATCACTTTTCAACTGATTGATTTTTTTGCCGATAATATCTGCATCACGGTAACCCGTCAGCGCGCAAAAGGCTGGATTAATATTGATAATTTCGCCATGACGATTAAGTACACTCATCGCCTCACTGCTGTTGTCGTAGACGGATGCCGCCAGTTTCAACGACGCTTCACGCTGCTTATCCTCGGTAATATCTTGGTGGATGCCACAGACTTTTAGCGGCACTCCTTCACGCCATTCCATCACTTTACCGACATCGCGGATCCACCGGAGCTGACCATCGGTGCGGCGTATGCGGTATTCGTTACGATAATCGGTGGTATTACCGGCAATATGTTGTTCCAGCGCGCGTAATGTCTGAATACGATCCTCGTCAACAATCGCATTGAGCCAGATATGTTTGCCTTTGCTCAATTCCTCGAAGGTACACCCCAGCAGATTAGCGGTCTGTTGATCATGAGTGACCTGGTCGCGGCTCAAATCCCACATCCAATAACCGAGGCGACTGCTGACCAACACTAACTCCAGTTCAGCATGGCTGACTGACAGCGCCTGCTGCGCTTCTTTGGCTGCCGTAATGTCGATATAACCGGCAATGACCAACTGCACCTGATGAAAACTGCGCTGGCAAGACACCGTTATATGGGTATACAGCAGCTGACCATTTTTCTTGATAAAGCGCTTTTCCAGCTCGTAACGTTCTATTTCGCCCCGCAGCATCCTTCTGAAATATTTATTACTTTCATCTATATCGCCACGATGCGTCAGGCTATCCCAGGTTTTATGCAGCAACTCCGCTTCAGAGTAACCGAGCATCTGACAAAAATAAGGATTCACTTTAAGGAAGCGGCGGTCGGGCGAACTGATCGAGATACCATAGTTGCCTACGTTGAACTGCGAGCGGAACAGAAACTGATCCTGCAATTTCAGCTGCTGAGCAAGCTCCCGCTCTAAACGGTTAGATAACAGCTTACCCATTAGTACAGTCACCAGTGGATACAACGTCAGCACCGGTGGCGCAATACGGGTAATGACATCAACTGCCATTGTGGCCGGTAACAACAGCATCCACAGCAGCATCGACACATGCACTATCAGCGAGAAGATAATCAGCTCAACATAACTGACGTGAGTCAGAGACTGACGATTCCAGTTCCGCCATTTACGCCACGCAATCCCCAACAAGCCACTGGTACATATCACACCAATGCCGATAACAGCACCGTCCCCCCCCAGATATAACCGGAATGCGGAAGCGATAGCGCAGGCAATAAAGGTAGGGACGCCGCCAAAGAATAACCCGGTCACACACAACAGCACACTGCGGCAGTCAAAGATCAAACCGGGACTAAAGGTCCAGGGCGTTAACATGACGGCAATACAGATCCCGCCGATCAGCGCACCTGACAGCAGTTGCCATAACAACCGATAACGGCTGTCATTACGATACAGAGGGATCGCATCGTAGATCAGGATCAATGCCAGCAACAATGCGGCATTTTGCACTAATGGAAGAAACATAACAGCGTCAATAGCCCCCAAAGAAAAACCCCTGCTTAACCGATCACAGTCTAGCAGAATCCTTTGAATTTCTTCGATTAATTGACTGAACTGTAGAGCTTGTCCACATATTCAGCGGCGCTGGCATGCCAATCAAACCGGCTGGCACTGGCAGCCTTCACCAATGTCTGCCAATGTGGTGTGCCAAAAAGTGTCAACGCTCGCTCTAATGTCTGTAGCAATGCGGCACTCTGTTGCTCTAGATCGCGCCCGTGAAACACAAAGCCGTTGTGACCATCGGCTACCGTATCCTTCAGGCCACCGACTCCGTGTACCAGACAAGGCTGTCCGGCTTTCAGCGCCAACATTTGACTGATGCCACAGGGTTCAAAGGAACTGGGCATCAGGAACAGATCGCCACTGTAATACAAGGCTTCAGAAAGCTGTTCATGATAGCCATTGATAAACAAGAAATTATCGTGACGTGCGGCCACTTCACTAAATTCTCGCGCCAAACTTGCATCGCCACTGCCCAGCAACCAGAAGCGGGCATTTTCATTCCAGGCGGCCAGTCGCTGTAAGATGGCATCCAGCACTAATCCCCCCTGCCACGGTTGGCGCAGCAGCAGCATTTTCTGATCGGTGAGTCGTCCGACAGAGGTCAGTAAGAATCCTTGCGGTAACCCTTTTTGTGATAAGCGGATCTGCGCAATAATTTCCGACGGCTGCACAAATTCGCTGTATCCAAGTTTGCTCAGTAGTGCTAAATACGCGAGATCTTTCAGTTGGTCGCGTATCTGCTGACGCGAAATTGTCGGTGCAGGAGCGGAATAATCACAACCGTTCAGAATGCCAAAAAGCTTTCCTTCGCGCCGTATCCGTTGCAGATCCAGCTCTAATCCTTCACCACCAAAAAAGCCTTCCTCTGGCCGAGAGGGTTGTAATACTTCCTCGGCATAGCCAGGAGATACCAGATGCACCGCATCACAAAGATTAATTGCCGCTCGCAACGGATTAACACAATCCGGATAACGTGGGTCTAGTGCCGCAGCAAGACGTTTGTGACTGAGATTCGCCATGCCAGGAAACCAGGCGCGTAACGAGGAAATATCCCCTTCCAATGGGCGAATGCCCTGCATCGCCAGATTGTGAATGCTCAGAATAGTGGGGATTTGTTGCAGTTGGGTGTAGGCCGGTTCAAATGCTCGCAGCATCGCGAAAAAGCCACAATGCCAGTCATGCAGATGCAAGCGATCCGGCAAGGCGATTAAGCCACTACAGAGCAAGGTAGCCACTGCGGTACAAAATAACGCAAATTTGCTGGCATCTGATGCAAACGGCCGCCCCGGACTATCTTGGGTATAGATGGCGTGACCAGGCGCGACAAACATCTCGTGTGCCAGCAGATAGATCCACACCTCGGGTTGTAATGGATTGGCGAGACGATAGAGTTTCAGCGGATAATGACCACTATCGAAAGGCACCACAAAGTCACAGACAAACGCCGCTTGTTGTTCCCTGGCGAGGAAACCGTAATCCGGCATAATCATGTCTACCGCAACCCCATGGGGCTGCAACGCAGGCGCCAGATCGCGCAAGACATCCGCCATTCCACCGACTTTGGCACCCTTAAGCGCTGCATTTTCTGCAGCCAGCATCAATACCCGCATCGACTATTGGTTTTCCTGTAATTATTATTCGTAACCCACTGGCAGCCCTAACATATCACGGGTTACCAACACCACACCGCCTTCTGATACGCGAAAGCCCTTAGCACGGTCATGTTCGTGGTTATAGCCTATCTCCATCCCTTCCGGAATAATACAGCCACGATCAATAATCGCCTTGCGAATACGGCAGTTACGCAATACCACCACATCGGGCAAGATCACAGTATCTTCGACTACCGAGTACGAACAGACACGAACCTCGTTAAACAGCACACAGCGCCTGACGCTAGCCCCGGAAATAATGCAGCCACTGGAGACCACAGAATCCACGGCCATACCGCGGCGCCCATCGTCATCAAACACAAATTTGGCAGGCGGCAGCTGTTCCTGATAGGTCCAGATAGGCCATTTGGCGTCATACAGATTCAGTGCGGGTGTCGGTGACAGCAATTCCATATTGGCCGTCCAGAACGAGTCCAGCGTTCCCACATCACGCCAATAAGCAGGTTCATTAGGGAATGAACTGCGGAACGGATAGGCGTAAACCTGATGATTTTCGATAATAGAAGGGATGATATCTTTACCGAAATCTCTTTGTGATTCAGCATTTTGCGCATCACGTTTAAGTTGATCAAAAAGAAAGTCGGTATTAAAGACATAGTTGCCCATAGACGCGAGACACAACTCGGGATTATCTGGCAGTGATTTGGGGTGAGCCGGTTTTTCTTCAAAACCGAGGATGCGATTACTGGTGTCCACTTCCATCACCCCGAAGGCATTGGCAGCTTCAGCAACCGGGACTTCCATGCAAGACACCGTCATATCGGCACCGGATTCCGCGTGAGCTGCCAGCAACCCCGCATAGTCCATGCGATAAACATGATCACCGGACAGCACCATGACGTAACGCGGTAATTCATGGCGGATAATGTCGATATTTTGGAACACTGCATCGGCAGTGCCCTGATACCAGTTATCGGAATAGCGCTGCGATGCTGGCAGAATTTCCACCGACTCGCCCAGCTCTTTCTTGAAATGCCCCCAGCCCCGCATGATATGCCGGATCAGGGAATGAGACTTGTATTGCGTCACGACCCCAACCCGGCGGATACCGGAATTGATGCAGTTCGATAACGGAAAATCGATGATGCGGAACTTACCACCAAAATACAGCGCAGGTTTAGCACGCCAATCCGTCAATTCATGTAAGCGGCTTCCCCTACCGCCTGCAAGGATCAACGCATAGGTGTCGCGGGTTAAGTTGCTGATAAAACGCAGACTGGAATTTGACATATCCTGTGTCTCCCCAACTGATTAAATGGCTGCTTATCGTGCCTTCCAAATATGATCCCGGTAGCCAGCAATGGTGACATCACTGGAAAAACGGCCACTGGCGGCGGTATTACGTATGCTCATTGCGGTCCAACGTTGCCAATCCTGATAGGCTTTGGCCACCTCCAACTGTGCCAAGCGCAGTGATTCAAAATCTGCGGCCAGCATCCATGGATCGGTGGGCGATTCAATAGCATCAATAATCGGTGTAAAAATGCCCGGCTCCTGTAGGTTGAAATGACCACTTTTCAACAACGACATCACGCCGCTTAACGCTTCAGATGCAGCGACATATTCCCAAGGACGGTAATGCCCACGTAGTTCTTCAACCGATTGGGCATTCAACCCAAACAGGAAAAAGTTGTCTTCACCGACTTCTTCGAGCATTTCAATATTGGCGCCATCCAGAGTTCCGAGCGTTAAGGCACCATTCATCATAAATTTCATATTCCCCGTGCCAGAGGCTTCCTTGCCCGCAGTGGAAATCTGTTCCGATAAATCAGTCCCGGGACAGATAGTTTCCATGGCACTCACGTTATAGTCTGGCAAAAAAGCAAACCTTAGCCAGGGTTTAGCCCGATGATCGCCATTGATCATGTGCGCCACGTTATTGGCCAGCTTGATAATAAGTTTAGCTATCGCATAGCCCGGTGCAGCTTTCCCGCCAATTAACACGCAGCGCGGCTGCATCCCCTGGGTATCGCCACTGATAACTCGTTGATACAGATGAATGACATGCAGAATATTCAGCAATTGCCGTTTGTATTCGTGGATCCTTTTAACCTGCACATCGAACAGCATTGTGGTATCAAATTCGACATGACAGCGTTCGGCCACCAGCTCAGCCAGCGCCTGCTTGTTCTCTTGTTTGACCTTGCGCCAGTCATTGACAAAGCTGCTGTCTGCTGTAAACGCATTGAGTGCCGACAGTTTGCTGAGATCGGTTACCCAGTCATGACCAAGGCGGCTGCTGATAAGCTGGTTCAGCCCCGGATTGCAATAGGCCAGCCAGCGTCTAGGCGTTACACCATTGGTACGGTTATTAAATTTATGCGGCCATAAATCGTGAAAATTACGGAACAGGCCGGAAGTCAGTAATTGCGTATGCAATGCTGCAACACCATTAACTGAAAAGCTTGCGACAATTGCCAGATAGGCCATCCGAATATTGGGTTCAGGTCCCTCTTCGATAATGGACATGTCACGCAACTTGCTCACATCACCAGGCCAACGGTGTGCAACTTCATCAAGATAACGCGCATTGATTTCGTAGACGATTTCCAAAATACGCGGCAACATGTGCGCGAACATGCGCACCGGCCAGCGCTCCAGCGCTTCAGGTAGCAGGGTGTGGTTGGTATAAGCGATACAGCGGCTGACGATATTCCAGGCTGGGTTCCACTCCAGTTCATAAACATCAACCAACAGCCGCATCAATTCAGGTACAGCAATGGCTGGATGCGTGTCATTCAATTGAATCGCGTTGTATTTCGGAAACTCGGTGAAATCCATGCCATGCTGCTGTACCCAATTTCGCAGCAGATCCTGCAAACTGGCAGATGACAGGAAATATTGCTGGCGCAAACGTAATTCCTTACCGTTTTCGCTGCTGTCATTGGGATATAACACCATAGTGATCTGTTCGGCCTGGTTTTTAGCCGCGACAGCCTCGGTGTAATCCCCTTGGTTGAACTCTGCCAGATCGAATTCGTTGGTGGCTTCAGCTTTCCACAACCGCAAAGTGTTAACCCGGCCATTGCGGTAGCCGGGCACTGGCACATCATATGCAACAGCCATGACATCCTGCGTATCCAGCCACAACATGTGTCGGCGGCCCTTGAGATCGACATAACTCTGGGTATGACCAAAGAAATGCACCGTGACATTGTGTTCCGGGACCCGAACTTCCCAGGGATTACCATCACGTAACCAGCGATCAGGCTGTTCAATCTGATAACCATCGATAATTTTTTGCACAAACATGCCGTATTCATAACGAATACCATAGCCGGTCACATTAAGCCCCAGTGTTGAGCAGCTATCGAGAAAACAGGCAGCCAGACGCCCTAGGCCACCGTTCCCCAGACCGGCATCATGCTCCTGCTGCTCCAGCGTTTCGAGATTGACGGCATATTCCTGCAGCACAGCACAGCATTCGTCGGTGAGTTCAAGATTGAGTAACGCATTGCCGAGTGCGCGCCCCATCAGAAACTCCAGTGACAGATAGGACACATGTTTTTTATGCTGCAACACATCCTGCTTGCGGGTGTCACGCCAGTTATCCAGCAGTTGCTCTTTGACACTCAGCGCCAGCGCATGAAACATCGCATCGGCATTCTGTTGATCCCAACACAAGTCGTAGCGCAACTGTCTGGCGAACGCGGCCTTGAGTGAATCACAGGGTTCACAAGGCTCATGGACCGGCAGTTTCGCAACGTTGGAAGCAGCGGTGCGTTTCCCTTTTGCCACCGTAGCTATACTGCTGCGGCGAGCGGGAGTTTTCGGGGTATCACTCATGCTTCCTCCTTCGCGGATTGCTATTTTCAAAAATTATCGAATGATTGGCTTAAACATCCAGCTGTGCCTTAAACAGCAACAAGCTGCAGGGCAGTAACAGAAACGCCTCTCCCGCTTGCAATAGTGGATGATTACCCGGTTCACCATCTGCGGTAATCGTGGTCAGGATTAACTGCCAATGACAATCCACATCAATGTTAGGCACGGTAAAGGTATGCTCGGTGTTACCAGCATGCATCAGCAACAGCAGCATCTCCGGTTGTCCGTTCTCATCTTCACCTTTCAATAGCATCTGCAGACTACGGCAATGGCCCTCGGCCCAGTGAATACGACTCATGATTTCGCCGTGGGCATCAAACCAGGCTAGCGCCTGGGCTTCATTAGGATCATCGGTATGAATATAGCGCGGACAACAAAACACTGCCGATTGGCGGCGAATAGCGATTAACCGCTGACAAAATTGCATCAACGTCCGACTCTGCTCGTCATCACGCCAGTCGACCCAACCGAGCAGATTATCCTGACAGTAGGCATTATTGTTGCCCTGCTGACTGTTACCCTGTTCATCGCCGGCCAATAACATTGGCACCCCCTGCGATAACAGCAGAGTTGCCAGCATATTGCGACTTTGACGAGCACGGAGTTCCACAATTTTGGGCTCTTCCGAGTCCCCTTCTTCGCCGTAATTACAGCTGAAATTCTCATGGTGGCCATCACGGTTTTCTTCACCGTTGGCGTCGTTATGGCGCAGTTCATAACTCACCAAATCCCGCAGCGTAAAGCCGTCGTGACTACTGATAAAGTTGATAGAACTACAGGGGCCGCGGCCAGAATGCTCAAACAAATCGCCGGAACCATGCAGCCGTTTGGCCAGCTCAGGTAACATGCCATGATCGCCGCGCCAGAAGCGCCGCACCGTGTCGCGATATCGGTCGTTCCATTCAGAGAACACCAGTGGAAATTGGCCTAACTGATAACCGCCAGGGCCAATATCCCAAGGCTCAGCTATCAAGATCACGCCACTCAATACCGGATCCTGCATTAATGCATCAAAGAAACCGCTACCGCGATCAAAACCCTGAGGCTCTCGCCCAAGACAGGTCGCCAGATCGAACCGGAAGCCATCAACCCCCATCACCGCGACCCAGTAGCGTAAGGAGTCCATGACCAACTGCACCACTCGCGGATGGCTCATATTCAGGCAATTGCCACAGCCAGTGTCATTGATATAAAAGCGTTTATCGTTAGGATGCAGGCGGTAGTAACTGGCGTTATCAATACCGCGAAAACTGTACTGCGGCCCCAGCCGACTGCCCTCAGCGGTGTGGTTATAAACGACGTCGAGAATGACCCGAATATCATGCCGATGCAGTGCCTCGACCATCTGCTTAAATTCCGCTATACCATCGGCAGTGGCGCAATAGGCCGGGTGTGGCGCAAAGAAGCCGATGCTGTTGTAGCCCCAGTAGTTGCTCATGCCTTTGTCGGTTAAGAACGGTTCCGAAAAGAAACTTTGCACGGGTAGCAGTTCTACACAGGTGACACCTAAGGATTTGAGGTAATGGATGGCAACTTCACTCCCCAGACCGGCGAATGTGCCACGCAGCGATTCATCCAGTTCCGGCAAGTGCGCGCTAAATCCTTTGAGATGCATCTCGTAAATCACTTCATAACTCAGGGGCCGCGATGGCAAGCGTTGACCATTAAACGGCTGATCTTCCACGACTACAGACCGCGGCAAGGCCCAGGCGTTATCGCAGCTATTGGGCCGGCTATCGTCACCGATACCACCATCAGCACTGACTCGCTTGGCACCCTCGCGTTCCATTTCTGGTAACTCAAGCTGGCATTCGTCATCTAATGGTCGCCCGGCGCTATCGACACGGGCATATCCCAAATGCCAGGGGCCGGGCTGCAAAGTGCCAGCCATCCAACGACTGTAGGGATCTAGCAGTAGTTTATTGGGATTAAATCGATGTCCCAGATGTGGTTGATAAGCCCCATCAACCCGATAGCCGTAACACATCCCCGGTTCGGCCCCCAGCAACAATCCACACCAGATTTGCTGCCGCTGTTGCGGTAAGCTAAAGCGCCCTATCTGTCGCCAATGTCCCCCAGTTTCCGCGCTGTATAGGCACAGATCCACTGCGCTCGCATGAGCTGAAAACAGCGCAAAATTAACCCCGAGCACCCGGCCATCGGCACCTCTGACGACCCGGCTACCTAAGGGATAAGGCTGTCCAGGAAGCATCTGCATCAGTCTTGCTCCTGCCATTGAAAATACACGGTCGCTAATGGCGGCAGGCTGATCAGTGCGCTGTATTGCATTCCCTGCCAGGGTTGATGTTCAGTGGTGATGCCGCCACCATTACCAACATCACTGCCACCGTAAAAATGACTGTCACTGTTGAGTAGTTCTGCATAATGGCCAGCTTTGGGTAAGCCGATACGATAGCCAAGGCGTACGGTAGGGGTAAAGTTACATACAGCCACCAGCGCATTGCCGTGATCATCAAAACGGCAGAATGCCAATACACTGTCAGCAGCATCGGTACAATCGAGCCAGGCAAAACCAGCACCATCGCCATCGCGCTGCCACAATGCCGGTAACTGACGATAACAGCGGTTAAGATCGGTCACCCAACGTTGTAACTGTTGATGCGGTTCAAATTGCAACAGATGCCAGTCCAGACTGTAATCGTGTTGCCATTCATGTCGTTGTCCGAACTCGTTGCCCATGAACAGCAATTGCTTACCGGGATGGGCCCACATAAAGCCATAGTACGCACGCAACGTGGCAAATTTCTGCCAGTCATCACCGGGAATTTTCTCAATTAAGGAGCGTTTGCCATGCACAACTTCGTCGTGACTGAGCGACAAAATAAATTGTTCGGTGTAAGCATAAACCAGCGAAAAGGTCATCTCGTGGTGGTGATAGCTGCGGTGTATCGGATCGCGGCTGATATAGCTTAACGTATCGTGCATCCAGCCCATGTTCCATTTGAAGCCAAAGCCTAAGCCGCCGCCGCCCACATCGCGGCTGACGCCGCCCCAGGCAGTGGATTCTTCGGCGATCATCATAATGCCCGGATAACTGGTATACAGACGGGTATTGAGATCTTGCAGCAACGCAATGGCATCGAGATTTTCACGGCCACCGTATTGATTAGGTGCCCACTCGCCAGGCTTACGGCTGTAATCCAGATACAACATTGAAGATACGGCATCCAACCGCAAGCCATCGATATGGAATTCCTGCAACCAGTAGCAGGCATTACTTAACAGGAAACTCTGTACTTCTTTTCGGCCATAGTTATAAATCAGCGTGTCCCAATCAGGATGGCTGCCACGCCGTGGATCTTCATGTTCATACAGACAGGTACCATCAAAGCGCGCCAGTCCATGCGGATCTTTCGGGAAATGAGCCGGCACCCAGTCCAGCAGTACACCGATGCCAACCTGATGAAAGGCATCAACTAAGGCTTTTAACGCGGCAGCACTACCAAACCGATAGGTCGGAGCATACATGCCTACGGGCTGGTAGCCCCAAGACCCGTCGAACGGATACTCACTCAGTGGCATAAATTCCACATGGGTGAAACCCATTGCCACCACATAAGGCACCAATTGCGCAATTAACTCTTCATAGTCGAGATAGTCGCGACCATCGTGGCCTTTGCGACGCCAGGAGCCAAGATGCACCTCGTAAATACTGATCGGCGCTTTATGCCAGGCAATCTGGCTGCGACCAGTCATCCAACTAGCATCACACCAGTCCCAACATTCGTCGAACGGCACCCGCGACGCATTATGCGGTGAAGGTTCCATGCTTCTGGCAAACGGATCTGCCTTCTGTTGCCAGTATCCATTGTGAGCTTGAATCGCATATTTATAATGTTCCCCCCCCACAAGACCTGGAATAAATATCTCCCAAATCCCCGAACCCTGATGAAACCGCATGCTGTGGCGACGATGGTCCCAGCAGTTAAAATCACCAATCACTGACACCGCTTGGGCATTGGGCGCCCACACAGCAAATAACACGCCTTTGCTACCGTTGCATTCTTGCCAGTTAGCACCGAGAAAACGCCATGCCTGCTGCTGTCGCCCCTCACAGAACAAGTAGGTATCTTTTTCATCCAACAAGGACGGGTAGCGGTAGGGATCATCCAGCAGTAGTTCGGCGTCGGGATAACGCACTTGGAGCTGGTAGGCAAAAGGCTTAGTGCGGCGCCCAAGTGTTCCCGCAAACAAGGGTTCAGCATCGGCAACAGGCGACAACGACGCCACTTTTTTACCAGTCTTAGAGTCAAGCACCGTGGCCTCAAGGGCTCCTGGTAATACTGCACGCACCACCAGTGACTTTTTGCCATCCAGGGTGAGCTGATGCATTCCCAACCAATTGAAAACATCGCCATGACGACCTTCCGCCAGCGCCTGACAGACGGCAATATCTCCGCAACAAGCGACAGTGTCCGTCTCCGGCTCAATATCAGCGATGGGACGTGTTTCAGACTGCGCGGATGATTGCTGTTGCATCTGCGGTTCCTCCTGTCAGTTAATCGGAAGTATGGTGTCTTGCATTACATACTGCTGTAAGCGTATGAGTAAAAATAGAATTTTTTGATAAATGTTCCAATGGTATGGAATATCGACGACGCCAGTTAGGATATTCAGTGCTGGTTCCGGGAATATTGACTGCATCCACTTCGGCCAGCAGATCGGCCAAAGCCACACTATAGAGTTCGCTGGCTCCCGCGGCGACCGCGCCCGCCCAGTGCGGAAGTAACGTACAAAATTCCACATCTACTGCAAAATCTTGTCCGGTCATATCCCGCAACCATTGCAACAATCCTTCACGTTTGTGGCTGCGACGCAGTTGTGCTTGCTGTAACTCGTTATCGGAGTACAACCCTAAACGATGGCGCTCCAGTAAATCCTTACCTTGCCACCAGGCCGCCATAGTTGGCACATCATGGTTAGCCAGCATCATCAGCGCATGAGGTTTATATTCTGAAGGCGGTTTAAAACCGGCATATTGTGGTAAGCGGGATTCATCGACACAAAAATAAAATAATTCGTTGGAGAAAATACCCGCGCGGCGCATCGGCTCAATAATCTCTGTCGGCACTAAGCCGAGATCCTCGCCAATCAACATGCAGCCAGCTCGCTGACTCTCCAGCAACAAAATGGCCATCATGCAATCAAAAGGGTAATAGACATAAGTACCGCCATGCTGATCAGCATCGGCGGTTACCGGCCACCACCATAGACGAAACAAGCCCATCATGTGGTCGATTCGCAGTGCGCCGCAGTGATGCATATTGCGGCGCAATAATGCAATAAAGTGCCCGAAATTGGCTTGGCGTAGACCGATGGGATCGAGTGGCGTCAGCCCCCAGTTCTGCCCTTGAGGCGCAAACGGATCCGGTGGCGCGCCGATACTCGCCTGGGTACAAAATTGCCGGGGATGCTGACGCACTTCAGCACCCGTCCCGATAGCGCCCACCGCCAGGTCCCTAACCAGACCAATATGCATACCGCTATCTTTGGCCAGTTCCTGACAGAAAGCTAACTGCTCCTCCGCGACAAATTGCAGATAAAGATAAAACTCTGGATTTTTCAGCCAGGGGGCGGTCACCTCTTGAGCTTGCGTCTTGGCATAAAACTGTAAGTCTTCGCCAGCATCACGCACAAATGCTGCCAACGCTTTACGGCGGGGATGTTCGCTGGGATAACCACTAAACACTTTAAAAAGTGCTTTTAACTTAGTTACTTTAATCTTGAATGCTGCAGGGTAATCGATCCACAGAGTGCCGTTATTATTGACGGGCATTCTTTTAGGTAGTGCCTTCTGCCAGTCGGCTTGACATGCCTCTGGGCACAGGGACGTACTGATATACAACGGGTGTATGCGTCGCCGGTCATAGGGGCTGTAAGGACTGGCAGCTTCGGCATCCTGCAAGGGTAATGCATGTAACGGATTAAGCTGAATAAAGTCAGCGCCTTGAGCCGCCATGATACGGATAAACTCGGCCAATGCGCGAAAATCACCGATCTGGGTTGGAATGCCCGAATGGCGAGGCTCACTCGCGACCGATGACCACAGCGAAAATAGTTGGACACTGACGCCCCACGGCTTATAGCTCAGCTGTTGCGGCAGGTCTGCGGCATAACTGCGACGAGGTGCCACCATCCACAGACCACGACTGAGGGCAGTGTTCATTCCCGCAGGCATCGCACTCGCTGCTGTTATCGTAAGCTGATGATAACCTTCACCTATCGACACCAAAGCATGCTCAGCGACAAGCTCAGAAAGAACCAACTCTCTTTCGAGATACAGTTGATTTTCAGTGTAATAATCGCCCGTTACCGGCGTATCGGCCACAGAACAAACTGTGCTGAGGTGAGTACCATCTTCAGTATCAATATTCAGCGTCAATTGCCCGGAATAGACTTCAGGAACTCGCACACGAATCACCAGTGCGTCTGCGTAACACCATTGGAAGGGAGGTAGAAAATCTTGCCATGGTCTGGCATCAAGAGACGCTATCCGTTGCGATACCCAGGCCGCAAATGCCTGTTCACCAACATCAGCCAGTTCTGCATGGCACATGGCCCGCAGAATTGCTTCACGATCAGTGGCAGGAGTCGTGTGATGATGGCCGTCACAATCAACAAAGCCATTACCTACTCCCTGCAAGTACAGCAACTTCTCCAGATCCATCGACGCACTCCCTGTTTGTCGGTCGGCTAGTAGTCAATTATTGAGCAGTTACCATGCCAGAAGCAAATCAACGGCACACAACCGATTAATCAACATCTGCAATATGATTTAACATGTTCAAAATCAAATAGCTATTACAGTCTAATGACAGTTGTTCGATAAACATCTGACCAATATGACTGGTTTGACAGGCATCATTTTGGCGCAAAAATGTGCAGCAGATCACCAAATAAGTGCAATCAGTCGTGACCACACGCACAATTATGGGGATGGAATTTTTATCAGCAATTCAGTCTGTTGGTAACAACCTCCGTTGTCTCAGCAAGTCATTACCCAGCACCTAAATTTAGCCAATCTAATTGTCGTCTTCGTGAGACAGGATTTGTCCAACCAACAGCATCGGTGCAGCATCGAGCTTTTCCGCATCCATCATATTCGCAATGCGCTCGACTGAAGACAGCAGCTGACTCTGTTCCCATTCTTCCAGCATCTGATACCGCTTGATAAAGTGCTCCTGCAGCGGTTTGGGTGCTGACAGTAATAACGATTGGCCAGCATCACTAAGCAACAGATGCACTTTGCGTTTATCTTCTGAACTGCGTTGTCGGATCACCAAGCCTTTGGCTTCTAGGCGATCCAGAATAGTCGTCACCGTCGCCGGACTCAGATTAATCTCGGCGGCAACTTGCTTGGCTAATGGTGTACCTAGGTTAGCGATCTTCTGCATCACGATCAGCTGGGGGCCGGTCAGTCCTGAATGTTTACTTAACTGCTTTGAATGCAGATCAATTGCCCGGATGACCTTACGCAACGAAATCAGTAACTGCTCATATTTTTCCATGTATGGTCCCATCTGAATCGGTAAATGGCAGAACCTTGCCACTGGACGATATGGATATGATAACAAATCGCCCAACTGGCAACAGAGAAATCCCGGCTAATCAGCAACCTAAATCTGGCAAATGACAATAATGGTCAATTTTCAGACAATTTACGCAAATTCTCCTATCAAAAACATGGATTTAATTCAAGTTACTTTTATCGCATTTTTTGAATTAATTATATGACAGATAAGCATTTTTTATTTACATTAGACTTTTCTTGTGTTAAATCAGCTAATACATCCAATCGCCCAAACAACACTAGGAGGTGTACTCATGGCTGCGAAATTTTTTATCCCGTCAGTCAACGTACTAGGGCAAGGCGCCGTGGATGACGCCATCAACGATATTAAAACTCTCGGTTTCAAACATGCACTGATTGTGACAGACAAACCCTTAGTCAGTATTGGTATCGTTGGCTCTATCGCCGAAAAACTTGGACAAGTGGGTCTGTCAGTCACCGTTTATGACGGCGTGCACCCAAATCCTACCGTATCCAACGTAGAAGCAGGTCTGAAGCTTCTGCGCGATAATCACTGTGATTGTGTGATCTCTTTGGGGGGAGGTTCACCACACGACTGCGCTAAGGGGATAGCGCTGGTAGCTGCCAACGGTGGCACAATAGGTGACTATGAAGGTTTGGATCGTTCAGCTAAACCTCAGTTACCACTGATTGCTATCAACACCACAGCCGGTACCGCAAGCGAAATGACCCGCTTCTGTATCATCACGGATGAAGTTCGCCATATCAAAATGGCCATTGTCGATAAGCATGTCACACCATTGCTGTCGGTAAATGACCCAGAATTGATGCTGAAAAAGCCAAAAGGCCTGACTGCAGCTACCGGCATGGATGCACTGACTCACGCCGTTGAAGCTTATGTGTCTACTGCCGCAACACCTATTACTGATGCCTGTGCCGTAAAAGCTATGGAACTTATCCGTGATAACTTGCGCACTGCTGTGGCTCACGGTGACAACCTGGAAGCTCGTGAACAGATGGCTTATGCAGAGTTTCTGGCCGGTATGGCCTTTAACAATGCGAGCCTCGGTTATGTGCACGCTATGGCGCATCAGCTAGGGGGTTTCTATGACCTGCCACACGGGGTATGTAACGCCCTACTGTTGCCATTTGTACAGGAATACAATGCTCAGGTTGCTGCACCACGCCTGAAAGATGTCGCAAAAGCACTGGGGGTTGATGTTAGTGCGATGACCGATGCTCAGGGTGCCCAGGCTGCGATTGATACCATTAAACAATTAGCAGCAGACGTGGGTATTCCAGCGAACCTCGCATCCATCGGGGTTAAAGAGGAAGACATCCCAGTACTGGCAACTAATGCGCTCAAAGACGCCTGCGGTATTACCAATCCGAAACAGGCATCACATGAAGAAATTTGCCAAATCTTCAAAAACGCGATGTAAATTAGCGTTTTACTTTCAAGGCCCTGTTTGATGACAGGGCCTTTTTTGTGGTTCTTTTTCCCGGATTGAAGCCCGGCTGCGAAGCAGACTATAATCGCGACACAACATCCAGCCAATTAACAACGATGAACAATCCCGATTTCAGCACTATTAATCGTCGCAGTGCTCAGTCCTACATTGAGCATAAACATCTGATAAAAAATCTGCTGGCCGGTCGTACAGTTCCGTGCCGTCACTGTGGTCAGCCACTGCAGGCGCAACTGCCCGTCGCTGGTAGTGAAAACGCTGGTTACATTCGCTGTGCCAAAGGCTGTACCGATATCGAGTTAGAGGCATCATTGCCACTACGCTGAGTCATTAGCACAACTAATCCCCTAGGATGTATGGAAGGGAAGCTATGTTTACTCAAAGTTGTTTTGATTTTCTTGCGGCACTGCAGCTCAACAATGACCGTGACTGGTTTAAAGCCAATCAACATCAATATGAAACGGTGGTGCGCACCCCAGCATTACAGTTTATTGAGCAGATGCAGCCGCACATTCTGGCCTTGTCGCCCCGTCTTACGGCGGTCGCCAAAAAAGTCGGCGGCAGTTTGATGCGGCCACAACGCGATACGCGTTTTAGTCATGATAAAGCCCCCTATAAATCCAATGTAGGGATCCAGTTTCGGCACTTTCAGGGGAAAGATGTCCACGCGCCGGGGCTGTATGTACATCTTGCTAACGATGGCTGTTTTATTGCTGCCGGGATCTGGCATCCAGAATCACCAGTGCTGAATAACATTCGCCAATGTATTGATGATAATCCCAATGGCTATCAGAAAGCGTTAGCCGCATTAAACAACGCCGGCTTTTATATGGATGGTGATAGTCTGCAACGCCCCCCAAAAGGCTATGACAAACAACATCCATTGATTGATGAACTCAAACGAAAGGATTTTATTGCGGTTAAAGAGATTTCTCAGAGCACGGTAACCCAAGCCGATTTCGCCGAATATTGTGCGCAGCAGTTTCAACATTGCCAGAAGCTCATGGGCTATTTGTGCTTTGCACTTGAACTCGATTACTGACACTGACGACCTGGCGCTTGGCTTCTGTTAAACTTGGTGCCAGTTTTATCTAACGCTAGCGCACCATGACTCCTGCTGAAAAATACGCCGACAGTTACGCCAAGACCATTCACCAACTCTTTACCGAGATTTTGCAGTCCCGCCAAAGTGCGGATCGGGTCTTGGCCGCTTATTTTCGTCTCAATAAAAAACATGGTGGACGCGATCGCCGTATTATCCGAGAAACCCTGTTTGCCCTGTTTCGCTGGTATGGCTGGCTGAAGTTATTACCGGCCGCTAATGATGAGCAGTTATGGTTCCGACAGCTGGCGGCTTGTGGACTGCTCGAACAACATAGCTGGCAACCGACACTGGAAGCGTGGCAATTACGCGGAGGATTGCTACCGCATTCGGGTACCCCTTGGCAGTCGCTGACACAAGCGGCAGAACAGCTGCAACTGTGGTTTGCGGGTACCGATTTTCCTGCCGAGGCACTGGTGCCTCAATGGTTCTGGCAGCAACTATCCGCAATGAACGATACACAGAAACTAACATTATTACAGAGTTTCTGCAGTCGGCCGCCGCTGTGGTTAAGAGTACAACAATTATCTACCACCGATGCGAAGCAGGCGCTGGCAACAGCGGGATTCAGCGCAACTGAATCTGCCTATTTTGAGGATGCCATCAGTCTGGGTCATCAAAGCATCAACCTCAACGAACTGACACTGTATAAAGATGGTCAGCTAGAAGTACAGGATCTGGCCTCACAAGTCATCGGCCATATCTGCAACCCCCAAGCGGGAGAACAATGGTGGGACGCCTGCAGCGGTGCGGGAGGTAAGAGTCTGCAACTCGCGTCATTGATGAAGAACCAGGGCCAGATCGTTGCGTCTGATATTCGGCAAAGCGCGTTACTGGAACTTGAAAAAAGGGCTGCCCGCAGCCAGTGCAACATCATTAAATCCGTCCTTTGGCAAAGCGAAACCGCACCGGTTGCGACTCAGGCATTTGACGGTGTGCTGGTTGATGCACCGTGCAGTTGTACCGGCACCTGGCGTCGGAATCCGGATATGCGTTGGCTAGACCACGAAACCGCCGTCACTGAAAAACCACCATTGCAACTGGATATCCTGCAACGAGCCAGCAACGCGGTAAAATCCGGCGGGGTTCTGGTGTACGCCACCTGCTCTCTGGCTGACGCTGAAAATCGCGGCGTCGTCGACGCATTTTTGGCAGCCAACCCACAGTTTACGCTGCAATCGTTAGAACATCCTTTTACGGGTGAAAGGACAGAATATTTGACCGTGTGGCCCTATCAGGCCGATACCGATGGGATGTTTGTAGTGCGTATGCTTCGCCAATAGCAGTAAATGTCATCCTCATCAGCAGATTTGCTGTTGTTAAATATTTTTTACCAACAGACGTTAAATTTTTCGCTTTAGCTTGACAGATCCTTTAGGTAAAAAGAGAGGGTGCGCCGTATATGCACATTTCTGGAACAGGATCATGTCAAACCCATATGAATTTGATGATGATGACTCTTCATGGGGAGAGCATCAGCGTAACAAGCAACGCAACAGCAAGCGCGTAAAACAACGCCGCCGTGATACCAAGCGTCGTTACTACGACGAAGGTCCAGAAATGGACGCATTTAAGGAAGACAAGTGGAAATAACGCTGCGTTAATCCGCTGTTTTTGCTACTTAGCCGACATCAGTGGCTAGCGAATTCGAAAAAGGGTGGTCACTGACCACCCTTTCTGTTGTTGAGCTTGGCTAGCAGACTATACCGCTTCTTCGTTTTCTTCACCGGTACGAATTCGGATGACCCGTTCAACATCGGTCACAAAAATCTTACCATCACCGATCTTACCAGTGCGGGCAATATCTACGATGACATCCAGTGCTTGCTCCAGCAAATCGTCCTGGATCACCAATTCGATTTTTACTTTGGGCAGAAAGTCCACCATATACTCAGCACCACGATAAAGCTCTGTGTGCCCCTTCTGACGACCAAACCCTTTGACCTCCAGCACTGTCATCCCTGTAATGCCAATTTCCGCCAATGCTTCACGGACATCGTCAAGTTTGAAAGGCTTGATAATGGCTTCCACTTTTTTCATCAGGCACTCCTTCATCACCTTAATTCTAGCTTCTCCGTTTAGCTTACCACGCTAAGCCGTTGGGCGAAGCCTCCTATCGTAAAATTACCCCTAAAAAAAACCGCTGTTTATTAGCTAATTGTCTAAAGGACGATTATGCAGCTTACTTCTTGTACAACTACACTTTGAACGGTATCCGGTGCGCAGGACGCTGCACTTAACACGCAAAGGACTTGCTTATGAAACATATGCCACAACGGGGCTTCACGCTAGTGGAGCTGGTTATCACCTTGCTGATTTTGACCATTTTGTTAGGTATCGCAGTACCGTCTTTAGCAGACTTACACCGTCAATATCGTACTGATTCCGCCTTACGCCAATTACAACAATTGCTGTCCTTCGCCCGTAACCAGGCCATCAGTTATCGCTCACGAGTTACCGTCTGTCGGCTAAACGGCAATAGCTGCATCGACAGCGACTGGCAACAAGGTGTCAGTGTCTTTATCGATCACAACGGTAATCTGCTCCTGGATACGGAGGATAAATTATTGCAGCAATCCGGTGAGTTCCACGCTAACGACAGCATCTTCTACAATCGTAAAGCTGTGCGCTTTCATCCGGACGGATTAGCCAGTGGCAGTAATGGCACGCTGAGTTACTGTCCGGAAAAAGTCAGCGACAATGCACAGACCATTATTGTGAATCAGGCGGGGCGAACCCGTCGTAGCGACGATAATATCAATTGTGGGACATAAACCGCAGTTAGCTGATTTTAGTCAATTTCTGCTCCCATTCGCCGACTGAACCCCCTATACTTGAATTTCACGTTTTGGTAACAGGGTGTCACATGTCTGGTCACTATCGCGGTTTCACACTAGTGGAGTTAATGGTCACCATTGCCGTGGCAGCCATTCTGCTGTCGGTCGGGGTGCCATCGCTGAAGTCGTTATATGATGGTTATCGCGTAAAATCAGAAATCAGTCGTATCGAACAAACGCTGGCTTTTGCCCGTAACCAGGCTATCAGTTATGGCATGGGCGTGTCTGTTGCAAAAAATGGTGCTAACTGGAGCGATGGTCTCCGAGTGTTTGTCACCAGTAGTGATAAAACGTTAAAAGTTGTAGATGGTTTTAGCAGCCATGATGTGGTAACCGGTGCCGATGTAACATTTCAAGCTGACGGTTTGAGTAGTGGCGAGGCTACCTTTACCTACTGTAACAACAGCAGTGACTGCAAAGGCGTCAAAGTGAGTAGCTCAGGTATGATCAGGTACACCGATAGCTAACCATTGCCAAATACGCTGTACGTTACCATAAAAAATCGCGGCAATTGCCGCGATTTTTTATTACATGCGGCTACGTTAAATTGCCCAGCCACCGACATAGAATACAACCAGGCCAATGGTGATCAACAGCACGCCTGGTTTGATCTTACGCCACTCGCCGCTGCAAATACGGCCAATCACTAAGGTCGCAAACCCCAACATAATACCGGTAACGATATTACAAGAAAGCACAATGAATACCGCACATGTCAGGCCAGCCATGGCATCGACTTTGTCATTAAAATCGAGCTTGGTGACATTTGACAACATCAACAGTCCGACGTACATCAGTGCCGGAGCGGTAGCATAAGCTGGTACCAAGTAAGACAATGGTGCCAGGAAGATCAACAGCAAAAACAACACGCCAACCAGGGTGGCAGTCAACCCGGTTTTACCGCCTGCGGCGGTGCCTGCAGCGGATTCAATATAAACGGCGGCTGGAGCCCCCCCCACCAGACCGGCAAACATACTGCTGACCGAGTCTGCTGTCAGCGCTTTGCCACCATTGATAATATTGTCTTCCTTGTCCAGCAAATTGGCCTGACCTGCCACGGCGCGAATCGTCCCGGTGGCATCAAAAATCGCCGTCATCACCAGTGCCAACACAATTGGTAAGACTACTGGATTCAGTGCCCCCAAGATATCCAGTTTACCAAACAGGCTGTGCTCAGATGTCAGATCCGGCAGCGCAAATATCCCGCTAAATTTCACCGATGGATCAAACACCAGACCGAATACTGACAACACAATGATAACTAACAGAATGCCACCCGGAACCCGACGTTTTTCCAGACCAATGGTTGCCGCCAGACCAATGATAGTAGCCACCACAGGCAAGCTGCTCACATCGCCTAATTTTACCGGCAAACCGCCGCCAGT
The DNA here is from genome assembly GCF_018223345.1 of Shewanella yunxiaonensis. NCBI lineage: Bacteria > Pseudomonadati > Pseudomonadota > Gammaproteobacteria > Alteromonadales > Shewanellaceae > Shewanella > Shewanella yunxiaonensis. The sequence continues at coordinate 869,702 of NZ_CP073587.1, read as the reverse complement.
GTTGCCAACAATCAAGCTGACATTATTAGCGGCAATCAGTAACAGAAACAAACCGATACCAATGCCTGTTCCGTGAGCGATGCCCCGAGGCAGATTCGTTAGCACCCACTGACGGATACCGGTAACAGTCACCAGCGTGAACACTACCCCCATCAGAAAAATTGCCCCAAGGGTTACTGGGATAGACATGTGCTGCCCAAGTACCAGGCTAAATGCAGTAAAGGCTGTCAGAGAGATGGCGCAGCCGATAGCCATAGGCAAATTGGCCCATAACCCCATCAATAGTGACCCAAAAGCCGCGATTAAACAGGTGGCAATAAACACTGAGCCAGCATCAAAGCCCGCCTTTCCTAACATGGATGGCACCACGATGACGGAATACACCATCGCCAAAAATGTCGTCAAACCAGCGATCAATTCACGGCGCACACTGCTACCGCGTTCCTGAATCTTGAAATATCGCTCCAGCCATGAAGAATTCACGGCACTATCGGAGTTAGATGAATGCATAGGACGTTACCTTGTTGATCTCAAAAGAGGGTACAAAACACAGTACAAGAAAGAGACAGACTGCGTCGGACGCGCGATCATAAAACAATTCTGATGTCAGGGCGATAGCCTATTCAAGAACTGTGTGGTGGCTAGCACTGTTCAAAAAACACGCTTTGGTTCTGTTGTCGCCACAGCCAAAATTATCCAGCAATTATTTGAATCAATCACTTTGCGAAAAAGACAGGTGTCAATTGGCAAAAATCTGTCTACAATTTAGGCAATTTACAGGATGAAGCGGACATCAGATGGAAGACAAGCGTAAATTCTCGCGCGTGCTGTTTGAAACACCGGCACAACTGCGCACCGAAACGAGAACCTGGAACACCCGATTAGTGGACCTGTGTCTTAATGGCGCGATGGTACAATTGCCGGATGATTTTGAACTGGCGCCATCACTGATCCTCAGTTTCCGCTTGCCAGCATCAGAGATCGAGGTGAGCATGCTGGCTGAACCCGTCTACCACAAGCGTAACTATCTGGGATTGAAGTGCGCGTTCATCGATGTGGATAGCATTACCCATCTGCGCCGCTTATTGGAACTCAATACCGGTGATACTTCACAACTTAATCGTGAGCTGGATCAGTTCATATCCGAACACGACTCGGTATAACCCTTTCCGTTACAGCGCCGCCAATGCTTCACTGAGTTTACGCACGCCAATGACTTCCATTCCCGGCGGCGCTTTTTTCGGGACATTGGCGATAGGCACTACCGCACGACGAAAACCATGTTTGGCTGCCTCCACCAGGCGTTCCTGACCATTGGGCACCGGACGAATTTCACCAGACAACCCAACCTCGCCGAACACCACCAAATCACGCGGTAACACTTCCCCCCGAAAACTCGACAACATGGCCAGCAACAGCGTCAGATCGGCGCTGGTTTCAGTCACTTTAACGCCGCCCACCACGTTAACAAAAACATCCTGATCGGCCATCTGCAACCCACCATGACGATGCATCACCGCCAGCAACATGGCTAGACGGTTGCTATCCATCCCTACTGCAATGCGACGCGGATTGGATAACGCTGAATGGTCCACCAACACCTGTAATTCCACCAGCAACGGTCGAGTCCCTTCCCATACCACCATCACCAGCGAGCCAGACGCAGCTTCATCGGCACGCGACAAAAAAATTGCCGAGGGATTGGCCACTTCACGTAAGCCACGTTCGGTCATAGCAAACACACCGAGTTCATTGATAGCGCCAAAGCGGTTTTTATGGGAACGCAATGTACGATAGCGGCTATCACTGTCCCCTTCAAACATCACCGAGCAGTCGATGCAGTGCTCCAGCACTTTAGGTCCGGCGAGACTGCCATCTTTGGTGACATGTCCCACCATGATGATGGCAATGTTATTTTGCTTGGCAAAACGGGTTAGAAATGCTGCCGATTCGCGCACTTGCGCCACACTTCCCGGAGATGACTGCACATCACTGATGTGCATCACCTGAATCGAATCGATAACAATAATTTTGGGTTGTTCTTTTAATGCCACATCACAGATGGTATCGACATTGGTTTCCGACAGCATTTTTAGTTTGCCGGTAGGCAGTCCTAAACGTACCGCACGCATGGCAACTTGCTGTAACGACTCTTCACCTGTCACATATAACGCCGGTAAGGTCTCGGCCAATTGACATAAGGTCTGCAATAACAAGGTACTTTTGCCGGCACCAGGGTGCCCACCAATCAGAATGGCACTGCCAGCGACAATACCGCCGCCCAACACTCGATCCAGTTCAGCAAAACCGCTGGGAATGCGTGGCACCTCGTTCAGATCAATCTGATCCAGAGTTTTCACCTCGCTACTGCCCGCACCAGCGTAACCACTAAAACTGCCGCTACGGCCCGCGGTAGCGGCACCCAGCCTAACTTCAGTGATGGTGTTCCATTCGTTACAGGCGCTGCACTGCCCTTGCCAACGAGGAAAATCTTGTCCGCACTCTGTGCAGACATATGCTGTTTTGTTTTTTGCCATAAAAATTGGAATGTTGGGACACTTTTGACAGAATATAAAATAACTGCCCTTTCAAGACGATAACTGGCATTTAAGCATTCAGTTCTCGCCGCAGCAGCCGACATAAAGTTAACCAATCACGCAGTTTAGCATCTTTTTAGAGTGAATAGATGAGTGCAGACGCCCACAGTCTCCTGATTGAACAATTAAAACCAATCATGATGGAGCCCAATTTTGATGACCTGTTTGACAAGATGACGCAGGGAGAATCTAACTCCAGTCGTTTTCTGTTAAAAATGGAAATCAATCGTCTCGCCAGTCCCTGCCTGCGGATCATCGATTTACGAGATAAGTCTGAACTGCCTTGCAGTGAAGTGATTTTTGCTGAGCAGCATCATTATCTGGACGAGCCTGCCAAAGAAATATTTCAGCGCGCATTAGCCTTGTACCGTCAACAATACACAATGGGGGTATATGAAGAGGTGATGCGAAGTCATCAACAACGCCGTCACCAAAAAGAAAGCAACAAGATAGAGCCTGCGCCCAGCCTGGTTCCGGGGATTATTCTCGGCAATTACATCCGTCGGACTGAAGAACGGATGAACTACAGTATCAAAATACTGGTGTCTCAGCCGGGACAACGGGAAGTCACCGGTAATACCTTGGATCTTTCTGTCAGTGGCGCAAGGATCCGCTTGCCTGCCAAACACGGTTTTAATCTACAACGCCCTTTAACGGTAAAACTGCAGGAACTGGGTGATGAATTCTACTTTGCCGATCTGCAGCAAGGTGTGGATTATCAAGTCGTAGATGCCGATGTGGTCGATGATGACTGTCGCCTGCGACTCAAGCGGGTCAGTGGCAGTGAGCAGTTATCGCAAATGCTGTCAGATCTGATCCGTGGCTACAAACTACGCTATAAGGTGGATGTGAATGATGTGATGGTCAATGCCAGCGGACTGGGCTTTGAGCGCCATTATCTGCCACATTATCCGCATCTGCCATTGTTCATCAGCTACGATCAACAACAGCAACCGCAAATTGGCACAATTTTACTGAGCAGCGATAATCAGGAGCTGCTGCACTATTTTCTTGATGAAAACGACGTCAACCAACTACCGGCGATTCTGAGCCGTCAGCGACTCCAGGCATTATTGGCGCACCCGAATGACAGTGCTTATAGTCTGCTGTACTGCTTTACCTATAACGCCAAAGGGCGCCTGTTCTTTTATGCGGCAACGTTAGCCGAGCTGCAAGAAACTGCCCTATTACCGCTGTTTTTTCACTATGGCGCAGGTAAGGCCAGCTGGAAAGTTTGCCGATTGCACCTGGACGACATAGATCATCGGCAGCCTTATAAATCTTCGGCACTGCCTGGCGATGATCCCAGTTACAGCAGCATGACAGAACAGCAACTAGCGCAGTATCAGCATTTAGTACAACTGATGGATCTCACCGATGAAGCGGCGGCTGAACAATATCAATGCTGGCAATCTCCTCAGAATATCAATGATCTGAAACGGTTTGGCATAGAAAAAGGCCCACAAAGTCAAATTCATCTGGTTGCCCTTAATTTTAGTGAGCGCCGCCGTGAAGCCCGCTTTGCCTTTAAAACCTTGGTTTCCATTACTCAGGACGGCAAGCAATTACAAGCGATGACCCATGACATCTCCAGTAGAGGACTGCAACTGCACCTGGACAATCCGGTTGTGCTGGACAATAGCAAAGAGCTATTGCTGAGTTTTTCGAAATTGCAGCAGCTGGCCCCTAAAATTAAGTTGCAGGATCTTCCCTATCGTCTGGTTCATAGTCGTAAGAACGGTGTCACCTTGCATTTGGCGGCCATAGTGGGTCACATACCGCATACCGGTGTGGAGTTTCTCAATCAGCTGATCATCCGTAATCGTGAGAAACTGCAGCAATTGACAGACAACCATCAGCAGACAAAAGAATTAGCGGACGGCCTGAAGAATCAGTTAATGCGCCACCTCCATGCGGTACCGTTTATGCTGGAGAAAACGACGAAATCGTTCCGAATGGCTTGCATAGGCATTGGGATGCAACGGGACGCGATCAGTGATCTGTTTGCCCGTGAGCAAGGAAACCGGCTGCTATTTGATTTGGCACCATTGCTGGCTGAGGGGCGGCTGAAGCTGGACTTCATCGAACCGATACGCCGGATGAAACCAGAACACAGCGCTGACAGTTTTGAACTGTTTGCGATTGTCAGTACTGGCGAACGGCCCCAGATTATCACTTGTAAGCGGGCGGAAGAGATGCCCACACCGACGGCATTGTCGGACTTTATCCAGCAGGCTGATCGCATTGGCCGATTTATGGCCTTAAAGGTCTACCGCGGCGCGGTTGGAAAACCGGATCTATCTTATCTGCAACGCGAACTGGATTACGTCAAACTCCACGCCAAACACCGCGCACAGCAACTAGAGCAGCTGTTGTGGCGCATTGTGGGTGTTGGTGAGTTGGTGGATATTACGGCGGAAGTCAGAATGAGACTGCCGCCGCCAGCACAAGATTAACAAGAGTGATACTGCAAGAAAAACGGGATTACCTGTAGCCCTAACTGACGAATTTGCGCATCCGCCGCTGCTGCCAACTTAGGCTTTGCATGATAAGCCAAGCCAAAATCAGCCGCAGTAACCATTGGGATATCATTGGCACCGTCGCCAATCGCCACTCGCTGACCGCTGGCTATCTGCCACTGCACCGCACAATCCGTCACCACTGCGGCCTTGAATGCTGCATCGACCACTTTGCCGGTCACTTCGCCGACAAATTTGCCATCTTGCAGCACCAGTTCATTGGCAAATGCGGCATCCAGCGACAGCAACTGCTTCAGATGATTCACAAACGGGGTAAAACCACCCGAGGCCACTACCGTGCGCCAACCATGCTGCTGTAACTCAGCAATCATTGACGGTAATCCAGGGCTTAATGGCAGCTGTTCACATAATTGCCCAATAATAGCCGTATCGGCGCCTTTGAGTTTTGCAACACGCGCCCGTAAACTTTGTTCAAAATCCAATTCGCCCAGCATTGCCCGTTCAGTTACAGCGGCGACTTCAGCGCCCACGCCGGCCGCTGCGGCCAATTCGTCAATACATTCAATCTGGATCGCAGTAGAGTCCATATCCATTACCAGTAACCCTGGGGTGGTTAACTGCGGTAACTGAGTCGATGGAGCGAGCAACAATTGTTCCAGCCCCGGCAGTGCCTGCAGCGCTCCAATGACCGATGCTGATGGCGTGCTACCTAACAATAATTCCATCCCTAACAGGGGTTGCTGACGATGCAACCGGGATATGGCGCTAATGGGTAAGGTTGGCAAAACTGACACTACCGCACTTTCTGCTTCCGGTGTAAATACCAAACGCAGCCGTAACTGTTGCAGATGTTCACCTTCGGAATATAGCGGCCAGAAGTGTTGCCCAAAGCCAAAAACGTCTCGATCACTGGCTGACTTAAGGGTCAATTGACTGAACTCTGGAACCATGCTGTATATTTCTCCGGCTATCAGGGTCGGCGATAATCCATTATGATTAACGCTAAACCTCTGTGTATTAAGGTACAAAGTGTTATTGTTCAAAGGGCTGAAAACCACCCACACCTTTATCAGGCTGTTACAGATTGCCCTGGCAGTAACGCTGATCGTCGGCCTGGTGCAACTGTGGCAGACCAGCCTACTACAAGGTCAGCTATTGCTGAAGTCCCAAACGGAAAAGATGGCCAGATTATTGGTGCAACAAACTGCTTATGGTGCTGCACCGGCCTTGCAATTGCAGAATGATGAACAATTACAGTGGCTGACAACGGCGTTAGTGCAGGATCCGAAAGTCATGGCTGCCACCATTTACAGTGAAGAAGGCCAACGCCTATCATTTGCGCAGGACATCACCGAAGAAGATGTCGATCCAGACAGTGACGAGTTAGAGAATCTGCTGGCACCCTATCCGCCATATGTGGAGAGTGTGGTGCAGGATGGTAAAAATCTCGGTTTTATTGAGGTACGACTCGACCCGAAACTGTTCTTCAACGAAATTAAAGCCGCGCATGAACAGAATATGAAACAACAGCAGATCATGCTGTTGGTGGCCGGGGTCATTGGCATGCTGTTATCGCGGGCACTGTCATTTAAGCGTGCGGATTTTGACCGCCGCCGGACTCGGGTCAAACATCGTAGAAAGGCGTTAAAGCAACAGGCAAAGTTAGCTGCAGATAATGCGGCGAGTGAGCCGGAGACATCAGTCCCCCTCAAATAGCGAAAAAGGAGCCATGCGGCTCCTTTGGCGATCCACCGGACAACGCTATAGGGTCAGCGCAGCTTCCAGCGTCATGGAGATCATGTCGTTAAAGGTCGTTTGACGCTCTTCAGAGGTCGTTACTTCCCCAGTACGAATATGATCAGATACGGTCACGACACACAAAGCGCGGGCACCGAACTCTTTGGCAACGCCATACAAACCAGCAGCTTCCATCTCAACCCCGAGCACGCCCATTTTTTCCATCACGTCAAACATATCCGGCTCAGGAGAATAGAACAGGTCGGCTGAGAACACGTTCCCTACCCGGACTTTGATGTTCTGCGCCTTGGCTGCGTTTACGACGGCGGTCAGCAGTTCATAATCTGCGATTGCCGCAAAATCTTTGTCTTTAAAACGCATACGGTTTACCCGCGAATCGGTGCAGGCCCCCATGCCAATCACCACATCACGCACTTTGATATCGCGACTGATAGCACCACAGGTTCCCACGCGGATCAGGTTCTTAACCCCGTAATCCTTGATCAGCTCGGTTGCATAGATAGAGCAGGAAGGAATGCCCATGCCAGACCCCATCACTGAGATTTTCTTACTTTTGTAAGTTCCTGTAAAACCTAGCATATTACGCACATTAGTGACTTGTTCTACGTTCTCCAGAAAAGTCTCGGCAATATATTTGGCACGCAGCGGATCGCCTGGAAATAGCACGGTTTCCGCAAAAGCACCGTCTACTGCGTTGATGTGTGGTGTTGCCATGAAAAAATAACCCCTTTGGTTCAAAAATAAATTTGTCATCCCCCGCTCAAACATAGCGGAGTTTCAGCATTACGGCAGAAAAGATTCACCATAAGCCATAGGCGTCAGCCCAAAATAACAGGCAATGCTCTGCCCGATATCAGCAAAACTGTTACGGCGCCCCAGCGATCCGGGACGCAATCCGGCACCCAACGCCAGCACGGGCACATGTTCACGGGTGTGATCAGTGCCCCGCCAGGTGGGATCGCAACCATGATCCGCCGTCAGCAACAGCAGATCGTCCGGTTGCAACAACGCCAGTAACTCTGGCAGTCGCCAGTCAAAATATTCCAGCGCACGGGCATAGCCCGCGACGTCACGACGATGGCCGTATTGGGAATCAAAATCGACAAAATTGGTAAACACTATGGTGTTGTCAGTGGCGCATTTTACCTGTGCCAATGTGGCGTCGAATAGCGCTTCCAGTCCAGAGGCTTTCACTTTGTCAGTGATGCCACAATGGGCATAAATATCGGCAATTTTACCCACACTAATCACACTACCACCGGCGTCTTTCAACTTATCCAACACGGTAGCGGCGGGTGGTTCAACGGCGTAATCGCGGCGATTGCCAGTGCGATTGAACGCGCCTTTTGCATTGCCAACAAACGGCCGAGCAATCACCCGTCCGATGTTATACGGTTCCAGCTCTTCACGGGCGATCTCACACAAGTGGTATAAGTTATCCAGTCCGAAAGTCTGCTCATGACAAGCAATCTGAAACACAGAATCTGCCGAAGTATAAAAAATTGGCAAACCCGTTTGCATATGCTGCTCACCGAGCTCATCAAGAATGACGGTACCGGATGCATGACAATTCCCCAGGAAGCCACTGAGACCCGCGCGGGCGAGGATCTTATCGGTGAGCACCGCTGGAAATGATTGCTGTTTATCGCTGAAATAGCCCCAATCAAACAACACCGGCACACCGGCCATTTCCCAATGACCACTAGGAGTATCTTTGCCAGAACTCAGCTCTGCTGCATGCCCATAAGCACCGCGCACAACGACAGTATCGCTGAACCCGGCTGGCATCTTGCCAGTACTCTCTTTAGCTGCTTGCGCCAGACCTAAGCCCGCCAAATTGGGCAGTGACAGTGGTCCTTGTCGCGCAATATCCGCCTGGCCGTTGGCACACAACTCGGCAATGTGCCCAAAGGTGTTGGCCCCCACATCGCCGAATTTATCGGCGTCGGCACTTGCCCCGATGCCAAAAGAATCCAGCATTAAAATAATACAGCGTTTCATTTACTCTCCACGGCAATATCCGCTGCACGGATACAGCCATAAATCTCTTGCTGACGGTCTGTTTCAACCTCACCCAGTTGTATCGCTGCACGGACGATATTCGCCGCTTGTTGCCATTCGGCTTCATTACGGGCATGCAGCAGCGCCAATGGCTGCTGTCGCTCAAGACGTTGCCCCAAAGTGCAAATGTCACTGAGGCCAACGCTGTAATCCAGCGCATCACCCGGTTGGCAACGGCCACCACCGAGCGCTACCACCGCCATCCCCAACTGTCGGGTATCCATCGACTGCACCACACCCGCTCTGCTGGCATAAACCGGTTTAATCACTGTGGCCAGCGGTAAATACGCTTGATACCGCTCAATAAAATCGTGGGGACCATCAAGCGCCGCCACCATTTTGCCAAAGCGTTCAGCGGCGAGACCATTATCTAGTACCTGTTGCAGCTGTTTTTGGGCATCGACTTCGTTTTCAGCTAAACCACCGAGCAGCAATAATTCGCGGCATAACGCCATAGTCACCGCAAACAACCGGGGATTGCGCTGTTCACCGGTAAGGAAACGCACCGCCTCAGCGACTTCCAGCGCATTGCCGGCCGAGGAAGCCAACACTTGATTCATATCGGTTAACAACGCTGAGGTACGAGTCCCGGCATCGTTTGCCACACTAACAATCGATGCTGCCAGGGCTTGCGATTCGGCCATTGAGGGCATGAAGGCACCACTTCCCACTTTGACATCCATCACCAGTGCATCAAGATTGCATGCGAGTTTCTTAGAAAGAATGGATGCCGTAATCAACGCAATAGACTCTACTGTCGCAGTATTATCACGAATGGCATAAAAACGTTTGTCAGCAGGCACCAGATCGCCGGTCTGACCAATAATGGCGACCCCAACCTGCTGAACCGTATTGCGAAAACGCTGACTATCAGGCGCTGTCTGATAACCGGGAATCGCATCCAGTTTATCCAGCGTCCCACCGGTATGCCCGAGGCCACGACCAGAAATCATTGGCACATAGCCGCCACAGGCAGCAATTATCGGCCCGAGCATCAAGCTGGTGCAGTCACCAACACCACCGGTGCTGTGTTTATCCAGCACCGGCCCCGAGAGATGCAGGCTATCCCAGTTCATCACACGGCCGGAATCACGCATAGCCAGTGTCAGCGCCACACGTTCATCCATATTCATACCGTTGAAATACACTGCCATGCCCAGCGCGGCAATCTGTCCTTCGGAGATGCTGTTATCTGTGATGCCCTTGACGAAAAAGCAGATCTCAGGCGCAGTTAACACCTGACCATTACGTTTTTTGCGGATGATTTCCTGTGCCAAATACATCAGTTGCTCCTGCATCGTGTGTCAATTTCGCGATGACAACTGCGGACTCAACGCCCCCGCCACAATGCTTAATAAACTCAGTAACCTTTGATTTCGCCAGTGGCCTGACCCAGCTCCAGCGTATGCAGCAGATTAGCCAGCAGGCTGGAAGCGCCGAAACGGAAAGTCCTGGCGCTAATCCAATCAGCCCCCAGAATACGCTCCGCCACACCGAGAAATTCTGCCGCCTGCGCCGCATCCCGCACACCGCCAGCGGGCTTAAAACCTACCTTGGGATTTTTCTCACTGATGACTGCCAGCATGATCTCAGCAGCCTCAATGGTAGCATTGACTGGCACTTTACCGGTTGAGGTCTTGATAAAGTCAGCCCCTGCGTCAATCGCAATTTCTGATGCTTTACGGATCAATGCAGGATCTTTCAATTCACCGGTTTCAATGATGACTTTCAGCAAGGCTTTATCACCACAAGCCTGCTTACAGGCTTGCACCAACTCATAACCGATAGACTCATTGCCGGTCATCAACGCCCGATATGGAAACACCACATCCACCTCATCCGCGCCATAAGCCACTGCAGCTTTGGTTTCTAACAAGGCAATATTCACATCATCATTGCCATGGGGGAAATTGGTTACAGTAGCCACTTTGACATCACTGGCACCAATGCTATTGAGTGTTTTACGCGCAATGGGAACAAAGCGTGGATAAACACATACTGCGGCGGTATTGCCTGCCGGGGTCTTAGCTTTATGGCACAACGCAATCACTTTCTCATCGGTGTCATCGTCATTTAGCGTGGTGAGATCCATCAGTCGAATCGCCTGACGGGCCGCCTGTTTCAAATCAGTCATGGGTAAGCTCTCCGAAAATAACCTTATCTGTTCCGTTGCTTCAGTTCTGCCGAAAAACGGTTTCCCTGGCGTTGGCCTTTTTATTCACCAACTCGCAGGCTCACGACTTGGTTCCATGAAGAGCGGCAAGGAGGGCGAAACCATCTCTGTTGCCGCGAAAAATCCTTTTTAGCGCGAAAATAGCGGAATCATTACGCCATTACTGATACGCCGCACAGCAATGGACTAAAGACTCTCGCAGGGCGGCCAATGATATACCGCAGATAATTTCATTTCCAGAACCAACGGTTCATATTCACGAACAATTCAAGAAAAAACTGTAGCAGTAAATTGACGCTTGGCCGGACACTCGGTCCGGCCAGCCAAGAGAGGTTAGGACAGCGAGATAAATAGCCCAGCGAGGGTGGCGCTCATCAGGTTAGCGAGAGAGCCGGCAACCACCGCGCGCATGCCCAACTTGGCAAGTTCATGACGACGATTCGGTGCCATGCCACCAAGGCCGCCCAGCAGGATGGCAATAGAGGATAAGTTGGCAAAGCCACACAACGCAAAAGACACGATGGCTTTGGTCTTATCTGTCATCGCCATCCCCGTTTCCGCCACCAGCTTGCCACCTTCAGCCAAATCTTTCAGATAGGGGGCAAAGTTGGAGTAAGCCACAAATTCATTCACAACAATTTTTTGGCCGATAAACGAGCCTGCAAGCATCGCCTCTTTCCACGGTACCCCAATCAACCAGGCCAGTGGCATAAAGATGTAACCCAGAATAATTTCCAGCGATATGCGTGCAGAGGCGGCATCCACAACGGATTTTGCCGCGGCGACTAACTGTGGCTGCTGCAATTTACTGAACTGATCGATGACCAGCTGCCGGTCGATATCGGTGATCACCAACGCATTGACTGCTACATGCGCTTGTTCTGCTAACGCCTGCACGCTGGTATTAAACGTTGCCTGTAATTCTGGGGTGGCTGCGGCGGCGTGTTTTAATGCTTCAAAGGCGGTTGCTAACGCCGCATTGCCATAACCAAACCAACCACCAATACCACCGATAATGCTGTTGATTAAGGCGATAAGCCCAATAAATGCCAGCAACATCGCACCGACGTTAAGTGCCAACTGCATCCCCGCCGAAGCGCCACTCGCGGCAGCATCCAACACGTTGGCAGGTTTATCTTGCTCGTCTGGCAGCGTTACGATGTCATCATGAGGCGCTTCGGTTTCCGGATGCATTAGTTTGGCCATCAGCAAACCGCCTGGGGCGGCCATAAATGATGCCGCAACCAGATATTCCATTGGTACACCCATTTGGGCATAGCCCGCCATTACTGAACCCGCAATAGACGCCATGCCACCTACCATAATGGCAAACAGTTCTGACTGGGTCATGGTTGGAATGAATGGCCGCACGACCAGGGGCGCTTCAGTCTGCCCAACGAAGATATTGGCAGTTGCTGACATGGATTCGGTGCGGCTGGTGCCGAGGGCTTTTTGCAGTGCGCCACCCAATAAGCGGATAACCCACTGCATAATGCCTAGGTGATATAACACCGCAATCAAAGAGGAGAAAAAGACGATAACCGGCAACACGTGAATGACGAAGATAAAACCGACTTTGAAATTGGCTAAGTCACCGAACAGAAAACGAATACCGTCGTTGGCTTTGTCAATGACGCTGTAAACTGCATCAGACACCCCCTTGAGGATATCTTTACCCACCGGGACGTATAGCACGAAGCCGCCGAAAGCGGCCTGGATCAGGAAGGCGCCGCCAACCGTACGCAGATTAATGGCTTTTTTGTTGTTGGAAAACAGAAACCCAACAAACAGCAGGACAAGTACTCCCACTAAACTCATGACGATACTCATTAACTATCCCTTTTTATTGTTAATTGCAGTGTTAATGGCGTTAACCGACCTTTATTTGGGCGGCATTATAACGGAGGGTTGCCAAAAAATCGCCTACTGATGTCCATTTAGCGTTTATTTTTCAAAACCTTACAAATAGCATCACGGGTGTTCCCTTAATTCCGTTTTACGCTCAAACAGTTGAACAAAATTGTTTTCCAGCTGTTCTGATACCAGAACATTGGAAGTTCCTTGCAAGATTGCTATCTCGGCCACGACAGGTAAGAGGGTCAATGGGGTATTACGCCGGTCTTTGGCCGTTACCGGTGTCATTGACGGGGCGTCAGTTTCCGCCAGGAGTGCCGTCAATGGCAAGCGTTTAACCGCACTGCGTAATTTTTTGGCGGAGGAGTCGAGCAACAAGCCACCAATCCCTAGTCGAAACCCCATCTGCCAGTATTTCAGCGCCACTTCATAACTACCGCTAAAGCCATGAATGACACCATGACAATTGGGAAACTGCTGTAATATCGCCTGCATCTCGTGATGACAACGCACGGCATGCAACACTACTGGCATCTGATATTTTTGCGCCAATGCCAGCTGCGGCGTTAATAAAGCAACCTGTTGTGCCCAGTCCACGCGACGAGCATCGTCATCAGCAAGCTGCGCCCGGGGCTTGTCCAAGCCACATTCCCCAATCGCAACTAATAACGGATCGCTCAGATGCTGCTGCAGTTGCTGTTCCAACAAAGCCACCGCAGCCGGAATGTCTGGAGGACAATACCAAGGATGGATCCCCAGGGCATAATCACATTGATACTCAATCGCTATCTGCCGTTGCCGCGCCCAATTGGCCGGTGATATTCCCGGAATTAACGCACCTGAAATGCCAGACTGCCGCATCTCCAGAAACAGCTGTTCCCGGTCGGCGTCGAATTCTGGGGCATCAAAATGTGCATGCGAATCAGTCAGCATCAGCATATCCACGCTGCTAGCTAGCATAAAAGGCTTCGGCAAAAAATCACAGCAACGACAGCGTTAGCTACGATGATTTGCCGGTGTCTTTTGTAAGCGGTTTTTTCTCAAGCGGCGGATCTTGCAAACGTGGCATACAGCAGCGTTGGCTGTTTTCAGTCAGCCCCATCTTATCGCACCAGGAGGTATATTTTTGCCAGCCTCTGGTAATGAGCGAAAGCAGTTTATTCATATTGCCATCCCTTTCAATCGTTCAATAAAAAAGCGGAGTATTACTCCGCCTTTTATCAGTGTTCTCGGGTTTTAGCAAATTCAATGTCGGGATAGCGTTCCATCGACAGGTTGAGATTCACCATCGTTGGTGCAATGTAGGTGAGGTTGTCACCACCATCCAACGCCAGGTTCAACGAACATTTACGCTGAAACTCATCGAGCTTCTTGGCATCGTTGCAATATACCCAGCGGGCGGTGGCAACGTTTACCGCTTCATAAATTGCTTCAACGTTGTATTCTGATTTCAACCGCGCAACCACCACTTCAAACTGCAGGACCCCAACCGCGCCTACAATAAGATCGTTATTATCCAGTGGTCGGAAAACCTGAACCGCACCTTCTTCTGATAACTGCACTAAACCTTTCAACAGCTGCTTCTGCTTTAATGGATCTTTGAGGCGGATACGACGGAACATTTCTGGGGCAAAATTAGGAATTCCGGTAAATTTCAGATCTTCGCCCTGAGTAAAGGTATCGCCAATCTGAATAGTCCCGTGGTTGTGTAACCCGATAATATCACCGGCAAACGCTTCCTCTGCACGCTCACGGTCACCCGCCATAAAGGTTACCGCATCAGAGATACTCACGGTTTTGCCAATGCGCACGTGCTTCATCTTCATCCCTTGCGTGTATTGTCCGGAGACCACCCGCAAGAACGCGATACGGTCGCGATGCTTAGGATCCATATTGGCCTGAATTTTAAAAACGAAACCTGAAAAGTTGTCTTCGGTAGCTACCACCATACGTTCGCTGCTTTGACGTGGTTTAGGGGCAGGAGCCCACTGGGTCAAACCATCCAACATATGATCTACCCCGAAGTTACCCAACGCAGTCCCGAAAAATACCGGTGTCAGCTCACCACTGAGGAACAACTCTTCATCAAACTCATTAGATGCACCCAGCAGGAGTTCCAGTTCTTCACGCAGCTGCTGTGCTAAGTCGCTGCCGACAGCCGTATCCAGTTCTGGGTTATCCAGACCTTTAATGATGCGTACTTCCTGGATCATATGGCCATGGCCACTCTGATACAGAATGGTTTCATCACGATGCAGGTGATAAACACCTTTAAACGACTTGCCGCAACCAATCGGCCAACTGATCGGTGCACACATGATATTGAGCTCGTTCTCTACTTCATCAAGCAGCTCCATCGGGTCACGAATATCACGGTCGAGTTTGTTCATGAAGGTTATGATTGGCGTATCGCGCAAGCGGGTCACTTCCATCAACTTACGGGTACGGTCTTCCACACCTTTAGCGGCATCGATGACCATCAAACAGGAATCAACTGCGGTCAATGTACGATAGGTATCTTCAGAGAAGTCTTCATGCCCAGGAGTATCCAGCAGGTTCACCAAACAGTCGTTATAAGGGAACTGCATTACCGAGGTCGTCACCGAGATCCCACGTTCTTTTTCCATCTCCATCCAGTCAGATTTAGCATGCTGACCTGAGCCGCGACCTTTTACGGTGCCCGCCTGTTGGATCAGATGTCCGTGCAGCAACACCTTTTCGGTAATGGTGGTTTTACCGGCGTCGGGGTGCGAAATAATGGCGAAAGTGCGGCGTTTACCGACTTCCTGCTGGATAAGCTTATTCGACATGGGAACTATCTTCTGCGTAAATAGCGCCGGTTCACCACATATTAAAAGTAGGGCCGGACGCGGATAACCAATCTTAAAGGCGGCTATTTTCTATGATCTTGACAGGATAAACAACGTGCAAAGCCGAAACTCCGGCAAAAGCTGTGAGACGAGTGATAGGCGGCAACGAATTCTGCCGCCTGAATGCGTTAAATTACTTAGACGTATCTTTTTGGCTGTCCATCTTATTTGCCAACAATGCCAACTCAACCCGGGCGTAACGGTGTTCGACAAAATCATAGATATTGGTTGCCAGCGCTAAGCGCAGATAGTTGGCGGCTTTGTCATTCTGTTGCTGTTCTTCGGCCACTTTTGCCAGATAAAAATAAGCTTCACACAACCGCTCAGCATATTCAGAAGGCCCTTTCAGTCCACGTTTGGCCAACGCAAAGACTTGTTTATCAGAAGCTTTACCCAACACATAATCCACTAACACGGTGGACCAGGCCTCGTCGTGCAATTTACTGCGATTGAGCTGTAGTGACGCCAGCGCCTGCTTGGGATCAACCTGGTATTGAGCCAAATAAAGCCATAATGCCCGATAACCATCGGTGGGATCTTTTTGCAAAAATGCAGTCATATCATCCACGGCCAGCTTAGGTCGGTCACCGTAATACAGTGCCAGGCCGCGGTTAAGATAGGCATAATCGTAGTCAGGCGCGAGTTCTAACGCGGAATCAAAGGCCTCATAAGCCGAATCAAACTCGCCTTCCTGGGTGTAATAAATCCCAATAAAGTTATAAGCGTCGGCCAGATCAGGTTGCAGTTTCAATGCTTCATGAAAATCAATTCGCGCCATGATGCGCAGCCCCAACCGATCGTAAATCACGCCGCGATCGTAATGAAAGCGCGCCAGCTGTTCCTGAGTGAGTTTGGCATTGGAAATAATCTCATTCAGTTTAGCCAGTGCTATTTCCATTTTGTAATCGGGTAATAACGGCGCCACGAGCAACTGTCCCTGGTTATCCGCTGCTGAAGTTGTAGCACAACCACCGTTCATGAGACTGCCAACAGCCACAATACAGAATACGGCAGCCCGCAAATTAAATTTCATGCAAAAGTCCTTCTTTATTCCAATGCGCTGTTCATCATAGCAACAGAGGTCAATCACTGCCATCAGCCAACTTACCCTACGGTATAAAAAAACTGCATGTCCCGTCCTAAGATAGGTTGACAGTTTTTAGGCCAGCTCCCGTAGCTGGCCTTTTCTATTGTGCACCTGATTGGGTGTTGCCATATCTAAACTCAGGTGCGGTCTCATTTCGTTATATATCGCTATCGATTCTCGAACAAGTATCTTCAGCTCTTCCAGCGTTTTACATCGATACAGGAAAAACTCTTGCTTCAGTATGCCATTGACTCTTTCCGCTAGTGCATTTTGATAGCAATCATAACCGTCTGTCATTGACGGCTGAATATGGTTCGCTATCAGTTCATCCTGATAAACGGCTGCGCAATATTGCGCTCCCCGGTCTGAGTGATGCACTGCATTAGCGATATAGCGCTTATCCCTAACCGCCATTTTCAGCGCTTTCACCACGCTGTCTGCTTTCATGTCTGTACTCAAGTGATGACCGACTATCTTGCGTGATACGGCATCGGTAACCAGTGACAAATAGTGCACGCCTTGGTCTGACTCAAGATAGGTGATATCGCTGACCAGTACATGCTCTGCATCATGCAGCCCGTCTGCTTTCAGCAGGTTAGGATGCTTCTTCATCCAGTGCTTGCTAAACGTCGTTTTGGTGTAACTTCTCTTGGGTTTAACCAGCAAGCCCTCATTTCTCAAATAGGTAAAGAATCCATCCCGTCCGAGTTTGATATCCTGTTCAATCAGCATAGGTTTTATCAATGTGTAGAGCTTGCGTGTGCCCAATCGCGGCATATATTTACGCCAGTATTGTACGGAGTCTTTGATGACCGATAATTCCGTTCTCCGACTATTCATCCGGGCAACTGCCTGGTAAACACCTTGCCTTGAAATACCGACAGCACGACATGCGGCTGCCAGGTTTATTTCGCTTTTGGCTTTGGCTTGCCAGACATACCGGATAAGTACTTTTTTCTTAAACCAGCTCCGTATTCATTATCCATGATATCGACCATACCATTGAGGATTTGGTTACGCAGTTTCTCTTCGGCTAACTCACGCTCAAGGCGTTTGATAGTTTGTGCTGGGGTTTCTTTTGAATGTGGCATAAGGGGATGCTGAAAAGGTTTCGACCAATCGAGTCTACCATGCTTTCTGAGCCAAACGAGTACGGTTGTCTTGCCCTGAATGCCAAAGCGCTTCTGGGCTTGTTTGTACGTCATCTCGCCTTTTTCGACACGCTCTACGATACCTAATTTAAAGGCTAAGGTGTAATCACGTTGCGTGCGCTTACGGCTTGAGTTAGTTGATGTCGCCATAAAGAAGTCCTCTTTATGTCAACGTATTTCAGGACGGGACAGCAGGCAAATAAAAAGGAGATCCGAAGATCTCCTTTACACTGTCATTAGCCGATTATTCAGCAGAATCAGCGGCAGCAGCTTGCTGTGCTTCTTTGATAGACAGACGTACACGACCCTGACGATCTACTTCCATCACTTTGACAGTGACTTCCTGATTCAATTGCAGATAATCAGAAACATTCGCTACGCGCTCTTCAGCGATTTGCGAAATGTGTACCAGACCATCTTTACCAGGCAGGATGTTTACAAAGGCACCGAAATCAACGATGCGAATAACTTTACCCTTGTAGATACGACCGACTTCCACTTCAGAGGTGATCTCTTCAATACGACGGATAGCTTCTTTAGTGGCGTCAGCGTTAGTAGAGGCGATCTTAACAGTACCGTCATCTTCCAGTTCAATGGTGGTACCGGTTTCTTCAGTCAGTGCACGAATAGTGGCGCCGCCTTTACCGATAACTTCACGGATTTTCTCTGGGTTGATCTTGATGGTAGTGATACGTGGCGCATGATCAGAAATATCTGGACGAGCTTTATTAATCGCCTGATCCATAACATTCAGAATGTGCACACGAGCGCCATAGGCCTGCTGCAAAGCGATCTCCATGATCTCTTTGGTGATACCTTCAATTTTGATGTCCATCTGCAGTGCAGTAACACCGTCACGAGTACCAGCCACTTTGAAGTCCATGTCGCCCAGATGATCTTCATCACCCAGAATGTCAGACAGTACCACAAAGTCATCACCTTCTTTTACCAAGCCCATAGCGATACCGGCAACAGAAGTTTTGATTGGTACACCCGCATCCATCAGCGCCAGAGAACTACCACAGACAGAGGCCATAGAGCTGGAACCGTTTGATTCGGTAATTTCAGATACCACACGAACACTGTATGGGAATTCAGCTTCTGATGGCATCACTGCATTGACACCACGCCAAGCCAACTTACCATGACCGATTTCGCGGCGTTTTGGTGAGCCAACCAGACCGGTTTCACCCACAGAGAATGGTGGGAAGTTGTAGTGCAGCATGAAACGTTTAGTACGCTCACCCAGCAGAGAATCCACTTTCTGAGCATCACGTTCAGTACCGAGAGTACAAGTGACCAGCGCCTGAGTTTCACCACGAGTAAACAACGCGCTACCGTGAGTACGAGGCAGAACGCCAGCCATAACACTCAGGGCACGTACCATATCTGGTTCACGACCGTCTATGCGTGGCAACCCTTTCAAAATACGGCTACGTACAACGCGTTTTTCCAGGCTACCCAACAGATTATCAATTTCTGTGGCATCTAACTGCGGATCTTCCGCCAACAGTTTTTCTACAGCGGCTTTCTTGATGTCAGCAACAGCTTGATAACGTTCCTGCTTAGCAGTGATCTGGTAGGCTTCAGTAAAGTCCGCTTCAGCAATGGCTTTGACCTTATCAGCCAGTGATTCATTCTTCACTGGTGCAGTCCAGTCCCAACGTGGCTTACCGGCTTCCTTCTGGAATTCAGCAATCGCGTCGATAACTACCTGCTGCTGTTCATGACCATAAACAACTGCCCCCAGCATCACTTCTTCCGGCAGGATCTTCGCTTCAGATTCCACCATCAATACTGCATTTTTGGTCCCGGCAACCACCAAATCCAGTTCGCTGTTATCCAAATCAGCAACGCTTGGGTTCAGTACGTATTCACCATTAATGTAACCCACACGAGCAGAGCCCAGAGGACCATTGAATGGAATACCGGAAATCGCCAATGCAGCAGAAGTACCAATCATAGAGATGATATCTGGATCAATCTGCGGATCGACAGAAACCACTGTGATGATGACCTGCACTTCATTAGTGAAACCATCAGGGAACAGTGGACGGATAGGACGGTCAATCAGACGGGCAATCAGGGTTTCATCTTCAGAAGGACGACCTTCACGCTTGAAGAAGCCGCCAGGGATTTTACCGGCAGCATAAGTTTTTTCCTGATAGTTGACAGTAAGAGGAAAGAAGTCACGGCTTGGGTCTGATTCTTTCTTACCGACTACGGTTACCAGAACGGTGGTATCGCCCATGCTAGCCAGAACGGCACCATCGGCCTGACGAGCGATTACGCCTGTTTCCAGAGAGACTGTATGTTGACCATATTTAAAACTTTTTACTATTGGATTCACGTGACCCATTCCTTAATTTCAATAACCTTGAATTCGCGCGTAAGTATACTGCAAAGCAGTTGTGCAGATAAAGAGCATAACTGGATGACAAAACAACAACTTTTCCATACAGTAGGGAAACTAGCGTTCGTTCTGTAAAATATGCTGTTGTGAACTAACACTATTCCTATACCACCGACAACCGAAGTAGCCTTCGCAGAAGCACTCGGGAGCAAAGGAAGAAGCGGATGCAGGCCAGACGTTTCAGGTCACTCACTTGGAAACAAACGAACCTAGTCGTTTTCACTGCGCTATTTTTTGCCGTTGCCATCTTCATCGTTGAAATCCTCATGGTGGCATCTTCCGAAAGAGAATCACTTACACACAGTCAAAAAGAAGTACTTGATTCTGTCGAACAACCGCTAGAAAACGCGGTGTGGTCATTAGATGAAAATCTTGCCAAGCAGACACTAGAAGGTCTGTTAAAAATCGAATATGTCAGCTCAGCGACTATCTCGTTAGAAGATGGCAAAACGTTTGTCAGTGCTGGAAATACCGTATCACTCCCCGATGATCTTTTTTCGGCAATCAGTTTGAAATTATTTGGCGAGTTCAGGCAAATCAGCCGCCCACTCTACCAACCGCTGTATCCGGAAAATGACAAGAAGCCACAGTTGATTGGCAATATTCAAATTAACTATAACCCCCGCGCACTAACCGCCGGGTTGATTGCTCAACTGAAACTCAGTTTTACGGCCACCCTCGCCCGCTCATTATTCATTACGCTAGTGCTTTCGTTATTGTTTCACCGATTTTTGACCAAACCGATTGCCAGGATCGGTGAAGCGATAGACCGCATCGATCCAGAGTCACCTTCAGAAAATCTACTGCCAGTGATCAGTAATCACAATGATGATGAAATTGGATTGCTTGCCTCGAAATTCAATCAGATCTTAGTGCAGTTCGGAAAAACCCAGGCCAAACTTCGAAAATTGGCCACACGGGACGCCCTGACAGGGTTGCCAAACCGGACCTTATTACTGGAAACGCTCTCCGTGGCAATTCAGCGCGCGAGTATCCGGAAAAATAATCTGGCACTGCTGTTCATTGACTTGGACCGTTTCAAAAATATCAATGATTCGCTTGGCCACTCACTAGGCGATCAATTTCTGATCCGGATAGCCATGTTGTTAAAAAAGATTGTGGCTAACAATGGCTTAGTGGTACGCCTGGGGGGTGATGAGTTTGTCATTGTTACTGAAGATCTGCATTCGCCCACACAGGTCGCTGATTTCGTAGAAAAATTGTTAGAACAGCTGAAAGTCCCGATTAAATTGGGTGAACATTCTGTTCATCCGGCGGCCTCGGTCGGCATTTCCTTTTATCCAGACGATGGGGAAACCGCAGAAGATCTGATCCGCCATGCTGATATCGCCATGTACAGCGCCAAAGCGGCCGGCTCGAATAAATGGGCATTTTTCAAACAACAGATGACTGAACGCGCGGTGACCCGTCTACGTACAGAAGCCTCATTACATGAAGCCATCAAAAATAATGAGTTTTTGCTGTATTTCCAACCGCAGTTGGATTTAAAAAGCGGCCAACTGATTGGCTGCGAAGCGCTCATCCGCTGGCAACGGGGCGACAAGTTGGTCAGTCCGATGGCTTTTATTCCCATCGCGGAAGAAACGGGCATTATTATCGCCATTGGCGAATGGGTGATAGAACAGAGTTGTAAGACACTCAATCACTGGCAGAAACATTATAATTTTCAAACCACGATTGCCTGTAATGTCTCAACCAAGCAGTTTACGGATGCAGGCCTCATTTCCCATATCAAACGTACTGCAATGCGTTATCAGGTTAAGCCTGAGTGTCTGGAGATTGAAATTACCGAAACATCATTTATGAATGATGTGGAACAGGCCATCGTAAAGCTACAACAATTGAAGACCGCAGGGTTTGGCATTGCGGTAGACGATTTTGGCACCGGATATTCATCGCTGTCTTACCTGCGAAGACTACCACTCACAACGCTCAAAATTGATCGCGCCTTTATCTCGGAATTGCCCGGTAACGGGGCAATTGCCTCGACCATTCTCACCTTAGGCAAACAGCTTAATTTGCAAATTATTGCGGAGGGGATTGAAAATCGTCAACAACTCGCGTGGTTAGAAAATAATGGGTGTTCGATAGGTCAAGGCTATTACTTCAGCGAACCCTTGCCACTCGACGAATTTGAAAAGCGCTATGTGGTTGCCCAGCACAGCTTGGTAGGGCTGTAATTAAATCCGACGGTAAAATTAGCTGGATCAAAAAAGGAGGCATATGCCTCCGTTTTTGACGAGAAACTGATTAGCGACGCAGACCCAGTTTCTGGATCAGAGCAGCATAACGCTCTGCATCTTTCTTCTGCAGGTAGCTCAGCAGCTTACGGCGAGAGCTAACCATACGCAACAGACCACGGCGAGAGTGGTGATCTTTAGCATGTTCTTTGAAGTGATCCTGCAGATGGTTAATCTGGGCAGTCAGCAGGGCAACCTGAACTTCTGGTGAACCAGTATCGTTTTCGCCACGGCCAAATTCAGCCAGGATTTCAGCTTTCTTTTCAGTACTTAGTGACATGAGTCTCTCCAAATATTTAATCAAATTACCTTAGCCGATCACTAACTCAGCCAAGGGCGCAGAATAATAACCTGTTAGCCCTAGCAGCGCAAGCTCAGTCGATAGAGTTTTCGTGCATGACCATCAACCGCTTAGGTGCCAATAAACCATCATCATTCATGATGCCTACACCAATGAAACGATGCGCCTCTCCCAGCGTAATCCGCACTAACTCTCCAGGTTTCAGGCCATTGGCTCGCACGGGATTACCATTGAGCAAATATGCCCCCAACGCTTCCGGGACATTACATTCTTCCAGGTCAGCTACGGCGGCATCTGCGGGTAACAACAATGGATCTAATAACTGGGACGGCACAATATTCTGCGCGATGGCATCATCTAACAGCTGTTGCAGTTGTTCCAACGTCACCATGCGTTCAGTAGGGTAACGGCCGACCTGCAGCCGCCGCAGCATAATCACATGCGCGCCACAACCCAGCATTTCGCCCAAGTCGTCAATAATGGTCCGGATATATGTGCCTTTGGAACAATGAATTTCCAGCGTCAGTTCATCGTCATTCAGCGCTATGAACTTCAGTTCATAAACGGTGATGGGACGGGCTTCTCTGGAAACATCTTTGCCCTCGCGGGCATACTTATATAGCGGTTGCCCTTGATACTTAAGTGCCGAAAACATTGAAGGCACCTGCATGGTATCGCCGCGAAAGTGATCCAGCGCCGCGTCCAACTGCACTGCACTGAAAGCCAATGGTCGCTGACTGACCACTTCACCATCGGCATCACTGGTATCAGTACGAACGCCGAGTTTAGCGGTCACCAGATAGCGTTTATCCGCATCCAGAAGATGCTGAGAAAACTTGGTCGCCTCTCCCAAACAGATCGGCAACATCCCGGTAGCCAGTGGATCCAGTGCTCCAGTGTGCCCGGCCTTAACGGCGTTATAAATCCGCTTCACTCTCTGTAAGGCGTGGTTGGAGCTCATGCCGGTGGGTTTATCCAGCAACACAACGCCATCCACGAAACGGCCCTTAGGTCGTTTTGCCATCAGTTGTTTTCCTCGTCCGCTGGCGCTTCATCATCATGGTCAAATTGCTCGTGCTTTGCCTTGTCGCTGTTAATCACCTGAGTAACCAGGTTGGACATCCGCATACCTTCAACCAGTGATTTGTCATACACGAAACGTAACTCCGGCATCACCCGCAACTGCATTCTGCCGGCCACCAGGGTGCGGACATAAGGTGCCGCCTTGGTCAGCGCCGCCATTTTTTCCTGGATACGTTCAGGGTCTTCCTCAAACAAGGTGACATATACCTTAGCGAAACTGAGATCGCGTGACACGTCGACATCATTGACAGTCACCATGCCTATCCGAGGATCTTTCATGTCGCGTTGCAACACAAACGCCAGTTCCTGTTGCAGCTGCTGTGCTATGCGTCGGGTACGGCTGAATTCTCTTGCCATTGTAATATTCCCCCAAAATCAATAAAGGCGGCCGAAGCCGCCCTTTTCGTCGCAGTCACCGTTACAGAGTTCGGGCTACTTCGACAGTTTCGAACACTTCGATCTGGTCGCCTACGCGAACATCATTATAGTTCTTCACCCCGATACCACATTCAGTACCTGAGCGTACTTCAGCGACGTCGTCTTTAAAGCGACGCAATGACTCCAGTTCACCTTCGTAAATCACTACGTTGTCACGCAGCACACGGATAGGCGCACTGCGCTTCACCAGACCTTCTGTCACCATACAACCCGCGATAGCGCCGAGTTTAGGAGACTTGAACACATCGCGAACTTCCGCCATACCGATGATCTGCTGCTTGAACTCAGGAGCCAGCATACCACTCATCGCGGCTTTCACTTCGTCGATCAGGTCGTAGATCACGCTATAGTAGCGCAGATCAACACTTTCGCTTTCGATGGTCTTACGTGCCTGAGAATCGGCACGGACGTTGAAGCCCACCATAATCGCGTTAGACGCAGCAGCCAAAGTCGCATCAGTTTCGGTCAGGGCACCCACACCGCTAGCGATGATGTTCACTTTCACTTCATCGGTAGACAGTTTGGTCAAAGAGTCAGAAATCGCTTCCAGAGAACCTTGAACGTCCGCCTTCAGTACGATATTCAGTTCCTGAACTTCGCCTTCAGTCATGTTGGCGAACATGTTTTCCAGTTTCGCCTTCTGCTGACGCGCCAGTTTCACTTCACGGAATTTACCCTGACGATACAGCGCCACTTCGCGAGCCTTACGCTCATCTTTAACAACAGTTGCTTCGTCACCTGCAGATGGCACACCTGACAGACCGAGAATTTCTACCGGGATAGATGGGCCAGCTTCAGTGATACTATTACCGTCTTCATCTTTCATGGCGCGAACTTTACCGTATTCCAGACCACAGAGTACGATATCGCCTTGATGCAGCGTACCTTCCTGAACCAATACCGTCGCGACAGGACCGCGGCCCTTATCCAGTTTGGATTCGATAACCACACCAGCGGCCATACCGTCTCTGACAGCGGTCAGTTCCAGAACTTCAGCTTCCAGCAGAATGGTTTCCAGCAACTCTTCAACACCTTGTCCGGTCTTGGCAGACACGTAAACAAACATGTTTTCGCCGCCCCATTCTTCGGACATTACGCCATACTGCGACAATTCGCTCTTCACGCGTTCCACATCGGCTTCAGGCTTATCAATCTTGTTGACTGCCACAATCAGTGGTACACCACCGGCTTTAGCATGCTGAATAGCTTCAATGGTCTGAGGCATCACGCCGTCATCTGCAGCAACAACCAGGATCACAATATCAGTAGCCTGAGCACCACGAGCACGCATTGCGGTAAAGGCGGCGTGTCCGGGAGTATCCAGGAAAGTGATCATGCCGTTGTCAGTCTGCACATGGTAAGCACCGATGTGCTGGGTAATACCACCGGCTTCGCCCGCTGCCACTTTGGTGCGGCGGATGTAGTCCAGCAAAGAAGTTTTACCATGGTCAACGTGGCCCATGATGGTCACAACCGGGGCACGAGGCTCAACTTTAACATCTTCGCCATCGCGATCAGCCAGCACTTCATGTTCCAGTTCGTTTTCACGCACCAGGATAACTTTATGGCCCATCTCTTCAGCAACCAGTTGGGCAGTTTCCTGATCGAGTACCTGGTTAATGGTCACCATAGAGCCCATCTTCATCATCATTTTGATGATTTCAGCGGCTTTCACTGCCATGCGCTGAGCCAGATCGGCAACCGTAATGGTTTCACCAATACGTACGTCACGGTTAACCGCAACCACTGGCTTATTAAAGCCATGCTTCATAGACTGTGGCGCTTTTGAACGCAATACACGTTCTTTGCCACCGTCCCGGCTTAGGCGTTCTTCTTTTGAACGTTTCTTGCCAGAGTGCTTATGACGGTTGCGACGACCAGAACGTTCTTCGTCCATATCACTGGTATCTTCTGCGGCACGGGCCACTTTAGAGGTGGTGATATGATGATCGTTACGAGTCTCGGCTTCCACACGCTGGCGTTCTTCGTCGGCCCAACGCTTTTCATTCTCTTCAGCCAAACGACGCGCTTCTGCAGCCGCTTTCGCAGCTTCTTCATCCGCTTTACGACGCACGGCTGCGTCCTGAACCGCTTTCAATCGAGCAGCTTCCACGCGCGCAGCTTCTGCCGCAGCCGCCTCTTCCGGCGTTAATTCTCTCTTAGCCTTAGCAACGTCGTCTTTGTCAGCTTCGACAACAGCGGCTTCCGCCTTTGCTTTTGCAGCGGCTTCAGCTTTTGCCTTCGCTTTTGCCTTGGCTTCAGCGTCTGCTTGGGCAGCTTTAGCTTTCGCCTCGGCTTCGGCCTTCGCTTTCTCTGCCGCTTCGGCTTCAGCTTTTGCCTTAGCTTCGGCTTCCGCTTCAGCCTGACGAGCTAATTCGGCTGGATCACGTTTCACGAAAGTGCGTTTTTTACGCACTTCAACTTTCACATCTTTAGACTGGCCACCGGTGCCGGAAACACTCAATGTAGACACAGTTTTACGCTGCAGAGTCATACGCGCAGGAGCCCCTTCCAGGCCATGTTGCTGTTTCAAATATTCCAGCAATTGATGTTTTTCCGATTCGGTCACGCGATCATTGCGCTTTTTTTTCATACCGGCTTTGGAAAATTGTTCGATCAGTCGATCAACATCTTTTCCGACTTCCGTGGCCAGCTTTTCTACAGTAGTTTCTGCCATCAGTTACTTCCCCCTGTTGATCGACTTACTCTTCATCGCCAAACCAACAGATGTTGCGGGCCGCCATGATAAGCTCACCTGCTTTCTCTTCTGTCATTTGCTCAATTTCGATCAAATCATCTACGCCTTGTTCGGCTAAATCTTCAAGAGTCACAATGCCTTTGCTGGCAAGAATAAATGCGGTATGACGATCCATACCGGACAATTCCAGTAACTCTTCACTCGGTTGTGCGCCATCCAGAGCTTCCTCAGAAGCCAGCGCCCGGGTAGACAAAGCCGCTTTGGCGCGTTCTCTCAGCGCATTGACAATATCTTCATCAAACCCTTCAATGGATAACAATTCGGAAGTCGGTACATAGGCGACCTCTTCCAGCGTTGCAAATCCTTCATCAGCCAGTACTTGGGCAAAATCTTCGTCCACGTGTAACGCATTCATGAACAAGTGTGTCACCTTGGCACTTTCAGCCTGATGTTTAGCGTGCATCTCTGCAACAGTCATAACGTTGAGCTCCCAGCCGGTCAGCTGAGTGGCCAGACGCACGTTTTGACCGTTACGACCGATGGCTTGTGCCAGGCTATCTGCTTCAACAGCAATATCCATTGCATGTTTATCTTCATCAACAATGATGGAAGACACATCGGCGGGGGCCATAGCGTTGATAACAAATTGTGCTGGATTATCGTCCCACAGCACGATATCAATACGCTCACCACCTAATTCATTGGTCACGGCCTGCACACGAGCGCCACGCATCCCAACGCAAGCGCCGATAGGATCGATACGGCGGTCGTTAGATTTAACCGCAATCTTGGCACGTGAACCTGGGTCACGTGCGGCGCCCATCACTTCGATCATTTCGTCTGCAATTTCAGGAACTTCGACGCGGAAAAGCTCGATCAACATTTCCGGCTTAGAACGCGTCAAAAATAGCTGAGCACCTCGTGCCTCTGGACGCACGGCATACAGCAACGAACGCACACGATCGCCTGGACGGAAGGTTTCACGTGGGATCAAATCTTCTTTATACAATACGCCATCGGCATTGCTACCCAGATCGACAATCACGCTGTCGCGGTTGGATTTTTTCACCACGCCGGTCACTAGTTCGCCCTCTTTATCGAGGAACTGTTCCACCACCTGGGCACGTTCAGCTTCACGTACTTTCTGCACGATCACTTGTTTAGCCGTCTGGGTAGTGATGCGATCGAACTGCACTGATTCAATCTCATCTTCAACATAATCACCGGCTTGGATTTCCGGGTTTTCGAATTGCGCAGCTTCCAGCGTAATCTCGCGATACGGGTTTTCCAGCGCTTGACCTTGGTTGTCGATAACCAGCCAGCGACGGAAAGTCTCGTAATCACCTGTTTTGCGATCGATGGCTACACGCACATCAATATCGCCTTCATATTTCTTTTTAGTAGCAGTAGCCAGCGCAATTTCCAAGGCTTCGAAAATCTTCTCACGGGGTACGGCTTTTTCATTGGACACCGCTTCAGCGACCAGCAAAATATCTTTATTCATCGTCTTGCCTCGTTCACCTTGAATCCATCAAAACTTTGCAATTAAATTGCCCTTACGGATGTTATCCAAGGCAATCGTCAATTCACTACCGGACACGTCGAGGGCGATCATCTGTCCCTCTACCCGTAATACGGTACCTTTCAAATTGCGACTACCCGCTACCGGCATAGTCAGCTGAACTTTTACCTCTTCACCGGTATACATCTGGTACTGTTCAGCAGTGAACAGTGGCCGATCTAAGCCAGGGGAAGATACTTCCAGTGTATATTCTGAAGCAATGGGATCTTCAACATCCAATAACGAGCTTACCTGTCGACTGGCATTAGCACAGTCTTCAACATTAATGCCTTGCTCGCTGTCGATGAATAAGCGCAGTGTTGAATGTTTGCCAGCGTTGACAAATTCAATCCCCCACAACTGGTATCCCAGCGCTTCGATGGTCGGCTTTAACATCTCTTCGAGTTTTGACTCTAAAGTTGCCAAATTACACTCCTGAAAACAAAAAAAGGGCCATAGAGCCCCGATATCACACCACCTTTATAGGCAGCAAAATACTACATCCCAGATAACAAAAAACCCCGTTTACTACGAGGTTCTTCTTATTTTATTACCTGTAATTCAGTACTGATTTCTTGAAAAATTCAATACCGGGAACTGGTTGCGGGGGCCGGATTTGAACCGACGACCTTCGGGTTATGAGCCCGACGAGCTACCAGGCTGCTCCACCCCGCGTCAATTGCAGCAAGTTTACTGATTCGACCTTCAACTTGCAATAACTCAGGAATATTAATGTCTTTTCCTGGCTATATGAATGGTGCCGAGGGCGGGACTTGAACCCGCACGACCGTTAGGTCACAGCCACCTCAAGGCTGCGCGTCTACCAATTTCACCACCCCGGCGAATTCTATTAATCAGGAATTTTATTCTCTGATTTTGGCGCTTGATTTTCTGGTTGTGGTGCTTGCTGAGTTTGCTCAGTAGTACCAAGATTCTTCCAAGAATCTTCCTGTTTGCTGTGGTTAGCACTCATGTTGCCAATCACCAGACTCAGGATAAAGAAAATTATCGCCAATACTGCTGTAGATCGGGTCAGGAAATTGCCTGAACCAGAGGATCCAAACAGCGTTGCTGAAGCACCGGCACCAAAAGATGCGCCCATGTCAGCGCCTTTACCTTGCTGGATCAAGATTAAAAAGACCAATCCCAACGCTACCAACAAGTAAACAACTATCAGAACTTCATACATAACTTATGCGCTCATCGCTATGGTACATAAACTCAAAAATTCGGTAGAGTTTAAACTGGCACCACCTATTAGTCCACCATCCACATCTGGCTGTGCGAATAAATCCGCAGCATTTGTTGGTGTAACACTGCCACCATAGAGAATGCGGATGTTTTCTCCAATGAATGGAGAAACCTCGGAAAGTCGCTTACGAATAAACGCATGAACTTCTTGCGCCTGTTCTGGCGTTGCACTCTTCCCGGTACCTACGGCCCACAGTGGCTCATAGGCAATAATTGCGTTATCAAAAGCCATGGTGCCATTCTTTTCGATCACCACATCCAGCTCTTCAGCAATGACTTCAAAGGTTCGTCTTGCTTCACGGGCGGGTCCTGATTCACCCACACAGAGTATTGGTGTCAGGCCATGCTTTTGAGCAGCAGCAAATTTATCTGCAACGATGTTACTGGTTTCGCCGTACATCCTGCGACGCTCGGAATGCCCGATAATCACATAACGACAACCCACTTCACTTAACATCGCACCCGAGATTTCTCCGGTATAGGCACCAAAATCGTGCTGACTCAAATTTTGCGCACCCATGCGCACAATAGAGCCGTTAAGCGCGTCTTTATTGGCTTCCATTTGCTGCCTTACGCTTTCCAGGTAAACCGTCGGTGGACACAGTACAACTTCCACAGCGTCGTTATGTAGCTTAGCGGCGAACTTTTTGAATAGCTCTTGCGCTAACTGCGCGTTGCCATTCATTTTCCAGTTGCCGGCGACCATTGGGCGTCTGAGAGCCATCACCATCTCCTTTGAAAGCGGCGTGAATAATAGCGAACCACTTATGAAGTTACAATACCAGTCTGGGTAATTTTTGCGATTTGCCGTGTGTTCGACTAAATTTTATGCTCAAAGGCAGTAAATGCCTATTTTTAAAAAACTAACCCATTAATTTAATTATATTATTCTCTTATCAGTTAACTGACTGCGCTAGTGACTGACGCCGCTATTTGTTCAGCATAATGACGCACTAAGGCTTCATCATCGCCTTCAACCATCACCCGGATCAGCGGTTCGGTACCTGACTTTCGCAATAGCACACGGCCACGTTCACCCAGTGAACGTTCAACTTCTGCCACCGCAAATTTAACTTCGTCTGCTTGCAACGGATCTACCGCGCCTTCATAACGCACATTGACTAACACTTGTGGTAGCAGCGTAATTGGCGCTATCAGCTCCTCAAGTGTCATATCGCTGCGGCGCATTGCTGCGAGCACTTGAATACCGGCGACAATGCCATCACCTGTGGTGCCATGATCAAGGTTGACGATATGACCGGAATTTTCGCCGCCGATGCGCCAACCTTTGTCTAACAGCAGCTCCATCACATAACGGTCACCGACCTTAGAACGTAGGAATGGGATGTTCAGCGCTTTTAAGGCTAACTCCAGACCGAGATTGGACATCTGAGTGCCGACAACTCCGCCCTTAAGCACGCCGCGATTCAGCGCATCTTTGGCGAGGATATAAAGAATTTTATCGCCATCAATGACTTCGCCATGACGATTGACCATCATGATACGATCGCCATCACCATCTAGGGCAATGCCTAAATCTGCATTTTCTGCCAGCACGGTTTCACAGATTTTTGCCATCGAGGTGGCACCGACCTGGTCATTAATGTTGGTACCGTTTGGCTTGTCACCAATGACGACCACTTCAGCACCCAGTTCGCGAAATACATTTGGCGCAATATGGTAGGTTGCCCCGTGGGCACAATCGATGACTAATTTAAGACCTTCCAGTGTCTGATCAGCCGGAAAGTTCCCTTTACAGTACTCAATATAGCGTCCAGCGGCATCAGTAATACGAGAAACTTTTCCTAACTGAAGCGATTCGACACAATCTAATGGTTTTTCCAGCTCCGCTTCAATTTCCAGTTCAAGCTCGTCATCCAGCTTGGTGCCCTTAGAAGAAAAGAATTTGATGCCATTATCATAATAGGGATTGTGTGAAGCGCTGATCACCACGCCTGCCTCTGCACGAAAAGTACGTGTCAGATAAGCAACTGCTGGTGTGGGCATCGGCCCCATCAGCATTACGTTCAATCCAGCGGCGGATAACCCTGCCTCCAACGCCGATTCAAACATATAACCAGAGATACGAGTGTCTTTGCCAATCAACACTTTTTTAGTACCCGTACGAGACAGAACCCGTCCTGCGGCCCACCCCAGTTTTAATGCCAATTCCGGCGTCATTTTGCCGGAACCAACTTTGCCGCGGACACCATCGGTGCCAAAAAATTTTCTTGTAGAACTCACGTTTGTTGGCTCCATAACTCTGCCAAGGACAGAGCTATCTGTAATATTTATGATATTTAGTATGCCTTTCGCGTTGCCGCGAGTACCTTCAACACATCCAGCGTTTCCGGTACATCATGTACTCGAATAATATGGGCGCCATTAATCGCCGCCAGTAGTGCCCCACTCAGGCTACCCGCTAACCGTTCAGCAACCGGACGCCCCAAAAGATTGCCTATCATACTCTTGCGCGACAAACCGATCAGCAGTGGTAAATCAAATTTGGCGAAATCCTGCAGGTGAGCCAATAGCTGATAATTATGTTCTACCGTTTTGCCAAAACCAAATCCGGGGTCCAATAATAGTAGCTCTTTAGGTAAGCCAGCAGCTTCACAACTAGTGATACGTTCAATGAAGAAATCATCAACGTCTTTTAGCAGGTTTTCATAATGCGGGGCAGACTGCATCGTACGGGGTTGCCCTTGCATATGCATAATGCATACTGGCACTTGTAACTTAGCAGCGACTTCCATCGCCCCCGGTTCGGTAAGACTGCGGATATCGTTGATTAAATGTGCGCCTGCAGCGACAGATGCCTCCATCACCTCAGGTTTACTGGTGTCCACAGAAACCCAAACATCGGAGTTAGCGACGATATACTCCACCAACGGAACCACTCGGGCGAGCTCCTCAGCAACACTCACTTCCGCAGCGCCTGGTCGAGTAGACTCGCCGCCAATATCAATGAAGTGCGTCCCCGACGCTATCATTGCATCCGCATGACGACACGCGGCTTCGAATGCGCGAAATTGCCCACCATCAGAAAAAGAATCCGGAGTAACATTGAGTATGCCCATCACTTTGGGCTCATCTAAATTCAGGCGTTTTGTGCCCGACACCAATTCAAACACCCTGCCTCCTATGTGCGTATTCATTTAATACGCTGGCATTTCACATTCAGAAAACAGAAAACCCCTTCCGGGGTTTTCTAAAGCACGCAATCTTGTTGCTTAATGCGTTTCACCAGGTTTACTCAAATCTGCCTGAGAAGCATCATCTTTAGGTTCTTCCACGTGTGGCTTTTGACCATTGCTACCATCTGAAGAGCCCTTATCGTCCATGTTCCAATCAGCAGGTGCACGCACCTCACGACGAGCCATCAAATCTGCAATCTGGTTGGCATCAATCGTTTCGTACTTGATCAACGCATCCTTCATCGCATGCAGAATATCGAGGTTATCGTTCAACAACTGACGTGCTCGCTGATAATTACGCTCAATTAACGCTTTCACTTCAGCATCGATGATCGCCGCAGTCTCGTCAGACATGTGCTTTGCCTTAGCCATTGAGCGGCCGAGGAAAACTTCACCTTCTTCTTCTGCGTACAACAGGGGACCTAGCTTATCGGAGAAGCCCCATTGGGTCACCATGTTGCGGGCAATCGCTGTTGCCTGTTTGATGTCCTGAGAAGCACCTGTCGATACTTTTTCAGGGCCATAAATAATCTCTTCCGCCAAACGACCGCCATAAGCCACAGAGATTCGGCTTTCCAGCTTACGTCGGTTTTCACTGATTGAATCAGCTTCCGGCAGGAAGAATGTTACCCCCAAAGCACGACCACGAGGAATGATAGTGACTTTATGCACGGGGTCATGTTCCGGTACCAAGCAGCCGACAATGGCGTGGCCAGCTTCATGATAGGCGGTGGATTCTTTCTCCTGCTCTGACATCACCATAGAACGACGTTCAGCACCCATCATGATCTTATCTTTGGCGCGTTCAAACTCTTCCATGGTCACTACACGGCGGTTACCACGGGCAGCGAACAAAGCGGCTTCATTCACCAAGTTAGCCAAATCGGCACCAGAGAAACCTGGGGTACCACGGGCAATCACGCTGGCCTGCACATCATCTGCCACCGGGATTTTGCGCATGTGGACCTTAAGGATCTGCTCACGTCCGCGCACGTCGGGTAAACCCACCACGACCTGACGGTCAAAACGTCCGGGACGCAATAGTGCCGCATCCAGCACATCCGGGCGGTTAGTTGCGGCAATCACGATAACGCCTTCGTTACCTTCAAAGCCGTCCATTTCCACCAAGAGCTGGTTAAGGGTTTGTTCACGCTCGTCATGACCGCCACCCAAACCGGCACCACGTTGACGACCCACCGCATCAATTTCGTCAATGAAGATAATACAAGGCGCGGACTTTTTAGCTTGTTCAAACATGTCGCGGACACGAGAAGCACCGACACCGACAAACATTTCAACAAAATCTGAACCGGAAATCGTAAAGAAAGGCACTTTCGCTTCACCGGCAATTGCCTTTGCCAGCAAAGTTTTACCTGTTCCTGGCGGGCCGACCATCAATACCCCAGTAGGAATACGGCCACCCAGTTTCTGGAATTTGGTTGGATCACGCAGGTAATCCACCATTTCCTTCACTTCTTCTTTAGCTTCATCACAACCGGCCACATCGGCGAAGGTGGTTTTGATCTGATCTTCACTCATTAACTTGGCTTTGCTCTTACCAAAGGACATTGCGCCTTTGCCGCCACCGCCCTGCATCTGACGCATGAAGAAAATCCACACGCCGATTAGCAGCAACATTGGGAACCAAGAGATGAAGATTTGTGTCAGGAAACCCGATTCCTCAGCTTCCTGGCCTTTCATATTCACGCCTTTACGGTCCAGATCATTAATCAAATCCTGATCGTAAATGGGCATAACGGTGACAAATTTCTCACCGCCTTTGGTTACGCCCTCGATGGTGCGCTGATCGCTTTTAAATTCAACAGAAGCAACCTGCCCAGAACGAACATCATCCAGAAACGTGGAATATTCCATCTTCTGCGACGAGGAAGAAGACGGCGAGAATCCTTGGAATACGGACATCAGCACAACGGCAATGACCACCCAAAGGATCAGATTTTTAGCCATGTCACTCAATTATTAAACCTCTCAGTCTTGAGACTTACTCTTTCAGGTTACTACAACTTGTAGCCGGTAGCCACCAGATACACTTCGCGAGAACGTGCTCTGGAAGACTCTGGCTTACGGGTTCTGACTGTCGTAAAAGCTTGCTTAACGGCTTTCATAAACTCGTCAAAACCCTCCCCCTGAAATACTTTGACAGCAAAACTGCCACCGGGTGCCAATACCTGATGACACATATCGAATGCCAACTCCACCAGATACATGGCTCTTGGCTGATCCATCGCATCAGAACCGCTCATATTCGGTGCCATATCCGACAAAACAACATCAACCTTGTCGTCACCCACCATTTCTAACAAGGTCGCGAGTACCGATTCTTCACGAAAATCGCCCTGAAGGAAATCGACGCCCACGATTGGGTCCATCGGTAAAATATCACAAGCGACTAATTTTCCCTGTTCACCCACTAACTTAACCGCGACCTGAGACCAGCCACCAGGAGCAGCCCCCAAATCGACGACGGTCATGCCGGGCTTAATCAGCTGATCCTTCTGTTGCAACTCTTCAAGCTTAAAAGCTGCCCGCGAACGCAAACCGCGCTTCTGAGCCAACTTCACATAATGATCATCAAAGTGTTCTTGCATCCAGCGCGTTGAGCTGGCGCTACGTTTTTTCCCTACCATCAAACATCCGCAACAAATCAGAGTTACACGAAAGTGATATAAGGGTAGAATATCGGCTTTTCAACAGTAACTCAGCAAAAGTTGGTAAAAATGAACCTGACAACCAAACAGAAACAGTATCTGAAAGGGCTGGCCCACAGTCTGAAGCCAGTGGTACTGCTTGGTGCCAATGGCTTGACTGAAGGGGTACTGGCTGAAATTGATAACGCACTTGCCTACCATGAACTGATCAAAGTTAAGGTAGCAGCAGAAGATCGCGAACTGAAACATGCCATCGTTGATGCCATCACTCGCGAAACTCAGTCTGAAAAAGTGCAGGTTATCGGGCATGTACTGGTGTTATATCGCCAGTCTGAAGAGAAAAAAATCGCTTTGCCTAAAGCCAAATAACACCCTTCAACAAAAAGGCCACCTTAATGGGTGGTCTTTTTGTTTACCTTAGTCTCGGGCTATTTTGACAATACTCAATTAAGTCAGTCTTAATTCATCGTCTGCACGCCAACTGGAAAATCTTGTAAAAAAGTTATTTACTAGACCTGACATATGAAAAAGCCGCCATTAAGGCGGCTTTTTCAGTCACATAAAGCTTAGATATAATCTACGGACACAATTTCAACATCAGTACGACCACCAGGGGTTTGGATACCGACTTCATCACCCAAATTTTTGCCAATCAAACCTCTGGCAATCGGGGAGTTTACTGAAATCAGATTCTCTTTGATGTTCGCTTCATCATCACCAACGATGCGATAAGTCATTTCAGCATCAGTATCCAGATTCAGAATTGTTACCGTTGCGCCAAAAATAACCCGGCCATTATTAGGCATTTTGGTCACATCAATGATCTGCGCATTGGAAAGCTTACCTTCGATATCACGGATACGGGCTTCACAAATCCCTTGCTCTTCACGAGCAGCATGATATTCCGCATTTTCTTTCAAATCGCCCAGTTCACGGGCGGTGGCAATGGCTTCACTCAGCGCTGGACGTCTTTCAAATTTCAGCATTTCCAGCTCTTTACGTAACTGTTCCGCGCCAGTCAGCGTCATAGGAACCTTATTCATGTCTCTGTCGTCTCCTGTAAAACAAAAGCGACCTATGCTGGCCTTAAATGGGCCTGCACAGTCTCAATGGGGGTGAATCAGCGCACAGACGTCAGATACAGTCGGCGCCAAAGATGTTTTTGTCTGATAACCGCGGCGATTACCGGGTAGGTATCACTTCACCATGGCACAAGCTTACCTAAGCTATGGCAGCCTTGCCAGTGATGTAGACAAATTTTATGAGATGCAGCGTGGATAAACTTTGGTTTTTTAGCTGCAAGCCGTTCCTATTACTTGCTGAATTGTCTTATGTTAATTTTTGCCCGCCATTATTTCAGTGGCGCCACCACGTGTTAAATCCTTTTACTCCTACGTCTGAAAACTGCATCATCAAAAAATCAGCAATTTTTCAAACCATTGACAAAAAATAAGGCCGCCCAAAGGCGACCTTATTCATCATGTTAGCGTAACGACTTACTTAGTGACGCGTGCATGCAGTTCTTGCACAGAAGATACCTTATTGCGATCGTCCGCAGTGTTTGCCATACAAGTTGCAAAGGCAGCGTTCATGGTGGTGGTGTAATTCACTTTGTAACGCAACGCTCCACGACGCAGTTGCTTGGAGTCTTCAATGGCCTGACGACCTTCAGTGGTGTTCACAATGTAGGTGTACTCGCCGTTCTTCATCCGATCGAGGATGTGAGGACGACCTTCATGCACCTTGTTCACCAACCGAGGGTTGATACCCGCTTCGCCCAGCACCACCGCAGTACCGTGGGTCGCATCAATCTCATACCCTAGGTCAATCAGCTTGGCAGCCAAATCGGCAACCCGCTTCTTATCGCTATTACGTACTGACAACAAGGCGCGACCGGATTTCGGGATATCCTTGGAAGTGGTACCTAATTGGGCTTTGGCATAGGCCTCTGCAAAGGTATCACCCACGCCCATCACTTCACCGGTAGAGCGCATTTCTGGGCCAAGCAATGGGTCAACACCAGGGAATTTATTAAATGGCAGAACTACTTCTTTCACTGAGTAGTAGGGAGGGATCACTTCTTTCGTGAAGCCCTGCTCTTCCAGTGATTGACCAGCCATCACGCGAGCCGCGATCTTCGCTAATGGCACACCGGTAGCCTTGGATACAAACGGCACGGTACGAGCAGCACGCGGGTTAACTTCAATCATGAAGATGGTGTTTTTCTGCACGGCGAACTGCACGTTCATCAAACCAACCACACCTAATTCAAAGGCCAGTTTCCGCACCTGTTCACGCATCTCGTCCTGAATCGCGTGGCTGAGTGTGTAAGGCGGCAATGAACAACCTGAGTCACCTGAATGCACTCCGGCCTGTTCGATATGCTCCATGATGGCACCGACAACCACAGTCTTGCCATCACAAACAGCGTCGATATCGACTTCGATAGCGTCATCTAGGAAGTGATCCAGCAGCACTGGTGAAGCGTTGGACACTTTAACCGCTTCTTTGAAGTAACGGCGCAGATCCTGTTCTTCATAGACGATTTCCATCGCACGGCCACCCAGCACGTAAGATGGACGTACCACCAGCGGATAACCGATTTTCTCGGCCGCAAGTACAGCGCCTTCCACGGTGGTCACGGTATCGTTTTCAGGCTGTTTCATCTCCAGGCGACGGATAGCCTGCTGGAAACGTTCACGGTCTTCGGCACGGTCAATCGCATCTGGGCTGGTGCCGATAATCGGTACACCAGCTGCTTCCAGAGCACGAGCCAGCTTCAGCGGAGTCTGGCCGCCAAACTGTACAATTACCCCTTTGGGCTTCTCGATACGCGCGATTTCCAGTACGTCTTCCAGGGTTACCGGCTCAAAATACAGACGATCAGAAGTGTCGTAGTCAGTCGAAACGGTTTCCGGGTTACAGTTGACCATAATGGTTTCATAGCCATCAGCTTTCAGTGCCAGCGAGGCGTGCACACAGCAATAGTCAAATTCGATACCCTGACCGATACGGTTCGGACCACCACCCAATACCATGATCTTGTCACGATTGGACGGATTGGCTTCGCACTCTTCCTCATAAGTGGAGTACATGTAAGCCGTGTCAGTGGCAAATTCTGCCGCACAAGTATCGACACGTTTGTAAACCGGGAAGATTTCCAGACGGTAACGCAGCTTGCGCATTTCTGATTCACTGATCCCCAGCACATCAGCCAGACGGGCATCAGAGAACCCTTTGCGTTTCAGCTTGTAGAGGAAATCGGCATCCATACCGGCCAGACCGGTTGCAGCCACTTTAGCTTCCAGTTGTATCAGCTCTTCAATCTGCACCAGGAACCAAGGATCAATGTTGGTCAGCTTGTAGATTTCATCCATGCTCATGCCAGCACGGAAAGCATCAGCCACATACCAGATACGCTCTGCGCCAGGCTCTTTCAGCTCATGACGCATACGCTGCATGGCATCGGGATCTTGCCAGTCCACAATCGGATCAAAACCGTTTTTGCCCGTTTCCAGACCGCGCAGCGCTTTTTGCACAGACTCCTGGAAAGTGCGGCCAATCGCCATTACTTCACCGACAGATTTCATCTGGGTAGTCAGTCGGTCATTGGCACCGGCGAACTTTTCAAAGTTGAAGCGCGGTACTTTAGTCACAACGTAATCGATAGATGGTTCAAACGACGCTGGTGTGCGACCACCAGTGATGTCGTTCATCAACTCATCCAGAGTGAAACCTACCGCTAGCTTTGCTGCAACCTTGGCAATCGGGAAACCAGTCGCTTTAGAGGCCAGAGCGGATGAACGTGACACACGCGGATTCATCTCAATGATGACCATGCGACCATCTTTGGGATTGATACCAAACTGCACGTTGGAACCGCCAGTTTCCACGCCGATTTCACGCAGCACTGCCATCGAGGCATTACGCATCAGCTGATATTCTTTATCGGTCAGCGTTTGTGCCGGCGCCACCGTGATGGAGTCACCAGTGTGCACGCCCATGGCATCAAAGTTTTCAATAGAACAGACGATGATGCAGTTATCGTTGCGATCACGCACCACTTCCATTTCGTACTCTTTCCAACCGATAAGGCTTTCATCAATCAGCAGTTCATTGGTTGGAGACAGAT
The DNA here is from genome assembly GCF_018223345.1 of Shewanella yunxiaonensis. Taxonomy (NCBI): domain Bacteria; kingdom Pseudomonadati; phylum Pseudomonadota; class Gammaproteobacteria; order Alteromonadales; family Shewanellaceae; genus Shewanella; species Shewanella yunxiaonensis. Next base: position 829,667 of record NZ_CP073587.1, on the reverse strand, counting down.
CCAGACCACGGGTACAGATCTCTTCAAATTCTTCAACGTTATAGGCGATACCACCACCGGAACCACCCATGGTGAATGATGGACGGATAATGCAGGGGAAGCCCACTTGATCCAGCACCTTATAGGCGTCTTCCATGCTATGTGCGATACCTGCACGTGGACATTCCAGGCCGATTTTACGCATGGATTGATCGAAGCGAGCGCGGTCTTCTGCTTTATCAATGGCATCGGCTGTCGCGCCAATCATTTCCACATTGAATTCTTTCAGAACGCCTTTGGCTTCCAGTTCCAGAGCACAGTTCAGTGCAGTTTGGCCGCCCATGGTAGGCAGAATGGCATCAGGGCGTTCTTTAGCGATGATGTTGCGCACCACTTCCCAATGAATCGGTTCAATGTAAGTGGCATCAGCCATTTCCGGGTCAGTCATGATGGTGGCTGGGTTAGAGTTCACCAGAATGACACGGAAACCTTCTTCACGCAGGGCTTTACAAGCCTGGGCACCGGAATAGTCAAACTCACAGGCCTGACCGATAACGATGGGACCGGCACCTAGGATAAGAATACTTTTTATATCAGTACGTTTTGGCATTGCTTGAATCTTCTCCCGGAATTACTGCTTAGCTTGACGGTATTGCTCAATCAGTTCGATAAAATGATCGAACAGCGGTGCGCAATCGTGCGGACCAGGGCTGGCTTCTGGATGCCCCTGGAAGCTGAATGCAGGTTTGTCCGTCAGATGGATACCTTGCAGTGAACCATCGAACAGTGATTTATGCGTCACTTTGACATTCGCAGGCAGACTGGCTTCGTCAGCAGCAAAACCGTGGTTCTGACTGGTGATCATCACAGTACCTTTCTCGATATCTTTCACTGGATGGTTGGCACCGTGGTGACCAAACTTCATCTTCATGGTTTTGGCACCACTGGCCAGAGCCAATAACTGGTGGCCAAGACAGATACCAAAGACTGGGATATCGGTCTGCAGGAAGCTCTTAATTGCGCTGATGGCATAGTCACATGGTTCTGGGTCACCAGGACCGTTGGACAAGAAAATACCGTCAGGATTCATCGCCAACACTTCGCTCGCAGGCGTTTTGGCTGGCACCACAGTGACATCACAACCGCGGTCCACCAGCATTCGCAGAATGTTGCGCTTAACGCCGAAGTCATAGGCGACAACTTTAAATTTGAATTCATCCGCAGCTTTGTCTTGCGGTAAACCACCTTCCAGTGACCAGGTTCCCTGACGCCACTGATAAGCACGGTCAGTCGTTACTTCTTTAGCGAGATCCATTCCCTTCAAGCCAGGGAAAGCTTTAGCGGCTGCCAATGCCTTATCAGCATCAACATCGCCCGCCATGATACAGCCAGACTGAGCGCCTTTTTCACGCAGGATACGAGTCAGTTTACGGGTATCGATATCCGCAATACCTACTACATTGTTAGTGGTTAGGTAATCACTGAGTGACTGCTGTGAACGGAAATTACTTGCCAGGAGTGGTAAATCACGAATGATCAAGCCACAGGCATGAATCGCACTAGATTCAGTATCTTCGGTATTAGTACCGGTGTTACCGATGTGCGGGTAGGTTAAGGTTACTATCTGACGGGAATAGGAGGGATCGGTAAGAATCTCTTGATATCCCGTCATTGAAGTGTTAAAAACCACTTCTCCGACTGCTATTCCATCGGCACCAATCGCTGTGCCAGTAAAGACGGTTCCATCTTCGAGTACGAGTAAGGCAGACTTAGTCAACGCGACCTCCGTAATGAGCCAAGCCATTAAAAATTATATATTTTTAGTAATTTAAACCGGTAACTTCCGTTGCTTTACGAAATTTTGGCAAATTCCAAATATTTTATAGGTCATATCGACCTTCGTCTATAGTTTCAACGGTAATCACCGAAAAAAAACCGCCAACGGCGGTTTTTTCAAAACTATAACGGTTTCAGTCCTAACACTTGCTGCATATCATACAAACCAGCGCTTTGTTCAGGTAACCACAGTGCGGCTCGCATGGCACCATTGGCAAATGTCATACGACTCGACGCCTTATGAGTGATCTCCAACCTTTCACCAATATCGGCAAACATGGCAGTGTGTTCACCCACTAAATCCCCTGCACGAATAGTGGCAAAGCCAATAGTTTGCCGATCCCGTTCGCCAGTGATCCCTTCACGACCATAGACGGCCACTTTTTCCAGATCCCGACCGAGGGTCTCCGCTATCACTTCGCCCATTTTCAACGCGGTACCGGATGGCGCATCTTTCTTAAACCGATGATGACCTTCAATGATCTCGATGTCGGTGTAATCACCCATCACCTTGGCAGTGATTTCCAGCAACTTCCACATCAGGTTCACGCCAACGGACATATTAGGTGCAAACACCACCGGCAATTGTTCAGCGAATGCTTCCAACTGCGCTTTCTGCGCAGAATTAAAGCCAGTTGTGCCGATAACTATCGGCTTTTCATGGCGCACACACCAGTCGATATTAGCCAAGGTGCCTTCTGGACTGGTAAAGTCTATCAGCACGTCAAAACTGTCGGCAACGCTATCCAGATTGTCCGTGACAAGCACATCCAGTTTTCCCACAGCGGCTAATTCACCAGCATCAACACCAACCAGACTGGACCCAGCACGCTCAATTGCGGCACCCAGCGTGATCATCGGTTGCTGAGAGGCGGCCTCGATAAGGGTACGGCCCATGCGTCCACCACTCCCGGCAATGGCAACTCTGACGCTTGTACTCATATTCCCTCCTAACTGCACACAAAAAAATCGCCTGGGCGGACCCAAGCGATTAACAATTACAAAATATCGAGTAACTCGACTTCGAACACCAAGGTCGAGTACGGCGGAATCGCAGCTCCCGCGCCACGCTCCCCATATGCCAGATGATGAGGCACATACAATTTATATTTGGAACCGACAGGCATCAGCTGTAATGCCTCAGTCCAGCCAGCAATCACACCAGACACTGGAAACTCTGCAGGCTGACCACGAGTCACTGAACTGTCAAACACCTTACCGTCAGTGAAAGTACCGTGGTAGTGAGTACGAACGGTAGAATCATAGGTAGGTTTGGCACCAGTACCTTCAGTGATCACTTCATATTGCAGACCTGAATCTGTCACTACTACGCCTTCACGTTTGGCGTTTTCAGCAAGGAAAGCCTGTCCTTCAGCTGAAGCGGCTTCGGCAGCCTCTTCATGAGCGCGTTTGATGCGAGTGCTGATTTCGGTAAAGGCATTCTGCAGTTCCTGCATGCTAACAGCGCTTTCCACGCCAGCAAATGCATCAGCCAAACCCGCTTGTACGGCTGGAATATCCAGACCGTCAAAAGAGTTAGCAGCCAATTGTTCCCCTAACTGGCGGCCCACACCGTAGCTTGCTTGTTGTTCAACTGTAGTGAACTTTTCAGACATAATCGGATTACTCTCGGTTTATCGTTGAATTCAGCCGCGCAGTGTACCACATCCGAACCATTAATGGTGCAGTAATTTAATCCAAAACTCTGTTCTGAAGTGTAGCCATTCCGTGTCCGGAATGGCAGTAATGACCCTGCTAAATCAGCAGATTTTCTGGAATGCAGTCGCAATCACTGTTGCAGATGCGGCATATTTTTCAGCTTCCGCCGCGGGAAGCGGAATAGGAATAGTCCGGATCACACCGCAGCGGCCAATGAGTGCTGGTTGACCGATATGAACCCCAAAACGCTGATCGATGGCTGAAACCGCATATACTCGGTGCGCATCGCTGAACACCGCATCCACTAATTTTGCCGCTGCAGTAGCAATACCAAAGCTGGTCCAGCCTTTACCCGACAATACATCCCAGCCACCGCGGCGAATGTCGGCTTCCATTTGCGCACAATCTGCGGTCTCAGCCTGCGGCCATTGGCTGAACGATAGTCCGCCAACACGTACGCTACTCCAGGCAACAAATTGCGATTCACCATGTTCGCCCAGTACATAACCATCCACACTAGCTGGGTCGACATCCAGCAGCTTACCCACTACCCGCTTCATACGGGCACTATCCAGCGAGGTGCCAGTACCGAAGACTCGCCCTTCAGGCAGTGCTAACCGACGTGCCAGACTCATGGTAATCACATCACAAGGATTAGTGATGTTGATCAGTACCCCGTCAAACCCCGCAGCTTGTAATTTTGGCGCCCAGGTAGCTACCGATGCAGAGGTTTCAGCCAACTCACGCAGACGATTTGAGGTTTCAGTTTTGCTTGGGCCAACAGCCATGATCACAATATCGGCACAGCTCAGTTGCTGTTCATCGTTATGATCAATGTGGACTCTGGAGCCAATATGCGCGGCCATATCCTGTAGTTCTAACTGCTCACTTGCGGCTTTAGCATCCTTGATATCGAACAGACTTAGATGGTCCACTAGATTCTGGGTGACCAGACTAAAAGCCACATCGGCTCCTACATGACCACAGCCAATAATGGCAACATGACGATTCACGGTTACAGCTCCCTTAAATGATAATAGATTGATCAACAGTTCAAGCTCTCACCTCAACAACATGCAAGAGCAAAATAATAACCTTCGATTATATAAAGGAAATCTACGCTTTTTTGAGAGCAGTGTATGTAAAATTTGCCATTTTTTGCGGTTGTCTTTCTGAATCACATTCGTGAGCTGACGCTATATTTATGTTAACCTCGCCTCACCGCATATCGCGGAAGGATAGCTCCCATATTGGGACTATTTCCTGTTATCTCTTATGCTTACCTTCATTACCAACTTTTTACTGGTTTGAGCTATCGTCATGCTTGAAGAATTAGCGCTCGGAGGACTGCTTTTCAGTCCTTTGGTGGTCTTTACACCGCTGGCTTTTGTGATGTCATTTGTCACCCGCCAGATACTGCATGTATCCGGGCTGTATCAGAAAATCTGGAAAGTCGCCTGGTTTGAAGTGGCTTTATATATCTGTTATTTGGCCCTGGTTGTATATCTGTTCGGGAGATGAAAGCTGTTATGGGAAAATTACTGCGCATCACTATCACGTTGGCCGTTGTGGTTGCGGCGATCATCGCCGGTCGCTGGGTGTGGGATCATTACCTGTATTCACCATGGACCCGTGATGGGCGTGTCCGCGCCAATATCGTCACGATTGCGCCAGACGTTTCAGGCTGGGTAAAACAGCTTGATGTTCAGGATAATCAAAACGTCCATCAGGGCGATATGTTGTTTGCGGTGGACGATACCCGCTACCAGGCAGCCTTGGCAGAGCTGCAGGCACAACTTGAAAGTAAAAAATACGCCTGGGATCTGGCAACACATAAATATGAGCGCCGCAAGCAGCTCACTGGACGCGAACTTATCAGTGAAGAGGATCTGGAAACCGCGCGGATCAACACTGAACAGGCAAAAGCCGATTACGATTTAGTGCAGGCTGAACTCAATACTGCGCGGATCAATCTGCAGCGTACGGCCGTTAAAGCCCCAGAAGATGGCACAATCATCAATCTCACCTTGAGACAGGGAAACTACGTAAAGCAGGGAACTGCGGTACTCTCTCTGGTACAGAGTAACTCTTTCTATGTTACCGGATACTTCGAAGAGACTAAGCTGCCGCTAATACATGTGGGTCAAAAAGCCAAAATCAGCTTGATGAGTGGTGGTCATCCCTTAACCGGCACCGTCACCAGCATCGGCAAAGCGATTGCGGATACCAATGTCAGCAGCAACGGCCAGCTACTGCCGGAAATCCAGCAAACCTTTAACTGGGTACGACTGGCACAGCGCATTCCCGTAGATATTAAATTGGATACCCTTCCTGATAATGTAAGTCTCAGTGCCGGTATGACCGTATCGATTTTCCTGCAGGATAAATAACCTCATGACCCTCTCGCCGGTACAGTCGGTATTTCTCACTCCCGACAAACGCACGCTGATCTTCGCCATCAAAGGCATTATCTCGATGACATTAGCGTTGTATGCGGCGATGTACCTGAATCTGGATCGGCCCTACTGGGCGCTTATCTCAGCGGTGTTTTTGCAGATCCGTCCCGAAGCTGGGCTGGTGATTGAAAAAGGGCTGATGCAGATTATCGGCACCCTAATTGGTGGAGCGGTCGGCATTGCGATTCTGCAAGCCTTTGCGGGTTATCCTGAACTGGCAATATTGTCACTGGCACTGTGGCTGGGGATTAACGCCGGCTTCTCGGCGATGGTCAGATCAATCAACTTTATCTATGCCTTTGCCATGGCCGGTATCACACCATGTTTGGTGGTACTACTGGTAATGGTATCGCCGGCTACCGCAACATCTGATGCTATTTTCCAAGTGGCTCAATCGCGCGTCAGCGAGATTATCCTGGGGGCAATCTGCGCGATGTTAGTCAGCTTGCTGCTGTGGCCACAAACCGTCGCCAGTGGACTACGACAACAAGCAAGAATAGTCATTAACCAAACCCTGGATTATCTGGCACAAGAGTTGGCGCCTGAAGGTTCGCATGAGCAACGTCACCAGTTTATTGACAATATTCTTGAGCAACTCGCCGCCTTTAATGATGACTCAAGCGCTGTGGTATACGAAGGTCCAGAAGGCCCGGGACGCGGCCGTGCGGCCAATATGATGTGCAATAAGGTGTTGTCGCTGTTGGCAGTTGTGCAAATTTTCGGGCGTTTGCAACGTAATCATCCGGAGCAACTATCCCCAGCTTTACACACTATGCTGCAAGAACTGCGGCACAGTTTTGCCCAAATGTCAGCCTCCCGCGATTATGACGAAGCGTATCAGCTTGCACAGCAACAACGCCGTAAATTGATTCACCTGCGTAACCAACTACCGTGCGGTCAGCCATTACAAAACCGATTACTGAAAGTCGCTAGTGAGCTCATTTCAGATTTAGTGATGGTGCTGAAAGCCTATGATGCGCTAGAGAACAGCACGACACAGATGTCAAATGCACTGGCCTTACGTCCGCATCGAGATCCATTGGTTGGCTTAACAACCGGATTTCGTACAGCAGTACTATTCCTGATCGGAGCGGGCATTTGGATCGGTACAGCCGCCAGTTCTGCGTTAATGCTGATGATCCTTCCGGTCATATTTTCGATGATGATGGCGCGACTGCCATTGACGTTACTGATGGTCGTGTTACGCCGACTGTTAGTGGGCGTGGCGATCTCTACGCCATTAGCCATCTTTTTCGCACTGAATTTATTAGCTCAAAGCTCAGGCGATTTCGAGATTCTGATCCTGGTGATGGCCGGACCGTTTTTTATTGGATTGATGGCATTAGCCAATCGCCCAACATTACCCTATGGTTTGGGCTTATGTATTCCGTTTGTGATCCTGGTACGCCCTGCAAACGATATGAGTTATGCCTTTTCCATCGGTTATACCTTAAGCAACGCCTTCGCTATTGCGGTCGGTGTGACTATCTTGTACTGGCTGTTTAAGTTGATCACCGGGCCCGGCATTCCGCTGATGCAACGCCGTTTAATTCAGGCAACGGCAGACGATTTACTCGAGATTTCTGAACATGTAGAGCAGGAAGATTGGTTTAACGCCCGTATGGGAGATCGCTTGTTGCGGCTTGCCAACTATGACAAAGCAGCAGCGGATAATGCCAGGGAAATGACCGATTTAGGACTTACTGGCTTAAATCTTGGCCACATATCGGTGAGACTTAGAAGACTACTGCAAAGTGTCAGCGACCAACGGCTGGAGCCGCTGTTGGATAATTGGCAGCAAGCGCTGGCGCAAGCTTTCCTCGCCAGCAGCAAAGGCCAGCAATATCCCGCTTTTAAAACATCGAGTACCGCGCTGCTAGAAGCGATCCATGAGGATCAGTTATCACCGGAACAGCTGGAGATGATCGAAGGGATGTTTACCCGGGTATCGCTGACCTTTGAACGCACAGCCAATACTATGGCGCAAAAAATCGTAAATGCTTAACTGAATTAACCGCCATATAACCGCACGGCGGTTATATGTAATAGCCGCTCACCAAGCGTAAACATTTCGATAACATTATGTTTAGTATGGATTTTTCATATCTAAATTACTTGCCAGTCCTTTTTTTCAGCGCTAGATTAGCCTCAATAACGTGATTAATATCACAATTTTTTTCGACCCGATGACTGAGTTTGAGATCGGGCCACGACTGCAGTGCCCGACACTGCGAGATGAGGCGATAATGAGTTACAAAGAATATTCGGGCTCTGCCGGTGGTTGGGGGGCGTTGAAAGCCACCACGGAACACCTGCTGAAAAGTGAAAACGTAGCCAAGAATCTGATGAATCTATTACGGACGAATCAGGATCATGGGTTTGATTGTCCAGGCTGTGCCTGGGGTGAAAAAGGAGTGCCCGGTCACTTCCGCTTTTGTGAAAATGGTGCCAAAGCCGTCAACTGGGAAGCCACTTCTAAGCGCGTTGATAGCAAATTTTTTGCAGAACACAGCGTCAGTTGGCTCAATAAACAAAGTGATTATTGGCTGGAATTTCAGGGGCGACTGAGTGAGCCAGTATGTTACAACGCAGCGACAGATCATTATGAGGCGATCAGCTGGGACGACGCTTTTGCATTTATTGCGCAACATCTGAATGCCCTGGATAATCCGGATCAGGCAGAATTTTACACCTCTGGCCGCGCCAGTAATGAGGCTGCCTTCCTGTATCAACTATTTGCCCGCCGCTATGGCACTAATAATTTTCCAGATTGCTCCAATATGTGCCATGAGGCCACCAGTGTCGGACTCGCAGAAGCCATAGGTGTTGGCAAAGGCACTACCCGCATTGAAGATTTTGAAAAGGCCGATGCGATCTTTCTGTTTGGGCAAAATCCCGGCACCAACCATCCACGAATGCTGGAAACGCTCGCAAGTGCCTATAAACGTGGCGCTCGTATTGTTGCTTTTAACAATTTGAAGGAACGTGGTCTGGAGCGGTTTACTAACCCGCAGGACCCGCTGGAGATGCTTAGCAACGGCTATACCCCCACCACCAGTGATTATTTTATTCCTAAACTGGGTGGCGATATGGCGGCTGTGCGCGGCATGGTTAAGGTTTTGCTAGCCCGTCATCGAGACGCGGTGGCTAGCGGTAATACTGTGTTTGATCTGCCTTTTATTGAACAACATACGCAAGGGATTGATGCTTATCTGGCGCAGGTAGATGCCACTTCCTGGCAGCAGATTGAACAACAATCCGGTCTCAGCCAACAGCAGATCACTCAGGCGGCCGATATTTATCAGGCGGCCGACAGCGTGATCGTCACCTGGGCCATGGGCGTGACCCAACACAAACATTCTGTACAAACCATTCAGGAACTGGTGAATCTGCAATTACTGTTTGGTCAGGTAGGAAAAGAAGGCGCGGGATTATGTCCGGTACGGGGTCACTCCAATGTTCAGGGAGACAGAACAGTTGGCATTAATGAGAAACCTACCGCGGCGTTTCTCGACAAAATGGAACAGGTTTTTGGCTTTGCGCCACCACGGAAGCCGGGGCATGGTGTGGTCGCCGCACTGGAAGCGCTGCGCCGCGGTGACAGCAAAGTATTTATTGGTCTTGGTGGCAATCTGGTAGCGGCAGCGCCCGATACCAGCAGAGTGGCTAGCGCCATGCGAGGTGCAGCGCTCACCGTGAATATTGCTACCAAGCTTAACCGAACCCACGTCAATCCGGGGCAAAACGCACTCATTCTCCCCTGTCTAGGTCGGACTGATATCGATCTGCAAGCGGCCGGCCCACAGCAAATTACCGTGGAAGACTCGTTTTCGATGGTGCACGGTTCTGCTGGAAAAGTGGATATGCGAGATGAAGATATCCGTTCCGAAATCGCGATTGTGGCTGGCATAGCGAAAGCAACCTTGGGAGAACACACCCCGGTAGACTGGCAAGCACTGACAGATAACTATGATCGCATCCGCGATCTGATTGAACAGGTGATCCCCGGATTCAGTCAATTTAATCAGCGGCTGAATGCGCCGGGGGGATTTTATCTGGGCAATTCCGCCCGTGAACGCCAGTGGCACACCGTATCCGGTAAAGCCCAGATGTTAAGTTATCCCTTGCCAGACGCCATAGTGCCTCTGCCCAAGGCCAAGACTAACGGCCAGCAAATATTCCTGCTGCAAACCATGCGCTCACACGATCAGTACAACACGACTATCTATGGTTACGATGACCGCTACCGCAGTGTTTTCGGCGAACGCAATGTGGTGTTTGTCAATCCGCAAGACATGCAGCAGTTAGGACTAAACACTGGCGATTTGGTGGATATCACCAGTCTCTGGCACGATGATATTGCGCGGCATATTTATGCCTTTAAAGTTGTCCCCCATGAAATCGCCCGAGGTAATCTGGCAGCCTATTTCCCAGAAGCCAACGCCTTGATCCCACTGGATAGTTTTGGTGATCGCAGTGAAACTCCGACCTCAAAATCGGTGGCAGTAGTGATCCAAAAGAGCTGCCACGCACCATTATTGGTAAGTACTGACTAACTGGGTGCTGCACCGTACCTGAATAACGCCTCCACAACGGGGGCGTTATTGTTTACGCCGCGAATCGGCAGTACTGTAACAAGCATCATTAACAAATCAGGAAGGTACTATGACGTGTTTTCTGGCGTTATTTTCAGATAAGAAAGCGGAAAGCCTGACCACTGAGTTATTACAGGCGCATGTAAACCATCTACAATCTCTTAGCAACAGGGGCGTATTGCGTTGCTGTGGGCCATTTGCCAACAATCAGGGTGCCATGCAATTACTGGAATGCAGTGACAGGCAAACCGCAGAGCAGCTCATTAAAGCCGATCCTTTCATTGCAGCAGGCTACTACAAGCAATTTCAATTGCAGGAAGTGATTGAAGCCAATGCAGCGAATGAATGGCTGCTGCAAGACCCGCAAACACGCCAAAATCTTATCCAATAAATAACCCAAACTACCGCCGTTATGCCTGATAACAGTACTGAATAAGTTTTGTAACAATTCCCTGTGTAAAGATTACCGGGCAACGTCATTAAGACTCTCGTCTAGTGCCGCGTCAGTTGTTATGTTATGAGGTCTGTTAGCTTCAACTGAATCACCTCCGCTGTCAGTTGAGTTTGTCTGCTGAAAACAACAATAAAGGAACCGTTATGCTTAATTGGCTCAGGGCAACCGCCGTATTTATGGCGGGCTGTTCGACGTTGGCCGTTGCCGCGCCAGATGCCCAGAACTCTTCTACCTATAACCCTCAAACCCTGTTTGCTCCACTGTCCATGCCAAGTCCGGCGACCGCTATTCGCAGTGGTGCAGGAAAGCCTGGGGCCATGTTCTGGCAAAACCGGGTCGACTATAAACTTCATGCCACTATCGATACTGACCATGACACTATCCATGGTACAGAAGTTATTACCTACACCAACAACAGTCCTGATGCACTGCCAGAACTCTGGATACAGCTGGATCAGAACATGTACCGTAAAGACAGCCGTTCTACCATGGCAACCGAGTGGCGTCGCGGCAGTTTCACTGATGGTTATCAGCTCGATAAAGTTACCGTGCGCCTTGATGGCGAAAGCTACGACGCTAAATTTCTGGTCGATGACACCCGTATGCGAGTCGACTTGAGTGAACCCCTCGCAGCCAAGGGGGGCAAATTGCAACTGGAGATCAACTACAGCTATCAAATGCCCGGTACCTGGGGCGGCCGCACGGCAGTGACCCCTTCAGAAAAAGGTAAAATTTTTGAAGTGGCACAGTGGTTCCCGCGGATGGCGGTCTATGACGATCTTCATGGCTGGAACAACAACCCTTATATCGGCTCTGAATTTTATCTGGAATACGGCACCATTGATTACACCGTAACCGTACCGTGGAATTACTGGGTGGTAGGTTCCGGTAAGCTCATCAACCCGAAAGATGTGCTGACAAAGACCGAGCAACAACGCCTAAAACAAGCCGAAGCAAGCGATAAAACGGTTTATATCCGTCGCGCAGATGAAGTGGAAAGTGCCGACAGCCGTCCAGTTAATCATGGCAATCTTGACTGGCATTTCCGGATGGAACATACCCGTGACGTGGCATTTGCCGCATCGCCTGCGTTTGTCATCGATGCTGCCCGTATCAATCTGCCGAACGGTAAGACCTCATTAGCCATGTCTGCCTACCCACCTGAAGCCGCTGGCGCAAAAAAATGGGACCGTTCGACTGAGTATGTCAAAGGCGTGATTGAGCACTTTTCTCAGTGGTATCCTTATCCTTGGCCGGTAGCTGTCAATCTGGGCGGTCACGGTGCAGGCATGGAATATCCTGGCATTGTGTTTGATGGTATGCGTGATCATGATGAATTCCTGTTTTGGATCACTGCCCATGAAATCGGGCATAGCTGGTTCCCGATGATTGTGGGTTCAAATGAACGTCGCTATGCCTTTATGGATGAAGGTTTTAACACCTTTATCGACGTTTACGCTTCCGACGCGTTTAATCACGGAGAATTTGCGCCAAAACGTGACGGTGAATATGCACCCAAAGGTGGCAATCCCGTGGATGAAATTCTGCCGGTGCTGGCAGATCCTGAAGCACCGACACTGATGGCACCGGCTGAAGCCACTGCCGAGAAATACCGTCATCCGGTTCCCTACTTTAAAGGGGCTTTGGGACTGGTGCTGTTGCGTGAACAGATCCTCGGCCCGGAACGCTTTGACCCGGCATTCAAACAGTACATTGCCACTTGGGCTTACAAACACCCATCCCCTTCAGATTTCTTCCGCTTTATGGAAAGTGCTGCAGGAGAAGATTTGTCCTGGTGGTGGCGCGGTTGGTATCTCAACAACTGGCAATTAGATATGGGGATCACTGCGGTCAAAGCCGTTGATGACAAGAAAGGCAAGGGCACTGCGGTGAGCTTTATCAGCAACCAGAAACTGGTAATGCCAGCCACCTTACGTCTGCAATACACCGATGGCACCAGTGAGAACTTCCGGATCCCCGTTGAAAGCTGGATGCGCTCCGGTACGCCAACCGTGGTGTTACCGGTAACCAAAGCAGTGAAAAACGCTACTTTAGATCCGGATCATAAGTTGCCGGATGCTGATCGCAGCAATAACAGCCTCACGCTGTAAAACTAACAAGACAAGAGGTGCCAACGGCACCTCTTTTTATTGATATAATTCCGTTGCAAATTGTTGTATATCAACCACATGATGATGAATGGCAGCTTCACCACTCGCCTAAATTGTGACTATCAGGATGGAACCCAATTACCGTCACTACAGCACCGAAGAACTGGAAGATGTGTTTGAGCACATCGATAGTGAGCAATACCCCGAACGCTACCACGCTGTCAGACAGCGGTTATTGCAACGGTATTCGCCAATGTCAAACACGCCGCCAGTTGACGCGGATGCTCCCCCTTCCCCGCCGGCATCAGGGCAAACGACATATGAACACGAGGCAGTACCGGACTGCGTTGATATCGATCTTGCCTTGCTGAAACCGGTAGAAAATAATCAACAACCTTTGGGTGTTTTTCCTTACCTCCTCAGTGGCATCGGCTTTATTCCGTTATTGGGGATCCCTTTTGCGGTTATTGCATTGATTTGGGGGCTGTTAACTTCCCGCCCAGGAGGAAAACGCCTGGCACTTATCGGCTTAGTCGCCCTGCTCAGTACTAACGGTTATTTGTATCTGGTGCTTCATAAAACCAACATTAGCGGCAATGACAACGAACAGCGCCAAACTCAGCAGTTACAGGACAATCTAAATACCCTTTACTCACAAGTAGAGTTATACCGATTTCGCCATGGTGAATATCCGCCGTCATTACCAGCACTGCGACAAGCCTTTCCGCTAAGTAAGGTATCACTACAGGACACCTCTTTTAAAAACAGCCAGGAGGATTTTTATTATCAGCGGCTGGATAGTGAGCACTACCAACTGCTGGCGCGTGGTGATGATGGCAAACCGTTAACCGGCGATGACATCCTGCCCGCTACCGACCGTAATATTAATGATGTGAGTGGCCTGCTACCCAAATCGGCCAGTTCAGCAGAAGGCGCAACTGCTGCTCAGTAATTTGAGCAATTGGCATACTTAACTTGAATTCATACCATAACAGTTCATTGATCTTTATAGCATTTTTTGTTTTCCGAACATTGTCCATAAAAACAACAGTCGCTGCGTTACCACCACATAAAAATATTAAAGGCTGCCAGTAACAGCTCATGCCGAAGGAACGCATTAATGAACTACCTAAAAGGACTCATCATCGCTGCCATTTTGTGCAGTAACCATGCGGCCTATGCCTGTAATCCGCTGCCCAAAGCGGTTGCTGATGCGGTACATCAACATCAGATTGTGATGATAGGTGAATATGATGGGACTAACGAAGCACCGCAGGCTTTTTACGATGTCGTCTGTGCAGCGTTGGCCGACAATCCAAAAGCAATTACTGTCGGCTTAGAGCTGACGGCTATCAAAGGCATAACGCTCACGAATAAAATTCACTACAGCAGTGGTTGGCAGTAGATAAAGAGTCGCAAGGTTCCCATGATGGCCACAGCAGTAAAGCGATGTATCAGTTGCTGGAGAAACTCATAGATGCTAGACAGACCTATCCGCAACGCTCCATATTGCTGTTTAACAGTCCCGCCGACGACCGCGATGCAGTAATGGCACAAAATATTATGGATGACTATCACGGGCAGAAACTGCTGACTTATTCGGGGGATTATCATGCAAAGCATGACGCCTGGTACCACATGGGATCCCCGCGCAATATTCATGGGACAAGGGCTTAAGCAGCACAATCCAAAGCAAATTTACAGTATCAGCTTGCGCTATGCAGGCGGCACCGCCTGAGCTTGGCAAGATACCATTGGTGTGCATACCATGTGGTCAACCACTGCACCAGCACCGTTTACTACTCAAATCCCGACTCATGCCGCTTATAACCTGCGGTGGAATATCGGCCCGGTCACCGCTTCAATGCCATATATCGCAACAGCGGCAGAATACCAGACAAAATCCGGTAGCTGAGACTAAACGCCACGTTAAGTGCTGGCATTCGCTAAGCGATTATTGCAGTATGGAAACCCTGCTGTCGTAATCGTTAACTTTCACAACCAAATGCTTATTCAGAATCTGAAATACCAAACCGCTTCCAGCAAACTGTTTATTGAAGAGTGGCACATTGCCGCGGGTGAACACTGGGGCGTGTTTGCCGGACAAGGCCAGGCAGCCGAACTGCTCGTCGGGCTGCTCAGTGGTGAGTTAACACCACATAAAGGTACGATTGAAGGACTACCCGCCAGCGTGGCTTGTGTGTCGCTGCAACAGCAACAAAAACTATTGGATCAACAGATTGCAGAAGATGAAAGCGACATGCAAAGCGGCGACACTGTATCGCAGATCTTGCTGGATAATGGTTGTGATCTGCAGACACTACCCGAGCTATTAGCGATCACCGACCTAACCCATCTCAAAGATCGTGGTTTTCGCCTGTTATCTACCGGTGAAACCCGGCGCTTAATGCTGGCAAAAGCCATTGCCGGTCAACCGCAATGGTTGATCCTGGATGAGCCTTATGCCGGACTCGACGTTGCCCATCGCGCCGCATTGACCAAACTGTTGCAAACGCTCGCCAAGCATACGCAGTTGCTGCTGCTCACCAGTCGTGAAGATGAACTGCCTGCCTTTATCAGCCATATGGCGTTGTTTGATGACCACCAGCTGACACAAACGCTGAGCCGTGAAGAATGGCAACAGCATCCGTTACTGGCGCAGATGCAGGCGTTATCTGAAGAGAAAAGTGCACGGATGCTGGCGCTGCTAAAGCAGCAAGATCATGCTAATTATCCCAATCCGCTGGTGCAGTTAAATGACGTAAGAGTGGCTTACACCGATTCTCTGATTTTTGAACATGTAAACTGGACGATTAACCGCGGTGAACACTGGCAATTACGCGGTCCCAATGGGGCGGGCAAAAGTACCCTGCTAGGGCTGATCCTGGGTGATCATCCGCAGTGCTACAGCAATGACATCACCATTCTTGGCGTTAAACGCGGTAGCGGGGAAAGCATCTGGGAAATTAAAAAGAATATCGGCGTCGTGTCTTCGTCACTGCATCTGCAATACCGGGTTAACTGCAGCGCCTTAGAAGTCCTACTCTCGGGTTATTTTGATTCCATCGGTCTGTACCAGAAACCCTCTGCGTTACAAATCAGCAATGCGCAAACCTGGCTGGAAATGCTGGAGATGAGTGACTTTGCCAAGACGGGCTTCCGCTCACTGGATTATGGTCAACAACGACTGTTGCTGATCGCCCGGGCGCTGATCAAACAGCCAGCGCTGTTAATCCTTGATGAACCCTATCAGGGGCTGGACTACCTCAACCGCAAGCTGGTGTTTCATGCCCTAAATCGCATCGCCGCCAGTAATATCAGTCAGTTGCTGTATGTCACCCACCATCATGAAGATACACTGGATGCGGTGCAAAACTTTGCTGATTTTGTGCCAGCAGGCAACGGTAGCCATAAGTTAGTACTGACGCCGGCCGCCGCACGCTGACGGCGGTTTACTGCGGGTTAGTCGCGCATTTATCGCCACCGACCCGCAGTTCTGCTTCCCGAAAAACGTTTGCGATAGGACCGGCGGCAGATTCCCACATTCAACTCTTTGTTAACCTTTAACCTATCACCCCCTTTGGTGTAGAATCCCCCATTCCCGAATGGATCTCCAAAGGCATTGCTGATACATGAGCCAAGCACTGTTTTATCTGCTGCCCGCAAATCCGGCCGCCAATGTCAGCGAACAGGTGTCGCTACTGGCCTGCCGTTTGGCACAGCAGTATTTTCAGCAGGGGCAATGGCTATATGTGCATTGTGAAGATCAGCAGCAGGCGTATCAGGTTGATGAGTTGCTGTGGCAATTTGAACCCACCGCATTTGTGCCCCATAACCTCAAAGGAGAAGGGCCAAAAAACGGTGCGCCGGTAGAGATAGGTTTTGACAGACTTGGCCCCAATGTGCGGCGGCCAGTGCTGATCAATCTGGCAAGCGAGGTCCCAGCATTTGCGGGCAACTTCAGCCAGATCATTGATTTTGTTGCGGGTGATGAAGCACAAAAACAGCAAGCGCGAGCGCGTTACCGCCAATATCGCACTCAGGGCATAGCGCTCAACACTCAAGATTTAGCAACACAACCCATTAATTTTGTTTGAGAAAACTGGTTCCCATGGAAAAAACATATAACCCCAAGTCGATTGAGCAGGCCCTTTACCAAATCTGGGAAGAGAAAGGCTATTTCAAACCCAGCGGCGACAGCAGCAAAGGCAACTACAGCATCATGATCCCGCCGCCAAACGTCACCGGCAGTCTGCACATGGGCCATGCGTTCCAGGACACCATCATGGACACGCTGATCCGTTATCAGCGCATGAAAGGGAAAAATACCCTGTGGCAAGTGGGAACTGACCACGCGGGTATTGCCACCCAGATGCTGGTTGAGCGCAAGCTGGAAGCCGAACAAGGCAAGAGCCGCCATGACTTGGGCCGTGATGCCTTTATCGACAAAGTCTGGGAATGGAAGGAACAATCTGGCGGGACCATCACCAAACAGTTACGCCGTATGGGCGCGTCTGTTGACTGGGATCGTGAACGTTTCACCATGGACGCTGGCCTGTCAAAAGCGGTACAGGAAGTGTTTGTCCGTCTCTACAAAGACAATCTGATTTACCGTGGCAAACGCCTGGTGAACTGGGACCCGAAACTGCACACTGCGATTTCCGATCTGGAAGTGGAAAACAAAGAAAAACAGGGCCACATGTGGCACTTCCGTTATCCACTAGCGGGTGATGCGCTGACCGCCGATGGCAAAGATTATCTGATTGTTGCCACTACCCGCCCGGAAACCATGCTCGGTGATAGTGCCGTGGCGGTGCATCCAGAAGATGAGCGTTATGCATCGCTTATCGGCAAAGAAATCATCCTGCCTATCGTCAATCGCCGCATTCCGATCATTGCTGATGAATATGTCGATCGTGAATTTGGTACTGGTTGCGTGAAGATTACCCCAGCGCACGATTTCAATGACTATGAAGTCGGCAAACGCCATAATCTGCCGATGTTTAGCATCATGACCCTCAACGGCGATATCCGCAGTATTGCTGAGGTACTGAACAGCGATGGCAGCCAGAACACCACGCTGGATAACAGCCTGCCAGAACGCTACGCTGGACTGGAACGCTTCAAAGCCCGTGACGCTGTGGTGGCCGAGTTTGAAACCCTGGGTCTACTGGAAAAAATCGAACCTCACGCCCTGAAGGTGCCTTATGGCGACCGTTCCGGCGTGGTAATCGAACCGTTGCTGACTGACCAATGGTATGTTTCGGTTAAGCCGCTAGCAAAAACGGCCATTGAAGCCGTAGAAAACGGTGATATCAAATTTGTGCCGCAGCAGTATGAGAACATGTATTTCTCCTGGATGCGCGACATTCAGGACTGGTGTATCTCCCGTCAATTATGGTGGGGCCACCGTATTCCGGCCTGGTATGACGAAGCAGGCAATGTTTACGTCGGCCGCAACGAAGCAGAAATTCGCGCCGAATACCAACTGGCTGACAGCATTGCACTGCGCCAAGATGATGACGTATTGGATACCTGGTTCAGCTCTGCGCTGTGGACCTTCTCCACCCTCGGCTGGCCAGAACCAACACCTGAACTGAAAACCTTCCATCCCTCAGATGTGCTGGTGACCGGCTTTGACATCATCTTCTTCTGGGTGGCGCGCATGATCATGATGACCATGTACTTCATCAAAGACGAAGATGGCAAGCCGCAGGTGCCGTTCAAAACCGTGTATGTCACCGGCCTTATCCGTGATGAACAAGGCAACAAGATGTCCAAATCCAAGGGCAACGTGCTGGACCCGCTGGATATGATCGACGGTATCGATCTGGAATCGCTAGTCCAAAAACGTACCGGCAACATGATGCAGCCACAGTTGGCCGCCAAGATTGAAAAGAGTACCCGCAAAGAGTTTGCCGATGGCATTGAAGCCCACGGTACAGACGCGCTGCGCTTTACTTTAGCCGCCATGGCGTCAACCGGCCGCGACATCAACTGGGATATGAAGCGTCTTGACGGCTATCGCAGCTTCTGCAACAAGCTGTGGAACGCCTCGCGCTATGTGTTGATGAACACCGAAGAGCAAGATTGTGGTCAAAGCGGTGGTGAAATGACACTGTCACTGGCGGATCGCTGGATCATCAGCCTGTTTAACGAAACCGTGAAAACCTTTGATGACCACATCAATGCGTTCCGTTTCGACCTAGCCGCCAACACTCTGTATGAATTTACCTGGAACCAGTTCTGTGACTGGTATCTGGAGCTGACCAAGCCGGTATTGCAAAGCGGCAGCGAAGCTGAATTGCGCGGTACTCGCCACACACTGGTCACCGTACTGGAACAATTGCTGCGCTTAATGCACCCATTGACGCCATATATCACCGAAACTATCTGGCACCGGGTGAAACCACTGGCCGGGGTTGAAGGTGAAACGCTGATGTTGATGCCCTTCCCTGAATATCAGTCAGCTAAAGCCAATCCAAGCACACAGGCGGATCTGGAATGGGTGAAACAGGTGATCACCGCGGTGCGTAACATTCGTGCCGAGCTCAACATCGGCCCCGGCAAGCCACTGAACATGCTGCTGCGTGGTGTCAGCGTTGAAGATCAAGCGCGATTGGATGCCAATCAGTCATTCTTGATGGCACTGGCAAAACTGGAATCTATCCGCGTACTGACCGCCGATGAAACTGCGCCTATGTCTACCACGCAATTAGTGGGTGAAATGGAGCTGTTGATCCCGATGGCAGGCCTTATCGACGTTGCCGCTGAAATGACACGTATTGATAAGCAGCTGGAAAAACTCACCCAGGAAATGGCCCGGGTGGAAGGCAAACTCAGTAATGAAGGTTTTGTCGCCAAAGCACCTGCAGCGGTGCTGGAGAAAGAACGCGCCAAGCTAGCAGAATTCAAACGCGATCAGGAAAAACTCTCCGAACAGAAAGCCGAGTTAGCCAAACTTGAAGGCTAATTAAACTAAGACATCGAGAAGAAGCGGCCCATTGGCCGCTTTTTTGTTATGCACTACCTAACTCAGAACTGCATGATTGTTTTCGTACAACATCCTCTTTAGAATGCCAACTAAATGACGATAGTAAGATAACCGGCAGGCATATTTGTCAAACTATAGTCAGCACGTTCAAGCGAGGCATTACACATACACGTCCGGGTAGCTACGCTGATGCACGGTGAGTTTTTTCAAAGGACTGGCAGCTGTACTAAAACAGCAATATAAATGCGCTTGAATACCCAATAAGATGGACAAATTCGGGACAAATAATGACAGGCAGTCTTTATTGTGTAGGTGTAGGAATGACGCTCGGGGCACATATCTGCCCGCTGAGTCGCAGTTACATCGAGAACGCTGATGTAGTGTTTTCAGGCGTTTCTGACGGATTTGTCGAACTCTGGTTACGTGAAATTCATCAGGATGTTCGCAGTTTGCAGCCCTTCTACGGCAAAAATAAATCTCGCCACATTACCTATCGCGAAATGGTCGACACCATGCTCGATGAAGTCAAGCAAGGAAAGAATGTGGTCGGTGCTTTTTACGGTCATCCCGGTGTATTTGCCAAAGCGCCCCATGATGCCATCGCCCGTGCCAGAGAACTGGGCTACGAAGCCAAAATGATCCCCGGTATTTCAGCAGAAGATTGCCTTTACGCCGATCTGGGCATGGATCCAGGCAAGCAGGGGTGCCAGCATTACGAGGCCAGCCAATTTATGCTGTATAAGCGCCGGATTGATCCCACTGCCATGCTGATTTTGTGGCAGGTGGGTCTGGCGGGTGATCTGACCATGGGGATTGAAGCCACTGGTGCCGCTGAACGCCGGTTATTACTGGAGATCCTCGCGCAAGATTATCCACTGGAACATCCTGTTGGTTATATGAGGCTGCAACGAGTCCATTGCAAACCCCACGAATGGAACAGACGCCGCTGAAATCATTGGTATTTGCTGATATCTATCTACACACCACATTGGTGATCCCACCTTTGACCCCGATGATCCCCAATCCACTGCTGCGGGCGCGGCTCCAGCAACTCCAGCGGAAAGACATACATAAGGTGACAGCACATAAAAACAACGTAATCCCATTCGATACAATTAGGAGTAAACACTGATGATGGATGTGATCGCTTTATTGGAAAAACTTGGTAGTGATGCAACATTATTACAGCCTGAAAAACTTGAGCAGCTATTACTGAAAAGTGAATTAAGCGATGAACAAATTTACTGTATAAAGACACGAGACTTAACAGGTTTAAGAACTGAACTGAACATCGAGAATACTGTTATATGCTGTGCTCAAGCAGTACCCGATGAGGAAGAACCAAACGAAGATGAGCAACCCCAAAAAGATGATGCGGTTAACGGTTAACCGTTATTTCAAACTCATAATATTGTTGCTTTCACTGGCTTCAGTTTCCACTTTAGCCAGTGACTTCATGCTGCAACTGAAAGCCGCAGATGAAATTCGTTCAAGTGATCCCCGCACCTTTAGTGTTAAGTTGAATGAAATACGTAAACATAGCCTCGAACTATCAGAACAAGAAACATACTACCTACAATATCTTTCAGGTTATGAGCTCGCTTTTAAAGGAGATATCGACGCCGCGATCAGCATTTATAAGAATTTACTACAATCAAATGCCGACCAGGAACAAAAATTCAGAGCCAAAATTTCAATTGTCAATGAGTTTGCGATCCTGAAGAATTGGATTGAAGGACTTCAGTACCTAGATGACGCTTTAAAACAAAAGGAGTCCATAAAAAATGAACAACTACAATCACTTTCTATAATGATTGCAGCAATATTTTATAATGCTCTGGGTCAGTATCAACTGGGATATACCTATAGTGAACAACTAAAAAAAATTGCAACGACTGAACGCCAAACATGTTTTGCGGCCCAACTAGCACTCGATGCGGCTAGTCAATTAGGCCATGTAAAAGCTTCTGCTCAAGCATTCTCTGATGCAATAACCCAATGTGAAGCTAATGGTGAGATATTGATGGCAAGCATTATTATTGGGGTTCAAGCAAAGGGTTATCTATCAGATGGTCACCCAGAAGAGACCCTCACAAAGTTAGAACAACAAATGCCCTTGCTGTTAAAAACGGGATATCAACCAACTATTGGAGAATATTACTCCGTCCTCAGTGAAGCTTATTGGCAGTTAAATATGCAGGGGAAAGCATTCCGAGCCGCCAATAACGCAGTAAAAGTCCAAAGTTCTCAAGCTCCATTGAACGGCGCTAGGACTAGAGCTTACAAGGTGCTGTACCAGTATTACCGTAGTCACGGAGATAATGCCGCGGCCCTGGATGCATATATTAATTACGCTGAAGCCGATAAAGCGAATCTTGATGAAATCAAAACCAAGACCATGGCTTATCAGTTAGCACAACACCAAAGTATTGAGCAGCAAAATCGTATTACTTTGTTGAACCAACAAAATAAAGTACTGACGCTGCAACAAAAGCTGGCGGAAAACGAAAGCCATACACAACGAGATTTGATTGTGGCGCTAATTTGCGTGATTGCGCTATTAATCCTTGGTGCCGCACAATCCTGGCGTAACCAACGCCATTTTCGCAAATTGGCTGAATATGATGGCCTTACCAATATCTTTAGCCGTACCCATTTCACTGCGCTGGCGCATCAACTGCTGGAACGTAGTCAGCAACATCAAGAGCCAGTAAGTTGCGTGATGTTCGATATAGATCACTTCAAACAGATTAACGACAGCAAAGGCCATAAAACCGGTGACTGGGCACTCCGCAATGTGGCGCAAGTGAGTCGCCAGGTATGCCGACATAACGATGTGTTAGGACGTGTCGGCGGAGAAGAGTTTTGTGTTTTGTTGCCGCAGACCAATATCATGCAGGCGAAAGAGATGGCTGAACGTTTAAGGCTACGCCTCGTTGAGCTCTACACCCGCGATAGCGGCTATGATTTCAGTCTGACGGCCAGTTTTGGCGTTGCAGAAACCAGTGGTTCCAGTTACAAATTAGAAGCGCTGATGCATGATGCCGACCAAGCCATGTATCAGGCCAAACTACGCGGTCGTAATCGGGTTTGTATATTTGCTAAAGAGGAGTGCAGCAGTCTGGAGCCAGCGATGCTACCCGTCACGACAACGCCAACCGTGAATATCAGCCAGTCGTAACATTACCAAGAATCAATTACTCGTTATTCCAATTTAAAATCGCTGAAATCTAGGGTTTCGCTGTCGCGTCCTGCATCCTCAAAATGCAACTGCTGATTCAGTGCTGCCACCTCTTCACGTTGTTGTAATTGACGTTGTTTCAAAATCGCCAGTTGTCGGCGACGCTTACGCGCGTTACACAGACGGATCACATCAGCTTTTTGTGCATTAGATAAATTCAGCCAACCAAAGCGCTCATCGCGGCTGCGCATACAACCTTTGCAATAGCCGCGTTCATCTGACTGACAGATGCCAACGCAGGGACTGGGAATATCAAAAAACGCCAGCTGTTCCATATTTCGTCGCTTCAATTACCTGTAAGTTTTACTGTTTATACACATCAAAACCGCATGACAGTGTAGTTTAGGTATATCATTAGTTGCTTAAAAAGGCGATTTTCGCTACCTAGATGGTGCTGAAACACCCTCACAATTTTATGTGATTTTCATCACATTTCAATCAGCATGCTGCAAGCGCCCGCTGCAAATGAGTAAACTAGCGGGCATCACGCCGTAGGGCGTTTCACAATAACCACAAAGGTACCCACAAATGATAGGCACTCCCCTGTGTGAAGGCGCCAAGCGCGCGATGTTGCTCGGCTGCGGAGAGTTGGGCAAAGAAGTTGCGATTGAACTGCAACGGCTTGGTGTGGAAGTCATTGGTGTAGATCGCTACCCGAATGCACCGGCCATGCAGATAGCCCACCGTTTCCACGTCATCAATATGTTGGATGGCGCAGCTTTGCGTCAGGTTATCGCCGACGAACAACCGCATCTGGTGATCCCGGAAATTGAAGCAATTGCCACGCAAACGTTGGTCGAGCTGGAAGCTGAAGGGCTGCATGTGGTGCCGACAGCGCGTGCGACTCGGTTAACCATGGATCGTGAAGGGATCCGCCGCCTTGCGGCTGAAACACTCGGTCTGCCAACCTCGCCATATGTTTTCTGCGATACAGAAACCGAATTTAAGGCAGCGGTAGCGCAAATTGGCATTCCTTGTGTTGTGAAACCAGTGATGAGTTCTTCCGGCAAAGGCCAGAGCATTATCCGCAGTGAAGATAAAATCGCTAGTGCCTGGCAATATGCTCAACAAGGTGGCCGCGCCGGTCAGGGCCGTGTCATTGTCGAAGGATTTGTGCCATTTGATTACGAGATTACCCTGCTGACTATCAGCGCAGTTAACGGCATTCACTTCTGTGCGCCGATAGGTCATCGCCAAGAAGATGGTGACTACCGTGAAAGCTGGCAGCCGCAGATGATGAGTGAGTCAGCATTGGCAAAAGCCAAAGAGATTGGTCAGAAGGTGGTGACCGAACTTGGTGGCTACGGTTTATTCGGCGTAGAGCTGTTTGTTAAAGGCGATGATGTTTACTTCTCGGAAGTCTCCCCACGCCCACATGACACCGGAATGGTTACCTTGATCAGTCAGGATCTGTCCGAATTTGCGCTGCATGTGCGTGCGATTCTCGGGCTGCCAATTGCTAACATTCAGCAACACGGCCCCAGCGCTTCGGCGGTAGTGCTACGTGAAGGCGATTCCTGCAATATCCGCTATGACGGTATTGCCGAAGCATTAGCAGAACCAGATACCCAACTGCGCCTGTTTGGTAAGCCGGAAATTCATGGACGCCGTCGTTTGGGAGTCGCGCTAGCGCGAGATAATGATGTACAAAGCGCCATTGAAAAGGCACTGCGCGCCGCAGCCTGCGTCAAGGTCACGTTCTAAGTATTACATAAACAAACGCCCGCATTGCCGGGCGTTTGTTCTCGTAATAACAGTGTTAGTTCACCTGATTCTGGGTCTTACCCCGCAGATACGCCGCCACATTATTGATGGCAATATCCATTAACTTTTGTCGCGCTTCGGTTGTTGCCCAAGCACTGTGTGGGGTAATACTGATATTCGGCGCGGTGATCAGTGGATTGTCAGCTTTCGGCGGTTCGCTGGACAGCACGTCAACACCCGCGCGAATCCGCCCAGCATGTAGCGCCTCTGCCAGCGCCGCTTCATCGACCAGACCGCCACGCGCAGTGTTGATCAGAATCGCGCCTGGCTTCATCAGCGCGATAGTTTCTTTATTGATCATCCCCGCTGTGGTATCGCTCAACGGGCAATGCAGTGACATAACATCCGATTGCCGGTACAGCGTCTCCAAATCCACCTGAGTGACACCTTCCGGCAACCCTGAGCGTGGTGAGCGTGTGTGCAGCAATACTTTCATCCCCAGCGCCAACCCGATGCGGACGACCTGAGAACCAATATCGCCATACCCCACAACGCCCAAGGTTTTGCCACTAAGCGATGTCAGTGGTGCCAAGGTAAAACAAAAATCGATGCTATTGGTCCAGTCTCCACGAGCAACAGCTTCATGATGACTGGCAACCTGCTGTGTATGATGCAGGATGTGGGCAAAAACCATCTGCGCCACTGCATCCGGGCCATAAGCGGGAACGTTAGTCACCACAATTCCCTGCGCTGCTGCCGCCTTCAAATCCACGACATTGTAACCAGTGGCCAATACGCCAATATAACGCGCATCTGGTAACTGCTTTAAGGTCGCCGCATCCAATACGGTTTTATTGGTCAGTAAAATTTGCGCCCCTTTTGCTCTGGCGACAGTGTCTACGGCCGGGGTGCGATCATATACCTGTAATTGGCCTAACTTAGCCAGTGGTTCCCAAGAAAGATCACCGGGGTTAAGGGTGTAGCCATCAAGTACCACAATCTTGATTGCTTCGGTCATAGCAACTATCTCCTTTTGTCTAAAACTGTAACGTCAATCCTATATTGGCCTGTCCTTGCCACACAGCATCACCACTGTAATACCAAGCACATTGCTGACTTTGTTCACAATCATACCCGTTGTTATTACCAACGAAGGTAGCAAATCCGCGAATTTCAGTCATTAACGCAAGGTTATCTGTCAGCAGTAGCTGCGCACCGACGCCAAAACTCATCGAAAAATAGTTTGAAGCATCCAATGACTGCGCGGGTTTGAGACGAGTAAGTCCAAAACTGCCGGTCATATATGGACGAAAATCGCTGCGGGAAAAGTACAAGGTACCACCGGTGTGCCAGTAATCGACCGAAAACTCATCAAGCCGCTGATCGACACTATTTACTTGTTGGATAAGATCGGTTTGTTGATGACTGTATAACACGTAACTGTTGGCTAAAGGCGACACAGTTAAACCGACAATTACGCCATAATGGGCCGAGTCTTCAGCTTTACCACGGTTGTAGTAATCGGTGCTATTTACATCAACACCCTGACCACCAAAACTATAACCACCGAATGGCGTCACATACAGGCCTTCAGCGCTGGCACTGCAACACAATAAACCCAACAACAGTATTCCGTAGCGTTTCATCATGCGTTTCCCCCAACGGGCTGCAACGTGAATTTATACAACCGTGAAAATGCAGGCGCCTACTCTGAATTCCTTGTCATGACATCAGGCTTAGCGCATACCACGCGCTAATCGCACTCGCTCATAAGCAGCCTGAATATCCTGAGCTTTACGTTTCGCAATTTCCATCATTTCTTCCGGCAATCCTTTCGCCACCAGCTTATCAGGATGGTATTCATTCATCAGTTTACGATAAGCGCGCTTAACCTCTTGATCGCTAGCGGAAGGTGTCAGACCCAACACATGGTAGGCATCGTGCTCAGAAGGAGCATTGTTGTTGGGCTGCTGAAAGTGGAACTCTCCCTGCCAACGACGCAGCAACGCGTCCAATTGGGCCTGACTGAAGCCCAGCTCACGGGCAATAGTCTGTAAAATAGCCAGTTCTTTAGGGTGCAGCTCGCCGTCAGACAGTGCCGTCTGAATCTGGATCTCCAGAAACATCTGCTGCACCTCGCGGCGACCAAACGTCAGCGTGCTAAAACGACGCAGACACTGCTCCAAATCAAAGTCAGCCGCTTTGCCTTCGCGAAAAGCCTGCTGCGCTTCACGGCGTGCGTTGCTGTCCAGTCGCAGGGTATCCATCAGCATTGATGCGATACGAATATCATTTTCGGTGACGCGACCGGATGCTTTAGCGATATGGCCCATCACCGCAAAGGTGGTATTGAAGAACTGCGCCTGGCGCGTTACCGCATCACCACCGTCTGACATACGCTTGTCAAACTGATGGCCTAACCAGATCCCCAGTAATGCACCGAAAAAGCGGCCGAACATAAAACCAATCACGCCGCCAAAGAATTTTCCCCAAATTTGCATGGTTTATCCTGTCTTTCTACACATCCGCAGCATCAGCCAATGTGTTTGTATTCTTAACTAATGGCGCTTACGCGAGACGCTGTTCTAACGCCTGCAGGCGTTCCATCGTACCGACATCACACCAATATTTGCGCCAATGCTCACCACTGACACGGCCTGCAGCAATTTGTGCCTTTAAGAGTGGCCCGAGTGCGAAACGCTGTTCCGTTATCGCGGAAAACAGTTGTGGGCGATAAATACCGATACCGGAAAACGTCAACTTGTCGTCACCGCTGGCTTGCAGCGTGTTACCAGCTAGCACAAAGTCACCCTGAGGATGATGCGGCGGATTGTCCACCAGCCACAAATGGGCCAGGCAATTGGCCGCCAACTCCGGCAGCGATGGCAGTTGGTCGATATAAATATCACCATTGATCACCAAAAAAGGTTCTGTTCCCAAAAATGGCAACGCCTGTTTGATGCCGCCACCGGTCTCCAACGCTTCGGCTTCAACACTATACTGAATATTCACACCAAAGCGACTACCGTCTCCCAACGTCTCCATCAATAACGGAGCTAACCAGGCGCAGTTTATCACAACCTCATGAATCCCAATTTCAGCAAGGTGTCGCAGATGGTAGGTAATCAATGGTTGACCGGCGACTGGAACAAGTGGTTTGGGTAAGGTATCTGTTAGCGGCCGCAGCCGCTCTCCACGGCCAGCAGCCAGGATCATTGCGCGCATCAACTATTCTCTCCACACAAAGGCAACAAACGTTGCCGTACCCACTGGCTGAAAGAAAACAGCTCGGGGTAGCGCTCACTGATATCGGCTACATATGCCAGTGTAAGCGGAATATCCTTGATATAGCCTGACTTGCCATCACGATGTAATAACCTTGCGAAAATACCCGCCGCTTTGAGATGGCGCTGCAATCCCATCAGATCGAACCAGCGGCAAAACTGCTTCGCACTGGTTTGACGGTCCAGCAAACCAAGGGTAATACAATGCTGATAATATTCATCACGTAGCGCATCTACGACCGCATCCGGCCAGCGAACATAACAGTCACGAAGCAATGAAACCGCATCGTAGGTGATGGGGCCCAGCACCGCGTCCTGAAAATCGATCACATACAACTGCTTCTCCATCACCATCAGATTGCGACTGTGAAAATCGCGATGCATACCGACCAATGGCTGCGCCAAGGCATTTTCAGTGAGCAATGCAAACACTTGTTGTAATTGCTGTATTTCGGCGTCACTTAGCGTTAAATGCCAATGTTTCGCCAGTAACCACTGCGGAAAAATCTCTAGTTCCCGTTGCACAAACGCCGCATCATACTGAGGCAACGGCCCTGAAATGCTGGCTTTCACCGCGGCAATTTGCGGCAGCAACGCCAGCGCCTGTTGATACCAGCGTTTGACATTGTCGGAAGTCAACAATGACAACAACGACTGGTCGCCCAGATCCTGCTGCAAAATAAAACCCTGTGTTGCATCCACCGCGATAATCGCCGGGACAGGTATTCCTTGCCGATGATAAGCATCGGCTAACGCCAAGAATGGCCGGTTATCAACCTTTTCAGGCGGGGAATCCGCAACGATGTAGGATTTATCAGCGGTTGTTACCCGGAAATAACGGCGGAAACTGGCATCCCCCGAAATCAACTGCATGTCTACAGAAGCATCAAACTGCTGCTGTAACCATTGCTTTAATTGAAGAAATCTGGCGTCCGACAAGGTCACCTCGTGGCTCTTGGGATAAAATTGCTTTATTATAGCGGCGGAAAAAAACAGGAAACAGCCCATGATTACAGAGTTTTTCATTGGCTGGCGTTGCAACTATGCGGATGCAACTATACTCTCCGTGACACGATTCCAGACACAGAAGATCCTATAAAGACCCAAGATGCGGAAGCGACTTATACTGGCATTGAGCCTCGTCACCCCCATGGCCGTAGCAGCCACCGATCCTCAACAGGAAGAAACCTACGGCCAGTGCGTTATTGTGCCCCCGGTTCCTTATAATCCATCGGCACAGAACGACGCCAAAAAGAATAACCAACGCATTGAAATTTCTTCTGATTATTCAAAGACTACCATAGGTCACAGTGCGACATTTGAGGGCGATGTTGCGTTGTCTCAAGCTGATCGTCGGATTACCGCCGATAAAGCTGAAGTTGATCAATTAATGCAACAACTAAAGGCAAACGGTAGCTTGGTATTTCAGGATTCTATGGTGACAGTCACGGCTGACTCGATGGAAGCCCAAATGCGCTCCAATGTCGCCACCTTGTCCGGAGCCCAGTATTGGCTCCACGGTCAACAGTTGCACGGCAAAGCCCAAAGTCTGCAAATAACCAAAAACAACAATCTCATTTTGCAAAACAGCAGCTTCACGACCTGTCCACCCGATGATGAATCCTGGATACTGGAAGCTCGACGCATCCGCATCGATTCAAAAGATGAATGGGGGGAGATCTGGGATGCGAAGCTAAGGGTCGGTGGCGTGCCGGTGTTTTATATGCCGTATATGACCATCCCGATCACTGATAAACGTAAAACCGGTTTTCTGTTTCCGTCATTCAGTTCCAGTACCACCAACGGTCTTGAAGTGTCCACGCCGTTTTATTGGAACATCGCGCCCGAATATGATCTTACCTTTACCCCAACTTACATGAGTTCGCGCGGTTTATTTACCAAAACGGAATTTCGTTACTTAGCCGGCGAAGATCAACAGGGCCAGCTCAATCTGGAATACCTTGGAAGCGATGGCATGCTGGAAAATAGCCCTAACCGCTATATGATCCACTGGCAGCAGCAAGGGGAACTGAACAAGAACTGGCGCATTCGTTCCAACTTTACCGATGTTTCTGATAACAACTATTTTAATGACTTAAAATCCGATGTTAACCGCGCTACAGATAACCAGCTAAACCGTGTTGGCGACCTTGGTTACTATACCGATAACTGGGATTTTGGCGTACGGGTACAAGACATTAAAGTGCTGGGTGAAGACGAAGCCCCGTACCAGGTGATGCCACAGCTCACCTATAATTTCCGAGCGCCGCAGTTTTGGCATGGTCTGGATTTTAACCTGTATTCCGAGTTAACCAACTTTGAACACCGCGGTGAAGACTGGAATACGGCCGATCGGCTGCATCTGGAGCCCACAATCACCCTACCACTTCAGGGACCGGCAGGATCACTGACCAGCGAATTGAAACTGCTGCAAACCAATTATTGGCAACACAATATTCAGGACGATACGCTGAAGCAGTCAGTGAGCCGGACATTGCCACAAGTTCGGGTTCATGGTCAGATTAACTTTGAACGCCAGACCAGTTACTTTGATGATAACTATCGGCAGACACTGGAACCTCAGTTTCAGTACCTTTATGTCGGCTATCAAAATCAGGATGGCATCGGCATTTACGATTCAGCCGATCTGCAACAAGATTATATTGGGCTATTCCGTGATCGCCGCTATTCCGGACTCGATCGCATCGCCGACGCCAATCAGTTAACGCTCGGTCTGACCACCCGCTTGTTTGATGAACATAATCTGGAGCAACTAAAATTCAGTCTCGGTCAGATCATTTATTTTGATAATAGCAAGGTCAATCTCTATTCAGATCAGTTGCAAGACGACAGTTCAACATCAGTGCTAGCGTCAGAATTGGATGCTCACTTGTATAGTGACTGGTTCATCAGTGGTGCCATTCAATACGACACTACCAACAAATCTACTAAGAAAAGTGAAATCACGCTGGATTATCGTCCGGGCGCAAACAAACTGGTGCAGTTGAGTTACCGATATGTGCCAGATCTATTGAATACCAATACCAATGACCGCGTCGATATCTCTCAGACCGGATTCCGTACCACCTGGCCGGTGACTGACAGCCTGTATTTTGTCGGTAACTGGTATTATGACCTCAATGAAAAACGCTCTGTGGAAACCTACACCGGCTTTCAATACGAATCCTGTTGTTGGGCAGTACGCTTAGCCTATCACTACCACATCAAGACCAATTATCAGGACAACTATAATCCGGCGATCAACAACCGCGAGTTGTTTGAAACAGGATTTTATCTGAACTTTGTTATCAAAGGCTTGGGTGGTACAGGCCCCTTGGGCGTCAGTGATATGATGAACGACGGACTGTTCAATTACCGTAAACCACTTTATCTGAGGAATTAGTGCAGAATTGTGGTAGATTGCTGAACCTCAGACAAAACTGACAGTCAAAACTGGACAACTGCGGCTGCGCAATAGCGGCTGACCTAATAAGAATGTGGCAAGGATTTTGTTAATGACCCCCAGTAAAAGTTTATTGTTTGCATTGTGTACTCTTGTACTGAGCCAATTTGCGATGGCAGCACCACAACCGTTGGACCGTATTGCGGTACAGGTAAACAACGGGGTAATTCTGGAAAGTGAAATCCAGACGATGATGACCCAGGTCAAAGATGATGCCCAGAAAAAGGGTCAAAAACTGCCATCGGACGATGCCCTGCGCACCCAGGTTATTGAACGTCTCATTCTGACTAAACTGCAATTGCAAACTGCTGAGCGTATTGGCCTGCATATTGGGGATCTGCAACTGGATCAGACAATTGCCAATATTGCAAAGCAGCAGAATATGACAGTGCCAGAGCTGCAAGCCAAGGTTGAAGCTGATGGTCAGAGTTTCAGCCAATACCGTGAGCAGTTACGAGAAGACATCACGCTGGGTGAAATTCAGCGTATTCAGGTGCAGCGCCGTATCCAGGTGTCGCCACAGGAAATTGATAACCTGGTCAAACTGATCCAGGAGCAGGGGTTGAAAGATGTGGAATTCCAGATCGGTCATATCCTGATCGAAGTGCCCGCCAATGCCACACCTGATCAAGTTGAAAATGCGCGTAAACGTGCCGATACCGTATTATCCAGATTGAAAGAAGGCGCGGATTTCCGTGAGATGGCGATCGCTGCGTCAGCTGGTCCTAAAGCGCTGGAAGGCGGTATTTGGGATTATATGAACATCAACGAAATGCCAACACTGTTTGCTGAAGTGGTAAACGGTGCGAAGAAAGGTGACATCATCGGCCCAATCAAAAGCAGCGCTGGCTTCCATATCATCAAAATCATGGATGCGCGCGGATTGGAAACCAAAGAAGTACAGGAAGTTAAAGCTCGCCACATCCTGTTGAAGCCATCACCCATTCTCTCCGAAGAACGCGCTAAGGCGACCCTTGAGAAATTCATTAAGGATATCAAGAGTGGTAAAGAGAAATTTGAAGATCTGGCCCGTAAATATTCTGAAGACCCAGGCTCTGCTACAAAAGGTGGCGAATTGGGTTGGGCTGAACCAAGCATTTATGTTCCTGAATTCGCCCAGACACTCGCTCAACTGAAAGAAGGTCAAATCAGCGAACCTTTCCGTTCCTCTTTTGGCTGGCATATCGTCGAGCTTGAAGGCCGCCGCACCACTGACGCCACTAAAGAGTTCAACACAAACCGCGCTCATGAATTAATATTCCGTCGTAAATTCAACGAAGAATTGCAGAACTGGCTGGACGAAATGCGGGCGAGCGCATACATTGAAATTCTTGATTCTCAATCTAACAGAGGTTAAGCAGATTGGACACTAAACGTATTGCCATCACCGCCGGTGATCCCGCCGGGATTGGCCCGGAACTGGTAGTACAATTGGCTCAGCGCAGCTGGCCAGCAGAGCTGGTGGTCTGCGCCGATCCGTCGCTGTTACAATCCCGCGCAAAAATGCTGGGACTGAGTCTACAGCTCCGTCCATATCAACCGTCACAACCGCCAAGGCCACAAGAGGCCGGTACACTCACTATCGTACCGTTTCAGATGGCCGTTGAAGCGCGCTGTGGTGTGCTTGACGAACAAAACAGTACCTATGTAGTAGAAACCCTTAGCTACGCCGGTGAAAAGAATATGAGCGGTGAGTTTGATGCCGTGGTCACCGGTCCTGTGCACAAGGGCATTATTAACCAGGCAGGCATTCCCTTTTCTGGTCATACTGAATTTTTTGCCCACCAAGCCGGCTGTAAAGATGTGGTGATGATGCTGGCTTGCCCTGGTCTTCAGGTTGCCCTGGTTACAACCCATATTCCGCTTGCCTATGTTGCTAAAGCGATTACCCGTGACCGTCTGCATCAAGTGATTAATATCCTGCATCACGATCTGGTTAATCGGTTCGCCATCGAAAATCCGAAAATATACGTCTGCGGCCTGAATCCTCATGCAGGAGAAAATGGTCATCTGGGCCGTGAGGAGTTAGATGTGATAATTCCGGCACTCGATGAGTTGCGTCAGGAAGGAATGCATATCGTCGGTCCACTGCCTGCCGACACCTTATTCCAGCCAAAATACCTGGAAGATGCTGACGTAGTGCTATCGATGTACCACGATCAAGGCTTGCCTGTGTTAAAATCCATGGGATTCGGAAAATCCGTTAACATCACACTTGGATTGCCTTATATCAGAACCTCTGTTGATCACGGTACTGCACTGGAGTTAGCGGGCACCGGTAAAGCAGATCTCGGCAGTTTTGTCTGCGCGCTGAATAAGGCTATTGAACTGGCGCATAAGAACTGATCCCCACAGAGCATTAATGAGCAATAAAGTACATTTAGGCCATACGGCCAGGAAACGTTTTGGTCAGAATTTTCTGACTGATAGTAATATTATCAACCGCATTGTTGCTGCTATCTCGCCAGATAACGAGCACGTAATGGTTGAGATTGGTCCCGGATTAGCCGCATTGACTGAACCGGTTGCGGAAGGCATCGACCGCCTTACCGTCATCGAGCTCGATCGTGACTTAGTCGAACGGCTTAAACATCACCCAGTTCTCAAAGATAAATTAGAGATCCACCAAGGTGATGCCCTGCAATTCGATTTCAATAAGCTGTTGCAGCCAGGCAAAAAGCTCAAGGTGTTTGGCAACTTGCCTTACAACATCTCTACGCCATTGATGTTTCATCTGTTTAGTTTTGCTGAACACATCGCCAACATGCACTTCATGCTGCAAAAAGAAGTGGTGTTACGTTTATCAGCGGCACCGGGTAGCAAAGCATACGGTAGACTGACCGTCATGGCCCAGTATTACTGCCAAGTGGTGCCAGTACTTGAAGTGCCGCCACAAAGTTTCACGCCACCGCCCAAAGTTGATTCGGCCGTTGTGAGATTAATACCCTATGAGCAGAAGCCATGGCAATGCCATGATGTACACTTATTAGAAAGTATCACGGCTACTGCCTTTAATATGCGGCGGAAGACATTAAGGAACAATCTTAAGCAGCTATTCAGTGATGAAGATTTTGCCACGCTCAATATTGATCCTGGGATGAGACCCGAGCAGATTAGCGTAAGTCAATACGTCGCACTGGCTAATCACCTATACCAAAAACAACAGTAAACTGCAGGGACGCCAAATGGCGTCCTTTGTTTCCCCCGTCAAGTCACATGCCATAGGAAGGGAAATGAATCAGCAAGCACCAATAAAAATCGAGGTTAAAACCGAATATATTGCCCATCAGTCTGCCCCTGAAGAAGACCGATATCTGTTCAGCTATACCATTACCATCGTCAATTTGAGTGACGAAAACGTCACCTTGAAGAGCCGCCACTGGATTATTACTGACGCTAACGGTAAAAAGACAGAGGTACAAGGGGCTGGTGTGGTTGGAGAAACGCCCAAAATTCAACCAAACACGGCGTATCAGTATAGTAGTGGTACAGTGTTAGAAACTCCCCTTGGTTTTATGGAAGGTCGATATCTGATGGAAACGGATCAGGGTCACAGCTTTTATGCCCCGATAAAAGCTTTTCGCCTGGCTGTACCCGGAATGATCCATTAGGAAGGAAAGTTGTAGTGGCAAATTATTTTGTAGGCGATATTCATGGTTGTTTCAGCGAATTAAAAAAACTGCTGGAAGTTGTTGATTTTAATCCATCACAAGATGTTCTTTGGTCCGTTGGGGATCTGATTGCCAGAGGACCAGAGTCACTCGCGACATTGCGCTATTTTGAGCATCTTGATAACGCTGCAAGAATAGTGCTTGGCAATCACGAATTGAATCTGTTTGGGATTAACGCCGGATTTCGTAGCCCCCGCCCATCTTGCCAGTTAACTGAGCTTATCCAATCCGATGACTTTCCACGGCTATTGGAGTGGCTTCGATTACAGCCGTTATTGCAAGAGATGCCCGAACATCAGCTGGTAATGACACATGCGGGAGTTCCGCCACAGTGGGATCTAGCCGCGTTGCGACGAGAAGCTACTCGCGTATCTGATGCCCTGCAACGTGCAAACTACCTCGAAGCAGTCATCAGCCCCATGTATACTGAAGCGCCCGAGGGATGGCATGCAGATCTGCAGGAGTCTGAATTGATCCGCTACTGCATCAATGCACTTACCCGTATTCGTTTTCTCTACACCGATGGCCGATTGGATTTTGCCTGCAAATTGCCCCCGGATGAATGTGATATAGAAGAGCTAAAGCCTTGGTTCAAATTTCCTTCGAAAACCGATGAATTAACTAAGGTTTTTGGCCATTGGGCGGCGTTGATGGGCGAGACTGGCAACGCCAAAATCCAAGCACTGGATACCGGGTGCTGCTGGGATCAATATCTTACACTTTGGCATCTGGAATCGAATCAAAAAATCACCCAGTCCAGGTTGAAAAAAGGTTAAACTAACGCGATTTTTGGCCGATATTTTAGCGATTGCGCTTTATAAAAATTAACCTAATTACCAATCATAAATTGTTCCGGAGTAATGTATGAAGTTAAACATGGCCACACGAGTAATCGCCGGGTTTACGGTGGTGACCTTGTTATTGCTAATACTTGGTGCAGTGTCTTGGCTAACGAATGACGAGTTAAAAAAGGCCACTCAAGTGACTCAAAAATTGAGCATTCCGGCACTTGATACCACTAACTCGTTGTCGGAAATTCTCAGCGAACAGCAAAGACTGATCCTGGTGGCGTTTCATACGCCCTACTCTTCTGGGATGCCAGAGATAACCGGCAAATTTGAACAACAGAACGCAACTTTTGATAATCAATATAATGAGTTATTAACCCTGCTGCAGGGCCAACAAAATATCCAGACCATCCTGCCCGAAGTTAATAGTAGTTACCAAGCGTTTACCGAGCTAGGTAAACGGATGATGGATAATAAATTGCAGGCGCTCAAGATCCAGGAAAGTCTTGAGAAAAGACGAGAGCAACTGGACTCAAATACTGATGATGTCGGTTCAGTGTTACTTGACTTAGTAGATCTAGAGAGCAATGGTGATGCAACTAAACGGGATATCGCAGCCGCAGCCTCGGCTGTCGATAGCAACATGACCAGCATGGCCAGTACTGTATATGATCTCATCGCGGCTAAAGATCAAAGTAAATATGACCTGATTAACAAAGAGTTGGGTTATATCATCAATGATGCTCAAACAAAAGTTGCTTATATCGCCCAACACGGTGAAGGCATCGTCAAGGCTAGTACGCTCAAAGACATCGCCCAACAGACTGGCGCGATTTTCAAACAATTGCAGGGACCAGACTCTATTCAGGCGCAAAAGGGACTGGAAGTACAACTACTCACCAGTACTCAAAATGATTTGAACCAATCAGAAACGCTTAAAGGTAACGCGGTTACCTCAATGAAACATCTTTCTACCGCGATTGAGAAGCTGTCGAATGATATCAATGCTGAAGTGCTGAATAGCATCAATTCCGCCAGCCTGAAAACACTGTTTGTAGTTGTGATCGCGATTTTAGTCGCTATCGGGGTAAGCATCGCTGTTGTAAAACCGCTGACGGCTGCATTGAAAGAGATTAATCATGCGCTCAGAGTCGTAGCCTCTGGGGATCTGACACATAAACTGGATGATTCAGGTCATGATGAATTTGCTGAGTTATCCGGCAACTGTAACCGGCTTATCGACAGTCTGAGACAATTAATCACCAGCATTCTTGATCGCTCTAACCAGCTTGCCTCCGCCGCAGAAGAAACCTCTGCAATTACAACGCAAGCAACGGCTAGCGTGCAAGAACAGAAAGCGCAGGTTGACCAAGCTGCCGCCGCCACCACCGAGTTAAGTTCAAGTGCACAGCAGGTATCAGTAAGTGCTGACCATGCATTAGCACAAATCAAGAAGGCTGACGAACAAACGCAGAATATGCATGGCATTGCAGAAGAAAATCGGCGCACTATTGAATCGTTGGCGAATGAGGTGGCAAAAGCTGCCAAAGTAATTAATAAAGTGCATGCCGACAGCGCTACGATTGGCACCATTCTCGATGTCATTCGTGGCGTTGCAGAACAAACAAATCTGCTGGCGCTTAATGCTGCAATTGAAGCGGCAAGGGCTGGAGAACAAGGACGCGGATTTGCCGTGGTTGCCGATGAAGTTCGCAGTTTAGCATCGCGCACACAACAATCTACCAGTGAAATTCAGCAAATGATTGAGATGCTGCAAAAAGGCACTAAAGAAGCAGTAGCAGTCATGGAATATGGTCAAACTCAGGCAAAACTCTGTGTAGAAAAAAATGAGCTTTCTAACCAAGCGCTGGTATCGATCAGTGACTCGGTGCATCAAGCTTATGATGCTGGCACACAGATTTCTGGCGCCGCACAAGAACAAAACATTGTTAGCCAGCAAGTGTCTGAGAAATTAGAAGATATTGCACAGATTTCTGATGAAACAGCGATTGGGTCGGCTCAAACAGCAGAGTCAAGTCATCAAGTGGCTAAACTTGCTGAGGAACTGCAATCCTCAGTACGAGAATTTAAAGTTTAAAATTTAAAGGATATACAAAGTAAAAAGCCGCATATCTGCGGCTTTTTATTCAACGATTATTCTTCTTCACCACCACCGGCACCGCCTAAACGTTCTTTAATCGCCGAGGTGATAATGCTACTGCCAAAGCCGTTAGCTTCAGCCCACTGAAGAATGGTCTTACCGTCAGATTCAGTTGCTTGTAGTTCATTACCAGAAAGACGCTTGGCAATATATTCGCCGGTTTCTTCTGATTTTGATTGGAAAGCTATGCGTAGCAAACTAGTTCCATCACAGACAACTCCAGGATAAATGTTACGTAGTTTTACGCGATTCTCTTTCAATTTTTTACGTAACCGGTTCTTATCGTTAGATTTTACATAATCACAAATACCCGCAATAAAAGCGGCATCATCCGCCTTTGCTGGCGTAGGTATTGAGATTGAGGATACGGCGACCAGCGCAGCTATAGCCACAGGGAATAGGCGCATCATTCACTCCTTATTTATTGTTTTTGTTCCAGTTTTCACTGAGTTTACTCAGAGGTTTTAAATACTTGAAGGATTTTACACACTTTTAACGTATTTGAGAAAGTGAAATTCTAGGCCATCCGCACTGTGTCCAACTTCTTCTGAGGATTTGATCCAGTTCCCATCATCCCAATGGGGAAACCAGGTATCACCTTCAACGTCTAGTGCTATCTCTGTCAGATAAAGGACATCGGCTTGAGGGAGGGCTTCAGCGTAAAGCTGACCACCGCCGATCACCATCAATTCCTCACAGACATCAGCTTTGGTCATCGCATCTTCAAATGAAGAAGCAACCGTTACGCCAGGGAGGATATAATCGCTTCTCCGTGTAATAACAATGTTTTGCCGCCCAGGTAAGGGCCGACCGATTGATTCATAGGTACGCCTGCCCATAACAACCGGTTTGCCCATCGTCACTTGTTTAAAATGGCGTAGATCTTCCGGTAAATGCCAAGGCATCTTGTTATCTTTACCGATGACACGATTATTAGCCATTGCGGCTATCAAGGCGATGCGCATGAAGACTCCGTTGCAAACAGATTAAATAATTGGGCGGGTACGATAATACACGAGCGAAGGCATTGCCAATCCAACCGATAGAGCCCCCAGAATAAATAGTGTTTTAACCCCATTTAACACGACCTGGTTCAATACTTCACTGCGCACTTCGGAGTGAGCCGCCAACTCCACCATTGCAATGACTGTGTTATAGGCGTAGGAACCAGGGATCATCGGAATAATAGCCGCGACGCCATACAACAGCGGCGGAGCCAAATGCCGCTTGGCAAAAATAATGGTCATCACACCTATTAAAGCCGCCGCCATGAATGTTGCCCATTCAATTGGCATAGATAGAAATTGCAGCAAAATTGTGCGAAAGCAGTGGCCGACTGCACCAGCCAGTGCGCAATAGGGTAAAAAGCGCCGTGGTACGTTAAATAACATGGCAAAACCCACGGCAGGGAACGACGCAAAAAAAGCATCGTCAGCTAACTTAAGCAGCAGTTCCATCACTTCAACAGCCCCCCTAATTGCATCGCAATGGTGATACCAATAACGGAGGCTACTGTCATTAAGGTTGCTTGCCCCCAACGTGCAATACCCACATTCATATGGCCTTTCACCATATCCGATATGGCATTAATCATCGGGAAACCAGGGACTAACATCAGCACTGACGCAGCGACAGACAATCTTGGCGTAGTCGTAAGTGGGTACATGAATCCAACTTGCGCCAACATACTCGTGAAAAATGCCGTAACGGCAAAATTCACTAGTACATTAAAGTGCTTAGCGGCCATCGCCAAGCGCACATACATCCCAATGGCTGAGGCAAAAAAAGTAATAGAGCAAGCTGTCGCATCGCCACCAGAAAGATGACAAAAACTACCACACGATAGCGCGACAAACGGAATAAGAACCCATTTGGGGTAGGTCCGAGGATGGATGTGAGCTAAACGTTTACGAACGTCGTTAGGCCCATAAAGCCCCTTTTCTGTTAACAGGCAAATTCGCTGGAGTTCACAAACAACAGCCATGTTGATGCCGTGTTGGCGAATGCGCCGTGTGGTTGTCACACAACGTCCGTGCACCAGGCTAGTCAATACAAGGGAATTAGAGGAAATCGACAGTTCAACGCTTGCAAGGCCAAGCGCCTGACCAAGGCGCTGACTTAACTCTTCGACTAAGTCAGATTCAGCGCCATAGGCTAACAAAAGTTGAGCAGCCCGGACTACCTGCCGGGTGATATCATTTTGGGTATCAGCATACACAGGAGTTCAGGCTCTCTTTTATCAGCGATTAACGTTGGTATATAACCTCGACGTCATAATCGTCGTCATCGAAGTCATCGTCAAATTCATCATCATATTCTTCGTTGAGATCGTCAGCGTTTTCCAGATGATCACTACCCCATTTGAACTCGACCTCGTCATCCGGGTCATTATCCTGCTCTTCTGCCGGCAATTTACTGATGAAGTCATATAACTTCTCAGCCAGTGCCGCAGTTCCCTCGCGGGTATAAGCAGACATGGTATATACATCACCTTCCCAACCTAAGTCTGCGACTACCTTGGCAACTTTTTCCTGAAGTTCTTCTGCAAGCAATAAATCCGTTTTATTGAATACCAGCCAACGGGGTTTCCCTGCAAGTTTAGGCGAATATTTTTCCAACTCAGCGACGATAGAGCGTGCAGATTCTGCAGGATCCGAACCATCAACGGGCTCAATATCCACAATATGCAACAATATGCGACAACGCTCCAGATGTTTTAGAAAACGGATCCCAAGACCAGCCCCCTCTGCCGCACCTTCAATCAGACCGGGGATATCGGCAATCACGAAACTTTGTCCAGGACGTGGGTTAACCACCCCCAGATTCGGCACCAGCGTAGTAAAGGGGTAATCAGCCACTTTTGGAGTAGCACGCGAAACGGCACGGATGAAGGTAGATTTGCCCGCATTTGGCATACCCAACAAGCCTACATCCGCTAACAATAACAGCTCCAAGCGTAAACTACGGACTTCGCCGGGAGTTCCCATCGTTTTTTGCCTAGGGGCACGGTTGACACTGCTCTTAAATCGGGTATTCCCTAAACCATGAAAACCACCTTTAGCCACCAACAGTTTCTGGCCGCTTTGAGTCAAATCACCCAACACTTCGTCGGTGTCTTCATCAACAGCGCGGGTGCCAACTGGGACCCTGAGTACCAGATCCTGTCCCCCATGGCCAGTACAATCGCGGCTACGACCATTTTCACCACGCTCTGCGGCATGAAAGCGCTCAAAGCGATAATCGATCAGTGTATTGAGATTTTCGTCAGCCAGCAGATACACGTTACCGCCATCGCCACCGTCGCCGCCATCAGGGCCACCATCAGGCAGATACTTCTCACGCCTGAAGCTGACGCAGCCGTTTCCACCATCACCGGCTTCGACTCTAATCACCGCCTCATCAACAAACTTCATAAACTCTCCTGACACCCCTGAATGTTCGAATTATATCCGCTAATTTCAGCGGGCACCAAAAACAAATAATACCAAAACAAAAGCCCCACCAATGGCGGGGCTTTGCAGTAAAGGTCGAGATTACTCTTCGATGCTAACGAACTTGCGGTTGTTAGGACCTTTAACTTCAAATTTCACTTTGCCGTCAGCCAGGGCAAACAGAGTATGGTCACGACCGATACCTACGTTTACACCAGCGTGGAACTTAGTACCACGTTGACGAACAATAATGTTGCCTGCCAGTACAGACTCACCGCCAAAGCGTTTTACACCAAGACGTTTACTTTCTGAATCGCGGCCGTTACGAGTAGAACCGCCAGCTTTTTTATGTGCCATGAGTCAGACTCCTAATTAAGCATTGATTGCTGTGATTTTGACTTCAGTGAACCACTGACGGTGGCCCATTTTCTTCTCGTGGTGTTTACGACGACGAAACTTCTGAATAGTTACTTTTTCGTCACGACCGTGGCTAACAACAGTAGCAAGCACTTTGCCACCAGCAACCAACGGAGTACCCACTTTTACGTCTTCACCATTAGCAACCAATAATACTTGGTCAAATTCAATGGTTTCACCTGTAGCAACTTCGATTTTTTCTAAGCGTACAGTGTGACCTTCAGCAACACGGTGCTGCTTACCACCACTTTGAAAAACAGCGTACATAGCTATTTTACTCCGAAATTCCTAACACACCGGCCATCTTCCGGTCCGGGTGCTACAAAAACTTTAATGACAATGGGCGCGGATTCTACGCGAAGAATCACCAGCTGGCAAGCCTAAAATAGCCGTGATTAAAAAAAGCCGGCCTTATCGCCCACAAACGCTGCTTAACTACTGTCTTATACAATAATTTTAGGTAAACTTTGCTACATTATAACACTTTATCGGGGCTCGCGCGGTCCCGCTCAATCAGAGTCTACTATGGATTTAACCATTATCCGTCAGCTGGCTGATGCGGATATGCAAGCAGTCAATCAACTGATATACAAGCAGCTGGAATCCGACGTTGCACTGATCAATCAATTGGGCTTTTACATTATTAATGGTGGTGGCAAAAGAATGCGCCCACTGTTATCTGTATTGGCAGCTCGAGCTATCGGTTATGAAGGACAAGCTCACCTAAAGCTGGCAGCCATTGTTGAGTTTATCCACACCGCATCGTTACTCCATGATGATGTTGTGGACGAGTCGACTTTGCGCCGAGGTCGAGAAACCGCTAACGCCCTATTTGGTAATAGTGCCAGCGTTCTGGTTGGCGATTTCCTTTATACCCGAGCCTTCCAGATGATGACTGAGCTGGATTCAATGGTGGTGTTGAAGGTACTGGCCGATACCACGAACGTGCTGGCTGAAGGCGAGGTCTTGCAATTAATGAATTGTAACGACCCAGACACAACAGAAGCCAGCTATATGCGAGTGATTTACTGTAAAACGGCCAAACTATTTGAGGCTGCGACGCGCCTAGCGGGGGTACTGGCAAACTGCCCACCCGAGATGGAACAAGCGCTGGCTGATTACGGTAAATATCTTGGTACTGCATTCCAATTAACCGATGACTTACTGGATTACACTGCCGAGACTGAAGAACTGGGTAAAAATATTGGTGATGACTTGGCAGAAGGAAAACCAACTCTGCCACTTATTTATGCAATGGCTCATGGTGACGAACATGCACGTCAGGTGATACGCAAAGCGATTGAAGAAGGTAATGGTACCGAACATATTGAAACCATTGTCGACACGCTAAATACCTGCGGAGCACTGGATTACACTCACCAAAGAGCTTTGCAAGAAGCTGACAAAGCGATTAGCGCTGTCGCGATTTTACCTGAAAGTGATTTTAAGCAGGCATTAATCAGTCTTGCAAAAATAGCGGTTTCACGTAGCAATTAAGGTATAACCTCGGAAATACGCAGTTTTGATAATAAAAAAGCGGCATGATGCCGCTTTTTTATTTAATTGGTATCGAGCTTATTTTACAAAGTCGACACCTAACTGAATATCAGCTTTCAGCGTATCAAGCATGCTATCTCGTGCTTTGATTTCAAATTCACTGAGTTCGCCACATGGCAATAATTGTTCGATACCATTTTTGCCGAGCAATATTGGTTGCGCAAACAAAGGTGCAAACTCACTGCCACCATCGACATAGGCACATTCCACGACGTTTGCTTCGCCTTGCAAGCCCCTAATCAACGACATGCAGAAGCGGAAAGCAGCTTGCCCCATGGACAAAGTGGCACTACCACCACCCGCTTTGGCATCAACCACCTCAGTGCCTGCATTCTGGATACGTTTAGTCAAAGCAGCCACTTCTTCATCGGTGAAGCTGACGCCTTTTACCTGTGACAGCAAAGGCAGGATAGTGACGCCACTGTGACCACCGATAACCTTGATCTTAACGTCGGCAATATCAATACCTTTTAGCTCAGATATAAAGGTTTCAGAGCGGATAACGTCAAGGGTTGTCACACCAAACAGCCGGTTTTTATCGTAAACACCCGCTTTCTTCAAAACCTCTGCGGCAATGGCCACCGTGGTATTGACTGGGTTGGTAATTACGCCAATTAATGCTGTTGGACAAACTACCGCGACTTTTTCAATTAAGTTCCGCACGATACCGGCGTTAATATTGAATAGATCCGACCGATCCATTCCCGGTTTACGCGCGACACCAGCGGAGATCAGAACAACATCTGCACCTTCGAGAGCCGGAGATGGATCTTCACCCGCAAAACCTTTAACCTTCACGGCGGTTGGAATATGGCTCAAGTCTACGGCAACACCGGGGGTAACCGGTGCAATGTCATACAGTGATAA
This sequence comes from Shewanella yunxiaonensis, assembly GCF_018223345.1. Classification (NCBI taxonomy): domain Bacteria; kingdom Pseudomonadati; phylum Pseudomonadota; class Gammaproteobacteria; order Alteromonadales; family Shewanellaceae; genus Shewanella; species Shewanella yunxiaonensis. Next base: position 784,999 of record NZ_CP073587.1, on the reverse strand, counting down.
ATCAGAACCAGCAGGCAACTGGGTTTTTAACAGCAGAGCGAGGGCCTGACCAATACCACCGGCGGCACCAAGTACGGCAACTTTCATAGTACTCTCCGTCATTCTCGGGTTTTTATGTGACACAGATCTTATTTTGTGTGGCAAAAATCTATGACATCAATAGGTAAATAGCAATTATCCATTAGTCACATAAGACTTTATAAAGCTTCGAAGGCATTCTCGAAACATTGCTAATAACAATATAGGTCCAGCCTTTATTTCTCTCAAATTAAGCCAAACTGAATTTTTATTCACCAAAAATGACTATTACTTGACAGTAAATTCAAAAATATGCAGTATACGCCGGTCAGGATGAATAGAGACGCTGGACAAATATGACCGCGACCAAGAACCAGGACGATCTGATTAGGACGTTCAAAGCTATTTTAAAAGAAGAACGCTTTGGCTCTCAGAGTGAAATAGTTAACGCTCTCCAGACCGAAGGTTTTACCAACATAAATCAATCCAAAGTATCCCGGATGTTAAGTAAGTATGGGGCAGTACGCACCCGTAATGCCAAGCAAGAGATGGTTTACTGTCTCCCAGCTGAACTTGGTGTTCCTACCGCGGGTAGCCCACTGAAAAATCTGGTACTTGATGTCGATCATAATCAGGCAATGATTGTGGTAAGAACCAGTCCAGGAGCCGCGCAATTAATTGCGCGATTACTAGACTCTATCGGCAAACCAGAAGGGATCCTAGGCACGATTGCCGGTGATGATACCATCTTCATCTGTCCATCAAGCATCAAGGGGATCGAAGATACCCTGGAAACAGTAAAATCACTGTTTAATTATGCGGAGTAATACCAAGAAAATAACAAACGCACGCTAAAGTGCGTTTGTTATGGCTAACTTACAACTCACTGTAATGAATCATGAAATCCAGAGATGGTGCAAAAAATGATGACCCGGTTACAGCCTGAGTGAAATGCATCAAGTGGTCATGGTTCCCTTCCCCATCACCAAACACCATACTGTGAAGCATTTTTTCAAAGTGAGTCGGCGTTTTGCAGGTCGCAATAAACATTAACCCTTGGTGCTTCACAGTACCAAACGGCAAACTTTGACGTAGAATTTCCATAGATTCACCATGCTCATCCTTGAGATTCACTCGTTTAATATGTGCAGTCAAAGGCTTATCTTCAGATTCATATTCGATATTATCCTGCTTAGTCCGACCAATAATATCTTCCTGTTTCTTGGTTGGTAAGCGCTGCCACTTACGCAGATTGTGTACATACTTTTGGACGTGTATGTAGCTTCCACCTCTAAATTCAGGATCTTCTTCCCCCACCAGAGCCACCTGCTGACGGTTTCGGCCTTTCGGATTTTCTGTCCCGTCTACGAAACCAGTAAGATCGCGAGCGTCCATGTAACGGAACCCTCGTTCTTCGTCATCCAGTTCAGCTAACCCCTCAAGCATGCCGTAAACTTCATTTGCAACTAAATGCAGTATGTCCAAACGGTCACAACGCAGATGGAAAAACAGGTCATATTCGATTGCAGGGGCATCACGGTCGCCACTTTCCATTGCTGGGAATGGGCGCAATTCCGCCGGACGAGTGTCTGGGTATAACGCATCCCAGTAATTGGCACCAATCGCGACAAATCCGTTGAAGGCACTGTCTGCATATTGATCTGCCAATTCATAAATATACTGGGCAATATTGGCGAGGCATGGGCGCATCTGAGCCTCAACACCATCATTGGCATTGAACATCAAATAGACAGCGTGTAAATTGCCTTCCGCACAGATACCTAGTTGTTCCCGGGGCATATCTAGTGAGTCCATCCCAAAATCCTTTATCAGCTTAAACCGTATTCGGCACTATTATCCGTTACTTGAGCCAAAATTTACACTGAAACAAAGGGTTTTGAGATCAAAGCCATTAATATCCTGCTACTTGTCCGTCTTTGCGGCTTTCGGAAGCACCGCAATATACGCCAGTTTGCAAATCTCTCGCGATGGCCTGATAACCACCAAAAGCCCCCAGTGAATCCCGCAGAATGTGCCCTTTTTTCATCAATTCGCGTCGAGTTTCCATCGGAAACCCAGACTCAAGGCTTACGTAACCACCATCAGTCATCTGCTCCCCTGTCGGTTGAGTGGAGCCGGTATGTAAAATACGAGGTGCATCTCCTGCTTCTTGCAAATTCATACCAAAATCAATCAAATTGATAAGTATTTGGGCATGCATTTGGGGTTGCGTGGCACCGCCCATCACGCCGAAACTAAGCCAAGGTTTACCGTTTTTGGTCACAAATGCCGGAATAATGGTGTGAAATGGCCGTTTACCTGGTGCATAGCTGTTAAAACGCCCGGGAGTCAGATCAAACAATTGTCCGCGATCTTGTAGCACAAAGCCTAAATCTGGAGGCGTCATACCAGAGCCCATACCACGATAGTTACTCTGGATCAGAGACACCATGTTACCCTCGTTATCAGCGGTAGTGAGGTAGACAGTATCACCATGTTGTAGGTTAGGATTGCCCGGTTCTACGCTCCTTGCGGCTCGTTCCGGATCGATCAATTTTGCGCGTTGATAGTTGTAATCTTGCGAAATCAAGTCTGTAACTGGGATCTTATTAAAATCGGGATCTGCATAGAATTTGGCACGGTCCGCAAATGCCAGCTTTTTCGCCTCAACAAATAAATGCACATATTCAGGGCTGGTCTGTCCCATCGCCTTAACATTGTAGGGCTCCATGGTCTTTAAAATCTGTAATGCGGCAATGCCTTGGCCGTTAGGAGGCAGTTCCCAAACATCATATCCGCGATAATTAGCTGATACCGGTTTGACCCATTCGCTATGATGACTGGCAAGATCGTCGTAACTCAAATAGCCACCCTGAGCTTTCATATAGGCTGCGATACTGCGAGCAATACTTCCTTTGTAAAACTCATCTCTACCGCCCTTGGCTATTTTTTCCAGAGTATTTGCCAATGCAGGATTCTTGAATATTTCACCGGTTTTTGGCATGTGGCCATTGGGCATATAGGTCTCTTTAAAACCCGGATATTTAGCCAAACGCTTGCCACTCAGCTGCATGTAGTATGCAATCAATTCCGAGACGGGAAAGCCTTCTCGGGCATAGCGAATCGCTGGCGCAAGATTGTTTTTCATCGGTAATTTACCGAACTTACTGTGAAGCTGATACCAACCATCAACCGCCCCCGGCACTGATACGGGTAACGGCCCGTAGGGTGGTAAGTAATCCAAGCCTTTTGCCTTAAGTATTTCCAGCGTCAATGATTTTGGGCTTCTGCCAGAAGCGTTAAGGCCATAGAGCTGCTTATCTTTCGCACTCCAGACAATGGCAAAAAGATCGCCACCGACCCCAGAACCTGTGGGCTCCACCAATCCCAACATCGCATCTGCGGCAATCGCTGCATCGACCGCACTACCACCGTCTTTGAGGATATCCAGCGCTACTTGAGTTGCCAGCGGCTGGCTAGTCGCAGCCATCCCATGCACTGCATAAACTGCTGAGCGGCTGGCAAATGCCTTCCCCGTTATCCTGTCGTAAGCTAATGCATCAGCAGTGGAAAAAATCAGCAGCGACACAACCGTTAAAAACGACCATCGATAAATATTGATCATAGCGTTAGTCGAAACTTTTACCTTCGGATTAGATGTGAACATAGTCGGTTGAGACCGGTGATTACACAATGCAATAAACGTAACATAAAAGTGACATACTGTTCATAACGAGCAATGTATTGAAACAATTCTCTCGATGACTACCTCCTTTCGTAATTCTCCGCTAACACGCCATATTTCAACTAAACTAGAAGGCAATGAAAATACTCAAAAAAAATAATAAGGGAGAGTGGTATGTATGAGATAGGGTTTCTGCTGCTGGCAGTGCTGGTGCTCGGCTACCTTTTTCGTCACCGCTGGCAAACAAAAAAAAATAAAGAATCACGTGCTAGAACAGCTCCTCCGAAAGCATCCCCCTTTAAAGCCGTTAGCATTGAGTGCACTGGCTTTCCGTGTAAAGCGGCTGCCCAATTATCGGGGAAACGTTTTCTGCCGCAAGATGCCCCTTGCTTGCCATTAGCCACATGTGATAACCCAGACTGCAAATGCCGCTATATGCACCACGAAGATCGGCGAACTCCCGGCACAGGTCGCCGTATTCATGTTGGTCTAATTACCGATTTATACGGTCATAATGGGGAAGCAGAAAGGCGTAAAAACCCTGCTGGCCGCAGATATATGGATACGTACAAGCTTGGATAGGTTGCGGTAACACAATTGGGACATTATTGACTGACAAGATTTAAGGCTCAACGCAATATTCACAACAATCACACCACTACAGTGTCAAAGTCGTCTTACCACAGGTGCTCGGTGCGGCTTTGCCCAACCTCTGCCGTATAAGTTAAATTCATGCCAATTTCCGCAAAGTCACTTATTTAATAAGTCGGAAACATTGAACACTAAATAGGTTCATGGCGCCTCATATAAAAATCGAGTCATGAAACTTTGTTCATATCCTCCAGCATAAAAGCAGCTCTATAGGTTGCGGATCCAGAAACGTATAGATTTCCATCTACAACTTTGATTGGTGGTAAATTCGGAGCTGGAAAGCAATCGTGTGAATTTAGTTACCAATACTTCTCTGTTGTGATCTGCCCTGGTGCTCGCCGCAAATTTTTATGTAATCCCCGCGCCGTTAAAAGTTCAATCGTGCTGCGGATCATCCCCGGGTTTCCACATAACATCACCTGAGAATCTGTGGCTGTAATTGTGATACCAGCTTGCCGTTCAATTTCGCCGGAGGCAATGCCATCGGGAATTCGGCAATGTAACATCCCGGATTGCGTTTCGCGGGTCACACTGGGCAGCAAGCAGAACTGCGTATTCTTACGAGCCAAGGTCTGCAACTTATCAAGATATGCCAAATCATCCACTAGTCTGGCACCATAGACCAATGTTACTTGCTCAAATCGTTGCCAAGGTTCGGCAGTGTCTAACATCGACAAAAATGGTCCGACGGCCGTCCCTGTCGCTAACATCCAAAGATGTCGTCCCTGTAGCGTGCCAGAGGGCAATTCCGGTAACGTCAGGAACCCGGTAGCAGGAACATTGACCTCAACAACATCCCCTGGTAAGAGCAAGTGCAATGCTGGCGATAAACTTCCGTCGGGAACGGTGACCGCCAAAATTTCGATGTAGTTGCTGCCAGGCGCATTCACTACAGAATAGGCCCTAGCAACTCGCTTGCCTTGTATCTCCATCCCCAGCTTAACGAATTGTCCCGCAATAAAAGGGCCAATATCGACAGCAATCTTCAAACTGAAGAGCCTACTGTTCCAGTCAGTCCGCTCAATCACTTTACCGACGTGCCACATAGACCCTCCACCGAATGAGTCACCTAACTAAAGTTAAGCATACGCCACACGACACATAACAAAAACCCATTCCATTGAAGGGGTTTAAGCGACGATACATTTGGATTCAGCTCGCGGTATCTGTAGTAGCATTATCGCTGTTAAAACTGTCACGAAACGCCGTTAATCCTTTCTGAACATACTCATAAGTGGCATTGACACCGTCAGCGATATCACCATTTAATACGTTTAACTTATCCAGGATATTCCACGCCTCAGCAAAACCATTGTCGATGGCGCTACCAATAACATCCATGAAGCCACTAAGCTGGTCTGCTGCACTTTTATCTGGATTTTGTTGTTGATAGACCGAGAAAAACTGCGTCGCAAAATCCACAATTCGTCCAGCGGTAGCTTCCGGCGAATAATCCATTTCTTGCTGTTGTGATAGTTGCGGCGCCGAATTTCCCATGGGCCCGGCCAATCCCTGATTAATAGCATCAATTGCTGTCCGGTAAAGCAATTGCATGGGTTTATCACCGCTGCTTATCGACACCTGTTCCTGTGCTGAAGCAATCGCCTGATTCATCAATTGCTGGCTAATATGACGGGCACTTTTACTGCTGGCGACTTCAGATACGGCTTTACCGTGGTTGCCATCCACCACCGCCGCTTTATCGGTAGCGACCTTAGATACCTGGTAACCATGATTTTGGATTTCCATCATTTAGTCCTCGCGCATATTAAGCATTCATCTCATTATCGACCATTTTTTACACAAATTTAGATCAATTCAGATTTAAGTGCGGCAAGTAACATCGACATACCGGAGCGAACAAGCAGCACGACCATGGCATATAGCAGGCGAAACAAGAGGCGGTAGAGGTGTTTAACATCAAACAAAATATAGGATTGCGGGATTTTAAATTTACAACAGATTGTCACATTGAATGTGTTAAATTAGCATAAAGCTAATTTAGCTATTGCATAAACTAAAAATATTACCTAAGTTAGATTGTGCGCCACATCACAAAAAATGTTAGAATGCCGCCATTAATCATTTGGAACAGCTGAAAGGGAGAGTTAAAGGTGAAGACCACATATGTCAGCCGAACACCCACTAGCACAGACTGCACAAAAAATGCGTCATTAAGCTGCCAAAACTGTAGCCGACTAATTGAGATTGAGGGCGAAATGCTATGTTACCGGGGGGGTAAAATCACCGGTCTACGCCCCGTGTCCGAACAAGATGGCTGCGTTAATCTCCTCTGTGATGGCTGGCAAACACGTCAAGCTGACAACAAGTAACTCTTTTACACTCTACTAAAGTCCTGCCATTGTAGCTTGTTCGGCTGCGGCATGTGATGTTCCCAATAAATGCCAATCCATATCGTCGGGTATGGGCAAAGATAGCTTTTTGCACAGCGTAAGACCTCGTGTCGACACAATCAGCCCCGCCAGTAATTCAATATGCAACTGCTGCAACGCACAATCACCCAATCCACGTTGCTTTAACGTAGCAGCTAAGCTGCGCCAATCTGTAGTGACCCGTTTACTGGTTCCTTCAAGGCTTACCAATAGTGCAATATTTTCCATAGCATTACCTTTTTATAGATAAAGTTGACTACAGAACAAGTATGCAATCGCACAACTGAATCGCTACTGAATTACTTGTGGGTAATTTGCACAGAAATCAGCCAAATGTACTGAGAGTCAATCAGCACTTCACCTCATTTTTCGCTGAACTGTCACATTGTGACGATAGTATGGTGTTCACCGCTAACCGCTGAGATAACATTGTCGCTAACGTTAAAACCTTTTACATTTTTAAACAAAGTATTAGCGCAAATGTGATTATCTCTGACGCAAGAATTTGGTACTCTAAGTCAATTCTCAGGAAGTCAGTTTACCACCTGGATTGTGGGCCCTTTTAGTGCAGCGCTATTAGACAGTTAGTTAAAGGACCTAAGCATCATGGAATCCAAAGTTCAATATCCCCCTTTACCACTGATCCAAACCTGGGTTTGGATGATGGTCGAGTCAGGAAACCCCGAAATTCAAGCAAAAGGCCGAAACAATCTCATTGCTTCATTTGGAAGTCTGGCCAAAGCCAATGAGTATTTGCAGCAGAAATTGCAAAAATAACAGGCACAATAACTGTGCCTGTTATGCTTTGATAACATGTTTAAACTGCAGTAGATTTTCTTCTGGCAAGCACACTTTCATTAAGTAAGGCGAGCAGTTTTTCTGTGTCATCCCAGCCGATACAAGCATCGGTGATACTCTGACCATAGCGTAATGGTTGGCCGATTTTAAGTTCCTGATTTCCTTCAACCAGGTTACTTTCTACCATCAGGCCGAACACACTCTGCTCGCCTTGCTGTAGCTGCAGACATACGTCTTCGGCTACCTGCATCTGACGCCGATAATCTTTATGCGAATTGGCATGACTGATATCAATCATGATTTTGAGCGGCAATCCAGCTTTCTTTAATTGCGCTTTGGTTGCGGCAACAGATGCTGCATCATAGTTTGGTTCTTTTCCACCGCGCAAAATGATGTGGCAGTCATCATTTCCTTTGGTTGACACAATCGCTGAGTGCCCGAATTTAGTCACCGACAGAAAATAGTGCGAGGCACTGGCAGCCCCAATCGCATCAATGGCAATCTTGATGTTGCCATCAGTACCATTTTTAAAACCTACCGGGCAGGACAAACCTGAAGCCAGTTCTCGGTGTACCTGAGACTCAGTGGTACGGGCACCTATCGCCCCCCAGCACATCAAGTCCGCAACATACTGCGGCGTAATCATGTCAAGAAATTCACCGGCAGTCGGCAGCCCCATATCATTCAGATCCAGCAATAACTTACGGGCTTTACGCAACCCATCATTTAGCTGAAAACTTTTGTCCATATATGGATCGTTGATCAAACCTTTCCAGCCAACTGTGGTTCTGGGCTTTTCAAAATAAACCCGCATCACCACTTCAAGCTGGTCTTTATAACGTTCCCTGAGCGCTAAAAGGCGCCGACCGTACTCGAGGGCAGCTTCAGGATCGTGAATCGAACATGGTCCAATGATTACCAATAACCGATCGTCTTGAGTATGTAACATCTGGTGGATGCTGCGACGGGCATTGAATACAGTGGCCGATGCATTGTCCGTTGCAGGAAATCGTTCCAGAATAGCGATTGGTGGTAAAAGTTGCTTAACCTCTTTAATTCTCACATCATCATTCTGGTACGACATAGGATTCTTCTAACTCCGACTAATTAATCATAGGTGAGGCTCAAATCTAGCCTTTATGCCACCATGATGCAATGCTGAAAATTACCGGATTAATGCAGCGTCAGTACGTTCAATTTGGCTTGATAGCGCTTAGTCCAATTATCGTCGCGACTCAATAGCAGAGCTTTGCGTAAATTAGCTTCTGCCGCTTTTCGTTCTCCTAACATCCAGTAACTGCGTGATAATCCAAAATAGAATTCATGCCGATAATTCGCTTTTTCAATAGCTTGTCGATACCAACGAATGGCATCGCTAAAGCGTTGTTCGCGATAGGCTTGTTGGCCCATTCCGTAGTAATAATAAGGATTACGGATCCGCTCCAGCTCCAGAATACGATTCACGGCTATCCATTCATCAAGCCGGCCTTCCAGGTCAAGTAACACGGCAAGATTATAAAGTGTGGTCAAATTATTGGGTTCGAGCTGCAAGGCATGACGATATACAACTTCTGCCATCGGCTGCAGGTGATTGTTACGATACACAATCGCAAGATTGTTAAGCGCCGCAATAAATTGAGGTTGCAGCTGTAAACTGACTTTCAATAGCGCGTATGCCCTATTCCAGTCATCATTAATCATCGCTTCTGCCGCCAGATTATTGAAAAACATCGCCTGTACCATCGACTCATCAACTCTGTCGGTGCGATAGGCTCTTAAGGTTTCAGCAGGCACAAAATCCACCACTAGTTCAGTATCGGCAGCATCAAAGATATTCGGCTGCTCTAACGCTTTCAGACGCAGATTAATGTGGCCATTGAGCAAGTTAAAATTGCCTCGTTGATCCCAGACTGGGGGAACCGAGACACTTTGATAGATCACACCGACATCCAGCACTTTGGCCAATGCCGCAGTCAGTACAACCAACGACATGCAGTTACCGTGACGTTTATACAAAGTGTCGGCAGCAATTCGAGTGTCGTTATCCTGATAACGAAATCCACCGCGACTCGCACTAAGATAGTTAGCTAGCCATTTGTGTGCAGGTAAGCCTCTTCGTAAGGTTTGCTGCCGTTGGAAATCAGCTCTGATTTCGCGGATCTCATCTGGGGGCAACTGAAAAATCACATCCGGTGCGGGAATATCAGACACTGCTTTAAAATGCGCGTCCTGCCATAACGCAGAGAGATCCGTTGAGACTTGTGCCGTAGTCGAGCATCCCGAGACCCACAACAGACAAAGCAACACCATCAAAGGTATACGCAATAACACCATTAGCATCCCACATCACTTTGACAAATATTACCTCTATAAGCTTATGTCAGCTTTTACTGAAATGCAGATTATCTAGCCCCAGATGGCGTGGGAGTTGGCACACCGATATAACCCTGTCGCCCACGAAATTGATAAGCGCGATACGAAAACCCGTTGCAGCGGTAGTGCACATAAGGCGTATGAAATGAGCGACATCCTAACGGTAACGTTTGAATAAGTTGGATTTGCTGTTGATTACGCAGAAACTCTTGCCATTCATGTTGCTGTTTTAACTCATCTCTGATGGCAAAAATCTCTTCAGGCGACACATCGCTTTTGACAATCACTTGCCCTGCATGCACCAAACAGGGCCAAAAAATTAACAATAACAAGGTATAGCGCATCGTCTATTCCTTCTACACATAAAAAAACAGGGTCATATATGACCCTGTTTCAGTATAAATGCTGTTATTGACTAATTAGGCATTTTTAACAGTAACGAATTCTGGATAGGCATCAACACCACAGTCAGCAGAATCAACACCGTTATATTCTTCTTCTTCACTGACACGGATGCCCATGGTGGCTTTCAGAATGATCCAAACGATCAGTGATGTGATAAATACCCAGCCGAAGATACAAGCAGCACCCAGCGCCTGAGCGCCGAAGGTCGCATCAGCGTTTGAAACCGGCACCATCATCACACCGAACAAACCACACACCCCATGGACAGAAGTTGCGCCTACTGGGTCATCAATCTTGATACGGTCAAAGAAGACGATAGAGAAAACGACCAGTGCGCCAGCAACTAAACCGACGATACCAGCCATGACCAGTGACGGACTCAGAGGATCAGCAGTAATCGCTACCAGACCAGCCAAAGCACCGTTCAGGATCATGGTCAGATCTGCTTTGCCCCATACCACTTTACAGACGATCAGCGCAGATACAGCACCAAATGCGGCAGCGGAGTTAGTGTTCACAAACACCTTACCAACGGCATCGGCGTCAGCCATGCTAGAGATAGCCAGCTGTGAACCGCCGTTAAATCCGAACCAGCCCATCCACAGAATGATGGTACCTAATGTTGCTAGAGGCAAGTTACAACCAGGAATAGGCGTTACAGAACCATCTGCACCAAATTTACCTTTACGGGCACCGAGCAGTAACACACCAGCCAACGCCGCAGAAGCACCGGCCAAGTGTACGATGCCAGAACCCGCGAAGTCAGAGAAACCAGCGGCTTTAAGGAAACCACCGCCCCAAGTCCAGAAACCTTCAACGGGATAGATGAACGCAGTCATCACTACGCTGAATGCCAGGAAAGCCCACAGCTTCATACGTTCGGCAACGGCACCAGAAACGATTGACATGGCAGTTGCTACGAACACAACCTGGAAAAAGAAATCGGATTCTAGAGAATGTGATGCATCAGCAGCCTGAGTACCGATAAGTCCACCAAAACTAGGCAGCCAACCACCTTCAGTATTATCAACATACATGATGTAGTAACCCACCAGCAGGTAGGTCACACAAGAAATTGCATACAGCACAATGTTCTTAGTCAGAATTTCTGTGGTATTTTTCGCTCTGACCAGACCAGCTTCCAGCATGGCAAATCCAGCAGCCATCCACATTACCAGGGCACCGGAAATCAGCAGATAAAACGTATCCAGTGCAAAGCGTAGCTCTGTCACTGAAGCCCCCAATTTGGTTAATTCTTCCATCGTTTTCCCCTTTAAAGCGCTTCGTTATCAGTTTCGCCGGTGCGGATACGGATGACCTGCTCCAGATCGGTTACAAAAATTTTGCCGTCGCCAATCTTCCCTGTATGAGCCGCATTAGTAATGGCTTCAAGCAGGTGCTCAAGGTTCTCATCCTTGGTGGCAATCTCCAATTTTACTTTCGGCAAAAAATCCACCTGATACTCTGCTCCACGGTAGAGTTCGGTATGCCCTTTTTGACGGCCAAAGCCTTTTACTTCAGTGACAGTCATACCTTCTATGCCAATGCCCGCAATTGCCTCGCGGACATCATCAAGCTTAAATGGCTTGATGATTGCGCTGACTAATTTCATCGAGACCTCCCAAATTGCCTTTTTTGTGTGTGATGTTGACTTGAGCAATTCAATCATCAGGCCAAGATGTTAATTTTTTGTTTTATAATGACTTAGCTAAACATCGCCTCTTTTTTGCGCCTTTGGTTGCACCAAAATAGTTCATCACCAAACTTGTTGCACAAAGTTGATGCATCAAAATATCGACTTTGGCCTTATTGGTTCAATGAGTGGAACAGGTTAATTTGTCAGGGATTATTTACCGCGGAGGCGATTATGTTGGAAAGCACAGAGACCATTCTGGTGATCGTGGATGTGCAAGGTAAACTTGCCAGGATCATGGCGCAGACAGAGCGACTTCATCAGCAATTACAAATCCTCGCCAAAGCGATGCCATTGTTTGGCATTCCCGTGCTATGGCTGGAACAATTGCCTGATAAACTCGGACCTACCAGCGAAGAACTGGCCACTATATTGCGCCAAATCACTCAACCAATCGCCAAAGAACACTTCAGTGGCTGGCAGTGCAATGAATTTCGTCAGCAACTATTAACCAGTGGTCGTAAAAAAGTGTTACTGGCCGGGATTGAAACCCATATCTGCGTTTATCAAACCTGCTGCGACCTGTTAAATGCCGGCATGGAGGTCCATGTAATTGCAGATGCGGTAGACTCACGCAATAGCGACAACTGCCAGTTGGGGTTACAAATGATGCAACAACATGGTGCCTGGTTAACACAAACAGAATCGTTGCTGTTTGAACTGCAGCAGCAAGCAAGTGGCGACCGCTTCAGACAATTACTGTCGTTAATCAAATAACCCATAAAAAAAGTCCCCGCTATGCAGGGACTTTTAATCTTACATGTCGATTATTTATAGGTAGCTTCGCGTTTCTTCGCTTCAGCATCCCATACTGGCAACACTTCTTTCTTAAATGCGGCTTTTTCAGAAACCAGTTTATTCATATCCAGACCCACCGCAGCCTGAGCTTTAGCTTTAGTCGAAATGTCTGGGATGGCAACGGGCTGCTTAACCCCTTTTGCACTTAACAGTTGCGCCAGTTTGATCCGCGCATTACCGGCAATCTCGACGGCAGAGCCAAGAATACGCAGTGCTTCAGTCGGGTTATGGGCATATACACCATGAGATGCAATGGAATAATCCCAACGCCATTGTGCATGACGGATATCTGTCAGAATCGGTTTCATTTCATCAGCAGTAGCACCTGCGGCCCAGGCGGCCCCCGCTTCAAAATGAGCATGCACCAATTGCTCTTCCGCTTTTGCTTTCAGTTCTTTCACTTTTTTCTTGCCGGCTTCGTACTGTCCCAGCATCACCTCTTTGCTGGCACTGTGGCAGCGAGCACAGGTTTCTTCAAAACGATCAAATGGATTGCCGACTTTATGATCGGTATAGCGCTTACCTTCTGCATTAGTGACTTTCGGCATATGGCAGTCAACACAGCTGACATTGTTTTGGCCATGCACACTCATAGACCAAGTTTCATAGCCAGGGTGCTGTGCTTTTAGCATCGGAGCTTTAGAGATCTTGTTGGTCCAGTCAGCAAAGTCGAGCTTGTCATAGTAGGCTTCCATCTTCTCGACAGTCATACCGTCATCCCATGGAAACTTCACAAAACCTTTGCGGCCATCCACTTTTTCAAAGTAATACTCTACATGGCACTGTCCACACACCATCGATTGCTTATCCGCACGAGAAGCCTTATCAAATGGCTTACCGATAGTTTCAAAAGCACGTTGTGCAAACGGACGGCTGACACGCAGCTTTGGTGAACCTTTTTCGTGGCAATCAGAACAACCAATGGTATTGGTAATTTCAGCACCACCTTTGAACCACTTGCCGGTAAAGTAAGCTGACTCACCCTGATCTTCAATCACTCTTGGCACGTCCGGGCTTTTACAACTCCAGCACGCCATTGGCATCGGGCCGTCTTCTGCTGAACGTGGCGCACCGGTACGCAACGTACTACGAACGTCGGTTACCGCATACATGTGACCACGAGGCGCATTGTAGTCTTTGGAAAAACCGTAACCAGCCCACAACACCACCAAATTGGGGTCAGCAGCCAGTAAATCGGTGTTTTCAGTGCTCTTGGCAGTGTCATGCCAGCTGTTGTATTGCTTGCTAAATTTGTCTTTATAGACATCGCTGCGAGGTTCAGTTTTATCACTGGCGAATGCGCCTGCAGTCAGGGCAGATGCAGCAACCAGTACACTAAGAGCAACCGATTTTTTGCTGATAATGTTCACCATCTCATCTCCGAATTATTTATTGTATGGGCATGCGCCACGATATGTACAAGATTGAAATTAGCGACAATGACCGTTTAAAAATATACCTCTTAGGAGATATCCACGGCCAAATTTGCGCCAGATCAAATTGTAAGAGCGATGTATGTCACAATTTTAACTGATTGTTAAGTAACTTTATTTTGTTCTAAAGTATCGATTCGTTATTTAGCATTTTTTTAATGGTTTTATACGGTTGCTCTGTTAAGCTGATTGCCTCATCAGCGTGGCCTGCCCACAGTTATGTGGTTAGATTTTGGAGTGATATTGATGAAACGCGGCAGCCTCACCGCAACCATCTTTTGGCTATTGTTATTATTGATCCTGTTGTCCAGCGGACTGGCAACATTTGCGATTGTGAATCTGAGTTATAGCCTAGGTGATGCACGTGCAATCAACGCTTCAGGTTCGTTACGCATGCAAAGCTACCGCTTATTGTTCTACGCGAATTCCGGCAGCGATCAAGCCGCACAAAAAATTCAGGAATTTGAAGATACCCTGTATTCAGATGCATTGAAACGCTCTATGGACTGGTCCAGTCCGCAAGCCCTCAAAGATCAGTACCAACTTGTCATCCGCAAATGGCAGGTGATGAAAACATTTGTACAGCAGGAAGACTCTCGTGATTACGCCGAATCAGTAAAGGACTTCGTTGATACCATTGATAAACTGGTATCGGAAATGGAGCACCATGCCGCATTTAAGCTGAAATTACTGGAGATCAGCCAGGTTATCGGCCTCGGGCTGATGCTGATTATCGCGTTTGTCACCATGCATGTTATGCGGCGTAAAGTGGCGACACCGCTACGGCAGATGATGGAATCAGCAAACACCATTGCCAAGGGCGACTTTAATGTCACGTTGCCAGAAACTGAATACATTGAACTAAGTGCGTTATCAGAGGCGCTGCATTACACCGTCAAAGAGTTAGCCACGCTTTATGGTGATTTGGAATCGCAGGTACAAGAAAAGACGCTGGCGCTCACCAAAGCCAACAATGAGCTGACCTTTCTCTATGACAACCTGATCATGTTGAACTCTGGCAAGCTCAATGTTGAGCTGATGCGAAAGTCACTCATCAAACTGAAAAACTACGAACAACTTTGCCATCTACGCTTGATTATTCAACAGGATGGCGAGGAAATGGCGATTATCTCCGCCAATGATGATTGGCCGGAAGATCGCCCCGCCACCAAATTTGCCGTCACCTTTGAAGACAAGCAGTTAGGATTCCTGGAAGTTATTTCGCCACATCAGCTCAACAAGGTGTTATTCGATAACTTCGCCATTATGCTGGCGCGTTCCATCGTGATTCACAATGCCAGTGAAGAACGGCAGCAGCTGGCATTATTGGAGGAACGGGCCGTAATTGCCCGAGAGCTGCACGATTCACTTGGACAAGTGCTGTCATTTCTGAAAATTCAGCTCAGCTTGTTACGTAAAAGCCTAAACGGTAGTTGCAAAACCGACCAGGTCGAGAAACAGCTAAATGAACTGACTGATGGCGTCAGCACCGCCTATGTCCAACTACGGGAATTGTTATCCACTTTCCGACTGACGGTTAATGAACCTAACCTGCGTAATGCCATGGAAGGGATGCTGGATCAGCTTAGAGCCCAAACGGAAACCGAGATCATACTGGACTTCAGACTGCCGTCGCATCTCATGGGTGCGCACCAGCACATTCATATTCTGCAACTGACACGTGAAGCCACGTTAAATGCCATCAAACACGCAAATGCCAGTCAAATCAAAGTTTCCTGCGAACGAAATGCTGATAATATGTTGAAAATTGAGATCAGTGACAATGGTATCGGCCTCGATCATCTCAGGGAAAGGGATCAGCATTTCGGCATCGGCATTATGCATGAACGTGCCAGCCGCCTATCAGGCGATGTGAGCTTTTCCAGTAATGAATCCGGTGGTACATCGGTCACTCTGGTATTTCCGCCACAGCAGGAGTCTGATAATGGCTAAGCCCTATTCCGTATTGGTCGTCGATGATCATCCATTGTTGCGTCGTGGTATCTGCCAATTGCTGGAATCCGATAGTGACTTTGTGCTGTTCGGTGAAGCAGGGAGTGGTATCGATGCCCTCGCTGCGATATCAGACAACGAACCCGATATCGTGCTGCTGGATCTCAATATGAAGGGGATGTCAGGGCTCGATACCCTTAACGCCTTACGTCAGGAAGGTGTGACTTCCAGAATCGTCATTCTCACCGTTTCTGATGCCAAACAAGATGTGATACGCCTGCTCCACGCCGGAGCCGATGGTTACCTGTTAAAAGACACCGAGCCCGATCTGCTACTGGAACAACTCAAAAATGCGATGTCAGGACAACGGGTTGTGAGCAGCGAAGTCGCCGAATACTTGCTGGAACAACACAGTGAAACCAATGAAGAGGACTGGATCGCAGAACTGACCCCACGCGAGTTGCAGCTATTACAGCATTTGGCAGAAGGTCTGAGTAATCGCATGTTGTCTGAAGTGCTGCATATCAGTGAAGGTACGGTAAAAGTCCACGTGAAGAACTTGTTACGCAAGGCCAATGCCAAATCGCGGACAGAAATGGCCGTGCGCTACCTGAACCGTTAAAGCGTCCATCACCTGAAGTAGAGATTTTAGCCAGCAATTAATTGCCTGCCAGGTAGCTGCACCAACTGTGCAGCACCGATTGAAAATCTTCCAGACCACAATCCGCCATAGACTCAGCATCATAGAGTGACAGTCCTTCTTCTTCCAATTCGGTACTGCCGTCATACCCCAGCACATTGGCAAAAATCCTGACCTGTTCGCGCTCCATCTCCAGAGTTAAATCGCGCCCGACCCAACGCCATTCCTGAATACTACCGTTCAGCAACGCGTCGATTGCATTTTCTAGCTTGAGGCACAATGCCTTGTCGTCAGCCAATTCCTCAGAAAACCAGCGGCCGAAAACTTCATGTTCCATACTGAAACTGGCAAAAGGCAGACCGGTAATGGGATTGCGCCGAAATTCGTATTCCATAGATTTTCTCACGCAGGGGAAACTTACTATTTTATTTTAACCCAGCAATAACGGGATTGCTGTTCAATCCTTGCACCAACACTTCTTTTTCCGGCCAGTCTGCGTTACTTTTTGATTATTGAACGTTATCAGGAGCTCCCATGCCGGAAGGACTCATCAGTGGTTTACTACTTAACGGCCCCAATATTGGTCAAAACATGACGCTTGAACAAGCGAGTCAGTGGCAGCCAGAAGATGGTTTACTGTGGATGCATTTTGACTATAAACACAAAAAAACCCGCAGTTGGTTGAAGAATGTCTGCAAATTGCCAGCACTGGAAACCGAAGCCTTGATGATGCAGGACACGCGGCCACGTATTGTGCGCGCAGGGAATGGCCTGTTGCTGGCGCTGCGAGGTATCAACCTTAACCCAGGCGCCGATCCGGAGGATATGGTATCTATCCGGTTGTATATCGATCATCAACGCATCATCAGCACGTGTAGTCGGCAATTGCTCTCGGTGAAAGAACTACAGGATGCCATCACTGACAGGCGCGGTCCGCAAAGCAGTGGCGATTTTTTACTGAATTTGTGTGACAAGCTGACTTCGCGCCAGATCGATTTTATCGACCAATTGGAAGACAAACTGGCGGACATGGAAGAGCTGCTGGTGTCTGATGAAGGCCGCGATTTACGGCTAGATGTTGCGGAAATGCGACGGCAAACCGTTGTTTTAAGACGTTATCTGGCGCCACAACGGGAAGCCTATATCAAGCTGCTGAGTGATACATCCACCATGTATGATGACAGCCAGAAGCGCCGTTTTGGTGAGATCAGTGACACGCTGGTACGAGGTATAGAAGATCTGGATTCTATCCGAGAGCGGGCCACCGTGGCTCAAGAAGAGCTGCAAAACCGGCAAACGGAAGCACTCAACAAACGCTTGTATTTTCTGGCACTCATCAGTGCGATTTTTCTGCCACTGGGATTTCTCACCGGGCTTTTAGGCGTCAATATTGCCGGGATCCCAGGCGCAGATAGTCATTGGGCATTTGCCGCATTTTGTGGATTTTTAATCTTGTTGGTCGGCATGCAATTATGGCTGTTTTACCGCTTTCGCTGGCTATAACTCTCGCCATAAAAATGGGACGCATCTGCGTCCCATTTTCATTATCTGTCGACACTTATTTAGTGCTGTCAGCCTTGGCCGCATCTGCTGGCTTAGCAGCATCCGCAGGTGTTACCCCCAACAGTTCAACTTCAAAAATCAGTGTAGAGTTCGCTGGAATTGTGCCCATATCGCGATCGCCATAAGCCAGATTAGCAGGGATCACAAACCGATATTTTGAGCCAACGGACATCAGCTGCACACCTTCAGTCCAACCAGGAATAACACGGTTCAGCGGGAATTCAATCGGCTCACCGCCGTGCTTGTCGGTACTGTCAAACTCGGTACCGTCAATCAGCGTACCTTTGTATTTCACTTTTACAGTGTCTTCCGCTTTTGGCTTAACGCCAGTCCCTTCCTGCAATACTTCATACTGCAGACCAGAGGCGGTAGTTTTTACGCCAGACTTGCTCTTGTTCTGATCCAAGTACGCCTGGCCATCTTTCAGATTCTTCTCTGACACTTCTTTCGCTTTAGACTGACGTTGGTCGTTAACTTTCTTATCCAAACTTTCAAGGATCTTCTGCATCTCGTCATCCTTGAGTTGGATATTGCCCGCCAGACCTTGCTTGAAGCCGGTCACAATCAGATCACGATCAACTGGGATCCCCAATTCTTCCTGTTCTTTAATATGGCTGGCCATATAACGTCCGATGGAAGCTCCGACACTGTACGCTTCCTTCTGCGTGTCAGTGTTCAGCTGTACATTGGTATCGCTTGCAGCGGTCTTTTGTTCCTGGTTACAAGCCGCTAGCCCAAGCACAGCCAGCGCTACCAATGAAAATTTATAAAATGGTTTCATGAAAAGCTTCCTCAGGATCTTCAGTTGGTTACAATTAACCTAAAATAGTTAGAGCGCCTCACTTTATACCAGTTGCCGGGAAGTTACAAAAGACAGATAGCGGCGACTGAAAGAGACTACAACTACATGTGTATACGGGAAACAGACCATTAACATTGGGACTAGTTCATGGATTCGTACCGTTTGATGCAATTTTATGCAGTGCTCCTATTTACGCTCCTACTCGGCGGTTGTTCACCAGAGCCACAGAGCAGTATCGCGCTACTGTCAGAACCCAGTTACAGTGCCAGTTTGTCTGAGGATGGTAAGTTCGCCCTCATCAGTAACAAAGACGGCATCTATTTTTGGGATGTGACCGCAGCACAACCGCGTTATCACTGGATCCAAGGCAGTCGTAACAATGACGTGATCGCGACCGCTATCTCGCCTAATAACCAATACGCCATCACCCTCAGTAATGATTCCGTGGCACTGTGGCATACCACCGATGGCAGTGCGGTAGGTTGGTGGTCGTTGTCAGCAACAGCGCAATGTGTCTCCGTCGCCAACAACGGGCAGTTTCTGGTGGGGCTGGCAGATGGCAGCGTCATGGCACTTAACCTGCAGCAACAGCGACTAATTAAATTTCTTGGCCATACTGAAAAAGTGAATAGCGTGGCCATTTCGGCTGACGGCAGTTTAGCGCTCAGTGGCGATAACAATGCTGCGGTATTACTGTGGCATACTGGGAACGCGCAGATCCTGCAAACATGGCAGATGGCGTCGCGTATCCTCAAAGTCACTATGAGCGCTGATGCCAGCTTATTGTTTATGTCTGACAGCACGGGAAATGGCTGGATCCGCGATAGTCACAACGGCAAAAAAATCAGCAATTTGAAAATTCATACTCGGCAGATGAACTTTTCCAGCGCTCGCTTTATCCAACAACACACCCGGTTACTGACAGGCACCCCCGCTCGGGAACTGCAGTTGTGGCAAGTAAAATCCGGCAAAAAAATCGCCGCTTGGCAGGTTTCATTACCTGAACGACCGTTTCCACAGAGCGCAGTCGTTTACTCTGTGTCACAATGGACAGGAAACAGCGTTCAGAGTCTTAGCAGTACCAGTCTGTTAGAGCGCTGGCAGATCCCGGAACAGAGGTAGAAAATGCAACAAATGGCGGACAGAATTGAAGAACTTGAAACAAAGCTGGCGTTTCAGGAACTCAGTTTGGAAGAACTGAATCAGGAAGTGATTTCCCTGAACAAGTTAGTGGCCGAGCAACAATTCCAGTTACAGTTGATTTTAACTAAATTGAAAGCCATTGAACCCAGCAATATCGCGACCCAGAGTGAGGAAACTCCACCACCGCATTATTGATGTGGAGCGGCCGAATTAGACGCAACGGAGGGATAACGTATGCTGACAATCATGACTCACGGACAGCCGGTATTAGCACAAACAGCTGCGCCGGTAACAGTGTTTGATGAACCGTTGAAAACCCTTGCTGATGAAATGCTGCAAACGATGAAAGCCGCCAATGGCGTTGGCATTGCCGCACCGCAGGTGAACCGCAGCTTGCAACTGTTTATCATGGCGTCCAATCCCAATCCCCGCTATCCCGATGCGCCGGTGATGCCGCCGCAAGTGGTAGCCAATCCCCAAATATTACATTGGTCAGACGAGATGCAAAGTGGTGATGAAGGCTGTTTGTCGTTGCCCGGTGAACGTTGCAACATTCTACGACATCAAGCAATTGAAGTTCGCTATCAGGACCTGACTGGCGAGTGGTGTCAGGAGCAACTGACAGGGTTTGTTGCACGAATTTTCCAACATGAATATGACCACCTTAAGGGCATTACGCTCCGAGAACGCTTAGCACTGCAGCAGGAGGCGCAATCTTGATATTGCGCGGTATTCGCTACTGTTCGATGTGCCTGTTACTGCTGTTACAGGGCTGCGCTTACAATAGTGTGTTAATTGCGTATCCCGCTCAGCTCGCCAGTGCCAAGACTGCACTAAACAGTGCTGACCCCAAATCCGCAGTTGATAAGCTCGCCGGAGGGATACAAAGTCGTGACGGGCTGCTCTACGCTGAAGAAGCTGGCAGAGCAGCGCAGATCATCGGGGACTTCACCGCCAGTAAGCAGTACTTTCAATCAGCTGTCAGCGCCTACGAAAAATTTGACGATCAGGCGGTTGTCAGTCTGTCAGATGTCAGTGCTAAGGGCAGCAGTTTTCTGGTCAATGACAACGTCATTCCCTATCGTGGTGCAGGTTATGAGCGGATCCTGCTGCACCAGTATCAGGCGCTCAATTATCTGTTCAGCGGTGATGCTACGGGCGCATTGGTCGAAGTCCGACGCAGTAATGAATTACAACAGCTGGAACAACAGCGTTATGAAGCGTCCAGTAAAACAGTGCAGCAGATGGACAATGGTACCGTCAGTGCCGAAATGGACAGACTGTCACAAGCCTCAGGCAACCTTACCAGCTCGTTTCTTAGTGCCTATAGCTACTACGTCACTGGGCTGTTGCATGAATTGCTCGGTGAGGCTAACGATGCGTTTATCGATTACCGCAAAGCCGCACAGCTCGCACCAGAAAATACCTATGTACAACAAGATTTAGTACGCTTAGCCAAAGCATTACAGATGCCACAATATGAGGAATTTCGGCAACGCTGGGGCGAAGCGCCACTGCCGCAAGCCAATCAGGGCAAAGTCATATTTATTGTCGAACAGGGGTTTGTGCCCTATAAAGACAGTTTTGGCGTACCGTTTACCATTAATGGCAACTGGCAGACCATAGCATTGCCCACCTATAAGGGCAGCTATATTGCGCCCGGCGGCGATACAATTGATGGACTCAGCCAGCCACTGGTAACTGAGCCGATCGTGAATATCGGTGCGCTGGCGATTACTGATTTGAAAGAGCAATTGCCCTGGTTACTGACCCGGCAAGTCGCACGGGTTTATGCCAAATCCGAGATGGCACGTAACGCAGAAGGTAGTAGCGGACAGACTCTCGGAAGTGTGCTGATGCAGGTGTATAACGTGGTCACTGAACAAGCGGATCGCCGCAGCTGGCTGACCTTACCGGCACAGGCGCAAATCGCTCAACGTTATGTCGATGCAGGAAATTATCAGATTAATTTGTTGCATGGTAATGCCGAAATTGAAGTACAACAGGGTAAAACCACCCTTGTTTGGGTAATAGACACTGGCAATATAACGCGCTTTTATACTAGATTGATTTGACAACATGGAAATGGAACGGACTATGAAACACTTTAAGTTGCTTATGCTGATGGCGATGACCATTGGGCTCACCGCTTGTCAATCCAAGGTGGAATACGGTGATGCCACCGAGGTGGAAACCGTAAACGAGAATTTCGGTTCCACTGATTTACAAGCGATTACCGATAAAATGGTAGACAGCATGATGACGTTTCCGTCAGTGGTAGCGTTAACCGCTAACAACCGCCCCATCATTTTTGTCGATTCCGTTAAGAACAAAACCTCCGAACATATCGACACCGAGTCTGTGACGGACTCCATTAGCAACAAACTGCTGCGCTCCGGTAAATTCCGCTTCATTGATATGACCAAAGTGGATGCCGTGCGCAAACAGCTGGATTATCAGAACAATGCCGGGATGGTAGATCCCTCTACCGCTATCAAGTTTGGGCGGCAGATCGGAGCGCAATATATGCTCTATGGCAACCTTTCTAGCATAGTGAAACAGGATGGCAGCACTAAAGATGTTTATTACAAAATGACCATGCGCCTGATGGATCTGGAAACTGGTCTGATCGAATGGTCTGATGAAAAAGAGATCCGCAAAACCCGGAGCAAGTCGTTCTTGGGCCTGTAATCACCGGCTCATCAACAAAGCCGCCTAATAGGCGGCTTTTTTGTAACACTTCTGTTTTGGTGTTTTACATTATTTGACGTAATTTATAGCGCTGGGACTTTGGCCCACCTTCTCAACAAAAAACCACAAAACAGCAAGGATATAACAGTGAAATCGCTTACGCGGATTAAGCAATTTGGCCTTATAGCACTGGCAACTGCGGCCCTCGGAGCCTGTAGCACCAGCAATACCGAAGTTACCTCACGGGATAACGCCCCCTACCTGACGCAGGCACAAGCGATGGCGCGTTCTGCCAGAGTTTCCAATGTCAGCTATGACCTGAATTTCCAACTGGATGGCAGCGACAGCTTTGCCAATCAGGAGACGGTATATTTCACCCTGAGAGATACTAATAGCCCACTGACCATCGATCTGAACCGAGCCAATATTCAGCGCTTAGAAATCAATGGTCATGTGTTGTATCCCAATTACAACGGTATCTATCTGAGTCTTAATCCCAAGCTGTTACAGACCGGTGATAACCAGATCAAAGTCAGCTTCACGCGCAAGCATTCTACCAACGGTGAAGGCTTACATCGTTTTGTCGATCCCGTCGATGGCAGAGTCTATCTGTATTCCCATTTTGAACCCGCCGCGGCGCAGCAGATGTTTGCCGTATTTGATCAGCCGGATATCAAGGCCACTTACAAACTGACCGTACGTGCTCCGGCAGACTGGCAGGTGATCAGCGCCACCCGTGAAGACAGCATCAACAATGATGGTGATTTCCGCGTCTGGCATTTTCCGGTCAGCCCTAAATTAAGTGCCTACAATTTCTCGCTACATGCTGGTCCTTACCATATGTGGCAGGATGATAAGAGCGGCCCATATCCAATGCGATTGTTTGCTCGCCAGTCGGTTGCAGCGCAGGTTGCCCCTGAAGAATGGTTCCGTTACACCGCCGCTGGTCTGAAGTTTTTTGAGAATTACTTTGGCGTGCCTTACCCATTTAAGAAATATGACCAAGTGTTGGTGCCAGATTTTC
This sequence comes from Shewanella yunxiaonensis, assembly GCF_018223345.1. Classification (NCBI taxonomy): domain Bacteria; kingdom Pseudomonadati; phylum Pseudomonadota; class Gammaproteobacteria; order Alteromonadales; family Shewanellaceae; genus Shewanella; species Shewanella yunxiaonensis. The sequence goes on along the minus strand of NZ_CP073587.1, from coordinate 760,936 downwards.
TCTATGGCGCGATGGAAAATGCGGGCGCGATAACCTTCGCCGAAGGTCATTTCCTGCATAAAGCCAAAATGACCGCAGAACAGAAGCAGTCGCTCGCCGGTGTGATCCTCCATGAAATGGCACATCAGTGGTTCGGCGATCTGGTCACCATGAAATGGTGGAACGGTCTATGGCTGAATGAAAGCTTTGCCTCTTTTATGGGCACGCTTGCCACCGCTAACGCCACTGAATTTGATTATGCTTGGCGCAGTTTTTATGCCAAAGGCAAACAAAGTGCCTACGAGAAAGACAGCCGGGTGACGACTCATCCGATTGAAGTACCGGTGCCAACTACCGGCAACGCATTTGATAACATCGATGCCATCACCTACTCCAAAGGAGCATCGGTATTAAAACAGCTACGGCAGTTACTCGGTGAAGAAGTGTTCCGTAAAGGCGTCAGTGACTACCTGAAAACTTACGCCTGGCACAACGCCACACTGGATGATTTTATCGGCAGTCTGGCCAAAGCAGCGCATCGCGATCTTCACCAATGGACCCAAGATTGGCTTTATACCGCTGGCGTTAACACACTCGAAGCCAGTTACCAGTGTAGCAATGGCACCATTAGCAGCTTTAGCTTAGTGCAAACACCTGCTGCAACTGGGCAAACCGTACTGAGAGAACAAAAGGTTCAGGTGGCGTTACTACGCAAGGGCCATCATGAACTGGAACTGATGAAAACCGTCCCGGTGATTTACCAAGGCGCTAACACCCAGATACCAGCACTGATAGGCGAGCGATGTCCGGATCTGGTTTACCCCAACTATGATGACTGGGGATTTGTCAAAGTGAAGCTGGATGAGCGCTCCTTTGCCACCGCCCAGAGCCAACTGGCAAACGTCAGTGATCCGTTGTTGCGTTCCATGCTATGGCAAAGTCTGTGGGATAGCGTTAAAAGTGGCGCCCTCCCCTTGAACGACTACCTTGATACCGTGTTTGTTAATCTGCCCAAAGAGAAAGACTACACGTTGATCGGTCAGATCCTCAGCACCCTGTATAGCAGTAAAAACTGGCTGGAACAGATGGCACCACTGCATGTCGATTACCGCGACAAGGCCATCAGAGCACTGGCTCAGATGAGCCTGCGATTGACCATGGAAACCGAGGGAAATAACGATCTGCAACGGCGCTGGTTTAATGCCTATATCGATTTTGCTCGTGACAGTGAATCACTGGCGCATCTGCAAGAGTTGTTACAAGGCACCAGCAAATTAGAGGGCGTTACCCTGGATCAAGATACTCGCTGGCGGATTGTGCGGCAGTTGAACCGTTACGACTATCCTGGCAGCAAAATGTTATTGCAACAGGAAGCACAGCGAGATCACAGCGATACTGGTATCAAAGCAGCGATTGCGGCTACCGTGATCCGCCCTGAAGCTGATATCAAACGTGAATGGCTGGCGCGCATTCAAAACGAAAGTGGCGAAGCCTATCCAAAACTGCGTATTGCCATGGCGAACATGTATCCGGCTGAGCAGCAATTGCTGAATGCCGCAACCGCCGAAGAGCGACTGCAAACGCTCAGTCAAATGGATAAAACCAAAGGACCAGTGTTTATGCGAACTTATGCACCAACAATGATCCCAATGGCGTGTAACAATGGTTCGGTCGATCGGTTGCAGCAAGTAGTGAGTGATAATCCGCAGCTGTCAGTGATTACGATGCGTACCTTGATGGAGCTGTTGCAGGAAGAACAACGTTGTGTGGTGATCTCTGAGAAAATCACCCGTTAGCCGTTAAAGGCCGCGCCAGTAGCGGCCTTGTAAACGCTTGGACTGGCGTAAGGAGGCCGGAATGAGCTTAATTTCATTGATTGCCATTGTTGTTATCGGATATTTCGTTGTCAATCTGGTGAAGGATTATAACGGGCGCCAACAGCAGGATTCACGGCAATTGGAAGCCCTACAACAAGAAGTGGCAGATTTGAAACAGCGGGTGATTACCTTGGAAGCGATTGTCGTCGACAAAGATGAGGCGCTGAAACAAAAATTCCGTGACCTCTAACTGAGCCAGTAACAACAAGGGCACCAATATGGTGCCCTGTTTTTTTGGCTTACTGCAGCGAATTATAAAAACAGTTCGCGAATATTGTGCAGGTCACTTTTGCCTTCGCTGAGTTCTTCCGGTGTCAAACCAGAGACTTCATGCGGGAATACCAGCCACTCATCGGAGGAATGGATATAGTAATCCGGCTTCATCGGTACCATGGTGTTTTTAGGCTTGTAATAAGGGCAAGCAATACGGATATCCCGCGGCATATTTAATCGCATCATCTGCGACAGCTTCTCTTTCAGTGCAAAGACGCTACGACCGGAGTCAAACACGTCATCCACAATGAGCAGACGATCATCGGCATTAGCATTCTCCATAATGTAATGCAAACCATGCACTTTGATCTCTTTGCTCTGCTTGTCGTTACCAATGCCATAGTAAGATGACGTACGTACTGCGATATGGTCAGTATCAACCTTTTTAAAATCAAAATATTCCTGAACCGCGATACCAATGGGAGCGCCGCCACGCCAGATCCCGACGATAAACTGCGGGCGGAAACCACTGTCATATACCTGAGCCGCAAGACGGAAAGAATCTTCCAACAATTCCTGTGCGGTGATATAGCGTTTTTCGATCATTGCAACGACCCCATCAAGTAACTTACCAATAACCTGCCATTTCCACTTGTTGCCTTATAAGCTTCGCTAGTGAGACTAGCATCAGCATGCATGTGAAAAATGGCCTCCGGTTTTGGGCGCGCATTTTATACCAATTTAGCGGTTGCTGCTTTGCTTTATCCCGATACTTTTGTGAATTTCAGCAAAAGATGTGGCAAAAAGTCGGCTGGTGGCATCCATGCTAGCGGGCGGCGACGTCCGACATTGTAAAACCATCACAACGTCGTAAAATGCCAAATCGATATTAAGTGTAATGCAGGAAAGTAACATGACTGATTTAGCAACTATTGTTAAGCGTCGCTACACCAGCAAGGCGCTGGATCCGACTAAAAAGATCCCCGAAGAAAAAATTGATCAGCTAAAAACCCTGTTGCAGTATGCGCCGTCATCGGTGAACTCTCAGCCATGGCATTTTGTCATCGCCGCAACAGCTGAAGGCAAAGCAAAAATTGCCGAAGCTACCGCCAACTATGCGTTTAATACACCGAAGATCCTCAACGCATCACATGTTGTAGTGTTATGCACCCGCAACTATATCTCTGATGAATATTTAGAGCACCTCGTTGCGCAGGAACAACTCGATGGCCGAATTCCTGACGATGCCGCCAAACAGGCACTACAAAATGGACGCAAGTTCTTCGTTAATATGCATCGTTATGAAGCAAAAGATCTGCAACATTGGATGGAGAAACAAACCTATCTGGCATTAGGGACCTTATTGATGGGTGCCAGTGTGCTGGAGATTGGGGCGACGCCCATTGAAGGTTTTGACGCTACCACCTTGAATAGTGTGTTGGGGTTACGAGACAAGGGCTTTACCGCCAGTGTTGTCGTTGCGCTGGGGTACAGTGACGCTACTGATTTCAATGCCAAGCTGCCCAAATCACGCCTGCCACAAAGCGAAACCATCGACGAAATTTAAGCTTTTGCAGGGAACAACATCCGGTTGTTCCCTGCCATTTCCCGGTCATTTTTAACTTGCGACGCCCTTGCGCTGTGGCATAGTAGGTTTATCGCCAGTCGAGGAAGAATGACGCTATGCTGTTAGCCAAGCCCGCTATCACCCAAACTGATGATGCTCTGGGCATGTCTCGCCATCAAGAGGACAACCCGTTGATTTGGCCTTTGATGAGTTTGCTTCGAACGTCAGTGCAGAGCTGGAAAATACATCATCTCGCCGCGGAATTACAGCAACGTGGGTTACTGAGCCAACTGGATGAAAATCCGGAAAAGGATCTGTTCAAACGCAATTTCCTGCTGATGAATGCCCTGTATGAATTGCAGGACATGCTGCTGCCACAACAGTGGCTACAAGTGCAGTCAATGGAGATAAAACTGTTTCGTCTCGTACCTGCAGATGCCAAATTGTTGCAGTTACACGATCAGTCGCTGCGCGATTACTATCAGGATTGGCGCAATTACGACACTTGTGCCAACGTCGTCAAAGAAATGCTCGCCTCATTCTGGCACTCTTATCAACAATACATCGGTGCAGTACCTGAACGCTTGGCTTACCTTGAAGCATTGCAGATAATGGATCTCAACCGCGATGCCAGCGAACGAGATATTCGTCGGCAGTGGCGTAAATTGGCGCTACGTTGGCATCCAGACCGCCCGGACGGTGATGCGGCCAAGTTCCGGGAAGTTTGCGAAGCATGGCAGGTGTTGCGAGGTAACTAAGGCTGCGCCGCGTCACATCTCACGTTGCCGCTTGCTCACCCCGTAGCTAAATTAAGTGATAATTAAGTGTGCCCATCTAAGCTCGGCACCAGCTGTTCTGACGATCTAACTGAGAATTAAGGAGTTTATTTTGCTCAAGCCCATTCTGGCCGCCGTGGTAATTTCCGTGGCATCCCTCTCCGCTCAGGCAGCGGATTTTATTGAAGGCAAACATTACACTCAAGTTGCCGATAAAGGCAGTGCCACCCCCAAGGTAAGTGAATTTTTCTCCTTTTACTGCCCTCACTGCTACCACATGTCGCAAAAATATTTGCCATTCATTAAAGCTAACCTTAAGCCCGGCGTTACCTTTGAAAGTAAGCATGTCGATTTTATGAATAGTGCACTCGGGACTGAGGTGATGAAATCGTTGGCGGTGATGGAACAACTGGGACTGGAAAGTCAGTTATTACCTGAAATGTTTAAAGCCATCCAAGGACCTACACCTGGCGAGCAATTCAAATCAACCGTTAACAGCCGTGACGATATTAAAGCGGTATTTGCCAAAGCCGGTGTTGATGCAGCTAAATACGATGCAACCGCTGACAGCAGCGCAGTGAATGACACTATCAAGTTATGGCGTCAGCAGCAGAACGATTTTCGTATCGACAGTGTGCCGACCTTTATCGTTAATGATAAATACATGATCAACCTTTCAGAAATGCACAGCATTAAGGATCTGGTCGACATCATCAATTACCTGGCAACTGAAAAAGATAAAGAAAAATCAGGTGGTAGTGTCGGCTGGCTGTTTCTAGCCTTTGCCGGATTAGCTGCCATCACTCGTCGCCGGGTGTAGCGAGCAATGAGGTAAAACGGGCCACCAGTGTGGCCCTTTTGTTATCCGTAAAAAGGCGGTTCAGCCACCGAACATACGTTTCCACCACGGTGAAGAATCACCGCAATTATCTGCCGGATGATAACTGTCAGCCAATGCTGGTGCCGCCACCACGGCGCGGCAATCCCGTTGCCTAGCAATCCCGGTATCGCGATCAAAATATCCTTGCACCACACCGTTTACCGGCGGTAACCGCAGCGACAGTGGCGCACGCTCATTCAGGAAATTACGATAGATCGCCATCGCACCGCTGCTGCCATAAAGCCCGGTTTTACCATTGTCGTCACGGCCAACCCAGATTGCGGCCACGTTACGTTCATCAAATCCAGCAAACCAGGAATCACGTTGGTCGTTACTGGTGCCGGTTTTACCTGCGAGCGTCACCCCCGGGAATGCCGCACCGAGTTTAGCAGCCGTGCCGGACTGGACAACTTGGGTTAAGGCATACTGCACCAGATAATTCACCGCGGGGTCAATTGCTTCGCTCTGGGGTAAGTAACTGACTTGTAAAGGCTGATTGTCTTTATCTAGCACTGCGGTAACCGCATTTAACTGCCGATAATGACCATTGTTCGCCAATGTCTGATAAATCTGCGCCACCATTAACGGAGAACCGTTGACGGCACCCAACAACATTGATGGATAAGCAGGCACTGACTCACTCCACCCCGATTGCCGCAGCGTCGTTGCGATGGCATCCAGACCTATTGCCATCCCGAGGTTCACCGTCGGCACGTTCATTGAGTTGGTCAGCGCTGTCAGTAACGGCACTTGTCCGCTAAATTGTCGATCATCATTTTTGGGTGACCAGGTCTGCCCCTGTTCGTTTTTCAGGGTAATGGGTTCATCTTTTAACGGGGTAAACAGGTTATATTTTGTGCCCTGCGCCAGTGCGGTAGCATAGACAAACGGTTTCACCAATGAACCGATTGGACGACGGATCTCTTCCGCCCGATCATAACCGTCATAACCAGGATTACGGTCCCCCACCATCGCGGCTATGCCATAGGTGTAACGTTCAGTTACCACCATACCCGCCTGTAGGCCACTGTTTTTACTATCGAGAGATTTGAGGGTCGCACTCACCGCTTTTTCAGCAGCTTCCTGCGCTAACGGATCGAGCGTGGTATATACCTTAATCCCGGACTGCTTCAGTAATGCATCACCGTAACGGTCACGCAGCTCCTGCTTTACTCGTGCAAAAAAGGCCGGCAGTTTCTGATGCACAGGCCGCGCCGCATTACGTAGCCCCAGCGGGGATGACACTGCCACCTTGTATTGATCCACATTAATTTTGTTGCCTTCCATCATCAGTCGCAGCACCAGATCGCGCCGTTCCTGAGCCCGCTGCGGATAACGCCAAGGGTTGTAATAAGACGGACCTTTAATCTCTGCCACTAATAGCGCCTGTTGTGCGACGGTCAGCTCGCCGATCGGTCGGCCAAAATAAAATTGGGAGGCCAACCCCATGCCGTGAATTGCCCGGTTATGGTCCTGCCCCATGTAAACTTCATTCAGATAGGCTTCGAGGATTTCCTGTTTGCTGTAGCGCGCATCAATGATCACGGCCATCAGGGCTTCACGGATCTTGCGGATCAGCGAGCGTTCACTGGAAAGAAAGAAATTCTTGGCCAACTGCTGGGTCAACGTTGAGCCCCCCTGCACGGTGCGCCCGGCGCTGAGGTTCACCATCGCCGCCCGCACAATTGCCAGCGGATTAATGCCATAGTGTTCGTAAAAACTGCGATCTTCGGTCAGGATCAAGCCTTCCACCACGGTTTCAGGGATCTCCTTCGTCGGGACAAACAACCGATCTTCGCCATCACCGGTCACAATCCGATCGAGTAATACCGGCTCCAGATGAAACACCGCCAATTGCCGATGATCGCTCAGGCGCTCAACTGACGCCACCCCATTAACATCGAAGCTCACCATCACCTGCTGTGCCGGTTGCTGACCTTCAGGGTGTAAAAACGGTCGACGCCACAATTCCACGCGGCTGGATGACGCTGAAAACTCGCCGATCTGCCTGGGATTTGCCACTTTACGATAACCCAGCAGTTTCAGTTCATCGATGAACTGTCCGTGACTGACCGGCGCACCGGGGTATAACGCCATCGAACGGCTGAAAATCTGCGCCGGCAGATACCATTTCTGCCCTTCAAATTTGCGGGCGATGATCTGATCCAGGTAGATACAATAAACCGCCAGCACCGCGGTAGTGACCAATGCTAGTTTCCAGCCTACGGACCAAAATCCGCCCCAAAAGCTAGAGTTACCGCTGGCAGCCGCCTTTTTGGCGGGCTTTTTGTTAGTGGGCTTTCGGTTATTTTTCGCAGTTGTCATGATAATTCCACATCAGGACGACATAGTCCCCATTCTTTTCTTGGTGTATTTCGTCGGCAGGGTATTTGCCGGATCGTCTGGCCATAAATGCTTAGGATAACGACCCCGCATCTCTTTTTTGACCTCTTCATACGGACCACGCCAGAAACTGGCGAGATCAGCGGTCAATGCCAGCGGTCGTTGTGCCGGAGATAATAACTCCATGGTCACGGACAGTTTCCCCTTAAGCAGTTTTGGACTGTCTGACATCCCTAGCGCTTCCTGTAAACGCACACTCAGCAACGCACGACCGCTATCATCATAGCGAATTGGTGCATGGGTACCGGTTGCCATCGGCCAATGTCCTGGCAACCATTCCTCTAGCTGCTGCCGAGCAGCCCAGGATAATCGGTTCAACAGTAACCCATAAATATCCAACTCCGCCAACTGCTTAAGTTGTGAGATGTCATCCAGATACGGTCCTAACCACGCGTCTAACGAATCTAATAGCGCGCTGTCACTACAATCCGGGAACAGCGTTGGATCTTCAGATTGTGCAAGGGTTAACCTGAACTGTAACTGTCTCACCCGATCGTCGAGATTCAGCAAATTCAGCCCCCGCTGGCGGATCACAGTCAGCAATGCCTGCCTTTTTAGTTGCTTATCAACTTTGGGTAACGCTTCACGTTTCAAAATTAATTTGCCGAGCCGTAATTGCCGCTCCGCAGAGAAACGGGCTTTAGCATCATCCCAGCCGGCTTCTTCTTGCCAATGGCACAAAAAAGCCAGTTCCGTTGTTAGCAGCGCCGGCGGCAACATCGCGGCAAGATATGCCCGTCCGCTGCTACGTCCCTCTTGTTCCTGAAAATCGGCGACGACCAACCACTCGGCACTAGCGAGTGCATCCTGACTGTCCACCGTTACCCCGGTGCCATTCGCCAGTAAAAACCCTGCCTGACCACGAGCTCTGGCGATTCTGTCGGGATAAGCCAGTGCCAGCAATAACGCGACATCATAATTGTTGGCAGCCTTGAGGTAATGCGCTGGAGACTCGCGTAGCTGACAGCGAGTTAGCCATTGCTTGACCTGATGATTGTCTGGTCCGCGAAGCAGTGATGGTAGCTTATCCAATACATCACAACCCGGGCCACCGCTGGCGCGCCCCGCTAGTAATGCGGCCAATAAACAGGCCAAGCCCAATAACTGTTGGTCATCACTGCCACGTGTCATTAGCTGGGCTTTTACCATCATGTGTGCCAGCCGTGGTGACGCGCCAAATTGATACGCTGCCCGGCCATGTGCCGTCAGCTTATGCGTTTCATCGACCAACTCCAGTGCGGCTAATAATTCCCAGGCAACCGCTTCATTACCGGGATTTGGCTGGGTCAACAACGGTAATTCGGCTAAAGATTTCACGCCCCAGTTTGCAGCTTCCAGCACTACCGGTAGCAAATCTCCGCTAAGAATTTCCGGATCATCGGCCGCAGCCAAACGCCCTTGTTCTTCCTGTGGCCATAACCGCAAACAAAAGCCAGCACTGAGACGACCGGCACGACCAGCACGCTGCTGCGCTGATGCCTGACTGATACGCTTCAGTCCAAGGCGGGTCACACCGGTACGCGGATTGAAACTCGCTTGCCGACGATAGCCACTGTCGACCACCATAGTGATCCCTTCGATGGTGAGACTCGATTCCGCCACGTTGGTCGATAACACCAGCTTGCGTTGTCCTCGCGTTGGCGGTGCAATCGCCGCATCCTGCAATTCTGCCGGTAACTCACCGTAAAGCGGGTGAAGGGTGACATCTTGTGGCAGTCTGGACGCGAGATAATCCTGTAATTTCAAAATTTCGGCTCGTCCCGGTAAAAAGGCCAGCAACGAACCGCGCTGCTGTGGCTCACTGACACCCAATGTTGCGGCGTCATTGAACATCGCAAGAATGACCTTTCCCATATGACTGAGCCAAGAGGGCATAGTGTTGCTATCGCGCAGATTTGTCGGTGGAGCACTATAGCTTATGCTGACAGGGAAACTCCGCCCGTCACTGCAAAGGTGCATCGCCTGTGGCATTAACTTGGTAAAATCCAGCCCTTGCAGGGTGGCGGACATCGCCACTATTTTGAGGTCGTCCCGGAGTGAAGCCTGCACTTCCAGCGCCAGTGCTAGACCAAGATCGGTAGTGAGATGCCGTTCATGGATTTCATCAAAGATCACTACCGCGACCCCCTCAAGCGTGGGGTCCTGCTGGATCATTCGCGTCAAAATGCCTTCAGTAATGATCTCCAGCTTAGTGTTGCTGCCAACACGCGTGTCACCACGGACGCGAAAACCGATATCTTGACCAAGCGATTGCTGGCGATTACGCGCCAGATAAGCCGCGATACTGCGGGCGGCAACCCGGCGCGGCTCCAGCATCAAAATTCGGCCATTAATTTCTGGCCAATCAAGCATGGCAAACGGCAACGCCGTAGATTTACCGGCACCGGTTGGGGCTTCAATAATAAGCTGATTGCTTGAGATCAATGCCTGCCGCACTTGCGGTAACAGAGATTGAATAGGTAACGCGTCCAAATGATCTTAACTGGCGATAAAAAATTGGCTGACAGTTTACCCAGTTTCGCCGTCGCTGGCTAACCGGAGCTGGCAGCAAATAAGACAGGCGTTATCATTAGCCTAAGAGCTCAACAATAAAGGAACGCGTTTTGACCACGGCAGCACCACAACGGTTATTTTTAGGATTTGCTATTGAACGCCAACAACTGCAGCAGTTAATTACCTTACAGCAAACGTGCTTAGCCGTATGTCATGGTGCACGGCGGGTCGCTGCCGACAACTTACATATGACACTGGTGTTCCTCGGCCAGACAACGGCACCAGTCAAACAACAGTTATTGTTTGAAGTGCCTAAATTGCCGTTAAAGCGATTTAGTGTCGCGCTTTCACAACTACAACTCTGGCCCAAACCGAAAATTTTATGTTTAACCGGTAACGCCGAGGCCCCCCTGATAACGCTGGCCAATGCCGCAGCCGATTTGTCAGAAACGCTGGGACTGACGCCCAAAGAACACAGTTACCGACCACATATTACCTTATTGAGAAAAGCGAAACGTTTACAGCATCCTGTTGTACCTGATGCACTACAGCTGTCGCCGACGACCTTAAATCTCTACCACTCTGTCAGTACCACCACGGGCGTCGAGTACCGGATCTTACAGCGTTGGCCACTTATTTGAACGACGCTGTTACAGCCTTTTCTCCATCCGCATGCAATCCAGCGTAATTCCTTTCGGAGAGTGGTAGCGAGCATGACCCAGTGACCGCCAGCCACAGCGTTGGTAAAAGGTCACAGCGTTCAGCGAGGACTCCAGTACTAATTTGCGTATATTTAGCGCAAACGCCTGTTGTTCCAGATGGTTCAGCATCTGTCGACCATAACCTTTGCCCATGGTATCGGGTTTGACAAACAGCGCTTCAACTTTATGGTTTGTCACGTCCAGCATACCGCACGCTACAATCTCTTGTTGCAGCTGCAGCAGATAAAACTCGCCAGCCACCATCTGTGCAAACCCTTGGGGCATTGCACCATCAGTCCAGCGCGATAACACAGCGGCGGGGTAATATCCTCGGCAGCCTGCCAGAATTGCTTGATTACGCAACTCCCACAAAGCTTCAGCATCATGTACTTTTGCTGCACGGATCGGCATCCATTAACTCCCGTTGCCATTCATATGATCAGAAAGGCCGCCATTTAGGCGGCCCATTCTTGTGTTGGGCTTACTTAGTCCATCAACATCTCGGCGATGGTGAGCATGCCATGAGTAGTTGCGCCGGCTGCCCACAAAGAACCGGCATCATCTTCAAATGCTGCGGCAAGGTCGATGTGTAACCATGGAATATCCTTTCCGACAAAGCGCCACAAAAAGGCTGCGGCATTCGATGCACCACCGGCGCCACCACCTTTTACCGGGCGGCTATTGGCAGTATCAGCATACGCGGACGGACACATCTCTTTGTGCCAAGGATCTAATGGCAGTGGCCATACATGTTCAGCGACACTTTCAGCCTTTTCTGCCGCCAGCTGCAATACCGCTTTCTGCGGCGAAAAGATTGCATTGTAGTTGCTGCTGACCGCCATTACCGCGGCACCGGTCAGTGTGGCAGCATCAATGATAAGCCCAGCTTTAGCTTCAGTAGCCGCCTGCAAACCATCAGCCAGCACCAAGCGACCTTCCGCATCAGTGTTCACCACTTCAACCGTAGTGCCATTTTTGTAGGTAATAATATCCCCGAGTTTATAGGCATGACCACTTACGAGGTTTTCAGCACAGCATAGATACAGTTTAACCCGTTTGTTCAGGCCGCGTTGAATGGCTAATCCCAAGGCGGCGGTTACGGTGGCAGCGCCCCCCATATCAGCTTTCATGCCGAGCATACCCTGAGAACTTTTCAGGCTGTAACCACCGGAATCAAACGTAATGCCCTTGCCGACCAATGCCACCGCCACCGGTGCATCTGGACCAGCTGGGTTGTAGTCCAATTCCAACAGTGCTGGCGCTCGTTCGCTACCACGGCCAACGGCATAAATACCGGCCCATTGCTGTGCCAGCAGCTCTTCGCCTTCGGTAATACGATAGTTAATGCGCGCGCCACCTAGCTGCTGCAACCATGCTGCGGCCGCCAGCGCGAGTTTTACCGGTGAGAGGTTTTCAGGTGTTTCATTAATTAACTGTCGCGCGTAATTACTGCAGCTGGCACGCAGCGCCAGTTCCTGTAGCTGGGCTTCATCCCCCGTCCAAGCAATAGTATGTCCGCCCTTGGCAGTCACAAACCCCTGATGAAATGCCCATTGGCTATTCACATCCCATAACGGGCCTTCCAGTTGTACGTTGCTCACGCCCTGATTACGCAACTTGCGGGCAGCCTTCTGCACACTGCGTAACGGCATATCTTCTGACCGGTGGATGAGTGCGCCATCGCCAGCAAAACTCAAATCAGCCTTTCCCCAAACGGCTGCGGCGGCCTGATCAGTCAGTACCACCTTCATTACTTGATCCATGATATATCCTTGTTAACAACCAGCACCTAACAGTGCTTATTGCTGTCAGTGTATAGCATCAGGCCAGAGGGCTAAAGTTGTCGCAGCACAGATATTTGTGAGAAACCGTAAAGCCTGCTAGGCTGTGGCGTTTTCATTTTTAGCGGTAAGGTAATAAGGTGAGGTTATGAAGTTCAGCCCGCCACTACAACAGGCTACACTTGTAAAACGTTACAAACGTTTTTTAGCCGATGTGCAGTTGCCTGATGGACAACAGATAACGCTGCACTGTCCCAATACCGGCTCGATGAAAAACTGCCAGTTTCCCGGGGGCTCTGTTTGGTACTCATTATCAGCAAATCCCAAACGCAAATATCCTGGCACCTGGGAATTGATAAAGAACCCGGATGGGCAGCTGATAGGTGTCAATACCGGCAGAGCGAATGAGCTGGCAGAGGAAGGGATCCGCAGCGGTGTTATCAGTGAACTACAGGGCTATGCTTGTCTGCGTCGAGAAGTCCCTTATGGCGAGGAAAATAGTCGAATTGACATTTTTCTCAGTGATGGTGAAAAGCCAGACTGCTATGTCGAAGTTAAAAATACGACACTGCTGGAAGGCGATTGTGGTTATTTTCCAGACGCAGTCACCGTTCGGGGTCAAAAACATGTAAGAGAATTGATGTCAGTAGTAGAAAAAGGGTATCGGGGAGTGCTACTGTTCCTCGTCCAGCATACAGGCATCAAAAAAGTCACCGCAGCACGGCATATTGACCCGGATTATGCGGACTTGCTTGCTCAGGCACAGACTTTGGGTGTTGAAGTGCTAGTGTACGCTACTTCCCTGAGCTCGCAGGAGTTTTGTGTAGAAAGGCAGTTACCGTTTCTGGATTAAAAGCGGGAAAAATAACGTAAAAGTTTGCTCAAATGGAAATTAGCAGACATATTCAAATATATGATCACCTATTTTTGGAAATGTTTGCCTAGGTAAAAAGATTCTGCTATAGATAGCGGCCGTTCTCAAAAACGCCCTATGACGCAAATTGAAACAGGAGATGCGTTATGCCTGAAGGCACTAAAACACTTGGTGTACTCGCTATCGCTGGTCTGAGTCCTTATCAGGAACAACCTGGTGAGGAGTACATGAACCCTAAACAGTTGGCGCACTTTAAAGCCATTCTGGAAGCCTGGCGTAAACAGTTGCGTCACGAAGTTGATCGTACCGTAACGCACATGCAGGACGAAGCAGCTAACTTTCCTGATCCGGTAGACCGTGCCGCCCAGGAAGAAGAGTTCAGTTTGGAACTGCGTGCTCGTGACCGTGAACGTAAGCTGATCAAAAAGATTGAAAAAACACTGAAAAAAATCGAAGACGATGATTTCGGTTTTTGTGAATCCTGTGGTGTAGAGATTGGTATCCGTCGTCTGGAAGCCCGTCCTACCGCTGATCTGTGTATCGACTGTAAGACGCTCGCTGAAATTAAAGAAAAACAGATGGCAGGTTAATTTCTGCCTCAAATAGCGCGGGGTTCACTTTTGCCCCGCGTTGATGTTGCCGTTGGTCACGATATGAATATCACCACCAGACCGGCCTACGTCGGGCGTTTCGCGCCATCCCCATCCGGTCCCCTGCATTTTGGTTCTCTGATTGCCGCACTCGGTAGCTATCTGCGTGCCCGCGCGTGTAATGGCAAATGGTTGCTGCGCATTGAAGATATCGATCCCCCACGAGAGGTTGAAGGTGCGGCTGACGACATCCGTCGAACCTTGGAACTATATGGTCTGCACTGGGATGACAAAGTGTTGTACCAGAGTCAGCGCTTTAATGCTTATCAGCAGTGTATTGATCAATTGTTAGCTAAGGGTGATGCCTATTTTTGCCAATGTAGCCGTAAGCAAATTCAGGAAGAGATGCACGGTATCTATGATGGCCGCTGCCGCAATCGCAAACTCAGCGAAGGCGCAGTCCGTCTTTATAACCAACAAAAGATAGCTCGCTTTGACGATCTGCTGTTAGGAAATGTACAAGTAGACGGCGCCTTTGCGAGTGAAGATTTTGCGATTCAGCGCAGCGATGGTTTATACGCCTACCAGCTCGCCGTCGTACTGGATGACGCCTATCAGGGCGTAACCGAAATTGTGCGCGGCGCCGATCTATTGGAGGCCAGCTGTCGGCAGCTCAGCCTCTACTGCCAACTCGGATTGCCATTACCACAGTTTATGCATCTGCCATTAGCGTGCTTAAAACAGGGATTTAAGCTGTCCAAGCAAAATCACGCACAAGCATTGGATAAACGCCATCCACATGTTGCATTGCAGCAAGCGCTGTTATTTCTCGGGCAACCTGCAGTAATTGCAGATGACCCCACCAAAATGCTGGCACAAGCCGTCAGTCAGTTTGATTTAAGTCGGATCCCGAGACAAACCGAGATCCTCATTGGCCGCTGATATACTCATCCCCCGCTAATTGGTATATCATAGCCGCCAGTTTTATTCCCAAACTTTGTGATCAGATTTCAGAGGTGTCCTATTTTTCGCCGTATCACACAGTTCTGTAAGCAGTTGTTTGACGAAGGCCCATCCGCCAAACTTCCCGAAGAAGCCAATACAGACACAGCTTTAAGCCTGGAGATCGTCCCTCGCGATGGTCACAGCATCTCTCGTAAGCAAATTAGCGAAAATGCGCTGAAAGTGCTTTATCGCCTGCACAAATCTGGCTACCAGGCTTATCTGGTGGGCGGCGGTGTGCGTGATCTGCTGTTGGGCCTGGAACCTAAAGATTTTGATGTGGTGACGAATGCCACGCCAGAAGAAATCAAAAAGCTGTTCCGTAACTGTCGTCTGGTCGGACGCAGATTTCGACTGGCGCATATTGTGTTCGGTCGTGACGTCATTGAAGTGGCTACTTTCCGTGGTCATCACGGTGAGAGTAGCGAAAACATCTCCAAAGTTAATGCTGCTGGCAGACTCCTGCGGGATAACGTCTATGGTGACATTGACCAGGATGCCGAACGGCGCGATTTCACCGTTAATGCACTGTACTACAGCATTGATGATTACAGCATCCGCAGTTATGGCGGTGGTTTGCAGGATTTACGTAATCGCACCTTGCGGCTAATTGGCGATCCCGAAACCCGTTACCGCGAAGATCCAGTGCGGATGCTGCGTGCGGTACGTTTTGCCGGGAAATTGGGGATGCAGATTGATGCACACACTGCCGCACCCATCAAATCATTGGCTTTACTGCTAAAAGATATTCCGGCTGCGCGTATGTATGAAGAGGTGCTGAAACTGTTCTTCGCTGGTAAGGCGGGCCAGAATCTGCGACTGATGCGCGAATACCACCTGTTTGAACCGCTATTCCCGTTGGTAGAAGCACAGTTAAAGGACAATCCGAAAGGACCCGCAATGCGCATGGTGACAGAGGTGATGCACAACACCGATGCCCGCATCAACGAAGATAAGCCAGTGACGCCCGCCTATTTCTTTGCCGCATTGTTGTGGTATCCACTGCAGGCAAGGGCTCAGGATATCGCATCAGAAAGTGGCTTAACTAGCTACGATGCGTTTTATGCCGCCATGGGCGACGTGTTAGAGCAGCAGTGCCAGAGCATCAGCATCCCTCGCCGGTTCAGTACACCCGCGCGTGATATCTGGCAATTACAGTTGCGGTTCGAACGTTCTAAGGGCGGTCGGGCATTTAAACTGCTGGAGCACCCCAAATTCCGTGCCGCTTACGACCTGTTATTGATGCGCGCCAATGCTGAAGGCGGCAATCTGGCGAAACTCGCCAGTTGGTGGCAGCAGTTTGTGGATGCCGATGACGAACAGCGTCAGGAACTGGCTAGCAGTGGTAATAAAAGCAGTCATCGCAACCGCAATGCCAGTCAACGGCGACGGCGTCCACGCCGTGATCAAGCCAGTGCCAGCACCGAGGTGACCGACTAGCATGCCATTGGTGTATGTCGCGTTAGGCGCTAATCTGGCGCAGCCACAACAGCAGCTAGATAGCGCTTGCCGCAAGTTAACGGCTTTAGCGACAGACCATCAGCTCCGCGTGTCCTCATACTATCGCAGCACTCCTATGGGTGAGGTGCCGCAGCCAGACTATGTCAACGCAGTCGCAAGCTTCAATACTGACCTCAAACCACTGGCATTATTGGAAGCGTTGCAGGCTATCGAATTGCAACAGGGGCGCACCCGCGAGGTTCGTTGGGGTCCAAGAACGCTGGATCTGGATCTGCTCCTTTATGGTGACGAAATTATCGACTTACCCAGACTGAAAGTTCCTCATTACGGCCTTAAACAGCGGGCTTTTGTGCTGGTGCCACTGGCAGAACTTTCCCCCCGCTTACAACTGCCTTGTGGTACATTAGTCAGTAATTTAATCGATGACACTATGCGCAATGCATTGCAGCGGTTGCCATCGAGCTGATAAACCGGCAGCAGCCATTGCTAAGCCCCGAGTGATGGCATATAACTCAATTCACACACGTGTTTGGAAGAGATACTTATGTCCAAAGTCACTATCACCACCCTGCTAAAGTACAAGCAGGAAGGTCAGAAATTTGCTTCGCTCACTGCTTATGACGCCAGTTTTGCCAAAGCCTTTGATGAAGAAGGTATTGATGTATTACTAGTCGGGGATTCACTGGGTATGGTTCTGCAAGGACAGGAAGATACCCTGCCGGTAACCGTTGAGGATATGTGTTACCACACCCGCTGTGTACGCCGTGGTATCAGCCGTTCATTGTTGGTGTCAGATCTACCGTTTATGGCCTATGCTACACCGGAGCAGGCACTAGAAAACTGTGCCAAGGTCATGCAAGCTGGCGCCGCCATGGTAAAACTGGAGGGCGGCCACTGGCTGATGCCAACAGTCAAGATGCTTACTGAGCGCGGTATTCCAGTCTGCGCCCACATCGGCCTGACACCTCAATCTGTGCACGTATTTGGCGGATTTAAAATACAGGGCCGCGATGAGGACAACGCCAAACGTATTCTCGATGAAGCCATTGGTTTCGAAGCCGCTGGCGCGCAGCTATTGGTTTTGGAATGTATTCCGGCGGCCCTTGCGAAAGCCGTTACCGAGGCCGTTAAAATCCCGGTTATCGGTATTGGGGCAGGTAAAGATACCGATGGTCAAATCCTGGTGATGCATGACGTGTTGGGCATCTCCACCGGCTACATTCCACGTTTTTCAAAGAATTACCTCAAACAAACGGGTGATATCCGCGCAGCGATTAGAGCCTACAATGAGGAAGTACAACAGGGACTGTTCCCTGCTGATGAGCATACATTCAACTGAACATCTTTTGGATCATTACGTAAATGTTGACAACCGCTAAGATTGAAGAAATCCGCGCTCGGATAAAAACCTGGAAAAACAAAGGTGAAAGCGTCGCATTTGTGCCGACTATGGGCAATCTGCACGCTGGCCATATCAGCCTGATCACCGAAGGCAAACGACGTGCGGATCATGTGGTAGCTTCAATTTTCGTCAACCCGATGCAATTCGGCCCTAACGAAGATTTGGATGGTTACCCGAGGACGCTGGAAGCTGATCAGCAGAAACTGGTAGAAGCTGGCTGTGAGTTACTGTTTCTCCCAACTCCGGAGATCATCTATCCCCGTGGTCTGGCGGTGCAGACCTATGTTGAAGTTCCCGGACTCTCGGAGCAATTGTGTGGTGCAACCCGCCCCGGTCATTTCCGTGGGGCCGCCACCATTGTCTGCAAGTTGTTTAATATCGTGCAACCTGATATTGCGCTGTTTGGTCGCAAAGACTATCAGCAGTTGCAGATTATCCGCACCATGGTAGAAGACCTTTCCCTGCCAGTCGAAGTGATGGGCGTTGATACGGTGCGCGAGTCTTCAGGGCTGGCCATGAGTAGTCGTAATGGCTACCTCACCGCCGAAGAAAAGGCTAAGGCCCCTGCGCTGAAACGGACACTGGATGACTTAGCGGAAGCCATTAAAAATGGCACGGCAATCGAACTCGCCATCGCTGAGGCCAAGAGTACCCTGCAGCATGCCGGTTTGCGTCCGGATTATATCGAAATCCGTCAGGCACAAACCCTGGCCCCAGTGACTGAGACTGATAAAGAGCTGGTGATTCTGGCAGCCGTCTATCTGGGAAAGGCCAGATTGATCGATAACCTCGTTGTCCATCGCTGAAATGCATTACCGCCAGCACAATAACAGTGCTGGCGGGCAAACTGACTGAATGTTAACTAGGTCATATGTCCGCCCTGCCAAAACGCTAGCCAACCCCACCAAATTAGGTCATGATAATTAACATTGTAAACTTGGATAAGTTTGCCGATGTTATCTTATAGGGATCTGTTTTTATTTGTTTTATTAGTTTCTTCAGCGACATATGTCAATGCTGAGGACAGTAAATTAATTTACAAATGTATCACAAATAAGCAGATAGCTTTTAGCCAACAACCCTGCCCTGATAATTACACGCAATACCAGATTGAGTACCAGAATGGTCTGGCAAAAGAGACGCCAGAAAAAACCGCGGAGGTCGATCCACTGCAAAAAATCCTCGCCACGAAAGGGCTGACGACAGGTCAATTAGGCCGTTGGCTGGATTCTGAAATCAATCGCCTGCAGCAGGAACACGGCTATTTGGAAACGCTGCGCACCAATGAGTTACAAAAGCTAGAGCGGGAAAGATATTGGGAACATACCGCAACGACTGATAGTGGGTACTTGCAGAAACAGCAACAAATCAATCAACGTTACGACACACTGCAACAACGTAATCACCAGTCACTGGCAAAACTGCAGCAATATAAACAGCAACTCCCAGAACCACAGGCTCATCCTTGAGCCTGAAACGCATCAGGTACGCAAACCAATTCCGCGCGACACCAGATAATAGGCCAATAGCCATAATCCGGCACAAAAACCAATGATGACCGCGACAGATAAACCGACACTGATATCCGCAAAGCCGAGAAAGCCATAACGGAACACGTTGATCATATACACGATAGGGTTAAGTGCCGACACGCCTCGCCAGAAATCAGGTAATAACGACAGTGAATAAAATACCCCACCGAGATAGGTCAAGGGGGTCAGTACAAATGTCGGAATGATGCTGATGTCATCAAAATTACGGGCAAATACGGCGTTAATCAGACCGCCTAGAGCAAATAGCACTGAGGTCAAGAACACGGTTACCACTACCAGCAATGGATGTTGTAAGTGCAAGTCCACAAAGCACATTGCCACCACAGTCACGATTAAACCCACCAGCAGACCACGAGCCACACCGCCCGCCACGTAGCCACCGATCATGACATAATGGGGTACAGGTGCGACTAATAGCTCTTCCAGATTACGCTGAAACTTCGCACTGAAAAAAGATGAAGCAACGTTGGCGTAGGAGTTAGTGATCACCGCCATCATGATCAGCCCGGGGGCAATAAATTCCATATAGGACACCCCGCCCATCAAGCCGATACGACTGCCGACCAGATTACCGAAAATTAAAAAGTACAGCGTCATGGTAATGGCGGGCGGTAACAGGGTTTGGATCCAAATCCGGGTAAAACGGGTGATCTCTTTGATAACGATGCTTTTAAAGGCGATAAAATACAGGCCTTTCATGCGTTAGCTCCTTTGTCGCGCTCGACCAGTTCTACAAACAGTTCTTCCAAGCGGTTGGTTTTATTCCGCATCGACAGCACATCAATGCCCTGCGCGGTCAGCGCTGCAAATACGCTGTTAAGGCTATTAGACTTGGCCACATCGACTTCTAAGGTATTGGCGTCGATTAACCTTGCTTGAATACCGGGCAGTTCGGGTAACTGTGTCTGCGGCTGCTTGAGATCCAGCACAAAGGTTTCCATGTCCAGCTTCGCCAGCAAGGCTTTCATACTGGTACATTCCACCAGCACGCCGTTATCGATGATGCCGATATTACGGCACAGCATTTCAGCTTCTTCAAGATAATGCGTGGTCAGGATGATGGTGACACCTTCCTGGTTGATGCGTTGCAGGAATTCCCACATGGAGCGTCGCAGTTCAATATCAACCCCGGCAGTTGGTTCATCGAGAATCAACAGCTTCGGTTCATGCATCAACGCCCGGGCAATCATCAAACGCCGTTTCATGCCGCCGGATAACTCCCGCGCTTTGGCATTGCGCTTTTGCCACAGATCTAACTGCGTCAGATATTTCTCGGCCCTTACATAGGCTTCCGAACGTGGGACACCGTAGTAACCTGCCTGATTCACCACAATTTGCAGCACGCTTTCAAACTGATTGAAGTTGAACTCCTGCGGCACTAAACCGATACAAAGTTTGGCTTGTTCGAGTTCTTGATCCAGATCGTGACCGAACACTTCTACCTTGCCGCCGGTTTTATGGACCAGCGAACTGATAATGCCTATGGTAGTAGACTTTCCGGCACCGTTAGGCCCCAACAAGGCAAAGAAATCCCCCTGCTTTACCTGCAGGTTAATCCCCTTGACGGCTTCAACACCGCCTTTATAGGTTTTCTTCAGGTTTTCCAGCGCCAGCGCCACCCCTGCTGTCATCGGTTGTATCCTCTGTAGGGTAAAACAAAACTCCCGCCATAGCGGGAGTCAGATTGTCTGTCAAAACCACCTAATGCAGGTTATTCCTGAGGAATAACCCTGGCAATATAGGGGAGATTGCGGTATTGCTCCGCGTAGTCGATACCATAACCTACCACAAATTCATCGGGAATGGTAAAGCCGACAAAATCCACCGGCACATCGACTTCGCGACGATCGGGCTTATCCAGCAATGTGCACAACGCCAGACTTTTGGGATCGCGCAGCCGCAGCATTTCACGGACTTTGTTCAGGGTATTGCCGGAATCGATGAGGTCTTCGACAATTAAGACATCGCGTCCGGCAATGTCTGACTGGACATCCTTGAGGATCTTCACATCGCGGGAGCTGGTCATAGTACTGCCATAACTGGACACCGACATAAAGTCGATCTCCACATGACCGTTGATACGGCGACACAGATCCGCCATAAACACCACTGAGCCTTTTAACAGTCCCACCATCAACAGCTTATCTGTATGCTGATAATGAGCATTAATACGCGCGGCCAGTTCATCCAGTTTGCGATTGATCTCTTCTGCAGAGATCATCATTTCGATGGTGTGCTTCATACTTATCTCAATCTTCGATGCCGCCGCCAACCGGCTGATCATAGCCCCAGCGGCCCGTTAATGAATGTGCCACGCCCAGATGGTCGAGGATCCGGGCGACGACGAAGTCTACCAGATCCTGAACGGATTTGGGATGGTGATAAAAACCTGGCGCGGCAGGCAAAATCACCGCCCCCTGCTGGCTCAGACTCAGCATATGTTGTAAGTGAATGGTATTAAAAGGCGTTTCTCGCGGCACCAGGATTAACTGTCCGCGCTCTTTGAGTACCACGTCGGCCGCCCGTTCCAACAGATTATTACTCATGCCCGTGGCCACGGCGGCCAAAGTGCCGGTCGAACAAGGACAGATCACCATCTGCTTTGGCGCCGCAGAACCGGATGCGGGCGGTGAAAACCATTCATCCTTACCCAGCACCCGTAGCGCTCCACTCGCGGGCATAATTGCCTGCAACTGCTCCGTGGCCTTTTCCGGCGCAGCACTGAGCTTAATACCATGCTCTTGCGCCAGTACCACTCTGGCGGCAGAGGAGATCATTAAAAATACCTGATAATCCGCTTGTAGCAGACATTCCAACAGCTTCAGGCCATAAGGCGCCCCAGAAGCGCCAGTCCAGGCCAGACTGATACTATTCATCGCTGCGTCTCCGCATGAAAGCGTGCCTTAAGTGCGGCCAGTAATTTGCCGTGAATACCGCCAAAGCCGCCATTGCTCATGATGATAATGCAGTCACCAGCCCGTGCTTCAGCAGCCACTTTTTGCACGACATCCTCAATCTTGTATAGCACAGCAACGGGAATCGGCGCATTCGCCATGGCCGCGGAAATATCCCAATGGATAGTATCTGCCTGATACAAAATAGCGTTGTCTGCATCATGCATCGACTCGGCGAGAGTGGCCTTGTGTACGCCGCTTTTCATCGTGTTAGAACGGGGTTCCAGCACCACGGTGATATGACCATCGCCAACCTTAGCCCGCAACCCTTGCAGCGTTGTGGCAATGGCTGTTGGATGATGGGCAAAATCGTCAAATACCTGAATGCCATGAATATCGCCAATCAGTTCCAGTCGTCGTTTAGGCGGAATAAACTGCATCAGCGCGGCGATGGCATCGGCCGGCTTTACGCCTACGTGACGCGCTGCAGCCACGGCCATTACCGCATTTTCCATATTGTGTTTGCCGAGTAATGACCATTCCAGTTTGCCCTGCGAGCCCCCCGCCAGAAACAACTCAAAATGATGTCCATCAGCGGCTAACGGCTCGATATGCCAATCCCCCAGACCACTCGTGTGACTGACCGTTTCCTGTTCGCTCCAGCAGCCCTTGGCGACGACCTCAGCCACAGCCTCACTGTCTTTAGGCCAGATCACCCGGCCGTTACCAGGCACTATCCGCAGCAGGTGATGAAACTGCTTCTGAATGGCCTTCAGATCGTCAAAGATATCGGCATGGTCATATTCCAGATTGTTAATTACCAACGTCCGCGGTTGGTAATGCACAAATTTGGAACGCTTATCGAAGAAGGCACTGTCATATTCATCGGCCTCCACCACAAAAAACGGCGAATTGCCGAGCCGCGCCGAGACACCAAAATTGCGCGGAATACCGCCGATAAGAAAGCCTGGCTGATAACCACAGGACTCTAAAATCCACGCCAACATACTGGCTGTCGACGTTTTACCGTGAGTTCCTGAGACTGCCAGCACCCAGCGTTCAGGTAAGATATAATCATGCAAAAACTGCGGGCCTGAGGTGTATTTCAGCCCGTTATCCAACACGGCCTCGACGCAGGGATTGCCGCGGCTCATCGCATTGCCAATCACCACCAAATCCGGTGCAGGGTCTAACTGCGCAGGGTCAAAGCCTTGGATCAGAGCGATACCCTGCTGCTCTAACTGAGTACTCATTGGCGGATAGACATTGGCATCAGCGCCAGTCACTTTATGGCCCATAGCTCTCGCTAAAATTGCCAAGCCCCCCATAAAGGTGCCACAAATCCCTAAAATATGTATATGCATGATGCAGTTCCTGCGCGTAACAACTGCCGCCTATTCTACCCATTGCCAACGGGATTGTCAGTGTAACCTCAGCATCCACAACTAACGTTAGCTGTCGCTTTTCATATATATAGAAGTAAAAACATCTAGACGGCTAAATTGACAGCTATCAGCCGATCCCCTATGCTGCGACAGATTGCCACAGCCATGTCTGTTGCATAAGCTGAAAAGACTTTTTGCCGGGTTAACCGCCACCATCGTTAAATACCGGGCTCATAAAAACAGAGAATAAGATTTTGACTAAAAACACCAAACCTGAGGCTGCGCCGTCTGCGATAGCCCTATTACCGCTGTTACTGTTTCTGGTGCTATTTATTGGTGCCGGTCTTTATTTTCAGGCAAACGGCGTGGCGATGGCGTTTTATCAACTGCCAAGTCCGGTAGCGATTTTGCCCGCGATTGTGTTGGCAGTGTTGTTATCAAAACAAAAGCTGAATCAGACGCTGGATACCTTTATGGCCGGCATCGGGCATAGCAACATCATTGCGATGTGTCTGATTTATCTCCTGGCCGGGGCTTTTGCCTCGGTGGCTAAAGCGACCGGCGGCGTGGATGCGACGGTGGCACTGGGATTGCAGTTTATTCCATCACAACTGCTGTTACCTGGGTTCTTTGTGATAGCGGCCTTTATTGCGACAGCCATGGGCACTTCTATGGGTACTATCGCAGCAGTAGCCCCCATTGCACTGGGTATTGCAGAAGAAGCGAATATCGATTTAACCCTGATGGCCGGGGCGGTGATGTCTGGGGCACTGTTTGGTGACAACCTGTCGATTATTTCCGACACCACTATTGCCGCTACCCGCACCCAAGGCTGTTACATGCGGGACAAGTTTCGGGAAAACCTGATTTTCGCCATTCCGGCAGCCATCATCACACTAGTACTGTTTACCTTGGCTTCTAAGGGCAGCGCGGCTATCCCATCACAGCAGGTGGATGTCGTAAAAGTTTTGCCGTATATCAGCATTCTGATCCTCGCAGTTTCAGGACTTAACGTGTTCGTCGTGCTGGCGCTAGGGATTGTCTTTGCTGGCGGTGTCGGCATGTATAGCAGCGATTACGGATTGGTTGCCTTTACCAATGATATCTACAAAGGTTTTGGCAACATGCAGGAGATCTTTGTGTTATCTATGTTTGTCGGCGGCCTGGCAGCACTGATGCAACAGCAAGGTGGCCTCGCGTTTATCAGTCAACGCATTGAAAACCTCATTCGGCGCTTTTCTCGCGATACAGGGGAAAACTCCAGCAGAGCCGCAGAATTAGGGATGGCCGGGATGGTGGCGCTGACCAACACCTGTGTCGCCAACAATACCGTATCAATTGTGATCAACGGCGATATAGCCCGGGAATTGGCGCAGCAAAATGCGGTCAGTGCCAAACGCGCGGCCAGCGTGCTGGATATCTTCGCCTGTATCATTCAGGGATTAATTCCGTATGGTGCGCAAGCGCTGTTGATTGCCTCGCACTTTAAAATCTCCCCGCTACAAGCGGTTTCCGATGTCTGGTACTGCATGGTGCTGGCGGTGGTATCGGTGATTGTGATTGTGCTGCGGCCGCGCAGCCATTAGTTGTACGTCAGGTATCAAAAAGCCCGCAACTGCGGGCTTTTCTTTAGCATCAAAATCGTTATTAACGATTAATTTGCGGATCTAATTCACCGGTCTGATAACGCTTGTACATGGCCTGCAGTGACAGTGGCTTGATTTTAGAGCCCATACCCGCACAGCCAAACGCTTCATAGCGTTCCACACAGATTTCCGCCATAGCTTCCATAGAAGCTTTAAGGAATTTGCGTGGATCGAACTCCCGCGGATTTTCCGCTAGGAATTTACGCACGGCACCGGTTGATGCCAAGCGCAGGTCAGTATCGATATTCACTTTGCGCACGCCGTGCTTGATGCCTTCTACAATCTCTTCGACTGGAACACCGTAAGTTTCTGGCATGTCACCACCGTACTGGTTGATGATCTGCAACCATTTCTGCGGTACGGATGAAGAACCGTGCATCACCAAATGGGTGTTAGGAATACGGGCATGGATCTCTTTGATGCGGTCGATACGCAGAACATCGCCAGTAGGTTTACGGCTGAATTTGTAAGCGCCGTGGCTGGTGCCGATGGCAATCGCCAAGGCATCCACATGGGTATCGGCCACAAACCGAGCCGCTTCATCTGGGCTGGTCAGCATCTGATCATGGCTCAGGGTACCTTCAGCGCCAATGCCGTCTTCTTCACCGGCAGTACCGGTTTCCAGACTGCCAAGACAACCGATTTCACCTTCCACTGACACCCCACAAGCGTGGGCAAAGGCAACGGTTGTGCGAGTCACATGCACGTTATAATCATACGTGGCAGGGGTTTTCCCGTCTGACATCAATGAACCATCCATCATCACAGAAGACATGCCCAGCTGAATTGAACGCTGACATACGTCTGGGTGAGTCCCGTGATCCTGGTGGATACACACTGGGATATCCGGATATTGTTCCAATGCAGCAGTCATCAGATATTTCAGGAACTGCGGACGGGCATATTTACGAGCACCCGCAGAGGCTTGCACGATAACCGGGCTGTCAGTCGCTTCGGCGGCCTGCATGATGGCACGCATCTGTTCCAGGTTGTTAACGTTAAATGCTGGGACACCGTAGCTATGTTCAGCAGCGTGATCCAGCAACTGGCGCAGAGAAATTAAGGCCATAATCTGTTATCTCCATTCATGGGCAACTCACATTGCCCGGTCCAATTGTCTATAAGCTTTATGATAGCGCTGCCGGTCATTGTCGGCAGCTTATGATAAGTTTTTTATCTCGGTTCAGTTAGCGCGCGCTTGCAACATAGCAACGGCTGGTAGCTCTTTACCTTCCAGGAACTCCAGGAAAGCACCACCGCCGGTTGAGATGTAGGAAACTTTATCCGCAATGCCGTATTTATCAACTGCCGCCAGGGTATCGCCACCGCCAGCAATTGAAAACGCCGGAGATGCCGCAATTGCCTCAGCAATGCACTTAGTGCCGGCACCAAACTGATCAAATTCAAATACACCGACCGGGCCGTTCCATACGATGGTACCGGCTTTCATAATGATTTCGGCCAGAACTTCCGCACTGTCAGGCCCGATATCAAAAATCATGTCATCATCCGCCACGTCAGCCACATCTTTTAATGTCGCAACCGCATCGGCACTGAATGCCTTGGCGACAACCACATCGGTGGGCACTGGAATATCACCACCACGACTCTGGGCATTAGCGACCAGGCGTTTGGCCTCATCAATCAGATCGGCTTCATACAACGACTTACCAACATTGTGACCAGCGGCTGCAATAAAGGTGTTAGCAATACCACCGCCCACCACCAGTTGATCGACAATCTTGGAAAGGCTGTCTAATACCGTCAGCTTAGTGGAGACTTTGGAGCCACCCACAATTGCCACCAACGGCCGTTTCGGGTTATCCATGGCCTTTGCCAGAGCTTCCAGCTCAGCCGCCAACAGTGGGCCGGCACAAGCTACAGGGGCAAACATGCCTACACCATGGGTTGATGCCTGCGCGCGATGCGCGGTACCAAAGGCGTCCATGACATAAACATCACACAGTGCTGCCATCTGCTTCGACAAGGCTTCATCATTTTTCTTTTCGCCCTTGTTGAAACGAACGTTTTCAAACACTACCACTTCACCGACAGCAACATCGACACCGTTCAGGTAATCGGTGACCAGTCGTACCGGGCAATCTAAGGCTTTTGCCAGATAATCCACTACCGGTTGCAGTGAAAATTCTGCGTTATACTCACCTTCCGTTGGCCGTCCCAGATGAGACATCACCATCACCGCCGCACCTTTTTCCAGCGCTAGCTTGATAGTGGGCAAAGAGGCACGCAAACGTGCATCACTGGTCACCACCCCATCGGCTACCGGCACGTTGAGATCTTCACGGATAAGCACACGCTTTCCTTGAAGATCCAGATCTGACATTTTAATAATCGCCATGTTCATGCTTCCTGTTCTAACTAAAATATGCGGTTGTATTGATAGCGGTCATTCCCTGCCACTACCCCAAAATTTACTCAGCTGGCTGAAACATTGCCAACGCCGTATCCAGCATTCGATTGGCAAATCCCCACTCGTTATCACACCACAATAACAGCTTGATCAGATGGCCATCGCTGACGCGGGTTTGCGTGCCGTCTACCACGCTGGAGCGAGGATCATGATTAAAGTCACATGATACCAAAGGCTCATCGGTAAAGCCCAGAATGCCATCCAGTCGGCCACGAGTCGCTTCCAGCAATACCTGATTCACCGTCGCAATATTCACCCGTTTGTCGACGGTCAGTGATACATCGATAGCCGTGACATTGACGGTCGGAACTCGCACCGAGATCGCCTCAAATTTGTCTTTCATCTGCGGCAATATGCGCTCGATACCACGCGCCAACTTCGTATCGACTGGAATAATCGACTGACTGGCAGCACGCGTGCGGCGTAAGTCATCATGATAGGCATCAATTACCTGCTGATCATTCATCGACGCATGAATAGTGGTGATCGCGCCGCTGCGAATGCCGAAATGACGGTCCAGTTCGGAGATCACCGGAATAACGCAGTTGGTGGTACATGAGGCGTTGGACACCACGGTATGTTGCGGGGTTAACAGCTCATCATTGACACCATAAACAATCGTGGCATCGACATCAGCAGAGGCGGGATGGCTGATCAACACCTTGCGAGCGCCCGCTTGCAGATGAGCAGTGCAAGCTGCGCGGTCATGTAGGGCCCCGGTACATTCCAGCACCAGGTCCACATCCAGCGCTTGCCACGGCAATTTAGTGGCATCCGCTTCATGCAGCAGCGTGATGCTGTCGTTGCCCACCTGCATCTGCTCCTGCTCCAGACTGGCGCGCAGTGAAAAGCGGCCGTGCGTGGTGTCGTAGTTAGTCAGATGTACCATGGCTTCGGGTTTGGCCAACTCGTTAATTGCCACAATCTGCAACTGTTGGCGTTTGCCGGATTCATATAATGCGCGCAGCACTGAGCGGCCGATACGGCCATAACCATTGATAGCAACTCTGATCATCAGTAATTCTGTTCCCTCTAATTCAGGGCGATAAAACAACGGCCTATCATAAGACAGGCCGTTACGAATGGCGAGTGAAGGAACGCCCTGTCAGGCGTTCCATTCAGCAACAGTTCATGCCAGCAAAGATTCGGCAGCAGCAATCACGTTATCGACGGTAAAGCCGAACTCTTCAAACAATTGACCCGCTGGAGCCGACTCACCGAAGGTGGTCATGCCGATAACCTTGCCGTTAAGACCGACATACTTGTACCAGTAATCGGCGATCCCGGCTTCAACGGCAACGCGCTTGGTCACAGCGGCCGGTAATACAGCTTCTTTATACGCCGCATCCTGTTTATCAAACACATCAGTGGCAGGCATAGATACTACGCGCACTTTACGTCCGGCAGCAGTCAGTGCCGCTTGTGCTTTCACGGCTAATTCTACTTCAGAACCGGTGGCGATGAAGATCAGCTCAGGCGTACCAGCACAATCCACCAGCACATAACCACCTTTAGTGACATCGGCCAGCTGCGCAGCGTTGCGAGGCATCTGCGTCAGGTTTTGCCGTGAGAAAATCAGTGATGTTGGACCATCCTGACGTTCAATAGCATATTTCCAGGCGATCGCAGATTCCACTTGGTCACATGGACGCCAGGTACTCATGTTAGGCATCAGACGCAGGGTGGCAGTTTGCTCAACCGGCTGATGGGTTGGACCGTCTTCCCCCAGACCAATGGAGTCATGGGTATACACAAAGATTACCCGCTGTTTCATCAATGCTGCCATACGCAGTGCGTTACGGGCATATTCCATAAACATCAGGAAAGTTGCGCCATAAGGCACAAAGCCACCATGCAACGCAATACCATTCATCATCGCTGACATACCGAACTCACGCACCCCGTAGTGCAGATAGTTACCAGTAGCGTCTTCGCGGCTGATGGACTTGGAAGCGGAATACATCGTCAGGTTAGAAGGCGCTAAGTCAGCACTACCACCGAGAAATTCTGGCAGTAATTTACCGAAGGCTTCCAATGCGTTTTGCGATGCCTTGCGTGACGCGATATTGGCCGGGTTGGCTTGTAACTGTTCGATATAAGCCTGAGCGCCGGTTGCAAAGTCGGCTGGCAGTTCGCCACTGACACGGCGTTTCAGTTCAGCCGCCAGCTCAGGGTATGCCGCGGCGTAGGCAGCAAACTGAGTTTCCCAATCCGATTCTGCGGCACTACCGGCAGCCTTTGCATCCCAAGCAGCATAAATTTCCGCAGGAATTTCAAACGGCGCATAAGGCCATCCCAAAAATTCTCGAGCAGCGGCCACTTCAGCATCACCCAGTGGTGAGCCATGACAGTCATGGGAACCGGAT
Organism: Shewanella yunxiaonensis; assembly: GCF_018223345.1. NCBI lineage: Bacteria > Pseudomonadati > Pseudomonadota > Gammaproteobacteria > Alteromonadales > Shewanellaceae > Shewanella > Shewanella yunxiaonensis. The sequence continues at coordinate 730,662 of NZ_CP073587.1, read as the reverse complement.
TTGTTAGGTGATCCATAACCGATAATAGTTTTACAGCAGATCAGTGATGGTCGTGGATCCGCTTTGGCTTGCTCAATGGCCGAGTTAATCGCTTCAGCATCATGGCCATCAACCGCAGCAATGACTTGCCAGCCATAGGCTTCAAAACGTTTCGGAGTGTCGTCGCTAAACCAGCCATCAACGTGACCGTCAATTGAAATACCGTTGTCATCCCAGAAGGCAATCAGCTTGCCCAACCCCAGAGTCCCCGCCAGCGAGCAGGCTTCATGGGAGATACCTTCCATCATGCAACCGTCGCCCATGAACACATAAGTGTGATGGTCAACAATCTCATGGCCTTCACGGTTGAACTGCGCCGCCAACACTTTTTCGGCAATCGCCATCCCAACCGCATTGGTAATACCCTGTCCCAGCGGCCCGGTAGTGGTTTCGACACCAGGAGCATAGCCGTATTCAGGATGACCAGGCGTGCGAGAATGCAACTGACGGAACTGTTTCAGATCGTCAATACTGAGATCGTAACCGCTCAGATGTAACAAGGAATAAAGCAACATCGAACCGTGGCCATTGGACAACACAAAACGGTCGCGATTAGCCCATTTCGGATCAAGTGGATTGTGCCGCAGATGCCCGCGCCAGAGTACTTCTGCGATATCAGCCATGCCCATAGGAGCACCTGGGTGACCGGATTTAGCTTTTTGCACTGCATCCATACTTAAAGCACGAATAGCGTTAGCGAGTTCTTTACGGGAAGACATGCTTACTCCTGCGTAGTGAGACTTGAGAATTGTAGGGCTAAAATTTGGCGGTTATTTTCCCGCAGAGGGCCGGTTGAAGCAAATATATTTCCCGCGTTTTGCCTAGGAAATATGTCAAGAAAAACCCAACATCACCTTTTACTGAGTAGTCAGCACGCTTGAAGCACTGGCCGGGCTTGCGTAAAGCTGTAAAGCTAGCAAGACAGATGTGCATTTCCAAGGTCTGAAAATTCCAATTAATCCACTGATATATTTAGATAAAAGCCCATACACCCCGGTGTCGGTATGGGGGGTATCGCACAAATATCAGCAAAAGGGGTTTTATAAAAACTAAATTAAATTAAAATAGACGTCTAGATGTAGATGCTTCTATACGGATGTAGCAGCAGCTAACGGTTTTTCTATATTAATCGCGAGATTTTCCAGACTATGGCAAGACACCTGTTTACTTCTGAATCTGTGTCAGAAGGACATCCTGATAAAATCGCCGATCAGATTTCTGATGCGGTGCTCGACGCCATTCTCACCCAGGACCCTAAGGCCCGCGTCGCCTGTGAAACTTATGTCAAAACTGGCATGGTGATGGTAGGTGGTGAGATTACCACTTCTGCTTGGGTGGACATTGAAGAACTGACCCGTAACACTGTGCGTGAAATCGGCTATACCAGTTCCGAAATGGGATTTGATGCTAACTCCTGTGCGGTATTAAGCGCTATCGGTAAACAATCACCTGATATCAACCAAGGTGTTGACCGTAAAGACCCGAAAGAACAGGGTGCGGGAGACCAGGGATTGATGTTCGGTTATGCCAGCAACGAAACTGACGTGCTGATGCCCGCCCCAATCACTTATGCACATGCGCTGGTCAAACGCCAGTCACAAGTGCGTAAACAAGGCCTATTGCCGTGGTTACGCCCTGATGCCAAATCTCAGGTGACCTTCGTATACGACAATGATCAGATTGTCGGTATTGATGCCGTGGTGCTATCGACTCAGCACAGCGACGAAATCAGCCTGAAAGAATTGCAAGAAGGCGTGATGGAAACCATCATCAAGCCCGTATTGCCACAGCAATGGCTGACCAAAGACACCAAGTTCTTTATCAACCCAACCGGTCGTTTTGTGATTGGTGGGCCGATGGGCGACTGCGGTCTGACAGGTCGTAAGATTATCGTCGATACCTACGGTGGTATGGCGCGTCATGGTGGTGGGGCATTCTCTGGTAAAGATCCATCAAAGGTGGACCGCAGTGCGGCATACGCGGCCCGTTATGTTGCTAAGAACATCGTGGCTGCCGGACTGGCGGCTCGCTGTGAAATTCAGGTTTCCTATGCCATTGGGGTAGCAGAACCGACTTCTATCAGTGTGGAAACCTTTGGTACTGGCAGATTGCCAGAAGAACAGCTGATTGCGCTAGTACGCCGTCACTTTGACCTGCGGCCATACGGTCTGACCGAAATGCTGGATCTGGCTCGCCCAATCTATCAGGCAACCGCAGCATACGGCCACTTTGGCCGCAGTGAGTTCCCGTGGGAGCAAACCAATAAGGCTGAAGCCCTGCGTGATGACGCGGGCTTGTAATTAAATTAGCCGATAAAAAAGCCGCCTACTGGCGGTTTTTTTATGGTTAAAAATCAATAACAATGGTCGAAATGGGCGCTTTCCATGCACATAAACGCCAGTTGCTGTGGGGGTAATGGTGTCACCGAAACCGCTTCAGCATCTTTGACTAACGCCTCATCAGCCACTAATGCCAGCTGACTGTGATAATTATTTGTGCGACCACAATCAAAGATACTATCCAACGCCTGCACCAAAAAACGTCGGCCTTCTTTTCCCTGAATACCCGCCTCAATCACTCGGTACTTTTGTTGCTGTAACGCCAATAACGATACCAGCCAACGGGCCATATCAAATGACGATAATCGCAGTGTTTTGCTGAGCGAGAGTAATGATGCCTGAGTATGTAATTCCTGAGTTCCCATCGTGTTCACCCACCACAATTGATGATGCTTTAAGGCTAGCAAATCCGTCGATATTCGGATATCGATCTCCACCCCATGACGATATTTTTTAATCATGCATCAAATAAGTGCTGACAAAGACCATTAATGTCAATAAGTTATACCTGTAGGCAAGCATTAACTCATCCATAAATTGCTAATGGTAACGTTATCAAGATTAATGCCCCGGATTGTAACGACAATGTTGACAATGATCAGAACATCGCCTACTCAAAGTTGCAAAATTTGTATAACAAATCCACACTTAATGCCAATTGACCACTAAAAGGGACAAGGCCATGCTGCCTGAATCGGTTAAACCTGGAATTAGCTTACTGGAAAACGATAATCATGGACTGAATTTAGTGCGCTGGATGCATCAGTGCGAGCTAATGAAACATTATTATCAGGCAGATAAGGTATTTGTACTGCAAAAAACTGACAGCGGGTTTGAAGTGATTGTCAGTGCGGCTGACAACAGCATGCAATTTGCCCCAGGCAAAACCTTTGCTGCAGACTCAGGGTTGTTACATCAGATGGCTTACAGCAGTCCTGATGGTTTAAACCTGGATTTGACTCAAGGAACCGCCGATGAATATCCCGATGAATTCCGTAGCGTGTTGAGTATTCTTTCACGCCCGGTACATTGGCCAGACGGTTCAATATTTGGCTGTTTGTGTGTCCTAAATGCCCATGCCAACGAAAATCAGCATGTCAGCCCATTGATGCTGGAACCGTTCCAAATCCTGCTACAACAAGATCTGGCACTGCTGTGTCAAAATCATCGTATTGAAGCCTTGTCGATGCGTGATGCCGATACCGGGATGCTGAATAATTATGGCTTCATCATGATGGCGCCAAGACAACTCAATTTAGGGCGGCGCTTCGGTGCTCACTGCGGTGTGATTTTCTTTGAACTGGAACCCAACGGCGTCATGGACGATGAGCTGTTAAAACGCTGCCATCAGGAACTGGCCAATCTGTTACTGACCACGCTCCGGGCCGCCGATATTGCAGCGCATTACGACAATACTAAATTTGTGTTGCTCGTGTTCGTCGATCTGGAACGTGACCTCGAACATATTGTTCGACGGGTTGAGCGACTGTTCAGCCAGTCCCCCTTACCTATGTCCATCGACTATAGTTATCGCTTCTTTACACCGGATTCCACCGCTAAATTGGTGGCCATGGTGGATGAGGCAAAATCCGGTCTGCGCTCTTCAGTTCCTAAAAACGACGCGTAACAATCATCGGGCCATGGATACATGTGGTTAACATGGCCTAATGAAAAATAACCTGCCCATCAGTAACTGGTGGAAATACTTCATTTCTCCCTGAAAAGTTGGCAAACTGCCGCCTTCCCGGTTCAATGGATATCCCCAATGCTGAAACACATTTTGTCAGTGTTATTGCTGGCATCACTGACAGCCTGCCAATCGCTCTACACCACGCCTATTAGCCTTACTGAGTTACAAGGCAACTGGCATATTGATAGCATTCGGGGAAAAGCTGTCACTGACTACAGCCCGGCGCAACTTACGTTTGCCGCAGATGGCAAACTCAGCGGTAACAACAGCTGCAATAATTTCTTTGGTAGCTACCAGCTTGACGGCAAGATGCTGACGCTGAAACCCGCAGGCTCGACGATGAAAGCCTGCATTGATGAATTGATGGCACAGGAACAGAACGTTATGCAACTGCTGCCCAAGGTCACTGCCGCCACATACAACGATGGCAAACTGTTACTGCTGGGAAGTAAAAGCAAAGTGTTGCTGACACTCAGCCGCCGCTAATATCGCGGCGAAGTTTACGAGTGTCACTTAAATTTACAATGACAAAACATTCAGTAAAAAACGCAAGTTTGACGATGACAAACATCCATCGTCAGAAAGTTTATCGATCAAAGTTACCCTTGATGGAGCAACGGTACTGACAACCAGAAGCATACACTTCAAGCGTCAAAACGAACTTCGTCTGCCAGATCGAAACGCAACGGATGTAAGGCGGCTGGGGGGTCATCACGCTCAACAATATAATCCCAGTAGTCGTTATCGAAACGATGAAAGAATCCTTCGTCTTTTACTGAACCACGATTAGCATACCACCACCAAACCGGCCCCCACAGACCCAGTGTTAGCATGGTCAGTAGAAAGTGTAACGAATGCGCCAACAGCTGACGTTTGGCACGGTTAGCGTCAGAGGTATTGATTGATGATTGATTCATGATACTTCCCCCGATCAAGCGAGACGACATTACCCGTTAACCGGGAACTGCTCAAAAAACAGCTTCATTATATCCAGAGTTAGACTTTAGTCTAATAAGTTTTAACGCTAAGCCCATACACTGCTAAAGCCATTTGCACCTGTAATGGTGCACTGCTAGATTGTGCAGCCACCTCATTAAAAAATCTGACGAGAGATCTTATGCAAATCCGCAAAGGCCGCAGCGAAGATATCAACGCGCTGGTTGCCTTTAACCAGGCAATGGCCGAAGAAACTGAAGGTCTAAAGCTTGACGCGGCCACGTTGACGCGCGGCGTGACCACCATGATTAACGAGCCACAACGTGGTTTTTATCTAGTTGCCGAGCAGCAAGGAAACATTGTTGCCTCGTTAATGGTGACGTTTGAATGGAGTGACTGGCGCGCCGCCAATTACTACTGGATCCAGAGTGTCTATGTCACCCCAAGCAGTCGCCGTCAGGGTATCTATCGCCAACTATATCAAGCGGTAAAAACCATGGCAGAAGCCGAAGGTGGAGCCGCAAGCTTCCGCTTATATGTTGAACATGACAATCAACAGGCCCAGCAGACCTATACCGCGTTGGGCATGGCACAAAGTCATTACCTGATGTTTGAAGAAGTCGTTAAAGCCTAATATGAATAAAATCATTCGCGTGGTGGTGGGCTCGACAAACCCAGTCAAAATCAACGCTGGCAAAAAGGCCGTTGCCAGTTTGCACCCCGATGCTGAAATTCTCTGTGAAGGTGTAAAAGCCCCCTCCGGCGTGGCAGATCAACCCATGACGGACGAAGCCACTCGACAGGGCGCCATCAATCGCGTCAAGTGGTGCCAGCAGCAGACCACTGCCGACTATTATCTGGCAATGGAAGGCGGTGTCGATCTGATTGCCGATCATGCCTACACCTATGCCTGGGTAGTCATCGCCGATAATCGTCAACTCAGTCTAAGCCGCAGTGCCCATCTGCCGTTACCCACGAAGGTATACCAGGCATTGCAACAGGGACAGGAACTAGGCGATGTCATGGATGCCATGTTCAATACTGTTAATATCAAGCAAGCGGGTGGCGCCATAGGTCTGCTGACCGAAGGCCATGCCACGCGTGAAGGCACCTATACTGCCGCGTTGATTATGGCGGCCGCGCCACTGCGGTTTCCCAAACTCTACTGAAGTATTTTGGGTAGAAATTAAACTGATGAATACATTAACAAAAGCGCTATTCCGGCCATTGACTGCAGCGGATGACTCAGCAATTGCAGCAGTGATTCGTGAAGTATCCGCAGAGTATGGTCTGACCCCCGATAAAGGCTACAGTGTTGCCGATCCAACACTGGATCAGCTGTCTGCCATATACGGTCAACCAGGATATGGCTACTGGTTAGTAGAACATAACGGGAAGGTAGCTGGCGGTGCGGGGATTGGCAAAGTCAGCGGCTATCCGCAGATTTGCGAACTGCAAAAGATGTATTTTTTGGCAGAATTGCGTGGCCAAGGTGTTGGTCAGCAACTGGCCAAACACTGCATTGCCGAGGCGAAAGCGGCTGGCTACCAGCAGATGTATCTGGAAACTACTTCGCTGTTACCAGAAGCGCTGAGACTTTATCATAAACTCGGCTTCAAGCAGTTAGCGGCGCCGATCGGCAACACCGGTCACGATGCCTGCGAAATTCCGATGTTGCTGGATATCGACTAATTAGCGCAATATTTAGCCAACTCCGCAAAGATCGCTGTCCAGCACGAGAAAAACTTGCTAGCGTGCAAGTAAACAGGAACCAAGGGAGCAGTCAATGGAATATATGCGTATTCCCAATTCCAACCTGGAAGTAAGTAAACTTTGCCTGGGCACCATGACCTGGGGACAGCAGAACACTCAGGCGGAAGCCTTTGAACAATTAGATCTGGCCATCGGTGAAGGCATCAATTTTATTGATGCGGCGGAAATGTATCCGGTTCCACCAATGCCGGAAACTCAGGGTGAAACCGAACGAATTATCGGTAATTATCTAAAAGCCAGAGGTAACCGGGATAAGCTGGTTATTGCGACCAAAGTTGCCGCACCCGGTGGGCGCTGTGATTACATTCGCCCGAATATGGCACTGGATTGGGACAATATTCATGCAGCGGTGGATGCATCACTGCAGCGCCTTGGGGTTGATACCATCGACCTTTATCAGATCCATTGGCCGCATCGAAACACGAACTTTTTCGGTGAGTTGTATTACCAGCAACAGCCCAAAGAGTCACAAACGCCAATCCTGAAAACATTAGAAGCGCTGGCAGAAGTCATCCGCCTCGGTAAAGTGCGCTACATTGGGGTCTCCAATGAAACGCCTTGGGGATTGATGAAATATCTGCAACTGGCGGATAAACATGGCGTGCCGCGCATTGTTACGGTGCAAAACCCATACAACCTGCTAAACCGTAGTTTCGAAATCGGCATGAGCGAAATCAGCCACCGCGAACAACTGCCGCTACTGGCATACTCACCGCTGGCGTTTGGCACGTTGAGTGGTAAATACCTTAATGATGCCTGGCCGGAAGGTGCACGGCTGACGCTGTTCAAACGTTTTTCCCGTTACACCAGTAGTGAGCTGGCATTAAAAGCCACGGAAGCTTATGTGACACTGGCGCGCAAACTGGGACTTAGCCCGGTACAGATGGCGTTGGCGTGGGTCAGTTCTCGGCCGTTTGTTGGTGCCAACATTATCGGCGCGACCGCTACTGAGCAGCTACGGGAAAATATCAACAGCCAGCAATTAACCCTGTCAGAAGAAGTATTAGCGGAATTAGAAGCATTGAGTCTGAAGTATCGCGTGCCCTGCCCTTAAACCGCAGATTACAGACATACTTGCATTAGGCGCCCAAATCTTTGAAGATCTGTGCGCCTTTTGATTATCTAAGCCCTACTCATGAACGGTTCTTCAATACGCGACCAGTTTCCGCTGCTACACCAGATGATGGGCGATTACCCACTATGCTATCTGGACACGGCGGCGACCAGCCAGAAACCCTTAGCGGTGATACAGGCAATGGATGACTATTATCGCCGCCACAATGCTAACGTGCATCGTGGCAGCTACCAGTTAGCAGCGGCTGCGACTCGTGGTTTTGAAGCCGTTCGCGAAAAAATTCAGCGGTTTATCAATGCCGAAAAACAGCAGGAAATCATCTTTACTCACGGCACCACAGAAGCGCTTAACCTGCTGGCTCATGGGCTGGCGTCGCAAATTCGCGCCGGCGATCGAATTCTGGTAGATAGCACAGCCCATCACGCCAATCTGGTGCCTTGGCAACAACTGGCCAAAAGCACCGGGGCGACATTAATCCCGATCCCACTGAGATCAACCTTACGCTTGGATCGCCAAGCGCTAACGACGCTACTGCAGCAACCGACGAAACTGGTAGCGCTAAGTCATGTCTCCAACGTGTTGGGGACTGTGAACGATATCCGCGCCCTGTCGCAGCAAATCCATACAGCTGGTGCTATTTGCGTGGTAGACGGTGCACAGGCCATCGGACACCTGCCGGTGGATATACAGCAACTCGGTTGCGATTTTTACGCTTTTTCTGGTCATAAGATGTATGGACCGACAGGCATAGGGGTGCTGTGGGGGCGTTTTGCGCTGCTGGATACGCTGACACCATTACTCACCGGCGGCGAGATGATAAAAACGGTGAGCTTTGACCACACTGAATTTGGTGAACTGCCCTTTCGTCTGGAAGCAGGCACACCACCGATTGCCGAAGTGATAGGTCTGGGGGCCGCGGTTGACTTCCTCTGCAGTCTTGACCGTGAAGCGGCCCAACGACAAGAGCAGCAGCTACTGCAGCAATTACAGCAAGAGCTGGCACAACTTCCCGGTGTTAAACTTTATGGTGCGCATCCAGATAACAGCGGTGCGGTAGCGTTTAATCTCGCCGACGAACATCATCAGGACATCGGCATGTTGCTGGATCAGCAAGGGATCGCCATTCGCTGTGGTCATCACTGTGCCATGCCACTGATGCAGCTCATGGGAGTTAAAGGCTGCTGCAGAGTATCGCTCGGGATCTATAGTAATGCCGCAGATATCAAGTGCTTTATACAGGGGCTGCGTACCGCTATCAATTTACTGACGGAAGTATAGTCGTGGGAACATTCATGAACGGTCCTGATAATCGGTTGTTCGAAGCATATCGTGACTGTCTGCCACAATTGCAACACGCGGTGGCAACTGTACATGAGGCGAGCAATTGGCAAGATAAATACCGCTTACTGATGCAAGTGGGCAAATTACTGCCAGAATTGCCAGCTGAGTGGCAGCAGGACTCTGCTAGAGTGCGCGGCTGTGAGAGTGCAGCGTGGTTGTATCACCAAACGCGCGACGGACAGCATCTGTATGTCGCTTTTAGTGATGCCAGAATCGTAAAAGGACTGATTGCGCTGCTGCTCGCGGCGGTCAACAACCGCAGTGCCGATGAGATTATGACATTCTCAGCTGAACATTATTTTGCCAGTTTAGGATTGGCCGGACAGCTTAGCCCTTCGCGTACAAATGGCTTGTATGCCCTTGCTACCACAATGAAAAATCTGATTGGCTAAAAATAAGCTGAATTCAGCTTAAATTTACAGCAAACGGTATTTTGGCTATCACACTTCCGAAAAATTTGTGGCATCATACGCAGCGTTGCAGGGCGGCGGCATCTACCTTCGCTATGTAACGTCAGGAATGTCGGAGCGGAGCGTAGCTCAGCCTGGTAGAGCACTGTCTTCGGGAGGCAGGGGTCGGAGGTTCGAATCCTCTCGCTCCGACCAGTTCCATCGCCCTTTCTTATGCGTCACATTACTCCAGTAATACCATCATCAGCCCGGCGAACAACATCATGCCACCGATGCTATAGGCAATAGGTTTATGGTGCGTTTTAACTAGGGTACTGCAAGTCGCCTCGCCAAACAGACTCATCAGAATGGCGGCCACTAATCCCGGCAACATCATCAATAGCCAATCGTAAATGCTGACGCCATGCTGCCAGCCCATCAGTCCCAAATTAACGTGTCCATACGCATAACCATGAGAAAATGCCAGCATTCCCACCAAGGCGGCTGCCACATGGGTCGATAATTTAACGTTACCGGCGATCAACATACCGACAATAAACACTGATAATAAAATGCTGGCTTTGGCAATGATTAACACTACCGATGACGGGGCTACCACGGTGCCCAATGCGAGCATTAACAGGTAGGCCAGTGGCAATGCCCATATGGCTCGACCACCAAGTTGTACCGACCAAATCCCGATCCCAGTGGTTACCAGTATCCCGGCAACTAATGCTAAGGGCGGTAGTTTCATCAACGGCGTGAAATATTCACCAGAAAAGCTGAGAGAAAGTAGAATAAGCGCCACTACGCTCACCAGCATAGTTAAACTGTGGTCAAACATGGCTTTTGGCATTTTTGCCTCCCCCTTGTCCGTGTCGCACAGTTTTAGCTTAGTCTTAAGCTGTAAACACCTGTTTGATTCAGTTCAATAAAACGTCAAAAAAATTTTAAAATTTTGACATTTTTTTAATGATCAAAGCTTGTTATTACCCACCACAAGCATCTCACATTTCAGACAATCAAAAACCAGTTTCAGGGTGTCATTACCCACTTCCAGCAACATAGGTTCAGCCTTGAGTTCTGGATGCTCTTTCGGACACATATTAAAGCTGTAACGCAGGCAATGCTTGGTGATCATCAACGGCGTATCTTCAAGTAATTGATTTTGCTCGTATGAAGGTTCAATCTTAATTACGCCATGTTGCTCGTAGAAGGCTTTAGCACTGGCATTATTCACATTGCCCAGATAACTGAGATATTTCTGCGGGAAAATGGCGTCGGGGTCGCGCGGCCAAGGTTGCGGGCGCTGGTAATGCTCCCGTCGGACTTGTTCCAAGGCATCCACCGCTTCACGGCGTAAACCATTCAGTACCGCTGCAGGAACAAACCACGCTTGTGAAGTGGCTATCTCAATATTACGCGCACGATAACGAGTACCGCCAAGCTTCAACAAGCCACTTTGCAGATGCTGTGAGGCTTTTTGCGGATCGTTGGCTGGCTGACGCTCAAACGCCACCATCACATCAGCGGTGTTGCCATAACTATCACTTATCGCCAACCCCAGACCGGCATCGGTATCAAACAGCTGGAGGTCAACATCAACTAAGCGTTTTGATGACTCCTTACCGAGCAGATTTTCAAAATCATGATCGAGGTTGCGGAACAGCTCCACGCCAACACGCAGATCCCCCGGCACGGCTCCGGCCAACCAGACACGGTTCCCCTCCGCTCGGTTAACACGCAGCCCATTGAGCTTAGCATCTGAGTGCACTGCTTTGGCAAAATCGATAGTGAAGTAACACAAGCCATCGCCATTGTGCAACTCGCCCGCTTCAGCGCCATCACGGTTGATCTCCAGCCAGTCCTTACCGATACGACTGACGCGACCAGCACTCTGCCCTAAATACTTAGGGGTACGGAAGTCATTAAGACCACCATGACGTTGATTAACAAAATAATCAGTTTTCCCACGGTTGAAGCTTTTGTCAGGATTCGGCGTAAATGTGTATTCGCAATGTCCGTGAGATGCAGGCTGCAATCCGGAATGCCGCGCCATTATCGCATCCAGTTGTTGCCGGTAATGTGCGGTGACATTTTTTACGTAACTGAGATCTTTTAATCGACCTTCAATTTTGAACGAACGGATCCCTGCCAGAATTAAGGCCTCCAGATTATCAGTCTGGTTATTATCTTTTAATGACAACAAATGCTGGTTTTCGGCCAATGTCTCGCCTTCGCGGGTCTTGAGATTGCATGGCAGACGGCACATCTGTGAACACTCACCGCGATTCGCACTGCGTTTGCTGTATGCATGGCTGAGATTACACAGACCGGAATAGCTAACACATAAAGCACCGTGGATAAAAAATTCCAATCGGGTTTTGACCTTGGCAGCAATGGCACGGATTTGCTCCAGGCTAAGCTCTCGGGCCAGCACCACCTGAGAAAAGCCCACTTGCTCCAGAAACGCCACTTTTTCCGGGGTTCGATTATCGGTCTGAGTACTGGCGTGTAGCGCTATCGGTGGCAAATCTAACTGCAAAATGCCCATATCCTGCACAATTAACGCATCAGCACCCGCCTGATATAACTGCCGGATCAGTTGATCTGCTTGCTGTAATTCTTGATCGCTGAGGATGGTATTCAGCGCCACAAACACCTGCGCACCATAGCCGTGAGCATAGTGACACAGCCGTTCAATATCCTGCACACTGTTGCCCGCTGTGGCTCGGGCGCCAAAAGCAGGTCCACCAATATACACCGCATCAGCACCGTGGCTGATTGCCGCAATACCATAATCAGCGTTTTTCGCCGGAGCGAGTAACTCCAGAGAACCATCTACCGGAAGGGAAAGCGCTGGTGAGTATATCTGTACCATGGTTAAGAACCTGCTAATCAAGAGGAGGCGGAGTATAACAAAGTCAATTTTGACTGCACAGGCACATTTTACCTCAGTTACTGTGTCTGCGGCGGCTTAATCATTAAGCCCCGATACCATGAGTGACACCAACCTAATGGGACCCTGCCCACTCAGTGACAAACGAAATATCACTTATGGTTCATGCATGACCAAGGATCTTTGTGAGGTGAGCATCACTTAAATCGTATTAATTTTAATCACCATTGTAACTTTTAGTTCACGTTATATACTTTCTCACAAACCCGCTTTTTAAATGTGGGTATCATTCGCTTAATCTCATTATTGGATGATTTTTATGTGGCCACGAAAACAGTCTGAGAAACAAATTGCCCACCTACAACAGCAAATCCAACAACTTCAGGCTGAGCATGACAATGAAATTGGCATGTTAAAGCAAACCATTAGTGAGTATGAACAGAATCTGCAACATCAGGATCAACAACATCGGCAATTTACCGATATGCTGACCTGTCAGAATCAAGGCGGACAGATGTTGCTGTCGGTGCGTGAGGCAATGGCCAATAATGCCAGCGACATGCAGCAGGAAGCGCAAAATCTGCAGCAATTGGACAGCGTTTTTGCACAGACTCGCCGAGCAGTGGTGCACTTGGGAAGTCGGGCGAGCCAGCTTAACAGCCACTCAGCCGCCAGCCAGCAAGCAGTGCAGCAGTTAGAACACAGCACACAGAGCATCAATCAATTTGTTAGCGCCATTCAGGCCATTTCGGATCAGACTAATCTCCTGGCATTAAACGCTGCGATTGAGGCCGCCCGGGCTGGCGAAGCGGGACGCGGCTTTGCCGTTGTTGCCGATGAGGTACGCAATCTGGCGGCAAAAGCCCACGACTCCAGCAATAACATTGAAAAATTGGTGGAAGAGATTGTGAAACAGGCTCAGGCGTTAAGAACCGTTTCGGATGAAACCCGCCATTGTGCGTCGGAAGTTGCCACTTCTGCCAGTCAGATAGATACCGTCGTGAATCAGGTACTGGACAGTTCAGAACAGATGCAAAAAGTCATTAATAGCAGTGCCACCATTGGCTTTCTCACCACGACCAAACTCGATCATGCGGTATGGAAAAACCATATCTATGCACTGATTGAGAAGCAAAACATGGATGAAACCGTTAATGATCACCATCACTGTCGTCTGGGTGAGTGGTATTACAAGGGCGAAGGTGCCGAACGCTACAGCCACCTGACTGGCTTCAGGGAACTGGAAAAGCCACATCATCAAGTCCATGAAGCAGGCAAAATGGCATTACAAGCCCGGCGACAGGGCGATACTGTCGCCATGGTACGGCAGCTGAAAATCATGGAAGATGCCAGTCTGCAGGTAGTGTACGCCATTGACCGCTTAATTGCCGCCGTAACGCATTAACGCTAGTTGCGAATACTTTGATTCGCCAGTCGGTCTCAAGACTGGCTACTTCAATGCCCGGCCACCATCCAGGTTTAAGCAGCTCCCCGTCATATAACGGCTGTGCAGCAGATAACGCACGGCATAAACAAATTCTGCATCACCGCCCGCTTTTGGCAGCAACGCCTTGGCCAGTGTTTTTTCCCGGTATGCGGCATCATCTTGTTCATTAAACAGCATCATCGCCGGAGCAATACTGTTGACCTTGATTGTGGGTGCCAACTTGGCAGCAAAGGATAATGTCAGGTTTTCTAACGCAGCCTTACTGGCGGCATAGGCGATATGCTTTGCGCTACCTTTTTGTGCAACATAATCCGTCACATGAATAATATCCGCGCCGCCAATTTCATCACTGTCGAGTAAATCTGCCAGCGCCAGGTTCAGTTGATAAGGGACTTCAGCGTGGATCCCCATCATCCGGCTAAAAACTTCAGTGACCGGCAAACCGGCATCATCTGCTAACCAGTCTGATGCGTTATGCACAATTGCCCTTAACCCCTTACACTCATGTCTCAACCAGGCGATAAATGTTGTCAATGCCTGAGCATCTAACAAATCGATACGGTATAGCACGGCGCCATGGCTTCTAAGTTCATCCAACTCCGGATAATGAGTGCGGTAAGTGCCGATAATTGGCCAGCCCTCAGCCAGCAACGCTTTAGCTGTGGCGAGGCCGAGGCGTCGGCCAACGCCGGTGATCAGAATCGGTTTCATGTTGATTTACTGCCGTGAGTTTGGCTCCGATTGTTTCAGTATTTGCCAGCGGCTTCAAGGTTGCCAGTCGATGGCCGGTTCCCCCAGTGCCTGTAGTTGTTTATTGATGGCCGAAAAATGACGACAACCGAAGAAACCGCGATAGGCCGAGAGCGGTGACGGATGTGGCCCGCTGATGATGCGGTGATGAGGCGCTGTAATCCATTTGCCTTTTTTAATGGCGTGACTGCCCCACAACACAAAGATAATCGGTCGAGGCTGTTGATTCAAAAAACTCAGCACGTGGTCAGTAAAGGTTTCCCATCCTGCTTTAGCATGTGAATGTGCCTTGCCTTCCTCCACGGTCAATACCGTGTTAAGCATCAGAATGCCTTGCTGGGCCCATTGCTCTAAAAAGCCGTCTTCCGGGATGTGAAAGCCTTCAATATCCGTGGCGAGCTCTTTATAGATATTTTTCAGCGATGGTGGCAATGGCACGCCCGGCTTTACTGAAAAACATAACCCATGCGCCTGACCTTGGCCGTGGTATGGGTCTTGCCCCAGTAACACCACACGAACCTGGTCTAAAGGCGTCAGCTCAAACGCACGAAAAACCTCTCGCTCTGGCGGGAAAATGAGCTTCCCAGATTGCCTTTCTGACGCCACAAAATTAGTTAACTTTTGAAAGTAAGTTTGCTTCTGTTCAGCTTCTATAAACGTTTGCCAGTTATTAATCATAATGTTATCTCTGCCTTTTTATGGCATACAGCTTAAAAGTCGCAACACCGACACACAAGGGATTTCCTCCAGGATGGGACTCGCCATGCAAATTGCCCACAACCGGCTTACAATCACCTTTCAAAGTCATCATAAGGAGCCAATTATTATGCCATTACTGGTATTCGATATGATTGAAGGGCGTGCACCACAAACCGTCCGTAAAATTCTGGATTGCACACATCAGGTGGTGCTCGAAGTCTTCGGGGTGCCTACACGCGACCGTTACCAGATAGTCCATGAAAATAAAGATTATCAGATGGTTGTTGAAGATACCGGTCTGGGTTATCAGCGCAGTAATGATGTGATTATACTGCGCGTGTTCACCAGTCCCCGTAGCACTGAACAAAAGCACTTGTTCATGAAACGCCTCTGTGAAGACCTACAGCAGCAATGCGCCATAGCGCCACAGGATCTGATGATCTCATTTTTCACTAACACCCAGGATGACTGGAGTTTTGGTGAAGGTGAAGCGCAATACAGCACCGGTAGACTTGGTGGCAAACCCGCATAACCCACGTCCAGCTGTGACTGCTTGCAGTTTTTTCTTGGCGGCGGCGCAGATTTGAGTAAAATCTGCGCCTAAACCATAAGCAAGAGCGACTCTACGATGTCACAAGCCAATAATACTGAAACCACCATTTTTCAGCTCGCGGATCAATTTATCGCCCTCGCCAATGAGTTGACGCAACAACATCAGGATCTGGGGAAAATTGGTACGGCGTTACGCTTTGCGGCTGCACGCTTTAATGCCTTTGAAGCGTCAGTGAAAGCGGCGGATCTGAAAACTGAAAAGGATAGCGCATTGGAGTGGTTCACGAATGAATACCGTGAGATGCTCGCCGATAATCTGGAAGATCATATCGCCAATCCGCCAGCAGTGGCTGACGATGAAGATACGGCTGATAACGATGTCGAGCAGTTTCGTCCGTGACGCCCGGTGTGCAGAAAACGAAGGGAAGCGTGATTGCTTCCCTTTTTTATCGCTTAAAACCCTTCCAACACAATTTTGCCACGGGCCTGATGCGATTCTAGTAGCGCATGCGCTCTCAATAGGTTGGTGGCATTTATCACGCCGAAGTGCTCACTGACGGTTGTTTTCAACGTTCCGGCCTCGACCAGTTTGGCAACTTCATTGAGGATTTGCTGCTGACGAACCATATCTTCGGTCTTGAACAGAGAACGGGTATACATAAATTCCCAGTGCAAAGCCAAACTTTTACGTTTCAATAATTTAATATCGAATACGTGCGGATCATCAATCAATCCTAAGTGCCCTTGCGGCAACAAAGATTCCACAATCTGTTCAATATGCTCATCGGTATTATTCAGAGATGCCACCCAATGAACCCCGGCAAAACCTACCGCCTGGATCTGTTGACTCAGCGAACCATGATGATCAATGACATGATGCGCGCCTAAAGAGGTTAACCACGCCTTCGATTCCGGACGACCAGCAGTGGCAATGATGGTGACATCTGTCAGTTGCCGCGCTAATTGCACTAGAATTGAACCAACACCACCGGCGGCTCCCACCACCAGCAACGCCTTTCCTTGCCCGGCGCCAATGGGCAATCCCAGTCGATCAAACAACAATTCCCAAGCAGTCAACGCTGTCAAAGGCAAAGCAGCGGCTGCGGCGTCTGGTAAATTGTTAGGCGCTAATCCAACAATTCGCTCATCCACCAATTGCTGCTCCGCATTACTGCCTGGCCGCGAAACATCACCGGCATACCACACGCGATCGCCGACGTTAAACGCGCTTACCTGATCCCCCACTTGCAGTACAGTGCCAACCGCATCCCAACCGAGAATTTTATACTGGCCGTTTTCGCCACCGACCCGGCTTCGAATTTTTGTATCCACCGGATTGACCGAAATCGCCTGTACCGCCACCAGTAGATCTTGTCCTTTAGCGGTTAACTGAGGTAACTCAATATCTTGTAGTACATCATCACCGCCAAGCGTATGTGCTTGTTTGTATCCTACTGCTTTCATTATCTCTCCCTCTAACAATTGCTGATAATGTGTGTCATAAGTGTCGGCCACGGTTAGCCTTTTGCCTAATCTAGCGGTGTCATCGCGTTAGAAAAACCGTTAATATTTAATAATTGATTCAAATAATATTTGAAAATCAGCTTAAAAATCGCCTTTCGACTGACGGGTAATGTCTTATGTTGCGTGCTTTGCAGGATCTACAAATCTTTGTTGAAACCGCCAGACAAGGCAGCCTTTCCAGTGTTGCCCGGGCGATGAATCTGACGCCGGCGGCCACCAGTGCGGCGATAAAACGCCTGGAACACCAATTAGCGGCACCACTGTTTGTTCGCTCCACCCGCAGCCTACGGTTAACCAAGGAGGGTGAACAGTATCTGCAATATTGTGAAGAGGCATTAAAGCAACTGGAACAGGGCGAAATGCTGTTGCGCAGTGGCAGACAGAGGCTTCAAGGTAAACTGCACTTGTCACTGCCATCTGACCTCGGACGCAATCTGTTGGCACCTTTACTCGACAGTTTTATGGCTACCCATCCACAGGTAGAACTAAAACTGCAGATTAGTGATCATCTGACCAATATCTACCATCAACCAGTCGATTTAGTGATCCGTTACGGATTACCTCCCAATTCCAGCTTAATTGCATTACCGTTAACACCTAATAATGACCGGGTCTTATGTGCTGCGCCAACCTACTTGGCACGCGCGGGAACCCCAAAACATCCGCAGGAATTGTCACAGCATAATTGCTTATGTTTTATGCTGGCAGACTGCGTACATGATCGTTGGCAATTTAACCGAGGCGAGGAGTTTATCAGCGTCAACGTCAAAGGAGATCGGGTTGCCGATGATGGTGACATGGTGCATCGCTGGGCTTTAGCCGGCTGTGGTATTGCGTACAAATCACGTCTGGATATCGCGGCAGATTTGCAACAGGGGCGATTACAACAACTATGCAGCGACTGGCGTGGTGAGGCTGCGCCGCTGAACATGTTGTTACCCGACCGACGTCAACTCACACCGCTTATTAACGCGTTACGCAGTCATCTGTTGCAACATCTCGGCACCAGTCGCTGATACGGTGGGCGACACCGTCAAATAGACGCAACCACACGCAACGCTAACAACAACAATACCCCACCAGTTAGCTTATCGATAAGATTGGCTTTGTTACGCAGTTTATCGAGCACCTTGGGCTGTGACAGCATAAATGCAATCAAGGTATACCAACAGCCATCCACAATCAGCGGCGTCAGCACGATGAGTCCTTTGCCAGAACTATGCTGCGCAGCTAATACAAACTGGCTGAACAACGCTGTAAAAAATAACATGATCTTCGGGTTTAACATGGAAATGGCGATGCCATCGCGTACGGCTTCCAGCACGGTGGTTTGTCTACCCGCCGCTAATTTTTGCTGCATTCCCCCCTTTGACATCAGCGCTTTTATGCCGAGCCATGCCAGATACAATGCGCCAGCAACCGCAATCACCTTAAAAATGATGGGAAAATGCTTTAATAACGCGGCCAATCCCAGCAAGGTGATCAAGGCGTACATGCCAATCCCAACAGAATGTGCCCAGGCACAAGCAATCCCTTGCGCGCGACCGCCACCTAAGGTATGACGGACCACCATAGCCAAACTGGGCCCGGGAGACATAGCTCCCAAGCAGGAGATCGCCAACAGTCCCAGCCACATACTCCAACTCATATTTACCTTTTCCCGTATTAAAGTCTTATTTGTGTGGAAATTGCGCTCGAAGCGTCAACACTATATACCAGTGCATCTGGCTGACAATACTGCATTCGATAAAAAGCAAATGGAAAATTCAGCGAGGAGTATTGATAGAAATGGACATAAAAAAAAGGCAACGGGGTCACTAACAATTGTCAAAGACCCCGCGGCAGCAACATAGTAAAAACGATACGTAACACGTCCGCTGTATAGCTACCATTAAAGCCATAGGGAGAATTATCTGATGTTTCATGTCGGCAACCCAAACCAGGACGGGGAACATTTGAAAAGCATCCGAGTACAAAAGCAGACTCGGCTGCCATTGTTCACGTCAGAAATCAATTGCTCAAAGCTGACGAGCTAAAAATCACATTTAGCAAACATAATTGCAATATAAGTAAACAGAAAAGCAAACATTGCCCAATACTGAATAAATTTTCATCATTAAATGAATACATTTAATGAACAATTATCAATATATATTGATTTACAGTGTTAAACCATTTTGATTATCTGAAAAGTTTTGAATTTATCTTATTTAAAAAATCCAGCAAAGGTATTGGCTTCAATGCAGAGTTACGCCGGTTGCCACCTCACTTGAAGCTAACAGCGTAGTGGGTAGATAAGATAAAAAGCGGACTTGGCGTTACAGATTATTCTCAAAAAACGACATTGTTTAGTCACGAATGAGGTCAAGTAAATGACTTAACGCGCAAAGCACATGCAATATTAATAACGTGACAAATACATAGATCAAAGAGTGATGCCAACCGCGCCAAAACAGCGCGTCTTTACTGCCCTGTTCAAAAAACCACATGCAACCACTAAAGCATACGGCTAACAGCGCGATCATGGTCAGACCTTCAATCAGGCTGAATAGCCCCACACCGCCAGCAGCCGGAATACGTCCCTTGCCTAAACCACAGAGGTCATGCCATACCGGATGCCAATTGCCCGCCACAATACCGTAATACTGACGCCAGCTGCCGCCGGTAAGATTGCTGATAAAAAAAGTGAATGCCACCACACTCGCCAGTAACCCCAGCCATACGTGTGTCAGATTCCAGAATCCTGCGTGAGCGGGTAGCGAACGTAACAGCGTCAACTGACCACTGCCTGCCAACAACACTACGCACAACACAATGAGCAACAAATGCTGCAATCTTTGATAGAGCGCCAGCAGGCTTCCCATAACCGACTCCTACGCCGCGTTGCCAAACTGATCGACAAACGCCGCTACTTTATCCCAATTGGTATATTCCACACAGGTATTAGGATCGGTAGGGCCCTTAGTTATCCACATGATAAATCTTATGATATTGCGATCCATGGCATCATATCCCTGGTAGTTCAGGTTGCCGCCAAACACTTCCAGCAACTTGGGTTTCCAAGCGGATTTCGCCAGAAAGGCCTGCATGTAAGGATTGGTATCAGGCGTATTTTTGGCGGGCTTTCTGGCAACAAGGCTCACTGAGAAAAAACCATTGGGTTTGACCTCTAGCTGCGCCTGGTGCTGTGCAATAAAATCATAAACTGCAGGGTTGTGCTTTCCATGCCGGATACTGGCACCAATCAAGATTCTGTCGAATTCACCTAATTCCGGCGCGTCCGTGATTGCAGC
Source organism: Shewanella yunxiaonensis (assembly GCF_018223345.1). Lineage (NCBI taxonomy): Bacteria > Pseudomonadati > Pseudomonadota > Gammaproteobacteria > Alteromonadales > Shewanellaceae > Shewanella > Shewanella yunxiaonensis. The sequence continues at coordinate 709,916 of NZ_CP073587.1, read as the reverse complement.
CAAAGTTACCTGATGTCCCTGCTGTTCCAGACGCTTAGCCATAAAGTCACATATTTTTCGGGTCTGGCCATGAACACTGGAAAATAGAATAAGGGTTTTGTCCACATTAACACCTGTACGTTCAATCTGTTAGCTAGCGATTATATTAGGGAAATAATGCCATAGTTTACATGAATCGGATCACGCCCATCGGCAACAACTCGCGCAAAAAGTCATTAATTACGTGCAGTTCACAAAATGGCTTTTACTTGTTCAGTTAGCTGAACAATCATGCAGTTTCTAACAACTTCTGGACATCCTAGTCACCTTTCGGCTTATAGTAAGCCATGCCAACCTTAATCCAGACTGATGCAATGGCCGACCCCCATGAGCTTAACGAATCATCGCCGATAGAAAGTGCGCAAGAGATGTCTGCGCGCAAGAAAGTGCTGCGTCTTGGCCGGCTCTTGGGACTGGCCTCAGACAATGATTATCACCCGGCCAATGCAACGTTGAGTCAACGGGCAGTGTTTAGACAAAAATTGCAGCAACAGCAGTATCAGCAAAACCTGGAAAACATTTATGCGATGACACTGAGTTACTCGTCATCTGATGTCACTGGTGCTGAACTTGACTCCGACTGGGTCCATCAATTTTTTCAACTAGCGGAACAGATCCATAATCGTAAGATGCAGGATCTTTGGGCACGTATCCTTGCCAGTGAAACCGTGAATCCAGGTAACTTTAGTCTGCGTACCTTAACCACGCTAAAACAGTTGACGCTACGTGAAGCGCAACTGCTGGAAAAAGCGCTGGGAATGATGATAAAAATCAATAATGAAAACCGGGGAAAACTGCTGAGTAGCTATCGCATATCAGGGGGATTTGGACAGTATTTCCGTAAACACCCTGCGGTGAACTTGGGATTATCGCAGTTTGGGCTGCCCTACTCCAGTCTGTTAACACTGATGGATGCGGGCATACTGCATAAGAGCGAGTTTGAAACTGGATTGTTGCCAGCCAAACAAGCGTTAGTGCTGCAACTGCCACATCAACAGCAGCTGACACTTACCCCAAAATCTAATCACTTACTTTTTGGCTATTATCGGCTAACGGCGGTTGGAGAAGAACTGGCACATTTAGTTGCTCCGCGTGAAGACGTTGCGTATGTCAGCGCCCTCAAGACCCTTTTGCAAAAAGACTTTACCGCCACCGCCTAACTTTAGCGCGCGATTCATCCTTGTATGGAAGATTCTATCGCTACGGCACTGTGTTTCCGCGAAGCAGTTTCAAACCAATTTAGCTGCTGCGCCAACTGCACCACATGGCCTATGATGATGAGCGCTGGCATCTGTAATTGAGGATCAGCCGCTAACCGCTCCAATTCCGATAATGTCCCCTGAAATGTTTTTTGTTGTGGCGTGCTTGCACGAGACACGATCGCAACCGGGGTATTGGCCGCCCTACCGGCAGTTAGCAGCTCATGTTGGATAACATTGGCCTTGAGTACGCCCATGTAAATCACCAGGGTATGGTCAACTGCGCTGTAGGCCTGCCAGTTGATCGGCTGCTCGGCGGTTTGGCAATGCGCTGTAATAAATGTCACAGACCGGGCAAGTTCACGGTGCGTCAATGGAATGCCCGCATAAGCCGCTGCACCACTGGCAGCAGTAATCCCTGGGACCACTTCAAAGTCCACTCCGGCATCCGTTAACGCCAACAGTTCTTCCCCACCGCGACCAAAGATGAAAGGATCGCCCCCCTTTAAACGCACAACGGTTTCTCGGGTATAAGCCTTAGTAACCAATAAGCGATTAATCTCATCCTGAGAAGCACTGTGATGACCTGCGCGTTTGCCGACGGAGATCTTTTCGGCCGCAGTTGGGATCAGCGCCAAGATCTCTTCGCTGACTAATGCGTCATATAACACGACGTCGGCACTTTTCAATAAGCGCCAGGCTTTGAGGGTTAATAGCTCCGGATCGCCAGGACCGGCACCCAACAGATAGACTTTACCTTTGGCTTGACGCCCAGCGAGTTGCAACAGTGCCATCTTCAATCACCCCCTAATTAACTAGGGGCAATATAACTGTCTCAATATTCTTTATTAAATATATAATTATTAGTTTTTATTCTTAATGGTTATATATGAACAAGGCATCGAAGCACCATTCAGAAATCATCTGATGACATTCCCCCGCGGCAAATTCAAGCTACTGTTAATACGGCCATTTTCAATGCTACACTGCATTCGCAGTGGATATTTTACGTTACCAGGGAGACAAGGTCGCATGAAAATCCCCCAGCTTACCGCCGTAATTATTGGAGTGATCGGCGTATTAAACTGCCAGACAGTCTTTGCCGAGACTGATGCTAATCCACAGCCATCATTGGTAGAAGAGCGGGTCAATAAAGAGTTGCAGGCTTCAGACAACCCGTTTGTAATCATGCCTCACAAGGTGAATTATTTTCTGCCGATAACTTACAGCTCGTCCCCCAATACCACCCCCTTTGCTGCAGAGATGGAGCAAGGCGATTACGCCTTGGACCACGCTGAAGCTAAATTCCAGATCAGTTTTAAATTTCCGCTGGCATACAAGGTGTTCGGTGATAATGGGCATCTGTTCTTTGCCTACACGAACCAGTCCTGGTGGCAGGTTTACAATAAAAACAGCTCTTCACCTTTCCGGGAAACCAATCATGAACCGGAACTGTTTATGCTGTTTAACAATGACTGGAAAATTGGTGATTTCACCAATTCGTTTTTCGGATTTGGTGCCGTACATCAATCCAATGGTCGCTCTGGCAGCCTATCTCGTAGCTGGAATCGAGTATATGGCAATATGGTCTTTGATAATGGGCCAATGGCCTTTTCGCTGAAAGTCTGGTGGAGGATCCCTGAAAGCGACAAGAAATATGACGGTGACCCTCACGGCGATGACAACCCGGATATTGAAGATTATTTAGGTCATTTTGAATTCACTGCCCTTTATGGGCCGGGCAAGCACCGCTTCAGTCTGATGCTGCGGAATAACCTAAAAACCAGCAATAATCGTGGTGCCGCACAATTGACATGGAGCTATCCGATTCTCGGAAATTTGCGGATCTATGCGCAGTATTTCAACGGCTATGGTGAAAGTCTTATCGATTACAACGCGCACACCGAGCGTATCGGTCTCGGTGTCGCGCTCAATGACCTTCTGTAAAGGGCGATATTGTTGTCATGGCAATGAGATCCGGGTTCAGAGAAATTTTTTATCTATTTCTGCTGGCATTATTGATCAGTAGCCTGCAACTACTGCGTTTTGTCTTGCAGCGACCACTCGCCCAGGGGGTATTAACCCATGAGCAGTTGGTATTGGATCTCAAAACCTTGCAGCAGCAAGTGGCCGATTACTCGGCCTTTATTGTGCTTCATCCAGAGAATTTAAAACGTTTACAACAGCGTGTAGGTCAAGTCACTGTTCGTTATCCGCAAAATATTGACCTTAATCGCTTTAATACGGAAGTACGGAAACTGCTGAGCCTAATTAATGACCCAGGTGCCAGTGTATCTGCCCTGCCCATGGCCTCCGGCATTTTACCCATCAAGTTACAACAGATGCAGCAACGCTGGTTGGCATTAGACAACAATAATCAGCCTATCGATAGCAAACGCCCATTCCTGACACACATAGACGGCGTGCCCATCCAGCGCTGGGAAACAGCAGCCAAACGCATGCTCGCAGCCAAGCTGCCTATCACGACACAGCTACAGCAGTTGGATGTATTGCGTCGAGAATTAGGCTTACAAGTAAAACCTACAGTAACCCTGACCTTAACCAGTGATGACAGCAATATCACCCATCTACAATTACCGGTATCAGACAAAGCTACCAGCAAACGTAGCCCCGCCATCAGTCAATGGCAATGGCTGGGTGATAATACGGAGTTGTTTCGTTTTGGCGATTTAGAGCGACTGGAAAATGATCGTCAGCTGCAACGGGATTTCCAAAAAGCGCTGCAGGCAGGAACGCTGATCCTGGACTTACGACAGACCACAGGATTCAGTCCGATATTGCTACAGCAGTTAGTACAAGGCAGACAATACCCGGCAACACAGCCCATAGGTTATGGACGTTACCGCCGCGCCTCACAGCTACGCAGTGATTTTCTCGCACCGCTAGGTTTGGTACCGCTGCAATACTTTCAACTGTTTCCCGCTATCAGCGTCACCTTAGCCAAACAGCAGCAACCCGAGCTAAGTCAATGGTTTGCAAAAACGCCCGTAGTATCGCCAGCGTCAGTAGTCCCGGCAACATCGCAGCAATTGGTACTGCTGATTGGTCCAGGATGCCGTTATGAATGCGAATGGCTGGCGTATTATGCCAAAGATTGGCGCAAGACCTTGCTGATAGGTGATGCCACCTTGGGCGATATGGGGCGTAAACACGAATTCCGCCTCCCCAGCAGCGATATCAGCGTGAGTATTACCGCATCATTAGCCTATGACCAATACGGCAATCAATTGTCCGGGAAGGGGATTACGCCGGATCTACAGCTACCGCTGCCACCAAATGTTAAGTGGCCTCAATTGCTTAAGGCGTTGCGACAATATTTTGGGAAAATTAACGCTTCGGGGGAGAGCCCCGAATAACCTGAATACCCAGGCTATTCGGGACGGGAAAATGCTTTGAGACTGCGCCAGCAAGCCAATCAAAGCGGCAGTGAACGGCAACATCGATAAGTCATCACCTGCTACCCGAAGGAGTACACTGCCATCAGCACGTCAATCACACTGTCTGCCGAAGGCTGATGCCCAATAGGAACACCGGATACAGAATGACATGCTTTATTTCCCCAACGGGGGAATGTTTAGTATAACCAAGAAATTTACGTTGTGCATAAGTCTGTGTACAAACTGGTAAAAACCTTGATCGCTAAGCGTGCCCATTCTGAGCAGTTCTGAACACAGACAACCTAATATATTGAATTATAATAATTATATTTCAAAGTGCAGGCCACACTCACGTTTGATGCCATTGAATCGGGTTTCCGCTTCTGTCATCCCCGCAGTTAACGGCCGCGTAGAATGCGTATCACCAACCGACACATAATTTTGATACCACAACGGATGGTAAGGTAAATTGTGTTGTTGCAGATAAACATGTACATCACGATTACTCCACTCAATGATGGGTAACACTTTGTAGTGACCGCCATGAATTGCAAGGATCGGCAAGGCTTCGCGAGTCGCGGCCTGACTATGGCGCAGACCAGCAAACCAGGTCCCCACCTGTAACTCCTCTAAGGCCCGTTTCATCGGCTCAACTTTATTCATACGGTTATAAAATTCGAGTCCATCCAGACCTTTTTCCCACAATTTGCCAAATCGCGCTTCTTGCCAGGCCGGCGTCAATTCTGATCGGTACACCTTAAGATTCAGCTGCAGTCGTTGCGTCAGCTCATCTATGAACTGGTAGGTTTCCGGAAACAGATAGCCGGTATCAGTGAGGAGTACCGGCACGTCAGCCCAAATGCTAGTTACCAGATGCAGCATTACAGCCGCCTGAATACCAAAGCTTGAGGATAGCGCATGGGTTCCCGGCAGATACGCCAAGGCCCACTGGACACGCTGCTGTGGCGTTAATTGACCGAGGAAAACATTAATATCAGCCAGCTGTTGTTGTTGCTCATGTTCATCCAGCTGCAACAACGCAGTTAACTGTGCGGCCGTTACCGGCGAATTTATCTCAGCCATGGAAATCCCTGGCGGCATCCAGTACCGCTTTCACAACGCCAACACGCACCACGAAATCACCGAAGTACTCCCCAGCATTACGTTCCAGCGCATAGCGCGCAAATAAGCCATCCAGCTCGTTTAATATCTCAGCTTCCTGGATATTTTCACGATACATTTTGTTGAGCCGGGTGCCTTCAAAACTTGCGCCCAAATACAGGTTGTAGCGTCCGGGCGCTTTACCTACCAAACCAATTTCTGCCGCGAAAGGACGCGCGCAGCCGTTAGGACAACCGGTCATGCGCACCACGATCGGCTGCTCGGCAAGGCCATGCTTCTGTTGCAGTGCCTCGACTTTATCCATGAATTCAGGGAAATAGCGTTCTGCTTCAGCCATCGCTAACGGACAGGTCGGCAGTGCCACACACGCGATGGAATGGCCGCGGCTGGCACTGATCACTTCGCCCAGTAAACCATGCTTGCGCGCTAACCCTTCAATCTGTTGTTTGGCAGCCTCCGCGACCCCGGCGATGATGATATTCTGGTTGGAGGTCATACGAAAATCGCCTTGATGGATTTTGGCAATCTCCCGCAAACCAGTTTGCAACGGTTTTCCGGGGAGATCCTTAATACGGCCCCCTTCGATAAACAACGTCAGATGCCACTGATTATCGACACCTTTGACCCAACCATAGCGATCGCCACGATCGCCGATAACCACTTTGCGCTTAGGCTCAAATTTCACCCCCGCACGATTTTCAACTTCCGCTTTGAATGCCGCAAAACCGCGATCCACAATAGTGTATTTCAGACGTGCACGTTTACGGTTACTGCGATTACCCCAGTCCCGTTGCAATGTCATGACCGCTTCAGCGAATTTGATGGTGTCTTCAGCGCGAATAAAACCGAAGTCATCGGCTAGCCGTGGGAAGGTTTCCACCTCACCGTGAGTCGAGCCCATGCCGCCACCGGCCACTAAGTTGAAGCCAACCAATTCATCGTGTTCGGCAACCGCGATCAAGCCAAAGTCGTTGGTATAGACATCCACATCGTTATCTGGTGGCACGGCAACGGCCATTTTGAATTTACGTGGCAGATAGGTATCACCATAAATCGACTCGGCTTCAGTTTCGGTGCTTAACAGTTTTTCATCATCCAGCCAGATCTCGGCATAAGCCTTGGTGTGCGGCAGCATGTGATCTGACAGTTTTTTCGCCCAGTAATATGCCTGCTGATGCAGTTTGGACTGCACTGGGTTGGGGTTACACATTACGTTACGGTTCACATCGCCACAGGCGGCAATGGAATCCAATGCTTTACGGTCCAACCCTTGAATAATGGTTTTCAGATTACGCTTCGGAATACCATGATACTGAAAGGTCTGACGTGTGGTCAGGCGGATACTGTTCGAGGTGGTCAACTCAGATGCAATACGGTCGACTTCCAGCCACTGCTCTGGCGTGCACACTCCGCCTGGAACCCTTGCTCGTAGCATAAAGCTGTAGAGGGGCTCCAGTTTCTGCTCTTTACGCTCATTACGCAGATCCCGGTCGTCCTGTTGATAGAAACCGTGGAATTTGATCAGTTGCTGATCATCATCGCTGAAAGCCCCGGTAACATCTGTGGACAATCCTTGCTTTATGGTGCCGCGCAGGTGCTGACTGTGACTTTTAATGCGCTCATTAGCAGATAATTTTGGCTCGCTCATAACTCACTCTCTTTGATGCCAGCCTGCCAGTGGCAGTGCTGTCCATGGATCTCAGTAAACATCTTTCTGGAAGCGACCTTGTTGTCGCAGGTTTTCCAGATACTCGGTGGCGGCTTCGGCGTCCAGACCACCATACGCGACAACCACATCCACTAACGCCTGCTGCACGTCTTTGGCCATGCGCTCGGCATCACCACATAAGTACAGGTGGGCACCACGTTGCAGCCACTGCCATAACGCTTCACCCTGTTCACGAATACGCTGCTGCACATAAATTTTTTGCTGTTGGTCGCGGGAAAATGCCAGAGAAATCCGGCTAAGCTGACCGGTTTTGAGGTACTGCTGCCACTCGGTCTGATACAGAAAATCCTGCTCAAAGTGCGGATTACCAAAGAACAACCAGCTGTCACCGCTAGCCCCCTGTGCGGCTCGTTGTTGCATGAAAGCGCGGAATGGCGCCACGCCGGTACCGGGACCGATCATAATCACCGGGGTCGCTGGATCAGTCGGCAAACGGAAATGCTTGTTAGCTTCCACATAAACCCGCAGCTTCTGCCCTTCTTCCGCGCGAGCCAGAAATCCAGATGCGGCCCCATAACGCGGAATGCCATCGCGCACTTCCTGAACCAGCCCTACCGTCAGATGCACTTCGGTGTCGACTTCGCTCTGGCTGGACGCGATGGAATACAAGCGCGGTGTGATTGGACGCAACACATCGATCAATTGCTGGGCGTCAACGTTGGTGATGGGATATAAACGCTGCAAATCAGCCAACTGATGGTGCCTAATGAATAACCGGCTCTGCTCACGGTCATCGGCGATTGCTTGCAATTCATCGCTGCCGCAGTGCTGCGCCCAGAATTGCACTAGGCCGGGATACAGCTGTGTCAATTCCTTCTCGTCCAATAGCGCCTGACGCAGGCTCAGTGCTCGATCTTGCAACATCACAGCACTATCGCCATCAAGCTGGAGGCTGGAGAGCAGTTCATCCACTAACGCGGCATAATTGCTGAAGTAAACGCCGAGGGCGTCTCCCGGCTGGTATTGAATGCCAGATTCGCCTAAATCGATTTCAATATGTCGGGTGTCTTTTGTCGAATCACGCCCAGTGATTTTCTGGCTGAGCAGAATGTCCGCTTCATACGGCTGTTGTTTGCTATATCCGCTTGCCGTATTGGCTGGCTTGACGCTATCAATCGAGACAACTTGTGCGGATGTTTGCAGATGTGGTTGCACGGCCACCAATAACTGCTGCTGCCATTGTTCACTTAGCTGCTGATAATCCACATCGCAATCCACGCGTGGTAACAGCGGCTTTGCCCCCAACGCCGCCAAACGTTCATCAAAATCTTTGCCGGTCTGGCAGAAAAATTCGTAGGATGAATCACCGAGCGCCAGCACAGCATAATGCAGCTGTTCCAGTTTTGGTGCTCGTTTTGACGCTAAAAATTTATGTAATTCAATCGCATCATCCGGAGCGTCGCCTTCACCCTGAGTGCTGACGATCACAACTAGCAACTGCTCCTGTTTGAGCGATCGCACATTATACTCGCCCATAGCGCTGAGATTCACCGCATAACCATTGGCCCTTGCCTGCTGCGCCAGTTGGCTGGCTATACCGCGGCTATTCCCCGTCTGGCTGCCGTACAAGATGGTTAAGGTATTACCGGGCTGCACCTGAGCCGTAGTTTGAGCAGCGACACCGGCACTAGCGGCGAGATAGCCACTGACCCACGCTTGCTGCAGTGGGCTGAGCTGCGCAGCCAATTGCTGTAACTGGGTCACTTGGGATTCCGTTAACGGAGATACCAACGATGAGAGTTCTTTTAACGACATGGAGCCAAACCTTGCGACAGAGAGATAGCCGCAAGCTTATCTGTGCTCACGAAAGTCAAAAAAGAATAATATTTAATTTTTTATATTTATTTGGAATATGAGATTTGCGACAATTAAGTTAAAAAAATGTGGCCTAGCGCATATTATTTGCTCCGACCAGCTAAGAAATACTCGGCTTGAGCAATATGCGCTTGTTTCCGAGCAAAGAGTTGCGACAATGCCCTAGCACTAAATGTGTGGCAAAAGGAAGACTGTCGGTTCTCAAAAAACGGAGTAGTCTAATAGACCGGCTGTTCAGGTAATTATTTATCACTTGATTGCAACATAGTTGCCGATAACTGACCGGGAAAAGCAGATTTTTATCTGCCTGCAGAAGGAGCACTGCGGGCAGGTGTTTATTTATCAATCATCAGGAATCAGTCATGCAAATTGGAATACCGAGAGAAATTCTCCCCGGTGAAACCAGGGTCGCAGCGACCCCGGCCACCGTCGAGCAATTGAAAAAGCTCGGCTTCGAAGTCATCGTAGAAGTAGGCGCGGGGGCGCTGTCCAGCTTTGACGATGCAGCCTTTGAAGCCGCAGGCGCTGTTGTCGCACCCGAAGTTTGGCAAGCGGATTTCATCTTTAAGGTCAATGCACCTACAGATGAAGAGATCGCCAAGATTAAAGATGGTGCCACCCTGGTCAGCTTTATTTGGCCGGCTCAGAATGCCGAATTAGTGGAAAAACTCTCCAAACGCAACATCAATGTGATGGCGATGGACATGGTTCCACGTATTTCTCGTGCCCAATCCATGGATGCGTTGTCTTCCATGGCTAACATCGGGGGCTACCGCGCAGTCGTCGAAGCCGCACATGAATTTGGCCGTTTCTTTACGGGTCAAATCACTGCGGCCGGTAAAGTGCCTCCTGCTAAAGTGCTGGTCATTGGTGCCGGGGTTGCGGGTCTCGCCGCAATCGGTGCCGCCGGTTCATTAGGCGCGATTGTCAGAGCATTCGATACCCGCCTGGAAGTGGCTGAACAGATTGAATCGATGGGCGGTGAATTCCTCAAGCTAGACTTTGGTGGTGAGGACGGCGCGTCTTCTGACGGTTATGCCAAAGTGATGAGCGAAGAGTTCATCAAGGCCGAAATGGAACTGTTTGCCAAACAGGCCAAAGAAGTCGACATCATCATTACCACCGCGCTGATCCCTGGACGCCCTGCACCACGGCTGATCACCAAGGAAATGGTCGACACCATGAAACCAGGTTCTATCATTGTCGATATGGCTGCGGCGACTGGTGGCAACTGTGAATATACCCAGCCGGGTGAATTGTTTGTCACCGCTAATGGTGTAAAAGTTATCGGTTATACCGATCTCCCGGGCCGCTTACCGGCACAATCTTCACAGCTTTATGGCACCAACTTGGTGAACCTGATGAAGCTGATGTGCAAAGAAAAAGATGGCAATGCGGTTATCGATTTTGAAGATACCGTGATGCGTAATATGACTGTGGTCAAGGCGGGTGAAGTGACCTTCCCGCCACCAAAGATCTCAGTCTCTGCGGCACCGCAGAAGCAGCCGGCGAACGCGGTAGCTAAACAAGCGGCCGCGCCTAAAGCCCCATCAAAACTGAAATATGTGTTGGGCGCGGTCGGCGCAATTGCCTTTGCAGCAGTAGCCTCTGTCGCACCTCCAGAGTTTTTATCGCATTTTACCGTGTTCCTGTTGTCCTGCATCGTCGGTTACTACGTGGTATGGAACGTGACTCACTCACTGCATACCCCGCTGATGTCGGTCACCAACGCTATCTCCGGGATTATCGTTGTGGGTGCATTGCTGCAAATTGGTCAGGGTTCAGCGCTGGTTACTGGCCTGGCCTTTTTTGCGGTGCTGATCGCCAGTATTAACATCTTTGGTGGCTTTACGGTCACTCAGCGCATGCTGAAGATGTTCCGTAAAGGTTAAGGGGGAAGATATCGTGTCTCAAGGACTGGTAACAGCGGCCTATATCATTGCAGCGCTGTGTTTTATTTTGAGTTTGGCTGGGCTTTCCAAGCAGGAAACCGCTAAACAGGGCAATATTCTAGGGGTCTCCGGGATGGCGATCGCCTTGATTGCCACTATCCTTAACCCCGAAACCACAGGTGTTCAGTGGATCATTCTGGCGATGGTGATTGGCGGTGCCGTAGGCGTACGTCTGGCACTAAAAGTAGAAATGACTCAGATGCCAGAATTGGTCGCTATCCTACACTCTTTCGTAGGTCTGGCAGCGGTTCTGGTAGGTTTCAACAGCTTTATCGACCTGCATCCGGCAACCACTACCAGTGTGGTAGTGACTGCGGGTTCAGATCTGCAAGCAACATTGGATGCCGCAACTGAAGCCTTTAAAGAAGCCGCCAAAGCCGCGCAGCATGCCGAGCTGACAGGTGCAATGCTTAACATCCATCTGGTTGAAATCTTCCTCGGTATCTTTATCGGTGCGGTAACCTTCACTGGTTCAATCGTGGCCTTTGGTAAGCTTCGTGGCATTATCTCCTCCAAGCCACTGATGCTACCGCATCGCCATAAGCTGAATCTGCTGGCAGTTGTCGTAGCATTTGTATTGTTGCTGTACTTTGTAAATGCCGGTGGTAACACCTTCGCGGTATTGTTGATGACCCTGATTGCCCTGGCCTTTGGCTGGCATCTGGTGGCTTCTATCGGCGGAGCTGACATGCCGGTAGTTGTGTCAATGTTGAACTCATACTCAGGATGGGCTGCTGCGGCGGCGGGCTTCATGCTGTCGAACGATCTGCTGATCGTAACCGGCGCGTTGGTAGGTTCTTCAGGTGCAATTCTGTCTTACATCATGTGTAAGGCGATGAATCGTTCATTTATCTCTGTTATTGCCGGTGGTTTTGGTACTGATGGTGCTACCAGCAGTGGCGACCAAGAGCTGGGTGAATATCGTGAAACTACTGCCGAAGAAGTTGCCGATCTGCTGAAAAACTCCAGCTCAGTGATCATCACTCCCGGGTATGGGATGGCGGTTGCACAAGCACAATACCCTGTGGCAGAGATCACCCAGAAACTGCGTGCAATGGGCGTCAAAGTCCGCTTTGGTATCCATCCGGTTGCCGGTCGTCTACCAGGCCATATGAACGTACTGCTGGCTGAAGCCAAAGTGCCCTATGATATCGTGCTGGAAATGGATGAAATTAATGACGATTTCGAAGACACAGACACTGTATTGGTGATCGGTGCCAACGATACCGTTAACCCTGCTGCGGCAGAAGATCCAGGTAGCCCAATTGCCGGTATGCCGGTATTGGAAGTGTGGAAAGCACAGAATGTTATCGCATTCAAACGCTCTATGAATACTGGATACGCAGGCGTACAGAACCCACTGTTCTTCAAAGATAACACCCAGATGTTGTTCGGAGATGCCAAAGAATCTGTGACTGCAATTCTTAACGCACTGTAATTCTGCGATCTGCTTCCCATATAACAAAACCGGTGGCATGCCACCGGTTTTTTATTAGGGCAAACGGTTAACCGTTAACGACTTGCAGTGGCTCCAACCCATGGCTTTCACGTAACTGCCGTAAAATCTCCAGTACTTCGCCGCCTTTATCACGAAATGTCGGTGCATGCTCTAAACGCGCGATCATATCTTCCGCACTCAGCAAACCCCGTATTTGACCATTACTATCCAATACCAACATAAAATCGCGTTGGATACTGCGGAATGTTTCCAGCACATCAAGTACCGTAACATCCTGTAACTGAGCGTCATCAACAGCTGGCAGTTCAGAGATAGGTAACATCAGGTCAAATACGCTCCAGAACGAAGGCCCATGATTTTTATCGGTATATTTCATCAGATTGTCACTGGATAGCCAGTTGCGGCTGACGATACCCAACAGTTCATGATGATCATTAACCACATAATTGATCTGACTGTTTTCAGCCGTCATGATTTGGTAGGCATCAGGTACGGGCATATCGGCATTTAATGCCATGCGAGTTGAGTGGCTGAAATTCATCAACGCAGCAGTTGCTTTAGAATCTTCCTTCAATAAACGGCTATTATCGTTTATTTCCAAAGAGTTAAGAGTATAAGTTTGCAGTGTTTTCATAATACACCTCTGCTTGAATCCAAAAATTGAACAACGTTATTGGGATATCAGGCAAAGGCAGGGGGAGCGCGGGTCAGCGCTTGCGGAAAGACCGATGTCTTAACAAGTGCACGTTTGTATTCCGACTGTGGCAATACACTACTGAGAACTCGACGTGGCACCAGCTTAGTGCGAGTACGCGGAATAACTGGTTCGATGGGTTCAAAAGCATTTTCAAGCAACAGCACGGGTAACGAGTTATCCGGCAGAATTGCCTGCAGCATTGACTGGTCGTCGGCAAATAGCAACGAACCTTCAGCCAAATCTCTGGGGGCAGAAATAACAGCAAGCGACAACGTCAGCGTTACGCTGGCTAGCCACAGAGTGATTGCTTGCTGCATTCTTTTCATGTGTGACCTACGTCTCACTTTTTAACATGCTTCGACACTAGCACAGTTTGAAGTAAAGATGCAACGACTAAAAAAACGGCTGCCAGAGTAATCCTGACAACCGTCTGTTAGGAATATTTATACAATGTAAGCAATATGTTACATCTTACCCTTTAGGCAGCTTTTGCCAGCAAGGTGCAGGAAGATAACTGCAATGCGGTGGCACCTAATAACTCTTGTACCTGTTCGCGGCCGGCGACACCGAGCGCAGACTCCGCTTGCCGCAATGCCTGCTCAACCGCAATAAACTCCGGCATTTCATCTTCAACACGGCCACAGATGCTGAAAAACAGCCGCAGCACCGCTTGCTGTTCCGGCCGTGTCATGGCCTGTTGCCACGAATATTGCAGCGCTTCAATGCTAGAGAAATCCAGTGCAGAGATAAAATGCTCGCCGATGCGTTCATTGAGTCTTAATAAAAAATCCAGTTTGCGCGGGAAATGATGGCTTACACCGGTACGGCTGATGCCCAAGGCATCAGCCAACGTAGAATAGGACATAGTTTCGAAGCCAATGGTCAGAATCTGACGGAATGCTTCATCCATGATTTGCTGAATGGTAAGTTCGGTCTGCGCCTTTGATCGCTTCGCCATAATGACTGTCCTCTGATACTGTCGCCTGTTCAATCGAACCAAAGCTTACCAAAGGATTTTCGCGATGGCTTGCACCAAAACCCACTCATGGAGCGGTTTTTAAGGTTTGTTCAGGGCAGATTCAGATACCTGAACCAATGAACGGTGTCTGAGTCAGCATACGTTGCTGCTGCAACCATTTCTTAGCGGCTGATTCGCCCATCAGTCTGGAAAACGTCGGTCGCAGAATCTGTCCTAAGGCTGGACGACGCCAGAACATATAGCCCGGTAACGGATGCACGCTACCGGAGCCGAACACCCGCTGCAACAGACTGGAAAACTCCGCAACGGCATCATTATCGAAACGGTGAACTTTCGGGAAAAAATCTGCGACAAAATCTTTAAAAGTCGGGAAACTGGCAATCTGTGCGGCACTGTAATCAGTGAGCACAGGTAACAGATATAATGCACTCCAGTGCGATAAGTTGTCGATATCGGTAATCACCCCAAGATTGCGGCGATCATACTGTTGCCAGGCCAACGCCAACGTTCCGGTGCTTTTGGCGCTGCGCCAGGTCATATAGCAGTCAGCCAACCACTCATATTCCAAAGTGGTCAAATTTATCGGCAACACACTTCCCTGTAACCGCTTAATCTCCAGATGCCCCAGCTCATGCCATAACGTCAGCAAGGGCTGCTGCTCCAGCGGCAGTTGGTAAACCTGCCCGTTCCAAAGTGCACTCTGACTAGAGGCAAGTTGTTCAGGAGCCCACAACACAATACCGGCAATAGCAGGGTCATTAACGGGAATGGCCATCGCTGCACGCAGCGCTAATGCATCACTGTAACGAGTTTTATCACTCGGCAATTGCTGACGGACTTTATCTGGCAGGGTTGCCAGACACTGGGTAATAGCCGCTGGCGGACACACCAACGCCTGTTTGGGACCGATATCAGCCCAAAACAGTGTGGCCGTCAGCAAGCTGGCTAACATCAGGGTTTATCCATAATACGCTGGATGATTGCCGTAGTGGAGATGCCATCTTCAAATCCCAGCACTTTAACGCTACCACCGGCAGCGATCACTTCCTTACCACCGGCAATCTCATCCACCCGGTAATCGCCACCTTTAACTAACAGGTCGGGTAATAACCGCGCAATAATACGTTGTGGGGTGTCTTCACTGAATGGAACCACCCAGTCTACGGAAGCTAAACCGGCCAATACGGCCATACGCCGCGCCACATTGTTCACAGGACGACCATCGCCCTTCAAACGACGCACAGAATCGTCATCATTGACCGCTACAATCAAGCGATCACCTAACGCGCGGGCTTCTTTGAGATAAGAAACATGTCCCGCATGCAAGATATCGAAGCAGCCATTAGTCATTACCACTTTTTCGCCTCGCAATCTGGCTTGCTCTAGTGCGTAAGCTAATTGCTCTTCGGAGACGACACCAAACCCGGATTCCCCGTGACTCAACGATAATGCTTCAATCAGTTCAATACGGCTAACCGTTGAGGTGCCCAGTTTACCAACCACCACACCCGCTGCCGTATTGGCTATAGCGCAAGCTTGAGCCAATTCGCTGCCTGCGGCCAGCGCACTCGCTAACGCGGAAATGACGGTATCGCCAGCACCGGTGACATCATAGACTTCACGGGCCACCGTCGGGATGTGC
This sequence comes from Shewanella yunxiaonensis, assembly GCF_018223345.1. Taxonomy (NCBI): domain Bacteria; kingdom Pseudomonadati; phylum Pseudomonadota; class Gammaproteobacteria; order Alteromonadales; family Shewanellaceae; genus Shewanella; species Shewanella yunxiaonensis. The sequence goes on along the minus strand of NZ_CP073587.1, from coordinate 693,885 downwards.
AATTCATCGCCAGCGCTGGTAATCAGAGTCATCCCCTGTTCGGAGCGAGTAATCAGCATGGCATCCAGTTGATGTTCAACAATCAGCTGGCGAGCTTTGCTAACCAATTCGGCATCAGAGGATACCGGTCCGGCAACCGCTTCAAACTCGCTCATATTAGGCGTGATCAACGTCGCGCCATGGTAACGGGAAAAATCACTGCCTTTAGGGTCAACCAATACTTTGATCCCTTTGGCGCGCGCAGTCTGAATAAAGAGCCGCGGGTCACTGATAGCCCCCTTGGCATAATCAGACAAAATGACAACATCACAGTTATCCAGCTGTGGCTCAGCATTCGCCATCAGTTGCTGACTCTGCGCCACGCTAAAAGTTTCTTCAAAGTCCAAACGGATCAACTGTTGGTTACGACTGAGCACGCGTAACTTGGTAATGGTCGGTTTGTCTTCAACTTGCAACCAACCTGGGACCACGCCTTGTGCCTTAAGCCCCACCGACAGCGCACTCGCCGCTTCATCATTGCCCACTATGCCACAAAGTGTTACCTGCCCGCCCAGCGCCGCAATATTCAGCGCGACGTTGGCGGCACCACCGGGGCGGTCCTCTAACTGGCTAATCTTCACCACAGGCACCGGCGCTTCCGGTGAAATACGGCCAGTGGGGCCGGTCCAGTACCGGTCTAACATCACGTCGCCCACGACCAATACTCGGGCTTTTTCAAAAGGCGGCAGTGTCACTTTCATCTGCAACTTATCCAGTCTTGGCAAAATAAAGCTGATTGTACCTAATTTTCCGAAGAATTTGCGTTAGAATAGCCGCTAATTTTTTCGTAACACTTGGGAATACCGTGGTAGAAAAGGCGCAGTTTTCGGCTCATTTATTACATCCCAGATACTGGCTGCTGTGGCTAGGTATCGGCTTGGCCAAACTCACGACCATGTTGCCACTTAAATGGCAGATGCAGTTAGGGGCGGCCTTGGGGCGGTTGGCGATGACACTTGCGGGGAGTCGGGTCAAGATCGCCCGACGTAACTTGGCACTCTGTTTTCCTGAGCAAACTGCAGAGCAACGGCAACATCTGCTGCTCCGTAACTTTGAAGAAACTGGCAAAGCGATTTTCGACACGATTAATGCCTGGTGGTGGAGTGATGCGCGTATCCAGCGGCACATGCAGATCAAAGGGCAAGAGTATGTGCAGCAGACGCTTGATGCCGGTCATGGCGTAATTCTGTTTGCAGTGCATTGCTTACCATTAGAAATGGGCGCTCGTATTTTCGGTCAGTTTCATCCCGGGGTGGGTGTATATCGCCCCCATAATAACCCATTAATGGAATATCTTCAGGTACGCGGCCGGCTGCGTTCCAACAAGGCGTTGATCCCTAAACGCGATCTAAGACAAATGGTGCGTTGCCTGCGCAATCCCGACGTGATCTGGTACACCGCCGACCAAGATTTTGGCCGCTCCAGTGCCGTATTCATTCCATTTTTTGCAGTTAAGGAAGCCGCCACCATCACCGGCGGCACGACGCTGGCAAAATTGGGCAAAGCCAAGGTCTTACCTTTCTTCGTGGAGCGTAATGCCGATGACAGTGGCTACACTATTGAAATTGAAGCACCGTTAGAAAACTTTCCGGGTGAAAACGAGTTAGCCGATGCTATTCGTGGCAATCACATTATCGAAAGACTGATTAGTCGTAATATCCCGCAGTACATGTGGTTACACCGACGCTTTAAAACTCGGCCGCAACAAACCGATCCATCGCTCTACCAATGAAACTGAGTTCATTAAACCTACGGGGCTGACGCCCCGTGGATTCATAACTCTTGCGTCGGTAGACGGATCCCCATGCGAACAACTTGGCCATCCTGAACATCTGCCACAATCCAGCCGACTCCCTGCCAAGTAAACTGATCGCCCACCACCGGGGAACTGCCCAACTGTTCCTGTACTAACTCATTAATCGTCAGGCTCAAGTGTGTTTCATCCAACGTGAACCCATAAATCGGCGCCATATCTGCCAGTTTTACATCCATGGCAATAAAGAAGTCGCCGAAAAAACGCGGCAAATCTTTTTTCTGAGGCGCCTCACTGAACAGTTGGCTCAAAGGCCCGAGATCCTTCTCTTGCGCTAACACACAAAGGATATCGTCAGCTTCTAACCGGGTACTCCCTGACGGATGCATCAGTTCATGATCTCTGAATACCGCCGCAATGCGAGTACCATTTGGCATGGATAAATGCCGTAGTGGCTCGCCGACACACCATTTACTGGCTTTTAGGCGATACACAAAAATCTCCCACTCGCTAGTTGGGTATATCTCTATCCCCGCACGAGACACCGGCTCTGGCTTAGGTGGTAACTCAATTTTCGCCAGCCGGGCAGCTGACGTTAATGTACTGCCTTGTAAAAGCAACGAAACCAACACCACAAAAAATGCCAGATTAAAATACAACTGGGCGTTAGGTAGGCCGGCCATCATCGGAAATACCGCCAGAATAATCGGCACGGCACCCCGAAGTCCCACCCATGAAATGAAATGTAATTCACGCGCTTGGAAGCTGCGAAACGGCCAAAGGCTTATCCACACCGCGATGGGACGAGCAATAAAAATCATGCCAAAAGCCAACAACAGTCCCGGCAGCCAGATATCCGTCAGTTCCGAAGGTGTCAGCAACAATCCCAGCACCAGGAACATACCAATCTGCGCCAGCCAGGTCATGCCGTCCAGCACGTTGAGAATGGCATGTTTGCCACGGGTGGCTCGGTTTCCCAAAAACAATCCGACCAGATAGATAGACAGGATGCCACTGCCACCGAGCGCATTGGAGATAGCGTAGACAATCAGACCACCGCTGAGCACCAGAATGGAATATAAGCCATCAGCAAGCTGAGTACGATTAACCGTGCGCCAGATTAACCAGCCCCCCACCAGCCCAAAGAGTCCCCCGAAACCGAACTGTTTGATAAAACTGAGTGCTAGAAAACTTGCCGAGATCCCCTCATGGCTAGCGCTACCGAGCACCGCAATCAGGGTAACCGTCAGAAACACCGCCATGGGATCGTTACTACCGGATTCAATTTCCAAAGTAGCGCCCACACGTTCATTAATACTGCGACCTTTGAGCAGACTAAATACTGCGGCGGCGTCGGTAGACCCAACAATTGCCCCTAGTAATAGCCCTTGCAATGGTTGTAAATGAAATAACCAGGCAGCCAGCATGCCGGTAAGGCCGGTGGTGATCACTACCCCAACGGTTGCCAACGATAACGCAGGCCACAGCGCTACGCGGAAACTAGCGACACGTGTTCGCATACCACCATCGAGTAAAATGACTGCCAGTGCGAGGTTACTGATTAAATAGGCGGTTGAATAATCGTCAAAAACAATCCCACCAGGGCCGTCTTCTCCGGCCAGAATGCCAACCGCCAAGAACACCACCAGGATAGGGATACCCAAGCGTGAAGATACCGGACTAATCAACACACTGATTGCCGTCAGTAATGCGCCAATCAGAAAAAGACTATTGATCGTGTGTGCGTCCAAAACTACCTCCTTTTATCCGCCGGGTTGTTGCTTTATATCTTGATAAAAGTCACTCCTAATGACATTTTCTGCGTAATTATCATGACCCTAGTCACTGTAACATAATCACATGATAACTTTCAGTTATTAAAAATATTTTTGTTATTAATTTTAAATTCTTATAATGCTATTGACCCCATATAGCTAAAGTTAATTTCGATTTTTAACAGTTTGATAAAATTTTTAGTGATAGGCATACATTAAATGCCATTAATGCATATATTGAAGTTCCAATCGGCATCATCTGACACCCGCAATCAGCAAAACAAAGAATATCTGCTGGCAGCTCTATAGTTTCTGAGCAAATTTCACTAAAATGCCTCTCCCGGTTGAAATTCTTCGACAATTAGGGAAGGATGCCTGCTCCGGGTTAAAAAAGCAGTATTCAAATTCAGCAGGTAAAAACCAAAATTCCTATGCGTAATCTGTTCTATACCGCCCTGTCCTTGGGCCTGATGATATGTAGTGTCAATGCCAGTGCCATTGAATACTCTTTACCCACTAATGGTAGTCGGTTGATTGGTCACAATGAGTACTATGTGGTACCAGAGAAAAAGCTGACACTTGAAGGCATCGCTGCCGAATACCAGTTGGGGCTGACCAACATGCTGGAAGCCAATGCAGGGGTTGATCCTTTTCTGCCCCAGCCACGCAGCACGCTGTTAATTCCCCATAAACTGATCCTGCCAGATGCGCCGATGGAAGGGATCGTGATCAACGTGGCGGAAATGCGCTTGTATTACTATCACAAAGAGCGCAATAGCGTAGAAGTATTGCCTATCGGTATTGGTCAGTTAGGTAAAGATACGCCGGAAAATTGGGTGACTAAAGTCCAGCGTAAAAAAGCCGGACCTACCTGGACTCCGACTGCGGCGATGCGCAAAGAGTATGCAGCCAAAGGTGAAACCCTGCCGCCAGTTTGGCCAGCCGGTGCTGACAATCCGATGGGACTTTACGCGCTGTATGTGGGACGTTTGTATGCCATTCACGGCACCAACGCCAGTTTTGGTATTGGTTTACGAGTCAGCCATGGCTGCGTACGTTTGCGTAATAACGACATCGAACATTTGTTCAAAACTGTTCCGGTCGGTACCCGAGTACAGTTCGTCAATCAACCGATAAAGACTGCGCTGGAGCCGGATGGCAGTCGCTGGGTCGAGGTGCATAACCCACTATCACGCACCGAAGCAGAATTTAATTCTGCCGAGCCGACAGTGTTGCAACTTACTCCCAAAATCAGCCGGTTCATTGCACAGCGCGATACCAACTCTCTGGTATTAAAACGTGTGTTAGATGACCGCAGTGGTGTACCCACTCGCATCAACTGATGCATAAAATGCCTTTGAACTAAACGCCCACTGCTTTGTGGGCGTTTTTTAGTTATGGGAGCCAGCGATAAATTGTTGCATGACCGCACTGTTGGCTAATATTCGGCGATCAAAATTCGCTTTAGCTGGCGTTTCACTGCACGCCCCCGCTTTAGCGCCACTGCGTACCAGCCAGGCTTCAAAAGAACTGTCAAAATGGTTGAAGATAATGCCGTTTTCAACGGGGCAATCGTCGATAACTGCCGCCTCTGTTACTGGGAAATACTGCGTCAGTGCAGCTAATAACCCCTGACTAAACGCGCCGGGTTGCTTACTGGGCTCAAAGGCATAAAGGTAGGTTTGCTGTGATAAGATGTCTTCATGACAGGTAAGAATGCCATCACGACTGGCCGCCAACAACAATTGCGCATGAGCCAGCAGCAATTTGCCTTCTAAGGACGGTGTCGCACCATCACCAACCGATAAATAACCACGGTTAGGGTTTTCACCAAAGCGATTGAAACGATGTCCTTTGCTGAATCCAGTCGGATTTGCTAAAGGCAACAAGGTCAGATTTACCTGAGTAAAAATCGTGTCCGTTAGCTCAGACATGAAATGCAACATGCCCCATGGACCCGCCGCTTCCTCACCGTGAAATCCGCTACTGATCAACACTGAAGGCAAGCCAGCATTGGCCGCAGGTGACTGCCATAGCTGCAGTGGCCAGCCATCAATATGCCCGATAACCCGAGGCTTGAGTTGTAGTCGTGCGGTTTCTTGCAGCAGCTGACGCTCAAACTGTTCTATATCATTGCTGTAACAATCAAAAATTTCTGAGTGCCAGCGAAATGTTTGATAAGGGGTGCGACTATTCATGACTTTCCTTGGCTTTCAGTTTTCCATCAATGAGTCACTGGTGGAGTTTGATCATGGCAGACATCACCAGGTAGCAATACCTGTTCAAAAATTTCGTACACCTGCTGCGTCTGCTGCGCAACCTCAACCAGAGGCAACAAACCGGGTTTGCCGGCCAGCGTGAGTCGATGATTATCATCGCGCAACTCACAATACACCTGAGTCAGTAACTGTGCCGTCATGGTTGGCAGCAATTCCAGATCAGCCAATACTTCAAATATTCGAACATTATCCGACCACACGCAAAGTTCTGGATAAGCGTGCGCATTGGCCAGCACCAGATATTGGGCAATGAATTCAATATCGGTGATCCCCCCCCGGCTCTGCTTCAAATCAAACATATCGGCAGGGGCTTTCAATAAATGATCACGCATCTTCTGTCGCATATTTCTGACATCGTTACATAGCTGTTGCTGGTCTCGTGGCAACTGCAACACCTGACTGCGAATATCAGCAAAGCGTTGCGCTAAACTGTTATCGCCGTAGATAAACCGCGCGCGCACCAATGCCTGATGTTCCCAGGTCCAGGCCTCATTAAACTGATAATCAGCAAACGCCTCGATACTGCTGACCAGCAATCCAGATGAACCTGAGGGACGTAGCCGCAAATCAACTTCATACAAGGTGCCAGACATTGTGCGGGTGGTGAACAGATGCTGGATCCGCTGCGCCAATTTGACATAAAAGTGGCTCACATCCAGCGGCCTTTCGCCATCGGTCATACCGCTGTTGTCACCGTCATGTAGAAATACTAAATCCAGATCCGAGCCATAGCCCAGTTCAATACCGCCGAGTTTGCCGTAACCGACTACCGCAAATGAGGTTTGACCGGCCTCTAAACCTATAGGCTTACCATGACGTTCTGTGATTTGGCGCCAGGCTTGTTGTATCACCTGTTCAATAATGGCTTCCGCGAGAAACGTCAGATGGTCACTGACCTCCATCACCGGCAAGACCCCGGTAACATCGGCAGCCGCTATTTTTAATTGTTGTGACAACTTGAACTGCCGCAACGCCTCCATCTGTTGTTCCAGATCATCTTCGGGAATGCGCAACAAGTACTGCCGCAGTTCACTGGCGTAGTCATCGAGTGATGTGGTGTTGTAAAGCTGCGAAGGATCAATTAACTCATCTAGCAACATCGGGAAATGCGCTATTTCAGAGGCAATCCAAGGACTGGCCAAACATAAGCTTATCAGTTGCTGTCTGGCACCCGGGTTTTCGTAAAGCAACTCCAGATAAGTCGTGCGCGTCAGGATCTGTTCCAACACCCCTAACACGGGCTTAAGCGCGTGTGACGGTAACGGCTGTAAACCAATCTCTTCCAGCAATTTTGGCATCAACTTATCAAGGGTTTCCCGACCGCGCGGACCGATAGTGCGGTGACTGATAGTGTCACACCAGGCGCGCAGCAACGGCGCAAACTCATTATCCTCAATGCCATGTTCCGCTAACATCGACTGTGCCAGCTCTGGTGTCTGACAACCCCACAACTGTACCGTCCAGCAATCATTGATAGCATCGGTGCTCTCTTCACCACCAACAGCGGCGCGAAAATGGCGATGCACGCTGCGCATGGCACCCGTGATCACGTCTCGCAGCTGCTTTTCATCTTGCATTTCCAGCGCAAAACATAAGCGCTGCCAGTCAAGCGGATGACTGGGCAGTGTCTGCGTCTGTTGATCCGCTATCGCTTGCATCAGATTTTCTACCCGACGCAGTAAACAGTAATTCTGGCGTAATTCCTCCGCCGACAAGTAGTCGATTTGCCCGAGCTCATAAAGCGTGTTGATCGCAGTAAAGAGGTTTTGAACGCGTAAGTCAGGTTCACGACCACCACGGATCAACTGGAAACTCTGGACCACGAACTCGACTTCGCGAATTCCCCCCGCGCCCAGTTTGATGTTATCTGTTAGTTGCCGCCGTCTCACTTCTTGCGCGATCAGGGCTTTCATGCGCCGCAAAGAGTCAATCGCGGAAAAGTCGATATATCGACGGTAGATAAAGGGACGTAACAGATCGTGTAGCTGGTCAGAAAAGCGGTTCCATGGCCCAAGCGCTCGCGCTTTAATCATCGCGTAGCGCTCCCACTCTCGGCCCTGTTCCTGGTAGTAATCCTCTAACGCACTGTAACTCACCACTAGCGGGCCACTTTCGCCATAAGGACGCAATCGCATATCCACCCGAAATACGAAGCCATCGGTGGTTACCTGCCCCAACAGATTCACTAAGCGTTGTCCCATGCGGATAAAAAACTGCTGGTTATCCAGGGTCCGACGGCCACCTTGCGTTTCGCCATGTTCTGGGAACGTAAAGATCAGATCGATATCAGAGGAAAAATTGAGTTCACGGCCACCGAGCTTTCCCATCCCGAGGATCATCAGTGGTTGCGGATTACCCTTTTTATCACAAGGCGTTCCTAACGTGTTGCACAGGTCTTGATACAGCCAGTCACGTGCACAAATGATCAGGGCTTCCGCCAGTACCGAAAGGTCCAACAGCGAGGATTCCAGTGGAGCCCGGCCCATGAAATCACGCCATGCTAGTCGGGTCATCTGCTTGTTACGGAAGTATCGCAGTACCGCTTTGGCTTGTTCTTCGCTGTTGACGTTCTGCATCAACTGCTGCAACTGCTGGCTGAAAAATTGTCGTTCCGGCTTTGCAAAATCTTCGGCAAAAAACTCTTGGATCCATTCTGGATGATGAGTCAATTGCTCCGCAATGAAATCACTCAGCCCCAGTACCTGCTTCAATTCATGCTGCTGTTCTGGGGTCAATTCCGCCTCTACCTCCGGCGCACGACTGCGCAGATGCTGCAGATGCTTGTCCGAAGTTTGTTCAAGAAGTGGATAAGAAGGCTTTAGATCGCCTGTGGCAGTCCCCATATTGCTCCCAGTACGTCAAAATCAGATCGACATAATATGTCAATAATGTTATAGATAATTCCAAGTATGGCTTGCCCCAAGCAAGCTAAACACAATCTATCCGGTATGGCATTGTTAAACAGTGTTAATACCTTACGGAACAGATTACACCAACTTGATGGTCCGGCCTATGGTCCAGATAAAATCTGGATAACGCCGATCTAACTAAAGATGGAGAAAACATGGCAGGGATACTTACCCGTATTGTCACAGTGCTCATGTTGTTGTCTCTCACCGCTTGTGGAGATGACCGACCCGAACAAATTACCCAGCTACAGCAACTTGACAGTCAACGTCTGCAAAAATTGTCTCAACAACTAGAGGCTGGACAGATACGCAACGCCATGCTGTTAACTCAATATACTCGGATACTCGCATCCGAGCGGCCCGACCTGCAACCCTTGATGACCGAGATGGCCAAGGATGGTGGGAACAGCGGCCCCATGTTCAGTGCACTCAAACAGCGACTACAAGATGCCAGTAACACCGCAAACTTTCCCGGTCTGGATGCGCAACTGCAGGAGCTGAAAAATATCTATCAGGCAACCGATCCGAGTCAGTACAACGATATGCTGTCAGATCAGGTAAATGTGGTTGCCGATATGTCTAACGGTAAATTAGCGCGAGTAAATGCCGTCAGCAAGGAAACCTCTACCGTTGCCAACAATGCGAAAAACTTCGGTCCTGGCAGCCAGTTGGTCGGTAACCCGTCTTATGGCCATTGGGTAAGTGGTTCCAATGGGACCTCTTTTTGGGAATGGTATGGCATGTATGCCATGTTTTCCAACTTGTTCAATCGTCCCATCTACTACGATAACTGGTCTCGCTATCGTGACTACAGTTATTACAACGATGTTGGTCGCTACCGTTATACCTCACCTAAACAAGCCACGACTCAGGACCAGCTCTATCAACGCACTAAAAAAAGCTTTGATTCACAAGGGAAACGTTTTGATAGTCCCTATGCCAAATCACGTACTGGCTCAACAGCGCTATCGCGGCAGAGTATCAGCACGCCAACAAGCAATAGTAGTTTTGGCAGCGGCAGTAAGTTTCGTTCCAATTATGCCAAAGACAGTAGTTTCCGTAATTCAGGTTTTCGCACCAGCCGAGGCATCAGTCGCGGTAAGTAAACAGCAACAGTAAAGGAATTAAGATGACACTCTTTCAGGAATTCGGTATCACTTCGCAATTGGCGGGTATACTCGCCATCGATCTTGGGATAGCGGTGATTCTGCTGGCACTGATGCGCTATATGCAGGGCTGGAGCGTAAAGGTCAACAGTAACGAAGAATTGGCGGTACGTGATAACTTTGCCTTCGGCATCAGCACAGCCGGAGCCGTAGCGGCACTCGGCATCGTTCTGACCGGGGCGATTACCGGTGCCGCAGCGCATACCTATCTGCAAGAAGCGATTGGCATGACTGCCTACGGCCTCTGCGGACTGATTCTGATTAAGCTCGGGCGATTCCTGCACGATAAAGTCGCGCTCAATCAGTTCAATAAAGATGAGTTAGTGCTTAAAGGCAATATCTCCGTCGCGATAGTCGATGCCGCCGCCGCCATCGCAACCGCACTGGTGATTCGCGCAGTGTTGCTGTGGGCAGAAGATCTGACCGTAAATACATTTATTGCTATCTTCAGTGCCTTTGCCGTATCACAGCTAATGCTGGTAGTGCTGACTCGCGGACTGGAAATTGCCTATGCCCGCCGTAATCAAGGTGCCGCTTTGCAGCTGGCATTGATGGAAGGCAACACAGCGCTGGCACTGCGCCATGCAGGTACGATGATTGCGATGGGCCTGAGCTTTAACGCCGCCAGCCACTTTATGGATTATGACCCCACCGCCTACCTCAGCAATTTGTTAGGTTGGCTGTTGTTCTCTGTGATGATGCTATTGGTACTGACTGTGCTAATAAAAATTGTCAAATGGTTGGTGTTAGCAAAAATCGACCTGTCAGAAGAGGTAGAACGACAACGGAACATCGGCTTAGCGTCTGTTGAAATGGCCATCAGTATTGCTGTGGCACTCATTCTGACTGGTTTGATGGCATAAGTCGTGGTAACAGCTACTACGGTAACGCGCAACGGCCTGACTCGGCTGGATGATATGCTGCTGCTGGGGATCATGGGCATTCTTGCTGCCTGTGGTCTCATCTACGAATATCTGCTGTCTCATTACGCCGGGCGCATCCTTGGGGCGTTAGAAGCTGCCATCTACACCATGATCGGTCTGATGATCGTGTCAATGGGGTTCGGAGCCTTTGCCGCCCGTAAAATCAAATCAGCTTTTGACGGCTTTGCCAGGTTAGAACTGAGCGTGGCGCTGCTGGGGTCGTTAGCCATCCTCATCACCGCCGCCGTTATCGGTTTCGGTCATGAACTCCCAAAACTGATTGCTCAAACCATGGAGTTACCGCCGGATCAAATCCCCGATGGCGGTTTTATCGGTAAATTTCAATCCATTGCCGTCTATCTTCCCTATTTATGGGGGGTGCTGCTGGGTTTAATGATCGGTATGGAAATCCCGCTGATTGCCAGGGTACGTCAGGCGTTGAGCGATGAACATCTGCTGCATAATGCCGGCACAATTTATGGTGCGGATTACATTGGCGCAGGCATCGGAGCCGCCATTTGGGTTGCTTTCATGCTGGCACTCGATACCCAATTAGTGGCCGCACTGACAGCAGGGTTTAACCTACTGGCTGGCTTACTGTTTATTCTGCGTTTTCGTGAGCGCATCCGCCATGCCAACTGGCTGCTAGCCGGACACCTGCTGGCAACCGGCTTATTGTTGCTCCTTGCGACCCAAGGGCCAATCTGGGAACAGTCGTTTAACAACCTGCTGTATAAAGACAATGTTATTTACAGCAAGGCGACCCGCTTTCAGCAGTTGAACTTTACCGAACGGTTGATGGGCAATCATCTACCGCCGGTATATTCCATGTATATCAATGGTCGGTTGCAGTTTTCCTCTATTGATGAGCACATTTACCACGCCTATTTGGTACATCCGGTACTGGCAGCCAGTGCCCGTCATGACAAAGTGCTGGTGATTGGTGGCGGTGATGGCTTAGCCCTGCGCCAAATCTACAAATGGCAACCGCATCAGGTGACCTTGTTGGATCTGGATAAAGAGGTGGTGACACTTTTTAAAACCCCACCGGATGACATGCCGAAACGGCTGGCACATGCGTTACTGGCGTTAAATGGCAACGCGTTTAACGACCCGCGGGTAGAGGTCATGTTTAATGATGCCTTTAATGGCGTAGATACCCTGCTACAACAAGGGCAGAAATACGATGCCATTATTGTGGATCTGCCAGATCCGTCCCATCCGGACCTCAACAAGCTGTATTCCGATCTGTTTTATCGCAAGCTGGCACAACTATTAAGCGCCGATGGTGCTATTGGTATTCAGTCCACTTCACCATATCACGCCACCAAAGCGTTTATCTCCATCGGTAAAACGCTGGCGTTAGCCGGCTTCAAAGTCGATCAATATCACCACAATGTGCCAAGCTTTGGCGAATGGGGCTGGACCATAGGCACTCTCAGTGGCAAAGATGCCCGCAGTCGTCTGCAAACCTTACAAAAACTGCCAGTAGATGACGATTGGCTAACGCCTGGACTTATCCGTGCTGCGTTTGAATTTCCGAAAAATTTTTACAGTAAAAATGATCAGGTTAAGGCCAATACCATAGGGTCATTGCAGTTGTATCATTACCATCTGCAAGCATGGAGCGACAGCCAGGGCGTCGCGACTTTTTAAGGTAAGATAATGCTTGACATAATATGTCTCGGTGTTATCTTTATTCACGGACATAATATGTCAGCGAGGACAATAATGAATATTCACACTATTGCCAACCACCTCAATGGACTTGGCGACAACAGCTCAACCGGGCAACGGTTCGATTGTTACCCCATTGATGGGGATGTGGAAGTTTTACAAGTCAACGTGGTAGGCCGTGAAGAGATCCCGATTTTCGTGTCCGCAACCGAGAATCAAATCCTGTGCATCAGCTACCTCTGGGGTGAAGACGAAGTGGTGCAGGAAAGCCGCACTGAGATGTTCGAAACCATGCTGGGGCTGAACATTCCGATGCCGCTGTCATCCTTCGCCAAGATTGATGACAAATATGTATTGTTTGGTGCTCTGTCGCTGGATTCCAGCATGCTGGAGATTGAGCAAGAGCTGTCGGTACTATCAGACAACTGTCTGGAAGTGATCGACGAAATGGCCGACTATTTGAAATAAGGAGCCAACTTATGGGTATTCTGAATAAAATTCTGACAGCCTTCCGTGGCGGTGCCACCGAAATCGGCCAAAACATTGTAGATGCGAACGCCACTCGAATCTTCGAACAGGAGATCCGTGATGCCGAGAAGCATTTAACCAAAGCCAAGCGCGAATTGACCGACGTGATGGCAAAAGAGATGCAGGCTGCACGCGAAGTCGAACGTCTGAAGCGCACCATTGCCGAGCATGAAGGTTATGCCACGCAAGCCTTGGAAAAAAACAATGAAACACTGGCGTTAGAAGTGGCGCAGAAGATTGCCGAACTGGAACAGCAGTTAGAAGAACAGCAGACAGCCAATGCCAGCTTCAGTGATCATGCCGCACGTCTGAAGGATCTGGTGAAGAAAACCGAACGACAGCTCGCAGATTATCAACGCCAGTTGTCAATGGTAAAAACCACTGAAAGCGTACAGAAGGCAACCGCCTCTATTACCGATTCCTTTGCGTCCAGCAACTCTAAGTTGCTGAATGCCAAAGACTCGCTGGAACGTATTAAAGCGCGGCAGCAACAGTTTGACGACAGATTGAAAGCGGCAGAAGAACTGGAAACTGACAACAGCGACAAATCGCTAAAAGCCAAACTGGCCGAAGCGGGTATTGGCGAGCAGAAAACCTCTGCGAACGATGTGCTGGAACGTCTGAAAGCCAAGAAAGGTTCATAATTTATGAGCTTGTTCGGTAAGTTATTCGGCAAAGATGCTCCGGTTACCCGTCAGCTCACGCAGCCAATGGATCTGCGCGTAGGTGATATGGTGACGCTGGACGATAGCTTTGCCCTGCCCCCGCAATTGCGAGGGCAGCAGTTCAGAGTAGAAGCGGTAAACACCTACGAGTATGAACATAGCCAGGAACCCGAGTTTGTGCTGAAAGGCAACTCGGGTGACGCTGTTTATATGGGGCTGGAGCAGGATGACGAAACCTGGCTGGCATTTTCCATTAAATTGCATCGCTCGCAAGTAGAAGCGCTGTTTGATCTGGACGCTTTTGCTGAAATCTTCGAAGAACCCGGTAAAGCCACACTCAACACTATGCCGCTCACCGCTGCCACAGAACCCTATGCACAGTGGCTGGCAGATGCATATCATCAAGTTGCCTTTGCGCAATTTGGATATTTTCATCGACAGGATTATCGTCATGGTAAACCGTCGCAATTTATGGAAAATAACCCAGGTGAAGCATTTGAAGCCTACGAGTTACTGGATGGCGATGAAAGCCGGGCTATCGATATCGAAGTCTACCAAGATGGAGATACCGATGTGTTGTTGACCCTTTATCGCCCATTATCCGATATTCGAGAGTATTGGCCAGGAGATTAGTGCCAGATGAGTAAAGACCACCCGTTTCCAGAAAAATGGCTGCAAAACCAAAAAGCTGCCAAAGCAACTCAGGTAGCATTTGACCTAGATGAGCGCTTTCAGTACTCCATCCGCAAAGCCGCACTGGATACGGGCGTAAGCCCATCTGATCAAATCCGCATGATCCTCGGATTAGCCGTAGCAAAGAGGCCGAAACGGCCACGCTTGACCGTTTCGCTGAGCACAGAGGATTACGTTCAGTTGGCGGAAAAATATGGTCTGCCAGCGGAAGCCCAGTTAGAAATCAAAAGACGGGTACTGGAAGATCTGGTTAACTTCGTCGACGACAACGCATAAACCATAGATTTACAGGGCGCGGTAGTTTTTTTACCCTGTGGTTACCGCAAGGACTTCCCCTCAGGGATTTACCATGAAATTGAAAGGACGCTGGGCTAACAACATGCAGTTGTCACCGTTTGAACTGGTGATGATGTTGCTATCGCTGTTTTCAGTGGTACTCATCTTGTGCATGGTGTTACTGCCCATGGACAAGGAAACCCGCAAACTGTTGTTCTTCCTTGATACCAGCATCTGTTGCATCTTCCTGATTAATTTCTTCGTTGGCCTGATAAAAGCCGACAACAAACCCCTCTTTTTAAAAGAACACTGGATTGATTTTGTTGCCAGTATTCCGGCGATCGAACCGCTGCGATTTGCCCGGTTATTTCAGATTTTACGCGTTATTCGTCTGCTACGGATGAGCCGCTCTATTTTGGGCTCATTGTTGAAACAACGGCGTCAGACCACGCTGGCAAGTCTGTTGTTGGCGATGGTCACTATCGTGGCGTTTTCCTCGGTACTGGTACTATTAGTAGAAAATGGTGAACCCGGTTCGAATATTAAAACCGCAGAAGATGCCATCTGGTGGTCGCTGGTCACCATCTCTACCGTGGGATATGGTGATTTTTACCCGGTAACGACTGTGGGCCATATTATTGGTGGATTGGTGATCCTCTGCGGCGTGAGCTTTTTCGGGGTAATTTCCGGTTATATGGCGTCACTTTTTGTCGCGCCGGATGAGCAGGAAAACCTTGAAACACAGCGGCAGCAATTTAAACAGCAGATGGATGATATGCTGCTTCGCATAGAACAAAATCAGCAGCAGATGTTGCAAGAAATTACTGAGCTTAAACAACAACTCGACCAACAACATAAATAAGGCGGCACATAGCCGCCTGCACCATTGGGCATTAACGCCAATACGGTATTTTTTGCAGCGCCGCTAACCGTGAATGCTCCATCGCAAAACGCAGACTTTGTTGCTTAACGGCTAATGCTTCCGCAGCATCAGGAACCAATTGCTCGGCGCAATGGTAAGCCCCGAGGATCACAATCCCATCGCTCAGATCCTGCCATGGCGCACGAAACTGATCCCGCGCTTTCTCTGGATAAAGACTACCAAAGGCCAGCCCGACCAGAATGGCCTCATCCAGGGTATTGGCAAGTGCCAGGTACGCTGCGGTGGACAACGCTTCCGGCATTGCCGATAACAATTGCTGCCAGGAAGTCTCCTGCAAACGATCGCTTAATTGTTGCAGGTTGTCGCCTACATCTAGCAATACCTCACTGCCCTGCAATTCGATCAGCAACCGTACCAACGCCAACTGTAGTTCACCATATCGATTGTCTTGCCAAAGTGATTGCAGCTGTTGTTCGAAGTCCATGCGCTGCAACGTCTGTTGGGCAGCCGCTTTTATGGTTGCCAACTGTGGCAGCTCATTCAGTTGTGCCCGATCAGAGCATAAGCAGGCGAGATAACGTCCTTCATCGATAAACGCTAACTGCTGTTCCAGCCATTGAAAATCCTTCAGCGTAATCTCGGAATGCAAACCAAATTGCGTCAACGTCAATCGCAATAATCTGATGCAGGCACGTAAGCGCTGCCATAGTGCGGGTTGTTGAATAGTGTCGGTTAAGCTCTGCTGGATCATATCTTCCAGCAGCTGCCATCGTTCAAGCGCAGTTTCCAATACGGTAATGAGACTGGCATTAATATCACCGCCTGCTGGCAACTGAATAAACTGCAGCGCCTCTAACGCTAACGGGCTACGTTGATTGGCCAGCCGGTAACCACGCTGAGCCTTACTGGCTTTGCCAAGCCGCACCGGAACTTGCTGCGCCACTTTCTGTGCCAGCGGTAATAAGTCCGCCATCACCCCAGAAATCAGCTCAAATTCCACTTCACACAGTGGCTCACTGTCGCCATTGGCAGCAATAGTCCCTTGATCCAAGGCGACCTCTATCAGGCTCTGACCTTCGGCTATCATCCAGCGACAACGTTGAAAGTCAGTACTGAACAGACACCGCAACTGTTGTTGCAACACTGAAATGTCTTGTGTGGCAGGCCAGATGTCAGCCGGGAACAGCGCTAACTCTGGATGGGTACCGCTGATATCAACGTTATATTCTGGTCGAGAATGTAAGCCGCCAATCACCCTGCCAGCAGTCTTAATCGTCTGTTCGTATTTGCCGTCACAACCTCGCACCCGTAATCCCATATCCAACTGTCTTAGTGCCAGCCGTGGTGTATCAAAGTAACTGTTGCTGAGTTGGCGACACCCTTTGGCATCACTCCCGGGCAATTGATCAAGATAATGAGTCAATAACGCTTTATATTGCGGCAGAATAAAAAGTTTCAGCTCAATTTCAGTATGATTACTGTCATGTTCCATCAGTTAAACGGCCTGTTTTGTCATTAAAAATTCACTTATATGTCATCAGGATGTCTTAATGTCACAATGCTGTCATAAAAGTGTCTTACTATTTTGCACCGGGTGTTATATAACCCGTTAATATAAAAGCTGTGATGTTTTCGCTGAAAACACAGTTTCAATACGCGGACGCTTAAGGTACCATTCCGCCCGCGTTTCCAATAGTGGAATGAGCTCATAGGTAAACGGCTATGCCAGTAAACTCTATTTTAGGCGTGTTTGCAAAATCGCCGATCAAGCCTCTGCAGGAGCATATAGACAAAGTTTTTGATTGTGCTTCTCTGCTGGTCCCCTTTTTTGAAGCAACGTTCGCAAAGGATTGGGACAGCGCGGTTGCCATCAGAAAGAAAATTAGTCAGGAAGAGAAAGACGCTGACAACCTCAAACGTGAAATACGTCTTACCCTCCCCGGCGGATTATTCATGCCGGTTGAACGAACTGACCTGCTGGAACTTCTAACCCAACAGGACAAAATCGCCAATAAAGCCAAAGATATCTCCGGTCGCATCATCGGCCGGGAATTGCTGGTTCCCGAAGCCATTCAGACTCCTTTCCTCGCTTATCTGCAACGTTGTCTCGACGCAGCAGCGCTGGCCAAGGAAGCGATTAATGAATTGGACGATCTGCTGGAAGCAGGTTTCCGTGGCCGAGAAGTGGATCTCGTAGCCAAAATGATTAGTGAACTCGATGTATTGGAAGAGGACACTGACGAGCTGCAAATCCAGGTGCGTCGACAGTTATACGCCATCGAATTGGAGTTAAACCCCATCGACGTCATGTTCCTCTACAAAATTATTGAATGGGTGGGAGACCTGGCAGATCTTGCCGAACGTGTGGGTTCCCGCCTAGAGCTGATGCTGGCTCGCGTCTAATAATAAAGGTATACACAGCATGGTTGATGTATTGATCACTAGCGGTCCCTGGCTTATAGGAACTGCGGCCGTAGTCGGCTTTTTGATGGCCTGGGGTATTGGGGCCAACGACGTAGCAAATGCGATGGGGACTTCGGTAGGGGCAAATGCCGTTACCATCAAGCAGGCAATTGTTATTGCCATGATCTTCGAATTCGCCGGGGCTTACCTGGCGGGCGGTGAAGTAACCAGCACTATCCGTAACGGGATTATTGATCCTTCCTACTTTACCGAATCGCCTCAGTTGTTGGTGTATGGCATGATCGCGTCATTGCTGGCAGCAGGTATCTGGCTAGTCGTGGCATCGGCCCTTGGTTGGCCAGTGTCAACCACCCACTCTATCGTCGGTGCCATCGTCGGTTTTGCGGCGGTGGGTGTCGGACCTGATTCGGTGGCGTGGAGTCAGGTAACCGGTATCGTAGGTTCCTGGATCGTCACCCCCGCAATTTCCGGCTTTATTGCCTTCTGTATTTTCCAAAGCGTTCAAAAACTGATTTTCAACACTGATAACCCGCTCGCTAATGCCAAACGTTATGTACCTTTCTACATGGCTTTCGCAGGCTTTGTCGTGTCATTGGTGACTATCACTAAGGGGCTTAAGCATGTCGGTTTGAAGGTATCGGCTGGTGAGGCTTATCTACTGGCGATATTGATTGCCGTGCTCATTGGGATTGCGGGTAAAATTGCGATCTCCCGCTTGCAACTCTCCAATGCCCCTGGCAAACAGACCAACTTTAATAACGTTGAAAAAGTATTTGCCATTCTGATGTTGATGACCGCTTGCTGTATGGCATTTGCACACGGTTCTAACGACGTTGCAAACGCTATCGGCCCATTGGCAGCAGTCGTTTCAGTGGTCAACAGTGGTGGTATTATCACGGCTAAATCTCCCTTGATTTGGTGGATTCTGCCATTAGGTGGTTTCGGGATTGTGCTCGGTCTGGCGATTTTCGGTAAGCGCGTAATGCAGACCATCGGTAAGAATATCACCCACTTAACACCGAGCCGCGGCTTCGCCGCTGAATTAGCGGCTGCCAGTACCGTGGTGATTGCCTCTGGTACCGGGTTACCTATCTCTACCACACAAACACTGGTAGGTGCGGTACTCGGCGTTGGTATGGCGCGCGGCATTGCCGCAATTAATATTAACGTGGTGCGCAACATTGTGGTGTCATGGGTGGTTACACTGCCTGCTGGAGCCGGATTATCCATCCTGTTCTTCTTCACCATCAAAGGCATTTTTAACTGATTTATTCCGTGCAACCTACGGTAAATCAGCATGATAGAGGGACGTCAAATGACGTCCCTCTTGCATTGGTAAGCACAAATCCATAGCATGTTGGCAATATTTTGCGACAGAGAAGAATTCCCGTGCTGAGAGTATTGATGCTAGTCGGAGCTATGCTCCTTTCCCCGTCCCTGTTGGCCGAAGGCCAGACCCGTTATATCTCTGACGATATTTATATTTTTATCCATGGAGGTCCGGGCAACCAGTACCGAATTCTCGGCAGTATTGAAGCCGGCGAAAAAATTACCCTGTTGCCGGAAACTGATGGCGATTATGCCAAAATTGTCGACCCCAAAGGTCGTGAAGGCTGGGTACGCACCGATAAACTGCAAACGCAGGTATCGATGCGCTACCGTATGGCCGATATGGAAAAACAGTTAGCCGATGCCCAGTCAAAACTGCAGACAATTTCCAGCCAGAACAGTGATGTCAGCACGCAGCTAGATAACCTGCAAAGCAAACTGAATAAAACTCAGGCCGACCTGACAAAAGCGACCACTGAACGTGATAATGCTATCGCTAAACTCGAAAACATGCAGGACAATGCACGCTTTCACATGTGGCAACAAGGTGGCCTGATTGCCGCTGGCGGTCTGATCCTTGGGGTGATCCTGGTCTACTTGCCACGACCACAGCGTCGCCGCCGCAATCGCTGGATGTAAGCCGTACATATTTACTGACAGGCCGCTGCTTTCAAACAGCGGCCTTTTTGTTTGCCTAGTACCTGCAAGTGCTCAAACTAGGTGTTTAAACAATTGTCACATTTGATTTCCAGATAGTGCCGCAGATCACATTTTGTTTGTATAATCGGCCCGCGCACGCGCCTTCTTAATGGTATACAACAACGATAAGCGCCCTTTGCGTCTGAGATGTTCCGCAGCCCTTAACTGCCTAACCGGCTTAGATGGAAACGATAATTATGTTTAAAGCGAGTGAAGTACTGGCTGGCCATTATGATAATGCCACTCTCGACGACCTCTTTTCTGCCATCAGTGACAACTATATTGTCGACGAAGCGCAATATCTGTCAGATCTGATAAAACTTGTTCCCGCCGACGATACCACCATCGAACGCGTTACCCGTCGCGCCCACGAGCTGGTCACCAAAGTTCGTCAATATGATAAAAAAGGCATGATGGTCGGCATTGATGCTTTTTTGCAGCAATACAGTCTGGAAACTCAGGAAGGTATCATTCTGATGTGTCTGGCTGAAGCATTACTGCGGATCCCCGATAGCGAAACCGCCGATGCACTGATTGAAGATAAACTGTCCGGCGCCAAGTGGGATCAGCATCTGTCTAAAAGCGATTCCGTACTGGTTAACGCCTCCACCTGGGGACTGATGTTGACCGGTAAAATCATCCAACTGGATCGCAATCTGGATGGCACGCCCAGTCACTTGTTAAAGCGTCTGGTCAATCGCCTCGGCGAACCGGTTATCCGCCAGGCGATGTATGCGGCAATGAAAATCATGGGCAAGCAGTTTGTCTTAGGGCGTACGGTAAAGGAAGCGCTGAAGAACAGTGAAACACGCCGCAAAGACGGCTATACCCATTCTTACGACATGCTGGGTGAAGCAGCGCTGACGCGGCAAGATGCACAAAAGTATTTTGCTGATTATTCCCATGCTATTAGTGAATTAGGCGCACAGCAGTACGATGAAAACGATGCACCACGGCCCACAATTTCCATTAAGTTATCAGCGCTGCATCCGCGTTATGAAGTGGCAAACAAAGACCGGGTAATGACCGAATTATATGCCACAGTGGTTAAGCTGATAGAACAAGCGCGCGCGCTAAATGTGGGGATCTCAATCGATGCCGAAGAAGTCGATCGCCTCGAATTATCACTGCAACTCTTTCAGCAACTGTATCAATCCGAAGCCGCTAAAGGTTGGGGATTACTGGGCTTAGTCGTGCAGGCCTATTCAAAACGCACGCTGCCGGTGTTGCTGTGGATCACCAAGCTAGCGAAATCTCAGGGCGATGTCATTCCCGTTCGCCTGGTAAAAGGTGCCTACTGGGACAGTGAACTGAAGTGGGCGCAGCAAGCAGGGGAACGCGGTTATCCGCTGTATACCCGCAAGGTAAATACTGACCTATCCTATTTGGCCTGTGCCCGTTATCTGTTATCCGAGCGCACTCAGGGGGCTATCTACCCTCAGTTTGCCACGCATAATGCGCAGACGGTGGCCGCTATCAGTGATATGGCCGGAGATCGCGCATTTGAATTTCAACGTTTACACGGTATGGGGCAGGAACTATACGATACCGTATTGGCAGAGAATCGCCGCCAGGCAGTGCGCATCTATGCGCCGATTGGCGCCCATAAAGATCTGCTGCCCTATTTGGTGAGACGCTTATTAGAAAATGGTGCCAACTCCTCGTTTGTGCATAAATTGGTGGACCCTAACACACCGATAGCGTCGCTGATCACTCACCCGATGATTACTGCCCGTAGTTATGTTTCACTGGCAAACACTAACATCGCTCTACCAGCGGATATCTACGGCAGTGAGCGCAAAAACTCCAGAGGGTTGAACATGAATATCATCTCTGAAGCTGCGCCGTTCTTTAAGACACTCGAACCGTTCCTGCATCAACAATGGCAAGCCGGGCCCTTGATAGGCGGAGAAACCCTCGGCGGAGAATCACAACCGGTCGTTAGCCCCTATAACACCCAAGAGCAGGTCGGCCGCGTCGTCTGGACCGATGGTCTGGCGGTAAAGCAGGCGGTCACTAACGCCGTTGCCGCTTTCCCGCAGTGGTGTCGGACGCCGGTCGCCACTCGTGCTGCGTCGTTACAAAAGCTGGCCGATTTATTGGAAGAAAACCGTGAAGAGCTCATCGCACTTTGCACCCGCGAAGCCGGTAAAAGTCTGCAGGACGGCATTGATGAAGTCCGCGAAGCGGTAGATTTCTGTCGCTATTATGCACTTCAGGCGAAAAAGCTAATGGCAAAACCCGAGCTGATGCCTGGCCCTACTGGCGAACTGAACGAACTGTTTTTGCAAGGCCGCGGCGTCTTTGTCTGCATCAGCCCGTGGAACTTTCCATTGGCAATTTTCTTAGGACAGATTGCGGCAGCACTGGCCGCAGGCAATACAGTGGTAGCAAAGCCTGCCGAACAGACTTCGATTATTGGTTATCGGGCCGTACAGCTGGCGCATCAGGCTGGCATTCCGGCAAACGTGCTGCAACTGTTACCTGGCAAAGGCGCGGAAGTTGGTGCAGCGCTGACAGCTGATGCGCGGATTGGTGGTGTTTGCTTCACCGGTTCAACCGCTACCGCTAAAGCGATTAACCGCACCTTAGCTAACCGTGATGGAGCGATTATCCCGCTGATTGCTGAAACTGGCGGTCAGAATGCCATGGTGGTGGATTCGACCTCACAGCCCGAACAGGTTGTGAACGATGTTGTGGCCTCAGCCTTTACCAGTGCCGGTCAGCGCTGCTCGGCATTACGAGTTCTCTATGTGCAAGAAGACATTGCCGAGCGCGTCATCGAGCTCCTCAAAGGCGCAATGGATGAGCTGACACTTGGGCATCCTGGAGAATTGAAAACCGATGTGGGGCCAGTTATTGATGCCACGGCTAAAGCCAATCTCAATGCGCATATTGAACACATCAAACAGGTTGGCAAGTTGATTAAGAAGGTTGAATTACCCAGCGGCTTTGCCCACGGGCATTTCGTTGCGCCCACCGCCGTCGAAATCAATTCCATCAAAGTGTTGCAGAAGGAAAACTTCGGTCCAATACTGCATGTGATCCGCTACAAAGCCAGTGAGCTGCAACAGGTAATTGATGATATCAACAGCACCGGCTTTGGCCTGACGCTGGGTATTCACAGCCGTAACGAGGGCCATGCGCTGGATATCGCCGATAAGGTGAATGTGGGCAACGTCTATATCAACCGCAATCAGATTGGCGCGGTAGTGGGCGTGCAACCATTTGGCGGTCAGGGGTTATCCGGTACCGGACCCAAAGCCGGTGGCCCACACTATCTGCCACGCTTTATGACCGAGAAAACCCGTACCAACAACATCACCGCAATTGGTGGTAACGCCACCTTGTTATCACTCGGTGATGCGCAATAAGCCCCGCAGTAACAACAAAAAAGCCACCGTTTAAGGTGGCATTTTTGTTTTAATAATCAATCATTAATCAGCATCTGCGATAATCACCGGCTTCGCTTTAGCAGGTGCATATTTATCCATAATCACGGCACAGGCGGCATCCCCGGTGATGTTAAGTGCGGTACGGATCATGTCGAAAATTCGATCCAACGCGAACAGCAATGGCAAACCATCAATGGGAATACCCGCAGACAATAAGACTGCTACCACCAGGAAGGTTGGCCCCGGCACTCCGGCCTGCCCCACAGCGCCTAACGTGGAGGTAAGAATAATCGCGGCATAGGCGGTCATATCCAATGGGACGTGGTACATCTGCGCGAAGAAAATGGCGACCAGCCCATAGTAAATGGCGTTGCCACTCATGTTCACGGTAGCGCCAAGCGGCAGCACAAATGACGCGGTGGCATTACTGACCTTCAGATCCTGCTCACAGGTTTGCATATTCACGGGCAAGGTGGCCATTGAGGATGCAGTAGACAATGCCATTACCTGTGGCTTTTTCATCACCATAATGAATTTTAGTGCTGACACTGGTGACATCAGTTGCACCATTGCCGGGAAAAACAGGAAGGTATAAATCACGATCCCCAGCAGATACACCCAGAACAGGTTTAGCACTACGCGCATGGCATCGAAACCGAAGCTACCAACCGCATCAGCCATCAATCCAAATACCCCTAATGGCGCAATCAGCATCACCTTAGTGATCATCCACACCAACGCCTCCAGCACCGTCGCTAACGCCGATTGTACCTGCTTGGGGCCATCGCCTTTCACTTTGGTCAGCGCAATGCCAAAGAAGATACTGAATACCAATATCTGCAGGATGTTACCGCCGGTGAGCGATTCAAATACGTTGGTGGGGATCATGCCGATAATCGTATCGACAGCCCCCGGTAGAGCGCCCTGCTCTGCAGTCACCGCCTCAAGCCCTTTAGCATGCGCGGTAATGTCAGTGCCCATGCCAGGTTCGAAGACATGCCCTAGCACCAGAGCTAATACAACCGCGAGTGCGGAGGTACCGATAAAAAAGATAAACGTACCAAGGCCGATTTTACCGGCAGAGGGGGTGTTTCCGAGACTAGCGGAACCCGCGATAATCGCCACCAACACCAGCGGGATCACCAGCATTTTAATCAGATGGATAAACAGCGTTCCGAGAGGCGCAAATATTGATGCACCATCCCCCATGGCCCAGCCAACTAAGGCACCAAGGATCATGGCAAACACCACTTGCACGCCAATATTGCCTAGCCAATGCTTTCTTTTCATTATTGTTATCTTCCTGTTCTGGCCTTCGGGGAACCCCGGAATGGCAAACTGTAAAAACAAGTTAAGTTACCACAGAAAATTCCGCAGATGCATAAAAAGGCCGGCACGAAAGAGGAAAATTACATTTTCGGGCCGGCAACAGAGAAGAGATAACAGAAAATGACAACTTACAAGCGAATGGTGTTCTGCCTCATCACTAAATCGATCGTCCTCGGACTATTTCTGCGGTCTAAATCCGCTGAAGTGAGCTTCGCTAACATATTGCTTCGATTGCAATAACACACTCTGGGTCATGTTGTGATGGTGACAGCCGCCGCTACCATGACAACCACACGGCTCACCACAGCCGCCCTTGGCCTGATGATGCAGCGAAGGTTTGGCGCTGCTGGTATCTAACAATCGCAAACTGGTATCTTTTGCCGCTAACAACAGTTGCTCCAGTGAACTATTGCGCTCTTTAGGCCGGCAAACACTGATCCCAGCATCCAGCAATTTGCCAAGCATACGCTCACCTATCTGATTGACGATAACCACCTGCGCTCCTTGTTGCTTGATATGATTCAGCATGGCGCTTTTATCCGCACAGTTACCGCCCAGCGCCGGATTATCGATTAACTGTTGCAACTGCCCTTGAGCATTAAAAAATGCCAGTTGCTGCGCCTTGGTAAAATGGCCAGCTAAGTGACCGCGTGTCATCGGGATAACAATCATCGACTTCTACTCCAAATGCTTCAGTGCTGCTCAGTCACAGCATTTAATTTATTGGCATATGCCAATAAATGCATTATTGAAGATCTGGGGAGGCAGTTCTGTGATCTATGACGAATTTACCGAGGTGATTTGAAGATAGCGCTTCAGTAAAAAAGGGATGCTGCTGACATCCCTTTCATTGAGGAGGATATGACTTACTAGTCACGCAGTTGACGGTATAACGCCGCATACGCCGGGGTGCTACTCAGCAATTGTTCGTGAGCACCGCTAGCGACAATCTGCCCGGCGTCCAGCAGATGGATCGCATCCATCTGTGCCATCCCCGTCAACCGGTGACTGATCATCAACAATGTCTTGTCTTTAGCATGTGCCAACAATAACCGCAGGATCTCCTGCTCGGTACGTCGATCCAGGCCTTCGGTTGGCTCATCCAGCAATAACAATGGCGTGTCCCGCAACAATGCTCTGGCGACGCCGATACGCCGCTGCTCACCACCAGATAACTGCCGGCCACCTTCACCAATCCAGGCATTCAATCCTGGTTCCTGCAGCAGATTAGCTAATCCCACTTGTTGCAACACCTGAGACAGCCGCTCGTCACTGACTTTTTCCGGCAGTGCTAGCTGTAGATTTTCGCGTAAAGTTGCACTGAGCAGTGCCACACGCTGACTGACCACAGTCATCGAAGCGCGCAGACTTTGCTCGTCATAACTTTCTAGCGGTAAACCCGCCAATTGAATGGTGCCGTGCTGTGCCTGCCACTGACGGGTAATTAACGACAACAAGGTGGATTTGCCACAACCGGTCTTACCCAGTAGCGCAACTTTGCTACCCGCCGCGATCTTCAGTGACAGATGTTGCAGCACCGGCGGAGTTTGTGAGTAACTAAAGCCTAAGTCGCTAATCAGTATCTCCCCATTGGCCGCTCTGCCATGACTCACCGCCGGAAAGTTGATATCTGGCGTTTGCTCGGTAATATCGGCCACTCGCCGGGCAGCCAACATGGTGGCGGACAATTGCTGAAATGCACCGGCCAGAGGCATCATCAGTTCAAAACTGGAAAGGACACAAAAGACCACTAACGCCAGCAATGGTCCTGGCGGTATCGCGGAGCCTACGCCACTGGCAGCGTACCATAACATCAGCAACACCAGGCTGCCGTGGAACAGGATCAATAGCCCCTGACTTAAACCCGTAATCGTGGCCATGCGCTGTTGGCTATTCAGCCAATGTTGCTCCACGCGCGCCAATGCTTGCCGATAATCGTTCGCCGCCCCAAAGAGGGTCAATTCGGCTTGGCCTGACAACCATTCCAGTAAACGGATCCGGTAATGGCGTCGCTGCTCAATGATCTGTCGTCCTGGTGCTTTTCCTAGCTGATAAAACAGTGATGGCAACACGATGGCTGCCAGCAACAAACCACCGCACAGCAGAAATGCCAGGTGCAAATCAAACCAGCCGACAAACGCAAACAGTAACAACAGCATCAATACATAACTGGCGAGCGGAGTCATTAACCGCAGATACAGATGATCCAGCGTATCAATATCCGCTACCAGCCGATTCAAGAGATCGCCGCGACGCATACCACTCAGGTTGCGTTCACTTAGCGGTAGCAGCGATTTCCAGGCCCAGCAACGCAGTTCGGTAAGAATACGGAAGGTGGCTTCATGCGTCAGCACCCGGTCGCCGTAACGACTAGCGGTACGCATAATCGAAAACATACGTACGCCACCCGCCGGGGTAAAATAGTTCATGCCGACACCCGCCAGCCCGGCAACCGCCGTTGCGGAAAGAAACCACCCCGAAAGTGACAGCAAACCAATACCGGCAATCAGGGTCAGCACGCTCAGCAGCAGCCCTAAGGTCATCATCAACCAATGGCGACGGAACAGGATTAAAAATGGTAGTAACAGTTTCATGCCTGTACGCCTCCCGCGATTTCCACGTCATCCAGCGATAGGGCTAACGGTAGTTGTGCCAGCATGGTTGCCAGTAGTCCTGGCTGTTGTGACAGCTCAGCAAAATTGCCCTGCTGTACCAATTTTCCATGATCCAGCACTAAGATTCGATCCATGCGATCCAGCTGATCGAGACGATGCGTCACCATCAGACAACTGCGCTGCTGCATAGCCTGCCACAGAGCATCCAAGACCCATTGCTCATTCTGACTATCGAGACTGGCACTGGGTTCATCGAGCAGATACAACTCAGCATTGCGCGCTAAAGCACGCGCTAATGCAATACGTTGCGCCTGCCCCACAGATAAACCACCACTGAATTCCTGTACGATGTGCGCTAAGCCTGCTGGCTGTGCCCGCACAAAATCCGCGACTTTGGCTCGCTCCAGCAGCGTCCAGAGCGCGGCATCATCCAATTCGGGTTGGCCTAAGCGCACATTGTCAGCAACCGAGCCCTGAAAAAGTTGGGGATTCTGTCCCAGCCAGGCGAGCTGCTGGCGCCAACTTGCGGGCGCTATCTGATGCAGTTCAATGCCGTTAACCTTGAGGCTGCCCTGATAAGGTAAAAATCCCAGTAACGCATTAAGCAAACTGGTTTTACCCGCCCCACTTGGTCCCACCAATGCCAGCTTTTCGCCTGCTCGCATTGAAAAGCTCAACGGACCAACCAACGGTTTCCCATCCATGCTGAACACTTGCAGATCGCGCGCTTCGATGCTGAGCAGACTACCTGTCAGCATTTCATGTCCCTGATTGAGTGGCTCGGGAGCTTCCAGCAGCGCCATCAGCGATTCTGCCGCGCCAATGGCCTGCGCCTTGGCATGGTAGTGTGTACCGAGATCACGCAGTGGTTGATAGAATTCCGGCGCCATAATCAGTATGAACATGCCGCTGAATAAACTGATAGGTACGCCATAATGGCCGAAATTCAGTTCACCCAGATAAGAGAAACCAAAGTACACTGCTACCACGGCAATCGACACCGCTGCAAAAAACTCCAGTACCGCAGAGCTCAGAAATGCCAGTCGCAGCACCGTCATAGTACGCTCGCGGAAATCTTCGGAAGCCTTGGCAATCGCTTTTTCTTCGGCAGCCGCACGGTAAAACAGCTTGAGTGTCGATAGCGCCTTGAGGCGATCCATAAAATGCCCACTCAACTGCTGCAACGCACTGAAATTTTTTCGGTTAGCATCAGCAGCGCCCATCCCCACCAAGATCATAAACAGTGGAATTAACGGCGCAGTGGTCAGCAGGATCAACCCTGCCGCCCAGTTCA
Source organism: Shewanella yunxiaonensis (assembly GCF_018223345.1). Taxonomy (NCBI): domain Bacteria; kingdom Pseudomonadati; phylum Pseudomonadota; class Gammaproteobacteria; order Alteromonadales; family Shewanellaceae; genus Shewanella; species Shewanella yunxiaonensis. Next base: position 665,234 of record NZ_CP073587.1, on the reverse strand, counting down.
ACGGAAAGGTACAGCAAAGAATGATCAGCGGAATAAATCCGGCCAGCGTCATCTGCGGCAGATAGCGGCCATAAAAATCCTGTAGATCCTCAATCTGCTCCAGCACAATACTGGCCCAGGCACCTGCTGGTTTACCGTTAACCCAGGCAGGCCCCAAACGACCCAACTTGTCCAGTACCGCGGCCCGCAGAGTACTGCGCAGACGCCGTCCGGCAGCAAAACCTGCGCGCTCTCTTCCCCAGGCCAATGCCCCGCGCACAAAAATCAGTACGGCGAAACCAATAAAATAAGGAATGAACTGCTGCCGCGGCAGATTATCGATGATCAGCCCCTGCAGCATAGTGGCCAGTAACCACGCCTGCACCACCAACGCTACGCCATTGGCAACCCCGAGCGTCATGGAAAGTTTCAGATAAGGGCCACAGGCCCCCTTTTGTAGCCTTAGCCATCCGGCCAGTTGTTTTTCCAGGGATTTATCCATGAATATCCAAACTATTTACAGCGAAAGAGAGGAACACGTAATCGGTGTCAAAAGCATCATGCGATAGCTTGACCGAAGCGTTTAAATTCGCTAGGCAGTATCGCAGGCATTGCCATGAGAATAAACCATCTCATCACTCTTTTTACGGGGAATTTTGTACGGTGAGATTGCCGCGATGTCAGGGATTTTAGGGATCAGGCGCCCACAGCACCAAAACGTACCAGCACGTGCCACAGCAGTTTGAACTGCTGTAATAATTCCGCTTCGTTACCCAGTCCACGCCAACGTTCTGGTTCACGCCGCACCGAGACTTCTGCTTCACCGAGAATTGCTGGCGTCAACAAGCCATCCCGGGCGACTTTGGCAGCCAATTGCGGCATAGAGGCCCCTCGGAAATCTGCCGGCACGTCGACCGCTTTCATCACAAAGCCCTGATGCCAGCAAAGACGCAACTGATAGCGATCACACAGACGTTGCATTAACACCTCGATCGCGGTGTCTTTATACGAGGGGTCTGCCACCAGCACATCCATGTCCTGCGCCAACGATAATTCGCCGTGACACTGCGCTTCAATGTAATGATCCAGATCCCGGCTCATTGGCCGCAAAAAGCGGGCGTCAACACCACGGGGCAACTCGTCACACAAATAGTCCACCAAGGCGGGCGGTCGTAGTGCATTAACGCCCAAAGCCGCGTCGCGTTCAAAAGATTCATTGAACAACGCCGCGAAAACATCTTCAAAACAGGCAAGAGTGCCCTTTGCTCGCGGTTCGCGACAGGAGTCTAGGTAGCAGAAGGTACATTGGCTCAGCAGTTCCGGCGATGACAGCAGATAACAACTGCCAAAGCGCGCTGAAGGACCACTCTGGTGTAAACCGATATCCAGTGCACCATATTTTGGCCGCAACTTGGCACCGACATAACAGTGACCGAAAAGCTGGTTTTCCCAGTGATCACGGGCACCGCCAAGCTGCGGTGACAATTTGCCATTAGATACGCGGGTTTCAAACTGGCTGCGATACTCGCCATCAGACAGCAAACCGGCGATCACCGGCCAACCGCGATAATCGAGACGATCGGGATGAAAATGAAAGGCAATACGACCATGTTGCGCTAAATTCAGCAGACCGTGATTGAGTCTGGGCGTGGCAATCGCGGACATCTGCTGCACATTACGGATCAGCCCGATAGCGTTATCCCGCCGAGCCTGTGCCTGAGTGCCGATAAAATCAATTGCTGTCATTGCCCTTATCCTTTGGTTGCAACAGCATCAAGATACTGCAAATTTCCGGGTATTGGCAGCCTGAACTGTGATCTGGTTCAGCAAGCTGACAGCCGCGGATGAATTATGCGCTGCTCATGGTACTACCAGCGCTTTTGCTGTACACTTGCCGCCCGCCTGAAATGGCTCCAGCTTCCGGCTTACATGCCACCTAATTGAGACTATTGCATGAGTTTTGCCTCTCTTGGCTTATCTACCCCGATTCTAAATGCGGTTATCGAACAGGGTTACAACGACCCGACCCCGATTCAACAACAGGCGATTCCCGCCGTGCTGCAAGGCAATGATGTCATGGCTGCCGCGCAGACCGGTACTGGCAAAACGGCAGCGTTTACTTTGCCCATTTTGCAACTGTTGAGTGGTGGCGTGCGACCTAAAGCCAATCAAATCCGTACACTGATCCTGACACCTACCCGGGAACTGGCGGCACAGATCGCTGACAATGTCCGCGATTACGGTAAAAACCTTAGTCTGCGCAGTGCGGTGGTGTTTGGCGGAGTTTCCATTAATCCACAGATGCTGGCACTGCGCCGCGGCGTGGATATTCTGGTGGCAACCCCGGGACGCTTGCTGGATCTGTATCAGCAAAACGCCGTCAAATTTGACCGTCTGGAAATTCTGGTGCTGGATGAAGCCGACCGCATGCTGGACATGGGCTTTATTCACGACATCAAAAAAATCCTGGCGTTACTGCCTGTGAAACGGCAAAACCTGCTGTTCAGCGCCACTTTCTCCGATGATATCCGGGCACTGGCCAAGGGGCTGGTAACCAATCCAACCGAGATCTCGGTAACACCGCCTAACAGTACTGCCGAGCAAGTCACCCAAACCTTATATCCAGTTGATAAGTCGAAAAAAACGGCGCTGCTAATCCAGCTGATCCAACAGCAGCAGTGGTCACAAGTACTGGTATTTTCTCGAACCAAACACGGTGCTAATCGTCTGGCTAAACAGTTGGAGGCGGCACAGATCAGCGCTGCGGCGATTCACGGCAATAAAAGTCAGGGCGCTCGTACTCGCGCGTTGGCCGATTTTAAAAATGGTGCAGTAAAAGTGCTGGTCGCTACCGATATTGCGGCACGCGGCCTGGATATCGACCTACTGCCACAAGTGGTGAATTTTGATCTGCCTAACGTGGCCGAAGACTATGTACACCGTATTGGTCGTACCGGCCGCGCCGGAGCCTCTGGGCATGCCGTATCACTGGTCTGTGATGAAGAATTGAAACAATTGGCTGATATCGAAAACCTGATTGGACAGCATATTCCCCGCGAAACAGTTGCGGAATTTGCGCCTAACAAACCGCTACAGGAAACCCGTTTGCGCGCTAATGGCCCGAAAATGCCCAAAAAACCGAAAAAGCCCAAACAGCCAAGAGAAGCCCAAGCAGGCGAAGCCACTGCTGAACGTCCGGCAAAGGCCAAACCACCCCGCCATAAACCGGCCAATGATGGGCAACCGCGTCCCAATGCGCCCAAGCCTGGAAAACCCGGCGAACAACGGCGGCCATCAGGTAATCGCAGTGGCAATAATCCCCGCCGCAGCAATCACAATCCCGCCCGAGACTGATCGCCAGCGAACAAGGTGTTGTCCCGAGTTATCGGGGCAATACCTGATACATCAATAACCAATGACGGGTAGTCCTCAGCGCAACAAGGCCGTATCCAGCAGTGTTGTCTGTTGTTGCTGTTGGTACCAGTTATTGAATACCAGTGACAGTTGCGTCACCGCATGACAACCAAAAGCATAGTCACGATATTGCGTCAGATAATCCAATAGTCGCTGAGGTTGCTGCAATGGCGCGTTAAAACGCACTAAAGTGGCATGAGCGGTGGCGATTTTGTAGCGACTGTCGATACTACAAGGCAAACCGGAGTCACGGTAGGCTTGACGCAAGCGTTGTCGAAGTTGCGATAACTGGTCGGTATCAGCCACAAAGCCTTGCAACAAAATGCAGCTTGGTGATGCGGTAATTCCGCGAAATACCACCTCGAAACGCTCTACCTCTGCCAGAGCCTGCTGAAATACCTCACAGTAGGCAGCAACGTTAAGATCCCGCAGTTGCAATCCAGCAATGCAGGAGATAATCGACAACATCGTCAAATGCATATCCGGAACTGGCTGCCGGTATTGCCGCGGCTCCAATTCGCTAATGCCTTGTAAGAACTGATTAATCTGTTGCAACAGCGGCACACTCGACTGCAGATACGACAGCGCCGTAATCCCGCGCCTGTCATCGGCGGGATTATTGATGAGGGCGTCAGTCTGATAGTTGCCGCTGCCAATGGCGGCGGTGGCCTGTTGCCACATGCTTTGATAAATTGCCTGCATTACTTAATTGTGATCCAATCAATCGGTATGTTTATACATCAACGCCGAGAAAATACTTCACCGCATAACCAATAAAGAACGAGATAATTGCTACCCCGAAGGTGATCGATGACATCTCTATCACGCGGCTTTTAAAACTCAGATCTTTGGCAACAGAGATGTAAAAGGTGTACAGCACAATCGCAATCAGTGCTAACGCAAACATCAGCGACAATGCCGCTAGCATCGATTGCAACACAAAAAATGGCAGCACCAGTATCGCCGTGGTGATGATATAGGACACTCCGGTATAGGCTGAATACGACAATGCGCTGATATCCGGATTGGGATTTTCTTTCGACTCCAGATAAGCCGAGCCTGCCATCGACAGCGAGGCGGCAATCCCCATGATCAAGCCGGTTGCACCCACCACCAGCGTTTTATCAAATGCCAGCGCAATACCACTGAGCGTTCCGGTCAGTTCCACCAGGGCATCATTCATCCCCAAGACGATGGCACCGGTATACAGCAGCTTTTTGTCATGGAGCATATCGATCAGCTCCAGTTCATGGCTGACCTCTTGATGATAAATCGTCTTTGCTTGCGGATAGGTATCGAATAACTCTTTATAAAACTGCTCAGCTCCAAGCTCTTTTTTCTCCAGACTTTTCAGCGCAAAAGAGGTGCCGAGCAGTTTCACCAGAAAGACATACCACATCACCAGCCAGTTCTGGGGCGCTAATTCCCGTTGTGTAATGCCCACCCAAAACTGGTAATGCTGCTGTTCTTCTCGGGCAATTTTTTCAAAGATTTTCTTGTTCTTATCTTCCTGTTGCAATGCGGCCAACACGGTATAAATAGTGAAATCATTAATTTCATTCTGTTGTTGCCGCAGCGCTTTTTGCAGATCGGCCTGGCTGAATCCCTGAGTCATCTCGTTCACCAACGCGTAGTTTCATTTACATACTGCGGTTGTAAACCCCTAAGTCACAACCTGTCAGCGTTATAGTCTTGATTTTGCGGCGAGATGGCAGAGAGATAAAGCGCCTTTGTACAAAAAGGCGCTTTAGAGACCATATTATGCGCCTTATGCCTGCGGCGCAGGGCCTTTAACCGCAATAACAAAGTCATCCGGGCGGAGGAATTGTGCATAGGCCTTGCGGACGTCTTCTGCTGTCAAACGGAAATAGGCTGCAGCGGCTTTGGACATGGCATCCAGTGGTTTACCTTCTATCGACAACTGCAACAATTGCTCAGCAATCCCATCGAAGCTGGATTCACCCAAAGGGATCTGTCGCAGCATAATGCCTTTCGCTTGCTTCAGTTCGGGTTCAGTCACTGGCGCTTGCTGCATCTGTTGCAGATTTTTCACCACCAGTGCCTTAGCTTTCATCACTTTGTCAGGATCACAGCCATAATAAACCCGATAGGTACCACGATGTTTATCCAGCGAAAAACCGGAAGCGACGGTATAAACCAAGCCATTTTTTTCACGCAGATCTTTCACATAACGCGAGGCATAAAAACCACCGCCGAGCACTTCGTTCCCCAGATTCAGCGCAAAGCGCGCCGGGTCATTCTCGGTGACGGGCACGGTCTGCACCAATGCAACACTGTCCTGCACGGCTGACTTATCCGGCGTATTAAACTGCGCCGCCTGATTGTTCGGAACCGCGGGATAATCAACATTTGGTTTAGCGCCGGTGCTATGCCAGCTTCCAAAATACTGACTGACGACCTGTTTTACCTGTGCCGGGTTCACATTACCGACGACTACCAGTGTGGTCATATCCGGACGGAAAGTCTGCTGATAATACTGAGTTACATCCTGATAAGTCAGCTGCATCAAGGAGTTCGGTGTTGGATGTCGCAAACTCGGGTCGGTCTTAGGATAAAGCGCCTGCAACAGATGTTGACGATTCAGATAATCGGGCGACTGCAACTCCCCGGCAGTACTGGAGGCTTGTTGCTGCTGCACAATCTTAAATGCCTGCTGTGGCAACGCCGGATGTAGTTCGTTATCTGCCAGCAATTGCATACCTTGGGTGAAATTTGCCGCAGGAACCGACAGCGAAAAGCTGCTGCCCGCCACCGCCTCAGCCGAAATATTATCCAGCGCCTGCTGATACTGCAGGCGATTGAGATCTTGTGTACCAAAGCGGAATAAACCGTCGAGAATATCGCTGATCCCTTCCTGTCCTGCTTTAGCCTGCATATCCTCATTGGTTTTCACTTCACCAGTCACTAACACTGTATCGCTGACGGTTTCCGGCTGAACTATCACCCGTAAACCGTTAGGCAAGGTGAAATCATCAGGATGCAAATCGGAGCTTGGCACCGACAGCTTGGCGAACGCTTGCTGTGCCCAATCGGGCAACACCACCGGTTTATCGGGTGCACTACTGAAGTTTTCCGCCCCCCCAAAACCCTTGCTGGCAACTGGCTTACCGGAACTCTGCGGCGTTAAGGTAGTGCTGATCATCGACTCCGTCTTAAAGGTCCGTGCGGCTAACGCATTGACTGCCGCGGGTGTGACTGCCGCAATGGCATCACGAATAGCATCCGGAGATGTCAATCCTTGTTCAACCAGCGCATCAGACCAGGCGTTTGCCAGGCCATCGACCGAGTTTTTGGCAAATTCCAGACTGGCGATGGCATTTTGTTTTGCCGCTTTGACTAATGCAGGGTCAATCCCCTTCGTAGCGGCGATATGCAGAATACTGTCGATACGATGCCCCAGTTTGATGGCGTCGGCTCCCTTCGGGAAAATCCCGATGGCGTAGCCAATCCCGGCATGAGGCAGGAACTCGGTGTCGAAGCCTCCTGCCAGCGCACTACCATCCATTCCCATGCCATACAGAGCGGCACGTTGAGAACCCAACGCCTGACTCAACACCAGCGCAGTAGCATATTCACTGGAGGTTAATCCAGGCATACGAAACGCCCGGATCTCATACCCATAAGGCGTGTCGGTATCCAGACTAATCTGTTTCGCTGTTACCGGCTGAAAATGGAATGCTGCTTTCGGTGGTAATGCCCCTGCCGGAATATCACCAAACAACTGTTGCACTTCTGGCAAGACTTGCTGCGGGTCAACATCACCGGCGATCACCAACACGGCATTGTTGGGCACATACCAGGTATCACGAAACTGCTTGAGCGCGGCGGCAGTGGTTTTATCAAAAGATAGCCGCGTTCCTAAGGGGGAATGCACATAAGGGGTACCAGCGAACAACGACTGACGAATATCGGTCATCGCCTTAAATATCGGACTGGACATATCGCGGGAGACTTCCTGCTCAATGGCACCGCGCTCATCGCTCCATTCCGCGGGGCTCATATCCACACTCTTCATCCGGATGGCATGAATACGCAACGCGACATCCAAATCCTGCTTGGGCACCGTGAAAAAGTAGCGGGTCAAATCCTCACGCGTTTCGGCATTGAAATGGCCTCCCATATTGGCTGCCAATGCGGAAATCTGATCTTTGTTCAGCCCCGGACTCCCCCGGAACATCATATGCTCCACCGCATGAGCGGTACCCGGAAAGCCATCTGGCACTTCATTGCTACCGACCAGGTAATTCACCTGCGTGGTGACTACCGGTGCCAATTTATCCTGAACAATCACCACTTGCAGGCCATTTTTTAACGTGGTGCGGGTGATTTCCTGATGTTGCTGTTGAGCCTGTGGTTGAACTGCGGCCAGCGTTGGAAAGGTAACGGAGCCAAACGCCAGCGCGATGGCTACCGCTAGTCTAAGTGATTTATGCATAACTCTTCCTTTATGGGAACTGATGCAGAATAGGGAGGTGAAGCACCAGTTACCGTACCGTATTTGGTGGTGACCACGTTTAGGTTTGATGCAGACGGTTGCTGCGGACACTCTGTCACCACAAGACGCTCACGCACTGGCTTAAGGGGTAAGCAACAACTTACTCACGGCACGACCCAATATCGCCGCATCTATCGCTATCTCATTCGGACCTATTTCACTGCATTCACAAACCAATGAAGATTGTTTTAGGTCCATGTTATCTACGACCAATACAATCGCCGTCAGTTCAGCCAAGAAAAAATTTGTTGTGATTTCTAAGGTAAAGGCGCGCCGGTTAAATAAAAAAAGCCCGGGTCATCATGCCCGGGCTTCAATGCCAAAATTGCTGCGGTTAGTAGCCGACAGCAGCACCTTGTGGCCGACGTGCATCGTTAGCGCCGTAGATATAGCCTTCACGGATTTTACCGGAGACAGAAGCATCGCTGACGTTAGAGTGTTCATCACCGCTGACCACGCTGGGTAAACCGATCATAATTGCTTCCGCAGCCCCCCACTGGCCTTTTTCAACCATGTTGTAGCCACGTTCTTTGAGGATTTTCAGCGTATCAGGTGAAATACCACGCTTTTCATAGAGCACAACATCAGGCAACCACTGCTGATGAATACGTGGCGCATTCACAGCTTCCTGTAAGTTCATCCCATAATCGATCACGTTCATCACGGTGTTCAGGGTGATGGTGATGATCAATGAACCGCCTGGAGAACCAACCACCATAAAGGTTTTTCCATCTTTGGTGACAATGGTAGGCGACATAGAGGACAGAGGCCGTTTGCCCGGAGCGATGGCGTTAGCCTTACCCTGTACCAGACCGAACATGTTTTTCTCACCGACTTTCGAGGTGAAATCATCCATCTCATCATTCAGCCAAAAACCATAACCCGGAGCCATCACACCGGCACCAAAGCGACCATTGATAGTGTAAGTGGTCGACACTGCATTACCGGCCTTATCCAGCACCGAGTAGTGTGTGGTCTGCGGCTTTTCATGAGGAGGCACTCCTGCCGCTAATTCACTGGATGGGGTGGCTTTTACTGGATCGATAGTTTTACGGATCTCAGCGGCATATTCCTTGCTCAGCAATTTCTTCATCGGGACTTTCACAAAATCTGGATCGCCAAGCAGACTGTTACGGTCCACAAACGCATGACGCATCGCTTCAGCAGTGAAGTGAATAGCGTCTGCAGAACCATAGCCCATGGATTTCAGATCGTAGCCTTCCAGAATATTCAGAATTTGACACATGGTGGTGCCACCTGAGCTTGGCGGTGGGGCTGATATAAAGTCATAGCCACGATAAGAACATCTGACGGGTGTACGTTCCTTAGCCACATAGTTGGCAAAATCTTTGGCTGTTAAATAACCCCCATTGGCTTTTGAGGCTTTCTCGATTGCTTTAGGAATATCGCCTTTATAGAAGGCATCCGGGCCATTTTTCGCAATTTTTTCCAGCGTGTCTGCCAATGCAGACTGCACGAGACGATCGCCCGGTTCTAACGGCGTACCATCTGCATGCAAAAAGATTTTGGCGGCCTGTTTGTCACCACGCATCTTGCTTAAGCTGGAGTCGATCACATCCGTATCACCGCGAGTCAGGACGAAACCTTCACGCGCCAATTTGATCGCCGGCGCCATAATTTGTGCGCGAGTCAGTTTGCCTGAGCCATATTTGGTCAGCGCCAATTCCATACCGCGCACCGTACCGGGGACGCCTACTGCGCCCCAACCTAATGTGCTGGCATGTGGAATAAGATTGCCGTCTTTATCCTGGTACATCTTGGCACTAGCAGCTGCCGGCGCCATTTCACGAAAATCAATAAAGTGATCCGAGCCATCAGCAAGATGCAGTGTCATAAAACCACCGCCACCGATGTTACCGCAGCAAGAGTTGACCACCGCCTGGGCATAGCCCACTGCGACAGCGGCATCTACGGCATTACCGCCCATTTTAAGAATTTCTACCCCAGCTTCTGAAGCAAAACGCTGAGAAGACACCACCATGCCATTTTTGGCTTCAACAGGTGGTAATGAGGCAGCAAGAGAGTACGTAGTAACGAAGGGCGAAATAGTGGACAAAGCCAACAGCGAAGCCTTTAACAGGCGTTTTTTATAATACATTCCTTATTCCTGGCATTGATCTCAGATAGCCAACCCTATGGCAGCGCGTTCAAAATAGCAATAAGCCATTATTCATTTAAACTGTAAATGGCAAAATCTACTTAATATCTACAGCTAATCCGCCAATTTTTTAGTGATCATTTAGCTTTTGAAACGATTGGTTAGTGCACTGCCGTTGGTTAAATGAACGAATACACATTACCTTAGTGCCTGACCGCTGCGTTTTCGGTTTATCGAAAATGGCAACAAAACTCATTGGCAGAGAAATGCACGGTGTTGGACCAAAGTCAGGCTTGTATTTGCCGTCGGCAAATGAGTAAGTTGGATGCTAGATCTTGTCTATCAAAGTGAGAAAAAGGACGCGCCATGCCAACACAATATCCTATGGCCGGTGGTTGTGACTGTGGCTTTATCCGCTATCAACTGCATTGTCAGCCTTTAGTAGTCCATTGCTGCCACTGCACTTGGTGCCAGCGTGAAACGGGTTCCGCTTTTGCACTCAATGCCATGATTGAATCTGATCAGGTGGAGTTATTGAGTGGTGAGCCAATGATTGTTGCCACCCCGTCCGCCAGCGGTCAGGGACAGCAGATTGCCCGCTGCCCAAAGTGCCAAGTCGCGCTGTGGAGCCACTATGCGGGTAGTGGTCCACTGACAACATTCGTGCGCGTTGGCACCTTAGATAACCCACAAATGTTGCCACCGGATGTACACATTTTTACTTCAACTAAGCAGCCCTGGGTACTATTGCCGGAATCAGTGCCAACTTTTGCCGAATATTACGATCGCCAGCAGGTATGGCGTGACGACAGCTTAAAACGCGCAGAAATACTGCGACCCAAGATCAAAGCGTATCGACAGTCGCTGAATAACGCGTAATTACAACCGCGCTTCGCTGCGACGTTGGTATTCAGTGATCATGCCGTTAAGACCATTCTGTTCATAAGGGCGTAAACCACTGAGCACCATAGTTTTACGACCAGTACCTACCTGCTGCTCACCGCTCAGCAATGCAAACTCTAACAACACGTCACCGCGCTTGCCATCGACCTGTAACTGCTTGTTGACCAGTTCCAGTGTCATCTCTTCAAATGCGAGGGTGTCTAATTCAAAACTCATGGTTTCATAAATAACCAGCGGCCGTTCCGGGTTAATCATCACCTGATATTCCTGCATTAGCGGCACCAGCACATGAATAAAATTGAGACCGGAAAACGCCACATAACTGCGAATAAAGGCTTCCAACTGCTTTTCACAGTATCGCTGCTCACCTTCGCGGCTTACTTTCAGATAGCTTTTGCCCTTTTCGTCTTCGATGCACACCTGCTCACCACAAGCATCGGGGAAATGCAGAGGTACTGCATCGCCAACCATACCTTCAAAACGAAATTGCATCTTGCTACTGAGCCCGTACTTATCCAGCACTAAGGCAAACAGCAGATCTCCAGGAACGCAAAAACGCTTGGCATCTTCATCATGTAGGGGGTTAAAGTCGCCGGCAATATCCTTGGCAAAGTCACTAGCCTGTTTACGGCTGATTACAATGTTATTATTTTCTTTTTTAAAATAATTAGTTAGAAACATCTATCGTCAATACTCTATTGCTGGCTGGTGTGATTAAACGGGAAACTGCCGCACAGTCTATACGCAAACAGCAAAATAACTCACCCGATGACTTGGCCAACCGCCATTACTGCAGTATCGAGGGAGTACCAACGGCCTCGGGGGCCAGCAATTGCAGAGTGGCAAATTCTCGATATAACGGGCTTTGTTCCAACAGTTGCGGGTGAGTCCCACTGGCAACTAGCTGCCCTTTCTCAAACACCAAAATGCGATCCGCGTTTAATACCGTCGCTAACCGATGCGCAATCACTAAGGTGGTGCGCCCGGCCATCAGTCGGTCTAAGGCCTTTTTCACCATCACTTCACTGACCGCATCCAAGGCACTGGTGGCTTCATCCAGCAACAACAAAGGCCGATCTGCCAGGATTGCACGGGCAATAGAGATCCGTTGTTTCTGACCGCCAGACAAGCGCATTCCGCGCTCTCCCAGATATGTGTGGTAGCCATCGGCAAATTCACGGATAAATTCATCAGCATGGGCGGCTTCGCATGCGGCAATGACTTCAGCCTCACTGGCTTGTGGACGTCCATAACGCACATTTTCCAGCACGCTGTCCGCAAAGATCACCGACTCCTGAGGAACCAGCGCAAACTGGGCACGCAACTGTGTTAGCGAGACTTTTGAAATATCCACACCGTCCAGGGTTATAAACCCCGATGTGGGCAGGTAAAAACGTTGCAGCAACTGAAACAGGGTGGTTTTACCGGCACCACTTGGGCCCACTAAGGCGACGCGCTCTCCCGGTTTCACCGTAAAATTCAGTTGCTTCAACACTGGATCTCCCGCCTGATATGCAAATTGCAGATCGTGAGCGGCCAATTCCCCGCTAAGTGGTTGTGGTAAGGGTAGCGGACTGAGCGGCTCCTCAATCGTGACCGGAGTATTAGCCAGCTCTAACAACCGCTCCGTCGCCCCGACGGCACGTTGGATATCGCCCACAACCTCACTGATAGTCGCCACCGCGCCTGCCACCATCACAGCGTAAAACATGAAAGCAGAGAGTTGTCCGGCAGAAATCCGTCCCTGCATGACATCATGCGCCCCCACCCAGGTAACAAAGACAATGGCAGCGATACTCAGTAACATCACGCCAGAGATCAGCAGTGCCCGATAATAAATCCGGCCACTGGCCGCTTTTAACACTTCAGCCAAATGCTGGTCAAAACGCACTTTATCGCTGGGTTCATGCCCATACGATTGCACGGTATGGATCTCGTGCAAGGTTTCATCCACAAAGGCACCTAAATCCGCAACCTTGTCCTGACTGCTACGAGCCAGCCGCCTAACTTTTCGTCCGAGCACACCAACCGGCACTAATACCAACGGCACGGCCAGCAATACCAAGGCGGTCAGCTTCCAACTGGTCACGCCCATCATTACCAGCCCCCCAATCACAGTGACAGATGAACGCAATGCCATCGACAAACTGGAGCCGACAACGGTCTGCAATAAGGTGGTGTCGGCGGTAAAGCGAGAAATCACCTCACCGGTGCGCAATCTGGCAAAGAAATCGCGGCTTTGTGACAACAGCTGTTGATAGACTAAACGACGGATATCATTGCTGACTTTTTCGCCGAGCCAGGTCATCAGATAAAAACGGCAAAAGACTGCGGAGGCGCTTACAGCGGTAATCGCCAAAATAAACAGAATAATTTGGTTGAGTCGTTGTGGATTTCCGGCAGCAAAGCCCTGATCCACCATCAGCCGCACCCCCTGCCCTAATGACAGCCAGGCTAACGAGCCGATAAGCAAACATACCAAGGCCGCGATGACACGCCAACGATAAGGCTTAAGGAAACTAAAAATCCACGGCAGCACCTTGGCAGATGCCGCACTATTGCTTAGGACTGTGGCATCATCGCTGCCAGAATATTGTTGGTCGGACAAACTACTCATCCCGCTGATAAATCCTGAGATGATTGTCGCGGTAATTTGCGCTGGCGTCCAGCAAGACGGCAGAATGGCAGTATAATGACGAGCAACGCCAAACTTATGGAGTGGTTATGCCCACTAAAATGCCTATTTCGGTTGAAACGCAGGAACAAGCACTGCAGATTGCGCGCGCGACGCAGAAGCCTGGTCAAACTAAAGAACAGACCAAGCTGATTGCTCAAGGCATAGAAAAAGGGATCGCTGAATATAAAAAGCAGCAAAAAGCCAAGGCCAGAGAACGCGACAGATTAGCCAAAAAACTGCGCGCCAATAAAACAGCACTAGCCGATGACGACATCGCGGAAGTTACCGAAATAGCTCCGTCCACTGTCCGCGTGTGGCTACCTTGGGCATTACTGTTATTAAGTTGGCTGATTTTCGCTGCCAGTTGGCTGTTTTAAGCTTTAGGCAACTGTAATATCGACTCGATCTGAACTAAATGAGTCCCCACCCAGGCGCTGTTAACCGGTCCCCAGGTTTTGATGTGATAGTGGCCGGCGTTGTTGCGCCCGCCATCCTGTACAAATTCCACCGCAATACCAATATCACCAAATGCGGCAATAGCGTCCTGCAGCGTGCGTCGAGGCATCCCGGTTTGTTTCTGCAATGACAACAGGTTGTGCTGCTGATCATCGATAAGATGAGCCAGATAAAGTTTTCGCAAAAATGCTATTTGTTGTTTGGTGACATGCTCAGACTGCAACATACACTTGATCCGCTGTATAGGGTCTAAAATGTTGATAAATGAATAAAGAAACCGGGAACAACCGAAAAAAGCTTGAAATTAACGAGATCGGATTCTGGGAAAACGCCAATATATCAAGGGTTGTAGGTGATATTACCTTAGCCTGGTTAAGTTGAAAAACAGGCAACAGCAAAAAAATAAGATTTGAGAAATGAGGCGCAGCCATTGAGGTTTGCGCCTCTTGTTTTGATAACTGCGCACTTTCATCAACCACCGTTTAAATGGTCTTTAAATTTTAGTCCCCGATATCTTTCGATATGTGAACGACCTGCCCCACAATCTCAAACTGATTCTGTTCCGTCATTGGTATTTCAATAGGCGGATACAGTTTGTTTTCACTCAGTAGTAGCCACGCACCAGGCTTAACCTGAATGCGTTTTACCCACACCTGGTCGCCATTCCTAATTACATAGATGTTGCCATCTGTTGGCTGCTTGCGTCCGGTATGAACCACCAGCGTGCTTTTATTCGGTATGGTTGGCTCCATGCTGTCACCATTAGCCATAACCACTGCCAGATCCTGCTCATCAAAGCCGCGCATCGTCAGCCATCTACGGCGAAACGCCAGGTGTTTATCTGAATGTTCTTCACCAACAAAACTACCATTCCCCGCAGAGACAGAAACTTGGTAAACAGGTATTAGTGCATATTCATGTTTAAAATTTCCATCTTGGTGGAAATCTTCTTTAACAGTACTTGACTCTTCTTTTCTATAACGATAAGTATTTGGAGGAATATCTATTTCGCCAAAATAGCCAGTACCATCTTGGTACATAGGTCCTTCACCGGTAGTTAACCATCTAAGTGAAACACCAGAAGCCTCAGCAATTGCATAAAGTCTTTCTAGATTAGGAGTCGATTCGCCAACCGAATATTTCCTTATTGCTGTTTCGGATAAGGAACATTTGTTAGCAAATGCTCGATAGCTTTGGTCTCCAATCAACTCATTTAAGCGGATTCGGAAACTTTCAACTTGTTCTTTCAAAGTTGAAACACTCATTCAAGTTTATATCCATTTTGTTTAGTTAAATGTAACTTCTTGAAAATACTTATAATTAAATTTTAAATGAGTGGATCGCATTAAAATTACAACTTGAAAGCATTTTTTTGAGTTGACCATCATTTCAAAAAGATGGATATTAGTCGTGTATTTTACTCTCTCATTTCAAATGAACGACTAATAAACGAGGCCAAAAAAATGCGCAAGAACCACTCACGCATAAAGAGTGACTGGCACAGACAAGACATTCTTGCCGAAGTCAGAAAAGCCTGCGGGTCACTCACTAACTTATCAAAATCTAACGGACTGGCATCTAACACGCTCCAAAATGCATTAGATAGAAAATGGCCAAAAGGCGAGCAAATCATCGCCGATGCTATTGGTGTTGATCCTGCTGAAATTTGGCCTAGCCGTTACGCGGAAGAGTTTAGCACATCTACTAATGGCGATGCACTGCAGCAGGCTGTTGCATGAATCCTTCATCTCAAATCTCCATCAATCTGACTGATCCAAATAGTAGACATGCGATCGCTATCCGCACAGGGGCACGATCCGCTTTTATTTGGAAAGGCCAAGATAGGGGCTGATCCAATGACAAGAATAAACTGGAAAAAGGTCACCGCAAACTCTTTACGACATGCTATGGAGCTTTGCCTTGAGCATGCAAAAGAACGTAAAAATTTGTCAGTTGACCGCGTAGCAGATCTTATGGGGCTGCCAAATAAGTGGACCATTTACAAATGGCTTGAAAATGGTCGCATGCCTGCGGTGTTAATCCGCTCATTTGAACACGCCTGTGGCATCGATTTGATGACACGCTATATCGCGTCATCAGCGGGGATGTTGGTGATTGATATTCCTGCCGGGAAAGCTGCTGATCATAAAGAGATCAACGAGCTGCAATCAGGGTTCGCTGAGGCAATAGGTTTACTCATTAAATTTTATGCAGGCAATGCTGAGGCTGACGAAACCATTGGTGCGCTTAGCAATGTTATGGGGGGTTTAGCCTGGCATCGTCAGAACGTAGCAAAATCAGGAACGCCTGAACTGGAGTTGTTCGGAGGCGATAATGATTGATGTAAAGGAATACTACACAACAACTGAAATTGCTGGTTTACCTGATTGCCCAACAACACCACAAGGTACAGCTCTTCGTGCTACTAAAGAAAACTGGACTTACCGCAAGCGCGATGGTCGTGGTGGAGGTCGTGAATATCACATCAACAGCTTACCCCCTGCAGCTCGCGCAGCCCTATTAGTTCGCCAGGGCAAGCTTGAGTTCGACGGCAAGTTGCTTAACCTTCCTAAACCCGCACAACCACGTTATGACCGCGATGCGTTATGGGCGCTTTGGGAACGCGCAGGTAACAATGCTCAGGCCAAAGCACAGCGCAAAGTTACCTATGTTCGCGCCTTTCATGCACTCGTGGAAACGGGATTCGGCAAGATGGATGCCTATGCTCATGTTTGCCGTGAATTTGATGTAGCCAAAGCCACCCTTATTCGGGATGTTCTGAAAGTTGAGGGCTACGATCCAGCAGACTGGTTGCCACAACTGCTGACCAAAAACAAAATTCTTGCAATGAACGCAGCAGAAAGCCGCCGCGCAGAGATTGATGAACAGGCTTGGGAATGCTTCAAGGCGGACTACCTTCGACTGGATCAACCTTCATTTAAGGCATGTTATTACCGTCTTAAAGATGCTGCAAAAGCAAAGGGTTGGTCTGTACCCTCAGTTAAAAGTCTTGAGCGCCGTTTTAAAGCCGAAATTCCACACGAACAACAAGTGCTGCTGCGTCAAGGCGAGCATGCTTTGATGAAACTTTATCCATCGCAAACCCGTACCGTTGAGGATATTGAGGCTATGCAATGGATCAACGGTGACGGGTACCTACATAACGTATTTGTGCGCTGGTACAACGGCGATATTGTGCGTCCTAAAACGTGGTTTTGGCAGGACATCCGCAGTAGAAAAATCATCGGCTGGCGCACAGGTATTAGTGAAAATACCGACACTATTCGCCTCAGCCTGATGGATGTAGTTCGTGAATATGGCATCCCCCGCGACATTACCATCGATAACACCCGAGCAGCAGCCAACAAGTGGCTGACTGGCGGTGTACCTAACCGCTACCGCTTCAAGGTAAAGCCCGATGATCCGCTGGGTTTGATACCCATGATGGGCATCAAACTGCATTGGTCATCAGTGCAATTTGGTAAAGGCCACGGTCAGGCAAAGCCGATAGAACGCGCCTTTGGTGTGGGTGGTTTAAACGAATTTGTCGATAAACACCCAGCGTTTACTGGTGCCTACACTGGCCCAAATCCAATGGCTAAACCTGAAAACTACGGCAGCAGGGCTATTCCTGTTGAGAAGTTTATGGAGGTATTAGCTGATGGTATACGGCAATACAACCAACGAGAGAAGCGCCAAACCGAGGTATGTCGTGGGGTGTTGAGCTTCGATGAAGCTTTTAACAATAGCTATGCCAATGCTGTAGTCCGTAAGCCTAACGCAGAACAGATCCGCATGCTGATGTTGAGTTCCGAGGCTGTACGCGTAGATCGCAATGGATGCGTGTCCACTGAGGCCAGTGGCAGCATCAGAGGTCGAACAAATCTCTACCACTGTGATGCGTTATTCCAATATATCGGCAAAAAAGTGGTGGTGCGTTTTGACCCAGACAACCTGCATACCAGTGTCGTCTGTTATGAGCTGCAGGGTTTATTGATCGGCGAGGCAGAATGCATCAGTGGTGCAGGTTTCGGCGATACCGATGCTGCACGTGAACACGACCGCCATCGTAAGGGAAAAGTCAAAGCCCAAAAAATTGCCGCAAAAAAACAGCTACAGATGGATGCCATCGAGGCTGCTGAACTTATGCGCCAAATCTCACCCGATACCCCAACTACTCCAGCCCCTGCAGCTTCTGAAATGGTGCACCTGCGCCATGGCAATACCGTGCGCAAAGTCATGGCCACCACCGAAGCTGCGCCAGCGCTGGATATTGAAACCGATTTTGCTGCAGGAGTAGCGGAGCTGCTCGCAGAAAAACAACGCCGTCAACTATAGGGAGAACCACCCATGTCAAATGTCGTCACAATGGAGCGTAACACCGAAATGGATCACGTAATCAATCAGTGCCAGACACTGATTGAAAGCGGCGAAATCACCCAGTCAAAACTGGCACGTGAGGTCAGCCTGTCAGCCTCGGTGATCAGCCAGTATCTGAACCGCCGGTATGATAACGGCAATCTGGAATCGGTCACCGAAAAGTTAGGTCAATGGTTGGCTATGCGCAATGCCAAGCGCCAGTCGATAGTTGCCCCTGGCTTTGTCCAAACCCAGACCGCAAAGCAGATCCTGACAGCACTGGCCTATGCCCATGCTGCCGAGGTTATCAGCGTCATTTTCGGCGCCAGCGGCGTGGGTAAAACCACCACCTGCCGCGAATACGCTCAGAGCAATAACAACTGCTGGATGATCACCGCGTCACCCAGCTGCTCAGGGATTGCCGAATGTCTGTATGAGCTGTCATTGGAACTGGGGCTCGATGCCCCCCGCCGCAAAGGTCCGTTATCTCGCCAAGTCAAACGCCGCTTAATGGGTACCAGTGGGCTAGTGATTGTAGATGAAGCCGATCACTTGGATTACCCCGCAATGGAAGAACTGCGCATCCTGCAGGAACAAACCGGAATTGGCCTAGTGCTAGTAGGCAACAACCGGGTTTATACGCAACTCACTGGTGGTCGTCGTACCGAGGACTTTGCTCGCCTGTTTTCGCGTATCGCTAAGAAGGTGGGCATTCACAAGGCTAAGCAGAACGACGTTAGTGCCATCGCTGCTGCCTGGGCTATCAACGACACCAACACCATCAAGCTGTTGCAACAGATTGCTGATCGTCCAGGAGCGCTACGCCTGTTGAATCAGACACTACGCATGGCAGCCACCATCGCCAACGGCAAAGGAACTGCGCTTAACGAGGAGTTGATCCGTGCAGCGTTTAAAGATTTGGAAGGGAATGAGTGAGGTAGGTATGTCATTCGAGGCAAAAGTTAAATGCGATGGGTTCAACTGCGGAAGGGAAAAAGAACTCAATAGCCAAGATCCATCATCTTCCGAAATTGAATATTACGCGCTGGGAGATGCTGGATGGCTGATTGATGAGAACGGGTTTGATTACTGCCCTAAGTGCGCACCAATCGTTAAAGCAGAACGTGAAGAACAGTTAGGAGAACAGTCATGAGAAGAACACGCCCCATTTTTGACATCGTTGCTGCGCTGCGCCTGCGCGGTATGCGGGTACTGAAAACCACAGAACGGGTTATCACCATTGATAACCCAAGCACTGACTTTATCAGCGCATCTGTAGAGATCGTTGAGTGTATGGATGGTAATCGCCGCCGCTTTGGGGCCTGCCAGTTTAATGGCAGCACCATCCGTTGGGAATTGAACTAAGAAGGAGAATGGCTATGACAACTAACACTATCCCTGCCGGGTACCGGCAAAACGCAAAGGGTGATCTGGTCCCGGAAGACCGTATCAAACCCCTGGATAAATTGCGCGATGAAGTCGTGCTGACTGTTGTTAAAGCAGCAAAGGAACTGCGCACCAACATGACTGACTTCAAACTGGATGCCATGTCTCAGCTGACAGATTTCGTGGATCTGTCATCCGCTGAATACGGCGTTAACTATGGCGGCAAGAAAGGCAATGTCACGCTGACCAGCTTTGATGGCCGCTATCAGATCGTGCGTGCGGTCGGAGAACACCGGGTCTTTGACGAACGTATCCAAGCTGCCAAGGCGTTGATTGATGAGTGTATTCACAACTGGAGCGGTGGCGCAGATACCCGCCTGATGGCGATGGTAGAACATGCATTCCGCGTCAATCAACAGGGCCGTATTGATGTGAATCAGGTACTGAGTTTGCGTCAGTTGGACATCGACGATCAACAGTGGCACCGGGCAATGGATGCAATTGCCGATGCTATTCAAATCACCGGAACCAGCGAGTACCTGCGTCTTTACGAACGCCAGTCAAATGGCAAATACCAACAGCTGCCACTGGATATCAGCAGCCTTTAACGGGGGAGTTAACCATGTTTAAGACCAACGCATTTCAAGAGAACCATCGCTACCTGGAGCCTGCAGCACAAGCAGCAGCGTTAGAACGTGAAGGCCATTACACGCAGGCTGCCGATTACTGGAACGTGGCACGTCAGAACGCTAACACCTTTGAGAACCAAGATTATGCACGCAACCGTGAAGCCTTCTGCCGCAACTTTGGTCGTCGCGTAGAGCTGGAAGCGTGTGCACAGAAGCTCGCCGCCGCTGCGGCTAAGGCGGCGTAATGGAACCACGTCATAACTACGCAGCTGAGGTGCTTAATGCACCTCTGGCTTCGGCCAATATCAGCGCACTGCTTGAGGATGTCAGTGCGTATGGTGACCAGGTGCGATTCAAATTACTGGTTGCTGAATTGTTTACGTTATCTGTGCTGGACCTGCATGCAGAGCTGGCACAGATGGCAGCAGCCAAGCCGGAAGTCTGTGTCGCCGCTGCAGGCTCAATGCTGCAATCGCTTGAGGGGGTTATAAGCGCGAGAGCACTGAGACAACGAGAAGTCATTTGCCGGGCTATCTCGCTGGCATGTGCCGAAGTGATTGCTGCAGATAGAACGGCTACTGAAGATGAGGATGACTGATATGGCCAAATCACGATTAAGTGGGCTTAAGGCACGGTTCTTTATCAAGACAGCTATTTGCGATGTAAGTGACGACGATGGTCGCATATATCACGTGAGCATGATTGGTGGCATTCACCCATCTGTTTTATCTCAGCAAAGCAAAAATGTTTTCGTATTTGACGTTGAAGATCTTGTGAATTTAGCAGTTGACCTTGGTGTAGATAGCGAAGCCAGCAGCGAGTTTACATTGGAGGATATCTGTACTCGTTATCTCCTCGCTCAAGGTTGTGAGGTGAAAAAAACAGAACATTCATAAGCGAAACCACCCGCTGTTATGCAGTAAGCGGGAGGGTATGCCGAGCGTGGTGGCTCGGTACTGATGAGCAGCCGGAGGGAACAATGGAACTTTCAGAAGAAGCAAAGATGCGCTATGCGCAACGAATGATAGCGCTGGCAAGCCGTGCAAGGCCTGTTGAGGAAATACCCTTTTCAGGAAAAACGGTCTACGACAGCGTCACTAAATCATACCTATGCGTTTCGCAGGTTGATGAACATACCAATGACCACGCCGCCTTGCGTGAGATCCCTGGATGGGTACTCAAAGAAGATGGTCAGTGGCAGTTCATCCCTTATCCCAATGAGAACGTGGCGCAAGGGTTGTTCCGTTGTATCCAGGCAGTATCTGACAAGATGGAATCAATCGATTTCATCTATCTGCTGATTATGACAACAGACTATATCAGCCAGCATGTTCTGAAGTCAGAAGGTCGAGTGCAGCTTGGAACATCGGTAGTAATGGAGAGTTCTGGCTTGCCTCAATCTTCAACTCAATATATGCAGCCAAAGATTGATGATTAATTGGTTGACCATTATGCAATAGGTCAACGCAGGCCATGCCAAACACCGTGTTAACGAACTTATCAGGAGATGCCTTAATAAGTTGTGCAGGTCTGTTAAGGATATCAGCCACTTGTTCTTTGATGGATTTACTCATTTTTTTGCTCGCTGTTGTGTGTGGAAACTTAACAGTGCAGCAGAAAAACGGCGGGGGCAACCCCGCCACCTTCTGCGAAACACCGTAATGGTGTCTGCATGATGTGGTGATCATGTACTGATGAGCAGCCAACTGACTATGAAATCATTCCGGGTAATAAGGAACGACGTTAATGACACGACATGCAGCAGAACTACTGGCCTATGTGATGCGCCGTTTACCCATCAAAGACCGGGATATTTCTGTGCGCCGTGAGCAAGCATCTGCCTGGCTGGATCAGCACTGCAGTGGTTGGCGTGACCATACAAAACCTAGAATTAAGCGCCGAGTCGTCATTGTCACCAAAGAAGATGAGGAGGATGAAGAATGACCCATCCCAATGCCGAAGCGCGTAAAGCGCAGCTCAAAAAACTGATCAACGTTGGCCGCAATGTGCTCGCGCTGGATGAGGATGTTTACCGCGCTATGCTGCAATCAGCCGTAGGCAAACAGTCGCTGCGTGAGATGCACTTGGGCGAGCTTGAACAAGTGATGGAACTGCTGAAAACCAAAGGCTTTAAACCGCTTTCAAAGACGATGAGAACAGGCGTTAAACGTCGTTTAAGCAAGCCCAGCGGCAGCAGTAAGAATCCAGTTGTCGACAAGATTGTGGCGGTGTGGATCAACATGGGTAAACACCTGGTGATCAACGACAGCAGTGAGACTGCGCTCGATGCCTATGTGCGCCGCATGACCACTGACCGTATTGCCAGTGTGCGCTGGCTGTCATACGACCAGGCAGATCGCGTGCTGGAATCATTAAAAAGCTGGCACCGCCGGGTGCTGGTTGAACGTATTAAAGCGCGCTCTGGCCGTGACTGTA
The DNA here is from genome assembly GCF_018223345.1 of Shewanella yunxiaonensis. Classification (NCBI taxonomy): domain Bacteria; kingdom Pseudomonadati; phylum Pseudomonadota; class Gammaproteobacteria; order Alteromonadales; family Shewanellaceae; genus Shewanella; species Shewanella yunxiaonensis. The sequence goes on along the minus strand of NZ_CP073587.1, from coordinate 642,360 downwards.
TCAACCCTGATACGGGGCGTTTATACGGTTATGACGCAGTGATTGAATCTTATGAATTTGGGATGTAATGGATTATGAAACTCTGTCGTTGTCCGGTTTGCCATAGCAGTTTGCACTTAGATGCGCTGGTGCAAGATGATGCCGCCAGGGAGTTGCTGGCAGAACTCACCAAAATGAACGCTGGCTTAGCGCGAGTGATGGTGGCTTACATTGGTCTTTTCCGTCCGGAAAAATCCGATCTCAGTTGGAACCGGGCACTCAAACTAACCACTGAAACCTTGGCCATGGCATCCAGTACTGACTTGTTACGTGAAGCATTAACCGAAACGGTGATGAAACTGCGTGCCAGTCGTACAGATGGCAAAGTCAGACCGTTGACTAATCACAACTATCTCAAGCGTGTGCTGGAATCCTATGCCGATGCCCAAGGCGTTAGCGTTACCACTGAGCGCAAACCCGATAGGTATGAACGCTCTGGCAGTGCAACATCAATACAAGACGCGCTGATGAAGCAGAAGAATATTGCAGAACATCATGCACTACTTGAACGCTTTGGTTACATAGCACCAGATCCTAAACCCATTGACGATACAGGAGGCCAACATGACTGAAGATCAGTTGGAGTTACTGCCGGATGATGCGGCAGAACTGCAGGAACTGCTTAACCGCATGCGTGAACTTGACCCGAATGAGCGCGACTACTTTATCAACGGTGTGCAGGATGAGCAGAGCCACTGGCCATCTACGCTGCAGAGTTTGTGTGCAGTGATGGAAGCCACGCTGGCTGCGAATGACATCCCCAATAATCGCCGCACGGCTGAAGAGCTGGCAATGGTGATTGGCAACTACTTCGGTGGTCGGGGTGATGTGTATCTGCCGAACGGTAGTCGCATGAAAACGGCGCTGCGTGATATTGAAATTTGGCGGCATTACAACGGCAAGAACTTGGCAGAGTTAGCCCAAGATTATGGCATGACAGAACGCCGGGTTTATATGATTGTGGCTGAGCAACGCCGTGCGATGGTCGCCAGAAAACAACGTAAGTTATTGTGATGAAAAGTTGAGCGGTGCTATAGTCCGTCACCGGACGGATAACAACATCAGGGAGAATGTGATGAAAAAATTTATTATGGCAGCTACAGCTATATTAATTACCGGATGCGCCAGTATGGCCGCAGGGATGATAGGTTATTCACCAACCTTAAAAGTAGAATCTAAGTTAGATAAGATGACTCAAACATGGACCATAAGAAGCACCCAATGGGGTAATGATGGTCATGCTTTATCCAATGACCCATCAACTATCATGGTGCAATATAAAAAAGGTCAAGATCCGGTAATAGCTTCGATAACTACTTATCTAACATTAGGTAATGCCTTTTATCCTGAATATGCTGATGATGGAAATAAGAATAAATATAAAACAGCATTAGGATGGACAAAACCAGATTGCGATAAATATGGTTGTAAATGGATATCGGCTGTAATGACGTTTATGGATTGGAACGATATAAGAATTAAAATGGCTTTAAATCCTTCCTATATATATCGCATACATGGTAATGGTTATGCAGATGCCACTATATACCCATGCCAAATGTGGGAAATACAAAATCAAATAAATAAAATCAATGGTGAAAAATCACCAGTAGAGTTTGGTGGTAAATCGTGTAACGGTTAACCCAGAAACGTTTCAAACTCACGCCAGCGCCAGCAGCCGGGACAATGACAACAAATCATTGTCCCGGTTTGTTTTATGGCGCTTATCAATACTTCAAATAGCTATCGCACGCATAACAATACTTGCAGTGCGGTAAATAAATCAGAGTTTAGCGGAGCACAAGAACGCCGTATTCAAAATCCGGTTTATCGAGACTGTGCGATGACTGGATTTAAAAATCGGCTGGCTGCAGAACTCGCCGGGAACGTACCACCAGAACCCCCGCTTTATAGCCATCACGCAACACGTCAAAGCTATTTCAATAAAGGCTGGAATGCCGTAACTAAGCTGCACATTCTCCGAGCACAAGCTGAATTGTTAGCGCAAGAAAAAGCGCAGCAGGAGGCTATGCATGGCTAACTCATTGCGCAATTTCTTAACAGGGATAGGTCTAAGTATTGGTGCTGTGACTGGTGGGGTATATATCGCTGACTTTGAGGGGTACTCAGCTCAGGCTTACTACGACATTGCTCAAAAACTTAGTGTGTGTCGTGGCCATACTGGCTCAGAAATTATCATCGGAAAAACCTATACAGAAGAAGAATGTAATGCACTGTTTGCCCGCGATATAAAAAAGGCTGACGACGCTTTGTTACTCCTTGCGCCAATACCGCTATCGAATGGAGAACATGGCGCTTATCTATCTTTTATTTTCAACCTTGGCGAAGGGAATTTCGCTACCTCTACTCTGCGTCAAAAGTTGCTGGCAGGCGACCGTGTTGGTGCTTGTTACGAGTTAACTAATGCATGCGGGAAATATGGTTGTAACGGCTGGATATATGCCCACGGTATTCAGTGGCCAGGGCTTGCTTCCCGTCGAGCAAAAGAACGTCAACTGTGTTTATCGGAGATAACCAAATGATAATTGATGACATTAAACAAAAGGCGCTCGGTATTACGACGGTGCTGTTAGGGATTCTTGCAGCGTTTCTGCTGGTGGTGTTTCTCATGACGAGTCACCAGTTGAAAACCGCACAAACAGATTTAACCAGTGCCAATGCCGATATCCAGATATTGCAGTCAGATGCCGATAAGCTCGCCAGTTCTGTCGGCGATCTCAATCGCGATAACGCCTTGCTGCTGAAAGAACGTGACGAGATTGCAGCGCTGATGCAAGCAACAGAACGCGCAAAAGCCTCATTAACGGCAGATAACGCAGCGCTTAAATCCACATTAAAACAGCTATTGGCGGAGGCGAAAGATGAGCACACAAAAGATTGGCGCGATAACACTGTGCCTGATGATGTTGTGCAGTTGCTCCAGCAAGCCGCCCATAGTGCGACCTGTGCCGGTAACCAAGACGCAGTATGTGCTGATGCCGGAGGCACTACTGCCATGGTGCCATATTACGCCGGTACCAACCGCAATCATCCCCTGCTTACAACATCCACAATCGAACTGCGTGAGCAATCCGCAGTTGGCGGCGTTGGTGATCTCACTCTACGACGATCTTGGCAAATGTAATTTGGATAATGCTGCCGCCAGAGCGTGGCAACAGCACAAGGTAGAACAACTGAATGCACAGGAGAAGTGACATGGCCATCCTATTAATCATTTTATCAGTACTTGGTTTGGCATTTGGTGTGCTTTATCTAAGGGTGACAAAACTAGAAAACCAGATCCAACAATGCCGTTCTGACATTACAACGTTGCATGGATATTGGATGAATAGCCGCTCAGGTTTTAAAACTCAGCAGAAATAGGACCGCTCATGGATGTATTTGACAGGGCCAGTGAGAAGGAAGAACGCGACCGCACTGACGCGATTGCCACAGTGTTAGAAGCCGCGAGACCTACATCACTGGCAACAGGGACGTGCGTTGATTGTGGTGAACCGATAGAGCCTGAGCGCCTCGCTGTCATGCAATACGCTCAGCGTTGCATCAGTTGCCAGCGCCAACAGGAACACCGCAATCAGGTAATGACAGGAGGCCGCCGTGCTTGATGTGCTTTTTAAAGTTTGGCCGATAGTCGCCACCATCGGTTCCATTATCGGCACCTTGGGCATGGCTTGGCTCAGTCGGAAGTTTGTGCCGATGACGGAACATAACAAAGTGGTTAATACCGTGATGGATATGAACCAGCGCTTGCGAGATGCGGAACTGCATTTAAAGGCGATGCCAAGCCGCGATGAATTGCATCGCTTAGACAAAACCTTGGAAGGTTTGGGGGCGCGATTCGGCGCGATGGAACAAGGCATCAACCACATTCGCAACAACGTAGACATGCTGATCCAGAACGAGCTGGAAGGTGAACGCAGAGGAGACCGATAAATGGCGTTGTCTGAAATTAGAGCAGAACACCAACGGCTGGTGATCCTGCGCAGCCTAGCGGATGAATCTGGGTATCAGCTTAACGAATCCATTATTCACGACATTCTGGATGCTTACGGGCTGGACATTAGCCGGGATGGTGTACGCACGCAACTGACTTGGCTACAAGAACAAGGGCTAGTCACCATTGAACTGGTTGGTAAGACCATGGTGGCGACTATCACTGGGCGTGGCGAAGACGTTGCTCGTGGGTTGGCTCGCGTTCCCGGTATCAAACGTCCACGCGCTGGAGAATAGTTATGGCAGAAACTACCCGTGGACGCCGTTCAAAAGTCGATTTGTTGCCGGAGAAAATTCGCAAGCGTCTGGACGCCGGTTTGCGTGATGGTTCTATCACCCAGCTCGAACTGCTGGATGAAGTGAATGCCCTTATCAAAGCGGCAGGTTTGCCGGAAGAAACGCAACTTAGCCGTGCCGGGTTGAATCGCTATGCCACCAAAATGGAAGCGGTAGGTAAGTCATTGCGCGAGATGCGCGAGATCACCCAAGTATGGACGGCAGAACTGGGCGATAAGCCTACCGGTGAAGTCACCAAATTCATTCTGGAAATGGCCCGTTCACAGCTATTTAAAGCCCTGTTAGCCGAATCGGAAGGTGGTGAGCCTGCTGATGTTGGCATGATTAAAGATGCCATGTTAGCAGTGCAGCGTTTGGAATCTGCCGCTATGGCCAGCCACAAGCGCGAGAAAGAGATCCGTGCGGCGTTTGCGGCAGAGGCGGCAGAAGCTGCTGAGAAAGTGGCATCCAAGTCAGGGCTTAGCCGCGAACAGGCCGATGCCATCAAGCGGGAAATTCTGGGGATCGCATAATGGCACTGGAACTCAGAGCTGAACAAAACCACATCATGCAGCAGTCCAGTTCTGCTGCGATTCTTTCTGGTGCCTTTGATAAGAAAGAAGTTTTACTCGGTTATCAGAAGCGCTGGATTGCGGATGACTCACCACTAAAGATCGCTCAGAAGTCGCGCCGTACCGGTCTGACTTGGGCACAGGCCGCTGATGATGCGCTGGATGCCTCCAAGTCACCGAGTGCCGGTGGTACCAACTGCTTTTATGTCGGTTCACAAAAAGAGATGGCGCGGGAGTATATCGACGCCGTTGCCATGTGGGCCAAAGCCTATGACAAAGCCTGTTCCGAGATTGGAGAGGAAGTGCTGCAGGATGGCGACAAAGACATCCTCACCTTTGTGGTGTACTTCGCCAGTGGTTACAAGGTGCAGGCCCTCAGCTCCAGACCGTCCAACCTGCGTGGTATGCAGGGTAATGTCACCATCGACGAAGCCGCCTTCCACGAACATCTGGCCGAAGTCTTAAAAGCGGCACTGGCGCTCACCATGTGGGGGGCAAAAGTCCGGTTGATCTCCACGCATAATGGCGTTGCCAATCTGTTTAACCAGTTAATCCAGGACAGCCTTGCGGGTAAGAAACGTTACAGCGTTCACACCATCACCCTGGACGATGCTTGCCGTGATGGGTTGTATAAACGTATCTGTCAGGTAAAGCGAACTGAGTGGAGCCAAACTGCCGAAGATGAATGGAAAGCCGGACTGCTGAAAGACACCGCCACCGAAGATGATGCGCTGGAAGAATACTACTGCGTGCCTAAACAGTCTGGTGGTCAGTATCTGCCTCGACTGCTGATTGAAAGTGCGATGCAGCCGGATATTCCTATTTTATATCTGGAAGCACCCAAAGGATTTCTGGAATGGACCAATGACCAGCGCGCCGGATTTGTAGGTGATTGGCTAGCCAGTGAACTTGACCCGCTACTGGATCAGCTTTCCCCGGAATTATCTCATGCCTTTGGCGAGGACTTTGCGCGTAAAGGCGACCTTACCGTGCTGGCTCCATTAGAAATCGGCAAAGACTTGCAACGGCGGGTACCGTTCCTGGTCGAGCTACGCATGATGACCTATGACCAGCAGCGGCAGATAGTGCTGCATATTATGCGGCGCTTACCACGGCTAAGTGGTGCGGCATTTGATGCAACGGGAAACGGGGGTTATCTGGCAGAAGCCGCCGCCTTAACCTTTGGTACGGATCTGGTCGAGCAGGTGATGCTTAATGATCCGTGGTACCGCGAGTGGATGCCCAAGTTTAAAAGTGGTTTTGAAGATGGACTAATCACCATTCCGCGCCATCAGGACATTCTCGATGACCTATCAAAAATCCAGACCATCAACGGGGTGCCAAAGATAGACCGCAGTAAAAATGCTGGCGGTACCGGACAGCGACATGGTGACTCAGCGATCGCACTGGCGATGGCGTGGCGTGCCAGCTTGATGGATGGCTACGCGATTGAGTACACCGCACTACCTAAATCAACCAGCCGCTGGGACGGTGCAGCATCCCGTAATTTTAACCGTCCAGATGATGACGATGATTATCCAATTTCAACCAAAGGAGGCTGGTGATGGCGACACCTGCAGAGATTAAAGCACGGTTGGGGCGCAATAACTCAGCCTTAAAAGAATTACAAACCGACCGCGCCCAGGTCGGTTATGTGAGTCGTGAATGGGACACACACCCAACTTCTGGCTTGAATCCGGCACGGCTGGCAGAAATCATGTTGAACGCCGAACAAGGCTACTTGGTGGATCAGTTTGACCTGGCTGATGATATTGAAGAGAAAGATGCGCACATCATGGCTGAAATTCAGAAGCGCAAGAATGCACTGCTGGGTAAACAGTGGCAGATAGTGGCACCGAAGAACGCCAGCGCTGCAGAGCAACGTGACGCCGATATGGTCACCGATATCATCAACAGCCTGCCGGATTTTGAAGACCTCATTTTAGATATGGGTGATGGCATTCTGCGTGCAATCTCCAATAGCCAGATCCACTGGGAGAATGAGGGTAACATTTGGTACCCAGGCAAATTTGAAAGTATCCCAGCGCGCCGCTTTGAGACTAATGATGACGACCGTAATAAGGTACTGCTGCGCTTAGATGGAGGGCAAACAGAAGCACTGTGGCCGCTGGGATGGATTCAACATACCCATAAAGCCAAGAGTGGCTATATTGCCCGTGCCGGCTTAATCCGGGTATTAGCGTGGCCGTTCCTGTTTAAGAACTATTCGGTCAGGGACTTGGCTGAATTTCTGGAAATCTATGGTCTGCCGCTGCGACTTGGTAAGTATCCTTCCGGTGCCACCAAGGATGAAAAATCCACACTGTTGCAGGCGGTAATGAGTATCGGCCATAACGCTGGCGGCATTATCCCGACCGGTATGCAGATTGATTTTGAAGAAGCAGCGAAAGGTGGTGAAGGCCCCTACATGGCAATGGTGAGCTGGGCAGAACGCAGCGCCAGTAAAGCCATTCTCGGCGGTACGCTCACCAGCCAGGCAGACGGCAAGTCATCCACCAATGCGCTGGGTAATGTCCATGATGAAGTGCGCCAGGAATTGCTGGCCAGTGACCTGCGACAAATCGCCAGCACGTTGACCCGTGATTTAGTGTGGCCGCTGGTGATGCTCAATGGCAGCACCTTCAGCAATATGCGCCGTCGTCCACGGTTGGTATTTGATACGCAGGACCCTGAAGATTTAAAAACCTACTCAGAAGCGATACCTGCACTGGTAAATATCGGCATGAAAATATCTAACCAGTGGGTCGCCGATAAGCTAAAAATCCCGGTACCAAAAGATGATGAACTGGTGCTTGGCGTGCAGCAGCTGCCAGCCACAGCCCCCAATGCTGATGCAGCACAATCACAGCCAACCGCAACACCAGGAGCAGGTACAGATTCAGTACAGCAGACGGCACTGAATGGTGCGCAGATAACCTCGCTGAGTGAAATCATCCAGCAGTACACCGCCGGAGAACTGGATAAGGATGCTGCCCAGGCACTGATTAAAGCCGGGTTCCCGGCAATCCCGGATAATCTGATCAATCAAATGCTGAGTGGAAAACAACGGCAGTCACAGCTGCCAGCGACTAAACCCGATCCAACAGCTGCCGCCCTGCGTGCCATTGTGGCGTTGAAGCAAGCTGCGCCTAAGTCAGCCGATATTGATCCGCTAACTCAGGCATTAGCTGTCGCGGCAGGTCAGCAACTGGATGATGACATCAGCGCAATTAGCAAGGCTGTTAATGAGGCAACCAGTTGGGATGATGTGGAAAAGGCACTGATTACATCGTTCAGCGATCGGGGGGCAGTTGCACTATCTGCCATCATGCAACAGGCAATGGCTGCCGCCGCACTGGCGGGAAGATACGATGTAGAGCTGGGGAACTAATATGCCAGAAACCCAATATGGCAGCGTGCAGTTCCAGCTCGCTATCGACTTCTTCCGGGGCAAACTCAATCTGCCAACTGCCGCCTGGGATGACATATGGGGTGGCATGCACAGCCGTGCCTTTGTGGTGGCCGGGGCACAGAAAGCTGACTTGCTCACTGACCTGCGTCAGTCAGTGGATGCCGCCATTGCTGATGGTATGAGCCTGGGCGAATTTAAAAAGCAGTTTAAGGATATTGTTGCCAAGCACGGTTGGGATCATAAGGGCAATGCCGACTGGCGGTCACAGATTATCTACGACACCAACATGCGCCAGAGCTATAACACAGGCCGCTGGCAGCAACTGCAACAGTTTGAATACTGGCAGTACAAGCACGGCCATCCGTCAGTACCACGGCAAGACCATTTATCCTGGAACGATTTGATCTTGCCCGCCACTAGCCCGTGGTGGAAAACCCACTTTCCACAGAACGGCTGGGGCTGTACCTGTTCCGTTCGCGGTCTAACTGCCGAGCAAATCAAGCGCCGTGGCTTGGTGGTCAGCCAGGAACCCGGCACCGAAACCTACGAATGGAGTAACCAGAAAACGGGCGAAGTGCTGGATATCCCAAAAGGGATTGATCCGGGGTTCGACTATTCGCCGGGTGAAGTCGCGTTCGGCAAGCAGCTCAATGACCAGGCGATGGCACAGTGGCAGCATCTTAAAGCAGACGCATGGGAACAACTCACCCCAGGGAACTGGAAGACCGCAGGACTAGCAGCGGCACTGCCCGTTAATGCCATACCTACCGCCCTCGGTAGTCACGTTACGTCAGTACAGCAGCTAACTAATAATATTACGCACCTGTTTGGTGCTGCCGAAGTGGTGCTGGAAGATGGGCCACTTCCTGTTTACATCAATGCCGCCAGTTTGGCAGCGCACATGAAAGATGACTTAGGCCGTGCCCCTTACATCACCTGGTTAATTGATCTACTGAAAAACCCGGATGAAACCTGGGCGACATTTGAACGCCATAAAGGTACCGGAAAAATAGAGCTTCGGGTGCGAATGATGAAGGTCTACAAAGATAAAAAAGGCAAAGCACTGCTGTTGGTAACGCAAGTAAACAAGGGGTTGCTGGAAGCGTGGACCATGATGCCAAGCGATGTGAACTACATAAACAAACAGCGGCGCGGGATATTGATTGGGGCCTCAACACCGTAACGGGATGTTGTGCATCGCAACGTCATTATGCGGCCGTACCCAAATGGCGTTACCATTAGGCTGATTATAACAGGAGTCACTGCCAATGGCAGGCGTAAATTTAACCATCACTGAAACCGGCTTTGATGAGCTTTCAAATGCCTTTCAAAAGCTGCAACAACATGCCGGGGATCTAAAACCTGCCATGACTGCCATTGGGGAATATCTGTTAGGCAGTAACCAGGACCGCATTGAGCAAGGCGTTACCCCAGACGGTGAAGCCTTCGCGCCATTAAGTGACGTCACCAAATCCCGCAAGAAAAAGAACGTCGATAAAATCCTGATCGAAAATGGCTACCTGTTTAACCTGGCATACAACGCTTTCAGCAATGCTGTCGAGATTGGTACGCCGATGATTTACGGCGCGGTGATGTTCTATGGCGCCGATAAGGGCGAGTTCGGCAACGTCAACGGCCACCCCATCCCGTGGGGCAATATCCCAGCTCGTGAGTATTTGGGGATCAACACGGTCGATGAGCAGGAGATTTTGGCAACGCTAGGTGATTATCTGCTCTCAGATGTGTGACGCGCTAAAATGAACTGTAACGAACGCAGTGCAAAATTTGATACAACCACGCGCACAAAAACCATTTAAACGCTTACAAGAGGATTTAAACGGGATTTAAACTGGTTTACAGTGTTATTTGTTGCGCATATGGAAGAAAAATAACATAGGGAATATCAATGGCTGGCACCACACTTGTCATCTCTTCTGAAGATGAGGCTTTCAACCTACTCCAAAAACTAATGAGTCAATCATTGACCTTATCCGAAGAGGCCATCGAATTTAAAGGATGGCCTAAAATGTCAATAAGGCTTCAGGGCGATGAATTTAAATCTAGTTTGACCCCTAGCGTGATGAAGGCTTTCATTGAGCTTCAGGCTAATATTTATAAGTCATACGCTTTAACAAGGTACAATTCACCAAATGTAAGAAGTCTGACACAAGAAGAGAAAAAGGCGCTTGAGATAGTTGTCACTGTTAGCGAAGGAAGCTCTATCTTTGATGTGAATCTTCAGAACATATTAGAAAAGATGGCTGTTGATATGGTGGGTAAAATGGAACCTGAATACGTTGTTACTACAGTTCTTGGAATTGCGCTAATTTGGGCGGGAAGTGCAGTAGTTAAACATTATCTGGATAAACGTACCGAGGTTAGGCAGGCTGAAATCAAGTCTGAAGAACAACGTGCGATGATAGAAAATTTGAAGTTCGCATCAGAACAAGAGACCGAAAGAACAAAACTGATTACTGAGCTAGTAGTGAAAAACGCTCAAGTCGCTAACGTCGCATCATTAGCAGATGACTCGCGAGCTGAACTGCTTAAAAGGGCTTCAGGTGCAACTACTTTTGAATTGCAAGGTGTAGAGGTTACTGGTGAAGTAGCAAGTGAACTATCCAAAAATGCGCGCCGCAAATCTGAAGAAATTCGGTTAGATGGGAAGTATCGTATACTGAGCGTTGATTCCAGTAACCCTGATGAGTTTAAAGTTAAACTGCGTTGCCTGACTTCTCATGTTGAGTTCGTTGCCAGGGTTCAAGATAAAACCCTTGAGGGTAAACATATTGAGGCATTGAAAGATGGTGAGTGGCAACGTTCACCAGTGACGCTTCAAATTAATGCGAAAGATCTCGATGGTCAGATTAAAGAAGCTGTTGTAATTAATGCTAAGTTTGAACCCGCCGACGAAGCATAACCCAGAAACGTTTCAAACCCACTAACCCCCGCACACCATAGACACTGGGCACTCAAGTTTACTGTGAGTGCCTTTTGTTTATGCGCAAATCAACCACCGCTATTGCTGCTATGACTGCTGTCCATGCCCATCTGGGCACAGTTGCTTGTTCGCTCATAATAAATGAGCACAGCGATAGCCGCGTACAACTGCTCCCTGACGGTGCGTTCGCGGCCACGGATGGCCGACCCACTGACGTCCCTAGTGGGCAATGGATAATGGATGAACTTTCCTGGCAGTCTATTCAGGCTAACGCACTTACTCGCATCAATGATTTTCCCGCCGATTACGAACACCAAACCTTGCGTACCGAAGAGAACGGTCAGCCTGCACCAGCGGCTGGATGGTTTAAACCTTCAGCATTAGGTTACGAACCAGGCTTCGGTTTGTTTGCCAATCCTATCACCTGGACAGCTAGGGCTGTTGAGTACATTCGCGGCGGAGAATATCGCTACATCAGTGCGGTATTTTCCTACGACAAAGAAACGGGAAGACCGATAGCGCTGCTGCATATCGCACTCACCAATAATCCTGCGCTCGATGGTCTTAAAGCTGTCGCCGCACTCACTAAAGATTTTTCAACAAAACCCCAACAGGGAGATATCACTATGAACCAAGCACAGCGCCTGCTGGCTGCGCTCGGCGTGAGCTGTGAGGGCGTAGACCTCACTAACGCTGAAGCCGTCACTGGGTTAATTGATAAAGGCATTGCTGCCTGCACCGCCTTGAAAGCAAAGGCTGACAAAGCCGATGCATCCGAAACCGCCTTGGCTGCATTGACGGCTCAAAAGAAAGGCGAAGTTGACCCCACTAAATATGTGCCGGTTGAAGCGTACAACGAGCTGCAGACGAAAGTCGCCGCACTCAGTTCAACTGCTGGCGATGCTGCAGTCACCACTGCCATCGGTGACGCTGAAAAGGCGGGGAAAGTTTACGGTGCTGCAGATCGTGAGTGGCTTACCGCAATTGGCAAGACTAGCGGTGTAGCTGCGCTGACTAAGTTGCTGTCAGGTCGTGCCGCTATCGCAGCGCTTACCACCACCCAAACCGATGTCAAAGACACCACCACTCATGACAAAGGCGTGGCGGCATTGACTGCTGAAGATAAGGCCGTGGCAGATGAGCTTGGCATGAGCCATGCCGACTTTGCCAAAGCAAAGGAGACTAAATAATGATTATCACCCCCGCCGCGCTGCAAGCGTTAATGGTTGGTTTTCGTGCTGAATTTCAGGCCGGTCAGACGTTAGCTGCCAGTCAGTATCTGCAGATTGCCACTGAAGTTCCGGGTACCGGCAAGTCAACCACCTATGGCTGGTTAGGCAAGTTTCCGGCACTCCGCCAATGGGTAGGTGACCGTGTCATTAATGACATGGCCGCTGCAAGTTACACCATCACTAACATTCCCTTTGAAAGCACTGTTGGCGTAGACCGCGACGATATCGAAGACGATAACATCGGTGTTTATAAACCGCTGATGCAGGAAATGGGGCGTGCTGCCACCGTATTCCCGGATGAGCTAGTGTTCCCATTGTTGGATGCCGGTATCAGCACTGAATGTTATGACGGTCAGTATTTCTTTGACACTGACCATCCAGTCTATCCGAATGCGGATGGTACAGGGGCTGCTGTCAGCGTCGCTAACTACGACGACAACAGCGCCAGTTCTAACCCAATGTGGTTCCTGCTGGATACCACCCGCGCCATTAAGCCATTCATCTATCAGAACCGCCGCAGTATGCAGTTCCAGCAGATGACCAAGATGGACGATGAGCAGGTATTCATGGCTAAGCAATTCCGCTATGGCATGGATTGTCGTGCTAATGCGGGTTACGGCATGTGGCAGATGGCCTATGCCAGTCGCAAGGACTTAACTGCAGACAACATCTGGGCTGCTTATGGTGCCATGCGTGCATTCAAAGCTGATGGCGGCAAGCCGCTGGGCATTAAGCCTAACCTGCTGGTGGTACGTGGTACCCATGAACAGGCAGCCCGTGAAGCACTGAAAGCCACTATCAGTGGTGGTGAAACTAACACCCTTAGCGGTCTGCTGACCGTGCTGGTTGCTGACTTCCTGTAACCCTTCAATCAACTCACTACCCTGGGCGCACATCGATAGCGCCCAGGGATTAGGAGAACCAATGTTATGTCCAAAATCATTGTTAAGAACATCGCGCATGATGGTTATCGCCGCGCTGGATTGTCTTTTAAGAAAGGTGATAACGAGTTTACCGATACTCAAATCAGTGAAGCTCAGATGGCGCACATCAAAAAAGATCCCCGTCTGTCTGTATCAGTTGAGGCTGTCGCAAGCCAAACGGATAACCCGCAAGGGACCGTGGACGCTGTTGTCGTGGGTGCAGATGTAAAGATGGTTGATGGCGTTATCGCAGGTGTTGCAGATGCCGACGGCAAAGTGACTGAGCTGAAGTTTATGAAGGTAGATTTGCTCAAAGCCTTAGCAAAAGACTTAGGTATCACCGGCACTGCCACCATGACCAAAGCCCAATTAAGCGAAGCTATCCTGGCCGTTCCTGTGCAAGCACCGGCTGATACTGATGCCAGGGCTGAAACCGACAACGACACAGGTACCGGAGCTGAATAATGGACTATGCAACCCTGGCAGATATGGTGAATCGGTTTGGTGAGGATGAGTTAATCAGCCTTACCGACCGAAGTAACACCGGCAGCGTTGACAGCACTGTGCTGGATAGTGCGCTGGCAGATGCTGCTGCCACCATTGAAGGTTATATCGCGGCCAAGTACCCATTGCCGTTAGCGACCGTGCCAGGGGTGCTTAACCGAATTTGCTGTGACCTGACCCGTTATTACCTCTATGACGAACGCGCAACTGACCAGGTAACCAAGCGTCATGACGACGCCATCAAGCTGCTGACCCAACTCAGCACCGGCACCGTGACACTCGGTTTACCTGAAACTGATATCCCACAAAGCAGCGACACTGCCGAGATGCAATCGGCTGGAAGTATCTGGGCCCGTGGTAACTCAGGTGGCTTCTTATGATTTCCGTAGCACAGCTGGTGATTGCCAGACTCAAGACCCAGTTCTCCGATGTTGAAGGACTGATGGCACTGAGCGATCTGGGCGATAAAAACGTGCCGCGTAAAACCTTGTTCGTTGTCGAGATGGCGGAACAACCAGGACAACTGGTGGACGGTACCGGGCTATATCGGCATGAGATCACCAGCACCATCGGTGTGCTGTTGGTGGTGCCAGCACGCAACAATGCGCAGCCAGACATCACGGCAGACCGTCAACAAATCCGCGACCTGCTCTATGGTTGGACACCTGATGATGACTATGAGCCGCTGTATCTTGGTGGTGGCCAGCTGCAACCATCACGTCCAGGCATAGTCGCCTGGGTAGACAGATTTATCACCCAATATACGGAGGACGCCGTAGGCGTTTAACACTATGCGCAAGACACGAAAAAAGGTTTTGGTATTCGCGCTGGAAGCTACTTACGGCGTTGATGCTGTTGACGGTGGTACGCCCTCAGCATTGCTGGGGCGTGACGTTAAAATCACCCCAATGGCCGGTGATAACACCAGCCTGAGTTATGACGATGGCACCCTTGGCAACGCCATCGAGTTGGCAACAGAGATTTATGGCACCGTAGAGTTTGCGGTAGATGTGGCAGGCTCAGGTACTGCTAACGTTGCCCCGGAGTACGGCAAGTTACTGCAAGCTTGTTTGCGGTCAGTAACTCCCGGAGCATCTGATGTGGTAGCAGCCATTGATGATGATGCCGCAGGATCATTAACACTCTATTTCTACTACCACGGGGCACTGCATAAACTTACCGGGGCACGGGGTACATTTAGCTTTTCTATTAAAGCCAAAGAGCTGCCGAGTTTTAAGTTCACCTTCACTGGTTTGTTCTCGCCTGTTACAGGCGTAGCTTTGCCGACAGGACTGGATTTCACTAAGTGGAAGAAGCCAGTCAAAGTAGGCGTGCAGAATTCTGCATTCACCATCGGTGGGGTTGCCTACAAACTGATCTCCTACGAGTACGACCAGGCCAACTCAGTCATTCACCAGGAGTATGTCGGCCATGAAGAGGTGGAAATCACCGACTATAAACCGACGCTGAAAATCGTGATGGAAGCACCGGACATCGCTGACTGGGACCCATTTACCCTGGCAGAAAACACCACGGAAGTTGCAACATCACTGACACATGGACCTGCGCTGAATCAGTTTGTGCATGATGTCCCCCGCGTCAGTCTCAAGCGTCCAGTCTATGGCGACCAGGATGGCACGCTGACCTATGAGATCGACATGAACGTGATCTCCAACGGCGACACCATCACCACCAAATAACCAGGACGCCGCACTGCGGCGTACCGCTTAGTTAGGGAACGATCCATGAGCTTTGTATTTACCACGAAACGAACCGTTAAAAACTGGCCTGCCACGCTGTTTGTTGCAGCGAATAACGGCGACGTTGAGCAGCACAAAATCAGCTTTGATTTAGAGTTGTTGCCGGATGACCAATATATTGAGCTGCTTAATAAAAGCCCTAAAGACTTCTTTGATGAAGCGATTAAGGGATGGTCAGGTATTGGTTGTGCAGATGGTACTGATATGACTGATACACCAGACAATCGCGAAGCCTTATACAACTGGCCTCCGTTTGCCAATGCAGCATTACGCGCCTATCGCCAAGCGGCGAGTGGTGAGGCCGCGAGAAAAAACTAACGGAAGGTGTGCGGGAACTGTACTCCCGTGCACCAGAACTCAGCGAATCTGAACAGCGGGAACTGGATGCCGAGATTGCTGGCTTCGGGATCGTGGGCCAAGAGGAAGAAGAGCCTGAGCCGCCCATCGTGTTCTGGGATGAACATAAGGCGGCAATAGAGTGGTGGCTACAAGTGCAGGATATGTTGCGCTGGCAAGGTCCAATCTGTGAAGGATTAGACATCTCAGCAGTAAAGGCAGATGCAGAGATGGCAGAACGCCAGTTTATTGCAGAGGATTATCGCCGCCTGAGACTGATTGCAAACACGGTTAAATCCCTATTTAACGACAGGTTAAAACGCTGATGAATGATCTTAAACTCTCTGTCAAACTCACTGCGGATGGCCGTCAATTTATTACGGTCGTTGATAGTGCTAAAAAAGAGATTGGTCAGCTATCTGGAGAACTTAACACTTCACAGGGTGCCAGTCGTAATGCGGCCAGAGGGTTGCAGACCCTCGAACAGCAAGGCCAACAAACTGCGTTAAAACTTTCCACTATCGCCAAATCTGTCAGCGGTGTTTTCGCGGCGATGGGCGTGGCAACACTTGCCAGTTCTGCCAGTCAGGAGTTGATGGCATTTCAGGATCTGCGTACCCGTCTGCAACAATTGTCCGGTACCGAAGCTGCGTATGCCGATAACCAGGCATACTTGATCCAACTGTCCAAACAGCACCATAAAGAAATAACGGCACTTGGCGACAGTTATGCCGGTCTGCTGAACTTGCAGGATGCCGGATTGGTTAACCAGCGTCAGGCCAGATCTATTCTTGAAGGGATGAGTAACGTACAAAGTGCGTTAGGTGCCAGCTCTGAGCAGCTTGGTCAGGCAATGTACGGCTTATCGCAGGCGCTAGCTAGCCCAGTCATTAAAGCAGAAGACTTTAACCAGGTAATGGAGCCATTGCCTGGATTGATGAATAAGATGGACAAAGCGGCTGGCGTGGGTGCTGGTGGCATCCGTAAGATGGTACTTGCCGGACAGATGACCAGCGCCATGTTCCGGGACTACCTCATTAAAGCGCTGAATGAATATCAAGGTGCCGCCGCGAAAACCGGCGACAACTTATCAGCCATGTACCGCGATAACAAGAATGCTTATCAGCAGATGGTAGTGGCCTACGAACAGCCTATCAATGACTCACTCGCGCCAATACTCAAAACCAGCGCGATAGTCATGCAAACCTTTGCGGATAATGTTGGTACTGTATCGACAGCAGTTGAAACAGTTATGGCCGTAGCAATGGCCCGTGGCACTGTCGCTGTTGGGGCTCATACGATCAGCCTGATCAATAACGCTGTAGCGAGTGAACGCACCAGAGCCGCTGCTGTTAAAGAGGCTGAAGCTGAACTCGCACGAGCAACCGCGCTCCGGGCTTCCGTTTATACCGCAGGCCAAGCCGTCGTGGCTGAAGAACGCTTAGCCAAAGCTAGAGCTGCAGTGGCAGCGGCCACAGCAGAAGCATCTATCGCTTCGCGTGCATACACCGGGGTTACTTCGTTACTCGGTGGTTGGCCTGGGTTGATCTTAATGGCGGCTACAGGTTGGGTAGCATTCAGTAGTGGTGCCAACAATGCAGCAGATAACGTTGGCATTATCGATGACAGGGTTAAATCGTTACTGGGAAATATCAATGACCTAACCCGCACGCAGCTGGACAGTAAGATTCGGGCTTTGCAAAGTCAGTATCAACTGCAGTTATCAGGCATTAATGATATAGACCAGAAGATCCAAAAACTCGAAAGCAACCGCCAGTATGGTCAAGGCCAGTACGCTGATGTCCAGTCGCAAATTGATAGCCTAAAGCAGCAGCGGCAACAGCTGGAAAACGAACGCGATGCCATCAGCAAAACCATGCAGCAAATCATGGCGAAGATCCAGGGCAATACGTTCAACAATATTCAGTGGCAAGGTGGTGGCAATGATGCCCCAAAAACAGATCCAGCGTTAACCAAGCAGGCTGAATCGATGCTGTCGAACTTGCAAAAGCAAGTCACGTTATATGGTTCTGCCTCAGAATCGGCAAAGTTATTCTATGAAATTGAGGCAGGGTCGCTGCAAAAATTAGATCAGCCAATGAAAGAAAAGCTGATTAAGGCTGCCGCTGACTTAGATGCTCAAAAGGCAGCGGAAGAGCAAACTAAAAAGAACAAGCAGGCTGAAGATGAACGTGCCGCAGTTCTGCAAAAGTTACTTGGAAATATCGACCCGGTAACCGTTGCTGCCAAGCAGTACGCTGATCAAGAAAAGCTGCTCAAAGACTATTTTGAAAAAGCCAACGTCCCATTGGCGGAACGCACCCGCTTGCTGGCTAACTTAAAAAATCAGTATGAAGCGAGTACCCCTTATAGTCAGCTGCGCAATCAATTAGATCCGGCTTATGCTGAGAATCAGACTCACACTAATAACTTAGATACTCTCAATTCGCAGTTGGCAAATACGCCAGAGGATGAAGTTGCAAAACGTGCTGAAATAAATGCGCTTATAGAGGCTGAACAGCAACGCCATGCTACTGCCATGACAGATATTAATAGCAGTATATCGTTCAACTGGAACCAGATGTGGCAAGACTCAGTTGACCGAATGACAAGTGGCATAGGCGCTGCCACTGCGGATGCTCTGTTTGAAGCCAAAAACTTTGGTGATGGAGTGCAAGAAACTGTTAGAGGTGTTGCCAAGTCAATCGTGCAAATGATGGTCGAATGGGCAGCTAGAAAAGCGGTGATGTTTGCAATGGATAAGATGTTTGCATCTTCAGGTGCTCAGACGAACCAGGCGATTGCTGTTGAGACAGGGACAGGTATTGCAGCAGCCTATGCTCCAGCAGCGGCTATGGCATCTTTGGCATCATTCGGTGGCAACTCAATTCCAGCGATGGCAGGGATGGGAGCGACGGCAGCGCTGGCAGAAACGCTTTCAATCGTTGGTATTGCCCACGATGGTCTACCACTTAACCGTGATGAAGGTACATACTTGCTACGCCAGGGTGAAATGGTGCTTAACCCAAAACAACGCGATAATTTTGAATATATGGTGGACTATGCCAAAGGCGGAAATGCAGGAGCTAATCAGTTAAATCTGACCGTTTCACCAACGATTGTAGTACAGAAAGAATCGCAGGTTAGCGAAGTGCAAGATTTGCTTCCGCAAATTGTTAAATTCACAACCGCTGCAGTAGTTGAAAACATGAATATGCGCGGAGAAGCATGGACGGCTACTAGATAAATAATGATTGCATTTGTAAGATGTTTTTAAACTCATTAATCAAAGGATGATTAAATGTTTGAAACACAGAAAGTTCTTGATGAAATAACAAAGATGTATAGAGAAAGGGTCGCAGAATTATCAAATGCTGGTGTAACAGATAAATACGAATTGGAGCATCAAGGTTTAAGTCCCATGAAACTATATTTAAGATTGGGTGGGGAGTATGAAAACAAGGAGCATTCAAACTTATTTTTTGCGGCGCTTGATGACTTATTTAATAATGACATCATAGATGATGCATCTCTTAATAAAAGAACTAACCCTAGAGGATGGGGTAGATTCGAACCGCATAATCAAGGGCAAATAATTTGGGAAGATGGTAATTTTATAGTGCCGATATTAGATACAAGAATTAACGGTGGTTATCACTTCTAACCCAGAAGCCTTTCAAATTCTCCCAATGACCGTGATTGCGACAATGGATCACGGTTTTTTTATTGGCGGAGTTTGCAGCAGTGGCAGTGCTGACGTTTCCATCTGGGGTCTATCCAAAAGAGTGCGTGTGGCAGCTGGTCACCCGCACTAAAACTTTCCGCAATCCGTATAACAATGCGGGTGGTCAGGACTTAACGCTACCAGGTGCATACTGGTCAGCCAAACTGTCGTTCGCCACATTAACTCGCGCTAAAGCCCAGTCTCTGCTGGGTACCTTAACCGCATTAGACGGCACCGCTGGCCGCATCCAGATGTGGGACCATGCATTTGCATCACCAATGGGCAATGGCGGTGGTACGCCGGTTGTCGATGGTAACGGTCAAACAGGGAACACCCTGAACATTCGCAACTGTACTCCTTCAGTGACCTGGTTAAATGCCGGTGATTATTTCCAGTGCGGCAACCAGCTGCACATCATGATTGCTGATGCAGTTACCGACAGCGCGGGTAAATGCACCTTGCAGTTTCGCGCAGCATTACGTGAATCTCCTGCGGATGGCGCAGCGATTACTGTCACTCAGGCGAAGGCTATTATGCGCCTGGTTGATGATAAGCAGCTGCCGCGCCGCTCTACCAACTCCCGCGTGTTGTCTGACTTCACGATTGAATTTGAAGAGGCGATCGACGGATGAGTGATTTTCTCAATGCCATTGAAACCCTCAGACAACAGCACATCACGGCAGTGCTGTTGGTCTATCTCGATTTTGCTTCGGGTCCCATCTATGTGCATTCCGGTGTCGGTGACTTGGTATATGAAGGCATCAATTATCGCGGCATTGGGGTGCTGGGAAAAATCGGCTCGGTGAAAGAGAACGGCAAGGTTGCCCCAGACAAATTAACGCTAGGGCTTTCCGGTATTCCGTCAGAGCTGCTGTCTACCATGCTCACCGAGTATTACCAAAACCGTCCAGCGCGCATATCCGTGGTCATTCTGGATAACGATACCCAACTGCCGATTGCTGGGGATGTCATCTTTGCCGGGCGTATGGACGTGGCCAAGCTAACCGACGGCGACACGTCAACAATCAGCTTGAACGTGAACTCCCGCGCTATCGATTGGAAGAACGCCCGTAATGGCCGTTACACCGATGCTGACCAGCAGGCGAAATATCCAGGTGATAAGTTCTTTGAGTTCGTCCCTCAGGCGGTTGACCACGAATTGCAGTGGGGTATTCCAGGCGGGACTTCGTCCGTTAACAGCAGCGCCAGCGGTAGTGGCGCCGGCGGTACCAGTACCAGGACGGCATTAAAATGATGACGTTCGCAGAGTACATTACCCAAAACCGTGGCAAGCCATTTAAATGGGGCACCCACGACTGTTGCCTGTTCGTGGCTGATTGGCTGTTGGCAAAAGAGTCTGACTTTGGCGACATCGCCGCCGAGTTTCGCGGTAACTATGACAGCCAGTTAACCGCCTTTAAACGCCTGCGTGAACAGGGTTTTAACGACCTTCAAAGCGTGTTTAACGCCAAGTTAGGAAACTCGGTACCGGCGCTGCAATTGCGGAGGGGTGACGTAGTGCTGCTGGCAACGCCTGCCGGGGATGTGATGGGGCTATTTGGCGGCAACCAGTGCTTTGCATTGGCAGAGTCAGGTGTGGATGCCTATTCACGGGCCGCAATTAAAATGGGGTGGCACGTATGAGTTCCATTATCGAAGGCACTCTCAAAGGTACACCCATTGGCAAGCTGGCATTCGATGCGCTGGGGATTAATGCCTGGTGGGAAGTCGATGCTGGTAAGTTCATCAAAGACTCGCTAATTCCCTCTGCCGATGCTTATAGCTCTGATGCATATAGCCAGCAGCAGATGAGCAAAAACCCCATTGCCGCACGACGCAGTATCTATGGCCGGGCGATGGTGTCAGGCTCGCTGACGTACATCAACGAGGCGGGTGACGATAACGAATATCTGTACTTCATCCTGCCGCTGGCTGCTCACAAGTGTGATGCCGTTGAGGAAATCTGGTTTGATGATGTAAAGGCGTATTCCAATGGCGCGATGTCATCAGACTATGCTGACCATGCGCGGGTGGGGATACACCTAGGCGACCAGACCGCCGCCGATGCCGATTTTGTCGCAGAGTGCAGCAACTGGACCACTGCCCATGTCGGCTTTGGTGTCACCTATCTGGCAGTGCGGCTGAAATACGATCCCGACTTCTGGACCAGTGGCCTGCCTAACGTCAAAGCCCTGATACGTGGCAAACCAATTTATGATCCACGCCAAGACAGCACCAACGGCGGCAGCGGTACCCAGCGTGTTGACGATGATTCAACGTGGGCGTGGAGTGATAACTGGGCGCTATGCGTGCTGGACTATACCCTGTTTGAAGCGGGGATTGGCGCACTGCCATCTGAGGTCAATTTCCCATCATTTGCAGCCGCAGCAAACGACAGTGATCAGTTAGTCCAATATAACACCAGTGGCGATACTGAAGCCCGTTACACGTGCAATGGTACCTGTACCCAAGCACAGGCACCGACATCAGTGCTGGACCAGCTACTAACTGCTGGTGCTGGCATGATGAGTTACATCAGTGGTCAATATCACCTATGGGCAGGCGTGTACCAAGGCCCATATGCCATCGAGCTTACCGAAGCCGATGTGGCAGGCAATATCGAGCTGCGGCCATTTAATGAACGCGCCAATCTGTTCAATGCAGTCAAGGGCACTTATGTTGATCCTGACTCCAGTTATCAGCAGACCGACTTTCCGCCGTATGAGTCATCCTATTACCGCGCCCAAGATAATGATGAGTACATTGCCAGTGATATAGATCTGCCGTTCACACAGTCAGTTTATACGGCGCAACGGATGGCAAAGCTCAAGCTGGAATTGGTTCGCGCTGGGCAACAGATTGTGGTGCCACTAAATATGGTAGGACTTGCCATTACAGTCGGTACCGTTGTCAAACTGACGCTACCACGGCTGGGGATTGATGCGGAATATCAGGTTATCGATCGCAATCTCGACTTTGGTGAACCCATTACCGTCACCCTGCGGCAGACAGGCGCAGCGCTATACGACTATGCGATGGGAAGTTATACCGATAAACCGTTGGTACCAGGATTAAATCTGCCAGATCCTGCCGTGGTACCAACCCCCAAGAACCTCGCCTTTGAGGTGTTTGCTGCCGATGCTACTCAGCTCGGTCAGCTAACGTGGGATGCTCCAGGAGGGATTTCTTCATACCTCTATCGCATAGAGATCGTGATGGGCGACTTTACCGCCTATCAAGCCAACATCAGTGGCACGGTACTAGCGGTACCGCGTATTGATGCGGGAAATTACACCATCAAAGTCTGGGCGATAAACAACTTCGGCAATCGCTCCAACAATCCAGCCACCTTAGCCTTAGCAGTAGATACCGCGCCAGAAGTGACCAGTATTGATGTGGTGGCATCGCTGTTTGAACTAAACATTACGCCGCAGACCACCGTGACAACTGCTACCAGTACCGTGTTTAACGTTAAAGGCGGTTTGTCCAATGACATCGCCAACGCCACGTTAATCGGTACCGGGAAAAACGTGGTGTGGACGGGCAGAATGGCAGACACCACTTATTATTTATGGGCACAAACAACCAACGACTATGGTCAGTCTGCCTGGTTTGGTCCGGTGCAAACCAAGACCAGCGGCGACAACTCAACGCTAATGGATGCGTTGGCACAGAGCATTACTGAGTCACAGCTAGGGCAAGCGCTGCTCTCAAAAATCACCTTGGCGACTGAAGCTGGCTCATCAATGGCTGATGCTTTGGCCGCTGCACACAAGTCAATTGATGATGCCAAAGAGCAACTGCTCCTTGCGCAGAATGACATATCTGGTCAGCAGCAAAACGGTGTTGAGTACGACGCCAAAATAACGGTATTAGATGCAGCTAGAGCAGAGATTGATTCACGTCTTGGTACTGTCGAGAGCAATATTGGCAGTATCGATAGCAGAGTTGAAACGGTTGAAACAACATCTACTGATAACGCCGAACGATTAACTGTTGTTGAATCTAGTGCAGAAGATAGTGCTAGCCGGGTTGTGACGTTAGAACAAGCATCTGCATCACAAGCGCAATCTATCACTGACTTGGAAACATCTGACGGCACTCAGAACAGCCGACTGACCAGCGTAGAGCAGACCAATGCCACTCAAGCAACGCAGATCAGCAATCTAACGACCAGTGTTGGAAACAACTCTAGCTCGATTACTCAGCTCAATCAGACAACATCAGCCCAAGCACAATCAATCACTGACTTGGAAACGTCAGACGGTACTCAGAACAGCCGACTTACCAGCGTAGAGCAAACCAACGCCACTCAAGCAACGCAGATCAGCAACCTAACGACCAGTGTTGGGAACAACACTAGCTCGATTACGACTTTGCAGCAGACGGATATTGACGAGGCAGAGCGAGTTGCTCAGCTTAAAGTTGAAAAAGACAATGCTTCTGCAGAGATGCTGGTTCAGGAATCGGTTACCGCTGGCCAAGTGCAAAGAACATCTTTGCTTGAGGTTAGAGCTGGTGAGTCTGAATCGCGCATTGTTGAACTTGATAATGTAACAGCAACCCAAGCAATACAGATCACTCAGTTGGAATCAACAACTGGCGATAACACGGCTGCGATTGAGCAGACAGCGCAGACGGTTGCAGACTTAGACGGCAACCTACAAGCAATGTGGAAAGTTAGCCTTGGCGTAACTCAAGATGGTAAATACTACGCTGCAGGATTTGGCTCAAGCATTGAAAATACCGACCAAGGGTTACAGTCTTCATTCTATGTGCTGGCTAATCGCTTCGCGATTCTGAATCAGGAGACAGGAACTAGCGCAGTAACCACACCATTTGTTGTCGAAAACGGTCAGGTATTAATGAATACCGCGATGATCGAAAACCTGCAAAATAAAACCTTAATCCAGAACTTAAACGGGCAGATGATTGCCATGTCTCCAGGATTCGGTAGCTCGTCTCAGTTCATTTTCTGGTTTGGCCCTGATGTTGGCGATCTATCAAACTGCACAGAATCTGCAGCAACGCTTTATATGACAACTGCAGGAGCATTACGTGGTCGCGGAACGCTATTCTTCGGCTCGCTGACCTCACAGAATCAATCGACAGACAAAACAGATACGGCATCAGTCACTATCGGGCCATTCAGTAGTGATGGTGGGCTTATCACAATCAATGCCTCCTATCTCTTTAGCACTCAATACCAGTTTGCAGGAACTTGCCCAGTATCACCTGTTACACCAAGCGTAACGATAGTGCTGGAGCGAAAGATAGGTGCTGCAACGACTTGGAGCACGGTGATGGTGAAAACAATCGCTGGCTCATTTAACTGTATCCAAGAAGGTTCAGATGCCATCGAGAACGAAAACATTTCAGATGGCTGGACCTACCAAGATAACCTTCAAACAACTTCAGATAGAACATATCGACTGCGTATCTCATCCAGAACAATCAACGTTTCTCAAGGTGTTATCGATGAGCAGTTGTTGGGCCTTATTTCAGAGGAATCATAATCATGTGGATTAAAGCAACTCAGGCATCAGTCGCCGCTGGCGGCATACTCATTACCATTAACAGCGGCGAATCAGCTTCAGCAGTGCAGGCTGGCGATGCCGCCATTCTCGGCAATAACTCGCCAGTCGAAATCAAAGGAGTGCAGCAAGCAGTTGGTGGTCAGTGGCAGTTGGTATTGCAAGATGCATGGCCTTACGCTGCGGTCACCAATGGCGCATTGCGCGTGCAACCGAACGGTGGACGCTTTGAGGCGGCAATCCAAGCGATGCGTGATATCAACACCTATGCTGCGAACACTCATGCCGCCATGAATGAATGGCTGACCAGTACTGCAGCCACTATCAGCGTAGAAAAGGCTGATGGTTCAAGCGTTGGCATTCCAACGCTGAGTAGCTATACAAGTAATTGGGGGACTGCAGCACTTAAAAATGTAGGTGAAGAGAGTGGTGAACTCATGCAAGTTGGCGCATTTGGTTTGGGCCAGTCTGTCGCCAAAAATACTGGCGGCATTGATCTAAACACTGCAAATCTAAAAACTGGATTTTATTCAGGAAATAATTGGTCTAACGCGCCAGTAGCAATGTCAGATACCTCGTGGGGGTATCTTATCGTGCAAAATCTTGCGACTGTAGGGGCATCTGGATATTCCTCTCAAATATTTATCTTGAATAATTCCTCCTCTAAACTTTGGTCACGTACAAGAATTGGTGGAACATGGGGACCATGGTTAGAACTATACTCAAAAGGAAATACTACGGTTGATAGCAACGGCTTTATCAAAGCAGCATCCCCAATCATCAAACTGTATGCAGACTCAATCGAAACCAATGACTCAGCTATTCAGCAATCTCCAGCGTTAGTGGTTAATGGTGTTGGTGATTACACTATCACTGGCACAAGTGGATTTGCGCAAACTGGTTGGTATATCAATACACCCACTGATGCGAACGGAAACATCAAAGTGTTTGTTGAGTATGAGCAGGTCGAGCAGCCAGATGGCACTTACAACATCGATGTGAAAACCTACGAACCTGATTACAGCACAGGCCCAGCAACAGCAGGCGCACCATTGGATATTCCTGCTGGCCGTTGGATCGATATCCGTCTGCAGGCACTTCCAACACCTGAAATAGAAGCAGAGGTTTAAATTTTAAATTTACAACTAGCTTTTATATGTATTTAAGATGGTTTAAACCGAGTTAAAAGTTTAAAAGACGTGGTTGATTTTAATAATATAACCAACTCGATTAGTCGGATATTAAGAATCTAAATATACTATTTTGGTTCTATAAATAGCAAAGGCCCTTTAATGGGCCTCGCTTTTCTCATTTAGGCGTCACCTTTTCTCATTTTGGTCGGCGCGCTACATCCGCTGTGTGCGCCCCAAAAGGCTGCGCCAACATTTTGTTATAAGTTCAATCGACTAACGCTAATAGATAAGACACCTGAAATACAAGCGCAAAGTTCACACAGCAAGCGCTGGCTCACACCGATACGCACGCTCCCTCCGGCAATATGATTGCCGGTAAAGATAGGTTATAGCCGTGACTGCCTGGCGTGGAACCGTGGCGTTAATCCGCGGCTCCATCCACATTCAAGCTACTTCACTACCAGCACAGGGCATGTTGCCTGATTAGCAATATCTTCCGATACGTTAGTATTCAGAAAATGGCTCAGGCCGCTACGACCATGGCTTGCCAGTACAATCATCCCAACATCCGCATCTTTGGCTTCGGTTAAGATCTCTTCTACCGGATCACCACGACGAATGATGGTTTCGACATGCAGCGAAGTATCCAGCTCTGCCAGCAGCTTGTGCATACTCTCTGCCGCAGCTTTTTCCATGCTCTCCGCCAACTCTTCCGGTGTTACCACCAGCAGTTGGTAGCTAGCATCTGCCACGGGCTGATCCACAACATGCAGGATACGTAATCCCACTTTGTAGTGATTCGCCATATCAATGGCGTATCTGAGAGCATGAGATGCCGTATCAGAAAAATCTGTCGGCCATAGGATATCTTTATCGCGCATCATGACCTCCTTGCGGGATTGTTTCCCAGAGTATCAATTGCAAGGTTGCCGCCGAGACTCCGTCTGGCAACTACCTAGTTTTGGGTTGCTATTTACTCCTGCAACCAGACCACGGCCTCCTGCCGATCATTGAAAAACTTCACTTCCGAAGGCGTAAACCAGTCAGCCATGCGGGCCATCCATTCGTGCCAACCACGATTACCTAAAATGGCGATCTTTTTAAACTCCCGGCCATGTTTCAGTCCCAGTTTCAGATCATCCCACATCGCTCTGGCTTCCCAGCCATCCATCTCTGTTACATCCATCAAGGCAAAGATCTGCGGCTGAACAACACCACCAATTGCGGCTTCAAGTACCGGCACCATATACTCATAATCGTCATGGGTCAGCGTACCGGTTGCTTTGATAAACAGCACAAAGTCATCACCGCCATAGTTCTCAATACCAACGGAAATTCCATGAACTTTCATATTCATAGTCAACTCCTTGTACGCCGGTTTTGCAACTTCTATAAGTATAAGTCTAGTCAGCGAACTGTGCGTTTTCCGTGATAAAGATCAACATCATTTCGCGGTTGTCAGCTCACTGGAACTGTCTTAGCATGAATCCTGTCAGACGGGCTAAACGGGCAATAGGACATGGACTCATCTAACGCTTCCAGCTCATCAGAAACTACACTGTTCCAGATATGGCAACGCCAGCAACAGGCGTTTCAGGCGTTGCCTGTTCCGTCCTTAGCACAACGTCGTGCAACCTTGGGGGCGTTAAAAAAGGCGCTGTTAGCCGCATATCCGCAATTACTCATTGCCATGAGCCAGGACTTTGGTCACCGCAGTGAATATGACAGCCTGCTGGCCGATGTAGTGCCGGTACTCAACAACCTCAAGTATTGTCAACGCCAACTGCCGCGATGGATGCAACCACAGCGACGCCACAGTGGACTGTTATTGTTCCCCAGTAAACTGCAAGTTCATTACCAACCTAAAGGCGTGTGCGGCATTATCGTGCCCTGGAACTTCCCGGTCATGTTGTCACTCAGCCCTCTGGTGGCGGCGTTAGCGGCAGGCAACCGGGTAATGTTGAAGCTTTCTGAATTTACCCCGCACACCAATCGGGTACTAAGGCAACTGCTGGCACAGGCATTTGAGGAATCCCAGGTAGCGGTGATCGAAGGCGATGCCAGCGTCGCCGCTGAATTTTCAGCCCTGCCATTTGATCACTTGCTGTTTACTGGCGCGACTGACGTTGGTAAAGCCGTCATGCGCACCGCCGCTGCCAACCTGACGCCCGTCACCTTAGAACTTGGTGGTAAATCACCCGCAATCATCGCTGATGATATGCCAATATCTCTGGCGGTTGAGCGGCTGTTGTATGCGAAAACGCTCAATGCCGGACAGACCTGTGTGGCACCGGATTATGTGCTGTGTCCGCATGCCAAGGTGGCCGAGTTTATTAAGTGTTGGCAACTCAAATTCAACCGTATGTACCCAGATTTTGCCCACAACGCTGATTACAGCTTTATTGTTAACGAGCGTCACCATCAGCGATTACGAACACTGTTGAATGATGCTCAGGTGCAGGGGGCTCAATGTGTACCAGCATTAGGCAGTCTTGAGGCACTAACACAATTGCGCAAATGGCCTACAGTGTTACTTACCGAGGTCTCTGACAACATGGCCGTGATGCAACAGGAGATCTTTGGCCCGTTATTGCCGGTTATCGGTTACCAATCCTGGGAACAAGCACTGCGTTACATTCAACAAAAACCGAGACCGTTAGCGCTTTATTTACTGACGTTCGATAAGCAACGACAACAACAGTTGTTACAGCAAACTCATTCTGGCGGTGTCTGTATTAATGATGCGCTATACCATGTAGCCGCAGACGATGCCCCCTTTGGCGGTATTGGCCCCTCAGGTATGGGGCATTACCATGGCAGGGAAGGCTTTCTTGAGTTTAGCCATGCCCGCACAGTGCTAAGCAAAAAGCGCGTCAACCCAGCAAAATTGATGCAACCACCCTATCATCGTTGGTGGCAAAAGCTGTTGCTGAAGTATCTGCTACGTTAATTGGAGTTTCATGCAGGCATCCAGCAGCCGCTGATAACCAATAAAGTGGACGAAATCTCGCAATAGTTGCGAGAAATAACTAAAGATAACGTGATTAATTATATAATTGATTGAAATTTATCGTTTATATACGGCATCTGCGTTGCTTAATATCCATTGTAGATAAAAACAGGGAGTGAACCATGGGACCGTTTGAAGTGGCGGTTGTCGCCATTGTATGTGGCATCATCTATAAGATTGCCAACACGTATCTGCAACATAAAGGTGCTTTCGCAGCGGAGCAGGAGCTGACCCAAATGCGTGAAGAAATGAATGAGATGAAACAACGTCTCATCACGTTAGAAAGCATTGTTACCGATGAAAGCTATCAGCTTAAGCGCAAAATCGACGATCTTTAGCTTCTAAATAGCTGTTCCGAAGTGTAGATCACCTGCGAAGGGAACTCAGTGTGAAATGAGCGATCAGATAAGTCGCCAAACCACACTTTACACACACCCACACTGAGTATGAACAGAATAACATTGATTGATCGTGCCGAGCGACGCCGATTAGAGAAAATCGTCCAGCGAAGCAAAGATAAGCGTTTCAGCCGTCGAGCAAATGCTGTGTTACTTGTGCATCAAGGACTATCCCGACAGACAGTCGCAAGCTTGCTTAGCGCGGCTCGTTCTTCTGTAAATCGCTGGTGTAGCAAGTATAACGAACTGGGAATAAACGGATTGAAAGATGCCGAACTGGGTAAACCACCGTACTTACCCGGCGATGCCATAGTGAAGCTGCTACATTTTCTAATCCCTTGCTCACCACAAGATTTAGGCTATCAGCGTAGTCGTTGGAGTACCGAGTTGCTCGCCAAAGTATTGCGAAAACATGCAGGAATTCATATTCATAGTTCGACGTTACGCCGATGGATGCCAGAACTCGGGATAGTATGGCGACGGGCCGCACCGACACTCAGAATTCGAGACCCACATAAGGACGAAAAGTTAGCAGCAATTAAAGCGGCTTTGGATAACTGCAATGCCGATAATCCTGTCTTCTATGAAGACGAAGTTGATATCCATTTAAACCCTAAGATAGGTGCAGATTGGGGCTTTCGAGGGAAACCACGGTTAGTGGCAACACCTGGCCAGAACGAAAAATATTATCTTGCGGGGGCCTTACATGCCGACACAGGCACAGTGAAATATGTAGGCAGCGACTCAAAATGTTCGGCGTTATTTATTAGGCTGATGGAATTGCTTCGGAAGAGCTATCGCAAAGCAAAAACTATCACGTTAATCGTGGATAATTACATCATTCATAAGAGCAAAAAAGTGCAGGCTTGGCTAAGCAACAATCCCAAGTTCACACTCCTGTTTCAGCCCGTTTATAGCCCTTGGGTGAATAAAATTGAGAAGCTGTGGCATGCACTTCATGAAACGGTGACACGCAATCATAAGTGTTCGCAGATGTGGCAGTTGCTACGTAGGGTGAGGCGATTTATGGAAACCGCTTCACCCTATCCGGGAAACCTACATGGATTGGCAGAGCTGTAGCAGAATTAGGATCAGTTATTTAGATAACTAAATGAAACAAGAATTTTCCAATTGGAATGTGCATTATTATGAAAACACTAGGAAGGTAATCAATACCTTCCTGCAAAAACTTAATTTCGAAAAAAATAATTTAATTATTTAATTCCGACTCAAGTTCTTCTATAGTTTTTTTCATCTGAAATTCTTTAAACAACGCTTGTTCAGACTGAGGATCTATAGATACACTTGCTTGATTAATCAACTTATCAAAAATATTTTTACTATTTTCCAATATAACGAACGCACATAACTGCTTTTGATTATCTATTTGTGCAAAGACAACTTCTTTTGGTATCGCACCAATTAAACTTTGTTGGGCAACCTGTTTACTGACCTGAGTAAAACTGGAATGAGATTCCATCTGTTGGTTATTTTGCTGTTGACTGTTAATAACCTTATCTAAAACTTTAGCTCTTGTTTCAATCTGAAGAGTTAAATCTGCTTTTGCGTTAGCAATGGCCTGGGCTCTCGCTGCTGCCATATTACCAGCCCAAGCTACACAACTTGAAGATGCTAAGCCATTCTCCTGTGTAGGAGTAAAAACCCAATTGGGCACAGAATCATTATCAGCTAAAGGCTTTGTCTGTGGCGCAGGGGTACTGTTACATGCACCTAATAACGTAAAAAGCCATATATATATAATATTTTTTCTCACAATTTTATATCCTTATAATTAAAGCGACCAATTCTTTATAGCTGATTGATAACGATTATCCAGCGCGCAAACCTTTTTTAAATAAAATTTCGTTTCATCATAAGGCAACCGTTGTTCTAGACGATCATATACCTGTTGAGGAGTTAATTTATTAATCTCAAACATGGCTTGTTTCAAACTTCGACTACCTTTGCTATTGAATACTCGAGCCACATTACCAGCACCGGTATTATAAGCAGCAATAACACAGTATTTTCTACTCACCTCATCAGTAATTCCCCCAAGATACTGTCTCCATAGAATGGCAAGATATCCAGCACCGTAGTCAATATTAGTTTTTGGGTGATACAAATCATTAGCAGTTGGCGGTGTATCAATTTGATAGATTTTTTTTGCAACATCCACTCCAGCAGAAGCTGGCACGATTTGCATGAGTCCAAACGCAGGGATATGAGATGTTGCGTGTGGGTCGTATGCTGATTCCGTTTGAGTTATTGCCAATAATAATGGTAATGATAAACCATAAGTTTTCACTTTTTCTTGATAACTTTTCAAAAAGGGTTTGGCTTTTTTATAGTCATAATCATTTGGTAAAAGCAATGTTTGTGATTGAATATGTTTATAGGTGAGGGATTTTTTATTCATTAAATCTAATTGGCTTTGCAACTTTTGTTTACGAACATTTGTTTCTGATTGCAACTGCATTTTTTCCTGCTTTACTTGCTGAGGAGTCGCCTCACTACTATCTATCGCAGCCATCGATTGCTGATACTGATTATCGATCTGCACTATTAAATTTAATTTTTGCTTTGATAATGGTTGCTGTGAATTTAACTCTGGTATTGTACTTGATACCATTGAAGCAGGAGATAAAAACTGTACCTCTCGCGCAGTATTTTCATCTTTTTCTAATGACTGCAAAATCTTTTCTTTATCAACTAAATGATCGGTTAGATACTCAATTTTAACCGTTTTGGCCATATCATCTATGCGGATACGAGTTTGAAGATCCTTGCTATAAATAACACGCTCTCGAGGAGACGATTGAACAGGTTCAGACCAATGTTGCATTAATTGCTGGCGAAACGCATCATATTCGGCAAGATATTGCTCTCTAAATTCCTGATATTCATTTACTTGTTGCTTCGAAAACTGCGAGAGCTGATACCGGTAATCGCTTTTAAATTCAGCAAAGCCCTCTTCAGCCATTAGTTCATGTGGCAAAAACAATACTGTTATGAATATCCATATGCTACGCATTTTCTATCCCTAAAAATAAGCGTTGAACTCAAATCTCGTCAATAATGCATCTGCCACATATTTTCCATCCAATTCTGAAATGGCATAAAATGTCGCTGGTGTCTGTGCAAGTGATTTAACTAAAGGTACAGCTTTAGATGTATCATCCAGCATTTCAGCCGAATCTAGCTCTACTAACTTCTTTTGCTCCTCAATCTGCGCTCGCCCATATTCACTAAAGCCTGAAAGTAAATGTAAATTCATATAGTTACTTCCTAGCTGATTGTCCATCATGAAATACATTAAATTTTGATCGTCATAAAAATATTCATTACTGTTATTAGATATGACCAAGATACTGTCGTAGTTAAGCGAAAAAGAACTAAATGGTACTTTTGGATTAAAACCATTTATAAAATGATTATTAAATGGTAAGGCATGTACTATTAATGCTTCAATTCTCTCTCCCTTTACAATAAGGGTTAGAAGAAATTTCGGCTTTTTATAATACCGGTACTCATAGATACTATCAATGGATGAGGTTTTTACCACTTGTGGCATACCAATTTTTTGTTCAGTATATTGAAGGTAATTTCCCACATCAATTCCACCAATGGTACGTTCTTCAGTCCAATTAGTAAAATTTGCGACAAAGACATCATACCCCTCTGTCAATAATGATTTTGTGTCTACCCAATTTCCTAAACCCATTAATAAAAAGGCTAGAAACATGATCCATCGATATAATTTTGTCGACCATCTTTCCTTTTGATGACTTTGACTAACACTTTCAACGCCTCCAATTTCATGCTCTAACCGTTTACCGGACATTACTGTTTGACCTCAGAATACTTTAGCGTTTGCAAATCTTTTGTCATGTCACTTAAACAATCTCTAAGTGCTCTCTCAGATAATTCAGCCGTAGTTGTACTCGAATAACTGAGGCCTTTGCCATCATATTGCTTTTGCCACAAAATTTGTTGTCGTTCCTGCATATTCATCTGAATACGTATCAGTACTTGATTACTTTTACGTAACAGCGTGTTACTGTCAGCGTTCATTCTCACCTGACAGTTGCCCACTGTCGACAACTTGAATCCTTGTTGCACCAATAACGATTCTAACTGCATACGTACTGATGTAACATTTTCACCAGTGACAGACACACATATGGGCTTTGCGATTAATAATGACTGCTGTCTTGCCAACTGTTCCCTTTTTGCTTCAATAATTTGTTGCTGTGAAACAGATATCGCCGCATAAACAACACAATTCTCTTTATCTGACCACCGGTCATATATCGCGGCATGACGCAATAACTGGTTACTATATAAAGAAACTTGGGAATGATAACCAGTGTTGGCAACACCGTCATTGTTGTTTATTGTTGTCTGCTCACGAGCAATAACTCGTGATTCAAGCATTTTTGTCATGGCTACGCGTGCATCATCGTCAGCTCGCTTTTCATCTAATGATTTTAGACCTGAGCACTGAGTAGAACCAACGCTAAAGAAACTATCGTCGGTTACATTCTGGCGTGTAACCCATTCAGGGGCTGGTCGCTCTGGATAATAATTATTACAGCTACAAGCCCATAAGTTTGTACTATAAAAACCCACTATCACAACCAGCCCACTAAATAGCTTTATTTTTGTTATTGACATACAGTTTAAATACGACCAGCGCCACTGAGTTGACTTAAAACTTTAATATCAGAATTACGTACCTTAAGTCTATCCTCGCCGTCCATTATATACTTAAGTTTATCTACATCTTGAGTTAGCGTTTCTGCATTACTATAAAAAGCCTCGGCCTTTTCTAAGTCACCACTATATTCAGCGCAAACGCCATTATTATAAGCAAGTGCAACTGATGAAGCATATTCGCCCTGAGCTTTAGCAAACATACTGCAAGCGTTATCAATACGATTTTTTTCTGCCAATTCAACAGCTATATCAAAATATTTTTCAGCTGTATCATTCATATCTGAATCATCAGACTCAAATAGTTCGACGTTAACTGTGAATATGTGAGGTGCAACATCTTCTTTAAAATCATCTGCAATTAACGCAAATGCTCTGCCTTTTAGCTCATTTTCTGACAATAACGCATCGCCCTCACCAGTACAACTTTCACTGTCAACTGAACGTGTATAATTTTTTGAGAACAAAATTTGTCCAGTTTCAACAGAAACAGCTTTTGGTTCAAATACAGCCACACCTGTACGTTTAGTACAACTAATTGTTGTTTCATATGAATTTTTGCATTTACTATCTGAGCATTTCGAAACTTCTTTAGAGTAATTTGTGGAGCTAACTGACGCGCTTAAAATTCCAGATACTATTGTATCAGCACCACTTAGTTTGCCAAATTTCACTCGGGTGGCACTATTAGCTAACATACCATCGCTGAACTTTTGTTCTTTAATTATTTTATCGAGAGTGGAACGATCAACTAATGTAAAATAGGGAATAGAATTAACACGTATGCCAGTGAGATTACTCTCAACAAATGAGACTGTTCCATCATTTCTCTGTTCCATAACTGCAATCCGATGCATTTCTTCCGCTCCAGCAATATTTGCTGGTTTCATATATGAAACTGGAACTTTTGGGGAACTGAAAGCATTAGCAATGTAACTGATACTATTATTTAATTGCTGGGTAATATTACAACCAGATAGTAAAATAACAACAATGGCAGTTGAGCCAAAGAAGACTCCTTTCTTCATGATTTATATCCCTTATTTAAGTCATTTATTATACCTTACGACGTTCTTTTACCATTCAAATATTTAAGCAGCAATAAAAAATTAAATTTTTTATTAATCAAAAATTAAA
Source organism: Shewanella yunxiaonensis (assembly GCF_018223345.1). Classification (NCBI taxonomy): domain Bacteria; kingdom Pseudomonadati; phylum Pseudomonadota; class Gammaproteobacteria; order Alteromonadales; family Shewanellaceae; genus Shewanella; species Shewanella yunxiaonensis. Next base: position 606,699 of record NZ_CP073587.1, on the reverse strand, counting down.
AGTGTGATCATGTAAAAATAAATAGGTTATGTTTAAGTAAAATTATAAATTTTCGAAATTATTCATTGACAGGCTTTATCCCCAACGGTAGGGATGTTCACCAAAAGCGGACTTATCGAACTTTATCCAGTACACTACACAGCTTTTCTAATCCATTGATCAGCCGCGGTGTTGGCCGCTGCAGTAAATCCGCATCAATAGTGTAAATTTGCTTGTGCTTGACTGCAGGGATTTCGGGCCATTGCTGCCAGTTAACAGTCTGCGGATTACCTGCTTCGGCAGTGCGAATAATCACCTGTGGCTGGCGTAACAGCACCGCTTCAAGACTCACCTGCGGATAAGCGGTGACAGCATCAGCAAACACGTTTTCTCCATGACAGACCTCTAGCAGCTGCTGCATCCAGCTTCCTTTTGCCACCGTCATCAATGGATTCGACCATAACTGATAGAAGACCTTTACCGGTGTTTTATCCACATTTTGCTGCCGGATAGCTTGCAGTTGCTGTTGGTAAGCAGTTGCTGCTTTTTTAGCTTCTGCGTCATGCCCCGTAAGCTTGCCCAGTTGCAACAGCTCGGTGGTCACATCCTGCAATTGTCGAGGCTGGCTGATATACAGATTCAGACCCAATTCTCGCATTCTGGCAATATCCTGGGGCTGATTACCATCGCCCCAGGCCACGACCAGGTCTGGAGAAAGCGTCAGTAGTTTATCAAGCTGAATACCATAATTACCGCCAATACGCGGAATCGACTTAGCCGCGTCCGGATAATCGGCAAAATCCGTGGTTGCCACTATCGCATTACCGGCGCCAATGGCATACAGCAGCTCCACAATATGCGGCGACAATGCCACAATGCGCGTAGCTACAGGGTCCTTAGCAGATACCGGCAGCACACAACAACCCAACATCAGTAGCAGCAGTAAAGATTTCATCGACATCCTTTGCCCAACAGTTAGCCAGAACCCTATTTTGGGGAAGAGATGGGACAGTATAGTGAAGCAGAACAAAGGTCAACGCGTAGAGACGTGAGCATCATTGCAAGGCGTCAGGCGACAAACACAAGTTGTCGCCTGCATGCCGCGACCGCTATAACTTAAAGTGACCTAATAACGATTTCAATTGCATCCCCAAAGATGCTACGCCCTCAGTTGCCTGAGCAGTTTCTTCAGATGCTTGTGCAGTTTGTTCTGCGATATCGCGAACTCGGACAACACTTTGATTGATATTTTCCGCAACCGCACTTTGCTCTTCCGCAGCGGCGGCAATCTGATGGTTCATATCCTGAATTTTGGCAACGGCCCGGGCGATATCATTCAACATATTGCCCGCATCGCGTGACAAACCAACGGCCTCATCACTGAGTTCGCGGCTGCGATCCATCTTCTGCACTGATTCCTGTGTGCCATGCTGTAGGTTAGATATCAGTTTTTCAATCTCTTCGGTGGATGCCTGGGTACGGCTAGCCAGACTGCGCACCTCATCGGCGACCACTGCGAAACCACGACCGGCTTCACCCGCACGAGCCGCTTCAATCGCGGCGTTCAGCGCCAGCAGATTCGTCTGTTCTGCCACAGATTTAATCACATCCAGCACCGAACCTATGTTGTCACTCTCAGCCTTTAACTCCGACATCGCTTCAGCGGTACTCGCAATTTCAGCCGATAGCCGCTCGATATGTCGCACGGCCTCAGCCACTTTTTTATTGCCGGTTGAAGTCACAGTATCGGCCTCGATTGCCGCCTGTGCGGCCTGCTCGGCGTTACCGGCCACCTCTTGCACAGATGCAGTCATTTCATTGATAGCTGTCGCTACCTGATCGGTCTCGCTACGCTGACTTTGCATGCCGGCACTGTTCTGTTCTGATACCGCCGATAACTGTTCTGCCGAACTGGCTAATTGCACCACACTGCCGTCAATCTGCCCCAACACATCTTTTAGGGTGTCATTCATTTCCCCCATGGCGCGCAGCAAGGTTCCTAATTCATCCTTGCGTTCACTGCCGATACGGTGAGTTAAATCGCCATCAGCAATCCTTCTGGCAGCCGTCACCGTCAGGTGTAACGGATTAACGATTTGACTTGAAATCAACAATGAGCAGCCGATGCCCAGCAACAACACCAGTACGGTAACAGCAATCACCAGCATTTTTGCCCTAGCGCCATCAGCAAGGCGTTTAGCTGACTGTGAATCAACCAGTCCGGTCACACTGGACAGCAATACAGTAGCATCTTGATCCAAGGTAGATTTAACATTCTCAATTTGCTTGTCCACGGCAACTAGCTGGTCAAGTTTAGCGGTATAGTCATCAAGCGCAGTCAGTGCATTACTCAGCAAAGTTTGCTGTGCAGTGGGAACCGACAACGCTTTACCTTGTTGCTGAATATTGCTGATCTGCTGTTTTGCACCATCAAGGTTTTTCTGCGAGGGTTCAAAAATATAACCGCGCACGTAGTAACGCATCATAGCCACTTGCTGGTTTATCTGAGACGCACCGATGACGACTTGCCAATTACCGGTTAGCGATGCCTGTTGTGTAAGTTGCTGCTCCAACTGCGAAAAATTATTGATAACAGCATTACCCGTCGCTACCCAGGTTTTACGCAACTCGGCTTTATTAGTTTTGAGTTGTTTAACCTGATTAAACCCATTTTCATAGTGGCCTAACGCGGATAGTGCATCGCTAATGAGTTTCTGATCCGCCACATCCAGATAGAACTTGGCTTCTTGAGTCAGTGTTTGTCGTGTCTTTTCGACAAGAGAATCAAATTGTTGTAAATCCGTTTCATTACCAGTTTGTAGAAAGTCCTGACGGATAATTTTAGCCTTGTACAGGGTATCAGTCAGTGATGAGGCAATTGCCACTTTATCGCTACGATCAATCATCATCTGGACACCACTGTAACCCATCCAGGCGACGAAAAATGTCAATAACAGTACCAGGCCAAACCCCAGCCCTAATTTTTTCGATACAGCAATGTTATCTAATAAACGGTGCAGTAATCTCATAACAATATCCCTTTGGCCGGCAGTTATCCTTTGATGGAGGGAACTCGCAGTGTTAAACAAAACATTTTTATTATTAAAAAGTTACAATTTGTTAACTGAGGTAAACGTCACACTCTAGTTTATGGAGAACAAAGAGCGTGACGAATTAGTCTCAAGTATAACGAATAAAAATTAACCGCAAGGTAACTATGAAATCTTTATCGGCTGGAGCACGGTAAAACTGTAGTAGGTAAGAGTAACTTGCGGGTAAAACTCAACGTTCAACGGGGATTTAGTATGCGTTATTGGCCAAGACACCGGTGTCCACCAGCAAATGTTGGGCAACTAGTGCGTCAATATCCCCAGATAATTGACTAAAGCAGCAATGGCAAAACTACTGCCAGTAGCACACCAAACAGCCCCATTCCCAAGGCCGAAAAGGCACCACATTCTTCGCCCTCATCCAAGGCCTGTACTGTGCCCATCGCATGCGCATTAATGCCATAACTCAGGCCACGCGCGGCGGGCTCTGTCACTTGAAACAATTTAAATAACCACGGTGCCATTGCCGCCCCAAACACGCCGGTAATCATCACAAACGCCGCCGTTAATGAAATATTGCCGCCAATACTGTCGGATACCAGTATCGCGATAGGCATAGTAACGGACCTTGGCGCTAGACTCATCTGCAGTACTTCGGACCCACCTAACAACCAACAAAACAGTACGCTTAAGGCAACCGTCAGCCCCCCGCCACAGACTAAAGTGATCAGAATCGGTCCAAATAACTGGCGAATACGTCGCAATTGACTATAAAGTGGTACAGCCAAGGCAATGGTTGCTGGGCCAATCAGAAACGCCACCGGCTCTGCTGCAACACGATAATCGGCATATGGCACATCTAATATCAGCAGCACCGTGATCACAATCGTCACCGCCACAATGACCGGCTGCAAAATAGCGATTTTAGTTTTGCGATAAAACCACAACGCTATTTGGAACGCTACCATGGTCAGGCCTACGGCAAACTCTGGTGTTGCTTTCAATGACTGCAGGCTGGCTAACAAGCTGTCAATCATGCTTGCCTCCCCTCAGCCTTTGTTGACGCCGGATCATTCGTTGCATCAGCCAGCCACTGAAAGGAATGGTGATCAACATAGCCCCCAACAGTGAGACGGCAATAATCGGCAGTTGTGACCAAAGCGCATCCAGGTTACTCATGAGTCCCACGCAAGGAACCACCAGCAACATCGGCAAGTACTGCAACAAGGGAGATGCCGCGGCCTGCAAGGTCGGGGGAAGCCGGCCATAAAGCAGCAACCAGATGAATAGCAACAACAAGCCAATGATTGGACCGGGGAGCGTTGGCAATAGCCATTGATGCAGCAAAGCACCGAGTAATTGCAGAACTACCAGCCAAGTTAAACCGTTAACAGGCAATTTGTCCTCCCGTGACTGACATAGAGCATTTTCGAAAGAATAGTTTCAAGATTACCTTGTTTAACAACTACTGCGAAGCGCTTGTAAGGTCCCAAAGCGCGATTAATTACATGGGCAACGACCACACGCAGATTGTTGCAATCAGGAATACGGTCATCTTACTTGCGAATGACAATCAACTCAGGCAATGTGATCTCGATCAAATATCAAAGAAGGTAAATATCATGAGCATCTATGACATCCAGGTCAAAACTATTACCGGTGAGCAACAAGCACTGGCTGATTTTCACGGTAAAGTACTACTGATTGTCAACACTGCCTCCAAATGTGGTTTAACGCCTCAGTACGAACATCTGGAAAAACTCTACAAAGATAAAGCCACTGAAGGGTTGGAAATTCTTGGTTTTCCCTGCAATCAGTTTTTGGGACAGGAACCAGGTGATGAAGCAGAGATCCAACAATTTTGCAGTTTGAATTACAGCGTCACTTTCCCAATGTTTGCCAAGATTGATGTCAACGGACCAGCACGGCATCCATTATACCAAGCCTTGATTCTGTCACAGCCCAAGGCTATTGCAACGCCTGATGGCAAACTCAAAGCTAAGTTAATCGAACTTGGTCAGGCGCCGAAACATCCAGAAGATGTACTGTGGAACTTTGAGAAATTTTTGGTAGGAAAAGACGGTACGGTACTGGCCCGCTTTGCGCCGGATATCACCGTGACTACTGAGGTTTTCCAAGAAGCATTGGCAAAAGCGTTGGCATAAAGAGAATTAAATAAAGGATGGCATCCGCGCCATCCTTTTTATCGCTGACAGTCCCGTCCTGAAATACGTTGACATAAAGAGGACTTCTTTATGGCGACATCAACTAACTCAAGCCGTAAGCGCACGCAACGCGATTACACCTTAGCCTTTAAATTAGGTGTCGTAGAACGTGTCGAAAAAGGCGAGATGACGTACAAACAAGCCAGCAGCACTTTGGCATTCAGGGCAAGACAACCGTACTCGTTTGGCTCACAAAGCATGGTAGACTCGATTGGTCGAAACCCTTTCAGCATCCCCTTATGCCACATTCAAAAGAAACCCCAGCACAAACTATCAAACGCCTTGAGCGTGATGTCCCGTCCAGAATAAACAAGCGATGGCACAGCAGCACAATGAAACCGAGCAGATTGCCTCAGCAATGAATGAAATGACGGCAACAGCCAAGGATGTGGCCGCCAATGCCGAACAAGCGGCTGCGGCCACAACCAATGCCGAGCAGATCACTAAAGCGGGTAATGCGGAGATCTCCGGAGCGTTAGTCTTGGTGAGCGAATTGAGTAATGAGGCCAATAGTTCTGCCAACGCCATGTCGGAGTTAGCCACCCAAACCGAAGGGATCAGTAAAATCATGGAAGTGATTAAAACCGTGGCTCAGCAGACTAATTTGTTAGCACTTAATGCTGCCATTGAAGCCGCGCGTGCCGGAGAAGCAGGACGTGGCTTTGCCGTAGTGGCTGATGAAGTTCGCAATCTGGCCCAGCGCACGCAGCAGTCCACGCTCGAAATTGAGGGTCTGATCCAGACGTTACAACAGGGTTCACAGGCAGCATTAGTAAAAATGCAGCGCAGTCAGGAGATTGCCAGCCAGAATGCTCAAAATGCCTCGGGTTTAGGCAAGCTGTTTGCCAATATTGCAGACTCAGTCACCATAGTGCAGCAAATGAATCAGTAAATCGCTACCGCATCTGAGCAACAAAGCATTGTTTATGAAGAGATTAATCGACATATTAGCCAAGTGAATGACATTGCTGTGCAAACCGCAATGTCCTCTAATGAAACGGCTGCAGCGACTGAAAGGCTGGCGGCACTAGGTGTGCAATTAAAGCAATCAATTGCCGGGTTTAAACTGAATTAAGTCGTCGACTTTTAGCCGCCATAACAGGGTGGGGCCTTCCGCTCCACCATGCTTCCAATCATCACTAGAGCTAATTAGACCGCGGATAATCACAGCAAATATATGGCACTAATAATCAAAACCTGGTTGAGCTTTTACGCCATGATCAAAGGCGTGCCTGACATTACGAATTTCACTAATGGTATCGGCCAGCGCTAACAGCTGTCGATGACAATTACGGCCAGTGACAATCACATGCTGCAGAGGCGGCCGATTTTTCAATGCGTTCAACACTCGTTGCAAATCCAGATAGTGGAAGCTCAGCATGTAAGTGAGCTCGTCCAGCAGCAGCACGTCTATTGCTGGATCTTTTAACCACTGTTCAGCAACGGCCCAGGCTTTTTCTGCGGCGACAGTGTCACTGGCACGGTTTTGGGTATCCCAGGTAAATCCGGTTGCCATAACCTCAAAGCGAACACCGGCATTTTCCAGTAATTTACGTTCGCCGCAGTCCCAGTTGCCCTTGATAAACTGCACCACTGCCGCATTCTTACCATGCCCCACAGCACGTGCGACAGTGCCAAACCCCGAGGTGGACTTACCTTTACCATCACCGGTCACTACCAACAAAATACCTTTTTCTTCGGTAGCGGCGGCGACTCTGGCATCCACAGCTTGCTTGAGTTTCTGCTGTCGCGCCTGGTGGCGGGCATTGTCATCACGTTGGTCTGTCACAACATTGTCCTGAAAATTGGGTTAACTACGGGTGGCGGCATTCCAGCCAGCCAGCACAATAATGTAGACCAACACCTCTGCCAACTGTTGCCCGGCGCCTAAGGTATCGCCAGTGTATCCGTCGATTTGATGACGAAACCAACGCGCCAGAATAAACCGCAGTAACACTAACCCCACCAGTAACGGGATGAGTTGGCCGCGCGAAAACAACAGTGTCACAAGCAGACCTGTGACCAACAGAAAACTTAGCTCATTGACACTTTGACGCTGTACCGGGTGACGGCTGAGCCCCTCTTCATGCACACAGGTTTCACCGAAAATCAGGCTGGCGGCGGTAACGCGGCTAAGCGTATGCCCGAGCACTAACGCCAAAGCGGTCAGTGTTGGATCGTACAATGCCAGTTCCATCAACAGCTCAAATTTGAGCAATAACGCCAGCACCAACGCCAGTACGCCATAACTGCCAAGGCGTCTTTCTTTCATCATTTGCAGTTTCTGTCCGGCTGAATCACCAGCACCAAAACTATCGGCGGTTACGGCCAGCCCGTGCTCATCAAAACCACCGGTAAGCCAGACACTGGTGATCATCGACAGCACAATCGCTACTGACAAAGGCAAATAGATCGAAAGCAGCCACAACACCAGTGCTGACAAACCTCCCACCAAGGTTCCCACCAGCCCATAATAACGGCTGGCGCGGTTGATGGTTTCATTGTCAGGACTGATGCGTCGCAGTAAAGGAATACGGGTAAAAAAGCCAACGGCAATGACAAACAGCCGCAGCTGCTCTAGCCAGAAAGCCCATTTGCCCATTAATTTGCTCCGGAATCGTTGCCTTGAGCAGCGTCAACACCGTCGACGGCCGCCATTTCATTGTAAAAGTTCACCGCAGAGTGCAGCAGCGGCATCGCCAACGCAGCCCCAGAACCTTCACCCAGACGCAAATTCAGATGCAACATGGGATGAGCATCCAGACGTGCCAACAGTTGTTTGTGACCATAAACGGCTGATTGATGAGCAAAAATCAGATACTCACGCACTCCAGGAGCCAGTTTAACCGCCGCCAGTGCAGCCACAGATGAAGTGAAGCCATCCACTACGACAGGAACACCGAATTCGGCAGCCGCCAGCATCGCACCGGTCATCTGTACGATCTCGAACCCGCCGAGACATGCCAACACACGCACCGGATCAGTCAGATTGGAGTAATGCAGCTGCAATGCGCGTTCAACGATCATACGTTTGTGTTTCAGGGCATCTTCATCAATACCTGAGCCACGGCCGGTACATTCAGCAACCGGAATGCCAGTCAGCGCCGCCATCACCGCAGAGGCGGAAGTGGTGTTACCAATACCGATTTCACCGACAGCCAGCATATTACTGCCATCATAGATATGGCGCTTCACCAGCTCCTTCGCCATTTTGAAACCTTCAAATACGGTTTCAATGGACATGGCTTCTTCCTGATGGATAGGCTTAGTGGCATCCCCCAGACGCTGGTTGACCACCTGTGGCAGGTCCAACTGATGGCGAGTACCACAGTCAATCACTTCCAGATCCAGACCATTCTGACGGCAGAACACATTGATTGCAGCGCCGCCTTTAACAAAATTCTCGATCATTTCGGCGGTCAGTTCACTGTCGCCGACGGAAACGCCAAAGTCAGCAACACCATGGTCTGCAGCAAATACCAACATCACTGGTTTTTTAATCGCCAGCTTATCTTCGGGAGATTTAAATTGAATGCGGGCGAGCTTTAACGCCACTTCTTCCAACTTGCCAAGAGAACCACGTAACTTAGTTTTATGGTGTATCCGTGATTTGATGGCTTCATCAAATGAGTGATTAACGGGAGTTACCGAATACATAATAAATAAACCTTTATCCTGATTAATACTGCCTGCGCCGATGCAGAACAGCCAAGAAAAACACACTGCCGATTGCCGATGTAATAATACCGACCGGTAGTTCCTGGGTAGGTAACAGACTGCGCGCAAGCACATCCACCCACACCATAAATAATCCGCCTGCGAGCGCGGTCAGCATCATGGGATGCCTACCAGGCAACAGCAAACGCAGCAAGTGAGGTACCATCAACCCCACAAAACCTATACCGCCACACTGCGCCACCAGTGTTGCCGTTATCAGTGAGCACAATAACAGCATTCCCAGGCGTAACTTCATCACCCTAACCCCCAAGGTGTGAGCGGTCTCATCGCCGCCAAGTATCGCCAGGATCTGCCGCTGGTACCCTAATATAAGCACCAGTGCCACGACCACCACTAGTGCCGGCATGCCTAAACTGCTCCAATCCGCCCGGGCAAAACTCCCCAGCGTCCAAAACAGTAGCGATGCAGTCGCCTGCGGCGTAGAAAAATACAACAATAAACTGGTAAATGCGCCAAACATAAAGGACACCGCCACACCGGACAATAACAGCCGTTCAATCTGACTGTCTGCTCGTGAACCCGCCATCGACAGTACGATTAATACTGACAAGCAGGCACCGACAAATGCCCCTAATGGCAATGACATCCATGCCAGCCAACTACCACCCAACAATGTCAGTGCCAGCACACCACCAAAAGAAGCGCCAGCACTGATCCCAAACAGGTACGGGTCAGCCAATGGATTGCGAGTCACACTTTGCAGCACATAGCCACAAATTGCCAAACCGCTCCCGGCAATAAAGGCCAACAACACCCTTGGTAACCTCAGTTCCCATACAATCCGCAAACTGATATCAGGCACTTGCCCCATGCCCAATATTTTATGGCCCAGTACCCGAGCCACATCCAGCATACTGATATTATCAGCCGCACCGAATGCTGTCGCTGCCAGTGGCGTCACCAGCAGCAATAACAACATACTCAACCAACAGACTTGCAATCGCTTATCCACCGGCGATGGCAAGCGCTCACTTATGGGCATAAGCATTACCCATTTGGCGCTGAGCGACGCCGTTACTACCCGCCATTATCGGCGAATAACCATAAAAATAATGAATGAGTGGTTTCGCTGTCTGTGGATGACGAATAATCTCGCAACAGACACCAAACACTTCACTGAGACGCTGTTCCGTCAATACATTCTCAACCGCGCCGACAGCAACGACTTCGCCTTGATTCAGCAACAACAGTTCATCACACATTGCTGATGCTAAGTTAAGATCGTGAATCGACGCGATGACAGTCACACCCAGGCTTTTAACCAACTCAAGGATCTGGATCTGATATCGGATATCCAGATGATTGGTTGGCTCATCCAACAATAGTAATTTTGGCTTTTGCACTATGGCCCGGGCGATCAGCGCACGCTGCTTTTCACCACCAGACAGATGCTGCAATGCGGCATCGGCCTTATCGCCTAATCCCACCTGCACCAAAGCGGCAGCAATGGCGCTATTATCCTCTGCTGAATCCCGCTCGAAAAGCCTTTTATAAGGGGTCAGACCGGTGGAGACTAACTGCCACACACTCACATCCGCTTGTGGTGGTATCTCCTGCAACACAACCGCAACTTCGCGGGCAAACATTTTCAGTGGCCGGCTAAAAATATCGGTGCCATACAAGCAAATATTACCGGCATCCGGGTGGATATACCGATACAGACATCTCAATAAACTGGACTTACCGGCACCATTAGGACCAATCAATCCCAGCATTTTGCCTGGCATCAAGTTAAAACTGACACCAGAGAGTATCTGTTTGTCTGCTACCGACCAGGAAACATCAACTGCCGTCAGGGCCGGCACCATGGGCCGCCTCCACCAAAAATATCATTACATGTGCAGTAGGCTAACAGTTTAAGACTGTCTGCTGCCAGCAATCAGTGCTGGCAGCAGCACATTTGGGCATTTTTTACAGCTGCCAATGCAGTTTTGGCTGGCATTCCCATTCGCCATCCACTTCATGAGCGTCTACTTCTATCTTCAGCACGGAACCATAAGGCAGTTCCAGACCGTTGAATACACCATTAAGCGGTAATTCGCCTGGATTCAGCATTTCGCTGATCAATGTGCGCATCACGCCACCGTGAGTGATCAAAAGTGCGGTGTGCTGCTCACCATGCAGCAATTCCTGGATTAACGATTCCCAACCGCGGGTTACCCGGCGATACAGTTCTCGCACGGTTTCACCCGCTGGGGGCGTATGGTTTAACGGATCAGCCTGATAGGCGGCAGTGGCCTTCGGATAATCTGCCTGCAGCGACGCATAGGACTTACCGTCCCATTCACCGAAATTCAGCTCCTGCAACCAGTCGGCTGTTTGCAGCGGACTGTCAAAAAATTCCGGCATCTCGCTGGCCAGTCCATCGGCGAACTGGCTACAACGTTGCAGTGGAGAACTCAGCAACAACAATTTACCTTCAGGCAGATGCTCACACAGCTCTCGCCAAGCGTTCCACATTTCTGCCTCACCTTGCTCGCTCAAAGGCGACTCGGTACGGCCTCTTAGAATATCGCCATCGGCGCAGCTGCCGTGACGCATCAGATATACTGTCAATTTTCTGTAGCAGGACATGATGGTTCCTTCGATTTAACTACCCGGGCTAAGGGGCAACAATTTCACCTTGCCGCAGAACGCCGGAATCCTTATTATGGACGTCTATACGTATAAACATCCAAAACAACCCTGTAGTTATTCCGCAGCCATACTATGATGCAAGTTTACTATCATAATCACAGTAATGTGATCTGGATCATAACTCAAATTTAAAAGTTTGTATTTGTTAATTTTTATTTTAGGAACAAGTAATTAAGGCTTCCAATGATTAGCAATTCTGCCATCGCTGCAACACAGCAAATCCACAATGCGCTAACCCAGCGTATTTTGATTATCGACGGTGCAATGGGCACCATGATCCAGAGCTTCAAACTGGAAGAAGCAGATTATCGTGGTGAACGTTTCCGCGACTGGCATTGCGACGTCAAAGGTAACAATGATCTGCTGGTATTAACTCAGCCGCAGATTATTAAGTCTATCCACCGCCAATATCTGGAAGCCGGTGCAGACATCATCGAAACCAACAGTTTCAATGCCACCACCATCGCCATGGCTGATTACGATATGCAGGCGCTGGTGAGCGAAATTAACCAACAAGCGGCCCAACTGGCACGCGAAGCCGCCGACGAAGTCGCTGCGGCTACTGGGATTCCGCGTTATGTCGCCGGGGTTCTAGGTCCCACAAACCGTACTTGTTCCATTAGTCCCGACGTCAACGACCCAGGCTTTCGCAATATTCACTTTGATGCGTTAGTGGCGGCATATGTGCAAGCCACTGAAGCGCTTATCAAAGGCGGCGCGGACATGCTGATGGTCGAAACCATTTTCGATACCCTCAATGCCAAAGCGGCGCTGTTCGCGATTGATGAAGTGTTTGACAAACTTGGTATTCGCTTGCCAGTAATGATTTCCGGCACCATTACCGATGCCTCAGGTCGTACGCTGACAGGCCAGACAACCGAAGCTTTCTACAACTCACTGCGCCACATCAAGCCGTTGTCATTTGGCCTTAACTGCGCGCTTGGACCGAAAGAATTACGCCCTTACGTGGAAGAGCTGGCGCGCATCAGTGAAACCTTTGTTTCCGCACACCCTAATGCCGGTTTACCGAATGAATTTGGCGGTTATGATGAAACGCCGGCGCAGATGGCCGAGGTGATTGGTCAGTGGGCCAAGGAAGGACTGGTTAACTTAGTTGGTGGCTGCTGTGGGACGACTCCGGCTCACATCAAAGCCATCCGTGAGGCCGTCAGTCCATATCAACCGCGACAACTGCCGGAGCTGCCAGTGGCCTGCCGCCTGGCCGGGCTGGAACCGCTGACCATTGACGCCAACAGCTTGTTCGTTAACGTCGGCGAGCGCACCAATGTCACCGGATCAGCCAAATTTCTGCGGCTGATCAAAGAGGGGCAGTTTGAAACTGCACTCGATGTGGCTCGTGAACAGGTAGAAAGCGGTGCACAGATCATCGACGTTAACATGGACGAAGGCATGTTAGACGGCGTGGAGATGATGCAGAAGTTTCTCAACCTCATTGCCTCCGAACCCGACATCAGCAAAGTGCCGGTGATGATCGATTCCTCTAAATGGGAAGTGATTGAAGCCGGATTAAAGTGCATTCAGGGTAAAGGCATCGTCAACTCAATATCACTGAAAGAGGGCGAAGCAACATTCATTGCACATGCGCAGCTGGTAAAACGTTATGGCGCAGCCGCGATCATCATGGCATTCGATGAACAAGGCCAAGCCGATACTCACGCGCGTAAAATCAGTATCTGTACTCGCGCCTACCGTATTTTGGTCGATCAAGTTGGCTTCCCGCCGGAAGATATCATCTTCGACCCGAATATCTTTGCCATTGCGACCGGTATTGAAGAACACGATAACTACGCCGTGGACTTCATCAACGCGGTGAAAGATATCAAGGCCACCTTGCCACACGCGATGGTGTCTGGTGGGGTGTCTAACGTTTCGTTCTCCTTCCGTGGCAATAACCCGGTACGTGAAGCGATTCATGCAGTTTTTCTATATCACGCCATCAAGGCGGGCATGGATATGGGCATTGTCAACGCCGGGCAGCTGGCGATTTATGACGATATCGATCCGATGCTGAAGCAACGCGTCGAAGCGGTAGTGCTGAATCTGCCGTGTCCGGTTGCTGGCTCGAGTAACACCGAACAGCTGCTGGATATTGCCGAAAAATACCGTGGCGGACAAAGCGGTGCCAATAAGCAGGAAGATCAGGCTTGGCGGCACTGGCCAGTAAACAAACGACTGCAACACGCACTGGTTAAAGGGATTACTGAATTTATCGATGAAGACACCGAAGAAGCACGTCTAGCCGCAACTCGCCCGCTCGACGTTATCGAAGGTCCGTTGATGGATGGCATGAATGTGGTCGGCGACTTATTCGGTGCTGGTAAGATGTTCCTGCCACAAGTGGTGAAATCAGCGCGGGTGATGAAAAAAGCGGTCGCCTACCTTAATCCATTTATTGAAGCGGAAAAGGTGCAAGGCTCCAGCAACGGTAAGGTATTGATGGTTACCGTTAAAGGTGATGTGCACGACATCGGTAAAAACATTGTCGGCGTCGTGCTGGCCTGTAACGGCTATGAGGTGATTGACCTGGGTGTCATGGTGCCGGTAGAGCAGATCATCGAAACCGCGCGTAAGGAAAAGGTCGATATCATCGGCATGTCCGGACTTATCACCCCAAGTCTTGATGAGATGGTGCATAATGTGAAAACCTTCGCCCGAGAAGGCCTGACTATTCCGGCGATTATTGGTGGGGCTACCACCTCAAAAATTCACACGGCGGTGAAAATTGCCCCGCACTACCCTCACGGTGCCATCTACATTCCCGATGCTTCCCGCGCAGTGCCAATGGTCAGCAAACTGATCAACGATGACACTCGGGCTAAGACCATTGCCGATATCTATGCCGAATACGATGTGATGCGCGAGAAACGCCTGGCACAGACCAAACGCAAGACATTAGTGCCGCTGCAAGCTGCTCGCGACAACAAAGTACAACACGACTGGCAGGCCAATCCACCGGTGAAGCCACGACAGTTAGGCATTCAGGTATTTGAGGATTATCCATTGGAAGATCTGGTGAGCCGCATTGACTGGACGCCATTCTTCCGCGCCTGGGAATTGCACGGTCACTTCCCGGATATTCTGGACGATATGGTCGTTGGTGAAGAGGCGCGTAAGGTGTATGCCGATGGTAAAGCCATGCTGCGCAAAATCATCGATGAAAAATGGCTCACCGCCAAAGCAGTGTTTGGCTTATTCCCGGCCAATAGCATCAATGATGACGATATCGAGCTGTACGACAGTGAAACGCGTCAGCAAACTTTGCTGACCACACATCACTTACGCATGCAGTTGGAGCGTGTGGGTAACCACAACTTCTGTCTGGCAGATTTTGTCGCGCCAAAAGACACTGGCGTTGCGGACTACATAGGTGCATTTGCAGTCACCGCGGGGCACGGTATCGAAAAACAGTTGGCAAAATTTGACGCTGCCCACGATGACTACAGCGCCATCATGTTGAAATGTCTGGCAGACCGACTGGCAGAAGCCTTTGCTGAACGCTTGCATGAGCGCGTGCGTAAGGAATTTTGGGGCTATGCTGCCGACGAGGATTTCGATAACGACGCGCTTATTCGCGAGAAATACAAAGGCATTCGCCCCGCTCCCGGTTATCCCGCTTGCCCGGATCACACTGAAAAAGGCTTGTTGTGGCAACTGCTGCAACCAGATCAACGCATCGATCTCAGACTGACCGAAAGCTATGCCATGTATCCCACCGCCGCGGTGTCTGGCTGGTATTTTGCCAATCCGCAATCACGCTATTTCGGCATTACCAATATCGGTCGCGATCAAGTAGCGGATTACGCCCAGCGCAAAGGCATGACAGTCGCAGAAGTGGAAAAATGGCTGGCACCCGTGCTCGATTATGACCCTGTGTAATAGTGGTTGGCAGAATTATTCTTCACTCTGGTAAGAAACCAAGAAAACACCATATCTGTGCTTTCTTGGTTTCTATCAAACGGTCATACAATCAAATTTCCAGACATTCGTATAACGCCAGGTTAATATTAAACTCGGGCAAAACAGCGACCATCTGAGCCATCACCAGCAACTGTGATATTAATTGTCCGCATAGTCTGAGATTGTTTCAGAAAAAGGGCCTGAAACATAATTGAAATTAGATTGTTCAGTAGAATGACCAGTTTACATAGGTGATTTCATCAAAATTAACTTGTTTAAAAACGTCCGCATATTCCACTGTATTCGCTGCCATATATATCAAAAAATACTATGACATGCAGTTCGTAATAGCGCCACATTTACCCACCCTTACATGAATGATATTATTATATATATCAATTATTTATTTTATAATTCAGCTGAACGCGACTCGTTGATGCTACTGCTTCACCATTAACAAACTTAGGTGCGTATCGCCACTGCTCCAGCGCTTTTATGCTGGTGGCTTCAAACGCTTTACTACCTTCCCATTGCAAGACTTTCGGATCTTTGACAAAACCGTTCTCATCAATAGTAAATTCCAGTTGCACCCAACCGCTTTGCCCCCTTTTAGCAACAGATTGTGGGTATTGAGGTGCGACTCTAAAAATCGGCGTTTGCTCTTGATTATCTTGCCACGGTGTCATACGGCCGATCGCTTGGCAATGCTCTGTCGCTTTATCAGGACTATTTTGTTGCTGATAAAGCCTAACTAACATCGCATGAGCCGAAAGTGCATAGGGATGAGAATACTGCAATGCTGAAAACTGCTGAACCACATCCAGAAATAGTGGTTCAGCCATTGTATAATCCTTTTCTATCAAGTGTATTTTGGCAACTTCATATTCAGTTTCAACACGACTAATAGCATCTACCGCTAGTTTATCTTTATATACCTCATAAGCTTCAAATGCATAATCACGAACCCTACGGGTGTATACCCTTGAACCGTAAAGGTCATGAAACGCTACCATCTTGACGTCAGCAATTAACAATTGATCTTTACTTTCCTCAGCAATATCAATTGCATCTCGAAATACAGTGTCAGCAGTAACCGCTTTTTTTTCGGTTTTTGCCATACCCAGTAAAGCATCAACTAACTTTACCGAATCGTCACCATAATGTTGTTGGTAGATTTTTAGCGCTTGTTGATACAAGACATTTGCTTGCTTGCGCCTATCATCGTCAGGGTCAAATGATCGAAGTGAGTGATGGCTCAATGCTTGAGCCCAATTCATCGTCAGCGCTGCGAAATCAAGGCTGTCTTTAGCATAAACAGCTCGACCTAACTTATACACTTGCTCTGCAGTTGTCAGGATCTGCTGGTTATCCTGCGACTGAACTGCGGATTTATATGCTTCATAGGCAGCATGAAATTGATTGTCATCAGCCCATACCGACGAAGACATCGCAACTAATGCTACCAATAAACTACAGTGAAGTGCTTTTCTGGAAAAAAAAGATAGGGGGTTCTGAAACAACAATGCATCAATGCGATCTTGCACGGCTATATCCTTATAATAACAACCTCAGTACAAACTAACTGAATAGTTACATTGATTCAATTCGTTGTTGCTTATAACCCCAGATGAGTAGTGATAGGAAGATAAACTATAGACAGGAATACAACGCCAACAAGCCGATGATGACAGCGGCAATACTCAGTACCAACACCATCGCCGCCAGCATATCTTTGACATGTTTTATTTGAGGATGGATCTGGGGATGCAGGTGATCAATCAACGCTTCTAGAGACGAGTTAATCAATTCCGCCGCCCACACCAACGCAATACAAAGACTGATTAATGCCCACCAGATAGCTGCCGGTTGTGCCCAGGCGAATACCCATATCGCCAACAGCGCCGCAACCAAGTGACGGCGCATATTATGTTCCTGCTTTACCGCATAGATAAAACCACTAAGGGCATATCCTAACTTTCTGATGAAAGACTGATTTTTCACTCAGCATTCCAGTTAACAAACGTGATGCTCTTAGAATGCCATATGCAGATTCAGACCGATACTCCCCGCATCCGAATATGCTGAAACTTGCACGCCATGATAAGGCTCGGTGAAATAACGCGCATTCAGATAGCCAATTAACGCCCCAGCCAGCACATCTTTGGTGTAATGCTTGTCGCTATCGACCCGACTCCAACCGACATAGGTCGCCGCGGCATAGAAAGGTAGCGACGTTTTCCAACCATAACGCTGCTGTACATAAGTCGCGGCGGAAAATGTCAGTGATGTATGGCCAGAGGGGAAACTGTCATTGCCGCTGCCATCCGGGCGACGTTCATGAATGGCGTATTTCAATAATTCAGTAGTTACCAAGGTACTTCCGAGAGACCAGTACAGTTGGTGCTGACCTTCACTATCTTCTTTCCATTGGCTCAATCCCCAGGCCATGGCGGGGATCAGTACCAAGCCAACATCACTGGAGGTTTCAACGGTACTTTTTGCCTGAGTATTGAAGCTGAAGAGTAATACGCCACACAGCAGAGAAGCTTTTAGCATTGACAGGGATTTCATCGCTTTCCTTGTTATAGAGTAGAAACGGCACCGCCAAAATCTTCCATCGCGGCACCTAGATCAGGAGTGTCACACTAGGCGGGAAAAATTAAGTGATGATTAACGCTCGCTAAAACTTGCCATGCTTTTACTGACACAACAAACAATAATTAACGCAAACTGCTGCCACAGTCTTAAATGGTAACTGTTCAATAACATTGGGAAAATAACCATATTGCTATAAAAAGTCACGGCCCTATGATTTGCAAGCGCCATTACTGGCTATCTTAAAGTCGGCGTGGTCGATACAATCTCAACTTATTTCCATTTTATTAACATTCCAGGTTGCAACAAGGTGTACAGCGACGTCTCTTTCTCGCGGGTGAAACAGTTTCCACCGCTAATGTGGGTGTTGTTATTGGGTTCTTTTTTTACCCGCGGCAGCTATTTCATGGTGTGGCCGTTTTTAGCGGTGATCCTCTATGAGAAGTTTGCCCTGAGTGCAACGCAGGTCGGGCTGGTATTGTCCAACGCGGCGATTATTTCCGTTTTCACCAGCTTTATTGGTAGTTCGCTATCAGACCGTATCGGTCGCAAGACCTTGATGTATCTCACTGGCGTACTGTATATCATCTCTTTTTCACTGCTGGCACACGTGGATTCAGTTAAAGGCTATGTCGTGGTGATGACATTGTGCGCCATTGCCACATCACTTTGGCGGCCGCTAACCGCTGCCACGATTGGCGATATTATTGACGACCCACAAACCCGCGAACTGGCGATGCAATCGCTGTATTTTATGGTCAATGCCGGTTGTGCGGTGGGTCCAATGGCAGGTGTATGGCTGGGACTCACCGGACAGCAATCCAGCTTTTACATTACGGCGGTAGCATTTGCGCTGTTGTTGATCATGCTGCACTGGGGATTTCGTCAACAACGGTTAGTACGTAAAATCGCCGCTGACACCACCAGCGACAGCGCCGTTAACTTACGCATGACGTTCAAAGTATTATTGGCCGACCGGCTGCTGCAATGCCTGATCCTCGCCAATATTCTCTGTATGTTTATTTATGCCCAGACCGACAGCTCACTGATCCAGTACCTGACCAGGGCCAAGGCACCACAACTGTTAGCGCTGATCTCCGGCATTATCTTTACTAACGCTTGTGTGATTATTACGTCGCAGTTTGTATTGCTGAAACTACTGGCATCTTACCCGCTGACACGACGGATCCAGATCGGGCTGTTGCTGCTATTACTGTCGCAGCTGTGGTTGGCACTGAATCCCATAGAACTGTTCTGGGGTTGGATTGGCGCGATTGTCGTATTGAGTCTTGGCGAAACGATTCTGTTTCCAACCATGAATGTCCACATCGACCGCCTGGCACCCGATCATCTGCGCGGCGCCTATTTTGGTGCGGCGTCCACGTACGATTTTGGGTTCGCACTGGCGCCATTGGGTGGCGGCATTATTTTGGATCATTGGGGCGGCCCGGCATTATTCACTACCGCGGCATTGCTTACGTTGATAGTGATTTACCTTTACCGCATTTTGGATCGCCTGCCGCGTCCGGACTTTGCTCATCTGGCAGCGACGAAATCAGACTCAGAATCGTAATTTTCAGCCGTTGAGTCAGCGGCTGGCGTTAAGCTAAAGCAGCGATGGTCGGTGCATGAGTGTCGCCGCAACCACCATCAGCGGCGCAGGATACATAACAGGCTATCAACCGCCGTCGCAATATCCTGATACCGCTGTGCTTTACTCAAAACCCGCATGCCCTGCATCTGCACTAGAATCAATGAAGCCAGCGCATCGGCGGTCATGCTCTGGCTGATTTCGCCTTGCTGCTGTCCGTTGGCTAATGCTTGCTTTAGTGCCGCTTTGACCTGAGTGAACAGTTGCTCGCCTTGGGCAGTTACCCGTGCCTGGTTTCCGGCATGCTCCACCACGGCATTTTGAATAAAGCAGCCAAACGGATTGTCTTTCTGGCGCTGTTCAAACTGGCGCAGAAACATTTCTATCTGTGCCAATCCGGCACCGTCCTGCCATAACGGTTGCAGATGGGCGTTGCTCACCTTAATAAAATAGTGTTGCAACGCTGCTTCATATAACGCCTGTTTGTCACCAAAACTGTTATAGAGGCTGAATCGGTTAATTCCTAACTGCGCCACCAGATCAGCAACAGAAGTGTTGGCAAAGCCTTTCTCCCAGAACAGCTGCATCGCCTGCTCCAGTTTTTGTTCGCGGTCAAAACCACAACTGCGTGCCATAACATTTCCTCAGGTTATTCTTGACTGATCGTTCCGATATTATTTAGAGTCTAATCTAAACGATCGTTCTGAAAAAGGATTGCTTGGTATGAAACTCTATGAAGTTGCCGCCACCCCTAGCTGTCGCCGGGTCAATATCTTTCTGAAAGCCCTTGGCGTAGATGTTGAGCGCGTGACTGTTGATATTCGTGGTGGAGAAAACCTGTCCGAGGCTTATCGCCAGATGAGTGTCAATCTGAAGGTACCACTGCTGGAAATTGATGCCGATACCCATCTGTGTGAAAGCGTGGCGATCTGCCGTTACTTTGACGAAATTACGCCCAATCAACGCTATCTCTTTGGCCGCACCGCGCTGGAAAAAGCGCAGGTGGAGATGTGGAATCGCATCGTAGAATGGCAAGGGTTGATCCCGGCATTCCAGGCATTTCGTAATCTTTCTGGTGTCTATAGTGATCGGGAAACCTGCATCAGCGCCTGGGGGGAAGAAAGCAAAAAACGAGTGACTGAATTTCTGCCCGTATTGGAACAACAACTTAAAGAACATCATTACCTGGCCGGAAAATCGCTGACGATTGCCGATATCAGCGCTTATGTGTTTGTCACCTTCTGTGAGACCAGACTGCAACTGCCCATCGTCGGCGAATATCATCACCTCAGCAGTTGGTATCAGGCATTACAACAGCATGATGCATTTTTATAATCGTAAGCGGAGTTCACATGATTGAGTTATATACGGCAGCTACGCCCAATGGTCACAAAATCTCGATTGCCCTGGAAGAATTGGGGCTGGATTACCGTGTTCACGCGCTTGATTTAGCTGCAAAAGATCAGAAACGGCCGGAGTTTCTCCAGATAAATCCCAACGGCCGCATTCCCGCCATCATCGACCACGATAACGATGATTTTGCGGTGTTTGAGTCAGGTGCCATTCTCATTTATCTGGCCGAAAAAACCGGAAAACTGCTGCCAAACGATATCAAAGGTCGCTCACAAGTCATGCAATGGCTGATGTTCCAGATGAGTGGCGTTGGCCCAATGATGGGACAGGCCAATGTCTTTTATCGATATTTCCCGAAAAAAATCCCTGAAGCCATTGAACGCTACCAGAATGAAGGGCGCCGTTTGTTTGAAGTGCTCAATCAACAGTTAGCACAGCATAGTTTTCTGGCCGGTGAAAACTACAGTATCGCAGATATTGCCACCTGGCCTTGGGTCAATATTCATGAATGGAGTGGTGTAGCGATTGACGGACTGCCCCATTTGCAACGCTGGCTGGCACAAATTGCGCAGCGTCCTGCGGTACAACGCGGCATGCAGATACCGCAACCGAATGTTGAGACTCCCGAGGAGAAAGCCGCACGTATTCGCCATATGGTCACCCGTTAATTCCCACCGGGAGGCAGTAACTGCCAGAAGTCGCTGCCTCTGGCATTTTTTCGCACATTCAGTATCAGAGATGACAATTACGGCACCGCTACAAGAACCGATGTTGTGCTTTATGAGTGATGCTGACCTTGGAAATATCACGATTGAAGACAATAACGATCGTTCAAACAAAACCCAGGACGACACTATTACCTTGGGACAGCAAGTAATTTCCAGCAGCTTCAGTCTGGCTATTTCACCTGCGGAAATACAGACCAGTATCAACTTCGCCTATAGCCGAATCGACTGGACTAGCGCAGACGGCGAAACTATCAGCGATGACTTATTAACGGGCACCTCACCTTAATACAGGTAGCATCACCTAAACACAAAAAACCACCCTAGGGTGGTTTTTACTGTGGTTAAATTGTCAGTCCAGCTTTTGCAGGGTGATTTGTCCCAGTTGTCGCATCTGGGTAGTGATCCAATCTGCGCGTTGCTCCATGTAGGGTGACGGTGGCGCAATGCGATAATGCCAGGGGTTTGGTAACATTGCCGCTAGTAAAGCCGACTGATAACTGCTGAGCTTTGCCGCTGGCTTGTGGAAGTAATACTCAGCCGCCGCTTCAGCACCATAAATACCGGGGCCAAACTCAACCACATTGAGGTAAACCTCCAGGATCCGCTGTTTGTCCCAGCACAGTTCCAACAATACAGTAAACCAGGCTTCCAACCCCTTACGTAAAAAACTGCGCGATGGCCACATAAACAGATTTTTCGCCGTTTGCTGACTGATAGTGCTGGCACCTCGCAGCCCATCCCCTTTACGAGCATCCGCAATAGCATCATTTATCTGCTTAAAATCAAATCCGAAATGCTCAGGAAAGCGCTGATCTTCACTGGCGATCACCGCCAGTTGCAAGTTATGAGAGATAGCAGATAGTGGTCGCCAGTCGTGGCGTATCTGACTAATTTTGGCGGGGGGATCAATGGCGCGGGCCAACCGCCAACTCCAATAGGGAGGATTAACAAACCGCAGTAGTAATACCGACAGCAGTGACAAGCCCAGCCATAATAACAGCAGACGCCAAAGCCAACGTCTTAATTGCCGCCACCATCCGTTTCCGGCCGATGTCATCCAGAGCCCTCAGTTACCAATTAAATTTGAGAGCAAAAGCTTATGCCGGAAGCTGATGGCTTGCAACCAGCAACCTTAGAGTGGATGGCGAGACCTATCCGACATGGAGCTAGCTGGCACCATGCGCCATTAACAGAGCCCAAAGCCAGCACTAGACTTTGAAAAAGCGATCCATCAGTTCATTCATCGGCACCGGGCGCCCAAACAGGTAGCCCTGGAAGCGGCAACAGTCATGCTGCTGCAAAAATTCCAGTTGGGCCTGGGTTTCTACGCCCTCCGCGATGGTTTCGATTGCGAGCGTGTTACACATCGCCAGAATGGCCTGCACAATGGCAGAATCGCCTTCATCCTCGGTGACATCTTTGACAAATGAACGATCAATTTTGACCTGATCCACCGGCAGTTGTTTTAAATATGACAGTGACGAATATCCGGTACCGAAATCATCCAGCGAAAAGGTTAATCCGGCCGCTTTTAGCTGCAAGATTTTCTGTTTCGAGGCTTCCACATCTTGTAGCACAGCACTTTCCGTGAGCTCCAGTTTTAGTCTGTCAGCCCGGGCACCGGTTTCCGACAATACCGACAGCACCTCATCTGCGAATTTACTGCGTAAAAATTGGCGCGCGCTGACATTCACCGAAATCGAGATATCTTGGGTGAGTGACGACCGCTGCCAAATTACCAGTTGCTGGCAAGCTTGCTTTAACACCCAAAGGCCAATTTCAGTGATCAGGCCGGACTCTTCGGCAACGGGAATAAACAGGTCTGGTGGTATCAGTTCATCAGGTGTTTTTTGCCAGCGAAGCAATGCCTCAACCCCAAAAATACGACCCTGTTCATCAACCTGTGGTTGATAAAACAGCCTGAACTCCTGCTGCTGCAACGCATGCTTTAACGCATTTTCGATTTCACTGCGCTGTGACAACTGGCGTTGAATACTGGCATCAAAGCACTGGATATTGTTGCGGCCGTTCAACTTTGCCTTATTCAACGCCATATCCGCATGACTCATCATCTCGTCCACCGAGATGCCATCGCCACAAAACAGCGACACACCGATACTGACAGTTGCCAAATAACCATTTAACGAAGCTTCAATATCAAAGGGATACTGCAGCTGCATGCGGATCTCGTTGGCAGTTGCCAGTGCTTTGGCGACCGCCTCTACTTCACTGGTAGCCAAGCCTTCCAGCAGGATCACGAATTCATCGCCACCGATACGGGCCAAGGTATCCTGCTTGGGCAGCACTTCAAGCAATCGATGCGCAATCGCCACTAACAAGTGATCGCCCACACTGTGGCCGTGGGTGTCATTAAGTAATTTAAAGTTATCCAGATCCAACAACAGTAAGGCACCAAAACGGCCACTGCGGACGCTATTGCTGCGGGCAATTTTCAGGCGCTCCAATAATAAGCGTCGATTTGGCAATTCAGTCAGCGGGTCGTAAAAGGCCAGGGTACGGATGCGCTCCTCCGCCAGTTTACGCTCAGTGATGTCTCGCATCACCGCCACATAATAGGTCTCACCCTGTTGTTGCCAGCTATTCAGCGCCATTTCAATCTGGATTTCATGGCCATCCCGGTGCATACCAATCACTTCGCTGATGCGGCCGACATAACTTGCAGAACGACCGAGCTTCAGTCCTTGCGCGGCAAAATTTTGCGGTAGGTAACGACTGGGGATCAACTTGGATAAAGATTGGCCGACAATCTCGGGTTCTGGATAACCGAAGATCGCTTCTGCGCCGTGATTACAGAAAATCACTTCGCCAAACTGATTGGTTTGTAACACGCCATCTTGTGCAGCAGCCACCAAGGTGCGGAATTTCGATTCGCTGTCTTTTAGCGCCGCTTCTTTGACATTGATACGGGCAACCATCAGGTTGAACGCTTTACCGATATGGTTAAATTCACCCGGTAATGGCTCTACCGAATGACCACTGAGATCGCTGCCGAGACTGTCGATACCACTTCGCAAACGGGTAATCGGCAGAATGACATTGCGCTTAATTAACAAAAAGATACACAGTAACAAAAGAGTGCCGGAACCGAGAACCCACCAGAACTGCATATTGAAAATACGCTGAACTCGACGCTCAATAATAGAACCGGGAATTTTAATACTCACGATACCGCGTAGATCGCCGACGTTGTAATCATAAGCTGAGTCATAGTGCGCACGAATGGTTTCTGGTGCGGTAGCTTTGCTGCCATGGCAATTCAGACAGTAGGGTTCAATCCAGATAGGCCGCGCATAGTGGTAGAAACGCTTTCCCTGCTCATTGATATAAGGCACAAATCGGCGTGGCTCATTAGGATGCGCCCTGAAAAACTTTATTGCGGCCTGTTCCACCGCATCGGCGGCGTGATCAGGATTACGCGGAATGTCTGACACATTGTCGAACGAAAAGCCGGAATTCAACCAGTTAGGAATATCTTTTGAGATCAGTCCCAAGGCATGGGCAGGTAAAAAGCCGAGGGTTTTATCGTTTAGCGGCACACCACTTTCTAAGAACTGATGATGATAAACTCGCCTTGTTGCCATCAGCACTGCCCGGATCCGCTCAGCCGAATCCAGTAACTCTTGCTCAGATTCCTGCTGAATAAAGATATAGCTGGCGTATTGCAGAATAAAAAATCCCACAATAAACACCGCTAATACCGCGAATAAAACCTTCCGGCTGAGAGACATCGACCCGATCCTTGTCAACAGTTACAGCGAGTATAAAAGATCTTCTGAATGGTTATAATGTCGTCGGCTTTTGACAAAATTCAACCAAACTCACAACGCATTTCTTCAGAATGAGAGACCTGTCATACTCACTCTTGCAGTTGGGACAATGTTTCCATCTACAACAATGAAATCACCGGTTAGGTCCCGTCGTTTCAGCGCGGTGTTTTTAGGTTATTTCGCATCTTCATCAAGCACTCATCCACTAACTGTAACTGCGCTTCTGAAATCCCGGTACTCATCCGTTCGGCAACCTGTTGTTGCAGCGCTTCCGCCTGTGCCAGTAACGTGGCACCTTTGGCCGTCAGCTGTAACAGCACACTGCGACGATCTTGCGGATGCGGCAATTTTTGCAGCAATTCCTTTTGCTCCATTTCTACCGCCAAACGCGTCACCTGAGCTTTGTCGCGGTGCAGTTTCTGCGCCACCAACTGTGGTGTAATGCCATAGCCAGAGCCAACCTGACGCAACATCCGAAAATACATCAGCGACAACTCCGGCAACTCCTGATTAAACGTCTCCTGCAACGCCGCTTTATAGGAGTCCAGTACCGCAAATAACGATTGATTAATACTCATTGATTGACTTTATCAACTAAATGGGATTTAATTGATTTTATCAACTAACATCTCAAAACAAAATGCCTAATCACAGGTTTTAAGCGCAGGAGCACATAATCATGCCGCATCAATACCGTATCACCGTCGAAAAACTCGACGGCGAAACCACCACACAACAAATGAGTTTCGAAACCATTAACCATGACGATATGTTTGCGATTTTGGAACGCGTGGATGGCAAGCTGGGATTTACCGACGAACAGACGAAAAATTTTATTGTTGGTTTGAAACTGTTCAGTGAAGTGATGCTGGCCGAACGTAAACATCCGCTATTTAGCGAGTTCGGCCCACAATTCAAACTGTTTATGAAAAAACTCAAATCAGGACTTTAGCTTATAACCCTAATTCCGTTTTAAGTTGCGCTACCCAGGTTGCCACCCGGTCATCACTGCGACTGGCTTGATTATCCTTGTCGATGACCAAGCCGACAAACCGGTCATCTAACACGGCGGCAGATTGGCTGAATTCATAGCCATCTAGCGGCCAGCTGCCGACGACGTCGGCGCCA
Organism: Shewanella yunxiaonensis; assembly: GCF_018223345.1. Classification (NCBI taxonomy): domain Bacteria; kingdom Pseudomonadati; phylum Pseudomonadota; class Gammaproteobacteria; order Alteromonadales; family Shewanellaceae; genus Shewanella; species Shewanella yunxiaonensis. The sequence goes on along the minus strand of NZ_CP073587.1, from coordinate 579,969 downwards.
CATTCAACCACACAGTCGTATAATTCGCCCAGAGCATCGACAAATTCATCCGGATAGTTAACCTGATCGCCCAGACCGAACAGCGCTACCTTTTTACCTGACAGGTCCAGTTCATCAAAGTTAGGCATAAACTCTTCCCAACTGGCTTCCTGACATTCTGCTGATAGGCCTGGCAACTGACCTTCACCCAAAGTCGGGGTACCCAAGATCAGGCAGTCATATTCATCAAAGATTGCCGCATCATCCACTCGGTTGATATTGAGCGGTTTGGCGGCAACACCATCACCGAGCAGTGAGTAAATCTGCTTAGCGATTTTACGGGTACTACCGGTATCAGTACCAAAAAAAATTCCGACTTTTGACATCATTCACCCCTTGCGAAAAAATGGATTCAGCGATGACAGTGCAATTCGCATTCCTCATATATCATTTTGAATTTAATTGATTTTTATTAAACAACATGGCACTCACGACTGACAAATTGTCACAAAGCTGACAATCAATCGTCATCGTCGTCTTCGTCATCATCATCTGGCGCCTGCCAGGTGATCGCCCGGTAGATTTCTACCCGATCGCCATCTTTCAATGACGCATCCAGAGCGCTGATTTTGCCAAATACTCCCACTTTCTGCCGATCGAGCTTGATTGCCGGAAACATCGCTAGAATCCCAGAAGCCTCAATCGCGGATAACAGTGTCGCATCTTCGTCCACTTGTACCGGCAACCACACCTGCTCTGCTGGCAAGGCATACACTACGCTGACTTTCATGGTTAGCCTCCGGATACCGGCGCGGCGGCCAGCGCTTTGCGTTGTTGCAGTATTAAGGTCACTTTCTGTTTGATTGCCAGCACAGTGCCGAGCGCCAGAAAGCCGCCTGGCGGCAAGATCACCAGCAGCAAGCCAAGATAATCGGGGATCACGGTGGTTTCCAAAAAGGCGAAGTGACTGCCCAGCAACAAACTGGCATTAGCAAACAGCGTCCCGCTGCCAACGATTTCGCGAATGCCGCCGAGCATGGTCAGTACCCAAGTAAATCCCAGCCCCATTGCTAAGCCATCAACAATCGACGGCAAGACCGGGGATTTACCGGCAAACGACTCCACCCGCCCCAAAATGGCACAGTTGGTCACAATCAAAGGAATAAACAGGCCGAGCACTTTATGGAGTGGATGTAACCAGGCATTGAGCATGGCATCAATCAAAGTCACCAACGAAGCGATGATGATGATATTGGCGGGTATCCGCACCGCTTTGCTGATAATGCCTTTTGCCATAGATGTCAACAGGTTGGAAGCAACCATTACCACCATTGTTGCCAATCCCAGTCCGAGGCCATTGGTCGCGCTGCCAGTCACCGCCAGCAAGGGACACAGCGCCAGACTCTGTTTGAGAATGATATTGTTGTGCCACAGGCCTTCGCCGATGATATGGCGGTAATCATTGTTTGCCATCAGTGGTTTCCTCTGTCGGCTTAACTTGCGGTAGCTGCTGCATCAATGCCTGCATCGCCTGATGAACGCCATTAACGACGGCCCGCGGGGTAATGGTGGCGCCAGCAAACTGATCGAATGTGCCGCCATCTTTTTTTACCGCCCACAATGACGTGTTTTTCAACGAATGTTGGTTGAAACTGAGGATCCACTGGCTTTTTGCCAGCTCGATTTTGTCACCCAATCCTGGCGTTTCGCTGTGGCTGAGGATCCGTACTCCACTAATCACCCCATCACTGTTCACCCCCAGCAGAAAGCTGATGGTGCCGCCATAACCTTCAGTTGTGCCACGCACCACATAATGAGTGGTGGTACCCTGCGCATTTTTCACCGGATAAATCTCATAGCGACGGCCGTCAAATTGGATGTTGTCGGCATTGGCAAACACCTTATTCGCGTATGGGGCACCGTTCAGTACCTCAGTCAGCAAGGCATTTTGATCTTCCTCAATCCGTTTTGCTATCAAGGGCTTGGTATAGGTATCAGTTACCACCAACAGTAATGCGGCCACACCACACACGGTTGCTAACAAGCCACTTTGGTAACTGATCCCTTCTTTCCATTTTTCTAGCACTGCCAGCATGATTATTTCCCCGCAACTGAGCGGCTACCGAAAATTGCCGGCCGCAGATAATGGTCAATAAGCGGGCTGGCGGCATTCATGATTAACACGGCAAAGGCCACCCCTTCCGGATAATTGCCGAAGCTACGGATTAACCAGATCAGCAAACCACAGCCAGCGCCATACACTAACTGCCCCCGCACACTGGTAGGTGAAGTCACCAGATCCGTCGCAATATAGAAAGCACCTAACATCGCGCCACCACTGAAAATTTGGGCGGGTAAAGATAAAAAGGTCGTCGGCGCAAACCAGTGGCCAATCAGCGACGGAATGCCAAGTCCTGCGAGGAATGACAACGGAATCGCCCAGTGAATGATGCGGCGTTGTAGCAACAACAGGCCACCGGCAAGGATCAGCAATGAGCTGGTTTCGCCGAGACTGCCGCCTTCAGTACCCAAAAACATAGAAAATAAGGATTCAGGCGTTTTACTCAATCCAGACAAAGTCGTCGCGGCGGTGACGCCATCAAACTGCAGCCAGCCATCGGGAACGGTCACCAGGTTGTGACTAAAATCCAGTGGCGTCGGCACCGCCCAATTGGTCATTTCCACCGGAAAGCAGATGAGCAACATCACTCGCGCCAGCATCGCCGGATTAAACAGATTCTGTCCCAAACCGCCATAGATCTGTTTACCGACGATTATCGCAAAGGCGCTGCCCATGGCTGCCAACCACATGGGGACGGTGGAAGGCAGACTCATGGCCAGCAACAAGCCGGTTAGTAACGCCGAGCCGTCCATACAGGCCGCACTTCGGCGTTGCATTAATTTAAGACTGGCATATTCCGCTAATACCGCTACAGCACAGCACACCAGCACCGTACGCAAACTGCCCAGACCGAATTGGTAAATGCCAAATATCGTGGCGGGTAACAGACTCAGCAACACGGTATACATGATGCGCACACTGCTGTTACGTGTGTGGGCAAAGGGACCGGACGAGGGTTCGTAATTAATCATGTTCCAACTCCTTAACCGGACGGCTGGCGCGAGGGGCACGTTCACGACGTTTGGAGGCCTTCGCGGCCTGTTTAGCGGCAGCTTCTTCAGCGAGCCGCTGTAAACGGATTTCATTGAGTGCTTTGGCCTTGGCCGAGCGCTGGGCTTTGAGGCGATTAGCATTAATCGAACCCTTGGCATGCAGGAAATACTGCACCAACGGAATCGCTGAAGGGCAAACATAGCTGCACGCGCCGCAGCCAAGGCAATGCTGGATCCCGATATTCTCTGCCGCTGAAAAATCGGAGATACGACTGAAGGCTGCCATCTGAAATGGCATCAACCCCATCGGACAAGCCCGCACACATTGACCACAGCGAATACAATCTGAGGGTTGACGCTGGCGCACTTCGGCATCAGTAAGCGCCAAGATGCCACCGACGGTTTTATCAATCGGGATATAAGGTGACGAAATCACCTGTCCCATCATCGGGCCACCGAACACAAGGCGCGCAGTGCTGTCGCTGATACCGCCGCACCAAGCCAACAACTCATGCACCGGAGTGCCTACTGGCACCTCAACATTGCGGGGACTCCCGATGCCACGGCCAGAGACAGTAATCACCCGGCTGACTAAAGGCCGCCGAAAACGCACTGCTTGATAAACGGCGCGAGTGGTGGCGATGTTATGCGTCAGAATACCGATAGAGTTGGAAAGTTTACCGACCGGAACCGTCTTGCCGGTAACAGATTTAATCAGATGCCGCTCCGAGCCCATGGGGTAGATGCTGGGCACACTGAGCACCTGAATTTTTTCATCTTCAGATGCCGCTGAGCGCAGTTGTTCAATCGCTTTGGGCTTATTGTCTTCAATACCGATGATGGCTTGTTTGGCACCGCACGCAGTGAGGATTAGCCGTACGCCAGCAACAATCTCAGCCGCATACTGTTGCATCGCCACATCATCACAGGTCAGATACGGTTCGCATTCACCGCCATTGATCACTAAGGTGTCCACGTTAGCACTGCGCGCGAAGCTCAGTTTGGCAGCCGTTGGAAAACCGGCACCGCCTAAGCCAACAATGCCCGCGTCACGCACCCGAGTAATAATCTCGTCTGCCGACAGCTGGTAGAAGCTGCCCTGCGGCGCACTTTCGCCCCAACGTCTGTCGCTGTTAGCACGAATGATGATGGTGTCGCATTTGGCTTTCGAAGGGTGAGAATTGAAATGTTGGGCAATGCCGGTCACCACGCCGTTTACCGGAGAGTGTATCGGCGCCACCATCTCAGAGCGACCTTCGGCAATTTTCTGCCCTCGCAATACCGTATCACCGGGTTTGACCAACGGTGTCAGCTTGGCACCATTACGCAACTGCAATGACAACATCACATTACGTGGCCAGAACTCACGATCAATACCATTATTACAAGTCAGCAGCTTGTGGCTATCGGGATGAATGCCGCCACGGAATGGCTGACGCAGAAATTTCAGCATAATGACCTCCTTCAGGCAGCTTCGGGTTGCGGTTTAGGCCAGAACCAACTGCGACTATCGGGAGTCAGCGGCACGGTTGTCAGACACTGTTGCGGACATACCTGGGTGCATAATTTGCAACCGGTACACACATCAGCGATCACTGTGTGCATCTGTTTGGTGGCCCCCACAATGGCATCAAACGGACAGGCTTTATAACAGCGACCACAGCCGGAACACTGAGATTCGTCAATTGTCGCCACCCACTGGATATCTTCATCAGCAATCTCTACTGAGACCCCCAGCATATCCGCCACTTGTTTAGTCAGGTTTGCGCCGCCAAGCGGACAGCCTGCAGGACTCAGTACCCCACGTACCATTGCCTCAGCCGCCTGACGGCAACCCGCTTCGCCACATTGACCGCACTGTCCTCCGGGCATCAACGCCTCAATCTGGTCCACCAGCGGATTACTCTCCACTTTGAACACCTGGGAGGCATACCCCAGTGCGGCTCCGAGCGCCGCCCCCAACAACACCAAAAACACTACGCTAATCATCTGCTGGCCTCCTCAGACAATCCCGGCAAAGCCCATAAAGGCCATCGACAACAATCCCGCGGTAATAAACGCAATAGGGTTTCCTTTGAATGCCGCGGGCACCCGATTCAAACTGAGCTGCCCCCGTAGTCCGGCAAAGAGCACCAGCACCACCATAAAGCCGATAGACGAGCCGAAGCTGAACATAAAGGTCTGCATCAGTGACAACTGCTCCTGCACGCTGAGCAATGCCACCCCTAATACCGCACAGTTGGTGGTGATCAGCGGCAGAAACACGCCCAATGACTGATACAGCGATGGAAAACTTTTTTTGACATATAACTCAGTGAGTTGCACAACCGCAGCAATCACCAGAATGAACGCGATAATGCGCATAAATTCCAGATGCAGGGGTCTGAGGACTGCGAACTCCAATACCCAACTGACGACTGCAGCCAGTGTCAGCACAAAGGTGGTTGCCAACCCCATCCCCACGGCGCTGTCGATTTTGTTCGACACCCCCATGAAGGGACATAAACCTAGAAATTTGGCCAGCACCACGTTGTTAACAAATGCGGCACCAAGAAATATCAGTAAACCGTCGCTCATGGTTGTGTCTCAGTTGACAATCAATGCCAAGGAATTTGCAACGCTTATGCCAGTGGAATTGACGGCGGCATTTATGGTTCAATATACTGTTTTTTATTGATTTTTTAACAGGAAGACACGGCATTTAAGCAGCAACAGCTTTGTCACAAAACAGACAAAACAGCCGTAAACCAACAGCAATGAAGGCAGCGGATAAGGCATAAAGGCTGAAGAGTTGTTCGCAAGTCAGCACGACCTGCGAACCAAGAGAAACTAAGAGTTGATTAAGGTGCTATCAGGTGTGCCAATAGCGATTTATGAAACTCCGCGGGGGCCTGCATTTGCGGTGCATGACCATAATTTGGGAACAACACCAATTGAGCATTAGCAATACGCTTGGCCGCTTCCCGTGCTAATAGCGGATAATTGCCGAGTTTGGCACGATCTTCCGCTGAAGCGAGATTCTTACCGGGCGCAGTAGTGTCCCTTTCACCAATCATCAATAAGGTAGGCACGCTAATATCCGGCAACTCATAAACGACGGGTTGGCTGTAGATCATGTCGTACAGCAACGCCGAGTTCCAGGCGACAATTTCTTTACCTGGGCCCCGATACATGCCTGCGAGCATCTGTACCCACTTCTCATAAGCAGGCTGCCACTCACCGGCATAATAGGTTTTGCGCTCATAGTTACGAATGCCCTCATCGGTGGTTTGCAACGCCTGCCGATACCAACCATCCACCCCGATAAATGGCACCCCTTTCGCTTTCCAGTCTTCCAGACCAATTGGATTGACCATCACCAACTGTTCGGTATCCGCGGGATACATCAGACTGTAGCGCGCTGCCAGCATGCCGCCAGTGGAATGCCCCATAATAATCGCTTTGTTAATCGACAATGATGCCAGCAACTCATGAGTATTCTGCGCTAATTGCTGAAAACTGTACTGATATGTTCGCGGCTTACTGGACTTACAAAAACCGATTTGGTCCGGTATGACTACCCGATAACCAGCGGCACTCAGACTTCTGCCGGTATCTTCCCAAGTTGCCGCACAAAAATTCTTGCCATGTAACAGTACCACGGTGTGACCGTTAGCCTTGGTTGGCTGCAGGTCCATATAGGCCATATGCAATGGCTGCTGTTGCGATTCAAACTGGAACTGTTTTACCGGCCAGGGATAACTGAAACCTTCAAGCTCTGGACCATAGGCGGGTTTAGCTGCGGCGTTAGCCACGCCATTCAATAAAATGCCCGCGGCCATAGTGATCAATAGCCAGCTTTGCCTGTTGCTGCACATCGCGACCTCCTGTTATTCAGCTTTTGGTGAAATAAGGCGCTGCCAGTCTAAGGCAAGCGGCAGTTACTGGTCAAAACTTCCCCGACACCGCCGACAACAGTGCGACATCGCACTGCTTTGGTGAAATTATCCGCAATCGCCACACTGCATTTTGTCATTCACCTATCGCTAATTGTCGTAAAACGAACAATTTTTAGCGTCGATTTAACAATTGTTCCAAAACAAACAATCACATACAAAACAAATAGATATCAGTATCATCTGGCAAAAGTTAGCAAAATGTTACAGTGGTCTAATTTATGCAGAATCCCTAAAAAAGCAGACAACAGTTGCGATGGTCGGGAAGGCGAATATGGAACAGATAGACAAAGTCGTACCCCGGATTAACACTCCGGAATTTGGTCTGGAAGCGTATGCGCAGATCCTGCAGAATGCACCAGTTGCCATCAGTATCACGGATAACCGCGGCAACCTGTTGCTGGTCAATGATACCTTCCTGGAGATCACCGGTTATAGCCGGGAAGAGTTGCTAGGCAACAACTGTTCAATGTTGTCCTATAAGGCGACCCCTCGCAGTGTTTACGAAAGTCTGTGGGGCGCGATCACCCGCGGCGATCACTGGCAAGGACAGTTGATCAATAAGCGCAAGAATGGTCAGCCATACATCGCGGAAATCTCTATTTCTGCCTTTAAAAACAATGAAGACCAGCACTGCTACTACTCGATTCACAAAGACATCACTGAAAGCCATAAGCTGCAAACACATCAGAAGAATCAGTACACCATGTTTCAGGCGGTGCTGAATTCCGCACCGATTGCCATCGCGCTGATCGACAGTCACCACAACGTCTTATTCAGTAACCGTCGCTTTGATCATCTCAGCGAAAGCATTCAGATGTCACCGATTGAGCTGTTGGCACAGGGCTTACTTCAGGAATACGGCGTCGACGCCATTGAAAACTTTGTCGGTAATCGGCAGAACCGCTACAAAGGCGTACACATGGAGGAACGGGGTCCACTGGGTGAGCGTTGGTTTGATTATGCGCTGGCGAAAATTCCAGTGACCGATACCACCGCCGAAGCGTACTTTCATCCGGCGGACGAATTCTATACCGTCGTGGCAATTGCCGATCGCACCAAAGAAAAACTGTTGGTGGAAGAACGCCGGATTAATTCAGTCAAGCTGATGGCCAGTGACAACAAATACGTGCATGCCATGCAGGAAGCACTGATGGCAACGCTGCATCAATTGCAGGGGCCGTTCAACATGCTGGAATCGGCGGTAAAAATTCTCAAGAAAACCAATCACGCCTGTCCCGGCCTGGGCGCGATGGATGAAGCCATGATTAACGCCGTCAATGCCATGAATGAGATTAAGCAGGCAATTCCTGAGCGCGCCAACGAAGCCTTCCAACCGGTCAATCTGAATCAGGTGATCCGCGACGTCACTGCCATCAGCACCGACGAGATGCTGCTGAGTTGTATTCATCTGGAGTTACACCTTAACCCCGTGTTGCCGTCAATTTCCGGCATGCCGCATCGACTGGTGTTAGCGCTGAAACAGATCATTGATAACGCTATCGACGCGATTCAGGTGTCCAAAGCCGAGGAACGTACCATTTTAATCGCCACCAGCGAGGATGATAGCGACATCAGCATCCTGGTCGAAGACAGCGGTGGAGGGGTGCACGAAAATTCCCGGCTGAAAATCTTCCAACCGTTTTACAGTACCAAACCGCGCCACCTCTCTGGCTGTCGTGGCATCGGCCTATCGATAGTGCAACAGGTGCTCAACGAGCATTCCGCCACCATCAGTATCGGCGACAGTGCCCGCATCGGCGGTGCCAGTATTCGTCTGACGTTCCCCAAACACACATGGTGATTGCATTATGGCTGCAGAATTGAATCTCTTTGATTTGGAACGGCAGTTACTGGCTGCCATGTATAAGATCAGTAGCGAGCTGAGTACCAGTCTCAATTACACTGAATCATCGAATAATGTGTTGAAGATTTTACACAACGAATGCCAGCTCAAGTGTGGCATGTTGACCATTCTCGATGATGAACGCGATATTCTGCTGATCAAGTCGATCCACAACCCGTCACCTAATCCGGTAATGGATGAAAAGCAGGTGTATTACAAGGTCGGTGAAGGCATCGTCGGTGATGTACTGAAACACGGTAGCACCATTGTGATTCGTCAACTCGGCAACGATGCGCGCTTTGCCGACAAACTGGCGTTGTATGACTATGAAAAACCTTATATCTGCGTGCCACTGAAAGACGGGGCCAACAAAGTGATTGGCGCGCTCTCGGCTCAACCGCCACAGTGTCGGGATGACTCACTGGCCGCGCTGTCAAAATTTTTGGAGATGATCGGCAATCTGATCGCCAAAAACGTACAACTGGCTCATAAAGTCGAAACTAAAGAACGGCAGTTGGTCGATGAACGTGACGGCCTGCGGCGTAAAGTGCGCAACAACTACAGCTTTAAAAACCTGGTGGGCCACACCAAGACCATGCGACAGATCTTTGAACAGATCCGGCTGGTGTCACGTTGGGATTCTACCGTGTTGCTTCGCGGAGAATCTGGCACGGGTAAAGAGTTGGTTGCCAACGCCATCCACTACAACTCCCCGCGTGCCAACAATCCGTTTATCAAACTTAACTGTGCGGCACTACCGGATAATCTGTTGGAATCTGAGCTATTTGGCCATGAAAAAGGCGCGTTTACCGGCGCGGTTAAGCAGCGCAAAGGGCGCTTTGAAATGGCCCATAATGGTACGATTTTCCTGGATGAAATTGGCGAAACCAGCGCCGCATTTCAAGCCAAGTTGCTGCGGGTACTGCAGGAAAAGGAGTTTGAGCGCATCGGTGGCACCTCCACGATTTCGGTCAATGTGCGCATCATTGCCGCCACCAACCGTAATCTCGAAGAGGAAGTCAGTCAGGGTAATTTTCGCGAAGACCTCTATTACCGTCTGAACGTCATGCCGATGTACCTGCCGCCACTAAGGGATCGTATTGAGGATTTGCCGGAACTGGCAGAGCACATCACTAAAAAGCTCAGTATGGCCCAGCAACGTCAGGTGTCGCTCAGCGATAACACCTTACGACTGATGATGGGTTATACCTGGCCGGGTAACGTTCGTGAACTGGAAAACACCTTGGAGCGAGCTTCAGTGTTGTGTGAATCCGGCATCATCGGCCCGGAGTTGATCAGTTTCAGCCAGTTAGAAAGCCAGATGCCGCTGCAACCGGCCAAGGTACATGCGGCTAACAATAACCATTTCAGCGAACCGGAGCCTAGCATGGACGAGCGCGAAATGGTGATTGATGCCCTGGAACGTTCCGGGTGGGTGAAAGCTAAAGCCGCCCGTTTGCTGAACATGACGCCACGCCAGATCGCCTACCGTATCCAAATCATGAACATCGAAATGAAACAGCTGTAAGGCAGCTTGTCGGCTCAGTTGTCGCGTTTGCGACAATTGTCCGGCCAGTCGCAACCAACAAAATAGCTAACCTACTGATAGATAATAACTAAATTGCAGGAACAGTGTTTGCAACAGGTACTTCAGTGTTTACGTCTATGCCGAGGAAGCCATGGAACGTCAGTCGATGCCATCAACCACTCAACATGCTGCAACCAGACCTGCTGATCAGGTGCGTCATCTGCTGCCTAAAGATATTCAACAGCAGATCGCGACCCATCCCTGTTATTCCAAGCAGGCGCACCAGTATGCGCGTATGCATCTGCCGGTGGCGCCCGCCTGTAATATCCAGTGCCATTACTGCAACCGTAAGTATGACTGCAGTAACGAGTCGCGCCCCGGGGTGGTATCAAGGCTGATGGACAGTGACGGCGCCCTGAAGCAGTTTCGTAGCATTAAAAGACGCGCGCCGAATCTTACCGTCGTCGGTATCGCGGGACCTGGTGACGCGCTGGCAAATTCGCAAGCCACCTTTGCGACCCTGAAAAAGATCCGCATGGAAGACCCTCAGGCACAGTTATGTATCTCTACCAATGGCTTGATGCTGGAGCATTATGCTAGCGAACTCGCGGCAGCTGGCGTGCATCACCTGACGGTTACCATTAACTGTATTGATCCGGCAATCGGCGAGCAGATTTACCCTTGGGTGTATTACGACCATAAACGTCTGCGCGGACGCGCAGCCGCTGAACGGCTGATCCAAAACCAGCTGGCGGGTTTAGAGGCGGCCGCAGCAGCTGGCATGCTGGTGAAGGTCAATACCGTGTTGATCCCCGGTATTAACGATCACCATATTGAGCAGGTGTCGCAAGAAGTGCGTCGCCGCGGGGCTTTGATGCATAACATCATGCCGCTGATCTCCGCAGCTGAGCATGGGACTTTTTTCGGCATCCGCGGTCAGCGCGGTCCATCAGCGTCCGAACTGGAAGCCGCTCGCGCCATCTCGTCCCAATATATGCCACAGATGACCCATTGCCAGCAGTGCCGTGCCGATGCCGTTGGCACACTGGGAGGCGGTTGTGGGCAAAGTGAAGAACCAGTGGTTGAACACAGTTACAAAGTAGCCGTCGCAGGTAATGGTGAAGCGCTGATCCAAACTCATTTTGGGCATGCCAAACGTTTCGAGATTTATCGTTTTGATAAGCAACAACAGCAGTTTATCTATCTGGAAACCCGCCAGGTTGCTCAATACTGCAGTGGTACTCATGCCTGCCCTGATGACGACAGCGATAAACAACTGATCATCGATGCGGTAGCCGATTGCCAAACCGTATTGTGTGCCCGCATGGGAATTGCGCCTTGGCGCGCATTGGAAAAACTGGGAGTCACGCCTAACGTGGATTTTGCTTTCCAGCCAATCACCGAAGCGCTCGCAAGTATCGCCGCGAGAATAGCTACCCCATTGACGCCTGGAGGTAACCATGAAGTATGCCATTACTGATAAATGTGTCGGGTGCTATGCCTGTCAATTGGTATGTCCCAGCCAGGCGGTATATGCAGACCCAGACGTAAATGGACGCTTTCACATTCATAGTCGTCGCTGCACCGGGTGTGAAGATCACTATGATGCGCCGCAATGCGCCAGTATCTGCCCGATTGAAGAAGCCATCGTTAACGAGATGAACCTGCCGGTTAATCCACAAGGGAGCTTGACCGGTATCATCAGTCCGGGAGCTGCATTATGACCAGCGAAGACGAAGTTGCACTGTTTTGGTTGCCGATCATGTTGTCTTACATCGCGGGTGACACAGTGCTGCCGCCGCAATTGGGTCTGGCTTCGGTAGAATATGACGCCATCACCAGCCGCGCCCGAGTCTTACGGCAAACCTTGGACAAGAAACATCTGTCAGAACGACGCCAACTCAGGCAACAACTGCTGCTGATGCGCCAAAAGGAATATCGGGAATTGAAGGCGCTGCTCATCGAACATGCCAATCCTGAATCAGGCTTTGCCGAACAGGCCGCCAGCGTTATCGCCTGCGGCTGCCTGGGCAACCGCCACCTGTGGAAAGATCTCGGGCTGCCAGAACGGCCCCGGCTGAGCCGTATGTTTGCCTGGTATTTTCCACAACTATTTAACGCCAATGATCGCAATATGCGGTGGAAACGGTTTTTATACAAGCAGTTATGCGATCATGGAGGCGACTATGTATGCCGCGCCCCTAGCTGCAATGAATGTTCAACCTATCAGGAGTGCTTTGGTTCAGAAGAGCGCTGAGAGATAGCCGCTATTGCAGCGATGCCCAGCGTACTTTGTCATCGTTATCGAACTCTATTACGCAGCGATAGTAACCTAAGGTGTAGGGGCTATCGACGATAATGCGATGGCCATCAGTCGTGGGCGGTTCTGATAGCCGCAGGAATTCGCCAGTGGAGAGTTGTTGCAGTACCGAGGTCTTACTGACGCCGGCCGTGAAGTTACCACAAAGAAACACGACTTCGTTGCGTGCTTCCCGCCACACAAACAGGCCGGTCAGCAACCAGGCGCAAGCCAGCAACGTAGCAATGATCAAAATTGCTTTTCTCATCGGACGCCTCATCAAGGCATATCTCTTTGATATTATTATGGCTTAATTCTGATTGACGGCACTGACGCGAGTTGAATAAGTGACAATCAACTGGCTGGTTGTCCGACAATTTTGCTGCGGCGCTCCATAAACGCCACATCGCGCCATACGCCATGCAATTGACCTAGCTTTTCGCGTATACCCAGTACCTTAAAACCATACTTCTGGTGCAACGCAATGCTGGCATTATTTTCACTGAAGATGCCAGCCTGCAGAGTCCACAAACCATTGGTTTCGGAGTCATTGATAAGACGACTCATCAATGCGGAACCCACGCCTTGTTGTTTGGCGTCGTTGGCAACATAGATACTGACTTCGGCTACACCAGCGTAGACTGCGCGCTTAGACACCGCAGATAGCGCTGCCCATCCCACCACGTTTCCGGCCAATTCGGCCACCAGCCGACACTGCAGTAACATGGCACTATCCCATTCTTCCCAGCTTTTGGTGGCCACCTGAAAAGTGGCCTTGCCGCTTTCAATTCCTTGCTGATAGATAGCGCTCACGGCTGGGTAATCAGCAACGGTGAACGCTCTGACGCACAACATGACAACTCCTTATCTGTCCAACAGCAGTGACATCATTCTTCGGGATGCTCCTGTTGCCACTGCTCGATAACTTCCTTCGCTGCGCGAAATGCATCAATACCCGCGGGAACGCCGCAATACACCGTTGCTTGCAACAGTACATCCTGGATTTCGGCCACACTACAACCATTGCGAAGAGCGCCACGTACATGGACTTTTATTTCTTCACTGGCACGCAATGCTGCCAGAGTCGCAAGGGTAATGAGGCTACGGGTTTTGGGCGGGATAACTTCGCTAGTCCAGACTTCACCCCAACAATTAGCGGTCACCAACTGCTGCAATGGCCGAGTGAAGTCAGTGGCATTGTTTAGCGATTTATCAACGTAAGCGTCACCTAATACTGCACGTCTGACCGCCAAACCCTTCGCGTATTTTTCGTTGTTATCCATCGCCGCATCTCCCCCGATGATTATTTAAGATAGGAACAACAATAATCAGTCACAGTCTGTACTTTCAACGAAAAACTCGCATTACCCGGAACGGAAAAACTTTCCCCGCCAGAGACATGTAACCATTGGTCGCTACCGGGCAACAATACATCTAACTCCCCCACCTGGATTTCCATTAATTCTGGAGCATCAGTACCAAACTGATAGTCACCCGGCAACATAATTCCCAAGGTTTTAACGGTGCCATCGGCAAAAGTCAGCTTGCGGCTGGTTACCTTGCCTTCAAAATAGATATTGGCTTTTTTTGCTACTGTAACTTGCTGAAACTCTGACATAAGACTCCCCAACACAGATGATGAAAATAATGCATTTCAAGTGGCTGAGTTTGCGCTAAGTTCCGCAAGCTGCAAAGCAGTTTTGTTGCATCCAGGTTAAATTTCACTGTTCGCAAATTCACCTAGATAATGACAAAAAGCCGCCGAGAACCTAGGCCAACGTCTTGTTATTAACCGCGACATGGAACTCGCCATTGGCCGCCAATTTCAGCGCAATACCTGATGCGGCGCCAGCGGTCACTGTGCTGCCGCTACTTGTACCATTTTCTGCAACAGTGGTGCCTGCAACGCTCTCAGCCTGACTGGCACTCCCGGAAACGATTCTCGCCATCGCATTCAGGGTATTCAGCTCGCGGGTCACCGAGGTGTTGCTATTCAGGGCGGTCGTCAATTGATCTTTGTATTGATAGTCAGCCGGCAACTGTAGATTACCTTCAGCATCAAAGCTCATTTCAGCAGGGGCTGTCGGAATATTGTTATCTTTCATCAAAGTAGACAGAGCATTTGAAGCATGAGCGGTCAAGGCTTTGAGGTTACTCATTGACGGTAACAGCAATTCCTGAGTGTTATACGTCCCGCTGCTGCTCTGGGCTGAGGTATCAAAGTAGTTATCTAGATTGATGCTCTTGCTACCCATATTGGTATCCATGCGAAATACTGACGAATGAGTCTGCTTTTGGCCTGCTTCAGCGGCTGCTAACGCTTTACCCTCTGATGACAAGGACACTGACGGGGTAGATTTTGCCGCATAGGAGGCAACACTTGCCGCATTATTAGTGGCAGTGACAGCTTTTGCCGTACTGGCGGTAGCACTGTTGGTCGCGCTATTGGTGACGACATTGCCAGCCGCTGGGGCCTGCTCCGCATGAGTTTGGTACTTGTTGAGTGCCTGCGCCTGATAAAACGGGTTGGGGGATTGAACCTGCATGATGACTCCTAATATCAATATCATTTTCTTTGACGTATCGATATCAACGCAAGTCATAGGCCAACATATTGAAATTAAATGTAAAATAATGTCGGATTAGTGTAAGTGTAAAAATAACAATTCAATCACCTGCGCTATTCTAACTTGAAGCACACAAAAGCGACCGGATTAGGATGTTGACGGCATTCACGTTGTTGATTGGCTGTACAGCTTTTGCATCAACGCGATGGGCCTTGTGCTTCTCTTTGTCTCATCGCTGATTTTGTCGCGAATATCACTATTCCGGCGCCGACTACAATGACTGCCACCAATCCCAATAGCATAGTGCTGGGGGAAACTTCGGAGATGCCGGCACCTTCGGTTGGCAGCAATAGATATATGAGTGACAGCAATGTCAGCGGGATTGATAGGATCAGCCCAATCACTTCAATCCAGAATAATGCGCGCGGCATTTTATTGGGCGAAACCGGAAAGATTTTTGCCAAATCTAACGCATACACGAGGAAATAGGATACGCCACAGATTGCCGCCATGATGACCGCAATCTCGGAGCCGATAAAAGAAAAATAGATTAACGCAAGACTCCCAATCCCCAGGACAGTAAGAAATACATTGAAGATTCCCAGTGTCATAGGCGATATATGGGAGAAATCCCGGGTTTCAATCGGACCGCCTGGGATCAAAAGCCCGAGTAATACGGCTGAAGTGCCGAGTAATCCTGATACAACGTATACGATGTAATGTTCCATATTTTTTCACCTGACCTTGGCCTAGCGCCCTCCCCTATTCGCTTCGTTATCGAGTGGAGCGCACAATCGACAGCTGCTGGCGGTTATTTGAGCATAAGTGGACGGTCATGGGCAATCAGTGAGCAGACTTGACCTTTAAAGATGAGATAGCCACACAGAATGAGGCCTATAGGCTGCAAGTGCTAGGCGAAAATGGAGCCGATAGCGATAAGCGAACTAGCGATGGTCATCGCCATTGACCAAGTCACGGCACAGCGTTAGCTCAATCTCTGATTAACATGTTAGGCAAAGTGCCATTGAATCCTAACCGCTTAATTGCGTCAGGCGCCCGCCTAAGTCGCCAAGCGTCTAATGCTCACTTTTGAATGTTCACAATGTTATAACAAGCATGACCTCCTTTGAGGTGGGTCAATATATCGCATGCTAAATTGATTAAAATTTGAACAATAGCTGTCGCCTTTCCACAGCTGAAAAATAAATGGAGGCGAAGATTATGTTCAACAAACTCGCATTTATCTCGTTTAGTGCTTGTCTGCTAATCTCCTATTGCTGCGTTGCAGCAGTTGTTGTTCCCACCGAAGTCCAGATGCCGGGAACTCAGCCAAATGAGTCGGGAAACTTTGAGTCACCAGACAAGTGTGACAACTGCCATTCCGGCTATAACACTGCTAATCCAGAGAATGAACCGGCTACAGGCTGGCGCGGTAGCGCCATGGCCAACGCCAGTCGCGATCCTATTTTCTGGGCCACCTTAGCCATTGCCGAACAGGATTTTGATGGTGCCGGAGATTTTTGCATCCGTTGCCACAGTGCCAAAGGGTGGTATGACGGGCACTCAACACCAACCGATGGTTCCGGTATTCCTGAGATGGATGACAACGGCGTTGATTGCGACACCTGCCATGTGATGACCAATACCGACAATTCCGATCCTGTGTTGCAAGGCACAATGATTGCGCCCTTTATTGCTAACTGCAGTGATGATCTGCTAGCGCCCTCTGGCACCTGTCAAAGTGCCACCGAAGGCTATTATGGCAGTGGCATGTTATCACTCTGGAGCACTAGCAGTGCCAAATTAGGGCCATATGCTGATGCGGATGCTCGCCATCAGTTTATGCAGTCAACATTTCACCGAGATGTGGATTTTTGTGGTTCATGCCATGATGTTTCTAACCCCGTAGTCGGCGATCTTGCGCCTGTTAATGGTGCGCAGGCTGGCGCGCCATCGGTAATATCCTCTCAAGATGGAACCGGAACACCCAACATGGGTGGGTCAGTAACAGAAAAAGCCGCTTTTAACAATCCGCCTTATGCTTATGGTGTGGTTGAGCGAACCTACAGTGAATACAAAGCCAGCGCGTTCCCAACGACATTGATCGCTGACTTCTTATCACTGCCTGACGAGTTACAACATCAAGGGGGGGCCATCGAACAGAGCTATCAATCGGCCCTTTTAGCTGGAACTGGTGGCAATTATGCGGATGGTTCCGCGCGGTATTTCAGTTGCCAAAGCTGCCATATGAGACCCGTAGAAGGAACCGGAGCTAACAAGCAAGGCGTCGCGGTTCGCGGGGATTTACCCCAACATGATTTTACCGGCGGTAATAGTTGGATCGCCGACATCATTAAATACCAAGACAGCCACGCTCAGTTAAGGCTTGGCGGAGGACTAACAACAGCACAATTGACGGCACTGGATTTCGCAACTGAACGCGCGAAAACTCACCTACAACAGGCGGCGACAATCAGCGTAAGTGGCAACGCTATCACGGTCGTCAATCTCACTGGTCACAAACTGATTTCCGGTTATCCAGAAGGTCGGCGTATGTGGCTCAACATCAAATGGTACGACGCGTCTAATCATCTGCTACGTGAGGATGGTGCATACGGCCCCATTGGCGTAACCGTGGCCAATCCGGCCGGTGGCGCTAGTGTTGAAGTAGAATCTATTTTGGATTTAGCCGGCAATAATACCTGCATTTACGCGGCACATTATGCGATGACCCAGGCATGGGCGGAGCGTTTGCTGGCGTTAGGACTAAGCGGCAATTTAGCGCTGAACTACAACCGCTTAACTGGTGACGTCGAGACAACCTTGGCCAATTTGGCGGCAGGCAACGCTGGCGATCTTGTTGAGACCTTTCATTTTGCATTAAACAACTATTTGGCGGCGGATAACCGCATTCCGCCTTATGGTATGCGTTACGACGAAGCATTGCGGCGCAATACACTGCCAGTGCCGACCAGCCAATTTGGCAATCCTGGCGTAGGTGGTGTTTATCAACATTATGATCAACTCACACTAAACCCACCAACTGACGCGGTGTACGCCACCATTGATTTGCTATATCAAGGCACCAGCTGGGAGTACATCCAATTTCTGCAGTTAGCCAATAATCACGAAAATGTTTTCCTTAGCACAGAGGGCAATAACCTGCTGGAAGCATGGCTCAATACCGGTATGGCGAAGCCACAATTAATGGCATCGACAACCTGGGGCTCGCAGCCGGTAAGCAACGATACCGTCGGAGTAACGAATATTACCACCGGCTATTATCAACAAAGTGGAAAAGGTAAAACGCAAACAACTAGTTACATAGCATCCAGCACAATAACGGTGGGCGATGAAGTGATTATTCGCTCAGTGCTGCATGACGCAAATGGAGAGCCGGTTGCAGGAGCCATTGTCACCAGCAATATCACTCATATTTCTAGCCTTGAGAGCATCTCTCTGATTAGCGCGGCCAGTGATAATGATGGTATTGCAGAATCGCGTTGGAAAACTTCGACACCAAACCGTAAGGGCACTGGCGGTACTGCCACAGGCAGTTATAGCATTACCACAACGGATGTAACAGGCAGCTGGGATGGCGTGACCACTAATGGCAGTTTCAGTCTTGTGAATTGAAAAGAGAGTTAAGTGCTGAAATCTCGTCTTTTTGATGGGCACCTAGTGATGGCAGATCATTCTACCGTTAACTAGGTGTCTCGCCGTCGGGAGAAAGCTAAACATCTCGTTCGAATTCTCCCCTAACGTTTTACAAGGTTTGAAATCGGCCAGAAAACCATTAGTCATTACTGGGTATAGTTGTACCCTGAATATTGTGGCGTAAGGGGAGGATAAGTGCTGGAAACAGGCATAAAAAAACCGACTTATCGTCGGCCTATTATCTCGCTATGAGATGGTACCAGAGGACGGACTCGAACCGTCACGCTTTTAAGGGCGGGGGATTTTGAATAAGTAGCGTCTAAAACCACTATTATTTTTCAGCTAGTTACATCATCATATAAACACTTTGCAAATTCTTTGCATGACCACATCAGACGCAGACCATGAGTAAACAGCTCGAAAGACATGATATCACTGACGAATTGTATGTCTACAAACAGGACAATAGTGAGCGTTGGTATGCCCGGATTAAGGTCGCAGGCAAATGGGTTGCCAAAGCCACCAAACAAAAGGAAAAAGAGAAGGCTATTGCCATGGCTTATCGACTCCAGATGGAATTCGAGTTCATGGCCGACCGTAACCTACTGGTGGGCTCCAAGCGTTTTCGGGATGTGGCAGAGAAAGCTATCAGTACCATGCAAGCGGCAATCGACAATGGTAAGGATATCGAAAAGTACACAACCTACATTCAGGTGTTACGTAAGTACCATATTCCCTTTTTTGACCGGACTTACATCACCTCAATTGATATTGAGAAACTGCGAGCATTCGACGTATGGCGAGCAGAGCAACTCGGTCGTAATCCTGCCAAGTCGACACTACTGAACCATAACGCTGCAATGCAGTTAGTGTTCAAGGAAGCCGTGGAACGTAAGTGGATGCTGGCTGCCCAAGTCCCTTCTCTATCAACCAAAGGTGTTGAGTCACAACGACGAGCGCATTTCTCACCAGAAGAATACGACAAAGCCTTTGATATGGTGTGGAAGTTGGAACAAAACAGCCGTAAAGAAAAAACCCGACAAATCCGTGAACTGTTAATGGACTATATGGAATTCGCGGTCAATACCGGTATTCGTCCCGGCACGGAGATGGAAAGCTTAACGTGGGGTGATATCCATATTGATACCAATGAGCACAACATCATTTTCTATATCACCGTAAGAAAAGGGAAAACCGTTAAACACACGGGTACTCGAGAAGTGGTTTGTCGTGATGAAATCTTTTCCAGTATTCAGACATTAAGAGAACGGTTCCCCAATCGCAAACGAACTGACAAACTGTTTCGGTTGGCCGATGGCAGTGATACCAAGGAACTCAGCAAAGCGTTTGATAAGGCACTTTCCGAAGCGGGTTTAAAAGAGTCTGCGCATGGTGTGAGAACGCTCTACTCATTGCGCCACACTTACATCACTTGGCAGCTGTTAGCTGGTGTGAACATGGAGGTGTTGGCAAAGCAATGTGGCACCAGTATCGCCATGATTGAGCAGCACTACAGCCATGTTATTCCGAAGATGTTCAGTAAAGAACTCTCTGGCGTCGACCTGGGGAAGGCGATGGTAAAACGCACCAAAGCCAAGGTGAGTGATAAACACAAACAGCATCTCGCTGACACGCTTAAAGAGTGGCAGGTACGCTATCGGCAATTAGGGTGTATCTAGTCATTCAACTCATCTCGGGTTGGCAATAGCTCAATCGCTTCACAGCCGAGTACCTCGGCAATCTTGTACAGCATATCCAGAGTGATATTCACCTCTGCACGCTCAATACGACCAACATAACTTCGGTCAATCTCAGCTCTGAGGGCTAGCTCGTCCTGAGAGAGTTTTTTCTGTATGCGCATCTGCCGCACAGACAGACCCACTTTCACGGCCAAGTTGTTCATAGGACTCCTGTTATTCAAGGGGTCACTATGAGAATTTGCCTGTGAACTATCCACGGATTATAATCCGCATTTTGCGGAGTATAGTCCTCATTTAATCGACGAGTTCAAGGGTATCCCAGTAGATGCCCCCACTGCGCTCGTCCTGAAACTCTAGGAAGGAAGTTAATGGGTACGTTTAACATCATCTTTAAAGGTGAAGTCATTGAAGGCAAGGAACCACAAAAGCTTGCGATTGCCTTAGCGCGATATCTCAAGCTCCCCGAGGACAAAGCTTACCTGCTGCTCTCAGGCAAAGAGCTGTGCATTAAAAAGCACCTGAATGCCAGTGAAGCCTCCGCTATTCATGCCAAGCTGTTGTCAGTGGGGATAATCACCTATCTAAAAGAAGCCGCGCCGCCTGAAACAAAGCCAGCAGCAAAACCGTCAGCGCCAGAGCGTGTTCAACAGGCCAAGCCCGCAACGGGAACGCGAAACCAGTCATTGAAAACGCCACACATCCTCCCTTCCGATAATTCAAAACCCCGTACAGCCCATCAGGACTACTCTTCACTAAGTAAAGGGTGGCAGATGATATTCAACTGCTTTGATGAGCTTGGGGTGGATAAAGTCGGGTATCGGCAAGCTATACGCTCTGACGCATTACGGCAACGGTCTCTGATGGAACGAAGAAAACTACGGTTTAATTTCTTGGGAGCACTCTTTGGTCCGTTGTATTACTTCGCTAAGGGCATGTTCAAAAAGGGACTGTATCTGACCTTAGCATTAGCCATTGTCAACATTGCGATTGGCATGATTTGGGCGTTGTTTTCTGACTCTGCATTCATCGATAGATTGATAGTTGCTATCAACACCGTAACATTCGCCATGCAGGTCAACTACGACTATTACCGCTACTACCGCTTCAAAGAAACGCTGTGGCCTTGGCTGCCCAAGTGGATGGATAAATGGTGGGGCGTTTTGTCGGTGTATATACTTGCGTTAGTCGCTTTTTTTGGGCTTGCCTTCCTCATCAACTTATCTGATGAGTCTGATACCGCCAGTACCATCAAGGACAGTTACTTGGAAGGGTATGAACAAACCTCTATCGGTCAAGCCTTTGATAATTGGTCACCTTGCGCCACAATCAAATGGGAATCGCACGAAGCTAAGAATGGCACTCGGACAGTCACCTATCACTGCCAAATGAAACTGAACACCTTCAAGCAACAGGAAGGTAAGGTATATAGGTTAGTTACACACAATGACGACACTAAAATGGTTGACCTCACCAAGCAAGCCATCTTACAAATGAGTTTTACCGTCAACTATGACGATAGTTTCATCATCAATGATGCACAGTGGGACATTGACTTAGGTGACCACCATTATCAACCCTACGTACCCCATGACAGCGTGTTGTACGACATATACAAAGATGAACTCTATTTGTCTATCGCGGAAATCTTCAGCCCGAAAAACATTCTTTCAAATGAGTTTATTAGAGACATAGAGCAAGCCAAGTAAGCATCATATGGCACTTTACCAACAAGAATTTTGAAAACACTTTAACTTGGGCTTGACCTAAGCCAGTTCCCGATGCTCAATGATAGGAGCTGGCATAATGACGTTTGTCCCAGCTTTTGGTTCAAGGATGGTGACCAATACTTGATACTGTGGGTGGACTACAAATCACCAGCGGACAGAGAATACGAACAAGAGCGGTACGTCATTATGACTGCTGAAAATGAAGGAACCGAAGCTGACCCCGAGGTTTTCACCCACCAAGATAGCAATATTGTCTTCTCCGCTGAAAAAGAATCAAAAATTTTTAGATTCCTATCAAGTAGATAAATTGTTCAATCAATACTTATCTTCACTAAAAAATCAAAATTTTACATTGACATATTTCCCCCGATACAGCCCAAAAGACAACGATGTAAGAATAAAGCTATCACAATATGGTGAAATTTGACTCATCTCGACGAGTTCTGGTGATAAGTGGTGAAAAATGGTGATGAAAATCTATAAAAAAAAGTGTACGTTACTGGAGCGTAATGGAGCTCAGTGAGTAGCTGAAATGTGCAGCTCGAAAGTATAATTTCAAATATGGAATAACGCATGAAAAGAAAGTGTGACTCAAGAATATCTATATCCTTATCCCTAGAGCAACATAAGGAATTAGTACAACTTTCTGAAAAGAATGATGTGTCGATTGCTTGGTTAGTAAGACAAGCAATCACGTTTTATTTATTTAAGAATAGTAATAAGCAAGATGAAAATTAAAAAACCTAAAGTAATATCACTATTTTCAGGCGCTGGAGGACTAGACCTCGGATTTAAAAATGCGGGGTTTGATATTGTCTGGGCAAATGACTTTGATAAAGATGCTTGCAATACGTATACACACAATATCGGTTCACATATTGTTTGTGGTTCTATTGAGGATATAGATTCAAATGAAATCCCTGAAGCCGATATAATTATTGGTGGTTTTCCTTGCCAAGGATTTTCTCAGGCAAATCTTCTTCGATTTGCTGACGACGAAAGGAATAAACTGTACCTTGAATTTCTTCGTGTTGTAAAAGATAAAAAGCCAAAATTATTTTTCGCTGAAAATGTCAGTGGAATATTGAGTTTAGCAAAAGGAGAAGCAATTAAAAAAATAGAAAATGATTTTTCACTAGCAGGATACTCGGTCAAGAAAAAACTGTTTAATGTAGCAGATTATGGGGTCCCACAGTCAAGAAAAAGGGTAATTATTGTAGGTGTAAGAAAAGATCTAAATATAGATTATGACTTTCCTATAGCGACTCACACATCCCCAAGTAAAGCAAAAAAAGAACAGTTGCTTCCTTGGGTATCAATAAGTAAAGCCTTAGAAGACATACCAGATGCTGACGATGCCGATCATGGGTTACTAAATCATGATTACTCGAAGTATAAAATTACAAACAGAAACTTCACAGGCCACAGAAAAACAGATCCAGAAAAGCCTTCACCGACAATACTAGCTAGAGGTAACGGAAAAGGAGGAGTATGCGCCATTCAACATCCCAAAAATCATCGAAGAATGTCAGTGAGAGAATCAGCTACAATTCAGACATTTCCAAAGAGTTTCGAATTTTTTGGAAGCCTAACATCATGTTATCGTCAAGTTGGAAATGCTGTACCCGTGAAATTTGCTGAACAACTGGCCTTAGCTTTAAAAAATAAAATTGGTGAATAAATTGAATATTGTATCATTATTTTCTGGAGCTGGTGGATTAGATTTGGGACTAAAATTAGCTGGACACAATATAATTTGGGCAAATGATTTGTATGAAGATGCAGTTAAAACATACAAATTTAACATTGGAGAACATGTAGTTTTACGTGATATTTCTCTTATTCCATCTAATGAAATACCTAATTGCGATGTAGTTGTTGGAGGCTTCCCATGCCAAGGATTTTCTGTTGCAAATATGACGAGAAAAACAAATGATCCTAGAAATAAACTATATTTAGAAATGGTTAGAGTTATAAGAGATAAAAAACCAAAATATTTTATTGCAGAAAATGTAAAAGGAATACTTTCTCTAGATAAAGGAGGAGTAATAAGAAAAGTTGTATCTGATTTTGAGGAACTAGGATACACAGTAGATTATAAGTTAGTAAATTGTGCAGATTACGGTGTACCACAAACCCGCATGAGGGTAATAATTTTTGGAGTCCGTAAAGATATTACAACTAACGTGATCTTTCCACCTCCTACAACTCACAGTAAAGATGGTGATAAACTTCCTCATTGGATAACTGTTGGACAAGCACTAGCACATTACCCAGAACCTAGTGAAGAACTTAATGTGATGAATCATGTCTGTTCAAGTTACAAGCTGAGATTTAACGGTCATTTAGGACATAGAGTAATTGACCCTAATAAACCAGCTCCCACCGTAACAGGTAGAGGAGATGAAAAAGGAGGTGTTGTCGTCTTACATCACCCAAATAACACTAGAAGAATGACTGTAAGAGAAACAGCTGCAGTACAATCCTTTCCCGATGATTTTTTCTTTGTAGGTTCGAAAACCTCAGGCTATCGGCAGATAGCGAATGCTGTGCCTCCAAAACTTGGCTTTGCTTTGGGTGTAATGCTAAACCAAGCTGAAAAAATACAGCCTCTCCCAACTAAGAAGTAAACTCTTACCAACCACATCTTGAAGATGGTATTATTCCAACTGTTCTTTTGCTAACAGTTGGAATAATAATGGATTATACAAATATACAAAAGCCATTTGAAACATATAAATGGAGATGGGGCGCTTTAACCCCTACTGAAAACATCAATATTCCAGAAGTATATTATGGATGTTTGAAGGTATTGTATGAAAACCAAGGAAAATCTCCTAGTGATCCGGAAATTCACGAAGGACTAATGAAAATTCAAAATGAATTGTCACACGTTAGAATCCCCAATTTAGTTAGAACCAAAAAACGTAATATATTTAGAAATTCTGGTCAATACTGGAAAATAACAGGTCTACTTAAATCAACAAAAGGAGGAATCAAGCTTTCAGAATTCGGGAACGCTTATGCATCTGGTAAAATTACACGAGATGAGTTTTCATCGTATGTAATAAAAAGTGTAGAATTCCCTAACAAAGATATTGACAAACAGTCTGTCTATAGTGATTGGGAAAAACATACTCTAAAAATAAAACCTCTTGAAATAATATTAGAAACAATATACTTACTTTATTGTAATAAAAAAGAACACGGTTATATAACGACAGAGGAATTAGTTAATGTTTTGATTCCAATGTCTGGAAACAAATTCGTTCCAGAAGATATTTCTACAGGAATCATAACCTACAGAAAGCATCCAGAAAAATTTAGTAAATCATGGAAAGCATTAGATAAAGATAATGATCATAGAATTGCGAGAGAATTTTTACTTTTCCTTCATAATTATGGTTATCTCGGAGTAAGAGATTCAACTGATGATAGGAAGAAAAAAGAAAATTTTACACAAGAGTTTTATCTTTATGAGGAACAAGCAGATAGTATTCATTCATTATTAAAAATCGCACTTCCTGAATATCATTCAAACACGTTATCGATTCAAGATCAAGATAGTCTAATTGATGATATTATTTCCATAGAGAATTCTTCCAAAGTTATAGATGCATCTAGAGAAAAAAGGCAAGTTGAAATATTATCTAGAGTGGGTCAGTCAAAATTCAGAAAAGACGTCATATTCGAAGGGGGTGGTGTTTGTTTGTTATCCGGAGTAAAAACTCCTGAATCATTACAAGCATGCCACATCATCCCAGTTAAGAATAATGGCACTGATCACTTTTCTAATGGCATAATATTGAGAGCAGATCTTCATATTTTATATGACAAAGGTCACATTAGAATTTATGAAAATGGAAATATCACACTTTCAAAGTATCTTAGTAATGACCCATACTACTCAAAGAATATCCCGTCTAAAATTGAAATCCCTAAATACGTTAACTTAGAAGCACTTAGATTAAGAAATAAATACATGATGTGAGCTAATTATACATAGGGTTATAATTGGTCGGGTATTTCTGACCAATTATAACTTAAAAAAGCATATCCAACAGCGGGTTCCTAGCTCTGAATCACCATTATCTCAACCAATGCTTTAACCAGATCTAAGCGACATAACAACTGAGTTTTGAACAAGTAACTATTTCTGCATTTTAAGAGTTATTAAAATGCAGAAATCTAGTGTTTATGCGCATATTTGAGCTGCTTTCGTAGCAATTGACTGCAAACAGCGTGAAAGTATCTGTTATGCATATAAAAGTGCATAAATAGTCATATTCTTACGCGAACATCGCTTAGTATTGATTAGTCTGAAAGCATTCGCGTAGAAGCGTCTTTCTTAGGCTGTAAATTATAACTTGCCCATGAGCTCGATTATGCAAATAGCATCACTGATATCTGAGAAGCGTAGTCCCGTGAACTCCCCACCCCCATCTAGACACTCGATAGTGATTGAGTTGGGGATGCAATAGCCTGAACGACTGCGGCACTGGTATATAGCGTACGCTCGCTGTTGCCAGTAGATTTCCATCACGAAGGTCTTGATTCCGATATCCCTATCCATATGAATGTCATCCTTTGACAAACCAATCACTCAATTGCCAATGACTACACTACGTAATGCTGCTGGCTAATGAAGGATAGCAGATAAAGGGGACAGAAGCGTGCTTGAACCGTGACTCAACCGCCCAGTTGGGACATAAATGAGTCAGTGATTTTGCCAAATTAGAAACTCATAAATTACTTCCAGTATGGCAAAATCACTAAGTAATGCTAGGTTGATACTTCCAAATGTCTGGGGTTTTATTGGGTGTTGGACCTTAACCAGTTCCTCACCTATTTGCATTCAATGAGCATTTTATTTCGGCCTCGAACAGCCATAAATGAACCCGCAACGGGCATAATTACAGCGTTTTCATTGCCATTTTTGTCTAAAAAGACATATCCCCTTGGGCAAACCTTGGCAGCTTCCTCATAACACTTCTCAATTACAGCACTACCGCAAGATATTAAAAATGCCTGAGTACCATTAGGTCCTTGAATGGGAGTAGAAGTCGCACAGGCAGTTAATAACAGTAACAGTGGAAGCACTTTTATAATTGGTTGCATGATTATATCCTTATATACCAGAGGCCTAGGTTCATAAGTTCGCTTAGGCCACCAAAGCAGTAATGTCTGAGTACTACTGAATACACTCTGAATCATTATTAAAATTGGGTCAATCACGTTAGCCTAAAGTCACGCTGCTGAAGCGGAATGGGGCAGGAGCGCTTTTATTTTAGAGAACCTCACTAAAAGAATGCGACTGACATGTCCAGCCCATGCGTTTAGGCATGGGCGATTGTTCTTAATATCGCAGGCAATACCAGTTCCGCTCAGCGCTGTATATTTTCAACGTTGGTCCACAAAACAACTGCTTGGTCTCCAACATATGCTCTTACTTTTGCCTTACCGGTCCAGGTTGTATCCAACACAGAAACTTGAATCCCCGATTTAGTTATGATGCAACCATTATTCAACAAGTACTGCCAACCTTGTTCATCTTTTTTAACTGCGGCCTGAGATAATTGATCGAATAGTTCTTCAGTGAGACAGGCACCATACCCGCCTTTAAGAGTTTCTGCTTGCACTTGAACTGCACAAAATACTATTGCAACAACAAGTAATTTTTTCATAATTTCCATTCCTTATAATTTATTCCCTTACGGCTTAGCTCCTCACATTACACTGATAATCTATGTAAAGAGCCAAGCCTACTTACTTATTTATTTACCTTTTGAAGGAGCATTTCCTCGACCACTGCCTGATGGATTGCCTGATGTACTGGGCCAATTGCCGCCTGGACCAGGATGACTTGATGGCCCTCGACCACCTCCGCTACTTTTAGCCATAAAAATCCCTCTTCAGTTTATTGCTAGAAGTTTCAAAGCTGACATTCATAACCGATACAATGAATTGCCAATAGTTATTTTAGTCTATTCATATAGCGTCCAATGAAAACTGACCACCATTGCTCTAGCCACTCTGTAGCATTACTAAAATTTGGTCAACTAGGTCGAGCCACACAGATAGGACATAACGGGCTGAGAAACGTTTTGGGGCATTTTCGAGTTACTGACTTTTATCTCACCGTACTGGCACAAAAATCACCTAATCCTAGCCTGTAGCATCAGAGTGCTGAACACCTCTGCTCCAGCACTGGATTATCATTGTGCTGAACAGCTTTTACCTTGCGAGCTATCTCACATTCGTTCTTTGTCACAGGATATTGCTTATCCCAAGCATTCATCAGCTGCTGCTGGGCTTTACTCATCCTGTAACGGGGATACACCGCTTCAAAGTACAAATAGGTGCGGGCAATCCGCCCTCTGGCCTCTTCTGGTGGCTGAACTTTGTTATCTTCAATCCGCATATCACAGCTGCCAAATTTAGATTTGGCTGAGGGTAGCATAGTGAAGTTATAGTTCTGTCTTGCTGCGTTAACAGAACCAATGGCTGGTGCAAGGTTGTATAAGTCGGACTGCATCAAACGGTATTCTTTATTCGCTTTCTCTGCGCACTTTCGGCCCTTGAATGCCTTGCCCTTGCTATCGACGCAAACAGGGCTGCCTTCGCGCCACTCAGAGAATGTTCGGCCAAAGTTCTCTGCTGGAACGATGTGTTCAGCTTCCCACTTAAATCTGCGCTTAAGATAGACGGCTGTCTGAAATCCTTCAGGTAAAGTAATCTGCTTTTTACTGTCAAAGGCGGCACCACAGTATATCGTTTTGCGTAAAGTGTCGGTGGTGTAGATGCTATTCTGCATAAGCTTTTTAGCTGCCGAGAATGATTCAATTTCGGTGTTGCCAGCTGCCATTGCACCAGTACAGAACAATCCGATGATTAGCCAAGTCAATTTCATTCATCATTCCTTTTTATGATCATCGACACTGAATTAAGGGTATCTGTCGCCAATCCGTAGTGTATTGCGGTGTTAGCATATCCCGTCGCATATGCCATTTTGGGTCAATACCCTGCGCAGCAACAAATACGGTGTCACTGCCATAACGCTGGTTAAGCTTATCCAGCACGCACATCAATCTTGGTTCTTCGGTAGGTGGAGAGAACAAATCATATTGCACATGCTCTTGTGGTCTAAGGTCAACCAAACCTACACCAATCTTGTAATAACGTACCCCGTCAACATAGAGCCTGGGAATAGCCATTGCAACCTGCCGACCAATCACTAGGCTATCATTAGTTGCTAGGGGGAAACGTAATAGCTGTTTGAACCCTCTTGTACAACCATCATCAAACGGTGAGTTATGAGCAAACACCAAGATTGCACCAGCCACACTATGCTGCTGCCTTGCTTTTTGGCAGGCTTTACTCACATGCATAGCAAAGGCTTGCTTGAGCGAGTCCAGTTCTTCAATTCGTTCGCCAGTGCTCCGAGTAGAAAATATCTGTTGCTTGTCCGCTCTTGTTTCATCCCAATTTCTAGTCGGCGTTCCATTAAGCTCCAAGACTAAGCGTTCCACTTCAACACTAAACTGCTTACGCGCTAACTTGATAGGAATTTTTGACAATTGTAATGCGGTCATAATCCCCATACTCTCTAGACGTTTGCTTAACTTCCGCCCAATCCCCCAAACATCAGAAACATGCATTTCCGATAGAATGGACTTTCTCGTAGATTCAGAATTAATTGCACAAACGCCATTAAAGCCCTCGATACGTTTTGCCGCATGGTTAGCGGCTTTTGCTAGCGTTAAAGTGTCACCAAAACCAACACCAACAGGCAATCTAGCCTCCCGCCAAACCGTACGCCGAATAACAGCTCCCAGTTCTAACAAAGCTTCCTCACCTAAGCGCATTCCAGTCAAATCTAGAAAAGTTTCGTCTATGCTGTAGATATGCTGTCTTGGCGCAAACTGACCAACAATTTGCATCATCTTGTCAGATAAATCGGAATAGAGTTCGTAGTTGGATGAGCAAGCAATAACCCCATGTTGCTCAGCAAGCGCCTTTACCTGAAACCAAGGCTTAAACTTCTCTACTCCAGCAGCTTTAGCTTGTCGATTTGCGGCAACAACACATCCATCGTTGTTTGAAAGCACTACTATCGGTTTACCACGCCAATCGGGCCGAAACACCTGTTCGGCAGAGCAATAAAACGAGTTGGCATCAACAAGCGCAAACATTACCTGTCTCTCAATAGCCGATTGGCTCTGAAACTATGAATCGAGCGAATAACCACACCTTCAACGGAAAAGGTATCAAATTCCGAGACGGGTACAGGTTGGTATGCTTCGTTAGCAGACAACAACAATTTGCGCGTCGTATCAATACACTTACACACGAACTCACCATTGATATTCGCAACTATGACATCACCATTAATCATAGTGATGTGCCTATCAACGATAAGTACGTCACCATCGAATATGCCCACCCCTTGCATGGAATCACCGGACGCCTGACAGAAAAAAGTGGCTGACGGATGTTCAATGAGCAATTCGTCAAGACTCAATGGTAACTGGTGGTACTCTGCTGCTGGACTCTCAAAGCCTGTAATCCCAGCGCTCGCATAGATAGGGACAACTTTCATTGGCCAACCAATACTGTTTATACATACAGTATATATTAGCATCTAGAATACATTGAACAAGCTGGCTAGATCTCGGGATCCCTGAATATGGCTAGTCAACTAACTCTACAAGTTCTTCAGGTAGGTCTAGGAATATACTCTTACCCGCTCGCTTTCCCTGTTTTTTATCCAGTCCGTAAACCGACGAACCACTGCTACATACCAGAATGGTTAGTGAGTCTTTTGCGCGTGTCAGAGCCACATAAGCATTGCATAACTCTTCCTTGTAGCTGGACAGCTTGCATTTGCTAAACTGCGGATCAAGCACGTAGCAATGCTCAGCTTCTAAACCTTTCCCCTTATGGTACGTGTGCACCTGAACGGCTTTTCCATCTCCGTGCACGATTTTCGCCTTACTTAGCGCACTCTCTACACGCTTGCGCTGATAGTTGTAACGGCACAGGATGAACTGGCTTAAAGGCTGATTGCGTTTCAGAAGGTCTTTAACCAGCCAATCAATCGCATACTTGAATTCATCACAACTTTTGAGCCGAGGTCTGTTATCTGTATCTGAACCTTTCACTGGCAACGAAATACTGTAGTTACGGTTAATACTGATCCGAATATGATTAGTCAGCTCGACTAAAGGCTCTGTAGAACGGTAGTTATCTAGCAACTGGAAACGCTTACTATTAACAAATTTCTTCGTGAATTTATCGAGGTATTCGCTCATGGCACCACGGAAGCCATACATAGACTGTGCAGGGTCGCCAACGCAGAACAAGTGGATGCCTTTGCCATATAGATTTTTAATGATGTTCCACTGAACAATGTTCGTATCTTGGATTTCATCAATGATCAGGTACTTAGTCTGGTCAACAATCCGTTGGCAAAACTCATCTTTTTCACTGTATGCCCTGATCATCGCCAGCATATCATTGAAGTCTCGATATTTACCTTTCTTGTATGCTTTGTAAGCCCTATGGATCGCTAAAATATCGCTTTCATAAACGACTAAATCCGGTGCAACTTTCTTAATACAACGATTGAGATCTGGTGTTTCGTAATTCGCCATGCAATTAAAAACGTCAAGACAGCGACGAGCTATCTCATCAGGCGGATAGGCTTTGGCGATCTTGCAATCTGTAGCAACAATAGACTGCAAAGCCTTTAGAACACCATCCTGATCAAGAACTTCATACTTTTCAGATGCATTAAGTAGCTGGTTACACCAACTGCTAAAAGTACCAATGAACATTTGCTTATTGTAGAGCTTGTTTTTCTTCAACCGCCGCCTGAATTCCGCTGCCGCCTCATTAGTAAAGGCAAGTACACAGATTTCATTAGGCTTTATGTTTTGCGATAGTAGATGGCGTACCCGCTCAACGATCAGACGAGTTTTACCTGAACCTGGGCACCCTTCTACATATATGGCTCGCATTCTGGCGCTAGAAATCTTGTCTACTGGATCTCCCTTCTTACGACTTGCTTTAACAAGTCGCTTAAGGATTTTGCGAGCAACTTTAACAGCAGCTTGGTAGTTAAATGGTCGCTGTTCATCTAGCCCCTTCTCTGGCTCACTAATAGCATCCAGTAATAGGCTGAGACGGTTTTTGATCGCTCTATCTAGCCGCTCAGTGTCGAAAGACAAATAAAGAGATTTCTCTTGGGTTCTCAAGAAAAGTTGATCACACATGGCTGATAACGACTCAATCGACTTGTCTTTAATGAGGGCTTTTAATTCTCTATCAGACAACTCCTGCAAATAACAGGGCTTCAGTAACTTCACATCCCGAAGTGAGGACTTCACAGAACACAAATCGGCAAGCTTCTTCGGTTTCTTAATAAACCTGCGCCGAGACTCTAACCGATAGCCACAAGCTTGCTGAGTGAATAGCTGCTTAACATTTGACACTTTTTTAGCCACACGCTCTAGTGTTGATCCCCAGCCTTTTAATGCCGTTTCAAAGAACAACTTTGTTTCTTTAAGGGGTTTGTCATAGCCAATCAGGTGGTCACTAGAACGCCTCCCGACATACGATGTTTCGGCGGCTAACTCGGCTTCTTTCGGATAACACTGACCTTTTTTAACTTTGTTGTTGTCCGTTAGCAGGAAAGCAAAAAGCTGAGAGACACCGTACATCACACAGCCAGTATGCAACTCTAACAGTTTGGCATTACTAATAAGCTGCTCATAACGACGCGGTCCTAATAGAGAATAAAATTGGTACATCATGAAGGATACTTGTTGGTTACTAACACGAGTAGGAATAAACTCGATTAAGCAGTTATAGGTCAGTTTCCGCCCCTTATTTTTTGCGTGAGACAAATCTGCGAAATAGACATTGATATAGCGGTAACTGTCATTGTCAACGCACATCATAAACTTATGTGTAAAGTAAGGCTTATTCCCATCGGTTTTATAGCCGAAGTTGATAGAGCCTACTTTAACAGCGCTTACACTGAGGCGTTCTTTTCGCGGATTAGTTTTAATATTTTGAATGCCAAATAGGTCACCATTTTTACTAAGCAACTTATCTTGGTCTGACTTAGAGAGCTTAAATCCAAATCTTATATAATCCACATCTACCGTATCTTCACTGACATTATCGATTGCTGACTGCATAAGGCTTTGTTGGTTGCCAACGATTTCTTTATCTCGGAGCACACTGATAATCTTTGTGATATTGGTTGTATAATTAAAGACTTTAGGATTGGTAAGCTTAGCTATAACACCATTATGCTCTGGTTGAACTAATCGATGCTTATCTATACTGAAAATATTACTTTTAGCATAAAAATCTATGATGTTAGTTTTATCTAAACTATCATTAGACATAACAGAGATATTGAAACAATCATTAGAATCACTCATATACAAATACCTGTTTATTATCTTACATTACAGTCAAATTATTAAATAATAAACATCATTTAAATATTTTAAAAAATAGAACAATTATATTAATTTTTTAATATAATTACCTAACAGTAATAAATTATCTATATATATATTTTATAACAAAATTTTAAAGGCTCATCGATATATACCGATGAGCACTTATAGGTTTGGCAAGAGTTAATCTGTCTCAAGTTGAGACAAATACGATTCTCGTTTAGCTAAAATCTGCTCTGCACATTCAACAATCACTATCAACTCAGCCGGGTGCATATGTAAGAGAAGGTCAATGCATTTGCCAGTTATGGCTGTGTAGACACCTCCAAATGTATGAGCGATAGAATCTTTAATCACGGCATTTACAATGTATTCTAACTCACCAAATTCAGATTCATCTTCAGGCTCATCATCCGATTCACCTTTAGGCTCATCATCCGATTCATCTTCAAACTCATCATCCGATTCATCTTCAGGCTCATCATCCAATTCATCTTCAAACTCATCATCCGATTCATCTTCAGGCTCATCATCCGATTCATCTTCAAACTCATCATCCGATTCATCTTCAGGCTCATCATCCAATTCATCTTCAAACTCAAAATCCAATTCATCTTCAAAGTCATCATCCGATTCATCTTCAGGCTCATCATCCGATTCACCTGAAAAACTAGCATATGGATTGTAATTCTTATTAGATTTTATAGGAGAACCTTCATCATACTTATTTTCAAAATTCTGAATATTAATAGGTTTAAAGCGCGAAGGAATTTTTAAATCATCTTTATGGGTATCACCATCTGAATAATGTCCAAACCGCATTAGATAGTAAATTTCTTGCTCAACTAATTTTGCCGTAATATTACCATCACATTTTTTATTCAAATTTTGCCAAAAAATTTTCAATACATACACTGACTGAGTTTGAAGAATACGATTAAGTTTCTGACAAATATTGCTATTGATTTTAGGATGTTTCCAATCATATTCATCATAAACTGCAATATTTACACTAATCTCAACTATAGCTCTATAAACTGTTGCACGTGATACCTGCAAGTGTTTTGATACGAACTCAGAAATCGTTTTACAATTATACGGTTTACGCTTATACATTTCATGGATAAACACTAGATATAGATAATATTTAAATTCTGACCAGAGAATGCAAATATTGTTTACCGTTTTTTCCACTTCTTCCTGAGTTGGACGGTATTTTGGATTACCTAGTCCAATTGCATCACAGTCATCAATTTTTGCTTTTAGACTGTCAGATTTCTGTGTGGTAAATACTTCCGTATTAACAGCATCACTTTCGATGTGTTTATCATGTTTTCCCATCATTTCGCTCTTCACTTCATGCAAAGGCATATTGCCATCCGTTAAAGTGCCTGACATTGCATTGGTTTCTAGACATTTCTCAATTTGTGGAGTAGCCTCTGATGTATCTGTAGGGCGCAAGCTTTCTTCATAATCTTTCATTTCAATATTCCTTAAAGTAGCCATCCAGCCTCTCTGGATAAATTAATTATTCAAAAACTCATCATCTACTTTTACCGAAAAGAAATTCCTGACAACAAAACCAACTTAACCACTTGTTTTTATTAACATTACTCACCACATAAAGCAGCCCGTTTCATACAACTTTTTCAAGTATTAACACCTATGTTTCGCATCAATTTTTGCGCAAGCCTTGCCAAATATGGGCTTCAGCAGTGATATTGTTTGCCCAATTTATCATAAGAATGTAAAATTATTCTTAAGCCAGATGATTGGTTGCTTTTCATGCGCATAGGTACTTTTGACCATCCAGTGAAACTTGTAAGTGAAGATACTGCTAGAGAGCTTCTCCTCAAGCACAGCGTATTAACATCAAGTGGCGTGTTTGACTTTCACAAACTGGCTAACTTCGGAAGTGACACATACATATTAAACGTTCTATTTAACAATCACTTAACTTTACAAGATGTTAAATTGGCACTCTATTTCCATGAAGAGTTAGCGGATGGTGGAAAGGTATTCTCGACATCTTCAGGCAACTTCTGTCCTGCGAATCAATATGGCGAAGGAATTATAGAGAATGGAATTTATAGGGAATTCTTGGTGATTGGCTCCAATGATTCGTTTAAACAGGATATTTGCTATACCAATGAGGAAGGCTATTTTCCATCATTAATTCATCTAACTACCAGCATGGGAATGAATCTTACGCCACAAGGGATAACCAACTTAGTTCGTCGCCTACACGGCTTCGGATACATTACCGTCACAGATATAACCCCTGCAAACACTTATAGCCCCCCTGAAGCAAATAAGAAAACAAGCTATCGAGCAAAGTTGAGGCACATAAGGTTGTGTAAGGGTATGTGCCAAAAAGATCTTTCAGGCCGATGGATTAGTAGAAAGAAGAAAAAGCGTCAACTCAAGAAGAAAGATGTCGCTGTGAAGAGTGAATCTGTTTCCATTGAACAATGCTCTTCTCTTACATAAGACTTGAAAGACCTTGACCACTCTACATCTTAATACCGTGTCAAATATAGCGGCTGAAAAACAGCCGCATTTGTGATACCATACTCTTACAGAGTGGCATCACTATTCCCTTCTATTTCAATCATATAGCAACAAATTCACTCATCTTCTAACTGGAGTTATTTACATGACTACAGCGACCCCTTATGCGCTGTATTTGAGCCGTCTTGCGCCCAATAGTCAGCGCTCGATTGCTTCGCAGATGCGCAGTATTGCGCGGCTGATGGACTGGCCGGACGTCACAATGGGTAAGCAACTGAGCAGCATTGACTACCAACAAGCGATGCAGATACGGGCATTACTCATTCATGAGCAATGGTCGGCACGTTCGATTAATCGCGCCATGACCGCCATTAAGAGCATTGTCAAAGTCGCTGCGCTCATGGGTAAAGCCGATATGCAGCAGGTGGCACATATCGCCAGCATTACGCACATGAAGCATGGTGCGCATCAAGGTAATCCGCTAAATGCCGCACAAGTGACACAGCTATTTGAGCTATTGGGTAAGCGCAGAGGTCTCTATGGTCTGCGAACGCTGGCTATCTTTGCGCTGTTCTTAGGCACTGGGCTTAGACGCAGTGAGTTGGCGGCGCTGACCATGGCTGACTATGACAGTAGCACCTCGACCATCACGGTCGTGGCCGGGAAAGGTAACAAGAGCCGGGTGCTGTTCTTACCTGTTTGGGTTGAGCAACACATTAGCGCATGGCTAAAGCTGCGTGGCCGCCAAGCAGGGTATCTCATTTGTAAGTGTACCATCACCGGGCAATTCGCAGTAGATGAGCCTGTCAGCAGTGACACCCTGTATCGGCTAGTGAAAGACAAACTATCAGCGATTGGTGTGTTAGGCGCTTCTCCTCATGACCTGCGCCGCACCTTTATTACCCGGCTACTGGAGCAGAACGTTGATATCAATACTGTGCGCCAGATGGCAGGTCATGCCGACATCAGTACCACCACCATCTATGACAAGCGTGGTGATGCGTTTATGCGGGAAGCGGCGGCGACGCTGGATTATGTTCCTGAGCCTAAACGTCGTGGCGGGAGGTCGTCATGCTGAAACGCAGCAAATCGCGTTTATGGCGTGCACAGTACTGCCACTATCTGGCCTCTTGTTATGGTGAAGCACTGATATGTGCGGCCTTTACCAGAGAAGGAAAATTCTCTTCTTCAATGGTGGAATCCATGACCGGGGAGAAGGTTGAGCGTCACAAGCAATATTCACTGGATGACGTATTAGCCCTTATTCCTAACGAAGACCGAGCACCGACTGCGAGCAACACCGTGCCCCAAAATGCCAAGTTCCTGTGTCAGTTGTTTGGGCTGCCTTTACAGATGCAACCCGTAGTGGCATTTGTGATTGTGATGAACGCTAACCTCGGACTGAGAAGCATCGCCGATGTCCTGCTGGATGATGACGAGGGCGTACTGGAGCGGGTATTGGTTGCCAAGAGTGGTCTTGATAGCGAGGACATCATTAAGCAACTGGATAAGCTTGCCAAGTGCCAGTTAATAGAGGAAGTGTCATTTGTCACCCCCTATTTGATGAAGTTACCCGTACCGCTGATACCTATACTGGTGAAACAGCCGCTTACCAGTGCTGAGCAGTTGATGGCTCCGCTCATTTGTCAGAGCCGGGAAGCCCAATTTAGCCTGTCGCAATTTGGGCATGTGAACACTGACTTACTGGCTAACTACCTATCTGCCATTACCAAACAGCCAACTGTCGGTGTCAATATCCTGCTCTATGGCAAAGCGGGAACCGGGAAAACTGAGTTAGCCCGAACCTTGGCAAATTCAGTTCAGCGTAGCTTGCTGGAAGTGCAAAGTCTGCGCCTAGAAGAAGGCAAACTGGTAGGAGCATTTCATTCCCGAGACCCGGCCTCACAACGTCTGGGGTATCTAAACCTGTTGCAAGGGTTACTCTCGGGTAGCAGTGGCAGTCTGCTACTGGTCGATGAATGTGAAAGCCTGTTTGTACAGGCCGATGAACACTACACCAAGGAAGGATTGATGCGGGTGTTGGAGCAAAACCCAGTACCCGCTATTTGGATAACCAACCATGCGGAGTTGCTGGAGCCAAGCTTTATCCGCCGCTTTAAGTTGGTCATGGAAGTGCCAGTACCGGAGGAATCCTTTGCCTATGCCATGAGTCAGCAATTGCTGACATCGCTCAAGGTATCGGATGAGTATCGATTATTGCTGGCCGAGAAACCCAATGTCACTCCGGCCATGGTAGGCAATGCCGTGCATGTGGCAACGACACTGAAGCTTAAAGGCACCAAGGCCGAAGCCATACTGGATGAAGTGATTGAGGCAACCTTAGAAGCTTGCGGGGAAGACGCACCATTACCCAAGTACCAGGGCGAGTTGGTGTTTGATGACAGTCTGGTGAACTTCAAAATAGTAAAAGAGCAAGCAACCAGTACCGAACAAACCGCTGAGATACTGGCCTCGATTAACTATGCCGTGGAACAGGCGATGCCCATTCGGGTCATGCTCAGTGGTCCACCCGGTACAGGTAAGACGGCATGGGTACATCACTTAGCAGAAACGCACGGTTATGAACTGATGCACATCAAATGCTCTGATGTACTCAGCAAGTATGTCGGAGACAGCGAGCAGAACGTCGCTAGACTGTTCAGAGAAGCAGATAAGCAGCAGAAGCTGATGCTCATCGATGAAGTCGACAGTCTGCTCAGCAAGCGCGAGAGCGCGCATGCGCAGTATGAGGTGCAGCTTGTGAACGAGCTACTGTCTCAGCTTGAGTGCAATAACATGCCTGTGTTTGCTGCCACCAATGCCCTTGCCAGTATTGATAGTGCAGTGATGCGCCGTTTCGATTTCAAGTTGGAGTGTGACTATCTCACTAGTGAGCAACGCCAAGCACTGTACCGACAGGTGTTTGGCATTAAGCGCCTGACCCATGTTGAGATTTCCACCCTTAACACCCTAAACCAGTTAACCCCCGGTGACTTCGCCATCTTGGCAAGACGCCAACGCTTTGAACCTAAGCGCGACCACCGCGCTACAGCCCTCGCTTTACTTGGTGCCGAGAACAGCCGTAAGCAAGGGAAACCCCGTATCGGATTTATCCGTTAACACCCAACCATAGGAAACACACCATGACTACTGTATTGAGTTCGCTCAAGGTTATCGCTCGCCCTGAAATTGCCCCTAAGCCACCCGTATTAGGTAAACGTATGAAGTTACTCGACAAGCTGGAGCAGCAACTATCACTGGCCGAGTGCATGATTGAAGGGAGGGAGTTTGAAGCCTACAAGGAGCGTTCAGTAAAGGATGCCGAGACGGGCGAACGCAAGAAAATCCGTCGCCGTTATATCGTCCGTCCATGGTTCTATGACAGCAACAATCACTACTACTTTGAGGTGCGGATTAGCAACAAACCAGTGGAGCTGCAAAAGGGCTGTCCGGCTATTGATGTCGGTGACAAGGCCAAGCTACCGGAAGTCATCAAGGTAGTGATTGATGCGGTGGAGAAAGGCGAACTGGACGAGCAGTTACTCGCCCCAGCCCCCAAGATTGGCAAAAAGGCTAGCGCTGACACAACGGCTGCTAACGAGAAATCTAGTACAGATAAAACCACCACCGAGAAACAGACTGCCAAGCCCGGTAAGTAACAACTCACATCGCTACACCAAGACCATAGAGAGGGGGAACCATTGCGTTCCCCTTACCTTTTTATGAAGGACAAGAAGATGCTCACCATTAATACCGACCTCCCTTTACCCGTATCCGATACCTTTGCCACCAAGTTAGCGGAACTTGTGAAAGATATTGATAGCTACAGCGTCACCATCAACTTCCGCGATGAGAATTACAGTGCCGAAAACGGGGGATTTCATCCGGTGGAGATCCGTTTGGAGCACCACCGAGATCATTGGCGACTCTGTTACATCACGGAGTTTTGTTACGTGGGAACCGGGTACTTTGCCGAGCTGACCAAAGCCATTGATTTTGACTTCAGTTACTCCACTTTTCAGACCTTGTATGGGTACTTCCCTATCAGGGCAGGACGTGACATGTATGAGATGTGGGAACCCAACTTTTTGAGCTACTGGGAGATGGGCGTTTTCACCATTAAAGTGACACCCAATTAGACAGGCAAACCATCCCAAAGCCCGCCTTAGATATCACTAATTCTCTTGCAAAGTTTGGAGCCGACCAGCACATCGGAAGATGAATGCTGCGTACAGTTGTACCCAGAATATTGTGGAACAAGGAAAGGATAAGCACTGGAAACGGAGACAAAAAAACCGACTTATCGTCGGCCTATTATCTCGCTAGGAGATGGTACCAGAGGACGGACTCGAACCGTCACGCTTTTAAGGGCGGGGGATTTTGAATCCCCTGTGTCTACCGATTTCACCACTCTGGCACAACTTTGTAGCTTCAAAAACTTTGCAAATCTTTGCAAGGATTTTGCGTGTAAATTCTATCGAACTTACTTTGTAAATCAATACCTTAGTTAGCTTTTCTAGCTAAGCACAGTGAATTTTGAATCCCCTGTGTCTACCGATTTCACCACTCTGGCATTGGATCTTACTTATTTACCCTGCATCCCCTTGAGGGTTAGCAGCGGTACGGACGGCATTATACCTAGGCGCTATACAATCGCAAGTGCTTTCAAA
Source organism: Shewanella yunxiaonensis (assembly GCF_018223345.1). Lineage (NCBI taxonomy): Bacteria > Pseudomonadati > Pseudomonadota > Gammaproteobacteria > Alteromonadales > Shewanellaceae > Shewanella > Shewanella yunxiaonensis. Next base: position 538,962 of record NZ_CP073587.1, on the reverse strand, counting down.
GGCACTATCATAAAATGCGGTTCAAGTGCTTAAATTTAAGACGTCGCGGCCTAATTTTTAGGCTTTAAAGACTTTGAATCACATTTCCGATGGTACTTTGGTGCAGGAAATTGATGCTGAAAATTTGATCGAGCGCAGATACTGAAATAAATGAGCCTTCTTCAAAACACGTATTAGGCGAATTCTTGATCATGATCAGGTTATGTCGACGCAACATTGACTACTTTTTAGCTGACTTTACGATAAGAGGAGCACGTGAATGACTCAATGGTTTGACCTAGATGTTATGTTCACAACTCCCCTGGGTCTACTGTCCACACTGGTGCTGCTTGGTACCGTTGGATTACTCGGTTACCTGTCTTGGGTGCTGATTGTAAAGTCTGCTAAGACTTAGTTTTCGTATTCCTTCTGCGAGTGACACTAGAAGTGATTTGGGCAGCATCGCGCTGCCCTTTTTGTTGTTCATCACGCGTTACGCTGCGTGCTTACGTACTTGAGCCAGACTATTGATGAATTGAGGCCGCGCTTTCATCAAGTGCTGCATATCTTCTTTGCTAAGTTCGCCCGCAGGCAATCTCAGTACCCGACGATTCAGATGCCGACGAGCTTTCATCGAAATTTTAAAATCCGCTGTGGGTCCTTGAATGGCGTAATGACGTTCATTTCCGACACATTCCAATATGTGCGTGTTTAGCAGACTTTGTACCACCATATCTTCTTTAGGCATGGTTAACACCGCACTTCCCTGGAGGAAAAATTCACGCAACAAGGCTCTTTCAGCCGGATCCAGTAATAACACCTTTTCTTCAATAGCGTCATCAACCCGACGCCCTTGCAAGTAATGTATCGCTTCATCCAGCAAAAAATTGACGATCAATGCTCCGATATAAGCTACCGCACATAACAGCCCTAACCCAATATAATGACCATTGTCAGCAACCCATAAATCCAAATTCACCAAATGCAGCAACGGTGATGGCGTAAACAGCAACAACGTTGTCAGCAATATGCCCCAAAGCGCGGTACCTAACAGTAATCCACGTACACTGAATGTTTTCGGTAAGGTGAGTTTGAATCGCTTCATGGTGATATCCGCAGTCAAAAATTTGCAATATCTAAGCGAAAGCAAATCTGGTGCCATTGTTTTGCATTAAAGGATGATGCTTAACCATAAAAGATGCCGACGGATTGGTCGGCATCTTGGCTAAATATGATGGGGCTCAGTCGTAACGTTGTGTAGTGAGCTTGGCGATATTGATGATCACCGCTACCGCTTGTTCCATCGATTCAAGACACACGTATTCGTGTTTGCCATGGAAATTATGACCGCCTGCAAATAAGTTGGGGCAAGGCAAGCCACGATAGGACAATTGGGCACCATCAGTACCACCGCGAATAGCCTTGATGTCCGGAGTAACGCCCGCCATCTCCATTGCCCGGCAAGCAATGTTAATCACATGAGGTGTAGGCATCACCGCTTCTTTCATATTGAAATAACTGTCAGAAATTGCGATTTCCAAGCTGCCACTTGTCAGTTCGTCATTATATTTCTGCACCAGATCCTGTAACCATTGCTTGCGTTGCTCAAACTGCACTTTGTCAAAATCGCGGATCAGATACACCAATTTGGCCTGTTCAGTTGTACCTTCCATAGATACCAAATGGAAAAAGCCTTCATAGCCACTGCTATGTTCTGGAGTATCGTGCAACGGCATTTTGGCATGGAAGCGACAGGCCATGGTCATAGCGTTAACCATGACACCGAAAGCACTCCCCGGATGGCAAGCATTGCCACGGGCAGTAATCACCGCAGTTGCTGCATTGAAATTTTCAAATTGGAGTTCACCAACCGCGCCGCCATCAACGGTATAGGCCCACTGCGCCGCAAAATGTTCGAGATCGAAACCCTTAACACCGCGCCCAATCTCCTCATCTGGGGTAAAACACACTGCAATTTCACCATGAGGGATCTCTGGATGCTGCAACAGATAATGCATAGCAGTAATAATCGCAGCAATACCCGCCTTGTCATCAGCGCCAAGTAACGTAGAGCCATCAGCAGTAATCAGTGTCTTGCCGAGATAATGCAGCAAATCTGGAAATTGCTCTGGAGACAGCTGTTCTTTGTCCCCCAGCGCAATAATTTGCCCCTGATAATCTGGAATTATCTGCGGTTTTACATTGGCACCGCTGTAATCAGGTGAGGTGTCCAAGTGTGCGATAAAACCGATAACCGGAATATCCGCGATGGTGGCAGGAACGCGGGCATACAAGCAACAAGCATCACTTAAAAAAACATCGCTGAAACCAAGCTCCAGCAACTCCTGCTTTAGGGTTGCAGCAAAGACCTTTTGGCCGGGAGAACTTGGGATAGAAAGACTATTGGGATCGGACTGAGTATCCGATTGCACGTAACGCAAAAATCGAGTGAGCAGAGCTTTTTGCATAGTCGTTTATACCTAGTGCAAGAAAGTGGCTGCATTCTAGCACAACCGACTTCCATACATTAGATTTAGATCATATTTTTGGTTTTAACGTATCAGGCATGTTGGGCCAGCTTTAACAGCACACGACTGACCGCAACAAAACCAAAGGTACCGGTCACCGCAGTAACCGCACCGAACCCGGCGGAACAATCCATACGCATACTGCCAGTCACCCCTTCTTTATTACTACACACGGTACCATCCAATTGCGGGTACTTAAGTTGTTCACTGGAGAACACGGCGTCAATGCCAAACCGACGCTGGGGATTTTTGCTGAAGTTGTACTCTCGGCGTAATAAATTGCGGACTTTTGCCAGTAAGGGGTCTTGGAAAGTTTTTGCCAGGTCTGTCACTTCCACAAGTGTTGGGTCCACCTGTCCCCCAGCACCGCCAACAGTGACAATACGAATTTTGTTACGCTTGCACCAAGCTATCAAGGCCGCTTTAGGTTTCACCGCGTCAATACAGTCCACCACGTAATCAGGAGCCCTTTCGGGTGCTAAATATTGCGGCAAATTATCGGCGCAAATGAAATCTTCGATTTCTGTCACCTGACATTGCGGGTTGATTTCGCTAATCCGTTCCGCCATCACATTGACTTTAGACTGACCCACCGTTGACGCCAATGCATGAATTTGTCGATTGCTATTCGTGACACAGACATCGTCCAAATCCATCAAACTGATCTGCCCAATACCACTGCGTGCCAGCGCTTCTGCCGCCCAGGTACCCACACCGCCAATGCCTATCACCATGACATGAGCTTCGGAAAATCGCTGTAACGCTGTTACGCCATAGAGTCTGGCAATACCACCAAACCGTTGTTGATAGCTTTCTGATTCGAACATATTTGCTGACAAGATAAGATCCCTGAACACTCGCACTCGCTCCCACAATCAAAAAGGCGAAAAGCGTTTAAAATTGCTGAGCTCATTTAACTTTTATAATTGTTCCACAAATTTGCAGGCCTTGTCTCGCGTGCATCACATGGTCTGCATTAACATATGGATTTTATTCACTAAAAATTTTTACTTTTTTCAAACATCAGCTAGAACTAATTTATCCTTTAGTTGAACGGCGAAAACAGATAGAGATAGGTATACTGCCATGTCGATACGTTTTTGCCGGAGCCTCAGGAGGTTACGTAAAAATAAACGACTGCTTTTTTTTTAACCACTAAATCGAGCTTTTTTCACTTTTTTGAAAAAGTTCCATGCCGCCGGGGCATAAAGTGTGATCTGCGCCACAATATTTAAAAATTAAAACTGCAAAAATCGGCGCAGCTTTATCTTGAGCAGGACGCCCGGGATTGGCCCAGGAACACAAAAAGCAAAACCATAAATAAATGGAATAGAACTTAGGTTCTAGGGAGCACATACATGAAGAAAAGTTTTATCTCTGCGTCAGTCGCTACTGTTCTGGCAGCTGCCTCTTTCGGTGCACTGGCTGATGGTCCATCTTTCTACGGTCGTTTCGACCTGATGATCACTAACTCCCAGAATAGCGACACCCTGCAGGGTGACACTGCTGGCGTTACTAAAGGTGACAGCGGTACTTATCTGGAAAATAACTTCTCATGGTTGGGTGTTAAAGGCTCTGAAAAGATTGCTGATGGTGTAGACATTGTTTACCAAGGCGAATGGGGCTTTGAAAACACTTCTAACACTGGTAGCTCAACTGTATTTAACTCTCGTAATACATTCTTTGGTTTCAAAACTGCTGCAGGTACTGCAGTATTCGGCCGTAAAGATACCGTATTCAAAAACTCTGAAGGTGGCATCGACCTGTTCGGTAACACCAACGCGGATATGGATCGTATGCTGCAGGCTCAGAGCCGTGTAGCTGATGGCGTGTTCTACTACTCTCCAAAAATCGCTGACGTGTTGACCCTGAATGCCAACTATCAGTTTGATGATAACAACGCAACTACGTCTGCCGGTGATGGCAGCAGCCAGTACGCACTGAGTGCGACTCTGGGCGATAAAGGCTTCAAAGCGCAGAACTACTACGCGGCAGCGGCTTACAACAAAGGTATCAATGGTATTGATGCTTACCGTGTAGTCGGTCAGGTTAAACTGGAGCAGTTTAAAGTTGGCGGCCTGTATCAGAAATCTGAAAGTGTACTGAATAGCAACCTAGATGGCAGCACTTACCTGGTGAACGTTGCTTATAACCTGAACGGCGTAAACCTGAAAGCTGAATATATCTATGATGATAGTGGCTTTGGTAGTTACTTCAGTAATGCCGCAGGGCTTACTTATGTAACCGTTGATTCTAACGGTGACCAGGTAACCAAAAGCACAACTATGAAAGCAAATAATGCTACAACCCGTGCTATAAGTGATGTAAGTGTTTCTAACATCATCGTTGGTGCTGACTATAAAGTGGCTAAAACTACACTGTTGTATGGTCACTATGCTCATTATGAAGGTGACTACAAGCTAGCTGGTTCTAAGATCGATCTGAATGACGACAACGTAGTTTCTGTCGGTGTTCGTTACGACTTCTAATCCGATTTCGGATACTAAAATGGCGACCTGATGGTCGCCTTTTTATTGCCTATCAATATTCTCAACAGAGTGTATCAACACTGGACAGCATCAGTATCTCGCCAGCGTTTCTTCCACCTTACGCAACCAGGCGCAGTTATCACAGTCACATTTTCGCCGTGATAAATGGTGCGGCGTAAGATTAGCGTCGACAAAATCCACCGCCATCAATAGCTGTTGTTTCAGCTCTTCGATGGACTTCTCTTCCAAAGCAACAAGATTATCATTGCGATTCATCCAGACACATTCCATCCCCTGATGACAGAAGGTACACTCATCATCAACAGGGTTGTAAAAGCCCGAATGCGGGCAATGGCGCAGCTCCATCGACTGGATAATTCTGGGTCTGGCATACTCAAATAACGCGATGAGTTCGCGCTTGTCAGGCTCGGGCATAACGCCTCCCGATAACGTTGCATTTTACACACAGATTACCCCCGACTGTTTTCGCCATTTTTGACATATATCAAAGTGTCGAAAAATCAGATGCGATAGGTACACATAAATCTGATATAGATCTCGCTTATATAGACTTGCCCACTAGACAGCCTGTCGTTTAAGTGCGTAGATAACACTATTACCCGACGTTGGAGCATCCCGTTGCAAGCCCCGGAACTACAGCACTTCTACATTTCGGAAGAGCAATCGGTTTATCTGCTCAAAGCCGATGATGCCAGAAAGCACCGGGCATGGATCCGCTTATGTCATCAACAACTGATCAAACTGGGTTATGCAGCGCCAGAACTTATCGGTAAAGGTGCTTATGGTTTTGTGTTTGCCGGCCGTAACCGCTACGGAGAGGAACACGTCTTTAAGTTTTCGCGCATCACCTTGCCACAAAATATTCAGGACCGGTTGGAAGAAGAAGCGTTTATCCTGTCACAGGTACATCATCCTAATGTTCCAGCGCTGATAAAATTTCAACGCGTTGGCCGACAAGGCATTATGGTGATGGCGCGTGCTTCCGGTGAAGACCTCGATCAACGCTGCCGACGCACTGGCGCGTTGCCAGTACAGGAAATTCTAAGTATTGCCCGGCAACTGGCAGATCTACTGCTTTATCTGCGACGCGGCAGACCTTTGGTTCACGGTGATATCAAACCGTCAAATCTGATCTATGACCCACAACAGGATAAGCTGTCGTTGATCGATTGGGGTTCCGCTGTATTTGCGCAATACGAAGCCGATGGCCAGCCAGCACACGCCAATGTCATGGAGTTACTTTCGTGCGATCAACAACATACCAATGCCCGCATGGGCGATGTGTATTTTATTGGTGAAGAACAACTCAACGGCGCCCTTTCCAGTCCGCGTTTCGACGAGCAGGGTGTGGCGGCGACCTTGTATGCATTGGCGTCTGGACAAGCGAGCCGCTTTGGTTCACGAGTGATCCCGCCCACGAGTCTGGGATTACCGATGGAGCTTGCCCGTACTCTGGAAGGCATGCTCAGCGATGATCCGTTATTACGTCAGCGCGCCGGCGATTACTTTTTGCGGAGCATGCAATACAGCCATTATCTGTTGCTGCCCCCAGTACCCGCAATGGAGCAGATTGGCGACATACCGGTTTGGGTGCAACCACAACATCGCGATGTAGAAACTGTCAGCTACAGTTCTCGAAAGTCATTTTTACGCAGTCATCAGGGCAATATGGGGTCTGCCGAGCCATTTCCGCAGGATGTACAACTGGAAAAATATTATCGTAATTTTCTGGCGGGCATGGGCGATACCGAAAAGGGATTTATTGCGGCCGTTGGCAGGCTGGGGCAATACCCGATTGTTGGTGGGCTCGCGATTCACTGGCGCGAACAAGGGATATATATCGACTCCAATCTGGCGTTGTACGATGTATCGTTGAAACCCGCATTGTTGCAGGCGGTCAACAACATGGTGACGCTCGCCCGTGGGATCCATAAAATCGGCATTTTTAAAGCCTGCTTCTTCAACGCTAAAGACACATTGCATCTGGAACGCAGCTCCGTTGAAGCGCCGTTCCAATGTCATGATGGTCAGCAACTGCCCTTCGAGATTGGCGAGGTGCCAACGCTGGAAGATAAATCGCGCCTGCATTCTTATTTCGAGGATGGTAAAGATCCTGATGAAAATCTGGAGTTGCCAGCAGAAATTATGGCTGAACTAGAACGACTTAACCATATTCACCACACAGGCTGCATCATCTTTGAAGCATTACCAACCCATCTGAAAATACACAGTTACCTTAGGTTGTTGAATCCGCGCAAACAGGCACAGTTTCGTGCCGGTCTGGACCGCATCCTGCAGCATGTTGATAAAATTCAAGGACAGGGAGTTTCCGGTTTTATGAAACTCCCCTATAAAAACACCCGTGAATTCTCCCATCTGGAACGGCGTCCGGAGCGCTTTTACCCACGCAATCCCAGACGCTGTTAATGCATCAGATAGGTGACCCTGGCGGCATTTTTACCGGCGTTAGGATCATCCGTTTAGTGGGAAATTTGTCGTGTTGTGCTATCAACCGCTGCATCTGCAGATAATGAGCCGCTTCAAAAGCAGTGACGCGCTTCTCTTTACGCTCGAACTGTTGCTGCCAGAACGCCAGCTTAGCACTGATCTGCGCCCGGACTTCAGGACGACAAGCGGGGTTATCCAAAGCATCGAGTACACCGTCTAAAACCACTGCATTGACACGCATCGCCACCGCTTGTTTATCTCCGGAGGGTAGATTAGCCAGCAGCGTTTTTGCCGCTAGTTGGTCCAGCAATTGTGGTATTGACACCTGCTCGTTATCACGGCTGGCTTGTTGATCTACCCGGTTAAGACGTTCACTTTGTAACAATAACCCGACCACATGGCGACTGAAGGCTTCCACCATCGCTTGCGGATCGTTTGCCACTCCTAGCGCGGAGGCAAAGCTCTCACGAGTTCGCTGATAATCACCGGCTTTAGGCACCAATTTGGCGTAGAGACTGGTCGGCAAATACAGTGAATCACTATCTAACGTGGCTATCACTTCTTTCAGTGCTCGTTGCTGCAACTCAGGCGTCATGAAATGCCAGCTGCCATTATCGCGGCGCTCCAGGTAGCTGTAATCCGTTCCACCGATAAATTTGGCTGCCGCCTCCACCTGATAGCGGCTCAGCAAATAGACCGGCACCAACGCATCGACCAGTTCGCCCAGGGGTTGCCCGGGAAGTAAGGCTGTAGCAGAAAACTGTTGCAGCGCCTGTTGCCGCACGCCTTGCAGCCGCGCCAGTTCAGCTAGCGGATCATTCCCTCGATCCCATAAACTGGCCCAAGCATTACCGGCGGACGCGCGTCGCGAATCCGCTTCGGCTATGTAACGTAATCCTTGCTGCTGCGTTTGTTGTAACAGCTGTGCCAGCGCCTTTTTTGTCGCGGCAGCGTCACCGAAATCACCATAACCATAGGTGATAGCAAACTTATCCCACGCCCCGATGCCTTCTCGATAAGGCTGACTGATATCAATCTGCCCATCAGTCAACTGAATATAGGGGTGCGGATAGTCCATCACCGAGGCGTTGTCATTGGTGGACGCTGCAAAATTGTGGCTGAGGCCAAGCGTGTGACCAATTTCGTGAGCGGCCAATTGTCTGATCCGCGCCAGTGCCAGGGCCATTGACGCCTGGTCGGCTGCCGCCCGGTCGTTCCAACCCGCAGTCACCCCACGTGCAATCAGTAAGTCCTGTCGCACCCGCAAACTACCGAGGGTTACTTGGCCTTTAATGATTTCACCAGTTCGCGGATCGGTGACGACCGCACCATAGGACCAGCCACGGCTGGCACGATGCACCCACTGCACCACGTTGTAACGAATATCTTGCGGATCAGCATCATCTGGCAGCATTTCCATTTTAAATGCGTTGAGAAAACCGGCGACGGCAAATGCTTGCGACCACCAGCGGCCACCTTCCAGCAAGGCACTGCGGATCGGCTCTGGAACGCCGGGGTCCAGATAATAAACTATCGGTTTAACCACCTCGCTGGGGGCCGGGCCTGGATGCACTTTCTGCAACCGATGTCGCAACAATAAACGCTTGGTAATATCTTGATCAATCGGCGTCGCATAATCACGGTATTCATCTGAAAGGAAGCCACTCATTGGATGATAAGGCCGCGGCTGATAACCAGAGTCTGGCAACGCGATAAAGGAAAAGCGCACCATCATTGACAACCACTGGCCGTCAGGGGCGACATCTGCCACCTGAGAACCCGGCTTATCCGCGGCAAAAGTTAGCTGAATGTCGACGTCGCTGTTGCGTGCAAAAGACTTGACGGATTTTGGCAGAATCGCCGAGCGACTGGGGTCAAGATGATAATGGCCTTGCCCGGTAGTTTTCAGTTGTTGCTGAATGCCATGTAAATCCGTCAGCAACAGCTCATTGATAGGCACTAATAAACGGGTGCCCGGTAACAGTTTTCCTTGCCATAACACGGAATCCGCGAAGGCTTCCTTCACCGCCCGTTGTTCAAATGGATTATCGCTATCGGCGCGATAATGCGTATTGAGCTGCTTTAATAAGATGAAGGGGCCCTGGCGTTCAAATTGCACCAGACGGGTATTGCCTAACTGGCCCCGGTCCAGACCAATATCATTGGAACCCGCACCTTGCGGTAGACTGGTGAGCAACAACAGGGGCTGGTTAAGGTGATTAGCTTCGAGATAAAGCTGACCGCTATCATTATCGAAATAGAGATTGATAAACCCTTCAGCTTTATGACTCGTGCGCAAAACACTGTTGCTGTCAGTGGCTGCAGTCACCGCCAGCGGCAGCAGCAATAAGCAAAACAGCAATCCCGACCATGATTTCATACCACGTCCCCGATTTAGTTGTTAGGCATCCGTGGCATCAACGTTAAGGGATTGATCCGCTTATCTCAAGTCTTGTTTATCCAATGACCCAGTGTGTCGAACAACTCATTGAGCATAATCGGCTTGGTAATGTGGGCATTCATACCGGCTTCCAGACTCTTATCCTTATCACCCGACATCGCATGAGCCGTCATGGCAATAATGGGCAACTGTTCCATCGAGTACTGCTTTCGCAGTTCACGAGTCGCGGTTAACCCATCCATCACCGGCATCTGAATATCCATCAGCACTGCGTCGTAACCTTTTTGAGCCACCATCTCCAGCGCCACTTTACCGTTTTCGGCCACATCAACGTCATAACCACCGCTACGAAGCAATTCGCAGGCAACCTGCTGGTTGATTAAGTTATCCTCTACCAGCAGCACTAAACCGCGTTTATCGCCGCTTTCGGCCGCAGGAAGTTCCTTCACCACATTAAGTTCTGGTGCTTCCGAAAATGCCGCGATAATTTCGTTAAACAGTGCTGATGACTTAAACGGCTTTTGCAACAGGGCAAACACGCTGGTATTGCCCAACTCCTGCGCCATCGGTTCCGCCGAATAGGCAGTCATCATAATGACGACAGGTCGTTTGGTCAGTTTGCCGTTCACCACCATTTCATCCATGGCAATGACAACATCCCGGCCGTCCATCTCTGGCATTTTCCAATCAATCAGCAATAGATCATAGGGGTGCTGTTCGAGTTTACACAGGGCTTCGGCACCACTGGCGGCAGTTTCTACATCAAAATGGAAATCACGTAACTGCGCTGCGTATATCTGCAATGCCGAGGGGTTGTCATCCACCACCAGCGTACGCAGATTATTAAGACGCTCAGGCACTGACAGTGGCGCTACGGTGGTCTCTTCGGCCATTTCAAAACTGACAGTAAAACTGAAGATACTGCCGACACCAGGCTCACTCTGTACCCGCAAATCACCGCCCATCATCGACACCAGATGTTTACTGATGGACAGCCCCAGCCCCGTACCACCATACTTGCGCGTAGTCGAACCATCAGCCTGCGCAAAAGCATCGAACAATTGCTTCTGCTTAGTCGGTTCAATACCAATGCCAGTATCACGCACCCAGAACTTTAAGGTTATGCGGTGATCACGTTCTCCCACATCTTCACAGCCCAGCTCTATCTCGCCATCGGCAGTAAATTTCACGGCGTTTGACAACAGGTTGACTAACACTTGCCCCAGTCGTAACGGATCGCCTTTGAGGATCAGCCCGGCGGTCACCGGCGCATATAACAGCAGTTCAATGCCTTTCTCCTGCGCTTTGAGGGCATTGAGATCCAGCGCGTGTTCCAGCACTTTATCCAGCTGGAATGACACTTTTTCCAGTTCCAGTTTGCCGGCCTCAATTTTAGAGAAATCGAGAATGTCGTTAATAATCCGCAATAGGGATTGCGCCGAGAAACCGGCTTTTTCCAGATAATCTTGTTGCTGAGGCGTGAGACTGGTGCGCTGCGCCAACTGCAGCATACCGATGATGGCATTCATCGGCGTACGGATCTCATGGCTCATATTCGCTAAGAATTCGCTCTTATAGAGGTTGGCCAGCTCCGCATCTTTTTTCGCTTCCAGCAACGCCAATTCGGTGCTCTTATGGCGCGTGATATCCTTATTGGTCCCCAGCATACGTCGAGGATCACCGTTACTGGTGAACTCCACCACCCGGCCACGAGCCAAAACCCAATGATAATTTCCACCCTTGCCGCGCATACGGAATTCCACTTCATAGGTTCCCACCGGCGCCTGAAGATACTGCTCTCGCGCGTCCTGAACCCGCTGCCGATCATCCGGGTGGGTTAATTCATCAATGGTAGAAACCAAAGCGGGAAACTCGTTCGCCTGATAGCCCAGCATGGTGTAGAAAGAGGGGTTACAGATGATCTGTTCTGAGTCCAGATACCAGTCCCACAAGCCATCTTCTACCGCGTCCATCGCCAAATGATAACGTTCTTCTGATAACCGTAGCTGCTCGGCCGATTCATACTCGCGGGTGACATCGCGCCACACCACAATCAGACCTTGCAGTTCTCCACGACGGTTGTAAAACGGTAGTTTTAAGGTATCGAGCAACACTGGCCGCCCCGCCAGTTCCACTTTTTCCTGATAGCGTAGTGGCGTCCGTTCCTGCAATACCTTGGTATCTTCCAGCTTGATGCGTTGTGACATCTCCGGCGGGATCAGATCCTGATCCGACAGCCCGATCATTTCGCTTTCGGTATACCCCAGCACCCGTTCAGCCGCCTTGTTACAACCGAGGTACTTGCCTTCTTTGTCCTTAAACACAATGGCTTCGGGAATCGAGTCCAGTAATGAGCGCAGCAACGCAAATTCCTGTTCACGGCGTTCAGTCGTTTCACGTAACCGCTCAGTACGCCGCGCCACCAGTTTATCCAGTCGTTTGTTCTGCTCCGCCAGATGCTTGGTGTATTGCTGGTTCTCATCAAAAATGCGGCTGACCAGTTGAAACCAGGGAAGCCAGTCGCGATTGATCTTTTTCGGCGGTTCTTGCGGTGCCTGTGAACAGGCTTCCAGATGATTCAATAAGCGCGACGCCGGACTGACAAATGAGCGCCTGGTCTGCCAGTGCACTATGGTCACCAGTATCGACAGGGCCAGCACCACCAGGAAAAAGGTGGCTTTCAGTTTCTCAAAGGAGTCCGAGAACATGTCATCTACGTTCTGCAGGTAGAGCAAACGCCAAGGTGCGTTATGCAGCGCCACAGAGTAGATGTAATAGCCATTACGGATCATGCCTTCATGGGCATCAAACAGTTCTGATTCCGGCAATGAATGCAGCTCCGCCGGAATGCGCTGACTGATGTGGTACACCCGGTTGATACTGGAGGTATCAAAGTCACTGTGCGACAGAATGTTATTACCCTGGTCGAGCAGGATCACCGTCCCGGGCATTTTAAAATACAGCCGGATCTGCCGCGCCAACGACGCCAAGGTCATATCCAGGTTGATAGAGCCGATAAAATCATCATCAAGGTAGATTGGGACGCCCAGCGTCGTCAGCAGACCATTACCCGCCGCATCCACATAGGCTTCACTCCAGAACACACTGCGCTGCGGGTTCATTTCAGGCGTCGCTAACTGAAACTGTTGGCGGTGCAGTAACTCATCACGGAAACGAACATCGTCTGACGGCCAGGGGTAATAGGACATCATCCGCCGCTTGGAAATGTAATAAATCGCGGAGGCTTTAGGCGCAGCTTCTTTGGCAACGGGAAACGACAGCGACAGCTCAAACAACATTTCCAGTTCCTGATAGAACTTTTCGCTGCGACCATCAAGCGAACCAATACCGGTAATGCGCCCCATATTGGTAAACGGTTCGCCACTTTTGGCGTAGGAGGGTTCTAGCGTGAAATACTGCCCGCTTTCATTAAATTTCTCATATTTGGGCAGCCATTGTTTGCGCACTTGCTCTGCTAAACGCAAGTGGTCAACAGCAATATCTCGGAGACTTTTGACGGCGCGAATACTGGATTCCAGCAACAGATCAATCTGCATGACGTGACGATCCACTTGTTCCTCACGTAACTGCATCTGTTCATTTTTCTGGCGCTCGTAAAACCCCCAAGCGGTCAGCAACGCCAGCACTATCACACCTATGTAGGTGTAAAATACCGCGCGGTTATAATTTTTCTGGATAGGTGACTTAAGCTGAAGCTCAGGTTCTATTGATTTCATCCCTTACCCTTGGACAACGCTGTTGACTCGACACAGCGCAGATAACTGCCACTATGATAGCAGTTTACCGTGTAAAACAAAGGCCTCACTCGAGGCCTTACACACGATTACAAAGGCTTACAACTGCTCTTCAGCAAATTCCGCTAACCGGGAACGAACCACACCATTGAGATAAATATTGGCACTGCCTTCAAACTGTTTGAACCGTTCAACGATATAGGTCAAACCGGAAGTCACCGCGGTGAGATAGTTGGAGTCAATCTGTGCCAGGTTACCGCAGCAGATAAGTTTAGTGCCCTCGCCCATGCGGGTAATCATGGTTTTGATTTGCGAGGCGGTCAGGTTCTGGCACTCATCCAGCAACACCACGGCATTCTGAATTGAACGACCGCGCATAAAGTTAATCGATTTAAACTGGATATTGGCTTTATCCATGATGTAATTCAGCGATCCTGCAGGGTTAACATCATGTTTATGCAGCACTTCCAGCGTGTCAGTAATGGCGGCAAGCCACGGTGCCATTTTTTCCTCTTCGGTCCCAGGCAGGAACCCGATGGACTCTGCGATTTCTGGCGTATTACGAGTGACGATGACCTTATCGTATTGATTACGCTCAATCACCAGCTCCAATGCCGCCGCCATGGCCAACAACGTCTTACCGCAACCCGCCGGGCCGGTGAGGATCACCAAATCAATATCCGGGTCCATCAACGCCTGCAATGCCATGCCCTGATAAATATTTTTAGGTCGCACTCCCCAGGCTTCCATATTCAGCAAGCGATCACGCCCGAGATCCAACACGCTGAGAGAATCATTTGAACGCCCGACGACCCGACCGCAAAAATTGGATTCCGCATCCAATAGATATTGATTCATGTAAAAAATATCGTCACCCAGATCCTTTAACGGCACATCATGGATGGTCTGCCGGCCATGACGCTCGGTCGCAACGCGCTCCAGGTGTTCCCAAAAATTGCCTTCAAATTCGTGGAAACCTTTGGACAGGAAACGAATATCATCAATCAGCTGGTCGGTTCGGTAATCTTCGACCATCAGCATACCCGCACCTTTGGCCTTAAGACGCATATTGATGTCTTTGGTGACCAGTACGACCGGACGGGGATGATGCAGCTTTTGCAAATAGAGTGCAGTGTTGATAATGCGGTTATCGTTGTTATCACCCGGCAGGGCGCCGATAGTGAATTCAATCTGATGATCAGGGAAAATCGCGAGGGTACCGGTAGCGTCACTGTGGCCTTCACGCGTTGGCAGCAGCACACCGTTAATAATCTGTTCCGGCGTAATATCACCACCCAGAGTATCTTCCAACGCCCGGATAGCCACTCTGGCATCACGACTGACATCGCGCTTACGGTCTTTGATCTGGTCCAACTCTTCCAGCACCGTCATGGGGACCACCACGTCGTGCTCTTTAAATGAATAAATCGCCAAGGGTTCATGCAATAAAACATTGGTATCAAGTACAAACAATTTCCTGTCGTCTTGTTCCATAGCGCCTCCATAAGCGTCATTGCATTATGTCTTTGTAGTTTTGTATTGGCGGGTTACGCCCGAATATAAAGTCAGAGGCTCCTGTGCAGAGGTGGGTTGAAGGCGTCCCCCGAATGTCGGGTTCAGTTTTTATACTGTCACCATTATTTCGGGATGACAATCGCTTCGCCCGAAGAATTTTTAACACAGAATTTACATCATTGAAAAAGTAGGCAATTAACTGAGGGTCGAACGGCAGCTAGCGGGATTGGTATTATAATCGGATTGATATAACATACGCGCCCTTCAATAGGCGCCGAGGAAAAGAGTTAAAAATGCCATTCGCTTTAGGTCAACGTTGGATCAGTGATACGGAATCAGAGCTTGGATTGGGCACAGTTGTGCAACTGGAAGGCCGGATGGTCACCCTGCTATTTCCGGCAACCGGAGAAAACCGTATTTTTTCTCGAAATGAAGCCCCGCTGACCCGCGTGATCTACAACCCCGGTGACAAAGTCAAAAGCCATGAAGGCTGGACGCTGGAAATTCAGCGTACCGAAGAAATTGATGATTTAGTCCATTACCATGGCATCAATAGTGACAGTGGCGAACAAGTCTGCCTCAGAGAAACCTTACTCGACCATAACATTCGCTTTAATAAACCGCAGGATCGCTTATTCGCCGGCCAGATAGACCGCATGGATCGTTTTGGGATCCGTTATCAGGCACAACGTCTGCGGCATGATCTCGCCACCTCACCGATGCTCGGATTGCAAGGTCCGCGGGTCGGTTTGATCCCGCATCAGCTGTGGATTGCCTCTGAAGTGGGTCAGCGCCATGCCCCTCGAGTGCTACTGGCCGATGAAGTAGGTCTGGGGAAAACCATTGAAGCGGGCCTCATCATCCACCAGCAATTGATGACCGGTCGAGCCGAACGGGTACTCATTCTGGTACCAGACACCTTACGTCATCAGTGGTTAGTCGAGATGTTACGCCGTTTCAACCTGCGCTTTTCCGTGTTTGATGAAGAGCGTTGTGTGGAAGCGTTCGCCGATCACGACAACCCGTTTTACACCGAACAGTTGGTGATCTGTTCGCTGGATCTGTTGAAACAAAAACGCCGTCTTGACCAGGCTCTGGATGCCGACTGGGATTTACTGGTGGTAGATGAAGCGCATCACTTGGAATGGACAGCCGACAAACCCAGCCGTGCGTATCAGATTGTTGAGGCGTTAGCACAGGTAATACCTGGTGTGCTGCTGCTCACCGCAACCCCCGATCAGTTGGGGCATGAAAGTCACTTTGCCAGACTCAGGCTGCTCGATCCTAACCGCTTCTACGACTATCAGGCATTTATCAAAGAAGAACAGGATTATCGCCAGGTAGCAACCGCCGCGGATGCCATTGCCAGCGGTCGCAAGTTACCCGATGATGCGATTGAACTTCTGACCGAACTGCTGGCGGAAAAAGATATTATTCCAGCCATAAAACTGATCCAGGCAGACAATATTGCGCCAGAACAACAGCAACAAGCGCGCGATGAATTGCTGCAGCAATTACTGGATCGGCACGGTACTGGGCGAGTCCTGTTCCGTAACAGCAGAGCCTCAGTAAAAGGTTTTCCGCAGCGCATATTCCACAGCTACCCACAGCCGATGCCCGAGCAATATGAAACGGCCATGCGCGTAGCGCTGACCATGAATCGCAACTTGCCAGATGAGACCCAAGCCCGCCTTATGTTGACACCGGAAAAGCTGTTTCAGCAATTCGATGAACAATCAGCGGCATGGTGGAAGTTTGATCCGCGGATCGACTGGCTAATCGAATTTCTGAAAAATCATCGCAGCAAGAAAGTGTTGATTATCACTTCCCAGGCGGCAACCGCATTGAGTCTGGAAGAAGCATTGCGCACCCGAGAAGGGATACTGACCACCGTGTTCCACGAAGGCATGTCCATCATTGAACGCGATAAGGCGGGTGCCTTCTTTGCCCAAGAAGAAGGTGGCGCACAGGCGCTGATCTGCTCAGAAATCGGCTCAGAAGGTCGTAACTTCCAGTTCGCCAGCCATCTGGTCTTATTCGACCTGCCACTGAATCCTGATCTGTTGGAACAACGGATTGGACGTCTGGACCGTATTGGTCAACAAAATGATGTACAGATCCATCTGCCCTATATCGAAGACTGCGCGCAATCAAGGTTGCTCGATTGGTACCATCAGGGACTGAACGCTTTTGAGCAAACCTGTCCGGTCGGCCATATCCTATTCAAGGAATTTTCTGAAGAACTGTTGCCGTTACTTGTCCATGCTGATGACGAATCCATGACCAGTCTGCTCAATCGCGTGCGGGCGCAATACAAAGAGTTGAAACAGGCAATGGAACAAGGGCGGGACAAATTGCTGGAACTCAACTCAAACGGCGGTGATCGCGCCAAAGCGCTGGCTTGGCAACTGGCAGAGATGGACAATGACACCCAACTGATCGGTTCGGTTATCCGCTTGTGGGATGTGATCGGTGTCGATCAGGAAGACAAAGGCGAAAACACCATAGTGCTGCATCCGAGTGAGCACATGATGTTTCCAACTTATCCGGGATTACCAGAAGATGGGATTACCGTGACCTTTGACCGCAACACCGCGTTGTCGCGTGATGACATTGCTTTAATCACTCAGGAGCATCCGCTGGTACAAACCGGTCTGGATCTGGTCACCGGTTCGGATACGGGGACAACGTGCGTTTCGCTATTAAAAAACAAAGCCTTGCCTGCTGGCACTCTCTTTCTGGAATTAATCTACATCGCTGATGCGTCCGCACCGAAAGCCAGTCAGCTCTTCCGCTATCTGCCGACAACGCCTATCAGGGTCTTGCTCGATAAAGATGGCAATAATCTGGCCAGTAAAGTGACTTATGACCAATGGGAACGGCAGTTGAGTCCGGTAAATCGCCATATTGGCAGCAAACTGGTAAATGCTTCACAGCCATTGCTCCACCCGTTGCTGGCCAAAGGAGAGCAACATGGACAGGATGCAATGGCACAGTTGATACAACAAGCCCG
The DNA here is from genome assembly GCF_018223345.1 of Shewanella yunxiaonensis. Lineage (NCBI taxonomy): Bacteria > Pseudomonadati > Pseudomonadota > Gammaproteobacteria > Alteromonadales > Shewanellaceae > Shewanella > Shewanella yunxiaonensis. Next base: position 520,813 of record NZ_CP073587.1, on the reverse strand, counting down.
GCAACAGATGGAATCCAGCTTGCTGAGTGAACTGGAACGCCTGGAAGCGTTACAGACGGTAAATCCCAATATTCGTGAAGATGAACTGGAATACCTGCGGGAACAGATACGAGAACTCAATGGCTATCTGGATAACTGTCAATTGCAGCTCGACGCCATCAGATTAGTACTGGTCAGTCACGTGTAACAGCTAAGCCCGCCGCTGCGGGCTTTTTTACGCGTGCGCGCACTATGCGAATGGCATAATCCTTTTATAATGAGACCAGATTCTCGCCGCCCGGGGACAATTTTGCTCAAACATTACGCACTGTGGTCATTACTGCTGACGGCCATACCGGCACTGCCGTTAGTGGCAGCGTCCGCACCTGCGACTGACGCTGACAAGGCTGAGATCAGCCAGATCCAGATTGACAGTAAACCGGCCACGGTGCTGACTCGTGAGTGGCAATACCGCATTCATCGCGGTAGTGTCATCATCATTCCGCCACCAGGGCAGCAAGCAATGTCACCCGGTTTGCTGAACTATTTAAGACAAAATCTCAACCTGTCCGGCTGGACCACCTTTAGCCTGACACCACCACCGCAGCCGCAGGAACCTAACTTTACCACTGCCGCCACCGAAGTCAGCAAAGCCGGTGATGGCAAAACGCCGCCGCCAGGAAACTCGACACTGAGTAAACGTAGCGATGCAGACTGGCAACAACTACAGAAAAGCCAAGAAGACTATCTGCGACAAGGGCTAACGCAACTGCAATCCTCCGCTCAAGCCTTTGCCGGGAAACAACTGCTGATTGCCGAAGGGGCCTCTGCAGCGTTAGTGTTGAACCTGCTCACCCGCCAAGGCATCGCTAAACCGGATCTATTAGTGCTGATTAATCCGTATAATGAGCCGTCTGCGGCTAATTCCGAGATCCCAGCGCAATTGGCTAAATTGCCGTTGACTGTACTCGATTTACAATCCCGTGACGCGAATAGTGCATCGCTTCGCACGCAACTACAGCGGCAGCAGGTGTTTGAAGCTCATCCTGGATATCGCTCGCGCCAGCGACTGTTAGCACTCGACCTGACGCAACAGACTGCATACGAACGTTGCCTGCAGTTAATTAATCAGATGGGCAGCAGCATTACTGGCAGCAGCGGTGCGCAAACCGCCAAGGTAACCTCAGAAACAAGCAGCTAAAGGTCACACTCTAGGCGAGTGAGCTGTCTATAATGAAGCGATTGTTTTCTTTCAACCTGTTCATGGAGCGAGCGATGGCATGACCATTCCGGTATTGATTTGTGATGATTCAGCGCTGGCACGCAAGCAAATGGCGCGGACACTCCCCAAAGAATGGGACGTGGAAATCTCCTACGCCGCCAACGGCGCGGAGGGACTCGAAGCAATTCGAGCCGGTAAGGGCGAGATCGTTTTTCTCGACCTGAATATGCCGGTAATGGATGGCTACGAAGTACTACGCATGGTGCAACAGCAGGATTTACCCTCCATGATCATTGTGGTCTCCGGCGATATTCAGTTACAGGCCCATCAACGTGTCAAAGCGCTTGGTGCCCTAGATTTCATTCAAAAGCCCGTCACTGCCGACGCAATTATCAACATTCTCGAAGAATATGGCATTCTCTCACTCGCTCTGGAGCCATCCACGACCACTGACAAAGCCTCGATGCTGGAGGTCGATCTGCGCGATGCCTGTCAGGAAGTGGCCAACGTTGCCATGGGCCGTGCTGCCGATCTGTTAGCTAAGTTACTCGATGTTTTTGTTTTACTGCCGATCCCGAATGTGAATGTGCTGGAAGTCAGCGAACTTACTATGGCACTGAAAGCGACCGAAAACAGTACCCAGATCTCGGCACTGTGTCAGGGATTCATTGGTGCCGGTATTGCCGGAGAGGCACTACTGATATTTCATGACTCCAGTTTTGCTGACATGGCGTCGCTGATGGGAATGTCCAATCCGGATAATGCCAACACCGAAATAGAAGTATTAATTGATACCGGTAATGTGCTGATCGGGGCTTTTCTCAACGGGATTGCCGAGCAACTGGATATGACCTTCAGTCAGGCGCATCCGATTGTCCTCGGTCGCCATTGTACCGTGAACGACCTGATCCATGACAATTCCGGCCGCTGGAAACGTACCCTGGCAATGGAGATTAATTACCGGATTGAAGGGCATAACGTGCAATGCGATCTGTTATTGCTGTTTACTGAAGACTCTTTGCCGACACTGAATTTCAAGCTCGGCTATCTGATGCATTAACTGGATACTGCCATGAACCATGATGCTGATCCGATGAATGAACTGCACTGGCTAATTGACATGGTGCAGACAATAGAAGTGGGCCTGGTGGTATTGGATCGCCAGTTCAATATCCAGCTGTGGAACGGCTTTATGGAAAACCACAGTGGGATCTCGCCCAATGAGCTTAAGGGCAACAATTTGTTTCAGCGCTTTCCTGAACTGCCAGCGGACTGGCTGAAACAGAAAATGGAGCAGGTCTTCCTGCTGAAAAACAATGTGTTTATCAGCTGGGAACAGCGTCCTTACATCTTTAAGTTCAACAACTATCGACCGATCACCGGCCGTGCGGAATTCATGTACCAAAACATCACGTTACTGCCACTGTCCTCATTAACGGGTACCAGTCATATCAGCATGATTATTTATGATGTCACCGATATAGCCATCAATAAATTACAGCTGACGGCCGCCAATGAACAGCTGCAACAGTTAACACAACGTGATGAACTTACCCAGCTATTTAATCGGCGACACTGGCAGCAGTTAGTGGAACAGGAATTTGCCCGTTTTAGCCGTTACCAGGAGCCGACAACGCTGATGATGGTGGATATTGACTATCTGAAGCAGATTAATGACCAACACGGACATATTGCCGGGGATCGTGCAATTCAGCATCTGGCACATCTTGTCAGCCGTAATTTACGCAACACCGATGTTGCTTGCCGGTATGGCGCTAACAGCTTTGCTTTGCTATTGCACCATTGTGATACGGTGCAGGCATCACAGCTGGCAGCGAGGCTGCAATTCAGCCTACAGCAAACACCATTATTATTTAATGGCAGCCACCTCAGCTTTGCCATCAGCATCGGGATTTCTACGCTCAATGATGAATGTAGTGGCTATGATCGCTGGTTGGATACTGCGGATGAAGCGCTGGCAAATGCCAAAATGGCAGGTAGAGATCAGATTAATATTGTCGAGTAACCGTCGGGTCACTTATAAAAAAACCGCCTATTGGCGGTTTTTTATGTCTGCCGCGATATCAGGACACTCGTACCACATTGCCACCAAGGTCACTGAATTTCGCTTCGATGTGCTCGTAACCACGATCCAAGTGATAAATGCGATCGACGACAGTAGTGCCCTCAGCCACCAACCCGGCGATCACCAGACTGGCGGAAGCACGCAGGTCAGTCGCCATCACTTGCGCACCGTTAAGCGACTCCCGACCATGAATAATACAAGTGTTGCCTTCCAGTTCCATACTGGCGCCCATACGATTCAGCTCCGGCACATGCATAAAACGGTTTTCAAAAATGGTTTCCGTAATCGTCCCGGTACCTTGTGCCAGCGCGTTCAACACACAGAACTGCGCCTGCATGTCAGTTGGAAATCCTGGGTAAGGCATGGTTTTCAGGTTCACCGCTTTAGGGCGCTGTCCTTTCATATCTAGCTCAATCCAATCATCACCGACAGTAATCTGTGCACCTGCTTCCTGTAATTTAGCCAGTACCGCTTCCAATGACGCAGGATCAGCGTCCAGGCAACGAATCCGACCACGAGTCACCGCTGCAGCGACCAAAAATGAACCGGTTTCGATACGATCGGGCATCACCCGATAATCACAACCGTGCAGTTTTTCCACGCCTTGAATACGAATGGTCGCGGTGCCAGCCCCTTCAATACGAGCGCCCATGGCTATTAGGCATTTTGCCAGATCAACAACTTCTGGCTCTCTGGCCGCATTTTCAATAATGGTTTCGCCATCCGCCAGCGAGGCTGCCATCAGCAAGTTTTCGGTAGCACCGACGCTCACAGTGTCCATAAAGATATGCGCCCCCTTAAGACGGCCATCAATACGAGCTTTGACGTAGCCTTCCTTGACCTCGATGTGTGCCCCCATCAGCTCTAACCCGTGCAGATGCAAGTTGACCGGCCGGGCACCGATGGCACAGCCACCAGGAAGTGATACATCGGCAGTGCCGTACCGTGCCAACAACGGACCTAACACCAAAATTGACGCACGCATGGTTTTCACCAAATCGTACGGGGCACAGAACTCATGGATATTTGCGGCATTGATCTGCACTACCCCATTTTGCGGATCTGACACCTCGGCACCGAGGCAACGCATCAATTTGCAGCTAGTGGTGACGTCTCGCAGATTGGGGACATTTGACAAAACCACTGGGTCAGCGGTGAGCACACCGGCCATTAAGATTGGCAATGCCGCATTTTTAGATCCGGAGATCACGACATTACCGGCAAGTGGGCCACTTGCCTGAATAGTTAATTTATCCACGTTACTTCTCTACACTGGCATGTTGAAGATCTTTTCACGCTGCCACTGTGCAGGAGTAAAAGTCTTAATACTGAGGGCGTGCATTTCACCACTGGTAATACGATCCATCAGTGGCGCATAAATCGCCTGTTGCTGCTTGATTTTACTCATACCATCAAAGCAATCGCCTACGGCAACAATTTTGAAATGAGTCCCTTCCACCGTCACATAAACTTCGGTCAGACTCAGCGCTTCGCGCAAAACAGTTTCGATCTCTTGTGTATCCATCAGCGAATATACCTTGTCAGGCGTTGATTACTCATTAAAAAAATCCTGTAAATCATACAGGTCTATCAAACGTTTCACTTGGGTTGATGGTGCCACCAGCTGCAACTCCGATGGATGTTGGCTAAGCAACTCCATCAGGAAGGCGACACCGGCGGTGTCGCTATATTCCAGCCCGCTTAACTCCAGTGTCCGGGTGCCTGTGGCCACCAGAGTTTTCCTCTGTGACCACAACTGCTTGACGTCTTCCTGACTCAGTCGACCCAGTACCTGACAACAATCACCCTGTTGCTTGAATTCTATCACAGAGCATCCTTACCTTTAGGTGCACTAAAGTCGATATGTATATTGGCTTTTTCCTGCAACATTGTAATGACGGCATCAATGCCTTTCTCACGCACCATGGAGGTCACTTCTGACTGTTTAGAATTCAGGAGGCTAACGCCTTCTGCCACCATATCGAAGGCTTTCCAGGTATCATCTTTCAAACGACGAACCTTGAATTCCAGTTTGATAGGTGGACGGTCATGATCGACGATCTGCACATCGACTGCGACCATGCGCTCACCGGAAAAATCACTGGCTGGGGCAAATTCAACTTTCTGATCAGTGTAAGCGGTAAATGCCTGGGCATACGTGGTCACCAGATAACCTTCAAATGCCGCGACAAAATCGTCACGCTGCTCTTTGGTGGTGTCCTGCAGATACGGGCCTAACACCTTGTATGCAGCATAACGAGAGTCAACATAAGGCATCAACTCTTCAGTGACGATGGTTTTCAGGTAGTCAGGATTGGCTTGAATTTTGTCCTGCTCCTGATGAAAACGTGCAAAAGTCTGATCTGCCACTTCCTTAATCATGGCATAAGGATCTTTATAGTCTTTTGCAGCAGTTTGTGCGTGAACGACTACCGGCAACAGCATACACACTGCTGCCATTACACCCATTAATTTCTTCAACATAAAAGACTCCTTATTTCTTATCCTTGGAACCAGCGCTATACAAGAACTGGCCGATAAGATCCTCTAACACCATTGCCGAATGGGTATCATCAATACGATCCCCATCCTTCAGAATGGACACATCATCATCAACAAAACCTGGGGTCAGCCCGAGATATTGTTCTCCTAATAGCCCCGAAGTCAGCACTGATAAACTGCTGGTTTCCGGGAAATTATCGTATTGCTTGTCCATTGTCAGCGTAACGACTGGCTCCATTTTCTTTGGATCCAAAGAAATACCGCTGACACGGCCAACAACTACCCCGCCAACTTTCACCGGAGAACGCACCTTCAAACCGCCGACGTTGCTGAACACGGCTGTCAAAGTGTATGTGTCACTAGAAGTACGCACCTCTACGTTGGCGACCTTATATACCAGCACCAGAAATGCCGCCATCCCCGCTACGAGAAACATACCTACCAAGAATTCAATTTTTCTTGTCAACATAATCAGTTACCAAAGTTAAACGCTATTATCCATTAATTGCCAAACATCAGTGCTGTCAGCAAAAAGTCCAGAGCCAGTACCGCTAAGCTTGATTGCACCACAGTCTGAGTGGTGGCCCGGCTAATCCCTTCCGGGTTGGGCACCAGATGGTAACCACGATATAACGCTATCCAGGTCACTACCCAGGAAAATACAAAGCTTTTAATCAGACAATTCACAATATCTTGGCGCCACTCAACCGCAGCTTGCAGAATCGACCAGAAGGCACCGTTATCAATACCCTTCCACTCAACGCCTACCAGATAACCGCCATAGATCCCCACCGCCGTAAACATCAACGCCAGCAGCGGCATGCTGATAAAACCAGCCCAAAACCGCGGCGCTATAATCTGACACAGAGGATCTACTGCCATCATTTCCAGACTCGACAGCTGTTCAGTGCTTTTCATCAACCCCAGTTCAGCGGTTAATGCCGAACCGGCCCTACCCGCAAACAATAAAGCGGTAACCACGGGGCCAAGTTCACGCAACAGACTCAAGGCAACTAAAGGCCCCAGGCTTTGTTCCGTGCCGAAATCCACTAAAATGGTATAGCCCTGCAGCGCCAATACCATGCCGATGAACAAACCGGAAACTAGGATGATCACCATCGACTGCACGCCAACAACATAAATCTGTTTGACCAGTAACGGTGTCCCTTTTTTGGGTCGAGGTAACTGTACCAACGACCCCCACAGCAACAATCCGGCTTTACCTAAGCCGGAAATCAATCCCAGAGCATCATGTCCGAGATCGGCAATAGAATCAGTCAGACGCACCCAGTAACTCCTTCTGATAATCCATGGCGGGATAATGGAATGGTACAGGACCATCCGGCGCACCATCGATAAACTGCCGTAATTGCGGATTGTCAGCCTGCCGTAACGCTTCCGGCGACCCTTCAGCAATAATCCGTTTATCCGCGATGACGTAGGCATAGTCGGCAATACTCAGGACTTCACCGACATCGTGAGACACCACAACCGAAGTCAGGGATAAGGCATCAGACAACTCGCGGATCAGTTTCACCAGCACGCCCATCGAGATGGGATCTTGTCCCGCAAACGGTTCATCGTACATCACCATTTCCGGTTCCATTGCAATCGCTCTGGCGAGTGCAGCACGTCGTTGCATCCCGCCGGAAAGTTCGCTGGGCATCAAGGATGCGGCACCGCGTAGCCCGACCGCCTCAAGCTTCATCAGGACGATACGGCGAATAATCGCTTCTGGCAGACCAGAATGTTCACGCAGTGCAAAAGCGGTGTTGTCGAATACGTTCATGTCAGTGAACAAGGCACCACTTTGAAACAGCATGCTCATACGCTTACGCACATCGAACAGCTCATGACGTGAGAGTTTATGGATGTTTTTCCCTTCAAACAGTACTTCACCGCTATCAGGAGTAAGCTGACCACCAATCAGCTTCAGCAATGTCGTTTTGCCGATACCACTGGGGCCCATTATGGCGGTTACCTTGCCTTTGGGGATGCTCAGATTGATCTTATCGTAGAGCACCCGGGAGCCCCTGCTGAAACAGAGGTTCTTGACTTCGACCAACGCAGTCTGGGTTTGGCTCATGTTTGCTTCCAGTTCTAAAAATTCCTGTTTTATGAGTGGGATTTGCCGCTTATCCCGTCACAGACGTAACCCTGAGTTACCGGAACGTTCTCAGATTGCCAACATCGATGTTTTGCATCTTGGAAACACTCCAATCATGTTAGTCACGCCAATCTGAACCGTTACTGAACAGCCTTCTGTGAACCAGAGGCCTTATATAATCAGCGATAAATTGTACGCAATAGAGTTACGGCACACAACTGGCAGCCCCAGTGGAAGAGGCGCCCTTTCAATTTCCAGCAAATACAGCGACAATGCAGCGCTAGGTTCAGGGAAAAACGATTGTTCAATGCTATTCAATATTTTTTTACTGTTGGCTGGACTGCTGTTTTTAGTCTGGAGCGCTGATAAATTTGTTTATGGTTCAAGTGCTTTGGCTCGAAACCTTGGGCTTCCCTCGTTATTAATTGGTTTGACGATTGTTGCCATGGGGAGTTCCGCACCAGAAATGTTTGTGGCGGCAACGGCATCATTATCCGCGCGACCAGACACCGCAATAGGCAATGTTCTGGGATCTAATGTTGCAAATATTTCGCTAATCTTGGGGATTACCGCATTATTTGGCGCAATTCGTGTCAGTTCTCAGACACTGTTTCGGGAAATTCCCCTGATGTTGATTGCCACCCTGTTTGCGGGTTACTGCCTTGCCGATCGGCAATTAACCCGTACAGAAGGGACAATACTGGTGCTGCTGTTTCTGACAGTGATGGGCTACCTTATCTGGCATGCTTTCGCTCACAGAGAACTGGAGGTGTTGGCGGATGACGCCGACAGCGATATTCCGAAAGATGTCGCCACTTGGAAAGCCTTGTGCTGGATTGCGGTCGGCATCATATTATTGCCACTGGCAGCTAACTGGATGGTCGAAGGTGCGGTCGGTATCGCCAAGTATTTTGGCATGTCAGATCTGGTGATTGGTCTCACAATTATCGCGGTTGGCACAAGTTTGCCGGAGTTAGCCGCCTGTATCATGGGTGTGCTGCGCCAAGAGGACGACCTGGCTATTGGCAATATCGTAGGTTCAAACCTGTTCAACATCCTTGCAGTGCTGGCTATTTCTGGATTAATTGCGCCCGGAGAAATAGATGCCTCAGCCGCCAGCCGGGATGTTTATATGGTGTTAGGTACCAGCACAGCACTGGCCTTATTGATCCTGTTGAGCAGCAAAAAGCAGCGCGAATTGAAAAGGTGGCACGGCGTCGCCTTGCTTACCAGCTTTGTATGCTATCAGATTAGCCTGTTCTAGCCTCCGCGTTGAGTGTTGAACAGAAACAAGAGAGAAAGATATGACAGATGCAAGTCAGTTGCGTCATTGGGGACGCAAAGTCATTGATATCGAAAAACAAGCCTTAGATAACCTGTATCAATACGTTGATTCTGAAGAATTTGCCCAGGCTTGCGAGATGATTTACCACTGCAGTGGCAAAGTGATCGTGATGGGGATGGGAAAATCCGGCCATGTAGGGAACAAGATTTCAGCGACGCTGGCCAGTACCGGTACGCCCGCTTTTTTTGTGCATCCGGGTGAAGCCAGCCACGGCGATCTTGGTGTCATCAGCCACAACGACATTGTGCTCGCCATTTCCAACTCCGGTGAATCCAATGAAATTCTTACCCTGATGCCAGTCATCAAGCGACAAGGCATTCCGGTTATCACCATGACGGGTAACCCGGAATCCACCATGGCCAAACTGGCACAACTGCACCTGTGTATTAAAGTGCCGGAGGAAGCCTGTCCATTAGGATTAGCCCCCACGTCCAGCACTACCGCGACCTTAGTCATGGGCGATGCACTGGCTATTGCGCTGCTGCAAGCGAAAGGGTTCACCAAGGATGATTTTGCGCTGTCTCATCCAGGGGGTGCCTTAGGTCGTAAACTATTGTTGAAAGTCGATAATGTCATGCACAAAGGTCATGACATTCCGCTGGTACATCATGATATCTGCATTACTGACGCCCTTTATGAAATCTCCAAAAAAGGCTTGGGAATGACCGCGGTAATTGACGGAGACAACAAGCTAGTAGGTATCTTTACTGATGGGGATTTGCGCAGAGTAATCGACGCAGAAGTCAATTTACGTCAGACCCGGATTGCGGATGTGATGACCCGTAACTGCATTACAATTAAAGCTAATATTCTTGCAGCAGAAGCCCTTAAGGTGATGGATGACCGCAGCATTAATGGCTTGATTGTCGTCGATGCCGAAAATCATCCGATAGGGGCGCTGAATATGCTGGATTTAGTCAACGCGGGGGTCATTTAATGGCGCAAGACAGCTTTTACGGACCCGTTGCCGATGAGATTTGGCAGTTAGCCAAGCAGATACGACTACTGATTTGTGACGTTGATGGCGTCTTTTCGGATGGCCGCATCTATCTTGGAAACCATGGTGAAGAACTCAAAGCGTTCCACACTCGTGACGGTTATGGCGTAAAAGCGTTGCTCAACGCCGGGATTCAAGTCGCGGTGATTACTGGACGTAAATCACAAATTGTTGAAGACCGTATGACGGCGCTAGGGATCCCTCATATATTTCAGGGCGTTGATAATAAATTGGAGCCATTCAACTGGCTGCTGCAACATTATCAACTACCACCACAACAGGTGGCCTATATTGGGGATGACATGGTGGATCTGCCGGTAATGCAACAGGTAGGCCTCAGCGTATGTGTTGCTGACGGGCATCCTCGGGTCAGACAGCTAGTGCATCTGGTCACCTATCTCAATGGCGGCTATGGGGCACTGCGTGAACTGGCAGATCTGTTACTGATGAGTCAGGATAAAATTGCATCCGCACACGGCATGAGTATATGAACAGAGTCACCTTGGCCATTATCGCGTTCTTTACTGCTGCACTGGTGTTGTACTGGCAGGTACAGAACAAACGCAATTCGGAAGCCACCCAGCTGTCTACCGATGTGATTCAGCCCGATTACGTAGCAGACGATTTACGCAGTGTCAGCTATGACCAAAACGGAATGATCTCCAGTCGGGTGTCAGCTAAGCACATGGAACACTATGAGCAGGATGACCGGACAGTATTTACTAATCCGGTATACTGGGTATTCCCAGACAAGGGTCAGACCGAGTGGCGCATGACCGCATTACAAGGACAACTCGATAAACACAGCAACAAGGTGGTGTTGCAAAATGATGTTATTATTGACGCCATCAGTCCAACTGAACCGATACAATCTATCAGTACCAGTTATCTGGAACTGAACCTTAGCAACATGATTATGACGTCAGACAAAAATATTCTGATCAATGGTCAGGACTTCAATATCACAGGTCTGGGGCTATACGCTGATCTCAATGCTCAGCAGGTCAAACTGCTTAGTCAGGTAAAAGGAACCTATGAAACGAAATAAGCTTATTTTCGCTGCTATGCTGTGCCTTACCAGCCTTTCAGCTGCTGCGGTTGATAAAGATCTGCTGCAACAACTGGAAATATCCGCGGATGCGCAGTCGGCAGATATCAAGAACAAGCAAGTCGTGTACAGCGGCCATGTGATTGTGACCCAAGGTTCAATGAAGCTCACAGCCGCCGAAGTCAACGCATCCAGTTCCGATAAAGACGGCGAAAGAGTATTGATTGCAAAAGGTTCACCGGCCACCTTTCGTCAGAAATTAGAAGATGGCCGTATTGCGAACGCCAGCGCCAATGAAATTCACTACAACATTAATAAACGCGTACTGACGCTCATCGGTAAAGCAAAGGTGGAACAAGGTGGCAGCGTTTCCACTGCAGAAAAAATTGTCTATGACCTTAAAAACCAGCAGTTGCAAGCCTCCAGCAGCGGCCAGGGAGAAGATCGTGTGACCACGGTCATCCAGCCTGACAACTACCAGCAGCAACCCAAAAAGGATCCCCAGCAGGAGCAGCAATGAGTAATACCTTGATCGCCCATAACCTTGCGAAAAGCTACAAAAAAAGAATGGTCGTGAAAGATGTCAGTCTGTCGGTTGCAACAGGTCAGATTGTGGGATTATTGGGACCCAATGGTGCAGGGAAAACCACGACATTTTACATGGTAGTCGGCTTGATCCAGAGCGATAAGGGACGGATCTTTATCGATCAAGATGAGCTGACCATGGATCCCATGCACCTTCGCGCTCGCAAAGGTATTGGCTATCTGCCGCAAGAAGCCAGTATTTTCCGTAAGCTAACTGTTCGCGATAACATCATGGCAGTATTGCAGATCAGAAAAGATCTGGATCGCGATGGCCGTGAAGAACAACTGGAACAGTTACTCGAAGAGTTTCACATCACCCATATTCGCGACAGCATGGGGATGTCACTTTCGGGAGGTGAGCGCCGGCGTGTAGAGATTGCCAGAGCCTTGGCCGCAGACCCGAAATTCATTCTGTTGGATGAACCCTTTGCTGGCGTAGACCCCATCTCCGTTATTGATATTAAAAAAATTATTGAACAATTGCGGTCACGTGGACTGGGTGTGCTGATTACGGATCATAACGTGCGTGAAACACTTGATGTTTGTGAACATGCATACATTGTCAGCCACGGACAACTGATCGCCGAAGGCACCCCTGCCGAGATCCTCGACAACCAACAAGTCCGTGCTGTGTACTTGGGTGAACAATTCAAGCTATAGTAAACACCGGGAGCGCTTACAGCTTTAAAACGTTAAAGTCTGTAATTACTAGAATTTTTATAAAGTTATAAGATGTAGGGGTAAGCGGTAACATGAAAACGTCACTCCAGCTCAAACTGGGTCAACAGCTGACCATGACACCTCAACTGCAGCAGGCAATACGTTTGCTGCAGCTGTCGTCGCTGGAGTTACAACAGGAAATTCAAGAAGCCTTAGAAGCAAACCCGCTGCTGGAAGTGAATGAAGACAACCAAAGCACCGACAGCAATCATGATATCGATAACAATTTAGAGGCACCGGAGCCGAGCGAACATATCGAAGATAGTTCGACGGTAGAAACCTCGGATGCACTCACTAGCCAGGCACTCCCTGAAGAGCTGCCAATGGATACTACCTGGGATGAGGTTTTTACTGCCGCTCCGGCTATGTCCAGTGGTCCTATCCGTGATGACGATACCCCATTTCAGGGAGAAACTTCTGAAGGTTTGCATGAACACCTGGAATGGCAGAAGAACCTGACACCGTTCTCAGAAACTGATGCAGCAATCGCCACTGCAATTATCGAAGCGATTGATGATCAAGGATATCTGACGCAAACCACGGAGGATATTCTGGATGCTATGGGCAATCCGGAAATCGAGCTAGAAGAAGTAGAAGCGGTATTGAAACGCATCCAACACTTCGATCCTGTCGGTGTCGCTGCACGGGATCTGCGTGAATGTTTGCTGATCCAGCTGTCGCAATATAGTGATGACACCCCGCATCTCGAAAACGCCATTATGCTGCTGGAACAGCATCTTGACCTGATCGCTGCCAAAGATTATCGCACACTGATGCGCAAGACCCGTTTGAGAGAAGAAGATCTGCGTGACGCGATTAGTTTGATCCAATCGCTTAATCCACGTCCCGGACTATTAGTGCAGCCTCAGGATGACGAGTACGTGATCCCAGATGTCAGCGTGTGGAAGAAAAATGGTCGCTGGGTGGTAGAACTCAACCCAGACTGCATGCCCAAACTCAGTATTAATCAGCAATATGCCGCTATGGCCCGCAGTGCGCGGAGCCAATCCGACAGCCAGTTTATCCGCGGACACCTGCAAGAAGCCAAATGGTTTATCAAGAGTCTGGAAAGCCGCAATGAAACACTACTAAAGGTGGCTAACTGCATTGTACAGTTTCAGCAGGGATTCTTTGAATATGGCGAAGAAGCCATGAAACCGATGGTGCTCAATGATATTGCCGAAGCCGTTGATATGCACGAATCGACAATTTCCCGAGTGACAACGCAGAAATACATGCATACGCCACGCGGTATATTTGAGCTAAAATATTTCTTTTCCAGCCACGTCGGTACTGAAGACGGTGGCGAATGTTCATCGACGGCAATCCGCGCCTTTATCAAAAAACTGGTGGCCGCGGAGAACCAGAAAAAGCCGCTCAGCGACAGCAAAATGGCACAGTTGCTGGCTGAGCAGGGAATTAACGTGGCACGCCGAACCATCGCCAAATACCGCGAAGCCATGATGATCCCACCATCGAATCAGCGTAAGAGTTTGTAATTCCACAGTACCCCTATGGAGGACACCCTATGCAAATCAACCTGGCAGGCCATCATATTGAGATCACCGACTCGTTGCGCAGCTATGTGGAGAGTAAATTTGCAAAACTTGAACGCCATTTCGAACAGATCAATAATGTGCACGTCGTACTCAATGTTGAGAAAGCAATACAACGAGTCGAAGCCAAGCTACATCTGAATGGTGGAGAGGTGCACGGCACCGCAGAACACACCGATATGTACGCTGCCATCGACGCTCTAATTGATAAATTGGATCGTCAGGTCATTAAATACAAAGAAAAGCTGACAAAATACTCATGATGGAACTTAGTACCATCCTGCGGCCGGAGTGTACCGCATGTGCCACACCCGGCAGCAAGAAAAAGGTATTGGAGCTCATCAGCGAACTCGCAGCAGCCCAGTATCCAAACCTGTCGTCCCAAGCCATTTTCGAAAGTCTGCTGGTCAGAGAGAAAATGGGAAGTACCGGTATCGGGAATGGCATTGCCATTCCCCATGGTCGCTTGCCGGACATTAAAGATCCTATCGCCGTGCTGATTAAGTGCGACGAACCGATCCCCTTTGACGCTATCGATAATCAACCGGTAGACATCTTGTTTGCGTTGGTAGTGCCCGCCGATCAATGTCAGCAGCATCTCAGTACTTTGTCGGCGATGGCCGAGAAACTCAGTGATAAGCTGATACTCAAGCAACTGCGGAAAGCCACCACCAAAGAAGAACTGTATCAGGTGATCACCGGATGAAATTGGCCATTGTCTCAGGCCGCTCAGGCTCAGGAAAATCTGTAGCGTTACGAGTGCTGGAAGACTTGGGCTATTACTGCGTTGATAACCTGCCACTCCCCATGATTGGCAGTCTGTTAGACAATCTGCGCGGCAGTAACGAACTGGTCGCGATTAGCGTCGATGTGCGCAACATGCCTAACCAGGAAAAAGTCCTGGAAAGTCAGATACAAAATCTGCCACAAGGCACTGAAGTCATCAGTTTCTTTTTAAACGCATCCGATAAGGTGCTGCTTAAACGTTACAGTGAAACCCGACGTCTACATCCGTTATCCAAGAGCAAAATCTCCCTTAAAGATGCGATTGAGCAGGAAGGCAAACTACTCGCGCCGATGTCGCAGCTAATGGATCACTACATAGATACCTCTAACATGAATATCTATGAGCTGAGTGACACCGTACGCGAAATTTTGCTGGGGACAGTGACCAAGGAGCTGGTGATTAACTTTGAGTCGTTTGGCTTTAAGCACGGTCTCCCCGCAGAAGCTGATTTCATCTTTGATGCGCGCTTTCTACCTAATCCTCATTGGGAGCCGCAGTTAAGACCGTTAACTGGGCTTGACGAACCAGTACGTGAGTTTCTCAACCGTCAGCCACTGGTGAATAAATTCATCTGGCAGATCGAGAACCTGCTCGATACCTGGCTGCCGCACTTGGAGCGCAATAACCGTAGCTATCTGACCGTTGCTATCGGTTGCACTGGTGGCCAACATCGTTCAGTGTACGTTGCTGAACAACTGGCTAAACGCTTCAGCAACAGTAAACATAAAGTGCAGGCTCATCACCGGGATTTAGCGCATGCCAAGAATTGAGCGCGAAGTCACCATACAGAACAAGCTCGGGTTACATGCACGGGCCGCGACCAAATTGGCGGTACTGGCAAACGAGTTTGATGCCAACATCCTTTTAGTTCAGGGACAAAAACAAGCATCAGCGGCGAGCGTGCTGGGATTGCTCATGCTGGAAACGGGCATGGGGAAAACGATTCGTCTGATTGTTGATGGTCCCGATGCTGAACCGGCAATGGAGGCTATTTGTAACTTGATCAACTCTCGCTTTGACGAAGCCAGTTAGTAGTTCCTTTCTGATATTTCCCATTGTAAGCTAGCTTAATTTCCCGTTACTACAAATGCTTAAGGGAAAAGGATGCCAGCAGAAACCCAGGCCCAACAAACTGCGATTGATCATCTTGAACACCTGAACCAGGCACTAGACAGTGGCTTATTTGTTCATGTGCGCGAAATGTTGCACCACATGGCCCCAGCCGATATCGCCCACATTCTGGAATCATCCCCACCGAAGACCCGTCAAATCCTATGGCAATTAGTTGACCACGCTCATAGTGGCGAGATCCTTGAAGAGTTGGGCGAAGACATGAAGGATCAACTGATCAGCCTGATGAGTCCAACCCATCTGGCTAAAGTCACCGCCGGCATGGATACCGACGATCTGGCGTATGTCCTACGTAGCCTGCCCGATAGCTTGTATCGTCAGGTGTTACAATCGATGAGTGTCCAGGATCGCACTCGCGTTGAACAAGCACTTTCTTATCCGGATGATACCGCTGGAAGTCTGATGAATACCGATACGGTGACCATCAGACCAGACGTCAACATCGATGTGGTGTTGCGTTACCTGCGCCAGCGGGGGGAATTACCCAAAGCCACAGATACCCTCTATGTAGTGGATCACCAAGATTGCTTGTTAGGTGGCGTCACCTTGGCCCAGCTACTTACCTATTCATCGAGCACCGGAATTATCAGCATTATGAATCGGCAACTGGAATCCATTCCAGTCACCATGACGGATAGTGAAGTCGCCAAGCTCTTTGAACGTCATGATTGGCTGTCAGCTCCTGTTGTGGATGATAAAGGCAAATTATTAGGCCGCATCACCATTGATGATGTGGTGGATGTGATCCGTGAGGATGCCGAGCATTCGCTGATGGGGATGGCGGGGATGGATGACGCAGAGGATACCTTTGGCCCAGTGTTAAAAAGTGCCGGAAGACGTTCTCTATGGCTAAGCCTCAATCTGTTAACTGCATTACTCGCCGCTTCAGTATCTAATCTATTTGAAGGCACCTTGGAAAAATTTGCCACCGTCGCGATTTTGATGACCATTGTGCCGAGTATGGGAGGCGTCGCGGGCAATCAGACGCTGGTGTTGGTGATTCGCGGAATTGCACTGGGGCATTTGGGACAACGCAACACTCGCTGGCTGATAGTCAAAGAGTTATTGATAGGGGTACTGAATGGGTTGTTGTGGGCCGGACTGATCTTTATTGCTGTCTGGCTGTGGAAACACGATGTGACACTTGGCTTGCTCATCGCGGGAGCCATGTTGGTAAATCTCACCGCCGCCGGCCTTGCTGGCGCAGTTATCCCCATTTTATTGAAAAAGCTGCATATTGACCCGGCACTTGCTGGCGGTATGGTGTTAACCACAGTGACAGACGTGGTGGGCCTATTTGCCTTTCTGGGGTTGGCTACCTTATTTCTCGGACATTGACAGACGAGCCAATGCAGGTAAGAAGATTATCGAACAAAAAGGCCACACAAAGGTGGCCTTGATGATGCAACCAATCTTATTGTGCTAATGGGCTCAACACTATCTCCACCCGGCGATTTTGTGCTCGTCCTTGCGCAGTGCTATTACTGGCGATGGGATTACTCTCACCTAAGCCCTGAGTAACCACACGCTGGCCGGATACGCCTTTCTGGATCAGATAATTACCAACAGAAGCAGCTCGCACCTGAGACAGCCTTAAGTTATAAGATTCGGAACCAGTGCTGTCGGTGTAACCGATGACATTCAGCTGGGTTTTGGGATACTCTTTTGCGACTAAAGCGACGCTATCAAGCACTTGCATCGCACCACCACTCAGGTCGGTCTTATCCACCTGGAAAGTGATTTCATTCGGCATATTCAAGATGATGTTATCACCTGAGCGAGTGACACTGACGCCGGAAGCAGAAAGCTGCTGACGCAGTTTTGCCTCCTGAACATCCATATAGTAACCAATACCGCCACCGACTGCGGCACCAGAAGCGGCGCCGATTAAAGCACCTTTACCACGGTCACTCTTACTTGAAGTGGCAACACCAACAATCGCACCTGCCGCCGCACCAATCAATGCACCGGTACCGGCTTTAGAGGTTTGCTGTTCATTTGTGTAAGGATTGACAGTGGTACAACCGGCTGCCAAAAACACCACTAATGAAGCAGCAGTTATAGGCTTCAAATACTTGTTCATGGTGGGGTCTCCTTTTCGTCTCACCGTGAATTGCTTTGCGTTTCAGTATATAGCCATCCCCGGCCAAGACAAATAATTGAAGAATGAGTAGTCGCACTAATTACGAATTATTCAGAATGGATTCAGTTACCGCGGTCTTAACCACCGATTCATTAAAAAAATTATCAGCGGGTTTATCTGCACCAAACAAGTGCAACACGCACATCGTTGGAACTAAGGTAAATTTTCGAAATTTTACTGATTAAATATAATTAATTGTTTTTATTAATAAAAAAATATTTAAAAAAATTGGCACAGTTCTTACATATATCGAAAGTAGTATTCCGGTGCAGTAGGAGGTAAACGATGAAAATCTTTTCTCACTTTTTCCGAAGCTGTCGCGAACATTGGCAACGCTACCAACATCTGGGCGTTAGCCAATGGGATATGGAATAACAAGTTTTAGAGCTAAACGACATAACAAAGTTAGGAGATGAAGATGGAAATGACAGATACCGTTCGGCATCAAGCAGTCATCGAAGTCACCCATCATGGGCGCTTACTGTTCGATGTTGCGCGTCAGTATGGCCTTCCTACTAAAACTTTGTACTTGTGGGTACGTCAGAGTGAACAAACCTCTGAGGCGCACGCAAGCTGGATGTATGGCATTACCTCCATGATGTCGCAGCTAAAAGCTAAATATTTTAATTAACGATTTCGACAAGTTTGAACTGAACTAGTAACAGTTATCGCCCCCAACGATAGAAAAAGTGTGCTCCCCAAATTTTGCGCTTTTCTAGGTTCACTCTTGTCATTTTTATTCAAAGCCAATCGTTAGAAATGATTGGCGGCAGCGCACGGATGCAGTTTGCCAAGGTTTCGACCTGAGTGGGCTGAACAATATTTGTTATCGCCCCCAACGATAGAAATGTGCAAAAACAATAAGAAAGCGCTAATTCTAGGTTCACTCATGTCGTCTTTTATTTGCACTGTTGCAGTGCTGTTTATCATAGGTTTGCCACCTTCGATAAATACAGTTTCGGCAGAGTTAAGAAGTTAAGGTTCAACTATCGCCCCCAACGATGGAAGTTCCAATAATAAACATACAAACTGAAAATTTTTAACGATTATCTCTGTCATTTTTATTCTGGTTGGAATCGTCGTAATGACGATTCCAACCGCCCTGAAGGGACTCTTCCGCGGCCATAGCCATCTTCTGCACGTGCGTTTTTATTTGTCAGCATTCACACATCAAACAGCTGGTTTCCAGGCACGGGTCATTTCTCTTTTTCCCAAGGCACCTGGGTAGGCCTTAACGTTAAACCCTACTGCTTTTAAATCTCGCTTAAATTGACCATTTGCACAGTATGAAACCAGTAATCCTCCTGGTTGTAGCATCCCATAGCATTTTCCCAAATTTTCAGACTGCCAAACCTCCGGCTGCTTATTAGGCGCAAAAGCATCGAAATAAATGAGATTAACCTGCTGTTCTGGAAGAGAAACTTGTTCTAATCTGCGACGACATTTGGTTAGCAAAAACCCAGGAACTAACTCCGTTGCCTGTTCCCATGGACAGTCATGCAAGGCGTCAAACAAAGGTGAATATTCGGGCGTGAGCAATTGCTTGTAATTGAGCGAGCTGATGAGTTCACGAGTTAACGGATAGGGTTCAATACTGATATATCGCACCGTTAATAGCGGCAGATGTTGCATTTGACGCTGTTGGTTTACTTGTTGAAAGTGCCCAAGGGTCAACAATGCGTTCAGACCTGTGCCGAACCCCACTTCAAAAATTGCGAGCGCATTAAAGGTATTGATAATTTCGTCAAAGCCTGCACCGATAAATACATAACGCGACTCGGCAATTGCCCCTTTATGGGAGTGATAAGTTTCATTTAACGAGGCATTAAATAAGGTATGTGACCCATCATCAGTCACTTGCAGTGTCACCTGTTCCATCATAAACACTTGTAAAATTGGCGTGCACGAATTATCCGGCTTAGCGAGTATCGCCCGCAAGTCTCTCACGGTGCTAGTGCACAGTTAATTGATAAACCAGAAGTCAGATACGTTGACTACACTTTAGTCTGTGCCTCAGTTAAGCGGCTAGACAAAGGAAAGTCCATGACATTTCTGCGATATCTGGCATTGTTCCTAACCCCTTTAGCCTTCAGCTTGCCGCTATCGGCAGAGGTTGTCCATTTAGTTGCGGGAGAAAGGGAACCCTATATAGGTAAGCGCTTACAGAATCAGGGCTATGTCAGCGAAGTAGTCACGGAAGCATTTGCGCGCACAAGGATTCAGGTCGATATCACCTTTTACCCATGGGCAAGAGCACTGGCGCTGGTGAAACAAGGGAAAGCAGATGGGATAGTGCCAATCTACCAGGAAGCTAACCAAGATAATCTACTGTTTTCAGCACCTTTTCCCGGCGACGCATTGGGGCTATTAAAACGTCGCGACAATCCCTTCCAATATCAAGCGACTAATGCTTTGCAATTAGAGCAACTGTTACTGCCGCTACGACACAGTACGGTCGGCATTGTAAGAGGAGGCTTGAGCCTGCCGCAACTCGGCCATTTGGTACCGACAGAATATGCAAATTCGGATCTGCAGAACATCGATAAACTTTATTATGGCCGCTTACCCTACATTTTGATCGATAAATACACCGCCGTTGACCTGATGGTTGGCCACCGACCGCATTACATCGGGGAACTGGAGTTTCTGCAGCCAGCGTTAGCTGAAAAGTCATTCCATGTTGCCTTTTTCTCAAAAGCACCACATGTCGCCACGCTGCTAGAAGCATTTAACCACGGACTAGCGCAGATGCGTTTGGATGGCACATTATCAAGACTAAGAGCCAAGAATGGACTATTGCTCGGTTCGGATCCCCTCCCCCATAAAGTAAAACTCACTATCGGCTCAGTCGACAATCCAGACATGCGTATTATGCAGCGACTCGGCAAACTCTTTGAGCAGCAGAATCCCGATATTGAGTTGAATTGGGTATTTCTGGAAGAACGTATTCTCAGGCGCAGGTTATTAGGAGATTTGGCGATTGCTGATGGTCAGTTCGATGTGATGACCATCGGTAATTTCGAGGCTCCAATATGGGCACGTCGCCACTGGTTGGTACCGCTGGAAAATTTGCCAGACAGTTATGATGTTGCCGACATCATTCCTGTTGTTAAAAATGCATTGTCGTCTCAGGGACTGCTGTATGCACTGCCGTTTTATGCTGAAAGCGCCATGACCTTTTATCGAAAAGATTTATTTGCCAAAGCGGGACTTAACATGCCGCCGAAGCCCAGTTTTACCGATATCGCAGCGTTAGCAGCTAAGCTAAATAATCCTGAAAAACAGATATATGGCATCTGTCTTCGTGGCGATGCTGGCTGGGGTGGCAATATGGCGCTGCTTACCTCATGGGTGCATGCCATGGGAGGCCGCTGGTTTGATGAACATTGGCAGCCACAACTACAAACGGCCGAATGGGTTCAAACGCTGCAGCTCTATCAGCAGCTGTTACAGCAATACGGGCAACCCCACGCCACCCGCACTGGCTTTACTGAAGTGTTACAGCTATTTGCCAAGGGGCACTGCGCAATCTGGATAGATGCAACCGTCGCCGCGGGCTATTTGTATGATCCAGAGGTCTCTAAAGTTGCGTCAGTCACCGGTTTTGCCGCACAACCCACAGGAAAGCTTCCCGCACAATGGCTGTGGGTTTGGGCGCTCGCGATACCCGATTCATCTAAAAATAAGACCATTGCTCAACGCTTTATCGCGTGGGCGACGTCCAAAGAATATATTGGGTTAGTCGGTGAACATGAAAGTTGGGTAGCAGCACCACCTGGAACGCGCATGTCGACTTATCATCGCCCCGAATACCAACAGCGAGCACCTTTTGCCAATGAGGTATTTCAAGCCATTGCACAGAGTCGGCGGGATGAACGCACACTAAAACCCGTCCCTTATAACGGTACCATTTTTGTCGGCATCCCCGAATATGCGGCCTTTGGTACCCGAGTGGGCAATAGGGTGGCGGAAGTTGTAGATGGCAAAATCAAGATTGATCAGGCACTACAGCAGTCTCAAGATATAGTACTAAAACAGATGCAGGATTCAGGCTATCTCAACCCAAACCGCAATCCAGCGCCCGCGACAGAAAGTCAGCACCAGCCGTAGCTAAGGACAGCATCAACAATGTCCAACAACAGCGATTAGGCAGCGCATGAATTAGCATGCTCGGCATGCTTTTTATGACCGCGCGTTCAGGAAGAAAAAATACGCCATGGCGTTCAAACTGCTTAACGCGCAGAAATAGTGATGACAGCAGCAGCTTAAAGCCACTGTAGTAAACCAAAACGAACGTACTGGCACCGAGTAGCTCCAACATTGTGGACAGTTCCATCAACAGCAGCAAATCAGAGCCAGCTAATATCAACACCAAGCCTATCGCTACAAGTTTCCAACCACGCTGACAAAGGCGACGACTCAGTGAATTTAAAAAACGGTATAATGGCCCGTTCACTTTCTGCGCTCCTTGCTTATTTATGTTGACCTTATCTTAGTCAGGATTTGCGTTCAACAACTCTGGGCGCGCGCTTTTTAGGTTTCTTCAACAAAACCATCATCAACAACATCAGTACACACAAATACATCATGATGCGGAAATCCTGCAGATAGCCCATTATTGATGCCTGCAGTGTGACCGCACTATTGAGTTTTACCAGACCGGTGGTTGATGAAATATTGGCGGCCCCCAGTTGTACCGCTTCCTGCAGCGCTTTATTAAATGGGGTAATGTACTGTGCAAACGCAGCATGATTAATCTGTACCCGTTGTGATAAGTAAGTAGTCACTGCCGATATACCAATACTGCTACCAATATTCCGCACTAAACTGTACAGTGCAGTACCTTCATTGCGATACTGCGGTGCCAGCGTGGAAAAACTAATGGTCGACAATGGGACAAAAACAAGCCCCATGCCAAAGCCTTGGATAATACCGGTATAAATGATTTCCCAACGGCTCACCTCCACGGAAAAGCAGGTCATTTGCCATAACGATAAAATCATCAATAGCAGTCCTACAGTGATCAAATAACGTAAATCTACCTTACTTGCCAATTTGCCCACTAGCATCATCCCAGCCATCGTGCCAAACCCTCTGGGAGTCAGCAGTAGCCCAACATCAATCACCGGATATCCCATCAGATTTTGTAAGTAAGGCGGCAGTAATGCCATGGTGGCTAATAGCACGATGCCGATAATAAAGATGAACAGTAAACCAATGACAAAATTTCGATCGCGGAACATTTGTGGTTCGAGAAAGGGATGTTTAGCGGTAAACATATGGACCAGAAACATATACATGGTCAACACAGCTAACGCAGCCTCAATCACGATTTCGATACTGGCAAACCAATTTTGGGACTCGCCACGATCCAGAAACATCTGCAGACTACCGATAGCAATCGCTAACAATGTAAATCCGAACAGGTCAAACTTACGACTACGATCCAGCGGTGTCTCTTTGACAAAAGACGCAATCCCCAACCAGGCCAACACGCCAAACGGAATATTGATATAAAACACCCAGCGCCAATTGTAATACTCGGTCAACCAGCCACCGAGGGAAGGCCCCAAGATAGGCCCGACCATTACCCCGACGCCCCACATCGCCATTGCCGAACCATGCTGTTCCGTAGGATAAGTATCCAACAAAACCGATTGCGACAAAGGCACCAGACTGGCGCCAAAGATCCCCTGCAACAAACGAAAAATCACGATTTGATCGAGTGATTGTGCGGCGCCACATAATGCGGACGTGAGGGTAAACCCGACGACTGACCATAAAAACAGATTCTTACGACCCATTCTGGCAGCAACAAATCCCGTCATTGGCATTGCAATAGCCGCGGCAACGATATAAGACGTTAGCACCCAGGACACCTGATCCTGAGTAGCGCCCATAGCCCCCTGCATATGTGGTAAAGCGACGTTAGCAATGGTGGTATCCAGTGCCTGAATGATAGTGGCCAGCATCACTGACACAGTGACTAGACCGCGGTTCACGCCCTGATTTTCAGAATAAGTCACGTCTGGCCCCGGGTTATAACGTCAGATGTCGAACATGCTTAGTGTCAACCGTGACTTCGGCACTTAATCCAGCTCGCAGTTGCGGTGCCCCCGGCAGCGGCTCTATCTGAATGCGGATCGGTAAGCGTTGGCTTATTTTCACCCAGTTACCTGTCGCGTTCTGGGCCGGGATAACTGAAAATTCTGAGCCAGTTGCCGGGCTTAAACTACTGACCACACCGTGCCAGATATAGTCGGGCTGATAATCGACTTTGATCTCAACATCTTGTCCGACCCGCACATAGGTAAGGTCTTTTTCGGTGTAGTTTGCTTCAACCCACAGATGACTATCTGCTACTAGCAGCATCGCACTACTGCCCGGCGTAACGAATTCACCATCCTTTACTATATGAGTGACGATGCCACTCGATGGCGCGTAAATATCCACATGTTGAACATCGTTACGCGCCTTATCTAAGGCAGCTAACGCCTTTTTGTACTTAGCATTCGACTCTATTGGTGCATTAACGTCGCCACCTAAACCTTCTACCGCCAATTTTAACTGGGTGTAGAGAGCCTCAATCTGCAGTTTTTCCTGCTCAGTATCCTGCCTGGCTGCATCGTAGTCCGAATCTGAGATATAGTGCTGCTGCAACAGGTTTTGCTTACGTTGCTGTTCCCGTAACAGGTACTGATATTGACTCTTGGCGGCTGCAATACTCGCCAGTTTAGTTTTGACATTAGCCTTGAGCACATTGAGTAAATCCGCAGTATCTTTCAGGCTGGCTGCAGCTTCTGTTTCGGCAATCTGGTAGGACTTTGGATCGATTTGAAACAGCAATTGTCCCGCGGCTACCGGTTGATTTTCTTTCACCAGTACTTTGATCACCTTGCCAGCAACTTCACTGCTGATCACCGTCTTATCTGCTTTAACATATGCATTGTCTGTCTCGACATAGCGCCCGCCATGCAAGTAGAAAGCAACGGCGGCACCAACCCCCAGCACGGGTACAACAAACAACAAAATCAGACGTTTCATTTTGCGGCGGGAATTATTAGATATTTGATTTTCATCGATGGCGTCTGTGGCAGACATAGAAATATCCTGCTTATTCTTTTGATAAATTATTGTGGATGGTTTGCAGTACCAGAACAAAATCATCGACTTGCTGTTCTGTTAGTCCCTCCAATGCATGACCCCAGATTTCCTGGGACACCTCCAGCACTTTATCCTGGATAGGTTTTGCTGCTGCAGTGGTATGGATCAAATGTGCTCTGCGATCTGCCGGATCGCGTTCTCTGACCAGAAATCCTGCGTCGACTAATTGGTCAATTACTCGCACCAGCGTCATTGGTTTAATATCCAGACGCTCGGCAAGCTCGACCTGCCGGATCCCTTCATGCAACGATGCACATTTAAGCGTACGCGCTTGTGCCAGTGTTAAGCAGCTCAGTTGCGAATGTTCCTGAAAAGTTCTGCGTAGCAGCCGCATTACATCGGCCATGAGGTAGCCAATACTTTGTTGTGGCATAAGGCCTCCAACCATTGCTCAAGGAGATAATGGGTGGCAAATAGTAAGCATTACTTATTATATGTCAAGCTGACTAATTCACCTGACGTGACAGTCGCGGTGAATCCGCGCAACAATCTCAATGATAATTACGGCCAGACAATCAACAGCACTGCAAGCATGTACTCAAGGTGAAATGTTAAAATTTTTCTGAGACACATTGTGGAAATTGATATCAGTGGGGATAAGTAGCAATAGTGCGATTCCCTCAGTTATTTTTATTTCAGCTGTCAACCTCAGTCAATTAGTTAACATAAATAACTCATTTTTATTTACATTTTTTTCGTTCACTTTTTTATATTGCCCATTCTTTACGTTAACTAACATTTCCTGAATTGCGTTTGAAACAGCACTCTGTATTATCAATAATGATAAAAATCAATATAAAATTATATTGTTAATTAAAATATAAATTAATTTAAATGATTATTTTTGCACTGACTTATTCGATAAAAACATGCTAATTATTGACAGTAATAATAATTTTAAGTAATTGATTTATGTTATTTTTATACAGAAAATCATTATACATAATTTAGCAAATGCAATTCCAACACAAGTAAGAATTATATTGATGAATTTTTCCTCTGCCGATCAAAATAGCCATCTATACCACGCTGCTTTTTTTAAAGGAGAGCTTAGTTTCGATCCGCTTACAAAAAGCAGAAGGCCATCATCAGAAATTGCTAAACAAGAACAACAATGGCGTAATTTCATCCATGATTTCAAATTACCGCTAACACTATTGCAAGGGGAATTAGAAGCAATTCAGGATGGTATCAGACCATTTACACCTGAAAAAATTTCCCTGTTACTGCATGAAATAGAACAGCTGAACGAATTGCTCGACAGTGTGCCCACATTGCCGCGAAAAAGCATACCAACGTCTCATCGGTTGTGTAATGCCTCGGCTACGCTACTTAGCACCTTAAAACACCATGAAGCAGAGCTCACTGCCAAGGGGCTAATCCTCAAACAGGAGATTGAACCCGCCAGGTTTATTGAAGGTACGACGGCAGCTTTGTCTCGTATATTTCACAATCTTATGAGCAACAGTCTGAAATACACTGAGGCATCGGGTCTAATTCAAATATCACTGACAACCACAGCAGACAAGTTGCTGCTGCAATGGCAAGATTCTGCGCCTGCCCCCCAGCAAGATGAGTTAATTAAGTTAACCCAGACGGGATTTCGAGCCAGGTTGCCGATGACACACGCAGCTAAGGGTTGTGGCTTAGGACTCGCCAGTATCAGCCAACTGGTACAACAGCTACGTGGTAGCATTGATTTTACTCACAGTGAACTCGGTGGACTGAAAGTCACGATGCAACTTCCCCTGGCTCATCGGGAGTAATAGTGAATTCTGCTCACTTGGTGTTGTTGGTTGAAGATGAACCCCGAATAGCATCACTGGTTCGAGATTACCTTAACGCAGCAGCGATACCCATGGTGTGGGTGACCGATGGTAACGATGCGCTGGCAGAATTTCAGCAGCAACCATTTGACATGGTGCTATTGGACATTAACCTGCCACATGTCAGCGGGTTAGATATATGCCGCCAAATCCGTAAAACCTCGACCGTCCCTATCATCATGTTAAGCGCGATGTGTGATGAAGCCGCTCGCCTGGAATGTTTGGCTATTGAAGCTGATGATTTTATCAGTAAGCCCTTTAGCCCAAGAGAACTGGTAGCCAAAATTCAGGCATTGTTACGAAGAACCACTGGCCAGTGGTCAATGACGCTACAGCCTTCGATTACAGCAGCACTCATTATTGACGAGGCGGGGTATGAGGCGCGCTTATCAACGGCTGCCGTATCATTGACCAAAATCGAATTTAAATTACTGAAGACGTTGTCGCAACATCCAGGACGGATCTACTCGCGTAATCAATTAATGAACGCTATGTACGGTGATTTTCGTGTTGTCTCTGAACGAACAATTGATAGTCATATCAAAAAGCTACGTAAAAAGCTGTTACAACTTGAGCCGACTACTGAACTGATTGAATCCTGTTATGGTGCTGGCTATCGCTATCGGGGGCGAGCGCCAAAATTACGTCAAATCGACTAACTTTTTCTCAACTTTTATTATCACCGGAAACAGCATTCACAGCATATTCCACGGGAGACTCCCCAAGTAAACTGGTTGCACCGACTTCCAGTAAAGAGCCAAATGCACCTAATGCGCCGCCATAAAGCGTACTACCCGCCACTTGAGGTACAAAGCCTATCTGATCCCCGGTGAGATTTCGATAGTAGTAATTGAGTATCGGAATATGTTGCAGCGGGTTGATCACATCCAAAGCGTCCCCAAAGCTAAAGCTTTGTCCATCGGCGAAAGGCGTGATATCACTGCTATCAGTGGTGGTTGAGCCCCCTACAGAGACCGTGCCGGAACTATAAGTGGGAACTGAGCCACTAGTACTCGAAGATGTAGGTTCAGTATTCAGTTCATTAAACACATCAGCAAGGCTGTTGCTCACCTTGGACTGATAAAATGACGTTAGTAAGCCGCCAGCTAAGCCTTCCCCCAACAGTCCCATGCTATCCACTGTGCCAGAGGTAGCACTGGCAACGGTGGTTACACTTGATGAGACTTTACCTAACGCATCTTGCATTACCTGTCCAAACAGCGAATCCAATCCAGACGAAAGATCCACACTGCTGCTACTGCTAGATGCGGTAGATGCAGAGGCGTTGCTAAACCATGAAGGGATCAGGTCACTCATTTCCATAGTCAGTTCCAGAAATTATCCAGTTGCACAACATCACGGATTTGGATTCCCAGTGGCATATTGTTATTTATCGGTACCAGTTGGCTATGATCCGGATAGACTTTTACGACTTCAAATTGTACTTGTTCATCGCTGAAATTAGCGTAGTTCACGCCTTGTTCATCGACATAGTTGTATTGGTATTGCAGTTTAAACATGTCGCCAACTTTGACGCCCTGGCGTCCACCCATTGCAACTTCAAGCGTATTGGCACCGATGCGAATAATGCGGGATTTAGGGTGGGCACATTTAAGTAAATCACTCATATCCTCAACCGCAGTCTTTAGTATTCGCGTCACTTCCAGTCCGTAATCTGACTGCCAAAGCTGGTCGCTCCCAGGGGCGACACGGTCCGTTAAGGAAAAAGGCCAATAAGTACGTGAATGGTAGTTTTTTGTCATAATTGGTAAGCCAGATACTCCGTCAATCAAGTACACAGTGAGACCAAACTCTCTCACCAATTTATCACCACTGAGCAAGCTACCATCTACTTTGCCCATAGAGAGGTCGGTAATTTTTCCCATGATGATATATTGAGTACGCGACGCTTCAGACAAGTATTGCAACTGTTGTTGGTCATCATTGGACATCCGATCAGGGTCGACCGCTAACGGATGCGTCATCAAACTTTTCGCTAAAAAATCCGCTTTGGCCTTATCAAATTCAGCAAACAGTCGTTGTGAGACTTCCTGTGAAATGTCCTCTAATCCGCCATAAACAGCATACTGTTTGTCGACCAATACCAATGGCGCCATGATGATCGACTTGCTAGTCAGATGCTGGTTTTCGCAGAGTGCACCATCGTTCCAAATATCAGCACGTAGGGTCACTGTCACCCGATCATCTTTGGTGTATTCATCCAATTTTTGAATTTGGTTCACATGGCCGTTAGCGCGTACCTGAAAGGCGTTACCATTGAGGCTACCTTCGTCAACTTCGGTTAGGAGCGATACCGAGGCCCCCGCCTGCAATATGGCATCACGTAACGCAGCTCTCGCAGCCTGTTCCTTAGCATAGTCCTCATTACCATTAATAATTGGCGCAGAACCAACACCTTTATACCAAGCCGCATAAACGGGGGCAGGCAATAACATCAGCAGCAACAGCGCTCTCAGTACCACCATTTATTTTCTGTCTCCACCGGCTTATTTTCGACGGACCCCAGATCTGCCAGAACCTTGGTATCCAGAGACAGTTCGGTAGTATAAAACTCTCCCTGAACGCTTTGATTGACGACTTTTGCCCCCCGCACAACCCCCTGCACTTTGGCATCCATAGTCTTACGGCTGGTGGTTTCCCCGGTCATGCGGGTATAAGCACGTAATTGCTGGCCATAGAGTTGTTCGGCTAACCGCCGATAGGCATCCAATCGTGACGCTTCCATCGCCTGCATCAGTTTCTCTTCATAACTCGGGCCGGTCTGAGAAGCAATCGGCGCGTAGCCGGTTGCCTGCAATACTTGGGCATTATTCGGCGCAACTAACTCATAGCGCACTAGTTGTTCATGTGTGCAACCCGATAAGAGTAAAACTGTTATCAACATGAGTAATTTACGCATCAGAAAGGCCACACCGTCGGGTTATTCAATTTGTCAGTTAACCATCCCAAGCGTTGGCTATTGGCCAATTCACCATTACCTGAATATTCAATACGTGCGTTAGCGATTTTAGTTGAAGGCACAGTATTGTCTGGCAGGATATCCTTGGCGCGGATAACACCCGTTAATCTAATGAATTCTTTACCATTATTGATCAATAGCCATTTATCACCACGGATCAGTAAATTGTTATTTTTCAACACCTTCATTATGGAGACGGTTATTTCACCCTCAAAGTCATTAGACTGGCTGGAATTGCCGTCGCCTTTGAATTTCTGTTGCTGACTTAAATCAAGATTGACGTCCTTGCCGGCAATTTTGAGGTTGCCGCCGGGAACCGCAATGGGATCTAAGGTGAAATCGGTACTTTTGTTTAATTGAGTAGAACCACTTTTACTGGCCTTAGTGGACTCGGCTAACTTCACAGAAATAATGTCACCCACCCGAAAATGGGACTGTTCAACATAGAGACTTTGCGCAGCATCGACATTAAAGATAGAACCGGTAGGGATTGCATGCAGCGGTTCATCGTTCGGTTCTACAGAAGCGTAATATGGGTCGTTAGGATCCGCATCGTCCATCTGTTGCACAGGCGTGCCTGCCGGAGGGAATACCTTGGATCCGGAGCCATTGGTACCTGCAGTGTTTTGCCCACTACTAGCACATGCGCCCAGCAAGAGCGTCATCGCCAGCACGATCATCGTCTTGGTATGCATTGCCTTAAGTCCATGCAGATTTCTATTGATGCAATCGAATGAAATCTAAAGGCAGAAATTGCAAAAAAACGACAAACATTATGCAAACATTATGGAACAGCCGAAAAGTGTGAGATCACGCATAAAAAGTCGAGTGCATTGCACTCGACTCTCTCATCCAACCGATGCTGACCCGCACACACTGGGTAAAGATACTTAATCTAAACAGACCGCCACGCGCGGCGTTAGTTTGGTCACTAATTCATAGGCAAAAGTACCAATTTTCTCGGCAACTTCTTCTACCGGTAACTGCGGGCCCCATAAAATGGCATCATCGCCTACTTTATCGGTGGCGCCGGGACCGAGATCGACTGTCAGCATATCCATCGACACATGCCCAACGATAGGTACCCGACGACCATTCACCAGCACTGGCGTCCCCTGCAACGCGTTACGTGGATAGCCGTCACCATAACCAATCGCGATAACACCGAGACGTGTATCATGCTCTGCTCGCCAATGACCACCATAGCCCACCGTATCTCCGGCCTTATGATCACGCACCGCAATCAATTGAGAAACCAACGTCATTGCCGGGATCAATCCATGCTTCGCGCCACGATCACCGTCGACCGGAGACACACCATACAATGCAATCCCCGGACGGATCCAATCAGCCTGGCTCGATGGCCAAAATAAGGTCCCAGCAGAGTTAGCCACGGTCCGTTCACCTGGTAATCCGACAGTCAGCTCGTTGAAAATGGCCAGCTGTTTTTGGGTATAATCTTTCTCTAATTCATCAGCACAAGCAAAGTGCGTCATAAAGTTGATTGGTTTGGCAACTTGAGGACAGCGCATTAATCGCTCATAAACTTCATGAAATTGCGCGGGGGAGAAACCCAGGCGGTGCATCCCGGTATCTAACTTCATCCATACAGTAACCGGTTTATCCAACCGACTCTGTTCCAGCATTTGCAGTTGGAATTCATGATGAACAGCGGTGTCGATGTTATGTTGCACCAGTAAAGATAGGTCTTCTTGTCTAAAAAAGCCCTCTAGTAGCAGTAACTTAGCATTGACGCCACCAGCACGCATTTCTAATGCTTCTTCCAAACGTGCCAATCCAAAACCATCGGCATCAGGTACACTGTTAGCAACATTTAACAAGCCATGGCCATAGCCATTAGCTTTAACAACCGCAATCACTTTACTATGAGGAGCAACTTCTCGAAGGCGCGTTAAATTGTGCTTAAGTGCCTGACTGCTGATTTCTGCTCTGGGAAAGGGTTTCAATTAATACCTTCATTAACGAATAAATTTGGAGCGGCATCTTCCGCTCCGGAATGGTCGGGCGGAGGTTAGTCCTCGTCGAATTGTGGCCCGGCATAATTGTCAAAACGAGAATATTGTCCCTGGAAGGTCAGTCTGACCTTACCGATAGGTCCATTACGCTGTTTACCGATGATAATCTCAGCAACGCCTTTGTCTTGAGAATCTTCGTGATAAACCTCATCACGGTAGATAAACATGATCAGGTCAGCATCCTGTTCGATAGAACCGGATTCACGCAGATCCGAGTTAACCGGACGCTTATCGGAACGTTGTTCCAAGGACCGGTTTAACTGTGATAACGCGATTACCGGGATTTCCAATTCCTTTGCCAATGCTTTCAATGAACGCGAAATTTCAGCGATTTCTAACGTACGGTTATCCGCCAGCGCAGGCACCTGCATCAACTGCAAGTAGTCGACCATGATCAGCGACAATCCGCCGCTTTCTCTGGCAATCCGTCGCGCCCGGCTGCGAACTTCTGTAGGCGTCAGACCGGAACTATCATCAATATACATTTTGCCTTTTTCTAGCATCAGGCCCATGGTGGACGATACTCGCGCCCAATCATCGTCGTCCAGCTTACCTGTACGGATGCGCGTCTGGTCAACCCGTCCTAACGATGCCAGCATACGCATCATGATCTGTTCTGAAGGCATCTCCAAACTGAAGATTAACACCGGCTTGTCTTCATTAAGCGCGGCATATTCACACAGATTCATGGCGAAAGTGGTTTTTCCCATAGAAGGGCGAGCTGCAACAATAATCAAATCGCCAGCCTGAAAACCCGCAGTTTTGTCATCAAGGTCGGCAAAGCCCGACGACACACCGGTCACGCCGTTATGCGGGTTATTGTAGAGTTGTTCAATTTTATCGACGGTCTTTTCAAGAATGCTTTTAATGCCCTCTGGACCTTCATTGGCATTAGCGCGCTGTTCGGCAATTTTGAAAACTTTGGTTTCTGCCAAATCCAACAATGCCCCGGAATCGCGCCCCTCTGGGTTGTAGCCAGCGTCGGCAATTTCATGCGCGACACGGATCATCTCGCGCACCACCGCCCGTTCCCGCACGATTTCAGCGTATGACAGAATATTGCCAGCACTCGGAGTGTTTTTGGCAATTTCCCCTAAGTAAGCAAAGCCTCCAGCATCTTCCAGCTCATCGGTTAATTCCAGTTGCTCAGACACTGTGATTAGATCTATCGGCTGACCACCATCGACCAACCGCTGCATTGCACTAAAAATCAGCTTGTGCGAACGAGAATAGAAATCCTCTTTCACTAACACTTCGGCCACTTTATCCCAGGCTTCCGCTTCCAGCATCAAACCACCCAACACAGATTGTTCTGCTTCTATAGAGTGGGGAGGCAACTTGAGCGCATCAACCTGCGCCTCTTTACGTTTGTCACCTCGGGCTTTGAAAGCACTTTGCTGTGGCATAAATCTGGGGATCTCCGATTTTCTCTTTAGTTCACAGTTATGCACAGCTCCTGTGCATAACATCTATATTTGCTATACCATTTGATAAAAACAATGATTATCAAAATGTTGACAACATTATCTGGGGTTATAAATCTCAGCTTCTTCTTCCTGCGACCCAGATTGCCATTATTATCCCACACCAAAACTGAGCGAACAGCAACCAGCACCTTATCGTGCATCGTCCGATAACGCAGAAACCGAATCGGCATATTCTACCCTATTTCTTGAGCGTAAAAAGCTAACATTAGCCACAAACAACAAGCATCGCGCTTTAACGTTAATTCTATTAAATTTCAATTAATTACGTAACAAATGCCAATATCACATGATAAGTTACGTAAATTTTTATCAATAAATATCAATTAATTAAAGTTAATCAAATGTTCTGCGTGTTATTGAAAATGTATTTGTTAGACAGCGACCTAAAAAGTAACAATTTTACGGTTTGACAACACTAGTTAAACAATAAATTTATAAGAACCAATAACACGAGGAAGAATAATGATGAAGAAAGCTACTTTCAGGCGGACCCTTGTCGCCGCCTCAGTATCAGCTTTGTTTGCAATCAGCATTCCTGTTTTTGCAGCAAGTAACACTGACGGTTCAATTCAGGGGGCAGTTATAACCACTGCTGATGCTCCTCTGGGTAATGCCAATATTGTCATCAAAAATAAAGACACCGGGTTAACTCGTAGTGTCAGTGCTGATGCCAGCGGTAAATATCGTATTCCAAGACTCCCTATCGGAACCTATACCGTTACAGTATCAGCAGATGGATATGACGATAAAGTTATTGATGATGTAGTTGTCACCATTGGCGGTAACGCTAGCGTTACCTCGGTGATGAATCAAACTGGTATGGAAAGACTATCTGTAGTTGGTAGCCGTGTTGCCGCTATTGATACAACCTCTTCAGAATCATCGTTGGTTATTGGACAAGAAGAGATTGAACGTTTACCGCTACCTAAAGACGTGACCAGCGTCGCGTTGTTAGCGCCAGGGACCACCCGTGGTGACGCTCGCTTTGGTAACTTTGCCTCTTTTGGCGGTGCATCCGTTGCTGAAAACGCCTTCTATATCAATGGTCTTAACGTAACAAACTTCCGTAATGGCCTAGGTTTCTCCAATGTGCCATTTGATTTTTATGATCAGTTTGAAGTCAAAACTGGCGGGTATTCAGCTGAGTTTGGACGCTCCACCGGTGGTGTAGTAAACGCCGTTGTAAAACGTGGTAGTAACGACTGGGAATTCGGCGGCAACATTAGATGGCGTCCCGATTCGCTAAGCGAACATGCGCCTAACAGTTACAACTCCGAAGGTGACTTATATATAGATAACTCTCACGACTCTAATGAAGTCAAAGAAGGAAATATCTATGCTTCCGGTCCGATCATTAAAGATAAATTGTTCTTCTTTGCGATGTATCAGCCGAATAGCAAAAAGCAGGACTATGCCGAAACAAATTCTGAACTGATATCCAGTGCAAAATCAGATAATCCGTTCTGGGGTTTAAAACTGGACTGGAACATTGCTGAAAACCATACACTGGAATTTTTAGCATTCTCTGACTCGGATAAGCAAACTACACAAACATCTGGTTCTTCTGATGCTATTGACAAAACAGGTGGCGATAACTATGTAACCACTTATACCGGTCAGTGGACTGATGATTTCACAGCAAAGTTTACCTATGGTGTTAACAAGTACAATCTCTCTTCAACCACCGATTCTGAGACTATAGATCAATGTAATATGATCATCGACGTTCGCGATGAAGCTAGCTCATATTACAACGGTTGTGTCAGCCCGAGCGCCTACTTCGTAAGTACCGGAGAAGATGAACGTAAAGAATTTCGGGCCGATTTCGAGTGGGTAATCAACGAAAACCACACACTGACATTTGGTTACGATCAGGAAAACAATAAATCAGTCAGTGACCAATTTTATACCGGCCCAGACGGGGTTTATTGGGTTTATTACGATGTAGGAGATCCAACTGTTGGTGCTACATTAGCTAACGGGGCTACAACTCCCGTTGGTGTAACCCAATATGCTCGCTCACGTCAACGCACTGTCGGCGGCAGCTTTAAGACCAAATCCGAAGCGCTATATGTCGAAGATACTTGGACGATTGCCGACGATATCACGTTAAATCTGGGGTTACGTTGGGACTCATTTGACAATATGAACTCCAACGGTGATTCGTTTGCAAAAATCGACAATATGATTGCACCTCGCATTGGTGTTTCATGGGATATCAATGGCAACGGTGAATCAAAACTGTTTGCTAACGTGGGTCGTTACTATTTGCCAGTGGCTAGTAACACAAACGTACGACTGTCAGGTAACGAATATGATGTGCGCCAGTACTATGTATTGGAAGGCACTGAAATGCAGGAGATTAATGGTGTGATGGTGCCAACACCCATTCTTGGAGACAAGATAGGTGGAGATTCTGTGTTAGCTAATGGCGAAATTCCAGATACAGAGACCATCGTGGACCAAAACCTTGATCCGATGTATCAGGATGAGTACATCATTGGTTATCAGGCAATGATCAATGAAGACTGGTCATGGGGCATCAAAGGCACTCAACGTAAGTTGAATGGCGCCATTGACGATATGACCATTGATGGCTGGATTGAAAAGACCTACGGCTATACCCCAAGTTCAAGTGTTTATGTCTTGGGTAACCCTGGCGAAGACATGACAGTAAAGGTTGACACTACCGGCAATGGTGATTACGAAATGGTCACCATTCCTGGTGATGAATTGGGCTATCCAAAAGCTACACGTACTTACAATGCGATTGACCTGAACTTAAGTCGTTCTTGGGCTGATGACTGGACCATGAATATTACTTATACCTGGTCTCAGAGCTATGGTAATACTGAAGGTCTGGTAAAGTCTGATAATGCTCAAACTGATGCTGGTCTGACTCAGGACTTTGACTTCCCAGTACTGATGGATGGTGCCGATGGTTACCTACCAAATGACCGCCGTCATATGCTCAAAGTCTTTGGCGCTTATCAGCTGACTGAAAACCTGACTGTCGGTGCCAACGTAAGTATCGAATCTGGTCGTCCTCTTAACAAATTCGGTATCGGTAGCCCATACGGCATTCCTGACTATGGTGATACCTACTATACGTTAAATGAAGATGGAACCTACACCTGGAACCAACGCGGTAGTGCTGGACGAACAGATTGGGTATACCGTCTCGATTTATCAGCATCTTATAACTGGGACATCACCGATGATGTCAATGTTATCTTGAAGGCAAACGTCTATAACGTATTTAACTCTCATGCCACTATTCGGGAGTATGAGTACTATGAACAGGGTGACCCAGGCCAGTTAGATCCTAATTATGGCACGACCACAGCTTATCAAACTCCTCGTTATGTAGAGTTCAGCGCCAGCATCAAGTTCTAATCTAATCCATGCCACCTTGTTAAAACACCGCCAACTGGCGGTGTTTTTGTTCTGCAATAGTTGTAAATACAACTATTAGACTGGAATGGCCCGTATTTCATTGACACCCTGATGCCTCAAAATAAGGCTGTTCAAATTGTTCCGGGCTCATACCGCCGAGGTGACTGTGCCTACGCTTACGATTATAAAACACTTCGATATAGTCAAAGATATCGGCTCGAGCTAAATCGCGTGTTTTATAGATGCGCTTTTTAATCCGTTCTTTCTTCAAACTGCTGAAAAATGATTCGGCTACCGCGTTGTCCCAACAGTTCGCTCTGCGACTCATACTGGGCGTGAGGTCATGAGTCCGACAAAAGCGATGCCAATCGTCACTCCCATACTGAGAGCCTTGGTCCGAATGTACCATAACCGTTCCTTTGGGTTTACGTTTCCAAACAGCCATCAGGAGCGCGTCAATCACAATCTCTCGGGCCAAGGTCGGTTTCATCGACCAACCGACGATATTCCGGGCATATAAATCCATGACTACGGCAAGGTATAACCAGCCCTGCCAAGTGCGTATATAGGTAATGTCGGTTACCCACACTTGATTTGGCGTGGTGACATTAAACTCCCGCTGTAGCAAGTTAGGCGTCACAATTGAAGGCCGTCCTGCGCCATATCGATGCCGTTTATAGCCCCGTACCGCTTTGATGTCATGATGACGCATGATCTTCAGTACGCGATTCTTACCGACGGTTTCTCCGAGTTCTCTGAGATCAAGATGGATACGCCGATAACCATAGACTCCATGACTGGCACCATAAGAGTCCCTGATTAGCTTGAGGATACGAAGGTCCTCCAGCGCTCTATCTGACAGCGGCTGTTCAACCCAAAAGTAATAGCCAGCCCTGGCAACACCGAGTATGCGGCACATAACCGCAATGCGAAACATACGACGATGTTCGTTAATGAACTGGTACTTTACTCTGGCTGGCTTGCAAAGTACCTTGCGGCCTCGGTGTGCCCCTCGGGTATTTTTAAAATGTCTCTTTCTTCTTCAGCACGCTTGAGTTGAGAACGTAATTGAAGGATTTCCTTTTTAGCTTCGATCAACTCGTTGTCTTTTGAGTGCTCGGGTGATGGGCGGCAGGCTTTAACCCACTTATAAAGGCTGTGCTGGGATACCCCTAAATTCTCAGCAACTTCACTGATTGAGTATCCCCGATCAATGACCTGTCTTACTGCTTCATCTTTAAATTCGGGGCTATATCTCTGATTGCTCATGGCTGTTCTCCTATGCTCAAATAATAGTCATAGGGTGTCTACTGAACGAGGTCCATTCCAAATAATAGTCATAGGGTGTCTACTGAACGAGGTCCATTCCATTCTATAAGTTCCCCCAAGCATAAAACTATCTGAATCCGTACAGCTTCTTATCTTTGTTATGTGATAGATGTATACACAGACAATCAAATGTATCGTTTTGGTAAAGTTATATCTTCGTTAATTAAATATTTTATTTACATTAAAATAAAAAAAATGTATCAATGCTCAGTCATGCACACAAATGACTAACAATTGATTAAATATTTAACAACTATAACTACATACCTAAGGAAGGAAGCTGATGAATTTAAGAAAGACGATTGTTGCAGTGTCAATCGCTGCAACCCTTGGATTCGGAATTTCGGGAATTGCATTTGCAGATAACACAACGTCGACAATCAACGGTGTACTGAGCGTTTCTGGCGCTAAAGCCAACGAATACACAGCCACAGCTCATGATCCTAAAACTGGTCTTACCCGAAATATCGAAGTTGGTGCCGATGGTAACTTTCGCTTTGCCAAACTGCCATTTGGTACATATGAAGTAACAATCTCTAAAGGAGACACTGTTGTCGCGAGAGACACTATAACTGTCTCTTTGGGTGTGAACGCTAACGCTAAGTTTGATGTTCAGGCCACACAGGGAATGGAAGTTCTCTCTGTTGTAGGTGCAAGAGTGAACAGCGTTGATTTGACCAATGCTGACTCAGGTTTAACTATTAACAAAGACAGTATCGACTTGATGCCCGTAGCCCGCGATTTTGCATCCATTGCATTGCTGGCTCCCGGTACAGTTTCCGGCGATAGCAAATTTGGTAACACCGCATCATTTGGTGGTTCATCAGTTGCAGAAAACTCTTGCTACATTAACGGTTTAGAAGTGACCAACACCAGTCAGGGGTTGGGATGTGGCTCTGTTCCTTTTGAATTTTATAAAGAATTCCAAGTGAAAACCGGTGGTTATTCTGCCAAGTTTGGTCGAACCACTGGTGGTGTCATGAATGCCGTAACCAAAAGTGGTACCAACGAATGGGAATTTGGCGCTACGGCTCATTGGCGACCAGCTTCATTAGCTTCCGAAGGAAAAGTTTCACGTGGTAGCGGTGGTGTTGGCACCATTTTCCGCGATACTCGTAACGATGAATATGATCTGAAGGAATATACAGTCTCTGCTGGTGGTCCAATCATCAAAGACAAACTGTTCGTCTACGCATTGATTAACCCTCGAGATGTTCAAGATGACTTTTCAACCTATACTGGAAGACTTGCATACAATCCAGTTTCTCAGTTTATAAAACGCAGCTCAGATGGTTCTGACAACCTGTTCTGGGGTGCTAAGGTAGACTGGAACATCACTGATAACCACTCTTTGAGCTTATTCGCATATTCAAACAGAAGCGATACAACATCTGACACATACCGTTACGATGCTGAGGGCCAAGAAGTAGGTGATTATCTTGGTACAACTATTCTGAAACGCGGTGGCGATGCCAAGAGTATTACTTATAACGGCGCAATCACTGAAGACCTCTCGATAACCGCAATGTACGGTGAGATCAAAACTAATTACACCAACGTTCCTGGTAATCTTGATTGTCCTACAGTATCTGATACACGTGATGTCCCTGACTCAGAAATAATTACTAGCTGCGGTCCTGGCGGCTCCTATGGTGAAAACGTTGATAAAAACAAACAGACTCGCATCGATATAGAGTACGTATTGGGCGACCACTTGTTGAAGGCCGGCTATGATAAACAGAAACGCGATACTATGCATACTTCTGCGCCTATTACCGGCCATAGCTGGACATACTCAACGATTGCAGCGGACGGTTCTATTCAGGGTAACGATGGTCCTATCTATATGAATGATACCGGAGCAGATCTGGACATCGTTCAGGATCGTATTTTTGCTGGCGGTGGTTCATTCTCCTCAGATCTAACTGCTTATTATGTGGAAGATAACTGGCAGATCACCGATACCCTGATGCTACAGATTGGGGCCCGCAAAGATAAGTTTGAGAACTCCGGTGTAACTGGCTTGGTATTCTCTTCTTTTGATACTGATATTGCCCCACGCTTAGGCTTCACTTGGGATATCTTAGGTGATGGTGCTTCAAAATTGTTTGGTACTTATGGCCGTTACTATCTGCCAGTACCTAACAATACTAACTATCGTGCAGCTTCAGGTATTAGTGATAGTACAACTTATTACACCTTCACTGGACACGACAGTACTGGCGCCCCAACCGGTTTAACGCCTATTAACGGCAGCAACTCTACTGTGGTAAACAGTGTGCCTAACCCAACCATTCAGGAAGCATTCCAGAGTGAAGAAGCAGAGCCGTTTGCCAAAGATGAATATATTCTTGGGTACCAACAGCAATTGACTGATACTACAACAGCATCAGTTAAAGGTATTTATCGTAAAGTAGTATCAGCACTTGACGACTATTGTGGAGACTTGGCTTCTCAGGCCACTTGTACTCTGTTGAACCCGGGAGAAACTGCAACATGGCAGTTAGATAACGACTTCGACTCAGTCCCGGATCCAGGTAGCCGTCGCACTTATACTGCTGAAGAAATTGGCTTACCTAAAGCCAAGAACACCTACAAAGCCATTGAAACTGAAGTTCAGTACAACAACGATGATATGCATCTGACATTTACTTACACTTGGAGTAAGAGTGAAGGTAACTTCGAAGGTGCGGTTAAATCTGATATTGGTCAGGCTGATCCTGGCATTACTCAGGACTTTGACTTCCCAGCACTGATGGATGGTGCATATGGTTATCAGGCTAACGACCGTCGGCATGTGTTCAAACTGTTCGGCACCTATGATCTGACTGACGATCTAAGCATTGGTTTCAATAGTGTGTTGTCTAGTGGCCGTCCTCTGAGCGCATTCGGTCAAGGTTACCCCTCTAACGACCCACACCTGTATGGTAGTTATGGTGATACCTTCTATCTGTATACTGGTCAATGTCCAGATACTAATGGCGATGGTACTTGTGAGCAAGATGAG
Source organism: Shewanella yunxiaonensis (assembly GCF_018223345.1). Classification (NCBI taxonomy): domain Bacteria; kingdom Pseudomonadati; phylum Pseudomonadota; class Gammaproteobacteria; order Alteromonadales; family Shewanellaceae; genus Shewanella; species Shewanella yunxiaonensis. The sequence goes on along the minus strand of NZ_CP073587.1, from coordinate 479,380 downwards.
AAGATCTATAACCAAGTCACCCGCGGAACGGTAGGACGCACACCTTGGAACTTCCGAGTGGACTTGTCTGCAAACTACAAGTTCAACATCAGTGATGTTGATATGGTTGCCTCCGTTAAAGTGTATAACGTTCTGGATATTCAAGAAGTTGTATCTCAAGACGAACACTATGAAGGTTACCGAGCAGAAGGGACTAAGAACCAGTATTACGGCGCAGCCTATGATTGGCAGACACCTAGATACGTAGAGTTTTCTATTTCTGCTCGTTTCTAATACAACTTTGCATTGATCAAAAAGCCACCTTCAGAAGACGGTGGCTTTTTTACCTGATTTTATAAGAAGACAAATTCTAACCCACCCAATGACTTGCCGCTTTATCTTTAAGTATCTCTGATTGCTCGTGTTGGTGGTTCCTTCATGCGCAAAGAACTGTCATGGGATGTATTGAACGAGCTCCGCTCCTTGATTTGCTGGTAACAAACTGAGACAGTATTTAGCAGGAGCATTCTACGGTCAAAGCCCAACACGAATGAGCACCACCACCATTCGTGGTGGTTTAAAACGGATAAAAAAACACCGCCATAAGGCGGTGTTTTTTAAGTAAAAAGCTTATTAAGCTTCAGCAACAACTGAAACTTTAACTACTGCTTTTACTTCAGAGTGCAACTGAACTTCAACTTCGAAGTCACCAGTGGTGCGCAGAGCACCCAGTGGCAGACGCACTTCAGATTTAGCCAGTTCAACGCCTGCGGCAGTCACGGCATCAGCGATGTCACGGGTACCAACAGAACCGAACAGTTTGCCTTCATCACCAGCTTTAGAAGCGATAACTACAGCTTCCAGTGCAGCAATTTTCTCAGCGCGAGCATTGGCAGCACCTAACTCAGCAGCTACTTTAGCTTCCAGTTCAGCACGGCGAGTTTCGAAAACTTTGACGTTTTCATCGTTCGCAACAACTGCTTTACCCTGAGGCAGCAAATAGTTACGAGCATAACCAGCTTTTACAGAAACCTGGTCACCCAGATTGCCCAGATTGGCAATTTTATCAAGCAGAATAACGTTCATTATCAATTCCTCTCAATTCGATTTGGATCAATGCCAGCTTACTGATGCAGATCTGTGTAAGGCAGCAGAGACAGATAACGAGCGCGCTTGATAGCACGAGCCAACTGACGCTGATACTTAGCGCTAGTGCCGGTAATACGGCTAGGAACAATTTTACCGCTTTCGGTGATGTAGTTTTTCAGCGTAGCGATATCTTTGTAATCGATCTCCGTAACACCTTCAGCAGTGAAACGGCAGAATTTACGACGACGGAAATAACGTGCCATTTTGACAGTCTCCTAAATTTTCAATTCGACATTTTCGGCGTGTAATACCAGTCGACTTTGGCCATTGCGACTCTGTTGTAGAGTCAGAAAGCCGCTGACCTGGACATCCACACCCGCTTTCAGCTTTTCTGTTACGCTATTAAAGCGTTCACCACTCATTACCACTTGGAGCAGACAGTAGACGTTTCTCGGCAATTCGGCTTCAAAACGTTGTGACTTGTGCTCCAACTGAATCACCGTATGTTCAATACCTGCAGGACTTCTAAAATGCCGACAACGTATGATCTTTCCGGATAATTCCAGATGGTTGGTGGTCACAGAAAAACTTACTCAGCGATCTCTTCAGCGTTTTCTTCATCCAGCTCAGCAGAATCTTCGTCAACAGCTCTGTCGCTGTTGGCTGCGCGACGTGAGTCACGTTCATCTTTTGCTTTGGCCATTGGAGAAACTTCGGTGATGGCAGCTTTAGTGCGCATAACCAGGCTACGCAGAACAGCGTCGTTGAAACGGAAAGCAGTTTCCAGTTCTTCGATAGACTCGGCAGTAGTCTCTACGTTCAACAGTACGTAGTGGGCTTTGTGCAGGTCCTGAATAGGATATGCCAGTTGGCGACGACCCCAGTCTTCCAAGCGATGGATCTTACCGCCTACAGCAGTGATAGTACCGGTGTAGCGTTCGATCATGCCAGGAACCTGTTCACTCTGATCGGGGTGAACTAAAAATACGATTTCGTAATGACGCATTTATTGCTCCTTACGGTTATTTAGCCTCTTTTGTGGCTCAGTCAAACCCCTACGAGGCAAGGAACGAAAATAAAGTGACTGATTTAGGCGCGAAATAGTACATAAAGGGAAGGGCAAACTCAAGCAATAACTTTGCCTATAGACAGTTCAAGGTTATTATGTGACGCTGATTTTAAGCAGTAACAGCATTAAGACTCCCAATACAATGACAAGATTTTCCATACTCGCATTTTCTACACTTTTGTCATCGCCAACCTGGGCTCTGGTTCCGCCGGATTATCATGAACCTACTAATAAGTTTACCGCCGAAGTCGAAGCCGGTTTTCAGTTAAATACAGGTAATACGGACTCTACCAGTTTCAACGGCCGCACCAAAATGGTGTATGACACAGCAAAGACAACTCAGGAAGGCACTTTCAAAGCTTATTATGCTGCCGATTCCGAAAGTACTACCTCTGAGAAGTACGACCTACAGATGCAATCAAACTTTAAGTTAAAAAGTGGATATGTCTTTGGTCGAGGCGAATTTGTCTGGGACAAGTTTGGCAGTTATACCGATATTTATACCATATCCAGTGGTTACGGTTTTGATGCCGTCAGTACCGGACGGACTAAACTGAGTTTGGAAGTTGGCCCTGGTTACCGTTACAACCTGCCCATTGCAACTGAAGACGAACCAAATCCGTCTTCTGAAACAGATGTGATCCTGCGTACCGCCGCTAAATTCGAGCAAAAAATTCACGAATACACCACCTTCAATGCCGACTTAACGGCGGAAGTTGGTGAAAACAATAATACAGTGACGCTGGATATGGGCTATAAAAATACCCTATTTCAGGACTGGGCCTTTAAAGTCGGTTTTTACGTTAAGTACACTGAAATCGTGCCAGAAGGTAGTAAACAGACCGATACCATTACCACCTTTAACCTGCTGTACACCTTCCAATAATGGCAAGGGGATGGCAAGGCCATCCCTTTTCACTACAGCGTTACCTTTAGCTTTGGCGCTGTCTCACCGCTTCAAACAGGCACACACCCGTTGCCACTGACACATTTAGGCTCGATACACTACCCGCCATGGGAATGGAAATTAAGGAATCACAATGTTCGCGGCTTAAACGGCGTAATCCTTTACCCTCTGCGCCCATCGCAATCGCTAATGGTCCACGCAGGTTTGCCTGATACAAAGTACCATCAGCTTCGCCAGCCGTACCCACAATCCACACGCCGCGTTCCTGCAATTGCGTCATGGTACGTGCCAGATTGGTCACCTGATACAAGGGTACGGTCTCTGCTGCGCCACAAGCTACCTTACTGACCGTTGGCGTTAATCCCGCCGAGTTATCTTTCGGCACAATCACGCCATGTACGCCGGCAGCATCGGCATTGCGCAAACAGGCGCCCAAATTATGTGGATCTGTCACTCCATCAAGAATAAGTAAAAATGGTATATCCGTCTTATCCAACAAATCCTCTAGGTCATTCTCGGTGAGGATCTTGGCAGGCCTAACACGAACCACTACCCCTTGATGCTGGGTACTCTCGGCCTTGTCATCCAGTGTTTTACGGTTTGCCTGTTGCGGCTTAATACCGACACTTTCTGCAAGTGCCAATAACGGCTGAATACGCTCGTCTTGACGACCGCTAAGCAACCACATCTCCAGAATACGTTCCGGAGCATTTTCAAATAATGAGGTAACGGCATGGATGCCAAACACCATTTCTGGTTTTTTCATCAATTTATTTCTTTCTCTTCGGCCGTTTTACGGCTTTGCTTTTATCGGACTTTACTGCTGATTTAGGTGCTGATTTTGCCGCAGATACTTTTTTACTCTTGTCCTTGCTGTTGCGACTTCGTCCCTTATTGGCTGTGAGTTTAGCGCCCTCTATATTCACCCGTTCCCTGGCGGTCATCGGTCGTTTGCCGCTACGATTGCGACCACGACTGCGTTGACCCATATCATCAACCATCAATAATTCGATCTGGCGATCATCCAGATTAACCGACGCTACTTTCACAGTTACCGGGTCACCTATCTGATAACTCTTACCTGTGTGCTCGCCGATCAAACGTTGCCGTAGCGGGTCGTATTGATAATAGTCACTGCCCAACGTGGAAATATGCACCAGACCATCAATAAACAGATCTTTCAGTCGCACGAACAAGCCAAAACTGGTCACTGAAGCCACTACCGCTTCAAATACGTCGCCGACATGATCCTGCATGAATTCGCACTTCAGCCAATCGGCAACATCTCGCGTTGCTTCATCAGCACGGCGCTCGGTATTGGAGCATTCCTCACCGAGTAAATCCAGCTCTTCCAGTTGATAATTGTAACCACCATCCGGCGTCCATTTATCCTGAACATCCGCAGCTGATGTTGCCAACAGGTAGCGAATAACCCGATGCAATACCAAATCAGGGTAACGCCGAATTGGCGAGGTAAAGTGAGCGTACTCTTCTAATGCCAAACCAAAATGACCGTCATTATCAGGCGTATAAATCGCCTGACGCATAGAGCGTAGTAACATCACTTGGATCAATTGTGCATCTGGCCGTTCCCGCACTTGCTCCATTAATGCCTGATAATCTGCGGGTTGTGGTTCTAATCCACCATTTAGTTTCAAACCACGTTCAGCAAGAAACTCTTTAAATTGCGTCAGCTTTTGTTCTGATGGTGCTTCGTGCACACGGTATAGCGTATGACCTTTATGCTTTTTCACAAATTTGGCGGCTGCAACGTTCGCCATAATCATACATTCTTCAATGATTTTATGAGCTTCGTTACGAACGCGAGGCACAATGCGGTCTATCTTACGTTGTGCGTTAAAGATGAACTGAGTCTCTTCAGTTTCAAAGCCAATCGCACCACGCGCCTGTCGTTGCTCATCCAGTGTCCGATAAAGCTCTTGTAATACCTGCAGATGCGGATAGAGATCCTGATACTGCTCAGGAACGTTTCCACTCTCCAACATGTCGGCCACTATGGTGTAGGTAAACCGCGCGTGAGAATGCATCACTGCCGGATAAAATTTGTAACCAGACAATCGCCCCGTCGCGGCGATAGTCATCTCCGCCACCATACATAAACGGTCAACACCAGGATTTAACGAACACAATCCGTTAGAGAGCTTTTCAGGCAACATCGGGATCACCTGAGAAGGGAAATACACGGAATTTCCGCGAGCACGAGCCTCAATATCGAGCACTGACTCAGTCCGCACATAGTAACTGACATCAGCGATAGCTACCCACAGACGCCAACCCCCGCCACGTTTGCGTTCAGCGTATACGGCATCGTCAAAGTCACGGGCATCTTCACCATCTATTGTCACTAACGGTAACTGCCGCAGGTCGATACGCCCTTCTTTATCAGTCTCTAGCACTTCATCAGGGATTTTCCGCAACCGCTTTTCAATCGCGACCGACCAGGTGTGGGGTAAATCATAATTTCGCAGGGCAATTTCAATCTCCATGCCCGGCGCCATATCTTTGCCCAATACTTCGGTAATCTTGCCTGCCGCTTTTACATAGCGCCCTGGACGTCGGGTTAATTCAACGACAACGACATCATTTTCACGCGCGCCATTACGATCGGCATTATCAATAAGAATTTCCTGGGTGACACGCTTGTCATCAGCGATAACGAAGCCCATGCCACAGTCCAGATGAAAACGCCCAACCAATGGTGCTGTTCGCTCTTCCAGCAAACGCACAATACGAGCTTCGGTGCGGCCACGCCCAATGGCTTTTTGCGCCAATACCCGATCACCGTGGAAATATTTGAGCATATCGCCATGGTGAATATAGAAGTCTTCACCGCCTTCATCAGGGTGAAAGAAACCGTAGCCATCTTTATGACCAATAATGGTTCCCGCAATCAGATCCATACGTTCAGGCAGGCCGTAGCATTGGCCACGGGTAAATACGAGCTGCCCATCACGCTCCATGGCGCGAAGACGGCGACGCAAAGCTTCCTGTTGTTCTTCGTCGTGGATATCTAACGCTTCCGCGATTCGATCGCGATTTAAAGGAGAGGGCTGGCTTTTTAGGTATTCGAGTATATATTCCCGACTGGGAATGGGATTGTTGTACTTCTCTTGTTCTCTCTCAAAATGAGGATCTTTAATCATTCAATTTCCATCTATTCATTAACCACTACAACTTACCTGTGTATGGTGGTTTTTCTTGCTTGTTCTACTTGACTGGCAGGCATCTTGGTTGCCAGTTTAGCCAGTAATTCACTGGCCCGTTTTTGGGTGGCGCTATCATTAAACGTCTGGTTATACAACCAATGATAGGCCATCAAATAATCTCGTGGACTACCGTAACCTTCGCCAAATAATTCCACTAACATCATTTGTGCAGGAAGATCACCGTTGGCAGCCGCTGAATAAACATATTGCACCGCACGTTGCTTATCCTGGATCAGGAATTTTCCTTCAGAATAATATTGTGCTATGCGTACCATTGCCTCAGCACTGCCCTGCTCTGCGGCGTTGCGCAGCAATTGCATACCGTGCGCAGGATCAGCTTTGACACACACGCCATAATTCAGCATCTCGCCCCATAAATACTGATACACGGGTTCTTTGAGCACATCAGCATGAGCCTCAATATCTTGAACGATCTGGCACTTGTCGGCCTTGATACGCTGCAGATAAGTATGATTGCGGATCATATGCAGTAGTTGCGCCTGACTATAGATATCCACAGCCCGGGTCTCTGCCGTCACCGGGATACTTAGGAGCATTAATGACACCACAACCATACGCAACATAAATCTTTCCAACGCTAAGGGCACCTATTGCTTATCATCGGCAGTATAACGCAATTCTATAGGAATTCCCGAAGAGGGTTACCTATAAAAAAGGCCGCTTACGCGGCCTTTTCTGAAACTTATTCGCTGAACGGATTCACCAGAATCATCGTTTCGTTGCGATCTGGCCCAGTAGAAATAATATCCACCGGCGTTTCTAACAGCTCCTCGATGCGCTTAACATAGTTAATCGCTGCTTGAGGCAGCTGTTCCAAAGAAGTTGCACCGAACGTGTTCTCACTCCAACCAGGAAGAGTTTCATATACCGGTGTCACCTGCTCATAGCCTTCTGCCGCTAAAGGAGTCACCTTGCTAACAGTGCCATCTGGCAGTTGGTAGCCGACGCAGATTTTCACTTCTTCAAGACCATCTAACACGTCAAGCTTGGTCAAGCACAGGCCACTCAAACTGTTGATCTGAATTGCACGGCGCATGGCAACAGCATCCAACCATCCTGGACGACGTCTACGGCCAGTAGTCGCACCAAACTCATGTCCCTTGGTAGAAAGATGTTCACCAATTTCACAAGTTAATTCAGTTGGGAATGGACCACCACCCACACGAGTAGAATATGCTTTGATAATGCCCAAGACATAATCAATGTAACGTGGGCCTAAACCACTACCAGTAGCAACGCCACCTGCAGTAGTGTTGGATGATGTTACGAACGGATAGGTACCGTGGTCGATATCCAGCATGGTGCCTTGAGCACCTTCGAATAGTATGGAGTCACCATTCTTACGTGCACTGTCGAGTAACTCAGTGACATCAACACACATACTCTTGAGGTAATCAGCCAGAGCTAATGAGTCTTCTAAGGTTTTCTCATAATCCACTGGCTCACACTTGTAATATTCAGTGAGGGTGAAGTTATGATATTCCATGACCTCTTTTAGCTTTTCGGCAAACTGCTTAGGATTGAATAAATCACCTAAACGCAAGCCACGACGGGAGATCTTGTCTTCATAAGCTGGGCCAATACCACGACCAGTAGTGCCGATAGCTTTATTGCCGCGCGCTTTTTCGCGAGCAACATCGAGTGCGCAATGGAATGGCAGGATCAGCGGACATGCTTCAGACAACAACAGACGTTCTTCAACAGGAACGCCTTTATCCTTCAGCATCTTGATCTCAGTCATCAGCGCTTCTGGTGATAACACAACACCATTGGCGATGACGCACTTGACGTTATCACGGAGAATACCAGATGGGATCAGATGAAGAACGGTTTTTTCACCATCGATGACCAGTGTATGACCAGCGTTATGGCCACCCTGATACCGAACCACGTATTTTGCCTGTTCTGTCAGAAGGTCGACAATCTTACCTTTTCCCTCGTCACCCCATTGAGTGCCGAGAACAACTACGTTTTTGCCCATTGTTTGCTGCAAGGTTGCGGTTAAAACAGGATTCTAACAGATTTTCGCCGCCGAGGTGCAAGTGTTTACGAAAAAATAATCAATATTGCCGCTCCGACCAGTACCAAAGCCGCGCCCAGTCGCTGCATGCTAGTCGCTGGCATTGCCGCGATTTGCTGCAGATAACTGCGCCAACGGTTGGGAAACAATAGTGGGCCGAGACCTTCCAACACCAGTACAATGCCCAAGGCCGTTAGCCAAAGTTGCCACCCCATAATAGGTTCCTCTCGTCTGAGACAGCTGTTATTTTGCCATAAAAAAACCCGGCATAACTGCCGGGTTTTTGCGAACACATAAAGCGATATTAACGCTTAGAGAACTGTGGTTTACGACGTGCTTTACGCAGACCCACTTTCTTACGTTCAACCTGACGAGCATCGCGGGTAACGAAGCCAGCAGCACGTAAAGTAGGACGCAGAGTTTCGTCCAGTTCCATCAGCGCACGGGTAATACCGTGACGGATAGCGCCAGCTTGACCAGTGATGCCACCGCCTTTAACGGTTACATACAGGTCCAGTTTATCAGTCATTTCTACCAGCTCGAGAGGCTGACGAACTACCATGCGGGCAGTTTCACGACCAAAATAAACATCCAGAGGACGCTTGTTTACTACGATATTACCACTGCCTGCTTTGGCAAATACGCGGGCAGTTGAAGTTTTGCGACGGCCAGTGCCGTAGTACTGAGTTGCAGCCATTTGCTTAATCCCGTTTAGATATCAAGAACTTGAGGTTGTTGTGCAGCGTGGTTATGCTCTGCGCCAGCGTAAACTTTCAGTTTACGGAACATGGCACGACCCAGAGGGCCTTTTGGCAGCATACCTTTAACTGCTTTCTCGATGATCATTTCTGGCTTATGAGCTTGCAGCTTCTCAAAGCTGATCTGCTTAATGCCGCCCGGGAAGCCGGAATGGGAGTAGTATGTCTTGCCCAAAGCTTTATTACCGGTAACGGTCACTTTCTCAGCATTGATCACGATGATGTAATCACCAGTATCAACATGAGGAGTATATTCAGGCTTGTGTTTACCACGGAGACGCAATGCGATTTCAGTGGCGATACGGCCCAAAGTCTTACCTTCGGCATCAACAACATACCAGTCGCGAGCTACAGTTTCTGGCTTGGCAGTAAAAGTCTTCATTATTACAAAAACCCAAAGTTAAATTCTGTCACATGTTGCCGCGGATGCAGACAACACTATATACCGTTTCTATGCCCCTTCGAGCATGTCATTGGTTTTAACCGCCCAACAAAGGACGGAGTAACGTGGGCAGGCGCAGGATTATAGACAAAGCTGAACTAAAAATCATCTGCTTTTTACAGCCAACCCAATATTTTTTACACTTAAAATCAGGGGTGATGTTCCAGCAACAAGTACTCTTTGGACTGCATCTCTACCAGTCTTGAACGACAACGGCGAAATTCAAAGGTCAACTGTCCTTGAGTATAGATTTGCGACAAGGGAACTGCTGCAGAAATGATCAGTTTAACGCGTCTTTCATAAAACTCATCCACCAACGCCAGAAAGCGACGGGCTATATCATCGCCAGTCTGTTGTGCGCCCATCTGTTCGACCCCGCGAACTAATACAGTATGAAACTGATGCGCCAACACCATATAATCCCGCTGACTTCTGGGGCCGTCGCAAAGCGCTCTAAAATCTGCCAGCAATACGCCTTGGCTACGCAGCTGCACGGGAATATGCCGCCCTTCCACATCCAGTGGTGCCGCAGTGATTTCTGTGCCATCGGTCAACTGACTGAAATAGGACCGCAAATTGTGCTCAGCTTGCTGGTCTAATGGAAAATGATAAATCTCTGCCTGTTCCAGCGTGCGCAACCGGTAATCAATGCCAGAATCCACATTGAGCACCTGACAATGCTGCTTGATTTGCGCAATGGCTGGCAAGAAACGGGCTCGCTGCAATCCGTTTTTATAAAGCTCATCTGGGATAATGTTGGAAGTTGCGACTAATACCATGCCCTTTTCAAACAGCGCCGTAAAAAGTGTACCGAGGAGCATCGCATCAGTAATGTCCGAGACGAAGAACTCATCAAAGCAGATCACCCGATACTGTTTTGCCATGCGTTCAGCAATGACCAGCAATGGATCACGAGTCCCTTTTAAACCGCCTAAATCCTGATGCACTCTTGCCATAAAATGATGAAAATGGGCGCGCAGTTTGCGATCATCCGGCAGCGACTCAAAGAAAATATCCATCAGATACGTCTTACCCCGGCCAACTCCGCCCCAGAGATATAATCCTTGCACCGGCTGCGGTTTGCCTCGGCCAATCCAACGTCGCCACCCTCTTTTTGCTGGCTTTTGCAGCAAATCATAGACCCGTTGTAACGCTCTCACGGCTCTTTCTTGAGCGGCATCATAGCTAAAATCTTCGCGAGTAAGATCTTGTTGATAATGTTCCCACGGCGTTATTTGTGACACTTGAAATCTTCTCTTTATGCCCTATGTGAAAAACATAGCCGGTAAAAAATAGGGCAAATGTTAACACGTCAACGCGAACCCGGTACAGATGGCCTCTGACATCATGGGTTTAGTCTATTGTTTTAATGGATTTTTTTATGAAAACCCCCAATAAAAATCGCCTTGATATAATTAATCTTTGTTAATGACTCGAACTTTTCAAAACAGCAGTCAGTCGGATTAAGTACAGATAGCTCACTGAGCTTTTTTAACGAATTCGCCGCCATATGGCAGAGCAAAACATCTGACTGATTCCGGATGAGGAGCAATAAATAGATGAAAACCAAATTATCACTGATTTCCGCCGCCCTGTTGGGGGCAAGCCTGATGCTAACACCTGTAGTCTCTCAGGCATCAATCCCTCAGGCGGTTGATGGTCAGAATGTGCCGAGCCTGGCCCCGATGCTGGAGAAAGTCACTCCCGCAGTCGTATCAGTTGCAGTTTCCGGCACCCATGTATCGCGCCAACGAGTACCGGATATTTTCCGCTATTTCTTCGGTCCTAATGCACCACAGGAACAAGTTCAGGAACAGCCCTTCCGCGGTCTGGGTTCCGGAGTGATCATTGACGCAGACAAAGGTTATATTGTGACCAACAACCATGTGGTTGATGGTGCTGATGAAATCAAGGTCGGGCTGCATGACGGTCGTGAATTCACCGCCAAACTGCTGGGCACTGATAAAGAATCAGATGTAGCGTTATTGCAGATTAAAGCAGATGACCTGACCGCCATCAAAACTGCTGATTCAGATGCGCTGCGTGTTGGTGACTTTGCGGTAGCTATTGGCAACCCCTTTGGTCTGGGACAAACCGTAACCTCCGGTATCGTCAGTGCCCTTGGCCGCAGCGGTCTGGGGATCGAAATGCTGGAAAACTTCATCCAGACCGATGCGGCGATCAACAGCGGTAACTCTGGCGGCGCATTGGTAAACCTTAAGGGTGAGCTGATTGGGATTAACACCGCGATTGTGGGACCGAATGGCGGCAACGTCGGGATTGGGTTTGCGATTCCGGCAAACATGGTACACAACCTAGTGAATCAGATTATCGAACATGGTGAGGTACGCCGTGGGGTTCTCGGGGTCATGGGTCGTGATCTGGATAGTAAATTAGCCGAAGGCTTTGGTCTGAAGTCACAACATGGTGGCTTTGTTAACGAAGTTGTCGCCGATAGCCCGGCAGCTAAAGCCGGTATCAAAGCCGGTGACGTGATAGTCAGCCTTGACGGTCGTCCAGTGAAGACCTTCCAGGAACTGCGAGCCAAGATTGGCACCATGGGCGCGGGTACTCAGGTGCAACTTGGTATCATCCGCGATGGTGACACCAAGACAGTTAAGGTAACGCTGGGTGATGCCGGCGAAATGAAAGAAGCCTCCGCTGGCGATGTGCATCCGATGTTGGAAGGCGCAACCCTTGAAAATGGCGATAAGGGGGTGGCCATTACCGCGATTGCCCAAGGCTCGCCGGCCGCGATGAGTGGACTACAGAAAGATGATGTCATCATCGGCGTAAACCGCACACGTATCGATAATCTGAAGCAGCTAAAAGAAGCGCTGAAAGATCAGAATAATGGCGGCGTTGCACTGAAGATCCGTCGTGGTAACAGCTTGCTATACTTGGTGCTGCGTGGTTAAGTGATCGCTGGATAAATGATGGAGTCGCGCTTGCGACTCCATTTTTTTATCCGGTCCACAGCTTTACTGCGTCTGACACTATTATGTGAGCGATACTTTACAAAACATGTTAATCTGACTCGAAATTTTTCCATTTAACGCCAACACGGACCGCCAACAATAATGTTTAAATCATCACTGATTTACCTAGCTAAAGCCGTCGCGTTCGGCCTGGTAATGGCTGCTGTGTTTATCCTGTTTACCCACTTTACCGGCAATCAGAATGGCGGATTACTGCAGTTTGGTAACGGCAGTAGTGAATTATCCTTTGCTTCGGCAGTGCGCAAAGCCGCCCCAGCAGTAGTTAACATTTACAGCCTCAGCGTTAACCAGGATCAGCCGTTAAATTCCAGCAAGCTACAGGGATTAGGCTCAGGGGTGATAATGAGCAAAGAAGGCTACATCATCACCAACTACCATGTGATTAACAAAGCCGATGAAATTGTGGTTGCCGTACAAGATGGCCGCAAATTCAGTGCAGATGTTGTCGGTATGGACCCAGAAACCGACCTCGCAGTACTCAAAATTGAGGGAGAAAATCTGCCCGTGGTGCCGATCAACCTCAAGCATTCCCCCAGAGTCGGTGACGTGGTGCTCGCTATCGGCAACCCCTATAACCTCGGGCAGACTATTACGCAAGGGATCATCAGTGCAACGGGCCGCAGTGGTTTAAGCAGCCGTTATCTCGATTTTCTGCAGACAGACGCTGCCATTAACGCCGGTAACTCGGGCGGGGCCTTGATAGACACCACCGGCAGTCTGATCGGTATTAATACTGCGGCCTATCAACTCACCAACGATGACAAAGCAGGTCATGGCATTAACTTCGCCATTCCTATTGAGCTGGCCTATAAAGTGATGGGCAAATTGATCAAAGACGGCCGGGTAATCCGAGGCGCACTGGGTATTTCCGGTGAACCCGTCAATCAAGTTATCGCTCAGATCCTAAATCTGCCCGATCTTAAAGGGATCTTCGTGACCAATCTGGATGCTGGCGGTCCGGCAGCGAAAGCAGGTCTGAAACCACGTGATGTCATCATCAAGTATCAGAATGAAGATGTCACCGGTGTTGAAATGATGATGGATCGCATTGCCGAAACCAAACCGGGGACCAAAGTGGATGTGCAGATTATCCGCGACGGCAAAACCATGGACATCCCCGTTATCATGGGTGAAAAGACTTCCCGAGATAACTGAGCGGCGATCGTCAAATAAAAACACCGGGCAATGCCCGGTGTTTTTATTTGAATGACCCTAACAGCTTAGTGACGCCAATCCTGCGGTTCTTCATCATCAGCTTCGTCGTCTTCTAGCTCTTCGTCACCCATGAAATAGGTGCCCCAACCGTCATAATCAACCTTGTGCTTGGCCGCCAATGCCAACAGTTGTTCACAAGCCTGATCCAGCAGCGCGACATCAAGAGAATGGTAGGCAATTGCATCAAAGCAAAACAGCACATCACCATCGTCTAACTCAACTTCTTCAGCATCGTTGACTTCAAAACCTAATTTAAACGCATCTACCGCAGCCTTTTCCAGACGATCAAAATCACTGGAAGAGAAATGATGCTCAATGGTGTACTCGGCATCAGCGTCAGAACCGTCATCCAGCAACGACTCTACAATATCGCGGTTTTCCTGCTTCTGGGCTTGCAGTTGTTGTTGAATACTCATAATTATCTCCAGTTGGCGCAATGCCGCTGATTATACTTCAGGATGATTAAGATCAGCAGCCATCATTTGTGCTGCTTCTGCATTTAATTGCGCCAGTTTACTCGCCATGCGCTGATGCACGTCAGCCGCAAATTCGCGGATCTGCCCGGAGCCGATCCCCTCGGTAGCAATCGGTTCCAGCAGTTCGATAATCACCACTCCGTTATTACGTTGACCAAGACGAATATGGTTCTGACTTGATGCGATGATTGGCACAATTGGAACTCCGGTTGCCACTGCGGTATGAAACGCCCCCATCTTAAACGGCAATAACCCACGACCACGACTGCGAGTCCCTTCCGGGAACACCCACAGTGAGAGTTTTTTCTGCTTAATCTTATGGGCTGCTTTTTTCAGGGTTGCCATTGCCCGTGAGCGATTCTTACGATCGATCAGTAAGTTACCTGACAACCAATAGATAATGCCAAATAAGGGGATCCACAGCAGGCTCTTCTTACCCAGCGATACAGTTCCTTTGGGAACGACATTCGCCAGAGTAAACAGATCATAGCTATTCTGATGATTCGCCAGAAAAATACAGGGCTGAAACTGGTTACGTTCAACGTGTCTGATGACAAGCCGAATGCCCAGCAGCGGAGTGACTGCGGCGAAACAGCGTGCTAATACATAGACATTGTCCCGGTGTAAGGGACGCAATACACATAGCACGACACTAAAACAGAACAGCAATACCAGCAGTAACACCAACAGCAAGCTTCTGAAGATTAACAGCACTATCTCGCTCCTCACAGGAAGGGGCGCCAGTATACCATCAAGCCGAGAACTCTCAACGCGCGGTTCAAACCAGCTCTTTGGGGCCTAATTTATGAAATACTAAAATAAATATTGGAACCCGCATTGAATGCAGCGTAAGGTGGACAGCAGCCTGAAGAGTCACGCCATGGCTTAAGCGCTGAAGTACACTCACCCTATGCAACTTCAGATAGGCTTAAGTTCAACTTAAGCCGTCATCGATAGACTTTTTCCGGGTTTAATGACTGTATCAGAGGACTTGATTATGCTGGCATTTATCCGTAATAACCTAGGAATTATCCTGTTTGCCATTCTGTTTTTCGGCGTGGTATTTGGCGGTATTTATTACGTGGAACATTCTCTCGAATCACAGGAACGAGTTGTTAACTGATCAGCGATATTTATGTCGTTGTTCACTATCATCAGGCTTCGGTGGCATCTCGGTTACTTTCAGTTGATCCATTAGGTGAGTCACTAACAAGGTAATCATGGCCAGAATGACCACTGGAATACCCAGATGCCGGGTCTGGGGCCACCACCAAACGACAACACCGGAGATCAGCAGCAGATAAAAACTCAGCATTTTTAGCTTCAGCACCCATGGGGTACGACCGAGCCATACCTGACAATGTGGACACTGGATTTCGGCGCTAAGGCCGTTACCGCGCTGTGTGATATGGTCTAGAAGAATACTCTTTCCGCAATGTGAACAGATCACGACTTACCTTTTCTTTTACCAAGGGGCGCTTATTCTAACAAAGAAGCACAGCCACACCATCAACTTTGTCACCCCACTGATTTAACATAACAATTTCCTTACGTCTGCCTTCATCCTGCTTTATGCTGCATTAAACGAACGTCATAAAATGCAAGTGGAGAGCCCATGTTAAGACAATTCATTCTAGCTGCTGCACTGATGGTGGCAGTGCCAGCATTGAGCGAGGAGGCGCATGAACTCCAGACGCTACAGCAGCTGCAACAGGGCTTGAGCCAAAGTATCCAGGAATTGCAACAGGCAAAAGGTGAATTGAAAGCGGTCACCGAGTATCACATCAAACAGCAAACACAAGCCTTGCGAGATGAACTTAAGTCACTGATGGATGAGGATAATGCCTCCACAGCACAGCTGTTGCCGCTGATTGATCAACAACAAAAGCAGTTACAAGCGTTTGACCGTTATTTTGACAAAGAGCTTGCGGCGATAGCGCAGCAACTTGGTCAGGGCAATGATGCCAAGCTGATGTTAGCAATAAGCCGCCGGGGACTTGAAAAGGATGCAATATTCCGCGATCAGCTGGAACTGTTGCAATGGGAACAAAGCCTTGGCGCCGATACCAGCAAGTCTCGGGAACAACTTAAGCAACAGCTGCTAACGCGTGCGCAGCGCCTACAAAGCCTCATCAGCTACAACCAACAGCAGATCACGCAACAAAATAACGAAATCAGTGTTGCCGGCGCCGATGCCAGTAATGAGCAGAAGGCCGCATTGGCCCAGCTCAAGGAACGGCTGAATAACAACAGTGACGGGCTCAGAAGCGATATCGCCATGCTAGACGAACTCGATGCCGATACTGCAGAACTAAAACAAACCCTGTTCTCTGTTTCAGGCAACATCACTCAGGATGTACTCAACGTCGGCTTTATTTCCAATCTGTTTCAACACTGGTTGGAAACCGCAGAATCCAAACTTATCGATGGCGGCCCAGGAATTGCGTTTAAGCTGCTAATTTTCCTTTTAATTCTTTTCTGCGCCCACTTATTGGCACGATTAGCCGAACGCTTGGTACGCAAAGCGGTCGGCACTTCCAAACTAAACTTCAGCATGTTACTGCAAGACTTCTTTACCGGGTTATCCGGTAAGGTGGTGATGACACTTGGACTGCTGATCGCCTTGTCACAGTTAGGTTTTGAACTTGGCCCATTGTTGGCGGGCTTTGGTATTGCCGGGGTGATTATCGGGTTTGCGTTGCAGGATACATTATCGAATTTTGCCTCGGGGATGATGATCCTCATCTATCGTCCTTTCGACGTCGGCGATTTGATTGTCGCTGCCGGAGTCACTGGCAGAGTCAGCCATATGAGCTTGGTATCCACCACCATTAAAACGCTCGATAATCAGCGGCTGATCGTGCCTAACAACAAAATCTGGGGCGATACCATCAACAATATCACCGCCGAGCAGTATCGCCGCATCGACATGACCTTTGGCATCAGCTACAGCGACGATATAGAACAGGCAGAAAACGTGCTGAAACAGATTGTCAAAAATCATCCCAAAGTACTGACTTTCCCAGAATCCAATGTCAGATTACATCTGCTGAACGAGTCTTCTGTCGATTTTATCGTACGGCCTTGGGTGGCTCCGGATGATTACTGGGAAGTTTATTGGGATATCACCCGCGCCGTGAAAATGCGTTTCGATCAGGAAGGGATCAGCATCCCATTCCCACAACGGGATGTGCATTTTTATCGCGGCTAACCATAAAAAAAGTGACAGCATCATGCTGTCACTTTTTTATGCGGATACCATTGCATTCAGAACGCCTTAGTCGTCATGCACGGGTCGCCGCGCCGGGAATACTTTGCGTACCAGGATAAAGAACAACGGCACCAAGAAAATCGCCAAAACCGTTGCGGTAATGGTACCACCGACAATCCCGGTACCTATCGACATACGGCTTGCCGCTCCGGCACCTGTTGAAATCGCCAACGGCAACGTACCGAAAATAAAGGCCAATGAGGTCATCAGAATCGGTCGTAAGCGCAATTTAGCCCCTTCCAATGCGGCATCAAATGCTGATTTACCGCGTTCATAGGCAACTTCCGCGAATTCAACAATCAAAATGGCATTTTTGGATGACAGCCCAATGGTGGTCAACAACGCCACCTGGAAGAAAATGTCATTTTCCAACCCACGCAACATGGCCGCCGCCGCCGCACCGATCACCCCGAGAGGGATCACCATAATCACCGACATCGGCACGGTCCAGCTCTCATACAAGGCTGCCAGACATAAGAACACCACCAGAATGGAAATACTGTACAGCAAGGTAGACTGGCTGCCGGCGATCTGCTCCTGGTAGGACAAACCACTCCAGGCGTAAGACGTTGCCCCTTCGGGTAACACCTGCTTCGCCAGTTTGACAATTTCATCCATGGCATCGCCGGAACTGACGCCGTTAGCAGCACCCTGAATTTCAATAGAAGCGTTGCCGTTAAACCGAGTCAGACTTTGCGGCCCGGAGCCCCAGACAACATCACTGAATGACGAGAATGGTGTCATCGACACGTCGCCCTGACTGTCACTGCCTCTGACGAACCAGAATCTCAGGTCATCCGGCTGCGAGCGATAGTTAGCATCGCCTTGAACATAGACCTTCTTAACACGGTTCTTATCAATGAAATCATTGACATAGCTGCCTGCCCACGCCGTACTGAGGGTGCTGTTAACGTCCGACAAGCTCAGACCCAACGCTGCCGCTTTAGCGGTATCAATATGTACTTTGAGCTCCGGGGTGTCACTGAGTGTGCCCTCACGTAACGAGGTCAAAAACGGATCTTTACGCGCAGCAGCTAATAATGTTTTGGAGTATTCGGTTAACTGTGAACGTTCAACGCCCACATTAGCGAGTAACTCATAGGAGAAACCGCTACTACGTCCTAAACCGCGCACGGGTGGTGGTGCCATCGCAAATACGCGGGCATCGCGGATCGTCGTAAAATAACGGTTGGCACGAGCGGCGATAGCCTGCGCACTATTTTGCTCACCAGGACGCTCGTCCCAGTTCTTAAACGCGAGGAATGCCATCCCGGCATTCTGACCGGAACCGCTAAAACTAAAGCCAGAGATGGTAAAAATGGTTTTTAGATTGGCTTTTTCTTCAGTCAGAAAATAATGCTGGATCTGTTTCGCAACCTCTCGCGCACGTTTCACAGACGCACCAGTCGGCAAGTTATACTGCACCATCAAAATGCCCTGGTCTTCATTGGGTAGAAAACCTTTGGGCAAGTGGGTCATCATTGCCGCCAAACCGGCAATGATTAACAGGTACACCATCATCCAGCGTATTGGACGACGCAGCACACTTGCGACCTGATGACCGTAGCGTTCGCTGAAGCGATCAAAAGTGCGGTTAAACCATATAAACAATCCCCGAGAAGGCTTCTCATGATCAATGGGCTGCAACAAGCTGGCACACAAAGTCGGACTAAGGGTCAAGGCCACGATTACAGACAACAACATGGAAGACACAATCGTCACAGAGAACTGACGGTAGATTACCCCGGTGGAACCGCTAAAAAAGGCCATCGGCAGGAACACTGCAGATAGCACCACTGCGATACCGATCAGCGCCGAGCTAATCTCTTTCATGGATTTTATGGTAGCAGCCCGCGGCGATAGCTTCTCTTCACGCATCAGACGTTCAACGTTTTCCACCACCACAATTGCGTCATCCACCAGCAGACCAATGGATAACACCATGCCAAACATGGTCAGAGTGTTAATGGTAAAGCCAAAAGCTTCCAATACGCCAAAGGTACCCAGCAATACTACAGGTACGGCAATTGCCGGGATCAATGTGGCGCGCCAGTTCTGCAGGAATATCCACATCACCACCACTACCAATAGCACGGCTTCAAACAGCGTTTTCACCACTTCTTCAATGGAGACACGAATAAAATCCGTACTGTCACGGGGGAAAGCGATTTGGTAGCCTTCCGGCAATTCCTTATTGAAATTGGCGATGGTCTTTTTAACTAATTCAGCAGTGGTCAACGCGTTGGCACCGGGCGCCAGCATAATCGCCATACCGGAAGCCGGGTGTCCATTGACCCGAGGTTGGCTACTGTAATTTTCACTACCCAATTCTACTCGAGCGACATCTTTGAGCTTAACATCCGCGCCACTATCACTGTGCTTAACAATGATATTTTCAAACTGTTCCGGAGTCTGCATCATTGACTGCGCCGTGACCGTCGCATTCAGTTCCTGATCGGCGAGAGACGGCAACTGACCAATGCCCCCGGCAGCCACCTGCGCGTTCTGGACTTTTAATGCTGAAACAATATCCGAAGGGATTAGGTCATACGCGGCCAACTTGGTGGGATCCAACCAGATCCGCATAGCATGTTGGCCACCAAACACCCGAGTATCGCCAACACCAGGCAAACGTGCGATAGGGTCTTGCATGTTCGATACGATAAAGTCCGCCACATCATATGAGCTGGCTTTATCCGTGGTATCAAACATCGAGAAAACCAGCAGGAAGTCGCTTTGTGATTTGGTCACATTGACCCCTTGTGACTGCACCGCGGTGGGCAATCGCGACGTCACTTGCTGCACTTTGTTCTGAACCTGAACCTGAGCCGTATCTGGATCAGTTCCCTGCTCAAAAACCACAGAAATTCTGCTCTGACCGGTACTTGAGGTAGAGGAAAAATACAGTAAGCCATCGAGACCAGTGAGCTGCTGCTCCAACACTTGCGTCACGCTGTTTTCGACGGTTTGTGGATCGGCACCGGTATAATTTGCAGCGATATTGATGGTGGGGGGCGCGACATCGGGATATTGCGCCACCGGCAGGGATACAATTGAAAATACCCCCGTCAGCATAATAATAATGGCAATAACCCAGGCAAAGACCGGACGGTCAATAAAAAAACGAGCCAACATAATTAATGTCCTTCCTGGCTACCGGTTTCTAATGTCACGGTTTCTGCTTTTACCGATTGTCCCAGTTGGACTTTATTTGACCCTTCAACGACCAGCAAATCACCCGCTTCCAGCCCTGAAGTAATGACCCATTGATCGCCAATGGCCTGCTCCGTGGTGACGAGCTTTTTAGCTAATTTGCCATCTTTGCCCACTACTAATGCATATGCCTGTCCCTGATTGTCGCGCGCGATACCGCGCTGCGGCACCTTAATCCCTTGTTTATCAACAGCCACTTGCAACTTAGCTCTCACAAACATGCCAGGGAGCAGCACATCCTCCGGATTGGCGAACTCAGCCCGCAAGACAACCGAACCGGTAGAACGATCGACAGACACTTCGCGCATCTTCAGCTTACCTTTGTGCGCATATTCACTGCCATCTTCCAGGATCAGACTGACCTCTGCATTGCCCTTTTCCACGCCAGCCCGTGACAGAATTTTTCGCAGTTGCAACATATCCTTGCTGGATTCATTCAGATCGACATAGATAGGATCTAAAGTATTGATAGTGGTTAAAGCTGTACTTTGAGCGGCACTCACCAGTGCGCCGGGAGTAACGTTAGAAATGCCGATATAACCACTGATCGGTGCGGTGATTTTGGTTCGTTCTAGGTCAATGCGGGCACTTTTCAGTGCCGCCCGATACCCGGCTACGCTGGCATCGGCTTCCATAAAGGCTGCATGTGCATCTTCAGCATCCTGATGTGAAACGCTTTTTTCTTTCAATAATGCTTGGTAGCGAGTGTCTTTCAATCTGGCAGCTTCCAGCGTTGCCATTGCCGTACGCAGATTAGCGTCAGCTTTATCATATGCAGCTTCGTAAGTCGCAGCGTCTATCTGATACAACACATCGCCAGCATTGACTTTAGCGCCTTCAGTAAACTGGCGTTGCTGGATAATCCCGCCTACCTGAGGACGCACTTCTGCGCTCAGCGAGGCCACGGTTCGGCCTTGCAAAGTAATCGTTAGCGGAAAAGATTGCTGAATCACTTTAACTACGCCAACCGTCGCTTCGGTTTCGGTAGCTTTTTGTTGTTCCTGACAGGCGGTCAGCAAACCGGCAGTTGTAAGGACGCCGAGAGACATAATTATTGTTTTTATCATGGGGTGGGTTCTTATCAGACGACTTAAACAGACTGCACGATAAAGCAAGAGTGATTTATCGCCAAGTCTCAAACAGGGGAAAATCGGTAAATCTGCGATAATAATTATTTCAAAGTGTTAACACATTCATAATAACAAAGCGAAATTAGACGCTGTAAAACATGTTAATTATTGAAATTTAATAGATAATCATTAAATAAATGATAATCTTCGCAACTGCTCTATAAACCGCAGATATTACCGTCGTCATCCACATCAATATGCAGGTATCCCGGATTCAGTCCGAGTCCCGGCATGGTCATCACATTACCCGCTAACGCGGTGACAAATCCGGCGCCCGCATTTAACTTGAGTTCGTTTATCGGCACCGTAAAACCGCGGGGAACCCCTTTAAGCTTGGCATCATGACTGATAGACATCGGCGTTTTCGCCATACACACAGGTAACGAGCCGGCACCAAGCTGTTTGATTTCCTGCAATTGCTGTTGTGCTTTCGCTGACAGCGAAAACCCTGCGGCGCCATAGCCCAGCTCCGTGAGCGTCGCCAGACTCTGCTCTAATCCAGCATCAGGGTCATACAGATAGTGGAATTGCGCGGGTTGCTGCAGCGCAGTCAATACCGCTTCAGCCAGCGCGGTCGCACCCGCCGCGCCTTTAGCAAAGGCTTCGCTGACAACACAGTCACTCGCCCCCGCAGTAATTGCAGCCTGTTGCAGCCAGGCTAACTCTTGCTCGCAATCCTGAGGAAAACGATTGATCGCCACGACCACTGGCACACCATAACGACGAATATTGGCTAGATGCCATGCCAGATTGGCAAATCCCTGCTGCAATGCCGTTAAGTCTGCTGCATTGATATCCTGCTGATGCACCTCTGCATGACTTTTTAACGCTTTCAAGGTGACCACCAGCACCGCACAATCCGGTTGATGTCCAGAGGCTCTCACCTTGATATTACAGAATTTTTCAAAGCCCATATCTGAACCGAAACCGCCTTCGGTCACCACATAATCAGCGAGTTTCAGTGCAACTTCATCGGCAATAATAGAGGAATTGCCATGGGCAATGTTGGCAAAAGGTCCGGCATGGATCAGGCAAGGTGCGCCATTAAGTGTTTGCATTAATGTCGGCTCAATCGCCTGACGCATTACCGCCGTCATAGCGCCAGCGACGCCTAACATCTCGGCAGTGATGGGGGCACCAGATTTATCGTAGGCCAGCAGTAACCGTCCGATACGCTGACGCATATCTTTGAGATCACAACTCAGCGCCAATACTGCCATCAATTCAGATGCCGCAGTAATTGCAAAACTGGCGGAGTGCTGAGGACCATTATTACGCCCCAGTCCCACTTCAATCTGCCTTAATGCGCGATCGTTATGATCCGTCACCCGCGGCCACAACAACCGTTCGGGATCGATATGCAACGGCGACAACCCACTCTGACGTTGAAACTCCTCTGCGCCGAGGCGGGTCTCGTGGTGCAGACGCGCATCCAGCGCTGCCGCCGCGAGATTATGCGCGCTACTCACGGCATGAATATCGCCCGTCAGGTGTAGATTTAACTCCTCCATCGGCACCACTTGGGCGTAACCACCGCCGGCAGCACCGCCTTTCACCCCAAATACCGGCCCCATGCTCGGCTGACGTAAACAGACACAGACTTTTTTATTGAGCGCATGCAGCGCCTGCGTTAACCCGATACTGGTAACCGTTTTACCTTCACCATAAGGTGTGGGGTTGATGGCTGTGACCACAATAAATTTGCCGCTGGGCTTATTGGCCAGCCGCGGTAATACGTTGAGCTGCACCTTGGCCTTGGCATCACCGAGCGTATGATATTCCTGCGAGGTCAGCCCTAACGACTGGGCCACTTCGCCGATGGGGCGTCTGGGACTTTGACGGGAAATTTCAATATCAGACAACATGTAGGGGTTCCTGCTCTTTGGCGGGTTTTATTATGAGCGCGCATACTAGAGCAATCCGTGCTCCGGTAAAAGTGATATACAGTTTCAGAAGAAAATTACACAATCCATATCAAAAAACAGCGGTCTTTACTGGCAACTGCCTTAGTCCAAAAAGGTTACCTGACCAATCAGATGGGGCCGACGCCCTTTTTGATCACGTAATTCGAAGCGAATGCCCGTCTCGGAAGTTTCCGCATTAAAACTTACCCGTGCAGGCATAAACAATGGCAACTTAAATTCCACATCAATGGCGACGGGACGGTCACGGATTTGTGGCATTAGCTCAGCGACACAGCGCGCTTTCGACCACATACCATGTGCTAACACTCGGTCAAAACCAAAGCGCTTTGATAACAATGGGTGTAGATGAATGAGATTGTAATCACCGGAAGCTCTGGCGTAACGACGGCCAAGATCTTCACCCAGTTCCCAGAACACCGGTTGTTGCCAATCCATATCGGAACCCTTGGGTGGCCGAGCCCGGCGGCCTGGCTTGTCCATGCGGTACAGGTAAACAGAAGACGCTTCCCACACCAACGCTTCACCGTTGTATATCTTGGAGACTAATTCAAACTCCAGTCCAGAATCAGTTTCACGACTAGCACCAACAGAACAATCAATATCCAGACACTCATCTACTGCAACGGCCCGATAGCAACGGATCTGGTTGCGTAAATGGATCAGCCCTAATAACGGGAAGGTAATCGCGTCATGAGTAAAGATAGTGGCATGCAATCGAAACGCCGCGACATACAGATAGGTGGGAGGCAGGAATTGTCCATCAAACGCATAGCCGCACACGTCAGCATACTCTGCTACTTTAACCGCAGATAACTGTACTTGACGGGCACTCACCTGAAGATGTGGCAAAGGCTGCTGATCCCAGCCTGGCTTGCGCCCAAAGAAAATCTTGCGATATAAGGAAAACAACGAGGGCATTGCCCGCAATTCCAAACAGGATTCCATCACCAACGTCTACCACTCCTATTTCACACAGATGAGTATTATAACCATACTTTGCTTCAGGTCTTAGTACGAATTCACGTTCAGCAACGGTAACCAGTGCCAATGATCTTTGAGTATGAGACACTATGCACTTTCCACACCCTAAGTTATTCCGTCGTGCAGGACAAGAACTTCGATAAACTGGCGCAAAAATTTGCCCATAACATTTACGGCACCACCAAAGGTGATATCCGGATGGCAGTGCTTTGGCGTGATTTGCAGGAGCAACTACCATTATTGGGCCAAAAGCCCCTGCGTATTCTGGATGCTGGCGGCGGCTTTGGTTATTTCAGTTTGAAGCTCGCACAGCTGGGTCATCAGGTAGTGCTATGCGATATCTCAGAAGCGATGTTACAGCAAGCACAGCAATTGATTGATGCAGAGCCATCCGCTGTGGATATTTCACTGGTTCACGCGCCCATTCAAGAGTTGAAAGCGGAAGAGCTGGGCCAGTTTGATCTCATTCTCTGTCATGCTGTCGCTGAATGGCTAGCGGACGCCAAGGATACCTTGCAACAATTGCTGACGCTGTTGCAACCCAGCGGTTTGTTCTCGCTGATGTTTTACAACAAGGAAGCGATGCGCTTCCATGCACTCACCGCCGGTAATTTTGACTATGTGCGCAACGGCCTTAAATCCAAAAAGAAAAATCGTCTGAGCCCAGAACATCCGCTGGAAATCCCGACGGTCCGGAAATGGTTCGATGAGTGGTCATTGACGTTACGGTGCGCATCCGGTGTGCGTGTCATTCACGACTATATGAACAAACGGATGCCTGATAACTATGATGAACGCCAGTTGATCGATATTGAACTCGAATACTCCCGGCGTGAACCTTATCTGTCGTTAGGACGTTATATCCATTTTATCGGCCACAAACACTGATTAGTTTGCACTAATATCGCATGGTTGCTGCCAGCAATTACGTATGTTAGCGCCTGCCTGTCGCAGATACTGCAGCAAGCTGCGATCTCCGGCAAGATGACCGCTACCAACGGCCACAAACAGTGGCTGTGATTGCTGTGCTAACAGTTGCTGCAAACGCTCAGCCATCTGGCGATTACGCTGCCAGAGCATTTTGTCCAGCATCTGGTATCCACCTTCGGTTTCCAGCTGTTGGCGCATTAATTTAGCAATGGTGGCTTCATCACCACGGCGCCAGGCATCTACCAAAGCCTGAATATCCGTATCCGGAGCTTCAATACTGTCTCTGACCATTGCCCACTGAATATCCATATCAAAACTAGACAACATCGCCAGTTGGCTGCGAGTACTCTCTAATTCCAACAACGGCCGCGCACCATTAAGAGTCAATAGTTGCTGTTCAACACCAAATTGGGGCGACAACCCCATTTGAGTAAAACGCAACATACTGATTTGAATTGATTGTAGCCAAGGTGAAAACTGCGCAAGCTGCTGACAGATCCCTAATGGCTGACAGTATGCATCCAATAGCTTGCGGGTCGGGGCATCAGCCTCAGCAGGTTGCATCCCATATTGCGCAACCCATTGAGAGATTTTGGGATCACGAACATCGGCCTCAAGTACCAACGCAGAGGATTGCTGAAAGGCGCGCATTATCGGTGGTGGCAGCGGGTAAAAGTTGGCCTTCCCCACATGAAAAGAACCCAGAATCCAAGCCGTCTTTCCCTGTAA
The DNA here is from genome assembly GCF_018223345.1 of Shewanella yunxiaonensis. Lineage (NCBI taxonomy): Bacteria > Pseudomonadati > Pseudomonadota > Gammaproteobacteria > Alteromonadales > Shewanellaceae > Shewanella > Shewanella yunxiaonensis. The sequence continues at coordinate 452,999 of NZ_CP073587.1, read as the reverse complement.
CTCCACTTGGTAAAATAATGGCGTCAAAGGCGGTGCAGCGGCATACGCTGTGTTCAAAAATAGGGCAAAACCCCATAGCAATCCTATCCAGCGGCTTGTTGACACCATTGGGGTTCCTTATAATTCCCATAAATTTACTAAAGGGATCCGTTATGCCATATACCAAGGTCATAGCGCAACTGAAGACCAACTTGCAGCTCGCTTACCGGCAGGCAGTAGATGCTGATAACGGTCTTGATCAGCTGCAACAACAAGGGCATGCAAAATTTGCCCAGATTTTCACTAATGAACAGGGATTTAGCACCTCCAGTACGCGTTTTTTACCCTATGTACAGGAATTGGCTGAAGCGGTGGCAGAACTGGAAGAGGACAAAGCACCGTCTCAGGAAGATCTGGAACATGTGGTCAAGCAACTCGCCATTTTATTGCAAACATTGTCCTTGTTTAAGGAACAGCGTCGTCAGTAATTACTTAGGCCATTTTTGAAGCCGTTCGCCAAGTGCCACTGTTTTTCACTGAAATGCTAAAAGTAACCGCGCCCGGTGCAATGACGGTTATCCGAGCCTTTGAGCGAATATTTGCGCTAATCCGGCATAATCACAGACGAGTGTTGGTTTACTAGCAAAGAAACAGGCAAAACTCATCTTTTGATGAATTTTGCCTGTTACAGAGATGAATTGCGATTTGCCCGAGGCAATTACAATTTGGGAGCGACGGTTTTATTAAACCAGTCTTTGAGCATACCTTCTTCATATCTGAAGGTCGTATTATCGTTGGCGTAGATACGATTCATAAACATAAGATCATGCAATTTCTCAGATCCCACCATAATCACCTGATCACCATCCAGTACCCGGTAAGTGAAGTTAATTTGTGGTGGATAGATATCTTTGACAACACGAATTTCACTGACGGCGGCTTTACCAAAGGTCGGACGTAAATCCCCGGCCAAATCGACATCAGTCACCACTAACTCAAGCTTTTCTTTATCTTTCAGAACTTTGCTTGAAGCCTGATCAAGTGCCTTAGTCAAACTTTCAAACATTCGTTGTTGAAACCGTTTCTGCAGTTCTGAAGCCGTGCGTATATCGCGATACTTATCCGGGTTCTGCCATTCAATTTTAACTTTTCCAACAGTCGTTATCGGGTTCGCCGCAGCCGCGTCAGCCGCTTCTTCCGTTGCGACAGCACAACCGGTACTCATAACACCGAGCATGCCTGCAAATAACAGATAGCCAATTTTCATGTTTGCCTCCTTGTCGGCAGCAGGAGATCGCCGCAGATCGTCGATCTAACGAGAACCCGGTGACCCTCTGATGTTACGAATTACTCAAAACTTATTCCAAAAGATTGGATATTACATTTAACCCCTAGTTCCAAGATTAAGTAAACTTTATCATTTTTTACAGCGTTCCTTGCGTATACTTATCTGGAGAAGCTTCTGTGAAACTATCCGCACCGATTATTTTGACCATTGCGCTCTTTGCTGCATTTGCCAGTGCAATTTTCTGGATTAACCAAAATTCCCAGGAAACGATCCCCGACACCTGGACCGCATTTGTCTATCACCACGGTTTTGGTTCAGCTAACTATCTCAAAAAGGAAGGATTTACGAGCTATCAACAATGTCGGGAATACGCGACAACTCAATCAGCGAAATATGAAAATTCGCCTTGGGAATGTGGAGGTGGTTGTCGCTTTGATTCTCGACGCCAGGGATATGTGTGCGAAGAGATGCGCAATCACTGATGGCGGCGCTTAAGATAAAGACAGCATGTTTCCTAACGACCGCTGGCACCATTCATATTAGTTAAACCAAGCGAAGTGACGCAGTTACAAGACGTCCACAGCAAAAATGGAAAATTCACTTTCATTAGCCTGCGCCTTGTGGCAAGTTAACATGGCTATAACAATATCTACGGAAAGAAAAGAGAAGAGAGTATAAAAATGAATAAAACTGAACTCATTGCCAACATGGCAGAGAAAGCTGAACTTACAAAAGCTGAAGCCACTCTGGCACTTAAGTCCTTAGAATCTGCAGTAACAGAAGCACTCAAAGCCGGTGATAAAGTATCTATTGTGGGGTTTGGCTCTTTTGAAACATCAACTCGCGCTGCCAGAACAGGTCGTAATCCTCTGACAGGTCAGGAAATTCAAATTGCTGAAGCCACTGTGCCTAAATTCAAAGCTGGCAAAGCATTAAAAGACAGCGTGAACTGAAATTCAGTTTGCCAATAAAAACGCCTCTTTATGAGGCGTTTTTATTAGGTTAGCCATCAATCATACTGCACCAATTCTGTGCATATGGTGCCAAATTGATGCACACAATTGTTCGTATATACGGCATGAATTCGTTAAGCTTATGTAAAAAATAAAGATTTACTTTTGGCACGGCTTTAGCTCTACACTCCACGGATTTACTCAACAAAATGAAAAGCCGACGTTCCGGCCAATTTCCGGATCTCCGGCAACTTTAAAAAAGGGAAAAGGGGATGAGAATGAAAAAAACACTGCTGTCGTTGGGAACACTAGCTGGTCTAATGTTAATCGCACCAATGAGTCAGGCGACCGTAACCGGAAATATCGGTGCTACCTCAAACTATTTGTGGCGTGGTGTTACTCAGACTGCTAATGGTGCAGCCGTACAGGGTGGCATTGATTACGCTCACGAGTCTGGTTTTTACATCGGTACTTGGGGTTCTAACGTCGACTTTGGTGATGATGGCGACACCACTTACGAGATGGACATCTATGGCGGCTTCTCTAATTCCATCAATGATGACTGGAGCTACGATGTTGGTTATCTGTACTACGGATATCCAGACGCTTCCGGTTCCATCGATTTTGGTGAACTCTACGGCTCACTGACCTGGAAATGGTTGGAATTCGGTGTGGCTAAATTCGTTACCGCTGGTAGCGATGTTGCTGCCGATGGCCTGGATGACAAAGATTACACTTACTACCACGTTGCTGCCAGCTACCCTCTGGCTGACAGTATTACACTGGGCGCTTATTACGCTTACTCTACCGGTGACGTTATCACCAGCTGGTATGGTGTAGATAACTACTCTGAATACAACGTATCTGTCACCAAAGATACCAGTATCGGCGCCGTGTCCTTCAAATTAGCAGACACCGATCTGCCAGGCGACGATGTCAAATTCGTACTGGGTTATACTTACGAATTTGAATTCTAATATTTTCAATGAATTAAAATAAAAACGACGATAAATAATAATAACAATTTAATGAGATCAAGGTGCTGCCAGGAAGGCCACTTTTATGATCTTTGATAGACTTTCAGCCGTGCCTGAATCTTGACCCGTCATCCGCTATGCGGATGGCGGGTTTTGTTCTATATCGCCAGTAAAAGAGATTGTCGCCTAGTGATCAACGGACGCGGCCTTCAACAGAGGTTCGATATGCTGTTGATAAAATGCTGCGGCTGGCATCGGTTTGCAGTAGAGATAACCCTGTAACAGATAACAGCCATGATCTCGGCAAAAATTGGCCTGAGCTTCAGTTTCCACACCTTCAGCCACCGACATCACATCAAAGCCGTTAGCAAAGTTAATCAATGCCGCCAACAACCGTCTGGAGCGCTCATCTTGCTCAATACCACAAACAAAACTTTTATCAATTTTCAGGATATTGATCGGAAAGTCTTTAATATGCTCCAATGATGAAAAGCCAGTACCGAAATCATCCAGCGACAATGTCACCCCCATTGCCGCAACCTGTTCCAGTACTTTTGCGAGTTTTGCAGGTTCTTCAATCAACGCGTTTTCAGTAATCTCCAACTCCAATAACGCTGGCGCTAATCCACTCTCAGCGATCGCGGACTGCACCTGCGCTAATAACTTATCGCGCAGATTTTGTGAGGCCGATAAATTCACGGCAACGGTCAGCTTGCGCGCAGTCCCCTGCAAAAGTTGTTGCCACTGCTGTGTTTGCTTGCAAGCCGTTAGCAATACCCATTCACAAATAGCATCCATCATCCCTAATGCTTCGGCGACAGGTAAAAAGCAATCTGGAGCAATCAGGCCATCCTGCGGATGTTGCCAGCGTATCAGCGCTTCCATGCCTTCCAGTTCACCACTGCCAGCATTAAATTTCCCCTGATAAAATAATTGAAACTGCTGTTGCTCCAGCGCTGACCGTAAGCCGGTTGCGATATAGTGACGTTGGCGAACAGCGGCATCTAATGCTTCTGAATAAAATTGCAGTTGGCTGCGGCCCAATTGTTTGGCTTTATGAAGTGCAATATCGGCACACTTAAGCAGTTGATAACTGTCGGAAGCTTTATCGCCATAACTGGCGATACCGGCACATGCCCCAATAAATAACGGTTGTTTATCGATATAAAACACCGGACGCAAAACGTCTAACAGCTCATTCGCCAATTGCGCTGCACCGTGTAACACTTCGATACCGGATAACAACACCACAAACTCGTCACCGCCAATTCGGGCCAATTGATATTGCGCAGGGACCATCTGCTGTAACCGCTCGGCTACTTGGACTAATAAACGATCCCCCATCTGATGCCCGTGGGTATCATTAACTTCTTTGAAATCGTCCAGATCTAACAAGATTAACGCGAGTTCAGTATTGCGGGTACGGGCATTGGCCAACTGTTGACTCAGACTAATCTCAAATCCGTAACGATTGAGCAATTCGGTCAAAGAGTCATGTTCAGCCAGATCACGCAAACGCTCATGGGTTCTTTGCAGTGCTCGGCTCATGCTGGCACGTTGTTTCGCTAGACGAATGGCACGAGTTAACCTTCGGGTGTTTACCTCATCTTTCAACAAGAAGTCCTGAGCGCCCATCTCGATACAACGGTCAGCGAGATTTTCATCCTCATAGCGAGAAATCATCACAACTGCCGTGGTATCGCTTACGGCGGCATGCAGATTGTGTAACAGCGCCAAGCCATCAGCATCTGGTAACCGATAGTCCAGAAGGATGCCGTCAAAGCGTTGTTGACGAACGCAGGCTAATCCCTCTCGGGCGCAGTTAGCTTCAACAACACTGAAGTGGGTATCTGAACCAGCGAGCGCTCTGACAATGGCAGTTCTGTCGATTTCATCGTCATCAATCAGCAACAGGTCCATAGTCATCACCTCCCGTCTCACATGGCAATACCACAATCCGCCAATAATTTTCCAACATATTGAAAATACTTAAAAACTCATCTTTAATGTGGTGTTTTACCATGTAGCCGGCCACATGATGTTCATATGCCGCGACCTTATCTTCATCTGCCGCTGAGGTGGTCAGCACAAAGACCACTGACTGCGACAGCCCCTTCTCATGACGCAATTCTTCAAGAAACTCTATGCCATTCATTCGTGGCATATTGAGATCCAGCAAAATCAGGTAAGGACACTTCACTCGTTGCTGGCGCAGCAACTCAAGCGCTTCGACACCATCCCGTGCGCGGACTAATGGATTGAGTAAGCGCAATTGCGTCATCGCCCGCGCCACCGCCATATGATCAATATCGTCGTCATCAATTAGCAGGATAGAAACGTCTTTATATGGCAAAGTGGTCATTGGTGCGCCTTCATCACCTTGGGCCAGGTAAAGTAAAATCGGCACCCGCGCCCCTCGGATTTGAGCCAGACTCGGCCACCAACGCCCTCTACGCACTTCTTCACCAGAGATAGGCCTAATCCACTCCCTTCCACCTCATCCCGAGGACGTAATGTCTGAAAAATTGCAAAAGCCTTATCGTGAAACTCTGGCAAAATTCCCGGGCCATCATCTTCTACGCAAAAGCAAAACTGCTGTTCACGTTCTTCGCAACTTACCTTGATCACACCTTGGTGTTTATCGTGATGCTTAATAGCATTGCTAAACAGATTGCGGAAAATTAGCTCAAGCGGCACTCTGGCAGTGACAATGTCCGGCATACTTGTCGTCATCTCCAAGTGAAAATCCGGTTGCAAATTCACCAAAGAAAACACTTCCTGCACCAATTTAGCCGTATCGGTCGCAGTTAGCTGCACATCTTTTCTGCCTACGCGTGAGAATGCTAACAACCCCTCAAGCAATAACTCCATTCGCTGCACCCGACTGCGGATCAACTGCAAGTATTTCTGAACTGAATCACTGGCATTGTCAGCCAAATCCTCTGTCAGCCAGTCAGAGAGCTGCTCAATTCCTCTAAGGGGTGATTTGAGATCGTGAGAAGCGATATAAGCAAAACTGTCCAGCTCCTTATTTATTCGCTCTAATTCTGCGGTATGGCGCGATTTTTCGAGCTCAGCTTGTTTCCTGATGGAAATGTCATTGATAGTGGCTAACACTGCGGCACCATCACTGAACATGATGGGCGTCAGGCCGATTTCAACCGCAATTAATCCACCATCACTACTCTGCCCGTAAAGGTCGTCCCGGCGCGACATGTTCTTGGCGATAGGCTGTTGAAAATACTCTGCCATGTAGTAACTATGCTGGCCTCGTTGCGCTTCTGGTAGCAGCATATTGATGCTTTGCCCTAACATTTCTTCGCGCGAATACTTGAATAGCTGTTCTGCATGGGCATTGACCAAGGTAATGAAGCCTTCTTGATTGACTATTATCAACGCGGAAGGTGAAGCTTCTATCACTAGACGGAAGCGCTCTTCGTTTGCCAGCAACTCGCGCGAAAACTGCATTTCCTTGAAGCGGGCTTTGCTGTTATGCAATAGGAAATAAAACAGCAATACCCAAAACACACCGCCAAAAGCTATTAACAACGCACGTTGAAGCGATTCCGTGGAAGAGATAAAACTACTACTGCTACGTGTCACCAATGTCCACTGATGACCGCCAATATCTAACGGAACTTCACTGTGATAGAAAACCTCTGTTGGTCGTTGCCGACTGTGAAACATCAGCGAACTGTCATCATTTGGAAACCCGTCGTAAATCTCTAATTGCAATGCAGAGAAATGGTCGCCGGCAATGCCGTCCATCAGATTATTCATTCGAAATGGCGCATAGATCATTCCCTGCGCGACACGCTGGCCATTGTCTGCTACTTGATATAATGGCAGGTACATGACAAATCCGGATTGCTGATCCTGACCCGTTTCCTGCACTAGGGTAATTTTTCCGGAAATGGAGGGTTCGCCGGTCGCTATGGCACGATCGATAGCGTTACGCCTCACCGGCTCAGCATACATGTCGTAACCTAAAGCGCGGCGATTACGCCAATCAAACGGCTCCAGATAGATAATGACGAGGTAGCGTGGTCGCGCGCCAGAGGGATAGACCTCATAATCGGACACCCCTTCTGTATGCGCGGCAGCTTCTATCCCCTGAATTTCGCCCTGTGTAATGAATTGACTGTACCCCAACCCTTGAATACCAGGATAAAACTCATTAAGACGAGCATTAAGCACGTAATGGTGCCATTCCTCACGGGTGACACCATTACTCGAAGACATAAATAGCCCTAGCCCGCCCCGTAACACCTGCTCATAGGTGCGCATACGCTCGCTGATGGCATTTTTTAATAGCCGGGTTTGAAACTCAAAGCGTTCCTGTCCACGTTGTTCAATATAAAAATTAAACAGGTAGCCGCCGATCAGAATGAACACCAACGCAAAAGCCATCACCAGCCATACCGACAGTGGAATAGAGAACTCCGGAAATTCCTGTTCCAATTTTTGGGGATCCGTAATTGCGTAATCCTTTACCATGCGCAGCTATCATCCTTTAGGGAGCAACAGATCAAGTCTGGTAGTTAACTAAAAAAAATCAAGATTTCACACAGTTGAGAACTGACGTTCACCGGCCAATGGCAGTAGATTCACAAATTGCTGGCACGATCGCACTTTAGTATTCATCGCATTGCTAAATTAGCATCAAAAGGAAAACAGTGATTGCCAGAGAGCAATAAAAATCTTTTGCTGTACCGATGAAATTTTTTTGCTTTGCAGCCGCATGATTTTTGGCTAGAAATCTCACATATATCAGTCATACAGGAGTTCTTTATGGCCCATATAGTTGATGTAGTGCCCGACGATGCAGAAATCGAAGCAATGACCGTCCCTAAAAACCGTCAGGCAGAAAGAGTGCTTAAGCACCGGCGCGAAGTGAAACGCCGTCTTGAGGATTATCTGGAACGAATGCAGTTGCGCAAAGCGCTAGGGCTGGATGACGACGAAGAATTTTAACAAAACAGGGCATCAGCCCTGTTTTCCTTTCAAATTGTGATTTTGCTGAGTCAGCAGCATCTCTGCTTTAGCACCTAGGTACACATACAGCCCCAGAGCAATCAGCAAGCCCACAACCGCCAGCATCATCATAATCGCCCCCTGAATATACTGCACTTCACCTAACGATGCTTTAAACATAGTGAGCAATGCTTCGATTGAGATCGCAATCAAGATGGTGGAGACAAAGCGCGTGATCGTCCGGCGTGTCGAGCTATGACGGAAAATATCTTTATGCATCAGCACCTCTTCTTCAAGAATGGTTTTGCCCAAATCGAAGACTGCCAACGCCAGGGTGATGAAAATGATGATACCGAATGGTTTAAGTGAATCATGTTGTAAATCAGCCTCTAACGTCAATAAGTGCCAGATATCTCGGGCAGCAATTAACATTAACACCGCGACGATAATAAATAGCCCCAGCACCAAGAGTGCATAAACTGCTTTGAATAATGGGGTGACCTTACGTCTGGTACTGTCACCCATCATGAATTCAATCAACCGTGTCAGATTGATATCAACCACCACATAGCCCTTTTGTCCGGAGGACAATGTCAGTGCCAGCGATGCAGAGAGGCACAATAAACCAGAAGCATTTGATAAATATGGCTGAGTAATTTGAACGCCGGTTTTGTCTCTGACATTCAGATAGTAAGGACGTTGACTACGATCTGGGCTCTCGCCAACCGACAATAACTTCACTTGTTGGTTGACCAATGCCAGATTAGGACTGATCTGGCGCCCAGCGTTATCGAGCAAGTACATCAGTTCTACAAACGGATAACGTGCCGCCACCTCACTGAAAATCTTGATGGCTTTGCCAGTGTCTTCAAACAACTGAGTATCGGACATTCCTGTCAGTATCGATTCCAACAGTTCATGTACCAGCGGCTCATATTCATGGTAACGCTCTATCACACTGAGGTAGCTCATGCTTGCCATCATCTGGTCCTTGCAACCCAAACCTCATAAACATTAAGCAGCTTTAATGCCAATCATAAAAATCATTTAAATCAATACATTAAAAATAATTATTCTCATTTATTTGACACAATGTTAAGCAGGCGCACCAAAAGTAAGCAGGAGTGATAGATTCCACCCTCTATATTTTTAACGTTAATTTAACATTTAATAGATCGGCATGCGCGGAGTAACACATTCAACATGTTGTTATTTTGACAAAAAATATTATTTTGACGTTTTACACACTGTATCTACCTCAATTTTAAATTAAACAAAAAATATACTATTTTTTAATTGATTTTTAACTTTATATTAATTATTCATTACATTCAGTTGTAAAAACTGAATAACTATGACCCTGAGGAAGGATCCTTTCCAATGAAGATAAAAGCTCTATCGGCAGCATTGATCGCTGCCAGCATGTTATCCCCCGTGGCATTTGCTGCGTCGGTAATTCACGTGGCACCAGGCTCAGCTAAAGCGAAATCACTGGCACCCTCGGCTACCCCTGGTAAAGCACTGGGACTATCTGATAGCCAAAGTTTTAAAGGCAGTCAGGTAGCCGTCGGCAAGTTAACAAAATCAAGAATCCGCCAGTTCTACAAAGGCATTGAGGTTTTTGGAGTCTCCATGGCGGCAGATGTCAGCCCTATGGGGGTTTACTCCAATTTCTCTGGGAAGTATGTCAAAGGGTTGGATGCAGAGGTGACAGATGTAACACCCGCATTCAATGACCAACAGGCCATTGCACTGGCACTTAAAGCGAACCATCTTGATACTGCGGAACGCAACACTGCCAAATTGTATATCTGGTTGGACGACACACAACAAGCCCACTTGGCTTACCTGGTTGATGTATTTGTGGCTGCGCCAACACCCAGTCGCCCGATGACCGTTATTGATGCGAAAAGTGGTGCCGTGCTGAAACAATGGCAGCAACTGACGTTTGCACAACAGGCAACCGGTCCTGGTGGTAATGAGAAAACCGGAGAATACTTTTACGGTACAGACTATGGCTATCTGGTTGTTAACGATAGCTGCCAGATGGATAACACTAACGTCACCACGCTGAACATGAACAACCGCACTAGCGGCAGTGGCACCGTAGTGCAGTTTACTTGTCCAGACAATCCGGAAAATTATATCAATGGCGCCTACTCCGCCGAAAACGATGCGCACTATTTTGGTGGTGTGATCTTTGATATGTATTCCGACTGGTTCAATACCTCACCATTGACCTTTAAACTGCAGATGCGGGTGCATTATGGCCGTAACTATGAAAATGCATTCTGGGATGGTACCGGGATGACTTTCGGTGACGGCGCTACGACCTTCTATCCACTGGTCAGCCTCGACGTGTCTGCACATGAGGTCTCCCACGGCTTTACTGAGCAGAATTCCAACCTGACCTATTCTGGCGAAAGCGGCGGTATTAACGAAGCCTTCTCCGATATGGCCGGTGAAGCCGCCGAGTTTTATATGAAAGGCGGTAATGACTGGATGGTAGGTGCAGAGATTTTCAAAGGCACTGGCGCATTACGCTACATGGATCAGCCAAGTCGTGATGGAACCTCCATCGACAGCGCTAATGATTATTATGATGGACTGGACGTGCATTACAGCTCTGGGGTGTTTAACCGCGCGTTTTACCTGTTAGCCACCACCTCCGGCTGGGATACCAAAAAGGCTTTTGAGGTTTTTGTAAAAGCGAACCAGCTATATTGGAATGCCGATTCTGGCTTTGATGATGCAGCATGTGGTGTGGCACAGGCAGCTACCGATCTGGGCTACAGCGTCAGCGATGTAGAAACCGCGTTCACCGGCGTTGATGTTGATGCTAGCTGCGCCGCCACAACTCCCCCACCACCTGCAACCACCGGAGAGCTGATCAAAGGGCAACCTGTGACCGATATTTCCGGCGCGAGTGGTTCTGAACAGAAATGGACCTTTGCAGTTCCTGCCGGTGTCAAAACCCTCACGATTGCAACCAGTGGCGGTACCGGCGATGTGGATCTTTACGTGAAGTATGGCAGTGAACCCACCACCAGCAGTTACGACTGCCGACCATACCGCAGTGGTAATAATGAAAGCTGTACCTTCAGACGCCCAAGTGCTGGCACCTTCTACATTATGTTGAAAGGCTATGCCGCATATTCCGGCGTAACCCTGACTGGCTCATACTAATCTCAGCGCCATCAGCATCAAAAAGGGCAGCCTAAGCTGCCCTTTTTCATTGGACACGCTGTCCCGTCCATTATTGTGCTCTAGCCGCAGCCAATGCCTTCTGCTTTTTAAAGTACTCTCTGGTCAGGCGGAACACCACCGGACTCAAGAGTAACAAGGCAATCAAGTTAGGTAATGCCATCATCGCATTCAGGGTATCCGCCAACAACCAGATAAAATCCAGTTTAGCGATAGCGCCAATAGGAACCACCAAGGTAAAAATTAACCGGAAAGGCTTTATCGCTTTCACACCAAACAAAAACTGCACACATTTTTCGCTGTAAAAACTCCAGCCAAGAATGGTGGTAAACGCAAAAATTGCCAGGGCGATCGCCACCACATAGTTCCCGATTGGAAAGGCGTGACTAAATGCGTAAGAGGTTAATGCCGCACCATTTTCACCAGAACTCCAGGCCCCAGAGACCACAATCGACAAGCCCGTAATAGAACAAACAACGATGGTATCAATAAAGGTACCCAGCATTGCCACTAATCCTTGCGTGACGGGATTATTGGTCTGTGCGGCTGCGTGAGCGATTGGGGCACTACCAAGACCAGCTTCGTTAGAAAAAACACCACGAGCGACACCATAACGGATCGCCGCCCATACGGCAGCACCAGCAAAACCACCTTGTGCGGCAGTAGGCGTAAAGGCACTTTTAACGACTAACATAAACGCGGCTGGAATGTCATCAATATAAACAATCAGCACTGCTAAACCACATACGATGTAGAAAACGGTCATCAGCGGTACTAATTTACCGGCAACATCCGCAATACGCTTGATGCCACCCATTAATACTGCGCCGACCAGAATCATCATGACGATACCAGTAAGCCAAGGGGCAACACCAAAGTTCGCCGACAAGGCATCAGCTACTGAGTTGGCCTGCACGGTATTACCAATACCAAATCCTGCGAAGGCGCCAAAAAATGCGAATAAGGTGCCAAGCCAGGTCCACTTACTGCCCAGACCATTTTTGATGTAATACATCGGACCACCAATGTGGTTACCGTGTTCATCTTCTTCACGATATTTAACGGCGAGTACAGCCTCAGAGAATTTGGTCGCCATACCGACCAGCGCGGTACACCACATCCAGAACAGCGCCCCTGGGCCACCGACAGCAATCGCCGTAGCGACCCCGGCGATATTACCCGTACCAATAGTCGCAGACAGTGACGTCATCAGCGCATTAAATGGACTAATCTGGCCTTTAACATCTTCGTCCTTTTCAGGAATACGACCGGACCAGAGCAATCTGAAACCGCGACCTAATTTGGTCAGCTGCATGAGTTTCAGACCAAGTGACAGGTACAAACCTACACCGAGGATCATGACCAGCATGGGAACGCCCCATACCAAGGAGTTAACTTGATTAACTATAGAGACTATAACTTCCATCCAAACCTCATTTCATTGTTATTTTTATAGACGTTATGCGCTCGATGAATCTTATTGTTCATCTTCAGGCACAATGAAGCCTCAGGTTACAACGAATGGTTTACAATTGGAAATAGTCAATAACACCGCGAGTGTTCTGTAAGGCGATATTTGAATCTGCTAGTTTTGCGGACAGCGTAATTGGCGTTGTTGCCAGTGGGGCAACAGCTGCACCAACATCACCGACATCACAATCAACACTACGCCCATCTTCGACAACAAATTGAGGTGTGAAGACGCAAAGCTGTTCTGCCACCAGCCAAGTTGCACGACTAAATCGGTTGCCAGAAAACTCAGCACCGGCGTCAGCGTCATTAACGCCCCGACTTGCGCAGCGGGCCAGTATTTCATTGCCTGACCAAAGCAGCCATATGCCACTAAGGTGCTGACAGCACAGAAAATGGCAATCCACCACTGATCGCTGCTCATTACCATAAACGGCTGCAGATGCGCGAACGGCAATAACACCGGCACAGAAAAACCGTAGATAAAGAGCAACACATTCACCGGAGACAAACGCTGACCAAGGGATTTCTGTAGTAAGGCATAGCTTACCCAGCTAATCACCGAAAGCTGCACGATAGCCACCCCCAGCAGCACTTTGCCGCCACCGCTGGCACCTGCCAAAAACGGATTAAAGAACAACAGCATGCCAACAGCAAGCGCGGAGAAACAGAGTAACTGTATCCGAGAGAAACGCTCACCGAAAAACAGTACGCCACCTAATGCCAGGAAAAATGAAGAAGTCTGGAAATTCAGTTGTACTGTCCCTGGCGCCAGATACTTAAGCGCCAACACAAAGGTGACATAATTGCCTATCAGCAGCAATGCCGCCAGCCCCAATTTGACCCAGTCGCGGCGTCGTAACCGAGTAAATTCGGCAAGTCCGCCCATCCACCACTGTTGCAATAATGTCACCACAAAAGCGACGCCAAAGCGGAACCAGGTCAAAGTGACAGGATCAATAAACTCCGCAGACAATTTCAGGGCGATAGGCATTACCCCCCAGAAAATGACCGTGGTGGACATAAATATCAACCCTAGACGGGCAGCACTGGCAGACAAGGGAAACTCCGGAACAACTTAGGCACAACTGCAGGGAGGGATTCGCGAACAGCGACAGTGCCGGACGGCCATATTTTGCCAAAGCAATGGCATCACGCCAAGCGCTATTGTCTAGGGAGTAAATGTTTTCAGTGTAAAAATTCAGCTCAACCAGGTCAGTGTCGGCAGCGCACTGAGATCCACTTTATCCCCCATGTTGGCGATCACAACCTGCGGCGAAGGATCCGCCTGGCGCAATACCTGCTGGAAGGTTTCCTGGGCCTGGGGTTCACCATGCACCAATATCACTGGTGGCGTCTGTTTAAAATGCCGATACCAACCGAGCAATTCCTGCTGATCGGCATGAGCCGACAGACCACCAACGGTGTGGATCAGGGCATTTACTGGCACCGTGTTGCCATGCACCGTCAGTTCCGTAGCACCGTCTACCAGCAACCGACCAGGCGTACCAAGTGCCTGGAAGCCACAGATAATAATGTCGCATTCTGGCCGGAACAGATTGTGTGCCAGATGACTGCGAATACGTCCGCCATTGCACATGCCACTACCGGCGATGATGATCAGCCCTCGATGAATTTCATTCAATGCCATCGATTCTTCAGTGCTTTGCACAAACTGCACGTTGCTCAGCAGTGGGTGGTTACCGGGTTGAAGTTGCACTAATCGCCGAAAATCATCATCCATTAACGGGTAATTACGCACATACACTTTGGTTGCTTCGATAGCCATCGGGCTGTCGAGACAGATTTGCCAGCGGCCCAAATCCCATTCTTTGGCATAGAGGTGAAACAGATACAACAGCTCTTGCGAGCGCCCGACGGAAAACGCTGGAATTAAAATATTGCCATGACTCTCACTGATGGCTTTAGCAAAAATGGCTTTCAGCTCTTCGAGCGTATCTTCCCAACTACGGTGACAACGATCGCCATAAGTGCTTTCCATTAGCACTAAATCAGCCTCATCTATCAGGCTTGGGTCCTGTAATAGTGGCATGCCAGCACGGCCAAGATCGCCACTGAACACAATTTTTTTCTGTTGCTTCCCATCATTAAGCCACAGTTCCAGCATCGCTGAGCCAAGGATATGCCCGGCATCGCGATAACACACTTTCACCCCTGGGATGGGCTCAAATGACACATCATATTCCAGTGGCACAAAATGCTGCATGACAGCTTCGACATCCGCTTCGGTATATAGCGGCTCCAATACAGGCAAATCATCCTTTTCACGCTTTTCATTGTCACGTTCAACTTTCCGCTGCTGCAGCGATGCGGCATCTCGCAACATGAAGGCGCAGAGTTCTGCGGTGGCTTTATGGGTATAAATGGGACCGTCGTACCCTCGCTTCATCAACAAGGGTAAACGACCAGAGTGATCGATGTGGGCATGGCTGAGCAACACCGCACCAAGGGTTTTCGGGTTAAAAGAGAATGGCTCATGATTACGCAATTCATCTTTTTTCCCGCCTTGGATCAAACCGCAATCCAGCAGTAGTTGCACGCCATTCAGTTCCACCAGGTGGCAGGAACCGGTAACTTCGCCGGTAGCTCCCAGGCATTGCAGCGTCATGGTCATAACACAATCTCCGCCAGTGCTCCTGTGTTAATCCTAAGCCCAATTGCGGCAAAATGCCTGTTTTATGCCGACTTTTTACTTTTCCGGTAACGCAAACGAGATGATAAATGTCAGCAATAACAGACCACTGCTGAACCACAAACACGCATTCAACCCATATTGCTGATACAACAAACCGGAAAGCACGGTACCCAGCAAACGCCCGGCCGCATTCGCCATGTAGTAGAAGCCGACATCCAGCGACACGCCATCTTCACTGGCGTAATGCACAATCAGAAAACTGTGCAGCGAGGAGTTCACCGCAAACACCGCACCGAATAGCCACAAGCCCCCGAGTAACCACCAGTGAGGGTCGCCGCCGGATTGCAACGTCAGCGCAATCATCGCGGGTAACGCCATCAACAATGCCACCCAGCCCACCGCCGCAGTACGGCCTGGAATGTTTTCGGCCGAGCCTTTCACGGCTCCCGTCAGCATCGGAGCCAACGCCTGTACGATGCCATAAGCGATGACCCAGCTCGCCAGAAAAGAGCCGACTAGCCAGTTATCCCAACCCAGATAACTACTGAGATAAACCGGCACCGCCACCACAAACCACACATCACGGGACGCAAATAAACACAAGCGTGCCGCAGACAGGATATTCACCGGGCGACTTTTTGAAAAAATATCGCGAAATTTTGGCTTGTTCTTCGCCTTGCCCAAATCCTGCCGCAATAAGATCAGCGACATCTGCCAGACAACCAGCAGTGCCAGCGTCATCACCATCACGGCACCTTCAAAACCCAGCAACGTCAGCAGTGCACCGCCGAGAAAAAAGCCTACGCCCTTGAGCGTGTTCTTCGAGCCAGTCAGCAGCGCCACATAACGATAAAGCCGACCTTGAGCATCTGCGCCAGACACCAGTGTTTTTACCGCACTCTTGGCACTCATTTTATTGAGATCTTTGGCAATGCCGGACATGGCCTGTGCCAGCATCACCCAAGGTACAGTCAACCAGGCAGCAGGCACCAGTAACATCGCCAGTGAAATGATCTGGACGCCGAGGCCGATATTCATGGTGCGATTGAGGCCAATGCGGGCGCCGAGCCAGCCGCCGACCAGATTGGTCACTACCCCAAAAAACTCGTAAAACAGAAACAGCATGGCAATGGACAGGGCGCTGTACCCCAAGTCATTGAAATACAGCACTACCAGCATGCGCAGTGCGCCATCGGTAAGGGTAAACGCCCAATAATTACCGGTGATGATCAAATACTGTCGCAGCGCCGGACTCACAAAAGTCATTAATCGGCAGCTCCACTGTCAGCCCGACCTACCAATAACGCCAGTTCGGCGGTACGGTTGGCATAGCCCCATTCATTGTCATACCAACAGTACAACTTCAGTTGAGTACCGTTGATCACCATAGTGGACAAAGCATCGATGATGCTGGAGCGTGGATCGGTGCGATAATCGACTGACACCAAAGGCCGCTCTTCATAACCGAGAATACCTTTAAGTTCCCCTTCAGCCGCTGCGCGCAGCAGCTGATTGACCTCGGCTTCCGTGGTTGGCCGTTGTAGTTCAAACACGCAATCGGTCAGCGAAGCATTGGCTAAAGGCACTCTTACGGCATGGCCGTTAAGTTTCCCCTTGAGTTCCGGAAAGATATGGGTGATCGCGGTGGCGCTACCCGTGGTGGTCGGGATCAAACTCTCACCGCAAGCACGGGCACGACGCAGATCCTTGTGCGGCGCATCAAGAATGGTCTGCGTGTTAGTCAAATCGTGGATGGTTGTCATTGAACCATGACGGATCCCCAGCTTCTCGTGGATCACTTTAACGACCGGTGCCAGACAGTTGGTGGTACAGGAAGCCGCGGTGACGATGGTATGCAGGGCAGGATCAAACAGCTGCTGGTTTACCCCCATCACGACATTGAGCACCCCGTCCTCTTTTACCGGTGCGGTGACCACTACCCGCTTTACCCCTTGTTGCAGGTAAGCTTGCAGTAGCGCCTTGCTGCGCATTTTACCCGAAGCTTCAATCACGACATCACAGCCGGACCAATCGGTATCGGCAATGGCCTTGTTGGCGGTAACAGCAATGGTTTTACCATCGATCTGTATCTGCTCGCCATTGACACCAATCTGCCGCCGCCAGCGACCGTGCACAGAATCAAACTCCAGCAGATGAGCCAACGTAGCCGCACTGCCAGCGGGATCGTTTATCTGCACAAACTCCAACTCGGGCCATTCCCAGGCGGCTCGCAATACCAGTCGTCCAATTCGGCCAAAGCCATTAATTCCTACACGGATCGTCATCGGATATCCTCTTACTTATTTAGTCAACCAGGCTTCAATCTGCGCTTTTTGAGGCATAGAACCGCTGTGCACCACTTGCTCATCAATCACGACTGCAGGCGTACTCATCACGCCATAACCCATAATCACTTCCGGGTTAGTTTCTTTAGTGACTGTGGCATCAACCCCCTGTTCTTTCACTGTTTCAGCAATCAGTTCTGCGGTTTTGACACATTTAGTACAACCACTTCCTAACACAATGATATTTTTCATATTTTGCTCCTTAAAGCACAGGTCCTATCAGATTAAATAACCAACCGATCAGCGTGAATGCCAATAGCAAGATGCCAAACACACTGGCTAATAAACGCCACTGCATCACCTGTTTCAGTAACACAAATTCCGGGAAACTGGCGGCGACGGTCGCCATGCAAAACGCCAAAGTAGTCCCGACCGGTAAACCGTTTTGCAGCAAGCTTTCCATCACCGGCACAATCCCGGTGACGTTGGAATACAGCGGCACACCTATTAACACCGCCAGCGGCACTGACCACCATTGGCCCTGCCCCAGATGATTTTCCACCCAGCCGTCCGGTACAAAACCGTGTAACGCCGCGCCGAGTCCGACACCGATAAACACCCATTTCCAGACTCGACCGACAATCTCTTTGGTCTCCGCGGCAGCAAAGTCGTGACGTTGCTGCCAGCCCAGCCGCTGCGGTATTTGTGAGTTAGCTCCGCAACTGGTTTGCTGTTGGCCCCGCTGCAAGGCTTTCGCCGCAAACGACTGTAACCAGCGCTCGGCATGAATTGCATCCAAAAATGCACCGGAAACGATACCCACCAGCATCCCCACCAGCACATACACCACAGTGAATTGCCAACCCAGTAGTCCCACCAGCAACAGTACTGCCACTTCGTTGATCAGCGGTGAGGTAATGAGAAACGCCATGGTGATCCCCACCGGGATACCGGCGGAGGTGAAGCCAAGAAAGGCCGGAATACTGGAACAGGAACAAAAAGGCGTGACGGCACCAAAAGCCGAACCTAACAGATAGCCGGTAACACGATTTTTACCGGCGAGATAATCGCGGACTTTTTCGACATTCAGCGACGCGCGCAGCAAGGCAATCACGTAGATCATCAACAACAACAACACAAAGATCTTGACGGTGTCTTCAACAAAAAAGTGCAGCGCTTCGCCAAGACGACTGTGAGGGTTCAGTGACAGCACGCCGTAAACCAACCAATCTGCGAAGGCGGTGAAGATTGCAAACATCTCGGTACCTCAAATAACTTGTCATTAACTTGGGCAGTCAGCCAATCGCCGTCAGCTGCTGCATTTCGCTGACGCACAGCAGCGCTCAGGCCGCCAGTTCATGGCATGCAACCTCGTAACCGGCTCAACCAGTAATGGCTGATTCTCTGCTAAAGTCGCGGCCAGCACCTGCCGACACCAAGCGGGCAAGGATTCATCAAAACGATAAAACACCCACTGCCCTTGACGGCGATCCTGCAAAATTCCCTGATTCCGCAATTGCGCCAGGTGGCGGGAGACCTTGGGCTGACTCTGCGCCAATGCCGCAGTTAACTCACAGACACATAGCTCCCCTTGCTGCTGGATCAGCAGCAGACAGCACAACCGGGTATCATCCGCCATCGCCTTAAAAAATACGCTTGGTTCCATCGGAAGCTCCACCATGGGTCAATACGCCACACGCAACCACAGCGGTGAATGACCGTAAATATATGGATATCAATATATACGCAAAAACATATATGTTCATGAATTTTTGATGACAATGTGATCTGAGGCAGCTATTAAAAACAATCAACAAAATTATTTTTAGTTCGAATTATTTTATCCTGATTTGCCAAACAAAAAGCCTACAATAAGGAGCTTGAAACCTCTGCCAAAATCAGACTTATCAAATAACTAAAAAATCTTTTAAAACAATTATAATTAATTAATAAACAGATAGTTAAATGATTTTATTGCTAGCGTAAAAACACGTACCATTGCGGTAAAGTTGATAATTCTTGTCAAATATTCAATAATAGCGCCACCTTAAAAACTATTTGAACACTAATTAATTATTTGGTTAGTACTCAAATGGTTTTCCGAAGAAATGTTTTGAACCTCGATAACTCAAGGAGAACTTCCGATGAATGCCACTTACTCCCAGGAGTCTGACAGTCATCCATCCACTGACCGCATTAGTCTTAAAGAACAAGCTGTGTATCTACTACAACTCGGCTGCTTCTGGCTGTTGCTCGCGACCTATTTGTTCCCCGTGTGCAGACAAAAACTTAACCAAGCAATTGGCAGATAAACACAGGCACTCATTACATGGATTATTCAACATATATTGCGTTGGCCATCTATTTTTTGGTCATGTTAGCGATAGGCCTGTTTGCCTACCGAAATTCCACTGATGATATTTCCGGATACATTCTTGGCGGCCGAAAAGTCAGCCCACAGGTAACGGCATTATCCGCTGGCGCCTCTGATATGAGTGGCTGGATGTTAATGGGCTTACCCGGCGCCATGTTTGTCCAAGGATTTAACACTATTTGGATCGCCCTCGGACTGCTGATTGGGGCGTTATTCAATTATTTGCTGGTGGCGCCTCGCTTGCGGGTCTATACCGTGGAAGCAGATGACGCCCTTACCTTGCCGGATTTTTTCAGTAAACGTTTTGGCCTGAATAATGGCCCAGTGCGAATGATCTCCGCCGCAGTTATTATTCTGTTCTTTACTTTGTATACCTCATCCGGTCTGGTGGCCGGAGGCAAGCTGTTTGAAACCGCGTTCCATCTGAACTATCAAATGGGGCTATTTGTAACCGTCGGCGTGGTGGTGGCTTATACGCTGTTAGGTGGCTTTCTGGCGGTGAGTATGACCGACTTTGTGCAGGGTTGTATCATGTTTGTCGCGTTGGTACTGGTGCCTTATGTCGCCTACGAACAGTTTGATAGCAGCAAAGATATGTTGCTCAATGCCCGCAGCACCATCGACTCTTTGTCAGACGCCATGAGTCACATCAGTTTGCTGACTATCGTTTCCAGTCTGGCATGGGGACTCGGCTATTTTGGTCAGCCGCACATCATTGTGCGCTTTATGGCGATCCGCTCGGTCAAGGATATTAAAATTGCCCGCAATATCGGTATGTGCTGGATGCTGGTTACCATTATCGGAGCCTTGGCAACCGGGCTGGTAGGTGTGGCTTATGTGCATAAATTCGGACTGGCGCTGAAAGATCCAGAAACTATTTTTATCGTCTTTTCGCAGATCCTATTCCATCCGCTGATCACGGGTTTTCTGCTGGCGGCGATTCTGGCTGCAGTGATGAGTACCATTTCCAGCCAGTTGCTGGTGTCGTCGAGCTCATTGACCGAAGATGTGTATCGCGCCATGTTCCATCAGGACATTGACGAGAAAAAGCTGGTCAACATCGGCCGCATTGGGGTAGTGGCGGTTGCTGCGGTAGCGACCCTGCTGGCGATGGATCGTTCTAGCAGTATTCTGGATCTGGTGAGTAACGCCTGGGCTGGTTTTGGTGCGGCGTTCGGCCCGCTGGTGCTGTTCAGCCTGTTCTGGCACAAGATGAATCACACCGCCGCAGTCTCCAGTATTGTCGCCGGGGCCGTAACCGTGCTGTTCTGGATTTACGCGCCAGTATTGCCAGATGGCAAAACCCTCTCCAGCGTGATTTATGAAATTGTGCCAGGATTTTTAGTCAGCTCCGCCACCATCATTCTGGTGAGCCATTTCGGTAAAGATCCGTCCAAAGCGGTACAAAAGACGTTTCACGCCACCAATGAAAAACTTCAGGAACTCATATAGTTCTATCCTGTTTCCGGGGCAGTTAATGGCTGCCCCATCATTTAACTCCAGCCAGACAACTCAAGGACGTTATGAACGCCAACAGCAAACAACGTATTGTGCTCAAAGTCGGCAGTGCCCTGATCGCACCTGAGCGACAGGGCTGTAGTTCCCGTTACCTGCTGGCAATTGCCCAGTTTATCGTGCGCTGTCGCGCCAAGGGACTGCAGGTTATTTTAGTGTCATCCGGCTCTATCGCCGCCGGCGCCCATCGTTTTCCGATTAATGCTAGAGAAAATAGCACCAGTCCTGCAGCGCTGATGGCACTGAAAAAAGCGATGGCTGCCGCAGGACAGACGGAGATGATGGCAACCTGGGACAAATTCTTCGATTTCCCGACAGCGCAAATCCTGTTAACCCATGCCGATCTGCGCGATCGGGAGCGGTACCTCAGCATTCGTGAGACCATCAGCACCCTGCTAGACCACGACATTTTACCCATCGTCAATGAAAACGACACGGTGACCACCGATGCGCTAAAAGTGGGCGACAACGATAACCTGTCAGCCATGGTGGCAGCCGCCGCCGATGCCCGCAGTTTAGTGATCTGTTCGGATATTGATGGTCTCTTCGACAAAAATCCTCACCTCAATGCCGATGCCAAACTGCTCCCGGAAGTGACCAAAATTGACGCTAGTATCTATGCCATGGCCGGGGGGAGTCACAGCGATGTGGGCACCGGTGGCATGCTGACCAAGATCCAGGCCGCGGAGAAAGCTGTCTCTCACGGTATCGACACCTATATTGTCAACGGTTTCAAAGAAGCCAGCTTTAACGAACTGCTGGCCGGGAAGAATCCCGGCACCCTGTTTCGCGGTTCCGCCACGCCAATGCTGGAACGCCTGCACTGGTTTACCCACACCGTTCGCGCCCAGGGTGAGGTCATCATTGCGGCGGCTGATGAGCTTCATTCCGCCGAAGACTGTGCCAATTTATCCAGTGATGAAGTGTTAGATGTTAAAGGCAATTTTTCGGAAGGCGATACCATCTTACTGCGCAGTGACGATGGCACACGGCTGGCGAAAGCACGCAGCAATTACAGTAGCCGTTTATTGAAATTTATCGCCAAGCAGGACGATTCCAAACTGATGGACAGTTTTACTCACGAGCGCAGCCTTATCGCGCCGCAGGATATCGCCCTGCTGTCTCCCAAGGCCAACCCGATGGAGGAAACATCATGAGTCTGATAACTGAATTAGCTCAAGCTGCCCGTAAAGCTTCGCGTAAATTGGCAACGCTGGACACTGACAGCAAAAACCAGGTATTGAGCGCCATGAGTGACGCGCTCCGGGCCAATCAGGAGAGTATCCTTGCGGCTAACGCCCGGGATCTGCAAGCGGCCAGAGCCAACAGCCTGAGCGAGGCCATGCTCGACCGACTGGCATTGACACCAGCGCGTATCAACGCCATGGCGGACGGGATCGATACTATCGTCAGCCTCGCAGATCCGGTAGGCCAACGGCGCGAACTGGGTACTCGGCCAAATGGCATCAAAGTCAGCAAGTTACGAGTGCCACTAGGCGTAGTCTGTATGATTTATGAAGCGCGGCCAAATGTCACCGCCGATGCTGGTGCCTTGTGTTTTAAATCCGGTAATGCAGTGATCCTGCGTGGCGGCAAAGAAGCGCTCGGCTCCAGTATGGCGATTGCTGACGTGCTGCAGCAGGTGCTCCGATTGTTCAATCTGCCAGAAGCGTTGATAACAGTCGTGCCTGATCCGGACCGAGCGTTAATGCTGGAGTTACTGCAACAACGGGATGACATTGACTTAGTCATTCCCCGCGGTGGCGAAGGCCTGATTAACTTCGTCACTGACAACAGCAAAATTCCGGTGATCCAGCATTTTAAAGGGGTTTGTCATCTGTATGTGGATCGTTCCGCCGACGTGGAAAAAGCCCTGAATCTGCTACTCAATGGCAAAACTCAGCGCACCGGCGTGTGTAACGCGCTGGAAGGCTTACTGGTGCATAAAGATATTGCTCCGGTCTGGCTACCGATTGCGGCACAGGCACTGGCAGACAAAGGGGTTAAGATCAATTGCGATGCTGCATCTGCCGCCTATTTTGAGCAGGCGACCGTGCTGGCAGAACACCAGTTTGGTGAAGAATACCTTCGACTGGAAATTGCCATTCGCCAGGTAGACTGTCTCGACGGAGCGATGGATCATATCGCCCGCTTTGGTAGCCATCACACCGAAGTGATCTGCACGGAGGATCTGCAAGCCGCCGCCAGATTCCAACAAGGCGTGGATGCTGCGGTAGTGATGGCCAATGCCTCTTCTCGTTTCAGTGATGGCAGCGAGTTAGGACTCGGCGCCGAAATTGGTATTGCGACCACCAAGCTGCATGCCTACGGCCCCATGGGGCTGGATGCACTGACGACGGAGAAATACCTGGTGAATGGCGCAGGGCAAGTACGCGCCTGAACTTGTTCACCGGAAAAATAGGTCTTTGTCGGCAGATGTTTGCAACAGCGAACGCTGTGTTGTGATCTGCAACAAAAGTCGCCCGTGGCAAATCACGATGGCTGCGGTAGAATAAGCCATCTTTTGTCACGGGCCGGTTTGCAAGTGGAACAGCTCCCATTGCCTTGTCACTGCATATCATTAATGCCATACCGGCTGCCTGCCCGTGTCTGTCCGGCCACAACGACTATCCTACCCGCCGGGCTTAACCTTAACCCCTATCATCAAAGGAACTCCTGTCATGGGTCTTGCTGATTCCGTTTTAGCCGTTAATAACGACTTGCCTATCCGTACCGACAAGCCAGTTCATAGTGGAAAAGTCCGTAGTGTTTATTGGTTAACAGAGGCCGACAGCGCCCGGTTGATCCGTGAGCAAGGTTACGATGTGCCAGCCGATACCCCACTGGCAATCATGGTGATCAGTGACCGTATCTCTGCCTTCGACTGTATTTTTCATGGCGAAGGTGGCTTGAAGGGTATCCCCGGTAAGGGCGCTGCACTGAATGCTATCTCTAATCACTGGTTTAGTCTGTTCAAGCAACATGGGCTGGCTGATAGCCACATTCTGGATATCCCCCATCCACTGGTGTGGATTGTACAAAAAGCCCGCCCGATTAAAGTCGAAGCGATTATTCGTCAATACATTACCGGCTCAATGTGGCGCGCTTATGAAAAAGGCGAGCGGGAATTCTGCGGCATCACCCTGCCGGAAGGTCTGCAAAAAGATCAAAAATTGCCAGAACTGCTGCTGACGCCATCCACGAAAGGCATTCTTAAAGGTATTCCCGGCGTGCCGGAACAGGATGATGTCAACATCAGCCGCGCCGACTTAGAAGCCAACTGGCAGGCATTTGGTTTTGAAAAACCTGAAGATATTGACCTGTACGAGCAACTGCTGAAACAAGGTTTTGCGGTAATCTCCCAAGCGTTGGCCAACATCGATCAGATCTTTGTTGATACCAAATTTGAGTTTGGCTATGTCACCGACAAAAACGGCCAGTCCAAACTGATCTATATGGATGAAGTCGGCACCCCAGATTCCTCACGCATTTGGGATGGAGCTGCCTATCGTGAAGGCAAGATCCTGGAAAACTCCAAAGAAGGCTTCCGGCAATTCCTGCTGCACCACTTCCCGGACCCCGATATTTTGCTGAATAAGAAACGGATGCCGGAACGTGAGGCCTTAGCGCGTGATAACGATCTGCCGCTGGACTCAATGATGGCGGTTTCTAAAACCTATACGGGCGTTGCGGAAAAAGTCACTGGTCAGCCGATCACTCTGTCAGAAAATCCTAAAGCTGAGATTATCGCGATCCTTAAAAGTCGCTACGGCTTGGTCGATTGATTGATATACCCTCAAACAAAAGGCGCTAGTTAGCGCCTTTTTAGTTTGCTATTCAGTTACTGCACTGACCGTTATCCAGTTGAATCGCGTTATCCTTCAATAACAACCGTGCAATGCCTGGCTCATCACCAATACGATAATGTGGCGCCGGATCGGCAGTCTCGGTGAGCTCCGGAGTATTGACTGGTGGCAAGTAACTCATCTGTGGAAAAATCACCCGCGCCTGCTCCGTCTGACTTTTTACATCACACTGCTCATCACCCGCTTCGGTACTCAAACTGATAATCCGCTGGTTGCTATCCAGTAGCACCAGGATAGAGCCATCGTCCTGCACAAATCGAGCACTGAATGCCGCACAACTATTGCTGGCGGCTTTGTCATACAACAGGTGGCCGCTTTGCTCTGCTTCTGCGGCCGACATGCCCAGATATAATGGGCCAATACCTGCTTTGCCATCCTGTTGCCATAACTGATCGATACGAGCACAGTTACTCGTATCGAGTTCAGTTTCATCCTGCGGCACATCAGCCGCCATCACCCAGCCACTGAAAGTGAGCGTCATACACGTAATCAAGGCATACTTCATGATGGATCCTCAGCCTGTCAAATCGAAAATGGCGTTGGTTTGGCACTTATGACGTCACTTCAAAAGATGCGGCCAAACGCTAGCTAGTTTGGCAAAACTCGGGCTACAGGTCACGCACTTTTACATCCACAACACTCGTGGATCACACCAGTAAACAATCAGTTACAGAACTGGCATCCAGGCAGATTCTGGTAACAAATACAGGCCGGCTTCGTGCGAACCCCCTGCGCCAACAATGTGGCCGATGCCAGCCGCCATCACCGCCAACGTTACATCAAATGCATTGAGGCTATCACCATATCCGGCAGTCAGGTTAAACATCGAACCATCCGCCAGCAGATACAAGGTTTTGCCATCAAATTCATAGGCATCGACGTAAGGCATCGGCAAACTGTGGCTGGCCTGTTGTTTCAGGAACAGCACATCAATTTCCTGGGAGACATGGCCCACGTTAAGGATAAACGCCCCATCTTTCATCGCTTTCAGATGCTTGGCACTCAAGACGCCGTAGGCACCGGTAGCCGTGGCAATCACATCGGCCTGCGTCACGGCGTCCGCCAAGTCCACCACCGGCCAGCCATCATATTTGGCTTGCAGCGCTCTCGCCGGATTCAGTTCTGCCACCTGCACCTGGCCACCATAGGCTTTTGCTGCCGCGGCTACGCCTTGTCCCACCAAGCCATAACCGATGACGATAACGGTTTTTTCATGCAAGGTGAGATGCGTGGTCTGGAAGAAAGTATGCCAAGCAGTAAGCCCAACCATGTGACGATTGTGCAGCCCTTCTTTCACGGGCAGATCGTCCCAGTTAAAAATCGGATAACGCGGATGCACACCGCCAAGGCGGTTAATACCGGAACCGGTGGCTTCCAGCCCGGCCACAATTTTCGGGCCGGTAGCCGACTGATGCAGACGCGTCGTAAGGTCAGCGCCCATCTCACACAAGTGGGTGGGCTCCCACGCCAGTGCTTTATCAAAAGAATCCGACCAGTCAGCATCGCTCATGTCACGCCAGGCATGAGCAGTAGCACCTTTATCCACCAGATATTTCACGACATCGTCCTGCACGGTTGTCGGGTTACAGGTAGTCAGAAATACCTCGGCACCTTTATCGAGCAGTCCGGCCACCAGCGGTGCCATTTTCAAATCGAGGTGCATGTTACAGGCGAGTCTGACGCCGTGCAGATCCGGTAAAGCAGCCACGGCTGCGCGGGTACGGGTCATATGCAGACTGGCCCAAGCCAACTCTGCGGCAAAATCTTGGTACATGATAAAAGCTCCAGCTATCGCGAAGTGGCTATTCTACTGTTTTTGTTAACACGGGAAAGCCGCAGATGGCACAGGCCGGAGCAGTCAGCGACAGGGTTGCGGCCAACTGCGGCAATTATCAGCGATAAACTATGAACCTAATGGGATAAAATCAGGCAACGCTTTGATCCGGTCGAGCCAGGCATCGATGGCTGGATAGTGTTCCAGAGAGAAACCACCCTCATCTGCCACATGTGTATAGGCAAACAAACTGATATCGGCCGTGGTCAGATTATCGCCCGCAATAAACGGCGTGCACTGCAACTGCTGCTGCATCACTGCCAGCGCCTTATGACCGCCTTTTTGCTTGGCATCATATTCGCTGCGACGTTCAGCCGGCAAACCAAGATATTTCGCGATAAAGCGCGCCACCGCAATATAAGGCTCGTGGCTGTATTGTTCAAAGAACTGCCACTGCTGCACTTTGGCCAGCGCAAACGGCTCAGCGGGCAACAAAGCAGAGCCGTAAGCCAGATAATTAATGATGGCATTTGACTCGGACAACGTGCGGCCATCGCTAAGCTCCAGCAACGGAATTTTTCCGTTAGGATTTTTCTCAAGAAACGACGCAACCCGCGTATCACCAGCAAGAATATTGACCGCTTGCCATTGGTAATCAAGGTGCAACAACGAACACAACAACTGCACTTTATAACAGTTGCCGGATTGCGCATCGCCATAGAGTTTGAAAACCGCCATGAACATTACCCTGAGAGTTTAATTAGTTTTACCTTAGCTAATATTCTGCGCTTTCCCAAACCTTAAAGGTATCCGTATTAACGATTTTACATTCCTTGAAGAATCGCCAATGCGCGGATTACTGCTTTAGAAATGCCAAAGCATCCGCGGTTTTACTGGGAATAAATTCAATCACATCATAATCCGCCAGTTGCTGCTGCTTAAAAGGATCCAGCGCCAGGATCTGCATCAACTGCGCTTTGCTATCAGCTTGCGCCAAAATCACCCCTCCAATACGCGGCACTTTGCGACCAGAAGCCAGGAAATGGCCCGCCGCATACTGCTGTTCCAGATAAGCGATATGGGCCGCAAGATATTTTTCTATCTCACTAAGTTCACAGGTATAAGTTAACGATACGACAAACATGTTTTGCTCTCTTATTGAATAGCTGGATTAAGGTGCAGCAGCAACAAAGGCCATTTCCACCAGATACTGGGGATCGGCCAGTTCGACTTTCACACAGGCGCGGCTAGGAGCACAGCCCTCTGGAAACCAGGCCTCCCACAGCTCATTCAATACGGCAGCGTTGGCAAAATCCGTGAGATAAATCGTCACCGATAACACCTGACTCCGGTCGCTGCCAATAAGCTGCAGTTTGTTATCCGCCTGAGCCAGAATCTCAGTCACTTGCTCGCGGATGTCGCCTAACGGCTCGCTCTCGGCAACTTCGACAAAGTGGGCAATGCCATTGTAAATGGTTACATCTGACCAACGTTTGCAGGGATTAATTCGCTGAATAGGCATCCATCTTTCCATCATATTGAGAAAACACTTATGGTAGCGGAAACAGGCGCAACATCCGAACCATTCCCGAGAGTTTTACCCGCCTTTTGCGTTAGCCGCGGCAATTCCCTATGATCGCCACAGTGTTTTATATTGGAACTGAAAATGAAGCTAACCCTGTTGACCCAGTCGCTGTACGACAAACTTTATCGCGATATCCGCGAGTTTCGCCAAACCTTTGACCTGCCGGTGGCAATGCCTGAGTCTTTGGATGACAAACAAGACCAGTTACATACCTCATTGATCAGCGAAGAATTAACGGAGCTGGCCGAGGCGACAGATAAAGTAGCGCAAGCCGATGCAATCGTTGACAGTGTTTATGTACTGATGGGACGGCTGGTGCATCTGGGTGCCACCGCACTGGAGCAACGGCTGGAGATCAGTTATCTGGTGGATCTGCTGCTCCAAGTGGCCAACAACCGTGGTATCGACTTTGTGCCCTGCTGGGATGAAGTGCATAGCAGCAATATGAGCAAAGTCTGTCGCACCGAGCAAGAACTTGCAGAGACTATCGCCCATTATGCCGAACAAGGGATCGAGATCAGTGGTAGCCGCAACGGGGACTACCTGATCGCCAAATGCGCCAAAGACGTAGTCATGGCCGGAAAGACAGTGCGCCGCGGCAAGGTCTTGAAATCTGTCTACTACCGCCCGGCAGATCTGCGGTCACTGCTTAGTTAGAAGCGCTTTAGCTTTATCGCTGAAATCCGCTCACTAGCTGGCGGGTGAGTGCTTCAGCCGGAATTGCCCGACAGCCACTGGCATTCTGACCACACCATAACGGGCTGAAATCGCTATTGCCTTGTTGTTCTGCCGCACGGCGTAATGGCGCAATAGCATTGGCCGCCAACGGAAAATCCGGAATTGCAGCATCAGCCTGCTCTTGCATCAAGCGGTTGACAATGCCTCGGGCCGGGCGGCCACTAAACACTCGCGTAAGCGCCGTATGTGGGTTGCGTTGTGAGTCTGCCAATGCCTGACGATGCAGCTGACTGATCGTGGCTTCCGGGCATAACAGATAGGCCGTTCCTACCTGCACACCCGCGGCGCCGAGCTTCATGGCAGCCGCAATCGTTGTCGCATCGACCATGCCACCAGCAGCAATCACCGGCACGTTCAATGCAGCCACCAATTGCGGTAATAACGCGAAAATACCCAGCTGCAGCGACAGATCATCATTGAGAAAATGGCCGCGATGACCACCGGCTTCCAGTCCCTGCGCAATGACGGCATCCACCCCCTGAGCCTGTAACCATAACCCTTCTGCTACGGTGGTGGCACTGGCGATCACTTTGCCGCCCCAGGATTTTACCTGTTGCAACAATGAAAGCGCTGGTAAACCAAAATGAAAACTGACCACTTCTGGCCGCAGTGGCGCAATGGCCTCTGCCATGGCGGCATCAAATGGCCGACGCTCAGCAACATTGTGCACTGATGTTGCTGACAATTCCTGATAGTAAGGTTGCAGTTGTTGCTGCCACTGTTGCAGCTGTTGAGGTTGTGTAGCCGGGGACTTGTGACAGAAAAAGTTGAGATTGATGGGCGCATTAACACGCTGACGGAACTGAGTAACCGCTTGCTGGATCTGTGCCGCGTTTAACATGGCACACGGCAAGGAACCGAGCGCTCCGGCAGTCGCTACAGCGATGGCCAGTTCTATGCCTTGAGCCCCCGCCATCGGCGCCTGAATTAACGGCCATTTAACGTCTAATAACTGCATCCTTGCCTCCTGCTCGGCGGTAAAGATTGGGCATCACGATGCGAATGATTAGATGGTCACGCCCATCAGGTAATCCATGCCTAGTGCCAGAAACAACGCCATCCCGGCCCAGTTGTTGTTCAAAAAGGCTTTCAGACACGGCGCGCGTTCACGACCAAAAATCAGCCGTTGCTGGTACAGACTGAAACCGATAAATGCCAGCAAGCCAACCAGATACATCAGGCCGCGATCTGCTACGAACCCGGCGGTCATAAAGCAGGTTAACGCCGCCAGCTGAAATAAGCCGATGATTTGCCGATCATATTTACCAAACAGAATGGCCGTGGATTTGATACCGACTTTCAGGTCATCGTCACGATCTACCATGGCATACATGGTGTCGTAGGCGATAGTCCAGAACCAGTTGGCGGCAAACAACCACCAGGCTTCAGCAGGTACCTCGCCAGTCTGAGCCGCATAGGCCATTGGGATTGACCAGCTCCAGACGATGCCGAGAAACATCTGCGGCATGTTGGTAAAACGTTTAGTGAACGGATAAATGACCGTGAGTACCATACCGATATAGGACAGTTTCACGACCAGCGGATTCAACATCAATACCAAGCAAAACGCTACCAGCCCTAGCACCACAAACAGTAGCAACGCTTCTTTAACGGTGACTTCGCCGCTGGCCAATGGCCGTAATTTGGTGCGTTCCACGTGAGTATCTAGATGGCGATCAGCATAATCATTGATAATGCAACCACAGGCACGCATGATGAACACGCCAAGGATAAAGATCACCAGAACTTTTACGTCAGGTAATCCTCCCGCCGCCAGCCACAAGGCCATCAGGCAGGGCCACAACAGCAGAAAGGTTCCAATTGGACGGTCAATACGAGCAAGACGCGCATATGCGTCGAATTTTTCCCTAAGATTCATGGGCCTGCTCACTCCAAATACTTCAGCCTGTGCACTACAGTTGTGCATTATGACGCAGTCACAGTGTGATTTACACCACAAAATAACTTTTTGTCCCGCCGAGATTACCGCGGTTGTAATTTAGCGTAGGCCACTACCAGCCACTTGCTGCCAAAATCATCAAAATTTACCTGCACCCGCGCCTGGGGGCCACTGCCTTCACTGTTGGTGACCGTGCCGTCACCAAATTTAGCATGAAAAACTCGTTGCCCATGATGAAAGCCACTGTCGTCAAACTGCTGGCTGCGGCTGAAACGGGTATTAAACACCGGCGTGGATACCTGTGCCTTGAGCCTGACTTCAGTCATACATTGCGGTGGGATCTCTTTAATAAACCGCGAAGGTCTGGCGTAATTTTCCCGACCATAAATTCGTCGTGATTCAGCATAGGTGATATAGAGTTGTGCCATCGCCCGGGTCATCCCGACATAACACAGCCGGCGTTCCTCTTCGAGACGATCGCCTTCTTCTAAGGTAAGTTGACTAGGGAAAATCCCTTCTTCGACCCCGGCCATAAACACCACGGGAAATTCCAGCCCTTTAGCGGAGTGCAACGTCATCAGTTGCACCGCATCAGTATGCTCATCGGCCTGCCCCTCTCCGGCTTCCAGCGCCGCATGGGATAAAAAGGCGTTGAGTTCTCCCATATCCAACAGTTCTTCCGGCACCTCAAAGGTGCGTGCGGCAGTGACCAATTCGTCGAGGTTTTCTACCCGGCTTTGTGCTTTTTCGCCTTTTTCCTGTTCATACATGGTTTTCAGGCCAGACGCCTGGATCACATGGTCGGTCTTGCGATACAAGGCCATTTCATCAGTGTCATGCGCCAGACCGACAATCAGATCCATAAAACTTCTGACAGCCGTCGCTGCGCGGCCACTCAGCACCTTTTGTTCCAGTAACTGCCCGGCCGCCTGCCACAAAGTCAGTTGATGCTGACGCGCAGTGCTGCGCATAATGTCCAGCGTGCGGTCACCAATGCCCCGCGTTGGTGTATTGACCACCCGTTCAAACGCAGCATCATCATCATGGTTCGCCATCAAGCGCAGATAACTCATGGCATCCTTGATTTCCTGGCGTTCAAAGAAGCGTAAGCCGCCATAAATGCGATAAGCCAAGCCTTTATGCAGTAACGCCTCTTCCAATACCCGCGACTGGGCATTAGATCGATAAAGAATGGCGCAGTCGGCTAAATTGCCGCCTTTTTCCTGCCAATCAGCAATACGGCCGACGATAAAGCGGGCTTCATCTAATTCATTAAATGCGCAGTAGACCGAGATAGGCTCGCCTTCCGCATCTTCGGTCCACAGATCTTTGCCGAGACGCCCTGGATTATTGGCGATTAATTCGTTAGCGGCTTTCAGAATATTACCAGTGGAACGATAGTTCTGTTCCAGACGAATAGTTTCCGCATTCGGAAAGTCTTTGAGGAAACGGTGCAGGTTTTCTACCTGTGCGCCACGCCAACCATAAATCGACTGATCATCGTCGCCGACAATCATGACGTGACCAGTATTGCCGGCCAGCAAGCGGATCCAGGCATATTGAATGGCATTGGTGTCCTGAAACTCATCCACCAGAATATTACGGAACCGCTCCTGATAATGCGCCAGCAGATGCGGCTTATTGAGCCATAACTCGTGTGCCCGCAGCAGAATTTCGGCAAAATCCACCAAGCCGGCGCGATCGCAGGATTCCTGATAGACACGGTACAGCTCCAGCAGTTTTTGCTCTAATGGAAACGGCCCGGCATCGATCGCTGAAGGTCTTAATCCTTCGTCCTTTTTACCGTTGATATAACCCTGCACCATCCGTGGTGGATACTGTTTTTCGTCGAGATTAAGACTTTTAATGATGCGCTTGATCAGGCGGTGCTGATCTTCGCCATCAAGGATCTGAAAGTTCTGCGGCAGATTTGCTTCCTGCCAATGGGTACGTAACAGACGGTGCGCCAGCCCATGGAAAGTACCGATCCACATCCGATTCATGTTGTGGCCAATGAGCCGCTCAACCCGTTCACGCATTTCTGTGGCGGCCTTATTGGTAAAGGTCACCGCCATAATGGAATAGGGGCTCTGGTTTTCTACCTGCATCAACCACGCAATACGATGGGTTAACACCCGCGTTTTGCCACTGCCAGCCCCGGCCAGTACCAACATACTCGACTGTGATGCAGCCACCGCTTCGCGCTGTCGGTCATTCAAGCCATCCAACAGGTATGAAACATCCATTAACGACACTCCCCCTCAAAACAAGCGCGCATTATAGCAAGAAAGGTCGGGCGGTCGTATGACTTATACAGTGTCGCTAGTCCAGACCACAACGAAGCCGACTCAGCACTGCCCACACTAAATGCGGTGTGAATCGCAGGTGCAGATTGATGGCGAGTTTATCAAGGATGATGGTAATTCACCTGCCCGGCTGAAATTAAAAAGCCGGGTAATTCCCGGCGTTAAGGAGAGTTTACATCTTGGAACTGGCTATCAATGTTCCGGCCATTTTGCGACGCAGATAGGCGATCTGCTGCATGTGCGGCAGATCTTTCGGACAGTTGTCCTGACAGCCCAGCAACGTCATGCAGCCAAATACCCCATCTTGCGAGCCAATCACATGGTAGAAATCATCTACGGTACGGGCATCGCGGCTATCCAGTTCAAAGCGGGCAATTTTCATCATTCCCACCGCACCGACAAAGGTGTCACGCATCTGCGCGGTAGCACAGGCAGAAACACACACGCCACACTCCACACAGCGTTCAAGCTCGTAAAGCTTGGCCGCTTCGTCCGGGTCCATCGGGGCTTCCAAATGATGAATGTCTGCCTGTTGCGGCTGAGGATGCAGCCACAACTTCAAACGCTCCGCCAGTTCACGCATGAATTTACCGGTATTTACCGACAAGTCGCCGATAAGTTCAAAGCCGGGTAATGGCATCAACGTGATCACGGCGTCACGGTATTTAGCCGTGAGCGTACGGCAAGCCAAAGTCGGAAAACCGTTTATCACCATGGCGCAGCTGCCACAAATACCGGCGCGGCAGACAAAATCAAACTGCAATGACGGATCCTGTTCTGCCCGCAGCCGATTCAGCGCGATAAACACGGTCATTCCTGGCGTTTCATCTAACTGATAGTCCACCATTTTAGGGGTATCACCCGGCAGTTGCGGATCGAAACGAAAGATCCTGAAAGTCAGACTACGGCTCATGATTTTTCTCCGCTGGCTAAAAGGTCAGTTAAACGCTGATTCTGCGGTTGCAGATGTTCCGGTAAATCAAACGGCATCAATGCCTGTTGCCGCTGCTGCGGCGTGGCATCTAGCCCCAATGCGGCTTGGATATCAGCAATCTGCTGTTGCCGTTTGGCGGTATCAGGATGCGCAATGGCGTTATCGGCGCCATAACCACGATAACCCGGTGGTAATTCCATCTGCATCACATCCAGCGCTTCATAGCTCAGACTCGGCTCCAGTGCATTGGCGTCCGGCCAGCGGGAAAGGGTACGACACAGCCAGTCTTTATCGTTGCGTTGTGGAAAATCTTCGCGGGCATGAGCGCCGCGACTTTCGGTCCGCGCCAGTGCCCCACAGGCAACCGTCAATGCCACCTTCAGCATGCGCCGCACCCGCAGTGCTTCGGCCAGTTCCGGATTAGCATGACGCTTTTTGCATTTAAGGCGGATATGGCGCGAACGTGCCAACAGCGCTTTTAATTCATCGACGGCCTTTTGCAGTTCCGGGCCATTACGGAAAATGCCGACATAATCCATCATGGTGCGCTGCATATGCAGTTTCAGATCAAAAGCATCTTCACCGTCATCGGTCGCCAACAGGGTATCGATTTCCTGTTGCAGCTCAGTAGCAAACTGTTCCACCAGATGGGTATCGACTTGTAAGTCTTCCTGTTCACAGAAATCGGCAACATAGCTGCCGATGATCATGCCGCCGACTACCGTTTCTGCCAGTGAGTTCCCCCCAAGGCGGTTAAAACCGTGCATATCCCAACACGCGGCTTCGCCGACACTGAATAACCCTTTAAGTTGTGGACTCTCACCCGAAGCCTTAGTGCGAATGCCTCCCATGGAATAGTGTTGCGTCGGCCGCACCGGGATCCATTCATCCGCCGGATCGATGCCGAGGAAGTTTTCACAAATCTCGCGCACTTCGCGCAGGTTGGTTTCAACGTGTTTGCGACCGAGTAAGGTAATATCCAGCCACAGATGCGGTCCATAAGGACTATCAACCCCGAAACCTTTACGCATATGTTCGGTCATACGCCGCGACACAACATCACGAGAAGCCAGCTCTTTTTTCTCCGGCTCATAATCAGGCATAAAACGGTGACCATTTTTATCCCGCAAGATCCCGCCATCGCCACGGCAACCTTCGGTAGTAAGAATGCCCACGGGCACGATCGCCGTAGGGTGGAACTGCACCGCTTCCATATTGCCCAGCGTTGCTACGCCGGTTTCCAGCGCCAGCGCCTGACCGATACCTTCGCAAATCACGGCATTGGTAGAGACTTCATAGATGCGACCATAACCGCCGGTCGCAATAGTGGTACATTTGCCAATATAAGCGCGCAACTCGCCGGTGATTAAGCACCGGGCAATCACCCCGTGACAGCGTTTACCATCATGAATGATCTTCAACGCTTCAATGCGCTCATGCACCGGCACATCCAAAGAGATCGCTTTATTATCGACGGCATACAGCAATGAATGCCCGGTACCATCGGCGGTATAACAAGTGCGCCATTTTTTGGTGCCGCCAAAATCACGAGCATTGATCAGACCATGCGCCGCCTGCGCTTCTTCCAGCGTCACCCGTTCGGCGTTGACCACGACTTGCCTCGGCCCAGCGGTTACCCGCGTCCAGGGCACGCCCCAATTGGCCATTTGCCGCACCGCTTTGGGCGCACAATGCGCAAACATGCGTGCCACAGTTTGATCGCAGCCCCAGTCCGAGCCTTTTACCGTGTCTTGAAAATGGATATCTTCATTATCCCCTTCACCTTTCACCGTGTTCGCCAGACTCGCCTGCATGCCGCCTTGCGCCGCCGCCGAGTGCGACCGCTTCGGCGGAATAAGTGACAGCACCAGTGTATCCAGACCCCGCTGTTTGGCCTCAATAGCCACGCGCAGCCCCGCCAGTCCGGCCCCCACCACCAGTGCATCGGTATAAATGAGTTTCACACTCTCTCCTTTGCGGGATAAACCACATCCCGAACTCTGCTTGCTTTAACACCTCACCCGTCGTCGCCACGCGGGAAAAATAGTTCTGAGATAGGAAAGGAACTCCCGAGACTGCAATAGCCGCTATCTCAGTTTTTATGCTTTGAATTATCAGGGAATAAATGGTGTTACCGGGGTTGTGAGTCCGCGACCAATCACCAGATAGGCCGTTAAACTACAAAGTCCCAGTACGATTAAGTAGCCAATCAGCACTTTGGCTAAGGTACGTAAGCCTTCCCGACGAAAACTGACACCCCACTTCAGCGCTAAGCGATACAAGCCCAACATGGCATGAATGACGACTGCGGGTAACAGCACGATGTAGACCAGCCAGTAGTTATCGTGCCAAACCCGTTCGGCTGACAGATGCGGACCGATTTCCGGATTAGTGATCATGGTGACCAAATGCATCGGCACCAGGAAAAACATCATGAAGCCAGTGATCATTTGCCAGAACCACAGACGACTGTCCTGATGATTGATGAGTATGTTGTGGTTGCGTAGCGCCTGCCACTGCCGCATCTGTGCCGGAAAACGTCTTAGCGCAGTCACAGCGTGAACAACGAGTACCAGTAGCATGAACATGGAAAAAGTTTGCGTGACCAAAGAGGAGCCGTGGCCGCTGCTGGTAAACCAGCCGCCCTCCAGTACATTCGCCAAACGGTAAAACGCTTCTTTGCCCAGCAGGATAGTAGATTCAAAATGCAGGTGTGCCAGCAGAAACAATCCCAGAATAAGGCCGGAGCTACTCTGAAGCACATCTGCAATTGCTGACCAGCGATGGCTTTGCGGATACCCCAACCATTTCTCACCGATACGATATTTAGTTAACATAGTTATTAAAGTTATTTAAGGTCAAATCCGTGAGTCTATCAACATATCGCAACTCGCCTACCTGCCAACTGTCTCAATCGCCTTATGTGATCTTGTTCAATATTTCCACAGATCCAGCCTGACATACGTCACATTTATGACTCGTAACCGGTGGTAATGGTAAGACCAATTACCCCTTATTAATCAGTCGTTTAAATGAATAAAACCAACCAAAGTGTAAGCAGAATACGGATTTTAGGTATATTAAAGGCAACTTATGAAAGTCAGTTTCATCACGCTAGGTAACCTGAAGCCTTTAAGGCGCTGGCAAGATAACCAGCCCTTGCCATACAATATGCGGGTTTATTTTCATACCAAGAGATGCCTTTCATGCCCTGGATCCAACTCCGTATCCACAGCAACAGCGAACACGCTGACGCACTGAGCGACCTGTTAATGGAGCTCGGCAGTGTGTCTATCACCTTTGAAGATGGTAAAGACACACCGATTTTTGAGCCCAAACTAGGTGAAACGCCGTTGTGGGCCGATACCGTGGTTGTCGCACTGTTTGACGCCGGAACCGATCTGGCCCCAGTCATTACAGAGCTGCAGCAGCAATTGCCTTTTCTCCAAGAACAGTTCAACTACAAAATCGAGCAGATCGAAGATAAGGATTGGGTACGTGAATGGATGGACAACTTCCACCCAATTCAATTTGGGCAACGCCTGTGGATCTGCCCCAGTTGGCGCGAGATCCCAGATCCGAATGCGGTCAATGTAATCCTTGACCCAGGTTTAGCGTTCGGTACCGGCACCCATCCCACCACAGCCTTGTGTCTGCAATGGCTCGACAGCCTGGAGCTGAGAGATAAGGAAGTGATCGATTTTGGCTGCGGCTCCGGCATTCTCGCCGTCGCAGCGCTAAAACTCGGGGCAAAATCGGCTATCGGTATCGACATCGATTATCAGGCAATTGATGCATCACGTGACAATGCCACCCGTAATCAAGTGGTAGATCGACTCAGCCTTTACCTGCCACAAGATCAACCGAAAGGTATTCAGGCCGATGTGTTGGTTGCCAATATTCTCGCGGGCCCACTCAGAGAGTTAGCGCCGCAAATCGCGTCGCTGGTGAAACCTGCAGGCAAACTCGCACTGTCAGGTCTGCTCAATGAGCAAGCCGAGGAACTCCGCGAAATCTATAGCGAATGGTTTACCATGGACGCCCCTGCTCACAAAGAAGACTGGAGCCGCTTGACAGGAGTACGCAAATCGCTGTAATGGGCCGCCAAGGCGCGCCACGGCTGATTTCTTAGGTTTTAAAAGTCAAGAAAAAAAGTTTTACTTTAGGTTATTTATTGACCTTTTCATGGCTAGCAAAAAGGCGTACTATAGCGCCCCTTTGAAGCGCTAGGTGAAACCGCGAAATGCAGATTGGCCCCTATCAACTGACAAACCAGCTGATCGTGGCACCAATGGCAGGTGTCACCGATCAGGCCTTCCGTAATCTCTGTCTCCGTTATGGTGCTGCCATGGCAGTGTCAGAGATGCTTTCGTCCAATCCTGAGTTATGGGATACGGACAAAAGTCGCCAGCGCATGAGCCATTCCGGCGAAGAAGGCATACGCTCGGTGCAAATCGCCGGGTCAGATCCCGATGAGATGGCTTGGGCCGCCCGCTACAACGTGGAGCAAGGTGCCCAGATTATCGATATCAACATGGGCTGTCCGGCAAAAAAAGTGAATAAAAAGCTCGCTGGCTCAGCGCTGCTGCAATCACCGGAACTGGTGAAACGCATCCTGGATGCGGTGGTAACAGCAGTGAATGTACCGGTAACGCTGAAGATTCGCACGGGTTGGGACCCAGAGCACAGGAATGGTGTTCAAATCGCCCAGATTGCTGAAGAGAGTGGCATTACCGCCCTGGCGGTACATGGCCGTACAAGGCAGTGCCTATTTAAGGGGGAAGCCGAGTACGACACAATCAAGGCAATCAAACAAAATGTCTCGATACCAGTTATCGCCAATGGGGATATCACCTCACCGGAGAAAGCCCGCCTGGTGCTGGATTACACCGGGGTGGATGCTCTGATGATTGGCCGAGGCGCACAGGGAAGACCATGGATTTTTAAAGAGATCCAGCATTACCTGGACACCGGCAAGTTGCCGGCACCTGTAGACAATGCTGAAAAGCGTCAAGTGATGCTGGAGCATTTGTCCAAACTGTATGATTTGTATGGCGCATATAAAGGCGTTCGCTTTGCCAGAAAACATATAGGTTGGTATCTGAACCAGGAAGAACAGCG
This sequence comes from Shewanella yunxiaonensis, assembly GCF_018223345.1. Taxonomy (NCBI): domain Bacteria; kingdom Pseudomonadati; phylum Pseudomonadota; class Gammaproteobacteria; order Alteromonadales; family Shewanellaceae; genus Shewanella; species Shewanella yunxiaonensis. The sequence goes on along the minus strand of NZ_CP073587.1, from coordinate 413,100 downwards.
CCAATTCCGGGCTGAGTTTAATCAGCTGGAAAGTGCTGCCGAACAGTGTTCCATGGTGGAACATTATTTTGATGAATGTGTACTAGATAAATAAGAGCAGAAACGAATGTTTGATCAGACAACTCACACAGAAGCTCATCCGCTTACCGTAGGCAAAATTGAAACCGCTAACGGCACCATCAAGCCGCAGTTGCTGCGCGACGCTGTAAAACGCGCAGTCAGCAACTTCTTCTCACAGCTGGATGGTCAGGAAGCTCAGGAAGTATATGAAATGGTACTTTGCGAAGTCGAAGCACCTCTGCTTGATATCATTATGCAGCACACCCGTGGCAACCAGACTCGCGCCGCTAACATGCTGGGTATCAACCGCGGCACTCTGCGCAAGAAACTGAAAAAATACGGCATGAACTAATATCGTTTCATAATGTATTAAATTAAAATAAAAAGGCCTTTCCGTAACAAGAAAGGCCTTTTGCTTTTCGTATTTGCACAAAATTTACGTCACTCTACAGCGGTCATTCAGCTAGCATTTCTCGTGAAATATCCCAGTGGAAACCGATAACACCCGCTATTTCCACTGACGGCTATGTAGGTTGTTGTACAGGAGGAAAGGCTCCAATTTATATGACTACAACCATTTTCCCGACCAAGGGGCGCTTCTAGTTGAAGCTGCAATAGCGTGAAAGCTTAACCCTTAACAAAAATTTTCTGTACTAGCTGACACATCTATTTGCTAGTTCCTGAGACCGAATATTGAATTGACACATTTCTGGTCTTCTGGAACTCCTCCAGGGTTTGCCCGCGCATACTGGCGTAAACCTGTGGATTGGAGACACCCAATACGGCTGCCATCTTTTCCAACACAAAGAAAATCGCCCCGTAATGAATCAGTTCAATCCACTGATGTTCACGGAGCATCCGTTGTTCCTCAGCAGTTAATTTATACTCTTGCATCAGTAGCTCTAAATCGTTGAGGAAACGGCGGCGATGTTCAGACTCAATTAGCTGATGCAAGAAAGCATTGATGCGCCATGCCTTGTGGCTGCGCTCCAGCGTAAATGGATGCGTGCCCTCAAGCTTTTCAACCCCCGCGAGCTGATGATTAATATGGTCACGATACTTTTGGATTGCAGCAACATCAGGTGTTTCACCTAAGTCTTCGTAAATCACCGTGGCGATATTGGTCATCGACGGCAGATAGGTGGTTTGATGCACTTTGCGCACTTTATCTGACAGCGCACCACGCATAATCAACCACATAATCACTTCCGCGCCTTCCATCCCCCCGCGTTCAGCGTATTGGGCTAAAGTAACCTCAGTCAGTTTTTCAGGGTCGCTTTCTAGCAACGCTAAGAATTCGTTATCCCACGCCTCATCGTTAAAGCCGCAACGCTCGCCATGGACTTGGTGAGATAAGCCGCCAGTGGCTACCACCGCTACGCGCAGATCTTCAGGGAAACTTTCAATCGCTTTACGTAAGGATTTACCTAGCTTGTAGCAGCGTTTGGCGCTAGGTACCGGGAACTGCAATACTCCGACTTGTAACGGGACGACTGTGCCTTGCCATCCAGTGTCACTGGCAGCAATCATCGACAATGGCGAGAAGAAACCATGGTCGAGAGGCTTTTTCTGAAATACCGACAGATCAAACTCATCAGCCACCAACGCGCTGGCAATATGACGTGATAATTCCGTATGACCTTTGGCCGCAGGATAGTTGCGCGCACCGCCCCCCTCATCTGCAGTCACATAACAATCGTCAACCCCCAGTGCAAAGGCTGAATAGTGGTCAAAGAAGAACGAGGTGATGTGGTCATTAAAAATCATAAACAGCACATCAATCTGCTGTTGTTCTACCCATTGCTGGACCTGACGAAAACCGTCAAAAATAGGTGACCATGCCGGGTCAGCCGCTTTATCGTGGTCCTTTGCAAATGCGATGGTCGGGGAGTGTGATGCGCCGATGCCACCGATAATTTTGGCCATGTTGAATCCTTGAAGTGCTTGATATGTCTTTTGTTATTCAGTCAGAGGTGGCAGGTTAACGGAGGTTAGTGCTGCCACCACTCAGACCTTAAAGTAATCCCAACGCAATCGCCGGAAAGGCGATCAGCAGTGCCAGGCGGACGATGTCCGACATGACAAAGGGCAATACACCTCTAAAAATTTCGGTAATTTTTAGATTAGGTTGCACCGATTTAATCACGAATACGTTCATCCCAACTGGCGGTGTAATAAGCCCTAATTCCACGGTAATTACCGCCACGATGCCAAACCAAATAGGGTTAAAGCCAGCGGACTCGATCAGCGGATACACCACAGGGACGGTCAGCAGCAACATCGCCATACTGTCCATCACACAGCCGAGCAAGACGAATAATGCGAGTACGGCAAACAGCACCATATAAGGAGAAAGATGCAGGCTAGCGACGAATTCCACCAGTGAGAACGAGATACGTGATACCGACAGGAAGTAACCAAAAATCTCTGCACCAATCAACATGAAGAAGATCATCGCCGACATCTGCAGACTTTCTTGGACACATTCACGAAACTGTTTAAAGGTCATGCCGCGAATAATGGCGATGATTAAAGTGCCGACCGCACCAATTGAGGCGGCTTCGGTGGCGGTAAACAAGCCACCATAGATACCGCCAATAATCACGCCGAATACAATGGTAAAAGGGATGAAACCTTTCAGGCCAAGCAGTTTTTCTTTAAAGTTGGTCGCGGGGCCCGGTTGTGCTAACTCAGGTTTGAGCATCACAGTGATGGCGATGGTAATGAAATACAGCAGTAGTCCCAACATGCCAGGGAAGAAGCCAGCGATAAACATCTGCCCCACCGATTGCTCAGTGATCAGCGCATATAATAGTAGCGCTACTGATGGCGGGATCATGATCCCCAAGGTGCCACCCGCCGCTAAGGTGCCTGAAGCAAAGGAGCGGTCATAGCCATTTTTTTCCATCTCAGGTAATGCAACCCGTGCCATACTGGCAGCTGTCGCCATGGATGAACCTGAAATGGCTGCAAAAATACCGCATGACGCCACCCCCGCTAATGCCATACCACCGCGCCAGCTACCAAAAAATGCACGCGCCCCTTCAAACAGTTCTTTAGACATATCCGATTTGGAGGCAAACACCCCCATCAAGATAAATATCGGAATCGGGCTGAAGCTATAGCTGGACATCATCTCAAATGGACCACTACCCAAAATATTCATTGCGGGTTCAAAGGCAACGATCAACGCAAAACCGATAAACCCCGTCAGTGACATCGCCAGCGCGATAGGTAAGCCAAAACATACGACCACTAGCATTACCAAAATGCAGATGGCACCAATTACTGCGGAATCCATCAGTGCGTCTCCAATTCGTGGCCGACAATCATTTGCAGACCGTTGATCAGTGCCGACAGCGATAACACCGCGCTGGCGAACGAAATAATGTTGTAGAAATACCCCACCGAGATATGCAAATCTTGAGTGGTTTCCAGGGTTTCTTTAGCCTCTTGGGCGGAAATGGCAAATTGGTAGCTCATCGCTGCGCCGAGCACCACGTAACCCAACAAAAACAGTCCTTGAATTAACTGCTTGCGACGTTCGCTGAGTTTGGCCGTAAACAGATCGACCGTAACCTGCGATGAAGCAACTGTATGTGGTAAGCAAAAGAACACGGTGATCAACAGGCCATACTTAATCAGTTCAATGCCACCAATAAAGGTGAAATCAACACTGCCTGCGGTCCATTCAAATAGTTTGCGCGTCACGACATCCATCAGTGTCACTACCATCATCGATACAAGCGTGACACCACTGATGGCTTGCATGGTACGGGTTAATGGATACAGCAGTTTACTGGCGGAATTTAACATCTTGGTTCCCCCCGAAGTACGCGATTAGCCAGCAATCGCGTACTGTGACTCTCTGTTACTGACAGGTTTGCGATAACTCTTTCGCTCGAGCGTACACTTTGCGCGCCGGTAGATGTTTGGCTTCCAGTTCTGACAGATATTCTTCCGTCACTTTGTCTAACACTGGTTTCCAGGCGGGATTGTTGATGCCTTCTTTGACTTCAACAATTTCTTGGCCCAGCGCCACCGCTTGTGCACGACCTTTTTTATCCAATTCGTCAAACACCGCACCCGCACGTTTTGACCAAGCCAAACCTGAGTGCTCATCAATCACCTTTTTCAGATCCGCGGGCAGCTTGTTGTAGCTGCGCTTATTCATGGTGACGATAAACGATAGTGTGTATAGACCACCTATATCTGTGTGTTTCTTGGTCAACTCATTGAGACGGAACACTAATGCGCCTTCCCAGGGTAAGCTCACACCATCAATCACCCCATTTTGCATGGCTTGATATGACTCTGGTGCAGGCATCCCCACAGGTTGAGCGCCCACTTGCTCCAGAAACTTCGCCACCACTGCCGATGGACGGCGGATGCGCAAGCCCGCTAGGTCTTCTGGGGTATTGATGGTCTTATCGGTGGTGTGGATCAGCCCCATACCATGAGTGAATAAAAACAGTGGCTTAGTGTTTTTATATTCTTGCGAAATCAGCCCCTCATCGTAGAGGTTTTCGATGATGCAGGAACCGTTTTCCGCGTTCTTGGCGACACCAGGCAGTTCTACCACTTGCGTCAGTGGGAAACGGTTAGCGGTATAGCCTTGAATGGTTGCAGTAATATCGGCAATGCCGTTAACCACAGCGTCATATTGTGCCGGTGGCTTAGCCAACGTTGATGAAGGGTACAGTTCAACCTTAATGCGGCCATTGGACGCCTGCTCAACCTCATCGGCCCAGGCTTGGAAAATCTGTTTGTGTGGCGATGAAACAGCGGGAAAATGGTGCGCAAACCGCAGCGTATATTCGGCGGCCATACTGTTGCAGCTGATACCTAACCCAGCCATTAAACCCACAGCCAATTTAATCATGTTGCGATGCATCTGAAGCTCCTGTAATTCTTGTATGCGCTTGTAGCGCTTAGTTCAGCCTCACCCGAATCCTGCGGTTCCGTGCTACCGGTCCCCAACCGCAATTCGGCAGACTATGCTGAAGTGCTATGTTTTGCTTCTGCGAGTTGAAACCTAGCATCTGGTTTTTCGAGAGAACAATTCGTAAATCCCACCAGCTATTCAAAATTGATATAAGATCTCTCAAGCACATTATCTTTTAGTTTTTTAAATCGTTTTAAATCAATATGATATTTATACATCCATATTCATGAGTTAGTCATTGTTAGCCATAAGTCTAATAAATTCAGGTTCATTCGCCGTCAGAATGCGGATGGTAGCCAGTCACGCTGCCCGCCTGTTGCCGCAACATCTCAATGAAAGCTTGCTGGGTTGCCGTGGGGCGCCAACCCTTACGCATACTGATGCCAATCGGCCGGTAAGCATCACGAATACGAAACGGCAAAATCGCCAGCCAGCCTTCGTCGAGTTCGCGTTGAAACTGATGTGATGAGGTTACAGTTAAGCGGTCACTGCCTTCCAGCAAACTGCGGATCAGAATTTGCGATGAGGTTTCCACCAACCGTTTCGGCGAGGGTTTGTTGGCGTTAGCAAAGAACTGCTCGAAGATGGCACGTGTCGGTGTCCATTGATGCGGCACTACCCAGGAGGCTTGAATTAAATCCTCCATCGTCACTGGACGTTGCATTAGCGGATGGTCGGGCCTAGCGACTATCACCACTTCCGACTGGAAAAACGCTTCCTGTACTACGTCATCAGTGGGCACCGGGAAGCGTAAAGCACCAATCAACAGGTCGATATTGGCGTGCCGCAAATGGTGCAGCAAATCGCTGTAAGGGCCGTCTACCACCGAAATGGTAAAATCGGGATACTGCTCGCTGAAATGCAAAATGGTGTTGGGTAATACCGAAGTTCGAGCCAGCGGCATACTGCCGATTTGCAAGTGACCAGTTTCCCGACTGTGCAACGACGCAATCTCTTCACACGCCTGATTGATTTCGGAGAAGGCTAATTTACTGGCGCGCGACAGGATCAACGCAGCCTTGCCTGGATTAATGCCGGTACTGGTTTTTTCCAATAGTTGTATCTTCAGCAGGGCTTCCAGCTCTTTGATGGAGCGATGAATTGCTGATTGGGCAATGCCGATATTGCGGCCGGCTTCGCTGATGCTGCGCGCTGACGCCATCGCCACTAGTGCCCGCAATTGTGTGGTAGTTAATGCATTGAGCAACAGGTTACAGCGTTGATTATCAATGTTTTTCAGTGCATCACGCAGCCCCTCATGCAACAACTTAAAGGCGCTTTCCACTCGCACGAGCAACAACTCGCCACTGTCGGTGAGATACATGCCTTCGTGTTTCCGCTGGAACAAACTCGTTTCTAACAAGTGCTCCAATTTGGCAATGGCTTGGGTCATCGCCGGCTGCGATAGAAAAACGTTCTCGGAAGCCTTGCTAATACTCTTAGTTCTTGCAACTTCGCAAAAAACTCTCAAGTGTCTGATATTTAGTAATTTATCTATCATTTTTAGATGTGCTTTTTTTGTTAATTGCAGGTGTCCTATCTCAAAAACTAATACCTCTCCACCGAAATTGAAATAGTCAATTAGGCGAGTGCTGCCAATACTCAGCCTACCTTCGACCCAACAAATTTTGTTGAACGGTCATCAGTCGCTTAGTAAAAACAAGAGTGAAAACAGATGATTATTGACTGTCATGGACACTACACCACAACGCCAAAAGCCGTCGGCGATTATCGGCAACGCCAAATTGCGGAAGTGGAAGCCGATCCGTTGTTTAGTGGTGAGAAAGGCACAATTCCGATTAGCGATGATGAAATCATCGACAGCATTGAGCGCAACCAGCTGCGCTTACAGCGGGAACGTGGCACCGACTTGACGATCTTCTCGCCCCGTGCGAGTTGGATGGGGCATCACATTGGCAATCGCTACACCAGTCAGTACTGGACTGAGCATCAAAACGACCTGATCCGCCGTGTTTGCGATCTGTTTCCGAAAAATTTTGCGCCGGTAGCGCAGTTACCGCAGTCGCCAGGCGTCGATCCGGCGTTATCCGTTGCCGAATTGGCGCGCTGTGTTGAACAGATGGGCTTTATCGGCTGCAACCTGAACCCCGACCCATCAGGTGGACACTGGCATGGCCCCTCATTGGCCGACCGCGCTTTCTATCCACTGTACGAAAAGATGTGCGAGCTCGACGTCCCGGCGATGATCCATGTCAGTGGCTCTTGCAATAGCTGCTTTCACACCACGGGTTCGCACTACCTCGGCGCTGATACCACCGGCTTTCAGCAGTTGGTGATGTCCGACGTATTTAAAGACTTCCCTAGCCTGAAAATCATTATTCCACATGGTGGTGGTGCGGTGCCGTATCACTGGGGACGTTTCCGCGGCTTGATGCAGGATCAGGGGTATGCGCCATTGGAGCAATCCGCACTGAAGAACATCTATTTCGACACCTGTGTATATCACCAGAAAGGTATTGATTTACTTCTGGATATTATCCCTATCGACAACATTTTATTCGCTTCAGAGATGATCGGTGCGGTGCGTGGTGTTGACCCAGAAACCGGCCACTTCTTTGACGACACCAAACGCTATATCGACAACAACAGCAAGCTCAGCGCTGCCCAAAAGCAGCAGATTTTTGAAGGCAATGCCCGTCGTGTATTCAGTCGTTTAGCCGTGTAAGGAGCCGTGATGCAACAACATCTCGTAGTACAGACAATTACAAGAGCAGCGCAAGCCACTATCGATGCGCTGGCTAAGTTAGGCGTAGCCACTATTCATGAAGCGCAAGGGCGTAAAGGCCTGTTGGGTGAGCAGTTAAAACCGATCCAACAAGATGTGGCGGTCGCGGGTTCAGCCATTACCATCTCCGGTGCTGCGGGCGATAACTGGATGATGCATGTGGCGATTGAACAGTGCCAAGCCGGTGACATTCTGGTGTTCGCCCCAACCTCACCGTCGAACCATGGTTTCTTTGGCGATTTACTGGCGACTTCGGCACAAGCACGCGGCGTCGTCGGCCTAGTGATCGACGGCGGTGTACGCGATACCCGGATTCTGCGGCAGATGCAGTTTCCGGTGTGGTCTGCCCATGTATTCGCTCAAGGCACCATCAAAGAAACCTTGGGCTCGGTGAACTTGCCTTTGGTCTGCGCCAGTGAGCTGATCAATCCCGGCGACATCATTGTGGCGGACGATGATGGTGTGGTGGTGGTGCGCCGCGAAGAAGCGGAAGTGGTGCTGCAAGAAGCGCTAGCGCGTGAAGCCCGCGAAGAGGCAAAGCGCCTGCGTTTGGCCAACGGTGAGTTGGGACTGGATATCTATGACATGCGCCCACGCCTGGCACAGAAAGGACTGAAATATGTCTGATTCCGCCCGTTGCATGTGGATGCGAGGAGGTACCTCCAAAGGCGCTTATTTCCTCGCAGAAGATCTGCCACAACAGCGCAGCGAACGTGATCAGTTTTTACTGCGGATCATGGGTTCGCCGGATCCGCGCCAGATTGATGGTATTGGCGGTGCGAATCCGTTGACCTCCAAAGTGGCCTTGGTGCAACGCTCTGAAAAATCTGGCATTGATGTCGACTTCCTGTTTTTGCAGGTGTTTGTCGATCAAGCCATCGTCTCCGACGCCCAGCCCTGCGGCAACATTCTCGCCGGAGTTGGCCCTTTCGCCATTGAACGTGGCTTAGTTGCGGCCAAGGCAGATACCACACCAGTGCGGATTTTTACACAGAACAGCGGCCAGATCGCCACGGCTCTCATCAGTACGCCCAAGGGCAAAGTGAATTATCAAGGCTCTGCACGCATCGATGGTGTACCCGGCACAGCTGCTGAAATCCTGATTGAATTCAGCGATATCGCGGGTGCTAACTGTGGTGCACTGCTGCCCACCGGTAATCAACGCGACCTCATTGATGGGATTGCGGTGACTTGCATCGATAACGGCATGCCGGTGGTGCTATTAGCCGCCACAGATTTCGGGCTCAGTGGCAACGAAGCGCCAGAAACGCTGGAACAAAATCCGCGACTGCGGCAACGGCTGGAAGCTATCCGCCTGCAAGCAGGATCACTGATGAACCTTGGCGATGTCAGCCAAAAGTCAGTGCCGAAAATGTGCCTCATCAGTGCGCCACAGCATGGTGGTTGTCTCACGACTCGCACCTTTATTCCGCATCGCTGCCACGACGCCATTGGCGTATTGGGGGCTGTCAGTGTCGCGACCGCTTGTCTACTGGAAGATTCCGTTGCCAGTGAACTGGCACAGCTACCCGCTGGCGATCACAAAAAACTCAGTGTTGAACACCCATCAGGTGAGATGACCGTGGTGTTGACACCTACCAAAGATTCTCAGGAATTTCGCGCCGCAATTTTGCGAACCGCGAGAAAGCTGTTCGATGGAGAGGTATTTGGCTAAGGACCGGCCAAAAAAAATTTACAACAACAACGATCGCGACAATCACCGGGTGGTCATGGGTTGGCCTTTGGGGAATCAGCTACATGGCGTGGGCGTCAGCGAAAATCAAGTACTTGGAGATCAACATGAAACTAACCCAAATTAGCCTGTTACTGGGGGCCACCCTTGGTGTTATGGCGACGGCTCAAGCTGACACTTCGTTTCGCGAGGCATTGCAAAGCGGTAAGGTCGATGGTGAAGTACGTAACGTGGTTACGCAAAGTTCTTACACCGACGCCAAGGCTGAAGCAGGCCCTCTAAATAACAACAATACCGGCAGCAGCGCACTACGCGTCAATTATCAAACCGCAGCGTGGAATGGCTTAACCTTTGCGGTAGGTTTCCAGTCAGGTATCGATTGGGGGTTGCAAGATAAAAGTACCGGTTCCAGCGTGACTGGCGGTGAAGATGAAACGCGTAACACCATTACCTCGACAGGTTTGATCCAAGGTTATGTCAATTACGACTTTGACAAGGCCATAACTAACACCAGTATCCGTGTAGGTCGTCAGAATATCGTCAGCCCTCTGTTGATGAACAGTAGCGCTTGGCCGATGAAAGACGCTTTCGACGCAGTGGTATTTACCAACAAAGATCTGCCGCAAACCGAAGTTCGTTTTATGTACGTCACCCGCTGGTTGATGCGTTATGGCGATGACTCTAACGGTTCTGTCACGCAAACCGACAAGCGTTATGACAACCCGGTATGGTCTGTGTATTTGATGAACAAATCGATCACCGGTCTTGATATCGAGTTGCAGTGGTTAGATAACAATAACAACACACCAGTGGGCGACCCACCAACCGCTGCCGTGACTGCCGATGCATATAAGACCGGTTTTGCCGGTATCGATTATAAGCTGCCGAACTTGCCGCTGACGCTGTCGGCCAAATATATGACCGCGCAGTATGACACCTTGAAAGATTCTGGCGCGTGGGGCGTACAAGCCAAGAGTAAGCTCGATAAATTCTCGTTAAAAGCCGCATACACCAAGATAGACGATGCCAATAACTTCCCCGGGACTTTGGGTCATGTGCCACAGTTCCGCAGTTATAGCGATACCATCACTGATGACATTTTCGCAGGCTTGGGTACGACCTCATTCACAGTTGGCTATGATTTCGGTATCGAGGGTTTCAAGCCACAAGTGACTTACGCCATGTGGAACCAAAGTGATGAAGGCATGGCGGCTAGCGGCAAACATTACGATGGGGGTTCAGAGCTTAACCTGGATTTGAGCTACAAATTTGCCGCAGTTCCGGGCTTGATGACACGTTTACAGCTGGGATTGATGAACTACGACCGCAGTGACGTTGAAGATAATGATATGACGTACATGAAGCTCATGGTGAACTACAGCTTCTAATCAGCCTGCAATCTAATAGTTGTGCTCCCGCCTTTCGTATTCAGTGATGATGCGAAGGGCGTTTTTATTTTTATAACAATACCTTGGCAATCATGTTAAGCGCCAATAACGTCAGCAATATTTTGATGACCGGCTTTATCTGCTCACGTTGCACTTTGTGGCGTAAGCGCGTACCGATAAATGAACCTGCAATGGAGCACAGCGTCATTGTTAGTAACACTGGCAAATAATCCCACAACGCAAATCCCATCACGCCAAACACCGCCAGCTTGGACAGATGGGTAATGGTCATAAACATCGAACTAGTGGCGATCACCTCATTGTGATCATCAATGTGTTTATTGAGAATGCTTAATCCCAGCGGGCCGGTGGCGCCCACCACCAATCCTAAACCTGTTTGCAGAAAGCCCACCAGATAGAAGTTTTCATAACGCAGGATCAACCGTGCAAACCAGGTACTCCAGGTGTTCAGTAACAAATAGATACCAATCGCCAGCGGAATATAATCACTGTGAATATTGAGCAGTAGCCAACCAAATACGGCGATACCGGCGATAGAGCCAATTAAGAATGGCCATAGCAGCTGACGATTAACGTTTTGCAGATCAAACGCCATCCGAGAGGCGTTGCTGGCCAACTGAGTAAAGCCGTGAATGGGGATAATCACCGCCGCGGGCAGAAACAACGGCATCACAGCGATAAGCAACATACCACCGCCGAAACCAATAATGGCGGTGACAATTGAAGTGACGGCAGCAATTAATCCTAAAGCAAGCTCAATGGGCACAACGAGTCCAGAGTGGAAAAACACGGCTATCCAATAGTATCAACATAATAACGTGACTGCTGAACGAATGATGAAATAAGTGGTGCATAGCATGCCGGATTTTGTGCTGAGGTGCTGAGGTGCTGATTTCGAATGCCGAGATTAAGACTCGGCATTTTTATCGTAAATTCGAACGCTTGTTACTTTGCTGACCTTGGCCAACATCCGCAGGTACAGCAACCAACACCAGACAACTTTAGTAGTTTTGGTCTCTAACCGACGGCCAGTCGTTCCTGTCTTTGCCGTTGCACGCGGCTGACAAACCACATCACAAAACCACCAGCAAACAAAGCAGCCGCCACATACCCCGTGGAGTTGGCCGCATAGCCTTTTGCCAACACCATACTGCCGGCCAAGGGGCCGATGGCATTCGCGCTATTAAAGGCACATTGCAGCAGCGCGCCAATAACCGCATGTCCGCCTTTGGCGACCCGCATCAGCATTGCCTGGATCACGGTAGTTAACCCCAGACTGGCGCCCAGCAGGAACACCACACTATACAAAAACCATACATTGTTTGCCGCTTGCACGTAGACCAGCGCCAGCACCGTACAATAGATCAACCCAATGCCGGTAACTTTTGCAACCACACGATCTCTCACCTGACCAAACAGCCAGTTACCCACGGTGGAACCAACCCCGAAAATCACCATCGCAATCGAGATGTAGTAATCCGGCACCTTGGTGACGTCCAACATCGTATCGGCAAGATAAGTATAGAGACAGAACACGCCACCAAATCCGATCACAGCGATACCGACAATTGGCCACACCAGGGGATTTTTCAGTACCGCGAGATCACTGCGTAATCCTTGGCTATCGGCTTGCAGCGAAGGTAAGGTCCGCCACAGAAGTAAGCAGGTCAATAATGCCAATAACGACACCAGTACCAACGACCAACGCCAACTGAAATGTTGTGCCAGCAACGTTGCCACCGGCACACCGACAATCGTCGCAATGGTCAGCCCGGTAAATACCCGCGACATGTACAAGGTGCTGCGACCTTCGGGGGCCAACTTCGCGCCAAATAACAGTGCGGTACCAAAATATGCGCCATGGGGAATACCACTTAAAAAGCGGAATAGCACGATTTGTTCAAATGAGGCAGCCGCTGCACTCAGGCCATTAAAGACAAAGATCATCAATGCAAATAGTACCAAGGCGGTACGTCGGTTCAGCGTTGGTGTCAGTAGCATCAATAACGGCGCACCTACGACAACCCCTAACGCGTAGGCACTGATAATATGCCCTGACTGTGCCGCAGATACCGCGAAACTATCGGCGACCAGCGGCAGCATTGGCATCACCGAAAACTCTGTTAGCCCCAGCGTAAAAGTGCCCATCGCCAGCGCAATCAGGATTAACACCATCTGTTTTCCTGAAGCTATCTGTGTACTACCTGAAGTCATCTTCACACCCTTACGCTGAAATCAATGGTGCCCAAAGTGGGCGGTTTGTTGCCAGATTAAGATGCCGACACTATTAGACGTGGCGTCTTAATAAAAGTGCAGCATGTTAGTCGACCTTCACTCCGCATTCCAATCAACTAATACAGGTCAACATGATAACTGCCGAATAAATATTCAGAAATTACACACACGGCGACATAAAGGCTTACCAGTAAAAAGGTTTTGTATTAAACTAAACTCGTTTTGTTATCCAGATCACATGAATAACAGAAAACGTTACATTAAGCACATCTTAATGTAGCGACAAGGAATTCAGCAAATAAATATAATGTATTAATTTAAAAAGGGATTTTTAGGTTTTCACCCTACCCTTTTATCATCCACTCAATTGTGAGGCAATGTGATATGCGTAAGCGCATCATTTATAGCATTTGTGGTGTGGTGGTTGCCGGACTAGTGTTGTTCGGTATCTACGCCTGGCACCCCGAAATTGCACCTATTACGCCACCAGCCAAGGATCAATTCTCAGCAGAAACCATCGCTCATGGAAAGATGCTGGCTGCCGCTGGTTATTGCAGTACTTGTCACACCGCCTCAGGTGGTCAGGAGTACGCTGGTAACTATCAGATGAATACCGACTTCGGGACTATCTATTCCAGCAACATTACACCTGACCCAGAGACTGGCATTGGTGACTGGTCTGAAGCGGCATTCATTCGTGCCATGCGCACTGGTGTCAGCCGCGATGGTCATCATCTGCTACCGGCCTTCCCTTTTGAACATTTCAACAAGATGACTGATGACGATATCAAATCGATCTATGCCTATATCATGTCATCTGTGCCCGCGGTTAAGCAGGAGAAAAAAGCTAACGGCATTCCGTTCCCGCTGAATATCCGCTTCCTGCAAGCCGGCTGGAAAATGCTGTTTGCTGACACCAGCGCCTTTGCGGAACATACCGACAAATCCGCAGAATGGAATCGTGGGGCCTATCTGGCTGAAGGGATTGCCCACTGCGGTGCCTGCCATACTCCGCGTAATTCTTTAGGTGGTGAAAAGTACAGTCATATGTATGAAGGTGCGCCGATTGATGGTTGGATTGCGCCATCACTGACAGCGACCAGCACCTCACCATTACCGTGGCGCCAACAGGATTTTTATGAATATCTGCGTACCGGTAACTCACCATTCCACGGTAGCGCTGCAGGACCAATGGCTCCCGTTGTCCATCACGGTCTGGCCGCATTGTCCGATAGTGACTTAAAAGCATTGAGTGTGTATTTCGGTGATATAGCAGGTAATAACAGCGACGATCCGGCTGCAAATCCGAAACTGCAAGCGGCCATTAAGGCACAACATCCAATGCCTGATGCCCGTATCAACCAGGGTGCCCGCCTCTATGCTACCGCCTGCGCGTCCTGCCATTTTAGTGGCAACACCTTGAAAAAAGGTCGGCCATTATTGGCGTTGGGCAGTGCGGTGCATCTGGATGAACCAACTAACTTAGTGAACGTGATGCTTGATGGTGTCAGAAGCAACCAAGGTATTCCTGGCGTAGTTATGCCAGCATTCCGCCATGCGCTTAGCGATGATGAAATTGCTGCCATTGCCGAATATCTGCGACATAACGCAGGCGAGCAACCTTGGCCAAATCTACAACAGCAAGTGGGTTTGATCCGTCATCAACCCCGGTTCGAGCAGTAATTCACGGGAGAAGTGAACAAATGGCGAAATTTATTTTAAATGGTAAGCCAGTGGTGGCTGACGTTGATGGCGACACTCCTTTGCTGTGGGTGATCCGTGACGAACTGGACATGACTGGTACCAAATTTGGTTGCGGTATCGGTACTTGTGGTGCCTGTACAGTGCATGTAGGTGGCCGAGCTACCCGTTCCTGTATTACGCCGATATCGGCGGTAGAAGGAGCCAGCATTACCACTATCGAAGGTCTGTCTGAAAAAGGTGATCATCCGTTGCAACAAGCCTGGCAAAAACATCAGGTGCCGCAATGTGGCTATTGCCAATCAGGTCAGATCATGCAGGCGGCTGCGCTGCTGAAAGATATTCCTAATCCGTCAGATGCTGAAATTGACGCGGTAATGGGCGGCAACCTCTGTCGCTGTATGACTTACGTGCGTATTCGTGAAGCGATTCATGAAGCCGCAGACGCGATGAAACAGGGAGCAAAAGATGATCAGGCTGTCTAATAAACGTGAAGCCTCCGGCATGACCCGTCGTGGGTTCCTGGTGGCAATGACGGCGGTTGGTGTTAGCTTTGGTTTCCCGCGCAGCGTGTTTGCTGCAATGGACCCGGCAACTGCCGATGGCAAAGTTCTGCCAGATGAAGGTTCGCTGTACGAACCGTCACTGTGGTATTCCATCGATCAGGCCGGCAAAGTTAAAGTCAACATTATCCGTGCAGAGATGGGCCAGCATGTGGGGACCTCTATCGCCCGCATTCTGGCTGATGAGCTCGAAGTACCTTGGGAAAACGTGGAAATTGTTCACGTTGATAGCGCCAAGAAATGGGGATTGATGGTCACTGGTGGTAGCTGGTCAGTATCACAGAGTTGGCCAGTATACCGTCAGGCAGGGGCAGCCGGCCGTACCGCACTGATTGAAGCAGCGGCTAAGAAATGGGGCGTTTCACCACACGCCTGTGAAGCCCACAATGGTAAAGTCATCTCTGGCAACCGCGAGATCAGCTACGGTGATTTAGTCGCGATGGGACTGACCCGTCAGTTCACCGCTGATGAACTGAAGGCATTGCCGCTGAAACCCAATGATGATTTGAAGCTGGTTGGTAAAGCCGTGACTTCGTTGGATATTGCCAACAAAACCACCGGTAAAGCGATTTTTGGTATCGATGCCAAAGTCGAGGGGATGGTGTATGCCGCACCTTTGCTGCCGCCAACCCGTTATGGTTCCAAAGTCACCCAAATGGATGATAGCGAAGCCAAAACCGTGAAAGGCTACCAGCAGACACTCGTTCTGGACGACCCAAGTGGCACAGTCCCAGGCTGGGTGATGGTGATTGCCGACAGCTTTATGGCTGCACAAAAAGCTGCCGCAAAAGTGAAAGTCAGCTGGGAGGCGGGTGCTGCAGCGAAAGTATCAGAAGCGGATATTATCAATCATGGCCGTGAGCTGCTGAAAGACAGCAGTAAAGGCGCCATTCTTGATACCGGTGATACCAATACCGATGCCGTATTTGCCAAAGCTAGCGACACCATTGAACATGAATATCTGACGGCAACTGTACTGCATGCACAGATGGAGCCACTGAATGCCCTGGTGTTCAAAAATCAGGACGGCATTTGGGAAGTTCATTCGGGTTGTCAGTGGCAATCGCTGACCACGCCGGTGGTGGCCAAAGCTCTGGGTGTCAGTGAACATGAAGTGACCATTCGGGCGTATTTGCTCGGCGGTGGTTTCGGTCGCCGTCTGAACGGTGACTACACCGTTCCCGCTGCATTAGCCTCTAAGGCGCTGGGCGGAAAACCGGTCAAGATGCTAATGATGCGACCACAAGATTTGGCGTTCGACAGCCCACGTTCTGCATCCGTACAGCAACTGAAAATGGCCTTTGACGAAAACAAAGGCGTGATCGCGATGGAACATTCTGCCACTGCGGGCTGGCCAACCGAAGTGATGATCCCGGTATTTATGCCTAAAGGCATCAATGGTCAACCGTTTGACCCGTTCTCCATCGCTGGAGCGGATCACTGGTACACCGTCGGGGCGCAAAAGGTACGTGCCGTTTCCAACGACTTGGCGAACGATTCTTTCCGTCCCGGATGGTTACGTTCAGTTAGCCCAGGTTGGGTAGGTTGGGCGGTAGAAAGCTTTATGGATGAAGCAGCTCACCACGCAGGCAAAGATCCGCTGGAGTTTCGTCTGGGATTGCTGACGGCTGAAGGTCGTAATGCGGGTAGTGGTCCAATCGCTGCCGGTGGCGCCAGTCGTCAGGCTGCCGTATTGAAAAAGGCTGCCGCAATGATTGGTTGGGGTGCCCCGCAACCAGAAGGTACCGGACTGGGCATCGCGTCCACTTTTGGTCAGGAACGTGATATGCCAACCTGGGTAGCGGTTGCCGCGCAGGTGCATGTTGATAAAGCAACAGGGCTGGTAGATGTGCAGAAGCTGTACGTTGTGGTAGATGCCGGCATTATTGTTGACCCGAATGGTGCAGAAGCCCAATGCCAGGGCGCTGCACTCTGGGGCTTATCGATGGCACTGTACGAAGGAACTGAACTGGTTAATGGCAAGTTCAAAGATGGTAACTTCGATACATACACACCGCTGCGTATTGGCCAGACTCCGGAAGTCAAAATCGAGTTTATGCCCAGCAAGATGGCCCCCTCTGGTTTAGGTGAGCCGGCAGTAACCCCTGTAGCACCGGCGATTGCCAATGCTATCTATAATGCGGTTGGGGTAAGACTGAGAAAAATCCCGATGACGCCGGATGACGTTAAAACTGCACTTAAGGCATAAGCCTTAGACAATAAAGCCCGATGATTGTGTCGGGCTTTATTTCATCAATCGCTAAGCTAAGCGGCGAGTTGTTATTCTGCTTAGTCGCTGACAGGAACCGATGTATGTCTCAATCTTCCCAGCCCCTCGATGCCAAAGTGCTGCAACAGGCCAGCGCCTGGGCTACTCATGATGCTATCTGGTTATGTACTGTGTTACATACTTGGGGATCATCGCCACGTTCTCCAGGTTCACTGCTGGTGGCGCGGCATGATGGCCAATATTGTGGCTCTTTGTCTGGCGGCTGTGTAGAAGACCATTTCTTGACCCAAATCGCTGCGGGGCGCTGGACCGAACCCAGCCAGGTAGTGCGTTATGGTGACGGAGAGCTAGCGCCAGAAGTGCGCTTGCCCTGTGGTGGTATTCTGGATGTGCTGGTCGAATACTTACCCGTCGGAACACAAACCGTTGACTATCTGCACCAACAACTGCAAGCGGTGCAAGGTTATCAGGCGCTGGTCAAAAAGCTCACGTTGCCCAATGCCTGCCACAGTATTGTCCCCAGTGATTACTCCGGTAACACCGTCATCAGTTGTCAGTATCCTGACATCGATATCCATATGGCGGCGGCCCCCTGCCTGTTGCTGGCAGGCTATTCACCAGTTGCTCATTACTGTGCTGAATTTGGTTATGCGCTGGGATTTGAAGTGTTGTTGTGTGAACCACGCGCTGAGCAGTTACAGAAACTGGAAACAGAACTGCCACAAGGTGCGCGGCTTTTGCCGACGTTTCCTGCCAAGTATCTGGAAGAAAATGGCTGTCATGCCAACACTGCTATCGTGGCGTTAACCCATGATCCGCGCCTGGATGATCTGACCATGATGGAAGCGGTTAATACGCCAGCATTTTATATTGGTGCAATGGGCTCTGCGCGCAACTCGGGAAAACGGCGCGAGCGACTGATCCGCATTGGCGAACTCAGTGACGCCGAACTGGCACGGATCCATGCCCCTATCGGACTGGCGCTCGGCAGTAAGACACCAGCGGAAATCGCTTTAGCGATTATGGCCGACATTGTGCGGGTGAAGAATCTTGGTCACCTGACACCCGCCCCTGTGGTTCAGGGCACCTTGGACACGCTGGAAAGTATCAGCGAAGACGCTGCCAGCTGCGCCATTTAATTGTTTTACCGATTAAGGACGTGGCAGATCCGCGTCCTTAATCACCCCCGCATGTCCGGGAAGTAACTGCAAGTATTGCGGCAACAGTAATTGTCGTGCGCCCTGATCACCCCGCAGTACCGATAACCCGGCAAAATAGGCTCGCCCAAATCCCACCGGATGCCCCGGAATATCCCGCCACATCAATCGTGCCTGAGCATTGTCATTCACCAGCGCGGCTGCAACCTTCAGATAATCATCTGCCGAGAGCCACGCCATATCCGCCGGCGCGACCAGCCAACCACGCCAATTCGCTGTAGCCTGCACACCAGCGGCAATGGAATCACCGCTGCCGCCGCTTTCCAATAAGGTCACCGTTGCACCAAATTGTTGGGCGAGATCAACAATCGCCTCAGACTGTGGCCTAGTCACCAGATGCAGTGGCAAACCAGAAGCTGCCGCCTGTGCCAGCGTCAGTGCCAGTAAAGGACGCTGCTGACCTGCCGCATCGGCATAAGGTGCCAGCAGTTTATTGCCAACGCCGCCGGCCGCCTTGAATCGCTGTCCCTTACCCGCAGCCAGCAGCAAAATGCCCAGAGGATCTACCATTTCTGTGACTCAGTTAATTCCTTGAAGATTAGCGGTATCTTCGCTGGTTGTAGCTGAACTTTAAAGCCTTTGATAGCACGCCAATCAGGTTAATCACGCAATTACGGCAAAATTTTCCACGTCTGTTGTAAGAAATTCCGCGGTAGTCACGACAGAAGAATGTGACCACCGAGTACAGGCAAAGACTGCCACTCGGTGGCAAGCAACACACGTCTGCGAGTTGTCGGTGTGTACCAGCCCCATTCAACGAGAGGAAAGACCCATGAATCAGTTAAAAGTATCTACTATGGCACTGGCACTGACCGGCTTAACCGCAGCAACTGTTGCCCCCCAGGCGCTGGCGAATCCATTTGCCATGACCCAACTTAGTAGTGGCTATCAGCTCGTCGCGGCTGAAGGTAATTGCGGGGCCAAGAAAACGGAAGAGGCCAGCTGCGGTGCTAATAAAAAGCTGCAAGAAGCCACCAAAGTGCCACAGCAAAAAATGAAACAGGAAGGAAAATGTGGCGAAGGTAAGTGTGGTGCGGAGCAGAAAATGAAACAGGAAGCGACCTGTGGTACCAACAAAAAAATGCCCGAAAAAACCAAACCTGAGAAAGAGGAAAAGCCTGCCGATCCAAAGACAACCGTGTGAACCGGTAGCAGCGGTTAATCGACAATGGCGAGTGGCTTGTCGCTCGCCAATTCACTTTATCGCAGAGGAGCGCAGATGATGCAAATGCCGCAAGGTGCCGGACTTGGTCTGAGACGACAACTGCTGGATGAAGTATTAACCACATCACCCACTGAAGTGGATTTCTGGGAACTAGCACCGGAAAACTGGTTAGGACTGAGGGGGCGCTACGCCAAGCAACTGGCGCGGGTCAGCGAACGTTACCCGTTAATCTGCCATGGACTGTCGCTGTCGATTGGCGGCCCAGACCCGCTGGATATGGAATTACTGGCATCAATCAAACGCTTTATGCAGCAGAATGAAATCAGCATTTACTCGGAACATCTAAGTTACTGCAGTGCCGATGGTCACCTGTACGATCTGTTGCCGATCCCCTTTACCCCAGCAGCAGTGACTTATGTGGTGACACGGATTCAGCAAGTACAGGATTATCTCCGACAACCGTTGATCCTGGAAAATGCCTCCTATTACCTGGCACCCGGTGCCGAAATGACCGAACTGGAGTTTTTGCTGCAAGTACAACAACGTTCCGGTTGTCAATTACTGCTCGACGTTAATAACACCTATGTTAACGCCTGCAACCACGACTACGATCCATTGGCGTTTATTCAAGCGCTGCCCAGCGCCGCGATCAGCTACCTGCACATGGCCGGTCACTTCCGCGAAGACGATGGCTTGCTGATTGATACACATGGTGCCAGCGTTATTGATCCCGTGTGGTGCCTGTTACAACAGACGTATGCCATTCACGGAGTCAAACCCACATTGCTGGAGCGGGATTTTAATATTCCGCCATTAACACAATTACTAACAGAGTTAGCCCAGATAACGACCTATCAGCACGAGGTTGAGGAGGTTCGCGATGCCAGTTAACCGCGACTTTCGTGAACAGCAGTACCAGTTTGCCGCACAACTGCGCCAACCAGAGATGCCGGTGGCTGACGGACTCAATCCGCGACGGTTACAGGTATATCGTGAGCTGGTGGCGAACAATATCAGTAGTTTTATCAACAACACATTCCCACTGAGTCGTAAGTTAACCGGGGAGTTATGGCAGCCGTTACTCATGGAGTTTATTGCGCGACACCATTGTAGCAGTCCGCTGTTTCTGGATATTCCGGCAACTTTTGTCAGTTATATCCAACAGCACTATCCGCAGGGACTGACAGACAAACCGTTTCTGCCGGAACTCTTGCACTACGAATGGCTGGAACTGGCGGTAGCCACTTGTGAAGCTGCGCCGCTTCACAAGTGGCGTGGTGCGCTAACAGCGCCGGTATATTTGAGCGCGACGGCGATTGCGGTAAATTACACGTTTCCAGTGCAGCTGATTGGTGAGGCATATCAACCGCTACACGCACCGGCAGCCCCCACCAGCTTATTGCTCTATCGTGATGCGAATGATGATGTCACCTTTATGAGCATCACCCCCCTGCTTTGCCAGGCATTACATATTCTCGGCAGCCATCCGGGAGCCAATACTGAACAGTGGCTGCTGGAAATCGCTGCCCATTATCCTGAGTGGCCTAAGGCCCAATTGCAACGGGGACTACTCGCGTTACTCCCTGAATTGTCAGAGCGAGGCATCATCGGTCAGTGACCTTGTCCATCAAGGCGATGATGACCGTTGGCGCGCTATTAACAGGAGGTTCAGATGCCAATCTTGCTTCGAGGTTATCGACACCTGACCACGTTATCACAACGGGTAAGTCAGCTGGATTTCTTGGGACAGCTGCTGTTACGTCTATATCTGGCGCCGATATTTATCCTGGCAGGTTGGGGAAAGCTCGCGGCACTTGAAGATACCGCCTATTATTTTAGTGAATACTTGAATATGCCGGCGCCGATGCTGATGGCAATTCTGGCAGGTTCCGTTGAGTTAATCGGTGGAATATCGCTGTTGCTGGGTATCGGTGTCCGGCTCTTTTCTATGCCGCTGATGATCACTATGGTGGTCGCTGCGGTTACCGCACATTGGGAGAACGGCTGGCATGTATTGCCGGAAACCACGCTTACAGTGCCCTGGGAATGGCGAGAAGATCTGTTGTAACAGGCGGCGGTGCACAAACAACAGGTGATCGCTTTAGTGTAGCAGCAAGGAAATTATGCACAACTCACTGAAGTCGGAAGTATCACTATCCTGAAAAATGGTATTGAATTTACCGCCACTTACTTTGTGATGTTGTTAATGCTGCTTTTCTATGGCGCAGGCCGTTATATCAGTATCGATTTCTGGCTCAACCGCGCGCTTACCCCTACTTACCATCGGTCCGACGACCGCTCGCATATTGCCGTGAAAGATCACGTAACACATTGACATGTTTCCCGAAATTACGGCAACCTGCGCAAAACATTAAATGTAACCGTAACGCTAACCGCTCGCCTAAGGATAGCTCTCGCTCCTGCGCCTCAGACAACAAACGCGCAGCTTCACGACAGTTCAGTATCATAGCGCCTCCTGAAACCACTTAATCTCCAGACATTCCCGCAACCTTAAGCGCGCCCGATACAACATGACGTAGAGGTTGCTAAGGCTGATGTCATGGAGCTGACAGATTTCCTCTGAATCCAACTCAATAAACTCGCGCATCATAAAGAGCCGCGCTTGTGCTTCCGGCAGGTTCTCCAGACAAGCCTCAAAGATCTGCCAGAAATTTTCATCCACGGCTGACTGCTGGGGTGATTGCCAGTGTTGCGGTTGCTCGCCGGCGTTCCAGTGACCGCGGCTGTCAAATAACAGCTGTTCCAGCATCGTTTCAGTCTCGTCGAGTTCACTAAAGTCTAACTGTCGCTGCCGTTGTCGCAGCACATCGGCAATCTTGTGTTTGAGAATGCCAAAAACCCAACTTTTCAGCGCCGAGCGATGCCGAAAATCGCCGATATTTTTTATCGCGCCAATCAAGGCTTCCTGCACCGCATCTTCCGCCAGATGCTCATCGCGCAGCTGCAAACAGGCAAATTTCAGCATCTGTTGTCTAAGTTGACTCATATATGCATCATCAACAATCGTCTGGAGTTCTGGGGCCACAATATCCTTCCGGTTGTATTACTCGATTAGTCGTTGTTAAGGGTAACTTACTTACAACAGTTCTGCTTAATCACCCAAAAATTTGTTTCAGTTCACAAAATTTCCGCAAGCTGGACAGCAAATGCAATAAGTTGCATCATAATTGATAATAATTATCATTTGTGATTATACAAGCGAGGATGATGATGGCGAGACAAATCCATATCGCAATCAGTGACACCAAATTGGCAGAGCTGATAATGGCTGGGCATCTTTGTGCGGCAGATTTACAGTGTCTGGATCGGGAATCCAAACAAGCGTTATGGCAACTGTGTTTATGGAGTTGTGCTAAACGTAACAAATGCCGCCATTGCCTGAAAAAGTGTGGCATGGCGGCACAGTTACCCGAGGTTGTCACCGCGCTATTCGAGAGCACGGCGAACAGTGACAACCAGTAAAACATCGATAGTAATCACCGGTTACAGCAGCTGACTCACAGTCTACCGAATGGGTCATCAATAGAAGTGCTAGGCAGGGTAAACCACTCAGGGCCTTGCTCACCCATATAAAAGTGATCTTCCAGACGCACGCCAAATTCCCCAGGCACGACTATCATGGGTTCATTAGAAAACACCATGCCAGTTTCCAGCGGGATGGTGTTGCCACGCACCAGGTAAGGCTGCTCATGAATATCCAGCCCCAGACCATGACCGGTCCGATGTGGCAGCCCCGGCAAACAGTAATCTGGGCCTAAACCATCCTGTTGCAAAGAAGTGCGCGCCGCATCATCTACCGCCCCACAGGGCAGTCCCAGTTTTGCTGCCGCAAATGCGGCGAATTGTGCGTTCTGTTCGGCCTGCCAAATCTGCCGTTGCCGTGCCGTCGCTTCACCGAACACATAACTGCGGGTAATGTCGGAATGATATCCCTGCAAACGACAGCCAGTGTCAATCAGCACCATATCACCGGCTTTAAGGATCTGTGGATCTTTAACGCCATGCGGGAATGAAGTGGCTTTGCCAAACAGCACAATGCAGAAATAGGAACCCGAGGCGCCCACTTTGCGATGAGCAGCTTCAATAAACTGCTCTACCTCGGTGGTGCTGATGCCTTCATGCAAAATACTGGCGGCGGCTTTATGCACTTCCAGTGTCATCGCCATGGCTTGTTTGATTAAAGCAATCTCGGCCGCAGACTTATGCATACGGCAATGGGCAGTCACCACACCGCCATTAATCAGACTAAGGCCACCAGCGACTTTAGCAATACCGTCAGCCATAAAGAAGGCAGTGGACTCATCCAACGCTAACTTGCCGGAAACAATCCCCTGCTTGGCCAGTACTCGCACCAGTAATTCATAAGGACTTTCATGCTCTTCCCAACCGAAGATGTCACCCGCAAATACCTGTCGTTCACGGATAGTATCGATTTCAAACGCGGGAGCCAGATACAGTAAATCGCCCTTTGCGGGCAAAATTGCGCCCATCAGCCGTTCACTGGTGCCCCACTCCAGCGCCGTAAAGTAGCGCAGATTGGTGCCGGCATTAAGGTAAAGCGCGGCAATATCGTGTTGCTGCATATACAATTGCGCTTTGTACATTCGCGCCTGATATTCATCACGGCTGATTGCCACTGCATCTGCGGTCATGTTGCTGAGCGCGGCCAATGCCTGTTCGCGGGTTTTGCCGCCAATGCCATTGTCTGACATGAATTCTCCTTGCCTGTACGCAGGCATTAATAACAAAGGCGGTCACCAGCAGTAACCGGTAACCGCCATCAGGGCTGTCATGTTATCTTGGCGACAGCCGGGTTAAATTACCGAGCATTTGGGGTTGAGACCACTAAACAATGCCCATTATGCAGCAGACAGCTAGGCACCAATAGCATCAGTTAGCCACGATTGTCTTCCAGCACGCATTGGAAATCAGCAACACGTCATCACACAGTTTGCAACACTATCACTTGCGCCGTCAGTAGCAATGGGCGGTCAGTTACCGTAATCTTTTGCCAACTATGACAGCCACACAATGAGATGGCTGAGAGTGCCAGCAACGCCAATCTGCCTCGCCAACCCCGGCATCGGCTAACTTGCCAATAACGGTGGCACATCTTGGCTGGTTGATGTCACCCAACAACAAAGATTCTAATTTTGGTTTTCATAGCGTATACGATAGATACATTTTTTATTTAACACCCAAGGAGAAGGAACGTGCCGAAATTTGCCGTGGGCTCCCGTGCGATGTTACTGGCGGCCTGTGCACTGTTGCAGCCGGTATACACCGCCGTGGCCGCTGATGCCAACCAACAATTTGAAAAAATTTATTCCACCGAATGGCAATGGCGCCAAAATCAGAACAGCGTCGATGAAGACAGTGATCTGGATACCGTCCCTTCTTCGTTACCGGATGTCAGCTTCAACACACAACAAGCCCACTTGAAATACTGGCAGCAGGTCGAACAGCAGCTCACCAAGCTCGATAGCAGCAAACTGTCCGCGGCCAATAAAATCAATCTGGCTGTTTATAAAGAGCAAATTGGCTCGTTAATGTCTGACATTGAAAACAAAGTCTATGAACGACCGCTATCTGGTGACACCTCATTCTGGGGCGATCTCACCTATATGACGGATCAGACCTTTCATAACGAAGCAGATTATCGTCACTATCTGCAGTGGTTAGCTGACATGCCACGCTACTTCCAGCAAAACATTGATAATATGCGCGCCGGTTTACAGCGTGGCTTTACCCTGCCGCAAATTACCTTGCAGGGCCGTGATGCCACCGCAGAATCCGTTGCCACTGCCACACCGGCAGACAACGTGTTTTTCAAACCTTTTACCAAAATGCCCGACACAATACCGGCAGAGGTGCAGACCCAACTGCAGGCCGCAGGCCTCAAAGCCATGAGCGATTATGTGATCCCGGCGCACCAACAAGTGCTGAGCTTTCTGCGTCAGGAATACATCCCAGGAGCGGTAAAATCCTTGGCAGCCTACGACCTGCCTGATGGCAAAGCCTTTTATAAATCCCAGATTGAGAAATACACCACACTGGATTTAACTGCCGATGAGATCCACCAGATAGGTCTGGATGAAGTCGCCCAGATCCGTGAGCGGATGCATCAGGTCATGCAACAGGTGGGTTTTAAAGGCGACCTGAAAGCCTTTCTGGATTTCCTGCGCACCGACCCGCAATTTTATGTCAAAACTCCGCAAGCGCTGCTGGATCGCGCCGCCTGGATTGCCAAGGAATTTGACGCAGTCGCTGGCGACTGGTTTGGCCGGCTGCCACGCCGTCGCTTTGCAATTGTGCCAGTTCCGGATGACTTAGCCCCCTTCTACACTGGCGGTCGTGGGGGCCCAGGGATCTATCTGGTTAACACTTACAATCTGCCATCGCGGCCGTTGTACTCACTGCCAGCGCTGACGCTACATGAATCTGCGCCCGGACATGCGTTCCAGATGCCACTGGCGGCTGAGAACAAAGCCCTGCCGGAGTTTCGCCGCAACTATTATATTTCTGCCTATGGTGAAGGCTGGGCACTTTACTGTGAAAAACTGGGTGAAGAGATGGGCATCTACCACACGCCATACGAAATTTTCGGCATGTTGAGCTACCAGATGTGGCGAGCAGCAAGACTGGTCGTGGATACCGGGATCCACGCCAAAGGCTGGACACGCAAGCAGGCCCAAGACTTTATGCTGGATAATACGGCACTGTCAGTACATGAAGTCACTACCGAAGTTGACCGTTATATTGCATGGCCAGGGCAGGCACTGTCTTATTATCTCGGTGAAATGGATATTGAAAAAAATCGCGCCAAAGCAGCAACTGCGCTGGGCAGCAAGTTTGATATCCGCAATTTCCACGATACCGTGCTGCAACTTGGCTCAGTCCCTATGAAAGTGCTAGATGCGCGTATTGATCAGTTCATTAACGATGGCGGCCCATCACCGTATCAGGATGATTAATTAACACGCGTTACCGTGAAGCCAGCTCAGGGCAGGATGCCTAATATCGTAAAGGACATGGATGTCCACAAACCGCCGCCTCGTCTTTTACCTTGTTCAGAGACTCGTGGCAATACAGAAGAGAGCAATGAAGTTATAAGCTTTTGCTGTACAACACATCCTTGTCACAATTGAGCTATGGGAGTGGCAAATCCCAGATATTTGCAACTATCAGTTAGCCTAATGCTTGCAAGACGGCATAGCGACAATGATATAAGCAATATTAAATGGTTCAGATATGCGGTTGGCAGGATTTCTAATAGCGATGACTCGCACCTCAGAATTTATCTCACTGCGTTATATGTCCAAAGCGACCACTTTTTGATGGTCGCCTTGGGTACATATCGCTCTAAATAATTCCAGATACTGAGATTTTTGGAGTATGACGCATGACCAATCTTACAAAGGACTTACAAAGGATTTTCAGAAGCTATTTCCGCATGAGGTGCAACGCAGTTAAAGCCTGTGGATTTTCCCTACAGATACCCTGATATCTTTAGGGACTCAATATCACTAGTCTAGCCAAACAACAATGCATTGACGCCACCCGCGGCTAACCACATAGCCAGCATGTAACGCCAGTTTTGCCGCAAAATAGTGCGGCTGCTGGCGTTATAGCGACTCACCATGGATAAGCCCACCCCTGACAGCGGACTTACGGCAGTGGCAGTACCCCAGACGGAGAGATAGAGGAAAGCCAGCTGATTCATGTTGCTCACCAACGGCAGCAGCAATGGCGCCACCAGCGACACACTGACCACCGGATGCACCCCGATGAGTGCCGCTAAAATCATAATGGCACTGATACCCCAGAATAATGTCGGGGTCAGATGCGTGGCGGAAAAACTAAATAGTTCAGGATAACAAGTGATAATCGCTGCCACCCCGGTGGAGAAGACCCCTGCGGCAAGGAACAACGAGAACTGACTAGCGACACCCGCCAGACGCTGTTCTACATAATTGACTAACACTTGGCGGCGAGGTCTGCCGCGTAAAAACAGCACAGCTCCCACCGGCGCCACAACGCTGATGATCGTCAGAATATTGATCTGTTCGTACAAACTGTGCAGCGTCAATACCACCACAGCCAATAATCCGGGGATCACCAGGCTGTCGCGTTTCAAGGGATAACCCCGAAAGGTCTGCAGATTGCCACGGCTGGCTTCGAAGTATGTGAGTGCAAACATCAGACCCGCCATAATCACCCCAGGCAGAAACGTAGAGGTCCACTGCGCACCTGGGGCATAAGTCATCGCGACCCCAAAGGCGACAAAGAATGGTGACCAATAAGCGCCAGCACAGAAGCCACGCATCAATACGCGGATCTGCTCATCGGTCAACGGACTCTTGCGTACCAAACGATCACCGACAACAAAGATAATCGACAAGTTAATCGCTGCGCCCAATAGATGACAGGACAGAATCGTCGACCAAAAACCCTTGTTGCCCGTCGGCTGTGATTGATCTTCCTGCTCAGGATTGGTCAGCGCCAGAAAGGACACGGCGACAAACATCGACAACAACGGCAGGTTGCGGGTAGTAGCATTAAAAATATCCAGGCCAACCCCATGCGCCAAGCCCCAGATCAGCATCGCCACTCCGGCAATAAACAAAATAGCAGACTGCTTACGCGCAGAGCGGCTCAGCACATTCCAGCAATAGCCAATCGCCAACCAAGCCGCCAGTGCCGGTAGATAAGGAGGCCAACCTAAAGCCAGTACCAACAGATACAAACCCCAGGTAGCCAATATGAGCCAGCCAGCCAATTGACTATGGGATAAATGAGATGACAGCGATGACATGAACCTTCCTGAAACCCGGACTGCGCTGGCCTGGCCCCGCTACCAGTCCAAAAACGCGGGAATTGGCCCATTGTAACAGGTTTACCCCAGTGAATAATGGGCATCAGCGCAACAATTATGACCTTCTCGCGATTGGCAGAGCACAATCTTTGGTAGCAACAATGGGGGTTATGCGTTATTGCAGTTTCGCTAAAAATCGCGTTTTGCATGCGGCTGGACTTGTGTATTTTCAGATGACCTCACGCCAAATTTTCCGACGTAAAAACCTATAACCATCGAATAACTACCACACAATCGCTCATTTACAATTTTTTTATTGTATTAAAACGCTATTTTGTTAAGAATACGGATGATAACGATTATCATTAATATTTAAAATGGAGTAATTAATGACTCGTCTAGTCCCAACCTCTATCTCAGTGGCAAGCGCACTCACTATTGCGCTGTGTGCATCTATGGCCACTGCGGCAGAAGATCATACAGAAAGTCAAAGTGTAATTGATCAAACAACGAGTAGCACAACCAGCAGTGACAGTGACAATGAAAACAACAAGCATCACGGCCACAAGGGCAAAAAGCATCAAAAAGATGCTAAGCAGAAAATTGAAAAAATCACCGTCATTGGCACTGCAGAACAGCAGATAAAGCAATCACTGGGTGTATCAATTATCACTGCGGATGACCTGGAACGCCGACCTCCGGCCAACGATTTGTCCGAACTGATCCGCAAAATGCCCGGAGTTAACCTCACCGGTAATAGCGCCTCGGGGCAATATGGTAACAACCGCCAAATCGATTTGCGTGGTATGGGGCCAGAAAATACGCTGATCCTTGTCGACGGTAAGCCTGTGTCATCGCGCAGTTCCGTGCGCATGGGCAAGTCAGGAGAGCGTAACAGTCGCGGCGACTCCAATTGGGTGCCAGCGGAAGCGGTCGAAAGCATTGAAGTCCTGCGTGGCCCAGCGGCGGCTCGCTACGGTTCCGGCGCATCGGGAGGCGTAGTGAACATCATCACCAAAGCGCCCACAAAAACCTGGAAGGGATCGGTTAATCTTTATACCAGCCAGCCCGAAGATGACCTTGAGGGCAGCAGTGAGCGCGCTGGATTCAATCTCTCCGGTGGCGTAACCGACAATCTGTCATTTCGGACTTACGGCAATATCAATAAAACTGATGCCGACAGTCCGCTGTTAAACGCTAAATACGCCACCAGCGATACCGCCACCGCCCCCGCGGGCCGAGAAGGTGTACGCAATAAAGATATCAGCGGCTTACTCCGCTGGGATGCCAACAAACAACAAGTTGTTGAATTTGAGGCATCGTATAGCCGTCAGGGCAATATCTACTCCGGTGACCGTGCGGTAAATAGCAATGGCTCCACAACCTTGACCGACCTTGCGAATGAAGGGGCTGAAACTAATGTTATGTATCGCAGTAGCGGTGCGATTAGCCATCGCGGTAGCTGGGATTGGGGTGATACCAACCTCAGCATCTCATACGAAAATACCCGCAACTACCGAATGAATGAAGGTTTAGTTGGCGGCGTCGAAGGCAGCATTAACGACAGTGGCTGGTCCACCTCAACTTATGAAACCTTACTGTTAACTGGAAGCGCGAGTGTGCCGTTTAAACGATGGCACCGTGCCCACAACACTACCGTTGGGTTCGAAATCGGTAAGGATAAGTTAGATGACCCTTATTCTACATCGCAAACTACCTCCGGAGGCGGCAGCATCGAGGGGATCAGCGATAGCGATCGGGATGGCAAGTCTGAAGCAAAATACCAGGCGCTTTATGCTGAAGATAACATTGAATTGACCCATAAATGGATGCTGACGGCGGGGCTGCGATTAGATCACTATGATCAGTTTGGCAATAACTGGAGCCCTTATCTCAGTAGTGCTTACGAGCTAACTGACGACCTGACACTCCGAGTTGGCATTGCCAAGGCATTTAAGGCACCCAATCTGTATCAATCTAATCCCAATTATCTGTACTACACCCGTGGCACTGGCTGCCCGAACGATTATCCGAGTCAAGGTAGCGGCTGCTACATCTTAGGTAATGATAATCTGGCACAGGAAACCAGCATCAATAAAGAGTTGGGACTGCAATACCAGTATGTAGGCTGGAATGTCAGTGTCACCTATTTTCGTAATGATTATGACAACAAAATTGTTTCCGGAATGGTGCCTTATGGTGAGACAGAATCCGGCGCATATCTATTGCAGTGGACCAATGCCTCCAAGGCCATTGTGGAAGGGGTGGAAGGAAACCTGAAAGTACCGCTAATTGGGGAACATGGTGCAACCCTGAGCTGGAATACCAATGTGACATATATGAATAAAAACCGGAATGAAGATACCGGTCAACCACTGTCTGTCATCCCGCGCTACACCATTAACTCCATGCTCGACTGGGAAGCGACGGATGATCTGACGTTGTCATTCACCTGGACGCGCTACGGAAAGCAAAAGCCACAAACGATTACCTTCACCGGAGCAGCCGCTGAAGGCGACTATCTGCGAGAGCGAGACCCATACAGCTTGCTCAGTTTGGGAGGCAACTATCGCCTTAACGATTCATGGCGCTTTGG
This sequence comes from Shewanella yunxiaonensis, assembly GCF_018223345.1. Lineage (NCBI taxonomy): Bacteria > Pseudomonadati > Pseudomonadota > Gammaproteobacteria > Alteromonadales > Shewanellaceae > Shewanella > Shewanella yunxiaonensis. The sequence goes on along the minus strand of NZ_CP073587.1, from coordinate 381,704 downwards.
CTTTGGTATCAATAACCTGACTGACCGCCGTCTATTCCGAGAATCGACCGGGGCATCAGAGGGGGCGAATACCTACAACGAACCGGGGCGGGCTTACTATGCCTCGGCGACATATTCCTTTTAATTTGTAGCAGTGAATTAGCACTTGATGCTGACCGCACTCCGTGGAGTGCGGTTTGCTAAACGTAGAAAATTTCTAATAAATTATTAATTAATTATGAGAAGATGCCATGTCCACATCCGCCATATCTCATCAAGGAAGCATTGACCGGACTCCTTGGCTGAACATTAGTTTACGCTGCTTGCTTGCAGGCCCAGGCGGCTATGCCGTTGCCAGTATTATTGGCATGTTGATAGCAAAAACCTTCCCCATGACCAGTGCTGACGCCACGATGAGCGCTTTGATGCTTGGATTTATTGTGCAGCTATTAGCCGTCATTTATGCGTTCCAGGCCCGCACCATCATGCGTGCCACACTCGGTCTGGCAGTTCCGTCTGCCATTGCCGGCTTAATGTTGTGGTTATTACCGGTTGGAGGTGTAGCATGAACTTCGATCAACCACGTAGTCTTCGTAAATCAATGACTTGGGTGCATACCTGGACCGGCTTATTGATGGGCTGGCTACTGTTTGCGATTTTTGTCACAGGTACCTTGTCTTTTTATCGGCAAGAGCTCACCAACTGGATGCAGCCAGAAATCCAGCAGGCCTCAATTCATGATAATGGCTTAGGGCTGCAACGGGCATTGACACTGTTACAGCAACAGGCCCCAGCTGCAGAGCAGTGGAATATCGAACTACCGAACCCGCGTAACCCTATCTATACCATGCGCTGGAGTAATCCAGGTGAAGCACAAGATGGTCACAGCCATAATGGTGGTGGCGGTGAAAATGCTAAACAAACCGCTGACAACGCTGCAACAGCCCAAGGCACCAATAACCAGGACCATTCGCCGTTCACCCATCATCAGCGGCAAAAGGCCGATGCTGACGCTGCGTCTGCGAGGATAAAACCGGAAGGTTCCGCTTGGCACAATAGGCCGGAGCGCCGCGACAGCGATGCGGAACAACCTCGACCTTCGAGTGACAATTACTGGCAACACGCTGAAAAAAATCACGATACCGAAACTGATAGCAACATGCAGCAGCCAAATGCTGAGCACAGCGCTTTTCGCAGCAACAATCTAAACACAGCGGCGTTTACTGAGCGAGAAAACACCGCAAGGGCTACGAACCGCCAGGCTGAGGGAAACAGCGTGGCTAGTGAGCAACAACGACATCAGGCCAATGGGGCTAGAGGTATGCACCAGCTGCTGATGGATCCTGCGACGGGCAACCAGCTCCATGCTCGGGAAACTGCTGGCGGCAACTTTCTCTATCAATTCCATTATCAACTTTACGGCATGCCACGGGGCCTTGGCCGCACTATTGTAGGTATTGCCACACTGTTTATGTTTGTGGCCATCATCACTGGAGTCATTATTCATCGTAATATCTTCAAAGACTTTTTCTCATTTAGACCCGCTAAAGGCCAGCGTTCCTGGCTCGATGGTCATGCTGCCAGCAGTGTTGCAGCGCTGCCATTTCACCTGATCTTCACGTTCTCAGGATTATTGTTGGTAGCGGGGCAATTGCTACCGATGGTGGCAGGTGCCAACTATGACGGTGATATCGGCAGTTTTATGCGTGACATTCGCGGAAAACGACCCGATGCCGGATTTGTGGCACCTGCCGCTCAAGCACCGTTGCCGAATCTAAGTGAAATCCTCGCCGATGCGCGCAATCGCAGTCCGGAAGGGATCAGCAGTGTCACCATTAATAATCCTGGGAAAGTCGATGTAAATGTTGCGGTGACAACCTTGAAGGGTGAGCTGTTTGGTGGTCGCAGCAGCCTGCAGACGCTGAACTATAATGGCATCTCCGGCGAGTTGTTGACCGGGACGTCGCAGTCCCACTCCAATTCAGCGTTCATCTGGCGCTTTATGACGGCAACACACATGGGATTATTTGCCAATCCGTTAGTGCGGGGCTTGTTGTTTTTAAGCGGTGTTTTAGGTTGTCTGATGATAGCCTCTGGCTTAGCCATGTGGCTGGTAGCAAGGGAAAAAACTCAACAACAATTGGGTTATTTACCCACAGGCCATCGACTGGTGCAAAGGCTCAATGTCGCCGCAGTCGCTGGCTTAATACTCGCACTCGGCGGGTATTTTTGGGCCAATCGGCTAGTGCCCGCGGCAATGGATGGCCGTCAACAACTGGAGATCTATAGCTTTTTTGGTGTGTGGCTACTGGCATTCATCCACGCGTTTATTCGCCCCTATGGTGCAGCCTGGAAAGAACAGCTATGGCTGGCGGGCGTGTTATTGGCAGCAATGCCAGTGCTAAACGGCATCAGCGGTGGAGCCTTTATATGGCAGAGCATCTCTCGGGGGCAATATGCCGTTGCAGGCGTCGACCTTACGACATTGGGGCTTGGCATAGCACTATGCTATACCGCCAGTAAAATCCGCAGCCGTGCAATCGCTACGACAGATGAAAAAGATGCGCCGCTAACCCCCCATAACCAAGGAGTCTAAGATGTGGTTACTGTCATTTATGCTGGCATTACTGGGTTTTAATTTGCTCTGCATCTGTACCGGCCGTAACGCCTCAAAAGTGATTAGTCAAAGTCTGCATAAGGGGCATACACGTCTGCTGACAGCTGGTGGCTGGGGATTACTGCTGATTTCGCTGTGGCTGGGTCTGCAGCAAGGCGAGCCCACACTCGCATTTGTGGGCTGGGTTGTTACGCTCACCGCCGCATTAGCGACGGTGATTTTATTGCTGACTTATCGTCCCCAGATATTGGGTTTGGTAGTGTTGTCACTCAAGCATTAACTAATCACAACAGTGACTCATGGACGCGCATCATTGCTGCAATTGTCCATGAGTCACCCAAGTTTTAGGGCACACCGCGGTAGCCGTTATGTTGTTTTGCTCCACCGCGAGTTCCCAGCTATCGGGTCGCTAATCGAGGCAACGTTGTTAGCATTTTACTAGGATTTTGGGGCCAACATCTGCTCTGGCCGTACAGCTTGATTAAACGCCTCCTTGCTCAGGAATCCCAGTTGTGCCGCTGCTTGCTGCAAGCTGATATTGTCTGCCAAGGCTTTCTTGGCTACCTGCGCCGCTTTGTCATAACCGATAACTGGATTCAGCGCCGTTACCAGCATCAGACTATGATTGAGGTTATGCGCTAATTGCGCTTGGTTTGGCACAATTCCGACTAAACAGTGTTGCTGAAAGCTTGCCAGCGCGTCGGTCAGTAACTGTATGCTTTGCAGCACATTGTGGATGATGAGCGGCTTAAATACATTAAGCTGCAGATGCCCCTGCATGCCACCAGCGGTCACGGCGGCATCATTGCCGATTACCTGACAACATACCATCGACAGCGCTTCACACTGAGTTGGATTGACTTTCCCCGGCATGATGCTGGAGCCTGGCTCATTGGAAGGTAACCATAATTCATTAAGACCGCAGCGCGGACCGCTACCGAGCAGGCGGATATCATTAGCCAGTTTCATCGCGGCCACTGAAGTGGTTTTCAGCGCACCAGAGAGCTGAACCAGCGGTTCATGTGCCGCAAGTCCAAAAAATTTATTGTCCATTTCTCGTAGCGGCAACGCCAAGTTATCGCTGGCGTACTGCACCACTAACGCTGGAAACTGTGCATGGGTATTTAACCCGGTGCCGACCGCGGTGCCGCCGATGGGTAATGCCAACGTACCGTTAAGCGCTTGCTTAAGAACTGTTCTGGCAAACTGCAATTGTGCGGCAAACGCAGCAAACTCCTGCCCCAAGGTTAGCGGTGTTGCATCTTGCAAATGCGTGCGGCCAATTTTTATCAGCGACTGCCAGTCCGCGGCTTTTTGCTGAAGTTCCGCGATAATGTTACCCATCACCGGCATTAACTGATGTGCCAACGCATCACTCGCGGCCAAATGCATGGCGGTAGGAAAGGTGTCGTTACTGCTCTGGCCTTTGTTGACATGATCGTTAGGATGCACCGGCACTTTGCCGCCGCGCTGGCCAGTCAGAAGTTCATTGGCGCGCGCCGCCAACACTTCATTCAAGTTCATATTGGTCTGAGTACCACTGCCGGTCTGCCATACCACCAGCGGAAACTCTTGTGGCAGTTTCCCGGCAATGACTTCATCTGCCGCGGCAACGATCGCGTCGGCGAGCTCAGGCGTCAGCAGTGTCAGCTGCCGATTCGCCAATGCGGCACTTTTTTTCAAAATGGCGTAAGCGCGGATAAAAACTGGTGGAAAACTAAAGCGCTGGCCGCCACCAATGCCGAAGTTCTCAATGCTGCGTTGCGTCTGAGCGCCCCAATAATGCGCTGCTGGCACTGAGACTTTACCCATGCTGTCACTCTCTTCGCGCTGCGCCGCTGCGGCTGTTCTGCTGTTAGCTGTCATCGCTACCTCCTTGGTTATCTGCTGGCATGTTGAAAAGCTCATAAGTGACTTCACAAATACTCAAGTGCCACCTTAAAACAGTATAGAAAACGTCTGGTTACATAGTTTTCACCAGTAACCCAACTGTAACGAATATAAATACCAGTATGATACAGACCACAACATTCAGTGATTTGGGAAAAGGACTTCAGATGAAAAAGCTGTTATTTGCAATGTTGGTGGTCATCCTAGCCGGGGCTGCTGTGGTTGCCCCCAAAGTAATAGGCAACAATTACCAACAACAACTCCACAATATTGTTAATGAAATCAACAAGAATCCAGCCTACAAACTGGCGATTATCAGTACTGACAAACGTTGGTTCAGTCAGGACAGTGAATTACAATTACAGTTAGTGCTCGGGACCTACGGTCATACCCAGTTACCACAATTAACCACCGACATTCATGTGCATAGCAAATTTGGCCCGCTGTTGTTTGTCGATAGCGCCTTCATCGGCTGGTCATATTCCGAGGTACAGATCAGTGCTGGCAAATTACGGCAATGGCTGCAATGGGATGAAACAAGTCCGTTGTACCAAATGACGTTAGTCAACACTTTAGGCAATACCGTCTCGATCAAAGAAACGGTGCCGGCACTAACGTTTCATCTTCCTGATTCTGACGCAGTTATCAACTTTAGTGGCTACCAGTCACACGCGAGTTGTCAGGCAGACCATCTGCGCTATCAAGGAAAAGTTGCCAAGGTAGTCGTGTCCTCAACACAAGAGGCGGCGTTGAATGGTACGGCGAATGAGCTATTGGTGAATGCCAATTTACAAGGAGATCTTGCGACCTTGATAAGCGGGCGCTTTTACAATGGCAAATTCAGCATGACTCTGGCAAGCATTACCAGTATTCCGGCGACCTTAAAGGCGCTGGAACTGACTGCGGTAACAAAAGTAGATGAACAGAATGATACTGGCGATACCACGGTAAAATATGCGTTGGGCGAAATCACCCTACCCGATTACAAAGCGTCAGATCTGCAATTAACCCTGGAAGTGAATCATATCAGTCAGGCAGTTATGCAGGAATATCAAGAATTTGCTCATGAGCTGTTTAGTCAAGACTATTCAGAGAAAGAACAGGCCAATCAGTTACTCCTGTTTATAGCGCAAAAGGCTCCCGAATTATTGGCAAAACAACCCGAAATCAATATCACCGATATCAGTGGTCGGTTACCCGAAGGTAAATTCTCCGGCGTACTGAAAAGTACAGTGGAAGATGTCGCAAATGTCACTTTCCAGGATTTAACTCATCAGCAGTTCTGGCTGAAACATCTGAAAGCAGACTCTCAGGTGTCGATGGATGAAGGCGTTGCTAAAGAATTTTCGAAATGGGTCCTGACTGAGCAACTCGCTAAAAATCCGAGCGTCATGGCCGCCTCTGCCGCAGAACGTCAGCAGTTCCTAGACGAAAAATCTGCGCAAATACTGCAACAACTCGCAGCTGCGGGCTTTATCGTAAAACAGGGAAATGGATACAGTAGTCAATTATCACTGCAGCAAGGGATCGGGAATATTAATGGCAAATCGCTGCCATTAGTACCGTAGTCACTAGAAAAAAATCCCTGCTTCGGCAGGGATTTTTTTCTACACCGTTAAAAGCTGAATGCCAGATTGACGCCGACAAAACGCCCACCTTCAGCTTCATTTTTTACCACAGGTGCTAGCAGGTATTTATCTGTCACCAGACTACCTAACATTGCACCGACAGCAAATGCAGACGCATCCAGCAACGCTTCGCCGGCCGTATTGTCACCCACGGAATATTCACGAAACTCGGCTAAGGTGCTGACGGCGGTCGGCAACCAGAACCCGTTCCAACGGCGGTTTTGTTGTGGCAAATAATAGTGGCTCAGGGCAGTGATCGCGCCGGATGAGAGCACCCCACCCGAAAAATGCCCTAGTTCGCTGTTGAGACTATTATTGCCGTTAGCATACGCGCCGCCGGAGTTCAGACCAGAACTCAGCAGTAAAACTGCTGTGAATAATATCCTTTTCAACTCATTCTCCTTAGATACACCTTTATGACCATCCTGGTCAGTTAACCCACATAGGATGCGTTAATTTTAGCTCATTCGATGATGGCGGATAAAAAAATCCCCGCACTAAGACGGGGATTTTATTTGAATTTTTGGTTATTCCTGAGCTTTATAACGTTCAGCCAGGGCATTGGCGGCAATCATCGCCTGATAGACATCGTCCTCACTGAGTTCCATGGTCATATTGCCCATGGTGTCACCTTCGGCGCAGGCAATTTTGGCCACATTACGCCACTCGGCTTCAACGAAGGTTTTCAGCCCCATATCGGCCAGGGTCAGCGGTAAACCTGCCACCTTAATGATACGGATCACTTCATCAATTTCTGCTTTAGGTGCATTTTCCAACACCAGCTGAGTTAACAGACCAAATACCACTTTCTCGCCATGCTGAGCACGGTGCAGATCGGGGACTGCAGACATACCGTTATTGACTGCGTGAGCGCATGCCAGGCCACCCGCTTCCGCCCCGACACCACTCAGATAAATAGTGGCTTCAATGGTCTGTTCCAACGCTGGCGTGACAATCTTGTTCCTGACAGCATCCATGGCGGCTTCAACGTTTTCGCTCAGCAGCTCAAAACATAATTTGGCCAGACCCAAGCCGGTACGTGACGGCTTTTTCAACACCAAATTCACGCCGTCAGCGGCATAACAGGTACGGGCTTCAAAGTACGTGGCCAACGCATCGCCAACACCCGCCGCAAAGAAGCGAGCCGGAGCCGCACACAGAATGGAAGTATCGGCAATCACCGCATCAGGATTCTGTGGCAGGAACAGGTAACGTTCGAATTCGCCAGATTCCGTGTAGATTACCGCCAGCGCGGTACAAGGCGCATCGGTGGATGCGATTGTCGGATAAAGTACCACTGGCAGTTTATGGTAGTAAGCAACAGATTTAGCGGAGTCCAGGGTTTTACCGCCACCCACGCCCACAATCACGTTAGCACGTTGCTGTTCTGCCAAAGCACCGAGACGTTTGATCTCAGCTTCACTACATTCGTAATTAAATTTTTCGACAGCCGATTTAATGCCGGCGTCGGTCAAACTGCTGACCGCCTCATCTTTTACTCGATTCAGAATGAATTCATCGCTGATGATAAAAGCGTTATCACCGAAATCCTTAACATAGTCCTGCATTTGGCCAAGCAGACCTTTGCCGATGATAAACTTTTTAGGTGAGGTTACAGTGCGCGGGGTAATGGTCATATCTCCTCCGAGAGTCTAAATGTTGCGTCCCTTTATTTTGTGACACATATCATACTCTAATAAATTAATATCAGCTTAAATTTTAGCTAATTAAGCACAAAATAATTGTGGCAAAGTAACTTGCCGCCTGTGGCTTTACTCGCGTTAACCGCTTGTCTCAACTAGCATTAATGGCAGGAAGTGTTGCGGAGATTGGGCGATGACGGAAATTAAACAGCGATCGGTACTGATTACTGGCGGAGCTTCCGGGATTGGATTATTGATGGCCCAACACTTCGCCAAAGAAGGCGCCGCTAAAGTGGTCTTATGGGACATCAACGCCAAGGCATTGCAACAAGCCATGAGTTCATTGCGACACCACTTTGGGCAGGAACGGATCTGTGGTTGGCAAGTGGATATCAGCCAGTCAGCGCAGATGCGCGAAGCCCTGCAACAGATGCATGTCGCGGGTATCACGATTGATATCTTGGTCAACAATGCTGGCATCATTGTCGGCAAACAGTTTACTGACTATTCCGACGCCGAGATTGAACGCACTATGGCGGTCAACGCGATTGCGCCGATGCAACTTTGCCGGGCACTGCTGCCGCAGATGCGTACTGCAGGTAGCGGACATATCGTCAATATCGCATCGGCCGCAGCACTGGTGTCGAATCCTGGCATGTCGGTCTACTGTGCCAGTAAGTGGGCGGCGGTGGGCTGGTCTGATTCACTCAGGCTGGAAATGATGCAGCAGCATACCGGGATAAAAGTGACCACGGTGATGCCCTATTACATCAATACCGGCATGTTTGCCGGGGTGCAGTCCCGGCTATTACCGATCCTCAAACCCGATAAAGTCGCCAAACGCATCGTCAAGGCGATTCAGCGCGACAAGATTATCTTGAAGATGCCGCGCTTGCTGTATCTGTTGCCGCTGTTACAGGGACTGTTACCCCAACGCTGGTTTGACAAGGTAGTTGGCGATTGGCTCGGGATTTACCACACCATGGACACGTTCCGTGGACGCCAGCCCTGATAGGGTTTAGCTGCCGCTCAGCGCGAAGGCATGTTTAATGCCGTCGATGACCATGCCGGTGCCGATCACCGCTACAATCAGCCCCATCAGGCGGGTGATCACCCCCAGCGCCGACCGGCCAATATAGCGGATAAATCGTTCGCCGAAGATAAACACCAGATAGGTGATACCACACAGCAGTGCAAACGCCAGAATGATAAAGCTGATGTTGGTGAGTCCACCGTCCGCCGACAAGTTCATCGCAGTCGTAATGGTGCCAGGCCCCGCCAGCATCGGCATCGCCAACGGGAAAGTGGCCGGATCATCTTCATTGGTTTCACTTGCCAACGACGCATCCAGACTATGAGGATGGTGCATACGGGATTGTTTACCCTGCAACATATTGATGCCAATCAGAAAGACCAAACAGCCGCCGGTAATTCTAAAGGCATCCATATTCAGCCCGAATAAGCCGAAAATCATTTTGCCCGCTACCGCAAATGCCAGCACGATGATAAATGCCTGGATCACCGCCCGGCGAGCAATGGCCACCCGGTGCAGCGAACTCATACCTTCGGTGAGCCCCAGAAACACGGGCGTATTGGCAATCGGGTTCATAATGGCGAAAAAGGCCATAAACGCTGTGGCAAAATGCAGAAATAACGCTTCCATCTGTGGTCAATATCCTTAATGGCCAGAGTTGCTATGGTAGCAAGCCGTCAACAGCTTTTCAGCCGTTGTCACCACAAAAAATCCGGACCTCAGTCACTGCTTCTACAAACGAAGCCGAACAGGCTGTCATTACCCCGCAACGCCATGGCTAGCCATGTTTTTGTAGTTCAGTGCGTGTTAATCTACCGCCTTGTAATAACCACAAATCAAGGTGCGCCGCAGTGCACGCCGCGTTAGCGCATGGGGGTTAAGGGTGTATTCCGAGCAGTTGATGATGTTGCTGGCAGTACTGGAACGGGCAGCATTGATGTTAATGGCGTTGTTTATGCTCACCCGCAGCCGGCGCTTCCAGCAGATTTTTCAGAAAAAAGATCGTCACCCCTGGGAACTGGCGCTGGTATCGCTGTTATTTGTTTTTTTTGCCGTATTCAGTACCTATACCGGCATTCATGTGGAAGGCTCGCTGGTTAACGTCCGCATTATCGCCGTTATCTCTGGTGGCCTGTTGTTTGGTCCGGCGGTGGGCATTCCCGCAGGCATTATCTCGGGTATTCATCGGTATCTGATCGACATCGATGGCCCGACGTCGATCCCCTGCCTGATTACCAGTGTCACCGCGGGTTTGCTGTCAACCTGGATGTATTTCCGCTGCAAACGCGAACGCTTGTGGTTGTGGGGCATTATTGGCGGCATGCTGTGTGAAGGCTTGACCATGCTGCTGATCGTGACACTGGCACCGCAAACACAGCTCGGTTGGAATATTGTCAGTGTCATCGCCTTCCCGATGATCTTCGGCACCATCTGTATCGGATTGATTGTGCAACTGGTGCAGAATCTCGACGATGAAAAAGAACGCATCGCCGGGCAGCACGCTAAGTTAGCGCTGGATATTGCTAACCGCACCCTGCCCTTTTTCCGCGAAAACAACCGCCAAGGGCTGCGCAATGTCTGTCGCATTATCCGCGAACATATCGACGCCGATGCGGTTGCCATTACCGATACCGACAACGTGCTGGCCTATGTGGGTCATGCCGAAGCCGACTACTGGCGCCACTATCATGGCATGAGCGAGGTCACCCGTAAGGCGGTAAGCAGTGGGCGCGTTATTATTAACAACGGTATTGACTACGCCGATTTTCACTCCTTGATGATTGTCCCCTTAACCGAAAATAATAAAGTCACCGGCACGCTGAAGATCTATTACTGTCACGAAGGCCGCATCACCGATTCCCTGAAAGAGATGGCGATTGGCTTATCACACGTGATTTCCACGCAAATTGAAGCCGCCCGCAGCGATCAGCTCAAGCAGATGGCCGCCAAGGCTGAGTTTTCGGCACTGCAGAACAAGATCAATCCACATTTTCTGTTCAACAGCCTCAATGCCATTTCTTCCCTGATCCGCTTGCGACCTGACGAGGCCCGACAGCTGATTTCCAATCTGGCGGATTTTCTGCGCTATAACCTTAAACGCAACGAAGATCTGATCGATATTCAGGAAGAGCTGGAGCAGGTCCGCGACTACGTCGCTATTGAAAAAGCCCGTTTCGGCAAAAAGCTGACGGTAACCTTTGATGTAGATGATGTGCACATCAAAGTGCCCGGGCTGTTACTGCAACCCTTGGTGGAAAATGCCATTTTGCACGGCATTCAGCCGGTACGCGGTAATGGTGAAGTGACCATTTCAGTAAAACAACAGGCTGGGCAAGTGCTCATTTGCGTGCGCGACACGGGTAAAGGTATCGATGCGGCGATCATCGACGGCCTGTATAACGATAAAGTGCCGAGTGACCATATCGGGCTGATGAATGTGCATGAACGGGTTAAACTGATGTATGGCCATGGGCTGACAATCCGTCGCTGCGACCCCGGAACCGAAGTCTCTTTTAGCATTACTCAGCAACAGTGAAGTCAATATGAAAGCGATTATTGTGGAAGATGAACCGCTGGCGATGGAAGAGCTGCTGTATATCATTCAGAAACACAGTCAACTGCAAGTGGTCGCCACCTTTGAGGATGGCCTGGATGCGTTCAAGTACCTGCAACAACAGCAGGTGGATGTGGCATTTCTCGATATCAATGTGCCGTCGATTGATGGCATGTTACTGGCGCGCAATATCCACCAATTTGCCAAAAAGCCCTATATCGTGTTTACCACAGCGCATAAAGACTTTGCCGCTGAAGCGTTCGAGATTGAAGCCTTTGATTATATTTTGAAACCCTTTAATGAAAGCCGTATTCAAGGCGTATTGCAAAAGTTAGAAGCCACCACTGAAGCGGCCACGGCACCACCGGCAACCACCGCAATTTCACGTAGCAACACCGTGAATCTATACAAGGGTGAACGTATCTGTGTCACCGATACCAGTACTATCTATTATGTCGAAGCGGCAGAGAAACAAACCAAGGTATTTACTGCCGATGATGAGTTTCTGGTGCCGATGACCATCAGTGAGTTTATTGAAAAGCTGCCACCAGAGCAGTTTTTCCGCTGTCATCGCTCTTACTGCATCAATCTGACAAAAGTGCAGGAGATCACCCCCTGGTACAACAGCACTTATCTGGTAAAACTGCAGGGCATTGAAGAACAACTACCGGTAAGTCGCAGCCGAATTCGTGAATTTCGCGAATTGATGGGGTTATAACTCGCAAAAAAATGCCCCATGCAGCATGGGGCTAAGAGTGGTGCCTTAGAGTGAATCAAATGACTTACGCCAATTGCGGCTCACGCACCGGTGTTTTAATCAGTAGTGACAACAACAAGGACAATGCTAACAATCCCATAATGACGGTAAAGGTGGCGCTAAAGCTGCCGAACATGGCAGCGACCATGGAACCACACAAACTGCCAATGCCGAATCCGAGATAAATCGCACCGTAGTTTTTAGTGAGATTATTCAGACCGAAGAAATCACTGACCAGCGATGGATAAACGGTGATAGTGCCGCCGAAACTGAATGCAATACAGCCGAGCGCCACATAGAAGTTCATCATATTCATTGGCGTAAATAACAGAATAGCCATGCCGGTCAGACTGGATAGCAATGCCAGTGATACCACCCGAATGCGTGGCATTTTGTCAGACAGCACCCCTAACACCAGCCGTCCCCCTAGGTTTGCCATGGCGATGATTGCCACCGCATTAGCCGCAATGGAGAACGTCAGACCGGCATATTGTTCGCCAATATCTTTGGCGACTCCGATAACATACAGGCCACTCATACACACTGTCAGGAAGATCAATGCCAGCATCCAAAACTGTGGCCGCACAATCGCTTCCGCCAAAGTAAAGTCATTGGCCTGGCGCTGACTGCCGACGGCCTGCTTAGGAGCATCAGTCATTAACAAACCACCGATAACCACCATCACAGTGGCAATTGCCCCCCAATACAGGAAGGTATTATTCAGACCCGCATGTTGCAGTAATGACAAGTTGATGTATTTAAAGCCGAGACTGCCTAAACCATAGGCACCGATGGACAGCGCTGAAATCATGCCCTTACGCTCCGGGAACCAACGCACACAGTTCGACAGCGTCAGCAGATAACCGGTACCGTCGGCAAACCCCAGCAAAAAGCCCGCACACAGGTATAACATGGCAACGCTGCTGGCATGTGCAGTAAGCAGTAGTCCAGCCCCCATCATCAGGCCAGCGGCGATAGTCACTTTAGTGACCCCAAAACGCTCCTGCATTTTGCCGGAAATCGACGATGCCAACGCCAACGACAAGCTGAGAATACCGAATGAAAAAGCCACATTGTCTACCGGTACATGGAGCTTATCCGCCAGTCCGGCATTAAACAGACTCCAGGTATAAACCGACCCCAGCGCAAACTGCGCAATAATGGTACCGATTAATGTCAGCATTCTGATACGGCTGACTGATGTCACATGCTCCTGCTGACGGGTATATCCTTCCAGGGAAATGGTTTGATTGACGCTCATAACATACACCTCGCAACCGGACGTTATCCGCTGAAATTTACTGTTGATGAGGTCAATAAACGCCTTCCGCCAAACCGCCACAATAGCTACGGCTAAAGATAAAATGAGTCGCCACCATACCGGCATGAAATGCAATTTATCGGCATGAAGTGCAGTTCAGCAATTGCTTAAATAAAAAGCGACAGGGGTATACGCCTATCCTGCTGCTGGCGCGGATATGATGTGTCTCGCCAAAGAATGAACCGATGAAATATTTCACTTTCCCCATTTTCTTCCGCTACGACTGCGTTATGCTGATGCAGCACAGAGCGGGAGATGATATGCATCGCATTTTGTTGGTAGAGGATGAGCCGGAAATTGGCCAATTAATCAGTGGCTGGCTGGCACGGCATGACATGCAAGTATTGCTGGAGCCTCGTGGCGATATGGCGTTGCAACGGGTTGCCGCCGAAAAGCCGGATCTGGTGTTACTGGATATCATGTTACCGGGCATGGACGGGCTATCGCTTTGCCGCGAACTCCGCCAATGCTTCAACGGTCCAATCGTCATGCTGACGTCACTCGATAGCGACATGAATCAGGTACTGGCGCTGGAACTCGGAGCTAACGATTATATTCTTAAAACCACCCCCCCGAACGTCCTGGTAGCACGCCTGCGAGTACAACTGAGACAGCTGGCCGCCATCGCACCACAAGCTCCCAAAGTCACCCAACGGCTACAACTGGGCACGCTCATAATTGACTATAACAACCGTGATGTTCGGTTGCAGGGGCAAGCGATAGCGCTGTCCACCAGCGACTTTGACCTGTTATGGGAACTGGCAAGCCACAGCGGCCAGATCCTCAGTCGTGAGACGCTGTTCAAACAACTCAAAGGGCGCGAATATGATGGCATGGATCGCAGCATGGATGTCGCTATCTCCAGACTGCGACAAAAACTCGGTGATAATGCCGAGTTACCAACTCGCATCAAAACCATTCGCAATAAGGGTTACCTGTTAGTCGCAGACGAGTGGTCTTAACGCATGCGCCACCTGTTTACTCAATTCTACCTGCTGGTTATTGCCTGTTTTTTGGCGGCTGCGCTGCTGATGGGCGGCATTTACCAGTTCACTGCTGAGCGCACCGGCAATCGATATCTGGAAGGATTAGTGCAGGACTTTCTTGATCGCTTTACTCAGGAACTTGCCACCGTACCACAATCGCAATGGCCAGATAAAATCCACAATTTCAGCCAACGACTGCACCTTAGCCTGCATACGGCAACCCTGGACGAGCAGCCGCTATCCCGTGAAGATATTGCGTTTTTGCAAGCAGGGAATATTGCCATTGTTGAGGACGATGCCACTTTTCGCCAACGGATTCCCAACAGCAATATGGTGCTGATTATCGGGCCAGTACCTTACCTGTCGTTTCGTCAGGAACAACATTGGTTAATTCTGGGATTTATTATTGTGTTGGGGCTGTCGTTGGCGGTACCCATTCTGCTGTGGATGCGCCCGCACTGGCGCGACATGCGCCAACTGGAAGCCGCGGCAACCCGTTTGGGGAACGGCGAATTAGATGCCAGAGCCGCGCTGGACAATAGCAGCAGTCTGGCGACGCTAGGCATGACCTTCGATCAGATGGCGCAACGGCTGCAGCAGTTGATCAGCGGCCGTAAACAACTGACAGATGCCATTGCTCACGAACTGCGCACGCCGCTGGTCCGTTTGCGTTATCGGCTGGAGCTACTTGAGCCTGCGCCAGCTGACAAGGATAAAGCGGCGCTGGAACATGATATTGAAGCGCTGGAATTTCTGATTGAAGAAATGCTGACTTACAGTCGACTAAATCAGCCGGAATTGCCGCTAAAACTGACCGAGGTTGAGTTGGGACAGTGGGCCCGCGAGCGCTTGGCCGACTGGCAGGCACAAGGGGCAAACCATCAGGTTATACTCAGTTGCCCGCAGACCCCACTCTTTTGGCGCGGTGATCTGCGATTACTCACGCGCGCCATGGATAATCTGGTCGGCAATGCGGTTCGTCACGGCCATCGCGAGGTAAAGATAATCCTCACACAAGACTCACCTGAACAGCTCAGTCTTGCGGTACAGGACGACGGCCCCGGCGTCGCCGCCAAGGAAGCGGACCGCATTTTTGAACCATTTGTCAGGCTTGATGAAAGTCGTGATCGCCGCACTGGCGGTATCGGCCTCGGGCTGGCTATTGTGCGCAGTATTGTCCAATTGCATGGTGGCAAAGTCAGTTTGCAACCTAGTCAACAGGGTGCGCGATTTTGTATCCAGCTGCCTGTACATTTGGATACAAACCGTTACCAGAGCAACACAGATCCTGACCTTCGGCATACCTAATATAACTAGCAAAGGAGCACTGGGCTCCTGCATCAATCCGAGGTCTGAATCATGAATAAAATGTTGCCACTGGCTATTGCCGCTGTTTTTGCCCTGAATACTGCTGCTGTAATGGCTGCTGAACCCACTCCAGCCAGCGATGCTGCGCCAACTGCGGCTGCCACTGCACCGGCTAAACAAGCCAGCAAACCACAAGTTAAACAAGTGAAAAAACAGCATCACAAGAAAACTACCAAGAAAGTTGTGAAAAAGCAGACCAAGAAAGCAGAAAAGAAAGCGCCAGCAACTGAAGCTCAGGCTGCCGCTGCTAAAACCGCTAAATAAGGCACTGATTAATGTGTAATCAAGCCCTGCTAATGCAGGGCTTTTTCAGTTTTAGGGGAAGATAAATATGGGTCGATCACCGCATTATATTGTTGATAGGCAGGATCGAGTTGCCGGATGAACGGATTGTCTAAGCTAATGATCTGCCGCCCCTGCAACTGAGTCATCGCGCTAGCAAAGTTACGTTCCCATAGCTTAACAAAGCTGCCGTCGTTATAAGCTTTCACTAAGCCACGGTATATTCGTTCCGCGTTGCGACGATTGCTTTTATCGGTAATAAAAAACCGGGGTAACGGATAATACAGGGCCAGACAAGGCTCCACTCTCAGCACCTTGTGCGCTTGTATCACACTGTGCAACTCGACATCGATTTCATTCACGGCACGAAAAAACAGATCCGCACGCTGTTTGTGCAACATGCTAAACATATTTTCGTAACTGCTGACCAGCTGCACTGAAAAACCATTTTCTTGCAATATCTTAGTATCCAGCCAACCTATCCCCTGAACAATACTCAAGCGCTGCAAGGCGGCGCGCTCCACCTGGCAAAAACGGTGTTCCTGCTCATCATTCGCCGCCCGGATAAATGCCACCCGATACCCCTCCAGCCCTCGGGCTAATGGAAAGGGTACGGCGGTAAAGCGTTGCAATAAGTCGTCCGAAATTGAGGCTCGCACAAACATGTTACTAAACCGGCCTTGTTCCAACTCTCGAAGCAATCTGGCCTTATTCAGTCCTCGTCCGGCTTCCTGCATCTCGTAGGGGCCATAGTCATCGACCGTCTTGTCCAGAGCCAACTGTAGCAGCGCGTTAGTATAGGTTTTGCGACTATCTAATCGCCCTTCAGCCGCCTGATAGTAAAATATGGTGGCTTCTGCTGCCGCGGCTGCAGATCCCAGCATCAGCCACAGCAGGACTCCCGCCACCAGCTGCCGACCTAAACAAGTAACCACCCGGATTGACGGGGAAAATGACATATAGTTGCAAACCGAAAATTGAGATACCGCTTAAGTGTAAAGCCTAATTCACTGTTTTGGATAGCAATATGCTTAAAAAATCAACAAAAGTCATATGGTGACTACCGTTATCCGACACCGATGGCAACGCCGAATAAACCGAGTTAAGAGTGCATCATTGAGGACCAATTCATACTCACTGAGGTGCTCAGTCACCGCAATGGATAACGTCCGATCATAGCAACACCACTGCGTACAACATTGGGGCTAGCTGGGCGCCTAGCATCCTCCTGAAGTCAGATCTTGCAGCATGATCCATCTAACCAATACTGAGTCCGTCATCCCCCTATTTGTTTGTATTAGCGGAAGCGATGAATGGCTGAGGCTGATATTGCAGTGAGCTTAATCCTGTAAGCAATGAGTTGTGATGACAGCAAGAGATGATGTTTTAATCCGGAAATCCGCGCCAATGTTGCTTACATTGTATGGTTCGCTTGGTTATTGCGAGCATAAAGGGCATTGCAGAGTTTGGTCAGCGTCTAACTATCCGTAGTTTCCTTTTATAGCGGTATGGTGCTTTAAATTTTTGTGCTTAACCTAGCAAAACAGTCAACTTAATGGTGTCACAAATAAAGATGCATATATAATACATGTAATTTATTACACCGGAGTTCTGTTATGGCGTCAGATATTCAACTTAGCCGTCGCGTTGGCGATTTTGTGGCAGAAGATTTTCGTTATGCGCATGTATTCACTCATTTTGGCATCGATTTTTGTTGCGGCGGTGGTCGCATGTTGGATGCCGCCTGTACGCGTGCGAATGCCAATCCATCAGAAGTTCTGCAAGCATTACAACACATTGGCGAAACCGGACAAAAGCAGGATAAGTTAACTCGGTTATCATTACCGGCATTGATCGACCATATTGAATCTACGCACCATCAATACATCAGGCGGACCGCACCGTTACTTCTGGAATACGCGGATAAAATGGTCCGCGCGCATGGTGAAAAATACACTGAAATTAAACCGATTGCAGGGTGGATCAAGGCACTGATTGCCGATCTGCTGCCACACCTTCAGAAAGAGGAGATGATACTGTTTCCGGCAATACGCGCCCTGAGCAACCACGAAGCTTATGAAAGCTGCTTTGGTACGCTGCAACACCCAGTCAATGCCATGGAATATGAACATGAGGAAGCCGGACAGATTTTAGAAAAACTACGCGGTCTGACGAATAATTATCAACCGCCAGCATATGCCTGCACTACCTGGAAAGTTTGCTACGCGACACTGGCTGAATTTGAGCAAGATCTCTTCAGTCATATTCATCTGGAAAATAATGTGCTGTTTCCAAAAGCGCTAAAACTGGAACCGTAATGAGTTTGCAGGTCCCGATTACGGGACCTGCAATAACAGCGCGAGGATGAGGTAACCGCCACACATCGCTATGGCACCGCCAGTAATGCGGATCAACCGACTATTTTTATCCAAAACTATCAATATCTTTCCCGATAGAATTCCAACTAACTGCAGCATTATGGTACTTATCATCAAGCCACCGAGATAAGTTACCGGGGCAGCGTCGGCAGGCATAGCGGCACCGTGCTCATAACCGTGAAAAACCGCAAATACCCCAACCAATGCCATAGCAAACGAGATTGGCATATTGCGATTTAGCGCGATAACCACGCCCAGAGCCACCACACCCAAGGCCATAAACGAGTCACCGACGGGTAACGGCGCATTTAAGATGCCCGCAATACTCCCCAGACACATGAAAAACATGAAAGCGAGCGGGATCAAGCAGACGACGCGCTTTTCCAGCATGGTGCAAAGCATGCCGACACTGAATGCAGCCAGAATATGATCCATTCCCTGAAATGAATGTAGCAAACCCGACATAAAGCCACTCGTCGCAACCACGTCTTGGGCAGCGACAGGCAGGCTGATACCAAGCAACATCAAAGGCATCAGACGGGGATCAACAGCGGACAATCTCGACCTCAACAGAAGACAACGCAGATTATGTAACTCAATAATAAAGCATATGTTACATAAATGATAATGAAAATATGGCAACCATGCAGAACCAAGCTCGCAAAATTGCGCTCAACACAGTGAATGTTGAGTTAACAACAAGGGGCGCAATTGCGCTAAAGACGCAATACTGCAATGCGGTAACAATGCGCCGGGGAGTTTACGGGCAGTTTGTCCATAACCCGGGTTTAACCAAATGGTCTGACACCCGGCCATACGAGCGCCTTTTACGTCAGTATCCGGATGGTCCCCCACATGCAGCAGCTCCGCTGGCGTCACATCCAGTTTTTCGGCGGCCATCATAAACAGATCTGGAAAAGGCTTCATCCGCACGCCATTGCCGGGATGCAACACAAAAGAGAAGACACCATCTAACCCAATCGCTTGTTCATCCACATTGCCATTCGTAATACCAACCAGCGGCCAGTATTCTGCTAACTCCCGCAACAAAGTCAGCACGGCAGCAGACACTTTGAAATCACTGCGTTGTTGATAAAAATAGTTGAGTCCATCAATAGCCCCCTGGCGCGCTACAGTGTCATCATAGCCAAGTCGCTTTAAGCCACGGTGCAACACCGCTTGGCGCGTTGCGGAAGTATCATGGATCAGTTGCGGTTGCTGCGATAGCACCTGCAGTTTCAGGTTACGCCAATCCCCTTGAGACCAGGCAGCGGTTGCCGGATACTGTTGCTGTAACCAGCGCAGTAATTGAACTTCTGCCGCAGCAATGATGGGTTTGTTATTGTAGAGGGTATCATCAAGATCAAAACTGATAGCGCGAAAAGGCGACAGACGAAGAAAGCTATGCATGCTTAATCCCGCTGCTTATCTTTTTTAGCGTGCGGATGAGCACTGTCATATACCTTAGCAAGGTGCTGAAAATCCAGACTGGTATAGATTTGTGTGGTTGCCAGATTAGCATGCCCCAACAGCTCCTGTACTGCGCGCAGATCGCCGCTGGATTCCAGCATATGGGTCGCAAACGAATGTCGCAGCTTATGAGGATGTACTCGGCCATTAATCACTTGCTGTTGCCCCCAGTAAGCTAAGCGCGCCTGGATCCCGCGGTGGGATAGACGCTGTCCTTTGCCTGTCACAAACAGCGCCGGCTCCTGGCAAGGCAATTGACGACGATAACTTAACCACACATTGATGGCATTGACTGCAATGGACCCCACCGGCAGTAACCGTTCTTTACTGCCCTTCCCCAAAACTCTGACCTGAGCCTGCTTCAGGTCCATGTCTTGCAGATCCAACGCCGCCAGTTCAGCCAAACGCAAACCACTGGAATAAAACAGTTCCATCATGGCTTTATCGCGAGCAGTAATAGCGTCAGTGACCTCAATATCCAGCAAGTGACTGACACTGTCGGTGTCCAGATTCTTAGGTAATGGTTTAGCTTGTTTGGGCGCGGATAACTGTTTCGCTGGATTGCTGTGAATAACCCCTTCACGCAGCAGGAACGTAAAAAACTGCTTTTGGGCTGAAAGGCTCAACGACAAGCTGCGAGGACTCAATCCTTGCCGATGCAGTTTTGCCAACACGCCTTGCAACTGCTGGTAATGAATCTCTTCCCAACGCCTGACATCTGGCAATAACTCACCCACTCGCAGTAATTCACTGAGATAGTTACGTACGGTATACGGGGATAACTGCCGCTCTGCGCTCAGGAACCGCTCAAATTGCGATAACCAGTGTGATTCAGTCAGCGCCGTCATGATTACAGCTTAGGTAGCAAATGATCCAGTAACTGCCTGACCTGCTCCAACAGCATGCTGTCCATCTCTGGGTGAAAATGGGTCACGTCTTCGCTGGCAATCGCAAAAATTACCTGACCGTTATCTTCTGACAACCGTGCAAGCGAAACGGAGCCAACTTCCGTACCAAACAAACGATGAGATTCCTGACGTGTAAGACGACCAAAATAGTAACCTTTTTTCAGTCGTTTATGCCAAATGGTGGAAAGCTCAGAATCGATATCATGTACGGTGATCAGCCGCACATGACTGAAATGAAACTCACTTTTCAGTTCAGCCGTCAGCACTTGGCGCAACTCACCGATATCTTCACAGTCCAGCAATTTACGACACAGTTGGGTATTAAACCGATAGATCCGCTCATTGCGCGTGGCCATCGACATCAGCGTGGTAATCTCTTCTTCCAGCTGATTGACCCGATGACGCAGGATCTCCTGACGTTTTTCTACCAGCGAAATCGTGCCTTTTTCGCCATGAGGCAGCACCATAGCCAGCAGCAGCTCCGGAAAACGGGTGAAGAAATCAGGATTATCCAGTAAATACTCGCGGATAATCTGTTCATCAAACGGCGCATCCATACGCTCGGTCACTTCGGTTTCAGTTGCCACTGTTTCGGTCATAATTGTATTTGTCCGTCGTACACGTGTTCTGCCGGTCCTGTCATCCATAAAGGTTTACCTTCACCTTCCCAGTTGATGGTTAAACTGCCACCAGGAAGGTCGACCCGTACTACCTGATTTAATTTACCTTGCAGTTGCCCCACAGCAGCGGCAGCACAGGCGCCACTACCACAAGCCAGTGTCTCCGCCGCACCGCGTTCATATACCCGCAGTTTAATATGGCCTTCGTTGACAATCTGCATAAAGCCTACATTCACCCCTTTGGGAAAACGTTCATGGTTGGTCAGCATTGCACCCAATTGTGGCACATCAGTCGTGCTGACATCATCCACCTCAATCACACAGTGGGGATTCCCCATCGAGATGGCACCACACAGAAACGTCTGACTTTCTGTCTGTAAAAGATAGGTCTTTTCAGCTTTTTTGGCCTTAAAAGGAATGCGACCGGGATCGGTAACCGGCACCCCCATATTCACCGTCACGTTACCATCACGTTCCAGTCTCAGGGTCATTTTGCCCGCGGAGGTGCTCACCTTAATCTTTTGCTTAATGGTCAGGCCTTTATTGCGCACAAATCGCGCGAAACAGCGAGCGCCATTACCGCACTGCTCCACTTCAGAGCCGTCGGCGTTAAAAATACGGTAGTGGAAATCTAAATCCGGATCATACGGCGGTTCAACCAGCAACAGTTGGTCAAACCCGACCCCGAAATTCCGGTCAGACAATCGCCGGATCTGCTCAGGCGAAAAGAATACGTTCTGGGTCA
This sequence comes from Shewanella yunxiaonensis, assembly GCF_018223345.1. NCBI lineage: Bacteria > Pseudomonadati > Pseudomonadota > Gammaproteobacteria > Alteromonadales > Shewanellaceae > Shewanella > Shewanella yunxiaonensis. The sequence goes on along the minus strand of NZ_CP073587.1, from coordinate 359,525 downwards.
CAGCATCAACGACCATAAAGTCATTGCCCAAACCGTGCATTTTAGTGAACTGAATCAATCTTGCTCCTCTGTCGCCACTGGCGCAAAAAGGTCACTACGGCTAGTTTACGGCAGCAGGTGTTCACCTTGCCAGAGTTGCTGCAGATTTTCGCGCTCTCTAACAACGTAATGGCTATCACCATCGACCATGATTTCTGCCACTCGTGGGCGAGTGTTGTAGTTGGAAGACATCACGAAGCCATAAGCACCGCTGGAACGCACGGCCAGCAAATCCCCTTTCCGAATAGATAACTCTCTGGATTTTCCCAGGAAATCGCCGGTTTCACATACTGGACCTACGATATCGTAAACTTTTGGGGTACTGCGGTACTGACGCACTGGAATAATTTTTTGCCATGCACCGTATAAGGCAGGACGGATCAGGTCATTCATCGCCCCATCGACAATCGCAAAATTTTTCCCTGAGTTTTCCTTCAGATACAGCACCTGCGTAACAAAAATGCCAGCATTGGCCGCAATCGCACGCCCGGGCTCAAATATCAGTTGCAAATCGCGGCCCTGTAATTTTTCCAGCAAGGCGCTGGCATACACGTTAGGCATCGGTGGATTTTCTGCATCATACGTCACGCCCAAACCACCACCGACATCCAGATGATGAATTTCGATACCTTTTTCGGCCAGGCGGTCAATCAGTGCCAACACACGATCCATAGCATCCAGAAATGGTCGCAGCTCGGTTAACTGCGAACCGATATGGCAATCCACCCCTTTGACTTGCAAATAAGGCAATTCCATTGCCCGCACAAAGGCCGCTTCAGCATCAACCATTGCAATGCCGAATTTGTTTTCTTTCAGTCCGGTAGAAATATAGGGATGGGTGCCTGCGTCTACGTCAGGATTAATACGCAAAGAAACCGGTGCAACCGTATTGAGGCCTGCGGCTACATCATTCAGCTGTTCCAGTTCTGCCAGCGACTCGACATTGAAACAATAGATGCCCAAGTCCAGCGCCATCTTCATTTCTGCAGCGGTTTTACCTACCCCGGAAAACACCACTTTGGCAGGATCGCCACCGGCAGCGACAACGCGCGCCAGCTCACCACCTGACACGATGTCAAAACCACTGCCCATACGTGCCAGTAGATTCAACACCGCCAGGTTAGCGTTGGCTTTCACCGCGTAGCAGATCATGTGCGGATGCTCGGCCACTGCCGAATCAAACGCATGCCAATGGCGCTCTAATGTCGCACGGGAATAAACATACAACGGCGTACCATACTGTTTTGCCAGCTCCGCTACACCGCAATCCTCAGCAAATAGATGCTTCTCACGAAAATTAAAATAGTCCATGATTCCTCACTTTGACTGTGGCGGGGTTACTGGCGGAGTTGGTTGTGCCTGGTTCGTTTCTTTGACCGGGCTTTTATATAGCGGTCCTTTCTGACCGCAGCCTGTCAGCAACAGGCCGGCTAAGGTACAAGCAATAAGCAATCTCATTTCAATCAACATCTGTGCAGGCGATTTACATTGGCCTTATAATCGCATTCATCTTAATGAAAGCAAAGGACAGAAATTGCATGGCCATGTCAGACAGCGAATATCACCAACTTGCCGACGAAATGTTCGATTTAATCGAAACGGCGGTAGAAAATGCCATTGATAATGACGATGCGGATGTAGACATTGATACGACTGGCAATGTTCTGCAACTGGAATTTACTGACGGCTCAAAGATTGTCATCAATAAACAGGAACCGTTACACGAAATTTGGGTTGCCACACGCTTTGGTGGTTATCACTTTGGCTATGTCGATGGTAAGTGGTTGGATGGCCGCAATGGTGGTGAATTCTTACCTTTCGTACAAGCTGCCATCGCCAAGCAGAGCGGTCTGAAATTATCCTTTTAAGCTGCCGAGACTGAACTGCGGCGGTCAGAATTCTGACTGTCCGGTTCCAGAGGCAAAGCCAAACGGAATCGCCGACGTTTTGTTTTCTTCTGTCACCAGCATAAAAAATTGCGGGAAGTTAAAGCGGTCCCGTAAGTTCTGAATATCACCAAACGCATAGTGACGAGTCAGTTGCGCCACCAACTCGCTAACATCAGCGCCAGCCTGCAGGTAATAGCTGAGTTGATTGCGTTCATCCATCACAAATACATCCAGAACCCCATCACGTTGTTGTAGGAAATATTGCAAGATGCCCTTTACCGCAAAATCCCTGATCACCTGTGGTACGGTGATTTGACGTTTACTGCTTAATTCATGTTGGGGCGGCTGCTGCAACTCGCCACGCGCCATCTGTCGATAAAGGGATTTCACGTCTGATAGATCGCGGTAACTCACCCCACGTGCGTCAAAAAACAACCCATAACGTTTCTCTCTGAGTTGTAATGGCTGAACCAAGGTTCTGGAGTCCCGCGCATCGCGGATCAGTCGGTAAATCTGTTTTAGCAGACGACGAATCCCGTGTTCCAATTGAGGTTGAACTTTCTTGGAGGCACTGACAACATCCAGTTCAACTTTTTCACCGCCCCGCTTAAGCCCGGGTGCCACATAGCTGATCAACTGCAACAATGCCTGCTCGCCCTGAAAACTGTGGCAATGCCACTCCCCCCAGGAGTTAAAGCTGATCAGGTGAATACTCCCCAAAAGACAAACCTGCTGCTGCCCTACTGACAACAGATTACTCCCCAGGATATCCAGCATCAGCCCTTGTCCAGGCCAGTCGACCGTTGGATCGTAATCCAGATTCAGCAGCAACAAGACTTTGCGATAATGCCAGGGCTGGCACAAATCCATTTTCGACACCCGCCAATGGCGATTTTCCAGATGAGGCAACAATCGCAGAGCAACCCTTCGTAAACGTCGACCACGGGAATTGCTGCGACCATATTCATGCCAGCGCGTGTGTTTATCACAGATACCGTTTAAGCAGGCCCAGGCGATTAAGGAGGCGGTATCTACCGCTTTATTAATGGCGACTTCGCCGAAAAATTGTCGCGGCTCTGGCGGCAAACGATAAAGATAACTCGGCTTCTGCGACTGAGAGCTGCGCACTATCGTTAAATGCTTTTCTGCCAGGCTCTGGCTCCATAAGGGATTAAGACGCAGGATCTGCTGCTCATTTTCGCTGAAATACGTGTGCAGTTTACGGGTGAGCAATCCGAGGTCTTCAATCTTGAAGTGTTCACTCAGGCTGTGGGTAGAAGCGAAGCGCAGTAAGGTTTGATAACTCACCAACATCAATTCGTTGAGTTGCGCATTAAACCATTGCAGTTCGCCACTATGCCAATGATCACAGTTATCCAGCGTCGCCACCAAACTGTAAGGCCACTCCCAGTCCAGCACCATTTTACGCAATTGCTGATAGCGCCAATCCTGCGGTTGTTGTTGATCTGTAAGGCGAATGCCGCATTTCAGATACAGACAGCGACGGGCAATTTCCAGTCGTCGGGTATCGCCGACACGAGTCAGGTAGACGTCAATAACGTCATAAAGCAGCAGATAGGGGTCATTGTCGATGGAAAAGTCTCCCGCGAGCGCCTTCTGCCAAATGGCATCGGTGATCAATTGACTGCGCGGGTAATCACTGGCGTAAGCTTCCAGTAATAGTACTTTTAACAACGCTTTATGAGGTTTATCCAAGCCTTTATATAACTGCCACAGCGACGCACCAAAGTATTCATTCGCAGGCAGTTTATGCACATCACCAAAGAACAGATAGCCCGCTTCCGCCTGTGCCCCCGGCCACCAGGCCACCGGTTTGCCCGCTAATCTTATATGACTGCGATAAAACTCTTCCAACAGCAACCAGTGTTGCGCGCTGCCACTATGTTCATGCCCTAAGATTTCCCATTCATTGTGAATACGGCTTTGATAATCGCGGCTGAACTGTGTTTGGTGAACCAGATAAAAATTGACTTCAAACCCATAGCCAGCAAACCAGTTGGTCAGCATCCGGCTTTTTTGTTGTAGACGCCCGATGCCCACATTATCCAGTTCTTCGCCGTAGACTAACCAGATATCAACATCGCTTTTAGGATGCTGACCGAAGCTTGCCGTACTGCCCATGGCATACACACCATCGAGGCAGGGGGCTTCAGGCGGTTCCGCATCAACCACTTCTAGCTTGAAGATGTCCAGCGCTTCAAAATGATGAGGCCCCGGCGCGAAATTTTTCACGCCGCAAGGAGTCGACTCGCCGTTATAACCCGGCAAGGATTGATGATGGTGATGAACCAGATATGGGATCAGTGTAAACAGATGTCGCTGCAACGGCGAAAATAAAGCTTTTGCTCGTGCCAATCTGACTCGGTTTAGACGTTCGGCTATCTCGGCTTTTTGTTGGGTAAAGTCGATCATCCGGATCATTATTTATCCCTTTCCACAATGGGAAAACATGCTAACACTTTTCACAAAATGCGCAAACTATGCGACAGAGATCACAAATTGAATCGATAAATAACCGGTTTGATTTCAAAGATTGAGCAATGACGCGTGCCATTATTTTTTCGGCAATGTTAGCATTGCCGCATTTAAACTCTGTGACGGAAAAATTCGGGCATGTCTGAAAATTGTATTCGCATCGCAACACGTAAAAGTCCGCTGGCTATGTGGCAGGCTGAGTTTGTCAAAGCTGAGCTGGAGAAAATCCATCCAGGACTGGTAGTTGAGTTGTTACCTATGAGTACCAAGGGTGATGTCATTCTTGATACTCCTTTGGCTAAAGTTGGCGGTAAGGGATTGTTTGTCAAAGAGCTGGAAGTTGCCATGCTGGAAGGACAAGCCGATATTGCCGTACATTCCATGAAAGATGTACCGGTTGAGTTCCCAGAAGGGCTCGGACTGGAAGTCATCTGTAAACGTGAAGACCCACGGGATGCGTTTGTGTCTAACACATACAAGCATCTGGAAGAATTGCCACAGGGTGCAGTAGTGGGAACGTCCAGCCTGCGCCGTCAGTGCCAACTGCGTGAACGCCGCCCGGATCTGGTGATCAAGGATCTGCGAGGTAACGTCGGCACACGTCTTAGCAAACTGGATGCCGGTGATTACGATGCCATCATTCTGGCGGCTGCGGGGCTGATCCGCCTTGAGCTTAAAGAACGTATTGCCAGCTTTATTCCAGCAGAAGATTCACTGCCAGCCAACGGTCAGGGTGCGGTAGGGATTGAATGTCGTACCGATGATCAACGCGTAAAAGCCTTACTGGCGCCGTTAGAACATAAGGAAACCCGTTACCGGGTGCTGGCAGAACGCGCAATGAATACCCGCCTCGAAGGGGGATGTCAGGTACCGATTGGTGCTTATGCCGAAATTGATGGCGACGACATGTTACTGCGCGGTTTAGTCGGTAATCCTGACGGTTCACAGGTGATCCGTGGTGAAGTCAAAGGCCACAAACTGGATGCGGTTGCGATGGGTAATGCGCTGGCAGAAGAGTTGCTTGAGAAAGGCGCAAAAACCATTCTGGACGCAGTATACGGTAACAATTAAGCCGAGTTTCATGAAGGTACTGCTGACCCGTCCTGAAGGACGTAATCAGTCAATGGAAGATGCCCTGCAACAGCGGGGCATTGCCTCATTAACGACCCCGTTGATGGCCATTGAGCCTATACATAATCCACAAGGTACTGCTTTGTTGGATGACGCTGATATTGTCATCTTTATCAGCACCAACGCCGTTGAATTCGCCAACCAATTTGTCACCAGTATCTGGCCCACCAATAAGCACTACATTGCTGTGGGCGACGCAACTTGTCAGGCACTGAAGATGTTAAACGTTGCGGTTATTCCCGCCCCCGATGATCTACAGCAAACGGAAGGCTTACTGACACTTCCCATATTGCAAACAGACAAGGTGAGTCAACGCCAGGTGTTGATTATTCGAGGGAAAGGAGGCCGCGAAGTTCTGGGCGATACGCTCCAGCAACGCGGGGCAATTCTCAGTTATTGGGAAGTATATCAACGCATTTGTCCTCGCTACGACGCACAACAAATCGTTAAGACCTGGCAAGATTTCGGCATCGACACTATTTTGCTTACCAGTGGTGAGGTGCTGACAAATCTGTTGAATATGTTACCAAAAGAGTATTTTCCTTGGTTGCAGGCATGTCATATCATAGTTCCTAGTATCCGGGTGGAACGTCAGGCTACAGCTGCGGGATTATCCCATGTTACAAATGCGACAGCAGCCAACAGCCAAGCGATGTTAGCCGCATTATCGCTGTAATTTGCGTCTCCGCCTGCCCCATTATTGTTCAAGGACTGTTTTTATGGACAACGAAAAGCCAGAGGTTGAGCGCAATATGTCAGCCGAATCAGATCTGCCACAGCCCGAGACAGAAGTCATATCCCCGGCGCCCGCTACCGAACGAACCCCCAAAGCTAACAGTTCACTTGCGTTGCGCTTAGTCGTGCTAATCACTTTTGTCATCGCTGTGTTAGCTTGTGTTGGTAGTGGTTATCTTTATTGGCAGTTGCAATTACAGTCACAACAAACTTCTTCGATGGCAACCTCAATGCAGCAAGCATTGCAGGCGCCAGAAAATGAACTCCGTCAATTGGCGCAGCAACTGCAGCAATCCCAGCAAGCATCTGCGAACCAGCAAACGACGATCGAAGCGCTGCTACAAAGTGACCAGCAACTGCAGAGCAAAATTGCCACATTAGCCCAGCGCCACCCTAATCACTGGCTAGCCGCCGAAGCAGAATATCTGGTGAGAATTGCCGGTCGAAAACTATGGTTAGAAAAAGATCCACAAACTGCAGTCGGCTTACTGCAAGCTGCTGACGAACGAATCGCCGCCATGCAAGAACCGTCATTAGTGCCGCTGAGAAAGGCATTAGCGCAAGATATTGCCAATGTGCAGGACATCAAGACCGTAGATATTGCCGGCACTGTGTTTACGTTAGACGGCATTATCGGCAAGCTCGACAAAATGCCGCTGCACCAATTAGGGCAGCATGAGCAAACAGCAGATGAAAATAGCCAGCAGATGTCCGATTCTGTCTCCGACTGGAAGTCCAACCTGGCAAAAACCTGGAAGGCATTGACTGAAGATTTCTTTACCATCCGCAAAATTAACACCGACATCACGCCATTATTATCGCCGAAGCAGGAATGGTATCTAGAAGAAAATATCCGCAATAAATTGCTACAAGCGCAATTGGCGTTATACCAATACAACGCGCTCAATTATCGTCAATCAATCACCATGGCGCGCAAATGGATCCAGCAATATTACGACCTGGAAGATGAACATACGCAGGAAGTGCTACAAGCATTACAGGCATTGGTTAACCTGACGCTGGACCCTATTAATGTGCAGCAATTTCAGTGCAGTGCCCAACTGAAGCAACTGGTCACTTATGGCAAGTTGGTGCCTGCTACGGAGGCTGAACAATGATCAGAGCGCTGGTTTACCTGCTTATCATTCTGGCAGGTCTCTGTCTTAGCCCCTTCATAGTGGGTAAAAGTGGTTACGTATATGTGGCATTTCTCGACTGGCAGCTCGAGACAACCGTGACATTTGCAGTCATTGCCTTAGTGGTATTCTACGGGTTGTTACAACTACTAGAATGGCTATTGGTCGGACTGTTGCATCTTATCCTTAGTAGTCGTTATCTACCGCAACGCTGGCGCCGTAATGCTGCGCGCAAACACACGCTAGTCGGAGCACTCGCCTTAGCTGAAGAGGACTGGCCTGCGGCAGAGCGAGCGATGCGCAAAGGTGCAGAGCAAGGTGAAATTCCGGCACTGAACTATTTGGCAGCGGCAAGAGCAGCACAACATCAGCTAAAAGTTGAGGCACGAGATAGCTACCTTAATAAAGCCGCCGAACTTCCCATCGCGTTTGCGGCTGTCACAACTACCCGCATCCGTTATTTATTGCAGCAGGGAGAAGTTGTAGAAGCTCGCGCGCTGCTTGATACTCTGAAGCCCAACAGTAAAAGCAAAATTCCCGTCATCAAACTGGCAGCGGATCTTTATCAACGGCAACAAGACTGGCAAGCACTTAAGTTGTTACTTCCCGCCTTAGCCAAGCGCAAAGTATTAACTGATGAAGTGTGGGAGGCGTTATCAGTTAAGGTGGATCAGGAACTGCTGCAGCAAGCAGCCAATACCAGTATTGAGGAATTAGATAAGTGCTGGCAATGGCTTAGCCGTTCAGAAAAAAGTCTGGACGCAAACATCGCGACTTATGCGCGCGGGCTAGCACAACATGAACAGCGTGACGCGGCAATAAAGCTGCTACGTAAACAGTTGAAGAAAGATGTTTCAGCCGACATTTTTGAAGCGGTTGCGGATATCTATCAAGCGGAAGATACCGAAACTTTGTCATTGCTACAAAAACTTGCGCCTAAATTAGATAACCACGCTGATTATCAGTTATGTATGGCAAGAATTTATGAGACGTGCCGCGATTTGTCTGCGGCCAAAGAGGCATGGCAGCAGTTATGTAAGTTACTGCCAAAACCCCAGTACTGGTCAGCACTGGGGGCTCTCCAAGAGCAATTAGGAAATAACACTGACGCACTTTTCTGCTACAAGCAAGCCAGCAAAAATTAATCGTCAAATTAACGACTGAACATAACGATAAAGCCGCAACAATATGCGGCTTTATTTTATGAATTTTTACTCATATTGCTTCATTTTTATTTACAACAACATCTAAATTCAATACATCTTTAATTAACATACTAATTTACAAGCACTTTATTACAGTCCCAACCGTCCCCTTACACATTCATAAAAAATACACAATAGCTTATTTATCATCCTGTTTTACAATGATTTTTTTATGCGTCAATAAATTGACATCGAGTAATTAATAACCTAACATTTCCTGAAAACTGTGAAAGACGCGCTAAAATTAGTAGGCATCTCTAACAAATTATTATCAATTTTAGTAAGCCATTCGGACGGCTTGCAGCGGGGCAGTGGATAGTATGAATACCGTAATTACCCAACAAGACAGTCAAATCAATAACTTGAAAGGTCAAATTGCTGTAGTTATCGACGGCGTACAACACCTAGTCAAGGAAGGCGAAATTATTCCTAAAGGTGCCGAGTTAATTATTGGTAATAATGCCAGTGCTAACCTCGCTCAAGCTGATGGCAGCAACGTCGCGATTGGTGCGACAGAGCAACAAGGGCAAGCGGCCGCCACTGACGCAGAAATTCAGCAATTACAGGATTTGATCGCTGCAGGACAAGATCCCACCGCTAATTTACCTGAAACTGCTGCCGGTAACCCAATATCTGGCGGTGGCGATTCAGGTTATGTTGCGGTCTCGCGTGATGGTAGCGAAGTTCTCGCCAGTTCAGGATATGACACCGGGACCTTCTCCGTGGCAGGTACCACAACAACTCAAGATCCACTGACCACCTATTTGGCCAGCAGCGCTGCCGATGATGTCAACACTATAGAAGAAGATACTGTTGCAACGGGAAATGTGCTGACCAATGACACCATTTCCGGAGGTTCCCTTACCGTCACCGACTACGTAGTCGAAGGAAATAGTTACGCTGCCGGTAATACTGCAGATCTGGAAAACGGTACATTAACGCTCAATAGCGACGGTAGCTATACCTTCACTCCAGACACAAATTGGAACGGCACCGTACCAGTTATTACCTACACAACCAGCGCTGGTGATACCGCAACACTCACCATAACTGTGACTCCAGTAAATGATGCGCCAGTATTGGCTCCAGATGTCGGTTCCGTCGATGAAAGTGCTACGCTGACAGTGAGCGCTATTAATGGTGTATTAAGCAATGATACAGACGTCGATGGAAATAGCCTGACCGTTACCGGAATTATGACCGGTACTGCGGGCACAATGACGGCCGTCACCAGTGGTTCCGCAACAACACTGACAAATGAATATGGCACGCTGACAATTAATGCTGATGGTAGCTACAACTTTGCGGCGACCGGTGAAGCTTCCAAAGCGCTCGCGGATGGCGAAAATGCTGAGACCGTATTTACCTATACGGCCACTGACGGAACAGATGCGCTGACCAGCACGTTAACTATCACGATCAGTGGTGTAGATGACACTATTAGCTTGATGGGTCTGGACGGTGTAGATCAAACCGTTGTTGAGACAAATCTGGCAGACGGCAGTTCTCCCGATAGTGAGTTACTGACCCAAGATGGTACGTTCAGTTTCTCTACGACCGGCATTGTTGATACGTTAACTGTCGATGGCGCGACGTTGACTCTCGATCAGTTACAGAATTTAGGCAGTGATCCTGTCACTATTACAACCGAACACGGCACCTTGGTACTGACCAATTACACAGGCGATGAAACCGGAGGCGAAGTTAGTTATAGCTATACGCTTGATACTTCGGTAAATAATAATACCGTCCCAGGCGCGGACGACAACGGTTATACCGAAAGCTTTGCGGTAACAGTTACCGCTACCGATGGGAATAGCCAGTCCGATTCTCTGGACATTTATATCGCAGACGATGTTCCCAGTGTTTCTGAGATGGCAGACATCAATGTGGACGAAGGAACCAGCTCACCTGAAGGAACACTGGCCTTTGCCGGTGGCGCCGATGGCGCAACGGTCACCGCCATTAACGGTGAAACACTGCAGTTCGGTCAGGATGGCTACTCACAGGCGGTGGATGTTGGCAACGGGACCGTGATGGTCAAAGCGGATGGCACCTATATCTACACCGCTGATGACAACCTGGTACAACCTGCCAGCGACACCTTTACCTATACCGTCACCGATGGCGACGGCGATACTGTTCAGGGGTCACTGAAGGTCAACATTACTGACGCCAACACCCCAACAGCCGGTACCAGTGCTGCCGCGGTAGATGACGACGGACTGCCTGGTGGTATTGCCGGGGGGACCGGGGATGACACCTCAACCAACAGCGCTACCGCTACTGGCAACCTAACCTTCAGCTACGGCGGAGATGGTCAGGGCACTACCGGCGGCATCGCGTTTACCAACACCACCGGGACCGTGGGGACTGAAACCGTCAGCTACGCCTGGAACAGTAACACATTAACGGCCACTATCACCGACAGCAGTGACAGTGCCCGTATCGGCACTACACTATTCACCGTCACCATTACCGATATGGCGACCGGCGCTTACACCGTCACGCTGGCGCAGAACGTACTGCATACCGCTGGCAACGATGAGAACGATGCCACTGCTGCGTTGACTTTCACCGTCACCGATGCGGATGGCTCAACCGCCACCACCGGGGAATTGAACATATCCTTTGATGATGACACGCCAACCGTCAGCACCATGGCAGACATCAATGTGGACGAAGGAACCAGCTCACCTGAAGGAACACTGGCCTTTGCCGGTGGCGCCGATGGCGCAACGGTCACCGCCATTAACGGTGAAACACTGCAGTTCGGTCAGGATGGCTACTCACAGGCGGTGGATGTTGGCAACGGGACCGTGATGGTCAAAGCGGATGGCACCTATATCTACACCGCTGATGACAACCTGGTACAACCTGCCAGCGACACCTTTACCTATACCGTCACCGATGGCGACGGCGATACTGTTCAGGGGTCACTGAAGGTCAACATTACTGACGCCAACACCCCAACAGCCGGTACCAGTGCTGCCGCGGTAGATGACGACGGACTGCCTGGTGGTATTGCCGGGGGGACCGGGGATGACACCTCAACCAACAGCGCTACCGCTACTGGCAACCTAACCTTCAGCTACGGCGGAGATGGTCAGGGCACTACCGGCGGCATCGCGTTTACCAACACCACCGGGACCGTGGGGACTGAAACCGTCAGCTACGCCTGGAACAGTAACACATTAACGGCCACTATCACCGACAGCAGTGACAGTGCCCGTATCGGCACTACACTATTCACCGTCACCATTACCGATATGGCGACCGGCGCTTACACCGTCACGCTGGCGCAGAACGTACTGCATACCGCTGGCAACGATGAGAACGATGCCACTGCTGCGTTGACTTTCACCGTCACCGATGCGGATGGCTCAACCGCCACCACCGGGGAATTGAACATATCCTTTGATGATGACACGCCAACCGTCAGCACCATGGCAGACATCAATGTGGACGAAGGAACCAGCTCACCTGAAGGAACACTGGCCTTTGCCGGTGGCGCCGATGGCGCAACGGTCACCGCCATTAACGGTGAAACACTGCAGTTCGGTCAGGATGGCTACTCACAGGCGGTGGATGTTGGCAACGGGACCGTGATGGTCAAAGCGGATGGCACCTATATCTACACCGCTGATGACAACCTGGTACAACCTGCCAGCGACACCTTTACCTATACCGTCACCGATGGCGACGGCGATACTGTTCAGGGGTCACTGAAGGTCAACATTACTGACGCCAACACCCCAACAGCCGGTACCAGTGCTGCCGCGGTAGATGACGACGGACTGCCTGGTGGTATTGCCGGGGGGACCGGGGATGACACCTCAACCAACAGCGCTACCGCTACTGGCAACCTAACCTTCAGCTACGGCGGAGATGGTCAGGGCACTACCGGCGGCATCGCGTTTACCAACACCACCGGGACCGTGGGGACTGAAACCGTCAGCTACGCCTGGAACAGTAACACATTAACGGCCACTATCACCGACAGCAGTGACAGTGCCCGTATCGGCACTACACTATTCACCGTCACCATTACCGATATGGCGACCGGCGCTTACACCGTCACGCTGGCGCAGAACGTACTGCATACCGCTGGCAACGATGAGAACGATGCCACTGCTGCGTTGACTTTCACCGTCACCGATGCGGATGGCTCAACCGCCACCACCGGGGAATTGAACATATCCTTTGATGATGACACGCCAACCGTCAGCACCATGGCAGACATCAATGTGGACGAAGGAACCAGCTCACCTGAAGGAACACTGGCCTTTGCCGGTGGCGCCGATGGCGCAACGGTCACCGCCATTAACGGTGAAACACTGCAGTTCGGTCAGGATGGCTACTCACAGGCGGTGGATGTTGGCAACGGGACCGTGATGGTCAAAGCGGATGGCACCTATATCTACACCGCTGATGACAACCTGGTACAACCTGCCAGCGACACCTTTACCTATACCGTCACCGATGGCGACGGCGATACTGTTCAGGGGTCACTGAAGGTCAACATTACTGACGCCAACACCCCAACAGCCGGTACCAGTGCTGCCGCGGTAGATGACGACGGACTGCCTGGTGGTATTGCCGGGGGGACCGGGGATGACACCTCAACCAACAGCGCTACCGCTACTGGCAACCTAACCTTCAGCTACGGCGGAGATGGTCAGGGCACTACCGGCGGCATCGCGTTTACCAACACCACCGGGACCGTGGGGACTGAAACCGTCAGCTACGCCTGGAACAGTAACACATTAACGGCCACTATCACCGACAGCAGTGACAGTGCCCGTATCGGCACTACACTATTCACCGTCACCATTACCGATATGGCGACCGGCGCTTACACCGTCACGCTGGCGCAGAACGTACTGCATACCGCTGGCAACGATGAGAACGATGCCACTGCTGCGTTGACTTTCACCGTCACCGATGCGGATGGCTCAACCGCCACCACCGGGGAATTGAACATATCCTTTGATGATGACACGCCAACCGTCAGCACCATGGCAGACATCAATGTGGACGAAGGAACCAGCTCACCTGAAGGAACACTGGCCTTTGCCGGTGGCGCCGATGGCGCAACGGTCACCGCCATTAACGGTGAAACACTGCAGTTCGGTCAGGATGGCTACTCACAGGCGGTGGATGTTGGCAACGGGACCGTGATGGTCAAAGCGGATGGCACCTATATCTACACCGCTGATGACAACCTGGTACAACCTGCCAGCGACACCTTTACCTATACCGTCACCGATGGCGACGGCGATACTGTTCAGGGGTCACTGAAGGTCAACATTACTGACGCCAACACCCCAACAGCCGGTACCAGTGCTGCCGCGGTAGATGACGACGGACTGCCTGGTGGTATTGCCGGGGGGACCGGGGATGACACCTCAACCAACAGCGCTACCGCTACTGGCAACCTAACCTTCAGCTACGGCGGAGATGGTCAGGGCACTACCGGCGGCATCGCGTTTACCAACACCACCGGGACCGTGGGGACTGAAACCGTCAGCTACGCCTGGAACAGTAACACATTAACGGCCACTATCACCGACAGCAGTGACAGTGCCCGTATCGGCACTACACTATTCACCGTCACCATTACCGATATGGCGACCGGCGCTTACACCGTCACGCTGGCGCAGAACGTACTGCATACCGCTGGCAACGATGAGAACGATGCCACTGCTGCGTTGACTTTCACCGTCACCGATGCGGATGGCTCAACCGCCACCACCGGGGAATTGAACATATCCTTTGATGATGACACGCCAACCGTCAGCACCATGGCAGACATCAATGTGGACGAAGGAACCAGCTCACCTGAAGGAACACTGGCCTTTGCCGGTGGCGCCGATGGCGCAACGGTCACCGCCATTAACGGTGAAACACTGCAGTTCGGTCAGGATGGCTACTCACAGGCGGTGGATGTTGGCAACGGGACCGTGATGGTCAAAGCGGATGGCACCTATATCTACACCGCTGATGACAACCTGGTACAACCTGCCAGCGACACCTTTACCTATACCGTCACCGATGGCGACGGCGATACTGTTCAGGGGTCACTGAAGGTCAACATTACTGACGCCAACACCCCAACAGCCGGTACCAGTGCTGCCGCGGTAGATGACGACGGACTGCCTGGTGGTATTGCCGGGGGGACCGGGGATGACACCTCAACCAACAGCGCTACCGCTACTGGCAACCTAACCTTCAGCTACGGCGGAGATGGTCAGGGCACTACCGGCGGCATCGCGTTTACCAACACCACCGGGACCGTGGGGACTGAAACCGTCAGCTACGCCTGGAACAGTAACACATTAACGGCCACTATCACCGACAGCAGTGACAGTGCCCGTATCGGCACTACACTATTCACCGTCACCATTACCGATATGGCGACCGGCGCTTACACCGTCACGCTGGCGCAGAACGTACTGCATACCGCTGGCAACGATGAGAACGATGCCACTGCTGCGTTGACTTTCACCGTCACCGATGCGGATGGCTCAACCGCCACCACCGGGGAATTGAACATATCCTTTGATGATGACACGCCAACCGTCAGCACCATGGCAGACATCAATGTGGACGAAGGAACCAGCTCACCTGAAGGAACACTGGCCTTTGCCGGTGGCGCCGATGGCGCAACGGTCACCGCCATTAACGGTGAAACACTGCAGTTCGGTCAGGATGGCTACTCACAGGCGGTGGATGTTGGCAACGGGACCGTGATGGTCAAAGCGGATGGCACCTATATCTACACCGCTGATGACAACCTGGTACAACCTGCCAGCGACACCTTTACCTATACCGTCACCGATGGCGACGGCGATACTGTTCAGGGGTCACTGAAGGTCAACATTACTGACGCCAACACCCCAACAGCCGGTACCAGTGCTGCCGCGGTAGATGACGACGGACTGCCTGGTGGTATTGCCGGGGGGACCGGGGATGACACCTCAACCAACAGCGCTACCGCTACTGGCAACCTAACCTTCAGCTACGGCGGAGATGGTCAGGGCACTACCGGCGGCATCGCGTTTACCAACACCACCGGGACCGTGGGGACTGAAACCGTCAGCTACGCCTGGAACAGTAACACATTAACGGCCACTATCACCGACAGCAGTGACAGTGCCCGTATCGGCACTACACTATTCACCGTCACCATTACCGATATGGCGACCGGCGCTTACACCGTCACGCTGGCGCAGAACGTACTGCATACCGCTGGCAACGATGAGAACGATGCCACTGCTGCGTTGACTTTCACCGTCACCGATGCGGATGGCTCAACCGCCACCACCGGGGAATTGAACATATCCTTTGATGATGACACGCCAACCGTCAGCACCATGGCAGACATCAATGTGGACGAAGGAACCAGCTCACCTGAAGGAACACTGGCCTTTGCCGGTGGCGCCGATGGCGCAACGGTCACCGCCATTAACGGTGAAACACTGCAGTTCGGTCAGGATGGCTACTCACAGGCGGTGGATGTTGGCAACGGGACCGTGATGGTCAAAGCGGATGGCACCTATATCTACACCGCTGATGACAACCTGGTACAACCTGCCAGCGACACCTTTACCTATACCGTCACCGATGGCGACGGCGATACTGTTCAGGGGTCACTGAAGGTCAACATTACTGACGCCAACACCCCAACAGCCGGTACCAGTGCTGCCGCGGTAGATGACGACGGACTGCCTGGTGGTATTGCCGGGGGGACCGGGGATGACACCTCAACCAACAGCGCTACCGCTACTGGCAACCTAACCTTCAGCTACGGCGGAGATGGTCAGGGCACTACCGGCGGCATCGCGTTTACCAACACCACCGGGACCGTGGGGACTGAAACCGTCAGCTACGCCTGGAACAGTAACACATTAACGGCCACTATCACCGACAGCAGTGACAGTGCCCGTATCGGCACTACACTATTCACCGTCACCATTACCGATATGGCGACCGGCGCTTACACCGTCACGCTGGCGCAGAACGTACTGCATACCGCTGGCAACGATGAGAACGATGCCACTGCTGCGTTGACTTTCACCGTCACCGATGCGGATGGCTCAACCGCCACCACCGGGGAATTGAACATATCCTTTGATGATGACACGCCAACCGTCAGCACCATGGCAGACATCAATGTGGACGAAGGAACCAGCTCACCTGAAGGAACACTGGCCTTTGCCGGTGGCGCCGATGGCGCAACGGTCACCGCCATTAACGGTGAAACACTGCAGTTCGGTCAGGATGGCTACTCACAGGCGGTGGATGTTGGCAACGGGACCGTGATGGTCAAAGCGGATGGCACCTATATCTACACCGCTGATGACAACCTGGTACAACCTGCCAGCGACACCTTTACCTATACCGTCACCGATGGCGACGGCGATACTGTTCAGGGGTCACTGAAGGTCAACATTACTGACGCCAACACCCCAACAGCCGGTACCAGTGCTGCCGCGGTAGATGACGACGGACTGCCTGGTGGTATTGCCGGGGGGACCGGGGATGACACCTCAACCAACAGCGCTACCGCTACTGGCAACCTAACCTTCAGCTACGGCGGAGATGGTCAGGGCACTACCGGCGGCATCGCGTTTACCAACACCACCGGGACCGTGGGGACTGAAACCGTCAGCTACGCCTGGAACAGTAACACATTAACGGCCACTATCACCGACAGCAGTGACAGTGCCCGTATCGGCACTACACTATTCACCGTCACCATTACCGATATGGCGACCGGCGCTTACACCGTCACGCTGGCGCAGAACGTACTGCATACCGCTGGCAACGATGAGAACGATGCCACTGCTGCGTTGACTTTCACCGTCACCGATGCGGATGGCTCAACCGCCACCACCGGGGAATTGAACATATCCTTTGATGATGACACGCCAACTGCAGCGACAGCTGAATCAGTTTCAATGCTTAATGCCAATGGTGGCAATGATTCAGCCTACCTGGATTTGGATCATACGCTGTCCAATAACTATGGTGCTGATGGCGGTTCAGCAGTATTCACTGCAGATACAATCACCAGTTTGGAAAACCAGGGGCTGTCGTCTGGGTTGGTGTCTCTCAACTATGCCATTTCTGCTGATGGCACGGTTTTGACAGCAACAAACTCGATAAATAATTCACTGGTCTTTACGATTGCGCTGCAACCGGATGGTTCATCAGATCAGTACGTTGTGACCATGTCACAATCCGTAGATGCAGTTAGTACCGTCGATTTCAACGATGGCGGTTACAACTTCGTTGGTGGTAATGCCTCTTGGGCGGGTTTCACTATTCCTGGTGACAATGATAGCCAGGATCTGCTGCTGACATCTGTCAGTGGTACAACCGTTAACACCAATGCCAACAGTGGCGGTATTGGCGCAGGCTCCTCCGTAGGTGCAGGTGAAGCGATGCGAGTTGATTATGTTACCGACCTTTCCGGAACACCTGTCAACGGTAAAGACTTTAGCGACGCAGCTAACCAAACCCAGATATTTGACGGGCACTATAATGTCAACGGCGGGTCGGCATTGTTCACCTCGATAGGGAAAGGTGGATCCACAGTTTCTATCGCTGCTTTTGACGATGATGACAGTGGTGCTAATTTATATAGTGTTGGTGATGGCTCTCCCGATGCTATCACCAGTGTAGGAATTAGCTACGGTACTGAGCAGCAGGTAATCACTTCAAGCGGTGACTATGTCATAGATTCACATACTTTCTCGGTGACCTTTAATAATGACGGTACAGTGAGCGTCGCCGGTGTCGTAGATAACACCCAGCTCTCTGCTTATACCGCTGATGGTTATAACTCTATTGAATGGGGTTATGAGAGTGGTAGTACTTTCCAAATCGGTGATTTTGGGGCGACAACCGTTACCACAGATGATGTCGATTTCACTGTGCCAATTTCTATACAGGATGGCGATGGTGATATTGTGTCTTCAGGTGATTTGGCTATCAATCTCTATTCTGGTGATACAAGCTCAAGCACATTAGCAGCCGCAAGTACCAGTAGCCTGATGAGCCTGTCAACAGATGGTAGTGATAGCAGTCACAGCATCTACAGTACCAGTGCAGATGATATTCTCACTGCAAGCACAGGTATTGACACCTTTATCTGGCAAGCTGGACAGACAGGTACTGATCACGTCTCTGGTTTTAACTTAACTCAAGATACGTTGAATATCAGTGATTTACTGACTCAATGGAATGGTAATAGTAATACCTTAGACCACTATCTGGATATTACCGTGACTAATGGCGATACGGTCATATCTATCGATGCTGATGCTAATGGTAGTGTGGATCAAACCATAGTACTTGATGGCACTGATGTTTCTTCCTACGGTAACAGTAGTAGTGAGATTATTCAGGGACTTGTAGACAGTGGAAATGGACCGCTGATCGTGGATAGTAGTAGTACCGACACCGCAACTACGACTTATTCTACGACAGATGCCTTGAATCACACTGAACAAGTTGTCAAAGAAGTGTAATCGTAGTGAATAAGTGCCTCCTTTTGGCTTTCGAAAGGAGGCGCTTTGACTGATAATTACACTAATCCTCACAATTACTTAAGGGACGTGTCGTTTCGTGAGCACCGCTGCTTCTCCCAAAACTGAGCAATGGACCATCCCTGCCTCAATACGAGTCACTGTTGATCCACTACTGGACTGTCTGGTACTGATGACCGAGTACTATGGCAGTCCATGTTCTATTGAATCATTAGTTGCTGGCCTACCCTTATCAACTGCAGAGCTTCCACCAGAGTTATTACCGCAAGCAGCTGCTCGAGCCGGACTCGCAGCGAAGTTAAGTCGTAAAGGACTTGATCAGGTGAGTGCCATTCAACTGCCCTGTATTTTATTATTGCGGGATAAAAAAGCTTGTATCCTCAGACAACTAAGCTTTGACGATCAAAAGGCTGTCATTCAATTACCCGAGACAGGTGGAGAACAAACACTTTCTATTGAAGAGCTGGAAACGCTCTATGTCGGTTATCTATTCCTTATCAAACAACAATACCGTGGCGATATGGGATTTGATGTTTATCGACATGATCAAAAAACTCACTGGCTACTTCAAACTGTTAAGGATGCTGCACCCATATACCGTGACGCACTTATTGCATCTTTGTTGGTGAATATTTTTGCGTTGGTGTCACCGCTGTTTGTCATGAACGTCTATGACAAAGTCGTGCCCAATCTCGCGTTCGAATCTTTGTGGGTGCTCGCCGCAGGAGCAGGCATAGCTTATCTTTTTGATTTTATTATGCGACAATTGAGAAGCTATCTGATTGATATTGCCGGTAAAAAAGTTGACATCCTGGTTTCATCAAGGCTGTTTTTTAAAGCTATCGGCTTACCATTAGCAAAGCGCTCCGCCAGTGTAGGAGGCATGGCTAGGCAGCTTGGCGAATTTGACAGTATCAGGGACTTTCTGACTTCGGCAACGATTACTGCGCTGGTTGATCTCCCTTTCGCATTGCTGTTTATGGTGATTATTTTTCTGGTTGCAGGTGACTTGGCGTTAGTCCCAGTGATCGCCAGTGTGATCATTATTGTGTTCACGCTAACGATTCAGCCTCGGCTGAAAAAGGCGATTGAAGAAAGCAACCGTTTCTCAAGCCTAAAACATGGGCACCTCATTGAAAGCTTAGCGTCTTTGGAATCGATCAAAGCGTATGGCGCAGAAGGGTTAGTTCAGAAGTCCTGGCAACAAATGATCGGGCATACTGCGAACTGGCAGCTGAAAGTCAAAAAATTATCTAACGCCGTCTCCCATGTTGCGTCATTAGTCGTGCAAATGACGACTATTTTTGTGGTCATTCTCGGGGTCTATCGAGTATCAGATAACCTGATATCGATGGGCGGGATCATTGCTGCGGTTATGCTCTCTAGTCGTGCCGTTTCCCCTATGGCTCAGCTTGCGGGGTTGATGACTCGCGCTAACCAGATGGTTAGTGCGTTGCGTCAACTGGACGGCATCATGCTGCAAGAAGATGAATTTGAGAACAAAGGCCATCTGGTCAGCAAGCAAAGGCTGATCGGTAAGATCGAAGCCGATAACGTCACATTCAGCTATCCATCTTCTGAAAAACAAGTGTTGAGTCCGCTATCATTTCAAATACAGCCAGGAGAAAAAATTGCCATCATTGGCAGAAACGGCAGCGGTAAAAGCACGTTAGCTAAACTATTGGTTGGTCTGTTTCAACCGACGGGCGGTAGTTTACGTTTTGACGGCGTCGATTCAGGACAGATCCACCCCAGCGATTTACGTCGTAACTTCGGCTATCTGCCGCAGGATGTCACCCTGTTTCATGGCACCATTCGCGATAACATTCTGTTCGGCACTCGCCAGGTTTCAGAACATCAATTAATGCGCGCCGTGCAACTTTCAGGTGTTGCCCTGTTTACAGCAATGGAGTCTGAAGGTCTTGATACCCAGGTAGGCGAAAAAGGTGAAAATCTTTCTCGTGGTCAACGGCAAACTATCGCTCTGGCACGAGCAATTTTGAACGATCCCCCCATTCTGCTGATGGACGAACCCACTGCGAGCCTTGATGCCAGAGCAGAAAAACAATTCATGCGGTCGATGACTCATGTCAGCAAAGAACGCTCGCTGATCATTATCACCCACAAAATGGAGCTGCTGAAGCTTGTGGATCGCATCATCGTCTTGGATCGTGGTCATATTCTAGCAGATGGACCTAAGGCCAAGGTGCTGGAGCTACTCAATAATGGCTTGATGGCAGGAGGCAGAAATGAGTAAACATCTCACTGCCAGCGACCTGGAAATGGTGGACGATGTATATGGCGCCATGCTAACCGAGGCCCCTTCCAGCCACAAACTGATTATCTGGGCGATGGCAACGATGATGCTGTGTTTCATCCTGTGGTCCGCTTTTGCCACGCTCGATCGCGTGACGAGAGGTGTGGGAAAAGTGATTCCGTCGTCTCAGGTTCAGGTGATTCAGAGTTTGGACGGTGGGATCCTGCAAGAACTTTATGTACAGGAAGGCATGTTGGTTAAGAAAGGCCAACCACTGGTACGTATCGATGATACGCGCTTCCGTGCCGATGCAGCTCAGCAACAGCAAGAGGTCTATACCTTAAGGGCCAATGTCATCCGGTTATCCGCCGAGCTAAACAGTATCTTTATTTCTGATGTTGCTCAGGACTGGCGTGAGCAGGTCAAAATTCTCAAAAAGCCGCCCGTGTTTTCTGATGATTTGCACACGCAAGATCCTGCTTTGGTAAAGAGCCAGCTTGACCAATACAACGGCCGCTTGGACAACTTGAATAACCAAGTGGAAATCTTGGCTAGACAAATTCAGCAACGACAGCAGGAAAATGAAGAACTATCGTCTAAAATCAATACGTTGAATACTAGTTTTCAACTGGTAACTCGAGAACTGGAACTGACAAAACCGCTCGCGTCTAAAGGCGTGGTGCCAGAAGTAGAGTTATTAAAACTGGAACGAAACGTGAATGATATTAAAGGACAACTTACCAGCTTGCGAGTTACTCGCCCGAAGGTAAAAGCAGCCATGGACGAGGCGATTCTGAAACGTCGTGAAGCTGTGCTGCAATATGCCGCTGATGCTAGAGCACAACTCAATGACATGCAGGCAAAGCTGTCGCGAATGACTGAGGCGCAGGTGGGTGCGCAAGATAAAGTGAATAAGGCAATTATTGTGTCACCAGTGAATGGCACAGTAAAAACAATTAGTATCAATACATTAGGCGGGGTCGTTCAGCCTGGCGTCAATATTATGGAGATTGTGCCATCTGAAGATCAGTTATTGATAGAAACTAAAATTTTACCGAAAGATATCGCATTTCTTCATCCGGGCTTACCCGCCATGGTGAAAGTTACTGCTTATGACTTTACCCGTTATGGCGGCCTGAAAGGAACTGTGGAGCAAATTAGCGCAGATACCACCCAAGATGACAAAGGTAATAGCTTTTATTTAGTTAAGGTAAGAACTGAGAGCTCTAGCTTAACTAAAGAAGATGGCACAAAGATGCCAATTATCCCCGGGATGCTAACTTCTGTTGATGTGATTACCGGGAAAAGGACAGTCCTTGAGTACATACTTAATCCCATACTGAGAGCCAAAGAAACGGCGTTAAGGGAACGCTAGGCTTGAAGAAATAAAAACCTTGGAGGGGTTTAACATGAACATCAAATTGAATCGGCAGGTAAGGCGCAGCGCCCTCGCGTTGGCGATTACTGCGCTGATGCTCCCCAGTGCCGGGTTCGGTCAGACCCTGGAACAAGCCGTCGCCAGGACGCTGGACTCTAATCCGGATATCAGAATCATTTTCAATAGATTTAAGGCTAAAGAAGAAGCTGTCAGTCAGGCTTATTCCGGCTACATGCCTTCAGTAGATGTCACTGCGGGTTATGGTTACGAAAAGACTGACTCGCCGACAACCCGACGAAAGCTTGCCGGAACATCTGACGACGAAGTCGAACTGAAACGTGGTGAGTTTGGAGTCAGTATTCAACAGATGCTGTTTGACGGGTTCTACACCAGCAGCGAAGTTAATCGTACGCGTTACGAGGCAAGTGCTGAACAATGGAATCTGATGGCAACCGCCGAAGATAAAGCACTGGAAGTAGCTAAGGTTTACCTCAACTACATCAAAACCCAAGAAGTTCTGACGCTGGCAGAAAAAAATCTGAAAAGTCATCAGGACATCTATGATCAAATCAAACAGCGTACAGATTCAGGTCTGGGATCCACTGCTGATTTATCACAGATCACTGGCCGTCTGGCGAGAGCCAACTCTAACGTGATGTCCGCGCGCAACAATTTCCTCGATGCCAAAAGCCAGTTTTATCGGGTGACACACCAAGAGCCAGATAATCTGATCATCCCCGTACCAGATGCGGATATGCTCCCTAAAGACGCCGCTGATGGCGTCAAGATGGCGGAAACGAAACATCCGGTGCTCAAATCTGCCAGCCATGATATTCAAGCGGCAGAATATGAGCGTTCAACCGCGCAGTCTACCTATTATCCGAAATTCTCTTTAGAAGTTTCTGGTAATTGGAACAACAACCTAGACGGTGAAGATGGTACCAACAGTTACCTCGTCGAAGGGGTTGGTGGCTATTACAACGACGTCCAAGCAATGGTCCGGATGCGATATAACCTGTTCGCGGGTGGTAAAGATGTCTCCCGTGAAAGAGAAACCGCTTATAAGCTGGGTGAAGCGAAAGAAATTCTCGAACGCGCCCATCGTGAAGTGGTTGAAGGAGTCAATCTCGCGTGGAATGCCTACGAGTTTTTGGAACCGCAAAAACAATATATTCGCGAACATGTTATTGCCGCTAAACAAACTCAGGTTGCCTATGCTCAACAGTTCAATCTTGGTCAACGCACCTTATTGGACTTACTGGATACTGAAAACGAACTGTTTGAAGCTCGTAAAGATTATCTGGGGGCAGAGTTCGATGAGATTGTTGCTAAATATCGTATTCTCAATGCCACAGGCCAACTGCTCGACTCATTACGTGTAACCAGGCCGGATGTCTGGAAAGGCGAGCGTGAATATGAAGGAGGGGTCAAATAATGAAACTGTTACTGACTTTTATGAGCTTACTGCTACTGGCAGGATGCTCCATGCGGGATACAGTATCGATGGATACCCCTACAAAGCAGGTTTACGACCTAAATGATCATGACCGCGATGGCGTCATCGTCGCACGTGAAAAATGTTTGGGAACGGTAGAGGGTGCCAATGTCGATAACTATGGTTGTGGCACAGTGAAGCCAATCCATGAACGTTCTGAGTTAAAAGTACTTTTTGCTAATGACTCGTTCTACATCGATCCGCAATACTACAGCCAGATCCAAACCATCGCAGACTTTATGAAACAGTACCCGCATACTAAGGTGACTATTGAAGGACACTGCAGTAAAACCGGTACGTATGATCATAACCTGGAATTGTCACAGAACCGCGCAACAGCTGTCGTGAAGGTATTACACGAGCAATTTGGCATTGCTGATGACCGATTGACAGCAATCGGTTACAGTTATGACCGTCCCGTGGATACCAGTGGCACGGCATTGGCGCAAAAACGCAATCGTCGAGTCATCGCTGAAGTGAATGGTGAAGACACGATGGCAGATATGAAGTGGACAATTTATTCTGTCGACAAAGAAGTCAAATAGGAAATTAATCTCTCATTATGGTGTGTGGCAGGCTGTTGACATACAAGTGCGTTAAGAACGTCTGCCACTGCACCTTGTTGGCTTCGGTGCTTGCTGTTTCGCTGTTGTATGCCGATGCCGACCTGAATGAAGCTTCTGTTGTCTCCTCTCTTGAGCAAACCTATGGACCACGAGCAGGACTGCGCGCCAAGGCTTGGTTCAATATTGTGCGAGATGCACAGGACCAGACAACAACAGAAAAGATTACAACCGTTAATAACTTCTTCAACCTGTTCAATTTTGTAGACGATATAAAGTTATGGGGGGTAAGTAATTACTGGGCAACGCCGCTGGAGTTTATTGGCGCCAATGGCGGAGACTGTGAAGATTTCTCTATTGCCAAGTATTTTACGCTACTACAGTTAGGAGTCCCGGACGACAAGATGCGCATCACTATGGTTAAAGCAACCAGTGTTAATCAGTATCACATGGTATTGGCCTATTATGAGACACCAGGTTCAATACCGCTGATCCTCGACAATCTGGATCCGCAGATTAAACCCGCCACCCAACGACCCGATCTTATTCCTGTCTACAGTTTTAACGGTAAACAGTTGTGGCTCAACAAAGAAAAAGGCCGCGGGGTACTCGCAGGCTCGGCCACACGATTGGAAAAGTGGAACGATTTAAAATACAGATTAGGGGCTGATCGCATGCGCAAGCCCAAATTGGTGATGGAGTAACCGCGGCAATGACCTTGTTTAGACAGATTTATTCCTTACTGTTTGGGCTGTTCCTGTTAGTAGTGGCCAGCCTCGGATATGTACAGTTCAATGAAACTCGCAACTTCCTGGCATCACAGATGGAGTCTGATCTGAATAACGTCAGTCACTCTCTTGGCTTGATGTTAGTGCCCGCCCTGGAAGCGGGCGATATGGCCACCGTAGAAACTATGGTGAATGTGATCTTTGAAGGTGGCTATTACCGTAAGGTGACATTGACCTGGCTGGTTGATGGTAAACAACAAACTTGGAACAATGACATTCGTATTGATGATGTTCCACAATGGTTCATTAATCTGGATCTGTTTCCCACTATCGAAAAAGAAACCACCATTACCAGCGGTTGGATCCAGTTAGCGAAATTAAAAATCACCGCACATCCCGGATTTGGTTATCACGAACTGTGGCGCATTATGAGTAATACCATCATCGTGTTCTCCATCCTGTTTTTGATCGCAATATTCTCAGCCAGACTGGGCCTGACATGGATACTTAAGCCGTTACATGAGATTGCAGAGCATGCCAAAAGTATTGCCAAGCGCGAGTTTGGCCCTGACATGCCGTTGCCAAAGACGCTAGAGTTACGGGATGTTGTCACCGCATATAACAGTATGTCAGCGCAACTCAAACAGATATTCAATTCACTTGATGAAGAAGTGACGGCACTCCGCAAGAAAAACCTGGTAGATCAGGTGTCGGATCTACCTAACCGTCAATACATGATGGCACGCCTGAACAGTTGGCTCAGCGAACCCGGTAGCGGTGCGATTATGTTGGTGCGCTTAGATTGGCTGGAACAGGTCCACAGCAAATATGGTTATCAGGTACGCGATGCCACCATCAAACTGCTGGCCTCAAAACTACAAGAGTCATTTACCGAGTTTGATTCTGTTATCGCCCGTATTGCCGCCTACGAATTCGCGTTTTTGGTCACGAACGCCGAACGGGAACAACTGAGTAAATATTTGCAGACACTCATACGCACCATCAATCAGGAGATGATTAAGGCAGACTGCAAGCCGAATGAAGATTACGCCATCGGTATTGCCGAACGAATGGAGCACTGCACCACGTCAGATCTGCTGGCACAAGCGGACAATGCACTACAGAAAGCAGTGCAGGCTGGCAAGATTTACCATTGGTTCGAATCCGGCGAGCAACAACTGTTTACCCGTGAACAGTGGCGCGAAAAGCTGTCATATGCGATTAATCAAAAGCAGTTCCTGTTTCGCTGGCAACCGGTACAACATTATGACCAGAGTGGTATCATCCACCACGAGCTGTTTTGTCAGTTACAACTGGGCGACAAGCTGATACACGCTGGGCTGTTTATGCCTTACATTGAGCTGCTATCGCTGGGAAGTATGCTGGACCGCTGTTTGATAGAAAAGATCATCGAAGAAAAGCTGTTGGATAAGAGTCCGCAAATTATCGCTGTTAACCTGACACATCAAAGCATTGGAGATCAACAATTCCACGAATGGTTGAACCAATACCTGCGTGAAAGTGCACACCATGGTCGTCTGGCATTTGAAATTCAAGAAGCCAGTATTTACAGCGATGGCAAAGCCAGTGAAGCATTGTGCAGCGTGATCCGTGATAATGGTGCAACGTTCGGTATCGACCACTTTGGCCGCCAATTTGGCTCAATGACCTATCTACAAACATTGCGCCCAAGTTATGTGAAACTGGATCAGGCGTTCGCACAATTTGATGATAACCAACATAATGCCGAGCTCTGTCGTGCACTGGTAAACGTTGCCAGAGGGCTGGACATAGACGTTATCGCTACTGGTATCCAGCAAGATACGCAGTTACAGCGTTTCGAACTCCTTAAGATCCAAGGTTATCAAGGCTATATCGCACCACCGGTCAATATTGATTAACCTTTGCGATGAAAAGAAAAAGCCCCTGCACTGCAGGGGCTTTTTGATATTGGTCGGTGATAGAGGATTCGAACCTCTGACCCTCTGGTCCCAAACCAGATGCGCTACCGGACTGCGCTAATCACCGTAAAACTGTGCTGCTTTCACATCTATCGCAAAAGCAGTAATAAATTGGTCGGTGATAGAGGATTCGAACCTCTGACCCTCTGGTCCCAAACCAGATGCGCTACCGGACTGCGCTAATCACCGAAAACTTGCACACGTTAATGCTACCTATTTTCTTCCTTGAAGCGTCAGGGATACCGGTTCAGATGATTTCTGAACGCTGGCATTATCCTTTGGGACTCAATACAAGAAAGGAAATGGGGTGGCTGATGGGGCTCGAACCCACGACAACCGGAATCACAATCCGGGACTCTACCAACTGAGCTACAGCCACCACTGCTTACTCTGACTCGATGTGCTCATTAAGCTGGTGCGCCCAGAAGGATTTGAACCCTCGGCCTCACCCTCCGGAGGGGTGCGCTCTATCCAGCTGAGCTATGGGCGCCCACCGTGTCAGCGCCGCATATAGTAGGGGTTATTAGAGAATGAGTCTACCTTTGTTTTGTATTTTTTCTCCTGAGTGTTCAACTTTTAGCTTTATCAACCAGACGGGTAGCCAAAGCACTTCTGACGTTTGCCAAAAATTTGACTTGGAGTACATTTAAAATCGTGCTATTTGTACGCACTAGCTAACTGAATTACACAATTATTTTACAACTCTTATTTAAGCTATCTCCCTGACTTGGCCAAGATCATGTTGAAGGACCGACAATTAATGAATCCTGACGTGTCATCGCTTGAAAAACGTGTTTCCAGGCTGAAACGTCTGGCGGCCAAGTTTAAACGTGCGGAATCAGCGCAAAACGCACTGCTGGAAATCTCCAACATCGCCAATGCGGTGAGCAGTATGGAAGATTTCTATCAAGGGATACATCATCATCTCAAAAAACTCATTCCTGCTGATAACTTCTATATTGCGCTGAAAAACCAGGACCAGTGGGAATTGCCATTTTTTTTGGATGAAAAAGATGTTCATCCCACCGAGCTGTATCCGGATAAAAACCTGTCTGATATGTTGAAGCGTGGACTCACCGGCTACGTTTTGCGCACACAACGACCATTATTATGTGATGAAGCGACTGCTGACCGACTGGAGGCTGAGGGCGAGATTGACAATCTTGGTTCTCCTTGTCATCAATGGCTGGGTGTTCCGATTATGCACAATGGGATAGCCATCGGCGCATTAGTGGTTCAAAGCTATAAAGCTGAAGTTTCCTACGGTGATACTGAAGTTGAGTTGATGGTATTCATTTGCCATCACATTGCCGGAGTGCTCGAGCGTTTACGACACCATGAACAACTCGAAACCGCAATTCAGCAGCGTACGCAGGAGTTGAGTCAGGCATACGACAAGCTGAAACAGGAAGTCTATGAACGACGTCGTGCTGAACGACTGCAACGGTCATTATTTGAAATAGCAGATCTGGCGACATCCAACCTCGATATGCATGACTTTTATGTGGAGCTGCACCACATTATCAGTCATTTGCTACCTGCCAATAACTGTTACATCGCTCTGTTAGACGAATCAGCCACCACGCTGTCATTTCCATTTTATGTTTCACAATTGAGCAGCGTTGCGCCCATCCCCCGGCCAATGAAAGATGGGCTGGTTGAATACCTGCTGCGACACCGCAAACCGACATTACTGTCACAAAAGGATATTCGACACCTCATCAAACTAGGGGAGATATACAGTAAAGCACCGGATTTAAATCACACCCAAACCATGCAGCAATGGATTGGTATACCACTATTGATTCAAGGTGAGGCGGTAGGCGCGCTTGCCGTGTACAGTTTCAGTATGGATCAGAAGTATCAGTTCAAAGATCTGGAACTGCTGACTTTCGTGTCACAGCATATCGCAGCAGCGATTGAGCGTAAACTCGCGACCGAGACGCTTAAACGCTCCAATGAAGAATTAGAAGAGATGGTGCAAGCACGCACTACGGAACTGGCGCAGGCAAATGTCGAGCTGCAAAAGGAGATCTCTCAGCGACGTCACATCGAACAAAAGCTGATCCATGATGCCAAGCACGATAGTCTTACCGGTCTGCCAAACCGTCAGATGTTTATGGAACGGTTGAATGATACGTTTGCACAAAACCGTTCTTATAAGTTTGCCTTACTATTCATCGACCTCGATCGTTTCAAAATGATCAATGACACGCTGGGGCATATGGAAGGTGACCATTTTCTGATAGAAACAGCCAAACGTCTCAATACGTGTATTCGCGATCACGACCTGCTGGCACGCCTGGGTGGCGATGAATTTGTGATCCTGCTGGATAACCTTTACAACACCAACGACGCCAAAGAGGTGGCCGAACGAATACTCTGCGAGCTGTCGCGACCTTTCGAATTGGCAGGTCAACACTTTAATTCCGGTGCCAGTATTGGTATATCACTGTGTGATAATCCACAGCAGACATCCAGTGAATCGCTATTACGTGATGCTGACACCGCCATGTATATGGCCAAAACTCGTGGTAAAGGATGTTATGTTGTCTTTGATGAGAAATCCCATCAACAACTCATGCATGACCTGACACTTGAAAATGACTTACGCCAGGCATTTGAATCCCAGCAATTGCGCTTAATTTATATTCCGGTGCGAGACGCTAACAGTGGCAAAACAATTGCTATTGATGTCAAGCCATACTGGCAGCATCCTCAGCACGGCTTACTCAATTACCACCAGTTGGTGCAACTGGCAGAACAAGCCAACCTGCCGCTTGAGTTCGATCGCTATGTGATTGAACTGCTGAATGACGAACTTGATTCACTGCCAATAGCTGAAGAGGTTAAAGTTCATCTCACCCTTAGCAGTCATCATTTAGCCTATAAACACGCTTTGAGAAATCTGGTGTTGTGTCTGGATAATTGTCGTTTTTCACTCGATAAACTGTGCTTATTTTTCAATGAAATCGCGTTAGCTCGAGACCACGATAACCATGTGTATGGATTTGAAGCATTGAAAGATTTAGGTGTCAACATCGGCATCGCTGACTATGGTAGTGGTTACAGTTCGATGCTGACATTGTCGTTTTTGCCGATCAGTTGCTTGAAGCTTGAATCAGAATTAACGTCTGGCATTCAAAGCAAACGACATCGACAACTATTGACTGCCATCCGCCGCAGTGCGGAATCATTACAGCTGCAGCTGATTGCCGATGGTGTAAATTCTGAGGAACAACAACAGTGTTTACAGGAGTTGGGCATCACGACAATGCAATCTTCAGTAGAAAATTTGACTGAAGATTCGCACGCAAAAGCCGCGTTAGCCTGATCATTTGTTCAGCATTGCCCGCAATCCCGCAATATTACTTTTCCCAGTTTGCATCCGCTGTTCTTCACTCTGCAGTGGTTTACGGTTTTCCCACTGCACATCATCTTCCGGTAACTCTTTTAGGAAACGACTGGGTTCACTGCGAATAGTTTCACCGAACTGACGCCGTTCACGGCACATAACAAACCACAATTCCCGTTGCGCACGGGTGATCCCCACATAGGCAAGACGCCGTTCCTCTTCAATATTGTCTTCATCAATACTGGTCTGATGCGGCAATAAACCCTCTTCCATCCCCACCATAAACACGTAAGGGAATTCCAGTCCCTTAGAAGCATGCAACGTCATCAATTGGACCTGATCGCCCGCTTCGTCTTCATTATTGCGCTCCATCATGTCGCGCAATGTCAGGCGCGTGACGACCTCAGGTAACGTCATAGGTGCATCAAGATCGTCCCCCGAGAGCATCTCAGTGACCCAACGATATAATTCCGAGATATTTTTCATACGCATCTCGGCCGCTTTGGCACTGGGGCTGGTTTCGTACAGATAATCCTCATAATGAATGTTATGGATCAGCTGCTTAATCGCATCAACACCCTCGCCTCGTTTAGCGATTTCCCCGGTATCCACAATAAAACGACCGAACTGAAATAAGCTCTCGATCGCTGAGTGTCCCAGATGATGCTGCAACTCCGCCTCAAAAATTGCGGCAAATAGCGAAATATGTTTGCTGTTGGCGAAGTTGCCGAGTTTCTCTAACGTAGCGGGGCCAATACCTCGTTTGGGCAGATTAATGATGCGTAACAGCGCATTATCATCATCGGGATTTACCACCAACCGCAGGTAGGCCATGATGTCCTTAATCTCAGCGCGGGCAAAAAACGACGTTCCACCACTGAGACGATAAGGAATACGGTTGGTCATCAGGGCCCGTTCCAGCAGTCTTGACTGATGATTACCGCGATAGAGCACCGCATATTCGCCGTAGTTAGTACGGTTCATAAATTTATGCCGAATGATCTCAGCGACAACCCGCTCGGCCTCTTGCTCTTCGTTGGCAGCCAGCAGTACCCGCAACGGCTCACCATGAGGTAATTCACTGAACAGTGCTTTGTCGTACACATGCGGGTTATTGGCAATCAGGATGTTGGCGGCATGCAAAATACGCTGACTGGAACGATAGTTCTGTTCCAGTTTGATCAGTTTCAGCTCCGGAAAGTCCTTACCCAGCAGCACCAGATTCTGGGGTTTGGCACCGCGCCATGAATAAATTGACTGGTCGTCATCACCAACTACGGTAAAACGTGCGCGTTCGCCCACTAATAGTTTCACCAACTCATATTGGCTGGTATTGGTGTCTTGGTATTCATCCACCAGCAGATATTGAATCCGCTTCTGCCAGCGACGGCGAACTTCTTCATTGTGCCGCAGCAGCAATGAAGGCAGCAGGATAAGGTCGTCAAAATCCAGCGCATTATAGGCTTTCATGTGCTGGGCGTAGCGCTGGTATAACAGAGCAAACAGTTGGTCTCGCTCAGTTCTGGCAGCTTTACGTGCATGGTCAGGGATCACCAGCCCCCCCTTCCAGTTGGAAATAGCCGACGCCAGTAATCGCAGCAAATCTTTATCTTCCTGCAGTTCATTGACTGTCAGTTCTTTCAGCAGCGCCAGCGTATCCTGATCATCAAACAGCGAAAAACCCGCTTTCAACCCCAGCGCTTTGTGCTCACGCTTGATAATTTCCAATCCCAGGGTATGAAAAGTGGAGATCCACAAACCACGAGTTTCCTTACGGCCAATCGAATGGGCGATACGTTCCTTCATTTCGCGCGCCGCTTTGTTGGTAAACGTTACCGCGGCGATATGCCGCGGTTGATAACCACACTCCTGCACCAGATAAGCAATCTTATTGACGATTACACGCGTCTTACCGCTACCAGCACCTGCCAGCACCAAGCACGGACCGGAAATGTAGCGAACAGCGTCATTCTGGGCGGGATTGAGTTTCATTTTTTTCCAACAATCGACAATAGCAACGGCGTCAAATCATAACAGAAGCGCGCCTTCAGGTGTCAGCTGTAGCGGGTTTTCATATTCGTTGCGCTAATTTTTGCATCAAAAGCCAGTTTCTTTAAAGGCATAATAGTTCATCAGCCACTGCAACTACGATGGATAATAAAGAGCAGGCTAAATCTATTGTGATCACGTCTGTCAGTGGAAGATAGGTGCACTGTAGCGGTCACAAACCTGACTTATTATTTTGTTTACGATCAAACTCACAGGAACTGCAGAATTGACCTCGACCGAGGCATGGCTGCACCTTGGGGATTAGCACTGACTGGGTTACAATTCAGTTATCAGCATTTTTAATTGGAAGCCAAGATGATTAACGCCCAAAAAATCGAAGATCTGGCACGACAACTGAGTGACAACTTGCCGTCTGGAGTTAAGCAGTTTGCCGGTGAATTTGAAGAGCGCAGCAAACGTATTCTGCAGCAACAATTGTTGAAGCTGGATATGGTTTCTCGTGAAGAGTTTGACGTGCAGCAACATGTACTGCTGAAAACGCGGGAAAAACTCGAGGCGCTGCAGGCGCAAGTCGATGCCCTTGAAGCCAGACTGCGTGAGCAGGATTGAAAGTATTTAGCTGAAAAATGCGACTTTCCAAGTCTGTATTACAGAAAAAAATAAAGACAGCAAAAGCTGTCTTTATTTTGAGTATCGCGCTGAATTAGCTCAACACTTCTTCCAACGCACGCAAGCATAACGCCACGTTTTCGCGTCGAGCCCCATATCCCATCAGACCAATGCGCCAGGCTTTACCCGCCAACGCGCCGAGTCCGGCGCCAATTTCCAGGTTGTAGTTTTCCAGCAGTTGCTTACGCACAGCGGCATCATCTACGCCTTGGGGAATATATACCGCATTTAACTGTGGCAAACGTGAAGCTTCGGCCACCACAAAGTTGATATTCAACTTTTCCAGCCCGGCTTTAAGCAATAGGTGCATATCGTGATGCCTTTGCCAGGCATGCTCCAGCCCTTCGCTTGCCAGCTTGCGGAATGATTCATGCAGCGCATATAAAGCATTTACTGGCGCAGTATGATGGTAGCTACGCTTATTACCACCGCTCCAATAGCCCATCACCAACGACTGATCGAGGAACCAGCTCTGCACCGGAGTTTTGCGGGCTTTAAGCTTTTCGACTGCCGCATCAGAGAATGATACCGGCGACAATCCAGGCACGCAGGAAAGGCACTTCTGACTCCCGGAATAGATGGCATCAATGCCCCATTCGTCGACTTTTACTTCAACACCGCCAAGTGACGTCACCGCATCGACGATTGACAGACAACCGTATTCTTTGGCTATCGCGCACAGGGTTTTGGCATCGGACAAAGCGCCAGTAGAAGTTTCAGCGTGTACGAATGCCAGAAATTTGGCATCAGGATTGGCGTGCAGTGCAGCGCTTACCGCATCAGGGTCTACTGGTTCGCCCCAAGGGCTATCAACCATCACCGCCACACCACCAATGCGTTCGACATTCTGCCGCATCCGGTCACCAAAAACCCCGTTACGACAAACGATGACTTTCTCACCCGGTTCCAACAGATTCACAAAACAGGTTTCCATGCCGGCACTTCCTGGTGCAGAGACGGCAATGGTCATCTGATTTTGGGTCTGGAAGGCATACTGGATCAGCGATTTCAGCTCATCCATCATTGCAATGAATAGCGGGTCCAGATGTCCTACCGTCGGGCGCGACTGCGCTGCCAGCACTTCCGGATACACGTCCGAGGGGCCGGGCCCCATCAAGATACGACGGGGCGGATTGAAGGCGCTGACAACAGGTGCACTTAACATAGATGTCTCCTTACAACTGATTGAGGTGTAACCCAGTGGCAAGACCTTACCACAAATTTTGCGCCTTCTCCGTCCTGCTTTCGGCTAATCCCTTGCCGCTCTTGCCAAAAACAAACGATAGGCCGGACTATCGGTTTCTTCCTGCCAAACGAAGCCTAATTCGTCCAGAAAATGTGCGAAAGCCTCGTTATCTTCTGGCGGTACTTCAAATCCCGCTAATACCTGTCCGAACGCGGCTCCGTGGTTACGGTAATGGAACAAACTGATATTCCACTTACTTTTCAGCGTAGTCAGGAACTGCAATAACGCTCCTGGATACTCAGGGAACTCAAAGCTGAACAGCCTTTCCTGCAGCGGTTGTGGCGGCATGCCGCCCACCATATAACGCACATGCAATTTGGCAGTTTCATCGGCAGATAAGTCATGCACCACAAACCCAACAGCTTGCAACGCCGACGTAATTTCTGCTAACTCTTCCTGTCCGCGATTAACACGAATACCTGCAAAAACGACTGCCTGTTCACGACCGCTGAAGCGGTAGTTAAATTCAGTCATGGCGCGACCGGCCAATACCTCACAGAAATGCAGGAACGACCCCGGCTTTTCTGGAATGGTTACCGCCAATACCGCCTCTTTATGCTCGCCCAGCTCACAACGTTCAGATACATAGCGCAGACTATGGAAATTGACGTTGGCACCGCTGAGTATTGCTGCGACTTTACTGTCTTCTTCGGGGTGTTGAGCAACGTATTTTTTCAGCCCCGCCAGCGATAATGCGCCAGCGGGTTCAGCTATCGCACGAGTATCTTCAAAGATATCTTTCACTGCGGCGCAGATCTCGTCAGACGTCACGGTCACTACGTCATCAACGAAATCCTTCGCCAGGCGGAAAGGCTCATTGCCGATGCGCCGCACGGCAACGCCATCCGCAAATAACCCCACCTGCGGCAAGGTGACTGGTTCGCCCGCTTCCATGGCAGCTTTCAGGCATGCCGCATCTTCCGGCTCAACGCCGATGATTTTAACTTCCGGAAACACGGCTTTGTAATACGCGGCAATACCAGCAATCAGACCACCACCACCGACTGGCACGAAGATCACTTCCAGATCTCGCTGCTGTTGCAACATCTCCTGCGCAATCGTGCCCTGACCGGCAATAACCGATTCATCATCAAACGGCGGAATAAATACCCGCCCCTGATTGCGTGCCAGCGACATCGCATAATCATTGGCCTGATCAAATGACTGGCCGTATAACACCACGTTGCCACCAAGGCGGCGTACCGCATCGACCTTAATGTCAGGCGTGGTTCCCGGCATGACGATCACCGCATCAATACCGCGACTGGCTGCCGACAGTGCTACGCCTTGCGCATGGTTCCCCGCCGAAGCGCAAACCACACCACACTTGGCTTCTTCAGCCGTCAGCTCGGCAATACGGTTATAGGCACCGCGCAGCTTAAATGAATGCACCGGTTGCAGGTCTTCTCGTTTCAGATACACCTGACAACCCAGTCTGGCGGAAAGCTTTTTCAGTAGTGGTAATGGCGTCACTTTGGCGACATCGTAAACACTGGAAAGCAGGATCCGTTGCAGATAATAGTTCGCCAGAGACAACTGGGATTGTGATGCAAGCGCTAACATCTCAGTCCTCCAGCAGTGCGCGGTTACGTACTGCACCTTTATCGGCACTGGTTGCCATCAGAGCATAAGCTTTGAGCGCCATAGACACTGGACGCACACGCGCCAATGGTTTCCACGCCAAAGGACCTTTAGCTTCCATCGCAGCGCGACGAGCAGTCAGCACCGCATCACTTACCCGCAATGAAATACCACGTGAAGGAATATCAATATCGATCATGTCGCCATCTTCGATTAATGCGATAGTGCCGCCGGCAGCAGCTTCTGGAGAGACATGGCCAATGGACAGACCCGATGTGCCACCAGAGAAACGGCCATCAGTGATCAGTGCGCATTTAGTTCCCAGCCCCATGGATTTGAGATAACTAGTGGGATACAGCATCTCCTGCATACCTGGACCACCTTTCGGGCCTTCATAACGGATCACCACCACGTCACCGGCGACAACCGCACCACCGAGGATGCCATCAACTGCCGCTTCCTGGCTTTCAAATACACGTGCTTTGCCACTAAACTGCAGATTGGATTCATCTACACCCGCAGTTTTGACGATACAGCCATTGGCGGCAACATTCCCAAACAGCACAGC
Source organism: Shewanella yunxiaonensis (assembly GCF_018223345.1). Classification (NCBI taxonomy): domain Bacteria; kingdom Pseudomonadati; phylum Pseudomonadota; class Gammaproteobacteria; order Alteromonadales; family Shewanellaceae; genus Shewanella; species Shewanella yunxiaonensis. The sequence goes on along the minus strand of NZ_CP073587.1, from coordinate 322,527 downwards.
CAGACCGCCTTCCTGACTAAACGCATGCTCGCGATCTCGAATACAACCGGATTGACGATTAGTATCCAGCTCTGGCCAACGACAATCCTGGCTGAAAGCTACGGTAGTGGGGATCCCCGCAGGGCCAGCGCGATAGAATTCCTTCACCTTATCGCTATCGGCAGTCATCACGTCGTAAGCGGCCAAGACAGAAGCCAGCGTGCCATCTTCGGCGGCGACATGATGCACATCAGTATGCAGCAGACCCGCCCGGTTCAGTTCGCCGAGAATACCCATCACGCCACCGGCACGGTGCACATCTTCCATGTGATACAGCGGAGTCGATGGTGCAACTTTACATAAATGCGGTACTTTGCGGCTCAAGCGGTCGATATCTTCCATGGTGAAATCAACGCCCGCTTCCTGCGCTGCGGCCAGCAGATGCAGCACGGTATTGGAGGAGCCCCCCATGGCGATATCCAACGTCATCGCGTTTTCAAACGCTTTAAATGAGGCGATATTGCGCGGCAGCACGCTGTCATCGTTGTCGTAGTAATAACGTTTGGCCAATGCCATTACCCGTCTACCGGCTTCCAGGAACAACTCGCGACGGTCGGCATGCGTTGCCACCAACGAACCATTACCCGGCAACGATAACCCTAAGGCTTCAGTCAGACAGTTCATCGAGTTAGCCGTGAACATCCCAGAGCAGGAGCCACAAGTCGGACAGGCGCTACGTTCAATCTGTTCACTGTCGGCATCAGACACCCGTTTGTCCGCCGCAGCGACCATGGCATCGACCAAATCCAGCTTGATGATTTTGTCGGATAATTTGGTTTTACCGGCTTCCATCGGACCACCGGAAACAAATACCACCGGAATATTCAAACGCAGCGACGCCATCAACATCCCGGGAGTGATTTTGTCGCAGTTAGAGATACACACCAACGCATCAGCGCAGTGCGCATTCACCATATATTCCACGCTATCGGCAATCAGCTCACGCGATGGCAATGAATACAACATGCCGCCATGCCCCATGGCAATACCGTCATCGACGGCGATGGTATTGAATTCTTTGGCAATACCACCAGCAGCTTCTACCGCAGAGGCGACCAATGCTCCCATATCTTTCAGATGAACATGACCGGGAACAAACTGGGTAAAGGAGTTCGCAATCGCGATGATCGGCTTGCCGAAATCTCCCTCTTTCACGCCGGTAGCGCGCCACAAGGCGCGGGCACCAGCCATATTACGGCCTTCAGTACTGGTGGCAGATCTTAGTTTTGGCATTGCTCAATTCCTTTGTTTAATTCTGGTAAAAATTAATGTGCTGTTTTAACCGTTGATAGTGCTGGCCAATGGTTGGCTGCTTTGCACTTCACACGCGGTAACATCCATCAGCTTCACGAGCTGACGGCTTAATAATTCGATGGCGCGTTCGCTTGCTACTGTCATATCCAATAACAAGTGTTTATCGTCCTGTTCCGACATATGCATTTCACAGACCCGAAAGCCGCGATGACGAGTCACTCGTAATACCCGTTCCAATACTTCCGGACGTTGTTCCAAGGTCAATATCAGATGATAGATCATTCCTGCACCTCCACTTCTTCAATCATGTCACTGTTGGAGGCGCCCGGCGGCACCAATGGCCAAACATTGAACTTATCGTCTATCTGCACATGTAACAGGAAGGGGCCTTTGGTAGTCAGCATCTCTTCAAGTGCAGCGCTGACTTCTGCGGCTTTGCTAATACTGCGTCCAGGAATATTGAAGGCGGATGCGAGGGTCAGAAAATCGGGGTTATCGGAAAGGTCGGTCTCGCTGTAACGCTCTTCAAAAAATAGCTGTTGCCACTGTTTCACCATACCGAGTTTCTGGTTATCCAGTAACACAATTTTCAGTGGCAGCCGGCGGCGTTTGATTGTGGTCAGTTCCTGCACATTCATCATAAAAGAACCATCTCCGCTAACAGCTACCACGGTCGCCCCCGGACGTGCTACCTGTGCGCCCACCGCCGCCGGCAAGCCGAACCCCATCGTTCCAAAGCCGGCACTGGATAAGTGATCTTCCGGGCGACGGAACCACATATGTTGTGCCACCCACATCTGATGCTGGCCAACATCACAACTCACGACACTGTCTTCCGGCAAGTTATCCGCTAACTGCTTTAACAATGCGGGTGCATAAATCTGCTCGCCCGGCCGGTCATAACGCCAGGCATACTGTAACTTCAATGCGGCAACTTGCTGTTGCCAGGATGAGATATCTTGAGTCAAGGTTAACGCTGGCAACACGTCACAAAGATCATCACCAATGGCGACGTCAGGTTGCCGTAATTTGCCTTGTTCTGCCGCATCAATATCCAGATGGATCACTTTGGCGTTTGCTGCGAATGTATCCAGCTTGCCGGTGACCCGGTCATCAAAACGGGCGCCCACCACCAGCAATAAGTCGGCTTGCTGAACAGCGTGATTTGCAGCCTGGTTGCCGTGCATTCCTAACATACCCAGATAGCCAGAGGCGTCATGAGGAACTGCCCCAAGCCCTTTTAAGGTAGCCACCGATGGAATACCAGTTCGTTGGATCAACTCTCGAAGCTGTTCGACGGCGCCTGCCATACCGACACCACCACCGACATACAACATCGGCTGCTTTGCTTGGGCTAGCAGGGTATTGGCCGCATCAATCGCTGCGAGATCTAATGACTGCTCCACCGGCACCGCTTGCAGCGGAGTTTTGTACTCCAGAGCAGCTAACTGAATGTCTTTGGGAATATCTACCAGTACCGGGCCCGGACGGCCAGACGCAGCAATTTCAAAAGCACGATAGAGTGTGGGGACCAACTCTTCAGACGAGGTCACCATAAAACTGTGTTTGGTACAGGAAAGGCTCATTCCTAACACGTCCATTTCCTGAAATGCATCGGTACCGATGACTGGAGTGGCGACCTGACCGGTAATGGCCACCAGCGGAATGGAATCCATCATGGCATCTGCTAGTGCCGTAAACAGATTGGTAGCTCCCGGACCTGACGTCGCAAAGCAGACACCGGTTTTGCCACTGGAACGGGCATAGCCCACAGCGGCAAAACCGGCGCCCTGCTCATGGCGACTGAGAAGGTGCTCGACCTGACTGCCATACAAGGCATCATAAATAGGCATGATTGCCCCGCCGGGATAGCCGAATACTGTGGTGACTCCATGGGCAGCTAACACCTTGATGACTGCCTGACTACCACTGATTGTTTGCCCTTGTTCCATCGCTATTGTTACCTGCTGTTACCTGAACACGCCATAAAAACGAAAAAACCCCCGGTCCTTGCGGAGCGGGGGTTCGACTGCGACCAGTTGGTCTAACTTCGTGCCGAGCGCCACCCCCGCTGTGATCCAATAATAATCACTACGGTAATAATCACGAGGAGGAGCTTGGCGCTGAAGTTAATCATCTTTGGTGACAGTTTCCTGTTACTATCAAATTCCGTTGTTCTTTGCCGTTTAGCATTTGGACTCTCGGCGAACAGTTATTAAGCAATACCACAAAGGCTTTGCGAAACACAACAATTAATTTCCGGTAATTGATTTTTTGTGGTCAGCGACCATTCACCTGTTCTCATGCAAAAAGGGTTTCCGCTAACGGAAACCCTTCGGTTTGAACATTAAGATTCCAAATTGATACGTTTCATTTCAGTCATATAGCCACGCAATTCTTCACCGATATACTCTACATCGGTATTGCGGATAGCAGCGTTGACTTCAATTAGACGCATATTGTCTACTGCGTTGTCATCACCTTTCAGACCACCACCAACCCACTGTGGGTCCAGGCTGTTAACGTAACGACGTAACAGTGGCAGTGCCGCATGGTTGAACAAGTAGCAACCATATTCGGCGGTATCAGAAATCACCACGTTCATTTCATACAGACGCTTACGAGCGATGGTGTTAGCAATCAGCGGAGTTTCGTGCAATGACTCGTAGTAAGCTGATTCATCGATGATGCCTGAAGAAACCATGGTATCGAAGGCCAGTTCAACCCCCGCTTTGATCATCGCAATCAGGAAAATACCTTTGTCGAAATAGGTCTGTTCTTCAATGAATTCATCGCATTCTGGTGCCTGTTCAAAACCGGTAGCATTAGTTTCTTCACGCCATTTCAGCAGGTTAGCATCGCCATTGGCCCAGTCTTCCATCATCACACGAGAGAACTCGCCGCTGATAATGTCATCCATATGTTTTTGAAACAGCGGAGTGAGCATGGTTTTCAGCTCTTCCGAAATTTCATAAGCCTTGATCTTTGCAGGGTTAGACAGACGGTCCATCATGTTAGTGATACCGCCGTGTTTCAGCGCTTCAGTGATCACCTCATACCCTTTCTGGATCAGTTTCGCGGCATATCCTGGCTCGATGCCGTCATCCAGCATTTTTTCGTAACCCAGAATTGCACCCGTCTGCAGCATACCGCAGAGGATGGTCTGCTCGCCCATCAGGTCAGATTTCACTTCCGCGATGAAAGAAGACTGCAACACCCCGGCACGGTCGCCACCCGTCGCACTGGCATAGGCTTTCGCGATTTCTAAACCGTCACCGTTAGGATCATTTTCTGGGTGCACGGCAATCAGGGTGGGGACACCGAATCCACGCTTATATTCTTCACGAACTTCTGTGCCTGGGCACTTAGGCGCAACCATTACCACTGTGATATCTGGACGAACTTTCATGCCTTCTTCCACGATGTTGAAACCGTGAGAATAAGACAATACAGAACCTTGCTTCATCATTGGCATAATGGCATGAACGACTTTGCTATGCTGTTTGTCTGGCGTCAGGTTCAGCACCATGTCGGCCTCTGGGATCAGCTCGTCAAAAGTGCCAACTTTAAAGCCGTTTTCACTCGCGCGCTTGAATGATGCACGTTTTTCAGCAATCGCTTCTGGGCGCAGGGCATAAGAAATTTTCAACCCTGAGTCACGCATGTTCAACCCTTGGTTAAGACCCTGGGCACCGCAACCGAGAATGACAATGTTCCAGTCCTTAATATATTCACAGCCGTTAACAAATTCACTGCGATCCATAAAACGACACTGGCCCAGTTGTGCTAACTGCTCACGCAGACTCAGTGTATTGAAATAATTTGCCATCTTGGTCACCTGTATTCATAAAATCCTGAGGCACTACTCCCCCCAAGGGAGCAGTAATGGTGTTCACTATAGCTCAGGATGATGATTGCTTGAAATGATATATTTGGCATACTACGTTGCATATTTTGCAATATTTTGCATAAAAAAACATCGGAGCCAGATTGGTGGATATTCGCATTTTAAAAGTCTATCTCGACCTGTGTGACACGCTGCATTTTGGCCGCACCGCCGCCAACATGCATATAAGTCCTTCAGCACTCAGCCGCACACTACAACGGTTGGAACAGGACGTTGGCAATAAGCTGCTGGAACGAGATAATCGCAGCGTGGCTTTGACGCATGCGGGCAAAGCTTTCCGTCGATTTGCCGAAGAAACCTTAGGACAGTGGCAGACGCTGAAACGAGAGTTAGACACAGAACAGCATCTGCTGCGAGGAACGCTGCAACTCTACTGCTCGGTCACTGCGGCCTATAGCCACTTACCCGCCCTGCTTGATCGGTTTCGCCGGGTACAGCCCTTGGTCGATATCAGCCTGACCACCGGTGACGCAGCAGATGCGATTAAAAAGGTACAGAGTCAGCAAACCGATATTGCCATTGCCGCGTTGCAGGATGATTTCACCGATAAATTGCACTTTGCCCCGATCGGCAAAGTAACACTGTCAGTCATTGCCCCGGCGGTTCACTGTCAGGTACATACCTTGGTCAATCAGTCCCCAATCCCGTGGGAAAAGTTACCTTATATCGTGCCCGATCATGGCCCCGGCAGACTGCGCATGGAACGTTGGTTTAAGGCCATGAATATCAACGCTAATATCTATGCGCAAGTAAGAGGACATGAAGCCATCGTGCCGATGGTGGCCTTAGGATGTGGAGTCAGCATCACTCCGAATGTGGTCGTCAACAATAGTCCGATGATGGATCGTATTCAGGTACTACAGTCACCACAGCCCATTTCACCCTTTGAACTGGGCTGTTGTTGCAAACAGAAACGTCTCAATGATCCGTTGATTAACGCATTTCTGGCCGTGATCTAACTAGTGGGGTGGATCGATTTTTTCTTTGAGTGCCATCTCCGGATCAACTGGCGTCAGACGGCTCACTAATAGCTGATCCACTTTGTAGGAATCGATATCCACCACCTCAAATTTATAGCCAGCAAAATTCACCGAGTCAGTACGTTTCGGGATCTTTCGCAGCATATACATCATGAAACCGGCGACAGTTTCATAGTTCTGACTTTGCGGAAACTCTTCAATCTCAAATGCGCGCATGATATCCGTGATAGGGGTGACACCATCCACCAACCAGGAGTTAGCGTCACGAGCCACAATCTGTTCTTCACTTTCATGCAGCGACCAGGCTCCCATCACCGCACTTTGCAGATCGTTAGAAGTCACCATCCCCACGACCAAGGCGTATTCGTTCATCACTACGGCAAAATCTGCACGTTGCTGGCGGAAATACTCCATCGCTTCAGACAGACTCAAAGTATCCGGCACTATCACACAAGTGCGTACCAGAGAGGGATCCAGCAAATCAATCTTGCGACCGCTAATGACCCTGACCAACAGCTCTTTTGCGTCAACATAGCCTTTGATGTTATCCAGCTGACCATCGCACACTAAAAACTTACTATAAGGATGGCTACCAATTTTAGCCTTTATCTCTTCTTCACTGTCCTGCAGCCGGAAATACACCAAGCTTTCACGGGCGGTCATGGCCGATGTAACACTGACGGATTGCATTTCGAACACATTCTCGATCATCTGCTGTTCGTCTTTATCCAGCACCCCGGCTTCAGCGCCAGCATCCATAATGGCGTAAATATCATCAGATGTGATTTCATCGTTGCGCGCAGTGGGAATACGCAGACCGCGGAATACAAAATTAGCTAAGCCATTAAAGAACCACACAAAGGGTCGTAATAATTTAATGCAGACCACCATTGGACCGACCAATACGACGGCAACCTTTTCAGGAACAGCCATCGCCACCCGTTTGGGCATTAAATCGGCCAGCAGAATAAACAGACTGGTCACCATCACAAATGACAACAGAAAACTCACTTTACTGAGCCAAGGTTCAGGTAACAGTGATGCCAATATTGACGAAAAATAGGGAGTAAACGCTGACTCACCGACAATACCGCCCATGATCGCCACCGCATTTAAGCCGATCTGCACCACCGTAAAAAAACTTCCTGGAGTGGTTTGCAATGTCAGCACTTTTTCAGCACGGACATCGCCCTCTTCAATCATCTGCCGTAACCGCATTTTCCGCGAGGCGGCCAAAGCAATTTCAGACATCGAGAAAAAGCAACTGATGGCGATCAGACACAACACCACAACCATATTTTCAAATACACTCATAACGCACCTAAGGCACTGACATATCAGCGCAATACCAAGCATTGCGCGACAAACTATTGGGATAAAACATTAGATTGCTGCTACAGCAGCGTCGGTCATGCACAGTGCTGATGCCGACAATGGGGACACTCCAGGAAGATAACCGCCTATATTATAACCGATTTTTAAACACTATGGCAGCCACCCACAGTGAAAAAGGAGATTAACACCCGCTGATGAATCGGGTATTACACCAACAATGGGGAAAGAATTTTTATAGGAATTTACCGCTGCCACCGCAACTAACGGCCGCAGCGGTACATAAAATTATTGAAATTTTTGCAAGGATTCAACTCGCTGATAGCCCATTTCATTGAGCTGATCATTGACGCAGTCCAACAGGTAATCCTGCAGCTCTGCTTTAGTGACTTCATCTTCAGTCGCCATTTGGTGGCACACTTGCACTAACTCTTTAATATCGGCCACTGATGCTTGTGGTAATGGATCTTCATCTGCCACTACAGAGGCTGTTACCAACATTGCCGCTAGCAGCGCCAACGCTTTCATCTTAACTCTCCTTGCAAAGTTTTATCGGTGCCGGGCACACCGCCGGCACGTTAAATCGCGCACAATCTAGCACTAACCCTCAGGCTTTGATAACGAATTTTTTTTACTGTTTCCGTGACAAAATTTATCCGAATTTGTTACCTAAGGATCACAATAATTCAGCGCTTGATTTACTGCTAAACTCATTAACTAACAGGATGTTTTAACCACACAAGGATTTGTCATGGCCATTGCCAAAGTTGCCACTCGCGCCGCGGTAGGTGTCGAAGCGCCCCAAGTATGGGTAGAAGCCCATATCTCTAACGGTTTGCCCGCGTTCAATCTGGTGGGATTACCCGAAGCGTCTGTTAAAGAAGCACGAGAGCGAGTGCGTAGTGCGTTAATTAATGCCGGTTTCGAATTCCCGCAGCGACGTATCACGATTAATCTTGCGCCCGCTGATTTGCCCAAGCAAGGTGGCCGCTATGACTTACCTATCGCAATTGGCATTCTTGCCGCTTCCGAGCAACTACCACTGCAAGCATTGGAAGATCATGAATTTATCGGGGAGTTGGCGTTATCAGGCGAGATCCGTGAATGCCCCGGAATGCTGCCGGTCATTGTTGCCGCGCGACGAAAAGCGATGAAACTGGTAATACCGCAGGGCAACCGCAGTGAAGCTGAATTAGTGGGTTATGCCGAGATTCAGTTAGCGCAACACCTGCAACACGTTGCGGCTTATCTGCATGGGCAAATGCAATTACCGGGGATCACCCGCGAGATGCTGTGGCAGGATACGGTTTCATGCCACCATGAGCACTCCTGTCTCAGCGATGTCATTGGGCAGTATCAGGCCAAACAAGCGCTGGAAATTGCCGCCGCGGGTGGCCATAACCTACTAATGTTAGGACCACCGGGAACCGGCAAAACCATGTTGGCAAGCCGCATTATTTCTTTGTTACCCCCCCTTAATTATGAAGAAGCACTGGAAGTGGCAGCACTGCACTCGGTGGCAGGAATGACAATGGATACGACGCAATTTTATCAGCGACCATTTCGGGCACCACATCATACCAGCTCGGCGATTTCTTTAGTCGGCGGCGGCAGTGTACCCCGGCCAGGTGAGATTTCACTGGCACATCATGGCGTGCTGTTTTTGGATGAGGTCGCTGAATTTCCAAGGCGAGTGTTGGATTGCTTACGAGAACCGATGGAAACTGGCGAAGTCGTTATCTCTCGTGCTGCAGCTAAACTCACTTTTGCTGCACGGTTTCAGCTGATTGCCGCGATGAATCCCAGTCCTTGCGGCGATACCGGCACTGACAGCCGCGCCACACCAGATCAAATTCGTCGTTACTTATCACGTTTATCGGGTCCCTTTATCGATCGCTTTGATCTGACCATAGAGGTGCCGAAATTGCCGGCGGGGACGCTGACAGCCCCCAAAGCAGAAGGCGAAACCAGTGCCAATATCGCTGCGCGCGTGCGTTCAGCGCGGGAAGTTCAACTCAGCCGTGCCGGAGTTCTTAACTGCCAGTTAGGGAGTAAGGCGCTCAAACAAGCAGGCTTTAAATCAGCAGATTTAGTATTTCTGGAACAGAGCGTTACCAAGTTAGGATTGTCGGTCCGCAGTTTTCATCGGTTACAACGGGTGGCCCGCACGATAGCGGACTTACAGCAATCTAGCACCGTCGAGCGGCGTCACATTGCCCAGGCACTAGGTTACCGGGCAATGGACCGCCTGCTGACAGGATTGCGGGCACAATAGCCCAAAGAATGTCATTACGCCAACAACTTACGGGCGGCCTCGACCACAATCGAGATTGCTGTCTGTTCAGTTCCTTGCATCACCGCAGCATCCGGGATCTCTTGCTGTGTACGATTCACAATCACCCCGGCAACACACGCCGCTCGCCAGCCCTGACTGGCACACATAGTAAACAGTGTGGCGGACTCCATCTCATAGTTGAGTACGCCCAATGCCTGCCAATGCTTCAGCGAACCTTCAAAGCGCTGGGTCACTCGTCCAGAGACCGTGTCATAGCGCTCCTGTCCAGGATAAAAAGTATCAGATGAGGCGGTAATTCCCACATGCGGCTCAACCCCCTGCTCACGACAAGCGGCCACCATCGCAGCAGTACAGGCAAAATCCGCCACCGCTGGATACTCCATCGGCGCAAAATGCAGACTCGCACCGTCCAACCGGACTGAAGCTTGGGACACAATGATATCGCCAACCTTAACGTGAGGCTGAATTGCACCCGTAGTGCCGATTCGCAGGAAAGTACGGATGCCTAATTGCGCTAATTCTTCTACCGCAATAGAGGTTGATGGGCCGCCAATACCGGTAGAGCAGATGACAATTGGCTTACCATCAAGATTTGCCAGATAAGAGGTAAATTCACGATGGCTGGCAAGAAACTCCGCGTCATCCAGCAATGCGGCAATCCGCTTTACCCGTTCTGGATCTCCCGGAACAATTGCTAATGTTGCCCCACGCAACATGGTTTTGGTCAGTCCTAAATGGAACACATCGGCCATATAAACCTCTTATCGTCTTTGTAATGCCAATGATCCCGGAATCCGCTTCCGGGGAAACCGACAAGGTTACCGCGAAGCATACTATCGGTGCAACGCATCACGCGTTCTGACCGGAGACAATAACAAAACACATTACCTTGGGTATCAGAGGGCTTACTTGTTAATCCAGTTGCAGAGATGCGGCTAATGCATCATCAATACGATGATGACACTTTACTGAAAAACTTGGGAATAGACGCTACTATTAACACTTGTCGCTCAGACAAGTTAACTAGGATAAATCAGTACATTTACTAAAAGTATTTATTACAAGTCAATGTGTTAAGGAGTGTGCCCATGTTTACGGAATACGGTGCGTTGGTAGTAGAACTCAAAAATTCTAATGTTCAATTCCAAAAACTCTGCGAAGAACATGATCAACTCGATAAAGAGATTAAGAAAATTGAACGCTACCCATCCAGCGAATTTTCTCAAGATGTCAAAGCGATGAAAAAACGTAAACTTGAGCTGAAACAGCAGTTATTCGACATATTGAAATGTCAGCCAGAATTCAAACATTGAACAACCAGAAGGGCGCCAATTAGGCGCCCTTCTGTTAGCTACTAGATTTGCCTGTTACAGGTAATAGGCCTGTAATGGAGGGAATCCGTTAAAGCACACTGCAGAATAAGTGGTAGTGTAAGCACCAGTAGTCAGCCAGTACATACGGTCACCAATAGCCAAATCGCCAGGCAAACCATACGCATATTGCTCATACATGATATCAGCACTGTCACAGGTCGGGCCGGCAATCACACAGCGCTCCAACGGGCCTTTGGCATCGGTGTAAATCGGGAATTTAATCGCTTCATCCATGGTTTCAATCAACCCGGAAAACTTACCCACATCGGTAAACACCCAGCGTTCCAGCGCCGTATGAGATTTACGGCTGATCAACACCACTTCTGAAACCAAAACCCCGGCATTAGAGATCAATGACCGTCCAGGTTCCAGAATAATACGTGGGAAGTTGTCACCAAAATCCTCTTTGAGGAAGTAAGTGATCTGCTCGGCATACATTCCCAGAGTATTGGTTTTATCAATGTAATTCGCAGGGAAGCCACCGCCCATGTTTACCATTTTCAGTTCGATGCCGTGATCATCTTTGAGGCGCTGAAACAGCACACTTACTTTGCCAATCGCGGCATCCCAGGCACCGATATCACGCTGCTGAGAGCCTACATGGAAAGAGATACCGTAAGGTTCTAATCCAAGGTCACGGGCCAGCACTAGCAGTTCGTACGCCATTTCATTCTGGCAGCCAAATTTGCGCGACAATGGCCAGTCAGCAGTTTCTGTGCCTTCGGTCAAAATACGCACATATACTCGTGAACCCGGGGCTTCTTCAGCGATCATTCGCAGATCTGGCTCTGAGTCAGAGGCAAACATGCGTACACCGCGCTGGTAAAATTCCCGTACATCCTGACGTTTCTTAATGGTATTGCCATAACTGATGCGATCCGGCGTGACACCCAGCTCCATCACCATGTTCAGTTCATAAATTGAGGCAATGTCAAAATTTGCGCCCTTGTCACGCAGCAGCGACAGGATCTCCTTCGCTGGATTAGCTTTAACTGCATAAAACACATCGGCATAGGGGAAACTTTCCACCATGTCGTTGTATTGTTTGGCAATGATATTGGTATCAATCACCACAAATGGCGTCGGCTTGGTGTCCGCAAATGCTTTTATCTTGCTAAAGGTTTCACTGTCATAGTAATCAGCAACGTTAATAGCATGGAACTGGCTCATTGGCCCCAGATCTCCTAATCAGGCTGTCGGCAACATTGCCGGTACAGGTTGAAAAACGTGCGAAGTAGACGATATTTTTCCTTTGGATGCAACGAATTTTTATGCCACAGACGCAATTTTTTATTCGATTTTGTTTTCATCCTGTTAAATATGATTTTAGTGATTAAAAATCAATATGTTACACATGGCTGATAGGGGGTGTTTTGATGCACTTTTTCTTTCTATTAATTAGTATATAAACGTCATTTTTCTGCGATTATTTTCGATAAAAATAAAGTGTAGGCTTTATGACCATAGCTATTGGACGCAAGTGGTTGTTACCGCTGCGATATCTTGCTTAAAAACGCATTGGAGTCACGATGTCTGAACCTCAAAGTGCAGTCAGTTCGCGGATGCCAGCAATCTTTGTTGGTCATGGCAGTCCGATGAATGCCATTGAAGAAACGGCGTACACGCGCCAGTGGCAGCAGTGGGGCCAACAATTACCGGTGCCGAAAGCTATACTCGTCGTTTCTGCACATTGGTTGACCTATGGCACAGCCATTACCGGTGCCGCCAAACCTGAAACCATACACGATTTTGGTGGATTTCCAGCACAACTATATGCGCAACAATACCCTGCGCCAGGTGACCCACAATTGGCTCATCAGTTGGCCAAAATGATGGGGCCCAATGTTATTGTGGACGATACGCGGGGCTTAGATCATGGTGTCTGGTCGGTATTAATGCATATGTATCCACAGGCGGAGATCCCGGTATTACAACTTAGCATCGATCCTAGGCTGACACCCCAGCAGCAGTACGCCGTGGGGCGGAAGTTACGACCATTAAGAGATCAGGGGATTCTGATTGTGGCATCCGGCAATGTGGTACATAACCTAGGGGTTATGCGCTTTGACGGCCCAGCGTACCCATGGGCGCAAGAGTTTACCGATATGATAACCACCAAACTGCAAAGCCATGATGATGCAGCGGTATTGGATTATGAAAATCTAATATCACCACAAGTGGCACAGATGTGTCATCCGACAGATGACCATCTGCAACCACTGTTTTACCTGCTAGGCACTGGTTATGACGATGAGCCACGTCAACTGTTTGATAACAGCATTGATTTACGCGCCATCGCCATGCTCAGCATACAGCTTGGTTGATCATTTAGCGGCAGTGGGTAATTCAAGCCCACTGCTTTGCAATGCCTGTTTCAACGCCTCCGCACTGTCGAAGTAGCGAATTTGAGTGATCTTCAATTGCTCCAGATTAATTAATGCTGCAGTGTCATCCGCGACGGGGAACAGTTTGGTCGGTTGCCCCTCACGATCTAACGCCACCGGAAAACTAAAATCTTTCATTTTAGGGATGGCGACTAACCGCGCTATCAGTGATGGCATACCGCTAATATCGGCAATATATAACAGACCAATATGTTGCATCTGTTCTGTGGTCACGCCTGACAGTGCTTCACGAGCAATTTTGCCGCCGGCCATTGAGCGCGTGAAAACCAGCAGTTTGTCACCGTCATTTAAAGACTGAGGCGCATCGAACTGGTCTTGTAATGTTACTGGTTGCAGCGTATCGCCAACGGCGTATTCAGACGCCTGCGCCGACTGCAGCGTAAACAGCATCAGGCACATCATCAGCAATGTTGCGGGAATTTTCATGATCGTCCTTTTTAATTCGTTGTATAGTTGGCGCAATGTCGCGATAGTCATCATGACAATCGAACACATTACCACCATGCGCTAACGATACCACAACAACTCCGTGCCATGACATGCTGATTTAAGGAGAAAACGATGGCTGACTCCGGTTTGGGTTCTGAGCTGGCTCAGATACAACAGGTCTATGATGTTATTACCGAATATTTAGTGAAATACAGCTTCCAGATACTCGGTGCCCTGATTATCTTTTTGCTGGGGCTGTGGCTCGCAGGAAAAGCCTCCACAATGGTGGAGAAGCAACTGCAAAAGCACAATATTGATGTCACCCTGAGCACGTTTGTGACCCATCTGGTGCGATTACTCGTCATTATCATGGTGGGGATTATTGCACTGGGAAAACTAGGGATCAGCGTTACGCCAATGGTCGCAGCTATCGGTGCGGCATCTCTGGGCGCCGGTCTTGCTGTGCAAGGCATGTTATCCAACTATGCCGCAGGCATTACCATCATTGTGTCCAGACCATTCGTGGTGGGAAATACTATCAGTATTAACAATATCACCGGTCAGGTAAAAGATATCAAACTCGGTATGACCTTCCTCACCAACGAAGAGGGGGAGCTTATCAGCATTCCCAATAAACATATTCTTGGGGAAGTGCTGCATAACTCTTTTGCCAATAAGTTGGTGGAACTGCATTTCAATATCGATTACCAAACCGATCCGACTAAGGTGATTGAATTGATTAACGGCATACTGGAAAGCCATCCGCAAGTGGATAAACAATGCCCATTACAGGTTGGGATTAACGGGTTTAACAGTACAGGTCTGGATATTGGTGTGCGCTACTGGATCCCAACTGCCAGTTATTTCCAGGATAAATACCAGGTCAATTTGCAGCTATGGCAAGCGTTGGTCGATGCCGGGATCTCTATCCCACGTCCGGCCCAACAACTATATATTCATCAATAACTGATGGATCGACACTGCATATAGATGTGATCTGACGCAGATTATCGCTCATAAAAGCGACACCATGTGACGCAAAATTGTCTTATGTCAAAAATTTAACCCTGGTTACTTTGTATTGTTCAGCTGCCAATGCCACAGCAGTGACGTGGTACAACTAACGGTCGAAGAATCGAATCATGGTCCAAACACTAGAACAATATCAAGAAAGGCGACGGACCGCCATTTCACGCGATACTTTTTGGGATGCAATGACGCCAGAGCAAAAAATGGCATACTATCGGCTTCAGGGATACGGTTATCGCCTGCTGTTTGTAAGGCAGATGTATTCCGGCCCACTGGCAATCGTTGCGCAGCATTCCCAGTTAGCGACAATTAATTGGCAAGGAGACATTGATCTGCAACCTGAGGTCAAGTTACGTGCTTAGGCAGGAACCCCTGCCAATAAAAAAGGCGTGCTTTGCACGCTTTTTTTATTGGCGTTGCCATGACCTAAGTAGCGTTCGGCAGCAACATCTCTAAATGTGGAATACCATCCTCAAGATACACTGCAGAAACCGCCTGAAATCCTAACGCTGCATAAAACTGTCGTAAATAATCCTGGGCACCAATCCGAATAGCACTTTGAGTCCACTGTTGCCGACAAGCCTCGATTGCCTGTTGCATCAGCGCATGAGCCAAACCTCTTCCTCTGGCACAGGGTGCTACCAACACGCGACCAATACTGCACTCGTCATAACTACAACCTGGTGGCAATAAGCGCGCATAGGCCACCAGCTCCCCATTGTCGTAACCTATTAGATGCAGAGCACCTTGATGGCGATCTTTATCATCCAATTCCGGGTATGGGCACTGCTGCTCCACGACAAACACATCCA
The DNA here is from genome assembly GCF_018223345.1 of Shewanella yunxiaonensis. Taxonomy (NCBI): domain Bacteria; kingdom Pseudomonadati; phylum Pseudomonadota; class Gammaproteobacteria; order Alteromonadales; family Shewanellaceae; genus Shewanella; species Shewanella yunxiaonensis. The sequence continues at coordinate 306,671 of NZ_CP073587.1, read as the reverse complement.
CACGCAGTTTCAACACGGTATAGAGCGTATTTGTGTCCAAGTCAGCAAACGAATAACGCTGCCAATACATGAGCTGCCCCCTGAATTCCAAAAAGCGGATTACATCATAGAATCTATTGACTAGGAAGCTGAGGTCCACAAAGTGGATTGCGGTATAAATTTGGCTCCGGGAGCCGGTGCGGTTGTCGATAAGACCTGTAAAGGTGGCCGGGAAGCGCTTCGAAATAACCTGCACCGGCCAATAACCGTCTTAACGTCCAGTTATTGCTCCGGATACCAAAAGAGGTAACTGCATCATACAGTTGTCACCAGTAGCCAATTCAAGGCATCAGGCATGTTTGGGTGTGTTTAACACTAGAGATAACGCTGGTTATTCTACCTTTGTCACATAGAATTTATTAGACCGTCGATAATTTACCCACTGTTGCATGAGTGCAACAATCGAGATAGTCAGCGGCACTAGAAAGCGCGTTTTAATTCGTTCTGATTATCACCAAAATCCACTTATTAAAAATTATTCTATTGGAAGATGCGCCACCCTGAAAGCAGCGGCGTAGAATGAAATTCACCGACAGATGACTGTCGGTGCAACTGGTTTCATCGATACCTAAAAACGCAGGTATCACCAGCTGTCAGGTGAGTCTTGAAATCGCCGGGATATACCGACAGGTTATATAAATCCCTACGGTTTCTCCTAAAGTAAATACGGAAGGAAAACCATGAGTAAAGAACACAACAGCAGCAAAGAACAGAAGAAAAAGCCCCAGCTGAGTATGAAGGAAAAAAGGGCAGCCAAAGCCGCTAAACGGCAGGCCAGAAATAATCCGGTAGATAACAGCTGATACTTCTGTCAATGAAACTGAAATTTTTGCAGCCGCTTGTCGGCAACAGGATCACGAAAGGCACTCAATGAGTGCCTTTCTCTTTATGGCGGCCAAGGTTATTAAGAGCAACAATCTCTGCGCAACCAACGCCGTGGCACTTTGTCGTAGAGAGCTTTAGCCATCAGCCCCGCCAGTAATAATGCAGAATAGCCGACCACCACCTGCGGTAATACCTCATGTGCGGCACCAATTTGTGGTGTCACCTCGAAGCCAAATGTCGCCACCAGATAATTCACCACAAAACCACTCAACAGCGCCACCCCCAGCACACCACCCAAGTACCCGTACAATGCCCGTTTACCCAGCTCTTTCGACACAATCCCAAGTGTTGCAATATTGGTGGCGGGGCCAGCCAACATAAATACCAATACCGCACCGGGGGAAATCCCTGCCAATAGCAGTCCGGCGGCGACAGGTGTCGAAGCCGTAGCACAGATGTACATAGGGATTGAAATCAACACCATTGCCAACATCGCCAGCACCCCATCCCCCCAGCGAGCCAGAAAGTCTGCCGGGACATAGGTAGTCACTACCGCAGCAAAAAACAGTCCCACCAGCAGCCATAGTGCGGTATCTGCCACCAGATCTGTCGCCGCGTACTTGATGCCATGCCAAAGCTTACTCAGGAACGACATTTCTCGATTTTCCGAGGTTTCACCACCGCAACAACTACTTTTCCCGCTGCTACACCCACAACTGTCCTCAATTAAGGATTCATACCGCGGTTCTTTATCACTATAGCAACTGTCTGCCGCCTGCGCGGAACCACAGCAACTGCTCTCTTTGGCCGGTTTGACAGAGCAACCGCAAGACGAACTTGCAGTTGCAGTATTAGTGCAACAACTGCTCGGCTTCGATGCCGCCGATGTCACTGGTGAGAACATCCTCCCGGTTACTGGGGTAAATTTGGATACAGCATTGACCTTGTCGGCTTGAGCTTCATCGCGTCCCACCAGTAATCCAGCAACTATCGCGCTGACTACGGCGGCAATGGGGCGAACGACGGCCATAAAAGGCCCAAGAAGCACATAAGAAATCGTGACCGAATCAACTCCGGTTTCTGGCGTTGATACCAGAAACGAAGTCGTCGCCGCTTTTGATGCACCACTACGACGCAAAGCAACTGCAGCGGGAATTACGCCGCAGGAACACAGAGGTAATGGGGCACCGAATAACGCCGCTTTAATAGTACTACCGATACCATTTCCACCAAGCTGCTTGTGCATCCAAGTAGTTGGCACAAACATCTTTAACATACCGGCTAACAGCAACCCCAGTAATAACCATGGGGCAGATTCCATAAACAGCGCGATAAAATTATTCATCAACATTTGCAATCACCCTGTAGCGGTGCATGAATATGTATTGTTTCATCTGGTAACGCTTCAGCGCTGGATACATCACAAGACTCCAACGCCTTTAAAATTGAACAGTGTTCCGCGCTTTCCGGGCCACCACAGCAAGTGTCCGATAACAATTGCAGAGAACGACGAAAGCGATCGAGTTCCGCAATCCGTTGTTGCATCTGCGCGAGTTTGTCGTCCACCATGCCTTTAACATCACCACAGGCGCGGTTGGCCTTGTCCAGCTCGATAGATAACAGTTCTGAAATTTCACTCAGACTGAATCCCACCGCTTTGGCTCGCAGAATAAACTGTAAGCGTGCCGCATCATCGGTGCTGTATACGCGATAACCTGACGCTGTGCGCATGGAAGGCGTCAACAAGCCATGCTTTTCATAAAAGCGCAGCGTATCTGTATTCACTCCACACATGTTTGCCAGCTCGCCAATGCGTAACATCTGCCCTCACCTATCTTGCCTGTTGAGTATAAACCTTAGAGCTATATCCAAGGTCAAGCTATTTTAACTGAAAATCACTCTCATTTGATAGTTAAGATGATGCGGCTTCGTTCGCCAGAGGCGTATGTGTTGTTCGGCATAAAAAACAACGCGATTGAGGGATTTGCGCTAGAATACCGCCTCCGGCAGCATCCCAGATGCTCAAGGCTGGAGGGACTTTGGCAAAGTTATAAATATATAACTATGATTTTTATAATTTTTCTAAAGTCCTTTGCAATATCTAAACGTGGAAACTGTACTCAAATGACTACTGCCAGACCTATACGTCGTGCGCTGCTCAGCGTCTCAGATAAAACCGGAATCCTTGAATTTGCCCAAGCCTTGCACGCGCAAGGAGTGGAGTTGCTCTCCACAGGTGGCACCGCCCGCCTGTTGGCAGACAACGGCGTACCGGTTATCGAAGTCTCAGACTACACCGGTCATCCGGAAATCATGGACGGCCGAGTAAAAACCCTGCATCCCAAAGTGCACGGTGGCATTTTGGGCCGCCGCGGTCTGGATGAACAAGTGATGCTGGACAACCATATCAGTCCGATCGATCTGGTAGTCGTCAACCTCTACCCCTTTGCCGCCACCGTAGCCAAACCGGGTTGCACACTGGAAGATGCGGTAGAAAACATCGATATCGGTGGACCGACGATGGTGCGTGCCGCCGCGAAAAACCACAAAGATGTCACTATTGTCGTCAATGCTGCGGATTATGACCGCGTGTTAGCCGAAATGGCTGCTAACCAGGGTTCAACCACATTGGCAACCCGCTTTGATCTGGCGATTGCCGCGTTTGAACATACCGCGGCTTATGACGGCATGATCGCTAACTATTTTGGCACTATGGTGCCAGCACATAGCAAAGACAACTGCGACGCTGATTCTAAATTCCCGCGTACCTTCAACACTCAGTTGGTGAAAAAGCAGGATCTGCGTTATGGCGAAAACAGCCATCAGAGCGCGGCATTTTACACTGACCTCAATATTGATGAAGCCTCAGTGGCCACTGCCGTACAACTGCAAGGCAAGGCGCTGTCTTACAACAATATCGCCGATACCGATGCAGCGCTGGAATGTGTGAAGGAATTTGCTGAACCCGCCTGTGTGATTGTTAAGCACGCGAACCCTTGCGGTGTCGCGCTGGGCAGTAACCTGCTAGACGCTTACAACCGGGCATTTAAAACCGATCCAACCTCAGCGTTCGGTGGCATTATCGCGTTTAACCGTGAACTGGATGGCGATACTGCTGCGGCGATCGTTGACCGTCAGTTTGTAGAAGTGATTATTGCGCCAGTGGTTAGTCCGGCCGCTCGAGAAGTCGTTGCCAAGAAAGCAAATGTGCGTTTGCTGGAATGCGGACAGTGGCAGCAACCGACTAAAGGTTACGACTACAAGCGCGTTAACGGTGGTTTGCTGGTGCAGGACCGCGATCAGGGCACCACGACTGAAGCTGACCTGAAAGTCGTGACTAAGCGTCAGCCGACCGCCAGTGAGCTGAAAGATTTACTGTTCTGCTGGAAAGTCGCCAAATTTGTGAAATCCAATGCTATCGTCTACGCCAAAGCGGGAATGACTATTGGCGTAGGTGCTGGCCAGATGAGCCGCGTGTACAGTGCCAAAATCGCGGGTATCAAGGCGGCGGATGAAGGCTTGGTCGTCGAAGGTTCAGTGATGGCATCCGACGCTTTCTTCCCATTCCGTGACGGTATTGATGCAGCAGCAGAGGCTGGCATCAGCTGTATCATTCAACCAGGCGGTTCCATCCGCGATGAAGAAGTGATTGCTGCGGCGGATGAACACGGGATGGCGATGGTCTTTACCGGAATGCGTCATTTCCACCATTGATGATTTGCCCGGGGAGCCAGGCTCCCCGCTGACAGCATTAAGGAATTAACAGATGAAAGTACTCGTGATTGGTAATGGTGGTCGTGAGCACGCCCTGGCTTGGAAAGCTGCACAATCTGCTGACGTAGAGCAGGTATTTGTCGCACCAGGCAATGCCGGCACGGCGCTGGAACCCAAGCTGCAAAATATTGCGATTGATGCGACAGACATTGACAAGCTGTTGGCATTTGCCAAAGCGGAACAGGTAGCACTGACCATCGTCGGCCCCGAAGCACCGTTAGTCCTTGGTGTCGTCGACGCTTTTCGTGCAGCTGGGCAAACCATTTTCGGCCCAACCAAGGCGGCCGCACAATTAGAAGGCTCCAAAGCATTTACTAAGGATTTTCTGGCTCGGCACCATATTCCCACTGCCGACTATCAGAATTTTACCGAAATCGCCCCAGCCAAAGCCTTTGCTGCCACGCTCGCCGCACGTACGGGCTTCCCAGTGGTCATTAAAGCCGACGGGCTGGCTGCCGGTAAAGGCGTAATCATCGCGCAGGATCAGGCCGAAGCCGATGCCGCCATTGATGATATGCTCGCTGGCAACAAATTTGGCGAAGCCGGTTCACGCGTCGTCATTGAAGAGTTTCTGAAAGGCGAAGAAGCCAGCTTTATCGTGATGGTCGATGGTCACAACATTCTGCCGATGGCCACCAGCCAGGATCATAAAGCGCGTGATAATGCGGATAATGGTCCAAATACCGGCGGTATGGGCGCCTATTCCCCCGCGCCAGTGGTCACGCCTGAGATCCATGACTGGGTCATCGCCAATGTCATCCGCCCAACGGTCGATGGGATGGCTGCGGAAGGGAATGTCTATACCGGTTTCCTGTATGCCGGACTGATGATTGCGGCGGATGGCACGTCGAAAGTGCTGGAATACAACTGCCGCTTTGGCGACCCTGAAACCCAACCGATTATGATGCGATTAAAGTCTGATCTGGTAGCTTTGTGCCTGGCCGCCTGCCGCGGTGAACTGGATCAAGTGACCGCTGAATATGATGAACGCGCTGCCGTAGGTGTAGTGCTGGCTGCCGGGGGTTATCCAGACAGCTATCGTAAAGGGGACGTGATTGACGGGCTAAGTCTCGGCAATAATGATGCGAAAGTGTTCCATGCTGGCACCAAAATGCAGGATGGTCACGTGGTAACTAATGGGGGTCGGGTGCTTTGTGCAACCGCGCTTGGACATTCCGTTACCGCAGCGCAACAAGCCGCTTATGCACTGGTGGATGAAATTCACTGGGATGATGTGTATTTCCGTACCGATATCGGTTATCGGGCCATCGCCCGTGAACAGCAGCGTTAACCCGCGCAGTTACATTGAAAACCGAAGCAAATGCTTCGGTTTTTTATGGCTGTTTCAGCGACTAACCGCAACGGCTGTCGGCTCTGCCAGCGGTTCTGTTACTAATCGTAACCCGGCAGTTGGCAAACTGTATTGCTGCAAAGGTATGGGGCGTCCGATCACATAGCCTTGTGCATAATTGACACCTATTTCACTCAGTTTGTCGATGATCGCCTGACTTTCGACAAATTCCGCGACTGTTTCGATACCCATAGTACTGCAGACATCATGTATCGATTTCACAATCGCGTAATCGCGGGCATTGACGGCCAATTGCCGCACAAAGCAGCCATCAATCTTCACATAATCGACCGGCAACTCACGCAAGTAGCCGTAGGAAGCGAAGCCACTGCCGAAATCATCTAATGCCAGCGAGAACCCCAATTTTCGCATCGCTTTTAGCATTTCCATCGCCCGTTGCCGATTCTGGATGGCGCTGGTTTCGGTAATTTCAAAGCAAATGCAGCTACTGGGAATAGCATACAGCGCCTGCATATCCGCAATGTAGCTCAACATACCATCGGCGCCCAGACTGTTGGCCGATAAGTTAATCGACATGGTAATTTGTTGACATAACGTCCGGTGTGCAGCTAACCAAGCAAATGCCATCCGTATCACTTCTCGATCGACTTCCGGCATCAGCTTGAAGCGTTCTGCCGCGGCAATGAACTGTGCTGGTGGCAAAATACGGCCTTGCTCACCTTTAATCCGCAGCAGGATTTCTAACCGCTGCCGACCGCTACCACCATTCAAATTGCGGATCGGCTGGAAATACAACAGCAGCTCCCTAGCTTCGATAGCGCGAGTGATCCGTAGTGCCCACTGCGGAGCATTGCGCTCATACGCCAGCTCCTGATTACGACCATCAAAAATGTGGATTTGATTGCTGCCCTTGCGTTTAGCCGCAATACAAGCAATGTCAGCATCTTTAAGGAGTTCACTGGCCTTTATCGGCTCGCCCTGGCAAAAGGCAATACCGACACTGATGCCTACTCGGTAATGAATGCCCTGGTGGTGGATCGTCTGCAGATGCACCTGATGCACAATCTGTTTCAGTAAGCGTGTCACTTCCACAGCACTGCGATCACGCAGCACGACGCCAAACTCATCTCCCCCCAGTCTGGCTAACAGATCCTGTTCATCCAGCTGTGACGCAATGGCCTTGGCAACCAGTGCCAACATCTGATCACCGGCATCGTGACCACAGTTGTCATTAATCAACTTGAATTGTTCAAGGTCGAGATAACAGATGGCTAATGAGCTGGCATGAGCGACAAATCCCGGTAATCGCTCTTCAAAAGCATTGCGATTGAGTAAAGCCGTAGTACCGTCGTAGTCGGCTTTCTTTTGCAATTGCAGCTTCAAACCTTCTTCATCGGTAATGTCTCTTAGCACGATCACCGAGCCAATAATTTCGTCCTCTTCATCATGCAGATTGCTCAGGGCACGGTCCAGTATCCGCGGCTGCGATAACGCCAGACTCATTTTACGATGTTCCGCCTGACGACCACCGGAGGACATAAACTGCTTAATTTCAGCATCTAGACTATTAGCGCTGTCGAACATCTCACCGAGCGTTGCCTTAAGTGCCTGCCGCCGATTGACGCCGAGTAACTTTTCCGCCTGCGGATTCAAGTAAACAATGCGCGCATGTCGGTCGGTAATTAACACAGCTTCAGCGATGGATTCCAAGGTAATTCGCGAGCGTTCTTTATGGCGACAGATCCGCAGCAGCAACTCATTAATCCTGTCTGCCAGGATACGGAATTCTGCACCGCCCTTACCACTGAGGCGTGCAGGAATACGCGTGTTAGGATCAATTTGTGCTAACTCGTCCATCAACCGTGAAAATGGCGTCAGCAATTTAGTCCGCAACCATAAATACCCTAATGCCACTATCAGTAAACCACATGGCAGTAATAACAACACGATGGGAATACTGCGCCATTGCATCTGTGCCACTAACTGTGGCTGTAGTTGTAATTCCAGCACCACCGGGACATTCCCCAGTGACGGCAGTGCCAACCGCTGATAAAGACGATGAGGCGTTGCCTCTGGCAGAATACTAAAGGCTGACAATGGCCTAAGATGAATCACTTGGGTCTGTTCCAGTGCGGCAAGATAGGCGTCATTCAACCAACGACAAGCGATTAATACCTCTCCGTTGGGTAAGCGTATATATCCCAGCATCACTGGCTGATCATCCACCAGCAAAATACCGCTGCTTTCAGATGCCAGCCACGCAGGATTATTGAGCGTGGTGAATAATTGGTGAGTCTCGGGGAAACTGCCCCCCTGCAGCTTATCTAACTGCTGGTGCTGCTCGACAAACAGACTGATGTTATGACCCGCCAATAACGGCTGCCAAGCTCCCTGCACTTCCTTCTGCTGATACACGGGTGCATATAACGTCAGCAGCTGTTGCAGTTGCTCTAAATCTGCCGAGATCTGTTGCTGTATCCGAGCCAGCTCATGCTGCATCATCTGTTGTTGATGTTGTGCAATTCCCTGTTGAAACCACAAATTCAGACAATAGGTGACAACCAGCAGCGCCGGAATGCAAAAACCACCAATAAATAACCGAATACGATTGCCAATATACATAGTGGGAGTCTCGGCACATCTCTCATCAAGGCAGCCAAAAGGAGGCCGGCGCTGTCGATAATGGCAGCACTTACCGGCGGAAAGTCTGTGCATCTTGCCTGAAGCTTTTAGGCAATTTTTTGATTTAGCGCATTTTCGTCAATGGCTATTTTGCAGAAAACGTAAAAGTGTGACGGCTAATATACTGAAAACAATAAAGGCCCGATGTCGGGCCTTTATGCACATTGAGACGGTGACTATTTGTGATATTTACGAGACTGCTCGTGTACCGCTTTCACAAACGCTTCGGCGTGAGCAGGGTCAGCATGCTGGGAAATACCATGTCCCAAGTTAAACACATGACCATTGCCTTCGCCAAATCCAGCCAGAATAGTGGCCACTTCTTCTTCAATGCGCGGAATTGGCGCATACAACATCGACGGATCCATATTGCCCTGCAACGCCACTTTGTCACCTACGCGGCGGCGAGCTTCAGCAATATCAATGGTCCAGTCCAGCCCCAGAGCATCACAACCAGTAGCTGCCATGGCTTCCAGCCACAGACCGCCACCTTTAGTGAACAGCGTTACTGGCACTCGACGACCTTCGGCTTCACGAGTCAGACCTGCAACAATCTTCTCCATATAACGCAGAGAGAATTCAAGATAGGCTGAATGAGACAGTGCGCCACCCCAGGAATCAAAAATCATCACGGCTTGCGCGCCGTTGGCAATCTGGGCATTCAGATACAAGGTCACCGCATCGGCCAGCTTGTCTAGCAACAGGTGCAGCGCCGCCGGTTCGGCATACATCATGCGCTTAACTTGTTCAAACGTTTTGCTAGAGCCGCCCTCAACCATGTAAGTCGCCAATGTCCAGGGTGAACCAGAGAAGCCGATCAGCGGCACTTCACCTTTCAGCTCACGGCGAATAGTGCTTACCGCTTTCATCACGTAACCCAGTTCCTGTTCTGGATCAGGCACTGGCAGTGCTTTGATGGCTGCCATGGTGTCGGCTTTACGCTCAAAACGAGGACCTTCACCGGCTTCAAAATACAGCCCCAGGCCCATGGCATCAGGCACGGTCAGAATATCGGAGAACAGAATTGCCGCGTCTAAATTGAAACGACGCAATGGTTGCAAAGTCACTTCACAAGCTAAATCAGCATTACGGCACAGTGCCATAAAATCCCCAGCCTGAGCACGTGTGGCACGGTATTCAGGTAAGTAACGTCCAGCCTGACGCATCATCCACACCGGAGTTACGTCAACAGGTTGTCTCAACAAGGCACGCAAATAACGATCGTTCTTCAATTCTGCCATTTGGCTGTTCCTACAGGTTAATTTAGGATTTTCTGGGGCGGTAGTTTAGCATTTGCCACAATAATGTAACCTCTCTAACAGTATTTCTGTGACCCTTAACATGGATATTTCCAGATCAGAAAAATGTGTCAATTATGCAGAATCGGCCACGGATCACGGACCGGGAATAAACCGAAATGAAAAAGGAAAGCACATCTCTTATGTGACTGAAAAAAGTTGCACCAGTTCCCCCCCTTTGGTATAAAAAGTCTGCGCTAGCAAGAACAATCAAGAAGCTCGTCACATCGAGCCCGTCATAATTTTCCTCGCCCAGCGGTAGTTTCTACCGCTGGGCTTTTTATTTTTCGAATGACATTGTCACCAGTCGATAGACTTTAGTCGCTTGTCGGATCTGTTTCAGTTGCCAAGCACCGCTGTAATCGCCTAAATTGAAAGTATTCTAGGCGGGGAAGGAGTGTCATTATGCTGACTGAACTCGAACTGGCAGAACAAAAATGGGGTGGCGCCAGCCGACTGATCGACCGTTGGCTGCACAATCGACGAGAATTACTGAGCCAGTATTTCAAGTTGGCGGGGATACCCTACGGTAAACGTGACAAAAAAAGCCTTCCTGAGGTGGCGCAGGTACATCTGTTCTGTGAACACCTCGTCGATTACATATCAGAATGTCATTTCCGCGTAATTAACCAAATCATGCACTCGTTTCCTGAGGGGCAAAAACTGACCGATCAGCTGTTGCCAAAACTTCTGGAAACCACCGAACTCCTGCTCGATTTTATCGACAAATACGCTGACGTTGAGAGCGACGATATGCTGTTTGAACTGGATGACGATTTAGCCGAGCTGGTGAATACTCTGGAAACTCGTCTGCAATTAGAGGATCGCTTGCTGCAGGTGCTTTACACCTATCGCGTCAAACGAGAAGAAGCGATGCAATCAGCCGTTTAGCAAGGCATGTTGTCGATGAAAAAGGCCAGCATTTGCTGGCCTTTTCTCTTAGCAATGAACTTACACTGCAGTCTGGAAAATCACTTTTCCGGCCTTTTCAGTGTAAGAGCCAATCTTGTCAAAGTTCAGGTAGCGATAAGTATCGGCTGCGGTTGCATCGATTTCCTTCGCATATTCCTGATACTCTGCTGGCGTTGGTAAACGGCCAATCAGTGCAGCGACTGCTGCCAGTTCGGCAGAAGCCAGATACACATTGGCACCGGTTCCCAGACGGTTCGGGAAGTTACGGGTAGAAGTTGATACCACCGTCGCCCCATCGGCGACGCGCGCCTGGTTACCCATACACAGCGAACAGCCAGGAATTTCGATACGCGCACCAGCACGACCGAAAATACCGTAATAGCCTTCTTCGGTCAGTTGGTCCTTATCCATCTTGGTTGGCGGCGCAATCCACAGACGGGTTGGCAAAGTCTTGGCAAACTTATCCAGCACTTTACCCGTAGCACGGAAGTGGCCGATGTTGGTCATACAAGAACCAACGAACACTTCGTCAATCTTGGTATTTGCCACTTCAGACAACAGCCGGGCATCATCTGGATCGTTTGGTGCGCACAGGATCGGTTCTTTAATCTGATCCAAGTCGATTTCAATGACTGCAGCATATTCAGCATCGGCATCGGCTTCCATCAGTTGTGGATTAGCCAACCACTCTTCCATACCCTTGATACGACGTTCCAGCGTGCGACGATCACCGTAGCCTTCTGCAATCATCCACTTCAGCATCACGATGTTAGAATTCAGGTATTCAATGATCGGGGCTTTATCAAGCTTGATGGTACAGCCAGCCGCACTGCGTTCAGCAGACGCATCTGACAGTTCAAAGGCTTGCTCAACCTTCAGATGTTGCAGACCTTCAATCTCCAGGATACGGCCAGAGAAGATGTTCTTCTTACCTTTCTTCTCAACCGTCAGTAAGCCCATTTCGATCGCTTTGTGCGGAATGGCATGCACCAGATCACGCAGAGTGATACCCGGCTGCATTTTGCCACTGAAACGTACCAGCACGGATTCTGGCATATCCAACGGCATTACCCCGGTAGCGGCAGCAAATGCCACCAGACCAGAACCCGCAGGGAAAGAGATCCCAATCGGGAAACGGGTATGCGAGTCACCACCAGTACCGACAGTATCTGGCAGCAGCATACGGTTCAGCCAAGAGTGGATAACACCATCGCCAGGACGCAGTGATACACCACCGCGATTCATGATGAAATCAGGCAGTGTGTGGTGAGTATTCACATCAACTGGTTTTGGATAAGCGGCAGTGTGACAGAAAGACTGCATCACCAAATCGGCACTGAAGCCCAAACAGGCCAGGTCTTTCAGTTCATCACGGGTCATCGGGCCAGTCGTGTCCTGAGACCCGACAGAGGTCATCTTCGGCTCGCAATACTGACCAGGGCGAATACCTGCGACGCCACAAGCTTTACCCACCATCTTCTGGGCGAGGGTGAAACCTCTGCTAGAGGCGGCCACTGCTGCAGGGCGAACAAAGACGTCAGACGCTGGCAGGCCCAGCGTTTCACGTGCCTTGTCTGTCAGACCACGGCCAATGATCAACGGAATACGGCCACCGGCGCGGACTTCATCCAGTAACACATCAGTTTTCAGCTCGAAAGTAGAGATCACTTCGTCTGAGTCATGACGCTTCACTACACCTTGATATGGGTAAACATCAATGATGTCGCCCATTTCCATGTTGCCAACATCCAGTTCAACCGGTAAAGCACCCGCATCTTCCATAGTGTTGAAGAAAATAGGCGCGATCTTGCCACCAAAACAGAAACCGCCAGCGCGCTTGTTAGGCACAAATGGAATATCGTCGCCCATCAACCACAATACTGAGTTAGTGGCTGATTTACGGGAAGAACCAGTACCCACCACATCCCCCACGTAAACCAGTGGGAAACCTTTGGTTTTCAGTTCTTCAATTTTGCTGATGGGGCCAACCACACCGGCTTGATCCGGCTCGATACCATCACGAGCGTTTTTCAGCATCGCCAGTGCATGCAATGGGATATCTGGACGTGACCAGGCATCAGGTGCAGGAGACAGGTCATCGGTGTTAGTCTCGCCGGGGACTTTAAACACTGTCAGGGTAATTTTGTCCGCCAGTTTTGGACGACTGAGGAACCATTCGGCATCAGCCCAGGATTCTACAACCTGCTTAGCGTAACTATTACCTGTCTGCATTTTTTCCACCACATCATGGTAGGCATCGAACATCAGCAGGGTATGAGACAACGCTTTAACCGCAAGAGGTGCCAGCTTTTCGTCGTCAAGGAATTTCACCAACGGCTCAATGTTGTAACCGCCTTGCATCGAACCTAACAGTTCAACTGCGTGCTCGGCGCTAACAATAGGAGAGGTCACGGTGCCGCTGGCAACGGCATCAAGGAAGCCGGCTTTAACATAGGCAGCTTCATCAACGCCTGGGGGAATACGGTTTTCCAGCAGATCTAGGATAAATTGTTCTTCACCCGCTGGTGGATTTTTTAGTAGTTCAACCAGTTCGGCAACCTGATGGGCATCCAGCGGTTTTGGGACAACACCCTCGGCGGCACGCTCTGCAACGTGTTTACGATATGCTTCTAGCACGGCAACATTCCTCTTCGTTTAGCGCTCTTACGACTGCCCATTCGCGAGCGCGGGCAGTCCCACAGATTCAACCCTTATTTTCCGCGCAGAAGTATACTACAGCTTTGCAAAAGTATGAATCAGATCACACATGAACCACATAATGCGTGGGGGTAAATTTGTAGGCGCAGAATAAACTAAGGTTTGAAATTCAATAATGATATTAGACAATAGTTTGAAAATTAATCATTTAGATAAAATACAGCGAATTACAGTAGTGTGATATTGTCCTTACAATATTTTGCAGCGACAAACAAGCGCTTGTCAGCCAGTGCCAATTTTACACAATGACGGTATTAATGATGAAAAATACCCCGCTCAACGCAGTGATTTTCGATATGGATGGCGTACTGATCGATTCTGAGCCCGTATGGCAACAGGCAGAATTTGATATTCTTACGGCCAAAGGATTGCCCATCACCAAAGCAGAAATTGCGCAAACCACCGGTCTGCGGATAGACGAGGTAGCTGAATACTGGTATCAGCGTTTTCCTTCCGATGATTTTGATACGGCCATGGTGGCAGACTACATTATCGAGCAGGTCATCCGCTACATCCGCCAGGATGGCAAGGCCATGATCGGCGTTAACGAGGCGCTGCAAGCCTGCCGGACATACCAGTTGAAAGTTGGACTGGCAACCTCCTCATCCAGCAATATTATCGACGCGGTGCTGGAGCAGTTACAGATCCGTGAATATTTTGATGTCATTCAAAGTGCTGAATCACTACCTTATGGCAAACCGCATCCTGAGGTCTATCTGCGTTGTGCATCAGCCCTTGGTATTGCGCCGGTCAGTTGCCTCGCTGTCGAAGACTCATTTAACGGACTGATTGCTGCTCGTGCCGCCAGAATGCAGACACTGGTGATTCCCGCATCATCGCAACGGCATGATCCTCGTTGGACAGCCGCGCACCATCAAGCCGACAATTTGCGGCAACTTCCAGCCTTGTTAGCGCAGCTAATAGACAACGCATAACTTGAGCCCACACAAAACAAAAGCCAGACGATAGTGTCTGGCTTTTGGGTTCATAAGCAAAACAGCGGTATTACCAGATTTTCACTCGTTGATCTTCGGGTAAATACTCTTTATCGGTCGGTTTCAGATCAAACGCCTTATAGAAACCGTCGATGTTACGTGGCGTAGCCATCGCCCGATAGTGACTGGGAGAATGCGGGTCAGTCAACAAACGGCGCACCAGCTCTGCATCACGATAGTTACGGCGCCATACCTGCGACCAGCCAATGAAGAAGCGTTGATCGCCGGTCAGGCCATCCATAACCGGAGCCTCTTTACCATCAAGACTCAGATGATAAGAGCGCAAGGCGACCGTTAATCCACCCAGATCCCCGATGTTTTCACCTAGCGTCAAATCACCGTTCACATGTTTGCCCGGCAAAGGTTCAAAAGCACTGTATTGTGCCGCCAGGGCTTTACCACGCTTCTGGAACTCTGCACGATCTTTATCGGTCCACCAGTCACGCAGGTTGCCATCACCGTCATATTTGGCGCCTTGGTCGTCAAAACCATGACTGATTTCGTGACCAATCACTGCGCCAATGCCGCCATAGTTCACCGCATCATCCGCCTCCATGTTGAAGAACGGCGGTTGTAAAATTGCGGCCGGGAATACGATTTCATTACCCACTGGGCTGTAGTAAGCATTTACCGTCTGTGGCGTCATGTGCCACTCGGTGCGATCGACTGGCTTGCCAATTTTGTTGAGCATATCGTCGTACTCAAAGCTGGCGGCACGCTGATAGTTAGCCACCAGTTGCTTAGCACTGATCTGCAGTTTGCTATAGTCTTTCCATTTGTCCGGATAGCCAATCTTATAGGTAAACTTCGACAGTTTTTCCTGAGCCGCTTTCTTGGTCGCCGGGGTCATCCATTCCAGTTCGTTAATGCTGACTTCAAAGCCTTTGATCAGGTTTTTGATCATGCTTTCCATGCGCACTTTCGCTTCAGGTTTGAAGTTGCGGGCCACGTATTCTTTACCCACCAGCTCACCGATAACATTGTCAGCACCATCAACCGCCTGCTTCCAGCGCGGCTCCTGTTGCTCGATGCCCTGTAAGGTTTTCTGGTGGAAATCGAAATGCAGATCGGCAAACTGCTTGCTCAGTAACTCGGCATAGCTGTCAACCAGATGGAATGCTAAATAGTCCTTCCAGGCAGAGACTGGAAATTTCTCAAATTCAGCGCCAAATTTTTCGAAGTAAGAAGGCTGGCGCACGATGATGTCGTCGGTTTTACCCGCCAGGCCACTGCCCAATACAAACGCTGCGAAATCGAACTTACCCGTCAGCTTCTGGATCTGCGCCAAGGTCATTTTGTTGTATGACTTATTCGCGTCACGGGACTCCACGCGGGTCCACTGGTTTTTCGCAATCGCCAATTCAATGTTGGCCACATTCGCTACTGCGCTGTCAGCATTAGCATAACCCGCAGCCTTGAGCAGATTACGCACGTATTTGCGCATGGCATCGCGGTTAGCAATAAACTTGGCGTCATCTTTCAGGTAATAATCGCGGTCAGGCAGCGTCAGACCACTTTGGTAAAGATACACACCATATTGACTGGAATTTTTGGCATCATTGTTCACATAGAAACCGAAGGGAATGCTGCTGCCTGACGTCAGCAATTTGCCCATCAACCCGGCAACATCTGCATAGCTGGCAATCGCGGCGATGTCATGCAGTTGCGCTTTTAACGGGGTAATGCCCAGTTTTTCAACTGTCGCGGTGTCCATATAAGCGGTGTAAAAATCCCCGATTTTCTGTTCAGTACTGCCTTTGACTTTATTCGGTTTGGCAGCCGCTTCTTCAACGATCTGCTTCAGTGCCGCTTGGCTTTTTTCATAGAGAACGGTAAACGCCCCGTAATTGGATTTATCTGCCGGGATCTTGGTACGTTGTAGCCATTTACCGTTAACGCTGTAATACAGGTCGTCCTGAAAACGTACTTTTGGATCAAAATTCTCGGTTTCAATACCAGAGACTTTTTTCACTTCTGCCTGAGTCTGTGCCAGCGGTTGGGTTGGCTCACTGGCACACGATGCCAGACCAAGGCTCAAGGCAATCCCCACTGCCAAAGCGCTTATCTTATTCATTGAATTCCCGTTCTCCAGATTAAAAAGGGTGTAACAAGGATAGCAGCCTGACACCTTAGCATCGCCACTACCCGGCCAATAGCCGATTTTTGTAAGGATCTATGAAGCCTGGATCAGAAGTTTTTACCAATAAACAGGTACATGGTCTTTTGACCATCATCACTGAGGCCCATGCCCAATGCTGCCGGGCCCAATGGTGTATTGGTGCCCAGATACAGGCTGCCGGCATATATCAGATCATTGAGTTCCACATGTTCACCCACGCCCCAGACATTCCCCGCTTCAATACTGCTTCCGAGGTAAAGTGGATAATCCTTCATCCCCAGCACATCGCGCCCAAGATCATATTGATAAATAAAGGCGCCAAACAACTTCTGGGCACCCGCGAGCGAGTTTTTATGATAGCCGGAGAGATTAAGGAAGCCGCCAAGATCCGACACGTAGATGGAGAAGTTCTCATCGCCATCCTTGTTGACAGAGGCATAGGAAGCCTTGCCCACAAACGAATGACTGCCCACACTGACAACACCTTTCCAATCCGCCTGGATCTGCAACGAGCGGTCAGGCCCCGCCACTAAGCCGCCGTTATATTTTTCGTTCCGCAGGTAAACATTGACGGTGACACGGTTGCCGGTGGTTGGAAAACTGATGTTATCCAACGAATCATAAGCAAATTTGAAGTAAGTCCCGTATGTCGTAAAGTCGATATCATCAACCGCAATGATGTTGGAAATTCGGCCGCTATCAACCGTCAGTCCCAGTTCCAGCAAGCCTTCAGGTAAATAGTTATAGCCAATACCGAGATCGATCTGATGGGTACTGCGATCCAATTGATAATAAAGAATATTAGAATTGAAGATATCCCAGGATTTCTCTTCATACTGATAACGCGCCCGGCCATAAAACTGCTGGTTTGCATCCAGTGGCTGATAAAACTCTGTACCCAGCATCTTTTCAAAACCAAGCTTCGCTTCGTTACGCCACTCACCACCGTTTTCGGTTAAATCTTTCATGGTCAACGCAAAGTCCAACGTGACCGCCGAGTCCATCGAAAAATCATCTTCCCAGTTAAAACCAAACCGCAAATAGTTAGGCCCCCAGGATTTGGCCTTGGTGGTTACTGTCAGCACCCGACCTTGGTCTGTGTCTTCAAATTCGGCGCTGACTCGTTCAAACTTGTCGAGCGAATATAACCGGTTGATCGCATCATCCAACTGCGCCTTGGTAACCACATCCCCCACGTTAATCCCCAGCACTTGACTCAACAGCGAGTGGCTGACTTTGGCATCATTGTGGTAAACAATCTGGGTCACCGGCCGCTGCACATCCTCCAGCCAACTGCCAGCGATAGCCTTTTTATGTTTTTCATAAGCGGTATAGTCTGCGGCAGACAGTTCCAGTCGTCGCAATTCAGGTAACAATGCTTTCGCGGCAACTTCGCCCGCATGCAGCGCTTTGGGCATATCAGAAAAGTCTGTGGTACTCAGCGAATCAATATTGGGCCGGATTAAAATATCTCGTTCTGTCAGCAGTAATTTCTGCCGTTCAGTACTGGCCTGAGTCAGCATAGTGGATAACTGGTTCAGCACCGCCACCGCACCATTGAGCTGGTTCTTTTTGACCAGCTCCGAACCGATATCCACGGCAATAACAATATCGGCCCCCATGGCTTTTACCACGTCGACCGGCATATTGTTGGCGATACCACCATCCACCAGAATTTTGCCGTTAATCACTGCGGGCTGCAGCGCGCCGGGGACGGTGGCAGAGGCTTGCATCGCCTGCACCAAACTGCCACTGCTGAGGATCACCGGACGGCTAGTTTCCAGATCAGTCGCCACCGCGCGAAAGGGGATCGCCAAATCATTAAAACTGCTGTACTCCGGTACCAGACCGGTCGTATTGCGATATAACCGCGACATGCTCTGCCCCAGTAACACGCCGCTTGGGGCCTGCACCTCGCCATCGCGAATCCCCAGATTCAGTGGAATATTGTACTGATCACGCGTTTGCTTTTCCCGGTACGCCAGTTGTTCACGAGGGATCAGATCCGAATAACCGCTGGACCAGTTTTGCTTCATCATCAGCTTTTCAATGTCATCGGCGCTGTATCCCAACGCATACATTCCGCCCACATAAGCGCCGATACTGGTACCCGCGATATAATCCACCGGGATATGGTTAGCCTCTAACACTTTTAACACGCCAACGTGTGCGGCCCCTTTAGCGCCCCCACCACTGAGCACCAAACCAATTTTTGGACGGTCTGACGCCGCCGCAGCAAAAGCACAGCAAAGCGCAAACAGGGTGAGCAGACGGGGAAAAAATGATGACATGATGGCACGGATTCTGTTCAGCAAATGACCGGCATATCTTAACAGAGAAGCCCGGGTAAAAAGAATCTACAACACAGCGATATTATTGCACTGGTTGATATTGCAACAATTGCTGCTCCAACATCTCGAGCGGCGCCGGCTTGGCAAAATAGTACCCCTGAATCACATAACAACCACGGCTGAACACCTGTTCCAGTTGCTCTTTGGTTTCAACGCCCTCAGCAACGACGCTCAGCTTCAGGTTACGGGCCAGTTCGATAATACTGCTCACAATGGCCTGGTCCGCGGAATTAGTGGCAATGTCCAACAGGAAGGAGCGATCGATCTTCAACGCATTAACCTGGAAGTTACGCAGATAGGCCAACGAAGAGTAACCGGTACCAAAATCATCAATCGCGACTTCAATGTTATGTTTACGCAGACGCCTCAGATGCTGCTTTGCAATGTGCAGCTCTTTCATCAACACCCCTTCGGTAATCTCCAGCGTCAGACGATTCGCCGGCATGCCAGTTTGCTGCAAGGTGTCTAGCACAAACTCGATGAAATCGGGTTGCCGAAAATGTACCGCACTGACGTTGACTGAGATGCTGAAATTGAGATTGCTAAACTGCTGACATAAACGCGCGCCATCGAGACAAGCGCGGTGCATCACCCAACGATCAATATCAATGATCAGGCCGCAACTCTCCGCCACTTTAATGAAGATATCCGGCGGCACAAAGCCATCCTGAGGATGCCGCCAACGCAATAGTGCTTCTGCCCCGATACAGCGGTCATCCTGCAGCAGGTCAAATTGCCCCTGATACCAGAGTTCAAATTCATCCTGCTCGATGGCTCGCCGTAAGTCGCCTTCTAAGCGCATGTGGTACAGCGCCTCAGCGTTACGTTCCCGGGAGTAGTACTGGAAATTACCGCGACCAGAATCTTTGGCGTGATACATGGCTTGATCGGCGTTTTTAATCAGGTTTTCGGGCTGCTCAGTATCATCGGGCCAGATACTGATACCGATACTGGTTGAAACAAAGAATTCGCGGCCAAATAACCTAAACGGTTGGGCAATTTGCGACAATAAGCGATCACACAGACGGTTGATTAAATCGACATCCCCAGAATTCACCAGAATGACAAATTCATCCCCCCCAAACCGGCACAGCAGTTGACCTTCATCCAGCACCGACTGTAAGCGGTTAGCAGCCTCCACCAGCAAGGCGTCACCCATGCTGTGGCCATAGTAATCATTTACTTGCTTGAAACGGTCCAAGTCGAGGAACAGCAGCGCTAACTTGCCGTTATCCTTACTGGCTCGCGTTATCGCCTGCTCCAAGCGCACCGCAAACAGACTGCGGTTAGGTAAGCCCGTCAGGACGTCATAATTCGCCAGCTTTCTAAGCTCGGCCTCTGACTGTTTTCGTTCGGTAATATCTGAAAAGACAATAACATAATGACGTAACTGCTGAAAATTGTCCTTCATCGCCGAGACATTCAGCCACACCGGGAAACTGCTGCGATTGCGGCTCATCAACTCGCGCTCGCCAGTCCAGGAACTGCGCCCCTCCAGCAATGGAGCCACATGCGCCGCTTTACCGTCGCCGGAACACATGACTTCCCCGACCTGCTTACCGGTCATCTCCTGACGGCTGATCCCTACCAACTCTTCTGCTGCGCGATTCGCCACCTCAATGAACTCGTTGGCATCCAGAATTAACACCCCTTCAGAGGTGTTTTCAAAGGCGCGCGCCAACAGGCTGACCTCGCTTTCCAGCCGTTTAGCGGTAGTCACTTCGCTATAAATACCGGCAATTTTTAATATGGCGCCGGTTTCTGGATCCCAGTTCACCGGACGCCCGCGCACTTTTATCCAGCCCCAATGCCCATCGCTACGTTTATAGCGGTATTCCGCATCAAAGCTCGCCAAGTTACCATTCAGCACTTGCTGCCATTGCTGTTCCACGCGTGGCCGATCATCCGGGTGCATTGGAAAACCACCAAACTTCACCGTCAGTTGGTCGCTATTCATGCCTAGCACATCGCCATGATTATCCAGATAGAATAGATTATCTTGCCGGTACCATTCCCAGAGATCGGAATCACTGCCGCGCAACGATTGCCGTAGACGGTCATCACTCTCGGTTAACGCGTGGTTAATCTCACGGAAACGCAATACCTGCCGATGGCGGTAGATAATGATGCCTATCAATGCGGCTAACAGCGACAGCATCCACAACGCACGGAACCAGTTGCTTTCCCACCAGTGGATCCGCACTTCAAATGGGAACACCACCGGGGTTTTGTTCCAGACGCCATTGACCTGCCCCACCACCTCGAGGTTATAGGTGCCACCTTTCAGCCCCGCCAGGTTGATTTGAGACTGATTTTCTAACAGCAAATAATTCGGCGTTTGATTTCTTCCCGGCTCACGCAGACGATATTTAATGCTGGTGGCGGCATCCCCCAGATAATTGCTGTTGGATAACTGAAAACTGATGAGCTTAGCACCTGGTGCTATCTGCATCCCCGGATGGGGCACAATACTGACCATAGTGCTATTTTCAAAATAAACCGACACTGACTCCAACACGACACCGAGATCAGCAATACGGTTTTTCATATGGGGGACATCCAGTAACATCACCCCTTCCGGAGTTCCGACATACAACCCTTTGGCCGCATCATAATAGATGGCACCTTCGTTAAGCTCCGGTGCGATCAAGCCATCGGTATAACCCAGAACCAATAATTCGCCGTTGTGCTTATTCTGCCGGATGATTTTTTTCGGACAGCCCACCACTCTAAAATCTTTGGTATCTTCCAGGAAATACACACCATCACACTCGACCTGCCATTGGTCGGTCAGACTGTGGATCTCCGAGGTTTTAATATTCAATGCCTGCATACCGAGACTGCGCGTGCCGAGCCAGAAGGTATCATCGCTCACTTGCAGTATCTGATTGATCATCGATTTCTTTAACACGTCACTATTGACGCTTTCTATCCGATGAAAAACTTCAGTGCTATCGAAATATCCTAAGAATTTGTCACCACCCACCCACAAGCGATGTTGCCAGTCTCGATATAAACCAAAGACCACGAGACGCTCTTGGTCAGTGTCTACGCCTGGGAGGTGGATACGTTCAATATCCCCCCCTTGTACCCAGTGATACAGCCCATAATTTGTCCCGAGCCACCAATTTTTACCTTCATGCAGCACGTTATATATGCCTTTATGAGCAAGCACCCCCGCTGGAGCCTCAGTGGTAACTAGTCGAGTCCCTTTATGGGCAACTTTATCGAAGATATACAAGCCATTGGTCGTCGATAACAGCCAATGTGCTGCATCTATCGCATCGATGCGATAGATGCTATCACTCGGGTCCATCCCTTCGATTCCGTAGCGATCCGAGATTTTGCTGGTGAGATTGACCTGATATAACGCTCCGTTACTGCCAAGCCAGAGCGAGCTATCATCGGCGGCGATGGACCACACCGTATCAATATTCAATTTATACGGGGGATCATTACTGATACTGTCCAACAAAAAATCAGGTTTCTCTGCCAGAATCGCCAACGGATTCCCGGTTCCGGCAACCCATACCAGTCCATGTCGATCAATTAACAGCGCATTCGGGCTGTCGATCCCAGCGCGTTGCTTCAGTTGATCTTTATAGGAAATAATCCGGTGTTCATTGGGGAAATATTTCAGCAGTCCACCGCGGATAACGACCCACAGATTACCTTTTTCATCCTCAGCCACCATGCGGCACAAGTATGGTATTTGCGGCACGATAGCAATCTTTAGTGTTTCGAGATCCAACTGGTATAAACCGTCACCGCCGGAAATCCATACGCGGTTTTGGCTGTCCTGATACAAGCTGTAAACACTGCCGGATGCACGTTTCCATGGCAATGACGCTAATGCGTTGCCCTGCTGATCGTATAGCCACAGGTGCTGAGTGTTACCCAACACTAAACGACCATCACTTAGTAACAACATGCGGTTCCAACTGCCATCTGTCATTTTCGGAAGACTAAACAGCTCGCGTAGTTGTTGAACATCTTTTGAAAGCCGCCAGACTTTGCCCTGCGCCGAGAGCAACAGCAGATCGCCGTTTGGTAACGGCGCCGTAGCTCTTAGGGCGCTACCATCAAAATCGGGAAAAAACGTTGGTGAGCCGAAACGGCGAAACGAATTGTTGTGAATGTTGTATAGGTAGGTATTACGTTCAGTCACCGTCAGCAGATATTGATGATCGACTTTAGCGACTAACAGAAAGTACTCTTCATCCAGGCGGGAATTAGTTGCAGATTTATCAACGCGCCGCACCACGTTATTACTGACACGATACAAGCCCTGCTCGGTCGCCAGCCAAATAAACCCGTAGTCGTCCGTGGTCATATCCTGAATGGCAGAATTTCCCAGACCATCTCTGGCAGAAAATACGCGCTGCACTAACTCACCGGCAATAGCGCAGGAGCTACCCAGTAACAGGTAAATAACGCATACCACTATTGCAAATATCTGTCTGTTCATTCCTGACAACAACGGCCACTTAGATTAAAAAACCAGGCTCTGACTGGGACGATACCATATAAACACATTTTATTTACATATACAGCCGATACTTTCGTCAATCACCTTTACACATAAAAAAAGCCCAGATGGAGGTCTGGGCTTTAGGTTAATCGCTCAACTCAGCGATTACTTGTTCTTTTTCGCCTTAGGATTAGGCAGGTCAGTAATAGAACCTTCGTAGATTTCCGCAGCCAGACCAATAGATTCATGCAGTGTTGGATGTGCATGGATAGTCAGCGCGATATCTTCTGCATCACAACCCATTTCCACGGCCAACCCGATTTCGCCCAGCAGTTCACCGGCATTTACCCCAACCAGTGCACCACCAATGATACGGTGAGTATCTTTATCAAAAATCAGCTTGGTCATCCCTTCGCTAGCTTCTGACGCAATCGCACGACCGCTGGCAGCCCATGGGAATACTGCAGTTTCGTATGCAATACCTTGTTCTTTTGCCTGCTTTTCAGTCACACCTACCCACGCCACTTCTGGATCGGTGTAGGCGATAGAGGGGATCACTTTCGGATCGAAGAAGTGTTTCAGACCAGAGATCACTTCTGCCGCCACATGGCCTTCATGCACGCCTTTGTGCGCCAGCATTGGCTGACCGACGATGTCACCCACTGCGAAGATGTGTGGCACATTGGTACGCATCTGCTTATCAACATTGATAAAACCACGTTCATCGATCTTCACGCCAGCTTTGTCAGCATCAATCAGCTTACCGTTAGGGGTACGACCGATGGCCACCAGCACGGCATCATAGCGCACGGGTTCAGCAGGTGCAGACTTGCCTTCCATAGTGACATAAATGCCATCATCTTTGGCTTCGACAGCTGTCACTTTGGTTTCCAGCATCAGCTTGAATTTCTTACTGATCTGCTTGGTGAAGTTTTTCACAATATCTTTGTCAGCGGCAGGGATCACCTGATCGAACATTTCCACCACTTCGATATCGCTACCCAGAGCAGAGTACACAGTCCCCATTTCCAGACCGATAATCCCACCACCCATTACCAGCAGTTTGTTAGGCACTTCTTTCAATGCCAGAGCATCAGTAGAGTCCCAAATCCGAGGATCTTCATGAGGAATGAATGGCAATTGGATCGGACGGCTACCCGCAGCAATAATGGCGTTGTCAAAGTTAACCGTAGTCTTGCTACCATCTTCAGCAGTCACTTCAATGCTGTTAGGACCAGCAAATTTACCGAAACCGTTAACCACCTTCACTTTGCGCATCTTAGACATGCCGCCCAGACCACCGGTCAGCTGACTAATCACTTTTTCTTTAAATGCACGCAATTTATCGATATCGATCTGTGGTTCGCCGAAAGTGACACCGTTAGCTGCCATGTGTTTGGCTTCTTCAATCACTTTGGCAACATGCAGCAAGGCTTTGGAAGGGATACAACCCACATTCAGGCAAACACCGCCAAGAGTGCTGTAACGTTCAACAATCACTGTTTCCAGACCCAGATCCGCTGCACGGAAAGCGGCTGAATAGCCTGCGGGGCCGGCACCTAATACCACAACCTGTGTTTTGATTTCGTTACTCATTTTTTCCTCTGATTTGTTTCAGTCCGTCGGGACGGCCAGCCCAACCTTGGAGCCTTCAACCACTTTACCGTCATGAAAGTGGCTGCATTTTAACCTTTAGATGACCGTGGCCACAATAAAACGTAAGGCTGACCCAATTGGTCAGCCTTAGTGATTACATAATTAATGTCCGAATGTCAGACAGGTAGCTTGACAGCGTTACGCTGAAACGCGCGGCCAGTGCTCCGTCAATCACCCGGTGATCGTATGACAAAGATAACGGACACATCAGGCGCGGAATGAACTCTTTACCATTCCACCTCGGCTTAAACTCAGACTTAGACACGCCGAGAATTGCGACATCCGGATAGTTAACGATTGGGGTAAATGCAGTACCACCAATACCACCCAGACTGGAGATAGTGAAACAGCTGCCCTGCATATCTGCCGCTTTCAGTTTGCCATCACGGGCCTTAGCAGAGATGTCCGCCAATTCCTGACTCAGTTCCACGATGCCTTTCTTATCCACGTCGCGGAATACCGGCACCACCAGACCATTAGGCGTATCGACTGCTACGCCAATGTGGTAGTACTTTTTCTGGATCAGGGATTCGCCATCCGGGCTCAGACTGGAGTTGAATGTCGGAAAATCCTTCAAGGCTTTCGCTACGGCTTTCATCATAAACACCAGCGGGGTGAACTTGATGTTCTGCTTTTTCTTGGCAGCCAGTTCGTTCTGCTGTTTACGGAAAGCTTCCAGCTCGGTGATATCAGCTTCGTCGAATTGGGTAACATGAGGGATTGTGACCCAGTTACGATGCAGATTCGGACCAGAGATTTTCTGAATACGCGTCAGCGGCACTGCGACCACTTCACCAAACTTACTGAAATCGACTTTAGGCGCATCAATCACTTGCAGACCATTACCGCCACCGACGGCTGTCGCAGCCGAGGCTTTGGGTCGTGACAGTTCATAGCGGACATAGGCCTGAACATCTTCTTTCTGGATGCGACCTTTGCGACCAGAACCTTTGACCAGGCTCAAGTCCACACCAAACTCACGCGCTAAACGGCGCACTGATGGCGAGGCAAACACAACGCCGGTGCTTGGCTGTACGCCAGCACTTGGATGATACGGTACGGGTGGGCGACTTGGTTGCGCCGCGGCCACCGGAGCTGCAGTTGGTGCTGGTGCAGGTGTTTCTGCCTGTGGGGCTGGGGCTGAAGCGGCAACGGCCACTCCCTGCACTTCCACCTTGGCAATGATACTGCCTTCAGAAACTTTATCTCCGACCTTGACGATCAGCTCAGTCACCTTGCCTGCAACTGGTGCGGGTACTTCCATGGTCGCTTTATCGCTTTCCAGGGTAATCAGCCCCTGGTCTACGCTGACGATATCGCCAACAGCGACCAGCAATTCTATGACATCAACATCGGTAGAACCGCCGATATCGGGTACTTTAATTTCCTGTATGGAAGCAACGGCTGGAGCGGCTGCCACTGGTGCAGCTACTGGAGCAACAGGTGCGGCAACAGGCGCAGGTTCTGCAGCGACTGGCGCTGGGGCAGCAGCGGCGCCGCCAGCAACTTCCAATAACAGGATCAAGGAACCTTCAGAAACCTTGTCACCGACTTTGATTTTGAGTGATTTCACCACACCCGCCTGCGGTGCCGGTACGTCCATTGTGGCTTTGTCAGTTTCCAGTGTGATCAGACCGGCATCGGCTTCGATGCTATCGCCTTCTTTCACCAGCACTTCAATCACGTCGACATCTTTAGCATCGCCAATATCAGGTACGGTTACTTCAATCACCTGACTCGCCGCCGCAACGACTGGGGCGGTAGCAACAGCTGCTGCTTTAGGCGCTTCGGCTTTAACCGGCTCAACTTTCGGAGCTTCTGCTTTTGCCGCTTGTGGTGCCGTAGCAGCACCTTCAGCCGCCAACAACGCAATCAAGGTACCTTCAGAGACTTTATCGCCCACCGCTACTTTCAGCGCTTGCAGTACCCCGGCAAATGGTGCCGGGATATCCATCGTCGCTTTATCACTCTCAACGGTAATAATGGCGTCTTCAGCAGCCAGGCTGTCGCCTACGCTGGCACAGATCTCAATCACCTGCACCTCGTCACCGCCGATATCGGGCACCAGTACTTCTTTTAAATCTGCCATTCTGTTTCCCTCTTACGCGAACAGTGGGTTGATCTTATCGGTATCGATACCGTATTCAGCGATTGCTTTAGTCAACACATCAACTGGCAATTCGCCACGATCCACCAAGGATTTCAGCGCTGCAATCACAATGTAAGTGGCATCCACTTCAAAGTGGTGGCGCAGATTAGCGCGGCTATCGCTACGCCCGAAACCATCGGTACCCAATACTTTGTAATCCGTTGGTACAAACGCCCGTAACTGTTCACCGTAAAGCTTCATATAATCACTGGCCGCAATTGCCGGTGCATCCTTGGACAACACTTTAGCAACGTATGGCACTTTTGGCGTTTCAGTTGGATGCAGCATATTCCAGCGTTCACAATCCTGACCTTCACGCGCCAGTTCATTGAAGCTGGTAACGCTGAACACATCAGCACTGATACCGTAATCTTTTGCCAACGCCTGAGCCGCTTTACGTACCTGTTCCAGAATAGTGCCACAGCCCATCAGCTGCACGTTACCTTTGCCGGAGCCAGCAACACTTTCCAGTTTGTAGATACCTTTTACAATGCCTTCTTCCACGCCTTCTGGCATTTCCGGCTGCACGTAGTTTTCGTTCATGGTGGTCAGGTAGTAGAAGATATCTTCCTGATTTTCGCCATACATACGGCGGATACCATCTTGAACAATCACGGCAATTTCATAGCCGTAAGTCGGATCATAACTGATACAACTTGGGATGGTGTTCGCCAGGATATGGCTGTGACCGTCCTGATGCTGCAAACCTTCACCGTTCAGCGTTGTACGACCTGAAGTACCGCCGACCAGGAAACCACGAGCACGCAGGTCACCTGCCGCCCAG
This sequence comes from Shewanella yunxiaonensis, assembly GCF_018223345.1. NCBI lineage: Bacteria > Pseudomonadati > Pseudomonadota > Gammaproteobacteria > Alteromonadales > Shewanellaceae > Shewanella > Shewanella yunxiaonensis. Next base: position 278,586 of record NZ_CP073587.1, on the reverse strand, counting down.
GCCAGATCGCCGATACGCTGGAAACCGAACATGGAGTAGTAGATGTAGAACGGGATCATCGGTGAATCGTTAACGGAATAACTGGTCGCCGCAGAAACCCAGGATGCCATCGCGCCGAGTTCGTTAATCCCTTCCTGCAATACCTGGCCAGACTTATCTTCACGGTAGTAAGCCACCTGGTCTTTATCCTGAGGCACGTATTTCTGCCCTTCATGAGCATAAATCCCAACCTGGCGGAACAGACCTTCCATACCAAAGGTACGGGCTTCATCAGGAATGATCGGCACGATATTTTTGCCGACACCTTTGTCTTTCAGCAACGCGGTCAGCACCCGCACAAACGCCATGGTAGTGGAGATTTCGCGACCATTAGAGCCTTTCAGTACGGCGTCAAAAATCTTCAATGATGGCACATCAAGATCTTCAGTGAACTTCTGACGACGAGAAGGCAGATAGCCGCCTAAAGCTTCACGACGAGCCTTGAGGTATTTCACTTCTTCTGAATCTGGACCTGGATGGTAGAAAGGGACTTCATCCAGTTTGTCATCAGGAATTGGGATATTGAAACGATCACGGAAGTAACGGATAGATTCGATATCCATTTTCTTCACGTTGTGCGCGATATTTTTACCTTCACCGGCATCACCCAGACCATAACCTTTTACGGTCTTGGCCAGAATCACAGTTGGGCGACCTTTGGTATTCTTGGCGTGCTGCAACGCCGCATAAATCTTCACCGGATCATGACCACCACGGTTCAGACGCCAGATGTCATCATCAGACATGTTGGCAACCATCTCGGCAGTCTCAGGGTACTTGCCAAAGAAGTGTTCGCGCGTCCAGGCACCTCCTTTGGCTTTACAGTTCTGGTATTCACCGTCAACGGTTTCTTCCATCAACTGCAGCAACTTACCACTGGTATCGCGAGCTAACAGCGGATCCCAGTAGCGGCCCCAGATCACCTTGACCACTTCCCAGCCAGCGCCGCGGAATTCCCCTTCCAGTTCCTGAATAATCTTGCCGTTACCACGGACCGGACCGTCCAGACGCTGCAGGTTACAGTTGATGATAAATACCAGATTGTCCAACTCTTCACGCGCGGCCAGACCAATGGCACCCAAGGCTTCTGGCTCATCCACTTCGCCATCGCCGAGGAAGCAGTACACGGTCTGTTCTGAACAATCTTTAATGCCGCGGTCAGTCAAATACTTCAGGAAACGTGCCTGATAAATCGCCTGAATTGGACCCAAGCCCATCGATACGGTAGGGAACTGCCAGTAGTCCGACATCAGTTTAGGGTGTGGATAAGAAGACAGGCCTTTGCCATCCACTTCCTGACGGAAATTTGCCAGTTGATCTTCAGTCAGACGACCTTCGAGGAATGAACGGGAATAAATCCCTGGCGCAATGTGCCCCTGGAAGTACACCAAATCACCGCCGTCTTTGGCGTTAGGCGCACGGAAGAAATGGTTGAAACACACGTCATAGATAGTGGCACTAGAGGCAAAACTGGAAATATGACCACCAAGCTCCAGATCCTTTTTGGAACCCCGCAGCACCATCGCCAAAGCGTTCCAGCGGATAATCGCACGAATACGACGTTCCAGCCCCTGATCACCTGGCATCTGCGGTTCCTGACCAGCAGGAATGGTATTGACGTATGCAGTTGTTGCAGAGTACGGCAGATAAGTACCGTTACGACGAGCCTTGTCGATCAGCTTTTCCAGCAGATAATGAGCACGTTCCGGCCCTTCCTGCTCTAATACTGCTTGCAGGGCATCCAGCCACTCCTGAGTCTCTAATGGATCCAAGTCTTGTAGCATATTTTCAGACATGACACTGTCCTTATCTATACATTGTAAAAGTTGTGATTGCGATGTCCTCGGCGCCCAAAACGCCCGGATTACACACCGCTCTTCAAACGGCGCAGGCTACGCTGCAACCGACTGTCTTCTTCCCTTACCGACAACATGACTTCCTCTATATAGCTCAAGTGTTCGTTGGATGCTTCACGTGCGGCTTCAGGATCGCGACGAACGATCGCGGCAAGCAAAGCCCGCCGGTGCTCGTTAGCCTTGTGGGTGGCTTCTTCGCGTCGGCTCAGAAGCTCTAGGTTTTCGGCTACATTTTTGTGCAGCACAGCTGTTAAACTCAGTACCAGATGCAGCATCGCCATGTTATGCGAAGCTTCTGCCACTGTCCGGTAGAAATCGACAATCGCACTGGCTTGTTCAGTAATCCCCGATGCACTTTCCACGCGGTCGATACAATCTTGCAGATTCTGCATATCCGTATCAGTACCCCGCAGCGCGGCGAAATAAGCCATCATCCCTTCGGTAGCATGACGAAACTCCAGCAAGTCATATTGGCTTTCACTGTCGTGTTGCATCAATTCCACAATTGGGTCAGACAGGCTTTGCCACAATTGCTGCTTCACATAGGTGCCACCACCCTGGCGGCGCAGCAACAACCCTTTAGCTTCAAGCTTCTGGATGGCTTCCCTTAAAGAAGGGCGGGAAACTTCGAACTGCAATGCCAGTTCACGTTCAGGAGGGAGTTTTTGACCAGGCTTCAAGCTGCCTTCAAGAATCATCTGCTCCAGTTGATTCATGATAACGTCAGAAATTTTTGGCTGACTGATTTTGCTATAAGCCATAACGGGCACTCAGCTCCATTTTGTAAATTGGTCTTACCAATTCCTCCGGGTGAGCGCACTTTAACAAATCACAATTTTATTGTCTAGATAGTGATCTACGTCAATTAAACCCACAATATGTGAGCATCCCCTAAACAACAAGGTTTTGGAAGGTAGCCATTAGCCTAAAGTCTAATGGCCTATCCGCGATTATTTTCATTATTACTGACAATTATCAGCAGAGTATCGGCCTACATTATAGTCTGCCGCCAGCCAAAACCAGCATCAGCGCCACAAAAACCAGCAAAAGTCTTTCACGACACTGCACGCCAATGATTAGCGCCTTATCAGCCGCACCTGAACACCTTATCTGACCCAACCAAAAATGGTTAGCAATGACAAGATAGTCAACAGCAGCACAAAATTACGCTTACTGAGCGCCAGCAACGCTATCGTGGAACGCACACAGATAGGGGCTAACGTTGCTTCCGGCATCACCTCCGCCGCCACAGCAACGCCGGTAATAATGCTGCGGGGTTTACAGCGCCAATCGAAGGCTAACTCACGCCACCGGCTAAAACCGGAAGAAAACTGACCACTGAAAACAAACCCGAGTGCCACCAGTCTTGCGGGCAACCAGTCCAACACATAGAGCAGCCCCGGCAGTAACGGCCAGTCAGCATCGTGACGTTTCCGCTCTTCAGCAAAGAAACGTACGGTACAGTAAAACACTACCCCTACTGGTCCAAACACTATTAAAAACAAGGCGACGGCGGCGTAATAACGATAATTAATCCAGGCGGCCATCTGTCCGACTCTGGCACCCAGTTCTTTTTCGCTAACGGCATCCACACAGTCGGTGCAATCCAGTTCACCTGCATATAAATAGCAAGCTTCGACATCACCACGACAGGCAGCCTGCATATATCGCTTAAATACCGCGCGTTGCCTTTGGTGTGAAAAACACACCATGCCAAATACCACCCAAACCATCAGCGTCGGCAAGCCGAAAAACCAACCATTAACGACCCACAGCAGCACCGCCACCGATACAGCGGGCAACAATAATGCCAGTAACATCCCCGGCAATGAGTGCAGTAGATTGCCCGCAAAAAGATGCTTTTGATACCAGTGCAAACCGTTATCCAGCTGCAAGGCACCCGGCAATAACTTGAGTCGCTCAATAATGATGGCGACCAACAGGGAAAACAGAGCCATGTTTCTCTCCAGTTTCGATCCTGCGTTATAGGCAGGAAAGGAAATTTCTTATTGCGTGAGCTGGAAAAGGTATCGTTCACGTCACAACTTGGTACTCAACATTTCGGCCATGACCGTAAAACGCCGTTAAACCACCGCCAAATATCGCTGCCAGTCAAATCCTGGCCCCGGATCGGTCTTGCGACCCGGCGCAATATCGCAGTGACCGACAATCCGCGCTTTGACAATCATAGGATAAATTGTCATCAATTCACGGGTAAGCTGCTGTAATTGTTGGTACTGAATATCGGTATAGCCGGAAGTATCTGTGCCCTCAAGCTCAATCCCCACCGCGAAATCATTACAGCCAATGCGTCCGTCAAAACTCGAGACTCCGGCGTGCCAGGCTCGTTCGTCACAAGAGACAAACTGCACGATTTCACCGTCACGACGGATCAGAAAGTGCGCCGATACTTCAAGTCCCTGTAGCTCCGCAAAGCTCGCATCGGCATGACAGTCCAGCGTTCCCAGAAATAACTGCTCAATATAAGGCAAGCCAAAACAACCGGCGGGCAAACTGATGTTGTGAATCACCAGCAAACTCACTTCGTTGGTGGGCCGCGCATTAAAATGAGGTGACGGACACTTCCGCGCGTCGCGGTACCAGCCTTCAAACCAATATCTGTCCACGCTGTGCAAACCTTGTTCAGTAGCAGTAAATTAATGCTGTTCAATACTTTACCAGTATTCTTCAGCGCCGCAAATGCCCATGCGTCTACAACACACAGCTGCGCTAAGACTGCCCAATATGCTAATCTTGCTACTAGGCTCAGCAAGTTAATCTCAGGACAGTTAAATGCTGGAAAATGACATTTGCGTCAGTGTTAAAGCGGCTCTTGATGAGGATTTAGGCCACCTCAATGCCAGTGAAGGTGATATCACTGCACTGTTAATCCCAGAGGACCAACATGGTGAAGCCGTGTTGATCACCCGCGAAGAAGGGGTGTTTTGCGGCAAAGCCTGGGCCGAACAGGTATTCTATCAACTGGGCGGTAATGTGGCGCTGCACTGGCATGTAGATGACGGCGATTTGCTGGTGCCGAATCAGAAACTTTGCGACCTTTCTGGCCCAGCCCGCAGCTTATTGACGGGCGAGCGCACGGCAATGAACTTTATCCAGACGCTGTCAGGTGTCGCCACCTTGACCAAAATCTACAGTGATAAACTCGCCGGCACCTCATGTCAGTTGCTGGATACGCGCAAAACCCTTCCCGGCCTGCGCACCGCCCAAAAATATGCCGTCACCTGTGGCGGCGGTAAAAATCACCGTATTGGTCTGTTCGATGCGTTTTTAATTAAAGAGAACCACATTCTCGCTTGTGGTGGCATCGCTAAAGCCATTAATGCCGCCAGAGCCTTGCGGCCAGATAAACCCGTCGAAGTCGAAGTGGAAAATCTGGATGAATTACGACAAGCATTAGATGCCGAAGCCGACATTATCATGCTGGATAATTTTAATATCACCGACATGTTGGCCGCGGTGGAACTTAATAAACAGTACCTTGAGCAGCAAAAAGGCGCCAAACTCGAAGTTTCCGGCAATGTCACACTGGAAACAATTACTACCTTTGCTAATACCGGCGTTGATTATATTTCTGTCGGCGCGTTGACAAAACATGTGCGCGCACTGGATCTATCCATGCGATTTAAAGGTTAAGCCAATTGTTAATGAATAGTTTTACAAATGCGCCGGATTGTCAGTCAGCAATAATCCCGGTCTTTGTTGAAATTATTCATAAAATATCACTTTTATTGTCATTTTGCGGTTCGTAAATCGTGATAAAGCGCCCCTCAGAACGATCCAAACTGATATTTTGTTAACATAGTTTTTTTGACGTTTGCAGCATGGTTGACGCTATCGCAGCCGCTGCCAAATTAACGACAGTAATGCGACTGTAATAAGGCTCACAACTCACGGAAAATCCATTAAAAATGCGAAAAAAATGTGATTTAGGCATTTTCATTCGATTCACAATGTACTAACTTTTAGGCGTGGCGAGATGGCCGTTATGGCCTACAGCCCGTAGGCGAGAGTAAATTCAGTAAAATTTACAGCTGTTTTAATTTTTACAATTTTAACATTTATGTCATATTTTCTGGATTAATCTCATCATCGTTGGGGCATAGCGCCCTGACATAACGGCAATAGTGACACTCAACAACAAATTTTGCTGCTGTAGGCAGAAACTGAGATTAACCTGATACTGGTTGTCACCGATATCTACGCGTATGATATCGATGACACAACAAGGCGGTGCACAAAAACGGCCGATGAGCTCGTTAGTGTACGGGGTCGCTGAGGATGTTGAACAAACTGAATTCCGGTTGAATTTAGGCTTGTTTAGCATTAGTAATAGAGTTAACACAGGTAACGCATGCCGTGTTCCGTGTCTCGCGTTTTCTGGTCGGGAGTTCTTTTGAACCCTCGACGAGGACCAAATGAGAAGGAACTCTGCCGCACTACCATCAGTAATGCCGCAACAGTTTTTAAACGGAGAGAGATATGAAAGGTATGAAACGCAACACTAAGGGCTTCACCCTGATTGAATTGATGATCGTCGTTGCCATCATCGGTATTTTGGCTGCTATCGCGCTGCCTGCTTATAAAGATTATGTGACTCAAGCTGATGGCAGTGCTTCTATGAATGCAGTTAGTGCTTTCGCCCAGAAAATCCAAACTTGTATTCAAACAGATATTGGTTGTACAGATATCCCTGCAGAAGTAGCAAAGAACACTAAGTTAACACTTAACCCCACCACTGTTGTGCTAAATACTCCTGTTTCTTTAGCCTACGCTGGTTCTAAATGTAAATTAGCAGCTGCTTTTGATGCTAATGGTGGTGTTACATATACACCAACCGGCGTCGTCTCAACAGATGATGCATTGTGTAAAAAAGGTGCTGGTTTATAAGTAGCTTCATAATCTAAGAAACGATATAGCCCCATGCCAACTACTGGTCTCCATTTAGGATTATCGACTCTCTTTATACGTAAGGGTCTACTGGATGAAATCAGACTCGCGGAGGCTGTAGCGCAATCCCGAAAAGGCAAACAGTCACTGGTCACCACCTTGGTGGCCAGTAGACTGTTGTCGGCTCGTACGATTGCCGAACTCTGCTATGAAGAGTACGGCACACCTTTACTGGACTTGGCTGAGTTCGACATCAGCAGCATTCCGGAAGAGTTTTTAAACCGAAAACTCATCGATAAGCATCGCTGTTTGCCGCTATTTAAACGCGGTAACCGCCTGTATATTGCGACCTCTGACCCCACCAATATTGCAGCTTTAGAAGACTTCCAATTCAGTGCCGGACTGCATGCCGAAGCCATTCTGGTAGAGGAAGACAAACTAGCCAAAGCGCTGGATAAAGTGCTGGAAGAAGATATTAGCGCGTTAGATCTCAGTGGCATTGATGAAAATGCCTTGGCTGGAATTGAAGTCGCTGATGCAGAGAATCGCCTAGATGACCCTACAGAAGCCGCTGATGATGCCCCAATTGTTATCTATATTAATAAAATTTTAACTGATGCCATTCGTAAGGGAGCGTCAGATTTGCATTTCGAACCTTACGAAAAGAAATACCGCATCCGCTTTCGTATTGATGGCATTTTACATGAAATGTCGGCGCCTCCCATTAACTTGGCCTCAAGAATTTCTGCACGCTTAAAAGTGATGTCCAAGCTGGATATCGCTGAACGTCGGGTGCCACAGGATGGCCGCATCAAGATGAAGCTGTCCCGCAATAAAAGCATCGATTTTCGTGTCAGTACCCTGCCCACCCTTTGGGGTGAGAAAATTGTAATGCGTATTTTGGATTCTTCCTCAGCCCAGCTCGGTATCGAGAAATTGGGCTATGAAGAAGATCAGAAGCAAGCTTATCTGGAGATGCTGTCACGTCCGCAAGGGATGATTTTGGTGACTGGCCCGACTGGTTCCGGGAAAACCGTGTCGCTGTATACCGGGCTCAATATTCTCAATACCGAAGAGCGCAATATTTCTACCGCTGAAGACCCGGTGGAAATTAACCTCGAAGGCGTCAACCAGGTTCATATCAATATTAAAGCCGGACTCACCTTTGCCTCGGCGCTGCGTTCATTTCTGCGTCAGGACCCGGACGTAGTGATGGTCGGGGAAATCCGCGATCTGGAAACCGCCGAAATCGCCATTAAAGCGGCGCAGACAGGCCACCTAGTGCTTTCTACCCTGCATACTAACTCCTCTGCAGAAACCCTGACTCGTTTAGTCAATATGGGCGTTCCGGGCTATAACATTGCCAGCTCAGTGAATCTGATTATTGCGCAACGATTAGCGCGTCGTTTGTGCGTCGAATGTCGGCAACCTGAAGAGATCCCCGCACATGAGCTGCTAAATTTGGGATTCAGTCAGGAACAAGTCGATCAAGGATTTACGGTTTACAAGCCTTGTGGCTGTGAGCACTGTTCTGGCGGTTACAAAGGCCGTGTCGGTATCTATGAAGTGATGAAGATGTCCGATGAAATCGCCCGGGTGATTATGGAAGGCGGTAATTCCTTACAAATTGCTAAGATGGCGAAAGAGCAAGGCATGCGCGATCTACGGCAATCGGGATTACTAAAAGTAATAGAGGGCGTGACCAGCATTGCCGAAGTCAACCGCGTCACTAGTTTCTGACCGATAAGTGAAGCTAAACTACAAAATAATTCTTCATACAAGCTAGGCGCAAAGGAACTTGATTATGGCTACAGCAACTGCGACCCGCAAAACTGCCAAAAAGCAAAAACAACTGAAAGCGCCCACCATCTATACCTTCGAATGGAAAGGTACCAATCGTGACGGCAAAAAAACCAGTGGCGAACTTCGTGGAACCTCTCCCACAGAAATAAAAAACCAGCTGAAAAGCCAAGGCATTATTCCCAAATCCGTCGTCAAAAAATCCAATGGTTTGTTTAGTAATGAAAACAAAAAAATCAAACCCATGGATATCGCCATGGTTACTCGCCAAATTGCCACAATGCTGGCGGCAGGGGTGCCATTAGTTACTTCTATTGATTTAGTGGGGCGCGGCCATGAAAAACCGAAAATGCGCAACTTGTTGGGTACCATTTTAGTTGACGTACAATCGGGCATTCCTTTATCAGAAGCATTACGACCTCATCGTCAATATTTTGATGACCTGTACGTAGATTTGGTGGCTGCCGGGGAGCATTCAGGCGCTTTGGATTTAGTATTTGACCGAATTGCTACCTATAAAGAAAAATCCGAAGCACTGAAATCAAAAATCAAAAAAGCAATGTTCTACCCAGCTGCAGTGGTAGTTGTCGCTATTGCCGTCACAGCTCTGTTGCTGTTATTTGTAGTGCCTCAGTTTGAGACTATATTCAACAGCTTTGGCGCCGAATTACCCGCATTCACTCAAATGATTATCAACATTTCTAGATGGTTACAAAATTCTTGGTATTTCTTTCTTATTGGAATAGTTGTGGGAATTTGGCTGTTTGTGCGTGCGCATCGTAACTCACAAAAGTTCAGAGATCGTATTGACGAAGCAGTTTTAAAGATTCCATTAATTGGTCCAATCCTGCATAAAGGCGCCATGGCACGATTTGCACGAACTTTAGCCACCACTTTTACTGCCGGGGTACCGTTAATTGAGGGGCTTGAATCAGCCGCTGGTGCTGCCGGTAACGCCGTTTACCGTAAAGCACTAATGAATGTGCGTACTGAAGTGATGGCGGGGATGCAGATGAATGTGGCCATGCGTACCACTAAGTTGTTCCCCGATATGTTGATCCAGATGGTGATGATCGGCGAAGAATCTGGCTCACTGGACGATATGCTCAATAAAATTGCCAATATTTATGAAATGCAGGTGGACGATGCCGTCGATGGTTTATCCAGTCTCATCGAACCGCTTATGATGGTGGTGCTTGGTGGTCTAGTCGGCAGTCTCATTGTCGGTATGTATCTGCCCATCTTCCAACTAGGGAAAGTAGTTGGTGGCTAATTAAGTGTTCTTTCGAGGCATACTCAACCTAACTTCCTATAGTCTTTTTTAAAATAACAATTAAAAGAAATCATTAACTATGTCTGAGTTTATTACTACGCTAAGCCAATTTCCCCGGCTGTTCATTGGCTTAGCATTTGTTTTCGCCGCTGTAATTGGCAGTTTTATCAATGTGGTGATCTATCGTGTCCCCGTGATGCTGAAACGAGAGTGGCAGCAGGAATGCGAAGCCTATTTGGAAGAATATCAATCAGATGCGTTTAAGCTGTTACATCAAAAAAAGCTGCTGAAACCCATCGATAATCTTCCACCAAAATTCAATCTGATTGTCCCTGGCTCCACCTGCCCCAAATGCAAATCTGCGATTAAGCCCTGGCACAATCTGCCCATTATTGGCTGGCTGTTATTAGGGGGTAAATGCGCCGATTGCAAACAACCCATTTCCCCGCGTTATCCACTCTTTGAATTACTCGCAGCGGTTCTCGTTGCGACGCTCGCCTGGCATTTTGGTCCCACCTGGCAGTTCGCGCTGTCTGCAGTACTGACGTTTGCCTTAATCGCGTTAGCCGGGATTGATCTGGACGAAATGCTGCTGCCAGATCAGATTACGCTGCCGTTCTTATGGCTAGGGCTAGCAGCGAACTACTTTGGCCTATTTGTGCCATTAACCGATGCGGTGATTGGTGCTATTGCGGGCTATCTCAGTCTCTGGTCAGTGTTCTGGTTATTTAAACTGGTCACTGGCAAAGAAGGCATGGGTTACGGTGATTTTAAGTTAATGGCGCTATTTGGCGCTTGGCTGGGCTGGCAGATGCTACCGCTGATCATTTTACTGTCATCGGCAGTGGGTGCCATCATCGGCCTGTCAATGATGCTGTTTAAAGGCATGCAACGTAATAATCCGATTCCCTTTGGCCCTTATATTGTGATCGCGGGTTGGATTGCCTTGCTTTGGGGCCATGATATCGTTAGCTGGTATCTGCGGGGCCTTTGATGTCTGACTATATCGTGGGACTCACAGGCGGTATTGGCAGCGGTAAATCCACTGTTGCTAATCAGTTTGCAGAGTTAGGCGTCACGATTGTAGATGCCGATATCGTCGCCCGCGAAGTGGTAGCGCCAGGTTCGGAAGGTTTACAGCAGATAGTGCAGCATTTCGGTACAACTATTCTGAATACTGATGACACCTTAAACCGGAGTTTGTTACGCGAACAGGTATTTTCTGACCCCAAGCAGCGTGAGTGGCTGAATCAGCTATTGCATCCGATGATCCGTCAGCGCATGTTAGCGCAAGCTAAAGCGGCAACCTCTCCGTATGCGATATTGGTGGTGCCGCTATTGTTCGAAAATCGACTCGAATGTCTTGTAAATCACACTTTAGTGATAGATATTGGAAGGGATACACAAATCCGGCGAACTATTGACCGGGATCATGTATCCAAAACGCAGGTTATTAACATTATTGACAGCCAAATCAGCCGTGAACAACGGTTGGCCAAAGCCAATGATGTGATTACCAACGAAGGAGATGTTGAATCACTGAAGTCTCAGATTCTGGCTCTGCATAATAAATACTTAAAACAATCAGAAAAAGCCCAGTAATCCCATGAATGAACTCGTATTTGAACAACCATTGAATGAGAAAGTACGCAACTATTTGCGCCTTGAGCACCTTGCTCGCCAACTCGATACGCATTTACAGGAAGACCATCAGCATCGTTGCTTCTTTCCGCTGTTCTCACTTTGTGAACTGGCTGAACGTTGCGATTTCCGTAGTGAATTGCTGAAAGATGTCGACCGCTTATTGCTGCAACTGAACACATCATCTGCGGCAGCCGCGCTAAGCAATCAGCCACCAGATTTTTTTCTGGAGCAACTTTCACTGGCGCGTGAACAGCTACAAACCCCAGAACGCCCAGGCGTTCAGTTGAAGCAAAATCGCTTTATTGCCACCGTGCGTCAAAAGCTTAATTTAAATGGAGCCTGCTGCAACTTTGATCTGCCACAGCTCCACTTCTGGCTGGCAAAACCGTGGGCAGAGAGACAGCAGGAGTATCAGCAATGGGTAGAACATTTTCAGTGTCTGTTGCATCCCATTAGTCTGCTAATGCAACTCACCCGCGCGAGCAGCGAGTACCGTGAAGCGGTGGCTCATGCAGGCTTTTATCACGATAGCAGTCCGCAAGCACTGTCTCTGGTCAGGGTTAAGTTAAACGCCAATGACGGCTGCTATCCGACCATTAGCGGTCATCGCAATCGCTTTGCCATTCACTTTGTCCAGTTTGAGCAACAGAAGCATTCGCAACAGACGGTAAAATTCTTACTGGCGACCTGTAGCTGAAATCATTAACATGGCGGGGTAAATGAATCGCAATATAGGCGTATTCCAATGCCCACAGTTGTTAAATGTCCAACATGTCAGAAGCCGGTTGAATGGTCTTCTGCCGCAGAATTCCGACCATTCTGTAGCGAGCGCTGCAAACTCATAGACTTAGGTGAATGGGCTTCGGAAAAATATACCATTCCGGTAAAGCCGGAAATTGATCCGCAACTACTCGATGAACTCGGTTACGAGGATGTCGAATTTTTCAAAGATCCAGACTGATAAGATATGGCAACAAATAAACGCGTTCACGTCGCGGTAGGCGTAATTATCCGCGGTCAGCAGATCCTTTTAGCCAAACGCCATGGTCACCTTCATCAAGGGGGCAAATGGGAGTTTCCCGGCGGTAAGGTGGAGCCAGGCGAAGATACGGCAACAGCGCTTAATCGGGAACTACAAGAAGAAGTCGGCTTAACCGTCACTGACTGTGCGCCCTTCATGCAGCTTGCTTATGACTACCCAGATAAGCAGGTATTGCTTGATATCATGACGGTGACAGGGTTTTCTGGTGAAGCCTACGGTGTTGAAGGCCAGCAAATTGCCTGGATAGATATTGCGGCATTACCGCAATATCAGTTTCCCGATGCCAATATGCCGATATTGGATAAAATCCTGGACGAGTTTCTCTAACCGCAATATGAGCACTATTCACATGGATAGTGCTTACTTACACGCTTAAGTAGTGTAAAAAGCAAAAAGCCCCAGCTTTCGCTGAGGCTTCTGCATTATTTGGCGCTTGGCGATGACCTACTCTCACATGGGGAGACCCCACACTACCATCGGCGCGATTGTGTTTCACTTCTGAGTTCGGGATGGGTTCAGGTGGGACCACAATGCTATTGTCACCAAGCAAATCTTTTACCGTCACACTGACAGTGTATCTGGTGCTGATACCCAGAATCGAACTGGGGACCTCATCCTTACCAAGGATGCGCTCTACCGACTGAGCCATATCAGCGAAAAACTGCAATTTAATCGTCTTACGCTATTCTGCGATCAAATATGTGCCGTTTTGATTTAACCTTTTATCAAAGGTAAACCTAAATAGGCGTCTGGCGATGACCTACTCTCACATGGGGAGACCCCACACTACCATCGGCGCGATTGTGTTTCACTTCTGAGTTCGGAATGGGTTCAGGTGGGACCACAATGCTATTGTCACCAGACAAATTCTGTTGTTGTTTCCGCATATCCGCAAAAACAACCAATCCGGAAAGCTGTCAAATAATGGTGGTCGCTACTGGGTTCGAACCAGTGACCCCCTGCTTGTAAGGCAGGTGCTCTCCCAGCTGAGCTAAGCGACCTTATCTGTGAGTAGTTCGTTCTCTACTTCAACCAAGTATTCATATTCATTCAAGGTTAAAACCCATCTGGGTTGTATGGTTAAGCCTCTCGAGTCATTAGTACAGGTTAGCTAAACGCCTCACAACGCTTACACACCCTGCCTATCTACGTCCTGGTCTCGAACGGCTCTTCAGTGGACTCAAGGTCCAAGGGAAGACTCATCTTGGGGCTCGCTTCACGCTTAGATGCTTTCAGCGTTTATCAATTCCGAACATAGCTACCGGGCAATGCCATTGGCATGACAACCCGAACACCAGCGGTTCGTTCACTCCGGTCCTCTCGTACTAGGAGCAACCCCCCTCAATCTTCCAACGCCCACGGCAGATAGGGACCGAACTGTCTCACGACGTTCTGAACCCAGCTCGCGTACCACTTTAAATGGCGAACAGCCATACCCTTGGGACCGACTTCAGCCCCAGGATGTGATGAGCCGACATCGAGGTGCCAAACACCGCCGTCGATATGAACTCTTGGGCGGTATCAGCCTGTTATCCCCGGAGTACCTTTTATCCGTTGAGCGATGGCCCTTCCATTCAGAACCACCGGATCACTATGACCTGCTTTCGCACCTGCTCGACGTGTCTGTCTCGCAGTTAAGCTGGCTTGTGCCATTACACTAACCGTACGATGTCCGACCGTACTTAGCCAACCTTCGTGCTCCTCCGTTACTCTTTAGGAGGAGACCGCCCCAGTCAAACTACCCACCAGGCACTGTCCCTAATCCCGATAAGGGACCAAGGTTAGAACATCAACACTGCAAGGGTGGTATTTCAAGGTCGACTCCATCAGGACTAGCGTCCCAACTTCTTAGTCTCCCACCTATCCTACACATGCAGGGTCAATGTTCAGTGCCAAGCTATAGTAAAGGTTCACGGGGTCTTTCCGTCTAGCCGCGGGTATACGGCATCTTCACCGCAATTTCAACTTCACTGAGTCTCGGCTGGAGACAGCCTGGCCATCATTACGCCATTCGTGCAGGTCGGAACTTACCCGACAAGGAATTTCGCTACCTTAGGACCGTTATAGTTACGGCCGCCGTTTACCGGGGCTTCGATCATGAGCTTCTCCGAAGATGACCCAATCAATTAACCTTCCGGCACCGGGCAGGCGTCACACCGTATACTTCCTCTTGCGAGTTCGCACAGTGCTGTGTTTTTGATAAACAGTTGCAGCCAGCTGGTATCTGCGACTCCCGTCAGCTTAGAGAGCAAGTCTCATCACCAACAAGAGCGTACCTTCTCCCGAAGTTACGGTACCATTTTGCCTAGTTCCTTCAGCCGAGTTCTCTCAAGCGCCTTGGTATTCTCTACCCGACCACCTGTGTCGGTTTGGGGTACGATTCCTGCTAACCTGAAGCTTAGAAGATTTTCCTGGAAGCTTGGCATTAACCACTTCATCACCTTAGTGACTCGTCATCAGCCCTCAGTATTATGTGCCCGGATTTGCCTAAGCACACTACCTACAACCTTAAACGCGGACGACCGTCGCCGCGCTGGCCTAGCCTTCTCCGTCTCTCCATCGCAGTTAGCAGAAGTACGGGAATATTAACCCGTTTCCCATCGACTACGCCTTTCGGCCTCGCCTTAGGGGTCGACTCACCCTGCCCCGATTAACGTTGGACAGGAACCCTTGGTCTTTCGGCGTGGAGGTTTTTCACCCCCATTATCGTTACTCATGTCAGCATTCGCACTTCTGATACGTCCAGTGTGGGTTACCCCTTCACCTTCATCCGCTTACAGAACGCTCCTCTACCGCTCATACATAGTATGAACCCGTAGCTTCGGTGTATTGCTTAGCCCCGTTACATCTTCCGCGCAGGCCGACTCGACTAGTGAGCTATTACGCTTTCTTTAAATGATGGCTGCTTCTAAGCCAACATCCTAGCTGTCTAAGCCTTCCCACATCGTTTCCCACTTAGCAATAACTTTGGGACCTTAGCTGACGGTCTGGGTTGTTTCCCTTTTGACGACGGACGTTAGCACCCGCCGTCTGTCTCCCGAGTAGTACTCATTGGTATTCGGAGTTTGCAAAGAGTTGGTAAGTCGGGATGACCCCCTAGTCTTAACAGTGCTCTACCCCCAATGGTATTCGCTCGAGGCGCTACCTAAATAGCTTTCGAGGAGAACCAGATATCTCCCGGTTTGATTGGCCTTTCACCCCCAGCCACAGGTCATCACCGTCTTTTTCAACAGACGTGTGTTCGGTCCTCCAATTGATGTTACTCAATCTTCAACCTGCCCATGGCTAGATCACCGGGGTTCGGGTCTACACCTAGCAACTATTCGCGCAGTTAACACTCGGTTTCCCTACGGCTCCGCTATTCGCTTAACCTCGCTACTAAATGTAAGTCGCTGACCCATTATACAAAAGGTACGCAGTCACGGTCTCAAAAACCGCTCCCACTGCTTGTACGTATACGGTTTCAGGTTCTATTTCACTCCCCTCACAGGGGTTCTTTTCGCCTTTCCCTCACGGTACTGGTTCACTATCGGTCAGTCAGGAGTATTTAGCCTTGGAGGATGGTCCCCCCATCTTCAGACAACATACCACGTGTGTCGCCTTACTCGTTTTCATCATCGGTTAGTTGTCGTGTACGGGACTATCACCCTGTACCGTGGTGCTTTCCAACACCTTCCACTAACACCCCAATGACTTAAGGGCTGGTCCCCGTTCGCTCGCCGCTACTAGGGGAATCTCGGTTGATTTCTTTTCCTCGGGGTACTTAGATGTTTCAGTTCTCCCGGTTCGCCTCTGCATGCTATGGATTCACATGCAGATACTTGCTTATGCAAGTGGGTTCCCCCATTCGGACATCTGTGGCTCAATTGGCTTTTATCACCTCACCACAGCTTTTCGCAGATTAACACGTCCTTCATCGCCTCTGACTGCCAAGGCATCCACCGTATACGCTTAGTCGCTTAACCATACAACCCGGATGAGTTTCCTCAACCAAGACCGTATGCACGACCCGTTGGTTTTTCTTTCGCCTTGATATGAATATCAAAACACTTGATTGAAGTATTTTGAGAACTCATTTTGATTAAATATTGCTATTTAATCTCTACTATCAGCTTTCCAAATTGTTAAAGAGCGGGCTTAAAAAAGCCAAAGATAAATTGTTCACTTATCTTTGGCATTTCCATGACCATAAAACGAAAACAGTCTCACCATGAAAATGGTGGAGCTATGCGGGATCGAACCGCAGACCTCCTGCGTGCAAAGCAGGCGCTCTCCCAGCTGAGCTATAGCCCCATTTCTAACTTGCTATTTTTCCTTAACTCGGCGTTGTGCGGCCTATCCTCGTTCGGTTACATACTCCTGTATGCGCCCTCACTTGTCAGTTGCACGCCTGGATTTAAGCAAAAATCTCTGCGTTATCTTGTAAGGTTAATCTTGTTCAGGCAAGGCGTATTGGGAGGACGTTTACATCAGTAAACGACGACCGATACAACGCAGCATTAACAAGATTGGTGGGTCTGAGTGGACTCGAACCACCGACCTTACGCTTATCAGGCGTACGCTCTAACCACCTGAGCTACAGACCCACTTACTGTTTTCGCTCTTCGTCTATCAAGCAATCTGTGTGAACACTCACAACAAATTTCATCGTTTAGGTAAGGAGGTGATCCAGCCCCAGGTTCCCCTAGGGCTACCTTGTTACGACTTCACCCCAGTCATGATCCACAAAGTGGTAACCGCCCCCCCGAAGGTTAAGCTAGCTACTTCTTTTGCAAACCACTCCCATGGTGTGACGGGCGGTGTGTACAAGGCCCGGGAACGTATTCACCGTGGCATTCTGATCCACGATTACTAGCGATTCCGACTTCATGGAGTCGAGTTGCAGACTCCAATCCGGACTACGAACAGCTTTTTGGGTTCCGCTCCACGTCGCCGCTTTGCTTCCCTCTGTACTGTCCATTGTAGCACGTGTGTAGCCCTACTCGTAAGGGCCATGATGACTTGACGTCGTCCCCACCTTCCTCCGGTTTATCACCGGCAGTCTCCCTACAGTTCCCGGCATTACCCGCTGGCAAGTAAGGATAAGGGTTGCGCTCGTTGCGGGACTTAACCCAACATTTCACAACACGAGCTGACGACAGCCATGCAGCACCTGTCTCAGAGTTCCCGAAGGCACTAATCCATCTCTGGATAATTCTCTGGATGTCAAGAGTAGGTAAGGTTCTTCGCGTTGCATCGAATTAAACCACATGCTCCACCGCTTGTGCGGGCCCCCGTCAATTCATTTGAGTTTTAACCTTGCGGCCGTACTCCCCAGGCGGTCTACTTAATGCGTTAGCTTGAGAGCCCAGTGTTCAAGACACCAAACTCCGAGTAGACATCGTTTACGGCGTGGACTACCAGGGTATCTAATCCTGTTTGCTCCCCACGCTTTCGTGCCTGAGCGTCAGTCTTTGTCCAGGGGGCCGCCTTCGCCACCGGTATTCCTCCAGATCTCTACGCATTTCACCGCTACACCTGGAATTCTACCCCCCTCTACAAGACTCTAGTCTGTCAGTTCGAAATGCGATTCCCAGGTTGAGCCCGGGGCTTTCACATCTCGCTTAACAAACCGCCTGCGCACGCTTTACGCCCAGTAATTCCGATTAACGCTTGCACCCTCCGTATTACCGCGGCTGCTGGCACGGAGTTAGCCGGTGCTTCTTCTGTCAGTAACGTCAATGCGTTGAGGTATTAACTCAACACCCTTCCTCCTGACTGAAAGTGCTTTACAACCCGAAGGCCTTCTTCACACACGCGGCATGGCTGCATCAGGGTTTCCCCCATTGTGCAATATTCCCCACTGCTGCCTCCCGTAGGAGTCTGGACCGTGTCTCAGTTCCAGTGTGGCTGATCATCCTCTCAGACCAGCTAGAGATCGTCGCCTTGGTGAGCCCTTACCTCACCAACTAGCTAATCCCACCTGGGCTTATCCATTCGCGCAAGGACCGAAGTTCCCCTGCTTTCCCCCTTAGGGCGTATGCGGTATTAGCAGTCGTTTCCAACTGTTATCCCCCTCGAATGGGCAAATTCCCAGGCATTACTCACCCGTCCGCCGCTCGCCGGCAAAGTAGCAAGCTACTTCCCGCTGCCGCTCGACTTGCATGTGTTAGGCCTGCCGCCAGCGTTCAATCTGAGCCATGATCAAACTCTTCAATTAAAAGTTTTTCGACTCTATGAATGACTGTTCTTTGTTCGAACACTCTTCAGTGAGTTTTAAATCGTTTTGCGATTCATTCACTGCGAGTGCCCACACAGATTGCTTGATATTTTGTTAAAGAGCATGCCTCTGAACACTACTTCAAAGGCGCCGACTTCATCGGCTCAGGGCTGCGTATTCTACACATCCCGATTTTAGCGTCAAGCCATTTTTTCTGATGTTTTCTGCAATTGATGAATTGGCAGACAACACTTGATACATAAGGCTTTTTGCCCGCAGTGTTTACACATTTCAATTCTGCTTACAGCACTGAATGGCGACACAACGAGGGCGCATTATAGGGAGCTAAAAAGATAGCGCAAGGGCTTTTTTATCGAAAGATCGATCTTTTTCGATCATTACAGGTTAAGCACATAACACTCACTGATTATCCCCAGTTTTATCCACAACCAATGCAGGAATGAGAATATTTGCTTTGGGGAATCCACCAAAAAAAGAGGCGACTTAACGTCGCCTCTTAGAATCGCCCACGTGCAGTATCAGTTACGATAACTTGCCGTGGCAGTGCTTATATTTTTTGCCTGAACCACATGGGCACGGATCGTTGCGGCCAATCTTATCGCCATGACGGATGACAGGTGCTTGGGGCATACCCGCTGGTGGTTGGTCATCTGCGGTCAATGATTCAGATTCAGCGTGCTGATATTCATGACGGATGCGCGCTTGTTCTTCACGACGGCGAGCTTCCATTTCATCAACGTCTTCCTGCGCCTGTACCTGTACTTTGGACAGAATGCTGATCACGTCATGTTTCAGTTGATCGAGCATCTGCTGGAACAACTCGAAAGATTCACGCTTGTATTCCTGTTTCGGGTTTTTCTGTGCGTAACCACGCAGGTGGATCCCCTGACGCAGATAATCCATCGCAGACAGATGCTCTTTCCACAGGCCATCCAGTGTCTGCAACATAATAGCTTTTTCAAACTGGCGCAGTACCGCTGGGCCTACCATCTGCTCTTTGGCGTTATATGCATCCTGCCATTTCTCGACAATACGCTCACGCAGTGTCTCTTCGTGCAGTTCATCTTCCTGATCCAGCCATTCCTGAATCGGTAACTTGAGCGCAAATTCCTGTTCCAGGCGTTGTTCCAGACCAGCAATATCCCACAACTCTTCTACTGATTGTGGTGGAATATATTGATCGACAATGCCATTAATTACATCCGCACAGATCGCTTCAATAGATTCCTGAATACTTTCAGCGTCCATCAACGCATTACGTTGTGCATAAACCACTTGGCGCTGGTCATTGGCAACATCGTCATATTCGAGCAACTGCTTACGAATATCGAAGTTGCGCGCTTCAACTTTACGTTGGGCATTTTCAATAGCCCGAGAAACCCAAGGATGTTCGATGGCTTCGCCCTCTTCCATCCCCAGCTTCTTCATCATTCCGGCCATACGGTCTGAAGCGAAAATACGCATCAGCGTATCTTCCAGCGACAGATAGAAACGGGAAGAACCTGGGTCACCCTGACGGCCTGAACGACCACGCAATTGGTTATCGATACGGCGGGATTCGTGACGTTCGGTACCCAGAATATGTAGGCCACCGGCGGCAACAACTTCGTCGTGACGTTTCTGCCAGTCTTCACGAATGCGGCTGATTTCTTCCTCGGAAGGATTTTCCAGTGCTTCGATCTCAGACTTCCAGTTACCACCCAGTACGATATCGGTACCACGACCCGCCATGTTAGTCGCAACGGTTACCGTACCGGAGCGCCCGGCCTGAGCCACAATCTCCGCTTCATGTTCGTGGAACTTGGCATTCAATACCTGATGCGGAATTTTTTCCTGTTTCAGCAGGTGTGACAGCAGTTCCGACTGTTCAATCGAAACCGTACCAACCAGCACGGGCTGGCCACGCTCACGGCAACCTTTGATGTCATCAATAATTGCCGCATATTTTTCTTTCGCTGTGAGGTAGACCAAATCGGCCATGTCTTTACGGATCATGGGACGGTTGGTTGGCACCACGACGGTATCCAGGCCATAAATATGCTGGAATTCGAACGCCTCGGTGTCAGCAGTACCGGTCATCCCCGCCAGTTTTTCATAAATGCGGAAATAGTTCTGGAAGGTAATGGATGCCAGCGTCTGGTTTTCATTCTGGATCTTGGCACCTTCTTTCGCTTCGACCGCCTGATGCAGACCTTCGGACCAACGACGCCCTGGCATCGTACGACCAGTATGCTCGTCCACAATAATGACTTCGCCATCCTGCACTACATAGTCCACGTCTTTTTCGAACAGGTTATGTGCCCGCAAAGCGGCATGAACATGGTGCAATAACGAAATGTTAGCAGCTGAATAAAGCGAGTCACCTTCGGTGAGCAGACCCGAGGTAATCAACAGCTGTTCGATTTTTTCCTGACCACGTTCGGTTAGGTTCACTTGCTTAGCTTTTTCATCGACAGAAAAATCACCGGTACCGGTATATTCTTCGGAGTCTTCTTTGTCTTGCTTGATCAGATTCGGGATCAGCTTATCGACTTTAACGTAAAGCTCTGAACTGTCTTCTGCGGCACCGGAGATGATCAGTGGGGTACGCGCTTCATCAATCAGGATCGAGTCCACTTCGTCAATTAGTGCGTAGTGCAGTGGACGCTGTACACGTTCCTGAGGCGAAAACGCCATGTTGTCACGCAGGTAATCGAAACCAAATTCGTTGTTGGTACCGTAGGTAATATCTGCACCATAAGCCGCCACTTTTTCCTGATGTCCCAGTCCAGCAACGTTGATGCCGACAGTCATGCCCAGGAATTCAAACAATGGACGGTTAGTTTCAGCGTCACGACGGGCCAAGTAATCGTTAACGGTAATGACGTGCACGCCCTTACCGCTGATAGCATTGAGATAAGCCGGTAACGTTGCTGTCAGGGTTTTACCTTCACCGGTACGCATTTCAGCGATGCGGTTACTGTCGAGTACTAACCCCCCTAACAACTGCACATCGAAATGACGCATTTCGAAAATACGTTTGGAGGCTTCACGGACGGTAGCAAAGGCTTCGGGAGTGATCTGTTCGAGCGTTTCACCGTTGGCGAGACGTTCGCGGAATTCTGCGGTTTTGGCCTTCAGTTGCTCATCACTGAGCTTTTCATATTCCGCTTCGAGCGCATTGACTTTCGCAACAACTTTGCCGAGCGCTTTAAGGGTACGTTGGTTACGGCTACCAAATATTTTTGTCAGTAATTTACCTAACATCTGAATCACTTTTTAGTTGTAGGCCAGCTCTCAGCTGAGTCTGGCGGCCAATTCCGATTAGCCTGCGTGGCGATAAACAAACTTCTGAGGGTCAATCTGCTGACCGTTACGCAGTACTTCGTAATGTACATGGGGTCCGGTTGAACGCCCTGTACTTCCCATCACGGCGATCTTCTCGCCTTTGGCAACCACATCACCTACAGTTACTGACAAAGCTTCGTTATGGCCATAACGGGTACGGTACCCGTCACCGTGGTCGATTTCCACCAGATTGCCATAGCCAAACATCTTTCCGGCCCATGTCACTACACCAGCGGCAGTAGCGACAACATCCGAACCCTCCGTACCAGCAAAGTCGATGCCTTTGTGCATCGCGCGTCGGCCAGTGAAAGGATCATTGCGTAAACCGTAGGGCGAGGATAACCAGCCTTTATCGACTGGGCGCCCTGATATATAACGCTCCTCATTGATATTGAGGTTGGAAGTCACCGTTTCAAGTAGTGACAGCTTAGCGTTATTTTTATCAATTCCTGCTGCCAACCGATCCATATCTGCAATCAGTTGGTCTAATTCTATCGTGGAGCCAATATCACTCCCACCACCGACACCTACTTCGGCATTAAAATCGAACTGGTCTTCAAGTTGATTATTCTCAGCGAGTTGCTGGCCTAGAGCTTCAAGACGGGTCAGCTTGGCTTGCATACGAGCAACATGCGCCACGAGGGTAGCTAATTGAGATTCGGTGGCTTGTTTGAGTTGTTTGACTTGTTTTTGTTGCTGTTCGCGGGCTTGCCGCTCTTGGTCAACATTGGCCTGCTGAGATTCAAAGCGCTGATGATTGTATTGATAGAGTCCTGTGCCTGCCGCAATAAGCAGCATAGGCAGCAACAGCCAGTACTTCCCCGGCTGCCAGCGTGTCACGCCATTTCGACCCTGAATAAAAACTGTTACACTCATAGCCTCAGTAAGCCATCTTATTATCATAATGAAAAAGCTCCCCCAAGACCTTAGTCAGTTGGTACACCAGTCAGGCTCAATGCCGAGTCTGGCCGAGAGAGCAGAGCTTTTGTTATATCTGGACAAGTACGTCAAACAACTTTTGACGGGTCCAGTCAGCGCACAGCTAACAGTTGCCAATTTGCGCCAGAATGTCTTGGTGATCGAAACACCGACATCGGCCTGGGCTGCCAGAATCAACTTTCAGAAAGCGAAACTGTTACAACAGCTCCAGCAAGAGGCGCTCCCAATGCTTACCGCTATTGAGGTGAAAGTCAACCCGGCACTTGCGTCTATCGATACAAAACCCAAGGTGACTCACAGGGCATTGAGTGAAACCGCAGCGGCACACATCAATGCATTAGCCGAGCATACGGACGGTACACTAGGCCAAAAATTAAAACGGCTGGCTGCACTAGCCAGCCGTCAGGGCTCAAAAGACTAACCTATGCCATTACCACACCGGTCGGCATACTAAAGCTGACCGGAGCATCGGTTTCATTATCGAAGCTTACCACTTCCCAGGCTTCCTGGTTGGCAAGCAGGGCTCGCACCAAACGGTTATTTAATGCATGACCCGTTTTGAACGCACGGAATTCGCCAACAATCGCATGACCCGCTACATACAGGTCACCGAATGCATCGAGAATTTTGTGCTTAACAAATTCATCCTCATAACGCAGGCCATCGGGGTTGAGGACGCGGTATTCATCAAGCACAACGGCATTTTCCATACTTGCACCCAAGCCAAGATTATTGGCTCGCAGATATTCAACATCGCGCATAAAACCAAAGGTTCTGGCGCGACTGATATCCTTAATAAAGGCTGCAGATGAAAAATCCATCACGATATGCTGTTGACTACGAGCAATTTCGGGATGTGCAAAGTCGATTTCAAAGTCTACTTTGAAACCTTTATAAGGTCGCAACTCTGCCCACTTATCGCCGTCTTCCACACGTACGGTTTGCTTGATTCTAAGATACTTTTTAGCGACTGATTGCTGCTTGATCCCCGCGCTTTGCAGCAGGAATACGAAAGGACTAGCACTACCGTCCATCACCGGAATTTCCGGTGCATTTACTTCAATCACAGCATTATCAATGCCCAGACCCGCTAAAGCAGCAAATAAATGTTCAATCGTCGCAATACGGACGCCTTCGTCGTTCACCAATGCGGTACACATGGTAGTCTCACGCACCATTTCCGCTTTGGCCGGAATGGTGACATGCGGCTGCAGATCCGTACGGACTAGCAGGATCCCTGTATTCACTGGTGCGGGTCTCAGGGTCAAAGTTACCTTTTTGCCGGAATGTAATCCGACACCGGTCGCTTTTACCGTATTTTCAAGTGTTCTTTGAAAAATCATTTAGTTACCCGTAAAAATTGCAACAATAAAACATTATATTCGACACTAAAAGCCGGACCACGGTCGCAGCTGGTCGGATATCCTAGCATAATCAAACCATTTCACAAAAAAAATCCTGTCGCTGCAATAATCATCGGTACTTGGCCAACGATTAATCAGATCCAGTTCACAAACTGTTAGTCCGCCTGCTTACGCAAAAATGCCGGGATATCCAAGTAATCCAGTTCATTCTTGTGGCTAGGTGCAGGTTGTGGTGCAGTCACAACATTACTCTTAGTCGATTGCGCGGCAACAGGTTCTTCGGGCTGAACATAGGTTTCGACACGAGGTTCAACCACAGGTTCAGTTCTAACTTGCTTGGAAACCAACTGAATATCTGGCTTTCTGTCGGCACCAATACCGGTAGCCACTACAGTCACGCGCAGCTCATCGCTCATTTCTGGGTCGATTACCGCACCAACCACGACGGTTGCAGTATCGGAAGCATAAGCTTTGACGTGGTTACCCACGGTTTCGAACTCTTCGATACTCATGTCCATGCCAGCGGTGATGTTAACCAACACCCCACGCGCACCGGCCAAATCGATATCTTCCAGCAATGGGCTGGCAACGGCGGCTTCAGCCGCTTCCTCGGCGCGATCTTCGCCACGAGCGACACCCGTTCCCATCATGGCATTACCCATTTCAGACATCACGGTACGTACGTCAGCAAAGTCCACGTTGATCAGGCCTGGGCGAGTGATCAGTTCAGCAATACCCTGCACCGCACCTAACAATACGTTGTTAGCCGCAGCAAAAGCGTCCAGCAACGTTGTACCACGGCCCAAGACTTTTAACAGTTTTTCGTTAGGGATGGTGATCAGCGAATCCACGTGTTTAGCCAGCTCGGAAATGCCCTGCTCGGCATAAGCCATACGCTTTTTGCCTTCGAACGGGAACGGTTTAGTCACCACTGCGACCGTCAGAATGCCTTCCTGACGTGCAATCTCTGCCACCACCGGCGCCGCACCAGTACCTGTACCACCCCCCATACCGGCAGCGATAAAAATCATATCGGCACCTTTGATAGCTGCGCGGATGCTTTCTTTATCTTCCTCAGCAGCAGCACGGCCCACTTCTGGATTGGCGCCAGCACCAAGACCTTTGGTGACATCGCGACCGATCTGAATAGTGGTGCCCGCCGCGGATTTTCGCAGCGCCTGTGCGTCGGTGTTGGTTACCATGAACTCAACACCTTCAATATTATGCTTCACCATATGTTCGATAGCGTTACCACCGCCACCGCCGACACCGATGACTTTGAGCACTGCATCGCTCAACGCATCATTTTGAGTATCCATAATCTCAAACATGACCTTATTCTCCATCTACCTGCGTTAATGCGAGTTAAAACTCGCCTTTAAACCAACTCTGGACCCGATTCCATAAGCTGGTTACCCCTGGGCGCTCCGGACGTTCGAACTGACGTTCAATCACCCGCCGAGCACCGTAATGGAGCAGCCCGACACCTGTCGAATAAATTGGCTGATCCACATATTCATACAACCCTTTTACCGGTAAAGGTGATGCCACCCGCACCGGCATGCCGAAGGTTGCCTCGGCAATATCCACCGCACCTTCAATAGAAGCGGTACCGCCGGTGATCACAATCCCGGCGGCAATCTGATCTTCAAGACCACTGTCTTTCAGTTGCTTGAACACCAGCTCAAATAATTCCTGATAACGCGGTTCAACGACTTCGGCCAAAGTGTGACGAGACATGGTACGCGACGGCCGCCCGCCAACAGAGGGTACTTCAATGCTATCTTCACGACTTACGGTGGCACTACGCGCACTAGCGTACTGCACTTTAATCTGCTCCGCATGCGACAGCGGCGTACGGAAGATTTTGGCAATATCGTTGGTTACCTGATTACCGGCCACCGGAACGACTGCACAATGGCGTAAGGCGCCATTGGTATAAACGGTAATATCGGTAGTACCACCGCCGATATCGACCAGACAGACACCCAGATCTTTCTCATCGGCAGTCAGCACGGCGTCAGCAGAGGCAATACCGGAGAACACCAAATCGTCGACCTTCAGACCGCAACGCTCGACACTCTTGGTGATGTTCTTCGCCATGTCGTTAGCGCAGGTCACGATATGTACTTTGGCTTCCATCCGCATGCCAGACATGCCAATCGGGCTTTTAATCCCTTCCTGCACGTCAATGGCATATTCCTGTGGCAACACATGCAAAATGCGCCGCTCAGTGGGAATTTTTACCGACCGGGCGGTGTGGATAACGTTTTCCACATCTTCCTGGGTCACTTCTTCGTCGTTGATCGACACCATGCCGTTTTCATTCTGACAGGCGATATGCTTGCCGGAGATACTCAGATACACCGACGATACCTGACAATCAGCCATGAGTTCGGCCTGGTCCAACGCCCGCTGCACACTGCGGACGATGGAATCCAGATCGTTAACGCCGCCCTTGTCCATACCGCGGGAAGGATGGTTGCCGAGTCCCACTATGCTGATTTCGCCATCAGGCAGCACTTCACCAATGATCACTGCGACCTTGGAGGTGCCTATATCCAATCCGACGATCAAATTTCTATCTTGGTTCTTGGTCATCAATCACCGACTCTCTTGTTGTGACTCTTGCCAGCCTACCGCCAATCCCGTGTCATAACGCAAATCCACTCTGGCGACAGTTTTATCCTGCTTCAATAACTCCGGATACACGTTGATAAACCGTTGTACCCGCGACATCCTATCTTCTCGCCCCAGCTCCAGCACGATACCGTTGCCAAGCACAGCTTCCCACGCCAACCGTGGCGTTAAACTCAATTTTTCCAACCGGAAGCTGTTGATTCGCAACAGTTCGTCCAGTTGCTGAAAAGCCTTCAATACTTCGGCACCGCGTTTTTCAGGCCCGGACAACCACGGCAACGCCTCAAGTCCTGGCCGAGATGGAGCCTGAAACACTTCACCGTGTTCATTCAACCAAGCGTCCTGATTCCAATGCGCTACAGGCACCTGCTCCTGCAGATATACCTTTAGCTTGGCTGGCCAATCTCGGCGCACCGACGCCCGGTAAACCCAGGGCAGATTTTCTAATGCTTGCTGCACCTGTGTCACATCTGCACTAAAAAAACTGCGTTTCATTAAATCCTGCAGCGCAGCGCGAATATCGCTGTCACTGGTGTACTGCCGGTCACCCTTGATCGCTACTGCATCTATCGGTAACGCATCAGCATCGTTCAGTAACAGATTTAACTTCCAGCCCGCCAATAGCAGACCAAATATCACTATCAGCAAAAAGGCGACACCGCTGCACAAGTACCAGTTGACCTGTGCGAGCTGCGATGTTTTTTTCTGCCATTTTTGCTTCAGTGTCATCGACTTATCTCATGTCACTGCAGCGCAAAAGCGGCCCGATTATGCAACGCCGTCATCAGTCTCATCTTTCGCAAATCCCAGGCAAGTACGCGCTAGCTCTCGGGAAACCGCACCAATATTGCCGGCCCCCTGAGTCAACAGCAGATCACCATCTTTGACGACTGACTGCAGAATTTCCGCTAACTGCTCAGGAGATGCCACATAAATCGGATCGACCTGTCCCCGCAGACGAATGCTGCGACACAAAGCCCGACTATCTACCCCGGCAATAGGCGCTTCACCCGCCGGATAGACCTCCAGCATCAACAGACAATCCACCTGTGACAGCACATCCACGAAATCTTCATAGAGATCCCGGGTACGCGTATAGCGGTGCGGCTGAAACACCATGACCAAACGCTCATCCGGCCAGCCAGCACGCGCAGCACGAATAGTGGCAGCGACTTCACTGGGGTGATGCCCATAATCGTCCACCAGCATCACCTTGCCATTAGGAGTTTCGTAATCCCCCAAGTGCTGGAAGCGGCGGCCAATCCCCTGAAACTCGGCTAACGCCTTGATGATGGCTTCATCTTCAATATCATCTTCTGTCGTGACAGAAATTGCCGCCAACGCATTCAGTACATTGTGTCGGCCCGGCAAATTCAACAACAGTGGCAGATCATCCTTACCCTTACGTCTCACGGTAAAGCGGCATTGACCACCTTGTTGACTGAAGTCCAGCGCCTGGACATCGGCTTCGCTGTTAAAGCCGTAGGTCACCATGTGACGGCCAATCCGCGGTAAAATGTCACGAATAGTTGGGTCATCTGTACACAGCACTGCCACACCGTAAAATGGCAAGTTGTGGAGAAAATCCACAAACGTGCTTTTCAGCTTTTCAAAATCGCCGCCATAGGTGTCCATATGATCGGCTTCGATATTGGTCACCACTGACACCATCGGCTGCAAATGCAGAAACGATGCGTCACTCTCATCGGCTTCGGCAATCAGATAGCGGCTATGCCCCAATCGGGCATTGGTACCGGCACTGTTGAGCAAACCACCGATGACAAATGTCGGGTCACGACCCGCCTGGGCATAAATACTGGCAATCAAACTGGTTGTTGTGGTCTTGCCATGAGTGCCCGCAATGGCGACGCCGTGACGATAGCGCATCAACTCGGCCAGCATCTCAGCGCGGCGCACTACAGGTGTACGGTTAGCTTTGGCTGCCAATAATTCAGGGTTATCCTGATGAATCGCACTGGAAACCACGACTACATCAACGTTCATTACGGCTTCGGCACTGTGACCTATCACCACCCGCGCCCCAAGCGCAGATAAACGGTCGGTCACCGCGTTGTGTGCAATATCAGAGCCGCTGATCTGATAGCCTTCATTCAGTAATACTTCGGCTATGCCGCCCATACCGGCACCACCAATACCCACGAAATGAATACGCCTTACCCGGCGCATTTCCGGGATAGTGGCTCTCACCTGAGCGTATTTTTCTGCAATAGTTGTCATTTTGATCCTTTCTCTGCCAGTGCACTGCACACGGCTGCCACCTTATCGGTAGCATCCAGAACTGCGACAGTCCTGGCCTTTTGGCCCATCTGGACCAATTGTTCTCTGTCTTCTGCCAACGCTAACACCGCCGCTGACAGGCTCTCTATATTCAACTGTGATTGCGGTAACAACATAGCTGCACCGGCATCTACCAATACCTGGGCGTTGCGGGTCTGATGATCGTCCACCGCGTGTGGTAATGGTACAAAAATCGCTGGCAATCCCACGGTTGCCAGTTCGGATACGGTCAACGCCCCGGCACGACAAATCACCAGATCTGCCCAGCGATAGGCCGCTTCCATATCATCAATAAAATCTGCGACTTTAACCCGGTCATCCTGACCCCAATGTTTGTACTGTGCCTGTACTGCGGCTTGATTACCTTTTCCCGCCTGATGCCAGACAGTTACTGACAAGGACTGGCTGACACGGGCAATCGTCTCTGGCAACAGCTCATTAAATACCTTGGCCCCCAAACTGCCACCAACCACTAACACCTTTACCGCTTCAGTACTGACCGCTTTGGGCGATTCACCTAGCGCCACCAATTCCGCCCGGATCGGGTTGCCCACGACCTGGGCCTTAACCTTGGTAAAGGTGTTGGCAAACGCACACAGCACCTGTGTGGCAATGCGAGACAACAGTTTGTTGGTCAGCCCCGGCACGGCATTCTGCTCATGAAGCACTAACGGTATACGCGCGATTTTCGCCGCTACACCGCCGGGACCGCTGGCAAAGCCGCCCATGCCGAGCACCACATCCGGCTTAAATTCATGGATCACTTTCAATGCCTGCAAAATCGAATGCAGCACTTTAAACGGCGCCGACAATTTACGAAACAGGCCATTTCCCCGCACGCCTTTGATATCAATAAAATCAATATCAAAGCCATGCTGCGGTACCAGTCGGGCTTCCATGCGGTCAGCGGTGCCCAGCCAGCGGATCTGCCAGCCTTGCTGCGCCAGTCGCCGGGCAACCGCCAGCGCCGGAAAAACATGTCCTCCGGTTCCACCAGCCATTACCAATAAGCGTTTGCCGCTCGCCGCTACCGTCATTACTTCACTCTCCCCTGTACCGCCTGGATCAAACTTAAACGTCGCTCATAATCGATACGCAACAACACCATAGCTGCAGCGGTCATCACCCATAAACTACTGCCACCGTAACTAATAAACGGCAGTGTCAGCCCTTTCGTGGGCAACATGCCGATACTGGCGCCAACGTTCACTACGGTCTGGAAACAGATCCAGATCCCAATGGCATAGGCCAGATAGCCTTCAAAAGGCCGCTCCATTGCCAGGCACTGATGCCCCAAGCGCAGCGCCCGTAATGACACGAATAACAAGACTGCCAATACCGCAATAATACCGACGAAGCCCAGTTCTTCACCTATGATGGCGAAGATGAAATCCGTATGCGCTTCCGGCAGGTATTCCAGTTTCTGGATACTGTTACCCAGTCCTTGTCCCAACCAGTCGCCGCGGCCATAGGCCATCAATGACTGTGTCAACTGATAACCGCTGCCAAATGGATCCTGCCAGGGGTCCAGAAACGACGTCACGCGGCGCATGCGGTACGGTTCCAGCAACACCAGCAGAACAAACGCCATGGTGCCGGCGAGGATCAACGCAAAGAAGTCCAGCAAGCGTGCCCCGGCAAGAAACAGCAGCCCCACGGTCACCACAAACAACACGACCACAGTGCCTAGATCCGGCTGCATCAGGATCAACACTGCGTATACTGCAAATACCGCGATCGGCTTGTAAAAGCCCTTGGCGTTCTCGCGCACTTCCTGATGGCGACGCACCAAATAGCCCGCCATATATACCGAGAACACAAATTTCGCGACTTCGGCTACCTGGATGCGGATAGGGCCCAGCGATAACCAGCGAGTGGCACCATTCACTGAGGTTCCCACCAGCAACACGGCAACCAGCATCAAGCCAACGACCAGCAACATTAACGGACTTAACTGCTGCCAGCGTTGCATCTCCACTTGCAGCACCACTGCCGCTATCACTACACAACCGGCAAGATAACCGACATGCCGTTCTACAAAATAGAACGGATTGCCGGTGAGGCTTTGAGCTTCCGGCATTGACGCCGACATCACCATCACAAAACCAAATCCGATTAACGACAACACGGCGAACAACAGCCTCCGGTCATACAACTGCATGCCCGGAGCACTGCGATCAGCAAACCAGCCCGACCATGGCCATTTAATGCCACCGCCGAACAGGTTAAGCTGGCGTTCGTCAGTCTTGCTGCTCATCCAGCGCCTCCACCAGATGGCGGAAATCATCGCCTCTGGCCATAAAGTTGCTGTACATATCGAGACTGGCACACGCCGGTGATAACAACACAATGTCGCCAGAGTTTGCCAGTTCATGGGCTTTCGCTACCGCGTCAGCCATCGTTTTGACTTTGATTGCGCCCTCTTTCTGTGCCGCAATCTTGTCGCCGTCGCGGCCCAAGGTGATCAAGGTACTTACGCCTTTCAACGCCGCTTTCATCGCAGTGAAATCGGCGCCTTTGCCGTCGCCGCCGGCAATCAAAATAATGTCGCCGAGATAATCACTGAACCCCTGCAACGCGGCCAAGGTAGCACCGACGTTGGTAGCTTTGGAATCATTGACCCAGGTCACACCTTCTTTTACTGCCACCAATTCGCACCGATGCGACAGCCCTTTAAACTCTTCAGCGACTTTCGCCATGACCGTCTTATCAACACCGGCGGCATCTGCCAGCGCCATGGCCGCCAGCATATTGGCCTGGTTATGCGTTCCCAACAGTGCTACATCCATCACATTCATGATTTCGCTGCTGCCGTGAACAATTTTGCCATCGGTAATTCCCCACTCATCACCGTCGGGGTTATCGAGTCCGAAGCTATTGTTATTCATCGGATTCAATGGTTTGGTCAATTCATCATCGCGGTTGTAGATCGCGAGTCGGCTCTGATCGAACAACCGCAGTTTGGCGCGGCGATAGGCTTCGAGATCGCTATACCGATCCATATGATCTTCGCTGATGTTCAGACAGGTCGAGGCCAGACAATCGAGACTATTGGTGGTTTCCAACTGAAAACTGGACAGCTCCAACACGTAATGAGTCGCCGGATGTTGCAACAACTCCAGTGCCGGCACGCCGATATTGCCGCCGACAGCAACCTGTATGCCTGCCTGCTGGAGCATTTCGCCTACCAAAGTGGTGACCGTAGACTTACCGTTGGAGCCAGTAATCGCCAGTACGCAAGGAGGACGATCAGCGATAGCGCGGGCAAACAGCTCCACATCGCCAATAACTTCGATGCCCATATCCAGTGCTACACGCACTTCCGGGGTATCCAGCGGAATTCCGGGACTGATAATGATCTGTTTGGCTTGCACTAAAGCGCGGCAATCAAAACCACCGAAATTACATTCCAGTTGTGGATATTCGGCTTTGATTTCATCGCCACCGGGTGGATTCCGGCGGCTGTCCATCACCAATGGCAAAATTCCCTGTGACATCAGATAACGCACCACTGATTTACCTGTGGCACCCAATCCCAGCACGATATGTGAATAACGCCCGTTCATACCCTTACCTCAGCTTGAGGGTCGCCAGACCCAACAGCACCAGAAACAGCGAAATAATCCAGAAGCGGACAATCACTCGCGGCTCTGGCCAGCCCTTCAATTCATAATGGTGATGGATTGGTGCCATACGGAAAATCCGCTGGCCGCGCAATTTGTAGGAACCCACCTGCAAAATGACCGAAACCGTTTCCATCACGAACACGCCACCCATGATCACTAACATGATCTCCTGGCGCACCAACACCGCCATCGCGCCTAATGCGGCGCCCAGCGATAATGAGCCCACATCGCCCATAAAAACCTGTGCCGGATAGGTGTTAAACCATAAGAAACCCAGTCCTGCACCAACAATAGCGGTACAGACAATTACCAGTTCACTGGAACCCGGCAGATGCGGGATGTTCAAGTACGCAGCAAACTGCGCATGACCAGACAAGTACGCCACTAGCGCAAATGCTGCGGCCACCATTACCGTCGGGGTAATCGCCAGGCCATCCAGACCATCGGTCAGGTTAACGGCGTTACTGGAACCCACGATGGTGAAATATGTCAGCACCACAAAGAAGATCCCCAGCTGTGGCATCATTTCTTTAAAAAATGGCACCACTAACTGTGTATCACCGGGGACTGCAGCAGAGACGTATAAGTAAATACCCACTATCAGTGCAGCAACCGACTGCCAGAAATACTTCCAACGCGCCGCCAATCCTTTGGGATCTTTACGGATCACCTTGCGGTAGTCATCCATAAAGCCAATTAGCCCGTAAGCGGCCAGCACAAATAACATCACCCACACATAACGGTTATCCAGGTCACCCCACAGCAGGACACTGATAAAAATGCCTGCCAAAATCAGTAAGCCACCCATAGTAGGCGTGCCGCGTTTACTAAAGTGCGACTCTGGACCGTCATTTCGCACGACCTGCCCAATTTGTAATAACTGCAATTTGCGGATCAGCTTGGGGCCCCACCACAGCGAAAAACTCAAGGCCGTCAATAGCCCAAGAATGGCCCTGAAGGTGACATAAGAAAACACATTAAACCCGGTATAAAACTGGGTCAGATATTCCGCCAGATAAACCAGCATTTACACTAACTCCCCGCGCCCGAAGGCTACTACAAGGGCTTCTACCACCCGCTCCATACGCGAGCTACGAGACCCTTTAACCAACACGGTGACTTTCCCTGACAGCCGGTTGAGATATGTTATTAATGCGTCTACCAATGGGCTGATCCCCTGATAATGCTCCGTGGCAAAAGCGGCACTGGTGTGTTTAGTCAGTTCACCGCAGCAAAAAAGCGCATCGATCCCGGCATCGCGGGCACGTTCTCCAAGCTCTCGGTGTAAAAGCGCAGCATTGTCGCCTAATTCCCCCAAATCGCCCAGTACCAAAATGCAATTTCCGTCAATTTCTTTCAGCCAATTTATCGCCGCATTTACAGAATTGGGATTAGCGTTATAACTGTCATCCACCAGCGTGATACGTCCTAGCTGCGTTGGCAGCATTCGCCCCTTCACAGGCTTCATAGCTGCCAGCCCGGTCGCGATATCCGCCAGGGTCAACCCAAGTCCGAGACACAATCCGGTTGCCGCCAACGCGTTAAGCACCTGATGGCGGCCAGCCAAGGGTAACACCACCGGCTGAACCTGAGCTTGCCAGTGCATATCAAAGCGGTAACAGCCATTACCATCATGCTGCAGATTAGCCGCCCGCAGCGCTGCCGGAGCATCAATCCCAAACTCAATCTGCTGGTGACCAGCAGCCGCTGTACGCATGACTGCTGCATAGTGATCGTCGGCGTTAATAACGGCGATTCCTTGCGGCTGTAGATGCAGAAAAATCTCAGATTTGGCTTTGGCGACTCCAGCCTCAGAGCCGAAGCCCGCCAGATGGGCGCTGCCGACATTATTCACTAACGCCACGTCAGGACGCACAATCGCCGAAGTGTAATCAATTTCCCCCGGATGGTTGGCACCTAATTCAAACACGGCATATTGATGTTGCGGTTCCAAGCGCAGCGCGGTTAACGGCACGCCGATATCATTGTTGAAATTGCCCGAGGTATAGAGCACTGATGCGTGTTGTGACAGGATGGTCGCCACCATCTCTTTGACGCTGGTTTTACCATTAGAACCAGTCAGCGCCACACAGCGAGGATTGAGCCGATCACGCACCAAGGCACCCAGCTGGCCGAGCGCCTTATGAGTATCCGGTACCAGAATTTGTGGCAGATCTAACGGTAACAAGCGACTCACCAATAACGCGCCCGCCCCTGAATTGACGGCTGTCTGCGCATAATCGTGACCGTCAAATCGCTCACCCTTCAGCGCAATAAACAAACCGCCCGCGGCTATGTCACGACTATCAGTACTGACACTACCTATCGGCACATCTGCCGATGTCTGGGATAACAGTTGTCCCTGTAACGCGGTTGCGATGTCACCTAAGGTCAGCGAGATCATTGTTGGCCCCCGCACAGTTCCCGGGCAAGAGCCCGTTCATCGTAATGATGTTTCACTCCGGCAATTTCCTGATATGTTTCATGCCCTTTACCTGCCAGCACGATTAAATCTCCGGCTTGCGCCTGGCTGACAACCTGATGAATGGCTTGAACGCGATCCACTTCAGTCAGCACCTGTTGCGGATGCGTCAGACCCGCCATGATGTCATTAATAATTTGTTGAGGGTCTTCACTGCGGATGTTATCGCTGGTGATCATCACTCGATCAGCCAACCGCTCAGCGATTGCTGCCATCTGCGGCCGCTTGCCTGTATCACGGTCACCACCGCAACCGAAGACACACCACAGCCGCCCGGTGCAGTGCTCACGGGCCGCAACTAACGCTTTTTCCAAGCCATCAGGGGTGTGAGCGTAATCCACAACTATCGAAAATCCTGTGGGCGCGACGAAACATTCCATACGCCCCGGCACAGGTTGCAGCTTCGGCGCTAGAGCCAACATTTGTTGCAACGGATAACCAAGCGCATATAACGCCGATAACGCCGCCAACAGATTTGACAGGTTGAACTCACCCAACAAAGGTGTTTGCAGTTGGCCTTCCCCCTCTGGCCATTTGATGCGAGCCTGGATCCCTGCATGATGATAATCCGCATCCAAAGCAAGCAAGCTGGCACGCGGATCATTATGAATACTGAATCCCAGCAGTCGTTGCCGGTCCAAGCTGTCAAACCAAGTGGAGCCCGTGTGATCGTCGAGATTGAGCGCCGCTTTTTTCACTGTTGGGAACCGTAATAAACGCTGCTTTGCCGCTGCGTACGCTTCCATACTCTTATGAAAATCCAAGTGATCGCGACTGAGGTTGGTGAACACAGCAATTTCAAATGGCACCGCATCGACACGCCCCTGCACCAACCCATGGCTCGACACTTCCATGGCACAAACGTCCACTCCGGCTTCGCCCATCTGTTTGAACTGTGCCATCAAGGTAATGGCATCAGCTGTGGTGTTGCCGGTGTCTTGTAACTGGCCAGGGCGACCATTGCCCAGCGTGCCCATGACGCCAGCTTGCTGACCATATAATTCCACCCACTGCGCAATCAGCTGTGTTACCGAGGTTTTACCATTAGTGCCAGTCACCCCAACGATGCGCGGCTTACCGGCTATCAAACCGTAATATTGTGCGGCGATTGCCGATACCTGACGATTCAGGCGGAAGAATTCGATCACCAGCCCATCAGCAGTACCAACTTTCCCATGGTCATCTGGGTTATCGGTATGCTTTAACACCGCAGTAGCGCCGTTTTTGAAGGCCGCAGCGATATACTCGCGACCATCCGTCTTAAATCCAGGCACCGCAATAAATAAGCCGCTATCAACAATTTTACGGCTGTCGAGTGTCGGTGCACCCACCACTTCACTGCCGGCATAATGAAACCAAGGAGCAAGAAGATCTTTAAGCAACATCATTCTTTCCTCCTGGGAGTACCGGCTAACTGTACCTGCTGTTGCGGCGTGACAGGTTCAACGTTCAGCATTTGTAAAGCCCCTGACATCACTTTGCCAAAGACCGGGCCAGACACATCACCACCATAGTAGTGATCGCCTTTGGGATCGTTGACGACGACTACCATCGCCAGACGTGGGTCATTTGCGGGCGCAACACCGGCAAATAATGCTACGTAATCATCACCATAACCACCCGCGACCGCTTTACGGCTGGTGCCTGACTTACCAGCCACGGGATAACCGTCAATATGCGCTTTGGTACCAGTTCCGCCTGCTTCAGTGACACCCACCAGCATTTTCAATACTTCCTTCGCCGATGTTTCAGACAACACCCGCACGCCTTCAGGCGCCTGCTTCAGTTTCAGCACCGAAGCCGGACGTAAAATGCCACCACTGCCAAGCGTGGCATACATGCGGGCCAACTGCAGCGGCGTTACAGTCAGGCCATAACCGAAGGCCAAGGTCGCCCGTTCGAAATCAGACCAACGATGACGATCAGGTATCAGCCCAGTGCTTTCACCGGTGAGATTCACACCGGTGTAATTGCCAAGCCCCAGCGACTGGTATGTTCCCAGCAACTGTTGAATCGGCATTTCCAGCGCCAATTTACTAATCCCCATGTTGCTGGATTTGATCAGAATGGTAGCCAGTGAAATATCGCCGAGATTGTGGCTATCACGCACAATTGAGCCACCGATACGCATCCAACCCGGAGAGGTATCAACCAAATCACCCGGTTTGACAATTCCGGCTTCCAGCGCCGCCGCCATCACAAAGGGCTTAACTGTGGAGCCTGGTTCATATGCGTCGGTTACCGCCCGGTTACGCATGCGGAAACTTTCGAGATCATCACGGGCATTCGGGTTGTAGGACGGAGTATTCGCCATTGCCAGAATTTCGCCGGTACGCACATCAATCATCACCAACGACGCCGATGCGGCCTGATACATTTCTGTGGCGCGCTTCAGCTCCCGATAGGCCAGTTGCTGAATACGCTGATCCAGACTTAACACCAGATCATTAGAACGTTCACCCTGCTGGATGATGCCGAGGCGTTCCACCACCTGACCATCGCGAGATTTACGCACTTGCTCTTTGGCGGGCGTACCGGTCAGCCAGTTATCATAGGTATTTTCCAGACCTTCAATGCCGACATCGTCAATGTTGGTAATACCCACTAACTGCGCAGTAATTTCACCGGTGGGATAGTAACGACGGGATTCAGACTTCAGGTAAATACCGGGGAGTTTCAGTTGCTTAATATAATCAGCGACGGTGGGCGTAACCTGCCGTTGAATATAGATAAAACGTTTAGTGGCGTTAGATTTAACCCTATCAACCAGTTCAGTTTCCGGTTGGTGCAGGACATCAGCTAACGCCTGCCAACGGCGCATATCAGCGAAGCCGTTTTCATCGCTAACCACTTTGGGATCCGCATAAATCGCTTTTACTGGCACGCTTACGGCCAGCATTTCACCATTGCGGTCTGTGATAAGGCCACGCTGAACTTCTGAAGAAGTCGTGCGCAGTGTACGCATATCGCTTTCATGACGCAGCATTTCCGGCTGCAGGACCTGGATATACGCAGCTCGACCGACCAGAGAAACAAACAACAGGCACACCGTTACTACCACCGCCTTGAGTCGCCAGTGTATAGGTTGAGGCTTGAAAATCCTTTTTGCCTGCTTTCTCATGGAAGTCTCACTATGACCTCTTCATTGGGTAACGGACGTACCATATCCAGTTCTTTGGTCGCGATACGGGTCACGCGACTGTGTTCCGCCAGCGACTGCTCTTCCAACAGTAAATTGCGCCATTCAATATCCAGTTGGTCGCGTTCCTGCTGCAATTTACTCAGCTGACTGGTCTGATAGCGGCTGATATGACTGGTGTAAACAACAGCGACAGCGTTACCAATGACCAGACATGACAACAGCATCAGCCATTTGTGATGCCAGATGTCGGCCACCACAATGCGCGCTAGATTAGGCTGTTGCTTGGAGGCCTCCATCTCAATCCCCTAAGCGTTCTGCGACGCGCAACACCGAACTGCGAGCACGGGCGTTCACATCAAGTTCTGCATCTGAAGGTTTGATGGCTTTGCCAAGCGTTTTCAGTTTGCGATTCTGTTGCAACTGATCTTCTGTTACGGGCAAACCATAAGGGACTTCTGCCGCCTGACTGTGGTGGCGCATAAAGCGTTTGACTAACCGATCTTCCAGCGAATGAAAGCTAATCACTGATAAGCGGCCTGCGGGTGCCAATACGGCTAAAGCACCATCCAGCGCCTGCTGGATTTGATCCAGTTCGCTATTGATGTAAATACGGATCGCCTGAAACACCCTGGTAGCGGGATGTTTGTTGCGTTCACGCTGCTTAGTAATGCGTTCAATGAGTGAGGCCAGATCTTTGGTGCGTAAAAAAGGCGTGGTGTCACGATCAGCCGCGATACAACGGGCGATATGCCGGGCATTTTTCTCTTCGCCATAGGTTTTAAATACCCAGGCCATGTCTTCAACATCAGCGCGAGCCAACCACTCTGCCGCAGTTTCACCCTTACTGTTGTCCATGCGCATGTCTAATGGGCCATCACGCAAGAAACTGAAACCACGGTCCGCATCATCAAGTTGTGGAGAAGAAACGCCAAGGTCTAACAGTACCCCGTCGATCTTGCCGGTCAATCCTAAGTCATCGATGTAGCCTGCCAGCCCACCAAAACCACCGTGAATAATAGAGAAACGCGTATCATCAGCCAGCGCCTCAGCCGCAGCAATGGCTTGCGGGTCACGGTCGATAGCGATTAAGCGGCCATTGGGTCCAAGCCGACTAAGAATTTGACGCGAGTGACCACCACGACCAAAAGTACCGTCGACATAAATGCCATCAGGGCGGATATTCAAACCGTCGATTGCTTCCTGCAGCAAAACCGACTGGTGCGCGTAATTCTGACTCATCAATCTCTTCTTTAGTTATATCGCTGCTTCAGAGTGAAAAATCCGCCAACCGCTCACTGGCTTCCAGTCCATCGCTTTGGATCAAATTCAGACTATCGGCCAGCTGCTGCTGCCATGTCTGCTCATCCCACAACTCAAATTTGTTCAACTGACCGACTAACATCGCCTTTTTATCGAGTGCGGCATATTGCCGCAGTGGCGGGGTCAGCAAAATACGGCCATTACTGTCCAGTTCGCAGTCTTGGGCATAACCTAACAACAGCCGCTTTATTGCTCGCTCTTGAGGTTGGAGATCAGAAAGTTTCAGCAACTTTGCCAGCACTTTGGCCCATTCTTCGGCGGGGTAAATCAACAGACATGGTGACTGAATATCAACGGTCACGACGAGCTTGCCTTGTTCTTGGGCGCGCAAATCTTCGCGGAATCGCGTTGGCATCGCGATCCGTCCTTTGGCATCCAAATTCAGCGCACTGGCCCCGGAAAACACTCGTCAGTCCCCTTTGATCCTTTTTGATCCACTATTTTCCACAAATTCCCACAAGTGCTAAGTGTAGGGATAGTCAATAAAGCTTGTCAAGGGACGGGATCCCGTTTAAAGCCAGTCTCCAAGCGGGTTAGACTGGCATGATTCAAAGTTTGGGATCTGCGTAAAAAAGTGGATTTTTGTGGATGTACACAACTATTTCTTGCTAATTAACGTGATAGAGACACTGGTCGATGAAAAAGCTAACCACGATTGTGGAGAAAACAGCGCTGTAAGTGGCAAGACTGAGACACTTGAGGAATCATTTTGGGCGAGAT
Source organism: Shewanella yunxiaonensis (assembly GCF_018223345.1). Taxonomy (NCBI): domain Bacteria; kingdom Pseudomonadati; phylum Pseudomonadota; class Gammaproteobacteria; order Alteromonadales; family Shewanellaceae; genus Shewanella; species Shewanella yunxiaonensis. Next base: position 237,946 of record NZ_CP073587.1, on the reverse strand, counting down.
TGAAGAACAAATTATACACAACAAATGGACAAAAAAGACTAAAATGTGATCAGGATCGGTCGATAATAAATTTAGAGGGACATTTTAACCCATTTTTATCATCGCCGTTAAGAGGAACCGGTATGGGATTAGACAGTATCTACGCCATGGTAGCGCAACCGGCTAAAGCCACCTATGAACCGCAGAAAGATGTTCAGCAGGTGAGTACAGCTACGGCTATCGCCGCGTATAACCCGGATGATCCGCAATTCCAACAACCGGTGAATAATGATCGCAGACTCCGCTACGATCGCCGTAAAGAGCAAAAGCCATTCGCCCGTGAACGTCGTAAATCCAGTCGTAGACAGGCGGACCAACCACCACCAGCAAAAGCGGTCGAAGAAGGCAAAGGTACTTTTATTGATATTGATGTTTAAAGCAAAACCTTAGACATCAACAATAAAAAAACCCCGCTATGCGGGGTTTTTGCTGAATATGCAGCGATTAAATCTTGTAAGATACCTGCAAACCTGCCAGCCATACATGGCCTGTAGATTCACCATCAAACGTCACTTGAGCTAAACCTAGCATATTCTGGGTTTCGTTAATGGGAGCAGAACCATGAGTACGCAGATAACTGACGCCCAAATCGATATTCAGATTTTTGGTAGCAGCGTAACCCACCCCAACACTGACCCAGTGACGATCACTATCCGGAATTGTGATGGTACGATTTTCATCACTTACAGCGGTCTTATCCAAGGCGACACCGGCACGCAATAACCAGGATTCATTGATGTGATACATAGTACCGAGCGCAAAGCGCCAGTTATCTTTGAAGTGTTCTTCTTTAACAACATCACTGGTGATATTGCCCAATGGCTTTTGCTCACCTGGGAAGTAGGCCACTAACTCGTCAAACACACTCCAATCGGTCCAGTTGACACTGGCTTGCATTGACCAGTTATCGGTCAACTGATGGAAAGATGACAGTTCGGCAAAGGCAGGCAGTTCCAGTGGCAGGTAACCGTCTACTTGGCTGGAGCCACCGGTGTACAGTAAGCCACTGGCATGGCCACTGAGGGTCAGATCGACTTTGCTGTGATAAGAAACCCCGATACGGTTGTTAGGATCAATTTGCCAGCTGGCACCCACCTGGTAACCGTAGCCGTAATCATCACCTTTCAGATACTTCAGTTCAGTACCAGCTGGTGGCAAACTGGACGCCAATGATGGCACATAAGCCCCCACAGCACTGATCCATCCAGGCGTGGATGCACCAATTTCCCCTTTGCCATAGACGTAACGCAAACCGCCGCCGACGGTGAAGCGTTGGTCGATGCGATAGGCAATGTTTGGATTCACTTCAACCGTAGTGACCGACGTTTTGTTGCCGAAAATAGCCGCTGCTGCAGTGCTATCAAGCTCGGTGGATAAACCATAGTTGGAGTTAATTGCCAGACCCCATGTCCAACGGTCATTCAATTGGCTGGAATAATAGAAATTTGGCACTAATGCGTTATTGGCCACATCGTCCACATCCGCATTCATGGAAATTGACTGTGGCAATAATGCTGAATCAATAGTAAGAGTGCCGGGAGTGCTTACAGAAGGCATAACGTAAACAGCACCAACCGACATTTGTCGACCTTCTAAGTAACTCAGCATGGCTGGATTACGCGCCTGAACGGAAGCATTTTCAGCTGAAGCACCTTCACCGGCAAACGCGCGGCCGAGTCCGGTCGCGGAGGATTCTGCTAATTGGAAACCTGCCGCCTGAACCTGAGTCTGAGCTGCGATCCCCAAAATCGCTATTGATATGGCTAAAGTAATCTTTTGTTTCTTCATTGTTATTCTCGTCTAGTCTGTTGAGTATAATTGTTGAAATACTTGTTATTATTTTGGCGATGCAGTTTACCGCGACAGAAGATCTTTGCAAGCATTGCCAATAATTCAGAGTTTTATTCTGCTTTAGTGAAAATATAAGTGATAAATTTTTATCAAACACTAGTTTTAAACAATTAAATTTCAAAAAATCAGGAACAAATATACTCTTAAATATCTTTATAAATTTTCAATATTTTTATTAATATATTGTTTTTATTTATTTTTTATTTAAATTATAAATAAACAAATGTTCGCCATTTTTAAATTAATTCTTCAGTATAAATCACTGCCATTAATTGCTGCCGATAAAAACCTTAGCAAGGCACGTAGTTAATATATTGAAATATTTAGATATTTATTGCATTCATAATAAAAAGAAGACAACTCGAGTAACTTTACTTCAAGCTTATATGAGTAACATCGGATTATTGGTAGTACAGGTGTACGCTGAAAATAAAAAAGAGCCCGCAGGCTCTTTTTTATTGCTGATTAACTTACCCGCGCCAAGCAGGTAGTTTTCCTTCATATTCAGCAATTTGGGCTTCATGTCCCAAGGTCAAGCCGATGGCATCCAAGCCATTCAACAAATTGTGACGTGCAGACGGTGCAAGTGTATAGGCAAAACGCTTACCACTCGGCGCAATAACCTCTAAGGCCTGTAAATCCACCGTCACTTTGGCGCCAACCTTCGCAGTCACTTCCTCAAACAGCTGATCGACCTCATTAGCGGCCAATTTAACTGGTAACAAGCCATTGTTAATCGCATTACCATAAAAGATATCAGCGAAGCTCGGGGCAATAATCGCACGCAGTCCATAGTCAGCCAGTGCCCATGGTGCATGCTCACGGCTGGAGCCACAACCGAAGTTTTCCCGCGCCAATAAGATAGAAGCCCCTTGGTAACGTGCCTGATTCATTACAAAATCAGGATTTGCCTGAGTTCCTGCATCGTCCAGATAGCGCCAATCATGAAACAGATGCACCCCAAAGCCATCTTTAGTGACTTTAGACAGAAACTGCTTAGGAATAATTTGGTCGGTATCGACGTTGGCATTGTCCAGAGGCACGGCAATCCCGGTATGAACAGTAAAAGCCTGCATCTTATTTCTCCTCTGCACTCTGGCGAATATCAACGAAATGACCCGCAATTGCGGCGGCGGCGGCCATTGCCGGGCTTACCAGATGGGTGCGGCTTCCGCGTCCCTGACGGCCCTCAAAATTACGGTTACTGGTAGATGCACAACGATCACCAGGGGCCAAGCGGTCATCATTCATTGCCAGACACATTGAACAGCCAGGCAAGCGCCATTCAAAACCGGCATCAATGAAAATCTTATCCAAACCTTCTGCTTCTGCCTGAGCTTTCACTTGACCAGATCCTGGTACCACAATCGCATTCACACTAGCCGCGACTTTACGGCCGCGGATTTGCGCTGCCGCACTGCGCAGATCTTCAATGCGCGAATTAGTACAGGAACCAATGAAAACTTTATTAACCGCCACATCTGTCATCAAGGTACCGGGGGTCAACCCAATATACTGCAGTGCCTTTTCCATGCTGCCACGCACTACAGGATCGGCTTCATCGGCCGGATTTGGCACAGGTTGGTCAATAGCGGTGACTTGTCCAGGATTTGTCCCCCAGGTCAGTTGCGGTGCTATGTCAGCGGCTTCCAACACTACTGTCACATCAAATTTGGCATCTGCGTCGCTGTGCAGCTGCTTCCAAGCAGCTACCGCCTGTTCCCAGGCTTCACCTTTAGGTGCAAATTCTCGACCCTGCAAGTAATCAAACGTGGTTTGATCTGGCGCAACCATGCCAGCTTTAGCGCCCATTTCGATAGCCATGTTGCACAATGTCATGCGGCCTTCCATCGACAACGCGCGGATGGCGTCACCACAGAATTCGACAACATGACCGGTACCGCCATCCATGCCAATCTTACCGATAATGGCCAGGACGATATCTTTGGCAGTAATCCCTTCACCGACCTGTCCACGGACTTCGATTTTCATGGTTTTGGCTTTCAGCTGCCGCAGTGTCTGGGTTGCCAGCACATGCTCCACTTCAGAGGTACCAATACCAAAGGCCAAGGCCCCAAACGCACCGTGAGTAGCGGTATGCGAATCGCCGCAGACGATGACAGTACCGGGCAAAGTGATCCCTAACTCCGGCCCCATCACATGCACAATCCCTTGTCTGGGATTATGAATGTCGTAAAGGCGGACGCCGAAGTCCTGGCAATTCTGTTGCAGGGTTTCCACCTGAGTCCGAGCCATCGGACTCAGGGCGTCCAGACTGGCACTGCGAGTAGAGGTGTTGTGATCCATCGTGGCAAAAGTCTTTTCGGGGGCGCGCAGTTTACGACCCGCCATTTTTAAGCCACTAAATGCTTGCGGTGAAGTCACTTCATGAACCAGGTGCCGATCAACATAGATGATTGGCGCTTCGCCTTCAGGGGTGGCCACCACATGGGTATCCCACACTTTTTCGTACAATGTTTTTCCCATGTCACACACCTTCCCGGATCGCATTGGCGATAAAGTCGCCCATCTGCTTGGTTGTTTTGGCCTGGTCACGTTGTGCAGCGGGTAACAGCTCACCAGTAAGGAAACCCTCGGCCAAGGCTTTGCCGACTGCTCGCTCAATAGCACAAGCCGCATCTTCCTGTTGCAGAGAATAACGCAGCATCAGTGCGGCAGAGAGGATCTGCGCTACCGGATTAGCAATCCCTTTGCCGGCAATATCCGGGGCGCTGCCGCCAGCAGGCTCATATAAACCGAAGCCGCTGCCATTAATGGAGGCCGAGGACAGCAGCCCCATGGAACCCGTCAACATGGCAATTTCATCAGACAGAATGTCACCAAACAGGTTAGAGCACAGCACCACATCAAAATCAAATGGGCGCCGCAGCAATTGCATGGTGGCATTATCGATGTACATATGCTCCAGCGTGACATCGGGGTAATCTTTTGCCACTTCTTCGACAACTTCACGCCACAGTACGGAACAGGCAAGTACGTTGGCTTTATCAATTGAGGTGACTTTTTGCTTGCGCAGCCGGGCAGTTTCAAAGGCAATCTTCGCGATGCGGCGAATTTCACGACGACTGTAGCGCATGGTGTCAAACGCTTCTTCAGTTTCGCCTTCGCCCTGACGACCTTTGGGTTTGCCAAAGTAGATACCGCCAGTCAATTCGCGCACACACACGACATCAAAGCCTTGGGAAGAGATATCGGCACGCAGCGGCGACAATGCCTCCAAGCCATCATGTAATTTTGCCGGACGCAGGTTACAGAACAGCTGAAAATGACCACGCAGTGGCAATAAGGCTCCACGCTCAGGCTGACTGTCGGGTGGCAAATGCTGCCATTTGGGCCCCCCCACAGAACCAAATAATATGGCATCGGCCTGGTCGCAACCTTTCAGTGTTGCTTCGGGTAATGGGCATCCATGGTTATCAATAGCCGCGCCACCAACATCATATTCACTATATTCAATGTCCAGACCGAAACGCTTTTCTACCTCTACCAGCACTTTGCGAGCCTCGGCCATCACTTCCGGGCCAATACCGTCGCCCGCCAATACGGCTACTTTGTAACTCATACGCCACCCAATTCCTTCTTTTCCATAATTTTCTGTTTTTGATCGGCAACCTGGTCCGCGCGGTGGATCAGGTTCATCACATATACCAGTGCGGATGCAGATGCTTCAACCACATCTGTGGCTAAGCCCACGCCGTGGAAATTCTGCCCGCGGTAACGCGCGGTAATATCCACCTGTCCCAGCGCATCCTGGCCTTCACCTTTAGCACTCAGCTTGTAACTGTTGATATTTACTTCAGTGCCGCTGGCCTTGGCAATCGCATGATAAGCGGCATCCACCGGGCCGTTACCGTTGGCGGTAGCGTTGACACTTTCACCACCAATATTCAATTGTACAGTGGCAGATGCTTCACCCTTGATAGAGTCCGACGCAATCGCCAACTGCTCCATCTGATAATATTCATCGCCCTCAATCTTACCTTCCATGAACACCAGCGCTTCCAGGTCATAATCAAATACCTGACCTTTTTTATCGGCTAATTTCAGGAATTTGTCGTACAGCACATCCAGTGAGTAATCATTTTCGCCATAACCCATCTCCTGCATCCGGTGTTTAATCACATGGCGGCCAGAACGAGAGGTCATGTTCAGATTGTTGCGATTCAGCCCGATGCTTTCCGGCGTCATGATTTCATAGGTATTTTTCGCCTTCAACATGCCGTCCTGATGAATACCAGAGGAGTGGGTAAAGGCATTGGAGCCAACAATCGCTTTGTTAGGCTGCACCGGCATGTTGCATATCTGGCTCACTAACGCGGAAGTCCGATAAATTTCTTTGGCATTAATACTGGTTTCCAAACCCAGGAAATCTTTACGGGTGGCCAGGATCATCGCAATCTCTTCCAGAGAACAGTTACCGGCACGCTCACCAATACCATTGACGGTACATTCGATTTGGCGAGCGCCCTGCTGCACTGCAGCAATAGAGTTTGCCACGGACAACCCCAGATCGTCATGGCAGTGTACGGAAATCACCGCCTGATCAATATTGGGGACCCGATTAAACAACGTCTGGATTATGCCACCAAACTCGTTGGGAATAGTGTAACCCACGGTATCGGGAATATTGATGGTACGCGCCCCGGCAGTAATTGCGGCTTCAACCATGCGGCACAGATTATCGATTGGCGTACGACCAGCATCTTCGCAAGAAAACTCGACATCATCGGTGAAACGACGGGCATATTTAACGGCGCCAACGGCCATTTCCAATACCTGGTCAAAAGAGCGTTTCAGCTTGCTTTCAACGTGAATGTTGGACGTGGAGATAAACGTATGAATACGGAACTGCTCTGCCACCGCCAGCGCCTGGGCTGCCGCATCAATATCTTTTTCCAGTGCGCGAGACAAAGCACAAACACGACTGTTTTTGATAGTACGAGCAATGGTTTGCACTGATTCAAAATCACCGGGAGAAGACACCGGGAAGCCCACCTCCATGATGTCTACCCCCAGGCGTTCAAGTGCCAGGGCGATCTGCAATTTGTCTTTTACGGACAGACTGGCTGCCAACGCCTGTTCACCGTCACGCAATGTGGTATCAAAAATAAATACTTTGTCAGACATCTGATTTCTCCATCGGTAGATATCGGTCATATCAATACATTAATGCTGAAAACAAAAAACCCCGCGTATTCGGCGCGGGGTTTTGAGTTTTCCTTTCACTATCTGGTAGACAGCATCAACTCCTCCGCGCAGCGCTTGCGAGAGTAAGGAGGAGGAGAGAGAGTGATTTGCTGTAGTTTTTCATACCAAATATACTAAAAATTCGTCTGTCATTTGTCACTGTGCCACCGGAACTATTCAACGGTGCGGTCCAATAATTAACCGGCTTAAGCGCTGCTGTCAACCCAATTTTCATTTCTGAGACAATTTCATTTAGTCATCTGCCAAATCTATTAAATTTGCAGCGTTATCGGCACCAGATAACAATAAAATCGTTAAAAATGTCATACCATTGATTTCCTGTGCAACAAAACCATTAAAACACGTTATAATCGCCGCTCGATTTTTCACCACTGGATTGCAAAGAAAAAACGGAGAGTAAATGGACTTTCGCATTTTGGTATTGAGTTTGCTGTTTGTTATCACACCAGCGCTCGCCGATACCAATGAAGCTCTGGATGAACTGGTTTCTTTGGTCTATCAATATCCCAGTCAAGCTAACCAACAGTTAGATTCACTGAAAAAGCAATCTCTTGCTGATAAACAGCTATTGCGGCTACAACTGCTAGAATGCGGAGTGCTTTTACAAACAGGCGAACATCAAGCAGCAATTGTCTTGGCGCAAAAAGCTCAGCGCCAAGCAAAACAGCTAAAATTAGAACAAGCACTGCCTTACTTCCAAATCTGTGAAGCAGATGGTTACGGAGATGAAGACGACCTCAAGAAATCCTTTCCTCTTTTGGATTCTGCTATTGATGACGCCAAAAACCGTAACCAACCTCAAGCACTGGTCGGCGCTTTGCGATTAAAAGGTGCTTTTGAATTCAGCATTGGCAATTACACATCTGCCATTGAGAGTCTGCGATTGGCCATTGATGTTTATCCTGACATCAAGAATCAACGAGAAAATTGGACTTGGCCGCCGCTCGCGTACATTTATGCCGATATGGCTGGAGTAATGCACGCGACAGGGGATCTTTCTCAAGCCGATTATTACCTGAACTTAGCGTTAAAACTTCCCGATACTAAAGGAAAAATACAGCAATCTTTGGCAGTCATGAGTGCAAGAGTTGCATTGGATTCCGGTGACAAAAATAAAAGCGTCGAAATGCTGCAAAAAGCCATTAATCTATTGCCTGAAATTGGCTCCTCCATAGAGCACGCATTAAGCCAAGCGCAAATAGGTTCTATTGAATTAAGTTTGGGTAATATCACGGAAGCAGAAGCCTCCGTCACAAGTGCGACTGAAATTTTTAAAAAAAATAATGATTTACTGCAATTACTTCGAGTAAACCGTTTAATGGCTGAAATCCGCCTGGCCCAGAAAAATCCCAAAGCAGCACTAGAATATTTGCAATCATCTGCTGACATTTCAGCACAGCTGGCTCAATTCGATGACCTATCCCGGGCGTATACACTGCAAGCCAAAATTCACGCTCAAAATAAAGACTACAGCGATGCCTACCAAGCTATGCAACTTGCCGTTGAGGCAAATCAAAAGGCGCAAGAAAAACTCAATAATACCCAGTTTATGCAGTACAAAGCCAAGTTGGAGCTACAAGAACAACAACAAACTCAGGCGCAACAGCAAATTCGCGAAGCGACGCTCAATCAGCAGCAACAACTTGATCGTATTTATGCATTGGTTATCTTTCTGCTGTTGGTAATTGCCGGCATGGCCTTATGGGTATTCAGTAAAAGTCGTGGCTGGACGCTAGTCACCAACTTAGCTCAAAGTAATGATGAACAGTTGGCAGAAAGCATGTTGGCTAACGCCAAAAAGACCGGCCAACCGCTCAGCATACTGCTGGTAGATATTCGTCATGTGCGTCAGATTGATTTGCCGGCGTTACAGGACGAGATTGAAAAAAAATTAAGAGAGCAGGATAAGCTGATCCAGCATTCTGCGGAGGAACTACTCGTCATCCTGCCCTATACGTCAAACGCCGGTTCGGAACGTGTCGTTGAGCAACTTGATCCTGTATTACAGCACTGGCATACCAGTAAATCACATGTCGGAATCGCCTCACTGAAGCAGCCCGACACATTACAAACACTGCTCAAAAGGGCGAGTATCAGCCAACTCAGTCGCAGCCGTAATGAGGAGAGTTTTCAGTCTCCGGCCAAGTAAGCCGTGATTTCATCCAAAAAGGGATTGCCAAACCGCGCCAGTTTCCGTTCTCCGACACCATTGATAGCGAGCAGTTCTCTTTCGCTGGTGGGTAATATCGCTGCCATTTCAGCTAGGGTGGCGTCGTTGAAAACCAGATACGGTGGTACATCTAAATCCTCCGCCACACTGCGACGTAACATTTTCAATCTGGCGAATAGCTTTCGATCATAATTTAACGGTGCCTGATGTCCGTGACGACGTCTGGTCACCGGTATTGTCAGTCGCGGTTCGGCCAACATCAGCGCCACATTTCCCTTAAGGACCGGTCTGGCTGCATCATTGAGTGTGAGACATGAGCCGCGAGTGATGTCTTGGTTAATCAGCCCCAGATGGATCAGTTGACGAATAACACTTAACCAATGTTCATGGGATTTATCTTTACCAATCCCCCATGTAGATAATTTATCGTGGCCTCGTTCAACCACGGCCGCAACACTTGCTCCACGCAGCACCTCAATAACATGATTGATACCAAAACGCTGTTTTAAGCGATAGACGCATGACAGTACCTTCTGAGCATCTTCAGTACCGTTATAACGTTTAGGAGGATCTAGGCAGATATCACAGTTGCCGCACGGCTTATCCGCCGTTTCACCGAAATAATGCAGTAGTACCTGTCGACGACAAGTCTGGGCTTCAGCAAACGCCGCCATGGTATTTAACTTATGTAATTCCACATCCTGTTGCGGTCCGGGCGAACCTTGATCAATCAGATGGCGTACACGGCCAATATCCGCCGGTTCAAATAATAATAAAGCCTCGGCTTCCAACCCATCCCGACCGGCTCGTCCCGTTTCTTGATAGTAGGACTCGATGCTTTTAGGCAAATCATAATGCACCACATAACGCACATTGGATTTGTTGATCCCCATACCAAAGGCCACTGTTGCCACCACGATATCCAGTTGGTCTTTCAGAAACCGCTCTTGCACACTACTGCGCGCTTCCTGAGTCATACCAGCATGATATGCCTCAGCAGAAAACCCTTGTTGCCGCAGCCGTTCAGCCACCTCATCCACGCGACGACGACTAGAGCAATACACAATACCTGAGGCCCCTTGCTGCGTTGTAATAAATTGCCGTAGCTGATTAGCCGCATTTAATTTTTCTGCAACGGTATAGCGAATGTTTGGACGGTCAAAACTGGAGAGCAATTCGTATGGATGGATCTGTAGTCGCTGACAAATATCCAACCGCGTAGTTTGATCAGCGGTTGCCGTCAGCGCCATTACCGGGATATGAGGAAATGACTGTTTTAAAATACCGAGCTGAGCGTATTCAGGGCGAAAATCATGACCCCATTGACTGATACAATGGGCTTCATCAATGGCAAACATCGACACGGACAAATGCTGCAGCCGCTCTAGGAAGGTTGGCTGCAATAGCCGCTCGGGTGAGATATAAAGCAGTTGCAGCTCTCGCTCATGCAGTTGTCGCAATATCTGTAGTTGCTGTTCCCGCGGCAAAGATGAATTGAGGTAAGCCGCATTAACCCCCGATTGCAATAAGCTATCGACTTGATCCTTCATTAAGGAGATCAAAGGCGATACCACAATCGTCAATCCCGGCATCAGCAATGCAGGCAACTGGTAACACAGGCTTTTGCCGCCACCGGTGGGCATAACGACCAAGCAATCCTGCCCGCTCAGTATCTGGTCCATCACCTCGCGTTGTCCGAGACGAAAACTTTGATAGCCGAATACTTGACGCAGCATCAGTTCCAATGGCGCTATTGCTGTTTGTGAAAGCATTGCTGAATGCGAAGTAAGAGCGTGTTCCATCATCAATTATTATGGCAAAATTCAGTACTATTTTAACGGACAATTCAACCAGAGCACCAGCCACAATCAGCGTTTTCCGGTGTTGAGATTATTCACTTCTTAAGTGTGCTTGCGTATTCAGTGGCTTGCCCCATACAATCCAGTTCCTAAGTTCTTTTCAAATACTTTCCATGGCTGAATCTGAATACCATAAAGGCATTATTCTGGCACTTTGTGCCTATATTTTTTGGGGATTTGCCCCACTCTATTTTAAATTGCTACATCAGGTATCTCCGATTGAGATCCTTATTCATCGCATCATTTGGTCGTTCCTACTGATGGGGATCATGATGAGTTTTATGGGCGGATTTGGTCAGCTCAGAGCACTATTACGTCGGCCGAAACAGCTGTCAGTACTCCTGGTAACATCAGTTCTGATTGCGGGCAACTGGCTGTTGTTTATCTGGGCAGTCAACAATGATCACCTGTTGGATGCCAGTCTCGGCTATTTTATCAATCCGTTGTTCAACGTGATGCTCGGCCTAATATTTTTGTCTGAAAAGCTCAATCGCTGGCAATGGCTGGCAGTGTTGTTAGCTGCGTCAGGAGTAGCTATTCAATTAATCTCCTTTGGATCTATACCGCTGGTATCTTTAGGCTTGGCGGCCACGTTCGGTTTTTATGCCTTACTGCGCAAAAAGGTCAACATTGACGCTGCCACCGGGCTGTTAGTGGAAACGGCCGTACTGGTGCCACCCGCGATCCTTTATGTGATATGGGGTGATGCACCAACAACCAGCCACATGTTCGCCAATGGCTGGCATTTAAATCTGTTACTGATTGCCGCCGGGATCATCACTACCATTCCTTTACTATGTTTTGCTGGTGCGGCGGTCCGTATTCCTTTAAGTACGCTTGGGTTCTTTCAATATGTCGGTCCCAGTATCATGTTCATTATGGCCATTACCTGGTTCCACGAACGTTTTGATATGGAAAAAAGCGTGACTTTTGGCTTTATCTGGGCAGCGCTGGCGGTCTTCACTAGTAACATGCTGTTAAGGCGTAGACGCCGCTTGTAATGCCCGCAAAAGCGATGAGGGATCAACGGTACTCAGTAACAAGGTGTAGCCTAAATCTGTAGGCACCATTATTACATTATGACTATCGGTGACGGCAGCAAACGCTTTGCTGCCAGAATCCAGTCGAAACCAACCTAAACTATACCCAGGTAATCCAACGCCATTAGTACGCCACGATAAAGCCGGGGTTGCCTTGTCGGCGAGATTAATTGTTTGCGCCTGCTGTAACTGTAGATGGGATAACGCAATACTTTGGCTATATAAAGGCACCTTGATATCCAGTGTTTTCGCGGAAAGCGATAATCCTGCGTTATTGGCTTGCCAGTATATCCAGGTGAAAAAACCTATCGTCGCTAGTAACAGGCCAGCGGAGGTGGCTTTAGCAGTTGCAGGCATTGGTTTGAATAATAAAAACATGAGCAGTGCCAGCAACACTAATAACAAGAGCATGAAGCTGACATGTGCAGTTTTCCCTAGCGGTGCGAGTATAAACCATTGGCTTTCCATGATAAGTACCCGATATCCTGAAGTGTTTGAGACTTATTTTTAGCCAGTCGACATAATATGTCAACTTTTCATTCTTGCATTAAAAAATGCCCTGCGTTGCAGGGCTTTAAGATTAGAGTTCAAGACGTAAAATTTTTGAACGTCGTTGATAGTTGTATAACTGCTTTTTCTTCTGCGGTAAGGCTTCGACTTCCACCATCTCAAAACCATGCTCTAGGAACCAATGAATACTGCGGGTTGTTAGGGCAAACAGATGTGCATACCCTCGCACCTTGGCCTGGTTGATGATGTTTTTCAGCAGCAAACTGCCACGGTCAGCATCACGATAGTCTGGATGGACGACCAGACACGCAAATTCACCGGCATTGTCCTCTTCAAATGGATACAACGCCGCACAACCGATCACTAAACCATCACGTTCGATCACCATGAACTGTTCGATTTCACGTTCCAGTTGCTCACGAGAACGTCTAACCAAAACACCCTGCTCTTCCAACGGCCGGATCAAGTTCAAAATACCGCCGATATCAGTGATAGATGCCCGGCGTAACCGTTCAGCACTTTCAGTGACAATCTGGGTGCCAATCCCTTCACGGGTAAAGAGTTCCTGCAGTAACGCGCCGTCTTCCTGATAACTCACCAGATGACAACGTGGGACACCGGCGCGACTGGCGTCGATACTGGCTTTCAGGAATGCCAGAGTGCCGCGATCAATGTCTTCCTGATCCGCTAGGCTGGTGAGCAGCTTTTGTGCATCATTTGGCATCAATTCAGCGACCACTTCACCGAATTCGTCTTCAATGCCGTGGCGTGATGAAAAACCGATAATTTTGTCTGCTTTCAGTTTAATCGCGACCTGGGTTGCGACCTCTTCTGCAGTTAAGTTAAAGCTTTCGCCAGTAACAGACGCTGCAATCGGCCCCATCAGGACGATACCACCGGTATCAAGCATATGCTTCAGGCCTTGAGTATCGATACGGCGAACTTTGCCTGACAGGCAAAAGTCCACGCCGTTATCCACCCCTAGTGGCTGAGCAATGACAAAATTACCGCTGACAACGTTAATTTGTGCGCCCTGCATTGGCGTATTGGACAGGCTCATGGATAACCTGGCGGTAATATCAAACTGTAGTGAACCGGCTACCTGCTTAATCACCTTGAGCGTACTTTCGTCAGTGATACGCACGCCATTATGATACGCAGGTTCGATATCGTTCTGTGCCAATGCGGCATCAATTTGTGGTCTGGCACCATATACCAACACCACTTTGATCCCCAAGCTGTGCAACAGCGCAACATCATTGATAATTGAACGGAACATTCCGTGGGCAACGGCTTCACCGCCCAGCATTACCACAAATGTCTTGCCGCGATGAGCATTGACATAGGGAGCTGAGTGACGAAAGGAGTCAACCAATTCAGTGGTACGCACCTTGTGTTTTGCCTCTTACAATAGCGATAAAAAGAAAAACATGCGGATAGCATGTATTGCGCGTCATGCTAATGCATTTTAATTCACTTTAAAAGCATTTATTTTCACACCAAATCTGTTGAGTTCTGTTATACCTGCAATATCTGTTGAGTTCTGTTATACCTGCAATAAATGACAACAGTTCGACAGACTTGGCGATCCTATAACAGCCGACGACATTTTGCGCGTTTTCTATCCCATAACAAAAAAGCCCTTCAACATAAGTCAAAGGGCTTTTCAGCATTCGGCATAAAAGCAATTACTTGATTTTAGCTTCTTTGTAGATAACGTGCTGACGGATCACGGGATCAAATTTTTTGATCTCCATTTTCTCTGGCATGTTGCGCTTGTTTTTGTCAGTAGTGTAGAAGTGACCTGTCTTAGCGCTGGATACCAGTTTGATCTTTTCGCGGTTGCCTTTACCTTTAGCCATTTTCTATTACACCTTTTCGCCACGGGCACGAAGTTCAGCTACAACAACTTCGATACCTTTCTTGTCGATAATGCGCATACCTTTGGTAGAAACGCGCAATTGAACAAAACGCTTTTCGTCTTCTAACCAGAAACGATGGTTCTGCAGGTTAGGCAAGAAACGACGACGCGTTGCGTTTTTCGCGTGCGAACGGTTGTTACCAACCATTGGACGCTTGCCAGTAACTTGGCATACTCTAGACATGTCAATCTTCTCCAAAAACAATTTCTAACGCTCGAGCATTCATGTACCCCGTATGGCCGTCGCCCGAGGCACAAAGAGGGCGCATGTTATACTAGATAATTGAATAAAGATCAAGCCAATGATCATTCCAACCACCCGCGCTCAGCGAACGAAACTATCTCACAATCGCCCACAACCATATGATCCAGCAAAGGAACATCAATAGTTGTCAGCGCGTTTTTCAATCGCTCGGTAATTCGCCGATCCGCCAGACTGGGCTCTGCCACGCCAGACGGATGATTATGGCAAACAATGACCGCTGCAGCCTGCTTTTCCAACACCAAACGCACGACTTCTCGCGGATAAACGGAAGCGGCATCCAATGTTCCCCGAAACAGTTCAACGAACTGAATCACCCTGTGCTGGCTGTCCAGCAATAGTACGGCAAACACTTCGTAGGCTCGGTCTGCCAATTGTCTCATTAAATAGTCGCGAGTTAAATCAGGATTTGTCAAAACCGTCCCTCTTTGCAGCTTTTCTCGCGAAATTCTGCGAGAAATCTCTGCTGCCGCCTGCAACTGGGCAAATTTTACCGGTCCAACCCCAGGCAAACGGCAAACCTGTTCAACCGGTGCCGCTAATAATTGTCGCAATGAGCCAAACGTCAGCAGCATATCGCGCGCCATATCCACGGCATTCTGCCCAGGTAAGCCACTGCGTAACAGCACAGCCAATAACTCTGCGTCACTCAGACCACCCGCCCCTTGTTGTAACATTTTTTCCCGAGGCCCTTCACCATCTGGCCAGTCTCTGATTGCCATTGCAGACTCCTTTCCACCGTTCCCACTAAATCCTTAGCAGTTAAGTATGGCCTAACTTTTACCACCTGTGACTGCGACACACCGTATGCTTTATGGTATGTTTAGCGCCAGTTACTCCACCAAGTCGAATCTTCCTATGAGCTTGATGCACAAAAAAATCCTGTTGGGTATTGGCGGTGGTATCGCTGCTTACAAAAGTGCTGATCTGGTGCGCCGATTGAAAGAGCGAGGGGCAGACGTCAGAGTAGTGATGAGTGCCAGTGCCACACAATTCATCACACCGTTGACCTTACAGGCAGTGTCCGGCCATCCCGTTGCAACCGAGTTGCTCGATCCGACTGCTGAAGCGGGAATGAGCCATATTGAGCTGGCACGTTGGGCGGATCTATACATCGTCGCCCCAGCCACCGCTAACCTGCTGGCGCGCTTCAGAGCGGGAATGGCAGATGAATTGATTACGACAATTGCACTTGCCACCGCAGCGCCGCTGGTCGTTTGTCCGGCAATGAACCAACAGATGTATCAGCATCCAGCAACACAAGATAATCTCACGGTATTGGCGGACCGAGGAGTTACCCTTTGGGGACCAGGCGTCGGCAGCCAAGCCTGCGGTGAAATCGGCCCCGGCCGTATGTTGGAACCGTTAGAGATTGCAGAATTAGCGAGTCAATTTTTTACTGCGCCGTTATTACAAGGGCAACGATTACTACTGACCGCGGGCCCGACTCGGGAAGCTATCGATCCGGTGCGTTATATCTCCAATCACAGCTCTGGGAAGATGGGGTTCGCGCTGGCAACTGCAGCGGCGGCGATGGGGGCCGAGGTGACACTGGTAACGGGGCCAGTCAACCTGCCTACGCCGGCTGGGGTAAAGCGCATAGATGTCGAATCGGCAGAACAGATGCTGGCCGCGGTGATGGCTAACATTGCAGAACAACAGATCTTTATCGGCTGCGCGGCAGTCGCAGACTACCGAGTGGCAAATCCGGCTGAAAATAAACTCAAAAAAACCAATGACACCATGCAACTGCAACTGGTCAAAAACCCGGATATTCTGGCTACCGTTGCAGCGCAAACGCCACGCCCATTTACCGTCGGTTTTGCGGCTGAAACCCATAATTTAGCACAATATGCGCTGGATAAGCTCCACCGTAAACAGCTGGATATGATTGCCGCCAATGATGTATCTGTCGCCGGACAAGGGTTTAATGCAGATAACAACGCCCTGAAAGTTTTTACAAAAGATGGCTGTCACGATCTGCCTGCGACAGATAAACTTAACTTGGCAAAACAATTACTGAATCTCATCGTTAACTATAAAAGCAAACCATGAAAACACCGATTGAACTAAAAATTCTTGATGGCCGTATCGGCAGTGAATTTCCGTTGCCAGCTTACGCCACCCCTGGCAGTGCCGGGATGGATCTGCGAGCGATGATCCAGGCGCCGCTGACCGTTGAACCGGGACAAACTGTGCTGATCCCAACGGGCGTCGCTATCCATGTGGCCGATCCGGCGTTAGCTGCCGTTATTCTGCCACGTTCTGGTCTTGGTCATAAAAATGGCATCGTGCTCGGCAATCTTGTCGGCCTTATCGATTCTGATTATCAGGGTCCCTTAATGGTATCCTGCTGGAACCGTGGCAATACACCGTTCAAACTGGAAATTGGTGATCGTTTGGCGCAACTTGTGTTTGTCCCTGTAGTACAAGCGCAATTTGAAGTGGTCGACGAATTTGCAACCTCTGACCGCGGCGAAGGCGGCTTTGGCCATTCTGGTACCAAGTGAGTCTTAGCGCGACCATGACAAAAGAAAAAATCAATCGGCGGGACCATATCCTGCAGAGTCTGGCGCAAATGCTGGAAACTAATCCTGGTCAAAGGATCACTACCGCAAAGCTAGCCTCTGAAGTGGGCGTTTCTGAAGCGGCGCTGTACCGCCATTTCCCCAGCAAGGCACGGATGTTTGAAGGTCTTATCGAATTTATCGAAGAGTCTTTGCTGTCTCGCGCCAATCTGATTATGACGGAAGAAAAGGATACCATGCGACGTTGCCAACTCATGCTGCAACTATTGCTGGTATTTGCCGAGAGAAACCCCGGGATTTCACGCCTACTCAACGGTGATGCGTTGCTCGGCGAACACGAGCGTTTGCGAGAGCGCGTCAATCAAATTTTCGCAAAATTCGAAACTAACTTAAAACAGATACTGCGTGAAAAGTCTTTAAGAGAAGGTCAAAAATTCCATTTAGATGAAGGCATTCTCGCCAATATGTTGTTAGCCGTGGCAGAGGGACGTATTGCACAATTTGTGCGCAGCGAATTCCACCAGAAGCCTACCAAACACTTTGAAGAACAGTGGTTATTTATTCAGAAACAACTGCTGCAAAGTTAAAATTCGCAGACTACAAACAGTAAAAACTGCTTAAGAGGCTTTGATTCAAGATGTTCTCTTACCCAGAACATCTTGAATTGGTGGCTCCCACCCTGGCAATACGCCAACATAGTTATGACAGGCCACCTAAACTATAAAATCAAGCTCGGATTGGGCGTTACACCATCAGACAGTGCAATCCAAACTGGAATAAGGTTGTAAATAATCTCATGAGCAGTCTGCGCTGTTAACATAAAAAGATGACTCATTTCTTTACGATATGAGCCATCTTCCACAATTACTTCATAAGTGAACGCTTATTTCACTTTCCACTCCACTTTTTCACCACCACGAATCGGCACGATGACATTGCTACCAAGCGGCAAAGTAGCAGGAACGTCCCAGCTTTCTTTGACCAGTGTGACGGTATCCTGGTTACGAGGTAAGCCATAAAAGTCAGGACCGTTGAAGCTAGCAAAAGCTTCAAGTGATTCCAGCTTACCCGCTTTATCAAACACTTCTGCGTAAAGCTCCAAAGCTGCATGAGCGGTATAAGATCCTGCACAACCACAGGAGGACTCTTTGCGGTCTTTTGCATGCGGCGCGGAATCAGTTCCCAGAAAAAACTTTTTACAGCCCGATGTTGCGGCGCCAATAAGTGCTTCCTGATGGGTTGCGCGTTTCAAAATTGGCAAACAGTAAAAATGGGGGCGAATACCACCCGCTAACATGTGGTTACGGTTAAACAACAGATGATGCGCAGTGATCGTCGCGGCGACATTGTCTCCGGCGTTCTTCACGAAATTAACGGCATCCACTGTGGTGATATGTTCCAAAATGATTTTCAACTTCGGAAAATCATTTACAACGGGTGCCAGAACGTTTTCCAGGAACGCCTTTTCCCGATCAAAAATATCCACGTCTTTGGTGGTAACTTCTCCATGAACAAGCAGCAGCAGTCCCTCTTCCTGCATGGCGTTGAGTACGGGGTAGATATTCTTGACAGACGTTACGCCGGAATCCGAGTTGGTAGTCGCTCCCGCTGGATAAAGTTTGCAGGCGACAACAATGCCAGAGGCTTTAGCCGTACGAATTTCTTCAGGAGATGTGTTATCTGTCAGATAAAGAGTCATTAATGGCTGGAACTGAGAAGCATGGGGTTGAGCCATAATTCGTTCACGATACTGTTTGGCCAGTTCAGTGGTCGTCACTGGCGGAACAGTGTTAGGCATCACCACCCCGCGTCCATTATAGCGACTGATATCACGCACAGTGTCCGTTAACACTTCACCATCGCGAAGGTGAACATGCCAGTCATCTGGACGAATGATTGTGAGTGTTGTCATAGTGGCTCCCACCAAAAATAGTCAAAGTTTAACGGGCTCTCAGTAAGCTTTACCTTTATGACAAAGACACTTACGTTGAAGCAACAAGATGTATCGCGGAAGTGCTATACAATTTTTTTGTCGCTACCCTAGCAGAAATTTGCAGTTATCGCGTCAGAATATACCAAAAACTAACAGACTTTTTTAGGGCAACGCCTGAAATAGACGCATGGCATGTAACGCCATAACTCGTCAATATGATGCTAAAGAGTGTGCATTTATATAGATTCGCGCTATGATCCGTCCCCCCGATAGAATGTGAGACATATCACAACTGCCGTGATGTGCAGTCGGCCTTTTAGTAGTACCTGCACAGGAGAATCGAAAATGGCGTTATCTGAAGCCGCAAAAACAGTACAAGCCGCACTGATAGAAAAAGGGTTAGAAACACCCATGGTGCCTTGTGACTTATCCAATGGTGAACGCAAAGCCAAAATCGAAGGACATGTGCGCGAAATTCTGCAGTTGATGTCGTTGGATCTTACCGATGATAGCCTGGCAGATACACCTAAGCGTATTGCCAAAATGTACGTCGATGAGATTTTCTCCGGTTTGGATTATAAGAATTTTCCGAAAATCACTCTTATCGACAATAAGATGGGATTCGATGAAATGGTACGCGTGCAGGATATTAGCCTGACCAGTACCTGTGAGCACCACTTGGTGACGATTGATGGCACCGCGACAATTGCCTATCTGCCACGCAAAAAGATCATTGGCCTATCGAAAATTAACCGTATTGTGCGCTTTTTTGCTCAACGGCCGCAGGTGCAAGAACGGTTAACCCAGCAGGTATTAGTGGCACTGCAAGCCTTGCTGGAAACAAAAGATGTGGCCGTCAAAATTGATGCGGTGCATTACTGTGTCAAAGCACGCGGCGTTATGGATTCGACCAGTTCGACTACCACAACGGCGCTGGGAGGTATTTTTAAATCCAATCCCGCAACCCGCGCAGAATTTTTACATCCATTACGTTAACACCCAACGGATGCTGTAACAAAAAAGCCTGGTATATCACCAGGCTTTTTTAATGCGCAGCGAGTAGCTTTAAATACCGTACTGCTCGCGATAGGCTTTTACAGCCGCCAGTTCGCTTTCCATACCTGGCTTTTCACTCAGATAGGCAATCAAATCAGCCAATTTGATAATCGCTACAATGTGGCAACCAAAATCACGCTCAACTTCCTGGATTGCTGATAGCTCTCCGCGGCCCTTTTCTTGACGATCCAGCGCGATCAATACCCCCGCGAGTGATGCCCCATTCGCTTGGATGATCTCCATCGATTCGCGGATTGCGGTACCTGCGGTGATCACGTCGTCAACCAGCATCACCTTACCTTTGAGCTCGCTACCAACCAAGCTACCGCCTTCGCCGTGGTCTTTTTTCTCTTTACGGTTAAAGCAATAGGGAATATCGATATTATGGTGCTCTGCCAACGCTACGGCGGTAGTGGTAGCGATTGGGATGCCTTTATAGGCAGGACCAAATAGCAGGTCATAATCAATCGCGGCATCGACAAGCGCGGCAGCATAGAAGCGTCCCAATCGCGCTAAATCACCACCGGTATTGAACAGTCCGGCGTTGAAGAAATAAGGGCTTTTGCGACCAGATTTAAGGGTAAATTCGCCAAAACGTAATACGTTACGTTGTAAGGCGAATTCGATAAATTCTCGCTGGTAAGGTTTCACATCAATTCCTGTTATTAAGGGGATATCTTGGCGCAGTAGCTTAATTGATTAACTCAACGCCGCTTTTTGCACATCAACGATTTCGCGAATACCGTGTTTGGCCAATTCGAGCAGGCTGGCCAGCTCTTCATGGCTGAACGGCTCACCTTCTGCGGTTCCCTGAATCTCAACGATTTTACCAGTTTCGGTCATGACCACATTCATATCTGTTTCAGCAGCACTATCTTCTACGTACTCCAAATCACATACCGGCTCGCCATCAAAAATGCCGACACTGACAGCTGCAATCAAGAATTTCAACGGATTAGTTTTGATAATACCTTTTGCGCGGGCCCAATTGAGCGCATCAACCAATGCCACACAACCACCAGTGATCGCTGCTGTACGGGTGCCGCCGTCGGCTTGAATAACGTCACAGTCGATGACAATGGTGTTTTCACCCAGCAACTTCATATCAACTGCTGCACGTAAAGAACGACCAATCAAACGTTGGATCTCTTGCGTTCTTCCAGACTGCTTACCGCGTGCTGCTTCACGGTCCATACGACTATGAGTTGAACGTGGCAACATGCCGTATTCTGCAGTCACCCAGCCCTGCCCTTGCCCTTTAAGAAAACGCGGTACACCTTCTTCAAAACTAGCTGTACACAGTACCTTAGTATTGCCAAACTCCACTAACACAGAGCCTTCAGCATGAGCGGTATATTGACGGGTAATGGTAACCGGGCGGTTTTGAGCCGGTGTTCTAGAGCTGGGGCGCATAACAACTTCCTGAATCGAATAAATGTGGCGCTATTATAAGACCTCACTCACACGAGTGCTACGGCGGATGGCCAATACCGGGCTAATGACAGCGATTTCCTTTAACCATAACCGCCAGACGTTTATAATCTTGTACTTATCATGAAATCTGACCTACGGGATATTGATATGATCCACAGCATGACAGCCTATGCCCGCGTTGAGCATAAAGCCACCTGGGGCACCGCGTCTTGGGAAATACGTTCCGTTAACCAGCGTTACCTTGAAACCTATTTAAGATTGCCTGAGCAATTACGTAGCCTTGAACCCATTTTACGCGACAAATTGCGTCAACGGTTAAACCGAGGCAAGGTAGAAGTTAACCTGCGTTATGAACTTAAGGGCGATCAGCAAAACCAACTAACACTCAACGAGGACTTGGCGCGGCAACTGCTAAAAGCTGCACAGTGGGTCAAAGACGAAGCGAGTGAGGGTCGTTTGGAGTTATTGGATATTCTGCGCTGGCCTGGCGTGATGTCGGCACAAGAGCAGGACATGGATGCGATTGGCGTGGAACTGTTAGCAGCATTCGATAGCGCTATTGACCAATTCCTCGAAGCCAGAGCACGCGAAGGACAGGCAATTAACACTATGTTGCTCAGTCGATTGGAAGGTGTAGAGCAGCAAATTGCTATCGTTCGACAACAGATGCCCAAAGTTATCGAATGGCAACGGGAAAAGATGACAAGCCGCTTAAGTGAGGTTAAGGGAGAATTAGACCCTACCCGCATCGAACAAGAGATGGTACTCACCGCGCAAAAGCTCGATGTCGCAGAGGAGATGGACCGCTTGGAAGCGCACGTGAAAGAAGCTCGGCGTATTCTAAAAAAAGGTGGTGCAGAAGGCCGCAGACTGGATTTCATGATGCAAGAATTCAATCGTGAATCGAACACCCTAGCGTCTAAATCCATCAGTACAGAAACCACTGCCGCCGCGGTCGAATTAAAAGTATTGATTGAACAGATGCGCGAGCAGATCCAGAACGTTGAATGATCGACATCTTCTTTTATAAGTAACAAAAAGCCGGGCCTAAGCCCGGCTTTTTTCATCCTGAAGTTCGCTTATTCAGCGGCAGCTTCAACTTCTACAGCTTCAGCAGCTTCTGGACGACCTACTAACTCGATGTAAGCCATAGGGGCTTTATCACCGGTACGCAGACCACATTTCAGGATACGGGTGTAACCACCCTGACGTTCCAGGTAGCGAGGACCCAGTTCGTTAAACAATTTACCAACGACGCTTTCGTCGCGGGTGCGGGCAAACGCCAGTCGACGATTTGCAACGCTGTCACTCTTAGCAAGTGTAATCAAAGGTTCAACTACGCGACGCAGTTCCTTTGCCTTCACCAGAGTCGTCACGATAACTTCGTGACGAACCAGTGAACTTGCCATGTTACGGAACATGGCCTGGCGGTGGCTGCTGTTGCGGTTAAGTTGACGACCACTCTTACGATGGCGCATGACTTAATCCTTATAACCTAAATCTGTACAAGTCAGAGACTTACAGGTCATCTGCTAAACTGGCAGGTGGCCAGTTTTCCAGACGCATACCTAATGAAAGTCCACGAGAAGCCAAGACGTCCTTGATCTCGGTAAGAGACTTCTTACCCAAGTTAGGCGTTTTGAGCAACTCTACTTCTGTACGTTGTACCAGATCACCGATGTAATGAATCGCTTCGGCTTTCAGACAGTTAGCCGAACGTACAGTGAGCTCTAAATCGTCGACAGGACGCAACAATATCGGATCGAATTCCGGTTTCTCTTCTTTCTTCTCTGGCTCAGAAACATCACGCAGTTCTACAAAGGCATCCAGCTGTTCAGCCAGAATGGTTGCAGAGCGGCGAATGGCTTCTTCAGGGTCGATAGTACCGTTAGTGGTCATATCGATAACCAGTTTGTCCAGGTCTGTACGCTGTTCAACACGGGCCGCTTCTACATTGTAGGCGATGCGTTCAACAGGTGAAAAAGAAGCATCGACCAGCAAACGGCCGATAGGACGATCGTCTTCCTCGGTCTGCGCGCGAGCTGAAGCAGGCACATAACCACGGCCACGTTCAACACGGATGCGCATACTGATACCGTGATTACCTGTCAAATGACAGATAACGTGATCAGGATTTACGATAGTCACATCACCATCATGGGTGATGTCTGCAGCGGTAACAGGGCCTGCGCCGGTTTTGCTCAGGGTGAGCAAAGCCTCGTCTTTACCCTCAATGATGACCGCCAACCCTTTGAGGTTCAGCAATATCTCGAGGATATCTTCTTGTACGCCTTCCTTACTGCTGTATTCGTGCAGTACACCGTCGATCTCGACTTCGGTAACCGCGCAGCCGGGCATAGACGACAATAGGATGCGACGCAACGCGTTACCCAGAGTATGACCAAAACCACGCTCCAGCGGCTCCAGTGTTACCTTGGCACGAGTTGGGTTAACCTGCTCGATATCTACGAGACGCGGTTTAAGAAATTCTGTAACAGAACCCTGCATTGTGTCCTCTCTTGTTAGTTAGCCTTACTTAGAGTAAAGCTCGACGATCAGCTGTTCGTTAATTTCCGCAGACAAATCGCTACGTTCTGGAATGCGCTTGAAAGCACCTTCCATTTTGGCGCTGTCGACTTCAATCCAGGTAGGCTTTTCGCGTTGACCAGCCACTTCCAGAGCAGCTTTAATACGAGCTTGCTTCTGTGACTTTTCACGCACGCTTACCACATCATTCGCAGACACTTTGAATGACGGAATGTTAACAACACGACCGTTTACCATAATTGATTTATGGCTAACCAGCTGACGTGCTTCTGCACGAGTCGCACCGAACCCCATACGATAAACAACGTTATCCAGGCGGGTTTCCAAAAGTTGCAACAGGTTTTCACCAGTGTTGCCTTTCAGACGTGCAGCTTCTTTGTAATAGTTACGGAATTGCTTTTCCAACACACCGTAAATACGACGAACTTTTTGTTTTTCACGTAGCTGTAAACCATAATCTGACAGACGTGGCTTGCGAGCGCCATGCTGTCCAGGTGCTGTTTCCAGCTTACACTTCGAATCGATTGCTCTCACACCGCTTTTCAGGAACAGGTCTGTACCTTCCCTACGGCTGAGCTTGAGCTTGGGACCCAAGTATCTTGCCATGATCTTTCTCCAACTATCCTAATGAATCGCCGATTACACGCGGCGTTTTTTAGGAGGACGACAACCGTTATGAGGGATAGGCGTCACATCAGTGATGTTGGTAATTTTATAACCAACAGCGTTCAGCGCACGGATGGCTGATTCACGACCTGGACCTGGACCCTTCACGAAAACTTCAAGATGTTTAACACCGTAATCCTGAGCTGCAGTACCTGCGCGCTCAGCAGCGACCTGGGCTGCAAACGGAGTAGATTTACGTGAACCACGGAAACCTGAACCACCGGCAGTTGCCCAAGCCAAGGCGTTACCTTGACGGTCTGTGATAGTTACAATTGTGTTGTTGAAAGAAGCATGGATATGGGCCATGCCATCCGCAACCTGTTTACGTACGCGCTTGCGCGGAGAACGTGACGGAACTTTAGCCATTGTCTACCTTCCCGTTACTTCTTAATTGGTTTACGTGGACCTTTGCGGGTACGCGCATTGGTCTTAGTACGTTGCCCACGAACAGGCAGGCTACGACGATGGCGAAGACCACGATAACAACCAAGGTCCATCAGACGCTTGATGTTCATAGAAACTTCACGTCGCAAGTCACCTTCTACTGAGTATTTGGCAACTTCTTCGCGTAGGGTATCGATTTGAGCGTCGCTCAATTCCTTGATCTTTGCATCTTCAGCAATAGAAGTAGCCGCGCAGATTGCTTTAGCGCGGGTACGACCGATGCCGTAGATAGCAGTCAAAGCGATGACTGCATGCTTCTGATCAGGAATGTTAATGCCAGCGATACGGGCCACTATGCACTCCTTAAGTTAAAGGCCATCTGTGAAAAGCCCGATAGGATACTCAACAGACGACTAATTTGCAAACAAATTTTAATGGCCAGTCCCAAAAGGACTGGCCGGGGTTCCATCAGCCTTGACGCTGCTTGTGTTTTGGTTCAACACAGATTACGCGTACAACGCCGTTACGTTTGACGATCTTGCAGTTACGGCAGATCTTCTTCACGGAAGTTCGAACTTTCATTTCATCACTCCGTAAAGCTAACTTAACGACCGAAGCGATCGAAATTCGCTTTGGTCACCAGATTAGCTTTCTTCATCACAGACTCATATTGATGAGACATCATATGGGTCTGAACCTGAGCCATGAAGTCCATGATCACTACCACCATAATCAGAAGTGAAGTACCACCGAAGTAGAACTGCACTTTCCAGGTGATTAACATGAACTCCGGAATTAAACAGATAAAGGTGATATACAACGCACCGGCCAAGGTCAGGCGGGTCATCACTTTATCTATGTATCGCGAAGTCTGTTCGCCGGGACGGATCCCTGGAATGAACGCACCACTCTTCTTCAAGTTATCTGCTGTCTCACGTGGATTGAAAACCAACGCAGTATAGAAGAAACAGAAGAAGATAATCGCTGCCGCATACAACAATGAGTACAACGGCTGTCCAGGAGACACTGCTAGGGAGAAATCACTCAACCATGACAATGCTGGATTTTGTCCGAACCACTGTGCCAGTGTACCCGGGAACAAAATAATACTGGACGCGAAAATCGGTGGAATTACCCCAGCCATGTTCACTTTCAGTGGCAAGTGAGTAGATTGCGCAGCAAACACCTTACGGCCTTGCTGACGCTTCGCGTAGTTAACAACGATACGACGTTGACCACGCTCTACAAACACCACGAAATAAGTGACGGCGAAGACAATCACACCAATCAACAGCAACACCAATACGTTCAAGTCGCCTTGACGAGCCTGTTCAGCAGTTTTTCCGATTGCATTAGGCAATCCAGCCACGATACCTGAAAAAATCAGGATAGAGATACCGTTACCGATGCCACGCTCAGTGATTTGTTCACCAAGCCACATCAGGAACATAGTACCTGTAACTAAACTGGTAACTGCAACAAAGTAAAAACCAAAACCTGGATTTACTACCAAGCCTTGGACCAAATTTGGTAACCCTGTTGCAATACCAATAGACTGGAACGTGGCCAGAACCAACGTGCCCCATCGGGTGTACTGACTGATTTTTTTACGTCCTGACTCACCTTCCTTTTTCAGTTCAGCGAGCGCAGGATGCACCACAGTCAGCAACTGCATAATGATCGATGCCGAGATGTAAGGCATGATCCCCAATGCAAAAACGGACGCACGGGAAAGAGCACCACCAGAGAACATGTTAAACATGCCTAAGATGGTACCCTTCTGCTGAGCAAAAAGCTCTGCCAATACAGCGGCATCAATACCAGGAATTGGCACAAAGGAACCGGCACGGAACACAATAATTGCACCAATCACGAACAGGAGGCGAGCTTTCAGTTCAGAGAGTCCACCTTTCGCGCTTTTTAAATCAAGTCCTGGTTTTGCCATCGACGTATTATTCCTCGATCTTTCCACCGGCAGCTTCAATTGCTGCACGTGCACCTTTGGTAACCTTGAGACCGCGAACGGTCACTGGGCGCTCAATGGTACCTGAAAGAACAATTTTCGCAAACTGGATGTTGCGAGTTATGAGATTCGCATCTTTCAGTGCGTTCAGGTCGACAACATCACCGTTAACTTGTGCCAGTTCGCCGATGCGAACTTCAGCAGTTACCATAGCGATACGCGAGGTAAAGCCAAATTTAGGCAAACGGATTTTCAACGGCATCTGACCGCCTTCAAAACCGATGCGAACCTTGCCGCCACTACGTGACTTAAGACCTTTATGGCCACGGCCAGCAGTTTTACCTAAACCAGAACCAATACCACGGCCTACGCGCTTACCAGAGGCTTTAGAGCCTGCTGCTGGAGATAAAGTATTCAGACGCATTGATTAGTCCTCCACCTTTACCATGTAGTAGACCTTACTGATCATACCGCGGATTGCTGGAGTATCTTCCAGTTCTACAGTGTGACCAATACGACGCAGACCGAGACCAGTTAAGGTCGCTTTGTGCTTCGGCAGACGACCGATTGCACTTTTAGTCTGGGTTACTTTAATTGTTTTAGTAGCCATCGTGCATTACCCCCGAATTTCGTCAACATTCAGGCCACGCTTAGCTGCGATCTGAGCAGGTGATTTCATATTCACCAGCGCATCTACAGTTGCACGAACGATGTTGATCGGGTTAGTAGAGCCGTATGCTTTTGACAGAACGTTATGAACGCCTGCTACTTCCAATACAGCACGCATCGCGCCACCGGCGATAATACCGGTACCCTCTGAAGCTGGTTGCATATAAACACGTGAACCTGAATGACGTCCCTTCACCGGATGGTGCAGAGTGCCTTCGTGCAGTTCAACGTTAACCATGCTGCGACGGGCTTTTTCCATTGCTTTTTGAATAGCAGCTGGAACTTCGCGCGCTTTACCGTAGCCGAAGCCGACCTTACCGTTACCGTCACCCACTACTGTCAGTGCGGTAAAACTGAAGATACGACCACCTTTAACTACTTTAGAAACACGATTGACTGCAATCAGCTTTTCTTGCAGATCGTCTTTCTGCTGAGTTTCTACTTTAGCCATTGTGTTAACCCCTTAGAACTGGAGGCCAGCTTCACGAGCGGCTTCTGCCAGAGCAGCAACACGACCGTGATACTTGAAACCAGAACGATCGAAAGCCACCACAGTGACACCTTTCTCGATCGCGCGTTCAGCAATAGCTTTGCCTACTGCCTTTGCCGCATCTACGTTGCCGGTATATTTCAGCTGCTCTTTTACCGCACTTTCGACGGTAGACGCAGCAGCAACCACCTGAGCTTCAGGGTTGATTACCTGAGCGTAAATGTGACGCGGTGTACGATGTACAACCAGACGGTTAACGCCCAGCTCTTGGATCTTCTTGCGGGTGCGAGTGGCACGGCGCAAGCGAGAAGTTTTCTTATCCATATCGCGTTACCTTACTTCTTCTTAGCCTCTTTACGGCGTACGTTTTCGTCATCGTAGCGAACACCCTTGCCTTTATAAGGCTCTGGTGGACGATAACCACGAATTTCAGCCGCAACCTGACCTACCAGTTCTTTGTCGATACTTTTCAGTACGATGTCAGTCTGGCTTGGGCATTCAGCTGTAACGCCTGCTGGCAATTTGTGAACCAGTGGATGAGAGAAACCTAAAGTCAGGTCCAGGTCGCTGCCAGTTACTTTGGCACGATAACCTACACCTACCAGTTTCAGTTTCTTTTCAAAACCTTGAGTTACACCAACAACCATGTTGTTGACCAAGGCGCGGGCTGTACCAGCCTGTGCCCAAGCGTTTTCGTAACCTTCTACAGGGCCAAATGTCACATGGCCATTGTCAACGGTTACGTTAACAGCGCTGTTGATTACTCGAGTCAGACTGCCTTTACCGCCTTTCACGGTAATGCTGTGATCTTTTAAAGTCACCTCTACGCCGGCAGGAATAGAGACTGGTGCTTTTGCTACACGAGACATTCCTAGCTCCTTATGCTACGTAGCAGATAACCTCACCACCCATGCCTGCGAGGCGGGCGGCACGATCAGTCATCAGGCCTTTAGAAGTGGACACAATTGCGACACCCAGTCCGCCCATCACTTTTGGCAATTCGTCTTTACCTTTGTAAATACGAAGACCAGGACGGCTTACGCGCTGGATAGTCTCAACAACGGGTTTGCCCTGGAAATACTTCAGAGTGATTTCCAGTTCAGGCTTATTGCCTTCGTCTGCTACGGCGTAGTCAGTGATATAACCTTCTTCCTTCAGCACTTTTGCAATCGCAACTTTCAGCTTAGCGGAAGGCATCTTCACAGATACTTTGTTAGCAGCTTGGCCGTTACGGATACGGGTTAACATATCCGCAATAGGATCTTGCATGCTCATATTAGCTTACTCCGTGACTAGGGCTTACCAGCTGGCCTTACGCAGACCAGGAACTTCACCGCGCATGGTGGCTTCACGCAGTTTGATACGGCTCAGGCCGAACTTGCGCAGGTAACCATGTGGGCGACCAGTTTGATTACAACGGTTGCGTTGACGCGAACTGCTGGAATCACGTGGTAAAGCTTGCAGCTTCAGGACAGCGTCCCAACGCTCTTCGTCAGAAGTAGCTGGGCTTGCGATCAAAGCCTTCAGCGCTGCACGCTTTTCAGCGTACTTGGCCACGAGTTTGGCACGCTTTACTTCACGTGCTTTCATTGATTGTTTTGCCATTACGCTACCCCTTATTTCTTGAATGGGAAGTTAAAAGCGTTCAACAAAGCACGACCTTCTTCGTCAGTCTTCGCTGAGGTAGTGATAACAATATCCATACCGCGAATTTTATCGATTTTATCGTAATCGATTTCTGGGAAGATGATCTGCTCACGTACGCCCATAGCGTAGTTGCCGCGACCGTCAAATGACTTTGAACTCAGACCACGGAAGTCACGAATACGGGGAATAGCGATATCAATCAAACGCTCCAAGAATTCCCACATACGTTCGCCGCGCAGGGTCACTTTACAACCAATAGGGTAGCCTTCACGGATTTTAAAGCCTGCAACTGATTTGCGAGCAACAGTTACGATTGGCTTTTGACCAGCGATAGCAGTCATATCACGGACAGCATTTTCCATGATTTTTTTGTCGGCAACTGCTTCGCCTACACCCATGTTCAGGGTGATTTTTTCAATCCGAGGGACTTGCATGACACTGGAATAACTGAACTTATTAGTTAGCTCAGCGATAACAGTCTCTTTGTACTTATCATGCAGTTTCGCCATCGTTTACTCCGATTACTTAACGAGTTCACTATTCGATTTAAAGAAACGGACTTTCTTACCGTCTTCAAATCGGAAACCAACACGATCTCCCTTGCCAGTAGCAGGGTTAAAGATCGCAACATTAGATGCTTGAATCGGCGCTTCTTTTTCAACAATACCACCAATAACACCCAACTGAGGGTTAGGCTTCTGATGTTTCTTGATGACGTTAACGCCTTCAACAATCAACTTACCAGTAGGCAGAACCTGGGTAACTTTACCGCGTTTACCCTTGTCTTTACCGGCCAGTACGACTACTTCGTCTTCACGACGGATTTTTGCTGCCATTTTGAAGCTCCTTACAGTACTTCTGGTGCCAGCGACACAATCTTCATGAATTGCTCGGAGCGCAGTTCACGTGTCACAGGTCCAAAGATACGAGTACCAATCGGCTGCAGGTTGTTGTTCAAAAGAACAGCTGCATTCCGATCGAAGCGAATGACAGAACCGTCTGGACGACGTACGCCTTTCTTAGTACGGACTACCACCGCGTTATACACATCACCTTTCTTCGCTTTAGCGCGAGGAATTGCTTCCTTTACAGAAACTTTGATGATGTCGCCGATACCGGCATAACGACGATGAGAGCCACCCAAGACCTTAATACACTGAACTCTGCGAGCGCCGCTGTTACATGCGACATCCAGAGTTGATTGCATTTGGATCATTTTAAGTGCTCCGCTATCGTTACATCACATCCCCACCATGGGGCATTTTTCACCACTTTTTTGCGAGGAATCGCTCAAAAAGGGCGCGCAAGTATAACACCATTGAATAGGAATGGATAGTACTAAAATACAAACGGCCCCGAATGGGGCCGTTTACGTTTACCTAAGAAAACTTAGGCCTTGCTCACTACTTCAACCAGTGTCCAAGACTTGGTCTTAGACAACGGACGACATTCACGGATAGTGACGATATCGCCTTCATTGCACTGGTTGGTTTCATCATGTGCATGGATCTTAGTAGTACGTTTTACGTACTTACCGTAGATTGGGTGTTTTACCTGACGCTCAACGGCAACAGTGATGGATTTGTCCATTTTGTTGCTGGTCACTTTACCCTGCAAAGTACGGATTTTCTCAGACATTATGCACCTGCCTTAGAAGTAATAATGGTCTTAACGCGCGCAATGTTACGGCGCACCTGCTTCAGCTGGTGAGTTTGAGCCAGCTGGCCAGTGGCGTGTTGCATACGCAGGTTAAACTGCTCACGCAGCAGACCAAGCAATTCAGCGTTCAGTTCTTCAACGCTTTTTTCTCTCAGTTCGCTCGCTTTCATTACATCACCGTCTTAGTTACGAAGGTAGTCTTGATAGGCAGCTTCGCGGCAGCCAGCGAAAATGCTTCGCGGGCCAGATCTTCCGGAACGCCACCCAGTTCATAGAGAACCTTGCCTGGCTGAATCTGGCATACCCAGTATTCAACGTTACCTTTACCTTTACCCATACGCACTTCAAGAGGCTTAGAGGTAATAGGTTTGTCAGGGAAAACTCGGATCCAGATTTGACCCTGACGCTTAACAGCACGTGTCATTGCACGACGCGCAGCTTCAATCTGACGAGCAGTCAGGCGTCCACGGCCTACGGCTTTCAGACCAAATGTACCGAAACTAACATCGGTACCGTTCGCCAGACCACGGTTGCGGCCTTTGAACATTTTGCGAAACTTTGTACGTTTAGGTTGCAGCATTACCGGCTCTCCTATTTACCACGAGGTTTGCGCTTAGGTTGCTGCTTCGGTTCTTCTACTGTCTGCGGTACGATGCCATCCAGAACTTCACCTTTGAAGACCCAGACTTTCACACCAATCACACCGTAAGTAGTGTGACTTTCAGAAGTAGCGTAATCGATGTCAGCACGTAGTGTATGCAAAGGTACGCGACCTTCACGATACCACTCAGAACGCGCAATCTCAGCGCCGCCCAAACGGCCGCTAACTTCAACTTTGATACCTTTAGCACCCAGACGCATTGCGTTCTGTACCGCACGCTTCATAGCGCGACGGAACATTACACGGCGTTCCAGCTGCTGAGCGATAGAGTCAGCAACCAGTTTGGCGTCCAGTTCAGGCTTACGGATCTCAGCGATGTTAATCTGCGCTGGTGCACCGGCAATTTTGGCAACTTCGGCGCGCAACACTTCAACGTCCTCACCCTTCTTACCAATCACAACACCTGGACGGGCAGTGTGAATAGTAACGCGGATGCTTTTCGCTGGGCGTTCGATAACAATCTTGGATACTGATGCAGCTTTCAGTTTCTCTTCGAGAAACTTACGCACTTCCCAGTCGCCTTGCAGATTGGCTGCATAATCAGCCTTATCAGCATACCAGGTAGAGATCCAAGGCTTAGTGATACCCAGACGGATACCATTAGGATGTACTTTCTGTCCCATTGCTCTCTCCTAGCGGTCTGATACAACCACAGTAATGTGGCTGGTACGCTTCATGATACGATCAGCGCGGCCTTTAGCACGTGGCATGATACGTTTCATTGTTGGACCTTCATCAACAAATACCTTACCGACTTTCAGTTCGTCGATATCGGCACCTTCGTTGTGTTCGGCGTTAGCAATGGCAGAATCCAATACTTTCTTGACCAGTACGGCAGCTTTCTTTGGACTGAAGGTCAGAATTTCCAACGCTTTTGCCACTGGCAAACCGCGGATCTGATCTGCAACCAGACGAGCTTTCTGAGGCGACGTACGGGCAAAGCGATGTTTAGCTAAAACTTCCATCTTATTCCTCCCGTATTAACGCTTCTTCGCTTTCTTATCTGCAGCATGGCCGCGATAAGTGCGAGTTGGTGAGAACTCACCAAGTTTGTGGCCGATCATTTCGTCAGTTACGAACACTGGTACGTGCTGACGACCATTATGGACAGCGATGGTCAACCCAATCATTTGTGGGATGATCATAGAACGGCGAGACCAAGTCTTGATAGGCTTTTTGTCACCGGCTTCCACCGCTTTCTCTACCTTCTTCAGCAAGTGCAGGTCGATAAATGGACCTTTCTTGAGAGAACGTGGCATGGCGAATCCTCTTAATTACTTGTTACGACGACGTACAATGTACTTGTCAGTGCGCTTGTTGCTACGAGTCTTGTAACCCTTGGTTGGTACGCCCCATGGTGATACTGGATGACGACCACCAGAAGAACGACCTTCACCACCACCGTGTGGGTGGTCAACAGGGTTCATTACAACACCACGTACAGTAGGACGCACGCCCAACCAGCGTTTAGCACCGGCTTTACCCAGCTGACGCAGCATGTGTTCTGCGTTGCCAACTTCACCCAGAGTGGCACGGCACTCTACGGGTACTTTACGCATTTCGCCTGAACGCAGACGCAGAGTTGCATAAGCACCATCACGGGCAACAACTTGAGCATATGCACCAGCTGAACGAGCAATCTGAGCACCTTTACCTGGCTTCATTTCTACTGCGTGAACAACAGAACCTACTGGAATGTTGATCAGTGGCAGAGCGTTACCAGCTTTGATGTCAGCAGCTGCACCAGAGACAACTTTATCGCCGGCCTGCATGCCTTTAGCAGCCAGGATGTAACGACGTTCGCCATCTGCATAGAGCACCAGCGCGATATTAGCGGTACGGTTTGGATCGTATTCCAGACGTTCTACTTTCCCAACGATACCGTCTTTGTCGCGTTTAAAGTCAACCAGACGATAGTGCTGCTTATGACCACCACCGATATGACGGGTAGTGATGCGACCAGTGTTGTTACGACCACCGGTTTTAGATTTCTTAGCCAGCAGACCAGCAAAAGGTTTGCCTTTGTGCAGGTCACTGTTAACAACCTTAACAACGCCACGACGGCCTGGAGAGGTTGGCTTACACTTAACAATTGCCATTTAAATTCTCCTTTGCTTACTCAGCGCCGCCGAGGAAATCGATATCAGCGCCCTCAGCCAGAGTCACATAGGCTTTTTTCCAGTCGCTGCGGCGGCCAGTACGGGCACCGTGACGCTTGGTTTTACCTTTGTTGACCAGAGTGCGAACACCTTCAACTTTCACTTCAAACAGTTTTTCTACGGCAGCTTTAATTTCTGCTTTTGTAGCAGTCAGAGCTACACGGAAAACTACAGTGTTGTTTTTCTCGGCAACAACAGTAGTCTTTTCAGAAACGTGCGGCGCCAGAATAACTTTCAGAATACGTTCTTCGCGGATCATGCCAGCATCTCCTCGATTTGCTTCACAGCATCAGCGGTGACAAGCACTTTGTCGAATGCGATCAGGCTTACTGGATCAATACCGGCTACGTCACGAACGTCAACCTTGTACAGGTTGCGGGCAGCCAGGAACAGGTTCTCGTCAACTTCAGGAGTCACGATCAACACATCTTCCAGGTCCATTTCTTTCAGTTTAGCTTTCAGCTCTTTAGTTTTAGGAGCTTCAACACCGAACTTCTCAACTACGATCAGACGTTCCTGACGTACCAGTTCAGACAGGATGCTCTTCAGAGCTCCACGGTACATCTTCTTGTTAACTTTCTGACCATGATCTTGGGTTTTGGCTGCGAAGGTAACACCACCGCCACGCCAAATAGGGCTTTTCACGTCGCCTGAACGGGCACGACCAGTGCCTTTCTGACGCCATGGTTTCTTAGCAGTGCCATGTACTTCAGCGCGGGTCTTCTGACCACGAGTGCCCTGACGTGCGTTAGCGGCGAATGCTACAACTACCTGATGAACCAGTGCTTCATTAAAGTCACGGCCGAAGGTAGTTTCGGAAACTTCAAGAGCGCTCTGCGCGTCTTTCAATACCAATTCCATTACTATCTCCTCAGACCTTAAGCTTTAACAGCAGGCTTGATGATCAGATCACCGTTGGCAGCGCCTGGAACAGCACCTTTTACCAGCAGCAGATTACGCTCAACATCTACACGTACTACGTCCAGATTCTGAGTGGTCACGCGCTCGTCGCCCATGTGGCCTGACATTTTCTTGCCTTTGAATACACGACCGGGAGTCTGGTTCTGACCGATAGAACCGTTAGACCGGTGTGACAAAGAGTTACCGTGAGTCATGTCCTGGGTACGGAAATTCCAGCGTTTAACACCGCCCTGGAAACCTTTACCTTTTGACTGACCAGTAACATCTACTTTCGCTACGTCAGCGAAGATTTCTACTTTAAGCTCAGCACCAACTTCAATGCCTTCGCCTTCACCGTCTGCCAGACGCATTTCCCACAAACCACGGCCGGCTTCAACGCCTGCCTTGGCAAAGTGGCCAGCTTCTGGTTTAGTGACGCGATTGGCTTTCTTGGCACCAGTAGTAACTTGAAGTGCGCGATAACCGTCGCTTTCCAGAGTTTTTACCTGGGTCACGCGGTTGGCTTCTACTTCGATTACAGTAACAGGGATTGACGCACCATCTTCAGTGAAGATGCGGGTCATACCCACTTTACGACCAATAAGACCGATAGCCATCTCTCAAACCTCTTCTAAGGATCTCAATTAACCCAAGCTAATCTGAACGTCGACACCGGCGGCCAGATCCAGACGCATGAGCGCGTCAACGGTCTTATCAGTAGGCTCAACGATATCAACCAAACGCTTGTGAGTACGGATTTCGTATTGGTCACGAGCATCTTTATTAACGTGCGGAGAGATCAAAACGGTATAACGCTCTTTGCGCGTAGGCAGTGGGATAGGACCACGTACCTGGGCACCAGTGCGTTTAGCAGTTTCAACGATTTCCGCAGTGGATTGATCGATCAAACGATGATCAAACCCTTTCAAGCGGATACGGATTCTTTGGTTCTGCATTGACCAGAGCTCCTAAAATGGACACATAAAAAATCACCCTCTAGCCATTTTCCTTTGGGAAAATGGCAGAGTGAGATGATTTAACCGTTCGACTCCCAATCGGAGTCGTTTTTGAGTAATTTAAGTCAACCGACCAAACTACTTAACGCCTAAGCAATTAAGCGAGCGGCTATTATAACGATCCTGTTAAGGATTTCAAGGCCGCCGGCGATGTAATCGACAGCTTTGCTGTCAAAAATTGAGCGATATTATACAGAGATTTCTGTTAATGACCAGCATTTATTAGGCCAATACAGTATTGCTCGGAATTATTATTTTTCAAGTGGACCAAAAGAAAAAGGAAGCCGAGGCTTCCTTTTTCATCAATCTCGACCTGATTAGGCGATGATCTTCGCTACCACGCCGGCGCCTACTGTACGGCCACCTTCACGGATCGCAAAACGCAGACCTTCGTCCATCGCGATTGGGCAGATCAAAGTCACTACCATCTTGATGTTGTCGCCTGGCATTACCATCTCTACGCCTTCTGGCAGTTCGATAGTACCGGTTACGTCAGTTGTACGGAAGTAGAACTGTGGACGATAGCCTTTGAAGAATGGTGTATGACGACCACCTTCTTCTTTGCTCAGTACGTAGACTTCTGATTCGAACTTAGTGTGTGGAGTGATTGTGCCTGGTTTTGCCAGTACTTGACCACGTTCCACTTCATCACGTTTAGTACCACGCAGCAGTACACCCACGTTTTCACCGGCACGACCTTCGTCCAGCAGTTTACGGAACATTTCTACACCAGTACAGGTAGTCTTAGTAGTGTCGTGGATACCCACGATTTCTACTTCGTCACCTACACGGATGATACCGCGTTCTACACGACCTGTTACTACTGTACCACGACCGGAGATTGAGAATACGTCTTCGATTGGCAGCAGGAATGGGTGGTCGATATCACGTACGGGTTCTGGGATGTAAGTATCCAGCGCTTCGGCCAGTTCAATGATCTTCGCTTCCCACTCGGCTTCACCTTCCAGGGCTTTCAGCGCTGAACCCTGGATCACTGGCAGGTCATCACCTGGGAAGTCGTATTCAGACAG
Organism: Shewanella yunxiaonensis; assembly: GCF_018223345.1. Taxonomy (NCBI): domain Bacteria; kingdom Pseudomonadati; phylum Pseudomonadota; class Gammaproteobacteria; order Alteromonadales; family Shewanellaceae; genus Shewanella; species Shewanella yunxiaonensis. The sequence continues at coordinate 200,322 of NZ_CP073587.1, read as the reverse complement.
CAGTTCACGAACTTCCATTTCAACCAGTTCCAGCAACTCTTCATCATCTACCATGTCACATTTGTTCATGAATACGATGATGTAAGGTACGCCTACCTGACGTGACAACAGGATGTGTTCACGAGTCTGTGGCATTGGGCCATCAGTCGCAGCTACTACCAGGATCGCGCCGTCCATCTGCGCAGCACCGGTGATCATGTTTTTAACATAGTCAGCGTGCCCTGGGCAGTCTACGTGTGCGTAGTGACGAGTTGGAGTGTCGTACTCTACGTGTGAGGTGTTGATGGTAATACCACGTTCACGCTCTTCTGGTGCGTTATCAATTGCTGCGAAATCTTTTGCTTCACCGCCGTAGGTCTTGGCCAATACAGTTGTGATAGCTGCAGTCAGAGTGGTTTTACCATGGTCAACGTGGCCAATGGTACCCACGTTTACGTGGGGTTTACTACGTTCAAATTTAGCTTTAGACACGATATATTCCTTTGTTTCAAATGTGTCAGGCAACGCCTGACGCAAACAATCAAAATAACAGTTATGCCGTTCCTAAATCAGGTACGAGCTTCGATAACTGCCTTAGCAACGTTTTGCGGCGCTTCTGCATACTTCAGGAACTCCATGGAGTATGAAGCGCGACCTTGTGTGGCAGAACGCAAATCTGTTGCATAACCAAACATTTCAGCCAGAGGCACTACAGCACGGATAATTTTAATTCCGGCAACGCCATCATCCATCCCTTCGATGAGACCACGACGACGGTTAAGATCGCCGACAACATCACCCATGTAATCTTCAGGTGTAGTGACTTCAACCTTCATGCAAGGCTCGAGCAACACAGGGGTTGCCAACAGCGCGCCCTTTTTGAAGCCCATAGAACCTGCAACCTTGAACGCCATTTCGTTCGAGTCCACTTCATGGTACGAACCATCGAACAGCGTGACTTTCACATCCAAGACAGGGAATCCGGCGAGGACACCATTCTTCATCTGTTCTTGAATACCTTTGTCAACGGCTGGGATATATTCCTTAGGAATAACACCACCAACGACTGCGTTGACAAACTGATAACCAGCGCCTTCTTCGAGAGGCTCCAGTTTCAACCAGACATGACCAAACTGTCCTCGGCCACCGGATTGACGTACGAACTTACCTTCTGCTTCCACGCTACCGCGGATAGTTTCACGATAAGCTACCTGAGGTTTACCAACGTTACATTCAACGCTGAACTCACGGCGCATACGGTCAATAATAATGTCCAGGTGCAATTCACCCATCCCTGAGATCAGAGTCTGACCCGACTCTTCATCAGTTTCAACCCGGAAGGATGGATCTTCCATCGCCAGTTTCTGTAAGGCGATGCCCATCTTTTCCTGGTCAGCTTTCGAACGGGGTTCGACAGCGATGGTAATTACCGGATCCGGGAAATCCATGCGTTCCAAAATCACTTTATGATCAGGGTCGCACAGAGTGTCTCCAGTCGTTACTTCTTTCAGGCCGATAGCCGCCGCGATATCTCCGGCACGAACCTCTTTGATCTCGTTACGGTCATTGGCGTGCATCTGTACGATACGGCCAATGCGCTCACGCTTTTCTTTAACGCTGTTATATACCGCAGCGCCAGATTCCAGTACCCCAGAGTACACACGAATAAATGTCAACGTCCCCACAAAGGGGTCAGTGGCGATTTTAAATGCCAAAGCTGCAAATGGTGCTTTGTCATCAGAAACACGTTCCACTTCGTTGTCATATTCATCATGACCTTTGATGGGAGGTACATCATTTGGTGCAGGTAAATATTCGATAACAGCATCAAGAACTGCTTGTACGCCTTTGTTTTTAAAGGCACTACCACAGGTCGCCAGCACAATCTCATTATTGATTGTGCGCTGACGCAGCGCTTGCTTGATCTCTTCTTCGGAGAGGTCACCCTCTTCGAGATATTTATCCATCAACTCATCGGAGGCTTCTGCTGCACTTTCCACCAGATACTCACGCATCTCAGTGGCTTTGGCGAGCAGATGCTCTGGGATATCTTCATGAGTGAAGGTCATCCCCTGATCAGCGTCATTCCAGTTGATTGCCTTCATCTTGATCAGGTCAATCACACCGGTAAAGTTTTCTTCAGCACCGATATTCAGTTGAATGGGAACACAGGTAGCGCCGAGCCGATTACGGATCTGTTTGACCACCCGATCAAAGTCCGCACCCGCACGGTCCATCTTGTTGACAAATACCAGACGAGGGACGTGATATTTATCTGCCTGACGCCATACGGTTTCAGACTGAGGCTCCACACCAGAAGCCCCACAAAATACTACGACCGCACCGTCCAGTACGCGCAACGAACGCTCTACTTCAATGGTAAAATCAACGTGACCTGGGGTATCAATGATATTGATGCGATGCTGTTCGAACTGGGCATCCATCCCACGCCAGAATGTCGTCACCGCAGCGGAAGTAATCGTGATGCCGCGCTCCTGCTCCTGGACCATCCAGTCAGTAGTTGCTGCGCCATCATGTACTTCGCCGATTTTATGTGACAAACCGGTGTAGAACAGAATACGTTCAGTTGTCGTTGTTTTGCCTGCATCAACGTGAGCACAAATACCGATGTTGCGATAACGCTCAATAGGAGTTGTACGAGCCACGATTTATACCCTCTCTACCGGAACCGAAGTCCCGGTGTTGCCAGAGAATGCGCGGAAAAAAATTCCGCGCAAGATATTACCAACGGTAATGAGCAAAGGCTTTGTTGGCTTCTGCCATACGATGCACGTCTTCGCGCTTCTTAACGGCAGCACCTTTATTTTCGGATGCATCCAGCATTTCGCCAGCCAGACGCAGAGCCATAGATTTTTCACCACGCTTACGTGCAGCTTCAACTAACCAGCGCATCGCCAGAGCGTTACGACGCACTGGACGAACTTCACATGGTACCTGGTAAGTAGAACCACCGACACGACGAGATTTAACTTCGACGGCTGGGCGGACGTTATCCAGGGCTGCTTCCAAAAGAACCAGATGATCTTCGCCTTTTTTCTCAGCGATAACATCTAATGCTTTGTAGATAATCTTTTCGGCAGTTGATTTTTTGCCGTCTTGCATAATGACGTTGATGAACTTCGCCAGCAACTCACTATTAAATTTTGGATCAGGCAGAATTTTGCGCTGACCGACTACGCGACGTCTAGGCATGATATGTCTCCGTATACTTCAGGTTTTTCCAAAACCATAAAATGATTAAAAAAGCTTGGCCTTACTTAACGGAACACCATTAAGACTTAGGACGCTTGGCTCCGTACTTAGAACGACTCTGACGACGAGCGCTGATACCAGCACAGTCCAGAGCGCCACGTACAGTGTGGTAACGAACACCAGGCAGGTCCTTAACACGACCACCACGGATCAAAATTACACTGTGTTCCTGCAGGTTGTGGCCTTCACCGCCGATATATGAAGTTACTTCAAAACCGTTGGTCAGACGCACACGCGCTACTTTACGCAGTGCAGAGTTTGGTTTTTTAGGGGTAGTGGTGTACACACGGGTACAAACACCACGCTTTTGTGGGCACGCATTCAACGCTGGTACCGCTGTCTTTTCGACTTTGGGAGCGCGAGGCTTACGTACCAACTGGTTTACAGTTGCCATGTATAGCTCCAATTTAGTTGATTTACTCAACGTTTGGGTGTGAAAAATCTATATCCCACAAAAGTGGGACGCGGAATTTTAGAAAGGTCGAGGCTGACTGTCAAGAAATAGCCAATCATGTACGACTTTTCATCAAAAAAGGCGCCCGAGGGCGCCTTTTTGTCTCGGTTTTTCGATTATTCCTGACTACCGGCCAAGTTCAGCAAATCGGCCAGGTTCTGTTCGGCTTCGCTGGCAGTAATACCAGGCGCTTCCTGAGCAACCTCACCTTTATTATGAACTCGGTTTTTATGGTAAGCATAACCAGTACCGGCTGGGATCAAACGACCCACAATCACGTTTTCCTTCAGACCACGCAGGTTATCTGACTTGCCACCAACGGCAGCTTCTGTCAGTACGCGAGTGGTTTCCTGGAACGATGCGGCAGAAATGAAGGATTCTGTCGCCAGTGACGCCTTGGTAATACCCAACAATTCACGTTCGAATTTCGCTGGACGTTTACCTTGAGCTTCCAGTTCACGGTTAGTGATCTTAACGCGAGAAACTTCTGCCTGTTCACCCACCAGCAGATCAGAATCACCAGCGTCAGTGATAATACCCTTACGCAGCATCTGACGGATGATGACCTCGATATGCTTATCGTTGATCTTCACACCCTGCAGACGGTATACATCCTGCACTTCATTGACGATGTAACTGGCCACGTTGTGAATACCACGCAGACGCAGAATGTCGTGTGCTGATTCTGGACCGTCAGCGATCACTTCACCACGTTCGACTTTTTCACCTTCGAACACGTTCAGGTTACGCCACTTAGGGATCATCTCTTCGTAAGCATCACCACCATCGGCAGGGGTGATCACCAGACGACGCTTACCTTTGGTTTCTTTACCGAAGGAGATAGTACCGGTGATTTCTGCCAGAATCGCGGGTTCTTTTGGCTTACGGGCTTCGAACAGGTCTGCAACACGTGGCAGACCACCGGTGATATCACGGGTCTTAGAAGATTCTTGTGGAATACGCGCCAGCGCGTCACCCACGTTGATCTTAGTGTTGTCATCCAAGCTTACGATCGCATGACCAGGCAGGAAGTACTGTGCTGGCACTTCAGTACCCGGAATAGTCAGGTCGTGACCTTTGTCATCCACCAGGCGTACCGCAGGACGCATGTCCTTACCGGCTGATGGGCGCTGTGCTACATCCATAACCACGATAGACGACAAACCAGTCAGTTCGTCGGTTTGACGTTGAATGGTGACACCGTCAATCATGTCAACGAACTGCACATTACCTTCCACTTCAGTGATGATTGGGTGGGTATGTGGATCCCAGTTCGCGATGATCTGACCAGGTTCGATGGCTGCGCCTTCCTGTTTTTCCAGGATAGTACCGTAAGGCACTTTATAGCGTTCCTTCTCACGGCCTAAATCGTCAACGATAGCCAGCTCAGAAGAACGCGATACGATAACCAGTTTACCTTCGGTATTCACAACATGCTTAGCATTGTGCAGTTTCAACGTACCAGCATTTTTGGTCTGAACGTTGTTTTCTGCAGAAGCTCTGGATGCGGCACCACCGATGTGGAATGTACGCATTGTCAGCTGTGTACCTGGTTCACCGATAGACTGCGCCGCGACTACGCCGATAGCTTCACCTTGGTTGATGATATGACCACGAGCCAAATCACGACCGTAACAGTGAGCACATACACCGAAATCGGTATCACAAGTGATAACAGAACGAACTTTCACTTCGTCAACACTGGCGTCTTCCAGCTTCTTACACCAAGCTTCGTCCAACAGTGTATTACGTGGTGCCAGCACTTCTTCGGTACCTGGGTAATAAACGTCTTCAGCGACCACACGACCCAGCACACGTTCACGCAGTGGCTCAACCACGTCACCACCTTCAATCAGTGGTTTCATGATCAGACCTTCGTGGGTACCACAGTCTTCTTCAATAACCACCAGGTCTTGAGCAACGTCAACCAAACGACGAGTCAGGTAACCGGAGTTTGCGGTTTTCAGTGCAGTATCCGCCAGACCTTTACGCGCACCGTGAGTAGAGATGAAGTACTGCAGTACGTTCAGACCTTCACGGAAGTTCGCCACGATTGGGGTTTCAATGATGGAGCCATCAGGCTTAGCCATCAGACCACGCATACCCGCCAACTGACGGATCTGAGCGGCACTACCACGCGCACCAGAGTCGGCCATCATATAGATGCTGTTGAAGGATGCCTGTTCTTCCTCTTCACCGTTACGGTTAATAACGGTTTCAGTAGACAGGTTCTTCATCATCGCCTTGGACACTTTTTCGTTACAGCTGGCCCAGATGTCGATCACTTTGTTATAGCGTTCACCAGCGGTTACCAAACCTGACTGGAACTGCTCTTGGATTTCCAGTACTTCGGCTTCAGCGTCAGCAACCAGCTTAGCTTTCTCTGCTGGGATCTGCATGTCATTGATACCGACAGATGAACCAGAAATAGTCGCATAGCGATAACCGGTATACATCAGCTGGTCGGCAAAAATAACTGTGTCTTTCAGACCCAGACGGCGATAGCAGATGTTCAGCAACTTGGCGATCTGCTTCTTACCCATGTTCTGGTTAACGACTTCAAATGGCAAACCAGCGGGCAAAATCTGCGATAACAACGCACGACCAACAGTAGTGTCCACAATCCGACGGACCTGTTTCTTCTCGCCATTGGCCTCAATCTGAGTTTCGGTGATACGCACTTTTACACGCGCATGCAATTCAGCAACACCGGTACGGTAAGCTTTTTCAGCTTCAGCGACGTCGGCAAATGCCATACCTTCGCCTTTACCGTTTACGCGTTCGCGGCTCATGTAGTACAAACCCAATACCACGTCCTGCGAAGGCACGATAATAGGTTCACCGTTAGCAGGTGACAGGATGTTGTTGGTAGACATCATCAGTGCACGGGCTTCGAGCTGCGCTTCCAGTGTCAACGGTACGTGTACCGCCATCTGGTCACCGTCGAAGTCCGCGTTGAACGCAGTACATACCAATGGGTGCAGACGAATCGCTTTACCTTCAATCAGCACTGGTTCAAACGCCTGAATACCCAGACGGTGCAGTGTTGGCGCACGGTTCAGCATCACTGGATGTTCACGAATAACTTCGTCAAGAACGTCCCATACTTCCGGTACTTCACGTTCTACCATCTTCTTCGCAGCTTTGATGGTAGTCGCCAGGCCACGGGCTTCCAACTTGCCATAGATAAACGGCTTGAACAGTTCCAACGCCATTTTCTTCGGCAGACCACACTGATGCAGACGCAGAGTAGGACCAACAGTAATTACTGAACGGCCAGAGTAATCCACACGTTTACCCAGCAGGTTCTGACGGAAACGACCCTGTTTACCTTTGATCATGTCGGCCAGAGATTTCAGCGGACGCTTGTTAGAGCCGGTAATTGCACGGCCACGACGACCGTTATCCAGCAGCGCATCCACAGATTCCTGCAACATACGTTTTTCGTTACGTACGATGATATCTGGTGCAGCCAGATCCAGCAGACGCTTCAGACGGTTGTTACGGTTGATCACTCGGCGATACAGATCGTTCAGATCTGAAGTCGCAAAACGACCACCGTCCAATGGCACCAACGGACGCAGATCCGGTGGTAACACAGGCAATACTTTCAGGATCATCCACTCAGGCTTGTTACCTGAATTGTAGAATGCTTCCATCAACTTCAGACGCTTGGTCACTTTCTTGCGACGGGTTTCTGAATTGATTGAAGGCAGTTCTTCGCGCATTTCACCGATTTCTTTTTCAAGATCGATGGCACGCAACAGTTCCAGCACGGCTTCGGCGCCCATTTTGGCTTCGAATTCGTCGCCGTATTCTTCCAGCGCATCCAGGTAGTTTTCTTCGGTCAGCATCTGACCGCGTTCAAGGCTGGTCATGCCAGGCTCGATCACTACGAATGATTCGAAGTACAGCACACGTTCGATATCGCGCAGGGTCATGTCCAGCATCAGGCCGATACGGCTTGGCAGGGACTTGAGGAACCAGATATGCGCCACCGGTGAAGCCAGCTCAATGTGACCCATACGTTCACGACGTACTTTGGTCTGAGTAACTTCAACACCACATTTTTCACAGATAACACCGCGATGCTTCAGGCGTTTGTACTTACCGCACAAACATTCGTAATCTTTCACCGGGCCAAAGATACGCGCACAAAACAGACCTTCACGCTCAGGCTTGAAGGTACGGTAGTTGATGGTTTCCGGCTTCTTGACTTCGCCATACGACCAGGAACGGATCAAGTCAGGCGATGCGAGGCCAATCTTGATGCCTTCAAACTCTTCGGTCTTACTTTGCTGTTTCAGAAACTTTAATAAGTCTTTCACGTTTCTCTCCTGAAGGAGTTAAACCGGGTGCCCCGCAATGCAGCGAGGCACCAATTTCTAGCCAAACACAGTCGTGCTGCGCCTTACTCTTGGTCCAGTTCGATATTGATACCGAGTGAACGGATTTCCTTCAGCAATACGTTGAAGGATTCAGGCATACCGGGTTGCATCTGGTGATTGCCGTCAACGATGTTCTTGTACATCTGAGTACGACCGTTAACGTCATCGGATTTCACAGTGAGCATTTCCTGCAGCGTATATGCAGCGCCATACGCTTCCAGAGCCCACACTTCCATCTCACCGAAACGCTGACCACCGAACTGTGCCTTACCACCCAGTGGCTGCTGAGTCACTAGGCTGTAAGAACCGGTAGAACGGGCGTGCATCTTGTCGTCTACCAAGTGGTTCAGTTTCAGCATGTACATGTAACCGACGGTCACAGGACGTTCGAAGGCATTACCAGTAAGACCATCGTAAAGAGTCATCTGACCGGAAGTTGGCAGACCAGCCAGTTCCAGCATATCTTTGATCTCTTTCTCTTCGGCACCGTCAAACGCAGGTGTTGCTGTTGGCAGACCCAGTTTCAGGTGGCTGGCCAGACGCATCACTTCATCATCAGTAAAGGAGTCGATATCAACCTTCTGCTTCACACCATCACCTAAGGCATAAACCTTCTTGATGTATTCACGCAGTTCTGCCACTTCACGCTGTTCTTCCAGCATGGTGTTGATGCGATTACCGATACCTTTGGCCGCTGCACCCAAGTGCACTTCCAATACCTGACCGATGTTCATACGTGAAGGTACGCCGAGTGGGTTCAACACGATGTCCATCGGTACGCCGTGTTCATCATATGGCATATCTTCGATAGGACAGATCTTGGAGACCACACCCTTGTTACCGTGACGACCCGCCATCTTGTCACCAGGTTGAATGGTACGTTTAACCGCCAAGTACACTTTAACGATCTTCAGTACGCCTGGAGCCAAGTCATCACCCTGGGTGATTTTGCGGCGTTTAGCTTCAAATTTCTTGTCGAAGTCTGCTTTCAGCTCTTCGTGCTGCTCAGCCAGCTGTTCCAGCTCAGTCTGTTTGGCTTCATCGTCGATAACCTGAACCAGATAATCCTTACGTGGCATATCTGCCAGTTTGGCTTCACTGACACCGCTGTTCAGCAGCAGGTTACGAGCACGATCAAACACACCTTCTTCCAGGATCTTGAACTCTTCAGTCAAGTCCTTACGTGCCTGAGCAATGTGCATCTCTTCAATTTCGATAGCACGTTTGTCTTTTTCGACACCATCACGAGTGAAGACCTGAACGTCGATAACGGTACCTTTCACTGAGTTAGGAACACGCAGTGAGCTGTCCTTCACGTCAGAGGCTTTTTCACCGAAAATCGCCCGCAGCAGTTTTTCTTCTGGTGTCAGCTGAGTTTCACCTTTTGGTGTCACTTTACCGACCAGGATGTCACCGCCCTTCACTTCAGCACCAATATAGACGATACCGGACTCATCCAGTTTGGAGAGTGCGGATTCACCTACGTTCGGGATGTCAGCTGTAATCTCTTCGCTACCCAGTTTGGTATCACGAGCGATACAGGACAGTTCCTGAATGTGAATGGTGGTGAAGCGATCTTGCTGCGCAACACGCTCAGAGATCAGGATGGAGTCTTCATAGTTGTAACCATTCCAGGTCATGAATGCGATACGCATATTCTGACCCAGCGCCAACTCGCCCATATCAGTAGATGGGCCGTCAGCCAGTACGTCACCACGAGTCACTGGCTCACCAACATGGCAGCAAGGACGCTGGTTAATACAGGTGTTCTGGTTAGAACGGGTATATTTAGTCAGGTTGTAAATGTCGATACCCGCTTCGCCTGGGCGCAGCTCTTCTTCATTTACTTTAACCACGATACGGCTAGCATCAACGTAATCAATGACACCACCACGTTTAGCAGCGACACACACACCGGAATCCATCGCCAGGGTACGTTCAATACCAGTCCCTACCAATGGTTTTTCAGATAGCAGTGTTGGAACCGCTTGACGTTGCATGTTCGCACCCATCAAGGCACGGTTCGCGTCATCGTGTTCCAAGAATGGAATCAAAGAAGCCGCTACCGAGATGATCTGCTGTGGTGATACGTCCATATACTGGATGTCGGAAACGCGCATAAAGGTAGATTCACCTTTATGACGGCAAGCAACCTGCTCATCCAGAATGCGGCCATTTTCGTCGAGGTCGATGTTTGCCTGAGCAACCACATAACGACCTTCTTCAATGGCGGACAAGTATTCAACTTCATCAGTTACTACGCCATCAACGACTTTACGGTATGGCGTTTCCAAGAAGCCATAGGCGTTAGTACGCGCGAAAGTAGACAATGAGTTGATCAGACCAATGTTTGGACCTTCAGGGGTCTCAATTGGACACAGACGACCGTAGTGAGTTGGGTGAACGTCACGCACTTCGAAGCCTGCGCGTTCACGCGTCAAACCACCGGGGCCAAGTGCAGAAATACGACGCTTGTGCGTTACTTCTGACAGCGGGTTGTTCTGGTCCATAAACTGTGACAACTGTGAAGAGCCAAAGAACTCTTTCACTGCCGCAGAGATCGGCTTAGCATTGATCAGATCCTGTGGCATCAGTTCGTTCAGGTCGCCCAGTGACAGACGTTCACGCACAGCACGTTCAACACGTACTAAACCAACGCGGAACTGGTTTTCTGCCATTTCGCCCACAGAACGGATACGACGGTTGCCCAAGTGGTCAATATCGTCCACTTCATCAAAACCGTTACGGATTTCGATGATTTTCTTCATAACAGCAACGATGTCTGATTTGCTCAGAATGCCGGTACCTTCGTTCTCATCGATATCGAGACGACGGTTGAACTTCATACGGCCCACTTTAGACAGGTCGTAGCGTTCTTCTGCGAAGAACAGGTTCTGGAACAAGGCTTCAGCCGCATCTTTGGTTGGTGGTTCACCAGGACGCATCATACGGTAGATCTCGACCAATGCTTCCATACGATTGGTGGTAGAGTCGATACGCAGCGTATCAGACATGTAAGCACCGTGATCCAACTCGTTGACATAGAGAGTGCTGATATCTTTGATGCCTGCTTGTGACAGGTTAGCCAGCACTTCCAGCGTCAGTTCATCGTTTGCAGTCAGCAATACTTCACCAGTATCAGGATCGATATAGTCCTGAGCGGCTAACTTACCAACGATGTAATCCACCGGCACTTCCAGCTCAGTGGTATTGGACTTTTCCAACTGCTTGATGTGACGGGCAGTGATACGACGGCCTTTTTCCACCAACAGATTGCCCGCTGAATCCTTGATATCGTAACTGGCGGTTTCACCGCGCAGACGTTCAGGAACTAGCTTCATCACCAGCGAATCTTGTTTGATACTGAAATCTACGCGGTCGAAGAAGGTATCCAGGACTTCCTGGGTAGACATATCCAGTGCGCGCAGCAGGATTGTCGCAGGCAACTTACGACGACGGTCAATACGCACAAACAGCGCATCTTTTGGATCGAATTCAAAATCCAGCCATGAACCACGGTAAGGAATGATACGAGCGTTATACAACACTTTACCGGAGGAGTGGGTTTTACCACGGTCATGGTCGAAGAATACACCTGGGGAACGATGCAACTGAGAAACAATCACACGCTCGGTACCGTTAATAACGAAAGTACCGTTCTCAGTCATCAATGGGATATCACCCATGTAAACTTCTTGTTCTTTAATATCTTTAACAGTGCCTGCGGCGGCTTCACGATCAAACAACACCAGGCGCAGTTTTACGCGCAGCGGTGCGGAGAAAGTTACGCCACGAATCTGGCACTCTTTGACATCGAATACAGGCTCGCCCAGCTTGTAGCTGACATACTGCAATTCGGAATTGCCAGAAAAGCTCTTAATCGGGAAAACGCTGCGGAAAGCGGCTTCTAAGCCACGCTCACCGGTGGGATCTTGATCGGTGAACTTCTTGAATGAATCTAACTGAATCGCCAACAGGTAAGGAATGTCCAGTACCTGAGGACGCTTACCGAAGTTTTTGCGAATACGCTTCTTTTCAGAATAGGAGTAAACCATGGGTTTCCTCTGCTTGCGAGATGTGACCAAGACTGAACCAACCCTGCGGTTAATCCAGCACGTTTGCCCATCACCGATTGTTGGCAAGAACCTAACCAATAATCACTGCTAGGAACTGCAATATACGAATGATTTCACGGTGAAAAAATCATCGGCGCCTACAGCGCAAAAAAGGCCGACGGTCAAAAAACCGCCAGCCTACACCCGACTTTTGGTCGGATGGGAGTAAGTCAGTATCTAACTTACTTGATCTCTACAGTAGCGCCAGCTTCTTCGAGTTCTTTCTTCAGAGCTTCAGCTTCTTCTTTAGAGACAGCTTCTTTAACTGCTACTGGGGCAGATTCAGCCATTGCTTTGGCTTCTTTCAGACCCAGACCAGTTGCGCCACGTACGGCTTTAATTACAGCTACTTTGTTTTCGCCGTGAGAAGTCATAACTACGTCGAACTCGGTTTTTTCTTCAACGGCAGCAGCAGCTTCACCAGCACCACCAGCAACAACGGCAGCAGCGGCAGATACGCCGAACTTCTCTTCCATTGCTTCAACAAGTTCAACAACTTCCATTACAGACATTGCTGCAAAGGCTTCAAGGATTTGGTCTTTAGTGATAGACATAAGAAATATTTCCTATTGTACTGAATTCAATTCGTTTAAGCAGCGAGCCGGTAATTAGGCCGCTTCTTGTTTTTGATCGCGCAGTGCAGCCAGTGTACGAACAAACTTGCCAGCGGCGGCTTCTTTCATAGTCATCATCAACCGTGCCAGTGCTTCTTCGTATGTCGGCAGTTTTGCCAAACGATCAATGTCAGCTGCAGGGATGAATTCCCCTTCAAAAGCTGCACCTTTAACTTCGAAATTAGCCTGCTCTTTCGCAAAATCTTTTAACAGACGTGCGGCAGCACCTGGGTGCTCGTTAGAGAAAGCAATCAAAGTTGGGCCAGAGAACACTTCGCCAAGGCACTCAAAAGCAGTGCCTTCAACAGCGCGACGAGCCAGAGTGTTACGTACTACGCGTACATAAACACCATTAGCACGAGCGGCTTTACGCAGTGTGGTCATAGCGCCTACAGTCACGCCGCGGGAATCCGCGACAACTGCAGACAGTGCACCTTTGGCAGCTTCGTTGACTTCAGCAACAATCGCTTGTTTGTCTTCGAGTCTTAATGCCATTAGGCTTTACTCCTGGATTCTACCTAGGGTTTCCCCTAGCGTTTACCTTACTGAACAGAAATCCATTCAGTTACTTACGGTGCAGATAATCCAGCAGAACAAATCTATCTGGGGCCTGACACCGTCTACGCAGGAAATTAAGTATCTTAACTAAGAGACACCTGCGGTCTTGGACGGAAGCCCGAATATCGGGCTCCAACCCACAAAGTGCGCGCATTATAGGCTAATGCACGCATTTTGTAAAATTAAGCAGCAGTTGTATCCAGAGTGCTCTGGTCAACAGCAACACCGGCACCCATAGTAGTGGATACGGTGACTTTCTTGATGTACTGACCTTTCGCAGCAGCAGGCTTAGCCTTCTTCAGTGCGATCATCAGTGCTTCAAGGTTTTCTTTCAGTTTCACTGGTTCGAAGTCAGCTTTACCGATAGTGGTATGGATAATACCGTTTTTATCAGTACGATAACGAACCTGACCGGCTTTAGCGTTCTTAACCGCTTCAGCAACGTTAGGAGTCACAGTGCCAGTCTTAGGGTTAGGCATCAAACCACGTGGGCCGAGGATCTGACCTAACTGACCGACAACGCGCATCGCATCAGGTGAAGCGATCACTACGTCAAAGTTCATTTCGCCAGCTTTTACCTGGGCAGCCAGTTCGTCCATACCAACCAGTTCAGCACCTGCAGCTTTAGCAGCTTCAGCGTTAGCACCTTGAGTAAATACTGCAACGCGAACGTCACGACCGGTACCGTGAGGCAGCACGATAGCGCCACGTACGTTCTGATCTGATTTACGAGGGTCAACACCCAGGTTAACGGCAACGTCCACACTTTCAACGAATTTAGCAGTAGCCAGTTCTTTCAACAGAACCAGTGCTTCATTGATATCGTATGCTTTAGTAGCTTCCACTTTTTCGCGGATAACGCGCATGCGCTTAGTCAACTTTGCCATTGTATTAGTCCTCTACTACCAAACCCATGGAACGAGCAGTACCTTCGATTGAGCGAGTCATCGCTTCAACGTCAGCACCAGTCATGTCAACAGCTTTCAGTTCAGCGATTTCCTGAACTTTAGCACGCTTGATAGTACCCACTTTCTGAGTATTAGGACGGCTTGAACCTGACTTCAGGCCAGCAGCCTGCTTCAGCAGATATGAAGCTGGAGGAGTCTTAGTTTCGAAAGTGAATGAGCGATCGCTGTACACAGTGATCACTACAGGGATAGGCATGCCCTTTTCCATTTTTTCTGTACGGGCGTTAAACGCTTTACAGAATTCCATGATGTTCACACCTTTCTGACCCAGAGCTGGACCTACTGGTGGTGAAGGGTTGGCAGAGCCTGATTTTACTTGCAGCTTAATATAAGCTTCAATTTTCTTAGCCATCTGATTTTCCTCAGTTTGGGTTCAAACGCCTGTGCAACATGCACAAGGCTCCCCGAAAACAACGGGTGCGGATTATATAGAAATCCACACCCGTTGCCAAACGGATTTTGTTGTTAATTTAATCAGCTTTTCTCAACCTGATTAAAGTCTAGTTCTACCGGAGTAGAACGACCGAAGATCATGACAGACACTTTTACGCGACTCTTGTCATAATCCACTTCTTCAACCGTCCCGTTGAAGTCGGCGAACGGCCCATCGGTCACCCGAACAACTTCACCAGGTTCGTACATAACGCGATGAGTCGGAGAATCTGTAGTTTCCTGCAGACGACGCAAAATGGCATCGGCTTCTTTGTCGGAAATTGGAGCTGGACGGTCAGAGGTACCGCCAATAAATCCCATTACGCGTGGAATACTTTTCACCAAGTGCCATGATTCATCATTCATTTCCATTTGAACCAGCACATATCCAGGGAAAAACTTGCGCTCACTCTTGCGGCGCTGACCGCCACGCATTTCCACTACTTCTTCGGTAGGCACCAGTACTTCACCGAAGTACTTTTCCATACCGTGCATTTTGATATGTTCGATCAGAGACTTACAAACACGGCCTTCATAACCAGAAAAAGCCTGAACGACATACCACCTTTTTTTAGCTTCATTCGCTTCTGTCATGAGAAAGCCTATACGCCAGTAATAAGGTTGACAATTTTCAGCAGGGCTGCGTCGAGACCCCACAGGATGATGGCCAACACACCGGTCGCAATCAATACAATAAAGGTTGTATTCAGTGCTTCTTGCCGGGTAGGCCACACCACTTTACGGACTTCGATCTGAGATTCTTTAGCGAACGCCAATGCCTGTTTACCTTTTACTGTCTGCAGTGCAACAAAGCCTGCAATGGCAAACAGCACGATTACGCCAAGGGCTCGTGCCACTACGCTAGCATCGCTGTAGTGATGGTTGCCGACAATGGCAACTGCCAGCAGCACAATAGTGATCACCCACTTAAGAATATCCAGAGAATTGCCCTGGTTTTCGGTATTTGTTGTCATCGGTTAATTCCGTTACTCATTGCGACCCGAGCATAAGGGCCTATCAGCATTCAGTAAGCCCTGTTACATCCCCAATAATTGGAGCGCCGCCTTTTTCAGGCTCAAAAAATCGGCCATAGATTGTATGCTTAATCCCTTATCCGATCAAGGACGCAGGGTGCTTGATCTCGCAAAATCCATAGACGACAACGAAACAAAAAAGGAAGCCGAGGCTTCCTTTTTCATCAATCTCGACCTGATTAGGCGATGATCTTCGCTACCACGCCGGCGCCTACTGTACGGCCACCTTCACGGATCGCAAAACGCAGACCTTCATCCATCGCGATTGGGCAGATCAAAGTCACTACCATCTTGATGTTGTCGCCTGGCATTACCATCTCTACGCCTTCTGGCAGTTCGATAGTACCGGTTACGTCAGTTGTACGGAAGTAGAACTGTGGACGGTAGCCTTTGAAGAATGGGGTATGACGACCACCTTCTTCTTTGCTCAGTACGTAGACTTCTGATTCAAACTTGGTGTGTGGAGTGATAGTACCTGGTTTAGCCAGTACCTGACCACGTTCTACTTCGTCACGCTTAGTACCACGCAGCAGTACACCCACGTTCTCACCTGCACGACCTTCGTCCAGCAGTTTACGGAACATTTCTACACCAGTACAGGTAGTCTTAGTAGTGTCGTGGATACCCACGATTTCTACTTCGTCACCTACACGGATGATACCGCGTTCTACACGACCTGTTACTACTGTACCACGACCGGAGATTGAGAATACGTCTTCGATTGGCAGCAGGAATGGGTGGTCGATATCACGTACGGGTTCTGGGATGTAAGTATCCAGCGCTTCGGCCAGTTCAATGATCTTCGCTTCCCACTCGGCTTCACCTTCCAGGGCTTTCAGAGCTGAACCCTGAATTACTGGCAGGTCATCGCCTGGGAAGTCGTATTCAGACAGCAGTTCACGAACTTCCATCTCTACCAGTTCCAGCAACTCTTCATCATCTACCATGTCACATTTGTTCATGAATACGATGATGTAAGGTACGCCTACCTGACGTGACAGCAGGATGTGCTCACGAGTCTGTGGCATTGGGCCATCAGTCGCAGCTACTACCAGGATCGCGCCGTCCATCTGCGCAGCACCAGTGATCATGTTTTTAACATAGTCAGCGTGCCCTGGGCAGTCTACGTGTGCGTAGTGACGAGTTGGTGTGTCGTACTCTACGTGTGAGGTGTTGATGGTAATACCACGTTCACGCTCTTCTGGTGCGTTATCAATTGCTGCGAAATCTTTTGCTTCACCGCCGTAGGTCTTGGCCAATACAGTTGTGATAGCTGCAGTCAGAGTGGTTTTACCATGGTCAACGTGGCCAATGGTACCCACGTTTACGTGGGGTTTACTACGTTCAAATTTAGCTTTAGACATGGTATTGCCTCAATCTACGATTGTTTGGAGGTGAAACTATTACATAATGAAAAAGTTCGGCGCAAACAAGCGTCGAACATTTATCTTACACGGCAACAGATTTGCTTTCCAGGAAGGCTGGTGCTGATACCCAGAATCGAACTGGGGACCTCATCCTTACCAAGGATGCGCTCTACCGACTGAGCCATATCAGCATGATTTTGGAGCGGGTAGCGGGAATCGAACCCGCGTTATCAGCTTGGAAGGCTGGAGTATTACCATTATACGATACCCGCGCACCTAACCTAGGCTATCTATTACCTTCAAAAAAATGGTGGAGGGGGAAGGATTCGAACCTTCGAAGGCGGAGCCGTCAGATTTACAGTCTGATCCCTTTGGCCACTCGGGAACCCCTCCGATGAATGGTGCCGGCACCAAGAGTCGAACTCGGGACCTACTGATTACAAGTCAGTTGCTCTACCAACTGAGCTATGCCGGCATTCATTTCGGTAGCGGATATTAGGTAAATGTCGCTCCGAGTGCAACATAAAATTGGTAAAATTCAGAAAAAATCACTCAAACGCCGTTTTTTTGCTCTAAGGCTTGCTGTGGCAATTCAGCGTTTTTTCACTTGGTCATAGGTAAACACCACAATCAACCGCTAAGCCGCGGCTATACAATATTTTTATTGTTGAACAATATTGCTTGGTGTACTGTGCCAGTCCTTGAGTGAGGAAAACAGATGCCACAGTCAACCACCATTCAGCAGGCACTTTACATGCCTTTTAGCCGCGATTCATGGGCACAATTGCGCAATGCCGTTCCACTGACGTTAACAGAGAACGATTTAGCCGAATTACGCGGTATCAACGAAAAGGTGTCGCTATCTGAAGTCACCGATATCTACCTGCCATTGAGTCGTTTATTAAATCTGATTGTAAAAGCTAAGCAGCAGCGTGGTGTGGTACTTAATCAGTTTCTCGGACAACAGGAAGCTAATAGAACTTATATTATCAGCATCGCTGGCAGTGTGGCCGTGGGTAAAAGTACTACGGCACGTATTTTACAGGCACTCCTCAGTCATTGGCCCGAGCATCCGCGGGTGGATTTAATCACCACCGATGGCTTTTTGTATCCACTGGAGGTGTTGAAACGTAAGGGGCTGTTACAACGCAAAGGGTTTCCTGAAAGTTATGATATGAAGTTACTGGTAGACTTCGTCTCTGCAATAAAATCCGGCGTAGCTGAAGTACAGGCACCACTTTATTCGCACATCACTTATGATCGATTGGCAGAAACCGTGAGTGTTCGTCAGCCCAACATTCTGATACTGGAAGGTCTGAATGTACTGCAGACAGAATTGGATTCTCCCGTCAGCATCAAAAGACCGTTTGTCTCGGATTTCGTCGATTTTTCAATTTACGTGGATGCCGAAGAGAAATGGCTAAAAGAATGGTATGTCGATCGTTTCCTGCAATTCCGTAGCAGTGCGTTCGCCGATCCTCATTCTTATTTTCATCATTTTGCCAAGTTACAGGATGATGAAGCAACCAAAATGGCCTCACATGTGTGGGATACGATTAACGGCCCAAATTTACGGACCAATATTCAGCCCACCAGGGAGCGCGCACACCTTATTCTAAAGAAAGGTGCGCACCATGCGATGGAACAAGTATTGTTACGGAAATAACTAAACACCGCGTAAGCTGATTTCGCCACCGACAAAATGCTGTTGACCGCTGGCGGTTTCCAGGATGACACCCCCCTGCTCATCTATCCCCAGGTAACGACCGTGAATACTGTCATTACCCAGCAACAAGCGTACCGGTTTCCCTAAATAGATATCTGCGGCATGCCAACGGTCGCTAAAGGCGGCTAATCCCTTTTGCTCGAACAGTTTAAGATCTTTGTGTAATTGCTGCTGCAGCGTTTTGGCAAGTATGGTCTTATCGGGATTGACCAACATCTGCTGCAAATCGCTCCAGGGCTGGTCAATTAATTCACCCTGTTGTTGAGGCATGGCGATATTCACGCCAATACCAATAACTAAGTTACAACCACTGTCGGCAGTACCGCTCATTTCGATTAACACGCCTGCCAACTTGCGATGTTCGAAAAAGATGTCATTTGGCCATTTCACGCCCACATCTTTGGCACCTAGTTGAGTTAAGACGCTCACCAGAGAACACGCCACCACCAAACTCAGCCCCATCGCCTGTGTCATTCCCTGTGGCAAGTGCCAAAACATAGAGAAATAGAGATGACTGCCGTAAGGCGAAACCCACCTGCGACCTCGCCTTCCTCGACCGGCAGATTGAAACTCTGCGATGCAAGTGTCGCCGCTTTGCAGTTCATCTAAATGTTCTAACAAAAACGCATTGGTACTGGCGATCTCATCAAAATAAAAACAACGATTGGTGATGTTAGCCAACAGCTCGGATTCATTGATGAGAAATACTGGGTTAGACAACTTATATCCTTTACCTTTCACGCTAAAAACATCAATGCCGTATTCGGCCAGTCCGGCAATCTGTTTACCAATGGCTGCGCGTGAAACACCTAAAATCTCTGCCAGGCTTTCACCTGAGATAAACTCCCCATTATTTAAGTGGGTCAGAATTTCGCGCTTGCGTTGCCATTGTCCGGACATAATCAGATCCTCTTTTCACCTGTTGCAGCATAAGTTCTTGGTTCAGGTTCTAACGTGATCCCAAATATTTGATAAACCTTCGAACGTACCGATTGCAGGGCCAATACCACATCCTGACCACTGGCATTACCCCGGTTCACCAATACCAAAGGTTGCCCTGGATGAACCATCACATCGCCATAGCAAGCGCCTTTCAGCCCCGCTTTGTCGATTAACCAGGCGGCAGCGATTTTTGTCTCCCCGGTGGCTAATGGATAACCTACAATCTCTGGAAACTCCCCTAACAACCGAGCATATTCATCAGCCGCAATAATAGGGTTTTTAAAACAGCTACCGACGTTACCTAACCTTGTAGGATCGGGAATTTTTTCTCGACGCGTTGCACAAACACAGTCAAAAATCATCTGACTCGAGGCATCCGCAGGCAATTGTTGCAGTGGGCCGTAGCTCAATTTCGGCTGCGGATGTTTTGGCAAACGTAAACCGACACCAAGGATCAGCGCTTTATCAAGCAACTGTTGCTTAAAGACAGAATCGCGGTATCCAAACTGACATTGGGCGGCACTCAGACGAATGACTTGTTGCTTAGCCATATCAAAATATTCGACCCAGTCGCACACATCCGCAAATTCGACGCCATAAGCGCCAATATTCTGAATGGGGGCAGCACCGACTGTGCCTGGGATTAACGCCAGATTCTCCAGTCCAGGAATTTGATATCGCAAACAATAGCACACCAATTCATGCCAGGTTTCTCCCGCTTCGACGGCCAACAGATAGCTGCTTTCTGTCTGTTGCAATTTGATACCGTGATTCTCAACTTTAATCACAGTTCCCTCAAAGTCTTCCAACAACAGTATATTGCTGCCACCACCCAACACTAATGGCGGCACATCATCATGCTGATGTTGACGACACGCCGCAATTAATTCAGCGCGAGTTTTAGCGATGATTAACTGCTGGCAGTTCGCCGCAAGTGCAAAGGTGTTAAAAGAGTTGAGGGAAATTGCTGGTTGCGACATTAAAGAGTACTAACGCTTATTGGAATGGCGGTTATTGTACTCATAGTACCCGATAATTACAGCCCGACCCGGTATTAATGCCGTTAAACTAAAGCCGTCTCATATCTGTAAGACGGCGTTTTGAATGCGAAAAGCTTCAGGCCATTTGGGAGAGCAACCACTTAGCCAGGATTTAACCTTCTGCGCGCAATCTCTGCGTCACCTTATTGCGCTGTCGTGTGGTTACTTAGGCTTTTGGCATAATCTTCGGCCTGCTTTAGCACACGCAATGCGTTCAAGCCCCAGATATTGGCCAAATCTTCCTTGGTATAGCCAGCTTCCAATAAGCGCTGGGTAATTTTTGGCAAACTGGCGACATCCATCATACCTTCGACACCACCGCCGCCATCCCAGTCAGCACCGATACCGACATGTAATGGCCCGACAACTTTTAAAGTGTGCAGGAAATGCTCCATATAATCGTCAAAGGTGGCTTTAACTGCCGGGAAATCATGCTCAATTTGGCGGCGCTTCGCCTGCATTTGCTCAAATTCCTTAGCACTCATGTCGCCATTTTCCGCTTTATCCATCATCGCCATTAGCTCTTTAAAAGCTTCTTTACGTTGTGGATTTTCCGGGAGCTGCTTGAGATAAGCACTATAGGCATTCATCTGGATCACCCCGCCCGACGCGGCTAACGCCTTTAATAGATCATCATCAACATTACGAGGGTGCGCATACACCGCTTTACTCCCGGAATGGGACAGCATGATCGGCGTTTTAGACAGGCGGATCATATCTTTTACGGTTGCATCACCTGCGTGTGATCCATCCAGGACTATCCCGAGACGATTGGCTTCTGCAACAAACTGCTCGCCCAGCGGTGATAATCCTCCCCATTTAGCGCCCTCGGGATCGGTAGAGCTGTCACCCAACTGATTATTCTTGAAATGTACCGGTCCGGCCAACCGCACTCCCAGCTTATAAAATGTGGTCAATAAACTCAGGTCGGTTCCCAGGGGATAGGCGTTTTCTATGCTCATAAACACTACGTGCTTACCCGCGGCTTTAATCGGTGCCGCCTGTGCAGCTTCGGTCGCAAACCCAAAAGTATCTGGGTGGGCAGTCACCATGGTGTGAATCGCGAGCGCTCGCAGAATCGCGGTGTCACGGCTTTTTTCATAGCCGTCGGGGGTCAATGGTCCTTGAGGAGAAAAGATAGCCCAAAAGCCGCCGTCCAATAATCCTTCATTCATTCGCGGAACGTCCACTTGAGTGAAATCCTCGTCGTAGCTATGACGTTGCATAATATCAAAGCCCGGCTTGACCAAATTCGCCGGGGTATCCAGATGAGTGTCTAATGTCAGCAACGCGCGTTGGATGGCGTTGGCCTGTGCCAGACTCACCTCTGCATGCGCGGCAAACGATAACACCAGGCTCAACATACTGGCCGTCAATATTCCCGTTCCACATTTTTGTTCAAACATCGTACCTCCGGTATTCGGCTTGTCCGTGCCAGCCACAGTGTTTTCATTGATTTTATTAACAAAGCACTTACAAACTTCATACCAGCATGCGGGAAATGGCCCGTTTGCCATCGATTCAAAAAGTTAGCAGGCATTAATCCCTAATTTGCAGGGATTCAGCTAAGTTGCGCCGACTGAATAAACCGTTAGATGTTCGGAACCACAAAATGCCCGCTAAATTACTGCACCATTAAGTGCGCTGACTGCACCAAATAAGATTGAATCAGCGACATTGTCTGTGACTGTCTGAACCGATACTTACCTCGCAGTGAAAAGCTATTTTATGTGATGAATAGTTTTTTAGAGTTGCCGCTGACCGCGAACTTGGCTGAAGGGATCTGAAGGGATAAAAGGCATTGTGGATTTTCACCCTTAACCATGTGAATCCACAATGCCTGAATATTGCGTTACGGCTTATCGATATAGCGTATTAAAAACAAACTTATAGGTACCATGTGACTGACCGCGCCACTGAGGCTGGAAACCAAAGAGATACACCTCACCTTTACCATATTTCACTTTAATTGCCGCCGCCTTGCCATTAATCGCTTCCGGATGTAACAGCACGCCACTAAGCAATGGATTGCCTTCTTTTGGATAAGACGCCAAGATCTGCCCATCAAATCCTGGCAAGGTTTTGAATGCCGGACCGTGCGAGAACATAGCGACAGGCGACTGAAGTAACCCAGCCAATACATCACTATCAGCTTCAGCGTTAAGCTGTAATTGCAGCAACGCCCCGGAGCAGTAGAATACATTGGAATCTACACCTTCCAGCACATTGCTCACCGGCAAACCGAGCACTTTGATGGCCGCAGATGACGCGCTGTTAAATGCGACTAATCTTCCGCCATTGGCGACAAAATCACGCAGCGCTTGTGCCCCCTCAGGACCGATACCACCAAGATATTGCTGCGGAACTGGGTCAACCTTAGCGCCACCATTATTGTCCGAGTCAGCATCATCTTTAGCAGCACTAAAGCCATCCATCAGCCAACTCAGGTTGATGTCGGGCAATATAATGACATCGACCTTATCCGCTAAATTGCCGGCTTTAATATCCGCGTTGTACAACGATGCTAGCGGGAAGTGATACTGCTCCATTAACCAGCGTGTCCAACCTTCATCCATCGAAGGCTTCCATGGACGATACAAACCAACGCGAGCAGCATTGAGTTTATTGGCGGTTGGCATTTTTTTTATTGCTTTAGCCGAGATGTTCGCAGCTTGCAGCCAACTTGTTAGCTGCTGTTGGTTGACACCGCTAATAAAAAAGTTGGGGGTCTTATCAACGATAGCCTGCTCGACGGTCGCGCCAGCAGCCAACGCCTGATTCACGACTTTGTAAGCCGCGTTTTCAGCTTGCGACAACACAAACACATCACCCTTGCCACTAATGTCCGCTGGCAGAGATACCGCGGTCACGACATGCATTCTTGACTGTTGTGTTTGACTCAAGGGTTCGGTGACAGCGGCAACATCAACCCCCATCTGTAATGGCAAGGTCCAGCCAGTAGTATCGTATGGCAGATTCTCTGGCAGGCCATTTTTGTCGAGGAATGTTGCCGGATACTTTTGCGTCTCAAACAACTCTTGCACCAAACCGGCATAAGGTTGTGCCATCGGGATCACCCAAGAGTTGGCAGGGTAACGCTTGCCCGCGAACTCCGTCGCCTTTTGTAACTGGTAAACATCAATTTGTTGCTTTAACAGGATATTGACCAATGCCCCGGCTTCAGACAGGTCATGCTGTGCGGCGGAAATCACATAGGCGTAGGGGCCTTCACTGTTGAAGCGCGCAATAGTGTCACGGCCGGCCTGATAACGGTCATACTGGATCTGTTTGGAATAACGTGCAGCAGTGTCCAGGGTGGAGAGTGAAGCCACTTCCATATAATGCACCGCATCACCAAGTGTCCATTTACCCCCTTTCCAGGGCGACGGGTACATAATTTGCGGCTTTAAGTCTTTCCGATTCTCCGGGAATTTAGCCGGATCATAAGTCCAGGGCGTAGCATATTCGTGTAACGCAGTTTCGGTAAAATAAGCAATGGTATGGCGGAACACATGAGTGTAATCCAAAAAGCCAGGATACCAGTTATCAAACCGCGCCTGAGCGATCGCCCCGGGGAGTTGCTCTGACTCAAACTCACCGATCATGTGCATTCCAATAAGACTGGTCCAGTTGCGCATCATCGGATCGATATTTTGCGAGATCGGGTCGGAGAAAGGCGGTACCCAAATGCGAGCTGGGAATGGTGCCTTTTGATGCTGCGCGTAAAAAATCGCTGGTGCGTTTTCCTGCACCGCGGCAGTCACGACTTGCGTCTCTTTCATGTTGAGCATATAGCCGTCACGGTTATTATCGTGACCTACATACTCCTGGTATAACCAAGGCATTGGGCTGGTTTCGTTCGGCGTACCCACATTGTGGCGATACCAGTCGACAATCATATCCTGACCATCCGGATTTAAGGTTGGCCACAGCACCAATATCACTTTATTTAACAGCTCAGTAATCTTGGGATCAGTCGATGAAAGTAAGGTGTATGCCAGACGGATGGGTAACTGATGAGCGGCTACTTCCGATGAATGCATCCCGCCGTCGATATGCACGATAATCTTGGAGTTTTTAGCGAGCTTATGGGCCTCAGCATCGGTCAATCCGCGGGAATCCGCCAACTTACGAGAAATCGCTTTGTATTCTTCCCATTTGGCAAGGTTTTCCGGACTGGAGATCACCGCAAATTCCAGTGTTCTCCCCTGCGAGCTTTTCCCGGCTTCGAACATTTTGATCTTGTCAGATTTGGCTGCCAGCGCATGAAAATAACGCAATGAATCTTCATAGTTGGCCAGATAATAATCATCACCGGGATTGTGACCGAGAATATCTTTCGGTGAGGGGATCTCGGCTGCTGACAGTTGGCAGCTGACAGCGGCAAAAACCAAGCTAAACAACCCCGCCTTAACAACACGGGGTTTATTGATGAAATACTGCGCTGCAAATTTCCCAATTTTTTGTGTTAACAACATTGGAAACTCCATAATGTGTTACGAAAATGCCGCTACAGCTGCAGCGGCATACGATCGGGATGCTTAAAAGAAGTCTTTACGAACTGTCACACCGATAGTCCGAGGCATTGCACTGGTAGCATCCTCGTGGGGATAATCATAGCTACCT
This sequence comes from Shewanella yunxiaonensis, assembly GCF_018223345.1. NCBI lineage: Bacteria > Pseudomonadati > Pseudomonadota > Gammaproteobacteria > Alteromonadales > Shewanellaceae > Shewanella > Shewanella yunxiaonensis. The sequence goes on along the minus strand of NZ_CP073587.1, from coordinate 174,806 downwards.
GCATCATAGACGATAGCATTCTTATCAAACAGGTTATTGATATAGAAAGAGAACCCCCAACCTGTCGTCGCCGAATCCAGGTTGAAACGTAAGTTCGCCAAGGTGTACGCGTCCATCTTCAGATAATAGGTATCATCCGGGCGCAACTCAGTATAAGAAGAGCCGACATAGTTAACATCTGCGCGGATTGAACTGTCAAAACCTGACAGGATCTGTGGCAAGCTGTAACTGAGTGACAGCATTGCGGTGACTTTCGGAATGTACGGGATACGATCGCCCTTTTTACCCGCAGCCAACACCACATCACTTACCTGATCTTCAGTTAACTCCGCATTAATGAAGTTAACATTACCGGAAACGAACAGATCATCAGTAATACGCCACCCTGACTCCATTTCCAAACCAATCATCTGCGCTGAACCAGCGTTAGACAGGAAAGAAAATGCGCCATCGGTGGTACGCCCACGCACCTGCATGTTGCTCCAATCGATCAGATAGGTCGCCGCATTGAACTGCAGATCACGATCCAACCAGGAACTCTTCATGCCGACTTCATAATTCCACAACGAATCTGACTCATAACCGGTCAGCATCTCTGCCAGACCAATCACGTTATTGGCACCACCGGGACGGAAACCTTGGGCAGCAGAACCGTAAAACATCATATCGTCGGTCATGCTGTAGGAAACATTGCCTTTAAAGAGGTTACCGCTTTCACTGAAATCAACTGAGGTTTTTGGCTTTTCAAACGCGTTGATCAGCTCCCAGGCATTGGTCGTTTCACCGGTTACGGTTTTCTGATAATCATACCAACGCAGTCCCACGGTAACATCTAACTTATCCGTAGCATGGTAGGTGGTCTCGCCAAACAGCGCTTTCTGTTCAAGATTATCGAGAATGTAACGCCGATAGAACAGTTCAATCGGTTCAATTAACCGCCCTGTCGCCTCATCAGCCGCACCGTCTTGCGACTGTACATAGTCGTCACGTTGCTGATAGAAAGCGCCGACAGTCCAATCAAATACGGCTTCACCATTGGAGGTCAGGCGCATTTCATAGGTTTTGTTAGTCATGTAACCTTTATGCTGCAGCACGGCGGGAGTGAGGCTGTTGACATAATCATAGTATGCACTCAGCTCATCACTGCTACAGGCTATACCATCATTCCAGCGCGACTGACATTTATCCTCATTGAGATAAGTGTCAATGTAGTAACTGTCATCCATGTTGTATTCAGTAGAACGTTTAAAATTACCTACAGCGGCAGTTAATTTGGCGAAATCCAAATCCCAGTTCAAGGTGCCACTGTAGAGCTTGGTGGTGTCCTCAAAGGGCTGGTTAATTTGAGAAACCGTCTGATACTCACCAATGGCTGGATTCCAGGTGTTACTGCCGGCTTCAGTCTTATCCAATAAATACATGCCATCGAAAGTAATGTCTTCGGTGGGAGTAAAACGCACCATTGCTCTGCCGCCTTCTTTGGTAGAGCTGTTAACATTCTTGATACCAAGAAAGACGTTATCGATGTAACCATCACTGGTTTTACGAAAGCCGACCAAACGCGCGGCCAGCAAACCCTCGACCAAAGGAACGTTTACCATGCCGTCTACGGACTTCTGCACACCGCCATGGGCGATATCGCCATAACTAGTTTCAAAAGCGCCTTCATATCCATCGACGGGTTTATTGAAAATAGTTCGGATAGCACCGCCCATAGAGCTAGCACCATAAAGGGTGCCTTGTGGGCCACGCACAACTTCAACCCGGTTTACATCAAACAGTGCAGCAGTTGGCGTTCTGCCGCCAGCGTCACTACTTACACCAACGGTTCCGCTAATTGGGATTTCATCGTAGTAAACACCAACGGTGCCTTCTCCTGGTGCAGTGACGCCACGTAAACTAATACGCTTAGAACCTGGACCACTATCCTGAATGTTCATCCCCGGAACCATCTTAGTGAACTCTTCAACCGAGGTGATCCCGTTGCGTTTGAGCATGTTGCCGGACAGCGCAGAAATCGCTAATGGCGTTTCCTGAACCGTCGTAGTGCGTCTTGTAGCCGTGACTTCAATACGCTCTAGCATTTCTGCATCAGTGGATTTTGCTTTATTGATTTCGGTTTGATCGACGTTATCTTGCTTTGTTTCCGCATATCCAATGGCAGGAAATAACACACTCCCAACCACTAAACTCAACGCTGACAAACCAAATGGAATTACTCTTGTGGGGTACAGGTGTAACTTCATCGTGGCATCCTTTATTAATTACTGCTTTTTATGCTTTATAGATATCTTTTTAAGATTCAACATTCATCAACAACTGCGCCACAAATATATATATCTCACACGGTTAATCAACATTTAACATACATTAATAAACTATTTAGTCACAGAAATTAGAATTTATTAAGAACGCAATATCATTATTGCAGATAAAAGGACACCAAAGTGCATGGATGCTGTAAGGAGTAGTACTAAGAAATATTATGGCAGAAAGCAAAAAGGCCACCGCTAGGGTGGCCTTTCTGTTGTATTAGGCGTCTGGCGATGACCTACTCTCACATGGGGAGACCCCACACTACCATCGGCGCGATTGTGTTTCACTTCTGAGTTCGGAATGGGTTCAGGTGGGACCACAATGCTATTGTCACCAGACAAATTCTGTTGTTGTTTCCGCATATCTGCAAAAACAACCAATCCGGAAAGCTGTCAAATAATGGTGGTCGCTACTGGGTTCGAACCAGTGACCCCCTGCTTGTAAGGCAGGTGCTCTCCCAGCTGAGCTAAGCGACCTTATCTGTGAGTAGTTCGTTCTCTACTTCAACCAAGCATTCATATTCATTCAAGGTTAACGACCTCCAGGGATGGAGGAAGTGCTAGAAAACATCTGGAATGTTTTCAGTAAAACCCATCTGGGTTGTATGGTTAAGCCTCTCGAGTCATTAGTACAGGTTAGCTAAACGCCTCACAACGCTTACACACCCTGCCTATCTACGTCCTGGTCTCGAACGGCTCTTCAGTGGACTCAAGGTCCAAGGGAAGACTCATCTTGGGGCTCGCTTCACGCTTAGATGCTTTCAGCGTTTATCAATTCCGAACATAGCTACCGGGCAATGCCATTGGCATGACAACCCGAACACCAGCGGTTCGTTCACTCCGGTCCTCTCGTACTAGGAGCAACCCCCCTCAATCTTCCAACGCCCACGGCAGATAGGGACCGAACTGTCTCACGACGTTCTGAACCCAGCTCGCGTACCACTTTAAATGGCGAACAGCCATACCCTTGGGACCGACTTCAGCCCCAGGATGTGATGAGCCGACATCGAGGTGCCAAACACCGCCGTCGATATGAACTCTTGGGCGGTATCAGCCTGTTATCCCCGGAGTACCTTTTATCCGTTGAGCGATGGCCCTTCCATTCAGAACCACCGGATCACTATGACCTGCTTTCGCACCTGCTCGACGTGTCTGTCTCGCAGTTAAGCTGGCTTGTGCCATTACACTAACCGTACGATGTCCGACCGTACTTAGCCAACCTTCGTGCTCCTCCGTTACTCTTTAGGAGGAGACCGCCCCAGTCAAACTACCCACCAGGCACTGTCCCTAATCCCGATAAGGGACCAAGGTTAGAACATCAACACTGCAAGGGTGGTATTTCAAGGTCGACTCCATCAGGACTAGCGTCCCAACTTCTTAGTCTCCCACCTATCCTACACATGCAGGGTCAATGTTCAGTGCCAAGCTATAGTAAAGGTTCACGGGGTCTTTCCGTCTAGCCGCGGGTATACGGCATCTTCACCGCAATTTCAACTTCACTGAGTCTCGGCTGGAGACAGCCTGGCCATCATTACGCCATTCGTGCAGGTCGGAACTTACCCGACAAGGAATTTCGCTACCTTAGGACCGTTATAGTTACGGCCGCCGTTTACCGGGGCTTCGATCATGAGCTTCTCCGAAGATGACCCAATCAATTAACCTTCCGGCACCGGGCAGGCGTCACACCGTATACTTCCTCTTGCGAGTTCGCACAGTGCTGTGTTTTTGATAAACAGTTGCAGCCAGCTGGTATCTGCGACTCCCGTCAGCTTAGAGAGCAAGTCTCATCACCAACAAGAGCGTACCTTCTCCCGAAGTTACGGTACCATTTTGCCTAGTTCCTTCAGCCGAGTTCTCTCAAGCGCCTTGGTATTCTCTACCCGACCACCTGTGTCGGTTTGGGGTACGATTCCTGCTAACCTGAAGCTTAGAAGATTTTCCTGGAAGCTTGGCATTAACCACTTCATCACCTTAGTGACTCGTCATCAGCCCTCAGTATTATGTGCCCGGATTTGCCTAAGCACACTACCTACAACCTTAAACGCGGACGACCGTCGCCGCGCTGGCCTAGCCTTCTCCGTCTCTCCATCGCAGTTAGCAGAAGTACGGGAATATTAACCCGTTTCCCATCGACTACGCCTTTCGGCCTCGCCTTAGGGGTCGACTCACCCTGCCCCGATTAACGTTGGACAGGAACCCTTGGTCTTTCGGCGTGGAGGTTTTTCACCCCCATTATCGTTACTCATGTCAGCATTCGCACTTCTGATACGTCCAGTGTGGGTTACCCCTTCACCTTCATCCGCTTACAGAACGCTCCTCTACCGCTCATACATAGTATGAACCCGTAGCTTCGGTGTATTGCTTAGCCCCGTTACATCTTCCGCGCAGGCCGACTCGACTAGTGAGCTATTACGCTTTCTTTAAATGATGGCTGCTTCTAAGCCAACATCCTAGCTGTCTAAGCCTTCCCACATCGTTTCCCACTTAGCAATAACTTTGGGACCTTAGCTGACGGTCTGGGTTGTTTCCCTTTTGACGACGGACGTTAGCACCCGCCGTCTGTCTCCCGAGTAGTACTCATTGGTATTCGGAGTTTGCAAAGAGTTGGTAAGTCGGGATGACCCCCTAGTCTTAACAGTGCTCTACCCCCAATGGTATTCGCTCGAGGCGCTACCTAAATAGCTTTCGAGGAGAACCAGATATCTCCCGGTTTGATTGGCCTTTCACCCCCAGCCACAGGTCATCACCGTCTTTTTCAACAGACGTGTGTTCGGTCCTCCAATTGATGTTACTCAATCTTCAACCTGCCCATGGCTAGATCACCGGGGTTCGGGTCTACACCTAGCAACTATTCGCGCAGTTAACACTCGGTTTCCCTACGGCTCCGCTATTCGCTTAACCTCGCTACTAAATGTAAGTCGCTGACCCATTATACAAAAGGTACGCAGTCACGGTCTCAAAAACCGCTCCCACTGCTTGTACGTATACGGTTTCAGGTTCTATTTCACTCCCCTCACAGGGGTTCTTTTCGCCTTTCCCTCACGGTACTGGTTCACTATCGGTCAGTCAGGAGTATTTAGCCTTGGAGGATGGTCCCCCCATCTTCAGACAACATACCACGTGTGTCGCCTTACTCGTTTTCATCATCGGTTAGTTGTCGTGTACGGGACTATCACCCTGTACCGTGGTGCTTTCCAACACCTTCCACTAACACCCCAATGACTTAAGGGCTGGTCCCCGTTCGCTCGCCGCTACTAGGGGAATCTCGGTTGATTTCTTTTCCTCGGGGTACTTAGATGTTTCAGTTCTCCCGGTTCGCCTCTGCATGCTATGGATTCACATGCAGATACTTGCTTATGCAAGTGGGTTCCCCCATTCGGACATCTGTGGCTCAATTGGCTTTTATCACCTCACCACAGCTTTTCGCAGATTAACACGTCCTTCATCGCCTCTGACTGCCAAGGCATCCACCGTATACGCTTAGTCGCTTAACCATACAACCCGGATGAGTTTCCTCAACCACGCCGTATGCACGACCCGTTGGTTTTTCTTTCGCCTTGATATGAATATCAAAACACTTGATTGAAGTATTTTGAGAACTCATTTTGATTAAATATTGCTATTTAATCTCTACTATCAGCTTTCCAAATTGTTAAAGAGCGGGCTTAAAAAAGCCAAAGATAAATTGTTCACTTATCTTTGGCATTTCCATGACCATAAAACGAAAACAGTCTCACCATGAAAATGGTGGAGCTATGCGGGATCGAACCGCAGACCTCCTGCGTGCAAAGCAGGCGCTCTCCCAGCTGAGCTATAGCCCCATTTCTAACTTGCTATTTTTCCTTAACTCGGCGTTGTGCGGCCTATCCTCGTTCGGTTACATACTCCTGTATGCGCCCTCACTTGTCAGTTGCACGCCTGGATTTAAGCAAAAATCTCTGCGTTATCTTGTAAGGTTAATCTTGTTCAGGCAAGGCGTATTGGGAGGACGTTTACATCAGTAAACGACGACCGATACAACGCAGCATTAACAAGATTGGTGGGTCTGAGTGGACTCGAACCACCGACCTTACGCTTATCAGGCGTACGCTCTAACCACCTGAGCTACAGACCCACTTACTGTTTTCGCTCTTCGTCTATCAAGCAATCTGTGTGAACACTCACAACAAATTTCATCGTTTAGGTAAGGAGGTGATCCAGCCCCAGGTTCCCCTAGGGCTACCTTGTTACGACTTCACCCCAGTCATGATCCACAAAGTGGTAACCGCCCCCCCGAAGGTTAAGCTAGCTACTTCTTTTGCAAACCACTCCCATGGTGTGACGGGCGGTGTGTACAAGGCCCGGGAACGTATTCACCGTGGCATTCTGATCCACGATTACTAGCGATTCCGACTTCATGGAGTCGAGTTGCAGACTCCAATCCGGACTACGAACAGCTTTTTGGGTTCCGCTCCACGTCGCCGCTTTGCTTCCCTCTGTACTGTCCATTGTAGCACGTGTGTAGCCCTACTCGTAAGGGCCATGATGACTTGACGTCGTCCCCACCTTCCTCCGGTTTATCACCGGCAGTCTCCCTACAGTTCCCGGCATTACCCGCTGGCAAGTAAGGATAAGGGTTGCGCTCGTTGCGGGACTTAACCCAACATTTCACAACACGAGCTGACGACAGCCATGCAGCACCTGTCTCAGAGTTCCCGAAGGCACTAATCCATCTCTGGATAATTCTCTGGATGTCAAGAGTAGGTAAGGTTCTTCGCGTTGCATCGAATTAAACCACATGCTCCACCGCTTGTGCGGGCCCCCGTCAATTCATTTGAGTTTTAACCTTGCGGCCGTACTCCCCAGGCGGTCTACTTAATGCGTTAGCTTGAGAGCCCAGTGTTCAAGACACCAAACTCCGAGTAGACATCGTTTACGGCGTGGACTACCAGGGTATCTAATCCTGTTTGCTCCCCACGCTTTCGTGCCTGAGCGTCAGTCTTTGTCCAGGGGGCCGCCTTCGCCACCGGTATTCCTCCAGATCTCTACGCATTTCACCGCTACACCTGGAATTCTACCCCCCTCTACAAGACTCTAGTCTGTCAGTTCGAAATGCGATTCCCAGGTTGAGCCCGGGGCTTTCACATCTCGCTTAACAAACCGCCTGCGCACGCTTTACGCCCAGTAATTCCGATTAACGCTTGCACCCTCCGTATTACCGCGGCTGCTGGCACGGAGTTAGCCGGTGCTTCTTCTGTCAGTAACGTCAATGCGTTGAGGTATTAACTCAACACCCTTCCTCCTGACTGAAAGTGCTTTACAACCCGAAGGCCTTCTTCACACACGCGGCATGGCTGCATCAGGGTTTCCCCCATTGTGCAATATTCCCCACTGCTGCCTCCCGTAGGAGTCTGGACCGTGTCTCAGTTCCAGTGTGGCTGATCATCCTCTCAGACCAGCTAGAGATCGTCGCCTTGGTGAGCCCTTACCTCACCAACTAGCTAATCCCACCTGGGCTTATCCATTCGCGCAAGGACCGAAGTTCCCCTGCTTTCCCCCTTAGGGCGTATGCGGTATTAGCAGTCGTTTCCAACTGTTATCCCCCTCGAATGGGCAAATTCCCAGGCATTACTCACCCGTCCGCCGCTCGCCGGCAAAGTAGCAAGCTACTTCCCGCTGCCGCTCGACTTGCATGTGTTAGGCCTGCCGCCAGCGTTCAATCTGAGCCATGATCAAACTCTTCAATTAAAAGTTTTAGACTCTATGAATGACTGTTCTTTGTTCGAACACTCTTCAGTGAGTTTTAAATCGTTTTGCGATTCATTCACTGCGAGTGCCCACACAGATTGCTTGATATTTTGTTAAAGAGCGAAATGCACATTTCTGCACATTTGGGGCTGCGTATTTTACGCTAATACCCTTAGTCGTCAAGTAAAGTTTGATTTAATTGAGGACTTTATCACTCGACATTAATGTTTGAACTCAGAAGTTCGCGCTGTCTGTCGGTGTGGGGTGCATTATAGGCGTGAAGTTTGGTGGTGCAAGATCTTTTTTGAGTGCTTTGAATCGGTCGCCGATCTTTTATCCAGAGAGGTTTTTGAGAACCGTTAAATAGGGCAATTAAGTTTTAAAACTACAGTTATCTACAAATTTTGCGAGCGATGGTCACTTTTCCGGCAAAAGTCTGGTTTAACACTAAATAATTCATTACCATAGCGACGGTTGTTAACACTATTTTATCATTTTCGTTTCATCGAGATTTTATTTTTATGCAAAAGTCATTGCTTATCGCTTTACTTGTCGCTGTTTTAGGTGCGCTGGCGATCTATTTCTTTATTCCTCAGCTACCGTCCTATATGGGTTTTGCTGCCGGGGCGATTATTACTGCTATTATTTGCGCTACGCTGGCTTCCGCGAATACCACTTCAACCGCGGAGCCATATAAAGGGCCCATAATGACGCTTTATGTCGGTAATTTGCCTTATCGTGTCAATGAAGTTGAAGTTAAAGCGCTTTTTGAAAAATATGGCCCGGTGAACTCCGTACGTTTAGTTCGTGACCGTAAAACTGGAAGGCGTAAAGGTTTCGGCTTTGTGGAAATCGCCGAAAAAGGTGGTCAGCAAGCACTGGCAAAATTAAATGACTACACCTTCCAGGAAAGAACGCTAAAAGTGCGTGAAGCTAAATCGCAGGACAGTGACAGCGATAACGAGTAGCGTTACTCGCTCTTAATGTTTTCGATTTTACTGAAGCCCAGTTTTTTTAGGCTTAGCGTAAGCCCTTCTGATATTGCCGCTGTTGTGTAATAAGCAACAGCGGTTTCATCTTCTGGATTTTCTTCACCCGCAGGCAATAAATCTCTTACCCGCCGCGCAATGGCTGTTCCCGAATCCAATAACGTCACTTGGTCACCAAGAATCTGGCTGATCTCGGCTTTCAACATAGGGAAATGTGTACAGCCTAACACCAGCACATCCAGTGATGACTGAGTGATGGGAGCGAGCAGTTTTTGTAATTGCTGCGGCGAGGGTTCCAGACCGGCAATTTTTTGTTCTGCCAGCATCACCAGTTCGGAAGAACCAAATAATTCTACCCGGCAGTCATCGGCAAATTTGCGGATCAGTTCATGGGTGTATTCGCGCTTGATCGTGCCGGGCGTCGCTAATAATCCTATATGGTGCGATTTCGATAATTGCGCCGCGGGCTTAATCGCCGGCACAACACCGACTACCGGCACACTTAGGCACTGTCTGAGTGCAGGTAGAATAAGAGTACTTGCGGTATTGCATGCGATGACCACAATATCGGCCGCCAGACGGGTGACCATAGGTTCGATCAGCGCCACGCAACCTGAGATTAATTCAGCCTCGCTCAGTTCTCCATACGGCAAACGTGCGTTATCAAACAGGTAATGATAATGCTGGCCGGGGATAAGCTGGCGGATTTCCTGCAGAACTGACAGTCCACCAACACCTGAATCAAAAACCAGAATTGTGTGTGACAAGATATGCCTCTGGGGATATAAACCTAACAACAACCAATTTGCGGCTGTTTAAGGCCGGATATTGTTTCACAGCGCCATTAAAACTGCAAAGTGACACCGCAGTTTCCCGTTGAGAACTTGAGCTCAGGCGCAGCTATGTATAATATTTGCGCCCCGTTTTAGACAAGAGAGACTGTGATGAATTTAGATGCAATGGTGCCAGAACGCTATGGTGAACAACTAGAACAAAAGCGCCATTTACTGCAGCAGTCTTTTGCCGAGTTTTCGCCGCCACTGCTAGAAGTTTTCCCATCGCAACCGCAGCATTATCGAATGCGCGCTGAGTTTCGCGTATGGCATGACGGTGACGATCTGTATTTCTGTGTTTATGACCAACAGGCAAAACAACCGGTCCGCTGTGATCAATTTCTGCCCGCAAGTGCCCTGATTAATCAGATGATGCTGGCGTTGGTTGATGAACTGAAACCCAATCCAGCTTTGCGCCATCGACTATTTCAGGTGGACTTTCTCTCTACGCTGTCTGGTGACATTCTGGTATCACTACTCTATCACCGCCAACTGGATGATGTCTGGCAAGCGGAAGCGGCAGCGCTGAAGCAGCGACTATCAAGTCGTTTTAAGGTGGATTTGATTGGCCGAGCACGTAAGCAGAAAGTCCTGTTGGATCGTGACTTTGTCATTGAGACGTTGCCAGTAAACAATGAGCAATTTGACTATAAGCAGGTGGAAAACAGTTTCACCCAGCCCAATGCGGGGGTTGCTTGCAAGATGCTGGAGTGGGCACAGGATTGTACCCGTAATAGCCGTGGTGATTTACTCGAACTGTATTGCGGGAACGGCAATTTCTCTATCGCGCTGGCACAAAATTTCGGCAAAGTGCTGGCGACAGAGCTGGCCAAGCCTTCGGTAGAATCCGCCCAGTACAATATTGAAGCCAATCAAATTGCCAATCTGCAAATCATCCGCATGTCAGCCGAGGAATTTTCTGCGGCGATGACCCGCGAGCGTCAATTCCGGCGACTGGAAGGGATTGATCTTAACAGTTACGATTGCAATACTATTTTTGTGGATCCGCCTCGTGCAGGACTGGATCAGCAAACTGTTGATATGGTGCAGGGCTATGACAATATTTTGTACATTTCTTGTAACCCGGAAACTCTGAAGGAAAACCTGACGCAGTTATGCCGCACCCATCGTATAGCGCGTTTTGCACTGTTTGATCAGTTTCCTTATACCGAACATGTTGAAGCTGGAGTGTTGTTACAGCGAAAATAATCGTTAGCGCAGCAAGCGGGAACGCAGTTCTGGATTGTCGCGTTTCTGCTGCAATGCTTCCGCGCCTTTTACCACCATACGTAATTGTGTCACCAGCCGATCTGCCAGCAGTTTTCGGTCCGACCGTTTCATATCCAGTGCCGCTGCTCCGGCATTAAATACCAGGGTGACTAATGCTTCCGCTTGTTCGCGGGCCAGGTCTGGACTGCGCCCTGCCGAATCTTCAATGTAGTGGGACAGCTCTGAGATAAAGTGTTCAATCTCTCTTTCAACTGCGGCGCGAAAGGCCGCAGAGGTTCCAGAACGTTCATGCAGCAAAATGCGAAATACGTTGGGATTGGATTCCAGTACTTCCATAAAGGTTTCGACAGAAATACGAATGACACTGCCGCCGGCTTCCGCTCGTTGACGGCCTTTACGCATCATCTGTCGCAGTGCCAGGCCACCTTCGTCCACCATCGTCAGGCCCAATTCATTCATATCTTTAAAATGGCGATAGAAGGAGGTCGGAGCAATATTGGCTTCACGGGCAACTTCGCGCAAACTCAGACTGGAAAAACTACGTTCAGCACTTAGCTGAATAAATGCTGCATCGACCAATGCCCGACGCGTTTTCTCTTTCTGTTGCGCTCTTACACCCATGTTTTTCACCTGATCTTTAACAGTCAGCCAATAATACCTAGTTTACCTGATAAGCAAAGTCTCTTAGACGAAAGGTGTGATTGTCTTAAACTCACATTTTAGCTTACACTTGTAAGCCAAAACATTATGGGATGACATATATGAAGCAGCCACCCCTCATCTGGACCAACATCATTTTCTTCGTTACGACTTTTGTTGGCGCGGCTATCCTAGTGCCTTGGCGAGGGTTGAATCATGGGTTTGACGCCGTCGAATGGGCCTGGTTTATCATATTGGCCTTTGCCGCCGGCTTATCGATAACCGCTGGTTATCATCGATTATGGTCGCATAAGGCCTACAAAGCACACCCGGCAGTGAAAGTGCTGTACGCTCTCGGCGGAGCCCTGGCATTTCAGAACAGTGCGCTGCACTGGGCCTCTGATCACCGGATACACCACAAGCATGTGGACAACAACGACAAAGACCCATATTCAGCTAACAGGGGTTTCTGGTTCAGTCATATCGGGTGGATGCTGCGAGAATATCAGCCGGAACGCTACAACGATTACAGTAACGCGCGCGATCTGCAACAGGATCAGGTGGTCATGTGGCAGCACAAATATTATCTGTGGTTGGCAGCAGCGATGAATATCGGTCTACCACTGGTGCTAGGCTGGCTACATGGCGACATTATCTCCATGTTGTTGCTCGCGGGGCTGCTACGGTTAGTCGTAGTGCATCACTGTACTTTTTTCATTAACTCTCTCGCGCATGTGTGGGGTAAGCAGCCGTATACCGACCGCAATACCGCGCGGGACAACGGGATCCTGGCATTGCTCACCTATGGCGAAGGCTATCATAACTTTCACCATATTTTTGAACATGACTATCGCAATGGCATCCGTTGGTGGCACTACGATCCGACCAAGTGGCTAATCCGAGGTCTGTCCTGGTGTGGCTTAGCCGGGGAGTTACGCCGCGTGCCGCAGGAAAAAATTGATGCTGCATTGCTACAGATGCAGTTAAAGCAGACTCAGCAACGGCTACTGAATTTGAGCAATGCCGATGAGCTGCTGGACAAACTGCAACGGGAGTACGAGGAGCTGAAACAACACCTCATTGCCTACTATGAAGTGAAAAAACATCTGCTTGAGGCCAAGCGTCAGCAGTTAGCTCATGATCATCTGTTACCGCAAGTTGCAGAACTGAAACGGCGATTCCAGCTACAACGACGCAACTGGCAACGACTGACCGCTAATCTTGGCGCCTAACCGCTAATTTATCCGTAATCGCGACACGGCCAGCTTGTACTGTGGCCGTATAAGGTTAAGATCAGGGACTCGTCAAACGTGTATGGAGTTTATGATGTCTGACAGCCCTATCAAACTTACCGAGTACAGCCACGGAGCTGGCTGCGGCTGCAAAATTTCTCCAAAGGTGCTCACCACTATTCTGGCATCTCAGCTGCCCGGTTTTACCGATCCTAACCTGCTTGTAGGCAATCAAACCCGTGATGATGCTGCGGTATATCAGCTGGATGAACACACAGGCATCATCAGCACCACCGATTTCTTCATGCCGATAGTCGACGATCCTTTTACCTTTGGCCGTATTGCTGCCACCAATGCTATCAGTGATGTCTATGCCATGGGCGGTACGCCTATTATGGCAATCGCTATCCTGGGCTGGCCAGTGAATAAGCTGCCGCCCGAAATCGCGCAACAAGTGGTCGATGGTGGTCGTCAGGCCTGCGCTGATGCTGGGATTATGCTAGCGGGCGGTCATAGCATTGATGCGCCAGAACCTATTTTCGGGCTAGCTGTCACCGGCAAGGTCGATCTGCGGCATCTGAAACAAAACGATACCGCGCATGCAGGTGATATTCTTTACCTCACCAAACCACTGGGGATTGGAATTCTCACCACAGCACAAAAGCAGAAAAAATTGGCCGATGAGGATGCGCTCATTGCGCCAAATGCGATGTGTCAGCTCAATAAAGTCGGAGCAGAAGTTGCACGTTTAGCAGGTGTGCATGCGATGACCGATGTCACCGGTTTTGGGCTGGCGGGTCATCTACTGGAAGTTTGCCAAGGTGCTAATCTGTCAGCATCAATCAGCGTTGACGCATTACCGTTACTACCTAAAGCGCGTGAGTATCTGGCACAAGGTTGCGTCCCAGGCGGCACACACCGCAATTTCGACAGCTATGGTGGGCAGCTACCTGTGCTGACTGAAGAACAACAGGCTTTGCTGTGCGACCCCCAGACCAGCGGCGGCCTACTGATTGCTGTAGCGCCAGACCAGGAAGCGGCACTGCTTGATGTACTCGCTACGCAACTGATCACTGGATATCGGATTGGCAGCTTATCTGAGCGTAGCCAACAGGCCGAATGGATCAACATACGATAATGGCTCAAAATGTTATTCCTGCGTCAGAGTATCGCGCGATATTTCTGAGCAAGCGACCGCTAATAGACCTACGGGCACCAGTGGAATTCACTAAAGGTGCCTTTGCCAGTAGCCATAATCTGCCGTTGATGACCGATGACGAGCGCCAGCAGGTCGGCACTTGTTATAAGCAACATGGCCCAACTGCAGCGTTAGCTTTAGGCCATCAACTGGTGCAAGGTGCAGTCAAGGCTGCCAGGGTCGATGCCTGGTTGGCGTTTTGCCAACAACATCCCGATGCCTATTTTTATTGCTTCCGTGGCGGCATGCGGTCGCAGATTTCACAATCATGGTTGCAAGAAGCTGGTCGTGATATTCCTTATATCGCTGGCGGTTACAAAGGGATGCGCCAGTTTCTGATCCAGACGATTGAAGATCCCGCATTAGCGCCACAAATGCTGATCCTCAGTGGCATCACAGGCTCTGGTAAAACGGAGGTGATCCACCAGCGTACCGAGGAAGCCGTCGACCTTGAGGGGGTAGCCAATCACCGCGGTTCGAGCTTTGGCAAAGAAGTAACCCCGCAGCCGACGCAGATTAACTTCGAAAATAATCTAGCACTGGCGCTGTTACAGCATCAACAACGTCGCACCAGCTGCTTGTTGCTTGAAGATGAAAGTCACCTGGTGGGCCGTTGTTTCATTTCTAAACCCTTCTTTGATGGCATGCAGGCGGCTAACGTCATTGTTCTCGAAGCCTCATTACAAGACCGATTACAGCGGTTGTTAGCACAGTATGTACATAAAATGCATCACGATTTTTGTGTCCGTGATGGCGAGGAAATGGGATTTGAGTCGTTTTCCCAGTACTTGCGACAAAGTGTGAATGGTATTAGCAGGAGACTCGGCCAACAGCATGCCACAGAGTTGTTAGCATTAATTGAGCGCGCCTTGCAGGAACAGCAACAACGCAATAATACCGAGCTGCATTTGGAATGGATTGCACTGCTGCTAGGTAAATATTACGACCCCATGTATGAATATCAGCTGCAAAAGAAGGCCGATCGTATTGTCTTTCGTGGAGATCAGCGCGCGATTAATCAATGGCTGGATGAGCAGACGCCACGCTAACTGGCTTGTAGGATTTGATCCCAGGCGAGATCTGGAGCCCCCATTACAATAAAGTTGGGGTTCTCCAGAGTATCGCGTTCGTTATACGTCAGTGGTTGCAGGGTTGTATCCAGCAACTTACCGCCCGCCTCTTCGATAATGATTTGTGCTGCACCGGTATCCCATTCCCCAGTCGGGCCAACACGCACGTAGCAATCTGCCCGCCCTTCAGCCACTAGGCAGCTCTTTAGTGCCGCGCCACCCAATGGCAACAGTTCGCAATTGTCCGGTTGCCGAAATAATCTGAGCACCTTGGCAGGATCCTGACGGCGGCTGATAGCCAATCGCAAGGTAGGTTCTTGTGAATGCAGCTGACGGCTATGAATGCGTTGTTGCTGGCCGTGACTACGTTTATACGCACCATGTCCGGCCACGGCGAAATAACACTGTTCGGTCATCGGCGCATAAACCACGCCTAACACCGGGCGATTATGTTCAACCAAGGCGATAATCACCGAAAAGTCACCACTGCCGGCAATAAACTCGCCAGTACCATCCAAAGGGTCGACCAGCCAGTAACTGGACCATTGGGCACGTTCTGCGAGAGGAATATCCGATGCTTCTTCAGATAGTACCGGGATCTCAGGCGTTAAGGTGGTAAGCCGTGACGTGATCAATTCATGTGCCGCAATATCTGCGGAAGTGACCGGCGTTAAATCGTCTTTGAGCTCGCGTTTAAAACTACCCTGCTGGTATATGCCGCGGATCATTTTACCCGCTTCAATGGCAACCTCTATCACTTGTTCCAGCATCTCTTCTGGCTTCATAACCACTCCAACCTCGCTGCGGAGGAAATTAAAGTCAGCGGCCGGTTTCGCGGCACAACATCATAAAAATTAAACGATTACACTTTTAGTTTCAGCCGATCCAGCGCCAAAAACAAGGCACTGACACTACGAGATTCGGAAAAGTCCCCTTGTTCCAGCAAACTGCGCCAATCCGGCAACGCCCAGCTGACCATTTCAATGGGTTCCGGTTCATCACCTTCCAGGCGGCTTTCATAGAGGTCTTCCGCCAAGAAAATTTGCATCTTGCTGGCAAAATAGCCCGGTGCCAGACTCAGCTCTTTCAGATGGATCAGTTGACGACAGCCATAACCGATCTCTTCCTGAAGTTCTCTATTGGCAGCCTGCTCCGGAGTCTCACCCGGGTCAATCAGACCTTTGGGGAATCCCAGTTCATATTGTTCAGTTCCTGCGGCATATTCGCGCCCCAGCAATAACCATTGCCGCTGCAGTACCGGAACGATCATTACCGCGCCCCGCGTACCGCCTTTCATGCGTTCATAGAATCGCTCTTGCTGATTGGAAAACCGCAGATGCACTTGTTCAATATGAAACAGCCGGCTTTGGGCGACGGTTTCCTTATGCAGAATTTCCGGCTTTTGCTGCCGTTTACTCATTAAGGCCTCGATTGCCAATTGCAGAAATGTGATATAGGTTACAATGTTATACCAATTGGCAGGAATTAACAGAGGCGGAAATGTTCTCCTGGGCGCAAATCGACACTGTGTTGCTGGATATGGACGGCACGCTACTGGACCTGCATTTTGACAATCATTTCTGGTTGTCACTGGTGCCCGAGACCCTCAGCCGGCTGCGGGGTATCACCCGTGGTGAAGCCCAACAGTTAGTGCAGCAGGCATATCAACAGGTGGAAGGGACACTCAACTGGTATTGTCTTGATTACTGGGCGCAGGAACTGCAACTGGATATTCTGGCGTTACATTATTCGATTACCGATAAAATCCGCCTGCGGCGCGATACCGTGCCGTTTTTATTATCGTTGCAGCAAGCTGGCAAACGGCGCATTTTGCTGACTAATGCCCATCCCGATAGCCTTGAACTCAAGCTGCAACATACCGATTTAGCCAGGCACCTAGACGCAATG
Source organism: Shewanella yunxiaonensis (assembly GCF_018223345.1). Lineage (NCBI taxonomy): Bacteria > Pseudomonadati > Pseudomonadota > Gammaproteobacteria > Alteromonadales > Shewanellaceae > Shewanella > Shewanella yunxiaonensis. The sequence goes on along the minus strand of NZ_CP073587.1, from coordinate 157,665 downwards.
CTGTCCAGTCACCAGTTGGGGGTACCGAAGGAGTCGCCGCAATTCTGGCACCAGGTATTTGCACGTTTTCAGCTCGATCCAGCGCGCTGCTTATTTGTGGATGACAGTGAAAAGATCCTCAATGCGGCCAGTCAAGCGGGGGTGGGTTATCTATTGGGGATCAGTAATCCAGACAGTCATCAGCCAACAAAACGGTTTCAGCAGTTTCCGGCAACCGATGATTACGCGCTGGTCACCCAAAACTTATGCTTTCAGCAATAATCTTGGCCGACAAAAAAGGCCGGACATCTGCCGACCTTTGGTTGCCAAGAACGTATTACATTCCGGGGATACGCCCGTTGTATTTAATCGGGTAGTTGCCACTCGCATCGGGTTTACCCAACAGTACCAACGACTGTTGCAGATCTTGCGACTGACTATCGGTACGACGCATCCGACCATTCACTTCCATCTGCATTTTATCTTTCAGCAGAACAGTGCCAGCGACGCCAATCGTATTTTTCTCATCATCGGTGGCTAACTGCAACTGCCCCTGAACGCACTGCAATCCGAATTCAATATTTCCTAACGGGTAGTCACCGAACTGGTTTTTCAGATCGAACTGATTCAAAAACAGTTTACCGTTTAAGGCTGCACACCAAGGCAGCCCCTGCTCAGCAATGTCCAGGTTCAAGGAGATATCACCGCTTAATACGGTATGTAACGGTAATTTACTGCCACCCACCAGAAATCCGATTGGGGCATCCAAACGCAGATTTTTGGCACTGACACCTTTGGCTGACCAACTGACCAAGCCTTTACCATTCACGGCAGAAGCCCGACTGCCAATTTGAATCTGGGCTTTTACGGTACCGGTCAACAATGCCCAAGGACTCAGCTGCCATTGCAGTTGTTCCAGTTGTCTCGGTCCAATATTAACCAGCTGTGCTTGCCCGTTCCAAAGACTGCCACTCACACCACTGAGTTTGATACCTGCTGGCAGGGGTGCCAACGCGGCCGCAATGCGCGCCGGGAATAACACCACCATAAAAATCAGGTAAATCACAATCCCAATTGCTACTTTGCTAATCAGTTTCAAAACTACACCTTATGCCTGAGAGAGCTGAATACGTCTGACTTTCACCATGCCCGGCTGCTCACCAACGGTCACATCCAGATTATCTAATGACAAACCTTGCTTTTGTACCAAATCACCGAGGTAGGATAACAGTGCGTCAAATGGAACATCATCCATCCAGATTTGGATCTGCTTCCCCTGAGGCTGCATTCTGGTGATGGATAGACCATAAGCACTGGCACTTTGGGTCACGACGGTGCTTAAACTGCCAGTAAGCGCCGGACGACTACCGCCGCCAGTTTTAAGTATGGCAATTTTGGCAGCACTCTCTTGCACAAATGTCAGGGTTTGCTGCTGGGCATTTAGTTGTGCTTGCGCCTGGGTTTCTGCATTGCTAATCGGCGTCCATATGCCCCAATACAGGATACTGATGGCAATGATACCCGCCATCACCAGCACCATTTGCCTTTCCCGCTGAGCTAGCGACTCCCACCACTTTTGCAAATTTTCCATGTTATTTGCTCCTCAACGTCAGCGTACTAGTGACTGCACCATCGACGCTATTCATCGCCCCGGCGTCCAATTGAAAACGGTTACTCGCCAGCTGCTTGAATTTTTCTATCTGGGCATAATCTTTGGCAGTTACCTGCATGCGGATTTCGCCACGAGTGCCGTCAAAGCGCAGATTTTCCGGCTTCAAATCGGGCACTTGTTTAAATGCCTGTTGCAAGCTTCCGAGCATTTCAAACAGTTCGCCGCCAGATCCCTGCCCTTGCAATGAGCGCAGCAGTGCTTCCGTTTGTGAGCGCACGTTAACGATGCGGCTGTTTCCCGCCACCGTGCGATAAATACTTTCGGTCTGAGTTTTCAGTGCGGCGGTCTGGGTATGCAGCTGATAGATGTTCAACCCTTTATTTGCCAGCGCCAGCAGTAATGCCAGCGCCGCCACTGCGGCAACTTTTTTCCACGGCAGCAATTGCTTGCTGTATTCCCGTTTGGGCGTGTAGCGCCCAGTAAGCAAATTAAAAGGCGCGTCTAGATAGCCTTTGGCGAGGACCAACAATGGCAGATCTAGCTGCTGTAATTGGCAATCCACCCCTGCGGCACTGAACTGACTATAACAAGCCACGGTTGGCGGCGTTGCAAGGTCTTCAATCAGTGTTGGCAGCAACACATCAAACCAATCACGGCTGACGCTTAGCCCGTCAGCGATTCCGCGCCGCAGCAGGATCTGCCCATTGATCTCTACTAATGCCCAATCACAGCCCTGGAGGGGCAATGCCAGGCAATCTGGCACCAATTTGCGGGGTTTAAGACCGGCGTTGCTTAGCCACTCAAGCCACTCTTGCACGAGTGTGTGCGCCACTATCGCAACGTGCAACGTATCGCCATCGCGCGGACCTGCCACAAAATGCAGTTCATCAACACTTTGCGCCAACGAATCTTCCAACATATAGGGTAGCGCTTTGAGAGCCTGCCGTTGCGCTTTCCCTGGGAGGTTAACTGTGGTCAAACTGATGGCATCACCGGGAACCAGAACATCGACAGGTCGATTACCTGCGCGCTCACTCAGTGTCGAAAGCGCATGGGCATCCGCCAGTTCACCAGAGGCGATGATCTCCTGTTCCTGTTCAGACCAGACCAACCAAGCGCACGGGGCACTGCTGTTGCTGCCTAAACGGATAAATAAGCGTTCACTCACTGTTATTCTCCACCATTCCCAAAAGGTAAAGGCCGTTGCTACTGGCCGCCATACTGGCGTGTCAGCACTTCCAGTTTATTACCACCGATGACATGTAACACACTCTGCATGTGAAATACCGCATCATCCACTTTGGCACGTCCATCCAGCATAAAGAATTTGCTGGACACCGCAAAACTCGACTTCATTTGATCATCCTGACTGGCAATGGATGCCAGCGAGCCTTGCTGCCAAAAGTCATCTACCTTGTCGAAGCCGCTGCTCGCACGCTGGTTAATAATGCTTTCAGCTTCCCCAACTGATATTTTGTTCTCCAGCATCGCCGCTAACAATGCCGCCTGCTCTACCTTGACGGTGTTTACGTTAAGCACCTGGGTGTTATTGCCAGGGATCACACAGACATAGGGCAACAGTTTACGGTAAATTTCCTGGCTATACCCCAACACCGCCCGCAGTTCACTACGATCACTCATCAATGTGTTGGCAGCGCGATAGGGCACTTTGCGCGCTTCATAATCATCATCTTCTGCACCATAGGTTCCAATATCCGTATCGGCATCCAGATAATCTTTTAAGGTGTACATCAAGCGCTCAGCATTAAATTCATCGATACCGATATCTTCCAGCAGCGCCTTATACTGTTTCGCCGCCACAGGTAAGGTTTCCACCTGGGTGTTCTTATTGGTAGTGCTGGTCTGACTCAATGAATTCAGATTAAAACAACTACGCAAGTCACTGATCGTTCCACCAATTTGCCCCACCTCTGCCGGAAAAACGGCATTGGACAGCGCCCAATATTGTTGCAGGTGTACCCGACCTTCAGCATCATCCAGATCCTGTTTCAGCACCTTACGCGCTAACTCCTCTGCCGAAATCGCATACCAGTAGGCTTGATCATACTCAGCCATATTAATGGTCCGCCGCACCGATACCTGATTTCGGCCACTAATACTGACAGCCAGCACCGCGATTATGGCAACCACCAGCAACACAACTATCAGGGCAACTCCTCGCTGTTTGCGCTGCATGGTTATTCCTCTTCGCCCCGTTGGCTACTGGTTTTACTGCTGCTAGTTGAACTGGAATTCGCAGTGCCATCTGTGTCAGTATCATCGGTGGTGTCAGTCTGATTGTCGCTATTACTGTCAGTCGCTTTCTCGTTACTGCCACCAGATGTGCCAGCACCGACAGGCAATAAAAACTTGCGCATGATCGTCCCGCGGTCATCCAACTCCACCTCGATAGCGATTGCGGTTGGCAGGCTGGTAAACTGATACTGATCCGCCTGCTTCCATTTGCCATCAACAAAAAAGGCGTATTTCACTGACCTGACTTTATCGATCAGGACAGTTTTTATCGGCTCGCTCCCAATTTGTGGATCCGGATAAGGGTAATACCAGCGTTGTAATTTATCGTCCTGCAATACATACGCCAGTGACTGAATATTGCCCCGAGGTAGCATGCCCCCAGGATTCAACCACCCAATACGATAGAACACCAACGCCTGCGCATCTGAATCCAGCAGGTTATTGCCCACCTGCAACACAATGTCGGAATGGCCCCCCGCAGCAGTGCGGAATGTTCGCGCGACCATTTGCCCCATATCGCGTTCGATGGTGCCAAATCCCTGCTGCAGATAACGCAGCTGGGTCGAAAAATCCCGGGTAACCTCGTCATCCTTTAAAACGGTTTGCAACACCGCATTGGTTGCCAGTCCGAGCATGGCGAAAATGCCGATAGCCACCAGCATTTCCAGCAAGGTAAAGCCGCTATTCTTGGTTGAATACATAGCTGCTCACCTTGGTAATGATCCGCTGGTATTTATCGGTATCACTGATACTGATGCGGATCATTCGGAATTTATCATCGGTTGTTTTGACCACTTCTTTACGCCAGTACCAAGTTTTCCCGGCCATATCGACATGGCCTTCTTTGGTACCCAGTGTCGGAAAACTTTCCTGTAACCGCGCCTCAACCATCTGATTGTCGGCCACCCACTGCGCCAGCGTCTTTTCTTCCAGAATTGGTAGGTTGGCCGCTTGATCGCCAATGCTTTTGGTAATGGCAACAGCCGCGACCGCAAAGACCGCCATCGCCACCATCACTTCCAATAGCGTCATGCCTTTAGCGATCTTCATCAAACCTCCCCATCACCAGACGGCCGAGGTTATCGCCACTAACCAGTTGCTGATAGTGTTGCTCGCCACCACTGGCAATGAACGTCAGCTCAAAGCCGGTCATTTCGCCGCTGGGTAACAACATGATTTGCGGCTCGGGATTGTTTTGTTGCTTTGGGTCATCATCGAACGGCTTCTTGTCGTCATCAAATAACGAATCCTTATCTTCGTCTTGATCTAAAGGTAACCCTTCAACTTCAATATCGGTGCTGATCCCTTCCGGCAGCTGATGTTCCGACACTAAATTATCCCGTTGTAACGGTTGCCATTTATCATCAATGTAGATGACATAATGGTAAGCATTCTTGTCAACGACGATGCCGACAAACTGACCACTTAATACTGCTTCATCGGCGACAGCTTCGGTCACCGAAATAAACCGCTGAGCTTCGCGCTTCAGTTGCTGTTGTTGATCTCCGCCACCGATGGACAGAGTGACCGCTGCGGCCATTAACCCCATCAGCAAAATCACCAACATCACTTCTAGCAGGGTAAATCCCTGTAGGCGCAGGCGTCGCATGTTATTGATACTTTTGCAGGTTCCAGTTGCCGATATCATCATCAGTACCAGACTGACCATCTGGACCGGCACTGAAAATATCGACTTTGCCGTGCTCACCTGGGCTCAACATCATATAGGCATTGCCCCATGGGTCTTGAGGTAAACGCTTGATGTAACCGCCATCGCGATAATTGCGTGGTTCGGGCGAGATAGACGGCTTTTGCACCAGCGCTTCCAACCCCTGCTCTGTTGAGGGGTAAACACTGTTGTCTAGCTTGTACATATCGAGCTGGTTTTCCAGGGCAACAATGTCAGACACAGCTTTTTGTTGGTCCGCTTTTTCTTTGTTTCCCATGATATTAGGTACCACCATTGCGGCCAGCATTCCAAGGATCACGATCACAACCATCACTTCCAGCAGGGTAAAACCACGTTGTCTGTATTTGCGTTGCATATAGGTTACTTCCTCTTAAAACACGTCAGTGGCTTAGCCGCTGACCATATTGTTGAGCGCCAAAATCGGCTGCAGAATAGCCATCACAATGAACAACACTATCACCGCCATACTGACGACAAGTGCCGGCTCAAAAATCCCCAGCGCGATATTAACGTTTGATTCAAATTCCCGATCCTGGTTGTCGGCAGCTCGTTCTAACATCTGTTCCAATTCACCACTTTTTTCGCCGGATGCAATCATGTAAAGCATCATCGGTGGAAACAGCTTGGTATTGGTTAACGCGGCCCCTAAGCTGGTGCCCTCGCGCACCCGAGCCGTGGCCTCAGTTACAGCTTCCCTCACCCGCACATTCTGCATCACCTCACTGGCAATGCGCATCCCTTCAAGCAACGGTACCGAACTGGCACTGAGAATACTGAGTGTCCGCGCAAAACGCGCCGTGTTCAGCCCTTTACTGACTTTGCCCACGACCGGCATCCGCAGTAAAAAGCTGTCATATTTCATGCGGAAATCGGCTTTGGCGAGCATGCGTTTAAAAAGCACGAGCAACAGAATGATTACACCGAGCACTATCAGTCCGTAATCTTTCAAAAAATCTGAGGAGCTAATCAAAGCTCGGGTAGTCGCCGGGAGCTCCTGCCCCATGTGTTGGAACTGCGCCACCACTTTCGGTACCACAGCAGTCAACAGAATTGAGATGACGGCAATTGCCACTACGGTCAGTACTGCCGGATAGATCATGGCCTGAGTCAGCTTGTTCTTCAGCTGTTGACGACGCTCGGTGTAATCGGCCAGACGATTCAGCACCACTTCCAGATGCCCGGATTTTTCGCCAGATGCCACCATCGCCCGGTAGAGGTCATCAAACACATGAGGAAATTCGGCCATAGAATCAGCCAGTGAGTAACCTTCGACCACGCGTGAACGCACGGCCATAATCATTGACGACAGCCGATCTTTTTCACACTGTTGCGCCACGGCTTTTAGCGCTTCTTCTACCGGCAAACCGGCAGCAATCAAAGTAGCTAACTGCCGAGTAATTAACGCCAGCTCCGCCACCGAAATACGTTGCCGGCGACTCAACCATCCGGCACTGGCTACTTTTGACTCTTTCTCCGTGACCTGCGTCAGCTCAAGAGGCATGAGCTTTTGTTCCCGCAACTGGCTACGAGCATGCCGTGGGGTATCTGCTTCGATCACCCCTTTGACTTGCTTACCCGCACTGTTGAGGGCTTTATAGTCAAACGCCGCCATAGGTTACTCCTCGCGGGTCACACGCAGCACTTCTTCCAGGGTAGTGATCCCGGCCAGTACTTTTTGCATACCGTCGTGACGGATACTTGGTGTGAATTCGCGGATATATTTTTCAATGGCCAGCTCACCACGACCACCGTGAATCAGCTCCCGAATCTTGTCGTCAACCAACAATAACTCGTGGATACCGGTACGCCCTTTGTAACCATTGAAACCGCAGGCCTTACAACCTTTGGCTCGATAAATAGGGGTTTCGTCTTTTTTGGATAAACCGAGCAATTCCCGCTCCTGCTTGCTTGGCAGATGCGGTTCTTTACATTCATCACATAAAGTACGTACCAGCCGCTGCGCCAGTACGCCCAACAAACTGGAAGACACCAGGAAAGGTTCAACGCCCATATCCTGCAGACGGGTAATAGCTCCGGAAGCGGTATTGGTATGCAGGGTTGATAACACCAGATGTCCGGTTAACGATGCCTGCACCGCAATTTGGGCAGTTTCGAGGTCACGGATTTCCCCAATCATCACCACATCTGGGTCCTGACGCAGAATTGCTCGCAAGCCACGGGCAAAGGTCATGTCCACTTTGGTATTCACCTGCGTCTGACCGATGCCATCAATTTCATATTCGATGGGGTCTTCTACCGTCAGGATATTGATATCTTTATGATTAATATCGGTTAACCCGGCATACAAGGTGGTACTTTTACCGGAACCTGTAGGACCGGTTACCAAAATAATGCCGTGCGGTTTGCGGATGAGATCTTCAAACACCACGCGGATATCTTCGGTCATCCCCAACTGCACCAGATCCAGATTACCGGCATTTTTATCCAGCAGACGTAACACCACCCGTTCGCCGTGACTGGAAGGCATAGTAGACACACGCACATCCACGGCCCGACCACCGATGCGTAACGAGATACGACCGTCCTGAGGCACACGTTTTTCGGCAATATCCAGCCGTGCCATGACCTTGATACGCGATACCAGCAATGACGATAACTTGCGGTTGGGCCGCAATACTTCGCGCAGCACCCCATCAACCCGGAAACGCACAACCAGCTGCTTTTCATAGGTTTCAATATGGATATCTGACGCTTCTTCCTTAATGGCTTCGGATAACAGTGCGTTGATCAGGCGGATGATTGGCGCATCATCGTCACCTTCCAACAAATCTTCTGTTTGCGGTAACTCTTCAGCCAGCGTAAACAGGTCCATCTCATTACCGATGTCTTCCATCAGTTGCTGCGCTTCGGAAGAGTTGCTCTGATAAGTCTGGGTGAGGCGCGCTTCAAACGTTGCCTCGTCAACTTTCACTAACGGCAACTCACTGCCAGCATAACGCCGAGCTTCCAGCAATGCAGACATCGGCGCCCGAGTGGTGTAGTATAGCACCAGCTGTTCGCCGTCTTTGCTTAGCACCAGCCCGTAGCGATGAGCAAACGCAAACGGTAACCGTTCACTGCTCTCGGAGTGAAACATCTCATCACTTTCGGACTCGGCCACCAATCCCAGGTCACTGGAGAGCTGGGTCAATTCCTCTGTCTGAGTTTCAATCTCACTCATGGTCACTGCCGTCTTGTTTAGTGTCTTGGTGGCTATCAGATGCTGAAGGATCAGTATTTAACGCTTTACCACTTTTATACTGTTCCAAAAGTTTATTCACTTCTGGTGGGATCTGATCAGCGGGAGTTAACTTATCCATCACCGGCACTTCAGCATCTGGCATCAGGTTCACACCACGTTGCTGCTGCTCCAACTGCAAGGCCCGGAAATAGTTGTACTTACGACCGGCAATCCCTTCCATCACCACGCCTTCACGGATAATGGTTGGTCGGATAAATACCATCAAATTCTTTTTAACTGTCTTGCTGTTAGAAGAACGGAACAACTGGCCAAGGAATGGAATATCTCCCAGCAATGGCACTTTTTGCACGCTTTCCTGAGTTTCTTTGTTGATCAGACCACCGAGTACCACGATTTGACCGGAGTCAGCCATAACGGTGGTCGACAACTTACGTGTTGCAAAAGTCACGTCAACGCTGGTGTTACCATTCACACCAGAGACTTCCTGCTCAATCGTCAGTTTAACTGAGTTACCTTCGTTAATTTGTGGCACGACTTTCAGCTTCACCCCTACTTCCTTACGCTCTACAGTAGTGAAAGGGTTACTATTGCCGTTTTGAGAACTCTGGGAACCCGTGATGACCGGCACTTCGTCACCGACGATGAACGACGCTTCCTGGTTATCCATGGTGGTAATTGACGGTGTTGCCAACACATTGGAGTTCGTATCGGCAGCAGTCGCCTGAATCAATGCACCAAAATCACCAGAAACTACGGCCCAAGCCATACCTGAGACATTACTTAATGCAGAAGCCAGAGCGGTGGTGTCACCATAGGTGTCTGGTGTGGTAGTGGTTACGACACCACTGCTGGTCGCGGTAGTGGTGGTACTGCCTGACACTGTACGTGCACTCCAGATACCAGCGCCGATATCCGAAATGGTGGAGCCGACGTTATTAAACTGGGTCAGACCTCCAGACAGAGAGCCCATCTGCACCCCAAGACCGATGCTGTCGTTTTCACTCAATTCAACAATAATCGCCTCTACCAGTACCTGGGCTCTGCGGATATCGAGCTGATCAATGACGCTATCCAATGTGCGCATCTGATCCGGTTCGGCACTGATCACCAGTGAGTTGGTCTCTTCATGCGCCATGATCGTAATATTGTTGTTGCGCGCCCCGGCTGCCCCTGCGGCAGAAGGACTGCTGCTAGCCGCACCGCCTTCTTTGCTCTGGAGCTTTTGTGCAAACCCGGTCAGCACTTCCACCAAATCTTTGGCTTTCGCATATTTCAGATAACGCACTTTGGTATTTCCGGTGGTTGCCTGCTCAGCATCCAACCGGGAAATCAATTCTACCGCACGTTCACGGCTGCGCTTATCGCCACTGACAACCACGGCATTGGTGCGCTCATCAGCAACCACTTTGGGTGCCTGTCCGGGCATCTGCGCCTGATTGGCCGAAGAGCGATACAGGTTATCAATGATACGCACAATTTCACCTGCAGAAGCATACTTCAGCTGTACCACCTGAGTATCAACATCGCCCTGCTTATCGACCTGCTTAACAATATCAACCAGTTTATTCACGACGGCTGCACGACCGGTGATCATGATGACGTTGGACGGGTCATAGTTAACTACGTTACCGCCACCCGCATTATCGTTTAACTGCCGTAACAAGGGGGCTAGCTGTTTGGCTTCTGTGTTATAGAGTGCGACGATACGGGTCACCATCTCATCCCCTAAACCAGGAGCATTATCATTAGCCAAGCGGATGGAGGAGACTTTGGCGTCTTTATCCTTCACCACTTTGATGACGTTATTATCCATCTCGACGACTGCATAGCCGTATACTTGCAGCACGTTCAGGAAGAACTGGTAGTACTGTTGATCATTGAGCATGTCATAACTGCGCACATTGATTTTGCCGCGCACGGTCGGATCAACAATGATGGTTTTATTCAGGTTTTTACCAACGATGTTGATAAACTCTTGAATATCTGTGCCTTTGAAGTTGGCCGCATACTGTTCTGACCAAGCGCAAGGTTGCATAAATAAGGCGACCGATGCCACTAACCCCGCGATCAGCTTGGTTCGAATCCGTTTTTTATTCATTCTTCAACTTCCCCTAAACCTGCGTTACTGCGGCAAACTGAACATAATTTCGACGAGCTGACCATCCCGCTCTACGGTGACGGTGATATCCGTCAGGTCAGACAACTGGCCCATAATATCAAGCGCCTGAGACATCTCTGTTAAATCATAGCCGTTAATGGCTTTCGCTAAGTCATTTGCTTTGAATCCGGCCTTTTGGAACAGTTCCGGATTTTTGCCTGGATTAATGCGATACCCCAACATCTGGCCATCTTGTTGTACCGGGGAGATCGCCAAATAGTCACTGATCTTGCCAGGATCAGCGATCAGCTCGTCACGCGATTGCTGAATATCCCGTCCCAAATTTGCGTCACGACGATCAACTTTTAGCGCCGGTTGGCTTCTGGCTTGTTGCAGCTGCTCATTGGCATCACCAGAGGATGTAGTGAATTCCAATCCATCTAACATCAGGGTTTCATAACGGCCAGCGTTGGTGATGATGATACGGTCAGCATAGACCTCTTTGAGCGAGGCCGAGGTCCCCTTGATCTTATCCCCCGGACTGTAGGTATCCTGACTTCCTTGCGATTCAATAACCGCCAGACCACGCTGCTGCGCAGTCGAAGCGACTACGCCGGTGAGAAGAATAGACAATGAGGTTTTTGGCGCATCGGTGATCAGTTCCGGCGCTGTCGCTTTGACTGGCGCGCCGGTTGCGTCGGCTTTGCCAAACAATGCCAGCCCTTTAATGGCCGACAAATCGATGTTCTGTTGCTGAACCTGCCCCATCGGCGCCGCTTTCCAGGCCACTGGCGGAGTGGTGACGGGGATCAGTTTCCAGGTGATTTGCGCAGCCAGATACAACACCAACAGTAACAATAACCAGAATACAGCGTTGCTGGCTGGTTTTGACGGAATAGCCGTTACCTTGGCGATAATCTTATCCAGAGAATCCATAATTTCCCGGGCCTCTCAGTCAGGCACTGTTTCTATATTATTATCTGATTTACTAATTAAATCCTGCGCCATGCTAACCTAGAGCTTAGTTGGCAACAAGAGCACACCGAACCCACAATTGGCTAATATAGCTGGATTATGCTACCTTTTCGCGCCAAAAAAGGGTGTGATGCGCCCCACTCTTTGAAGCCGGTTAATGTTATAAGTTGCCGATATTATTAACACTGTGAAGTCGTCCATCTTCATCTGTACACAGGAGCACCACTATAGTGGAAAGCCATACTGAAGAGGCTGTTCGGTTGGATAAGTGGCTGTGGGCTGCACGTTTTTACAAGACCCGCGCCTTGGCCAAAGAGATGATTAATAGTGGTAAAGTGCACTATAACGGTCAACGGGCCAAATCCAGTAAAATTGCCGAAATTGAGGCCCACATCAAATTACGTCAGGGATATGACGAAAAAGAGATCGTGATCAAAAAAATTTCTGGCGTCCGGCAGAGTGCGATCATTGCACAGACGTTATATGAGGAAACCGCTGAGAGTATCAGTAAACGGCAAGCAAATGCTGAAGCCAGGCGACTGAATATCCTGCTTAACCCGGCACCTGATAGCAAACCGGATAAAAAGCAGCGGCGTCAGCTTATCCGGTTTAAAGAATCCTGATTGTGAGAAAGTGAATGAACCAAGACCAACTTCATCGTTACCTGTTCGACAATGCCGATGTGCGCGGCGAACTGGTGCAGTTGCAACAGAGTTATCAGCAGGTATTGGGGACCCACCAATACCCACCCCGGCTGCAAGTGCTGCTGGGCGAACTGCTCGCGGCAACATCGCTATTAACCGCCACCTTGAAATTTGATGGCGACATCAGCGTGCAATTGCAAAGCCAAGGGCCGGTATCACTGGCAGTAATTAATGGTACCAATAAGCAACAACTGCGTGGTGTGGCCCGCTGGGAAGGGGAAATTGCCGACGATGCGTCGCTGGAACAGCTGTTTCCTCAAGGCTACATGGCTATCACCATCACCCCGGAAGATGGTGAGCGCTATCAAGGAGTCGTGGCCTTAGATAAACCTACGGTCGCACAGTGTTTGGAAGGCTACTTTGCCCAGTCGGAGCAGCTGCCCACCGGCATCTGGTTGTTCGCCGACGGCCGTCAGGCCGCAGGCATGATGCTGCAGGTTCTTCCCAGTCAACACGCTGAAAACGATGCGTTTGAACATCTAATGCAACTGACAGCCACCATCACCGCCGATGAACTCTATCAGTTATCAGCCCGCGAAGTGTTGCACCGTTTGTATCACCAGGAAGATCTGCGGCTGTTTGATCCTATTGATGTGAGTTTCCGCTGTACCTGTTCTCGTGAACGTTGTGCCGGTGCTATCCGTACCATCGACAAAGCCGAAATCGATAGCATTATTGCAGAACGTGGCGCCGTTGATATGGACTGCGAATATTGCAACAGTCATTATCATTTTGATGCGATCGACATCGAAGCGATTTTCAAAATCAGTAGCGCACCTGAAAGACAACAATAAGTTTTCCTATCAAAAAGCCAGCATCCTACGCTGGCTTTTTTACGGAAAACTTCCGTAACCATTTCTTCCAGCAAAACGACGGTTGCCTCTTGAAAGCGCCGTGAAATTATTGAACCATCAGTGACTGATTTTTCTATCTGTCTTCGGAGTTTCTCATGCGCCTTATCCCGCTGTTGGCCATCTATGCAGCCATGCTGCCGCTATCAGCTATGGCACAAACAGCACCCGCTACCACTTATGTCAATGATAACATCCTGCCAGCAGTCCAACCCTGGCATGGTGCAGATGAATCCTTGATGCAAGCGCAGGAAAGCGATTGGGCGACACCATTTGAACAAAGCAGTGGAATGCGCAGCCCGAGTTACGGCGACACCATTGCCTGGCTCGATAAACTCATGAGTGACAGCAGCGGGCTGGAGAAAGTGAGCCTCGGCAAGAGCCCGCAGGGACGCGATATCTGGATGTATATCGCCAGCGATGAAGATGCCAAAACTCCGCAGCAACTCAAGGCGAACCATAAACCGACAGTACTGGTACAAGCGGGCATCCATGGGGGTGAGATAGATGGCAAAGACGCTGGCATGATGCTGCTGCGCGATATCTTCCAAGGTGAGAAACGACAACTACTGGAACATGTTAACCTGCTGTTTGTGCCGATACTGAACGTCGACGGCCATGAACGCAGTGGTGAATATAATCGGGTGAACCAACGCGGTCCGGTGGAAATGGGATGGCGCAGCAACAGCCAGAACCTGAATCTTAACCGGGATTACGCCAAAGCGGATACCCTGGAAATTCAGGATATTCTCGGAGCCATCAATCGCTGGGACCCACAGTTGTATATTGACGTGCATGTCACTGATGGTCTGGACTATCAATACGATATCACCTTCGGTTACAACACCGCACAAGGGTTTAGCCCCAATATTTATCAATGGTTTTCCCAGCGTTATCGACCGCAGATAGAACAGGCGCTCACTGCCGCAGGACACACACCAGGGCCCTTGGTATTTACCGTCGACAATACCGATTTATCTAAGGGACTGGAACAATGGCACCCCAGCCAACGCTACTCAGACGGTTATGGCGATGCCCGTCATCTACCCACAGTACTCATTGAAAATCACAGTCTGAAACCTTTTAAACAGCGGGTGTTGGGCACCTATGTGATGCTACAACAAACCTTAGAAACGGTTGGGGCGGAGGCCACCCGCTTGCAGGCGGCGATTGAAAAAGATCGTTATCGTTACCCACAACTGGTGACATTAACTTGGGAACAGCAACAACAACCGCTGACACAAGATTTTAAAGGCATTGACTACACGCTAGCGCCAAGCCCAATTTCTGGTGCTCCCGTCGTACGTTGGAACGGCGAACCTAAATTATACCCCCAGCTTCCGGTGTTCGGTGCCACACAGGAGGGGCAACGCGTCAGTCGTCCTGCCGCCTATTACATTCCGCCACAGTGGCAGACGGTTATTCATCGCCTGATGATCCACGGGATACGCATGAATACACTTGAGCAACCGACCAAGATGTCATTACAGCAATACCAGCTGAGTGAACCGGCGTTCAGCCAAAGCAGTTTTGAAGGCCACCAGCGGGTAACGGCACAGGCGAAATTGACTAAAGTGACACTCACGCTACCTGCCGGTACGATGGAAGTTCCCACCGATCAACCCTTAGGCGATTTGGCGATGATGTTATTAGAGCCGCTATCGCCCGATTCATTTTTACAGTGGGGCTTTTTTAACACCATCTTTAACCGCACTGAATACATTGAAGACTATGCGGTCGAGCCGATGGCAGCCCAAATGCTCGCTACGCAGCCAGACCTAAAAAAGGCTTTTGAAGCAGCACTAAAAGATGCGGCATTTGCCGCTGATCCCAAAGCCCGCCTGCGCTGGTTCTATGAACGCAGTCCCTATTATGATCAGCAGTATCTGCGCTACCCGGTTTACCGCAGCCGTTAATGTTGCAAGCGCCACCGGCCGTGGCGCTTTTGTTACTGCACCGGCAACTCACTGGCATCCATGATGATGGTTCGAAGGCGCAGAACCGAAATCGTCGACATCAAGACATCATTGCCCGTCGTCATACTTGGCGGGAAGCGCTGCCTTCCTTGCCATGTTGTTAATACCTGTCGATTTTGTTACTGCAACCATCCACATAATTGCAATTGACCATTACTGTACCGAGTAGTTTAGTATTCCCATCTGTTTATAATCGTACCGCGACTGAACGTAGTCGGCTTAATGATTAATTCACGCAACTTTTCATCTCGTTGAGCGATACCGTGATGATTTCAGTAAAGTCGTTATTGCCGCAGCGAAAGCCCATCAGTCACGGTCTATTTGGCAGTGATGACAGTCTAAGCCCAATGCAAAATCCTCCATGAATTTCTGTCTTGAGCGAGTGAATACCTAAGTTGCGCAGCGTCATGCGCCGTTCTCATCCATGACGTTGGCACAGTTACCAATTGAAACGGCGAGGTAAGTTATGGCAAGTAGTGCATTACAGCATAAGCGGGTTGTGGTCATCGGCGGTAGTTCAGGAATTGGTTTACGAGTCGCCGAACTCTGTGCAGAAGCCGGAGCAAAACTGTTGATCGTCGGGCGTAATCAGCAGCGTTTAGCGGCAGCTCAGGACAAATTGTCTGCACTTGGTGCCATTGTTGAAACCGCACAGGTAGATGCTCATGATCATCAGGCACTGGCAGATTTCTTTGCCAATGCTGGCGCGTTCGATCACTTAGTTTCCATGGTGGGCGACGTCATGGGCGGTGGCTTTCTGTCAGCAGATATGGCGGTCATCCGTCATGTACTGGAATCGAAATTTTTCACCAATGTGCGCATTGGTCAGTTAGCGGCCAACCACATCAATCAAGGTGGTAGTCTGGTGTTTACTTCCGGTACTGGTGGCCGGGCGCAGGATGCCTGCGGCAGCTATATTGGCAACCTTGGGATCAATGCATTGGTGGAAGGCTTAGCCGTAGAGCTGGCACCGAAAGCCAGAGTAAATGCAGTATCACCAACCTGGACCGTAACCCCCTTCTGGCGCGATCTGCCAGCCGAACAAGTGGCACAAATCAAAGCGCATTTTGCAACCGCCATCCCGATGAAGCGGACCGCAGAGATTGACGAATTGGCATCAGCTTACCTGTTTCTGATCACCAATGGCTTTATCACCGGACAGCATATTGCGGTCGATGGTGGCATCATGCTGGGAGCATAGACTGTTCGCAGTCAATACATCCCCGACGACGAGGCCTAGGCCTTGCTTGAGTTCGGCATGTTACAACGCAACGACATCATGTAAGCGCTTCGAGATAACTGATGAATCTGTTGACCGCTTAAACAGTAACGACGCGTTGAGTCATGGTTCATGACGGCTGATCAACTTTGCAATGGCGACACTGCTAAGCAGTGTCGCTTTTTTATTGCGCTAGCACATTGGAAATATAGTTGACTATATCAACTATTGCCTCTATATTACGATATATCTTAAACAAGGGAGAATATCATGAAACCATTTCATGGAATGTCATCAGACAGACATCACGGCGGCCAAGGTAAACCTTTCTTCACCAAAGGCGCACACACCGGCTCACATGCCAACATAAAAACGCATGCTGAGGAGGAACCACAGCGTCATCGTCGTTTTCATCGCGGCGAATTAAAAGGGTTAGTACTGCATCTTCTCACTCAGGGTCCGGCGCATGGATATGAGCTGATCAAGGCCATTGGCGATCAGGTCGGTGGTGACTATCAACCAAGTCCGGGAGTTATCTATCCAACCTTAAATGCACTGGAAGCAGCAGCGCTTATTTGTGCAGAAGGTGAAGACGGTGTCCAGGAAGGGCGTAAGGCTTATGCGATCACCGAGGCGGGGAAAGCCCATCTGGCAGCTCATGCCGAGCAATTGTCAGTGTTATTGCAACGTCTGGAACAAAAAGCGCTGAAGCAACGCGCGCGCAATAATCCCCAAATCAACGGTGCAATGGAGCAATTAAAGACCGCTTTACGCAACAAGTTTGCCAATGGTGAACTCACCGAGTCGTCAGTGGCTGCAATAGCACAACTCCTAGAGCGCGCTGCTCAAGACATTGAACAATGCTGATCAACCGCATTCGGAGACTTCGCCATGACTCAAACCGAACAGTTGTTGAACCGACACCGGATTAAACCAACCCGTCAGCGTTTGGCGGTAATGGATTTACTCCTAAACAGCAACCAAAGACATTTCACGGCTGAGCAATTGTATCTGCAATTGCAAAATCAGGGTGACGAGTTGGGGCAGGCGACAGTGTATCGGGTGCTCAATGATTTTGCTAAAGCTGGTTTACTGCGTCGTAATCAGCTGACACAGGGAAAAGCTTATTACGAACTTGCTGATGACCAGCCACATGTACATCTGGTGGATGTTCATCAAGGTGACATTGTCGAAATGCAGGATGAAAGGCTGATGATGCAACTGCGCGGCACCGTGCAGCAAATGGGTTATGAGATTGTTGATATGCAGTTGAATGTTTATGTGAAGGCCACGTCCTGAGTGTTGCAGCCTATCAGTTGCAACACATCGCGATTAAATTCACGACATACCTTTTCGGAAGCTTGCCGAAAAAAAGCCCCGCTAATTGCGAGGCTTAATTGGAAGACTCTCGGACTTAGAAGAAGCTGGCTTTGAATTCAACACCAACAACACGTGGATCGTTAACGAAACCGGTCAGGTTGTTGAAGTCAATCGCACCGGTAACACGTACGGTGTTAGTGATATTACGACCATAGGCGGCAACTTCGTAATCAGTGCTACCACTGGTCCAGCGATAACCTGCACGCAGGCCGCCTTCCAGCAGTGACTTGCTTTCAAATTCTGTAGATTCATACAGGAAGAATGAAACCTTAGAACGATAAGCCCAGTCAGTGAACACGAACAGTTCACCATCAGCCAGCGGGTAGCTGTAGTTAGCAGTCAGATTGCCAGTCCAGTTGGGTGCCTGAGGCAGTGAGTTGCCATTGATCAGCGCGTTGCCATCAGCATCCAGTGGGTCAGTAACGGTACAACCACCACCACAGGCCGCGATAGCCAGCTGGTCATCTTTGATTTCAGTGTGGTTGTAGCTGACACCCGCGGTAACTAGCAGGTTTTCAGTCACCGCATACTGAGAATCCATTTCGAAACCGTAACCTTCAGTCTTATCAGCATTGATCAGACGGTTATAGTTAACACCACCGCCTACAGCAGTCAGCTGCTGATCTTTTAGCTGATAGTAGAACATGTCAAAGTTAACGCGAGCACGGTTATCCAGCAGGTCGGACTTAATGCCTAATTCGCTGCTGTACATGGTTTCAGAATTGGCAACAGTCACTTCGTCACCCCAGAGCAGACGGCCCTGGATAGATGGTGCCCGGAAACCCTTGGCAATACGGCCATATACGTTAGTATCCTGATCGACAGTGTAAACACCGCTCAGATCCCAACTGATTTGACCATCGGAAGGGTCGGCATACAGCTTGTCAGTTGCACCGGCACCGGCGGGAGAAACCAGGCGCTGTGCGACAAAGTCTTTCTTATCATGAGAATAACGAATGCCAGCAGTAACCTTAAAGTCATCGGTCAGGTCATAATCCAAAGAACCAAACCCTGCCCAAGCTTTAGTGTCCTGCTTCTGGTACGCGTAACCATTCTGAGTACCCGTTTCATCGTAGTTAAAGCTGTCGATGTTCAGAGATTCGTCGAAATAGAATAAACCAACCTGGTAGTCCAGACGACCCAGTTCATTGGTCGCCAAACGCAGTTCCTGAGTCCACTGGCTATGATCTGGCAGACCGTCAGCTGATTCAGAAGTGTAAGGAATGAACCCAGGGCCCATAGACGCCAGGTAAGAGGCACCGTAACCACCATCGATATCACCACGAGAAAATGCCTCAGCAGATTCATAGCCAGTGATAGAGGTCAGAGTGTAATCACCGAAATTGTATTCCAGTTTAGCGCTGCCGCCGTGAGTCTTAACAGTCTGCTCAGCACGGCTGGCGGCATCCTGATACACAGTGTCACGCTCGAAGCCATCAACCAAATCATTGGTGCCAGCCTTGATGATGTTGGCGCGGAACACGCGAGGAGTGCCATCCAGGTTACGATAGTGAGCGTTGAACAGTGCGCTGAAATCAGTGTTTGGTTGCCATAACACCTGCAAACGCGCAGCACGGTCATTATAACCTTCTAACTGATCATTGGCTTCATAACCAGGGGCTTTGTTGTCTACCCAGTTGTCACGGTGCTGGTCCAGCACAGACAAACGAGCAGAAACGGTATCAGTCAGACCGCCGCCGACAGCTGCTTCCAAGTTCACAGTATTGTATGTGCCATAAGAAACTTTACCGTAAGCACTGAATTCCTGAGTTGGCTTCTTGGTTTCCAGCTTAATGATACCGGCAGTAGTGTTACGACCGAACAGTGACCCCTGTGGACCACGCAGTACTTCTACACGTTCCAGGTCAAAAATCGGGTAACCTTTCAGGATGGCGTTTTCCTGAACCACATCGTCCACCACCAGAGATACTGGCTGAGAAGAGTTCAAATCAAAGTCAGTGTTACCCATGCCACGGATATAGAAACGTGGGAAGGTACGACCGAAAGAAGATTCGATGTTCAAGCTAGGAATACGGGAAGACATAAAGCGGATGTCATCACCAGCAGCACCCATCGCCTGCAGATCATCACTTTTCAGTGCAGAGATAGACATCGGCACATCCTGGGCGTTCTGGACACGCTTCTGTGCGGTGACCATGATCCGCTCTAATTTGCCATCGTCGGTCTTGGTAGATTGCTCGTCCGCGTAGGCCAGCGAACCGCTGGCAATCAACGCTGCGTTGATGCTTAAGAAAAGCGTGGACAGTTTGCTCATCATAGATTACCCGATTGATATATTTAACTATTTAAAATTAAAGGTGTTTCTTATATCTGAAACATCCCCCTGAGTAGTTCGGGCGCGATTTTAACAGTTTGTTGCAATTATGAATTAATTTATTTACGAAATGACTATTCTCAAAATAAAACAAACATCTAAAAGATGTGTTTGCTTTGATAATGTCTAAATCGATTTATCATCATGATTTTTATTGATTTTATAGCCATATCATGAAAATTTATGGTGCTATTTTCTAACACAGGGACATGTAGATAATCGCGTTTAGCGCTTGCACAAGTTGACAGTTGCCTTACTTTAGCCCCCTAATTCCACCCTATGAGTGAGAGCAGTTATTAACAATCTATTTGAACTGACACCGATCTAAATGCGGGCACTAAGTAAATTAACAATAACGTTTGAAAAGCACGTAATTAATCACAACTATTTGATAAAAATATAAATAGTGCTGATAGCAGTCGTCTCAGAGCCCGAATTCATGCCCATATTGACATGCCAGAAACAATAGCTTAACCGTAAGTTAGACGGCTATTGCGTGGTCCCGTTTAATATTGAGTTTACTTTTGATTTGGTAAAGCTTATTAGTTCCAACAAAAAATTCCTAACATCATGAAAATTATTTATATTTCCAATGTGATGTTGAAATTTTAAAGGTCGAATTTTATAGCAATAACTTTCCGCTGAACCTAGCGGGAGGGGTACGCTGGAGTAATATCCGAGGTGTTGCAATTAGCATTTTTAGTAACTAATTGTTCTGTTTAAATTTTCCAGTTAAATACTGACAAGATTTATATACTAACGAAGCTGCAGCCAAGCCTCAATAACCATTCATAAAGGCATCGCTTTGACAATTGAAGAACAGTACTTACAAGAAGCAACAGCGTTACTTACCGCTCAGAAATATACTTCAGCAGGCATTTATGCACGCAAGATATTGAAGACTAATCCAGAGCACAGTCAGGCCCGCAAAATACTTGCCAATATTGCATTACGACAAGGCAACATCGCGGAAGCTTATCAAACGTATCTGGCAGTGCTAGCGTCATGTCCTCAGGATATTGAAACGCTCAAAATACTGTTGGAGATCTGCGAGCGCCAAGAAGATCTTTTTAACGCTTTTCACTATCTCGAACAACTTTGCCAATTACAACCAGAACAGTACCAATGGCAACTTCGTCTCGGACTTATTGCCTGCCGTATCGGCAATATGCAGGTCGCTGAAACGAATTTACTAAACGTCATTAACGTAGGTTATTCAGCACCGCAAGCCAAACTAAATTTAGGTCATGTGTACAAGGCGATGGGGGCGGTGGAAAAAGCTGCTGGAATGTACCATGAATTTATTAATACTGCCCCCTCGCATCAAGCGACAGGATATTGGAGCCTGGCCGACTTAAAAAGATACCAGTTTACGGACAGTGAACTTGATATTCTCCACACGAATGCCACAGATGAGATGTTCTCCGCAGCCAGCCGCTCACTATTTCAATTTTCCCTCTGTCGTGCTTACGAACAGCGCCATCGATACAGTGAAGCATTCAATGCAGCCAAAAGTGCCAATGAACTTATGTCACCGCTTCGACCTTTCAAGAAACGGCCTTTTAACGAATTAATTGAACGCTTACTTCGATGTCGTTGCCATCCCCAAACTTCATCTGATGAGACCCCCTGGACACCAATATTCATTGTCGGAATGCCGCGCTCTGGGACAACGCTCACAGAGCAAATTCTCGCATGTCATCCTCAAGTACATACAACTGATGAACTTCCATATATTGAAAGACTTGCCCTTCAACTTGAAATGCATGGCGGCTATGCCGAGAGGCTGGCGCAACTGACCGCGTCACAGATTAAGGCCATGCGCGCTATGTACCTTAGTCAAACATCCCAGTATCTACCTAAGACGATCGATAACAATGCGTATGTAATTGATAAAAACCCAAATAATTTCATGCATATTGGGTTAATAAAGACCCTATTTCCAGAAGCAAAAATTATTAATGTGGTGCGAAATGCCTGTGATAATGCGCTCGGCGTCTTTAAACAGCATTTTAGCCACGGGCATGATTATAGCTACTCACTGGATGATATCTGCCTTTATTGGCAACAATATCTGCACCTAATGGAGCATTGGGCAAAGCGTTACGGCGCAGAAATTTATCATCTGAGTTTTGAGCAACTCGTTACGAACCCGGAGTCGCAAATCAGAGAATTACTAACAAATTGTGGCTTATCATTCGTATCTCAATGTCTGGAGTTCTACAACTCTGATCGGCGTGTATTAACACCTAGTGCCAGCCAAGTGCGTCAACCAATGAATCCCAAAGTCATTGGACAAAGCACTCACTATCAACAATTTATGTTAGCGCATTATGAACAGCTTACGACTTTAGCAAGGCGCGCCAATAGTCAGTTTTTTGAGTGAAATTAATGAACCCATTCACATTACGAGAGTGATGCCCAATAGTTTTCTGATCTTCACCGGGCTACTGGTAGTTGTTAGTCACTACCGTTGCGTTGAAGACCGGGTTAGGCTGAGCGTCCAGAAGAAACCATGAGCGAGATAATATGAACCAGCTGCTGATCACCGTTATTGTTGCGGCATTATTGATCTTAATCCTCAAAAGCTATGCCGATCGCCGGGCAAAGCAGTATACGCAACAGCACTACCCCGATGTCTGGCGTGACATTGCTAAAGCCCGTGGCGGATTGATTGCGGCACTGCATTTATCGCTTAAAGCAGGCCTGCTCAATCAAAAACAAGGCCCGTATTTAATCCGTTACCGGCGCCACATCCACTGGCTGAAGGCAGCCGCGCTGTTGTTATTGGCATTCACGGTGGCATTAGGTTTTTATCGATAGTCGCTGACTGAAACATAAACTCACACATTATCCCGAGTTTCGCTAATGAGAAGCTCGGCACATCAAGGTAAACTTGGCCGTTGACGAATTCCCCAGTAATGCAACTCACAAGGGACCTTTATGTTTACCAGACTTTTGACTGCAGTGGCGGTCAGTGCAGCCCTTTTGGGCGGTTTAACCGCATGTAATGAACCGTCCACCAAAAGTGAAACCGCCGCCGCAACAACAAAAACGACCGATGCAGCGCCCAAGACTGACGTAGATATCGGTATCAACCTTAAGGCCATGGACACCGCCATCAAGCCCGGTGATGATTTTTATCAGTACGCCAACGGCAACTGGATGAAATCCACTGAAATTCCGGCAGACCGCTCCAGCACTGGTGCGTTTCTGGTAGCTTTTGAATCCACCGAAAAACATAAAGCTGAGCTGATAGCCAATCTGGTAAATACCCAACATCCCGCAGGCAGCGATGAAGCGCGTATTGCAGATTTCTATAAAGCCTATACTGATACCGCTGCCATTGATGCTGCCGGTCTGCAACCGGTGCAGGCTGATCTGGCACGCTATGCTGCCATTAAAGACAAACAGCAATTAGCTGCCGTGTTGGGCAGTAATCTGCGCGCCGATGTTGATCCGCTAAATGCGACCCATTACGCCACTGAAAACCTGTTTGGGTTATTTGTCACTCAGGGACTGGCAACACCTGGAGAAGTCCTGCCATATATTCTGCAAGGCGGTCTGGGTCTGCCAGAGCGTGAATACTATCTGTCAGATTCACCCAAAATGGTGGACATTCGGAAACAGTATCGCAATTACATTGAAACGCTGCTGACCTCAGCTGGCGTTGAGGATGCTGCCGCCAAGGCCGATCGTATCTTTGCCCTGGAAACCAAAATCGCCACCGCACACGAAACTCGTGAAGAAAGTGAAGACTTTGCCAAATCCTCTACCGTATGGAGTCGAGCAGACTTTGATACGAAGGCACCAGGTATCGATTGGCAGGCTTTTCTGAATGCAGCACATCTAGGACAACAACCTCGTTTTGCAGCGTATCATGCTGCGGCGATTACGCACCTGGCCGCACTGGTCGCGTCTGAGCCACTGCAGTCCTGGAAGGACTGGCTGGTATTCCATCAGATCAATGCGCACACCGATGTACTGCCAAGCGCGATTGATAACGCCCATTTTGCTTTTTATGGCACCACACTCTCTGGCACCCCGCAGCAGCGTAGTCGTGATAAACGTGCCTTAAGCGCACTGGATGAGTACCTGGGCGATGCCGTAGGTAAAGATTACGTGGAAAAATATTTCCCGGCATCCGCTAAAGCACAAGTCGGCGATATGGTGCAGCAGATCATTCATGCGTTCCACCAGCGAGTCGAAGCGCTGGACTGGATGGCAGCCACCACCAAAAAAGAGGCCTTGGCCAAAGTCGATTCATTGGTTGTCGGCGTGGGTTATCCTGATAGCTGGCCCGATTATAGCCATTATCAGGTATCGGCCACCGATGCCTACAATAACGAAATTGCCGGGGAACAGATCCGTTATCAACAACAGTTGGCTAAAGTTGGCAAGCCACAGGATAAGCATGAATGGTGGATGGTGCCGCAGATTGTCAATGCGGTAAACTTGCCAGTACAAAATGCCCTGAACTTCCCGGCAGGAATTCTACAGCCCCCATTCTTTGATGCCAAAGCGGATGCCGCCTATAACTATGGTGCTATTGGTGCCGTCATCGGCCATGAAATCAGCCATAGTTTTGATAACAACGGTGCCGCATTCGACTCAACCGGGGCAATGCGTAACTGGTGGACCAAGGATGACTTTGCGCGCTTTGCCCAACAAGGGGAAGCATTAGCGGCACAGTTTGATACCTACTACCCGTTCCCGGATCTGCACGTCAATGGCAAGTTAACTCTGGGTGAAAACATCGCCGATGTTGCGGGTTTAGCTGCGTCACTGGATGCTTACCATGCCTCATTAAATGGGAAACCTGCGCCCGTCATTGATGGCTTTACCGGTGATCAACGCTTCTTTATCGGGTTTGCCCAGACTTGGGCGACCAAGATGCGCGATCAGGCGTTGCGTCAACGCATTGCGACTGACGGTCACGCCCCGGGGATGTACCGTGCGCTCACCGTACGCAACTTAGATGCCTGGTATCAAGCATTTAATGTACAGCCAGGTGACAAGCTGTACCTAGCACCGGAGCAACGTGTGAAAGTCTGGTAAACGCACTCTTTCGCTAAAAAGCCTGGCCACAACGTCAGGCTTTTTTATCTGCGATTGCTTCAGGTAACCCCTTATAGCCGTTCGAATTAAATTGCCGAGGCAGCCAACGATGCCCGTATCAAAACGCGATACCAATTAAGTTCAGCGTTCAAATCGGCGGCGACAGAGATTGATCCGCCGCAGTACTCGGGTATGGTGACGGTAAAGTTATTAGCCAGAGGATATTTCATGCTTTTAGGCATTCACCATATCGCCGTCATCTGCCACGACTATCAGCGCTCCAAACACTTCTATTGTGAGATTTTAGGCTTAGACGTTATTGCCGAACATTATCGGCAAGCAAGAAACTCCTGGAAGTTGGATTTGCAACTGCCTGATGGCTCGCAACTGGAACTGTTTTCATTCCCTGATGCGCCAACGCGTCCAAGCTTCCCGGAAGCCCAGGGATTACGCCACCTCGCCTTTCGCGTAGTTTCTGTCTCCGACGCGGTTACATGGCTTACATCCCATGGCATAAACTGCGAACCCATCCGAATCGATGCCTACACGGGTAAACAATTTACCTTTTTCAACGATCCGGATAATCTGCCGTTAGAACTCTATGAAATTTAGCGTATTGGAATATTTGTATGACAGTGTCAGGTTACGAAGTCAGTTGCGATCCTGACAAATTGGACTTCGCAGTAATATGCGGATTTATCGCTAGCAGTTACTGGGCTCAAGGCATACCAGAAGCCGTGATGCGTAAGGCGATTGCTAATTCGCTGTGTTTTGGCGTGTATACCGCAGCGGGTCAGCAAGTGGGATTTGCCCGCATCATCAGTGATCGCGCGACGTTCGCGTACCTCGCCGATGTATTTATTTCGCCAGAACATCGTGGCCTAGGTCTGAGCAAATGGCTGGTTCAGACCATCGTTGCTCACCCCGAGCTACAAGGATTACGGCGCATGATGCTAGCGACGCGCGATGCGCATGGCTTGTACGCTCAATTTGGCTTTAATACCGTAGAAAATCCACAAAGTCTGATGCAGATCTGGCAGCCTGACGTATACCGACTAAAGTAACAGTACCGGTAACCACAGCTGCCACCCTCATGGAGACTGATGATGAATCATATTCAACTGATCGAAGGGGATATTACTCTCGCATCTGAAGATGCCATCGTTAATGCCGCCAATAGTCGTATGCTTGGTGGTGGTGGCGTGGATGGCGCGATCCATCAAGCCGCAGGGCCACAGTTGTTGGCCGAATGTCTCAAAATCCCTGAAGTAAATGGCATACGTTGCCCGGTAGGTGAAGCCCGCATCACCAGCGCGGGGAACTTGCCGAGTCGTTACGTGATTCACACCGTCGGGCCGATTTATAGCAGCGATGCAGCCCCCGCGCAGCACCTGGCTGCAGCCTATCGCTCCTCCTTGCAACTGGCGATGGCGCATGGCTGTCATTCAGTAGCGCTGCCGGCGATCTCCTGTGGTGTTTACGGTTACCCATTGGAGGAAGCGGCAAATATCGCCTTGCAAACCTGTAACGAACCGCAATTCAAACACCTGCACATTGTTTTTTATCTGTTTAATGCTGAGATAACAAAGGTGTGGCGACAGATACTGGCACATCTGGACCCGCCCTAACATGGTCAAACCTTGTAAATTGGCTTTGACCTACTCCGCGCATTGTGGGAAAACTAGGACACAGTGACTCGGACGAGGAAAGCAGCGTGATTTACCAGGGAAGTTGCCATTGCCAGGCGGTGCGATTTGAAGTGGAAGCCCCCTCCGAATTAGCGGTCGATTATTGCAACTGTTCCATTTGCCGTAAATCAGGCTATCTCCATCTGATTGTACCCACAAGCAAATTTCGCATTATCCGCGGTGAAGAGATGCTCACCACCTATCGCTTTAACACCGGCGTGGCGCAACATACATTCTGTCGAACTTGTGGCATCAAACCTTTTTATATTCCCCGCTCCAATCCAGATGGCGTCGATGTCAATGTGAACTGCCTGGATACCGAGCCAGCAGCAGTGCATATCACCCAGTTTGATGGCCAACATTGGGAACAACACGCCCATACCTTGGTGCATAAAAGCCAAGAAAAATAGCGTGATAGGTATTTTATGACGGAAAATCTGACGATCCGGATTGATGACCTCGAATCGCCTCAAATACTGGCGTTACTGCAGGCCCATCTTGAAGATATGTATGCAACTTCGCCACCAGAGAGTGTCCATGCCCTGGATATCACCAAGCTGAAGCAACCCAAGATTATCTTCTGGAGTGCCTGGCAGCAGCAACAGTTGCTGGGATGCATTGCCCTAAAATTACATGATAGTCAGCTTGCAGAGATTAAATCGATGCGAACCACTGTTGCCGCCAGACGTCGCGGTATTGCGTCCGCATTGTTAAATCATCTACTACAACATGCCGCGGGTCTCGGCGTGACAAGACTGTGTTTAGAAACTGGTTCAATGGCATTTTTTGAACCCGCGCGGGCGCTTTACCTAAAATTCGGCTTCAGTGAATGCACACCGTTTGCTGATTATCAGCCCGACCCCAATAGCGTATTTATGGAGAAGTTTTTGCGCTAACCCGCAACCACTCCGCCCAATTGATGAAGGAACATCACCGACTTATCCTGCCAGCGTCATGCTCCGGACAATAGCAGATATACATTTTTGCCAAGATCCTCAAGTGATTGGGAAAATTCGCCATTTTTCGGCGAAGTTCTTATTTCCTCATGTCGAAGAAATATTTTTATCGTTTAATTTCAATTAGATAAATATTGGCGCAATTGCTGCTATAGAGAGTTGTTCTCCGAAAGCCATTCATGGCAACTCTGGGACAACTTCCCGACCGCGGGATTCATTGTAGTGGCCGCATTGTGGCCAATGAATCCCGCTCCTTTTTGAGCGCAACTACGCTGCTGGAGCGTTATTCAATAGCGCGAGCTTCTGTTGCCGACTGAGCTTTTTCACCGCCAGTTCTCGCTTGAGGGCATCACTGCGACTGCCGACCAACTCCTGATAGGCTAACTGCAACGGCCCTCGTCCGCGCAAATATTTAGCAGCGCGCAGACCGCCGCGCTGGTGCTCAGCAAAACGGCGAGGGACATCGGTGGTCACACCGGTATACAGCTCTCCGTCACGACAACGGATGATATACAACGACCACGGGTTCATTTATATCCCAACAAGCCGAGAAAGAAGGCGTACTCTAACGCGGTATCTTCGTAACTGCTGTAACGGCCACTCTTGCCCCCGTGACCCGCCGTCATGTCCATATGCAGCAGTAACAGATGATTATCCGTTTTATAGTCGCGCAGTTTAGCCACCCATTTTGCCGGTTCGAAATACTGCACCTGAGAATCATACAGGCCGCTGGTTACCAGCAGATTGGGATAAGCCTGATGCTGTACATTGTCATAAGGCGAGTAGCTGAGCATGTAGTCGAAATATTTTTTCTGCTGCGGATTACCCCACTCATCGTATTCATTGGTAGTGAGCGGAATCGATTCGTCCAGCATAGTCGTGACGATATCGACAAATGGCACATGAGCCGCGACGGCAAGATACAACTCTGGCGCCTGATTGATCACGCCCCCCATCAGTAAGCCACCCGCGCTACCACCTGCAGCCAACACTTTGCCTGGCTCGCCATATTTTTCGTTCAATAACCCCTTAGTGACATCAACAAAATCATTGAAACTATTCTGTTTATGTAACATCTTGCCTTCTTCATACCAACGCCGTCCCAGCATATCGCTGCCACGCACATGGGCAATGGCGTACACAATGCCGCGGTCGAGCAAGCTGATAATGTCATCCTGAAACGCTGGCTCCATCACAATGCCATAGGCCCCATAGCCATAGATGTACAGCGGGTTAGTGCCATCACGTTGGAATTTGTCTTTGCGGTACACCAATGTCACCGGTACCGGAGTGCCATCGCGTGCGGTGATGCGTAGTCTTTCTGTGCGATAATTAGCGGCATTAAAGCCGCCTAGCACTTTTTCCTGTTTCAATAGGGTACGACGCCCTGGGAAATCCAGCTGATAGTCATAAATAGATTCAGGGGTTGACGGGCTGGAGTAATACACTCGCAGCTCTCGGCTATGCTGATTAGGATTCACATCTAACCCCACCACATACGCCGGGTCATCAAACTGCAGCTCGTAGCCGCGAGTCGTATCCGCATCGGGGTAAATACGTATGTGGCTTAACCCCTGCTCCCGAGTCTGTATCACCAGAAAGTCGTCCAGTAACAGAAAATCCTCCAGCAATACATCCGGATCATGCGGGATCACTGGCTGCCAGTTGTCCTTGTTCGCCGCTTTGTTGATGTTGACTTTCATCAACTGGAAATTCTGCGCCTGCCAGTTGGTCAGGATATAAAGCTCATTGCCCCGTTTCGCGACACTGTATTCGAGGCCCTCTTCTCGAGGCAGCACCGGCAAAAACTCGCCTAATGGCGCGTTCGCATCGAGCAAGGAGACTTCACTGGTAATGGTGTTTTCATGGGTCAGCACAATCTCGGTTTCGTCGAGGCTTTTACCCAGGTCGAGAAAATAGGAGTCGTCTTTTTCGTGGTAAACCAGCACATCAGCAGACTGCTGAGTCCCCAGTTTGTGACGGAATACCCTATCCCCCAACAGGGTTTGCGGGTCTTTGGCAATATAGAAGACATAACGATTGTCATTGCTCCATACCACGCCACCGTCAACGTCTGTGAGCTTATCGGAGAGTAATTGACCACCAGACAGATCTTTAAAATAGACGGTATAGATGCGTCGACTCAGGGTATCTTCGGCAAAGGCTAGCAGCTTTTCATCCGGGCTGACATTGACAGCAGCCAAGCGATAAAAGTCATGTCCCGCCGCGCGTTCGTTAGCGTCCAACAGCGACTGCACAGCACCGTTCTGCGTCTGACTACGCACAATAATCGGGTATTCTTTGCCTTCACTGTAGCGCCGTGAGTACCAGTGGTTATGCCAGTGGTAAGGTACCGTGCTTTCGTTAGGCTCGACCCGCGAGGTCAGTTCTTTAAATAGCTGGTTTTCTAACGGCTTGTAAGGGGCTAACTGCGCCTGGGTATAGGCGTTTTCCTGATGCAAATAGTCCAAGACTTGAGGAGCGGTACGGCTGTCATCACGCAGCCAATAATAGTTATCTACTCGCGTTACCCCATGCAGTGTCATTTCATGAGGAATTTTAGTGGCCACTGGCGCAGTGACTTCTACTTTTGCATTCATACTTCCGCATCCGCACAGCACTATGGCTGCGCCTACCAACCCAATAGATGTCAACAGTCTGTTCATGAGCCTTTCCCTGTTAAGTCGCAGCCACTACCGCACCGCGCTCATGGCCGAAACTGCTGGCCGAAAACCCTATAGTGACCGGCAACTTTTATTACCGCAAGTCTCTGATCAGAAATGTGAAGCGGAAGCTTGTTATTTCATAACTGCGGGCGCATGCTATTTTTCGCCTGAGCACCCTCAGGCAGTATTCTCAGGGCGGGGTGTAATTCCCCACCGGTGGTAAATCGCTTTAAGCAGCGAAAGCCCGCGAGCGCCTGATACGATGTCAGGGTCAGCAGATCTGGTGTCCTCACCTTATGTGACTATTCCAGAGCCGACGGTGTTGCCAGTATGTACTGGCTCAGTCCGGATGAAAGAGGATATGACAACTGTTATACCGGCTGTCTTTCAGGCATCTATTACCGCAATGGCGGTAGTTGTGCTATTCCTTTCTTGCCCTGATTCTGGAAAATTCACGTTGTAATTTAAGGACTTTTACCATGAATCAGTCATTATTAGCCGCTTTTGGTACGCCCGCCAAACGGGTCGAAACAGCCTTGCAGACACTGCGCCAAGGCCGCGGCGTATTGGTGGTCGATGACGAAGACCGCGAAAATGAAGGCGACATGATTTTTGCCGCCGAAACCCTTACCAGCGAACAGATGGCACTCTTAATCCGTGAAGGCAGTGGCATTGTCTGTTTGTGTTTGACCGATGAACGGGTCAAAGCACTGGATTTACCGCCGATGGTGACCACTAACACCAGCCAGTACGGCACCCCATTTACCGTCAGTATTGAAGCACGCGATGGTGTCACTACCGGCGTTTCAGCAGCTGACCGGGTAACCACCATCAAAGCTGCCATCGCTGATGATGCTAAACCTGAGCATCTGGTTCGTCCCGGCCATGTTTACCCTTTGCGGGCGCAGCCAGGGGGCGTATTTACCCGTCGTGGCCATACCGAAGCAACGGTTGATCTGATGAAACTTGCAGGGCTAAAACATGCCGGGGTCTTATGTGAAGTGACCAATCCTGACGGTACTATGGCGCGGTTACCGGAGATCATTGAGTTTGGCGACAAGCACCAGATGCCGGTACTGACCATCGAAGATATTGCCGCATATCGCCACTCGTTAATGGCGAATGTCGGTTAATACCGCGTCCAAAGAAAAAGCAGCCACGGCTGCTTTTTTTGTTGGCGACCTAGTTCACTGTTATTGTTCAAATTATCGTTAAAATCAATGGAGAGTTCTGGTGGAAGCTTAGCCTGCTGGCTTGCGCGTGGCATAATAACCGCCAGAGAAAAGTTCATTGTCAGATTAAGGTTGCTCTATGTCCATGTCTCAGGACCCTTGTGCTCGCCCGCAATTACTGCATCCCGATGAAGCAGTACCTATGCTGCTAGAGCAGATTCTACCGTTATATGAAACTGAAACAGTACCACTGGCAGAAGCGCTCGGCCGCGTTCTGGCAGAAGATCTGCACAGCAGTATTGAACTGCCACCATTCAACAATTCCGGTATGGACGGTTACGCCTATCGTTTTGCCGACTTACCCAGCACAGGCACATTGACGGTTATCGGCAAATCCTTCGCTGGTCACCCTTTTCAAGGTGAATACCGCCCTGGCAGTTGTGTGCGCATTATGACCGGCGCGACTGTTCCCGATGGTTATGACACCGTACAGATGCAGGAATATGCCGAAGTAGCCGGCGATCAGGTGACGCTTGAACCCTGCAGTGAGCAGTGGGAAAACGTGCGCTTGCGTGGCGGAGAGATGGCGGTCGGCACCAAAGTATTGACCTCTGGCGCCGAAATCCGCGCGGCTGAGATGGGCATTATCGCGACATTAGGTATCAACCACCTACGCGTATTCCGTCGCGCCAAAGTGGCCTTTTTCTCTACTGGCGATGAGTTGCGCCCAATTGGCAGCGAATTAGCTCCTGGACAGATTTATGATTCCAATCGCTACTCCATCAAAGGCTTATTGATTAAAGCCGGCGTCGAATGGATTGACCTCGGTGTTATCAAGGACGACCCAGAAGCCATTCGGCAGGCATTTCGTGAGGCGGCCGCCTGTGCAGATATGGTACTCACTTCTGGAGGAGTCTCTGTTGGTGAAGCAGATTTCACCAAGCAAGTGCTAGATGAAGAAGGCAAAATCACCTTCTGGAAGCTTGCCATGAAACCCGGTAAACCGTTTGCCATGGGTAAGATTGGCGACGCTGTATTCTGTGGCTTACCAGGAAACCCCGTATCATCCATGGTCACCTTCTACAAACTGGTGTTGCCATTACTGCGCAAGTTACAAGGGCTTAAACCCGTAGCGCCATTGCAGATTAAAGCGGTACTAAACAGTGCTATCCGTAAAAAGCCTGGGCGAGTCGAATATCAACGCGGCATTCTCAGTCATAACCTCGACGGCACGTTGCAGGTCAGCACTACCGGCTCACAGGATTCATCGCAGTTGAGTTCGATGCATCTGGCTAACTGTTTCATCGTGTTAGAGCAGCAACAAGGCAATACCGGTGCAGGTGAGCTAGTCACCGTTGAGCCTTTTAACAGCGTACTTTGCTGACGGAGAACCGATAATGGAGCAGTTTGACGATATTCTCAGCGACAGTGAAATACTGCGTTACAGCCGCCAGATCTCCATTAAGGGTATGGACATCGAAGGGCAAGAGCAGTTAAAGCTGGCAAAAGTGCTGATGATTGGTGCAGGGGGACTAGGCTGCACGGCATCTCAATATCTGACCGTAGCCGGTATTGGCCAGTTAACCCTGGTAGATTTCGATACCGTGGAACTATCCAATCTGCAACGCCAGGTGCTGCATCTGGACCGTAATGTCGGCCAGCCCAAAGTGGCCTCTGCCAAAGAAACTCTCAGCGAACTCAATCCCCATGTGGCCATCCGTACGATTCATCAGGTGCTGGACGATCAGGAGATAGAGGAACTGGTGGCCACGCATACCATTGTGCTCGACTGTACCGACAACGTCGCAGTGCGTGAGCAGCTGAACCGGGCGTGTTTTCATCACAAAGTGCCGTTGGTATCCGCTGCAGCGATCCGCATGGAAGGTGTCGTCACCGTGTTTGGTTATCAGGATGACATGCCTTGCTATCACTGCTTTGCCAGTCTTTTCGGCGAGCAGCAATTGAGCTGTGTAGAGTCCGGTATTCTGGCACCAGTCGTGGGGTTGATGGGATGCTTACAAGCGACAGAGGCGATTAAGGTGATTACCGGTTTGGGTAAACCCTTATACGGTCGCCTACTGATGGTAGATGCCATGACCATGGAATTTCGCGAAATGAAGCTGCCCAAGCAACCACATTGCGAGGTGTGTCAGTCTGATTGAAACCACTGGTTTTAAAGGGATTATTTCTATATCTTGAGTTGGTACACATTCACGTTATCAGGAATTATTTGCTATGGAACACAGCGTTTTTGACCGTACTAGCACCAATGACAAAGTGATTGGTAATAGTCTGTACAACCTGATTATCGGCATCACCTTACTATGGGGTTTTGCCATTAACTATCTGATGGTCAGCAGCATCGACCCGCAGAGTATTGCTAGTATTAATCCCTTGCTGTTTTTTGGCGGTTACTTTATCAGTTGTTTTGCCGGGATCTATCTGTTTCAGAAATCCGATAATCCCCTGTTCAGCTTTATTGGTTATAACCTGGTCGTTGTACCTTTCGGGCTAATCATCAATCTGGTAGTCAGTCAGTATCAACCGGATTTAGTGGTTGATGCGCTGCGCATCACCACGCTGGTGACGCTCGGAATGATGGTGTTAGGCACACTCTTTCCGGCCTTTTTTGCGCGGATAGCCGGAGCACTGACCATCGCCCTGTTGCTGGTCATCGTAGTGGAATTGATAGAGCTGTTTTTCTTCAAGACCCATCATGGCATTCTCGACTGGATTGTCGTGCTGATTTTCTGTGGTTATATCGGGTACGACTGGGGCCGCGCCAATGCCATTCCCAAAACCGTAGATAACGCCATTGATAGTGCGGCCGCGCTGTATATGGATATCATCAACCTGTTTTTGCGAATTTTGCGAATTCTGGGAAATCGCCGTTAACCACGCCAGTAATCGTCATCGAACAACGGCAACTCAAGCATCATCTAGAGAACAATTCCCATAGAGGCTGTGTGTTTTAGCGCACAGCCTCCATATTCAGCAATTGCTAATTAAAGCTGTTTCAATGTTTGTTACTGAGCAGTTAATCAATTGCAACGGCTTTGCACCGACTTTACCTATTGTTACCTGATACCGCTTCTGGCCCTCTTACTTTAGTGGCAATATTAATGCTAAGAGGCATTAAAAGAGGACCTGCTTATCATGCAAAAATTACTGATTTCCGGATTGACCGCGTTGAGCTTAGTCCTGACGCCAACACTGACTTATGCCCATGGACACGACAATGATGACCACCGCGGTGGTAATCATTACAGCCGCGGAAATGTCATCGTCGTCAACAACCACGATCATCGGCCATCGCCCAAGGTTTATAATTATCACGGTAATGCACTGGCAGATTTAGCCACTTTTGCGGTTTTTGCCGGGATCACCTATGCGATCGTTGGCAATAACTATTACCGGCAGAATGGTGACCAGTACGTATATGTGCAGAATCCACCCGCCGGCAATTACACTGTAGTGAGTGCGCCCAATACTGTGGCCTCCGACACTAGTCTGACCCCAGGAACAGTTGTGGATGTGGTGGCCGGTGTAACCAAAAAAGTCGCTTATGATGGCCGCTTATATTACGTGGCTAATGGTGTCTGGTATTTACCGTTGGAAGGCGGGAAACAGTTTGTCGTGGTGAAAGCCCCCAACTAATGTGGCACTGAGGCCGGACTGGACCCACGATGCTCTCGTTCAGTTCGGCGCTAGTGTCATATCAGTGTTAGCGCTCCGGTGATTTTGACTGTGGCCAAGGCAGCGACCACGGTTTGTCCCAGGACTGGATTTGCGCCGTTACCGCTGCATTCAGAAACTGTTCGCCGACTATGGGTGGGCACAAAAACTGGCAAAGTCGCCCATTCCAGACAAATTCCAAACCATAGGCATGCAGATAACCGCGCTCAGCAACGGTTGCGGTGGCGCCATAGAGTGTGTCGCCCAGAATCGGCACGCCAATGCTGTTCAGCGCCACCCGCAATTGGTGTGTCTTACCGCTCAACGGCTTTAATAGGTAAAGTCGCAATCCTTCAGCCACCGACTGACTGAAAAACTGGGTGATCGCCGGATTGTCAGTGGTGCGCAGCAGTTTATACATACCTCGGCGCGATTTGGCCATATCACCGATAACCCAACCCTGCTTTTTCTTAGGTTTACCGCCTGCCAGCGCCAGATAATATTTTTGTACCTGATGCTGACTAAACATCGCCGTAAACCGCGCAGCGGCGGCAGATGAACGGGCCAACAACAATAACCCCGATGTCATAGTATCTAACCTATGTACGGGATAAAGTTTGAGTTTGAGGTCAGCTTCCAACTGTGCCACCAACCCGGCACTGCCATCCTGACTGTGAAAATGCACGCCAGGGGCTTTATCCACAACGATAAAATCTGTTTCAGAGGCCAGCAGCCGGTAACTGGGAACGGTGGTCATCGCAGGTATTCTCAGGCAAGCGGGAAATTCAAGGTTACTTTTAATCCCGGCTGATTGTCAGTCAGGGTAATTGTCGCATGATGGCGCGATAAAATCGCCTTGACCATCGATAATCCCAAACCGCTGCCCTGTTCATGGCGACTAGGATCAAGCCGCACCAAGCGTTCAAACACTTTTTCCCGGGCATCTTCGGGGATACCAGGGCCATTATCGCTGATGTCGATACTACTCCCCTGCTGCGAAATGCGAATACTGGCACCCTCGCCCGCATATTTGATGGCATTATCCACCAAATTAAACAATGCCTGAAATAACAGATGCTTATCACCCGATATCACGCAATCTTCGGTCGTTTCCAGCGTTAATGTCTGGTTTCTGTCTTCCGCTAACGCGTCTGCCATCTCCAGCAGATCGGCACACAGTTCATGCAGACTCACCGGTTGCAATTCCAATGCTTGCTGCCCCTCTTCAATGCGCGTCAGGGACAACATGGCGTTGAAGGTCGCCAGACAATGATCCAGCTCATCGGTCAGTTCGCCACAACGTTCAGGTAATTTCTCCGGGGGCTGATAAGGCAGTTGTTCCAGGCCGATGCGCAGATGCGACAAGGGAGTACGCATATCATGGGCAATGTTGTCGGTGACGCCGCGCACGGCATGGAGGTTATGCTCCAGCGTATCCAGCACCCGATTGAACTGCGCCGCCAGCAGGTCAAACTCATCCTGCTTACCACTTACCGGCAATCGCGTGTTGTAATAACCTTTTTCGATCCGTTCGCTGAGACGGTTGTAATGTACCAAGCGACTGAGTAAGCCTTTGGAAAACAGGTACCCCACAATCAGTGCCAGCACAATGGTCAGAGCAAGCGCAGTTAACGCCGCGCTGACAAATTTATCTATCAATGCTGCTAAATGGTCGGTGCGAGTTGCGATAAGTACCGGACCGTAGCGGGTCATCACCACGCCACCGGTCAAAATATGCAGTTTTTCCGGACCGCCAGTGAAAATGGGAAACTCACGGGTATTCGGCAGTAGCGGCATGTTCTCGGGCATCAAGGTGAGTGAGCCCACCATTTCGACCCCACCTTGCCAGGCAATCAACGCCGTGCGTGAATCAGACGCCCGGATCTGCGCCGCAAATGCGCGACGGTCGACGGTCAATGAGAGTTGTAGATATCGTTGCGCCTCTGACAGCAGATGCTGCCGCACCTGCGTTTGCTGTTCATTGACCAACTGTCGGTAGAGCACCAATAGCAAAGTACCGATGATTAAGGTCACCAGTACCGAAAAGATAATCGTGATGCGCCAGGCGCTGCTTTTAAAAGGCTTAATAACCTTTGCGGAGACGATAGCCGGCACCTCGTATGGTTTCGATCAAATCGCCGTGGCCCAAATCTTCAAACTTGCGCCGCAGTTTCGCAATATGCACATCAATAACATTGGTCCGCGGGTCAAAGTGATAGTCCCAAACCGCTTCGAATAATAAGGTGCGGCTGACGACCTGATTGGCATGCTCCATCAGATATTTCAGCAGCAAGAATTCCTTTGGCTGTAACAATAACTCTTCATCATCCAGCGTTACGCTGCGTGTCAGCAATTCCATACGCAACGGCCCCACCTTCAGGTCGGTATTCGCCGGTTGTGATAAACCGCGCTGCATCAATTTTTCTGCGCGCACCAGCAGTTCCGAGAAGGCAAACGGCTTGGTCATATAATCGTCGCCACCAGCACGTAAACCTTTAACGCGCTCATCGACATGACTCAGCGCCGACAGGATCAACACGGGAGTTTGATCGCCAGTTGCCCGCAGCGCCGCCAGCAATTTCAGACCATCGAGTCCCGGCAACATACGATCGAGGATCAGTAAGTCAAACTGACTACTGGTCGCCAATATTAAGCCCTGCTGGCCGTCACCGGCGGTTTCAATGCTATGTCCCTGTTCCAGGAATCCTTTGACGATATATTCCTGGGTGGTGGTGTCGTCTTCGACCAGTAATATTTTCATCCGTTAATCCCATTTCAATAGTGGTAGCTGTCGCTGATGTTCAATATCAAACGCTAATTTGTGGCTGCCATGCTCGTCCAGCACTTTGAGTTCCAGATAGCTGATCCCCAAATCCTGATCCAACTCTGCTTGTTGCAAATACCCGGAGGTATTGCCTAATGCCAGTTGGGTCAAGGTGGAAAACGACTGCTGGTGCTGTCTTAATTTTAACGCCAGCGCCAATTGCGGTGCGTCATTCGTCAGTGTATGTGCCGTTTTATCAAGCACTTTGCCGTCAGAGCCATCAAGCTTCAGTTTATACAAAGTATGGCTTTGAGGGTCCGCCACCGTAAACTGATATAACAGCTTATCGTCATTGATATCGGCAATAAATTCAATTATTTCACCTAGATGCTTGGCTTCGACATCACTGATAGCTGCGGTTGGGGTGAGGTGTTGACCATCTTCAAACAAACTCAGCAGCGGTGAGGTCGATGCCATGGCCGAAGAACACCACAATAGCAGCGTTGCTAAAATCAGCCTCATGATGCCTCCATCTCAACCGGCCGTAGGCACGGCCAGTGTTTACATACAATTAATGATTATCCAGCCAGTTGCAGACTATCAATTTCAACTTCAGGACCAAACCGGGTATTGGCTACTTTTCCCTTCAAGGTCAAAGGGGTATCACCTTTAACATTAATATCCCGCCACAGGGCATTATCGATTTCGACTTGCAACTCACCACTGGGATCACGGAACAGATAATGTTGATCTCCCAGCGTTTTAATCAGATAACCGTGTAACGTGACCTGGGTATTAATATCTGCTTGCTGGGCAGCTTGTGCACTCGTTACTGCCGGGTCAGTTACAGCCAGTGCAGGAGTTGTCATCAACAACATAGCCAATAACCCGCAAAATCTGTTGGTCATAATGCCTACCTCCTGAATTATTGGGCAATTCAGTATACGAAAGGTTGCTTTAAACCTGCATGGAAACAAGATTAAGTTTTGATCATCTGTGGTGGGGGGTGGAATTGTCGTGTTCCAGCAGATGGATAAGATCAGATTTTAACGCCACTTCCGTCTGTAGCCCTTCACGTAGCGCCAGCTTTTGTACTAAATGTAGCGGGACTTCGGCATGCAGCTGATGTTCAATACCTGCAATGCTCGCCACTAACCGCACCGATTCGCCCATGACCAACAATGACTCAATGGTCACCGATAGCTTGTTATAGCTGCGGCTAAGTCGGCCACTGCTAATAGCGTTAAAGCGTATGCCTTGATTAGGGATCACCCAGCGCACATTATCGCCACCGCGAAAACGCGGATCGGCATCGCAGGCAATTTTCTGCTCGCCAAACTGCAACCACAGCAGTTTCTGGTCTGGGTCATATTGCAGCACTTGTGCATCAAAAATATTGCGCAAGCCCATCTGCCGCGCCACAGATTCATTACGCGGTTTCAACAACACTTGCCGGGGTTCGCCAGCCTGCAGCATCTGCCCTTGACTGATCAACACCAGTTTATCCGCCAGCAATAATGCTTCGTTAATATCATGGGTCACCATGATTACCGGGATCTGCAGCTGGCTTTTAAGGCGGGCTAATTCGATATACAAACGTTCGCGGGTTTCTCTGTCCAGCGCCGAAAAGGGTTCATCCAGCAACAGAACTGATGGCTCGCGCGCTAATGCCCGCGCTAATGCCACGCGTTGTTTCTGACCGCCCGATAATTGATGCGGTAACCGCTCTGGCAAGCCATGCAGATTAACCAATTCCAACCACTGCAATGCCCGTGCTCGTCGTTGTGATTTCGGCAGATGATCAAGGCCAGCCACGATATTGGCCTGCGCACTCAGGTTAGGAAATAATCCGTAATGCTGCGGCACATAGCCCAAATGCCGTTGTTGTGGCGTGAGATTAATCCCCTTACCAAACCACACGTGCTCGCCACAGCGGATCTCTCCGGTTTGCGGATGATTGAGCCCGGCAATCATTCGCAATAGCGTGGTTTTACCGCCACCCGACGGGCCAACGACCGCGAGCAACTCGCCGGCACAGCAACTAAACTCTGCCTGCAGCGGAATACCGCTGATTTGTGCCACTTTCACATGCAAGTCACCGCGACTATTCATCGACTGCGCTCCATCCGCCGAGATAAAGCGGTGGTCAGTGCCAGCGTAGAAACAGCAAACAACACCAGCAGCAATGACATATTTCCGGCGGCTGAAAAATCAAACGCCTGCACACTGTCGTAAATAGCGATTGAGATGGTCTTGGTTTCACCGGCGATGGAGCCCCCCATCATCAGCACCACCCCAAATTCGCCCAGCACATGGGAAAAACACAATACCAGGGCAGTGACAATCCCCGGCCAAGCCAAGGGTAATTCCACGCGTAACAGCTGTTGCAACCGATTCATACCGCAACAGGCACAAGCGTCACGCACTTCTTGGGGGACGGCTTCAAACGAGCGCTGAATTGGCTGTACTGCAAATGGGATATTGACCAGCACCGAGGCAAGCACTAAACCGGAAAAGTGAAAGACCAGTTGTATATCAAACGACTGCGCCAACATCTGCCCGATCCAGCTTTCACTGCCAAGACTGACGAGCAGGTAGTATCCAATCACCGTTGGTGGCAACACCAGCGGCACCATGATTAGCGCTTCAATCCAGGATTTACCACGAAAGCGCTCATAGGCCAGCGGTCTGGCGATAATCACGGCCAAAGGGATCAGTATCAGTACACTGATGGCAGCCAACTTTATCGACAACCACAGTGACTGCCAGTCCATCAATGTTCCTCTGGGAGGGCAAAACCAAAAGAGCTGAACACCGCTCTGGCCGGTTTGCTTTGCAGGTAATGATAGAAGTCTTTAGTTACTTCACCGGCACTATTGAGTAGCACCATTCGCTGGGTCAGCGGCGTGTACTGTTCCACCGGAAGCGCTAAATAGCGGCCACGTTCACGAAATTGTGGTGCCATCGCCAGCGATAACGCAACTATGCCACCTTGTGTGGAACCGCTGAGGGCAAACTGCGCTGCCTGCGAAACGTTTTCGCCATACACAATAGAGGATTGCATCGCCTGCCACAGACCTTTTTGCTGCAACAGCTGCCGAGCCCGTTCGCCGTAGGGGGCATGTTCCGGGTTGGCAATAGCAAAACGTTTTAACTGTCCGTCGTGCAGTAACTTTGCCACCCCGTCCAGCTTTTCATCCAATGTCAGCGGCGAATTATTTGGCGCCACCAACGCTAGGCGACCATAAGCGTAAATCACGCCATTATCGGCAGTAATGCCGGATGAAGAGAGTGCTTCGACGTATTTTTCATCTGCCGACAGGAACAACTGAAACGGCGCACCATGTTTTATCTGCGCCACAAAGTTACCCGAAGAACCATAAGATACCCGCAGTTGCTGACCGGTCTGTTGCTGGTAGTTTTTAACGATCTGCTCCATGGCAAACTTAATGTTGGCGGCAGCGGCAATATTCGGGATCTCCGCGGCCTGCAGCAGACTCGTCCACGCTAACACTAATACCAGTACACTCCGGCAGATCCAGACTATCATCAGGCGTCCTCTTCCCAGGCTTTAGCCGCTTGCTCATCAGCATCGCGCGCGTCAACCCAACGTTTATCGTCACCGGTACCTTCCAGTTTCCAGAAAGGCGCTTTAGTCTTTAGAAAATCAATCAGGAACTCACAGGCCGCGAAGGCGGCTTTTCGATGGGCACTGCTGACACCGATAAAGACAATCTGCTCACCAAGTGACATGGTGCCGACGCGGTGAATAATAGTGACGAAATTTAACGGCCAGCGCTCACGAGCTTGGGTAGTGATCTGCTTTAACACCGCTTCGGTCATGCCCGGATAGTGTTCCAGCGTCAGATCGGTGACCGCACTGCCATCGTTAAAATCTCGCACCTTACCCACAAAGGTAACGATAGCGCCGTCGCTGTTGTCAGTGGCAATTCGGGCATATTCCGCCGGCACATCAAAATCCGGCTGCTGCACCACAATCCGGTCTTGCATCATTAGCCTCCTGTCACCGGAGGAAAGAAGGCGACTTCATCACCATCACGCACCTCAGCATGCCAGTTGCTCAGAGTTTGATTGACTGCCACCAGCAGCTTGTCAGATTCGAGTACCCGCGCCCATTTTTCATTTTTGGCGGCCAGATGCTCACGCAATGCCGCCGCGGTAGCGACATGTTCACCGGCCTCCAACTGAATTGAAGGAGTACCGAGCAGTTCTCGAACCTGGGCAAAAAACAATACGTTAATCATAGGGCTACACCTTAAAATGTCCTGATTTACCGCCGCTTTTTTCCAGCAGACGCACTCCGGTAATATGCATATCTTTCTGTACCGCTTTACACATATCGTAAATGGTCAGCGCCGCCACCGAAGCGGCGGTCAGGGCTTCCATTTCTACGCCGGTTTTACCGGATAACTTGCAGCGACTGGTGATCCACACCCGGTTCTGCTGTGGCTGCGCTTCTAGCTCCACCTCTACCTTGGTCAGCATCAATGGATGACATAACGGAATGAGTTCTGAGGTCTTTTTCGCGGCCATAATGCCTGCGATGCGGGCGGTAGCAAACACATCACCTTTGTGATGTTTACCACTGATGATCATCTCCAGCGTGGCTGGGGCCATCTCCACATAAGCTTCGGCACGGGCCTCACGTTCTGTTTCAGACTTGGCGGTAACGTCCACCATGTGGGCGTTACCATCGGCATTGATATGGGTAAATGTTTCGCTCATCAAAAAGCTGCCTTAATTTGTCGTTCAAAATGCGGCGGTTACCGCCAACGGCCTTAACCGCCGATAGAAGCCAGATGCTGAGTTACGCCGGTGATGCCTTGATGCAGGAAGTGTGTTTCCTTTTTCAGTTGCAATTGTTGATGCAACCGCGCAATCAATTCATCCTGCTGAGCGTCCGACTGCAGTAAATCCCTAAGATCGAGACCCTGTTCGGTAAACAGACACAAGTGCAGTTTGCCGATAGCGGAAACCCGTAGACGATTACAACTGGCACAGAAATCTTTGGAATACGGCATGATCAGCCCGATACGCCCCTGATAGTCCGGGTGACTGAAATTCTGCGCCGGGCCATCTTCAGCAGTAGGTTGATCATACAGCCACCCTTCTGCCATCAAGCGGCCTTTAATTGACTCGCCCGCCAAATGATGTGCTTGGAAATAGTCATGACCTAAGCCGGTTTCCATCAGCTCAATAAAGCGTAAATCGATGGGCGTGTGTTTGATCCAGTGCAGGAAACGTGGCAAATCTTTATCATTCAGGTCTTTTAGCAACACCGCGTTGATTTTGACACGCTCAAAACCGGCAGAAAGTGCTGCATCAACGCCACGCATCACCTGATCAAACCGATTTTCACCGGTGATCTGATAAAACATCCGTGGGTCCAGGCTATCTACTGAGATATTGATACGCCGCAGACCCGCGTCATACCACTCCTGGGCATTTTTCTCGAGGCGGTAGCCGTTGGTCGTTGTGGCGATCGTATGGATAGCGGGATTGTCCGCCAATAAGCGTACAATATCGGTAAAATCTTTACGTAAGGTCGGTTCACCACCAGTAATGCGCACTTTACGAGTACCCACCTTGGCAAAGGCGGCCACCAGATGCTCAATTTCGCTGAGGGTCAAAAAGGATTGCTTGCCATTGGGATGATAGCCATCCGGCAGGCAATAACTGCATTTAAAATTACAGACATCAGTCACTGACATC
Organism: Shewanella yunxiaonensis; assembly: GCF_018223345.1. Classification (NCBI taxonomy): domain Bacteria; kingdom Pseudomonadati; phylum Pseudomonadota; class Gammaproteobacteria; order Alteromonadales; family Shewanellaceae; genus Shewanella; species Shewanella yunxiaonensis. The sequence goes on along the minus strand of NZ_CP073587.1, from coordinate 113,676 downwards.
CGCAGATAGTGAAACCGTCGACCAAAATTGTCTTGTAACTGCTGGGACATGATCACCTTTCCAAAATAAAGGGGAGGCAAGCGCATTTCTACACTTACCCCGGTGGCAAAATTGCCACGGCTGAAGCCCCTTATCTGTGGTGACGTAGGGACGTCAGCTCGGAGAACCGTCAGTTACTAGTATAAATGCAAATGCCTGATCTCCAAAACCCCTTTAACAGGGCGTGCGTTAGCCAATGCTGGGATCTGTGACTAAAGTCCACTATAGCGGGAACCGGTCAAGTGCTGTGCGCCAACGATTTTTTCGGGTATGGTGGAACCATAAGCCAACATTCCGTTAACACGAGGCGAAGGATAAAGGAACATGATGGAACGCGAATCCATGGAATTCGATGTGGTGATAGTCGGTGCGGGTCCAGCCGGGTTAGCCACCGCCTGTCGTTTGTTGCAGATTTCCAAAGACGCGGAAACGCCGCTTAGTGTCTGTGTGGTGGAAAAAGGTGCCGAGGTCGGTGCCCACATAATGTCTGGCGCAGTTTTTGAGCCGACCGTGCTAGAAGAGTTATTCGGTGACTGGCAAAGCCTTGGGGCACCATTGGCGACAGCGGTGAATGCGGATGAGTTTTTACTGTTGCAGTCTGGCGAGAGTTCACGGCCGATGCCTCATGCGCTGATCCCAAAAACCATGACTAATGACGGTAATTACATCATCAGCGCCGGAAACCTGTGTCGCTGGTTAGCACAACAGGCGGAAGCCCTCGGGGCCGAAATTTTCCCAGGATTTGCCGCCAGCGAACTGTTGTTTAATGATGACGGCAGTGTAAAAGGTATCCTCACGGGTGATATGGGAGTCAGCAAGGATGGCCGTCACAAAGACAGTTACATGCCCGGGATGGAATTACTGGCAAAATATACCGTTTTCGCCGAGGGCTGCCGTGGCCATCTCGGTAAACAACTCATGCAACATTTCCATCTGGATAATGGCAAAAGCCCGCAACATTATGCACTGGGCTTTAAAGAAATATGGCAAATACCGGCTGAGCGACATCAATTAGGCAAAGTCGTCCATACGGCAGGCTGGCCACTGACAACAGCTTCCGGCGGCGGATATCTTTACCATATTGAAAATCAACAGGTCGCCGTAGGGCTGATAGTCGATCTGAATTACAAAAATCCACATCTAAGTCCTTTTGATGAGTTTCAACGTTATAAGACCCACCCTCAAATCGCCGCAATATTAAAAGGCGGCGAGCGACGAAGCTATGGTGCCAGAGCGATCGCAAAAGGTGGGCTCAATTCACTGCCCAAAATGAGTTTTCCTGGCGGTTTATTAGTTGGCTGCGATGCTGGTACCTTGAACTTTGCCAAAATCAAAGGGATTCATACCGCCATGAAAAGCGGCATGTTGGCAGCGGAGACGCTAGCCGAAGCGATGTTAGCCGGGGTAGATGCTGGCAAAGATCTCGATTGCTTCCAGACCAGGCTGGAACAGAGTTCGCTATATGAAGAACTGCATCGCGCCCGCAATTTCGGGCCGGCATTACACAAGTTTGGGACCCTACTCGGCGGTGCCTTTAACTTTATCGAGCAGAACTGGTTTGATGGTAAGTTCCCGTTGACGCTACGTGATGACAAGGCGGATTTTGCCTGTCTGGGTAAAGCTTGTGACTATCCCCAAATTGATTACCCAGCACCAGATGGCGAGCTCACTTTCGACAGACTGTCCTCCATCTATCTGACCAACATTGCACATGAAGAAGATCAGCCGTGCCATCTGCAGCTGGAAAATACCTCGGTGCCATTAGCAGTCAATCTGCCGCTGTATGATGAGCCAGCACAGCGCTATTGCCCTGCGGGCGTATACGAAATTACCGAACAGGATGGTGTAAAACGCTTTGTGATCAATGCGCAAAACTGTATTCACTGTAAAACCTGCGATATCAAAGATCCAAGTCAGAATATCAATTGGGTAACGCCAGAAGGTGGTAGTGGCCCTAATTACTCGGGTATGTAGCCAGCAACATCGCTGCATTTTTATGAATCCATGCGATTGCAGCAGCACCGGTGGATAGGGATAATGCCGCGTCTGGTTTGGCAACGCTGCACCGGAATCTATCTGGGCCTTGAGTTAACGGTACTTCAGGTCAACTCCGCATCTCTAAGTTGTAGTTTTAAATGATTAAATTCAATAAATTAACGATTAAACAAAAACTCCTTATTACGATGGTGCTGGCAGTCGTACTGCCATCCGTGTTGCAAGCATTATTGGGGGAAAGCAGTGCTAAGCAAGTGATCAGCCAACGCATGCTCACTTCTGAATTGCCAAACCAGTTGATGCAGATCCGCAACCGTATCGAGCTTGAAATCGGGACCTTGTTAAGCGCATCAGAACAGTTGGCCGAAGATCCCATGCTCGGACAGTGGTTGGCACAGGGACGTCCAGAGGCCGAAGAGCCGCTGGTTGAAGCGAAACTGCAACAGCTGACAGAGCAGTACCAGTTATCTCAGGCGTCCTATGCCGATCGCCAGTCTGCCGCCTATTACACACAAAAAGGCTTACTGCGGATCCTGAATCATCAACAAGATGGTTGGTTTTTCGATTACGTCAACAGTGGCAAAGCCAAAATGCTCAAGCTGTACACCGAGCCCGACACCGGTGACGTCAAGCTGTTTATCAATTACCAGCAAGTGCATGGCAGAGCATTAGTCGGTTTAGGTAAGTCACTAAACGATATGGTGTCGCTGCTAAACAGCTTTCGCATTGAACAGACAGGCAACGTTTTTCTCACCGATGAAAACGGCCTGATCCAAATTCACCAGAACAAAACCCTGGTGGGCAAAGGCAAACTCAGTGACCTCTATGGCACCGCTGCCAATGCACTGCTGCAACATGATGATTTTAATCTGCAAACTCTAAAAATTGGTGGCACCGACACGCTGGTGGCCAGCAGTTACATCCCGACCCTTGGCTGGTATGTGATAGCTCAGGTTCCAGAGCAGGAAATTTTTGGGGCGTTAGAACAAACATCCTGGGTGATCCTGCTTTGGACACTACTGATCACTGTCGGATTTATCATTTTGGCGATATTAGTCGCCCGTTCTATCAGTCAGCCCATTGCCAGTGCCGCCACGATGTTCGGTGACCTGAGTAAAGGTGACGGAGATTTGCGTCAACGCTTACCGGAGCATGGGAATGATGAGCTGACTGAGCTGGCGCATGGCTTCAACCGCTTTATTGCGCAAATCCATCATTCGATAAGCGAAGTGGCCAATACCAGTAAGACACTGACAGAGAGCGCCACGATTGGCTCCGTTCATGCTGCAGAGAGTCGACAAGACTATCGCGAACAGAAGGATCGCACCCTGGCAGTTGTTACTGCTGTCAATCAGATGGGTGCGACCGTCAGTGAAATAGCAGCAAATGCCGCTCAGGCCGCCGATGCAGCCAAAAGTGCCAACGATGAGGCCGCTAGCGGTCAACAAGTTGTTGTCCGCGCCCGCGCCACCATCAACCAATTGTCAGACGATGTTGGGCAGATGTCAGAGGTTATCGCTTCACTATCGCAGCATACCGAAGCCATCGGTAGCATTCTCGACGTGATCCGCAGTATTTCTGAGCAGACCAACCTGTTGGCACTGAATGCCGCCATTGAAGCGGCACGCGCCGGTGAAGCCGGGCGTGGATTTTCGGTAGTGGCCGATGAAGTGCGTAATCTGGCATCACGCACCGCCAAGTCCACCAATGAAGTACAACAGATGATTGATAGTCTGCAAACTGAAGCCGCTAACGCAGTAACTGCTATGGAGAAGAGCCGTAGTCGTTCAGCAGAAGGCGTGGTTGCCGCCGATGAGGCCAGTGACGTACTGCAGCAGATTTCGGCACGGATTTCGCTGATAAGCGATATGAACGTCCAGGTTGCTGCAGCCACTGAAGAACAGGCCACGGTAGTACAGGACATCAATCGGAACCTGGAAGAGATCAACGAGGTGTCAAACCGCACCAGCGAGCGCGCGGAGGCGACATCAAATGCCAGCACACAACTCAATCTGTTAGCTGAACGCTTGGACAAGTTAGTATCACGCTTTCGTATCTAAGCAGCGGAATCTTTAAGCGTCAGTACAACCCCCATAACATTTCGGTTCCCGTGGACACACTGCGCCACGGGAGCAGATCAGTCGCGCTTGCTGCTGCAGACCGCGCTCCAACCAATGAATATTAAGGATCCTGGCCAACATCAGTAATTGCCGTTTCATCGCCGCTGGGATATCCGATTCGCCCCCACGCACGACACATAACTGTTTCAACTCCTGAGACATCGACAGCGCATCCATGCCCTGCGCTTCAATCGCCGGGTTGAGATCGATTCCAGCACATAACACCCGATTATTGCCTGCCAGATCGGTGACTTTGACCGACTCACAACAGTAAATTCTGGGTTGACCATTAACGTCCAGCAATGAAATTTGTGCCGCGCTGCCCTGTCGCGGCTCAGTGATCATCCGAAATACCGACCAATGCTGACAGGGATCTGCCACTTCCCGCATGTTGCCCCACGGCAACGGAATGCCATTGCCGCGATATACAGCTTTGAGCTTTCCCGGAGTATAGGCATCAAAATAGTGCCAATGAGGATAGGGCGATACCACGGTCATCCGGCGCATCGCCACCGATGGTGTCACTCCCGCCAAACGGTGAGCATCGACTTCATAGCCGTAGCGGTCCAACAACTGCCGAAATGGCACTTTGGGACATAACAACGCGCCAGCAAAAAAACTGGCCTCAAATGCCCGCCAGGCTTGCAGGATATCCTGCGCATTCACTGAAGAGCTCGGTTGCGCCGAGTCCACCTCATACGCGCCCGGGCCAATACTCATCTCGTGCATCAGTCCATCGCTGTTATGCAATACACAGTGACCAATATGTACCGCTAAGTCATATTTCATCCGCGTCGGACTGCTTTTCAACGACTCATTAAGCATTAATTTGCCGGGGGCATCCATAAAGGAAGTCACTAATCGGTGGCTGCCGTCCATATTTTTAGGGGTCTGAAACCACTGAATTTTTAGTCCATGTCGCGCGGCAATATCCAGCATATCTTCCTGTGACAGCGGCAACTGTTTGTTACCGGTCTCTTCCGCGGCCCGTTCCAGATCCGGGAAGTGATTCTGATGATGTTCTTGGTAAGCGCGGATCAGCAATTGGGCAAATTGACGACCGGAAATCCCCGTTTGCGACAACATCTCCGGAATGGCAATTTGCAGAATGTCGCTAGAAAACAGAAAACCGGGTTCTAATGGCATACCGCTGATGCCCCCGCGGCGCCCTTTATCCGGCACAATCGCGTCCTCTTCGGGTGTGTCATCCATAAACCATTCCGGATCTTTTTGAAAGACATCCGCAATCACCCGCAGCATGGCATAGCTTGGCGTGCGCTTGCCGCGTTCAATCATCGACAGGTAAGACACCGATGGTGCCGACTCAGGATCCAACCGAATACACCGGGCAGACAGGTCGTCCATTGTTAAGTGATTACGTTTTCTCAGGTTTCTGATTTTTGTCCCGAGAAAATGTGACTTACGGAGCAGGCTGTTTTCTTGGCGCATTTTGTAAAATTCACAATGTAAAATTTTTATTGTGAAATTCTAGTAGAAAAACAGCTAGTCTACAAAATATACAACGCGGGAATGGTTCCCGGACGGTTGAGATTAGCTGAGATGTGAAAGGGGATCGCCATGAATATGCCACTGAACACTACCAATTTGCAGCGTCAACATCCATGCATTGCTATGGCCGTCGTCAATGTCGAGTCTCTCGCGAAGCGCCATATTTCTGAGAAGCTGACTAACGCCAAACAATTACTCGATATCCTGTTTCCGTTGGCACAGGGGTCACACAACGATGTTACCGGCTATATGGTGTACTATCAGCACCTGCTGGCCTGTTTTGCGGACGCCACCCTTAGCGGTCTGCGACATCCACGCCAGTTTATTGCACTGTCAGGCCATAAGACCCAACCAGACGCGTTACTGTTAAAGCATGACAGTGGCTGTCACCTAGAAATGAGTTTTAATCACGGAGGATTGATTGGCTGTCATGACCAATCAGGTCTCGATGATCTGCAGCTAGAAGAGGCCCACAATCGCGGTAATCGCTGGATCAGTTTGCTGCATGAAAGCATAGACGGTCATACTAGCCCGCAGGAAATGCGAAAGCAGTTTGTCGACCATGAAGGCTTGATCTACGCCCTGTAATTACAGTTCCATGTGCTTGTTACTGTCTGACAAAACACGGCAGCCCTATGGCTGCCGTTACGTTTGGTACGGCCCATTTGATTCAATAAAATTTAATCTTTCAATTAAGATTATTTGATTTTTCTTGCGTTATTGTTCTCTCCTATACTGCTACTCTCGTTCACTGTGGAAAAATCTCCCAATGGTTAGCAGTTTCAATTTGCAGGAAAGTCACCGTAAGGTGTTGTTTTGCCTTTTAGCCGCGGTGTGCTTGTTACCCGGCATCACCTCGCCGCTGGCATTAATTCTTGGCTTCATCCTGGCAAATCTCGGCTGGTTACCCGCAGAGTGGGAGATTGGCAAATTCACGAAAAAGCTGTTGGCGCTGTCGATTGTCGGACTGGGGTTTGGTATTCCACTGCAACAAGCAATTAGCATCAGCACCCACAACCTGCCGTTAATTCTCGGCAGTATTATTTTTACTATCGCCTTTGGCACCTTGCTCACCAAATTATTGCATCTTGAACAGCGTACCGGCCATTTGATTGCTTGCGGAACCGCTATTTGCGGCGGCAGTGCCATTGCGGCCGTCGCTCCCGCGATCAATGCCAAAAGTGAACAAACTGCCATTGCGTTAGCCTGTGTATTTATCCTTAACTCCATCGCCCTGTTTATATTTCCGGTAATTGGTCATCTGCTGGCCTTAAGCCAACACGAATTTGGGGTCTGGAGTGCAATTGCCATTCACGATACATCTTCGGTAGTGGGGGCAGCATCAGCTTATGGCGAAGAAGCGCTGAAAACCGCCACCACCATTAAACTGGCGCGGGCGTTATGGATTATTCCAGTAGCGGCGCTTAGTGCCATGGCCTTTGGTGGTAAAGGGAAACTGGTGATCCCCTCTTTTATCATTTATTACTGCCTGGCAATCGCTATCACCAGTCTGTTGCCACAAGGACAAGCGCTGTACCAGCTGCTATTTGCGGCGGGGAAAAAGTCTTTAGTGGTGTGTCTGTTTCTGATTGGTTGCGGTATCACGCTGAAGAAATTGCGAACTCACGGGCGAGGTCCGTTGTTGATGGCAACCATTTTGTGGGTGGCTATCGGCAGCGGCTCGTTGCTCAGCGTGTTGTTACTGGAGTGATTGGCCTTATTCAGGCAGCCTGCGCATTGCTTTCTGGAGCAGGCTGAATGAAATCTTCCATAAACCACGCACAGAAACTATGGCGACCGTCAACGCCCGCTTTGGTATAGATAGATGACGCCTGTTGTCTGACGGTCTTTTCCTTGGTGCTGCGAACACCGGAGATTTCTTTAAAGCTCAATCCTTTTAATAGCAACAACGCGACTTCCTGTTCGCTACGAGTCAGCGACCAGAGTTCAAATTGCTGTTGTACCGCTTGAGTATATTCTTGTCTGGCCGCCTGCATCCGGCTGGAGATATTACAGATCCGGGTATCCGCCCGTTTGAGTTGATTGGCCAGCTGTCGGATTTTACGGGTACGGTTTAGCAGATCAGTTCCAATGTACAGAGCTCCCAACGCGGATAACGTCACCAATAATGTTTCCTGAATAATGTGCCAACGGGGCACGCCCAGTTCCAAATCTGACAATACATCCAAGAAATTCAGCACCATTATCACTGTGAGCAGTGTAATCATTAGCCAATCTTTCATTTTCACAACTCCTGAAAATAAATCATTTCCTATCAAACAGTTAACACTATGGTACATATGTACCATAGCAGGCTTTTATGATACAGCTCCCCGAAGAATTCAACACGTTTTTGTGTCAGGCTGGCATCGTTGTTTCCCCCGGTGATCACAGCCTATGAAATTCAGAAAGATTACGTTAGCGCTAGTGCTACTAGTGCCCATTTTGCCATTGTCGGCCGCCCCAGAAAATGCCCGAGAAGCCATGTTGGCTCAGGCACAATCCAGATTACACAATTACGCCGCACAACTCACACCTATTTATCAGAGTGCTGACTGGTTAATTGGTTTACCAACCATCAGTATAAGCCATCTGCAGGGACTGGACAGTCGGCGCAGTTACGAGCAGCAGTTGTCACTGAATCTGCCGTTCAAGTCCCCCGCCATGCATCGACTAGACGAGGCGTTGAAACCCCTCAATCAGCAGTTGATTGTGCAACAGAGTAGGTTGCAACAGCTCTATCTGTCCGGTTTGTTGCGGCAATATTGGTGGCAGCAACAGCTGGCCGACACGGAATTGCAGCAACTGCAGCATAAGCAGCAACTATTGCAACAGTTGCTGGAACGCCAGAAAGCGCTGAGCCTTAGCGGTGAAGCGCCCACCAGCCAGCTATTGGTACTGCAACGCGAATTACTTGACCTCCAGTTAGCGATGCTGACGCCTAAGCAACAACGGGCAAGTGCCGCCGAAGCCTTACGGCGGCTGACCGGCTTAGAACAGCTTCCCTCCCTTGATGAAAGCAGTCGTTTGTTACCGCAAGATGACGGCATCAACAATCCGTTATGGCAACTGGCGAGTATCCAACTGCAACGACAGAAGTTACTGGGCAAAACCATGGCTGAAGGTGATACCACGCCGTGGATTCTGTCCGTGAATGCCAAAAACACCGCCACGCCGGGGATGGAAGAGCAGGCCATCGGCCTAGCACTGGATATCCCGCTGCCGACCAGCAGTGGCCTCAGCCAACAGGAAGTCGGCACTTTGGTTGAACAGCAACTGCAACTCGAACAACAACAACAGCAACTGATGTTACAGACCAAGCTGCAGCTGGATGAACTGCGCCAACAACTGGCGCAACTGCAACAGCAACAACTGTTGCTACAGCAATCGTTGACACTGAGCCAACAACTGACCGCGTCATTGGCAGCCACAAAACAACAGGGTCTGCCGCAATATCAGGCATGGCTGCGGAGCTATGTGGATACATTAGATACCGAAAGTCGTCTGGCACTTAACCAATTGGCGCAGTCCCAACTGCATTCAAAACAATTGCAAGCCCTTGGAGTTACCTTATGAGATGGAAATCACTGCTCGGCAGCAGTGTTCTGGCACTGTCATGTTCATCAGTTACCGCTCAAGAGCTGTCTGTGGCAGCGCTTGGCAAACTGACATTAAGCTACGCGTCCGTTAAAGCGGTACAGCAACTACCTGCCAGCCCAGTGCCTGCGGAAGTCACCGTTGAACCCGGCAATACCTTCTACCTGAGCGTTCCGGAAACGATTCAGCAGCGCCACTGGTTGGTCGCTGATGGTTCAACAGTCACTGCTGGCCAACCGCTGATCTTATTGCAAGGGGCAGGTATTCATCATTTTCATATGCAGTTTGAAGCTGCCGAAGAAGCCTTTAACCTGGCGCAAAACCGCTACGAACATAACCGCAAATTACACGCCAACGGGACTATCGGTGCCGAAGTGTGGAGCCAAATCAGTATGCAGTACCATGATGCCAAACTGAAGTTTGAGCACATGCACCACTTTATGGAACTGCTACAGGAAGCGCCGGAGGGCTCATTACTGAAAGCCCCAATGGCCGGTATTTTACGTTACGGAGACAATAGCCAACCGCTACCGGATGGTGGCCTGTTGCTCGGCCTAGTCCCTGCCGAAGATATCCGCTTGCACGTCAATCTGCCATTAGCCATTGCTCACGATACAGTGTCAGTCAATACCGGCAGTTGCCAATTGTCTTTGACCCGGCGCGACAACTTCGCTCAGGGAGGCTTCGTCAGTGCCTGGACCGAAACCGTACCCGCGAACTGTGGCTTGACCACCGGTCAGCAATTGCAGGTTATCCCGCTGCGTCAGGTACAAGCGTTGGAAGTGCCCAAACAAAGTGTTTATTCCTGGGGAACCGGCACCCAGGTTCTGCGGCATCAGGGTGACAAACTGCTACCAACCACCGTCACTATTTTGGGCGTGAACGGCAATGATTACCTGCTTCAGCCACTGACTGAACTGCAGAACAGTGAAGTATTGAGCGAGTCCGTGGCCGCAGCCAAAGGCATGCTGCTGGGACTAGGAGGCGAATAACATGCTCAATGCTATCATTCGTTTCTCACTGACTCAGCGGTTGTTTATGCTGATCACCGGGCTGATCCTGGCGGCGGCTGGCAGTTATGCCTGGCTGGGTATTCCGTTGGACGCGTTCCCAGACATTTCGCCCACGCAAGTGAAGATCATTCTGAAAGCCCCGGGAATGACCGCCGAAGAGATTGAGTCGCAGGTGACGGTTCCGGTAGAAACTGAATTGCTGGGGATCCCTAAGCAGGCGATTCTGCGCTCCACCACCAAATATGCCATCACTGCCATCACGCTCGATTTTAACGAAGGCACAGATATTTACTGGGCGCGGCAGCAGGTCAGTGACCGTCTGGCCGCCGTAAAAGACAAGCTACCAGCGAATATTGAGGGTGGCATTGCGCCAATGAGTACCCCGCTCAGTGAAATTTTTATGTTTTCACTGGAAAATCCTTCGATGAGTTTGTTGGAACGCCGACAGATGCTGCAATGGCAAATTCGCCCATTGTTACGTACTGTGGCCGGTGTAGCCGACGTCAACATCCTCGGCGGCTATGCCAAAACGCTGCAAATCACCCCAATCCCCGAAGCGATGGCGCAAGCGGGACTGAGCCAGGACGACCTGATCGCCCGTATCAATGCCAATAATGCTAATACCGGTGCCGGGCGCATTACTGTCGGCACCGATAATTTCACGGTTCGTACTGAAGGCCGTGTCAGCTCCATCGATGCGCTGCGCAATATGGTGATCACCAGTAACGCTCACGGCACTTATCGATTACAGGATCTCGCCGCCGTTGAAATCGGGCACCTCGCCCGCTATGGCGCAGTCACCCGCAATGGCAGTGAAACCGCTGAGGCACTGATTGTCGCGTTGAAGGACTCGAACACGGCCGATGTGGTCAAAGCCGTGAAAGAGAAACTGGCGCAGATAGAGCCGACCTTGCCACCAGGCAGTAAGCTCAATGTGTTTTATGATCGCGCCAATCTGATCAGTACCGCTATCGGTACCATCTCCGAAGCGCTGGTGGAAGCCGTGGTGTTGGTGATTGTGTTGCTGGCGCTATTTCTGGGTAATGTGCGCGCGGCACTGGTAGTGTCGCTGGCATTGCCACTGGCGGCGCTGTCGACCTTTGTATTGATGCGTTACTTCCACCTGTCGGCCAACTTGATGAGTCTGGGGGGGTTAGTGATCGCCATCGGGATGCTGGTGGACTCGTCGGTGGTGGTCGTGGAAAACATGGTGAATCAGTTAGCCGGTGGACAACGCTTGCCCAGACTGCATCTGATCTACCGGGCGACCAAAGACGTGGCTACCCCAGTCGTCTCCGGCACAGTGATTGTGATGATTGTGTTTTCGCCATTGCTAACGTTAAGCGGGCTGGAAGGCAAGATGTTTTCACCAGTCGCCATCACAATTGTCTTTGCCATGCTGTCAGCACTGTTACTGGCGTTAACCATTATCCCAGTGGTGGCCTCTTATCTAGTGAATGAAAAGGCAGTAGAGGAGCCGAAGTTCGTGCACTGGCTAAAGCGCCACTACCTGCAATCGTTGGAATGGGTACTGCACCACGGCAAACGGTTTGTCATTACGGCCGGGATATTATTGGTGATGAGCTTTGGCCTGTTCACCCTCGTCGGTAAAACCTTTATGCCGACCTTGGATGAAGGCGACATTATTCTGCAGTTAGCAAAATCACCTTCTATTTCCTTGCAATCATCATTAGATCTGGACGCGCAGATCGAAAACCATCTGCTGAAAACTGTGCCAGAAATCCGCCAGCTAGTTGCTCGTACCGGCGCCGATGAGTTGGGCTTGGACCCTATGGGTCTTAATGAAACCGACGTATTTTTGCAGCTAAAGCCCGCTGACGAATGGCGTTTTAAAACCAAAGAGCAGCTGATTGACGCTATCCGGGCCGAAGTAGTGAAATTCCCCGGTATTGACTTCAACTTTACGCAGCCCATCCAGATGCGTGTTTCTGAGATGCTGACCGGCAGTATCGGCGATGTGGCGATTAAAATTTTTGGTGATGACTTAGCCGCGTTAAACCAACTCGCCGGGCAAATCAGTGACATTACCAGTGCCACTAGCGGCGCTCAGGATGTGAAAACCGCCATGACTGAAGGCAGTCCCTTTATCAATCTGAAACTGAAAGATGGACTGGCCAGTCGTTATGGCATGAATGCTACCGAGTTTGGCAGTTATCTGAAGAGCCAGCTCGAAGGCGTTGCGGTCACCGAAGTGATCCAAGGTAAAAAACGCACGCCGGTATTGATTGCCTACCCACGGGACAATATTGCCAGCTTGGCGCAACTACAGCAGCAAGTGATCCTGATGCCTGATGCCAGCCTTAAACCGTTAAGTGAATTGGCTGACATCAATTATCAACAAGGACCAATCCGAATCGACCGCGAACAGGGTAACCGCTTTGCAGTGGTCACAACCAACGTTAGTGGCCGAGATATCGTCAGCTTTGTTGAAGAGCTGAAAGGCAAGTTAGCCCAACAAGTGAAACTGCCGAGTGGTTTCAGCCTCAGTTATGGCGGCGAATTTGAAAACCAGCAACGCGCGACTAACAACCTGCTGCTGGTAGTGCCGGTAGCCATTATGCTGATTAACCTCATTCTGTTTACCACCTTTGGCACGATTTCCAAAGCCTTGCTGATTTTAGCCAACGTGCCATTTGCCATGATGGGCGGGATTATCAGTCTCTATCTGTCGGGAGAATACTTGTCGGTACCGGCATCGGTAGGCTTTATTGCCTTGCTGGGGGTAGCGGTACTTAATGGGGTAGTAATGGTGAGTTATTACGAGCAATCGCGACATATGTTTGCCACACTTGAAGAGCGGGTAAAACAAGGGGCTGCTCGCCGATTAAGGCCGATCATGATGACCGCAACCACCGCGATGTTCGGTCTGATCCCGCTGGCGTTTGCGACCGGCCCTGGCGCAGAAATTCAACGACCATTGGCAATTGTGGTGATCGGTGGACTTATCACCTCAACCATTACCACTTTGTATCTGTTGCCGCTGTTGTATGAAACTCTGGAGAAACGTAAATGAAACAACTGCTGGTACTGATCGCCCAACACAATATTAAAGATGATATTGTCGATACGCTGATGTCGCTGGACTATCTTTCCGGCTTCAGTCTGGTGGATATCTGTGGATTCAGCCGCGAGCACAGCCAATACAACTTGAAGGAACAGGTGGAAGGTTACCGGGAATTCTATAAGTTTGAGATCATGCATCCACAAGAATTCCAGCAGGAGTTACTGACCATCCTGGCGAAAGTTTGCCAACATAACCCTTGCCGTTACTGGATAGTCCCCATCGCCAGTAACGGAGTGCTGGGCAAGGCGTAACTGGACACGGTGATTAGCTTAAACCCTCGGAACATTATTCCGGGGGTTTTTTACATTGAAACCAGCCCGAAAAATATCCCCACAAACATAAAAATACCGCACATTCCAACAGTGAGCGCCACAGGCCTGTCAGCGACCGATCTACGACTATCAGCGTCGCAATGGCCACAAAAAAAATGACAACAACAGCAATGATGGGCTTCATGGTCTTTCCTTCATTAATAACGCTGTTAATTATTGATGGCGCGTTATTTCCAGACCAATATTTAAAAACAATATCTAATAACTAATTATATTTTAATAATAATAAATTATTAAAAGCCCACTTCGTTGCGATGACAAGCGTTAACCAAAATTCTTGAGATAACCGCTACGGTATTGCGAGATTGTAATTGATTACAATGTGTTATGACGGGCTAAGGGGAGCCAGTCCTAATTGCGCTGGAGCGTGCGACCTTTGCCCAGCAGTGCTTGACCCGCAATCGCCAATACGCAATAACCCAGGAAAAACCAGAAACCGCTTTCAAATTTGGCACTGGTACGCACCATGTCGCCCATACCCGCTGAGGCATCGCCCGCCATATAGGTGACGATCAAAGCCACCACAAACACATCCGCCATCGACCACTTGGCAATCGCATTGGTTACCAACGCAAGATTGCGTTGGGCTCCCGCACGTAAGGGCAAAATTACTGACGCCAGTAACATGAGTAACTTTAATGCCGGAATAACTACAGAAAACAAGGCCACCAGCACCGCAACCAGCAGATTGCCGTGCTGCTGTAATTCTGTCACCGTGCCCCAGATACTGCGACTTTTGTGAAATACCGCCACTTCACCTTGCAGATGATTGAGCCCGAGCAACCCCGCCACCATCCCCAACATATTGCGGGTACGCTGTTGGCCTTCGTCGGAGTCGTTGCTAACGCTTTCGGCGATCATATCCATGCCGGTTGCGGACAGTTTCGCTTTTTCCACATGCCCATCAATCGTTAAGATTGGCATGGTTACTCCAGGCACCAGCAGTGCCAGCGACAACAGTAACAGCAATAAAGCTTTCCAGTTTGACATTCGGCCTCCAACAACTCAGGGTCTGCTATGTGCAGACTCGCTCAGTCTACCGATTTTGGCTAAGCACGTCAGGTGCTAATAGAAAGGTGTCGGGTCAACCGCCATCGCAGAAGGTGAAATACCACGCTCAATATTGAGATCTGATTTTTTCAAATCGACCAGCACAACGTCGGTGTAATGCTTATGTTTATTCGAATAGAAACATTTCACTACCGGGTGCAACACATCACGGCCTTCGGTTTCCCAAACAATACCTACGCGCCCATCCGACAGCTCGACCAATGAGCCGACCGGGTAAACACCTATACAACGAATAAATTCATACACCAGACTTTCATCAAGGTGAAAGGGCGTCAGACTCAGCAAGATTTTAAACGCTGCGGCCGGGCTCATCGCTTCTTTGTAGCAGCGGGTAGCGGTCAGCGCATCATAAATATCAACAATGCAGCTCATGCGCCCATGCTGCGGCAACTGTTCGCCTTTTAAGCCACGAGGATAACCACGACCATCGAGCTTTTCATGGTGCATCAGGCAAACATCTCGACTCACCTGAGATAGCCCTTGCGCTTCTGACATGATCGGTATGGCGTAGACCTGATGTAACTTCATGTGCTCAAACTCTTCCGGCGTCAGCTTACCCGGTTTATTCAGCACCGAACTGTCGACTTTAATTTTGCCCACGTCATGCAAAATTCCGCCCACCGCAAGTTGCCTGAGCATGTCGCGTTCTAGCCCCAAGTAACGCCCGAAAGTAACCAGCAAAACCGCAACGTTAACCGAGTGCTCCAGCAGATAAGCATCTTTGGTACGTAAGGCCGATACACATTTGAATGCATCAGCGTTGTCCATCACCGACTCAATCATGTTTTCAGCGAGGGCTTCGACTTTGGCAACTTCTATGGCTTTGCCTTCAAAGGTCTCTGACAGCACTTTGCGCACGAGCCCCTTCGCTTCATGAAGCAACTCACTGGCCTGCTTTTGCGCTTGTTCGCGATTTTTTATAGTGGGTGGTGAAATGGCCGCACGGCTATTTGCCGGGACTTTTTCGGCAGTAAACGTACTGCGGGCAGGATCAATCCAGACGAACTGCACACCTTTGCTTTTTAGCTTGGTCACCAGATCCAGCTGAGTAATGCGTCCAGCGTTCGCAACCGTGAGCTGTTGGCTGTTTTCAATAGCCGACACAAACATACCCACTTCCAAACTGGAAACTGGCAGTTTGATCAGATCGGCTTTTCGCAAAGTCTCAGTCATGCAGTTGCTCCGACAATAGGCTGGCGCATCCATTGCGACCCTCGCACCTGAGCACAGGCTAACTTGTCCAACGGGTCAAATTTCGACAGCACTATATTATAGATAAATTTACGTTTTACCTATGGTCGGATTCAACTTCTACTTTTTTCTTGTCGGTTTGATCGCAAGGCATTGAAAACTTGACGGAGTCCACCTTCTGAAGGCGCAGTTATGACAACTGCGAACAACATCATCTATCTGTTCATCTTCATCATCTTCGGCAAACGCCTGGCAATTGGCGGCCTGAGCTCGCGCGGCTGTGACGTTTTCGCGTCCGGCACGAAATACCCAACGGTCTTCCTGCAATTCAAATCCTGCAAGTTCGCTCATCAGTAGTCCTTAAGCTGCTGCTTGGTAGCATTGTGCCAGTCACCGTTTTGCTGGGATACCAATAGCGCAAAGCGCCCTTGCGCCATCACCGCTTTAACCTTACCACTTAGCCAGACTTGAGTTTCAGGTGCTAACCAATCACCGTCGGTTGTTAGCACACCGTCCAAGGCCCCCTGTTGTAAAATATCAGCGACACTGAAGGGCTGAGGCGTCTCGCCTTGCCCAAATTTCAGCTGACCTTTCACACGGCCATCATTGCCAGACAAACGTAATCCTAGCCCCGCTAAAGCCCCAATCACACCCTGCCCCGTGCCGCCGTGTTCACTCAAATCGATTTGTAGCTCGCGGGCCAGTTCGTACGCCGCCGCTTTAGTGAGTACCTGTTGCTTCGCTGACTGACCAAACGCTTGCAACGCCAACGCATTTTTCAGGTGCGGCAGATAGACGAAGGCCAAGCCGGGATCTGCCGCTGCCGCACTTTCCTGACACAGATGTGCCACGGCGATGGCCTTGATCTCCTCGCCAGACAGCGGGCCCTCATACGCAAAACACATGGCACTGTTGTGGGACGTATAAGGAATATCTTCATGTACAAATAACTGGTGACGCGTTACCAATGACGCAGAACCACCATGAACTTGCAATAAGTCCGCAATTTCACCGGCAATTTCACCCGTCCCTTTGGTGCCAATATCATCCGTGTCATCAATACAAATTAACCATTGAGCCATATATTACCTACTTGATGAGGGTTTCTTTATAAAGCAAATCATGCGCTTTTAGGCGACGGATCACCGGGATCACCAGTAACGCCCCGGCAACGGAAAACAGCGCGCCCATAAGAAATTTGAGACCAAAACGTACTAACGCTACCTGCTGGCTCATCCCTATCAGCAAATCTTCTACCAGTCCTTTGGCTGACCAGGCCAAGCAGCCCACCAATGCCACAATGACAAAGCGCCAACGCAAGGTGAGCAAAGTACCTAAAACGATTAAGGCTAAATCCATCGATAATGCAGGAATGAAAAATTTAAGAAAAATTAACGGTCCACCTTTTCCTATCCCAAGAATGGCCGCGACCGCCCCCGCCAGCGCGCCACAGGTGGTAATCGCGCCTTTTCGACCGACAGCACCGTAGCAAATGAGATAAAAAAAGCTCATCAGCAGCATGGAATGGCCCGACAATCCCAGCTTTATCCGTAACATCCCTTTTAATGCCACCAGCAAGGTCGCGCAAAAGCCGATAAACAATGCATCCTGCAACTGAAAACCTAATTTGTTATCTGTCTGTGTCATGTGGACTCCGCGGCTCACGCCAATATGTCACCTGCGGCTGACTGCCGAAATGGCGACTACGCGCAGCAGTAGCGGTTTGCTGCGCCAGCTTTAGCAATTGCACAAATAAAGGGAAAATCACGCAGTATGCCAGTTCATACCAGTTCAACGGATTCAACAGTTGTCGAGGTGCGATTCTGGCGCCGCGCAATAACTGCAGCTGGTAAATATCGCGCAGTTCATTAGTCATAAAGGGCAATAGATTAATCGACGCTGCAACCACAAATGCCCATTGTGCCGGCATCACTTTGGCCAGAACCACACCAATCAATTGCGGCTTAATCACCACCGTAAGCCACCAGCCCGGTAATAGTGCCAACAGCATTCTGGCAACGGCCCACGCCCCTTGATTCATCTGCTTGCCGCCATGAATTAACGCATAAAGCAGTAACGTGAAACCTAATTGCAGCACGATATAACGGATAATACCGCGAATATCACCGCGCTTGATGAGTCCATGAACCAGCAACAACAAATTGATAAACGCCAAATACAGCAAACTTGATTGTGGAGCCAAAAATGCGGCGGAAGACAGTAAGGTAACTAACAACATTGCGGCCGCGGTTAACCATAGGTCACCGTCAACAGCCGCATTGGCGCTCATGAATGCTTGTAGACGCTTAGCCCGCATAGCGTTGCTCCGAGGATAATGCGCTCACGCGCAACGCTTGCTGGGTAAGCTGCCATTCCTGCGTCACTGATGCCAGCGACAAAGCACGGTGGCTGCTGAGGATCACCGTGCCACCCATAGAACGTAAATAGTTGATCATAAACCATAATTTGTCTAAATGCGCACCATCCAACCCTGCTAACGGATCATCTAACAACAACAGTGATGGGCGATAACATACTAAAGAAGCCAAGGCCACCAAATGCTGTTGGCCGTAGGACAAGGTATGGGGAGACCGCTGTGCCAGAGACAACAGATCCAGTTGCTGTAGCAGCTCACTGGCGAAAGAAACCGGCAAACCGAAACGCCGCAGACTGAAGCTCATCTCATCAATAACCGTTGATTCAAATAGCTGTCGATTGGGACGCTGCATGAGCAATCCCAGTTGTCCGCCAAATACGCCAGTTTTGGGACGCTGACCAAACACTTTAACAGGTAACGGGTTAACGTTGGACTGGATACCCGCGATGGCTTTGAGCAAACTACTTTTGCCAGCACCGTTATCACCACACAACATCACTAGCTCACCATCACGAACCGTCAATGGTTGCTTACTGCGAAACAACACATTGTCACCCTGATAACGAAACTCGAATGGTTCCGCACTCAAGATCACCTGATGACCAGGCTTTACTTCTGTCACCGTCAGTTGATGACCACAGTGGAACTGCCCGGGTACTAAATGCCCGGCGTGCAGTTGCCAGTAATGGCTGACAATATCCGCAAATGCGCCAGGGTTATGCTCTGACATCACCACGGCAATGTCTTCTGCCAGTAAACTACGAATGACGGCTTGTAGTTCTTCGACGCCAGAATTATCCAATTGTGCCCAAGGTTCATCGAGGAGCAAGACGGCTGGCTCACTCACCAACTGCGCGGCAATCATCAAACGGTATTTCTGCCCGAGCGACAGATTCCCGATAGGACAATCGAGACTGACAAACAGTCCGACGCGACGCAATGCCTTCTGCACTCTGGGGATCATTGCCTCAGTGTCAACGCCGATGTTTTCCAATGCAAAGGCAACTTCGGCGCCTACGGTTTGTCGCAGCAACTGAACCTGCGGATCTTGCATCACTAGACCGCAGAGTAGTTGACTACGTCGATAAACCCCACCTTCAAACGGACGCGTCTGCAGTCCAGATAACAGCCGCAGCAACGTCGACTTACCGGAGCCCGTTGGCCCACTGATACAGTGACAACTTCCAGATTCTACTGACATGGTCAGATCCCTGAAGATCCAGGGTTCCAAACTGCCATAGTTAAAACAGACGCCGTCGAGCTCCAGTAATCTCATGGTCAGATCTGCCAGTTAACCCCAACAAATACCTGCCGACCTGGTTGCGGTAATGAATCGGCTTGGTAGTAATTCTCATCCAGCAGGTTAGTGGCACGCAGGTAGAACTCTACCCCGGTACCAATCACCGGCTGAGTCAAATTAACATCCACTACGGTGAAATTACCCAGCGAGAATTCAGTCAGCGTCTTAACGTTGTTGACCTTCACATTCTGGTAGTAAACCTGGTCGATGATCCGTTCAACATTCAGATGGAAGCGGGTGTTAGTAGGTAACTGATAACCCAATTCAAAGCGGATCTGGTGTTTTGGTCGGTAATTGAGACCGTCATTTTTGGTGTCATCCGCAGTTTTGTCTTTAGAATCGAGATAACTGTACGCCAGACTCAAATTCAGTTTATCGATACTGTGGTTGCTTAATACGGTATCAAAGCCCTGGAAGCGGTAATCGCCAAGGTTCTGGGAAATACTGTTGCTATCTTTGGCGATGAAATTGTCGGTATCGGTATGGAACAGATGGATTTCAAAATCGGTGTCCATGCCCAAGCCCTGGTTCAGGCCAAGTTCAATAGTTTTAGACACTTCGGTTTTCAAATCTTCGTTGCCGGACGACAGGTCATACAGATCTGACATGGAAGGGAAACGAATTTTGCGGGCAGCACTCAAGGTTAGTTTAGTGCTATCCAGTGGCTGCCAATAGCTCGAGGCCATAGCAGAGTAATCGTTGTCAGAATTTTTCTCACGGTCCATGTCGTGGTATGCCGCACCTAGGGTATAGCCCCAGTTGCTAGCTGCCTGATACTGGTATTCAGCAGCGCCGCTATATACCCAGGCTGAATCATTGAAGGAATCGACTGTACTGCTGGAACTGCTGCCTGAGCCTGAGCCTGAGCCAGAACCTGAACCTGAACCACTGCCAGAACCAGAGCCTGAGCCTGAACCGGAACCACTGCCAGACGAAGTCGTGCTAAAAGTCCCAGAAACCGCGTCCCAGCTCTGCTTCTCGGCAATGACCGAAGTCGTCAGAATGCCCAGATCATTGAAATCGGCAATTAGCTGAACATTGGCCCCCTGCGTTTTAGAGGTACCGTCTTGATATTCACTGAGGGTGTCATAGCTTGCGTCAGTATAAACGGAGTCATAGGTTGCCGCTTCGTTGTAATAACCAAAGCCGCGCAATGTCAGTAACTCATTGAATTTATGTGCCAAACCTAACTGATAGGTTTTAGCGTCGTAATCATCAACCCGCTCATACTTAACCGTACCAGTGCCACTGCCATCACGCGGTGGTTTACCCCAATCACCGGAACGTATTGCCATATTGGCGATCAACTGCGTATCGTCGTTAAACCAGTAGCTACCCTGCGCGTAAAAATTGCGCAATGTTTTATCAGAGTTAAGACGAACACCTTCATCCTGAATAGCCGTTGCTTGGTAATCAGAAGACAGGTCATATCCATCAGTGGTCTGGTAGCTACCGCTGACAAATCCCTGCCAGTTGGCACCTGAACCGGCAGCACTGACATCTCCTTTGTAAGTATCGTTGCTACTGGCTTCAATGTTGCCGGCTAAGGCTGGCGCACTATTGCCCTGCTTGGTGATGATGTTGATAACACCGCCGGCCCCACCAGGACCATACAGCACTGAGGTAGGACCGACAGAAACTTCAATTGAAGCAATCTGGCTGGTCGGAATAATACTTGGGTCAAACTGACCGTCATCGGCACCGTTGGCCGGGACACCGTTGATCAACAGCATGACATGGCGGGTTTTGAACCCCCGGATATCAACACGAGGAGACCCCTCACCACCATAACGCACATAAACACCGGGAACAGTTTTCAACACTTCATCCAGGCTTTGTGCCCCCAGGGCCTGGATCTCATCTTCCGTGATGTACCATTGTGTAGTGGAGTTTTTGACTGCGCTACCGCGTTCGCCATGAACAACCATGACTTCATTAATGTTTAACAGCGGATCCTTAGCAGTTTCTTCTGCTTGTGCGGTTATGCCATATCCCATAGCCGCCATCGCTAGCGCAACAGCTGAAATTTTCAGTGGTACTCGTGACATTTTTATGCCTTATTGGTAGTGAAGTATTTGCTTATTTTCGCGATGCCTGTAAAAGGCTCAACAAATGCCAAGCAAAAAACTGACCAGGATCGACTATTACGGAGAAACACCGTAGCGGATATGTTAAATGCCGGCCAAAATGTCTCACATGTGCGATGTATCACGTAAATATGTCCATATTTTTCAAATCGAAAATAAGTAAAAACTGATAAAGATCACGCAAAAATTCACGCCGAAATACGCCATAACTTGACAGTGTTGGCTGCTGACTTTAGTTTGTGTCGCATATTCCTATCGTCGGTGTCGTTGTGCCGATCCAGGTTGTTGTAAAACCATCCGGAGCACCATTTGTCTGTACTACCCCTGTCGAAGGCTGTCAGCTCCTTAAGCGACAGACTTTCCCAGTTATTTGACCATTCCCAAACCGCGGGCATTCTGCAGCTGGTAGAGGAAGTGAGTCTGCCGCCGCTGATGTCATGGCTGGCTGCACAGCAGCAATTTCCCAAAATTTACTGGCAAGGTCGCGATCGCTATGAGGAAGTTGCAGGCGTAGGTAGTTGTCTGGATCTGCAGTTTGCCGAGGCGGTTGATGATGAAAAACTGCTGCAATTTTACCAACAACAAAGATCACTACCGCGCACTGCTGATGTGCGTTTTTATGGCGGGGTAGCATTCGATCGTCGGTTAGAATCCTGGCCCGAATTCGGTCGCGCGCGTTTTTTGGTGCCTCGCATAGAATTGCGCCGTTGCGAAGATAAAGGGTTGTTGATTGTTAATCTCAACCTCAGCGCACAACCACTTTCCGAGCAAATTTCCAGTGCCCAAGAGGCGTTGGCGGCGTTGCAAGCTGCACAACCCTTACCGCCACCGATAAAAACTGATGTGCAGACGCGGGTGGATATTCCCGATTTTGCGCGCTGGTCAGAACTAGTGACCGAGGTAACGTCACCAAACTTCAATCGGGACACGCCCAAAGTGGTGTTATCACGGCAAACCAAACTGCAAGTAGCGCAGACGCCCGATCCCTGGACGGTGCTGGCTTGCTGGCAGGGGCGCAATCCCACCAGTTTTCAGTTTGGGTTTCAGTTCAGTCCGGAACGCAGTTTTATCTCCTGTACTCCGGAACGTTTATATCGTCGGCAGCTGAACGAATTGGTTACCGAGGCACTGGCAGGTACGACTGTCCGGGGGTTGACCGAAGAAGAAGATGAACAGTTAGCACAACAGCTGCTGGATGATCATAAGAACAGTCATGAAAATCAGTTTGTTGGCACCCATATTGAGTCAGAATTGCGGCCACTCAGTGCACAGGTCTTTGCCGATGAACCGCTAAAAATCTTTAAGTTGAACCACATCCAACATCTGCATCGGGTGATCAAGGCACGTTTGCGCACGGAGGTCAGTGACTTTCAATTGTTGCAGGCATTGCATCCGACGCCAGCGGTGGGTGGTTTTCCTAAGGCATCCGCCTTGCAATATATTGCCAGCCATGAGGGCTATACTCGGGGTTGGTACGCCGGGGCCTGTGGTTTCCTCAGTTCCCAACTCAGCGAGTTCGCTGTGGCAATTCGCAGCGCACTGCTAGAGCCGGGTTGCATTAATCTGTACGCTGGCGCCGGGATACTCACCGGTTCCGATCCAGTGCTAGAGTGGCAGGAACTGGAAAACAAATTAGCGACCATCATGTCGATTCTGGTGGATTTCTAGCAGCGCTTGTAATCTGCATATCGCCGACTATAATGTGCGCCGCCCGGGCAATTCGGGCAGCGGGTTCCCTCACCCCGCGTAACTAACCAAAAAGGTCACAAGATGCTTTTGTTAACTCCAGCGCAAGTAAAACGCGCTTTATGGCTATTAGTCAGCTTCCATATTCTGATCATCAGTGCCAGTAACTATCTAGTGCAGCTACCGTTTCAAATTTTCGGTTGGCATACCACTTGGGGCGCTTTCAGTTTTCCATTCGTCTATCTTGCTACCGATTTAACAGTGCGCATTTTTGGTCAGCAACCCGCACGACGTATTATCTTTTTTGCCATGCTTCCGGCGTTAGTGGTGTCTTACGCCATTGGCGTGTTGTTCCACGATGGGCAATTTCAGGGCTTAGCGGCGTTGGCATCAACCAATGACGTTGTCTTTCGCATCGCCTTTGCCAGTTTTGCCGCTTATCTGATGGGGCAACTGATGGACATCAAAGTGTTTGCGGCCATTCGCGCTAAATGTGCCTGGTGGGTAGCCCCTTCAGCATCCACTATTTTCGGCAATCTGATTGATACCCTGATATTTTTCAGTGTGGCGTTCTATGCATCCAGTAACGCCTTTATGGCAGCTAATTGGCCAGAAATTGCCACGGTGGATTACAGCTTTAAACTGCTGATCAGCTTTGCGCTGTTTCTGCCCGCTTATGGGGTGTTGTTACGTTATTTACAGGACTGGATCCTGGATACGGGGACGCAGACCCAGTTATCCTGAACCCGCCAAAGCCTCAGTTAAGTTGAATGGCCGGTACCCCGTCATTCAACTTATTAATGAGCCTGATCCCCGTTTATCTTGCCAATGATAAGAGTGGCTCGGCAAGATATCGGCCTTGCCAGCACACCACGACGCTATGCGTTATACCAATGCCTCTCTGAGCTTAGTACCCCAAGCGGCAACCTCGGCACCATCACAAACATATTGATCGGCTTTGCATTTACTTTGTTTTTCATCGTCAAAATGCACAAAATCAGGCTTTTCCAGCAGTTCATCGGCCTTATAGCGGAACAGTACCTGATAAACAAAGTCGATAAAAATAATATATTTACGTGGCAAGTAAGCCCGTTTTGGAAAAGATACCCCCAGCACATTATGTTCCATAGGGAAATCTTCTAACAAAGGCACCAATTCGCCGCTCTTAATCGCTTCTTCGACAATCATCGGCGGCAATGCTGCAATACCCAACCCGGCAATTGCCACTTCCCGGGCTAAAGTAATGTTGTTTACTCTGAATTGAATTTTCGGCGTAATACTCTGCCATTGCTGACCATCAAAAATACGGATCTGCCCTTCTGACGGCAACTTCGCGAGGGAGGTGTACAGGTCAATATATTTATGTTGCCACAGCTCCTCCGGCTGCTGCGGATGGCCGAAGCGTTTCAGATAACTAGGACTGGCAACTAACACCGTAGAGGTATTGAACAGTCGGTAAGTTTGCAATCTAGAATCTTCCACCATCCCCACATGGAACAGAATGTCCACGCCTTCGGCGATAAGATCCACATTGCGGTTGCTTAATTCGGTGTCAATACGGATATCGGGATAGGACTCCAAGAAACACGCAAATACCGGCCCCATGAATAACTGACCCATCTCAAATGGACACACCACATGGAGATTACCTTTTACTCGCTGTTGGCTGGCACTCAGTTGTGCCTCGGCATTTTCCAGATCCAACAGAATCTTAGTAATTTTGTTGTAATATTCCGCACCAGCTTCAGTCAGGCGCAATGCCCGTGTGGTACGAAATAACAGCTGTACACCGGTTTGCTTTTCCAACTCGGCCACTTTGCGGCTGACAGTGGTTTTGGTCAATCCCAACGCATTAGCTGCCCCAGTGAAACTTCCTTGCTCCACTACCTGGGCAAAAATTTGTACCCGATTCAGATCCATTAATTGTTTCGCCTATGCAACAGTGAGTGAATTATTAAACTACTAATAAAATTTTTGGCACAGTTGTAGAATAACCTACCCTGAAGAAGTGAACCAGTTGCTTTTTCTAGTCGCGCGCAAATGATGCAATGCGGTATGTAATGACTGCGACGAACATAGTGCACGGCGTCGAAGGGCCTGAATGCCTGGCGACATTCAAGGATCTATAGGATATGGAAGTAAGCGGATTACCACGAAATGAGTGGTAATAAACTGACACTTTAATGAAATTTTACCATTTTAAATTTTCCCTTTTATTCGCACTTGTTAATAATGATTGCCTATACACTGATTTCGGCAGTCATGGAATTCAATTGCCTGTATCAGGATATGGGATGACCGGACGGTCTCTCAAACAAGTCGATTATTGATAGGAGTTCTCATGCGGCAGATATTGAAAGTTGCCTCAGTTGTAAGCATGGCACTATGGCTTAACGCCTGCGGTGCAGAAAAGGAGCCAGTGAAAGGACAACAGACGGCACCAGCCACTGAAGTGGGGATCATTCCTGTCAAAACAGCGTCTCAGGAACTCACCACGGTGTTGCCCGGTCGCAGCGTCGCCTATCTGGAAGCTGAAGTGCGGCCGCAGGTGAGTGGCATCATTTTGAAGCGCAGTTTTACTGAAGGCGGCTATGTGAAAAAGGGACAGTCCCTCTATCAGATAGACCCAGCCACTTACAAAGCTAGCGTCCAGAGTGCTGAAGCCGCGTTAGCAAATGCAGACGCCAGCCTCCAATCGGCAACGGCCACTTATCAGCGTTATCAAAAATTGTTAAAGACAGACTTCATCAGTAAAGAAGATTTCGATACTGCGGAAGCCGCCTACAAACAAGCCAAAGCGACTGTATTAACAGCCAAAGCCGCACTGAATACCGCTAAAATTAATCTGGAATATACCGAAGTGCGGGCACCGATTTCTGGCCACGTCGGCAAGTCCAGCGTTACCCCAGGGGCGCTCGTCACCGCCAATCAGACAACTGCCCTGGCTACGATTCAGCAGTTGGACCCCATCAACGTAGATATCGTGCAGTCCAGCACCCAGATGCTGCAACTGAAGAGCAGTCTCAAGGCCGGTCAATTAAAAGCGGCGGATAATGCCAAAGTGAAATTAATGCTGGAAGATGGCAGCCAATATAGCCATGAAGGTACGCTGAAATTTTCTGAAGTCAGTGTTGACGAAAGCACCGGTTCAGTCACCATGCGCGCCGAGTTTCCCAATCCCGAAGGATTGTTGTTACCTGGAATGTATGTCCGTGCGGTGTTAAGCACTGGCATCGACCCCAACGCGATTTTGGTGCCGCAAAAAGCGATCAGCCGTAACTCCAAGGGGCAAGCCGTGGCAATGGTGGTCAATCCGCAGAATCAAGTCGAAGCCCGCATTGTGACTACCGCAGAAGTTATCGGTAATCAATGGCGCATCACCAGTGGTCTCAACGCTGGCGATAAGCTGATTGTCGAAGGCTTGCAAAAAATTCGTCCGGGGGCCCCAGTCACTCCGAAAGAGCTTTCAAACCAGCAATAACAGGGCGGAACTTATGGCACGTTTCTTTATCGATCGCCCCATCTTTGCGTGGGTGATCGCAATATTATTGATGTTAGCTGGGGTGCTGGCGATTAAGTCATTGCCAGTCTCCCAATACCCGAAAATTGCGCCGCCAACCGTGGTGATTTCTGCAACTTATCCTGGCGCTTCTGCCAAGACAGTAGAAGATTCGGTCACGCAGATCATTGAACAGAGCATGACCGGTCTTGACCACATGCGCTATATCACCTCTACCAGCGACAGTTTCGGGAATGCACAGGTAACCATTACCTTTAACGCTGAGGCAGATCCTGACATTGCTCAGGTGCAAGTGCAGAACAAACTGCAGACTGCGATGACACTGTTACCGCAGGAGGTACAGCAGCAAGGGGTCAGCGTTAACAAGTCGACCTCAGGATTCTTGATGGTGGTAGGTTTTATCTCCACCGATGGCTCCATGAATAAAGCCGATATTGCCGATTTCATTGGTTCAAGTATCAAAGATCCCCTCAGCCGTGTACCCGGCGTGGGAGAAACCCGCTTGTTTGGTGCCCAGTACGCCATGCGTATATGGCTCGATCCCCTCAAGCTTACCCAATATGATTTGACGACTGCCGATGTTGTTTCTGCCATTAGTTCGCAAAACGCACAGGTGGCGGCGGGCCAGTTCGGCGGTGCACCTGCGGTAAAAGGCCAGGAACTGAACGCCACCATTACCGCACAGAGCCGGTTACAGACACCAGAACAGTTCCGTAAGATCATTCTGAAGTCGAACAGCAGCGGCGCAAATGTGTATTTGTCAGACGTAGCCCGCGTAGAACTGGGAGCGCAGAACTACAACATCTCCTCGCTCTACAACGGACAACCCTCCAGTGGTCTGGCGATCAGCCTGGCATCAGGAGCCAACGCTCTGGATACCGCCGCGGCCGTGAGAGCAAAGTTAGCAGAGTTACAACCGATTTTTCCTGAGGGGTTAAAGGTTATTTACCCTTATGACACCACTCCATTCGTCGAAAAGTCGATTGAAGGCGTAGTACATACGCTGCTGGAAGCCATCGTACTGGTGTTCGTCATCATGTACCTGTTCTTGCAGAACTTCCGTGCCACATTAATTCCTACCATTGCCGTTCCAGTCGTGTTGCTGGGTACCTTTGCCATCCTGTCATTTGCCGGTTACTCCATTAACACCTTGACGATGTTCGCCATGGTACTGGCGATTGGTTTGCTGGTAGACGATGCCATTGTGGTGGTAGAAAACGTCGAACGTGTGATGTCGGAAGAGGGACTTAGCCCTAAAGAAGCCACCAAGAAATCGATGGGACAGATCACCGGCGCCTTGATTGGTATCGGTGCCACGCTGTCTGCGGTGTTTGTGCCGATGGCATTTATGTCAGGTTCCACCGGGGTTATTTACCGACAGTTCTCTATCACTATCGTCTCGGCCATGGCGTTGTCAGTTATCGTGGCAATCGTGCTAACACCGGCACTTTGTGCCACCATGCTGAAGCCGATCCACCAAGGCGAAGGACATGAAAAGCGTGGATTTTTTGGTTGGTTCAACCGTGGCTTTGAACGCTTCACCTCTGGCTATCAATCTTCAGTGGCGAAAATCCTTAAACGTTCTTTCCGGATGCTGATTATTTACGTGGCGCTGGTGGGTGTGGTTGCCTGGATGTTTACGCGGATGCCAACTGCCTTCCTACCTGATGAAGATCAGGGGATTGCAGTATCTATGGTGATATTGCCGCCAAACTCCACTCAGGAAAGTACCGAAAAAGTACTGAAAAAGGTCTCAGATCAGTTCCAGAAAGAATCGGTTGTAAAATCGGTGTTTACCGTTGCGGGCTTCAGTTTCGCCGGTCAGGGACAGAACATGGGGATGGCCTTCGTTAACCTGAAGGACTGGTCAGAACGTACCGGACCGGGACAAAGTGTCCAGGCGGTAGTCGGCAGAGCCATGGGGGCATTTTCTCAGTTTAAAGACGCGATGGTGTTTGCGTTTGTGCCACCAGCGGTGATTGAACTGGGTACAGCGAATGGCTTCGATATGTATCTGCAAGATTTGACCGGACAAGGCCATGACAAACTGATCCAGGCACGTAATCAGTTGTTGGGAATGGCAGCACAGAATCCTAAGCTGATGGCTGTACGACCTAACGGCCAGGAAGATGCGCCGATGTACAAACTGGATATCGATTACGAGAAGCTAAAAGCACTTGGCGTCGAAATAAGTACCGTCAACAGTACCTTAGCCACCGCCTGGGGCGGTTCATACGTCAACGACTTTATTGATCGCGGCCGGGTTAAGAAAGTCTATGTGCAGGGTGAAGCCAAGTACCGTATGCAACCTGACGATCTCGACAAGTGGTATGTGCGTAACAGCAGTGGCGACATGGTACCGTTCTCGGCCTTTGCCAAGGGCTACTGGGAGTACGGTTCACCACGACTGGAACGTTTTAACGGCTTGTCAGCAGTGAACATTCAGGGTTCAGCAGCGCCCGGATACAGTACCGGCGAGGCCATAGAAACCATGAAGCAATTAGCCAGCCAGTTACCACCTGGATTCGGGATTTCTTGGAATGGGGTCTCATACGAGGAACAACTCTCCGGTAACCAGGCACCTGGCTTATATGCCCTGTCACTGTTGGTGGTGTTCCTGGTATTGGCAGCCTTGTATGAAAGCTGGTCAGTACCCATCGCGGTGATCTTGGTGGTACCACTAGGAGTAATCGGTGCACTCCTGGCAATGAATGGCCGAGGATTGTCTAACGACGTGTTCTTCCAAGTCGGTCTGTTGACTACTGTGGGGCTAGCCACTAAGAACGCGATTCTTATTGTGGAATTCGCCAAAGACTTCTATGAGAAAGGTGCCGGCTTAATCGAAGCAACACTGCATGCCGTTCGCGTGAGGCTTCGGCCTATTCTGATGACATCCCTGGCTTTCGGCCTTGGGGTGGTACCGTTAACCGTCAGCAATGGCGCAGGTTCCGGTAGTCAGCACGCCATTGGCACAGGTGTCTTAGGGGGGATGATGAGTTCAACCTTCTTGGGTATCTTCTTCATTCCGGTATTTTTCGTCGTCGTTGAGCGGCTGTTCAGCAAACGAGAAGAATCGGGAACTGACCAGTAGCAACTTACTAGTAAAAAAGGCCACTCTTATCGGGTGGCTTAATGTGATGGTCCGCCTCCCTTCTCAGCGACTATGCTGAGATTAGGCTAGACAGGAGGTAGACCATCCTGTTTATTCAAGTACTTGGTATCGATTTAGGCAAGTCAAACTTTCATCTTGTAGGCCATGACCGTGCAGGTAAAACGGTTGTGCGTAAGAAGCTTTCCCGTAAACAACTCATTGTTTTTCTTCAGCAACTACCATCTACCACTATCGCCTTTGAAGCTTGTGGTGGTGCTCATTGGCTCGGGCGTCTTTGTCAGCAGTTTGAGCATCACGTCAAACTCATCCCACCGCAGTATGTAAAGCCGTACGTCAAAGGCAACAAGAATGATTTTATTGATGCCGATGCGATAGCTGAAGCTGCCGGACGGCCATCGATGCGCTTTGTGGAAGTGAAATCCGAGGAAGCGCAGATAATTTCGGCTATCCATCGTGTACGTCAGGGCTATATCAAAGAACGTACGGCTTGTATGTCCCGGGTGGGCGCGTTACTGCTGGAGTTTGGGATAAGTTTTCCTAAAGGCCACAGCGTGATGAAGCGGTTATTTCAGTGGCTGGATGAGCATGCCCAACCTTTACCAGAGATGTTGATGACAGAGTTGAAAGGGCTCCATGACTATTACGACTATCTGTCAGCCCGGATAAGTGAGCAAGAGGTGAAGCTGCAACACCATTTGGCACAACATGAAGATGCACAATTGCTGAAATCCATTCCGGGGATTGGAGATATCACGGCCAGTTAGTGTGTAACGGAACTAGGTTCAGCAAAGCAATTCAGTAATGGCCGAAATTTAGCTGCCTGGTTAGGCTTGGTGCCTCATCAACACTCCACCGGAGGTAAGCCCCGATTACTCGGGATAAGCAAACGTGGTAACAAGCATCTACGCACGTTACTCATTCACGGTGCAAGAGCGATTTTATCGAGACCCGAGAAGACGGGCGCGGTGTTTGGCGAATGGCTGATAAAGCTCAGGGCAACCAAGCCATTCAATGTGGCGTGTGTGGCGTTGGCAAACAAACTGGCGCGCATCGTGTGGTCAGTGTTAAGAACAAAAGCGCAATTTAACGCAGCAAAGCTGCAACCTGAGTTTGCATGAATAGAGTGAAGATGACGAAAACGGTAGTACCACCGGGGTAAAACCTGACATAAAAAACAGCAGTAAAATGCTTTAGCTTTTTTGAGGATATTCCGGCGCGGAACTCATCGTGGAGCGGTAGGCGAGAGCTTCCAACAGAGACTCCGAATACATTAGCGCAGACCCACCTCGTTATTGAATTTTATTCTTGCAACAACGAGGCGGACCATACATTTTTTATGGGCTTTATTGGGGATTACATGGCGGCGCTGATTGCCCTCAGGCTGAAAATCAGGCAAAAAAAAGACCCGGAGAGGGTCTGAAAAGGCAAACTATTGAACTAATCGCTTTCGCCTAAACCATGTACCGATTCAATTTAAACCTAAAAGACTGAATAAAAGCTGAACAGTGAGTCCAGAAAAGTTAAGCCAAACGCATGAGAATAATAAAAACACCAGTTTTTTACATTTATGCCTACGGTTTTAACTAAGAATTGTTAATGATAATTTTAATATCAGCACATTAAACACACTAAAATAATATATTTTTATCAAAATTTTCAGACAATTATGAAACTCAACAGCACTTAAATGATAGAAATAAGATATCGTGACCTAAATATGAAAACAAAATGTTAAAAATGATAGTTATCTTAATATTTTTGTGCGGTTTTTTAAGCGGATAATTATAAAAATGTTTGATATTTAATCATTAATTAAACTGTTTGTATGATGCGTATCGATACATTTGAATAACATTTGCTAAGATGAAGGCACTTTGAGCGCAATAACGGAGCCTAACGTTGAAGCACCTGCTGATTTTTGTCGCTACCTTGCTGGTAATTACGCTCGTGCATGCGGAAACAAACCCGCCAAAACGTAAGATTATTGCCCATTACTCGGCGCAGGGTACTAGTCAGCAATTGCAGCAGGAAAAAGTCTATCGTTCCTCCCATGATGGCATCACGGTGTTCAGTGATCGCATCCCCAGCAACGACAATTATGAAGTATTGCTGTTTGACTGTTATGCCTGTAATCCGAGCTCGACCATTAACTGGCGCACCACCCCGCTATTTCGCAGCAGCTACAAAACCGAAATCGCTAAAGCGGCTAAAGCCTACCAATTAGACCCAGCACTGATCCGCGCCGTAATCCATGCCGAGTCGGCATTTAATAGCGCCGCCGAATCCCGTACGGGTGCCATAGGCTTGATGCAACTGATGCCCAAAACCGCTAAAGCGCTTGGCGTCGCTAACGCTTTCTCTGCGCCAGAAAATATTGATGCTGGCAGTCGTTATTTGGCACAGATGTTACAGCGGTTTAATGGCAATATCTCACTGGCGTGCGCCGCCTATAATGCAGGTCCCACGACGGTCAGCAATTACAACGGCATTCCGCCTTACCCGGAAACTAAAGCCTATGTCGAGCGGGTGGGGATTCTTCTACAACGTTATCGTGCGCTGTAAGCTACTCGCCGACTTCCCAGACAACGCGATAATTCCCCGGCTCTGCGTCTGAGGCCAACAAAGGCTGTAAGGTAGCCAACATCTCCTTGGCAATCTCATCCAACTGCCAGGGCGGATTAATAATCCACAATCCGGCGGCAGTCATCCCAAACTCTTCACTGTCAGGCTTGATGGCTTGTTCAATGCGTAATTGCCGTCGAATGCCACTTTCTCTCAAACGCGACAACATCGCTTCAGTCTGCTGACGATGCACAACCGGATACCACAACATATAAACGCCGGTAGCAAATTTGCGATAAGCCTTAATCAGAGTTTCTGCCACCAGTTCATAATCACTTTTAATTTCGTAACTGGGATCAATCAATACCAGCCCTCGGCGCTCCTTGGGAGGCACGGCGGCCAGTAGCCCATGCAGACCATCACCTTCGATACATTTTACCTGAGGATCTTTACCGAAATACTCTGTGAGCAACTGTTGATCCGAAGGATGCAATTCATGGATCAACATTCTGTCCTGGGGGCGCAAATTCATATCCACCAGCGCTGGCGAACCAGGATAGAAACCGAGTTCATCACTGCTTTCATTGAAATGACGGACATTCTCGAGATATAGCTGCAGACTTTCCGGTAAATCGTCGCGTTGCCACAAACGACCAATACCATCGCGAAATTCTCCGGTTTTTTCGGAAAACTCGTCACTCAGACTATAGCCACCCGCCCCCGCATGAGTGTCGATATAGACCAGTCCTTTATCTTTTTTCTGTAATAAGGTCAGCGCCTGCAACAACACTGCATGTTTCAGTACATCGGCGTAGTTGCCGGCATGGTATCCGTGACGATAGCTGAGCATAAGGGCTTCCAACAGTCTTCTGAGGGCGGCATTATAAGATTCATTGCACTAAAAAGCACCCGAGCGGCTGTATCTGTTACATGCTGGCTTTGGCATAATGTGGCTAACGCGGTTTAAAGCCAGAGTACGCTTTTGAAATCTCCCGAACCCACAATTTACTTTGACCAACAGCAGCCTCAGCTCGTCGAGTTAATGGCACGCTATCCGCTGCAATATGCGACCGATTCACCGTTTGAAATGGCACTGGTTGACGGTATGCTTAATCTCTTTAAACGGGATGAACCCAAGCTCGGCGGTATTCACGTAGATTTTACTGGTGGCGCGGTGGCACACCGGCGCAAATTTGGTGGTGGACGCGGTCAGGAAATCGCCAAAGCTGCCGGTCTCAAACAAGGCGCTTGTCCGACAGTGCTCGACGCGACTGCCGGGCTCGGACGTGACGCATTTGTATTAGCCAGTTTAGGTTGTAAAGTGTGGATGATTGAACGACACCCGGTAGTGGCCGCATTATTGGCAGATGGCTTACGCCGTGCTTATGCAGATGCCGAAATTGGCGAGTGGATGCAGCAGCGGATGCAGTTGCTTCCTTGGGGCACCACCCTGATGAGTGAAGCCTTGCCGCAATTAGCAATTGAAGTGGTGTATCTCGACCCCATGTATCCACATCGCGACAAATCAGCGCTGGTGAAAAAGGAGATGCGGGTATTTCAGCAATTAGTCGGTGCCGATGACGATGCGGCACAGCTACTCGAGCCCGCATTAGCCTTGGCAAGCAAACGCGTAGTCGTTAAACGGCCTGATTATGCAGAAGATCTTGCAGGGAAAGTGCCCACACTGGTGATGGCCTGTAAGAAAAATCGTTTTGACGTATATGTAAAAGCCGCCATGATTTAACCATCTGCGGGTATGGAGGTGATAATGCTGAAAATGCTACGAGATTATCTGCGCCTGCTGCTGTTCTTCACAGGAACTTTAGCCGGACTACAGGTGCCAGGTTTTGTTGATCAATATGGCAAAAGTCTGCAGGCACACTTGGCCGAAGCAAAACAGCAGCTAGCAGGCTTTCAACAGGATGCCGATCGCTATTTCGGCGGCAACCTCGAACAGCTCATCGCTCATTACGCTGCCAGTCCAGACCCGATATTCAGTGCTGGCGGTAATAATGTGAGTACGATGGCACAACGTCAATACGTGTTACAGGATGCCTGGCAACGTTTCAATAAAGCGATTTACACGCCATATACTGAAATCTTGTTACACCCATTACCCGATATCCGCCAAGAAGTTTGGCAACACTATAGCCACAATGTGTTACTGAAACCCGATGCGATGGCTTTTGGACTGGTGTCCGGGTTACTGCTGGCGATGCTGACTGAAGCGCTGCTCAGTCTCATTTGGCTGTTGTGTCGGTTGCCATTCAGAAGACGGCTGTCTGCATAAATTCAATCACTTAACAAGGACTCTCGATATGATTACTCAAGGTCAGCGTTTACCAGAAGGCAAGCTCAGCGAACTTACCGCAGAAGGTGTCGTCGAACATCAGATCCGAGAGCTGTTTGCCAAGAAAAAAGTGGTCATGTTTGCCGTCCCAGGCGCCTTCACCCCCACCTGTTCTAATGCCCACCTACCCGGCTTTGTGGCACTGGCAGATGAGATAAAAGCCAAAGGCGTCGATTTAATCATCTGCCTTGCGGTCAATGATGCATTTGTGATGAAAGCCTGGGGTGAAACGCAAAATGCCACAGAAATTATGATGGCCGCTGATGGCGATGCCGCATTTACAACGGCATTGGGTCTGCATTTTGATACTGGTCATTTCGGTGGCATACGCTCGCGTCGCTACGCCATGATCGTAGACGATGGCGTGGTGACACTGCTGAATGTCGATGAGCCCAAAGTGTTTAAAGTCAGCGATGCGCGCACCATTCTGGCGGCACTGTAATTAGTCTCGCGGTAATCTGATGGTGGCGCGCAAGCCACCTTCACGGCGATTATCCAGTATTATCTGCCCCTGATGGCGTTCAATGATCCGCTTGATAATGGCCAAGCCGAGTCCGGAGCCGACACTGCCACGTGCGCTGTCACCTTGGGTAAAAGGTTGAAACAACGTTTTAACCTGTTCCGGCAAAATGCCCGGGCCGTTGTCTTCCACGCAGAAGCGTACCCAATCCCGATCCCAGCCGGATGAGATGCGGATCCAGCCATTACCGTAACGGCGCGCATTTTCCACCAGATTGGCCAATACCCGTTTTATGGCAATCACGTTAATATTGATGACCGGGCAATCGGGACTTAATACCATCTCAATCCCTTCAGTACGTTTACCTTCAAGTTGCACTAGGTCTTCAATCAGCTGATTAATCTGTGCCGGTTCATGCGCCTGCTGATCCTGACGGATGTAAGCAATGAATTGGTTGATGATGGCATCCATATCCTCAATATCTTTGATGATCCCTTCCTGCAGGTAGGCATCTTCCGGTGCCATCATCTCCGAGGCCAAACGGATGCGAGTTAACGGCGTACGCAGATCGTGTGAAATCCCGGCCATCAACAGCGCCCGGTCCTGTTCCAACTGCCGCATACTCTGCGCCATCTGGTTAAAGGTGCTGGTGACTTCGATAATTTCCGATGATCCGGTCAGCGGTAACGGTTCGGGGAAGTCGCCGCGGGATACGGCTACGGCAGCCTTCTGCAAACGTCGCAATGGGCGGTTTTGCTGGCGGGCAAACCACCAACCACCGGCGACACTCAAGGCACCAATTACCAGCAGATACAGATTTAGGGGCGAGAGCGCGTTTTCATTCCAGCTATTAAGTGGCACCTTAATCCACACTGAGGGCGCCTGCGGTGGTCGGATCCAGATCTGCAAGCCTCTATCATGCTGCGAGATCCTTACTTCAGCATCGCCGCCCAGATATTGGGACATCTGGCTCGACAGAAAGCCGTAATAGGTCGTGTGTTCAATTCCGGCTGCACGCGCCTGCTGCTGGTTATAAACCTGCATCTCGTCGCTATGCACTTTGGCATTCAAGGCATCAACCATGGTCAAATGCTCACGACCGATATCGACACCATCGGCAAACAACAGATTGATCTGCCGCGCAATCAACTGGTTGATTTGCTGGTAACTGGGCTTGATGAAATAGACCGTAACCGTCAGATAGGACACCAACTGATTGATCAACAGCAGGCAGCCTATCAGCATCACCGTCTGGCTGAAGGCGCTACGCGGCAGCAGCCGCTGCCACCAGCGAAGTTTCATTTCCGTTGCGCACCATCCGGCACGAAGACATATCCCAGTCCCCAGACCGTCTGGATATAGCGTGGATTGGCTGGGTCTTTTTCAATCAAACGGCGCAGACGCGACACCTGAACGTCAATGGACCGTTCCAGCGCAGAATAATCACGACCACGTGCCAGATTCATCAGTTTATCGCGGGATAAAGGTTCTCGCGGATGAGTCACTAATACTTTCAAAACGGCGAATTCGCCGCTGGTCAACGCGATAGACTCATCATTGTGGTACATCTCGCGAGTCGCAAGATTCAGGCTGAATTCGCCAAATTCGACTAACTCTTCCTGTTGTGATGGCGCACCGGGGATGTCCTGCGTCTGACGGCGCATGACCGCTTTGATACGCGCTAATAATTCACGCGGATTGAAGGGCTTGGGCAGGTAATCATCGGCACCGAGTTCAAGGCCGATAATTCGGTCAACTTCATCACCTTTGGCGGTCAGCATCACGATTGGCAACACACTGCCTTGCTGGCGCAAACGGCGGCAAATCGACAGGCCGTCTTCGCCGGGCAACATCAAATCCAGCACTAGCAGGTGAAAATTTTCCCGCTCCAGCAACCGATCCATCTGTTCAGCATTGGCAGCACTGCGCACCTGGAACCCTTGCTCTACCAGATAACGCTCCAATAAGGCTCTTAGCCTCATATCATCGTCAACCACCAGAATCTTGGAAGTTTCTTGTCCCATGCGAGTGTTCCTTAAAGCAAACGGAAAGCCGCTACGCGGCGTATGGCCTGATTTTGCACCATAGTAACCGAAAAGTGGAAAGTCCGGCCAAAATTTAGCGAGTTAACCCGCAAAAAGCCACCCGATACTTTGTAACAGGAATTTAAGATAGCCGCGTCAAGTTCATTAATTTTATGCAGATTTTAATGCTTAAAAAATTACGAATGGGCAATATCAGCCTCGGTAAGGCTGACCCCTTTGATTTGTGCAAACAATTCGGTCCCCGGCTTGAGAGCCAACTCATCCAGCGACCAGCGGGTAATGTTGGCCCACAACGGCATATTGGATAGCGACAAACGCAGCTGCACGTAATCGCTGTTGGCCGTAGTATTAATCTGTGCAACGGTGACCGGCAGGATATTACGAAT
This sequence comes from Shewanella yunxiaonensis, assembly GCF_018223345.1. NCBI lineage: Bacteria > Pseudomonadati > Pseudomonadota > Gammaproteobacteria > Alteromonadales > Shewanellaceae > Shewanella > Shewanella yunxiaonensis. Next base: position 75,839 of record NZ_CP073587.1, on the reverse strand, counting down.
ACTGCTTCCCACCGGCATGGTGGTGCACACGGACACCTGATTGCTATGTACCCGTACCCGGATCCGTTCGCCGGGTTCCCGATGCGTCTGGCTCACCCAGAGGCTAGCACCATTGTCCAGCTGTAATCGGGTCATGGCGTAATCTGCATGCGTTTCTGCTACCGTCGCCAGCAGCAGTGAACTTTGCTCCTGCTGACTCAGCCAAGGCCGCAATTCATCACTGTCCCAGACAGTTTCTAATGGGCCACTGATCACCGTTTTACCTTTGTCGATCACCAGCATGTAATCCGCCAGTTGCAGAATTTCATCCAGGCTGTGACTGACATAGACGATTGGCAATTTCAGCTCTCGCGTCAATCGTTGCAGGTAGGGTAACAACTCGCGTTTGCGCGGTAGATCCAGCGATGCCAACGGTTCGTCCATCAGCAGAATCTCCGGATTAGTCAGCAGCGCACGGCCGATTGCCACACGCTGCTTTTCTCCCCCGGACAGGCTTGTTGGATAGCGCTCCAGCAAATGCTCCAATCCTAACAGTTGCACCACGGCGTCAAACTGCGCCACCGATTTATTGCCTTTACGACCATAATTGAGATTGCCACGCACCCGATAATGCGGAAACAACCGGGCATCTTGGAAGACAAATCCCGCATTGCGTTGTTCGGGTCGTAAATTGATATGTTTGCCGGAATGGTAAAGCCAGCGCTCCCCGAGTCTGACTTCACCGCTGTCCGGCGCAGCTAACCCACCTAAGATATTCACTAATGAGGTTTTACCCGCACCACTGCGACCAAACACCGCACTGACGCCCTGTAATGGCAAGGCCACGTCCACATCCAGCAGTGTTTCGCCCAACTGCCGCTTTACCTTGATAGTTAGCATTGTCCGTGTGCCCTCTGTTGGGCTTTTTTACCCAGCCATTGTGACGCTACCAACGATAACAGTGAGATAATGATGGCGATAACACACAGGCGTCCGGCTTGCGCTTCAGCACCCGGGGTTTCAATAAACGAATACATCGCCAATGGCAGCGTACGCGTTTCTCCCGGGATATTAGACACAAAGGTGATGGTCGAACCGAATTCGCCAAGACTGCGGGCGAAAGCCAATACCATACCGGAAACGATCCCCGGCGCTGTCAATGGTAGGCTAATGGTAAAAAACACCCTTAACCGTCCGGCGCCCAAGGTGCGAGCGGCTTGTTCCAGTCGAGTATCTACAGCCTCAAACGCTTGTCGTATTGCGCGTACCATCAAGGGAAACGAAACCACGGCTGCCGCCAATGCCGCACCGCGCCAGCTAAAGGCGAAACTGATGCCAAAGGTTTCATACAGCCAGTGACCAAGCCAGCCCGAGCGTCCCATGGAGATCAACAACAGATACCCGACGACCACCGGCGGCAGCACCAAAGGCAGATGGATCACGCCGTCCAATAGCGATTTACCGGGAAAATCGAAGCGCGCCAGCACCCAAGCAATCAAAATCCCCGCTGGCAGACTGCAACAAACCGCTGTCAGCGAGACTTTCAGGCTTAATAATAAAGCGGCGACTTCATACTCTGTCAGTAACGCCAAGGCTCAATATCCTTTACTTGATAACAAAACCGTACTTAACAAAAACTGCTTTGGCCGCATCAGTTTGCAGGTAGTCATAAAATGCTTTTGCGGTAGCGCTGGGTTTACTGCTTACCAACGCTAACGGATAACTGATCGGTTTGTGACTGCTTTCGGGGAATACGCCTAGAGTCTTCACATCTTTAGAAATCAGCGCGTCAGTGGCATAGACAATGCCTAGCTGTGCTTCTCCACGTTCCACCAGTGCCAGCGCCGCTCTCACGTTGTTAGCGCGCGCCAATAGCGGTTCTGCCTGCGGCCACAATCCCAGATTTTCCAGCGACTGTTTGGCATAACGTCCGGCTGGCACATGGTCAGGATCGCCTACGGCTAAACGGCTGTCCGCCACGGCGGCTTTCAGGTCCCAAGATGCAGAAATGGTTACGTCCTTTGCAGCACTGGTTTTGGGAGCGATCAGCACCAGGGCATTGTGCAACAAGGTTACCCGACTGCTGCTGTCAACGGCCTTGTTATCAACCAGATAGTCCATCCATTTCTGATTAGCAGATAAAAACAATTCTGCCGGAGCGCCTTCCGCGATTTGCCGGGCTAATGTTGAGGAAGAGGCAAACGAAAAGACGGTTTCGCTCCCGTGTGCTTTATCAAAATTCTGACCAATATCTGTCAACGCGTTGGTCAATGACGCGGCCGCAAACACGGTCAACTTCTCTTTGGCACTGACGCCAAAGCTCAATACCAGCCCCAGCGCCGAGGCGAGTAATACACGCACCAGTGATTTCATTTTTTATCCTTAATCGAGCAATCAGTGTAGGAAAACGGGTCTAAACCTATTCGATATATACATCACTATATATCGATAAACAACAGATTCGACAAGTTTCGTGATCTGAGGTGGTTTTTCGTGCGGGTTTGAACGAAAATACGGTCAACACCAAGCCGGTAAAAAGAAGATGAATCTCAAAGCCCTACTGACACTGAATGATCAACAGCAGCTGTTTGCGAATCCGCGCCGGATTAAGTTATTACAGCAAATCCGCGATACCGGCTCTATCAGCCAGGGAGCGCGTGAAGCCGGTATCAGTTATAAAGCCGCCTGGGATGCGGTGAACGATATGAACTTGCAAGCAGATATGCCTCTGGTTAGCAGTGAAAAAGGCGGCAAAGGCGGTGGTGGCGCGCAGTTGACCCCTTTCGGCCATCGATTGCTTAAAGTGTATGACTTAATGGATCAGATGCAGGATATGGCGCTGGAAGCCTTGCTTGATGAAGCCGTCCCCATGGATAACTTGCTGGAGCTCATGGCACATTTTTCGCTCAAAACCAGTGCTCGTAATCAATTGTCAGGAGAAATCGTGGGTCTGCAAGGTGACACCTTAAGTGACAATGTGTTGGTACAGCTCAGCAGCGGGCAGCAGGTACACGCCGCGATAACCCATGCCAGCACCGATCGACTGGGATTGCATCCAGGGAAAAAGGTACTACTACTGGTAAAAGCACCAACGGTATTAATCCATAAGCAAGCCGTGAAAAATGGTAACTGTTTGCAGGGACAATTGCTGAATATCAAACGCAATCAGGATAAGAGTGAAATCACTCTCGACATTGGCAATGGCGAAAAGGTGTATGCTTCAGTCGCAAATGAATTACTACAAGACATCGAACTGCAACTGGGTGATTATTTCTACGCCGGCTTCAGTCCAGAAAACACCATTATCGCCACGATGAATTAACACATGACGTATCGCAGGATTAGCACGAACCTCAATGAGTAATGCACATCTGATCACCCGCAAGGGATGGGAAGCGCTGGATCGGGAACTGAAATATCTCTGGAAACAGTATCGCCCTGAAATTACGCTAAAAGTTCAGGAAGCTGCCGCACAAGGTGATCGCTCAGAGAACGCCGATTACACCTACAATAAGCGTCTTTTGCGACAAATTGATCGCCGGGTACGTTACCTGGCTAAACGTCTGGACGAACTGACTATCGTTGATTACTCCCACAAACAGGAAGGCAAAATCTTTTTTGGTGCCTGGGTCGAGTTGGAGAATGACGCGGGCACAGTCGTGCAGTACCGGATTGTTGGCAAAGACGAGATCGACACCAAGAAGGGCTACATCACTATCGATTCCCCGATGGCCAGAGCGCTTATTGGTAAACAGGTAGATGATGAAGTCAGAGTTCAGACGCCATCGGGCCTAAAAGAATGGTATGTTAATGCAATTCAATACCAGCCCTTTAAACCAGAAGAGGAGTGATGCCGTAGTAACAACGCAATCAACGATAGCCATTATCGCCAAGGGTTAAGTTAATTACCCTAGGCCAGCGGCTATCGCAGTAGAACAATTGCGCCTGACATCAAATCAACACCTGCGAGCATTGCCGTAATATCAGTACCCGCTGTTTTCGGTCAAAATACTAAGGGAAATCAATAATTTTAATTGGCTTTATCAAAGACTTGAAACCAGGATTTCACTAATGCCAATCACTGAATATCGTTTTAATCTGAGCGGTAAGGTTAAAACCATATTAAGCATCACGCTGTTACTGGGGATCTGCCACAACAGCCTGGCTGCACCTGTCGATGACGGTAGCTTTATCGCCGATCGCAAATGTCCGTTATATCAATCGAAAAACAAGCACACCAACCCTAACAACCTGTTCAGTACGCCCGGACAAGAGTTTATTGTTAAAGAAGTGCTTGGAACGCCGAACCCACACTGGTTTAGGGTAACAACCGAGTCGCCTCAAGCGCCTTTACGCTGGATTGCCGCTGAATGCGGTCATCTCAAGACCCCGGCGATTGTTGCGGCCCCAGTCGCTAACAAATGTAATCTGCAGCAGCACTTCGACAGTCAGGTATTAGCCCTATCCTGGCAAAGTGCTTTTTGTGAGTTACATGGCAGCAATAAGCCGGAATGCAAAGCGATATCTCGCAAGAGTTATGCGGCGGGACATTTCACGCTGCACGGCTTATGGCCCAATAACAGCAATTGTGGCAACAGCTATGGTTATTGTGGTGCGGTCAAACAGCAACCGAAAAATTTCTGCGATTATCCAGCACTGCCTCTCGATGACAAAACATCTTCGACGTTAAAACAGCTGATGCCCAGCTATGCTTACGGCAGCTGTCTGGAACGACATGAGTATTGGAAACACGGTAGTTGCCGCGATGAACAGCCCAATCACTATTTCCAACTCGCCACCGAGCTCGCCCAACAGGTCAATGATGCGACACCACTTATCAGTTTCATCAGTTATCACCTCGGCGGCACAGTGAAAAAGCAGGATTTTATCAACGCCTGGAAACAAGCTTTTGGCGCCGGAAGTGAGCATAAGCTGACGCTGAAATGTGATAACCAGATGTTGACTGAAATCCGCATCTCACTGCCAGCAACCATTGCGGATGACGCCCCACTGACACAATTATTGACTGAAGCTGCAGCAGTTCGCCCAGGCAATTGTGGCCGAAAATTCCGTATCGACCGCCCTTAAAGCACTGGCGACAAACGGATAATGGCAAAAGTCGCGCCGGTTGGGTCGTTGAGCACAGCGAATCGCCCCACCTCTGGGATGTCATTGGGAGGCACCAATATCGTGCCTCCCATCTCCGATGCGACTTCCACGGTGGCATCACAATCGTCAACCGCAAAATACAGCATCCAATAAGGCGCCATCGCCCCCCATTCCCGCGGCATTTGCATCATACCGCCCAGGCTCACATCGGCCAACTGCCACTCGGTATAGTCAAAATCAGGATTGCTACTGATACGCGGCAGCCAGCCAAAAATCTGCGGATAAAAATCACGGGCAGTCTTTGGATTTTTGCACACCAACTCGACCCAACACAAACTGTTGGTTTCATCAAAGCGTCCTGCGCCAGGATGATTGTTGGCCTGCCATACCGCAAATTTGGCGCCGTCTGGATCGGTAAACATCGCCATGCGCCCCGCGTCCCCCACTTGATGTGGTCCCAGTAATAACTGACCACCAGCCGCATGTACCGCCGTTATCGTTGCATCCACACTATCTACGGCGAAATAGGCGATCCATTGGCTCGGCATGTTTTGCTGCGCTTGTTGTTGATAAATAGCACCGACATCCTCACCATGCAGACTGGCAATAGCATATGCCCCTTGCGGTAATGGCATATCCTGATACTGCCAATTAAAGAGACGCTGGTAAAACACCTTAGCTTGCTCGTACTGGGTACTGGCCAGTTCACTCCAGCAGGGGTATCCCTGTTCATAATGTGCAATCTTCATAACGCAATCCTGCTTGGCTGAGTCGCATTTTTATTAAAGCAGAAGATAGCGCTAACGCACGCATGAGTGAGGAAATATCAAGAGAAATCGATTGGAGCGGGTGAAGGGAATCGAACCCTCGTATGCAGCTTGGGAAGCTGCCGTTCTACCATTGAACTACACCCGCAAATGACGTGACTGCATCGCAGTGGCACCATAAATTACTGACTTTAAGCACAAAGTCAAGCGGCTTGCCATCACACTGACAAGCCGTACCGACAACCGCTCAAATTATCCGCGTTATCCGCGAAATTGCGGCAAAATATCCGCCATCACCAACAGATGACATGCTGCGGTTAATACGCCAAACGCGACGATTACCACAATTAACGCGGTGCCACCAGGTACCTGGAAACGTTTAGCTTCGGCAAACATCTGCCGAGAACGGTAAGCCATCAGCGCTGGCACTATCACAGCCCAGATAGTGGCCGCGAGCGCTGCGAAACCGATTGCGATCAGGAAGCCGTTCGGAAACAACACCCCCATAACTGTTGGGGGAATAAAGGTGACCAACGCGGTTTTAATCCGACCAATGCGGCTATCATCGAAGCCAAACAGATCTGCCACATAATCGAACAAGCCCAGCGTTACTCCTAGGAAAGACGATGCAACCGCCAGGTTTGCGAATAAGGTCAACATGGTATCCAGCATTCCGGAGGGCATAGTTTTACTCAATGCCGCCACCAGTACGCCCATGTTGCCACCCTGCTCAATAATTGCCGAAAAAGCACTACGTTGCAGGTTCCCCATGGTCGCCACCAGCCACCCAAGATAGATAACCAAGGCGATGAAGGTCCCGATAAACAGTGCCTTAACGATCAATGCTGGACGATGGCCGTAATACTTCACCAAAGATGGGACGTTGCCGTGATAACCGAAGCTTGCCAGCCCGAACGGAATGGCTGCCCACAGGTAAGGTGTAAAGTGTTGTGGTCCGTCAGGCTGCCACAATTTCACACTGTCTACCCCGGAAAATAGATGACCAATCGCCAACAGGAAACTAATCACCATGCCGCCGATCATAATGGAGGTCACGCGATCAACGGCTTTGGTACTGATAAATACAATTACCGACAACACCAGCGCAAACATCAGCGCTGCGGCGCTCTGCGGCAGACTCACCCCAGAGCCGGCGAGATAGTGATTGACGATAGAACCGCCGCCGCTGATATAGGCATAAGTCAGGATGTATAGCACAAAGGCAATGGAGGCCCCATTCAGGACCCGCCAGAACTGTCCGAGGGTCTTGCGGGTCAGGGTGTCAAAGCTGGCGCCGGGTTCAAAATGCAGGTTAGTTTCCAGCAGTAACAGCCCGGACATTAACATGCAGAACCACACCACCAGCAACATGACGACCGAATAACCAAACCACATACCGGCGCCAACCACTGGCAGAGAAAACATGCCGGCACCGACAGTGGTACCCGCAATAATCATTGCACCGCCAAGCAGGGAGGGGGCTTTGGCGCTGACATCCTGAGTGTTCATCAAGACTCCTGTCTTATCTGGATACTATCCTCAATGGTTTTACGGATCTCTGGCCGCAACAGCAGATTGGTGTAATCCCGCATCTGGTGGATTGCCTGCTGGTTGTCAGAGCCGCATAAATACCCCAGCTCCTTCAAACGGATGCTGAGCATGGCATAAAGCTTCTTATCGTAAAACTCTGGCGCAGTGATACCGTGCAAAGCCCCCAAACGACTGGCTAGCAGATGACTCTCGCTTTCCAAATCGCCCCGCTCAATTTCCGGATGCGCCGATAATAAATTAAAAATAATGGCATAACGCTGTAAGGTCTCGCCCATTGTCTCGGCAAGCAAGCCTAAGGTGTTAATACCGCTTTCGGTTACCTTTAACGTCCCCGGTGTCAGGTAACCGGCTGCTTCAAAACGTTGTAATATCGCATCGATATAATGCGGCAACGCCTTTTGTCCCATGAACAGTTCCGCCTGCAGTAACGCGAAAAACTTCGGCAAAACGTCCCGTAGCTGTTCCCGACTGCTCAGTTCTGCACGCAGCAAACAGCTGGCAACCAATGCCGGGATCGCAAACAAATGCAGCACGTTGTTGCGATAATAAGTCATGGTAATTGCGACTTTTTCGTCAATCGAAACAATATCACCAAGTCCATCATTATCTACACAAAATTTATTCAGCTCTATGCCCTGGCGCAATAATTCATGACCATCGCCTTCGGCCACCGAACCATAACTGGTATAAGGCACCTGCTGCAGCAGATCCAAATAGAAATCCAGTTGCGCTTCTAACGTCTTACGCGCTAAGGCATGTTGCTTGGTGGACAACAACACCAGACTAATCAGGGCAACCGACGTGGCCGCAGCCGCATCGTTGATATGTGTCATCACTCGACTGGCAAGATTATTCACCATCGGGGTCAGCCATACGGGCTTTTGATCCGGCTCAGCGGACATTTCATCACGCCAATCAGGAGCCGCAGCGGTTAAAAAGCTTTGCAGGTTAATCGGTTCGCCAAAGTTCACATATACCCGGCCAAAGTTACCTAATTTACGCACAGCACCGAGGACCTGCCATACTGACTCTTTTTGCTTCTTCCGTCCGCTAAGCTCTTTCAGATAGGTCGCCACTTCCATCACATGGTCATAGCCCAGATAAACCGGGACTAAGGTTACAGGCCGATCAATGCCACGCAGTACAGAATTGACCGTCATCGCCAGCATCCCGGTTTTAGGTGACAGCAATCTGCCAGTGCGGGAACGGCCACCTTCGGTGAAATACTCTACCGAGTAGCCCTTAGCAAACAGTTGATCGAGATATTCTTTAAATACGGCGGTATAGAGCTTATTGCCATTGAAACTCCGCCGAATGAAGAATGCCCCACCCCGTCGGAATAACGGCCCGGCCGGCCAAAAATTGAGGTTAATCCCTGCGGCAATATGCGGTGGCACCATGCCTTCGAAATACAGCAGGTAAGACAGCAACAGATAATCCATGTGGCTACGATGGCACGGTACATAGACAATTTCATGGCCATCATGATGCAGTTGCCGCACATGCTCCGCGCCTCGAATAGAAATCCCGCGATAGAGCTTGTGCCACAACAGCGTGAGTAGTCGTTTGGAGACGCGAATGAGACTATCAGAATAGTCAGCGGCGATTTCGTCCAGATAAGCTTCGGCCTGAGAACGCGCTTCTATTTCGGTGCTCTTCTTGCTGTCCGCTTCCTCTTTGATTGCCTTGATCAGATTTTCTGACTGCAGCAGGTCGGCAAACAGTGCCTGCCGATTGGGCAATACCGGACCGGTCATCACTTTACGCTGACGGCGGAAATGTACCCGAGCCACCCGCGATAATTTGTGTGCAATCGCTTGGTCGGTGCCATGTTCATCCGCCATGAAGCGCAATGACACCGCATTGGAAAACTGCACAAAGTTGTCACGACCAAGAAAAAGGATCATCAGAAACTTACGCAGCCAGGTAGGGTTCTCCCGCTCAAATACCGCAGCGCGCATCGAGTCGTCTTCTTTGCCAGGGGTACGTCCCCAATAAAGGCTTACCGGCACCAGCTGGATATCCAGTGAACGGTCAGATTTATGCAGATTTAACAGTTGGGTAAAGCTGTTAAGAAACGGCAGTATACCTTTGCGGCTCCCGAACAGCGGTTTAGCCCCTTCCAGGCAAACCACACGTGGCAAGTGTTCATCACCCACCACGAGAGGAGCGTACGGACTTGGCAATCCCAGCTTATCGGTGACATCTGCTAATGCAGCAATATCACTGAGGGATTCGGTTTTCACCACATACGCCATTGGTTTTGATGGATCCAGATTCAAGTCAGTGAATGGATCCTGTGGCACAACCACTGTGTGCACCAGCTGCCGCTGCAGCCAACGCAGCGATGTGCGCCAGATTGAGTCTTGTTTGGACATCGTGTTGTTAGAATCTAAACCTCGGTCAATGACCCCGTAGAATACCAGAATACGCTAAGGCTTAGCCAACAGTCTGATAACTGGTTAATACTTGCGCTATCAAAAATACTGTATATACTAACAGTTACTGTATGAAAAAACAGGAATCAATATGAGACCACTGACACCACGACAAGCGCAAATACTGGAGCTGATTAAGCACAATATTGCCGAGACCGGTATGCCGCCAACACGGGCCGAAATTGCCAGTCGTTTAGGCTTTAAAAGCGCAAACGCGGCAGAAGAACACCTTAAAGCACTGGCCAAAAAAGGGTGTATTGAAATCATGCCGGGCACCTCCCGCGGTATCCGATTACCTATGGATGAAACCGCTCAAGAAGAAACCGGCTTGCCGCTAATTGGCCAGGTAGCCGCTGGTGAACCTATTCTGGCGCAGCAACACGTAGAGCAATATTACCAGGTGGATCCGGCCATGTTTCATCCCAGTGCTGATTTTCTGTTACGCGTACGCGGTGACAGTATGAAAAACATCGGCATTCTTGAAGGCGATCTGCTTGCCGTGCACAAAGTGCAAGAAGCGCGTAATGGACAAGTTGTGGTTGCCCGCGTTGAAGATGATGTCACCGTTAAGCGGTTTGAAAAGAAAGGCAACATCGTTTTACTACATCCTGAAAATGATGATTATCAACCGATTAGAGTGGACCTCACCTGTCAGCCACTGACCATTGAAGGTCTGGCCGTAGGCGTAATTCGTAATGGAGACTGGCTATGAGCATTGTGATGGGTAACGCCCCCAGACATCCGGGGTTATGGCAGGAAGCGATTTATCCGACTGATAGCGCCTGGCAGCAAATGGGGATTGCCAATTTAACGACACGCAGTCATGGACGTCAGGAATTACAGCAGCTGAGTGCACAATTGGCACAATTAAGTCAGCAGGGCCGCTGGATTGTGCTGATTAATCCTGAGAATGCCATAGGTTACAAAGAACTGCTCGCGCGGGCTGGAGTGAGGATGGATCGCGTATTGCAGGTTCGCGCCCGCGACGAAGTTGAAGCCTTGTGGGCCACAGAAAAAGCACTGACCAGCGGCACTTCCAGTGCGGTGATCAGTTGGGTCGAACAGCTGGATCACAAAGATAAACGTCGATTGCAGCTTGTTGCCAAAAGTGCACGGGCCATGGGAATTGTGCTAGAAACCAGTTCCTGTGCGGATAATGCAACTCCACTTCCCCGATTGCAGGCCGTGCATTAACCGCACCTATTAATTTGATTCCTCATACAGCAATAAAAAACCGCAGATGTCACTGCGGTTTTTTATTGCCTGTCATCTCACTGATAGTCCACTTATTCTGCCATCCATTTCCCCGGACGCTCAGTATGATAAATCTCAACGCGCTCAGGTTCAGGGCATGTCGGCAGCAACGCGTCCGCGCCCAACAAGTACCAATCGATACGATGAGCTGTGCCCATATTTTGCCCTTTCGACATATCAAAACACTGCAATTTGTCATCACCAGGTAGCAGCAAATAACGTTTATCACCCTGTAGCATCCAACGCCAGGCGTTACGTTCTTGCTCAGATAGCGGTGCCAGATAACTGAAATGCGTAATGTCGAGCGGTGAAAACAAAATGAACTGCTCTTTAAAATGGAGCAAACCGAGTTGGGCGTCGTTACCTATGACTTCAGCCGTATGCTGCAACACCGCTTTGGGTGTACGAACTGAATCTAATAGCTGATAACCCCAGGTAGCAAACAACATCCAACCAACAAATGTCATGGCTCCGGCGCGGATTAGGGAAAATGAACGGCGTGCCCATCCCAGTATCACCAACCATAGCACGGCCATCACTATGAGGAAGTAACCAAACGCCGCTAGGTTGTCAGTGTACTCATCCAATTTGTTCAGCAGCCAGGGCATTTCCATCACGGCCATCACGCCCAGTGCCAGGGTTAACCCACTGACCAGCCACAGCAGTCCGGTCACTAGCCATTCAAACCAGCGTCTTTGTCCCACACCTTGCAATGCAGCAGCAACGGCCAGAGAGGCGATAGGTAGTGCCGGTAAAATATAAAGGTTACGTTTGCCTGGACTGATACTAAAAAACAGCACGACCAGCGCTACCCAAGCCAACAGAATGACAATCTGCGGATCAGCCTTTATTTTTGCAACAAACGTCTTCCAGTGCGCGACCGCGAGAAATGGCAGCGGAAACCATAACCAAGGGATCACACTGACAATAAAGAAATACCACGGTTTAATATGGTGCCAGGCATTAGCGTAACGATGACCGGTTTGCTTAAACAGAATATTGTTCATGTAAGCGGTGTATTCCGGCGAGCCATTGTGTAACACCGTCAACACCATTGGCACCAACCAAGCAGCAATAACAGCCAACATGACCAAAGGCCCCAATGCCGCCCGCCACTTCCAACTAGGGCGATAAAGTTGTTGGCGCCAAGCATAGAACCCTAAAGGCAACAACATCAATAATGGCAGAAAGCCAACCCCTTTGGTGATGACGCCAAGGCCCATAAACGCCCAAGAAACAAAATACCACCGCCAATTCGGACCAAGCATAAAGTGACGGATCAGTCCGTAACAACCTACGGTAATCCAACACATCACCATGGCATCTATCTGGGCACTTTTCACTTGCACCAGAAACTGTGGTACCAATAACAGCAACAATGCAGCGTTGCGTCCGGTGCGAACATTCCACAATTTGGCACCAAGGTCATACACCAGCATCACGGTCAGTAAGCCACAAAATGCGTTGGGTAACAGGAAAGCTAATTTGAGGTTTCCTAAAATCAGATAACAAAGTGCAATGGCCCACATGAATACCGGTGGTTTGTCCGGATAAAATTCACCACCGCGACTGGGAAACAGCCACTGGCCATTAGCCACCATTTCACGGGCTGCTTCTACGAATCTCGGTTCATCAGCTGGCCAAGGAGAGCGCAGACCGACACCGATCAGCATGACCACGAGGGTCAGCCAGAACAGGGCCCAGAACACTCGGCGATAGTCGTCTGAGTCAAACGGTTTGAACAGGAAATTCATTTAACAGTCTCTTTATCTTCGGTAATCAGCTCGTCTACCTGATGTTGTAAACGACTGCGATATAGATAGGCGCCGATAATACTGGACACTAAAAACAGCACGATGCTGATGCTTAGTTGAATATGATCCGATAACCCCAACCCGGCACCTGCAAAGGAAAAAATCAGCATCTGCGGTAAATAGCCGATGGTACTGCCAACCATAAAGCCTCTGGCGGGTACGTGGGTAGCCCCCGCGAACAGGTTAGTCAACAAATTGCTGCCAACCGGTAACAAGCGGATCATCAAGACTTTGAGCCAGGTATTGCGGATCACCAGATTTTCAAACTTTTGCAGTCTGCGACCAAAACGACGTTGCAGACTACTGCGGAAGGTCAGTCGTGCCACATAGAAACTGATGGCACATCCCAGCAACGCCGCTAACGTGGAATATAGCGCGCCTTGCCAGCCTCCGATGGCAAAGCCAAAGACAAAGGCAATGACCTGACGTGGGCCGCCAACTGCGGTGAAAAAGCCGCCGGCGAGTAATAGAATACCCCAGCCGTAAAGCCCATTAGTTTTCACAAAGCGTGCGACCCAGTTACTATCGGTCAGGTGTTCAAACCACCCTTCTTTTACCGCCCAGGTCAGTAACAATAAAATGACAACGACGACACCGGCCTTAGCCAGCCGCTTGAGTCCATTATTGGGTGCTATCAATGCGTTTAATCTCTGCTATTTTTGCTCTGCGGATAAGCCACATCACCCCCAGAATGTCGACAATGCCAACCCACATTCTATTCCAGGCGGTGTACTTGGAAACACCGACGCCACGATCACGATGATGCACTACCGAGATATAGACTTCGCCACCAAGACATCTTACCAATGCAGGAATATAACGGTGCATGTGATTAAAATATGGCAACCTTAAAAAAGTCTCGCGCGGAAACAGTTTCAGACCACAACCGGTGTCTGGCACCCCGTCGTGCAACATGGCATCGCGAACTTTGTTAGCAAATCGAGATTGGAAGCGTTTCCAGGCAGTGTCTTTGCGGTTTTTACGATAGCCAGCGATACAAAAATGTTCAGCAGTAATATTTTCGGTCAATTTCAGCATCGCCGGGATATCAGCGGGATCATTTTGGCCATCGGCATCCAGCGTCACAATATACTTCCCAGATGCCTGGCGAACCCCGGTAGCGACAGCGGTACTCTGTCCGGTACTACGGTTATGAACAATCGCCTTGGCACTGCAATGATTTTTATTCGCGGTGTCGATAACTTCCTGAGCAGTACCGTCACTGCTGCCATCATCGACCACCAGAATTTCAAAATCGCACAGACCATTCAGTGATTGACATATTTCATCCATTAGCGGACCGATGTTGCCAGCTTCATCTTTGGCAGGTATTACTACAGAAATCAACGATATACTCCCGAACCTTAACAATAGGTCTCTGACATTTCGCCGCTCAGCATAATGGCCAATTATTAGCGAAATATTATGATCTGCATATGATGCCTAAAACCCGCACGTTGGAGCAAGTCTTAAGCCGCCATCCTATCGCCGTTTTATGACGCTTTCCCGATAATTGGGTCATTAATAACAATCAGGTAATTGCAATCTGGTTATTCCGCTAACCACTGTCCCCGATCATCCGGCCGGACCCACGCTTGCGAAAACCAGTAATAACCGCTCCCCTGCTTGCTGGGTACGGTACAGTTATAACGCGAGCGACCTGCTGGCAGAGGCTTCTGTGCCTGGATCATAAAGGTATCGTTGGTTAACCATTGCGGTGCAGTAGCGGGCTGCCCCGGCAAATAACATAACATCTGCGATGGATTGATATCATCGAGTTTTAAGGTTACACGCAATTGCGGTTGCCATTGACCCGCAGCCAGTTCTGGATTGGTTGGAGAACTGCTGACCACCGGCATATTGCGTGCAAGCAGTTTAACCTTTAGCGTATTCATTTCGGCATAGACTCCCGCGGCGGGAAATCTTGGTAACGCGGTCAACTCTGAATAAGGGCCCGCTGCACCGGATTGCTGACCAAAGCCAACATAGCCTAATTGGGTCAACAGTTGTTGCAATGCGGTATTGTACTCACCGTAGGGATAGGCCAGCATTTTGACATCCTGCCCGGTTCTGGCTTTCAACTCAGCTTCAGTATCAAGAATATTTTGCTTCACTCGGGCGAGCCACTGCGACTCGGTTTCACCGGGGAGTTTACGAATAAGATGTTCATGACCATAGCTATGGTTAGCAATGGTTACCCCCTCTTTCGCGAGTTGCTGCAATTGTTGCCAGCTCATCATTTCACGGTAACCTTTTGCGGTGGGTGCTATCGACACAAACAAAGTATAAGGAAATCCATAAGATTTAAGGATTGGACGCGCGGTTTCAAAAATACTCCGATAACCATCGTCGAAGGTAATGGCCACGGTTTTGACCGGCAAATCCTCACCTTTTTTAATGGTGTCAACAACCGTTGTTAACGGTACAACCTTGAATCCATTCTCTGCCAGATACTGCATCTGCTGTTTGAATTGCGCCGGAGTCACGCTGGTGACTTTAGGTGTGGTTTCTGAAACATGATGGTACTGTAGAATGACCACCGCCTGACACAAGGGTGCGGCAAGCATTAGCGCCAAAGCAACTAACACACGTTTACCACTTAACATTTACCAACCTCCGGGGAATTATGCTGTTCAGCCTGTTTGATCGACAAAAAAACCGACGCTTGTTGGCGCTGGCTGTGCCAATGATTTTGTCCAACATTACCGTGCCACTACTGGGACTGGTAGATACTGCCGTTATCGGTCATCTGAGTGATGCCTGGTTTCTTGGCGGCGTGGCATTAGGGTCGACCATTATAACATTGCTGTTCTGGTTATTGGCATTTCTGCGCATGGCAACCACTGGCCTGACGGCTCACGCCTTTGGTGCCGGTGATAGCAGTAAACAGCAGCTAGTGTTATTGCAGTCCGGACTGCTGGCGTTGGGGTTAGGGATGCTACTGTTGGTGCTACAAAATCCTATCTGGGCCTTGGCTGATTACCTGAATAATGCCAGTCCAGAAGTCGCCAGCTATGCCAAGAGCTATTTTCTGATCCGCATCTGGTCCGCACCATTTGCCTTACTCAACCTTGTGTTACTCGGCTGGCTGCTAGGGCGGCAGCGACCCAAGGCGGCGATGTGGCAACTTATCATTGCTAACCTCGCGAATATTTTGCTGGACTTATTCCTGGTACTCGGACTCAATCTGGGCGTCGCCGGGGCCGCATTGGCATCGGTAGCATCGGATCTGCTCGCCTGTGGCGTCGCAGTTTATGTGGTGATCTGCGAATTGAAGCAGATGCCATCTATCGCGCTAACCTCAATTTTGGAACGGCTTAATCTTCAGGGATTCGCCCAGCTATTAAGACTTAATCGGGACATTTTCATTCGTAGTCTCTGTCTCCAGGGAACCTTTGCCTTTATGACCTTCAAGGGGGCGGGGATCAGTGATGAAATCGTCGCCGCTAACGCAGTGTTGCTGAATTTACTGTTGCTGATCGCATACGCCCTTGACGGTATAGCATATTACGCCGAGGCCGAAGTCGGTCAGGCGAGTGGTAAAGGCCGAGACGATGAGGTGAAAGCCGCGGTATCACTCGCATTTGGCTGGTCACTGGTGGTTGCCTGTGGCTTTTGCTTAGTGTTTATGGTCGGCGGGGTGCAACTGGTCGCCTTACTTACCAATATTGCCAGTGTACGCAACACTGCGGATAGCTACCTGCCCTGGCTGACATTTATGCCGTTGTTGGCATTTGGCTGTTATCTGTTTGATGGCGTCTATATTGGTGCCGCTAAAGGCGCGGTAATGCGCAACAGTATGTTAACGGCATCGCTCGGAGTATTTTTACCGATTTGGTGGTTATTACAACACTGGGGCAATCATGGTTTATGGGCTGCACTTAGCGGATTTATGTTGGCGCGCACACTGACACTCGGTGGTCATTATTGGGTCAACCGCGACCACTTTATCAGTGGTAAGCTCGTCAGGCAGCGATCCTAGATTATCCCGCATAACCACAGCCTGGCCGAATAAAAATGGCGCCCTTGGGCGCCATTTTTATTCGGCAGCATGTTACTGATAGGAATGAGAGCCGTGCTGATGTTCAGTCACGTCCTGCACGCCAGTCAGTTCACCAGGGAAACGCTCCAGCATCTGAGTTTCGATGCCATCTTTCAGCGTGACGTCGACCATGGAACAACCGTTACAACCCCCGCCGAACTGCAATACCGCAATCCCGTCATCAGTGATTTCCACCAGCATAATATGACCACCATGACTGGCCAGTTGTGGATTGATTTCTGACTGGATTAGATACTCCACCCGCTCCCGCAGCGGCGCATCATCAGCGACTTTACGCATTTTAGCGTTAGGGGCTTTCAGGGTTAACTGTGAACCCAACTGATCAGTTACCAGATCGATGCTGGCATCTTCCAGAAATGGAGCGCTTTTTTCATCAACCATTGCGTTGAAGCCATTGAACTCCAGTTCAATATCGTCGCTTTCAATGGCATCTGGCGGGCAGTATGAAACGCCACACTCGGCCTGTGGGGTACCAGGACTGATAACAAATACACGGATGTTAGTGCCTTCCGGCTGATCGGCCAGCAGTTTGACAAAGTGGGCCTGTGCTGATTCAGAAATGCTAATCATGAAAAACCTGCTCCGTCAGGATAAACCTGAGTGAATTGGTAAGAATTAGGCTTATGATACTCCTGATGAAGCCAGCTTTGTAGTCCCCCCATCTACAGGTTAAGTTTTTAAGGTGGCGGTTTAAATTATCTTGGCATCTGGATCACATTCCCGGGGCTTCTGCTCGCGCCAGACACCAGACCTGCAAATCAGGGGTCCAAGGTGAAAGTGAACGTGCAAGTTCATTGATTGTGGTTCCGGTAGTGACCACATCATCGATCAGCGCAATCCGCTGCCACGACACCGCCTGTGTCACCAGGAACGCTCCCTGCAAATTGCTTCGGCGCGCCTGCCCGTCCAACCCGGCTTGCGGTAATGTTTCAGTTTGCCGCTGCACAAGTTGTTCGTCCACTGGCAACTGTAAGTACTGTCCCAATAATTTGGCAATCACGGTGGCCTGATTAAAGCCACGCTGACGTAATCGATGCGGATGCAGGGGCACAGGCACTAGCACTTGCGGCAAGATGATCAACTCATCGCTTAGCGCTTGTGTTACGCGGTCTGCCAGTGCCTTCACCAACGGTGGCAATGCGGCGAACTGAGCGTGGTATTTGATTTGTGGAATTAACGGTCCCAGCAATGAGTGATAACTCGCAGGAGCCACCACCGGTATTGGCTGTCTGGACAGACAACTGCCACAGTAGCGGCAGGGGGTTGTTAATGGCAGACCACAGCCCAGACAAACCGGCGTCTGATACAGACAACTTTGCAGGCAGACGTCGCAGATACCGGAGCTTGCAGACAGCAGCCGCTGATGACACAGCAGACAACGATTAGGTAAACTGGCGGCTATTAACGCCCGGCATCCTGCCAGGAAAGGGCTAAATTTGTTCACTTTATTGAATTCAGGCTGTGATTAATGACATCGTCCCTGTTTTGCCACATAGCTGGTGATGGTCAACCTCTGGTATGGCTTCATGGTTGGGGAGTTAACGGCAGTGTGTTCCTGCCAACGGTGACGCAACTTCCCCAGTATAGAAGTTACTGTGTTGATTTGCCGGGATTTGGTGACAGCCAACCTCAGTTCGGCACTTTGGATGATTGGGCGGAGAGATTAATTGCCGAACTGCCCGGCAATGCCATCTGGATCGGTTGGTCGCTGGGTGGCTTATTGGCGACACGCGTTGCTCAGCGATGGCCAGACAAAGTCAAAGCGCTAGTAACGGTAGCCTCTTCACCCTGTTTTATGGCGCGTCCCGATAATGCGTGGCCAGGCATTGCGCCCTCGGTACTGCAACAGTTTGAATCGCAACTGCAGCAGGATCTGCAACGCACCGTAGAACGCTTTTTAGCGATCCAGGCGATGGGTAGCGACACAGCGCGCGAAGATATTCGCCATCTCAAGGAATTGGTGCTATCCAAGCCATTGCCCGACGCTTTCGCCCTCGCTCAGGGGCTTTCTATGCTCAAACAGGTCGACCTGCGTGACAGCTTATCCTCTTTAACATTACCGTGGTTAAGGGTTTGGGGGCGACTGGACGGCTTAGTACCGCAAAAAATTGTGCCGTTGTTGCCGGTGACACCGCAAATCGAAGACGTAATATTACCCAAGTCGTCTCACGCGCCTTTTATTTCCCATCCGGAGGATTTTTTACGGTATTTGCGTAGCTGGTTGTACGAAAAGGGGTTTAATTCCAGCCGATAGTTGCTTACAATTTGTGCAATGACCGAAAGGATTTGCCATGCAACTTGTTTCCAATTATCCACAAGTGCCACTTGCAACCAGCAACCCAGCGACAGATGCTGCAAGGGTTGAGGGTCAGCAACGGCCGCCGGTCATCCCGCCACAAGAGCCCGCTAAAGGCCATGAAGAAAGAGCCTTTAACGCGCAAAATGAACGAACAGCAGATGCCGCGCAACAAAATGCCAAGCAAGCAACGCTGGTACATGAACAGCAACAATCAAATCAGCAACAGCAGCAGAGTTCCCAGCAACAAAAGCAGCAGGGGAAATCTCTATTAGCGGCGGTCTTTATCAAACCGGCATTGGATCGCAAAGATATCCGTAATCGGGTAGACCCAACGCCGCTGAACAACCGCCAAACCGCCACGTCAGACAGTAGTGAACATCCAATGCCCGATGAATCTGACGATTTTTACCGGGCGTTGGGTAACCGTATTGCGGAATATTACCAACAGCAAACCTCGCCATTGACTACCGCAAATTTAGAGGCATTGGCATGACAGCGGTCAAAAAGCCGAAGTATTTACTTCGGCTTTGGGTTGCTGAACTATTTTTTAAGTTTGGCAAATGCCTCAGCAAAAGCGTTTCCCATCGCCGCATTTAACGGCTTAGCTTTTTCCTGTGCTTTATGTGCAGGGGCCTTATTGGCTTTCGCGGCAGGTTTATGCACAGGCGGCTGCGAATTGGCTTTTGGCTGCACCACTTTAGGTTCGGCCTTCTCATCGAGTCGCATGGTAAGACTAATGCGTTTGCGCGGTACGTCTACTTCCAGCACCTTCACTTTGACCACATCACCGGCTTTCACAACTGTGTGTGGATCGCTCACAAATTTATCCGTGAGCGACGAGATATGTACCAGTCCATCCTGATGCACCCCGATATCCACAAACGCACCAAAGTTAGTCACATTGGTGACAACCCCTTCCAGCACCATTTCTGGATTTAGATCGGTGATAGCTTCAACACCATCTTTAAAGCTCGCGGTTTTAAATTCTCCGCGCGGGTCACGACCCGGTTTATCCAGCTCTTTGAGAATATCGGTAACCGTTGGCAGCCCAAAATCTGCAGTCGTGAAATCCTGTGGGTTCAGACTGGCTAGCAGTGCGGAGTTACCGATGATCGCTGCTAATGGCGTGCTTTTGGCTTGCGAGATATTTTCCACCAGCATGTAGGCTTCAGGATGCACAGCTGACTCATCCAATGGATTATCGCCACCATGAATACGCAAGAAGCCAGCCGCCTGCTCGAACGCTTTCGGCCCAAGGCGAGGCACGTTAAGTAACGCTTTACGATTATTGAAGCGGCCATTTTCATCGCGATAATCGACGATATTTTTTGCCAATGTGCGGTTAAGTCCTGCCACCTGGCTCAATAATGGAACCGACGCCATATTCACGTCTACACCGACACTGTTTACACAGTCTTCTACCACCGCTTCCAGTGACGTGGACAACTGACTTTGGCTGACATCATGCTGATACTGACCCACCCCAATTGATTTGGGTTCAATTTTTACCAGTTCGGCAAGCGGGTCCTGCAAACGGCGGGCAATAGACACCGCGCCCCGCAGTGACACGTCTAAATCCGGGAATTCATTGGCCGCAAATTCGGAAGCTGAATACACCGAAGCCCCGGCTTCACTCACCACCACTTTGGTCAGATGTGGGCGCTGTTCTTTAACTGCGGCGATAACATCTGCCGCCAATTTATCCGTTTCCCGAGAAGCAGTGCCATTACCGATAGCGATCAACTCCACCTGATGCATGTTAGCCAGCGTTGCCAAGGTTCTTACCGACTTGTCCCACTGGTTTTGTGGCGCATGTGGGAAAATGGTGGTGTGAGCCACCAGCTTACCGGTATCGTTCACTACAGCCACTTTCACACCGGTACGCAAACCGGGATCTAATCCCATTGTCGCTTTGGCACCTGCCGGCGCTGCCATCAACAAATCGCCAAGATTACGGGCGAACACTTTGATAGCTTCCGTTTCCGCAGCTTCACGCATCTGCGCGATAAATTCGGTTTCCATCTGCAGTGCAATTTTAATGCGCCAGGTTGCAGTCACTACAGTTCGTAACCAACGATCAACCGCGCAGTCAGATAATTGCCAACCCAGATGCGCGGCAATTATCTGCTCACAGTAACTGCCTTCTTTAGCCTCAGTGCCGGGATCAGCATTTAGTGCCAAACTGAGCACACCTTCATTGCGACCGCGTAGCATCGCCAGCGCGCGATGTGAGGGCACCTGACTGACGGGTTCTCTATGTTCAAAATAATCGCGGAATTTAGCCCCTTCCTGCTTCTTACCGCTGATCACTTTACTTTCCAGCAACGCATTTTCTGTCAAATAGCGTCTTACTTTCGCGAGTAGATCTGCATCTTCTGCAAAACGTTCCATCAGGATATAGCGGGCACCATCCAGTACCGCCTTCTCGTCAGAAAAGCCAGCGTCAGCATTAAGGTATGCGCTGCTTAATTGCTCTGGGTCGAGATGGTGATCCCCCACAGCCGCAAACAATTGCTCAGCCAGCGGTTCAATACCGGCTTCAATCGCAATCTGTCCTTTGGTTCGGCGTTTAGGCTTAAAGGGCAGGTAAAGATCTTCGAGGCGAGTTTTGGTATCCGCGTCATGCAACGCTTTTTCCAATTCCGGCGTCATCTTGCCCTGCTCGCTAATTGACTTCAGAATGACTTCGCGGCGCTCATTCAGTTCCCGCAAATAACCGAGGCGGCTATAAAGGGTACGCAACTGGGTATCGTCTAGGCCTCCGGTAACTTCCTTACGGTAACGGGCAATAAATGGCACCGTAGAACCTTCATCCAGCAGCGTTATGGTTGCTGCTACCTGTTGCTCACGAACATCCAGTTCCTGAGCGATGATTTGAGCAATATTGTGCATAAATCCAACAATCAGTTTGTTCACTAGCGTTAAATGCGCCAACAATACCACAGAGCGCCATAAAGGTTTATGACCTGTTAGCCTACAAGGTGTTGGCTTTTAGTCGATAACGACATAAAAAAAGCCGGTGCGCTGCACCGGCTTTCAATGAAGAGCGACGATTACTTAGCCCTTTGGATAGAAATGCGCTACACCCTTGTGGCAATCCACACAAGTTTTACGCTTATCCGGATCTTTCTTGAAGTTCATGCTGTGCATGGTTACCGCAATCTTCTTCATAGATTCAGGCTGATTTTCGAAAATACGAGTATGGCAGTGCTGACAGTTTTCAGAATCATTGGCGCGGAAGTCAGCCAGAGCTTTATCTGCCTGTTCTTTGCGGTTTGCGTCCAACCATGCCTGAGTATTAAAACCATCGATAGTCAGGAAGCCATACAGATCCTTAGATACCACGATCTTTTTCATCAGGTATTTGATAGGGTTATGTGGCAAGTGACAATCTTCACAGGTCACGGTGATACCCTGAGGGTTGCTGCCGTGAGGCGATGCCATCAACTCTTTCTGAATAGAATGGTGGCTGTGGCAGCTCATACAGAAAGCATCTGAGCTAGTAAAATGTAATGTCTGCTGTGTGGCAAAGTAACCAATGACACCGATCACTACACCGACAATCAACAGTGAAACGATGGAATACTTTGCGCTGGGTTTGAATAGTGCACGCCAATTCATCACTCTTCTCCAATATGGAATATGCAATTTCTTTTTTTAGTATTTAACAATACCTTTTTCCGAAACGGATTATAAACCAACTTTATTTAATTAATCTGACCTTAATAAGCTAAAATGCGACGGAGGTCTAACTCTGCTTAATCAACTTAGCTAATTTAGCGCATCTATTGCTGCCCACTATTTTTTTATTTTGGCAATTCTGCGCAAATGGCTTAATCGCAAAATTATTCCTTGATCCTGCTCAATTTAATCCCGGTTAAGGTTTTTTCTTCAATGCAACTTTTTCCGATACAACGCCTCTTAATAACAGGTTTGTCATACTGACATCATGCCAATAATGCGAAATTTGCTGTTAACCATCACTGTACTGATGATGCTGTTCAGTCAGGCGCTTTCGCCGCGACAAGCGGTGGCGATGCCAGTGGCTCAGCACACATTTGCCCAAATGTTAGTTGAGCCGCAGACAATGAAGCATTGCTGTCAGGGACAAATGCACGGTCGGCAATGCAGTGCCGTTACAGCCAACTGTAGCCCGGCAGGAACCTGTGTGACTCACTGTGCTAATTTGATATCGGCACCACTCCCCATTGGCTTAGCGACGCTAGACGATACGGCTACTCAAGCCATTTCCCATAATAGCTGGAGTGTGCAAACCGTTATCAACGGCCTAAAAACTCCGCCTCCAGATTCGCTGTAATCATCAATAACGCGTATCTAAGTCTAAACGACTTCATCACATCTTATTATTGGTTACCGATATTTTGGAGTAATGACTATGTTTACGAAAGTCTCCTTAACAGCGACTGTCGCCGCCTTTCTCGCGACATCAACCGTACTTATCGCCACACAACTGCAAGCGGCACAACTCTCATGGCCCGAGGTTTTACAACTTGGCGGCGTTGATGGTCTCCCCAATACAAACCACAGCGACAGGCTACAACTGACCAGAGGTTCGAATCTCCTGGTGGTACCGTAATTTATTTCGTTACAGCGCAGATGACGCCAGCACTTGGGTCACGTCAGAACCGCTGCATTTACAGGTAAACGTTGGGGATCAAAAAGCAGGTCTCACTAAACTTACCCACCTGAATGATGCAGCGACAGCAAAAGCCTATCTGCGACGACCATTCGTTAACGTCATCGATATCAATAACAATATCATCACGTTACCGCTACAACGCGAAGCTGGCATTATCGCCAACTTGCTGACCACTCAAGGTCAATTATTGAGGAACCATGAAGATAGGCGTTGAGATTGCCTAAAGTTTTAGAATAGATTCAGATAATTGTGAATTTAATCAAGTTAGTCTGTTTAGGACGTGTTAAAATTTAGGCGATCATTATTTTGGGACATCTTATGCAACGGCTGCGTCGTCATATGGGATTGATACTCACCATGCTCGCGTTTATCGGGCAGGGGTTGCTATCTAATGACCATTGGATGATTCCATCTGCTAATGCTACAGAACCCACAATGATGATGTCGGCGACAAGCAGCCAGCCAATGGCTGCTTCAATGGATTGTCACACTCAAAAGACTATGACTCCCGACTGTTGTGATGGGCACCATGTTGCACAAGTGCTTCCCGACACTGCAACCCATCACTGCTGTGACGGCAAGGGACTCTGTAAAGGTGGTCATTGTTTAGTGATATCCGTGACAGGTACTCTTCTGGCAGCCGTTTCCTGGCCGACAGCCAAGCAGCCTGAAGTTGCCGTTGCAACCCCTATGCCTCATTTCCACTCTGTTGACGTTAATCCCAGTTTAAAACCCCCCATTGCATAACTGCTACGGCACACCTGTGCCCGAAATCTACTAAACACAAGCTGAATTAATTTTTGGGTCTGTTACTGATGTCTTAGCGATCTCAGTCTTGCCCGCTATGGAGTGACTTATGAAAATCCTTTTTACCCTGTTTTTTGCCCTAATGTTAAGTCTTGGCCTAACCAGCTACAGTTACGCTGGTGAAGCCGTTCAACAAACTAAAGCTGCTGACACAGCCGAGGTTTATCACTGCCCAATGCATCCGGAAGTGACCGGACACAAAGGCGATTCCTGCCCGAAATGTGGCATGAAGCTAGTGAAAGCCAAAGCTGATGCTGTGGTGTATCACTGCCCAATGCATCCAGAAGTGACTGGACATAAAGGCGACAGCTGCCCGAAATGTGGTATGAAGCTGGTGCCAGCACAATCGCAGGGTGACAGTGCTATGCACGCGATGCACATGCAGCAACAATAAATTTAGGCGCAGGTGGAGATGAGGCATATGAGTACTAAACAAACACGTCGAAACCTGGCTTGCGTCCTCAGTCTGGCGCTGGCCACGGGGTCACAGTGGAGTCTACAAGCCCTGGCGGTTACCGATGAGCACCAAGATCACCAGCACCAGACAACGACGGCTGCGCAGGGAGCATATTATTGCCCAATGCATCCGCAAGAACGCAGCGACAAACCGGGACGCTGTCCTATATGCGGCATGTTTCTGGTAAAGGACGAAGCAACTGAACCCAAACAATCACCGGCCAAGCCGAGTGCTACAACTACAGCAGAGCACCAGAAAACCTATGTCTGTCCCATGCACCCACAAATCGTGAGTCATGAGCCGGGACGCTGTCCGATTTGCGGTATGTTTCTGGTCGAAAAGGACGCTGATGCAGATGCCAAACCTCAAATGGACATGGCACAACCACAGACCTCGGCCCCAGCAGATCCCGATGATCATGCCAAGATGCAGATGGACATGTCACAGGGCAAGGATAAAACCGCGACGATGGATATGTCCGTAAAGCCAACAACTGCCAAACAAGTGGCCAATGTGCAAAAGGTCTTCAGTAGTGTCGACAAAGCGCAGCCCTCTCACGGTGGCACCATTAAATATGTCTGCCCGATGCATCCACAGATTGTCAGTGATACCCCCGGAACCTGTCCTATCTGCGGCATGACCCTAGAAAAAGTGGAGATGGGGGGACATCAGGATACGGTTCAAGTCAACGTGTCAGGCCAGATGCAGCAAGCGCTGGCACTCAAAGTCGCCAAAGCCACCCGACAAACCATGTGGCGCTTTGTCGATACCGTCGGCGAAGTCGGCTATGACGAAAGCCAGATCACCCACATTCACTCGCGCGTTACTGGCTGGGTAGAGAAGCTCACAGTGCAATCTGAAGGTGACGAGATTAAAAAAGGACAACTGCTCTACGAAATCTATTCGCCGGATTTAGTTAACGCACAGGACGATTATCTGTTGGCGCAAGATACGCTCAAGCGCTCCGGTAACAGCGACCGTTATCAGGAATTATTGCGTAAAGCAGGAACGCGACTGGAGCTGCTGGGATTAAATCCAGAGCAGATTAAGCAGTTAGCTAAAACGGGCAAAACGCAATTCCGCGTACCTTTTTATGCCGAGTCCAATGGTTACGTGAAAAATCTCGATATTCGTGACGGTATGTATTTGCAGCCATCAACTGAAATTCTGTCAATGGTGGATTTGGATAAGGTCTGGGTGATAGCCGACGTGTTTGAAAATGAACAGAGCTGGCTGGCGGTAGGTCAACCGGCGGAAGTCAGCATTCCCGCCATGGGGATAAAGGGCCTGCAAGGGAAAATTGATTATATCTATCCCGAGTTGGATCCGGTGACCCGCAGTCTGCGGGTGCGCGTCGTGTTGCCAAATAAAGGCGAACATCTGCGCCCCAATACCCTCGCCAAGGTATCCCTGTTTGGCGGCGCGAACGAAAATGCGCTGGTCGTGCCACAAGAAGCACTGATCCAGACCGGTAAAGAAAACCGCGTCATTGTGAAAACCGCAGACAACGATTTTGTCGCACGCCGGGTGGATGTAGGGATGATGAGCCGCGGCATGGTGCAGATCCTCAACGGTCTCAGTGACGGTGAAAACGTGGTGATTTCCGGCCAGTTCCTGTTGGATTCTGAAGCCAGTCTCAAAGGCAGTTTGATGCGTCTGAGCAGCCAGCATCAGGAGGCACATAATGCTGAAGACCATCATTGATATGGCTATCCGTCAGCGCGTGATGGTCCTCATCATCGCGTTGATTGTGGCAGTGCTGGGCATTCATGCGTTACAAAAAACGCCGCTGGATGCCTTGCCGGATCTCTCGGATGTGCAGGTCATCATCAAAACCTCTTATCCCGGTCAGGCCCCCAAGCTGGTAGAAGATCAGATCACTTATCCGTTGTCGACCGCCATGTTAGCCGTCCCGGGGGCGAAGACCGTCCGCGGTTATTCCATGTTTGGCGACTCGTATGTGTATGTGATTTTTGAAGATGGTACCGACATCTATTGGGCGCGTTCACGCGTGCTGGAATACCTGAGTCAAATCAGTAGTCGGCTACCGGATGGCGTCCAGCCGTCGCTGGGGCCCGATGCTTCCGGTGTCGGCTGGATTTTCGAATATGCATTAGTCGATAAGACCGGCAAGCTGGATCTGTCGCAACTCAAGAGTTTACAAGACTGGTACTTGAAGCTGGAATTACAGAGTGTCCCTGGGGTTTCCGAAGTCGCCACCGTTGGCGGTATGGAGCAGACCTATCAAATCGTGCTCGACCCGGACAAACTGGCCATCTATAAGCTAGACATTGCCAGCGTGAAATCTGCCATTACCAAGGCCAACAGCGAAGTCGGTGGCTCAGTGGTCGAAATGGCGGAAGCAGAATATATGGTGCGCGCCAAAGGTTATCGTCAGACCCTGAAAGATTTTGGTGAAATTCCGTTAGGTATTGCCAGTCCATCCGGAACCCCACTGTTGCTGCGCGATGTTGCCACCATTCGTAAAGGTCCCGCGGCCCGCCGTGGAATTGCCGAACTTGATGGTGAAGGCGAAACTGTCGGCGGCATTATCGTGATGCGTTATGGCGAAAATGCCCTGGCAACCATTAAAGCCGTCAAGGCCAAACTGGAACAGTTGAAAGCTGGTTTACCGGAAGGCGTCGAAATCGTCCCAACCTATGATCGTTCACACCTGATCCAGAATTCTGTCGATAACCTGGTCCACAAGGTCATTGAAGAGATGGTGGTCGTCAGTTTAGTCTGCCTGCTGTTTTTGCTGCATGCCCGTTCGACCCTGGTTGCCATTTTTACGCTGCCAATGTCGATTCTGATGGCCTTTATCGTCATGAATCACATGGGAGTGAACGCCAACATTATGAGCCTAGGCGGCATTGCCATTGCGATTGGTGCGGTGGTCGATGGTGCCATTGTCATGATCGAGAACATGCACAAACATCTGGAACATTTCCGGCATGAACATGATCGTGCACCGCAAGGCCCTGAACACTGGCAAATAGTGGCGGAAGCTTCCAAGGAAGTGGGGCCGGCGTTATTTTTCTCACTGCTGATTATTACCTTGAGCTTCTTACCGGTGTTTGCGTTGGAAGATCAGGAAGGTCGGCTATTCACACCGCTGGCCTACACCAAAACCTTTGCTATGGCGTCAGCGGCGATACTTTCAGTCACGGTAGTGCCCATTCTGATGGGGCTATTTATTCGTGGCAAAATTCCTTCTGAAACGGCCAACCCCATCAGCCGGGTGTTAATCGCCGGCTATAAACCGGCATTAAATCTGGTATTGCGCTTTCCTAAGGTGACGATCCTGGCCGCCCTAGTGGCGCTCGCAAGTGCCTGGTATCCCGCCACCCGAATGGGCAGTGAATTTATGCCCAGCCTGGAAGAAGGCGATCTGTTGTACATGCCCACCACGCTGCCGGGGATCAGTGCCGGTAAAGCCGCAGAACTGCTACAACAGACGGACCGGCTGATCAAAACCGTCCCCGAAGTAAAACGGGTATTTGGTAAAGTTGGCCGCGCAGAAACCGCCACTGACCCAGCACCACTGACGATGCTGGAAACCACCATTATGCTGAAGCCCAAGGAGGAATGGCGTCCCGGCGTCAAACTGGAAGACGTGATTACGCAATTACAGAAAACGGTCAAAGTCCCCGGCTTAACCAATGCCTGGGTACAACCCATCCAGACGCGTATTGATATGCTGTCTACCGGGATCAAGACACCGGTTGGCATCAAAATCACCGGTGACAGTGTCGATGAACTACAACGTATCGGCGCACAAATTGAAGCCATTTTGTCGCAACAACCGCATACTCGCTCGGCATATGCAGAACGCGTTGGCGGTGGTCGTTACATCGACATTACGCCAAAGCTCGATGTCGCTTCACGCTATGGCATGACCCTGAGCGACATTCAGGACATTGTACGTTACGCCATTGGTGGTGCCGATGTTGGCGAATCGGTGCAGGGCGCTGAGCGCTATCCGATCAACCTGCGCTATCCCCGAGATTTACGTGACAATATTGAAAAGTTACGCGATTTGCCGGTCATCACCAAATCCGGTAACTATCTGCCACTGCGCAATCTTGCGGATATCGAAATCACCGACGGCGCGCCGATGCTCAAAAGTGAAAACGGACGACTGATCTCCTGGGTATTTGTGGATATCAGTGGCACGTCTATCGGTGAATACATCAACACCGTGAAGCCCATTCTGGCCAGCCAAGTGAAACTGCCGCCGCGTTACAGCTACAGTTTTGCCGGTCAGTATGAATATATGCAGCGGGTTGCCGACAAGTTAAAACAGGTTATTCCGATGGCGCTCGCCGTCATCTTTATTCTGTTGATGCTGACCTTTAACTCCGCATTACAGGCCAGCATGATCATGTTATCGCTGCCATTTGCATTGGTCGGCAGTACCTGGGTGCTTTATGCCCTTCATTACAACATGTCTGTTGCGGTCGCGGTGGGGATGATCGCGCTCGCCGGTGTGGCGGCAGAATTTGGGGTGGTGATGCTAGTGTATCTGGACAATGCAATTAAGCATCGTCAGGACAATGGTATGTATCAAAGTGTCAGCGACCTGAAAGCGGCCTTGATTGAAGGCGCAGTAATGCGCGTACGCCCCAAAGCCATGACGGTAGCGACCATCTTCTTTGGCTTGTTACCTATCATGTGGGGGGCAGGTTCGGGCAATGATGTGATGCAGAAAATTGCTGCACCTATGGTTGGCGGCATGATCACCGCGCCGGTATTGTCCTTGTTTGTACTGCCAGCGTTATATCTGCTGATATATCGTCGTAAGTTAGCTAATTCAGAAACCTCGGCGTAAATATCGCGATTAAAAAAGGATGCCATTAGGCATCCTTTTGTCGGCAAAAACGGGATTAGTCGTCGGTCGTTTCTGATTTTTTGTCACGCGCTAACAGTTCTTTGGCAGCATCCAGTGGTGATTTACCTTGATATAGCACCTGATAGATCTGCTCGGTGATTGGCATTTCTACGCCCAATCGCTGCGCCAGGGTAAAGACCTCTTTGGTGTTGCGATATCCCTCAACCACCTGACCAATCTGTTGCTGCGCCGTTGCCACATCACAACCTTGGCCAAGCGCCAAGCCAAACCGACGATTGCGTGACTGGTTATCAGTGCATGTCAGCACTAAGTCACCCAAGCCAGCCATGCCCATAAAGGTGTCACTTTTAGCACCTAACGCACAACCAAGGCGTGTGAGCTCTACCAGTCCGCGGGTAATGAGTGCCGTTCTTGCGTTGGCACCGAAACCGATGCCATCAGACATTCCCGCACCAATTGCGATAACGTTTTTTACGGCGCCACCCAACTGCAATCCAATGAAGTCATCGTTGGCATACACTCGCAAGCTTTTAGGACTATGCAGCAGACCGACGAGATCTTCGGTAAATTCGGGATCTGTACCCGCAATAGATATCGCCGTTGGCAAACCGGCTGCGAGCTCTTTTGCAAACGTCGGCCCAGAGAGTACCGCCAACGGATAATCATCGCCTAGCACATCTCGCGCCACGTCCTGCAACAACCGGCCGGTATCAGGCTCTAATCCTTTGGTCGCCCAAACAATGC
This sequence comes from Shewanella yunxiaonensis, assembly GCF_018223345.1. Lineage (NCBI taxonomy): Bacteria > Pseudomonadati > Pseudomonadota > Gammaproteobacteria > Alteromonadales > Shewanellaceae > Shewanella > Shewanella yunxiaonensis. Next base: position 45,045 of record NZ_CP073587.1, on the reverse strand, counting down.
GGGCATCCTTACGCAACAGTGGCTTAGCAGTTCGCAGTACCTCACCAAACACATGGCTGGGTACTACTAGCAGCACATTACGGGAAGCCGCAAGCGCTTTGCCAAGATCGGCTTCCATCACCAGACTGTCTGGGAACGGAATGCCAGGCAAAAACTCTTCGTTGCTGCGCGAGGCACCAAGACGGGCGACATGCTCGGGCTCATGTCCCCATAACACGGTTTTGTGACCATTACTCGCTAGGGAAATCGCCAGTGCAGTTCCATAAGAACCGGCGCCAAGCACCGAGATTTCAGCAGAATCAGTCATGACTTAAGCTTCAGCCGCTTCAGTTTGTGATGCCTGAGCTTGGCGAGACTGCACATACTGGGCAAACAGTGCGTCGAAATTCACTGGTGCCAAATTCAATTGCGGGAAGGTACCACGAGAGACCAGACTGGACACAGCTTCACGAGCATAAGGGAACAAGACGTTAGGGCAGAAAGCGCCTAGTGAATGAGCCAATTGTGGTTCAGTCAGGCCGGAAATACCAAAGATGCCGGCTTGCTGTACTTCACACAGAAAGCCAACTTCTTCGCCGTTTTGTGCAGTCACAGTCAATGACAGGATCACCTCATAGACATCATCAGCAAGTTTGGCGCTGCGGGTGTCCAAATCCAGTTTAATCTCCGGCGTCCATTCTTTCTGGAACACGGCTGGGCTGTTAGGTGTTTCGAAAGACACATCTTTAATATAAACACGTTGAATGCTGAACTGTGGGGCTTGTTGTTCGTTATTTGCTACTTCAGCCATAATGCTACCTATCCAATTGGTCCCGGCCTTCATGAGCCGTTGTTATTGCGGGAGATGGTGATTCATTTCACTATCTCTTGAATTATCTATTCCGGATTAGCGGAACAGCTCGAGACGCCAGTCGTTATGAAAACGACCATCGACAAAATTTAACGCTTGGCTTTTGATATCGGCATATTGGCGGATTGCCACTCGCCCATACCGCCTTTGAGGCTGAATACTTGCTCAAAGCCGTCTTTCACAAGCAATTCACCGGCTTGCACTGAAGTCATGCCAGCGTTGCATACCAGTATAATGGGTTTCGCTTTATACTTTTCAAGGTTAGTGTTGGTTTTATTTTTAATTTCTGCCATCGGAATGTTAACAGCGTTAACAATGTGTCCCTTACGAAATTCCTCTTTGGAACGTACATCGACCACTTGGGCATCCTGCTTGTTGATCAATAACGTGGCTTCCTGAGCGTTAACATTTTTTACTTTTGACACCGCACCCTTCAACCAAGTAACGAGCACTGCGATAAATAATCCCACCCACGCCAGTGTCAGTACCGGATGAGCTTTAAAAAATTCGATATATTCCTGCATGTTTTTGACAGCCTGTATTGTTATTGGGCAGCTAAGAACCAGCGCAGAGTATACCCATAGCCATAGCAGATTGCAGCTGTTTCGACCACAGAATGGCGGGCAAGCTCACTGGTCAACAGAGGGAAACTATCAAGACAATCGCTTCACCATGACTTTTTTCCTGCGCTATGACTGTAGTACCATCTAATCAATTTCCATTTAGATTTTGATTTCACTGTTAACGGGTAATCCACATGAAGACAATCAAAGGTCCTCTGGCGCTGTTGATCCTGGATGGCTGGGGCTATTCTGAGCACACCAATAGCAATGCCATTTTCCATGCACACACGCCCGTGCTGGACCAACTCAATACTGAGTATGCCCACAGTCTGATTTCCGGATCAGGAACAGACGTCGGATTACCCGATGGACAGATGGGCAATTCCGAAGTCGGCCATATCAATATCGGTTCTGGCCGTATCGTCTATCAGGAGCTGACCAGAATTGGAAAAGCGATAGAAGAGGGCGATTTCTTCGAAAACCCAGTACTGATTGCCGCGATCGATAATGCCGTGAAGGCTAATGGCGCGGTTCATGTTATGGGATTGCTGTCGCCCGGCGGTGTACATAGCCATGAAGAGCACATTGCCGCCATCTGTCGCATGGCAGTACAACGTGGAGCCAAACAGGTTTATCTGCATGCGTTTCTAGATGGTCGCGACACGCCGCCGCGTAGTGCCAAACAGAGCTTGGAAATGTTTGAAACGCTATTTTCTCAGTTAGGCACTGGTCGCATTGCCTCTATTATCGGGCGTTATTATGCCATGGATCGCGACAACCGCTGGGATCGGGTTGCTCAAGCTTATGCACTGATCACCGAAGGTAAAGGCAAATACACTTGTAACAACGCCATTGAAGCGTTGCAACAAGCTTATGACCGCGACGAAAACGACGAGTTCGTTGCAGCGACAGCGATATCAGATAATGGTCAAGTCGCAACATTACACGATAATGATGCGCTGATTTTTATGAACTTCCGCGCCGATCGCGCGCGCCAGTTGACCCGCGCATTTATCAACGCCGACTTTGACGGTTTTCCGCGCCACGTAGTACGTAAGGTGAATTTTGTCACACTCACGGAATATGCTGCCGATATCAAAGCCCCGATTGCTTTTCCAAAGGAAGAATTGGTCAATACCCTGGGGGAAACGTTGCAAAAACTCGGTATGCGTCAGCTACGGATCTCCGAAACCGAGAAGTATGCCCATGTGACCTTCTTCTTCAATGGCGGTCTGGAACAGCCCTTCAACGGCGAAGACCGGATTTTGATTAACTCACCGAAAGTGGCAACCTATGATCTGCAACCGGAGATGAGTTCCACAGAATTGACCGATAAGCTAGTTGAAGCCATTGAATCATCTCAATATGATGTCATCATCTGTAATTACCCCAACGGCGATATGGTCGGCCATACTGGCAATTTCGACGCGGCGGTGAAAGCATGTGAAGCTGTAGACGCTTGTATCGGTCGAGTCGTATCAGCACTGCAACAGGTCGGCGGGGAATGCATTATTACCGCTGATCATGGCAACGCCGAAAAAATGGTAGATGATACAACCGGACAGCCACATACAGCTCACACGAGCGATTTGGTACCTTTCATCTATGTAGGCAGAAAAGCGCATATCGATGAAGGTGGTCGCTTAAGTGACATCGCGCCGACCATGCTGACGTTACTGGGGCAACAGATACCGGCGGAAATGACCGGACACCCTTTGATCCACACAGAAGAGTAAATACAGACTGGTGCATAAGCATGTGATCGCCAAAGCCAGCATTGTTGCTGGCTTTCTTATATTCAGCCAAACGCTACTGGCATCTGATCTGGAGCGGCGGCAATCGGAACTGAAGCAAATTCAGCAGCAGATTGCTGCCCAGCAAAATGATCTGCAAGACAGCAGTAAGCAACGCGAAAAGTTGCTGTCACTATTGAAGCAGGATGAACAAGCGATTGGCACGGCGGCTCGCCAGGTAACAGAAACCGAATCACGACTGGCAGACAGCCAGAAGAAATTGATGGCTTTAGATCAGCGAGAAGCAGATCTGGCACGCCTACAAAAGACACAACAACAAACCCTTGCCAAACAACTTAAAAGTGCCTTCCTTGCGGGTAACCACGATTACACCAAACTGTTATTACATCAAGAAGATCCAGCCACAGTTGAGCGGATGCTCGCCTATTATGACCTGCTGAACAAAGCACGTATGGATGCGATCAACGAATTAAAGAAAACGCGTGAAGAATTGGTTGCCGTGCAGCAGCAACAGCAACAGGAAAATGATCGGCTTAACCAATTGGCGATGGATCAACGGGCGCAATCCGCACAGCTAAAGCAGGAGCAGCGACAGCGACAAAATACGTTAAGCGAACTGCAGCGAGTCATTAACAGTAAAGCTTCTGATCTTGAACAGCTACAAATTGAAGAAGCCTCGTTAAAACGCGTGGTAGACGCCGCGATGAAAGCGATGCGGGATATGCCATCAATGGACGGGCTAGGCAATGTTAGCGGTAAGCTTTCCTGGCCAACGAATGGCACGATGAACAGCAGTTTTGGTAGTCGTCGTTCCGGAAATGTTAACTGGAAAGGCGTGATGATTGGTGCCGCTGAAGGCCAACCGATTAAAGCTATCGCACCTGGAAAAGTGATTTACGCCGACTGGTTACGCGGTTTTGGTCTGCTACTGGTGGTTGACCATGGCAAGGGCTATATGAGTCTTTACGGTCATGCGCAAGCCTTACTCAAGGATGTGGGGGATATCGTCCGTAAAGGTGAAACAGTAGCACTGGTCGGACGCTCAGGTGGTCAGTCTGAACCTGGCCTATACTTTGAGATACGCCATAAAGGGGAAGCGATCGACCCCGCCCAATATTGTCGTCGATAACCTGATAAATCGCAGGAGGAGCATATGACAAAATTGATACGCAATATGCTCATTCTGCTGATAGGGATCATCATTGGGGTTTCCTTAAGCGTTGCCAGCTATTCGCGCTACAATCATCCAGTGAAAGAGGATCACTCCGATTTAATTTTGCTGCATGAAGTGATTGAAACCGTTGAAACTTACTATGTCGACAAGATCAGCCGTGAGCAACTGGTGAGTGCCGCAATTGACGGCATATTCAAAACGCTCGATAGCCATTCCACCTTCCTCAACGTAGATCAGGCTAATGACCTCCAGAGCAGTAATCGCGGCCAATATTACGGTTTCGGTTTTGAAGTCAGCCCTGATCAAACGCAATTAGTCATTCAAACGGCGTTCCCAGGCTCACCGGCAGCTAATGCAGGACTACAAAAGGGAGATATCTTATTTACCTTAAATCAACACCGCGTCACCGCAGCCAATCAACCACAAGTTCTGGATCTCATCAAACAAGCGTCACAGGGCAGGCAAGCCATTGCGCTAGAGGTTAAACGCCAAAACTCAACTTTTACGGTCACGCTGCAACCTGCGGATATTCGCTTGCACTCAGTGCAAGCCAAATTACTGGCCGATAACATTGGCTATCTGCGGATCACTCATTTTCAGCAAGATACCGCTAAGGACGTAAAGTCTTGGCTGGAACATTGGCAGCAAACTGAGATTAATGGTCTGATCATCGATGTCAGGGATAATCCCGGTGGACTACTGGAACAGGCAGTCGCGATTGCCGATATGTTTTTAGATCAAGGCGTCATCGTTGCAACGCAAGGACGCTATATCAATGCCAACGAGACCTTCTATGCCACTACTGGCCGCTTATTAGCAAATGTACCTTTGGTGGTTATTATCAATCAAGATTCTGCATCTGCGGCAGAAATTCTTACCGCGGCCTTACGTGATCATCAACGAGCAACCGTTGTTGGCGAAAAAAGCTTTGGCAAAGGCACGGTACAGAGTCTGATCCCAAATCTTTATGACCGTGGTTCCATGATTAAGCTGACAACCGCCAGATACACCACACCAAACGGTAAAATGCTTGACACCAAGGGGATTGAACCTGATATAAAAGTGACACAAGAAAACGGAGACAATTCATTGGAAGTGGCAAAAGATGTAGCCAAAACTGCCGGTCAACCTAATCACGACCATCAGTTTGACGCCGCTATCAGCTGGATTGAAACCCATAACCATAATTAGACGCGTGCGCTCATTACTCCTCTCAATACTACTATGCTTTAGTTCGCAAACCATGGCCGCCAAACTAGCCATTATCATGGATGACATTGGTTATCGTCATACAGATGAAGCGGCACTGTCTTTGCCGCCCGGGATCACTTTTTCAATATTACCGCACACTCCTCTTGGTGAAAAAATGGCCCGAGCTGCGCACGCTAAAGGTCATGAAATCATGGTACATATACCAATGCAGGCGTTGGATGGCAGGACGATGGGACCAGGCGGTCTGAATAACCAGATGTCAGAAACTCAGTTCAAGCAAGCTGTCGAAGACGCTATCGGAAGCATCCCCTTCGCCAAAGGTACGAATAATCATATGGGCAGTCTGTTAACTCAGCTTGATAGACCCATGGGATGGCTGATGTCAGTCCTAAAGCAACAAAATCTTTACTTCGTAGACAGTGTCACAACCCGCTATACCAAGGCCGGAGATGAAGCAGAGACACACGATGTGCCGTTATTGAAACGCCAGGTATTCCTGGATAACCAAACATCATTAGCAGCGCTAAAACATCAATTAAAAGAAGCGGTGCACTTGGCAAGAAAAGAAGGGCAAGTGGTATTAATCGCACACCCTTATCCTGAAACCATCGCCTTCCTGAAAAAGCAGCTTAAACAATTGCCAGAAGAAGGCGTGCAGTTGGTGCACGCATCCAGTTTATTGCCGCTGCAACTCGCGCAAAAAGCCGACATGGCTACGGAAGCTAAAAAGCAGCTATGACAAGCGAAAAGTGGGCGATGCTAGTCCTCAATATCCGCTAATGTAAATTCAGGTAACAACGCGACCAATTCATTACGATTAGAGACAACATCGGCAAGCGTATACTGATCCAAAACCGCGAGGTACGCTTTAACCGCTCTACCTAACACTCCCTGCAATTTACAGGCTGGCGCAAACCGACAGTAAGGCTTGCCACAGTCGATCGGTGCCAGCGAATGCTCTAATGAACGCACCAACTGCCCAACATTAATCGCTTCTGGCGCCATTCCTAGACGAAAACCACCGCTCTTGCCACGAACTGTCTGCAAATAGCCTAACTTGCCAAGATGGTGCACTATCTTGGAAACATGATTTGGCGATAGATCAAAGACGTCTGTAATCTCCGCAATCCTGAACAGGGTCTCCCGCTCTGGTTGCATGGCGAGATACATCAGAGTGCGCACGCCAAAATCTGTATAACGTGTTAATTGCATGGCTCACCCTACCGTTAAGATGTTTGCTGTTCCAAACTGGTTATCAACCATATCGCTATCTCCCGGTTATCACCACATACATCTGGAGTTGCATGAAACTGACTACATACCTGAGGACGCTCAGGCTTGCCAAATAATAGGCAAAGATTATGCTGATCCAATTGGATACATCTTACACCTGCTGGCTTACCTTCAGGCATACCCGGAATGGGACTAGTGATTGACGGCGCAATACAACAAGCGCCACATCCAACTCTACAGTTCACATCTATTACCTTTATTCAGATTGCATATTATAGCGACTTTAAATTAGCGGATAACTATGCAAATCACAGTGTTGTTATATTACATACGTCAAGAAGTGCCATCTTTTGTAACAGAAGATTTTTTAATCATTTCTAGGCAAGAATAGATACACATCCAATAATATGCTGAAAATTCGCACTAAATTAGTGCTAATGACGCCATAACTGTTGTAATAAAAGCAAAAAATATCACACTGTGTCATTTAAATTATGACAAATCCGATAGCGCTAGTAATAAGAAAGTTCACAGAGATAACGCAAGAGAGTAAAAAGCAAAAGGCCTCGTCGTGAGACGAGGCCTTGCTATTAGTGGCGGGATGGACGGGACTCGAACCCGCGACCCCCGGCGTGACAGGCCGGTATTCTAACCAACTGAACTACCACCCCACTGGGCCGAAGCCCAATTCTTACTGCCAGACGCTGCGCATCTGACTAAATAGGCGCTTGGCGATGACCTACTCTCACATGGGGAGACCCCACACTACCATCGGCGCGATTGTGTTTCACTTCTGAGTTCGGAATGGAGTCAGGTGGGACCACAATGCTATTGTCACCAAGCAAATTCGGTCAATTCGGAAAGCTGCTTCGTTCTCTACTTCAACCAAGCATTCATATTCATTCAAGGTTAAAACCCATCTGGGTTGTATGGTTAAGCCTCTCGAGTCATTAGTACAGGTTAGCTAAACGCCTCACAACGCTTACACACCCTGCCTATCTACGTCCTGGTCTCGAACGGCTCTTCAGTGGACTCAAGGTCCAAGGGAAGACTCATCTTGGGGCTCGCTTCACGCTTAGATGCTTTCAGCGTTTATCAATTCCGAACATAGCTACCGGGCAATGCCATTGGCATGACAACCCGAACACCAGCGGTTCGTTCACTCCGGTCCTCTCGTACTAGGAGCAACCCCCCTCAATCTTCCAACGCCCACGGCAGATAGGGACCGAACTGTCTCACGACGTTCTGAACCCAGCTCGCGTACCACTTTAAATGGCGAACAGCCATACCCTTGGGACCGACTTCAGCCCCAGGATGTGATGAGCCGACATCGAGGTGCCAAACACCGCCGTCGATATGAACTCTTGGGCGGTATCAGCCTGTTATCCCCGGAGTACCTTTTATCCGTTGAGCGATGGCCCTTCCATTCAGAACCACCGGATCACTATGACCTGCTTTCGCACCTGCTCGACGTGTCTGTCTCGCAGTTAAGCTGGCTTGTGCCATTACACTAACCGTACGATGTCCGACCGTACTTAGCCAACCTTCGTGCTCCTCCGTTACTCTTTAGGAGGAGACCGCCCCAGTCAAACTACCCACCAGGCACTGTCCCTAATCCCGATAAGGGACCAAGGTTAGAACATCAACACTGCAAGGGTGGTATTTCAAGGTCGACTCCATCAGGACTAGCGTCCCAACTTCTTAGTCTCCCACCTATCCTACACATGCAGGGTCAATGTTCAGTGCCAAGCTATAGTAAAGGTTCACGGGGTCTTTCCGTCTAGCCGCGGGTATACGGCATCTTCACCGCAATTTCAACTTCACTGAGTCTCGGCTGGAGACAGCCTGGCCATCATTACGCCATTCGTGCAGGTCGGAACTTACCCGACAAGGAATTTCGCTACCTTAGGACCGTTATAGTTACGGCCGCCGTTTACCGGGGCTTCGATCATGAGCTTCTCCGAAGATGACCCAATCAATTAACCTTCCGGCACCGGGCAGGCGTCACACCGTATACTTCCTCTTGCGAGTTCGCACAGTGCTGTGTTTTTGATAAACAGTTGCAGCCAGCTGGTATCTGCGACTCCCGTCAGCTTAGAGAGCAAGTCTCATCACCAACAAGAGCGTACCTTCTCCCGAAGTTACGGTACCATTTTGCCTAGTTCCTTCAGCCGAGTTCTCTCAAGCGCCTTGGTATTCTCTACCCGACCACCTGTGTCGGTTTGGGGTACGATTCCTGCTAACCTGAAGCTTAGAAGATTTTCCTGGAAGCTTGGCATTAACCACTTCATCACCTTAGTGACTCGTCATCAGCCCTCAGTATTATGTGCCCGGATTTGCCTAAGCACACTACCTACAACCTTAAACGCGGACGACCGTCGCCGCGCTGGCCTAGCCTTCTCCGTCTCTCCATCGCAGTTAGCAGAAGTACGGGAATATTAACCCGTTTCCCATCGACTACGCCTTTCGGCCTCGCCTTAGGGGTCGACTCACCCTGCCCCGATTAACGTTGGACAGGAACCCTTGGTCTTTCGGCGTGGAGGTTTTTCACCCCCATTATCGTTACTCATGTCAGCATTCGCACTTCTGATACGTCCAGTGTGGGTTACCCCTTCACCTTCATCCGCTTACAGAACGCTCCTCTACCGCTCATACATAGTATGAACCCGTAGCTTCGGTGTATTGCTTAGCCCCGTTACATCTTCCGCGCAGGCCGACTCGACTAGTGAGCTATTACGCTTTCTTTAAATGATGGCTGCTTCTAAGCCAACATCCTAGCTGTCTAAGCCTTCCCACATCGTTTCCCACTTAGCAATAACTTTGGGACCTTAGCTGACGGTCTGGGTTGTTTCCCTTTTGACGACGGACGTTAGCACCCGCCGTCTGTCTCCCGAGTAGTACTCATTGGTATTCGGAGTTTGCAAAGAGTTGGTAAGTCGGGATGACCCCCTAGTCTTAACAGTGCTCTACCCCCAATGGTATTCGCTCGAGGCGCTACCTAAATAGCTTTCGAGGAGAACCAGATATCTCCCGGTTTGATTGGCCTTTCACCCCCAGCCACAGGTCATCACCGTCTTTTTCAACAGACGTGTGTTCGGTCCTCCAATTGATGTTACTCAATCTTCAACCTGCCCATGGCTAGATCACCGGGGTTCGGGTCTACACCTAGCAACTATTCGCGCAGTTAACACTCGGTTTCCCTACGGCTCCGCTATTCGCTTAACCTCGCTACTAAATGTAAGTCGCTGACCCATTATAC